>OZ254078.1:0-3863460 GCA_965267495.1 uncultured Pseudohongiella sp. | reverse complement strand
ATCTTCTCGATACGGTGAAAGATTGTCTGTTTGCCTATGTGAACATGATGCCTGCCTTGACCTGCAAACGGGAAAACATGTTGACCGCAACCCGGCAGGGATTTGCCACGGCCACGGACCTGGCAGATTACCTGGTGAAGAAAGGATTGCCATTTCGCGATGCCCATGAAGCGGTGGGCAATGCTGTTGCGCTCGCTGTAGAAGAGGACAAGGATCTGGCAGAGCTTGACCTGGCGCAACTTCAGCAGTTCAGTGACCTGATTGCGGAAGATGTGTTCTCGGTATTAACCCTTGAAGGTGCACTGGCAGCAAGAGATCACCTGGGCGGCACTGCACCTGACCAGGTTCGCACTGCCGCGAAAGACTGCCGGCACAGATTGGAAGCTCGACAGGTCTGATTCACCTATTGATTGAGCGGTGCCTGCAGCTCTATCTGGTATTCCAACAAACGATTGTCACGAATCGTTCGCACCGACACCACGTCACCTGGGCGTTTCCGTTCTATAATCTCGGCGAGGTCTTCTTCATTGCGAATCGCTTCGCCTTCTACCTCCACGATGACGTCTCCAAGGCGAATGCGCCCGCGATCAACCCTGCTCAGGCCTCGCATACCTTGTAAATCGGGGCTACTGCCTTCCAGGGTGTCCAGGACGATAACACCCTCAATGCCCCAGAGTTGCCGATAGTAGTCCGGTTGCGGTACGCGGGTAATACCCAGAATGGGCGTCTGCACCCGTCCATATTGAATCAGTTCCGGCACAACCCGTTTGACGGTGTTGACCGGAATCGCGAAACCGATGCCAGAGCTGCCCCCGCTGGGGCTGTAGATAGCCGTGTTCACGCCCACCAGTTGCCCGAGGCTGTTGAGGAGCGGTCCGCCGGAATTACCTGGGTTAATGGCAGCATCAGTCTGAATCACATCGTTGATCTTGCGGCGATTGACCGAGTCGATTTCACGGCCGAGTGCACTGACAATACCGACGGTCATGGTGGTATCCAGCCCGAAGGGATTACCAATCGCGATGACCTTTCTGCCCACTTCCAGCAATGAGGAATCACCCGGCTGAACCGGCACCAGCTCCAGGTCCTCCGCATCAATCTTTAATACTGCCAGATCCCGGCTTGGGTCCAGACCGACGAAGCGGGCATCATAGGTTGTACCGTCCTGCATTGTGACCAGCACCTGATCTGCCTGCTGCACCACATGGTAGTTAGTGACGATATGGCCTGCCTCATCCCAGATGAATCCAGTGCCACTGCCCTGTGGAACCTGCTGAGGATTAAGCGAATAAAAGGAACGAACCAGTCGCGCGTTGGTAATGTTCACCACAGAGGGGCTGGTACGCTTGAAGACTTCGATGTTGTTCGCTTCATCGTTGGTACTGAAGTCAGTGTATTCCGGTAGCTGGGCCAAGCCTGACAACGGCAGTAACAGCGCCATGACGCCCAGTAGCAGAGAATATAAGGGTTTCATAAGTCGCAGCCCTCGAATAACACCACAAATTCGCAATTCCTGAGCCTATATTTATAGGACTAATTGTCGTAGTTTCAAGCTTGGTGTTTTCTGATATTGATGAGTTGCTTCGTCCCTATGCCTCCTCACTATGATCAAATTGGCAAGACCTATAGCTCAACGAGAGCCGCCGACCCTCGTATCGTTGAGAAACTGGTCAGCTTACTTGGACTTGCTGAGGGTGCCCGATTAATCGACATTGGCGCAGGCACGGGCAACTACAGCCGGGCCCTGGCGGAGAGAGGTTTTCTGGTACATGCGGTCGAACCTTCCGAAGTGATGCGCAGCCAGGGCCATCATCATGCCAATCTCAGCTGGATCGATGGCAGCGCTGAAAACATTCCTTTTCCTGACAATACTTTTGATGGCGTCGTCATGACCTTGTGCCTGCATCATTTTCAGGATTGGCAAGCAGGCATACGTGAAGCACTTCGAGTCAGTGATGGTGGACCGATAGCCATGTTTGCTTTCGATATCGAACACAAGTCTGATTTCTGGTTAATAGACTACTTTCCTGAGTTCGGTGAAGTTGACCTGTCATTGCGTCCAACGATAGGCGAACTCAAAGACTATGTCTTAGGTGAATTGCAAGGAAAACTCATTGTAGAGCCCTTCCCGATTCCGAAAGACCTGGTTGATCATTTCGCCGTTGCCGACTGGGCCAGACCCCAAAATTACCTGGAAGAGAAATTTCGCCACGGCATCTCTACTTTCCACAAGCTGAGCGCCACGTCGCTGGACAAAGGCCTGGGTCGATTGGCTGCAGACCTGAACGATGGCAGTTGGATGAAACGCTACGGACAACTCCTGGACAGTGACTACTATGACAATGGCTATCTGTTCATAAAGATTGACCAGTAAACATTCACGGCTGCTTAGTTTGGGGGCAATTGATTTCACAGAGCTGAATTCGTACTATTGCTGGGCTCTGCGGATTATGGCGGCACTGAATTGAAACAAATCCTGATTATTGATGATGACGAGAAACTGGGCGATTTGCTTACCCAGTATCTCGAACGTTATGACATGAAAGTGCATGTAGCACTGACACCCAGCAAAGGCTTTGAACTGATAAAGAAAGTCAAACCTGATCTGCTGATTCTGGATGTCATGCTACCCGAGAAAGATGGTTTCGAGATCTGCAGGGAAATTCGCGCCAAGTCTTCCATTTACGGACAACTACCGATTCTCATGTTAACTGCGCATGCCGAGGTAACAGATCGCATAGTCGGCCTGGAGCTGGGCGCAGATGACTATTTGCCTAAACCCTTCGAACCAAGGGAACTGGTTGCACGCATACACAATATTCTGCGTCGTAGCAGCGACGACAATACAGTCCGGGATATCAAACCCATCAATGGGCTCGAAGTCGATGTGTCACGCCGAGAAGTTAAACTAGATGGTGAAGTACTCGAACTCACGACCATGGAGTACGAGCTTCTCATCCTGTTTATGCAATACCCCAACAAAACCTTTACCCGTGACGAACTAATGAATCGTTTGCGGGGCATCGATGCCGAACTGTTTTCCCGAGCCGTTGATACTCTCGTTAGTCGCTTACGACACAAGTTGAAAGACACGTCCAAAACACCACGCTTTATCAAGACCGTGTGGGGACGTGGCTATACTTTTGTCGGCGAGCAACTATGACCCCTCTCGTTCAGCAAGTTACTAAATCCCTTTTTCTCCGTTTGATCTTTATCTTCGGATTTACCGTGGTGAGTTTCTTTATCATCATCTCGGTATCCCTGCGCGCCATAAACCAGAACACAACCTCAATCGAAACCATACCTGACTTTTTTACCCGAAATGTGGAATCAATTCTGGAGGACATTGGCACACCACCGAATCTCAGTAATGCCATGCGCCTTGCCAATGAACTGGACTGGACCATCAATATTCGCAATCCCATCATGCGCTGGAGTTCAGATTCAGAGAACAGACTGAATGTGGATGCCTCCGAGTTCGATCGCGCGCTCTCAAGCGATGCTGAAGTTCGTACAGTGAGCAATGAAGGCATCATCCATGTTGATCGCGGTGGCTATGAGTTTTTTCTCTATCCCCGATTTCAGGGTGAAAACCAGTTCAACTATCTGGTGCTGTATGCCGGCAGCGCCCTGGCGATCGTGGTCCTGTTTTTCAATTACTTCATGGTCAACCGACTGCTCGCGCCGGTGCATCAGCTGCGCAGAGGCGCGGAGCGCATTCAGAAAGGGGATCTGAACTATCGGGTGCAGAGTAATCGCCAGGATGAACTGGGTGAACTTACGGACAGCATCAATCACATGGCTGATTCTCTGCAATCCATGTTGGAGGCAAAGCGACAATTACTACTGGCGATTAGTCATGAGTTGCGTACTCCAATTACCAAGGCCAAGTTGCGATTGGAATTCATGCCTGAGAGCGAAGAGAAAGAGCAACTCAGAGAAGATATCGACGAGATTGACCTGCTGATTGCCGATTTGTTGGAGGCCGAGCGACTCAACCAGGAACACGCGGTGCTGGTAGAGGAACCTGTCTACCTCGCGGAGTTTGTCAGCGGCGTTTCAGAACAGTTTGCAGACTATGAAGGCGGCTTGCAGGTTGAGGTACCGGAAGAAGACCAGCTCTTCAACATTGATCGCCTGCGGGTGCGCTTACTGATAACGAATTTACTGAACAACGCAATCCGACACGGAGAATCAAACCCCATCAAAGTGCAACTTCAGTTTGCAGATGATGAGGCAGTCATCGACGTTGTCGATCAGGGCGAGGGAATTGCTGAAGAGCATCTGAATCAGATTACTGAACCTTTCTATCGCGCGGATAGTTCAAGACAACGTAATACCGGAGGCTTCGGACTTGGGCTCTACCTGTGCCGTCTGATTGCAGAGGCTCATGGCGGGCACTTGACTATTCAAAGCGAGCTGGGCGAAGGCACTCACATCACAGTGAACTTACCTTATCGCCCTGCTGCTGAATAAGACTACGCCATTCTTCGGCGCCGCACCCTGGTGAAATGCGCTAACAGGGCCAGGATAGTGAGCAAGACTGGCACTGCGACAGTATTGATAGCCTTGAGGTTTGCACCCAGACGGTCAATGTCTTCGGTAAGTTGAAACTGCACGTCTCTCAATCGTCGGCGTGTATCCAGCATCTCCCCGTTAAAGCGATCAATCTCTGCCTGAATCTCTGGAGTCAGCTGACCGAGAGGGTTGCCGTTTTCATCCTGATTCAGTTGCGCCAGTGATGCTTCTGTTTCCGCCAATCTATCCAGTAGCTCAGCCTCTTCAGTACGCAGACGATCGTCAGCCTGGCGTTGCAGGTCGATGACTCGGGTAAATGGCCTCGAATAGGTGCCACGACTGCGGATACTCACCAGATCAGCACCACCACTAAGATTGTCCAGTGTATTGATCAGGATATCTCCATTGTTGGCGAAAGGTTGTGGAATTCGCTGGCCCAGAAACTGTGCGACCTGGACCCAAAGACGGTCGGTCAATATGTCGGTATCAGCAAACACGACGATGGAGACCTCTCCCTGTGAGCTGGCGATATGTGCGGGTAGTGGTTCTTCCGCTTCCTCAGTTTCTGCGAGCGTCGCTTCTTGTTCTTCATCCCCGGCAAGGTCTTCTGCAACTTCTTCAGATTCCTGTGCCGGTTCCTCTTCAGACTCCTCAGCTTCCTCCACGGGGCGACCCTCGGGAAAAGCGGAATCGATGACGCCACTGATCCTCGCTGCAATGACATGACTCTGGTTCGACGACTCAAACTCGTCGAACAGGATCGAAGGGTCGGTAACATTCTCGAGAAGACTTGCTTCCATCAACATGGTGTTGGTAGATGATTCAATCAGAGGTTCGAATAAGGTGGCGGCACCCTCAGCAGGAGCAATGACACCAGTGGACGAAAAGTTAATTGTCTCCAGTCGGCTGGTAATAATGTCATCCTGTGCAAGGTACTGCCTTTGCACACCCAGCATACCCAGATGAGGTGCAGGCCGCTCCGTCTGGCTCATGCGAACCCTCAGGGCGAGGTCACTATCAGTCAGTACCTTGTCGCTCGCGTAAGAGACGCCCCAGCTTTCCAGTAAGCCAGGCAGATCTGAACGCATACCTGCGGGAATCAACGCACCCTGGGGTGAACGGGTCACCATGGAATCTGCATTGGGATCCAGGAATACCAACGTTTCACCACCTCCCATGACAAACTGATCGATGGCGTACAGCATCTGCTCAGACAAGTCCTGGGGGTGTACCACCATCAAGATATCGATGTCTTCCTCAATCACTGCGTCCGCCATATTCACACGGCGCACATCATAGAGCTGCCGAATCAGATCCATGACAAACCAGGGCGGCGTCGCCTGCCCGGCGGCCGGATCGAAACCACCATCGATATCCAGTGCCGTCAACAAGCCCACAGTGGTTCGCTCTGGATTCGCAGCATTGATGATGAGCTTCAAGAATTCATATTCGAGAAACTGTTCCTGATCTGGTCGAATCAGTGGCATGGTCTGTGGCATCGGTGGCGCCAAAGGATTGATTTCCGAGGGATCCACATTGGGTGAGGCCACCAGGCCAAAGTAAATTTCCAGGCCTCCCTGGGTAACAGGCACTGCCTGAATACCGTATTGTGTGGCCAGATCTTCATCTTCAGAAAAAGGTTCCGGGTCGATGAGCGTGAGTGTCAGGTTGCCGTCACTGGCAATGACAATTTCCTCGAGTAACTCCTGTACCCGGGTGCCATAGGCCCGTATCTGTGGTTGATCTTCGGTGCCACTCTCTGAGTAGAAAAACATCAGCTCGATTGGAATATCCAGGTTGGACACGATGTTTCGTGATCCATCGGAGAGTGTATAAAGCTGGTCTTCGGTTAAGTCGATGCGAAAGCTTGGCAGTACGCTAATGACACCGACAGACACGATAAGCGCAACTGCGATAGCAAGCAGACCTGCAGATGAAAAAAGCGTCTTAGTATTCATTGCTCTCTTCCCCCTAGTTCGCTTTCTTCATTTCGATCACTACCGCGCTGGCCAGTAGCCAGGCAGCAATGAAGACACTAAAAAACAGAAAATCCCTCAGATCAAAAACACCTTTGGAGATGGAATTGAAATGAGTCAGAAACCCCATGGCGGCAAAAGCATCTACCAGGAACTGTGGAACAATGCCTGGCACATTATCCAGCACCAAAGGCGAACCCATCATCACAAACAGGAAGCAAATAGTGACGGTAAGAATAAATGCGATTACCGAGTTTTTGGTACAGGCTGACATACAGGATCCAATGGCCAGAAAGCCCCCTGCCATAAACCAGCTACCTATATACGCAGCAAAAATAACGCCGTTGTCTGGATCGCCCAGATAGTTGACGGTAATCCAGATTGGAAAGGTGAGTAACAAGGCGATCCCGGTAAGCACCCAGGCTGCCAGAAACTTGCCCAACACCACATCTGAAAGTTTCACCGGCAAAGTAAGCAGCAGCTCTATAGTTCCTGTTTTTCGCTCATCTGCCCACAATGTCATCGCGATCGCAGGGATCATGAACAGATAGAGAAACGGGTGAAATCCGAAAAATGGCAGCAAATCCGCCTGGCCACGCAGGTAGAAGCCGCCCATATCGAAAGTAAAAATTCCGTTAGTAATAAGAAAGATGACAACAAAGATATACGCCAGTGGAGTGGCGAAGTAACTCATTAACTCTCTGGTGAAGATTGTTTGCAGGTTGCCCATGATTACACTCCCTGTGTCACGTTGCGGAACACATCTTCAAGCTGACCTCGCTGCACATGAAACTCAGTAATTGGCCAGTGCTTTTCCTGAGCGATATCTGACAGCTGCGCAAAAATGGATTGTCCTTCTTTTGCGAGAATGGTGTAGGTAAGAGCTTCGTCTTCAACTTTTTCTACGCCAGCTACACCAGCTACCGATCCAAGATCTGCTTCAAGATCATAGTCACTGCTCAAGCGAACGCTGACTGCCTGATGCAATCGGGAGCGGGATTCGAGTTCTGCCGGGGTACCATCAGCGACAATTTTCCCTTCCGCAATAATAATGGCCCGGGTACACACCGCTGTGACTTCTTCGAGGATGTGGGTTGAAATGATGACGATCTTGTCGCGGGCCAGGTTGCGTATCAGTTCACGTACATGATGCTTCTGGTTTGGATCCAATCCATCGGTTGGCTCATCGAGTATCAGTACTTTCGGATCATGCATGATTGCCTGTGCCAGCCCAACGCGGCGCTTGAATCCCTTTGACAAGGTTTCAATAGTCTGGTGTCGGACCGATTCTAGGGCTACTTCGTTAATGGCGTGATTCACTCTCTGCTCAATCTCATCACCATGAAAGCCTCTTACCCTGGCGATAAAACGCAGAAACTCGATTGTGGTCATGTCGCCATAGGAAGGTGCACCCTCGGGGAGGTAACCAATCAGCGATTTCGCTTCGATTGGATTCTCGCTAATGTCGAAGCCATCGATCACCGCCTTACCATGGGTGGGCGACAGGAAGCCAGTGATGACTTTCATGGTAGTGGATTTGCCAGCGCCGTTGGGGCCAAGAAAGCCCAGTACCTCACCTTCTTTTACATCGAAGCTCAGATTATCAACGGCAACAAACTGATCAAATTTCTTCGTTAGGTTTTCTATTTTAATCATTGCCAGGCCGCTTCTTGCTTGTTCCGGAATCAGTGTTCGCAGCGATTGACAGGGTCGCTGCCCTTAATGAAAGAGTTCGAGAATATAGGGATGCGCCAGAAAATTTTCAAGCGTTACTGAGACGAGTGGTTTAGCGCAGAAAATCAACCACATAGCTGCCCGCTATCCGGCTGCACCGTGGGACTGCTACTGTGTTTATGCGGACCCGACAGGTATAATCTGGCGCTTCCCGATCTGATCCGCTTTATTCGATACTGATGAGAGCTTCAATTCGATTAATCGCCCTGATAGCAGTTTGCAGCATCCTCCTTGGCTGTGGCCAGAAAGGAGGACTGACGCGACCCGAGCAGCAGTTCTCCGCGACGACTTTTCAGGCTTAAACACCCGGGCCCCAGGGCAAGTATCATGGACCATTTCAACTACCAGGGCGATTCGCTCTATGCCGAAGATGTGCCTGTCGCCGGGCTCGCCGAATCCTACGGCACGCCTTGCTTCATCTATTCCCGTGCCACACTGGAACGTCACTACAAGGTTTATCAGGAAGCCCTGTCTGGGTTGGCGCACCTGGTCTGTTATGCGGTCAAGGCAAATTCGAATCTGGCAGTGCTCAATGTACTGGCTCGCAAGGGCGCGGGATTCGATATTGTCTCTGGAGGCGAGCTGGAGAGAGTGCTGGCGGCCGGAGGAGATCCAGGCAAGGTCATTTTCTCCGGGCTGGGCAAGACAATTGCCGAGATTGAGCGTGCCCTCGAATTGGAGATCCGCTGTTTCAACGTCGAGTCCGCCGCGGAACTGGACCGAATCAACACTATCGCCATCAGTCACGGGGTGACAGCTCCAGTATCCTTGCGGGTAAATCCCGATGTGGATGCCGGTACGCACCCCTACATTTCAACAGGTCTCAAGGAAAACAAGTTCGGAATCGCAAGCGATGTCGCCCTGCAGACCTATCGCGATGCTGCTGAGATGGATGGTATCGAATTGGCCGGTATCGACTGTCACATCGGTTCTCAACTCACCAGCACAGATCCGTTTCTCGATGCCATAGACAGACTGTTGGCACTGGTAGACCAGCTGGCGGAAGAAGGCATTCGTCTCCATCATTTTGATATGGGCGGAGGCCTGGGAGTTACCTATGGTGATGAGCAACCGCCCCATCCTTCGGAGTTGATCGCGGCAGTCAAAGACAGGTTCCTGCAGAGGGACATGACACTGATGGTAGAACCCGGTCGATCTATCGCTGCCAATGCGGGCATTTTCCTTACTCGTGTTGAGTATCTTAAGCGCAATGAACACAAGAACTTTGCCATCGTCGATGGCGCGATGAATGACCTGTTACGCCCTGCCCTGTATGGTGCCTGGCAAGAAATTATTGCAGTAGAAACATCTTCCGCGGAACGAGAGCTGTTTGACGTGGTAGGGCCTGTTTGTGAATCTGCCGACTTTCTGGGCAAGGATCGTGAGCTGGCTGTAAAGGCAGGTGACTTACTTGCGGTCAGGTCTGCTGGAGCTTATGGTTTTGTGATGAGCTCAAACTACAATACCCGAGCCCGTGCAGCAGAGATTATGGTAGACGGTTCCAGTCACTACCTGGTCAGGCCCAGGGAAACGGTGCAGCAGTTATTCGATTCAGAAAGCTGTTTGCCAGACTAGGGCTACACAGGAAAGAGAAACTGATACTGCCAGTACGCGGGAAAAATTGAATTCTTACTTGTTATGGAAATCGCTTTCACAAAAATGCATGGCCTCGGCAATGACTTCGTAGTCATTGATGGCGTGACACAATCTGTAGCGCTAAGTGCAGAGCAGATCAAGGATTTGGGCGACCGACGCTTCGGCATTGGCTTTGACCAATTGCTGTTGGTTGAACCGCCAGGGGATTCTGAAGTGGATTTCAACTACCGCATATTCAATGTAGACGGCACTGAAGTTGAGCATTGTGGGAATGGCGCTCGATGCTTTGCCCGCTTCGTCCACGAAAAAGGACTGAGTGAGCGCAATCCGGTGCGCGTCAAAACCATTAATCGGATTCTCAGCCTGGAAACCGATTCAGACGGCAATGTCACTGTGGATATGGGCCAACCAGAATTTGAGCTCGACAAAATTCCTTTTCGCAATCACCTGCAGCAGGAGATTTACGAGCGCCCTGTCCAGTTCGAGGGCGAACAGCAACAACTTGCCTTCAGCGCGCTATCAATGGGCAATCCCCATGCGGTTCTGAGAGTTGAAGACCTGGCTCAGGCGGCCGTCAAAGATATTGGAAGCACACTGGGAAATCACCCGGATTTCCCCGAAGGCGTGAATGTGGGCTTCATGCAATTGATCAATTCCGGGGAGATCAGGTTACGAGTTTTCGAGCGTGGTACTGGGGAAACCCTGGCCTGTGGCACTGGTGCCTGCGCTGCCGTGGTAGCTGGCAGAATTCAGGGCTTGTTAGATGAAGAAGTTTCAGTGAGACTGGCAGGGGGATTCTTGAATATTAAGTGGCAGGGACCAGGAAGCACAGTAAAAATGACCGGTCCGGCAACCACAGTCTTCGAGGGGACAGTAGAACTATGAGCAAAGACGCATCCACCGCGGAAGATCTATCGGATAGTAACGAAGACAAACTCAGCGTGGAGCAGGTGGTCGCTTTCCTTCAGGAGAATCCTAACTTTTTCCTGGAACAGGATGAACTGCTTGCTGAGCTGTCGTTGCCTCACGAAAGTGGCAAGGCTATTTCACTGCTGGAGCGGCAGGTCACTATTTTGCGAGAGCGAGGCATCGAAGCACGGCAAAAGCTTAACAATCTGCTCGAGAATGCGCGTAACAATGATCAGCTATTCGACACTACCCGCAATCTTGTCCTTGCCCTGCTTCGTGCCAGAGGTATAACCGAAATTGCCAACGTTGCTGTCGACCAACTATCCAACCACGACAGCATTGATGCCTGCGAAATCATTATTGTAGAGCATCCCGATATGCATGTTGCTCAATCGATACGGATCGAGTCCCTGGCCTCTCTCAAGTCTGCTTATGGTGATGTATTCAGATTAAAGCGCACGCACTGCGGTGCAATTGAAGCCGATCAGATAGAAAATCTGTTTCCCAACCAGAGTGGCTCCATTCGATCTACAGCGCTGTGCCCGGTTATCAGTAATGGTGAGGTGCTTGCATTACTTGCCCTGGGAAACAAAGCTGAGAACTATTTCAATGTAAATCTCGATACCCTGTTCCTTGATTTCATAGGACACGTGGTTGGCGCAGTACTGGATCGACAATTGGATCTGGATTCCGCCTGAAATAGCCTGACTCACTATGCCCAGTGACACCGCTGCCTCCAACGAAGAACTTGTATCTGTAATCTGCCGAACTACTGGGCGCAAGGAACTGGACCAGGCACTGCAATCTGTTGCCGGGCAAACCCACCCTGCTATCGAAGTCGTGCTGGTAGATGCAGCAGCAACAGATCTTTCAGCTTTCACAGCTAATTTCCCAAACCTGAATTGTAGCCTTGTGAGCACCGGATCCCGGTTGAAGCGTTCCGAAGCCGCGAACGCCGGCATGGAAGCGGCGAAAGGCAATTGGTTTATGTTTCTGGATGACGATGACTGGATTGCTCCCGACCACATCGCTGCCTTGCTGAACCTACTCAAAACAAATTCTGACATTGCGGCCGCCTACAGCAGTGTGCAAAAAACCAATGCTGATGGCGAAGCCATCGATTACAGATTCGATCGCGAATTTGATCCGGTACTTCTAATGCGCGACAACTATATTCCGATCCATGCCATGCTGTTTAATCGCAGGCTCTATGAGAATGGCTGTCGCTTCGATAAGCAGTTTGACATCTTCGAAGATTGGGATTTCTGGTTACAGCTCAACGAATACACTGAATTCGTACATCTCGACAATCTCTCAGCATACTATCGAGAGGGCGGCGAATCGGACACGGACATTTCCGAAGCATCCCTGCGGTACCAAAATGACAATGAAATCGGCCAGGCTCGCGCGATGTTGTTCAAGAAGTGGATGCCTCTGTGGCGAGGGGAAAGACTTAACCAACTGTTGGGTTCCATGGATGATTCACTTACTGTGCAGAATCTCGCCGCTGAGATTGAAGCACTGGACCAGAAGCTGCAGGACGAACACGCCGTCAATCTGGAGCATCAGCAGACACAGGAAGCATTGGCAAGCAGAATAGAAGAGTTTACTCACCACCTGGAAACCACCAAGACGCAGCTGTCACACACCAATAGCAGACTTGATGCAGCCCTGAGCCATAACCAGAATCTGGAAGGCCAGATTCAGGAAATACGCGGCTCAATCTCCTGGAAGCTGACCCGCCCATTTCGGGCACTAGGCAGATTCGTTAAAAAACTCATTTCCTGAAACTCAGTCAATCGTTACCTTGAGATCATGCCGCAGCCAGACTCCCTAGCTCCAAACGCTGAATCCCTGGCGTGCTCAATAATTATTCCAACGAAAGACAAGTTGGAGTACTTACGCCCCTGTATTGAGAGCCTGAGCCGTACTCAATCGCAGGCAAACTATGAAATCCTCATCGTAGACAATGCCAGCGAAAAACCTGCCACTCGTGAGTATCTCGAGCAGATCGCAAGGGATGAAAAGGTTCGCGTGTTGCCGTGGGACAAGCCCTTCAACTTCTCAGCAATCAACAACTATGCAGCCGGTCAAAGCAATGCAAGCGTGCTCTGTTTTCTGAATAACGATGTTGAAGTCACTGATCCCGAGTGGCTGGAGAAAATGCTGGCCGTAGCAACGAGAACCGATGTAGGTGCGGTAGGTTGTGTGCTGCTCTATCCAGACCAGAAAATTCAGCATGCGGGAATAGCGCTGGATAAAAAGGCGATTGCGACTCATGTCGCACTGGGAGAAGCAGAAGATTACTTGCAGCAGGCGGCACTACATAAGCCGTTCTCAGTGGTGGCAGTTACTGCGGCCTGCATGATGATTCGACGAGATCTATTCCTGCGACACAATGGATTCAATGAAGAGAATCTTGCTGTGTCTTTCAATGATGTGGACCTCTGCCTGCGACTCGAGGAAAAAGGCGCCCCGGTAGTGTTGCATCCTGCAGTGAAGCTGGTGCATCACGAATCTGTGTCCCGAAAGAGCGACCAGCTTTCGGTCAATCGACAACGAGCCTTGCGGGAATATGCCTATATGCGCTCGCGCTGGGAGCATCGCCTGTGCCGTTGCAGCTACTCAAGCGGCATTCCCCAGGAATGGCTTGATCAGGTCTGCATTCAGGATGATCTGGACAATACTATCCAGCGAGCAACCGCAGCCCTCTATGAAGAACCGAAACTGCAGATAGAAGATTCCATCAGCCAGGATCCAGCGTCTGCTGAGGGGGGGCTGGCCAGTCAACGGGCCAGGAGCTTCGAGGAGCTGGAAGATCGGTTCAAGGCCCTCCAGGCGCACACCCTTCGCATCGAAGCAGCACACCAGATGATCGAATCCTCAATTTTCTGGCGAGTTACCGCCCCGCTCAGAAAGCTCCGGGATATGCTCAGCCCGGCGCGAATGCAGCATGGCACTGGTAGTGAATCCCCCAACAAAGCTTCCAATGAATCAGCAAGATCAGCTGGGACTTCATCTGTCAGGCAAACTGAAGGAGAAACAGTCGGGCAGGGTTTTAGCAAAGCGAGATTTGACAGAGATGCGCAACGTGAACTGAAAGATTTTCTCGAAAACAATCAACTCCTGGTATTTCCTGCTGCATCTCAATCGAAAGTTACGATCGCTCTGGTTTTTTACAATCGTGCGGCGCTGAGCTTGTTGTGCCTGAAGTCGATTCTCAAACATGTGAAGCTCCCTTATGAACTGGTCATCATTGACAATGATTCCAGCGATGAAACCGAAGAACTCCTCAGCAGGATCGAAGGCGCCACTATCAAACGAAACACAGAGAACCTGGGCTTTGTAAAAGCTGTGAACCAGGCTGCGGAGTTGGCATCAGGCAAATATCTGCTGCTTCTGAACAATGATGCCATGCTCGAAGAAGCCAGTATTGAAAACGCAGTACAGGTGCTGGAAAGCGATGACCAGATTGGCGCTGTGGGTGCCAGGATAAAGTTACTGGATGGTTCTCTGCAGGAAGCTGGCAGCATTATCTGGAATGACGGCGCCTGTGTTGGCTACGGCCGTGGCGATGATCCGCAGTCTCCACAATACATGTTCAGACGCAACGTCGATTATTGTTCCGGCGCTTTTCTTCTGTTCGAGCTCGCCTTATTCAGGGAACTGGATTGTTTTGATGAGCAATTCGCCCCCGCCTACTATGAGGAGTCAGATTTTTGTATTCGCCTGCAACAACTGGGCTATCAGATTGTCTATGACCCCAATGTGCAAATAAGCCACTACGAGTTCGCCAGTTCCGGCGGTATCAGTGGAGCGGGTAAGCTGCAGCAAGCACATCGCGAAGTGCTTTGTGAAAAACACCCGGTTTATCTGTCCCGCAAAATGGAAAACAATCCGGACAATATCCTGCGAGCCAGAAGCGCGAACGATCTGCCCAATGTGTTGGTAATCGATGACCGGGTTCCTTATCCCAGTCTGGGTGCTGGCTATCCGCGCTGTTCCCATATTCTCAACAGCCTGGCCCGGCTGCCAATCAATTTAACTTTTTACCCATTGCTGTTCCCCGAAGATGACTGGGATGAAGTCTATACACTACTGGCAGCAAACATTGAAGTCATGCTGGGACATGGCAGAGCCGGGCTGCTGGATTTCCTCAAAGATCGATCAGGCTTCTATCAAACCATCATGGTTAGCCGTGTACACAACATGGAAATTTTTAACCAGGCTCTCAGCGCCAACAGCGAATTGTTGGATGGAATTGAAATTATCTATGATGCGGAGGCCGTTTCCGCACCCAGAGAAGTATTGCAGCGCAGATTCTGGGGAGAGCACCTTAGCGATGAACAGGCACGGCACATGGTGGAACAGGAGTTGGTTCAAGCCAAACACGCCGACAAGGTGATCGCTGTCTCGACACAGGAAGCGGCTATTTATCACGAACACGGCATAGACAATACGACGGTGCTAGGACACATGCTTGCTGTGCAGGCAACAGAAAAACCGTTTAGCAAACGCAGGGATCTGCTCTTTGTTGGCGCACTGAGAGATGAAGGTTCTCCCAATGTCGATTCCTTACTCTGGTTTCTTGTTAACTGCCTGCCACTCATTGAGGAGAAGGTTCCTGACATACGGCTTTTCGTTATCGGAGACAATACAGTGCCGTCCCTGAGTACAGTTACCAAAGACAATGTGATATTTACCGGCCGGCTGGATTCCATCTCAGAGTATTACAACGATTGCCGCGTGTTTATCGCACCGACGCGATTTGCCGCGGGCATACCACACAAAGTTCACGAAGCCGCGAGTATGGGTCTGCCCTCGGTAACCACGACACTGCTGGCGCAGCAACTGGGCTGGACTAACGAAGAGCAGTTGCTTTGTGCAGATACGCCGGAAAAATTTGCCGAGTGCTGCGTAAGACTACATTCTGATGAGAAGCTCTGGCAGGGAATCCGGGAATCGGGTTTGCAGGCGGTGGAGCGTGATTGCTCAGTGCAGGTGTTCCAGTCGCAGCTGCAACAGCTCTTCGACCTCAGCCAGTCAAAAAGCTAGTAGCGGCGCGCCCTTCTGTAGTAGTAGCGCTGCAGAATCCCTGTCCTGCTATTCATCCGACTGGCAAGCTGCAGTCCTTTACGTTCATGGGGCGACAAATCCTGGCCGAATCGATCCAGGAATGCTGAGGCCTGCTCGGCGACTTCCAATAGATGCTCGTTAAGCTGAAATGAAAACAGGCGCTGCAGTACAGTTTTATCCGATAGTTGTACTTGTTTGTGTTCCTTGGCACCGATGGTATTGCGACCATGTTGTCTGTAGTGCACCAGGGCTTCGTCGATAAACACCAACTCTCCGAATGCTGTTGCGACCATGGCTAACCACCAGTCATGCATGATCGCTGTTGCAGGAACTGGCAGGGCGCGCCGCGCCAGCGCTTCATTGATGAGCGCTGTGCATCCTGTAACAAGATTGCTGATTGCCAGGTTACAGAACCCGTTTCGATCAGTTTCCAAGCCCTGATAACGAGTAAACGACTCGGCAATCTGATTCATGTTGTCATCAACAACCTGCAACTCGGAATGCACCAGAACGGGTACGTCCCCATTTCCAGTTCCTGACTCAGCTTGTTGCATGCAATACAGTTCCTTCTCCATTTTTTGGGGGAACCAGACATCGTCCTGATCGCAAAAGAACATATACGCCTCTTCCATCCCCAGCTGAGACTTGTTCTCCAGCACATATTTCACCAGGAAACTGAAACTGCCAGCGGCACCAAGATTGCGCTGCCCTGCTGATTCATCCAATAGATGAATCTGTTGCGGGTACGACAAGCTGTACTGTTGCAGAATCTCAGCAGTATCGTCCTGCGAGCCATCATCCCGGATGACAAGAACGAAGTTCGAATAGCTCTGCTGGAACAGCGAGTCCAGCTGCTCCGACAGGTACTCACTGCCATTGTATGTGGAGAGAAGGACAGCGACTCTGGGCTTATCTGACATCATACTGCACCGCTTAGCTCAACTGAGAGACTTGGCATCGCGGATACCAGAACGGATGTTCTGCCAGTATTGCTTGCGATCGGCAGAAGACAATATCAACCAGCTTGCCTTGATAAAGAAGCGCACCCGATCCCGTATCTTCCAACCAATTGGCGAATAATCAACGTGATAGAGATGGGTCCGATTGCGACTGGAATAATAAGTACGAGAAGGATTGTGCTGCGCCATGATGCCTGCTCGAACCAGCGGATTGAGGCTGCGCTCACCAATTGCATGATAGAGAATTGCTGCATCTGTTCCGATCAAATCGAAGCCCATGGATTTGGCCCTGAAACACCACTCCAGATCGACGTTGTCTATGAAATAGTTTTCTTTCATATTACCGATCTCATCAAGGTGCCTGGCTATCAACAAGGTGCCAGATGTAATAAGAAAGTCTGCCTGAAAATGTTCTTCGCTGTTGGCAAAGCGCCTGTCTGTTCTTAGCATCAAACGATTGAAGAGCTTAAAGGGTGTCTGCCGCATGGTTTGCGGATTGATGATTCTCGGCCCAACAGCCGCAATGCCGCGTTCGCTCCACTGCGATGCCTGCTGGTAGGCATGCACCATGCGACTTACGAAGAGATTACACAGGCTACTATCCTGATCAAACAGGAACACATAGTCGGAGTTTCTTGCCTTAGCCATTTCAATGCCAAGATTCAGCGCACTGGCCAATCCCTGGTTGCTATCAAGTTTGACCAACTCCTGGCATCGTTCATACACCGTGATGGATTCTTCCAGCCGCGAGATATCTGGTGATCCATTGTCTATGACAACAAAATCGGTTTCCTTATCAAGCTGACCCAGCAATTTCAGCAATGCCGTGGCATCGGGCTGATAAGTCACGACTATGGCAAAGGAATTGATGTTTTCCGAATCAGTCACAAGAATCCGTCTCTAGTGCTCATGTGGTACTTCTGCAGGTACAAGTACATAGTCGGGTTTCATTCTGGCTATGATGAGAAAATAGGCGATGGAGGCGACACCGATACTCAAACCCACCACCACACCTGCATCCAGAATTCCACGCCAGGGCTGGGGTAGCTGTCTGGCAATGAGTACAAAGCAAATAATCATCACGGTCAGCCCATATGAGAGTAGCTGCCGCTTCCTCGTTGCGTGAAAGTATCCCATGCAAAACAGTGGCGCGAACAATACATGTCCTGGTCTGGGATTAGCTTTCAGATAATAAGCCCTGGAAATGACACGGGGTGCGAAGCCCTTGTGAAAGCCTTTGTAGCCTTCTGCATAGGCCATGTAGAAGACACTGAATATCAGTGATGCCCAATGCAGGGTAGACAAGGTCACCTGATTCAGGGCAATTGCCATGGGGGCAAGTCGGTAAATGGCAAACATCAACAACAGAAGCACTCCTCCTATGCCCCATGTATAGCCGATTGCCCGCATCTGCCCAAATCCTGTGTGTGCCAAAAGCGCCCATTATAGAGGAATCACCAGGCAGGGACTAAGATCGCTGGTGTCAAACTCACTCACCCTGCAAGGCTGCTAATACCGGCATTCGCTTAGCGTCGGGATGGAAAGTGGGATATGATTTTCCCGCATCCGCAGCTACCGGCTGCACTCTCCTATTGGTATTGCTCAGGGAAAACTCATGACCTTGAAACTTGGTGTGGTGATGGATCCTATCGAATCCATCATTGTTAAAAAGGATACAACGCTTGCCATGTTGCTGGCTGCCCAACGTCGCGGCTGGGAGATCTACTACATGCTGCAACAGGATCTGTACTCAATCCAAGGAATCAGTCATGGGGTCATGCGTACACTCAAGGTGGAAGATAATCCTGACAATTGGTTTGAATTGGGAGAGGCCCGGGATTGTGCGCTTGGAGAACTGGATGTCATTCTGATGCGCAAGGATCCACCCTTTGATCTGGACTATATCTACTCGACCTATCTGTTGGAGCAGGCAGAGCAGCAGGGTTGTCTGGTAGTGAATAGCCCACAGAGTCTCCGTGACTGCAACGAAAAAATATTTGCTACCCAATTTCCACAATGTTGTCCCGAGTTCCTGGTTTCCAGCTCTGCAGAAAAACTAAAGGCTTTTTACCAACAACACGAAGACGTTATATATAAGCCACTCGATGGCATGGGAGGCGCATCAATCTTCCATGTGAAACCTGGCGATTCCAATCTGAGCGTGATCATCGAGACACTCACACTGGAAGGAAAGCGCCAGATCATGGCACAGAAATACATTCCTGAAATAGTTGATGGCGATAAACGAATCTTGCTGGTTGATGGTGAGCCCGTTGAGTATGCCCTGGCGCGAATCCCTTTGTCAGGCGAGAGTCGTGGCAATCTTGCTGCTGGCGGTACCGGGGTAGCCCAGGAACTCAGCGACAGAGATCGCTGGATTTGTGAACAGGTTTCACCCGCGCTGAAAGAAAGAGGTTTACTCTTTGTGGGCCTGGATGTGATTGGTGACTACCTCACAGAAATTAATGTCACCAGTCCTACTTGCATTAGGGAAATAGACGCTGCGAAGGGTACCGACATTGCCGGCGATCTTATGGATCACATCGCATCCAGACTAAATCGGAGTTAGTGATAGGACTGTACAGGAACTACCATGGCAGCAAATGACGAGGAACTCTCCCGGGAACGGTTTGGCTTTACCGTGTTCCTGTCTGCCTGCGTCCATGCAATTATCGTGTTTGGCCTTGGGTTCAGTTATCTGGAAGAACTGAATAGTGAACCGGCAATGGAAATTACGCTTGCCCAGTATCGCAGTGAAGTTGCGCCAGATAATGCCGATTTCCTCGCCCAGGAAAACCAGATTGGCAGCGGAGTACTTGATGAAGCAGCAGCGCCAAGCACGCCTTTCGAGTCAGACTTCAATGCAGACCAGATCCAGGAAGTCACTCCGGTTCCTGAAGCACCTCAAATACAAAACGAGATTGAGACTCAGGACATTGCTGTAATCGCTTCGGTAGAAAACGAGGAAGAGATTGCCCAGCAAACTGAAGAGCCGGAACCGGAAGAAGAACTACCCCCCGCTGAACAAGTCAATCCTGATGAATTGAGCCTGGCCATTGCAAGCCTGCAGGCTCAACTGGATCGGCAGAGGCAGGCCTACGCGCGCAGACCACGCAAGTACACCATCTCATCCGCTTCAACCAGGCAGAGCGACGATGCTGCCTACCTGGATAGCTGGAGACGACGCATCGAGGCAGTGGGAAATGTTAATTATCCCAGCCAGGCCCGCCAGCAGCAGATTTATGGCAATGTGCGCATGCTGGTAGCCTTAAGACCTACAGGAGAGCTTGAAGAAGTTCGTATCCTGCAATCTTCAGGTCAGTCCATACTGGATAATGCTGCCGTAGAAATCGTCAA
The DNA here is from genome assembly GCA_965267495.1 of uncultured Pseudohongiella sp. Taxonomy (GTDB): domain Bacteria; phylum Pseudomonadota; class Gammaproteobacteria; order Pseudomonadales; family Pseudohongiellaceae; genus UBA9145. The sequence goes on along the minus strand of OZ254078.1, from coordinate 3,843,335 downwards.
CATGGCTGCACCCTTCCAGCCTTTCCCTGAGGCAATGCGTGCAGAAGTTGATATACTCGAAATCATCCGCACATTCCGTTTTCATGAAGGCAACGAACTCACCAGCTACTAGTGAACTGGACATGCCAACTGAAGAGTCCCAGGGCTATCTTGAAAATCAGTTTCTTATAGCCATGCCGCAACTGGTCGATCCGTATTTCGCCAATACGGTCACCTATCTGTGGCGACACAATGAAGAAGGCGCACTGGGCATTGTGATTAACAAGCCCCTGCAGGCCTGTATTGCAGATATATTCGATGAACTCGATATCGAATGTTCCGCAGCCGACAAAGAATTCCAACAGCATCATGTGCTCGCCGGAGGCCCGGTAGAGAGAGACAAGGGATTCATCATTCACGACGCAGGCGATCAATGGGAATCTTCGATCGGGGTTACCGACAATATTTCTGTTTGTACTTCAAAAACGATTCTGCAGGACATCGCCAGCGGATCAGGTCCCGATAACTACCTCATTGCGCTGGGTTGCGCTGGCTGGGAAGCCGGTCAGCTGGAAAGAGAAATCACAGAAAATGCCTGGTTGACCGCGCCCGCGAACAGGGACTTGTTATTTTCTACCGACTATTCCAGCAAAGCTGGTGATGCGGCCGCACTGCTGGGTATTGATCTGCAACAGATTTCTCCAGAAGCTGGTCATTCCTAGGAAATGAGTCAGTAGTGTCACTCGATTTATTCCCCACCGATCGCAGCACCCCAATCGCGGCACTTGCCTTTGACTATGGCACGCAACGCATTGGTGTCGCGTTTGGGCAAAGTGTCTCCCGTACCGCGCAGGCAGTCGGGGTGTTAAAAGCGCAGGATGGCATTCCCGACTGGGATCAGGTTGCCAAACTGGTGCAGGATTGGCATCCGGACGTGTTTGTCGTAGGACTTCCCTACAACATGGATGGTTCAGAAAGCGAACTCCTGGCAAGAGCAGTCAAGTTCGCCAACCGCCTCAATGGCAGGTTTAACAAACCCAGCTATGGTATGGACGAACGACTGTCCTCCAGGGAGGCTATCGAACAGCTCGTCGAAGAGAATGGTGGCGTTGGCAAGAAGGCTGCCATCGATGACATCGCGGCGCAGATTATTTTGCAGAACTGGTTTAATGGGCTGGGCAGCGTTGCCGGAGAGACTACGGGCGACTAACTAGGCGTCATAGGCATTGCTGATCATCTGTTGCAGAACACCCACATCGACATCATCCAGTTTGTTGATATAGAGACAGCTGCCAGCGCCACCCTTGTGCTTGCCCAACTTCCTGAGTAAGGAAGCGCGGTCCTTGAATTTGCCCAGATAAAACACCAGTGCCTGCGCCCGGGGTGAAAAGCCAATTCTACAGATCGACTCCTGTTTCCCGTTGGCCAGGGTGTAATGGCTCACACCATAGCCAATGATGCTTGGCCCCCACATCCTGGCCTGCTTACCCGAAGCCTCGCGCATCATCTTCATCACGGCTTTCGCATCCCTGCGACGACGCTCATTCTTCACACTGGCGAGGAAATCTTTCACGCTTGCCTTTGTTTGCCTGGTTTTACGTTCAGCCATCTTGTTAACCCAATCCGGTAAGAATCCAGAAGCTAACAAAAACAAGCCGCAGGAGAAAGACTTGAGGTTTCAGTCATCGGGACAGATTGTGAAGAAGTGCGAGCCGTGCTACGGAGCCTTCTCCGCAGCATGCTGCATTAGCAGAACAGGAATTTGAGGGACCAGCGAATTGCGCCAGTCCCGAAACTTTCGCCTAGAAGCTCTCAGGCATCTTGGCTTTGGACTTGGCATCTTCCCGGGTCACCATACCTTTGGCCAGCAACTCTTTCAAACACTGGTCCAGTGTCTGCATTCCTGCTGATGCCCCGGTTTGAATCGCCGAATACATTTGTGCCACCTTGTCTTCGCGAATCAGGTTTCGAATCGCCGGTGTACCAATCATGATTTCATGAGCAGCAACACGACCGCCTCCCGGCTTCTTCAACAAGGTTTGTGAAATAACCGCCTGCAAGGATTCTGACAACATGGAACGCACCATGTCTTTTTCCGCTGCGGGGAATACATCGATCACACGGTCAATAGTCTTGGCTGCTGATGTGGTGTGCAAGGTGCCAAATACCAGGTGTCCTGTTTCTGCCGCGGTTAGTGCAAGCCGAATTGTTTCCAGGTCACGAAGCTCACCAACCAGAATAATGTCCGGGTCTTCACGAAGTGCTGAGCGCAAGGCTTCGTTAAAGCCATGGGTATCACGATGCACTTCGCGCTGATTCACAAGGCACTTCTTGCTCTGGTGAACGAATTCGATAGGATCTTCGATAGTGAGAATGTGTTCGTACTTGGTGTCGTTAATGTAATCCATCATGGCAGCGAGAGTTGTACTCTTGCCGGAACCCGTAGGTCCGGTCACTGCAACCAGACCTCTGGGTACATCAGAAATCTGGCGAAACACATCGCCCATACCGAGTTGTTCCATGGACAAAACTTTTGAAGGAATGGTACGAAATACTGCGGCGGCGCCACGATTCTGAATAAACGCATTAACACGAAAACGAGCAAGGTTGGGAACCTCGAATGAGAAATCCGTCTCCAGAAACTCTTCATAGTCCTTTCGCTGCTTGTCATTCATGATTTCATAAATGAGCGCATGCACTTCCTTATGATCCATTTCAGGTACGTTAATACGGCGAATGTCTCCATCCACTCGAATCAGCGGTGGCATACCAGCGGTGATATGCAAGTCAGATGCGCCCTGCTTAACGCTGAAACCTAAAAGCTCTGTTATGTCCATTGCGCTACCTATTGAAGTTATTCGTTGTTATCAGAGGTGGTGTCGCCTATAGTACCCCTCCTTTTAGGATTATCCCAGACCCGCACCGGGTAAATCCGCAGCTAAAACGTGACCGACCTAGCAGAAAAAATCAGCGCTCTACGCGAGGAAATACGTGGCCTCGAGGGCAAATTCGACCGCAAGGCGGGTGCAGTTGAAGTGCTGGCCGTCAGTAAACGACATGGTGCAGACAAAATTCGCGATCTGTTTCAGCTGGGGCTGGAGAATTTCGGTGAAAACTATCTGCAGGAAGCCCTGGAGAAACAAGCCCAACTAAGCGACCTGCCCATCACTTGGCATTTCATTGGTCCCATCCAGTCCAACAAGACAAAAGGTATCGCTGAGAATTTTGATTGGGTCCAGAGTGTAGACCGGGAAAAGATTGCCAATCGCCTCAGTGAACAGCGACCGGTCGATCTCGATCCACTCAATATTTGTATTCAGGTAAACCTGTCGCAGGAAGAAAGCAAGTCTGGAGTAGTGATCGAACAATGTGCCGAATTGTGTGCGACTGTTGCGAAGTTGCCCAATCTCAGCTTGCGAGGCCTGATGGCGATTCCCGCACCACTGTCAGAATTCGACGAGCAAAGACAATGCTTTCACGAACTGGCTCTGGCCTTCAGGGAACTGGCCGATGAGCATGACAGCATGGACACCCTGTCCATGGGAATGAGTGGCGACTATATTGCTGCAATAGCCGAAGGTGCAACGATGGTGAGGCTGGGTACTGCTCTATTTGGTCCTCGCCCAGCCTGAACTCGTCGGATTGTCTCTTAGCTGCCCGGCATCTATTGCGCTAGAATACTGGTCAGTTCGGCATTCTTCATTCACATCACTTCTAACGCTTAGTGTTTGGACAGGCTCCTCAGGAGAGTAAATTGGATAGCGTCAAATTGGGTTTCATCGGCGCCGGCAACATGACCAGCAGCTTGATTCGGGGTTTACTTGCAAATGGCAAGCCTGCCGACACTATCTGGATTGCCGATATAGACCAGGAGAAGCTGGAACAACTGCGACAGGAGTGTGGTGTTCAAATCGGCAGCAATCAGGACATAGCCGAAACAGTTGATGTCATAGTGCTGGCAGTAAAACCACAAGTGATGAAATCAGTCTGCACTGATTTACAACTTGAAAGTCGATCACCGCTGGTTGTTTCCATCGCAGCTGGCATTCCATTAGCGAGTCTACAGTCATGGATTGACGGCGAGACTGCGATTGTTCGCTGTATGCCCAATACACCAGCCCTGGTAGGTAAAGGAGCCACCGGATTGTATGCAAACGAAAAAACCAGCGAGCAACAGAAAACACACGCGGGTGATTTGATGAGTGCAGTCGGCACGACAGTATGGGTGGAATCCGAAGACGCGATAGATGCAGTGACTGCGGTTTCCGGGAGTGGACCTGCTTACTTCTTCCTGTTTATGGAAGCAATGCAGGAAGCCGCTGCTGATCTGGGGCTCGATAAAGAGATTGCCGAGCAATTGAGTATTCAGACTGCGCTCGGGGCAGCAGAGCTCGCACAACAGAGTGAGGAAGATGTTGCCGAGCTACGCAAGAAAGTCACTTCACCCGGCGGCACAACCGAGCGAGCGCTGCGAGAACTTGAGAATGGCGGTATAAGAGATCTGGTACAGAAAGCGTTGATGGCGGCGAAGAGCAGATCTGAAGAGCTAGCCAGAGATTTTGGTGATGATTAGCAACGGGATGGTAATAATCTGATGGGAGTAGTTGGAAGTTCGGTAGCACTGATTCTCAATGCGCTTGGAGGTCTCTATCTCCTGGCGGTGCTGTTGCGTTTTTTATTGCAAGTAGCCCGGGCTGATTTCTACAACCCGGTTTCGCAGGCGGTAGTTCGTGTGACCGATCCCATGGTAAGAGTATTCAGGAACTTTATTCCCGGCTACAAAGGCATCGATTTTTCAACGCTGGTGCTGGCGCTGGTAGTTGAAGGCATTGCGATCTGTGTGATGATTCTTTTATACGGTGGCTCGCTTCCATCAATAGGTTTCATAGTCACCTGGGCATTCGTCGGAGTGCTCTATTTCACCATCAATATTTACTACTATGCCATCATCGCTTCGATCATCATGTCTTTTGTCATGTTGTTCTCAGGTAATATGAACCCTCATCCTATCCTGCAACTCATCTGGCAATTGACAGAACCCGTGATGGGGCCGGTTCGAAAAATTGTTCCTCCCATGGGAGGGCTCGATTTCTCGCCCATATTTATCTTCATTGCCATTCGATTGATCCAGAACCTGTTGATTCAATCCTTCGGTATCAATCAGCAAATCGCAACAGTTGTCATTGGCATCTAGAGCAGCGCGTAAAGTAAATCAGTGTCGAGTTCTGCTCGACAGCAGAGTATAGATGAGCAACTCCTTTCCAGAAGACTCCGTTGGCCTTGTAAGCCCGCAACTCTTCCACTTTGAAGAGGAGCTCACCCTGCGCAGCGGAAAAGTCCTGCCTGGTTTCGATCTCATGGTTGAAACCTATGGAGAGCTGAATGCAGACAAGTCCAATGCAATCCTGATTTGTCACGCATTAAGCGGCGACCATCATGCCGCCGGCTATCACAGCAAAGACGACAAGAAACCTGGCTGGTGGGATGCCTGCATCGGCCCAGGAAAGGCTATAGACACCAGCAAGTACTTCGTGGTTTCACTGAATAACCTGGGAGGCTGCGCGGGCAGCAGTGGTCCTACCTCGATCAATCCGGTCACCGGCAAACACTATGGCCCGGATTTCCCGGTGGTGACTGTGAGGGATTGGGTCAACAGTCAGGTTATGCTGATGGATCGTCTGGGCATTGCCAGATGGGCGGCTGTCGTTGGCGGCAGCCTCGGCGGAATGCAAGTGCTGCGCTGGGCTATCAGCTATCCCGAGCGATTGCAGCACGCCGTCTGCATTGCCGCAGCACCCAAACTTTCTGCGCAGAACATCGCCTTCAACGAAGTAGCTCGTCATTCGATTGTCAGCGACCCAAATTTTCATGAGGGCCGGTATCTGGAAAAAGGCACATCGCCTAAACAGGGTCTGATGTTGGCGCGAATGGTTGGGCATATTACCTATCTGTCCGACAGCGCCATGCGCTCCAAATTTGGCAAAGGATTCGGTGATTTTGAGAACAGCGGATCAAACTTCGGACGTGATCTGCGCGCCGGTAAGCTGAGTTTCGGATTCAATGTGGATTTTCAGGTTGAAAGTTACCTGCACTACCAGGGTGAGCGCTTCTCTGAAAATTTTGATGCCAATACCTATCTGTTAATGACCAAGGCTCTTGACTACTTCGACCCGTCCGTGGACTTCGATGGCGATCTGAGCAAGGCATTCACTAACGGCGACTGTAAGTTCCTGTTGATTTCATTCAGCACTGACTGGCGGTTCCCACCGGAGCGTTCCCGCGAACTGGTGAATGATCTGTTGCGCGCCAAGCGGGAAGTGACTTACCTGGAGGTCGAAGCGGATGAAGGGCACGATGCGTTCCTGCTTCCTGTGCCTCGCTATATCGATGCCTTTGGCGCTTACCTGAATCGGGTTCATGCGGAGTTGTGCAACGATGCGACCTGATCTGGAAATCATTCAACAATGGATTGAGCCCGGCAGTCGCGTACTGGATCTGGGTTGCGGTGATGGAAGTCTGTTGCACTATCTCAATGGGACCAAGGGTGTGAATTCCATTGGCCTTGAAATAGATGAAGCGAACATCCAGCAATGCATTGCCAACGGTGTGAATGTCATCGAACAAAATATCGACGAGGGCTTACAGAACTTCGAGTCCGACAGCTTCGAAACAGTGCTGCTTGCGCAGACTCTTCAAGCCCTAAGTAATCCGCACTTACTTGTTGAGGAGATGCTCAGAATTGGCGAAAAAGGCATCGTTACCTTTCCAAACTTCGGTAATTGGAAGAGCCGCCTCTACCTGGCCAGTCGTGGCCGTATGCCGGTAAGCAAGTTTATGCCGCATCAATGGTATGACACACCCAATATTCATTTCTGTACAGTAAAGGACTTCGATAAGCTTTGTGCCGAGATGGATATCAAGGTTCTGGCACGCACGGTCGTAGATTCCCAGCATCAGGGCAGTTGGGCAATGCGCGCCTGGCCAAACCTGTTAGGCGAGATTGCGATTTACCACATCGCCAGGAAGTAGAAATGCCTGATACGACGACTCACAAGCCAGACAAAGTGGTTCTCGCCAGTGGCAACAGGGGCAAGCTCAAAGAGCTTGCTGAAATCTTGAGTCTCAATGGGATTGAGTTGATTCCCCAATCGGAGTATCAGGTGAGTGAGGTTGCGGAAACGGGGCTTAGCTTTGTGGAGAACGCCTTGATCAAGGCTCGCCATGCCTGCGCCGAGACCGGATTGCCGAGTATTGCCGACGATTCAGGTATCGAAGTGGATGCGCTGAATGGCGAGCCAGGCATTTATTCAGCCCGCTACGCCGGCGCCAGCGGCAGCGAAGCCGATGCAGCAAATAATGCAAAGCTACTCACTGAACTGGAACAGATTGCAGAAGAAGATCGCAGCGCCCGCTTTCAATGTGTGATTGTCTTCATGCGCCATGAGCGCGATCCTATGCCCCTGATTTGTCAGGGCACCTGGGAAGGTCGAATACTGTTTGAAGAATCCGGAGTGAATGGATTTGGCTACGATCCACTGTTCTATGTTCCTACCCATGATTGCGCCTCGGCGGAACTGCCGGCAGAGATCAAGAATTCATTGAGTCATCGCGGACAGGCGCTACGACAATTTCAGTCATGCTGGAACGCCCTCCCCTAAGCCTGTATGTGCATATTCCCTGGTGCATTCGCAAATGCCCCTATTGCGACTTCAATTCGCATCAACTTCGAGATGAACTGCCCGAAGCGGATTACGTAAGCGCGCTCTGTGCAGATATTCGCCAGGAAGCCAGCGCGCTCGATGATTCTGGAAAGCTTCAATTGCATTCCATCTTTATCGGTGGTGGTACGCCCAGCCTGTTTAGTGCCAATGCAATCGCGGATATTCTGAACTGTGCCGAAGGCGTCATTGGCTTCGAGCCAGGTATAGAGATCACCCTGGAAGCAAATCCCGGCGCTTCGGAAGCGCAAAGATTTTCTGACTACCTCAGCGCAGGTGTTAATCGACTGTCCATTGGCATACAGAGTTTTCAGGATGACAAACTTTCAGCCCTGGGTCGTGTGCATAACGGTAGTGAAGCCAGCACCGCTGTAGACGCCTGTGTGCAGGCCGGATTTGACAACTTTAATCTGGATTTGATGCACGGTTTACCGGATCAGGGAGTGGAAGATGCCCTGTCTGATCTGGAACAGGCGATCAATTTTTCTCCTGCTCACCTGTCCTGGTATCAACTGACCATCGAACCCAATACGGAGTTTCACAATCGACCACCGTCATTGCCTCACGAATCAACTGTTTCTGCCATACAGGAAGCTGGATATCAGATACTTGCCGATGCTGGTTTTACAAGATATGAAGTCTCTGCCTATGCACGCCAGGATCTACAATCCCGGCACAACTTGAATTACTGGCGCTATGGGGACTATCTTGGTGTTGGTGCGGGCGCTCATGGCAAGAGTACCCTGGCTGATACTGGTCAAGTCGTAAGAACTCGTAAACGTAAGCAGCCTGCCGCCTATATGGCCAGTGAAATCAACAGGTCAATAGAAACGGTGGAAGTGCCTGCCACTGAAAGACCATTTGAATTTCTCATGAATTCGCTTCGCCTGAGCGACGGCTTCACCACAGAGGAATTCGAAAAGCGGACCGGTGTCACTTTTTCGCAAATTCGAAAACAGGTAGAATACCTCTCTTCTCAGGACTTACTGACCATCAATGGCAGTACAGTCACCACAACAGAACACGGTTTCCGTGTGCTTAACAGCCTGTTAGAAGAGTTTCTCGAAATTGACTGCAGATAGCCTATACAAGCGCCGCTGCGAGCCCTGTGGACTGGGCGCGCCGGTGGTCACAGAGGAGGAAGCGAATCAGCTTCTTCTGGCTGTCCCCGCGTGGCGGCGGGAGTTTCACGAAGGTGTCGAAAAACTCATTCGTGAGTTTCATTTCGTTGAATTTAGTGACGCCTTCAGTTTCACCTACAAAATTGCGAATCTGGCGGAAAGAGAAGACCATCATCCCGGAATCCTGACCGAGTGGGGCAAGGTCACCGTGTACTGGTGGACTCACCGCATCAATGGATTGCATATCAATGACTTCATCATGGCTGCGAAAACCGATATGATCGCCAAACTCTCGGCACCGTCCTAGCATCCTTAACCAGTAAAATTTCTCAGAGCCGACCAGGCAGCAATTAATCTCATGTCATATGCAATTCCCGATCTGCTGAGCAGACTGGATCAGGTGGTTCGTATCCCCAGCGTAAGCGCCACCAGCGATGAGCTGGATATGAGCAATCTGCCGATCATCGAACATCTGGCGGACTACCTGGAGACGCTCGGGTTTTCCAATGAGATAGTGCCGTGCAAGACACCAGGAAAAGTGAATCTGATCGCTACACTGGGAAGCGGTCCCGGAGGCCTGGTTTTGGCCGGACATACGGACACAGTACCCTACGATGATGCGCTCTGGTCACAGGACCCTTTTGCTCTCACTGAGCGAGATGGCAAGTTATTCGGACTTGGCATTACCGATATGAAGGGCTTCTTTCCGATCGCGATCGAAGCGATCAAGGATCTGGTAGAAGAAGAATTCAAGGAACCGCTCATTATTCTAGCCACCGCCGATGAAGAAACTTCCATGGAAGGCGCCAAGGTGCTGGCCGAAATGGGTAGACCAAAAGCCAGGTCGGCGCTCATCGGCGAACCCACGGGTCTCAAACCAGTACGAACCCACAAGGGCATTCTCATGGATGCGATTCGACTGGTCGGCCAGAGTGGCCACTCTTCTGATCCCAGCCTTGGCCGCAATGCACTGGAAGGCATGCACCAGGTCATTGGCGATCTGATGATGTATCGAAAGGAGATTCAACAACAGTATCACAATGACCTGTTTGAAATTCCTTACCCAACGCTGAACCTGGGAAGCATTCATGGTGGCGACAATCCCAATCGCATCTGTGGTCATTGCGAATTGCAGTTTGACGTGAGACTTACCCCAGGCATGCATATCGATACGGTACGTGCCGATATTGAACAACGAGTGAAACAAATCGCAGAACCTCTTGGATTGGAATTCGAACTGGTTAAGAAATTCACTGGCGTGCCGGCCTTCTTTACAGAAGAGAACAGTCCACTACTGTTAGCGGCAGAGGAACTCACCGGCCATTCGGGAATAAGTGTGGCATTTGGCACCGAAGGGCCCTATTTGCAGCAACTCGGCATGGATACCATTATAATGGGCCCCGGCCATATCGAGCAGGCACATCAGCCGGATGAGTACATGTCTCTCGCTATGATAGAACCGGCTATCCATACGATCAGGCAGTTGGTTATCAAGAATTGTATCAAGGGCTAACGAGTTCGCTTGACAGTCAATACCATGGCAGACAACAAAGAAATCATTGAGTGGTTCAGATCATCTACCACTTACATCAACGCCCATCGGGGAAAGACGTTCGTCGTGTTTCTCAGCGGCGAGGCTTTGCTTGATGAAAACTTGCCAAACCTGGTGTGCGACCTGAGTCTGCTTTACAGCCTGGGCGTGAAGCTGGTGTTGGTCCATGGTGCACGCCCCCAGATTTCATCGGCCCTGGAGGATCAGGGCAAGGAATCGCAGTACAGCAACAACCTCAGGATTACTGAGGCTGATTGCATGGAAACGATAAAGGCAACCGTCGGCAAACTCAGCATCGATCTCGAAGCCAGATTTTCCATGGGCCTGCACAACTCGCCTATGCATGGCGCAAACATCAGCATCGCCCGAGGAAACTTCGTTACCGGTCAACCCGTCGGCGTAAGGGATGGTATCGATCATCACTTCACCGGCAAGGTAAGAAAAATTCAGAGTGAAGCGATTCGTCAACAACTTGATGCCAGTAATCTGGTCATCGTTTCAAACCTGGGCTATTCCGTTACTGGAGAAGTCTTCAATCTATCCGCTGAAGAAGTGGCTACCGAGATCGCTATCGCCTTGCAAGCAGAGAAGCTGATCCTGTTGATTCCCTCTGCGGGCGTCACCGACAAGGAAGGCAATCTCGTGGCGTCGCTCACCGAAGCCGATGTTTCCGCACACGTGGACGCACTTCAGGCAAGAAATGATAGGGATGCCCATAGCGTGGCCCATGCCTTACAGGCTTCAATACGTGCATACCGCAATGATGTACATCGCTCACATTTGATCAGTTACAAAGAGAATGGTGCCCTGCTGCTGGAATTGTTTACCCGGACAGGCCATGGCAGCCTGATGAGTAAAGACAGTATCGATCAACTAAGAGACGCGAGCATCAATGATGTGGGCGGCATACTCAATCTGATAAGACCGCTGGAAGAAGCGGGTACTCTGGTTGCCCGTTCAAGGGAGCTGTTGGAAAACGAGATTGGAAACTTCAAGGTAATCGAACTGGAAGAAACTATCATTGCCTGCGCCGCACTCTATCCGATCTCCGAAGACAGTGCTGAAATTGCCTGTATTGCGATTCACCCACAGTTTCAAAAACAAGGCCTGGGGACGAGATTGTTGGCCAGTCTCGAAAAAAATGCGGCAACACAAAGTATGAAATCACTCTTTGCGCTCACTACCGAGACGGCACACTTTTTCCTGGAACATGGCTACCTTGAAAGCAATGTCGATTCTCTGCCTGAAACCCGCCAGAAACTTTATAACCTGCAACGTAGGTCGAAAGTTTTTGTCAAGGAACTGGACTAAATCCACTCTGCTGGGTTTACTATTGACCAAAGGCGGGATATCTACCGAGCGCTTGTCAGTTCTCAGTGTCTACTTTTGAAAGGTTCTCTTTCAACAACTTGCGTAGTAGCTCAACATTCTTACGGCCAATGTTTTTTGCCATCTTTGCTTCAATGATCTGAAAATGTTTTGCAGTCATTTTCTGCACTTCTCTTCCTTTTTCGGTGATGACGACGAATTTCTCCCGTTGATTGGATTCAATATTCTCGAGCTCAACTATTCCTCGCTCAACCAGTTTGTGCACCGTCTGATGGACAGCCTGCCGGGAAACACCCAGGTAACGTGAAAGCTCTGCAATAGATCTGCTTTTTCCCCTGAGTGCAGCAAAAAGTTTGAATTCCGCATTGGAAGCACCTTCATAAGGGGAATCCTGAAGAAGCTCAAGTTGCTCTTCTTCGATCCATGTCAGTGATTCCCTGAGTAAAGCTTTAATGCTGTCTCTAAGCTGCAGGTTGATTTTGGCATTCGGCATGCGCCTATTTTATGTCAAGGCGACTTGACAGTCTACCTGTGCTGGCCTAGCATAAGCAAACCGTCAAGTTGACTTGACGAATTAGTCGGAGGAAAAACTGATGAGAAACACTCTGCTAGTCATGGGACTCGTTTTCAAGCTGTTGATTGTTGCCCAATCAAACGCTCAGCAATCCGCTTTCCATACCGAGGAGGAATCGGTGGAAGGCTGGTACCACAGTCACGATCTTCAGACCTGGCTGAATAAAGGTGCCGAGCTCAATGTCATTCAAGATGTACTGGCTCGCATCGAACAAAGCCAGGGAGCGAAACGCATGCCGGAGTTCGTCGACACCCAAATTGAGTATGCGCCGGGAAACTGGGCCTATGAATGGGTTCAGGCCGGTGATGCTGCACTGATAGAGGCAGACAGACTGAGCGGATCAGCACGGTTGGCGAAACTGCGCGCAGCCTTAAGCTATTACACCACCGGTTCCTGGCCTCATCTGGGCAGAAGTGATGACATGAGAGCCTTGGAAAAAGCGATTCCAACCTATCTGGCGGCCGGCGCCATGATGAACGTAGCAGTGAAGCACGTAGAGATTATGGTTGGCCAGATACCGGTACGCGCTTATCTCCATCAGCCTGAAGGCAATGGTCCGTTTCCATTCGTGATCAATACATTCGGTTCCGATGTTAGCAAAGAGGATAGCTTTGACCTTTTCCATCGAGAGTTGGAACCCAGAGGCATTGGTATGTTGGCCGTGGACATGCCTGGAATCGGTGAAGCAAAGGATCTCTCAATGGCCAATGGTAGCGACCAGATGTTGGAAGCAGCCCTGGAATACTTAAGAGATCTGGACATTGCGCGAACAGACAGAATTTTTATTGTTGGTGGCAGTTTCGGTGGCAATGCCGCCGCGCGTGCTTTCTATCGGCTCGACGTTAGCGGTGTGGTCAGTATGTGCGCACCCTTGCATACGCCATTTGTTATGCCGCCAGAGGCTATCGATCAGTTACCAAACCTTACAATCGATGGTGTCAAATCGAGATTTGGATTGCTGGACAGGACGACTGCAGAACTAAGCCCTGCCCTGGCGCAGACATCGCTTGAAGTTCAGGGATACATGGGTAATAGCAACACGATTGATACACCATTACTTGTTGTTAGCACCAATCGAGATCCGGTTTCACCTCTGGACGATCTGGCAGTATTTCTCGATTCAGCAACAAATAGTGAAGTGGTGATACTGGATATCGAAGGGCATTGTCCGCCGCGCTGGGCGCGAGAACCCATGGTCGCCCGGTGGGTTGCAGATAGAGTTCGGGAGTTGGATAGCAACTAAACAGTTTTCGGCAACCAGGTGAATACACGCAAGTGCCATCTTCAGCTTCATTGCCCAAGCTGAGCTATTTTATGAGTTCAGAAAAAGAAAAAGCCCCGGTTTCGTGCCGGGGCTCTTTTCTGAACAGCTTGAGAATTTTCTACTTCCTGAATCTCAAGGTCATGCGATCCGACTCGCCAATTGCCAGTGTGTCCGGGTTGTCGGTTCTTGTTGGTGGTAATCGCCACACGAAGGCATCAGCAGGATCATTGGGATTGGCGTTAATTTCACTGGATTCTTCAAATGTGAAGCCTGCCCGTTCAAACGCGGCGATGACATCGCTTTGTTTCACATAGCCATTGTTGCCGCTAGCAAATTCAGGATCGGCATCTTCAGGAGCCCGGTGCTGAACGACGCCCACTACACCACCGGGTGCGAGCGCATCGTAGACTTCTCCCAGCGCCGTATCGATAAGGGGTTCTTCGAATCGGAATAGATGGTGCATGGCACGGAAGAACAGGGCCGCATCGACCTGGCCGTTCTCGCTGTCAGGAATATTGTCAATGGTGTAGCCAACTACAGGCTGCGCACTTTCCACTCCGGCTACACTCAGATAACGAGCCATCTGGGTGATATCGCCGCCGTTGGCTTCAACAGCGTCTTCATTCCAATTGCGAAACATTTGACTGAAGAGACCGTCCGGATAAGTTACCCCAATAATTCGGCCCCGTTCCGCAGTGAGCGGAGTCAGAATCTGGGAATACCAGCCACCATTGCCCGGCAGCACTTCAATGATCGTCATGTCTGACTCTACGCCGAAGAAAGACAAGGTTTCCAGCGGATTTCGCCACTCGTCACGGGCACTGTTGTCTGTGCGCCGTTCATGATTGATGACATCAGCAAGACTGGGGCCAGGCTGGCTCTGTTCTGCCATAGCAGCCGGTGCTGACGGGGCAGCGGCGGTCTGGGCAGTGTTAGGGGTGGTTTCGGAATCGTTGGAGCATGCAGCCAGTAGCAGCGCCATTGCACTCAAAGCAAGCTTGGGGTTCATGAAATCCTCCTGGGAAGTCGCGTGTTTTTAGTTTAGCGGAATTGTGCAACTGCAGAACGAAGGCACGTTACCACAGAAATTCCAGTGCAACTATGAAAAAAGACGGTTGCCCGGTTTAAACAGTTGTCCTGCTTAGGGTTCAGAGTCAGACAGAGAAGCAGCGATTTGCGAGATGTTCACAAGATCGTTGTTGACAGAGTGGTGCATCTACCAGGCTGACACAATTCTCAAACCATCATACTATTGATGTCCTCTTAATCATCGTTCCAAGATATCTGTATAACCCAAGCTCAGGCACCTAGATATGAAAAAAGACAAACAAGCAATTTCACAAAGACGGGAATTCCTCACCCATGCAGGCCTGGTCACCGCCGGGGTAACCGTTGCAGCCAGCGCTGTTGCACAGGGTCAATCCGGAAATGGCAATACTGAATTTGTCCCGATGCGCCACTCACAAGACAGCTGGATGAATGAACTGGGGAGTGGTCATCGCGTATTTGTAGATTCCCAAACTGGACCAGGCGGCCTCGCCGCAATGAATTTTGCCAACAATATTCTGTTGGCCCATGCCCAGGGGTACGGTGGCAGCGACTCCGACTATGGAATGATCGTTTGTTTTCGTCATGATTCTTCCCCTTTCGGTTTCAACGATGCCATGTGGGAAAAATACAATGAACTGTTCATGCGACGTACCGGTGTGAGCAACGAAGATGGATCGTCCGTGACTGTAAATCCTCTGAACGTAGAGAGATCTCCTTATGGCAATCGCTCCAACACGATCGAGACACTGCAGAATCGCGGAGTCCATTACGCTATCTGTAACCTGTCGACGCGGGGAATGGCAGGTATGCTGGCAAGAAGTACCGGTGCTTCAGCCGATGATGTCTATCAGGAGCTGGTGGATAACAAAGTACCCAACGGACACATCGTACCCGCAGGTGTGATGGCAGCAACGCGAGCACAGGAATACGGGTACAGTCTCTTGTACTCGGCGCAACTCTGAATAGGAGGTTTTGGGGTAGACCGGGTTTTTAACGCGAACCGGGATCGCCTGGTTCAATTGCAAACCAAACCAACAGCACTCCCAAGCCATGCAGAAGCACTGGCTTGCCTTTAAGAGTCAGGAGTTTTTGCGTTCCAACAGACAGATACTGTAGTCGTAGGGATTTGCTTCATCTGCCTGGTACTCGATACGCTTGATCTCCTGCCACTGGTTTTCATCAAAGGCTTTAAGAGAAGTATCACCTTCCACGACCGCATGCACCCGGGTCAGATGAAACCGATGTGCTTTAGGCAAGGCTGCTGCGTAGAGTTCAGCGCCGCCGATTATAAATGCCTCTTCGGTACCATCAATAAGTGAAATACTTTCAGCCAAAGCGATGGCCTCGTCCAGGGAATTAACCACTCGCGCACCTTCCGCTTCATAATCTCGCTTCGTGGTAATCACCACGCTGGTTCTGCCTGGCAGCGCGCGGCCAATTGACTCCCAGGTCTTGCGACCCATGATGATACAGTGCCCCATGGTAGTCGCTTTGAAATACTGCAGATCTGCGGACAGATGCCAGGGCAGCGAGTTGTTGCGACCAATGACGCGGTTTTCTGCCATGGCGCAAATCAATGAAAGTTTCATCAGGAGTCCGGTATTAGCTATGTTGTTGAATCAGACACTAAAGGGATAGGCAATCGGTTCGTGATGTTGATACCCCTCGACTTCGAAATCGTCTAGGGTCACCCAGGTTTCAATGTCTTCCAGCGTTTTGATGTCCGGGTTGATGTGTAGTTGCGGTGGATCGAAAGGATCACGCTGCAATTGCACTGATCGCATCAGTTCCAGCTGGTCCTCATAGATGTGCGCATTGACCACCTTATGATAAGCGCTGCCAGGGGTCTTGCCTGTGATCTGTGCCATCAGAGCCAAGAGCGTAAACACCTGTATCTGATTGAAGTTCAGTCCCAGGGGGACATCGCAGGAACGCTGGTAACTGGTGAGATACAGCGTGTCTCCCAGCAAGGAAAAATTATGCGTATGCATGCAGGGACGAAGACAGCCGAGATCGAACTCACCGGGATTGTAAAAGCTAAGAATTTCGCCACGATCATCCAGCCCTTCACTCAGGTTTGTGACAATCTTGTGCAGCTGATCGAGGGCGCTGCCGTCGGGCTTCTGCCAGCGCCGTCCCTGCACACCATAGACGCGACCCATATCATCTTCGCCCTTGCGCACCGGATTCGCCAGCCAGGCTTCGTTGAGATTCGCATTGGCATCCCAGGACTTGGTGCCCAGCTTGCGAAAATCAGCCGCATTGTCGTAGCCGCGCAGGTAACCGAGCAGTTCTGCTATGGCAGCCTTCCAATAACTCTTGCGGGTAGTGATGATGGGAAACTGATTGTTGGCAACGTCGTAACTGAGATCCGCGTTAACAACCGTTAAGCACTTCTTTCCTGTTCGCTTGTTTTCAACCCAGACACCTTCGTCGATGATGCGCTGACACAATGCCAGATACTGATGCATAGATGTTTAAACTTCCTGTTTGATCAAGAGTGCCTTGCTACTGATCCGCGCTGTTGATAGGCCAACAACAGAAATACGACTCCGACTATGATCAGTGGCGCCGACAAGAGCTGTCCCATGGTAAACCAATCGAAAGCCAGATAGCCGATATGACTATCGGGTTCGCGAAAGAACTCAATGAAAAATCGAAAACTGCCATAGCCCAGTGCGAAAACACCAGACACTGCCAGTCGTGGTCTTGGTTTTGAAGAGAACCACCAGACTATGATGCCAAGTGCGACACCCTCCAGTGCTACCTCATACAGCTGTGATGGGTGCCTGGCCAGTTGGTCCACATGGGGAAACACCATACCCCAGGGTACATCAGTGGGACGTCCCCAGAGCTCCCCGCCGATGAAGTTGCCAAGTCTGCCGGCACCGAGACCGAAAGGTACCATGGGTGCAATAAAATCGATGGTCTCCCAATAGTCACGACCAAGACTGCGCGAATAAAAGAAGATTGCAATCAACACACCAAGAAATCCGCCGTGGAATGACATGCCGCCTTCCCAAACGCGGAACAACCAGATGGGATCTTCCAGAAAGCGCGGAAAATTGTAGAACAACACTGAACCCAGGCGACCACCAAGCACGGCACCCAGAGCACCGTAAAAAACCAGATCTGAAATTTGCTCGCCGCTCCAGGGAGGATCAACCCGGCTCGAACGATAGGAAGCCAGAGCCCAGGCGCCACCAAAAGCGACCATATACATGATCCCGTACCAGTGAATGCTGATCGGTCCAATAGCAATTGCGACGGGGTCAATTTGGGGGAAAGTAAGCATGGTCTATTCAGGTCTAGTGGTTGTGCCATTCGGGCGCGCTGAACACTCTGCCCGTGGACGGCTCAAGTATAACAAGTTTGCTTCTCAGTCACTCCAATTACCGCTAAACTCCCCGACCCTTATGTGCTTGATACTATTTGCCCACCAGGCTGTGCCTGAATTCCCTCTGGTTGTGGCAGCAAACCGGGATGAGTTCTTTCCACGACCTACCCAACAAGCACAATTCTGGCATAAAGATGAGGATGAAGAGACGCAGACCCGGCTGCTTGCCGGACGCGATCTTCAGGCCGGAGGCACCTGGCTGGGTATCGATCGAAGTGGAAGATTCGCTGCCGTTACCAATATCCGTGATCCTTCCCAATATGAAGCCAAACCCAGAACCAGGGGTGAGTTGCCAGTCAATTTTCTTAACTCAGCTCTGTCACCGGCACAGTATTGTGATTCCCTGAGTGACACATTTACAGAGTACGCTGGCTACAATTTACTGGTTGGAGATGGCCAGAGCATGTTGTTCGTGAACAACTTCCAACGCAGCATCGAGACACTTGATCCAGGTATTTATGGTCTCTCTAATGCTTCCTTAAACAGCCCATGGCCAAAAATTACTGTCGGAAGAGAACGGCTTGGTACATTGCTGGAGAATCCTGGACAACTGACAACGGATCAATTGATTGCCATGATGGCAGATCGACACCAGGCTGCTGATGCCGATCTTCCTGACACCGGCGTCCCACTTGAAATGGAACGTCAGCTATCGGCTACTTTTATACATAACACTGAGCGTGACTACGGCACTCGTTGTTCAACAGCCGTCATCATAGAAGACAATGGATTGGTCCGTTTCAGCGAGCAGAATTTCGATTCCTCAGGTCTAGCGACCGAGTATCACTTCTATGAATTCCCCCGAGAGAGCGGGCATCCAGTAAGCGGGTAACACAACATGTTTATTCCCAAACACTTTCAGGTCAGTGAACAACAGGAAATTGATCGATTCGTCGCCGACAACAGTTTTGGTATCCTGATTTCACAACTGGATGGCGAGTTGTTTGCCACCCATTTGCCCTTTCATCGCATCGGCAAAGATCACATTCAGGCCCATGTAGCCAGGGCAAACCCTCAGTGGCAACAGCTCGACGGGCAGCGCGCACTCATAGTCCTGCCGGGACCCCATGACTATGTCAGTCCGACCTGGTACGAAGGCGCTGGTGTGCCCACATGGAATTATCAGGCTGCGCATATTTATGGCAGCGTCAATTGCTTCACAGACACGGACAAGCTGAAAGACCTGGTGATGGCGTTAAGCGATGTCAATGAGTCCTCGCAGGAAAACCCCTGGCAGGGTGAGTTTGATGAAAGAATGCTAAACGCTATCGTCGGAATCGATTTCCGGGTCGATAATATTGAGTGCAAGTACAAGCTCAGTCAGAATCGACCTAAAGTAGATCAGCAGCGAGTCAGTGAAAAACTCGAACAGGCTGGAAATGTGTCGCTGGCAAGCGCGATGCGAGAGCATAACCAACTCGACTGAGCTGACCTGGATCAAACCAGGCAATAGGCACAGGCGCTATCCTGAAGATTATCAGGGATTGCACTTTATCCGGCCGATTCTCTGACTGCCAAGGAGTTCAGTGATGAGTTACATCAAGTCTTTCATTCTAGTCCTGTTGATAGCAGGTCTGACATCCTGTGTCGGCTCTTCCGGCGCCATCAGCACCAGGCTCACGCTCTGTTGTCCGGGAGATTACGATAACTACCGGGATTACTCCTTACAGACTGCTGAGATGCCGGGCTTTCTGTCTAACTATGTGGTTGCAGAGTTCGATGCTGCTCTGACCGAAAAAGGATTGATCAGAAACGACGGCAATGCGCGCCAGGTGGAAAGCGGACTCAATGGTAGTGCTGATCTGCAGATCACGCTGCGTTATAACCAGGTAAACCTGAACACAGAGCAGGAAGAAATCGATCCCTTTGTGACAAACGAATCACTTTTAACTGAACTGAGTTATATCGCTGCTATCGATATAGAGATGCGTGAAACTGCCAGTGGTGAACTGGTGTGGGCAGGCTCTGTGAGTCGGCTCCATTCGGTGGTCCCCGGCGAATATATGCATCAGGACATGGCGCGACCTGCTTTCAGGCGAGCGTTCCGCACGGTCCTGAACAGCTACCCGGCAATAGCTGTCGACTAAACCCCTTTCTGCTAGATTAGAATAGTCCGAGCCAGGGCCGCCAAATGAAGGCAGCCCGGCCTGGTTTTCAGTGCAATAATTTCAATTGAAGGAGCAAGCTATGGCTAATGAGGGATATCACGAACCCATCGAAGAACTCAGTGATGAAACGCGGGACATGCATCGCGCTATCACCTCACTGATGGAAGAGCTGGAAGCAGTGGACTGGTACAACCAGAGAGTGGATGCCTGCAAGAACGAGGAGCTAAAGAGAATTCTGGAACACAATCGGGATGAAGAGAAAGAACATGCGGCCATGGTACTGGAATGGATTCGCAGGCAAGATCCCACCATGGATAAAGAACTGAAAGACTTCCTGTTCACTGATAAACCTATCGCCCACGGTTAGAGCCTATCACAAGGTGCTGAGCAAGCTTTTCAAGGCTTCTCAAAGAACGAGTCTCTCCCCTTATGAACAGGCTTTTTCAATTGCGCACGCCTCGCTTGTTGTTGCGACGCTGGCTGGCAGACGATTATCCCTGCTTCGCCGCGCTCAACAATGATGAAGAGGTGATGCGCTACTTTCCCAGTTGTTTGGATCAGGCGGAAAGCGATGCGCTCGCGGACCGTATCGCGAATGGCATCACCGAACGGGGCTGGGGCTTATGGGCGACAGAGCTGAGAACGAATAATGAGTTTCTCGGCTTCATTGGCCTTAGCCCAAACTCGGACACACCACAGGGCGATATTGTCGAAATAGGCTGGCGACTGAAAAGAGAATCCTGGGGTCAGGGTTATGCTACCGAAGGAGCCACAGCAGCACTGCTTTTTGCGTTTGAGATGCTCAGTCTCAACCAGGTCTATTCGTTCACCTCAACCACCAACTTGAGATCTCGTGCTGTCATGGAACGACTCGGCATGATGAACAGCAATGAGAATTTTATGCATCCGAAAGTGGCTGAAGAAAGTCCCCTCAGGGAACATGTGCTATATCGAATATCAAAGGAGCAATTTCATTCAGAGCTGCCAGTTGAATTCGAATCGGTCAGTACCTAGTTCGTTCTTGAAGAACGCAGCAATCGATCAACTCCCGCATTGTATAGCGTCATATCGACAGCACTGCGAATCATCTGGGCATCATCCATTTGCATAACCTGGTCCAGCAGATCCTGGGCAGCGTCGAGGCTGACACTGCGAATCACTGATTTCACCTTGAGCAGGTTAGCTGCATTCATTGACAGCACGTCGAATCCCATGGCCATCAGCAGCACGGCAGCACCAGGATCCCCTGCCATCTCGCCACAGATACAGGCTTCCTTACCTTCGTCCTGGGCATCCTGCACCACATGGTAAAGGGCATGCAACACTGCCGGATGGAAGGCACTGTAGAGATTGGCAACACGAGGATTGTTGCGATCAACGGCAAGCAGGTACTGGGTGAGATCATTGCTTCCCACCGAAACGAAGTCCACCAGCTTGGCCAGTGCCCTGGTCTGATAAACCGCAGCCGGTAGTTCAATCATCACACCGACAGGAGGGAATCTGACATCCAGCCCTTCCTGCAGCAATTCGCGATGGGCACGCTTGATCAACTGCAAGGCTGAACTCACTTCATGCACATTGCTGATCATGGGTAACATGATCTGAAGATTTTCCAGCCCAATGCTGGCGCGCATCATCGCGCGAATCTGCGCAGTAAAAATTTCCGGGTGATCAAGTGTTACTCGAATACCACGCCAACCAAGAAAAGGATTTTCTTCTTCGATTGGAAAATAGGACAGAGCCTTGTCTCCGCCTACATCCAGTGTGCGCATGGTCACCAGTTTGGGAGAAAAGGCTTCCAGTTGCTCACGGTAGATACGGGTCTGCTCCTGCTCACTGGGGAATCGCTCACTGAGTAAGAATGGCACCTCGGTGCGAAACAAGCCTACTCCCTCGGCCCCTTGTTCCAGAGATTGTGCCACGTCGGAAATCAGTCCGGTGTTTACCCAGAGATGGACACGATGGTCATCGGCAGAAACACAGGGCAGATCCTTCAGCTCCTGCAAGCCGGCGATTAACTCATCCTCTTCCTTGATGGTGTTGATATACCTCTCAATCACCGTCTCCGAAGGATTGCCAATCACCTCTCCCTTGTAGCCATCCAGAATGACATCTCTGCCATCGAGTAGATTAATAGGCAGATCGACGACACCCATGACCGTGGGGATACCCATGGTTCGTGCCAGAATAGCCACATGAGAATTGCCAGAGCCTTGCATTGACACCAGGCCTTTCAGTTTTTCCTTGGGTACTTCTGCCAGCATTGCCGGGGTGAGCTCATCACCGACGAGGATGGTTTCTTCGTAATACTCGGTGACGACTTCTTCTCCTTCCTGCAGGTAAAACAGCACGCGACTACACAGATCCTTGATATCCACCGCACGCTCTCTCAGATAGGCATCTTCCATGCGCTCAAAATTGCGAACGTGTTCATTGGCAACCAGGGCCAGTGCACCCTGGGCCCAGTTACCCTTGCGTATCCGGTCAACGATCTCATTGCCGAGTGCGTCGTCGTCCAGCATATGCAGGTAGACATCAAATAGCTGGCGCTCTTCTTCTGCCACCTGGCCGGCAAGTTTTTCATGCAGGCTCTTCATGTCCTTGCGGACTTCACTGAGCGCCTGCTGAAAAAACTCAACTTCTTTGTCGATATCGCGAGCACGGCGCACCGGCACCTGGCTTAGATCGGCCTTGGGGAATACCACGACCACTTTGCCAATTCCCACACCGGGCGCACCGGAAACGCCAGCAAATACGGTATCGGAAATCTTGTGGCCTGAAGGGCTGACCCCCTCGATCGCATCGGTGGCTTCCGCGGACGCGATGACACCGGCTAACTGGGCCGACAGGGTGATCAGGAACGCTTCTTCATCTTCACCAAAACGCCGGGATTCTTCATGCTGGACTACCAACACTCCCAGCACGGTACGATGATGGATAATGGGAACACCGAGAAACGCATGGTAAAGCTCTTCCCCGGTTTCTTTCAGATAGTGAAAGCTGGGATGAGTGGAAGCATCTTCAAGATTCAGTGGCTCCGCATGCTTGGCAACCAGACCTACAAGCCCTTCACCAATCTCCAGACTCACATGGCCAACTGATTCCTTTTTCAGACCTTCGGATGCCATGAGTACATGTGCATTCAAATCCGAATCATAGAGAAATACAGAACAAACCTGTGCGTCGAGAGCCTTGCGTACCCGCTCCACAATAATGTCCAGTGCCGCCTGCAACTCTCCGGCCGCATTAACTTCCTGAACAATTCCTCGCAGCTGTTCCAGCATGAATAGTATCGCCCTTGATATCTCTGCAATTCAAAAACTCAGGCCATGGCTATGCCTGGAATAGAAAAACGTTTGCACTTGATCAGAGACAACCGACTTCCTGTCGGTTTTTGTTATTGATAGTGCACCCCGCGAATTAATGATCAGGGGGTGCTGGTATATTTCTTTAGTGGATTAAGCAACTCGCCTAATGCCTGACGATAAACGTCGCGTTTGAACTCAATGACCTGATCGACGGGATACCAGTAATTTACCCAACGCCATTCATCAAATTCCGGTTGTTCGTACTTACTCAGCGTAATCTTGCTTTCCTCTGCTTCAAGTCCCAGCAGAAACCATTTTTGTTTTTGTCCGATACACACAGGATTCTGATTGTGACGGATATAGTTACGTGGCAAATGATAGCGAAGCCAATCCGAAGTCTGATGCAGGACAGCAACATCGTGCTCAGCCAATCCTACTTCTTCATCAAGCTCTCTATACAAAGCCTGTTCCAGAGACTCATCGGCCTTTATTCCTCCCTGAGGAAATTGCCAGCCATTTTGTCCGATACGTTTTGCCCACAACAGCTTGCCCCGCTTGTTGCAGATCACGATGCCGACATTCTGGCGAAATCCTTCAGAGTCAATCATTCAGCCCTGTCCTTAGACAATGTTCAGTGGCTATTGTTTCACAATCGTTCCCGCACGATCAATGAGGAAAGCCGATGAATTCCCCATAAATTACATTATTTTCAACAACATAGGAGATTATTCGAGGGTGAAGCAAGGGCGCCCACGGGAGCGCGTATTTACAGGAATAATCAACAGGTATACTTGTTTTTTCATCCAACACTTTTTAGCCATTGACATGAGCCGCCGACTCGCA
This sequence comes from uncultured Pseudohongiella sp., assembly GCA_965267495.1. Lineage (GTDB taxonomy): Bacteria > Pseudomonadota > Gammaproteobacteria > Pseudomonadales > Pseudohongiellaceae > UBA9145. The sequence continues at coordinate 3,819,092 of OZ254078.1, read as the reverse complement.
CTCTTCGATCTTGACAATACGCTGCTTGCCGGCGATAGCGATCATGCCTGGGGAGAATTTTTGATTGCCGAGAAACTGGTGAATGCTGAGTCACACCGGGCAAGCAACGATGCCTTCTATCAACAATATCTTGACGGGCAGCTGGATATTCACGCCTATGTGGAATTCACCATAGAACCCATCACGACGCTGGCAGCGGAACAGCGTGAGGCACTTCACAAGAAATTTATGGATGAGGTAATCAAACCGCTGGTACTGGAGAAAGGAAAAGCGCTTGTCGATGCCCATGCGAGCGAAGGCGACACTTGCATCATCATTACTGCAACCAATGATTTTATTACCCGACCCATTGCGCAGCTATTCGGCATCGATATTCTTCTGGCCACAGAGCTGGAAGAAACAAATGGTTTGTTAAGCGGGAGAATAACCGGCATACCCTGTTACCAGGGTGGCAAGGTCGAGAAACTACAGCAATGGATTAATGCCAACTGCCAGGAAGCAGATCTGGCCGATGCCTGCTTCTATTCCGATTCAATCAATGATCTACCCTTGCTGGAGCGAGTTGCCAATCCGGTCGCCGTCGATCCGGATGAAGAGCTGGCAGTGATTGCCGCGCAAAGGAACTGGAAAACCATCAGTCTGAGACCATGAGAATTGCTGACGTAGTCAAGCTGGCTGGCTGGATCATTCTTGGCTTGCTGCTGTCCTGTGACAGTAATTCACCTGACACCACGAGCGACACCGCACCGCGCGCTGGCAATGGGGCCTCCGCTGTTACTCTGGGAACGGAAGAAATCGATACTGCCACTTCAGTGGCCACCGCCTATCTGCAGCAGATTGATCAGGATCTTCGCGAAGCCAACCAGGCTATCCATGAGTTTGCCGCTGCAGTGAACAACTTTCTTGACTCTCCTGGGGAACCCACACTACAGCAATTGCGCGAGCGCTGGTTAGCAGCAAACTCGGCCTACGAGCTGACGGCGCTGCATCGCCACTTTGCAGAATCTATCCTGGACGACGCCGATGCCTTGCGCTTGTTCCAGCTGGACTACCAACTCAATCACTGGCCCATCCTGCCAGGTTATATCGACACCGTAAGCAACTACCCGGCCAGTGGAATCGTCAATGACATGACGGTGACTCTTGAAACAGAAAATCTGCGCTCACAACATGGTGCCTTCGATATTAATGAAGTCTCTATTGGCTTTCATGTACTGGAGTTCCTTATCTGGGGCGAAAACGCCGATGAAGAGTCCCTGCGACCTGCCAGTGATTACCTACCACAGGTAGAACTCACTCCCGCGCAACAAGCCGATGGAATGAATCTTGTGGACCTGTCCAACAACAGGCGAAGGGAGCTGTTGCGCGTACTGACTGCGTTGCTGCAGGAAGACTACTCCGCACTCGTGTCACTGTGGTCTACCGCAAGCGCGGAATTGCGTCCGGTGACCGCTGCCACTGCACCGACGTCATTACAACATATGCTCAATGGCATGATTGGACTGTTACGGGAAGAGATACTGGCCAGCTCTCTCTATCTGATGCTGAATGGGGAGTTCAATGACAGCCGCCCTTCACTGTTCAGTGCCACTTCTCAAAATGCCGTATCCGCGCAACTCACCGGTCTTGAGCTAAGCTTGCGAGAGCTTGGTCAGCAGGAAGGTAGCAATCTTGATCAGCTATTAAACAGGCTGTCCGATGACTATCGGGAATTTTTTCTGCAGAACCTGGACGCCAGCAAGGAATGTCTTGTGGTGCTTTACAGCACCGCATCCAGAGAAGCCATGACGCTTTCAGAGACCGAGTTCAAGGTAGTGGAATGCATTAACTCACTAACCAATATGATCGACTACCTGGAACGCATCGTTGTTGATCAGCGATAGAACCAGTCTCAATCACCTGTCCTGATCTCTACCATGAGGTCATCGGCAAGGCCTTCCAGTTCTTTCTGCAGATCTTCCAGTGCCAAGCCGGTTGGGACTTTCAGCATGGCCCTGGTCTTGAACAGTGCTGCACCGGACATGGGTGCCGCGGTACATTCAGTATTGAGTTGTTCCACATTAACCGACAACACTGCAAGCGCATGAGAGATTTCCCGTACTATGCCAGGTCGATCATTGCCCATGAGGTTGAGCTCGACCGTATGAGGTTGTTCTTCAGGTCCCGAATCCTGTACTTCTTCAATAACGAGCTTCAATTCTGAAGACAGACCCTGCAGTGCAGCAATCAGCGCATCCACATGGTCTTTACTCACGCTGACCCGGAGAATGCCTGCGAACTTGCCAGCGAGCTGGGACATGCTGCTTTCCAGCCAGTTGCCCTGATTCTCAGCAATCACACTGGAGAGAGATTCCACTAAACCCGGCTTGTCATCTCCGATTACGGTTAATACCAGATAAGTATTCATGCGGCCTTTCTCCGATTACGATTGCTAGAACAGCCCGATCTGCCGATCCAGAATCTTCGCCATGGAAGATTGTTTAAAGACAAGAATTGAATCGGCTATCGGTGTCAATTGTTTATCGATATAGAAATCGAAATCTATTGGTGATTGGCGATATTGCCTGGGTTCCGGTCCATTTGTAGTCATCACATATTCTACCCAACCACCGGATTCGTACAGGCTGGGCAATTTATTTTCTTTGCGAATCTGCTCTGCCTTGCGCGCAGCTTGCACGTGAGGGGGCACGTTCTTGACGTAGTCGGCAAGTTTTCTTCGCAAACGCTTGCGCAGTACCAGACTGGATTCATTGTGCTGATCATCAATCGAGGCAACCGTCTGTTTCACATACTGCTCCACAGATTCGCCCGTGAATACTTTTTTGTAGAGCACCTGCTGAAATTCCCGTGCCAGCGGTGACCAATCGCTGCGCACGGTTTCAAGTCCCTTGAACAATACCTCACCATCAGGAAGTAGTCCTGCATAGCGCTTCTTACTGCCCGCTTCTGAACCGCGTACGGTAGGCATCAGGAACTTGATGAAATGGGTCTCGAATTCCATCTCGAGAAAACTTGGCAGCTGGTACTCCGACGCGATCTTGTCGCGCCACCATTGATTCAACGCCGCTGCCAGGTCGCTTCCTATTTGAGCAACCTGGGAAGCTTCCACGTCACCAAGCAGAACGAATACAGAGTCAGTATCACCGTAAATAACCTGGTGGCCCTGTTGTTCAAGAAACGCCTTGCTCTGAATAATGATCTCATGTCCCCGTTTGGTAATAGAGCTGACCAGGCGGGAATCAAAGAAACGACAACCCTGTGTCCCCAGGACTCCATAAAAAGAATTCATGATGATCTTGATTGCCTGGGAAAGCACAGCATTTCGCTGGGCCTTGGCTTCATCACGTGCCGACCACAGATTCTCAATAAGCTCAGGCAGCAAGGCCACATGTCGGGAAAACTGGCCCCCATCAAAGCCGGTAATCGAATCCTGCTCCTGTAAGCCCAGTACCAGCGCCAAGGGGTCTACTTGAAAGGTTCGGATAATACTGGGATACAGACTCTTGAAATCGAGCACGATGACATTGTCGTGAATACCAGGCACTGAAGACATGACATACCCACCTGGACTGATACTCCCTACGGGAAGCTGTTCCAGCGCCGGGGCAACGAAGCCTTTGCGATGCAGTCTTGGCAGGTATAGAAAATCCAGTGCGGCAACTGACCCCCCATAGCGATCCAGTTCCAGTCCAGTAAGCGCGCTTCTGGCAACGGCGAAGCCCAGCAGATTCTCCTGCTCATAGATGTCCCAGACCAGGCGACAGTCTTCCAGGTTGTAGCGCGCCAGCGCAGCTTTGTCATTGACAAACAACTCACTGATTTCTGCACCCCGCTGATCGACATCATCCACCAGCTTGCCCCTGCCCAGTAAATTCTGCGCCACATGCTCGAGTGAAAAATTTTCAAACTGGTAAGTCGCTGAACGCATCAATTCAATGCCATCAAGAATAGCCCTGCCGGGAATCAGGGCATAGTAGCGATCCTGACTCTCTCTTGCCTTCCGCCACACGATGGATTCATTCGCTCTTCCGAGGTTCAGCTTTACGGCAAACTGGTCGGCAAACTGCTGCAGACAACGAAAATCGAAATTCACTACGTTCCATCCAATGATGACGTCCGGGTCGTACTGACGAATCGTTTGCACGAAGGCCTGTAACAGGCTGCGTTCGTCCGGAAAGCACTGTAGTGTCGATTCGTGATCCAGTTGCTGTCGTGAATCCGATGCTTGTGCATCAACCATCAACACTTGCGCGATACCCTCACCGTATAAGGCAATGGAATAGAGTGTTTCCGCCCGATAGTCGGTTTCAATATCAATGGAAACGGCTTTCAGAACAGGTCGATAGCCACAAGGCTTCATCTGCGCCTGGCGTACGCTTCGCAGCACACCGCTTTTCTCGAACTCCCCAGTCACAGCAGCCGCCCCGGTGATGAAGCGCTCCATCAGAAAGCGATCGGTGGGCTTGATATCCGCTTCCTGAACATGCACACCACTGGAAGCCAGCCTGTCTTTAGCATTGAACAACTGTCTCTGGCTTTTGAAATAGATTGCGGAGACAGGCTGATAATCGAAGTTGCGCAGTTCTGTCGCGCCGACGCGCCAACCATTGAGTCCTCTCAATGAGGTTTTTAGCTTTGACTGATCTTCGGTTGGCAGGAAGCAGACTGACTCCTGCCCGCCAATAACAACACGCAGGGGACCGTCCTCTGAGCTAAGCCAGAAGACGAGTTCGTTGCCATCAGGAGTTTCATGCCACTGTCGAGTCAGCAGAAAGCCTTCGACAGTGGTAGAAGAGTTGGAGTTTGCCACCACCGATAACCGGCCTGAGTATCCTGGTTCAGGGCCGGGACATTGCTTGGCCCGACCGTAGTGCCAGGCGGCCCTTTAGCAATACGGTCGGTGCGGATCAGATTCGTACAGTACGAGTAAACTGACCGAAGTCTTCCCAGTAACTTACCTTCTCGGGCAACTCGTCAGGAGTGGCCTGCACATTACCGTTGATATCGGTAACCCGTGATACCAGCCGGTGTTCGCCGGGGCTCGGATTGTTCCAATTGTAGGTAAACAATTTCCAGGAATACTGGGTATTGCGTGAATCCATCTCGGCGCGTTGCCAGGGACCATCATCAATCTTTACTTCCACGCTTTGCAATGGGGTTCCGTCATTGAGCACGAAACCCATGACCTTGTATTGGCCCCCAATCTCAGTGACCCGAATGATAGAAGACTTCAGGTTCATGGTAGTGACTGAATTTTCAACCCAGCGATCGACACCGCCCACGCTTTCCTTCTTCAGGGTGACATAGTCACGACCCATGAAGCGGCCCATGTAACGAGTGTCCTGCACGTGGATCTGGGTGAGCCACTTGACGTTGGCAACACCATACCAGCCAGGTACTACAAGCCTTACTGGTTTGCCGTGGTAGTGAGGCAGAGGTTCGCCATTCATTTCGAAAGCGAGCATATTCTCTGATCGCATGGCGTCTGGAATCGAGAGGCTACGCGCAAAGGCTTTCTCTACTTCGCGCCCTCTTATTTCCTCTGTGGAGATGTCAGCGCCAAAAAAGACGATTTCCTTGGCACCATCCTGAATTCCTGCCCGCTCGAGAATGCTGGTCAGTGGTACGCCTCGCCAGATGGCGTTGCCTATCAGGCCATGAAACAGACGCTGGCCGTTACCGCCGCATTCAAATCCGACTTGCTGCTCAACCACTTGTTCATTCATTAAATCTCGCAGCGAGAACTCCAACTCGTTGTCTACCATGCCTGTCACTCGCAAACGCCAGGCATCGTTATCAATCTCGGGTTGGCCGTAATGCTGTACCAGGTAGAAATCATCATTGTCAGTGACGAATTCAGTAATCTGTCTCGTGTCCTGGTAATGAGTGGTATTGGGTTGCACTTCGCGCACCTGAAATGAGTCTGGCACATCGCTAAATGGCACCAGGCGTTCACCCTGCGCGAGGGTTGGCATGACCAATCCAGGTACTGTAGCCGCGCCTGCCGCCAGTACACCACCTTTTAAAATTTGTCTTCGGCTATTATCTTCAGGATTCATGGAGTGCTCTCTTCTTTATAATTCAAATTTTCTGAGTTGTTCTGATTTCTTCTTATTGGTTGACCGTTGACCCTGCTAGTTGCCAGACCCGGCTAATAGATTAGCCAGCAGGGAATTTCAGCTGGTTTCGAAAACTCTCTACAGTACGCTTTTTGTGAGTTGATCTCAATGCATGTTAGCGCAGGGAATCGATTTCCTCCTTAAGCGCGAAATCTCGCGCAGTTACTATAGATTCCAGTACCTGAATGCGCTCTTCCAGCTCGCCAGTTTTCTGTCGCAATAACTCAGCCTCTTGTTTCTCAGCTTCCCTCGCTTCCTCCAGCTTGTCCTGAAAAGCGTGCATGCCGTACTGAAGTTGCTTGCTGCGATAGCGCAGGTAAGAACTGAAGCTGATAAACGCGAACACAATCGCCACTATCATGACTGGAACCAGCTCTTCTCCCATTTTCTCGCCTCGCCAGCATCGAAAAACCCTATTGTGGCGTCACAAGCAGCCGATTGTCATCACTTGAGAGAAGGAATTAAATGCAACAGGAACTCTGCAGGTTTTGTGAACCTGTAGCTTCAGGGTTACGAACATTGAGATGAGTTCAGCCAAACGCTTCACAACTTATGTATCGGGAAAAACCAAAGCACATTGCCTCTGTTGAAGTCGGTCCCATGAGCGACTGTCGTGAGCAGCTGTGGAGTAAGCTGGCAAATTTCTCTGCCTGGACGGATTACCTTCCCGGGCTGGATTCCCTGCAACTCACCAATGCGGATCCGGTAGGACGCGGCACTGTGTTGTTGCAGCAATGGGGCAACAAGGAAGAAACCTGGCAAATCAGCCACTGGCATCCGGGACAAAGACTGGAGCTGATCCAGCAAGAAACTGCTTTTAACCTCGGCCTGCGATTCGGGCTAAACGCGGGTCAGGCAGCAGAAACCATCCAGCTGCTGCTGGAAGCAGAGATAAGCGTGAATAGTGGATTTGCTATTGCCGATCCGCTTTATGTGCTGTTTCTGAGTCGCAGGCTGAAAACCCGATTCATGCCCTTGTTGAGTGCTGTCCAGGCAGGCTGACACCACAATATTTAGGGGGTATGCGCAGCTGCTGCCACTACCTGTAGATTTCCGGGGAATTCCACCGTTCCTGTCAGTAGAATCCTCACAAATTGCTGATTTTTAAGTACATTCTGTGTAATGTGTCCGGTTTCACAATACCAGTATCAATTTCTGGTATTTTGCTAGACAAGGGCAATACTGCGATACGGTTCAAGCTTATTGAGCCTGATGAGAATAATTACAACGAGACTCCTCTCTCTGTATGAACAGCGATACCGCCAACAGTCTGCTGGAACAGATTGAAGCTGAGCGCAGCACTCAGATTTCAGTTGATTCTCTATCCCGCGGTATCGACAACTATCACATCGATATTCGCCTCAGTCGGCGCTTCTCTTCTGATGTGAAGAAGCTTGCCGGCTTGCTTGTCTCGCAACTTGCGGTTCCGAAGCCGAAGAACTGGGACAACTCAAAGCTATTCGAAAAACTTCGCGATAAGTATCTGGACCTGATGACGGTTCTGATACATCGAGTGAAAACGGACCTCAAAGGCGACGAAATCTGTTTGATGCAATTCGCTGCAATCAAACACATTCTTTACACCACCCGCACACTACTGGATGAAGAAATTCGACGGGTAAACAGCAAGCTTGCAGAAAACAGAAACAAGGGATCCTCAGAGGCACTATCCACTCAACAGCGCCTGTTTTGGCTGAAGAAAAACTACGATGGCATTCTCTATTCAGTTAACAAGCAAATATTTTCACAACTGCAGCGCGTTGAAGAAAGACAGCTGGCACCGATTCGGGAACAATTTCTTGGAGAAAACTATCGCTTTGCGGTAGATATGATTCTGAATCCTCTGCTTCATACCTCAGAGCTAAGTGCATTACCCATTTTGTTAAATGAATACAGCATGTGGAGCTGGAACGGCGAAGATTCAGGTTTCATTGAAGTAAATGCCAGTCTGGAGGATTTGTTTTCCAAGCGCCTGAAACAACTTCCGATTAGTCCTTTGCGTGATGATAGTAGCGACAGTGATGCGCAATCAGAGATTCATGACGAATTGAATGGCCTGTTCCGCACTCAGTCATTCCTGGGTAAAGCTATCGATAGCAAGAATACACTTAGCGAAACTCTTAATTGGTTTGAAATACCAGAGAACATTGAGCTGCTATTCAATGCGCGAAAAAATGCGGAGCGTCTAAAGGAAGTCAGAAAGCAGGAAGGGCTTGGTGCCTGGTGGAAAGCCAGGGGAGAAGTCAAGAAACTGAATAAAGCTCTGGTCGCTTTCTCGAAGATGCTTCGCAAGCAGAAAGTACTCCCCCAGCTCCTGGCGTCACACTACATGCGCAGGTCGATTAGCTCTACCATCACTGAGCACGTCGATCTCAAAGTCATCTGCCAGTATCTCAGCGGCAACATATCCCTGGAGAAACTTGAAGACAGCATTGTGGGTGGACAGAAGCTCAACAATGAACAGCGAAAATCACTCGAGACTCTGCGGGAAAAGATTAAGGAGCAAATAGGCAAGGCAGACCTGGCCGATTCTCTACGTTTGCTTCAGGACATCAGTCGCTATCGACAACAACTGAAATATTTTCGCTTCACGCACCGGGCCATTAATCGCTTCAGCATCCTCACCAAAGAAGAAGACTTAAAGCTATCGAAGTCTGCGGGCACGCTCTACCTGATGCCGACCTCATCTGAAATCGAAGAGGATGATGAACGCATTTGTCATCACGCGATTCTGAAAGCCGATGTACGTGGCTCAACAACGGTGACCGATGAACTGCAGGCAAAGGGATTGAATCCAGCTTCGTACTTTTCCATGCGCTTCTTCAATCCAATCAACAAGATCCTGGAAACCTATGGTGCCAACAAGGTTTTTATTGAGGGAGATGCCATCATTCTCAGCTTTCTGGAATATGAGCATACACCCCAACAATGGTTTGCAGTCGCACGAGCCTGTGGCAACGCCAGGGATATGCTGAAAATTACCGGGTCCAATAATCGATACTCGACCCAAATGGGATTGCCTTTACTGGAACTTGGCATTGGGGTTTGCTATTCAGATGAAGCACCGCGATATCTGTATGATGGAGACCATCCCATCATGATCTCCGGCGCCATCGGACTTGCAGACCGCATGTCCGGCTGTTCCTGGAATCTTCGCGCCGCTATCAAAAAGAGCCTGTTCAATGTGGACGTATTGCGTATCGCGGAAGGAGAGACTGGTAAAGGTGAAAAGGGTCAGCATTTTCTGCGCTACAACGTGAATGGTATCAATATCGATGACGCGGCATTCGCCAAGTTGAAAACCGAGATCCCGCTGAAAACCTTACGCATGAAGTTGAATGCCAAAGAATACCTGTTCCACGTAGGTCAATATCCTGACGTCAATGGACGCAAGAAAGATCTGGTGATTCGGGAAGGCAAGATTGGCCTGTGGAAGGACAATGAAGTTCACGATGATCCGGAAAGCACAGATAGTTACTATGAGATCGTCGTAAATCGCAAGGTATTGCCCCTGGTTCTCGAAGCGGTGACGAAAACACAGGCTGCAACTGTCGAGTAATGAGATGGAAGACGATGCTCCTGCTGCCAGCAATCTTTCAGTTGCAACCGAGTCTTCCACGAAAAAGTACGATAGCAAGATAGCGCACTATCTTTCTCTCAGTCTTTCAATTCCGGAACGGACCGCTCGTGCCCTGAGTGCCATCATTGGCGGTAGCACGATACTGCTTACTAATACACTCATTCCCGGTGCGATAAAGAACACCAGCAGTTATCATTTCACCGTTGGAATGTTCCAGGCATTCCTGGTCCAGAATGTTGCTGGTATGTCCGAGGTACGAACCAACACCGAGTTGAAAGAGAATTTTGTCAATCGCAAACTGTTGGGTTCCAGCCTTGAGGCAGCAGGCTTGCTAACCATGCACTTTTCTCCGGTGTGGGTATTCGCCATTGCGTCAGACACGGCTCGGGGCGGCCAGGTATTCCTCAACAGACTCGTACATCATCTGAAGGAAAACGGCGTTATCAATGAAAGCAGTAATCCAGAATCTCTGGAACAGATTCTTCAGTCAATTCAGGATATGTCTCACCAGAGTGCCGCAGCGATTGATACCCCACCTCTGTCCAAAGAGGAAATAACAAACCTAGCGAATGAGTTGCGAGGTTCTGCCGCGAAACTGACAGAAAACTCGACCAACATGCTGCCGCGATTCGAAAACCTGTGGAATCAGATAACGCTGGTCGCCAGAAAAGAGAATCTGAGCCTGGCCCAGGTACTTGGCATGCTGTCTGTCCACGCAGCGTCTATCTCCGGAACTGGCCTGGGAACTGCTGGCGCACTGGGGAAAACCAGCATAGGTATTGTCGATGAGGTCGTATTGACTGACTACCGTGAAACACTGCAGGGAATTTCTGAAGAAGGTGCCAGTAATTATTTGACGAACCATATGCAACCTTTCCTACAACAGGCTCGTTCACACTTTGATTTCACTAATGAAACAGTCACCCAGCGACTATTGGGAAATTTCTTCACTAAATTCAAAGCGAAATTATTCCCGCAAAAGTGAATTTCTAAACTGAAATTTGTATTTGCTACTCACTGAATACTACAAATTTCAGGAGTTTTCCCGTTAATTTGAAGAAAATATTGCCATAAGAAAATCCTGTGCTAGCTTAATTTTAGACCTACGCTGCCAGGCGTTTTGCACCCATTCAGGGCGCTTCGGCGAAAGACATCGAAAGGGCATCTTAGAATGTCCGAGGCGGCGGGAATAAAACCAAAATACAAGGCAATCGAGTCAATACGTCTCAAACCGGGAAGAACTAGCATAATGAATCATCCGCAATTCACGAAATTTTCACCCATTACCGTCACTGTTAAAAAGAACGTTCGGCAACTGCGACTTAACGCTGGATACTCCATGAACGAAGGTGCCAGGTTGTTGGGTATTTCCAGAAAACAACTGGAAGACATCGAGACTATTAGAAACTATGGTTGCCATCTTGACCTGGAACTCCTGGCGAAGATGAAAGTTATTTACAAGACCTCTCTGGATGAGCTGGTCGGAGAACTCCCGGAAGACTACTACTCTGACTACTTTGTGCGCCCACGCAAGCGGCTTGGCTCAAAGTCGAAATAGCGAAGAACGGCATGCGGGTAGCCCCGCAGCCCTCGCCACCCCTCAATTAGCGGAGAAAGCCGGTTTTGTGTATAATATCCGGCCCTAAGACGCAGTGAGTAAGTGGAGTTATGGCGAACAGAGCAAAAAAAGAAGCGGCAGTTAGCACACGCGAAGACCTGGAAGAACATATTGCAGCGTTTCTGAAAGCGGGTGGAAAAGTACAGCAAATCCCATCGGGCGTAAGCGGCCAGACTTCTACCAGCGGTCCACGACAGATCGTACTCAGTCACAAGACAAGTTCCTGAGAAAATAGACAGGCAGTTCCAGAAAAAACAGAGGGCCACCAGCCCTCTGTTTTTTTGTGCACGACTGTTAGAGATTTATTGCAATACAGGCCTTGCAGGGAATGGGAAGTATCACAATTGGGTTACTTCGTAGCCCGCTTGTCTCAACAAGACCACCAGTCCCTCGGGGCCGATGAGGTGAGCAGCACCAACCAGCACAAACTCTGTGTCCGGGTCATTCATCATCGCTTCGATCTGGGGAATCCATCGAAGGTTTCGCTGCCTGAGTAATGAGTCGTAAAGCTCGGGAGCTTCTCGTCGCATCTCATCAACAAACAGGTCTTCGAGCTCATCGGAGTCTCCGGTTCTCCAGGCAGTAATCATGTCTTCCATGACTTCATTGGTTTTCTCGATGTCGCGCAAAGACATCAGGATGAATTCACTTTCATTTCCTTCGCCCATGGCGGCGAGAAATCCAATCTGTTCCTGCAGCGTTTCCAGAGCACCGATCGATTTCGCCTCACCCATGGCACGAGTATTGAAATAGGCATCAACACCCTGGGGCGTGAATCCAAGTTTCTGGAATTCGAGAACTTGCAAGGTGCTGATAATCATGCCGGGCTTGAAACTCTCCAGCATGGTCAGTGGCAATCCGACGCTGCTGGTGTAGTCGGTAAGTGCCTGATAGGCCTCCTGGCTGAGCACTGTGGCCAGAGTACGACCATCGGTATAGGTCAACTGCTGCAGCATCTGTGCCTGCACAGCCAGATCATTCATCGCTGAAATGTCAGTCTCAAAATAAAGCTCTTCTGAAGCTGCATACGCCCGTTCATACTCTTCTGGCAATGGATAATCTGAAGGTCTTAACAAATGTACTGTGCCGCCCAGATAAAGAGAGTTGGTACCAGAGCTAACACGCCATACGGAGCTGTCTGCCAGCACTGCAGTGCTCAGGCCAGAGATAAAGAGCACAGAGGTCAGAATCTGCACTGTGCGGTATGCTATTCGTTTGATTGCTGTAAAGTGCATGTTGACCTCGTGTCCACTGAAAAATTGTGATGCGCAACTGGCGACTTATAATAACTCTCTGTTCTGTTTAACGACAATTACTGAATGACAGCACATGGCGAAACTGCTCTTTAGAATGCGTCACGTACCGGATGACGAGGCTATAGAAGTGCGCGATCTGCTCGATCAGCATGGCATTGAGTACTTTGAAACCTTTGCCGGCAACTGGGGCATTTCCTTTCCAGCACTGTGGCTTAAGGATGAGGCTCAGTTTTCTCAGGCCAGGCAGCTCCTCGATGAGTACCAGGCGGAGCGCAGCTCGCGTATCAAGGCGGAGTATGAGTTGCAGAAAAGTCTTGGACATGCGCCGACCATGTGGCATAGCTTCCTTGAAAATCCCTTGCGCTTCGTTAGCTATTTCACCCTGATTGCTGCCGTGCTCTATCTCTCCCTGAGCTACTTTCTGGGATTTCTCTAGAAGAAAGCCAGGCTTTCTACATTAATCGTCGCACAACTCAACGTCTTGCAGATTCAGCTGAAAATCCGTTTCTGGTGGTGGCGTCCAGTAGTCTTCACAATGATCGAAGAATTTTAATCCCACATTGCGCTTGTTCACCCTGACAACCTGTACTGGCAAGGCCGGCATAGAATCATCCCAGCCTTCACCATGGATTCGAATATCCAGTTCCATCATGACGAAGAAATCGATTTCTTCATCAAGGACAAGAGACAAACCGCTTACCGACAAATCCATCACATCAGCAGTAATTGTCCCCAATAAGGGGTGGTTCAGACTTGCCCAGAAATCCACTGCAACACGTCGGTGTAACCTTCTTTCGTTCATAGCGCTTCCAGCCTGTAATTCTCTGCCTTCTGGCAGAACAAGTGACCGATATTGAGGGTATTTATTGCATAGCGGGGGCAGCCGAAACTGTGCCGAACTGCACAGTTCCACGAGTCGAAAAAATTCGAGAAGTAGAAGTACTCAGTGCGTCACAACTTCTGCTCAGCATATTTTAGGTGGGGAGAAAGTCAGAGCTTTACTCTTTACCTGTGCTGTTATATAAAAATCCCAGAATGTTGTTAGCGGTTTCAACAGGGGGAGCCTTCTAGCATTTCTTCGTACCCTGAGATTAAAAGGAGGTGATCCCATCAATAGTCAGTCTATTAAGGGAGCCTCCGGTTATTGCAAGTAAGCCTTCGGGTTATTGCATAGCTGGAGGGGAATGATCTTCGATCTTCCTTCCCATACGTAGAAGATCCCGTTGTCGCCCTGCGACAGCGGGATTTTTTTATTCGCCAGAACCTCGCCTAATGATTGCCCAGATAGCTTTTCAATCGCGCCGGGAAGACTTTTCTGCTCAACATTTGTTGTTGCTGCCACTGCTGTTCAGCATCGGTTTCTTTCAGAAAATGAACCTGACCACTTTCCAGCATGGCTATGGGGATACCGCCGCGATACAGCACACGGTTACGACTCAGACGCGGCAATTTCCTGCCCGGTAATATGAGATTGATCAGGTTGAGAGGGTCAGTTGCAGCAAGTGAGTAATAACTGGCCGAAGTGTTGTTCTCACTGCTACGTTTAAATTTGCGCAACGCGTCGACCGTTTCAGGAAAGGCGAATTGCTCTCCACCTACACCACTGATAAACCGACCACCACGTAAACTGCCGCGCAATTCCAGTTTACGCAGTGCAGTCAACATCACACGCCAGGGCGGTGCCAGGGGCTCCCTATCGAGGATGCCACGAAACAAGACTCCCCAACGCTGCAGATAAATGCTGATCAGGCGTTCCAATTGATCCTCGTCCAACACATCCCAGTGACGCTTCGATGGCTCATCCTCTGCACGCTGCTGAAACGTGTTAAGCAAGCTCCAGCGCCCGGCATCTTCAACCCCGAACATGGCTTTACGTCCCCGGCGACGACGCTGGGCACTGGGCGGACGGGGCTTGTTCTTGTTAGGTGTTAACAAGGCCCGCAATCCGGTAAAGCTGTCGGATGTGATTCTGCCCAGGCTGACCAATTCAGCCAGGCCATCTTCCAGTTGCGTCCGCAACAGGCCAGTGCGCTGCTGAATCTGGTCAAAGAAGCTGGCGCCATGGGATTGCAGATCGGTTTCAATTCGTTTGGCGATGCCACTGCTTTCGGGCAATTCGTCTTTTTCCGACTGCGCTGCAGCCAGTGCCTGCCAGATATCCAGGTTACTGCGACGCATCAATGCCACGGGTGTACTCTTTACCGGGCCAGAATTGCGTTTGCTGCCTTTCAACCGGGATTGAAACGCTGGCAATAGGTAGCGTCCCCACACGGCACGGCCACTGATACAGAGTACGTCGAGCCAGTTCGGGTCGTAATTTTCTATCCTTGCCGGATAGATATCGGATTCCCAACTTACTGCGGGTGCCGAATAACCATCCAGCATATTCAGGCAATTTTCCATTTGTGTCTGGCCATCCATTGCCGGTTTATCATCCGACTCTTCCTGTCGAATTGGCTGCAGTTGGTGTTGATCCATCAGAAACTCGGTGTAGGTTTCCAGCGAAACTGGCTTGATCGCCTTACGGTGCAGATCAATAGTGTAGCGATGAATGCGTTGCAAGAGGCGTCGTTCACACCATTCCACGGTTTCGCTTGCTGCTGAATCTGCGAGAGAATTGACTGGTGTGAAATTACCCTGAAAGGCAAAACCCTCCACCTCAAGTGTAATCATCGCTCGCTCAATGGACGGGCATTCAATGCCAAGCTCATCGGCCAGGCGCTGGGTAGTTATGGGTCCCAGACATTCCAGCCTGCCCCGCACCATTTCCCGACAGGCATCTTCTGCTTGCCAGCTTTGCTGTGCCAGGAATTCCGGAAGCTGAACCTCTTCGGCGGCACTGCCAAACAAGGCACGAAAACGTGGCAGGTTTTCGGTGGCGCACCAGAGCGTATTCGCATCCCGTTTGATTCTGGCTATTCGCCCTGCATCCAACAGCTTGTTTACCAGTGGCTCGACATCCTGCGCTGATAACTCCGAATCTGTGAAATAGTTAGCAGTTAACAATGCGTCATGCAGCTCCTCTTCATTGCTGATAAATGGCCAGGCTTCTTCACAGACTCGCCTGATCGCTTCAGGATCCAATTGACTGAAGTCTTTGGCTTCAGCCGGATCTGCCCAGCTTCTATTACGAATGGCATTGGTGCGTCGTTCTTCAAACGGCGCATCATCGAGGAAGGCATAGGGCCGCGCATTAATAATTTCCTGGGCAAAGGGTGAGGGTTCGCGAAGGTCTTTGGCGATAAGACTCAGTCGATCGTTCTCAATGTCATCGATCAGGGATTCAAGTTCATCGATATCCATCGCTTCGGTCAGGCAATCATGTACGGTCTGATTGACCAGCGGATGTTCGGGGACATCCCGTTTACCGGTAATGTTTTCCTGGCAGGCAATCTGGTCTGGAAACACATGGGCAACCAGGTCTTCGGCATCCATACGTTGAAACTGGGGAGGCACTCTTTTGCCGTTTCGATTGCGCTGAATTGCCAGTGATCGGGTTGCGTTCCAGCGCCAGCGCACTTCAAACATGGGTGCATCCAACATGGCCTGAATCAGGGTTTCCCTGACTGTACTGGTCTTCAGATAGCGAAACACTTCATCCAGCGGAAAGCTGTGCACAGAACCGAGTGAAATCACAATACTGTCTTCGTTCGCAGCAGCCTGCAGTTCGAAATTGAATGACTTGCAGAAACGCTTACGCAGCGCCAGACCCCAGCCGCGATTCAGTCTACTGCCATAAGGTGAATGAATAACCACATGCATGTCCCCGACCTCGTCGAAGAAGCGTTCCATCACAATCGTTTCACGGGTAGGCATTACTCCCAGAGCATTCATGCCAGCCTGCAGGTACTCCACTGCCTGTAGTGCAGCACTGGGAGGCAGGCCTACTTCGTCGATTAACCATTGCTGTGCTGCCGCTGCAGATTCGTTAATTAACAAGCCGGCGATAGTTTCCTTAAGTTCTGAAACTGCGGCAGAGAGTTCCTGAGTACGCCCGGGGCCTTCACCGAACCAGAAAGGGATAGTAGGTTGCATGCCTTCCCCATCCCTGACCCGAACCTTGAGCCCATCGACTCTTAACAATTGCCAGGCGTGAGTGCCCAGTGTAAACACATCCCCTGGCAAGGCTTCGAGGGCGAAATCCTCGTTGAGCGTGCCGACAACGACATCGTCCGGATCGAGCACTACCTGATAGTCGAACATGTCTGGAATTGCCCCGCCATTAGTCAGCGAGATCAGGTTGGCACCGCGACGTGCTCGAACCCTGTTATTGATTTCATCCAGATGTAAATGGGTGCCACGTCTCCCTCTTCTTGTCGAATACCCTTCCGCCAGCATTCTGACAATGTCATCGAATTCAGACCGATCCAGATCACGATAGGGATAGGCATTTACTATCAGCTCAAACAGCTTATCCAGATCCCAACCATCGATACCCTCTCCTTCCTGACCTGCATAGTGTGGAGATGAAACCTCGGCAACGATTTGCTGCGCGAGAATATCCGCCGGTTTCTCCGGCATGACAATTTTGTCCAGCTCCCCCTGTCGAATACTGTGCAGCAAGGCAGTCGCTTCCACCAGGTCATCACGTGTCAGGGGAAACAGGATTCCTTTTGGCGTGCCATGCACCGAGTGACCACTGCGACCTACGCGCTGCAGGAAGGTGGCGATACTCTTGGGTGAAGAAAACTGTACAACCAGATCTACAGAGCCCACATCAATACCCAGCTCCATTGAAGCGGTTGCGACCAACACTTTCAGATCACCGGATTTAAGTCGCTGCTCGGCGTTGTGGCGGTGATCCTTGCTCATACTGCCGTGGTGGGAACACACCGATCCTTCACCGAGCCGGTTGGAAAGCGCCAATGCAAGTCGTTCCGAGAGTCGGCGGGTATTAACGAAGATCAGCGTGGTGTCGTGTGATTGAATGAGCCTGACCAGTCGTTCATAGAGCTCTTCCCACACTTCATTACTCATCAGCGCAGTCAGCGGCGAACCCGGTACTTCCAGATGCAGCTCCAGCTCCCGGCGAAATCCGGAATCCACGATTTCACAATCGATATTGCCGTCTTTACCCTGACTGTTACCCACCAGGTAGCGTGCCACCATCTCGATAGGTTTCTGGGTAGCGGACAATCCGATACGCTGCACATACTGTCCACCGCTGCTTTTGCACAGTTGTTGCAATCGCTCGATAGAGAGCGCCAGATGCGAGCCTCGCTTGTCTCCCAGCATGGCGTGAATCTCATCCACAATAAGTGTGGAAACGCTGGCGAGCATATTGCGCCCACTGGCGCTGGTGAGCAGCAGATACAGTGACTCCGGTGTGGTAACCAGGATATGCGGCGGATTCTTCGCCATCTTCTGGCGCTCATTCGCCGGAGTATCTCCGGTGCGCACGGCCATACGAATATCCACTGGTGCCTGGCCCAACAGGTGCAGCTGCTCGGCTATGCCATCCAGGGGTGCTTCCAGGTTGCGGTGAATATCATTGCTCAGGGCTTTTAATGGCGAGACATAAAGAATATGCACCCCATCGCTCAGGCGATTTTCAACGCCCTTCTGGATCAGCTCATTGATAGCCGCATAGAACGCCGCCAGGGTCTTGCCGCTGCCTGTAGGTGCCGAAATCAGCGTATGGCGCCCCGCCTGGATAGCCGGCCAGGCCTGGGCCTGAGCCCCGGTGGGCTCACCAAACTGGGCCTGAAACCAGTTGCGACAGGCGGGATGAAACTGTTGCAGTACTGCTGCTGGCATGGGGCGAATTCAAGGCTTCACTGTACAAAAATACAGGTTATGAAACGCGTGGAATGAATGCAAGCAAGGATAGCGATTCCCGCTGACGCACATCGAATTGGGTTCAGTACAAGACTGGACCACAGGGAGATAACGTTTGCGATATGCTTTGGCGCTCGTCGGAATTTCCGTGAATCGGCTCAAACCCACGAATCATGCGGATTGACAAGGACTCCACAGGTGGCTAAGTTTTGGTCAATGGATTTGAATCACGACAATCTGCGCAGTCGGCTGCGGGCCCATATGCAGGCATTCTGGAAGGAGAATCGCCAGTTTTTCCTGTTGTTGTTCTGCATCGTGTTCTTCAAGAGCGCCATCGCTGACCTGAGCTCCATCTCCGGTGCTTCCATGCAGCCAACCCTGCTGGATGGTGACAAGGTTTGGGTGAACAAGCTGGCATATGACGTGAAGATTCCCTGGACTGAAATCTCCCTGGCAGAACTGGGAAATCCGGAACGTGGTGATGTAGTGATCATCGATTCCAAGCGTGCCGGCAAGCGCCTGGTGAAACGTATCGTTGGTCTGCCAGGCGATACCATCTACATCCAGAACAATTCACTGGTAGTGAATGGCGAACCTGCCAATTACGAGGTGCTGTCCCGGGATTCCAGCTCCATCATTATTCAGGAAGAGCTGGAAAACATGGTGCATCAGGCCAGGCTGTCCAGTCGCTACATGAATCGCTCGACTCGCAGCTATGGCCCCACGGTGGTGCCTGAAGATCAGTACTTCGTGCTCGGCGACAATCGCGACAATAGCGCCGACAGTCGTGTTTATAGCTTTATTCCCCGGGGAGAGATCATCGGTCGCTCCAGTTCAGTGGTGTTTTCCCTGGACAGCCATAACAACTACCTGCCCCGGGGCGAACGTTTTCTCGAAGGCATCGAGTAAACTTGTTACCCGCCCGAATTACCCGATCTTTGTAAGAAATAGACTGCTAATCCGGTATTATCTAGTGGCCTTCTGACTTGGACGGCTTAATCTCAAAAAGGACTAATAATGAAGCAAAAACTTTCCGGCCGCCTGGAATCGCCTGGCAAGATTATTCTTGCCCTGTTCCTGTTTGCTGCGGTTCAGGTAGCGCAAGCACAGGACTTTGTCTGGGCTCCAGACCTGCCTGTTGGCGCAAGCTTACCTGAAGTCTCAGCCCAGGATCAGAACGGAGATCTGCGCAGCTTTAATGAACTTGTAGGTGAGAACGGCATGCTGTTTATGCTCAGCCGTTCTTTTGACTGGTGACCCTTCTGCAAAGCTCAGCTCGTGCAGCTGATAGATATAGCAGACCAGTTTGAAGACATGGGTTTGTCAGTAGTGGCAATGACCTATGATTCCGTCGAGATGCTGAAAACTGTCGAAGAGGATCAGGGTATCGAGTTTACCCTGCTACATGACGAAGCTATTACTCACGTCAATCGACTCGGCATACTCAACACCGACTATGAACCAGGACAGCGTGCTTATGGCGTGCCCTATCCGGGAATCTTTCTGTTAGATCCCGATGGCGTGATCCAGTACAAGTTCGCTGAAGAAAGTTATCGGGATCGACCTGATTTCGCTAACGTACTTGAAGCTGCGGCGACGATGGACGATTAGTCTTTCGCCCCTCAGCAAACACCAGAAAACAGGAAGCCCAGTGCTTCCTGTTTTTGTTTGTAGTGCAAGCAGGCAGTGCTACCCGCTCTAACCGGTGTAACTATTTATAACCAATTGCGGTTTTTATCGTCTAATAATGTCAGTACACTGCTGATCGGCGTAAGAATCACTAAAAAGCATAAATCTTTTGTCCTCTCCCTTGCACAAGCTCCATGCCAGCAATGTCTGGATTACACTGCTGTCAGTTATCGCTTTCGCGGCGCTGGCGGTGCAGCCTTTGAGCGCATCGGCCCAGTCCAATTACGATATCCCAAACATCAGTACCGCGCCTGAAATCGATGGTGTACTCCAGCCTGGCGAATGGCAGCAGGCGCTGAGTGTTTCTATCGACGTGGAAACAG
The DNA here is from genome assembly GCA_965267495.1 of uncultured Pseudohongiella sp. Lineage (GTDB taxonomy): Bacteria > Pseudomonadota > Gammaproteobacteria > Pseudomonadales > Pseudohongiellaceae > UBA9145. The sequence goes on along the minus strand of OZ254078.1, from coordinate 3,798,729 downwards.
AACCTGGCGAAAACATTCCGGCTCCGGTGGAAACTGAAGCCTTGATGATGGAAGACGGCGAAACACTTTATGTGGCCTTCATTGCGCAAGATCCTGACCCAAGTGAAATACGAGCGTTCTACAGGGATCGCGACCGCCTCTGGGACGATGACTATGTTGCTGTGGTGCTGGACACATTTAATGCAGAACGCCGCGCTTATGAGTTTTATGTTAATCCACTGGGCGTGCAGGCTGACGACATCTGGGATGACGTCAATTTTCGAGATGATGAAGCCTGGGATGCGATCTGGGACAGTGCCAGTCAGATTACCGATTTTGGTTACACGGTGGAGATGGCCATCCCACTGCGGCAACTGCGTTTTTCACCAAGCGATGGCCCCCAGACCTGGGGTATAGACCTGATCAGGCAGTATCCGCGCGATCGGGAAAATCGACTGTCCATTGTGCCGCAGGATCGCGATGTGTCCTGTTACCTGTGCCAGATTGCCAAGGCGGATGGTTTCGCAGATCTGGAACCCGGTGTGAATCTTGTCGTCATCCCAACATTGACCACTATTGCCAATGAAACAAGAGATCCAGCTGACGGCGAATGGAGAGGTGGTGATCCGGAGTATGAAGGCAGTCTTGATGTGCGCTGGGGAATCAGCCAGGACACGTACCTGAATGCCACAATCAATCCAGACTTCTCTCAGGTAGAAGCAGATCGCATACAACTGGATATCAATCAGACCTTCAGCCTGTTTTTTCCGGAACGCCGAACTTTTTTCCTGGACGGTGCTGATTACTTCGATACTTTTCAGAACCTGGTTTACACCCGCAACATCGCGCAACCGGAAATTGGCGCAAAGTTAACCGGTAAAACCGGTCCGCATACTTATGGATTACTGGCAGCCAATGACGATTTCACCAGTTTCATCATGCCGCGCAGTTTGAGCTCACGTGTAGCTTCACTGGGTGAGGTACAGAGTGAGGCGGTTATCGGCAGGTATCGATACGACATCTTCGAAAACTCTACAGTTGGTGGTTTGATCACCCATCGCCAGGGAGATGACTACAGCAATAGTGTTGTCAGCCTAGACTCTACTCTACGTCCAAATAATCAGGACACAATTTACATACAGCACATGTATTCAGAGTCTGAGTATCCGATGCAGATTCAGACTCGACACAATCAGGCTCAGAATCTCAATGACACCAGCACTGTCATCGAGTACCAGCACAACGAAAGAAACTGGGACTGGCGTCTGGGTCACTACGACTGGGGCAAGGATTTTCGCGCTGATCTCGGCTTCATCAATCGGGTCGACTATATCTATCAGGTGGCAACCCTTGGTCGCACCTGGTGGGGGGAAGGTGACGACTTTTTCAACAGAGTGCGTGTGGCGCTTGACTATGATCGCACCGAAGACCAATCCGGCTTGATGCTCGAAGAAGAATTCGAAGTGTTCCTGAACATGAATGGCCCATTACAGTCATCGGTTTTTGGTTTGTTTGGTGGATCGAAGACCTATTGGAATGGTCAATACTTTGATGAGCAGTTCAATACCCTCAACATCAGTTTCATCCCTACCCAGAATCTGGAGCTGGGCTTGAACATGCGCTTCGAAGACGTAGTGGATTTTGCCAACACACGCCTTGGCAGTTCCAAGCGCCTGGGGCCAAGCATTCGTTATCAGTTCGGACGCCATCTTCAGATCGACCTCGATCATACATGGCAGGAGTTTGATGTGGACGGCGGCGAGTTGTTTACTGCCAACCTCACCAGCCTGCGTACTACCTACCAGTTCAACAACAACGCCTTTCTGCGTATCATCGTGCAGCACGATGACCGGGATCGAAATCAGGACTTGTACACTTTCCCGGTACAAAGCAGATCAAGAGAACTCACTACTCAGTTGCTGTACAGCTATCGGGTCAATGCCGCGACCCGATTCTTTGTCGGCTATTCCGATGCCGGCTTCCGGGATGACTTCCAGGATTCCCTGTACAGAACCAACCGCACCTTTTTCGCCAAGTTCAGCTACGCCTGGCAGCCCTGACAAGGGCGCCGCCCTGCAAACCTTTTGGGCGGTCTGTCGTCCAATGTAGTGAGAGTCTTCTCCGGAAGCGCTGTGCGCAAGAATAAAACCAGTTTTTTCAATAACATAGAATTCAGCCCACATGGGGAAAGCGGTCATCCATTCCATCCACAGTGATGAGAAGAACAACCAGCTGGCGCTAAAGGCGGACCAGGCCCTGGCAGCACTCGCCGCGTCAGGAGACCGGGAGGCTTTTCGATCCATAGTGGACAGTAATAAGCAGCGCATGTTCACGGTTGCCCGCAGCGTGCTCAAGGACCCCGTACTGGCTGAAGATGCAGTACAGGAATCCTTCATCAAAGCTTATCGTGGTCTCAATGAATTCAAGGGAAAATCCCGCCTCTCCACCTGGTTACACCGGATAACTTATCTCACCGCCATAGATATGCAGCGCCAGAGACAACGCCACCTCCGTCTGGCTGATACCAGTTATGACGAAGATACCGGTGCTGATCTGAGTATTCACTCTGTCAGCGAATCTGCAGCTGAACGGCAGCGCCTGCAACAGCACATAGATCAGGCGCTCGAATGTCTGAGCAGTTTTGAATTAACAGTATTTACGCTTCGCCACATGAAAAATTTCAAGTTGCAGGAGATCGCTGCAGTTGTGGATCGCTCAGAAGGAACAGTCAAGAACATCCTTTTCAGAGCTATCCACAAACTCAGAGACAAACTGGCAACCGAACACATCAGAATACAGGAGTTCGAACAATGTTAAGTTGTGAAGAATCCCAAAAATTAATGGCCGACGCGCTCTACGAGGATCATCCTGATGTCATGCCATCCAGTCTGCGCCTTCATCTGGAAGAATGCGCGAACTGCCAGCCAGTGTATCTGGAACTACAAGAATCACTCGCAGCGCTTAATGCCAGTGGTGTAACAAACGAGTCATTTCAGGATATCCCGGAACGCGCCTCTATGGATGATCTGTTCGATCGGCTCTCGCCCGAGTTGGATCGTATCGATGCAGAGCGTTATCGGGATTTACATCAGAAGAAAGTTTCTCCGGGGAGCATGATTCTTGGCGCTATAGCCGCGTCACTGGTTATTTTCGTGACGGGTTTCGTTTACCTGTCGTCTAACCCTGTACAACCAGAAAACAATGTCGTGAGTTCTGGGGTCAACCCGGAGTTGATGAACTATCTTGACAGAGCTCAGGTTATGTTGATGCAAGTCGCCAATACCGAGCGAGAGGCGCCAGTTCTCCCAATTCAGAGCACTACGGCTCGCAATCTCGCAAGCGAAGCTGGATTATTGACAGCGATAGATAATAATCCATTCGCATCCGGCGAGAGAAAATTGTTAAGAGATATTGAATTTATGTTGTTACAGATTGCCAATCTGGACCAATCAAATATGAATGAAGGTGTTGCATTGCTTCAGCAGTTTCTGGAAGAGAACAGCATCTTATTCAGAATTCGACTATTGGAGATGAGAAACCAGGATCAGGTGATCTAGTGCTCATCAGGAGAAACAAACCATGAATAGAAAAATGACTTTAGCGCTATCGATTGGAGGCGTACTGCTGTTGAGTGCCCAGGTATTTTCCCAGGAACAGGACACGGCAGACTACAGAGAGGGTTACAACCTGGTGCTTAGCCAGCAGTGGGCCAATGCGAGGGAGTACTTTCAGAATTTTCGCAGCCAGTGGCCGGAAAGCGTCTGGGCCGACGATGCTTCTTTCTGGAATTGCTATGCCATCGAGCAGGAGCAATCTGAAGAAGAGGCTGACAATTTCTCCTGTTACCAGCAGTTCATCAGTGATTTCCCGGAGAGCAGCTGGGTAGCCGATGCGCGCAGCAAGCTCGCGGTGCTCGGTTCTGAGTTGGCTGCCCTCGGCTATCCTGGCTTTCTTTCCCAGGTGGACGGCGATTGGGACTTCGATTTCGACTACGACTATGACTATGACTACGATTATGACTACGACTTTGACATTGATATCGATGAAGACGAGATTGCAGAGTCTGTAGAACGGGCCATGGCACGAGCAGAACGGGATATGGAACGGGCCCGAATTCAAATGAATAATATCGATTTCCCGGATTTCCCTGAACTGCCAGACTTCGGTGATATTCCCAACATTTCGCCGGAGCAGATCAGAGAGTTTCAGGCTGTAGCACGGGACGCACAGCAACGGGCCAGGGCATTCTCAAGACGTCGCAGCTCTGCAGACGATGATCTGCTGGCAATCATTGGGGTACTGCGGGAAGACGAACGTGTCTCAGACATTCTGATCCAGAAGCTGGAAAGCACTGATAACCCAAACCTGCGCTCGCGTATTGTCATGTTACTGGAAGACCTGCCAGGAGATGACATCACTTCTACACTACTGGATCTGGCTGACAACGATGAATCTGAACAGGTCCGCACCAGCGCGATCCTGGTTTTACTGGATCGGGATGATGAAACTTCCCGTGCTCGGTTGCTGGAGATAGCCAATGACGAGAGCTATCCCACGTCGGTACGTGCCGAGATCGTTGGCGAACTGGACGACTGGGGTTCGACTGAAGCTATCGATACCCTCGCAGCTATTCTCGAGAATGAAACCAACGCCACCCTGGTTGAGGAAGCTGCAGATGCCTTATCAGATATGGAAACGGAAGATTCAATGCTTGCTCTTTTCGGGGCATACGAAAGCATTGAATCACTGGAATTAAAGCGAGAAGTGCTGGAAGAAATTGCCGACATGGACCTACCGGAAGTATTTAACTTCCTCACTGAAGTGGCCCTGTCAGATGTAGATGATGAAACTGCGGCAACGGCCATTGAAGGTATCGCCGACCAGGAAGACAGTTTTGCCGTTGCCGCGCTGGATAATATTTATGCCAGTACCGACAACCTGCAACGTAAACTTGCAGCATTGGAAGGCATAGGCGATACAGAAAGCAGTCCTGCAGTGGATGTTCTCCAGGGCATTATCGAGCAGGAAGGCAATGTTCAGCTGCTTGCTGCAGCGACCCGTGCACTGGGTGACACGGAGCAGGAAGCGGCAGTAACACTGGTGATGAATGTCTATCGCAACAATACCGATGTGTCCGTGCGCAATAGTGCCGTGCGTGCGCTTCGTCGCCTGGATGATTATCCATCTGCGATCGATGGCATGCTGGAAGTCCTGGAAGACCAACTTGACCAGCAGTCCGGAGACGCACAATGAACCGGTCGATATTGCGTCTTTGCATCTGTTTGCTTGTCCTGGTCGGACAGAACATGCAGGCACAGACGATTGTGGAACGCCCTGCTAATCTGCAAGACCTGGACGATGCCTGGCAATGGGCACAAGTCGAATTGCTCCAGCAGGACTCTGCCTGGATCGCTTATAGCTTCACCAGCCGCATTGATGAAAGGCTCTCTGTCAGATTTTCTTCAAGAGATGACAACTATATCGAGTGGAATCGCGCCGGCAGTCAACGGTGGGGCAATCATTGGTACTACAACAACGGTGGAGGTTGGCGAAATCAACACACACTGGCGGGATTGCGCGCAGGCATCAACAGTGCGCAACAGGACTTCGAAGTATCAAAAGAATTGCTGCTGCTCATGCGTACTGACAATCAGCAGGTTGAAGAGATTCATCTTGTTGCTCTCGATACGCTGATCAACTGGCAGGCATTGCCTGTTTACTGGCTTGGTGAGTTTGCCGAAGAAGAAAGCTTTCGCCATTTGTTGGGCCTGCTAGGGCAATACTCAGAGCAAGCCTTGCAGCGCACCTTGGTACGAGCAGTCGGGATGCATAACAGTTTCGATAGAGATAGTGCGCTGATCTCAATCTTCGACAATACCGAATTTGCGAGCATTCAGCCCGCAACCCTGGAAGCGCTGGCGATTCGTAAGTCCGATAGCGCAAATGACAAACTCGTGGAAGTTGCAACAGACCAGAATGCCGATGTCATCTCCCGACGCATAGCAATCTCTGCCCTCAGCCGCTACCCGGGCACCACCAATGTAAGTTTGCTCTCCGAACTTTCTGCACTTGGCAATCCCCAGGCCATTCGCCGCGAAGCGGTCGAGAGCCTGTCTCTTATCCCGGGAGAAGCCAGCCTCCGTGTTTTGCAGGAACTCGTTGCTCGGGATGACAATCGTGCTGTGGTCATGGAGGCACTGGTTGGATTGGCACGCTATCCAGACCAGTATGAAACGGTCGCAGAACTCGCCGAATCTCACGCGGATGCGGAGATGAGAGAAACAGCCATGGAGTTGGCGGCACATATGAATGACTCGCGCGCATTCAGTCTTTTGGAGCGAATCTTCAACAACGATCCCAGTATGGATTTGCGTGAAGAAGCCCTGCAAGCCATGGACGCAGTTCCCGAAGCGCAAGCTGTGCCCTTTCTTCTCGAAGTTGCCAACAATGTCTCAAGTTACGAAGAAGACCTGCGTGCTGAAGCAGTAGATACACTCGCTGAGTTCTCTCCCGAGTTGGTAATCTCCGACCTCAATCGCCTGGCCTGGAGTGATAGCAGCGAAGACGTAAGAGAAAACGCCGTTAAGGCACTTGCGGACCTCATCGATTCCAGCGTGAACAGTTTGCTGCTGGAGATTGCCCGAAATCATCCCAGCAATCACACCCGCAGGGAGGCAATGGATGAGTTGGAAGACAGACTGCTGTAGCCCATTGCGCCCGTCGATTCAGGAGCACAGGCTTACTTGCCAGTAAGTGGCCCCCAATAGGGATCGGGCTGGAATGTCGGCGCAATCACTGGATCGTTTTCTTGCTGAGCAGCACCACGGTCGCTATCAATTACTGAAAACCGTCGTGCGGCGTCGTTCTCAGCAGTATTGCCTGGTATAGCTTGTCCGAAAAGCACCAAAGAGATCACAGCCATACAAAGTGTTGTCATTGATGGCATGAGAAATCGAAACTTTCGTTTAGCTTTTTTCGAATAGAGTAGATTAATACGAATCTTCAAGTTTGGAGCCTGTGCGATGGTCGCGCGTCGCCACAGGCTCATGGGTGTGACCAGGGAATACTGCTGATAGTTTTCATAGGCTGCTACGCTGAACAAGCATTCAGCATAGGCATCGGGCGTGATATTCGTTTTGCTGGTCAGGTACTCATCACAGGCGAGTTCCTGCAGATTGTGCAGAATCTGTTTCCATGCATAAGCGGCAGGATTCCAAAAACACAATATCGAGTTCAGTCGCGCCAGAAAAGACCAGTACAGATCCCCGGACCGAATATGGTGACCTTCATGCTTTAAAACTATGTGCAGATTTTCCCGCGACAGGAGCAAGTCCTCCGGCAAGACAATTGTTTTCTTGCGCAGAAACCCGGTAGCAAAGGGAATCTTGATGCCGGGATTGTAGAGCAGGCTTATGTTGCCCTGCTTTTTAAGAGGAATACTTTCGCGTATCAATCTGCGCAGTTTAAATAACTCCAGCACCAGTTTGATTGCACTTCCAAGAATCCCCGCCACTACAAGCGTCATGACAAGAGCGATCAGGTTTACACCGGTTTGTTGAGATACCACAGCGAGTACTTCTGCCGGCATTAAATCAGGAGTAGGTGAATTCAGTGCCAAGAGAATAGTTGCAACCGGTAAGAGAAGTGGCGAAATGAATAGGAATCTTGCAGTCCGTAATCTAAACAGCGCACTATCAAATCGGCCTCGCTTCTCCTGCGCAAACTTCACCGTCTCCCAAAGTACAAATGACAGGAGTACTAGCAGATTAAACTTCACGTAGCTCACAAAAATTGTCTCAAGTGCCATTACAATTTTCCTCTTTGGTGAACCTACGATTTACGATTGCTGATATTAATGCTGGCCTTCAGATTCCCTGATCTTTCTTGCCAGATCCCTGTGGATCATCTTTAGCTCATCGGCAGTCAGCTTGTGATCGTCGATGAGTCGCGTGGCCAGATCCACGGGTGCCCCATCGAACAACTTATCCACGATCTGGGTAATCGCTTTGTTTTCATACTCCGATTTGGAGACTGTCGGTGAGTAGTGCAGCGTGTTCCCTTGCTGGCGGGAACTCAAAAACCCTTTCTTGGCCAGCAAGCGGATCACTGCGGCCACAGTGGTGTAAGGCACGTCTTCAGCATTGTCCATGGCGGCACGCACTTCCCTGACCGTGGCCTCGCCCAGTAACCAAATCAGTTTCATGAACACCAGCTCGGTCTGGGTGAGGAGTTCACTTTTCTTGTTTGCCATGCTCCGGTGCCCTGAAAAGCCCGTAAATTGGGGGATTGACATGTCTACGCATAAATACGTAGGATATCAACGGATTTATACGTAGAGTGTAGATGAGGAGAGGCGATACCACAATGCAGGTTTTACCTGGTCCAGTCCCCAGCTACCCACCCGGAGCCCCACTATGAATACAAAGCGCAAAAAGTTACTCGCGACCGTGATCGGTTTGTCGGCCCTGCTTGCCCTGGGACTGGCTCAGCACCAGTTGCAAAGCAATATTGCCTCGGCGGCCAGCACCGCTGTTGTCGCTCCAAGCTTTCAGGTCGATCCATTCTGGCCCAAACCCTTACCCAACCACTGGATAACCGGCAACGCCATTGGCGTGGCCGTCGACGAGCGTGACCATGTATTCATCGTGCACAGGAATCAGGATGAGATATTCCTTAGCGGCGGGCGTGAGATTGGACTCACCGCAGGCGTGAGTGAATGTTGCAGCGCCGCCCCACCGGTTTTGGAATTCGATCCCGAAGGAAATCTAGTCAATGCCTGGGGCGGACCCAGTGACGAGTACACCTGGCCAGCTTCCAATCATGGCATCGAAGTCGCAGCCAACGGCGATATCTGGATCGGCGGCAATGGAGGTGGCGATTCCCATGTACTCGTGTTTAGCAGAGACGGTCAGTTCATCGCTGAGTATGGCGAACCTGGAAATGGTGCCGACAGCAACAGTACCGAACACTTCGCGCAAGTCGCTGAGATCGCCATAGACAAGGTTAACAACGAAGCCTATCTCGCCGACGGTTACATCAACAAACGCGTAGTGGTATTGGATGCAACAACAGGAGCATTCAAGCGTTACTGGGGTGCCTACGGCAATACACCTTCGGACGATCGGGTTGTGTATACACCCGGTGAGCCTCTGCCGACTCAATTCCGTGGACCGGTACATTGCGCCGAGCCCTCACTCGATGGTCTTGTCTATGTGTGCGATCGCGGCGCTAATCGCATTCAGGTATTCCGTACCGATGGTACTTTCGTGCGTGAGAAACAAATCATTCCAAATACAACTGTGCAAGGTGCAGTCTGGGATATCGCCTTCTCCAAAGATGAAGAACAAACCTATATTTTCGTCGCAGATGGACAGAACCATCGTGTGCATATTCTGGAAAGAGAGACACTGGACATTCTGACTACTTTTGGCGATGGCGGACGGGCACCGGGATTGTTCTTCGCTGTGCACAGCATTGCTGCTGACTCAAAGGGAAACCTCTATACGACGGAAACCTACGATGGGCGACGCCTGCAAAAGTTCGTTTACCAGGGACTGAAAGCGGTTACCAGCCCGAACAGTGGCGCGCCCTGGCCCCAGGAAAAACTCTGATCCCAGAGCCTTTTCCAGCCAATACAACACAGACACTTCGGCCAGCGCCAGGTTCGCCGTTCAGGTGTACCTGGCAATGTCGCATCCGAAATTTCCTGACTTCTGTAAGATTCTCCCGCCGCATTCGTCTAGATAGTTGAACCCTGCTTCGCTATCGAAAACCTGCTGGAGAAGAATATGAACCTCAAGCCCTATATGACGGTGGCTGCGGCACTTGTGATTGCGCTTACTGCCAATGCCCATCACTCCAGCTCAACCTACAATCTCGAGAGTCAGGTGACCATTGAAGGGACCGTGACCCGGGTGCAGTGGGTCAATCCCCATGTGTTTATCTATATCGACGAAATCACCGATGGGGGCCAGTCACGAAGCTGGGCAGTAGAAGGCGTTAATCCCGCAAGCCTGCGTAAAATCGGCTGGTCTCGCGATACACTGGAACTGGGTGACGTAATCCGCGTGATTGGTAACCCCAGCAAAAACATGTCTTCTCCCGGCATTTATCCCAACGAGATTTATCACAGCAACACCAAGCTGTTCGACGAACAGGAATTTTTTGCCGGCATATTTACCGTTGAAGAGGCGGATACTGGAACAGACAGCCTGGCGGGCGTGTGGAGGAGCACCTTGAATCCCGCAGTGATCCTCCCTCGCGAACTTGAAGCAGATTTTCAACCCGGCATTGGCTTACATGACATCACCGCAGCCGGACTGGAAGCCCTGGGCCAGTTCGATGAACTCACCATGAATCCGGCACTCAATTGTCAGGAAATCACAGCACCCTTGATCATGCACTTCGGGGACAACAAGGAAATCATCCTGGGTGAAGATGAAATCCGCATCGTCAGCGAATACGACGGTGGCGTCCGTACCATTCATATGGGCGTGAGTTCTCACGACGGTGCTACACCCACTAATCAGGGTCACTCCATTGGCAGCTGGGAAGGCAACACCCTGGTGGTGGATACCACCCATTTCGCTGACAATAATTTCGGCAATGGTTTCGGCTTGCCTTCCAGTGCACAGAAACATCTGCAGGAAAGAATTACCCTGAGTGCGGATGGCAGATCGCTTAACTACCAGTTTACGCTCACCGACCCGGTTTACCTTGCGGCGCCAATGACATTGGAATCACAATTGATGTACCAGCCGGATGCCAGCGTGATTGTCGATGCCTGTGACCTGGAATCTGCCCGCAGGTTTACCCTGAACTGATTCCAGAAGCGCAGCTCACCACCAATTCCCTCCAGGCGACCATGCTGTCATTGCCCTGACTGGGCGGGTAGAATGCCCGTTCCCGCAATCTTTGGAATGTAGCAGCGCTTGGGTCAGAAAACTCCTCTCTATCAGCAGCATGTGGATGCCGGCGGCAAGATGGTGGATTTTGCCGGTTGGGACATGCCTATCCACTACGGCTCGCAATTGGAAGAACACAATCAGGTGCGCACCGCCGCCGGCGTGTTTGATGTATCCCATATGACCATCACCGATGTGGAAGGTCCCGGAGCAGGGCCATTCCTGCGCAGATTACTCGCCAACGATGTCGCCCGTCTGGATGAAGAAGGCCGTGCACTGTACAGCGCAATGTTGCGACCGGACGGCGGCGTTATCGATGACCTGATCGTCTATCGAATGAGCTGGGGTTATAGGGTAGTCAGTAACTGTGCTACCCGGGAAAAAGTATTGAATTGGATGGACCAGCAAACAGAAGGCTTCGGCTTGAGTCTCAAGGAACGACCGGATTTGGCCATTCTTGCGGTGCATGGACCGGCTGCTATCGAGACGGTGTGTTCACTGCTTGCCGCAGAAGAAGCGCAGCAGGTGCAGTCTCTGGGCAATTTTCGGGGCATTGAGTTAGGCGACTGGTTCGTAGCACGCACCGGTTACACGGGAGAGAAGGGCCTCGAACTGATTTTGCCGAATGCAGATGCGCCTGGTTTTTGGGACAGGCTCATGGGAGCTGATGTGGAACCCATTGGTCTCGGTGCAAGGGATACCCTGCGACTGGAAGCCGGCATGAACCTGTATGGCCATGACATGGATGAATCCATCTCTCCCATCGCCGCGAACATGGCATTCAGCATTGCCTGGGAGCCGGAAGATCGGGAATTCATCGGCCGGGATGCAGTGAGTATGCAGCGGGAATCCCAGGCCAATGGACGCCTGCCCGAGCTTGTTGGTCTGGTGTTGGAAGAGCGCGGTGTGCTGCGCGAAGGTCAAAAAGTAGTCACCGAAAAAGGTGAAGGCATTATCACCAGCGGCAGCTTTTCACCTACATTGAAGCATTCAATCGCATTAGCTAGAATCCCGGTGGATAGTGATTCCTGCCAGGTTGAGATGCGCGGAAAGCTGGTTCCCGTCAGAAAGGTACGACCCAATTTCGTCCGCTTCGGCAAGAAAGTATTTGAGTAATTTCTAACCAGCAACCAGATCCTGAAAGGGTCCTGGAAGAGAGGCAGCTGTTGAGCAATTTCCCCGACGATTTAAAGTACGCCGCTTCCCACGAGTGGGTGCGTGTGGATGACAATGGCATTGCCACCATCGGCATCAGCGATCATGCCCAAGACGCCCTGGGAGACATCGTCTTCGTGGAATTGCCTGAACCTGGTAGTACTGTAAACGCCAAGGACGAAGTGGCGGTCGTAGAATCGGTGAAAGCTGCGTCGGATGTTTACAGCCCAATCTCAGGTGAAGTGACTGAGGTCAACGATGCCTTGCTTGATGCACCGGAAACGGTAAACAGCAGCCCCTATGACAATGGCTGGTTCTACAAGCTAAAGCTTAGTGATGAAGCGGAATTGGACGAGCTGATGGATGCTGAAGCCTATTCCGAGCATTGCGAAAACGAATAAACAGTCCCTCAAACTTTGAACGGTGGCAATCAGTATTGCCCGTTCCCTTATTCTTTTGGTGCGTAGCTTTTGATGCAAACTGACAAGCGTTCTACTTCTTCTGAAACCCGATCAACTGAAAGCCTCCAGTCACTCCAATACGGCGATGAGTTTCTCACTCGCCATATCGGACCTGATACGGATCAGATCGAACAGATGCTGGAGGTATTGGGTCTGGAGTCTCTGGAACGATTGGTAGAGAAAACTGTTCCCACGGCTATCACTTCGAAACAGGCCCTGGGCTTGCCCGAGCCAATGAGCGAAAGCGCAGCGCTGGCAAGACTGAAACAGATTGCCGAAAAGAACAAACCCACACGCTCCTATATCGGTCTCGGCTATTACGACACGGATACACCAAATGTCATTCTGCGCAATGTGCTGGAGAATCCGGGTTGGTACACCGCTTATACGCCCTATCAGCCTGAAATATCCCAGGGCCGACTGGAATGTCTGTTGAATTTTCAGCAAATGGTGCTGGACTTGACAGCGATGGAGTTGGCTAATGCTTCACTGCTTGATGAGGCGACTGCCGCAGCTGAAGCGATGGCGCTGGCAAAACGGGTCAGCAAGAATCGTGGAGCCAACAGGTTTTACATCGATCCCAACTGTTTCCCGCAAACAATAGATGTCATCAAGACTCGCGCCGAGTGTTTTGGATTCGAGCTGGTCATTGGAGACTTCGATCAATGTGACAAGAGCGAATTGTTCGGTGCCATCTTCCAATACCCATCCATGTTGGGAGAAGCCAGTGATCTGAGCCAGGCTTGCGAACAGCTTCATAAACACAAGGCCATTGCTGTAGTCGCCGCCGACCTGATGAGCCTGGCCTTGCTGAAACCGCCAGGTGAAATGGGTGCCGATGTGGTGCTGGGATCCACACAGCGATTTGGTGTGCCCATGGGATACGGTGGTCCGCACGCGGCTTACCTGGCCACACGGGATGAATACAAGCGCGCCGTGCCCGGACGCATCATCGGTGTGTCAGTAGATTCGCGAGGTAAACAGGCCTACCGCATGGCGCTGCAAACCCGTGAGCAACATATTCGTCGGGAGAAAGCGAACAGCAACATTTGTACGGCACAGGTATTACTGGCCAACATCTCCGCTCTGTATGCGATGTATCACGGTCCCAAAGGTATCCGACGCATTGCCAACCGTATTCACCGGCTCACTCAGATGCTGACGAGCAGCCTGCAAGCTCAGGGTATCAGGGTGGTGAATGAGAACTTTTTCGACACCATTACGCTTTCTGTATCGGAAGATGAAGCCATGGTGATCGCCCGACGTGCCGCCGATGCCGGTATCAATCTGCGTATGGATCGTGTGGTGACACACCAGACTATTAGCATCAGCCTCGATGAATGTACTGATGAACAGCAAATGGAATCGATCTACCAGGTCATCACAGGCGAAGACAAAGACACTCTCGATGTGGCCACATTGGATAAGGCTATTACCAGTGGAGAGATTCCTGCGGCCATACCGGATTCACTGTTAAGAAACTCAACCTATCTCACCCACCAGGTTTTCAATCGCTATCACAGCGAAACAGAAATGATGCGATACCTGAAGCGCCTGGAAAACAAGGACATATCTTTAACCCATGCCATGATTCCGCTGGGATCCTGCACCATGAAACTCAATGCGGCTGCAGAAATGATCCCGGTGACCTGGCCTGAGTTCGCCAAGCCTCACCCATTCACCCCGCTGGATCAGATGCAGGGTTATCAGCAGATGATCGACGAGCTGGAAGATATGCTGAAAGAGATATTGGGCTTCGATGCCATCAGCATGCAACCCAACTCGGGCGCCCAGGGTGAATACGCAGGCTTGCTGGCGATCCGCAAGTATCTGGACAGCAAGGGCGAAGGCTCGCGAAACGTGTGCCTGATTCCTACTTCGGCACACGGTACTAATCCGGCCAGCGCGCAGATGTTGGGCATGAAGGTGGTGCTGGTTGCCTGTGATGAAGATGGCAATATTGACGTGCAGGATCTTCAGGCCAAGGCTACGGAACACAAAGATGCCCTTGCTGCACTCATGATCACTTATCCTTCCACCCATGGGGTATTCGAAGAAAGCGTCAAGCAGGTGTGTCAGATCATTCATGACAACGGTGGTCAGGTGTATATGGATGGCGCCAACCTGAATGCGCAAGTTGGCGTTACCAGTCCAGCAGAGATCGGTGCTGATGTCTCCCACGTGAACCTTCACAAGACATTCTGTATACCTCATGGCGGTGGCGGACCCGGCATGGGACCCATCGGTGTAAGGAGTCACCTGGCTCCTTTTCTGGCCAACCATGCGCTGGTCGAGTTGGATGGGCCCAATCCAGGTAACAGTGCAGTCTCAGCCGCCCCCTGGGGAAGCTGTGGCATCCTGCCTATTTCCTGGATGTATATCGCGATGATGGGCGGACGGGGACTGTTGAAAGCCACCCAGGTGGCCATGCTCAATGCCAACTACATCGCCGCCCGCCTGGCACCGCACTATCCCGTGCTGTATACGGGCCGAGCCGGTATGGTTGCCCACGAATGCATTATTGATATGCGCCCGCTGAAACAGGCATCGGGTATCACCGAGGAAGATGTGGCCAAGCGGCTCATGGATTTCGGCTTCCATGCCCCCACCATGTCATTCCCCGTGGCTGGTACTCTGATGATCGAACCTACCGAGAGTGAATCCAAGTTTGAACTGGATCGATTTGTGGAAGCGATGATTCAGATTCGCAAGGAGATCGCCCAGGTAGAGTCAGGTGATCATGCCGTAGACAACAACCCATTACGGCATGCGCCGCACACACTGGCAGACATACTCGATGATGAGTGGCAGCGTCCCTACGCAAAATCCCAGGCAGCTTTCCCCCTCAACGACAATCAGGACGCCAAGTACTGGCCACCGGTCAACCGCATCGACAATGTGTATGGGGACAGAAATCTGTTCTGTGCTTGTCCTGCGATTGAGGTATACGAAGACTAAAGTATTGTGCTCAAACTGTAAGCCTCATTGGCTTTGCCTGCTTATTCAGCCAGGAATTCGACAATTCTTAGCAAGGCTCTGATATTCCCTTCGATGGCGGGCACTGCCTCCTCCGGAGCAATCTCACTCGCCCTGGTCAAAAGGTTAATACCCAGCTGCCAGTCTTCTCTATCCGCTGCAAGCTGTGCATACTCTGTTAAGGCAGTAAGCGCGACAACTTCTGATTCTGCGGCGCGCTCATAATAGATACCCGCACGTTCGAAATCCTGCTCAGCTCGATAAAACTGCGCAAGCGACAACAGTGCTTGCCCATTGCCTGGGTCGGCGTCAACTACCCTCCTCAATGCTTCTCCTGCATCATCTCGTTGACCAGTAGCCAGCAAGACCCGGGCATTTCTGATTTCCAGTTCAATCTGGTTACTGTTACTTAATTCATTATCAAAGTAGTCCTGAATCTCCTGCAGATATTGTGCCGCGGAATCCCAATCTTCCAGAGCAGTCAATCTGTCAAACTGTTCTATAACAGCGCCGAATGAGGACCTTTCCGACAATGTCAGCGCCTCGGAGAAAACGGCATACGCTGCCTCCGGCATATCTTTTCCTATAAAAATGTCACCTAACAGACCATAGTTCGAACTGGTCAGAAACCCCTGTCGACGGGCAATGTCCAGAGTTAATAAAGCGCCATCATAGTTTTCACCCTGTAGGTAAGCATTTGCTTGTAGCAGGTAGAAGCGGCGGTCCTCCGGGTTCTTCTCGATCAGTTCATCCAGAATCGCTATCGCCTCACGGGTATTGCCTGTCTCCAGCGCAGAAAGTACAAGAGAGTATGCGGTTGCTTCATCATCCGGGAGAAAGATCCGGGCGACGCGAAACGCGTTGAACGCAGCATCAAACTCTTCATTCTCAAAATGACAGATTCCAAACCCTTTAAACACATAGCCATTGGTACCGCCGATTTCAATGGCTTTGTGCCCTGCTGCAATCGCTTTCTCGCAATCCTGGTCAACCATGTACATTGACATCAATCGTACATAGGCATCCACATAGGATGGGTATTTCTCAATAGCCTGTAAGTAGTAACGCTCTGCAAACAGGTGGTTGCCTTTTAGCTGGTTGAGCTGACCAAGGGCGAATTCTATGTTGGCCGAATAGATGTAATCCATCTCATCGCCAAAGCCCCTTCGTCTCGATTGCCGCCTGCGTTGCTCTTCACTGGCGATTTCACTCTCAATAAATTGTATTGCCGCGTCAATGTCAGACTGATACATGCTGGTTACCGCAGAAAGCAGTGCACTCTCCCAGTACTCGACAGCAGGTGCGCCAGCACGCAGGCCGACTTCAAAGCTGGCTTGAAATTCTTCTTCGAATGCCGGGATATCCAGAGATATCCCGAGCTCGTCAGTCGGTATCTGAGCAGAGCCTGGCGAAATCACTAATGCGCTTAGACCCAGTGCAAGTACAAAGTAGACGAGCTTACCCGTGCTGCCAGTACAAAAAGCATTCCTGTCAGGGAGCCAATCACTGTGTTGTGTCTTATTCACTGGTCAGATTCCCTAAATTGGTAATTGCTCTGAATTTGCGAACATAGAGCTCATCCGGAATCTCGCCCCGGGCAATTTTCTGGTTCCAGTCGCGCAGTATGAGGTTTTGAGCTTCTGGATACTCACCGTTCGCAACACTCATCAGTGCCCTCTGTTCCAGCGAGTTGTTGTCACAGGCGCGCGAGCTGGCAATCGCTCTCTCCATAAATGACTGCTGTGCTAACGTATCCCCCTGAACCTGGTTTAACTCCGACCGCAGCAAGAGTAGTTCGCATTGCATTGGCCTCTGTTGCAGCGCTCGATCCAATATTTTCTCAGCCTCATCTATATTCCCCGCTTGCATTGCAATCAAGGCAAGCAGGGCATCAATGTCATCGCCTGGCTCACTGGCAAGTTCTCGAGCTGAAGCGGAATTCGACCGCAACGTAGTGAGCAAATCAAAGGGTACCGCTTGACCAGTATCCAGTCTGGATAACAGGAAGGACTCTACTTCTGTTGCATTTGCTGATTCTAACTGGAAGTAGCCTTCAAGGCTGCTCTCATCCAACAGCTGTCCGGAACCGGTGAGTAATTTGAGTCTGGTGAGACTCGATTCTTCTGCTTCTGACAAGCCACCCATACGAGACTTGATTTCCAATAGCGCTAACTGGTCTTCTTCATTGTTCCTGTGTTCGGAAGCAGCTAGCTGTATTTCCAACGCAATGCCGATTCTCTCACTGCTATCAGGTAGCTGACTGCTTAATGCCAGGGCCTGTTCATAGTGCCCAAGCTCTTTATGAGAATGGATTTGTATTTTCAGAATCGTGAGATTGCCCGAATCCAGTACCCGCGACATTGCGGAAGCATCAACTGCCAGTGAGAAGTCGCCGGTTTCGAATGCGCAGAAGGCTTGAACATTCTTGATGCCAATATTCGCGGCACCGAGAGAAACAGCCTGGGTAGCGTTTTCAAGTGCCGCCACACAATCATCGCTTATTGCCAGAGCATAGGCATTGTTCTTGTAGGCGAGTTTGAAAAAGGGGAACTGCTCAATTGCGATCTCATAGTGTGCTATCGCTTCCTCGAACCTGCCCTGCAGAAAGTAGATATTCGCCATGAGATAATAGGTATCAGCAATTGCTGAATCGGTCAGGTTACTTTCGAAATAGCCCGGCTCAATCTCACTATTATTTTCCATGTACTGAATAAGAAACCTTCTGTCCATCCAGTCCTTAGGCTCAAAAAAACTCTCGGCGTCTGGATCGATTCGTGCCCTGGGTGGAAATGACTCCAGGTCTCGATTGATCGTGCCTAACTGATAGTAAGGTATGGCGACTTCGGTGAATTCATTGGTCATAAGTCTATCTGGCCCTGATCCAATCCAATCGTAAACACCTTGGACTCGGGCCTGAAATAACGGATCACTCCAGTCAACACTGCTGTGAGGCCATTCCTCCTGCGCACAAAGCACCGGCGTCACAGTCACAAGGAAAAACCCAGCTAAAGTTGCAACTATGTTGATAGTTTTTAACATGCTTATCTGGCGTTGATAGTAATAGGTAACCGGACCACTCTTTCCACGGGCTGACCATCCACGGTAGGTCGACTGTAGCGGATACGTGGTACGGCATCTGAAACCAGCTTCTCCAATTCAGGATAGGGATACTCAATAAAGTCTATGGAGATCAGCAACAGGGAACCATCGGATCTGAGCCTCACTGTGAGTTCGACATCGAATTGGCTGATGCCCATTCGTCTCATGAACGCATTGGGTACGATTGGTCTGACCAGCATCACCGGTGTTCGGTCCAGGCCGTTTGTACCGAACCCCACCCCTTCCATGCTGAAAGTGAGATTGGTGTTGGAACCGATGTCAAAACCGCCGATTCCCAGGCCGTCAGTGGCACCTGATCCCAGTTCGCTTCCCACGGCAAGAGGCAGCAATCTCACCGCATTGGGAATTGCCGCGAGGCTGAGACCACCCTGCACTCCGCCTGTCGAACTCCCGCTTCGTTCACTTTGTGGTGGAGGTGGAGGTGGTGGCGGCGCCAGATCTACTTCGCGCACAACAAGTTGCGAATCATCAGGTGCATTGCGCAGGCTTTGGGACAAAGGAAGAACCGCGAAAAGCAACAACACGATCACCACTGTATAGAGATTTGTTCTGGTAAACACTCTTCGCATCGCAGAGTAGTTTGTTCCTGCAACCTGCATTGATTCTCCTGACACCAGTCAGTTGTTGGCGGTAGCGATGTTGACAGAGTTTGCTCCGGCCAGTTTGGCTTCGTCTATTACTCTGACCAACAAGTCAGCATTCACGGTACGGTCAGCCTGGATAACAACTGGCAAATCCTCTCTGGCAAGTAGTCGCTCCACCAATGGTCTTACCCCTGCGGGACCAATATTACGTCCTCCATAGATGACTTGGGCGCTGCTGGTAATGGCTATCATCACGCTCTGTTTTTCCAGATCTTCAGCCGACAAAGCCTGCGGCTTGTTGACGTCAACACCGGTTTCCTGAACGAATGTGGTAGTGACTATGAAGAAGATCAGTAAGATAAAAACCACATCAATTAGCGGAGAAATATTAATTTCTCCTGTTGAGCCATCTTCATCCTGGAATAATGTCTTTTTCATTTTGATCTGACTTTAGCTACCTCAGTTCAGTTACCAGCGTTTTCCAGTTTCAACAATGTCGATTCCATTCGCTTGATTCGTGTATCTATAATCATGAGCAGGAACAATGCAGGAATGGCAATAATCAAACCAGTTTCAGTTGTGATCATCGCCTCGGAAATGCCAGCAGCAACCTGATCGAACATATCGCTGTTGCTATCCGCAAGGCCTGTAAACGTAGTCAACATGCCCATAACCGTACCCAACAATCCAAGAAGCGGGGCTGTGGTCGTGAGGACCTGAAGCAGGAATCTGCGGCCACGAAAAAACAGCAGAGGCCCTGCTCTGAATTCGGCAATCGCTGTAGTGCTTTCAAGTTCGTTGATTGATTGGGTCGCGGATTTTTGGCCGAGGCTTCTCAAGGTATCCAGCGCTATCCAATAAATGGCAAATGCCAGAGCAGCTAAGGCTACCATCAGCACGCCGCCTGAACTTAATATCGCTGAAAACTCCTGGATGAACTCAGCCATGGTCTGCAACCTTAGCTTCAACTGATAGTCCGTTAGTAAAGATCAGTGCGTATTTCTCCATGTCGGCAAGTATCGATTTGATCTGCCGACTCAGAAGCGCATGGATCAGTAGTGCAGGTATGGCAACTATCAATCCAAATTCGGTAGTCACCAGTGCTTCAGAAATACCTGACGAGAGGACTCTGGCATCACCCGTCCCAAAAACTGCGATCAAGTTGAAGGTGTTGATCATGCCTGTCACTGTTCCAAGTAAACCAAGCAAAGGCGCCACTGCGGCAGTTGTAGCGACAACGGGGAGCAGGCTGCTCAGTTGTGGGCGGGTGTCCAGGATATTTTCATAGAGCACCTCCTCAACAAGTTCCGGGGACTCCGCACTATGTTCGATCCCTGCTGTTAGCATAGGTCCTACGGGCTCTGGCATCTGATCAGCCAGTTCGACTGCCTCTGCTTTCTTGTCCTGCCTCAGTTTCAATAATATCGTCCGGACTTCTTCTACTGTCGGCAATTTGAGGCGGTAGATCTGATAGGCCTTATAGAGAGAAATGCTGAGAGAAAGCAAAGCGAAAAACAGAATTGGAACAATCCAGATTCCGCCTCTAGCTATATGACTGTACAAGCTGTCCTGATTGGATGTTATTTGCGCTACCCTGCCTTCTGTCACATCAACCGGCAAGTCTGTGCGCATGCCGTTAGTCAAACTCGTCAATTCGTCAATTCTGTTATCCAGCGCATAGATACGGGGATTCAAGCCATCATCAGCAGATACTATTCCCCCTATGTCTCGATTTCTGCCAAGAAAATAGACCAGCGGCCCAAACCTGCTAAAGACTCCTGCATTCAGGCTGCCGTCTTCGGTCACTATATTGCCTTGATACTGGCTTCCTCCAAGCGCACTGCGAATTCGATTCAATCCTTCATCCACAATAAGGAGCTGTGCATCCACAGCGGATTGACCAAAATCGCCAGCGCTGGCATCCCTGTAGCTGGTGAACAATTCCGAGTACTGGCTTTGTTCTGAAATATTGATGGAACTGCGGAAACGTGAAGCATATTCATCCAGCAAATTGAGAATATAGAGGTTTTCGTTTTCCCAGGCCTGAATGTTTGCAGTCAGGTCGCTCAGACTCAGTTCCCTGCTATCTCTAATTGACTGTAATCGAGCGGCTTCTCGACGTAATTCCCTTATTTCGCCTTCTGTTGCGTTGAGTCGTGCCACCAGTGGGACTTTTTCTGCCGCTATTTCCTCTCTTCTGGAAGCCAACTCAGACAGGGATTGTTCCAAATCTGATTGTACCGATTGGCGCACCGCTTCAATTGATGCTTCCTGAGAGAATGAATGAAGCGAACCGAAAGCTAGTGCACAGAAAGTGAGTATTTTGAACAGGCAATATTTGTGCGAACAATCTGAGATCATTGCCGCACCTGTATCGGTAGTTGCACAAACTGTGGTGAGACTCTGGATTCATAGATGTCCATTGCCTCTGAAACAGTGTCTGCAAGTGCATTGTCCTGTTCCCATTCCCAACCGGCATCGCCAGGGAGGCCAATTCCCGCGATGGAGCCGTTACCGTTAACGAAATAGGCACGAGAAAGCCCGAGGTATAACACATCTACTTCGACAGCCGGAGTGGCCGGGAGAGGAATAATTTCTGTACTCAGCACTACTGAGGAATCGAACGCATCGATTTCGGCCAGCAGACCTGCGATCAGCTGCACACGTTCACCGAGAGAGCCCGTACCTGATTGCCCGAAGCTGCCAAGTCGACTAAACCTCGGCCCTAACTCTCTCTGCAGGGAATCCGGAAGGCGAGGCTGAAGCAACAATAGTTGCCGCTCATACTCGGTAACTCTGGATTCCAGTTCTGCTGAGATAGCCTGATAAGCTGACAGCTGCTCTACCAGGGCTGCTCGTTCTTCGTCGGCTCTGGTGGCTGTTTCCTGGGCCAGACTTATTTGTTCACCAAGAACACTTCGTTCCGCTTCCAGAATACTCAGCAAGTCTTCGATAGAAGATTTTTCTTCTCGCCACTGGCGATTCTCCTGTGAGATTAACTGTTCGGTACGAACCCATTCCTGGACTGCCGCTTTTGTCTCATCCAACAACTCAGCTGCGATGCCGTCAGACGACAACAGGAGAAAAACAACACTCGCGATGGCGCAAAATGCGCGGTGCCTGGCTCTTACAATCATTATCGACCCTCCTCAACTTACAGCGCTGTTGGGCATCTGGAGCAGGCAAAACACTTCTCAATCAAACTGAGCGAGTCAGGAGCATTGCCTTAATACAAACAATACAGCGGGTTTTTGCATGCATTCTTCGCGCTTGATTGTATAAGCGTTTTTCAAGTGCGCGATGTCATACAGTGCCTGGTAGACGGCGGGATTCTCCATTGCAACTGTCATGATATTGTTTCTGAGCTGCTCAAACTTCTCTTCGTGACGGCTTCTCAGTACAGAGAGGGGGGTTGTAGCGGGATTAGCGCCAAAGTAACCGCCCGAAAAAATCCTGGGACCCTGCAAGGCGCTTAGCGCCACAACTTGTGCATCTGCGGCAACTATGTTCTCGAAGAACTTGGGCCAACAGCGATGAGAACGACGCACATCTTCATAAAGTTCCCTTCTATGGCACCGTACATCTAATTCATCATTGTCATTGAATCTATTGTATGAGGAGTACAAGGATCTCTCGGTGCTTCGGATCTGCGCACGGAGAGAGTAAAGCGACCGCTCAGCAGTTACTGTTATTTCTTCTATAGTTGAAGGTGCAGAAACCAGCAGTTCGCCAGAATCATTGATACTGATGCTAATAGGTTTTGGTTCAGCCTGTTCCGTGTTGGATACTCCCATCGCTGCTTCAGCAATCCACAGATCCAGAATGTTGGTAGCTTCTGCCATCTCGCTTTGTGTTGCTACGGGGGGTTTCCAGGTTTCAGCCTGGGGTAATCTTGACGGTGCGATCAGGGAGCTGACCATCAGATAGGAGCCATTCTTGGGTATGGAGTGATTGCTTTGGGAGCGCACTAGTGGCTTGGAGTACCAGGAAGCATTGTGTACTGCTCTCGCCTTTTCGGATGGCAAAGCACCTCTTGTCCCAATATCCACCAACGCCTGACTATCCACAGTCGCTTGTGAGCTGGATGAATCTGGCAGATCGGGCTGTGTTTCAGTTTGCGCTACGCTTTCTGCGGCAGTCGCTGCGAAGGGAAAGCCTGGCCACACTGGCGACAGTAGTCCGGAAGAAGCAGTCATCAAACATAGCGTCAGTAACAAGGGAGTGATTCTGATCGAAGTTGAGTGATCAAAATGCACATTGAGCAAAGCGACGATCCGGTTTCTCAGTCCAAACCTGGACCGTACACAACCCAGGATAAATTGGTGTTGTGTGCCATTAAGCATCGCTCTGGAGATCTGTACCAGGTTGTTGGCATAGCTTCGACAAGTGTCAGGATCTTCTTGCTCCAGGCAGTTTATTACCCAATCATCACAAGCGAGTTCCCGCTCAAAACTGATTCTGCGATTGATGAAATGAATCACCGGGTGCCAGTAGAGTAGGACAGAAGCCATTGTCTGTATCACTACAATCAGGGTGTCTCTGCGCTTTACATGAGCCATTTCGTGAAGCAGCACCTGGCGCAGCATATTTGCCGAGACTCCAGGCCTTGCCATACTTGTTGGCAACAGAATAACTGGCCGCACGATGCCTGTAACAAGTGGTGATTTAATCTGATTACTAACTTTCAAGACCGGCACAACAGGCAAATTGATAAGTTGTGCAAGGCACGAAACCTGCGACTGAAGTTCATTCGCGACGGGTCGAGAATTGGCAAGCAGCTTTCTCAAGTAAAGGATCGATACGAATGCGTCTCTGCTTGCGATAGCCATACTGGCTATCATCACCACAAAAATCACGAAACCGATTTGCTGGAGTAATTTCTTCTGTTCTATGTAGCTTCCGATATCTTCTATAAAGCGAACTGCCCAGGGGTCGGCTATCTGAGCGATCTGCTCGACGATTGATTCGCCTTTTAAGACATGATTCGCCGGATCTTTTGCAGCAATCTGATTGCTTTCCGGATCGGCTCCCAATTCCAATTCGGCAATAGAGATAAACGTAGAATTACTCGTTTGCTCGACCAGGGGATTCAGAGGATTGGATAGTTGGAGAGGATCGGGAATCGCACGAGTGTCGAGCGCGTCGGGCGCAACGATAGTATCGAGAGGGTCTACAGCATCAGTCGGTGCGAAAAAGCTTTGCAGTGGTAGAAGAAGGAGCAGCAGCAGAGCGAGCAGCCAGATATTGTGTCTCGTGGATGCGTTGGTTTTTGAGAGGCGTACCAGAATGGATGCCAGAAAGGCCAGAACAGCCCCTGCCAGCAAATAGCTGATCGACAGTAATGATAGAAACTCAAACATTCCAGGCAAGCTTAGCCTCCTGTTCGTTTACTGTGCTTGTTGACCAGTTCCATGAGCTGGTCGAGCTCCGCGGCATCCATGCCGTCTACATCCAATAGATTTACCATCAGCGACTGCGGCGAACCTTCAAAAAAACTTGAGAGCAATTGATTAAGCGCTGCTCTCCTCGCCTTAGTTCTTTCGACTACCGGCTGGTAGATATAGGTCCTGCCGGATACTGAGTGCTTAACGTAACCTTTCTCTTCCAATATCCGCAGCATGGTTTGCACGGTTTTGTAAGATGCTGCCTGGCTCTTCTGCAAATTTTCTGTGACATCCTTTACCGAAACTTCTTCAAGTCGCCAGACCACATCCATGATCTTCAACTCTCCCTCGGTAAGGATCTTTGATGTTTTTCTCGCCAAATTCGACCCCTATGTCCTAATTCTTTAAGACTCAAATGAGGGTATCCGGAGTTGAGGGGGGTGTCAACAGAAGTTAAGTAGGGGAAGAATTCAGTCTGCTGAGTGGCAGAACGCCTAGCGTCCCTTGCTATCGATATGAGAGTTGCGCATCTCGCGCAGCTTCTTCATCTGTTTCTCGATGTGATCCATCTTTTCATTGATCTCTCTCTTGCTGGCTATGATCTCGTCATCACCAGCCACATCGAAATCCTTATATGAAGAAAACAACCTGGATTGTTCTTCCTTTAACTGGCGAGCACGATAGTTCTTGAACTGACTCACCTGCCTGCGTACAGCCAGACCTGGAATCAGCACCACAGACACTGCCAATACATAGGGTAGCGCCAGCCAGAACAAATAGATGAGCTGTACATACCCTTTGTACATATAGCTCCAGTTAACGTTAATAAGGAAGATGGAAACCAGCACGCCAACCAAGCCTATCAAAAGCGCGAAGAACCACAGTGCATCTCCAAGCGTTCCGATTCCACCAGAGCCATCGGGATCCTCAGGATTGAGTGCATGCTGCAGATTGGGTGCAAATCGAAGATGAAGCAGAATCACAGCAGCGATGGATAACAGTCCCATGCCCGCAAGAAATCCTGAGACAAAAAATCCTACGTAGAACATGCCCAATGCGACCGCCGACTGATGTATCTCTGTAGGGACGCCAAGAAGATGCCCAATTAGTGTGTTCAGCGTACCGAAGGCAGCCCCCGCCAAGAGATACTGATTGTCACTCATCCAGTTCTCGATGATGTCCTGGGAAATCTTGCTCTGTCCTTCGATGCGATCAATAGTAGCCAGGCTTTTACGAAATGCCATGGTGGCGGCATACATGGCCATGATGCAGGTGGACATGATGGCACCGAGTATCCATAACGACTGTTCGAAGAACACCATCTTGTCGGGCAGGGTGAGAAACTGCGCCAGCAGATAAAACAGGCCCACGGAAAGGGAGATACTCACCTTCGCCACCATGCTTAGCATGTTGCCGCCCCGGTAAGGATCATAAAAGGGATAGAATTCTGTGCGTCGCCGATCCATGTTGTTATTGTCTGTCACTTAGCAATCAATTTTGTGGGTCCGCCGACCAATCAATTACGATATACGTACATTGAGGGTCTTTGGATTGCAGCCCAGGGAGTGGCACCCGACCCGTATTGTCATTATATCCAGACCCGGGTGCGGATAACTATCTTCCCTGTTCTTGCCCCTTTACTGATTTATCGGACAGGGCCGCTTTAGATTAAGCCTGGCACACG
The DNA here is from genome assembly GCA_965267495.1 of uncultured Pseudohongiella sp. GTDB lineage: Bacteria > Pseudomonadota > Gammaproteobacteria > Pseudomonadales > Pseudohongiellaceae > UBA9145. The sequence goes on along the minus strand of OZ254078.1, from coordinate 3,772,482 downwards.
GGAGCGATAATCGCCTGATTGTCGCGGGCAATGATCGGATTGACCACGTTTTCCCGGTAGCTGAGGTAAGCATTGCTGGCTTGTTTGTTTTTGTCCAGAAATTCCAGATAAGCCCGATGGGGTTTCAACCATGGGCTTTTATCGCCGAAACCATTGTTACAGTAGCTGGACCAGGGGTGGACTCCCGGATGAGCGATGCCTGGTATTGCAAGCGGAATTCCTTCAATAAACATCTGTGCTCTCAATACCTGTTTACCTTCACCTAAAGGTGTACTTTGGAAAGAAGGGTTAATGATCCTGGTCGTGCGGGCGAAGCGCTCTCTGAAATAGCTGTTGTATTGACCAGTCACAGAAAGCCACAAGTTGTGAGTTCCCTCGGGCGTTGCGGGTGTCAACAACAAGTTGATCTCTTTCGGAACCAGACAGTAGGCATGTAGTTGAATATGAAACTGCTGCAGGCTGTTAAACAATCTGACCAAATAGTAGCTATAACAGGCATCGTCGAAAAAGCACACCATATGCTTACTGTTATAGCGCAACAGGTATGTCTGTGAAGCTGTGTGAAGTGTTGTTCCCATAGTCGAGATGTCTCCGCGGAGGCGACAATGCAATCAGGACAGATCAATGACCAGATCAGCACGCGCTAGGAATCCTGGATTGTGAGTCACCAGAATCAGAGTGAGTTCCCGGCTCTCGATATGGTCCAGAATATCTAGTGCTGCTTCGGTATTCAGATTAGAGAGTGCTTCGTCGAGTAACAGGATCTTTGGCTGTCTGTAGAGCGCGCGTGCCAGCAAGATGCGCTGTATCTGGCCTGCGGAAAGGATACTGCCCAACTCGCCGACTTCAGTGCCATAGCCTAGCGGCAGCTTGCTGAGCAGCTCCTCCAGTCCCAAAGCTTCACTCAATTCATCCAGCCGGCCCCAGTCCACCGATCCAATGCCGAGATGGATGTTGTAGGCAAGGTCGCCAGCGAGCAACCCATCCCCGTGCATGACCGCACTCATCATGGGGCGCAGATCACGATCACTGATCTGGTCGATAGGCCTGTTACCTATCAGGATTGAACCCTGCGTAGGTTTTTCCAGGCCCAGCAACAGCTTGAGCATGGTGGACTTGCCACAGCCAGATGGACCGGTGAGAACTACGGTATCCCCCTGGGCTATGCTGACATTCAGGTCGTGCAGCAGATTGCTCGTTGTATCGCAGTAGTGGAAGGCAAGATCATGCAGCTCAATCTCACTTCCCCTGGGCGCGGGCAGCAATCTGTAACCTGCATCCTGCGCTACCGGGCTTTGTTGCACTACATCGGCGATACGCTCCAGATCCAGGCTTAGCAGACGGATATCGCTGAGCTTCGGAATCATCGCCAGCACGGAACCGGTGAAGTGTTGTTTCAGGAAGATGAAGCTCATCAATTGGCCCAATGACAGGCTGCCACTGGTCACGGCAGCCGCACCGAAATAGATGGTGACGATATTTTCCAGTCCGAAAAGCAAGGACTGTGCGCTGGCCAGTGAAAGCTGAAATGAATCAAGCCGTATGCCACTGTTCAGTTGTTCTGTATAGCTGCGTTCCCAGTCATTGTGCCTCGCAGACTCGATGGCATTGATACGCGCTACCGAAATACTTCGAATGTTTTCCATGAAGCGTGTCTGTTGTTTCGCTGCAGCAACCAGAGACTCCTGGCGTAGATCCCTTTCTCTGCCCAATGAAACCAGTCGCAGCAAGGTGAACAGGCCAACAGATATCAACACTACTGTCGCGAGTAGCGGACTGTAGAGGTACAGCAGGAACAAGGCGAGCAGTGAGAACAGCCCGTCGACGATGACGGTGATCATTTCCTGAGTGACGAGTTCTCGAACATTCTCCAGGGAACCGAAGCGAGACACGATATCTCCCATCTCCCGACGCTCGAAATAAGAGATAGGCAAGCAAAGAAGATGCCTTGCCACCGAAGCTACCAGTTGCAGGCCAACATGATTGCCGAAGTGAAGCAGATGCAGGCCACGCAGGTGAGCCAGCAAAGTCCTGATGAATACAAGGCCAACAAACAACAGTGCCAGCATCATGACTAATTCCGTATCTCCTTTTACCAGCCCCTGATCGATGACCAGTTGCAGATACAAAGGATTCAGAATGGCAAGTACCTGCAACAGCAGGGTCATGAGAAACACCAGACCTATGCTGGCTGAAGATATTCTCACGCCACTTAGCAGCTGCCTTAACTGCAAGGGAGCTGGTGGCGGAGATTGCTGGAATTCTGCCTGTGGAACAAACTCCAGGGCAACGCCGGTGAAATGAACCGACACTTCCTGCAGCTGATACTTTCGCACACCGGCAGCCGGATCATGTATCAGGACCCAGTGAGCAGTGACCTTTCTTAATACCACGTAATGATCCAGGTCCCAATGCAGGATTGCCGGCAGCTTGAGATTGTGAAGGTCTCCCAGTCCAAGCTGGAGTGCGCGCCCTTGCAGTCCTTGCCTTTCTGCCAGATTCAGCAACTGCCCTGCCGAAGTACCTATGGCGTCTCTACCCCGATCACTCCGCAAGCGATTGAGATCTGTGCCGCGACCATGGAATGCGGCGATCATCGCCAGGCATGCCAGACCGCATTCCCTGGTTTCCGCCTGGAAGATCATGGACAGGCGTCTATTGAATAACGGGATATTGATCAAGACACCCTGCCTCTGAGATTGAGCAAGGGTTTGAAGATGTAAGCAATCAATGACATTTCACTGGTTACAAAGTCGGCACTGAGTTGCAGGCCTGCCTGTAGAGGAAATATGTCTTCACCTTCAACGTAGTGTTGGCCGGGTTTCACCAGCACCCGAAACAGGGGCTCGACCGTCGGTGTCACTGGTAACAGATGTTCTCTGTGATCCAGTGGTGTGCGCTCGATGGTGGTGATCGTTGCCGGGTACCGCCCATAAGAATGAACGTTGAACGCGTCATAGCGCAGCATCACTTCCTGACCTGGCGCCAATACCCCCATGATGCTGGATGGCACATAGATTTCTGCGAGAAGTTTCCTCTCTCGGGGATGCAGGTAAATAAGTGGCTGTCCTCTTCTTACCGCACTGCCCGTATCGATCGATATTGACGACACAATGCCATCGCGGTTGGCGAGCACTGACAAGTAAGGACTGCTTTCAACCTTTTCCAGCTGCAAGGAGATCAGGCGAATCTCCTTGTCTAATCCATGGACGGTTTGTTGTGCTTCCAGATGCAGGGCTGTCAGCGCGGCAGTTGATTCCCTGATTTCCTGTTGCAATTGATGCAGTTGGCGCTCGGCAAGCTGGCGTTCACGCAACAGATCCAGATGGGCTATTTGTTGCTGGCTTGCCTTAACCTGGGAAACGGCCTGCTGCTCGAGAAGTGACTCGGTGCCGGCTAACAAAGTCGCGCTGATTTGCTCCTGGGCCTTGAGCATCTGTAGGCCTTCGGCTGCCAGGCGGATAGTTTCCTGCAGTCCCAGAATTCGGTTACGCAGGCCGACGCTTTGCTGGATAAACTCCTGCTGCTGCAGTGTCTTCTCCTGATTTAGTGCCTCCAGCTCGAGACACAGCACATCTTTCTCATACACTGTGACAGCTTCTCCGTTGCGGTCGTAAAGCTGTTGCGAGATTCGTGCAATAGGCTCTCCCTTCTCCACCTCCTCACCCGGCGTTACCAGGATCGCTTGTACCAGCCCTTCCTGGGGAGCAACCAACTGTGCCTCTCTTTCTTCTGTGATGAGATAGCCGCGGGCGGATTGTACTTCCTTGTAGTTAATCCGATTGACCAACAATACGATACCAAGCACAGCAGCACACAACAGCCATAGCAAAGCCTGTCTGTTGACATGACAATTCAGCAATACTTCAGACTGTTGCTTGCCTTGCTTGAATTGAATGGCTTCTTCGCGAAACAGAGAGTCTGCTTCGCTCATAATGCTGGCCACTGCGGTGTCTTCTGAAATGCTGAATCCTGCTCAGATCGTAGCGGCTTCTGAATATCGGCTGCATGAAGTTCGACATCCATTGTCGTGATGACTCCGTGTTTCGTTCTCTTGAAGTTGTTCCTGTGAATCGCACTCAAAATACGTTGGTAACAGGGAAAGAAAGCGCCATTGCCATGGATAGCGCCGCAGCGCCCGTTCCAGAATAGTGACCAGGCTCTGGGTCAGCCGGGTACTGGCCTGGAGTAGTGACTCTCCGTGGAATTTGCGTGCCTCAAGCAAGGGAAACAATTGAATATGATTCGAGTTGCCTGTCCTGCAATGGATTACAGGCAATATAGGCGCGCCTGAAGCAAGGCTCAGCACAGCAGGACCTTTTGGAAACCAGGCTTGTCTGTCCAGAAAGCTGACTCTTATGCGTTCGCCAAAACCCGAAGGCAGATCGACAAATGTCAGTAGCGAGCATCTCTCGCTACGCAGTTTTCTGACCAGCGTGGCTGCTGATACTGCATTCGCAGTAATTTGCTCTCTGTTACTGAATCCATCCTTGCCGAAGCAGTAGTGCATATTGGAAAGAAATGCATCCGAAGAAGGTAGCTGGGTCAGATAGTATTGCTGTCTTCCTGCTATCTCACATCCAGCAACAAGGTTATTGCCGTAAATGAAATCACCGAAATGGTAGCTCACCAGGATTCTGGAGCCTGGATAGTGCCGCTGCAATTCATCAAACTCATGTCTTTGCTGAAACTGGAAACTGGCCAGGTGCCGATCCAGGACTTGCGGACTTTGTCGGCGATGACGAAAACGATTGACCTCATTGAAGTAGCGGCGATGCTTGCGCAGCAACTGTAGCATTGCCGAATTGGGTTCATGCAAATAGCGGGACAAAATTCCACACAGGTGAATCTGCGCAGCGCCGTCACTGCGATGCCAAGCAAGTTGTCGCAAGAGTTGTTTGAACATCGCTGGTTGTTATCCTTAACCTGACAGCAATGGAATGTTCTGAAGATGCCCTGAAGTGTAGTTGGGCATCGCGGCTTTCGCCAGTTTTAGTGTCCGATCAGACTTTCACCCTGACGGCGGTGCCACTGACACTTACCATCATCATGCCGCCTTTATTGCCGATGACTTCGTAATCGATATCAATGCCAATCACCGCGTTGGCGCCCATGGCTTTGGCCTCGTATTCCACTTCCTGAAAGGCAATGTCTCTGGCCTTGCCCAATTCGTTTTCATAAGCGCCTGCACGGCCTCCGACGATATCCCGCACCGCACCGAACAGGTCTTTGAATATATTGGCGCCGAGGATGGCTTCACCTACAACGACACCCAGATACTCTTCTATCTCTCTGCCTTGCAGGGTATGTGTGGTTGCTCTAATCATAGTGCTCTCCAGGTTTAATGCTGTTCAAGCCACTGTCTGGCTTCGGACTCTGATTCCATAAATCGAACAAAAGGATGTTTTTCATGTTCCAGTTGCAACTCAGCGAACCTTTGCCCATAGGCATTGGGGTCGCTGACGACAACTGCCATTTTCTGGCCGTAGTTCACCAGCTTCTGCATCAACTCACCGGCGAATCCAGTGCGCAGATTGAAAAACTCGGCACCCAGTTCATCTTCATCGATGAGCAGTTTACCGCCGCTGTCGAAACTGCGGTTAAGTATGTCAGTAACACTGGGCATGGCTTGTAGTCAGGTTGCTTCCGAGACGATTGCAATCCACATGGCAAGCACGCTGAGGTTGGCGATGCCAAACATAACCAGACGATGCATCACATTGTTGTAACCCAGATGAATACAGGTGTGCACTACCCTTGCTGTAACGAAAACCCAGGCGCAGGTCACAGGAAACTGGATTGTCATATCCAGGGCTACATAGAGAACACCGGCACTGTAGAACAACACGGGCACTTCAAACAGGTTGCTGAAATGACGAGAAGTCTTGGCAACCATCTCTGGCACTTCCTCACCGCGAAACAAAGAGTAGTAGCTCATGGAAACATCACCCTTGCGCACCGACGCAATACGCACCCGCAGGGTGAATAACAGGATCATGAAGGTGAGAATTACCATGATGAACATTGGATAGAGCATAGTAGGGTCCTCGGACATAAAGTCCTCGAGTGGGATGCCGCCGAAAATATTGGCCGGCAGACAGACTGGCTCAGTATAATTCCGCAGCAGAACAAGCAACAGACCTCACTGGACATTTTCTCAGGAGCAGACATTGATCGCAGACCTGTACTCAGCCCACATCAAGGCTTTAGTGGACAACTATGGCGATGCCATGAATCAGTCTGGTTTAGCTTGCGATGGCGTGTTGATTCATAGTGGCACCGAGCATTACTACCATGCGGATGATCGCGGCGTGGCTTTCCAGGCCTATGCCCACTTCCTGCACTACTTACACGTCAACAAGCCGAATCAATTCCTTCTGGTACGACCCGGGTACAAGCCCGTCTACTATCAGGTAGTACCTGCGGATTTCTGGTATGAACAGGAAGTGGAAACTGATCCTCTGTGGCATGAGCCATTGGAGGTCGTGCGACTGGAATCCGTTGAGGCTGTGAAGTCTGCATTACCAGCAGGACAGTATGCCTATCTGGGAGAATCACCACAGCATGCAGAACAACTTGGCATTTCCCCATCGTTTCAAAATCCCGGCGTCTTATTGAGTATTCTGGATTTCAATCGTGCCTGTAAAAGCGAATACGAACTGGTGCAGCTCCGCGATGCCAATCGACTGGCACTGATCGGTCACGATGCGGCCCGGGAGTGCTTTCTCGCCGGTGGCAGTGAATATGATATTCACATGGCCTACCTCACCGCCTGCCAGCAACTGGAAGACGAAACTCCCTATACCAATATTGTTGCACTGGATGAGAAAGCTGCAATCCTGCATTACCAGAATAAACGTAGAAACCACGCCGACGATGCGCAGGTATTGCTCATCGATGCAGGTTATCGGGTCAGGGCTTATGGCTCCGATATCACCCGGACGACTGCAAGAGGGACAGCGCATGCAGTGTTTCAATCATTGTTGAAGGGGATGGAAAACATCGAACTGCAATTGGTTGAGGAAGTTGCTCCTGGTAAATCCTATGTGGACATTCATCTATGCGCACTCAATAGAATTGCTGAGTTGCTTGTAGAGCTGGAAATCTGTCACTCCAGTGCCGAAGAATTACTTGAGCAGCTGGTTCCGCAGTTGTTCATGCCACATGGCGTAGGTCACTTGTTAGGCATCAATGTGCATGATGTAGGCGGTCATCAAAAGAATGCAGAAGGCGATGTCCTGTCTCCACCGGAGCATTCACCGATGCTACGCAATACACGCACTATGACAGAAAACATGGTATTTACCATTGAGCCTGGCTGCTATTTTATTGCCTTGCTGCTTGAACCGGAAAGGAATACCGCGCGCGGTAAGTTGATCAACTGGTCACTGATCGATCAGCTATATCCTTTTGGCGGCATTCGCATAGAAGATAATGTGCGCGTCACTGCTGAAGGTGTTGAGAACCTGACCAGAGCCCCTGCTAAGCTGTAAGTTCATCAAGCATTTGCATCAGCTGAGGCAAGGCCTGCTGATTGGCGGCAACCAGATTCCTGCCGGCCTCTCCCATTGCTTTTCTCTGTTCCGGGCTCGACAACAAGCTGGAAATCGCTTGCGCCAGCGCGGCGCTGTCGACCACAGTCTGCAGTGCGCCCGCTTCCTCCAGTTGTGCACAGATAGTGGCGAAGTTGAACTGGGAAGGACCGACGATCACGGGCACACCGAGCGCAGCGGGCTCAAGGACATTCTGACAACCAGTATCTACGAGGCTGCCGCCAACAAAAGCAATGTCTGACAGACCATAGTAGGCCATCAACTCACCCATGGAATCACCGAGCAATATATCGGTGTCTGTGGACAGTGATTCTGCCTTGCTGCGGCGCTGCACACTCCAACCCGCTTTCCTGCACAGCTCGGCAACCGTCTGAAATCTTTCCGGATGTCGAGGTACCAGCAGCAGCAGTGGTTTGTCGAAGTCACCGGACAGCTTGCTCCAGGCGTCGAGGATCTTCGTCTCCTCGTTCTCCTTGTCCATTGCCCGGGTACTGGCAGCGATGACTACCGGGCGGCTTGAGTTGGCAACAGACTGAAAAATGGCTTCCTGCCTTGCCTCTGCTGATGCGTGGACATGAAACTTAAGGCTGCCCGTGACCTGAATCTTTTTCTCAGCAGCACCGAGGTCGACCAAACGCTGACTGTCATCTTCAGACTGGGCGGCAATAATATCGATGGACTGCAACATGTCGTGGGTCAGGCTGCCGAAGCGCTGGTAGCCTCTCGCAGACTTTGCTGACATCCTGGCATTTGCCAACAGTATCTTCACACCCCGCATCTGGGAGTAGTGCAGCATGTTGGGCCACAGTTCCGTTTCCATGATAATCAATAGCTGCGGTTTGACTTTGGCGAGAAAGCTTCTGATCACAAATCCCAGGTCATAAGGTGCATAGACATGGTGTACGGTGTCCCCAAATAGCGCCTGGGCACGCTCAGCACCTGTAGGTGTTGTCGTGGTGAGAACCACCGCAGTTCCTTCTTTCTCCAGCAAGGCTTTCACCAACGGCGCTGCGGCAACTGTCTCTCCCACTGAAACCGCGTGCAACCAGACCACGCGCTCTGCCTCGGTGACCGACGCAGGCACACCGATGAAGCCAAACCGTTCGCCAATGCGTTGCCGATAGGCGGGAGAAGTGGATGACTTGATGTACAACCTGAGAACGATAAAGGGCACCGTCAGTAATAACAGTAAAGAGTACAGATGACGGAGCATAGGAGTTCGATAATTCCGTTGGCGTGCGGCCTGACTCTCTCATATTTTCTTCACATGGGAAATCAGTTGCAGGGCCGATATACTTTACATCCCGCAAAATCTGCAGCCCGACCGCGAAACGTAGAAGGTAACCAATGAACATGCGCTATTCAACTGACATCGCAATCTTCGGCGGTGGCATAGCAGGTTTGTGGCTACTGAAGAGACTGCGGTTGGAGGGTTACCAGGCAATACTGATCGAAACCAGGGCTTTGGGCTCGGGACAAACTCTGGCTTCCCAGGGCATCATTCATGGTGGCCTGAAGTATGCACTTAGCGGCAGCCTCACCGGTGCTGCCAAAGTGATTGCCGACATGCCTGCCCGCTGGCGCCGGTGCCTGCAGGGAGAAGATCCCATGGACCTGTCAGGCGTCAAGGTGCTGAGTGAGCACTACTACATGTGGTCCGAGTCCAGCTTTCGCTCCAGGCTGAAAACCTTTCTGGGCAGCAAGAGTGTACAGGGGCGAGTACGGGCGGTGGAGAAATCAGAGTACCCGGCTATCTTCGCCAATGCCTCGGTTGCCGGTAAGCTCTACCAGCTACAGGACTTTGTCATCGACACGCCAAGTTTGTTGCGCAAGTTAGTAGACGGTGTTGAAGATTCAATTTATTCCATACCTGCTGATCAGATTACATTCCATCGGGAAGATGATCAGGTATCAGGCTTCAATATCGTGACTGATGAGGATGAGATCAGCATCAACTGCCAGCAAATAATTCTTTCTGCCGGTGAAGGCAATGCCGGGTTGATTGAGAAATGTGATTTGCAGGACGTAGGTACACAACTTCGACCCCTGCATATGGTCTATTTGAAACAAGCAGACCTGCCATTGGCCTACGTGCATTGTATTGGTGATGACTTCAGTCTGACACCACGGCTCACCGTGACTTCCCATGTGGATGAAGGTGGTGTGCCTGTGTGGTATCTCGGTGGTGAACTGGCGGAGTCTGGGGTGGGCAAGAGCGAATCTGAGCAGATCGAAGCAGCGAAAGCTTCAGTTGAACAATACTTCTCCTGGATTGATGTGTCACAAGCTGAATGGAAAAGCTTTCACATCAATCGTGCTGAAGCCAGCGCCGACAACAAACATCGGCCAGATGATGCCAGCCTGATTGACAAGGATAATGTGCTGGTTACATTCCCTACCAAGCTCACCCTGACACCTTCCCTTGCCGATAAGGTAGTCGATCATTTACGTGAGAAGGGAATCAACAGCAGGGCTGGTGATTCCAGCCAGGATTATGGCGATCAGTTGGAGAACGCCAGGATCGGACAGGCGCACTGGGAGTAGTAAATCATGTCCTCTCTACCTAAACGACCCCTGGGCGGCAGCGGCATCGAAGTCTCCTGCCTGGGCCTGGGCACGGTGAAGTTCGGCCGCAACCAGGAGGTTAAATACCCGAGTAGCTTCAGCCTGCCTTCTGATCGGGAAGTTGAAGCACTACTGCAACAGGCCAAAGACCTGGGCATCAACCTGCTGGATACCGCGCCTGCCTACGGCAGCAGTGAGCAACGAATGGGACGTCTGCTCAAAAGCCGGGAAGACTGGATCATCTGCACCAAGGTTGGTGAAGAATTTCTGGCGGGAAAGTCTGTCTACAACTTCTCGGGTGATTATGTGAAAGACAGTGTAAAGCGCAGCTTGCGGGATCTTAATACCGACTATCTGGACATGGTGCTGATTCATTCCGATGGTCGGGACATGCAGATTCTCGAATCCACCGACTGCGTCGAAGCACTGCAGAAACTCAAAGAAAAAGGACTTATCCGCGCCATCGGCATGTCCAGCAAGACTGTTGAAGGAGGACTGAAAGCCGTAGAAAGTCTCGACGTAGTGATGGTGACCTATCATGCAGAAGCGACAGAAGATGCTGCGGTAATTGATCGTGCCGCCGAACTCAATAAGGGCGTGTTGGTGAAGAAAGCCATGAACAGTGGACATACAGCCACGGCAGACGGTGGTGCCGAGAAGGCATTGCGGTTTGCTTTAGGGAAAAAAGGTGTGAGTAGTGTAATTATCGGGACGATAAATCCACAACATTTACAGGCGAATGTAGCTATAGCGCAAGCTGACTAGCTACCCACTTCCTTCATCTTCTCTACGATTTCAGAAGTAGAACAATTATCCAGAAACTCCAGTGCCTGGACTTCGCCACCATAGGAACGCACAAACTCTCCACCGACAACCTGGTCGAGAGAGTAGTCCCCGCCTTTAACCAGTACTTCCGGTCGCAAGGATTCCAGCAACTTCTCCGGCGTGTCTTCCGCAAAGCTCACTACCCAGTCCACTGCTTCCAAACCCGCCAGTACCGCCATACGACGTTCAACTGGATTAATTGGGCGACCAGGCCCCTTTAATCTGGCGACGGAGGCATCATCATTGATCGCCACGATGAGCCTGTCGCCAAGTTTCTTGGCTTCGGAGAGATAACCAACATGGCCAGCATGAATGATGTCGAAGCAACCATTGGTAAAGACGATCTTCTCACCGTGCTCCCGCGCGTCCTGAACTGCAATAGACAGTTGCTCGGAGGTCATGGCACCACGACTTGAATCCACTTCCTGCATTATGGCGCGGCGCATTTCCGGCCCACTGATTGCTGCGGTACCCAGTTTGCCTACTACAAGACCGGCTGCGAGATTTGCCAGTGCGGTCGCGTCGGCCATGCTTTCACCAGCAGCCATTGCGGCGGCCAGTACGGAGATTACCGTATCGCCAGCACCGGTGACGTCGAATACTTCCTGTGCCCGCGCAGGCAGATGCAATTCGGGGGAATCTGGTCTGATCAGGGTCATACCATGTTCGCCACGGGTGATGAGTATGGCGTCGAGCTGTAGATCACTGACCAGCTTTAGTCCCTTGTTGACCAGTTCATCTTCGTTGCTGCAGTGACCAACGACGGCTTCAAACTCAGTCAGATTTGGCGTCATCAGGGTAGCGCCAGAGTATTTGTGAAAGTCGGTGCCTTTGGGATCGACGACTACAGGTATGCCCCGTTCCTTGCCCAACTCAATCAATGGTGTGATGTCGTCCAGCACACCCTTGGCATAGTCGGAAAGGATCAGTGCCTGGGTGTCGTCGATGAGATCTTTTGCCTTGCCCTGCACAGCAGAAGTAATGTCGCCGGCAAACCTTTCTTCGAAGTCCATTCGGATGAGTTGTTGGTGCTGGCTGATCACACGCAGCTTGGTGATGGTGGGCTGACCATCACATTCAACGAAGTCGCAGTACACACCTGCTGCATTGAGTCGTGATTGCAGTTCGTGACCACTGTCATCTTTGCCGACTACGCCAATCAACCGGGTTGCACTACCCAGTGCCGCAACGTTGAGTGCCACGTTACCCGCACCACCTGGTCGAGCTTCATCATTGCCAACTTTCACTACTGGTACCGGTGCCTCGGGAGAGACCCGGTTGGCACTGCCGTGCCAATAGCGGTCGAGCATGACATCGCCAATGACCAGCAATCTGGCATCCTGAAACACTGGCATTTCTAACTTCATCTGGGTTCTCCGGGCTCGATGGCCCTCATTGGCTGCGGCAGATAATAGCACAGCACCGTGATATGAGCCTGTTCGACAGTGCCTCTGTTACAATGCGCCTGTTGAAACTCTCTAGAAAAAGAAGACCCTCTCCACTTTGGCCGCCGACGCTCAACAATTCAAACCACTGCGATCCTATGGTTCTCCACGTTACTGGCTGACCTGGATTGGTATTGCCGCCATGTGGATAACAGCGCATCTGCCCTTCTGGTTGCAGATCAAGTTGGGACAGCTACTGGGATGGCTTTCCTACTACCTGGCCAGGGGAAGACGCCATGTGTGCGAAGTCAATATCGATATGTGTTTTCCCGAGCTGTCAGCAAGTGAGAAGAAACAGCTGGTGAAACAAACCTTTCTCTCCAATGGCATTGGCTTTATCGAGATCTGCGTTGCATGGTGTGGAAACCCGGCACGTTACAGGCATCGGGTAACAATTCACGGGCAAGAGCATGTAGAGAATGCACTGGCGCAGAACAAGGGTGTGTTCCTGGTCGGCTCGCATCTCACCACTTTTGAGATTTCCGGATTTCTCTACAGCATCTTTCATGACCTGAATTGCACTTATCGCGCCAACGATAAGAACCCGCTGTTTGATGCTTTCATGTACAACGGTCGTCGCCGTCTCTATGAAGGTGTTTATGAACGGAAGGATATACGTGGCGCTATGCGTTGCCTGAAAGACGGCAAAATGCTTTGGTATGCACCTGACCAGGACTACGGGGCACAGCACTCGGTTTTCGCCCCTTTCTTTGGTAATCTCGCTGCAACCATCACTGCCGGGAGTCGCTTCGCTGGCTTCAATAATTCCCCGGTTCTGTTTTTCAGCCACTATCGAAAACCCGATAACAGCGGTTACGAGATTTACTTCAGCCCGGTGCTGAAAGACTATCCCAGCGGTGACGATGAGACCGATGCAATCATTATTAACAAACTGGTAGAAGAAGCGATTCGTAAACAGCCGGACCAGTACCTTTGGTTACACAAACGCTTCAAGACGCCACTGCCTGGTAAAACTGAGAACCCTTATTAGGATGAATGACAGACTACAACACATCGACATGAGGCTTGCCGCAGCGGCGACAAGTTTGTTGTTGTCCGTGATGTTCTTCTTTTTTAAGGGCATCCCTAACGATGATGCTTACACTTATGTCCGAACAGCTGAAATTTTTCTCAATGAAGGACTCACTGCGGCTATCGATCATTACGCCTGGGTTGCCTATCCCGTATTGATTGCCCTGGTCAGCACCCTGGGCATCTCATTGTTGACTGCAGCCTATGTGCTCAACGCACTGTTCTATGCTCTGCTGGTTTACTCATTCGTCAGCATCTGTCGCTTGTTGGATGATTCTCGCCTGGTCGTTGGCCTGGCAGCACTGACAGTGATTGTTTATCCGGAGTTGAATGAATACCGGGACATGGTGATTCGTGACGTGGGCTTCTGGGCACTCGCCCTGTTCGGCCTGTGGCAGTTCCTGCTTTATGATCGGGAACGCAATCTCAAGCAAGGCACACTGTTTCTTGCTGCACTTGGGCTGGCGACGCTGTTTCGTGCTGAAGCCCTGCTGTATCTGCTACTGACTCCGGTCGCGCTTTTGTTTAACTCTTCGTTCAGCACCGATGACAATCGTAGGCATCTGTTGAAGCTGACAGGAATTACTGTAGTCATTGGCGTTGGCGTTTTGCTGACACTGATGCTTGCGGGCATCAATGTGATAGCTCTGCTGCTGGAACGGCTGGCGGTCTACCAGCTGTTTTTGATTGAAGCATTCAACCCCAGCGAAGCGGTACTGGTTGCACGTGCCGACGCCATTTTTGGTGAGTTTGCGGCCGACTTTTCCCAGGATTATGTCAATGCAGTGATAGCAGTTGGGCTACTGGTTGTACTGCTGATGTCGGTGTTCTATGCCATTGGCGGTCCCTATTTCTGGTTGCTGCTGTGGGGAGGCTTGCGCAAGCATCTACCAGCCAATGGCACCAGCGCTGCGCCTGTGGTCGCTTACCTGCTCATCAATCTTGGCTTATTGCTGGTGTTTCTCTATGTCACCCGCTTTCTGTCGGCGCGATACGCCATCCTGTTTTCATTGATGCTTGTGTTACAGGTGCCTTTCCTGGTGAGAACTATCATTGAAAATAGTCGGGGAAGTCATTGGCAAAAATCAGTTCAGTACTTTCTGATCATGTTCTTCTTTTATTGTGCTATCGATGCCTATGTAAGTTTTGGAAGATCGAGGGACTGGATACTGGACTCTGCGCAGTACCTGAGCGAAAGCAATGCGCCTAATGTGATTACCAACAACCTGAGTATTGCTTACTTCTCCGGCGAAGTTGAAGAATATGATGAAGTGATTCGGGTTTTGCCTGCCGATGTGATAAGGGCCGCGCAGCCCGGTGACCTGCTGGCGATCGAGATGTTCTTCGATATGAGAGTGTTGGTGGAAGACCCTGCCGTGGCGCCCTATCTGGAACAAGTCGCTTCGTTTAGCCAGGAGGATGAAGAAAGGGTCGCGGTATTCAGACGAATTAACCCTTAGACCATTTTGCAGCAAAAGGCATTCTTCTCTTGTTAGATATTGTGGTAATCATGAAGGTTCGCAATCGTGAGCTTTTCATCCAGTTTGAAAAAGAAGCATTTAGGATCATGGGCACTCATGGTGGCGAACTGCTAAGTGCTTTCGTGCCTGATCCTGGTCTCAGCAGTACCAGCGATTTTGATGAGGTGCATTATCTGCGCTTTCCTTCGCAGCAAGCTTTCTCTGCTTATCGTGCAGATCCCGCGCTCACCGGCATGGCTGACCTTCGAAGCCAGGCCATCAGTGATACGGAGATTTATGTTTCGGGAAAGAAACTGAGTTATTAGCTCAATTGATCGATGCGCTGAATAGGGGGTTGCGATCTTACCAATCTTCGCTACGTTCCCGTTTCGTCACCAGCACATCTTCCATGATCATGTAGTTGAGATCAGTGCCAAGAAAAAAGTTGACTGCATCTTCAGGAGTACAGATCAGCGCTTCACCCGGTCGACTCAGAGAGGCATTGATTAGTAGTCCATGCCCGGTTTGTTGATGAAACAAACTGAGCAGTTTGTGAAAATCGGGATTGGTTTCCTGTTTCACCACCTGAGCACGGGTGGTGCCGTTGTTGAAAGCGATCACCGGATATTTTTCCTGCCACTTCTTGCTCAGCGGTGTGCTGAACATCATGTACTCGTCCTGACAGTCTGGTGGCAGCATCTCCGTTGCCAGTGAATCGAGAATACTCGGGGTAAACGGACGCCAGCCCTCACGGAATTTCACCTGGTGATTGATTGCTTCCACGATACCTGTCTGTGCGGGATTCGCCAGGATACTGCGATTGCCCAGGGCCCTGGCACCAAATTCCATCGCGCCCCGGAACCAGGCCACGAGCTGGCCGTTAGCCAACAGCTCTGCCGCTTTGCCATGAGGATCATCCAGTAACTCCCACTGGGGTCTTTCCCGATGCATCATGCAGGCATTGATGCACTGGTCGTTGTTGAAGGAAGGGCCCAGGGCCATGGAACTGAGTGGCTGTAGCTTGATGCCCTGGTCCCGGGTGGCATAAGCGGCGGCACCGATAGCAGTACCTGCATCGCCGCAGCCCGGGTGCACAATGATCTCATTGACCAGCGGATGTGACTTGAGTCGCTGGTTGAGACGGATATTCATCGACCCTGTGCCAGCCACCGCCAGGCGACCAGACTGCTTCAATGTCTTACCGAGATAGACCTCCACCAACTCAAGGGCCAGCTCTTCATAAAGCTTCTGGATTGAAGCAGCGTAGTGCACATAAGGATCTTTCAACAGATTACCGGCCCGGCGAGGGCCGAGGCGCTCTACCAGTTTGGGGCTGAAGTAGTGGCCTTTTGACTTGGCCTTGTAGCGACGCAGGCCAACCGTGGTAATCAGTCGAGTGTCGACCTTGAAGTTTCTGCCATCAAATTTCGCCAGGTAGGAAAGATCATACTTATCTGGATCACCGTAGGCGGCTATGCCCATGACCTTGAATTCACCGTCCAGGGTATCGAAACCCAGGTAGTCGGTGAGCGCGGCATACATACCGCAAAGAGAATCGGGATTGTAGAAGCGCCGGATCTTCTTGATGCGACCTCTGTGACCACAGCCCAGGTAGATAGCAGCGTATTCTCCCTTGGCATCGTTGCAGAAGATCGCCGTGGGCTCATCAGTTTCTGCAAGATGGTAAGCACTGCTGGCGTGCGCGAGCTGATGCTCCACCGGCACCAGCTTTGCCTTGTTGACTGGCATGTGCAGTCTTTCCAGCAGGCCTTTCAGTTCTTTCAAGTGTCGGCGGTATCGGCGGTTGCCGTTAAACAGTCCGTCAATACTGCGATCAGGTGCATACCAGTGCCGGTAAGCGTAGTGCCAACGCGCTCGACTGAACAGGGAAACTGGTGCATAGGGTATGGCCACATGAGTGACGTCTTCGGGTCGCATGCCTGCGATCTGCAAACACTGGCGTGCCGCATGATAAGGCAATTCGCCAACTGCATGTTTGCGGCGCAATAGACGCTCTTCTTCGACGGCCGCGACAAGCTGGTCATCGACGATCAGTGCTGCGGCTGGGTCATGGCCCAGGGCGCCAGCGAGTCCTAGAGTTACATTCGTCATGATGAAATCAATTACTTACCGCATTACCAAATCGTTCCAGTAAATCTACAGCCGAGTCTGCCAGCCCATACAACTCCGGGTTTTTACCGTAGGTGAGCCCGTTAGCCGACCAGTTTTCATTGTCGAGCCGCTCCAGCATGGAGAGCAGCCGTTGGTTCAGCTCATCCTGTTGGAATGGTTCGCTGCACACCTCTCCCGAGTTTGCCTGCTCAATATGAAATGCATAACCACAACTGGCTGTAGTGAGCACCGGCAATCCGGCTATGGTTGCCTCAAGCAGGGTATAACCCGCACTCTCCTGATAGGCAGGATGCAGGAGCAGATCTGCACCGGCGAAGAAGCGCGGTATATCGTCGCGACCCGCCAGCACCTGCACCTGCTCTCCAAGGCCAAGTTTGTTGGCCAGACGCAGAAAACGGCTGGGTTTGCCCTGGCCTACCAGCACATAGCGACACTTGTTGCGCCAGGACTCAGGCAAGGCCGCAATGGCACGCAGGGCCCGGTCCACACCCTTGATCTTGAACCCTGAACCCACCTGTAACAACAGGACTTCATCTTCTTTAACCGACAACTCCTGGCGCAGCGACTCACGGAGTTTTTCATCACGATGCGTTACCTGTCGGTCTTCTGCTATACCGGGCGGCACCTGGTGCAGACGGCTTTCACAGCCGGCGTAGTAGTTCACATAGGTCTGTTGTTGTAAGGGTGAAAGCAACATGACCTGGGTATTGCTGTCAGTGCCAAACACCGCGTGTTCGTATTCCATGAAATGGCGGAAGCGTGGTGTGAATTTGTAGTAGGCGCCGCGTTGGTTCTCGGCTTTATCGGCAAAGCAGGAATCGGCACCGAAATACACATGGAGATGAGGCATCTTGTTAAAGCCAACTACCAGATCAAAATCTGCAGACTGCAATCTTCCGACAAGCCACTCGGTGTACTTCTGATACAGCTTCAGTCGACTGGCGGACTTCACAGGAACGATAGTGATATCAAACCCTTCTGGTTGTTCACCCTGCCAGCGCAGGGTGAATACGCTGACCTGATGACCTCGCTCAACACAGCGTTGGGCGATTCGCAGAAAATCTCGCTGCTGTCCTCCATAGGGAAAGTAGTGATAGATGAGAAAGCAAAGTTTCATGTCAGGATTATTGCTGGTTGCCGTTCAACAACTGCTCAAACTGTTGCCAGACCGCATCGGGCCGGTGAGAAGAGAAACAGGGTGGTGTCACCGCAAATGGCTGATCTTCAAATTCGTCGGTGACGCCGGGACCGCTGTAGGTACAGACTTTTTTGACACAGGGTGCGCAGTTTAGATTCGAATTCAATTGCAATTGCCTGTCACCGAATGTACCGGTCAGTCCGGGATCGGTAGGACCGTAGAGTGATACCGTGGGTTTTGACAGCGCCGCAGCCAGGTGCCCAAGCCCTGTATCAACAGCGATTACGCCAGCAGATCGGTTAATCATGCGGGCGATGCCGCCAAGCGGTTGTTTGTCCAGTACGATGGCATGAGTATTGTCCCTGGCGATGAACTCGGCATTCTGTTTTTCCTGATCGTCGCCCCAGGGCAATAACACCTTGTAACCGGCTTCATTGGCAATATGTGCCAGGTGTCTCCAATAATGTTCCGGCCAGTGTTTTGTTGCCCAGGTAGTGCCATGCAGAAACACGACACTCTTACCTTCTTCGATGCCATCGATTGATGTCTCGCCGTTATCGAAACGGGAAGTGTCGAGTCCGTAGTTAACCAGGTCTTTGTCGTAGCGATGCTTGAGCGCCCGGGAAAACAATTGTCGCACCCGATCCACTGCATGTTCAGTCCAGGGCACAGAATAAACCTTGTTATAGAACAAGGTTGCCAGTGGTTCACGAATGGTGCGGTTACTCAGACCAACGGTGAGACCCCGGGACAGGCGACTAATTGCGCCGCTCTTGATCAGGCCCTGAGCGTCAATGATCAGGTCATAGTGTTCCGACTGCAGAGCATGCTTGAAGTTTCGGTACTCCTTGCGCATGTAAGTTTTCAGCAGGTTCTTGCGCCACCGCCGTATGGCTACCGGAATGACCTTGTCTACCGCAGGATGCCAGCTTGGTACCTCGACAAAGTTTTCTTCCACCACCCAGTCAAACACCAGATCCTTGTGGGCAAGATGGGCGTCCGTGACCGCAGGCAGGGTATGGATAATGTCGCCGAGAGAGGAAACTTTAACTATGAGGACGCGCAATCGGTCAATTCCTTTGTCACAAGCTTTTTATTCGGGCCCTAAGCTGAGCGCAATTGCCTGACCGCATCAATTGCCATGTTCGGCTTGAGTTCAGTCAAACATCTCAGGTGCCCATAAGGGCACTGCCTCTTGAAACAGGGTCGACATTCAATATCGGTTGCCAGCAATTTTACCTTCTCTGCCAAGGGCGGTGTAAAGTCAGGAGACGTGGACCCATAAAGTGCAACCACAGGACGGTTCAGTGCGGCAGCCACATGCATCAGACCCGAATCATTGGATACTGCGGCCTCGGCGCAGGAAAGCAGGTCGATGGCTTCACCCAGGGTGGTGGAGCCAGTAAGGTTACGACAGCTTTGCAGATGAGCCGGTTCTACATCGGCAAGAATGGATTCAGTGATCAGCTTGTCGTTGGCGGAACCGAAGAACCACAGCTGCCAGCCATCTTCGGCCATGGTATTGACCAGTGACGCATAGTGTTCTGCCGGCCACTGCTTGGCTTCTCCAAACTCAGCGCCTGGGCAGACAGCGAGAACCGGGGCTCCCAGATTTAAACCAAAGCGCTCAATGGTGTCAGCCACCGTGTCGGCATCTACATCCAGTCTGGGTGGCGGGATATCTGGGGGTGGTGTTGCAGCAAAGGGATATGCCAGAGCCGCAAACCTTTCCACCATGCGCGGAAAATTCTCGGGCTTGAGTTTTCGACAATCGTTGAGCAGGGGATAGCGCCATTCACCTTTCCAGCCTGTGCGATTGGGAATGCGTGCGTGAAAGGGGATCAATGCAGACTTGAAAGAGTTGGGTAGCACGATGGCATGAGTGAATCCCTGCCCTCGGAGTTCCTTGCCCATCTTGCGACGTTGAGCCAGTCGCAACTCACCATGTCCCAGTTTGTTTGCGATGCCTGCATCCACTTCAGGCATGCGCTCCAGCAGTGGACGGGTCCATTCAGGTGCCATGACTTCAATACTGCAATCAGGGTGTTGCTGCTTCAGGCATCGAAACAGGGATTGCGCCATCACCATATCGCCAACCCAGGCAGGACCAATGATCAGGTATTTATGTGCTGCGTGCGCCATGGGCATGAGGGCTCAGGTTAGGAAGTGTGCATGATACAAGAACCAGCACGTATTTATTGCTGCAAATGTTGAGCAATAGATGGCAAATGAAGGATAGGAATTGGGGATTGTGACTAGTTCTGCATATCGGGGGTGACACGCAGCACTTCGTTCACAGTTGTTAATCCTGCCGCTACTTTCTGGGCACCACTGAGGCGCAGACTCAACATGCCTTCCTTATAGGCCTGCTTGCGCAATGCAGGCAGGTCTGACTTGTCATCCGCGTAACTGAACAGGGTCTCAGTAAAAGGCATGACCTCATAGATGCCTTCACGGCCCAGGAACCCGGTTTCTCGACATTCCAGACAACCTTTTGAATTCGCTGCCTTGCGCGGTAGCTTGACCTTCCAGGGTGCGGTAAGAGTTTCCCAGGCTTCTTCGGTAACTTCAGTGGGTTCCTTGCAGTGGGGGCAGAGAACACGCACCAGGCGCTGTGCCATGATGCCAACCACGGTTGCCTTTAACAGGTAAGGCGGCACGCCCAGTTCCAGCAGGCGAGTGATTGCCGAAGGCGCGTCGTTGGTATGCAGGGTAGTGAACACCAGGTGACCGGTAAGCGCCGCCTGGATTGCCATCTCAGCCGTGGGCAGATCCCGCACCTCACCGATCATGATGATGTCCGGATCCTGTCGCAGCAGCGCTTTCACACCGTCGGCAAAACCCAGGTCGATGTTCTCCTGCACCTGCATCTGGTTAAAACTGTCTTCAACCATCTCGATCGGGTCTTCGATAGTGCAGACATTCACTTCTTCAGTAGCAAGAGACTTGAGTGTGGAATAGAGCGTGGTGGTTTTACCACTACCTGTTGGTCCGGTAATGATCACAATGCCATGGTTGTTGCCGGTTATCCTGTTCCAGCGAGCCAGGTCGTCATTGATGAGTCCCAACTCTTCGAAAGGTTTCAGCAAAACTTCCGGATCGAAGATTCGCATAACCAGCTTTTCACCAAATGCGGTGGGTAAAGTGGAGAGACGCAATTCAACTTCTGCGCCGTTGGGGCTTTTGGTCTTGATGCGGCCATCCTGTGGCTTGCGCTTTTCCGCCACATTCATGCGGCCCAGAATTTTCAATCTGCTGGTGACGGCGCTCAGTGCCTGCATGGGCAAAGCATAAACCGTGTACAAAACACCATCGATTCGAAAACGGATATTGCCCTGCTCTCTCCGAGGTTCGATATGGATGTCACTGGCGCGTTGTTCGAAGGCATATTGCAACAGCCAATCCACTACATTAACGATGTGTTGATCGTTGGCTTCCGGATCCTTGAGCTTGCCAAGCTCCAACATCTGTTCCAGATTGCCAATACCTTTAAGCTGAGTCTGCCCCCTGGTAGCTCCCTGGATGGAACGGGAGACACTATAGAATTCTGAAGTCAGTCGTTTGATATCGACCGGATTGGAGACTACCCGCTTGATGCGCTTACCTGATGTATGTTCGAGCACTGATTCCCAACTGTCGATATAGGGTTCTGCGCTGGTAATGATGACCTCATCGAGATTGTCTTCCACCGCAAGAATGCCGTGACGCTGTGAGAACTTGTAGTCCATCACCTTGGTCACCTGGGCAACGTTGATCTTCAGGGGATCGATGCGGTAGTAGTCCTGACCACATTGCTGGCTCAGCGACTGGGTCAATGTTTCGATGTCGAGATTGCGCGCGGGATTATTCTGGTCAACCAGATTCAGATCAGCGAGATAGTGGAGAATGTGTTTGCCCCGATGTTCAGCGTTGTTTTGATCCTTGACGGCAAGATTATAGTCGTCCTGGGTAATGCGGCCTTCACTCAGCAGACCATCGAGGTAATCCCTGAGATCAACAGGCGCATTGGGCCGCGGCTTGTTCTGCCCTGCCGGCCTGGCTTTATTCTGTTCCTCTACTGCCGCCACGTCTCAAGTCCTTTATTTTCCTGAGTTAATCAGCGCTGCTTGCCTCGCAAGTGTACCCCTGCGATAGCCAAAAACAAACCACCAGTACGCTTCAGCGTGATCCGGTTCTGACTTGATGTAGGGCTTGTTGGCCCGGCTCAGGGGCCTGAGCCGGCCTGGCTTGCAGGGCTACTCGACCAGCTTGATCCAGTCTCCCGCTTCCGGGGTGCCGGACGGATAGTAGCCATTCAGCAGTCTCAGTGTTTCCTCTGCATAGTTGGCAATCCTGCTGGATTGCGCCACCACTGCAAAATCGAAGTACTCACTGGCCTGCACATAACGAATGTGCATTTCACTACCTTGCAGCGTTTCGCCTCTCTGAATGGCGCGCAGGGTACGTATCGAGCTGAGCATCATATCGTCGATTTCATCGACATTGCTGGCGTTGGTGATATCGCCACGCACAACAATTGCACGAGGACCCAGGTAAAGCACCGCGACTCTTTCAGAATTGCCGGTATCGGGAGAAACATGAACTCCGGTATGACCATTCAACCGGTACTGGGAGAGCGCTTCTGACTTTTGCAGATTTGTGATACCCAACACATCTCTAATAAAGACACGTGGCTCTATGTTTTGCTGCAATCGCTGAGCTTCGATTCTTATTTTGCCTGCCTGTGGTGAGTCTGCAGTAACCGTGGTGATGGTGTCGGAAACATTCCAGTCGTCAGGGAACACCAGGGTGTATCCCAATGTGGTCTGATAGTAACGATTGCGCTCATCCTGTTGTTGGGAAGCTGCACTTTCACCAACAATCAAACCATCTACCGCTTCGCGAAATGCGGTGTCGTCTGTCAGGGTTACCTCGCCTTCGCCCAGAGCACCAACGGAGGCGATTGCCTGTTGCAGACGAGTATCATTGCGTGGGTGTGTAGCGAACAAGCCATGATAGCCACCACCACTGCCGGTAACGAGACGGTTAAAATCTTCCTGGTTCTTGAGTACGGTAACCACATCGATGACTGCCGATGGATCGTAGCCCGCGTTCAATAAATACTCTGCGCCGAGGCTGTCTGCTTCCAGTTCCATCTCTCTGCCAAAACCACTGAGGCCGGTTTGGGCCCAGATGGAGGCAACCTGGCTGATTTGTGAACCTGCATAGCCACTGCCCGTCGCAACTGCAGTGACGATGCCGCCAACTCTTGCCGCGGCATTTGCGACAGCACCTCGTGCCTGCTGCTGTACTGCATGACGCGCCGTGATGTGCCCGATCTCGTGGGCAATAACTGCAGCCAGTTCGGCCTCGGAGTTCATGTAGGTGAGCAAGCCGCGGTTTACATAGACGTAACCACCTGGCAAGGCCATGGCGTTGATGGCAGGGCTATCCAGTATGGTAAAGGTGTATTCCAGGTCGGGCCGATGACTGACCGCCGCTATCTTGTTACCTACTTCGGTGACATAGGCGAGCAGTTCTTCGTCCTGGTAGACAGGCTGGCTGGCGATGACTTTTTCGTGCTCCTCAGCACCGATCTCTTTTTCCCTGCTCTCGCCCATGAGCACCAGGTTGGCGCTGCCGGTAGCTGGATTCACCGCGCAGGATGCCAGCCCTGACAAAACCAGCAGTGCTGCAATTACACGGAACAGGATGCCAGCAGATAACTGGCTTTCCCCATGATCAGGAAAGAGATTCAACATACGATCACCCTTCTTTATGTAGGGTCTGTGAACAGCCCCTAACTACCTTGTACAAACTGTTTTAGTTGCGCGGCCAGGCGACTACAGGCATTGGCCTCAACTCTTGCAATCAGTGGTATTGGTACCACCAGGGCAGGCAGATAGGACTGGCCGGAAGCATCGGTATTGATCGTACCCACATTGGTCAACGACCCGACGTCCCAGACTCGAGCATCAAAATTGGCATCATCTTCCCAGGTGCCGAAGCCGAAACAACCGCCTCCGCCCGGGCCGATAGTGCAGGAGATCGATCCCTGACGATCCGTGGTTTCGGTGAATCCATCCACCCAGACAATATAGCGAATCCCGAATTCGCCCATTTTTCGGGCCACTACGTCTTCCCCCATCAGCTGTTCCAGATCTCTGGTGCGCAGTGGTGCGGTTCTGGGTTCAAACCAGGGAAACATGGCGTCGATAAATTCCTGCTCAGGCACTACATTGATCGCGCCTTCGCCGCGGGCCATGCGATCGCCTACACATTCGACGAAGTCGGAATCGGTCTCATAGTCGCTGGCCTGGCGGCGGCCAAGTATCACTACCGACTCATCACTTTCGATGCCGGTTTCCCCCTGCCTGAATTCATCCACAGTGGTGCTGGTGCAAGCCGCCAGCAGGCCGAGCGAGAAGATTGCCAGGGTTCGTGCATTGATCAGTAGTCTGCTGTAGTTCATAAGCACACTCATTACCGGTCTGTTGCCTTTGTCTTACAGGCTGGCCAGCCAGTCACGTACCTCAGGTACCTGAGTAAATGTCAGAGAGAAGCTGGAGGCCAGATCGCGCAGGGCAACAATGGCCGCTTCATTGATTCCGCCTTCCACAGAGCGGAACGTTTCCGTGGGTGTCTTGCCATAGGAAGTGAGCACCCAGTCGGCAATGTAATCACCTTCCGGTGTCACCAGCCGCATGTTGTACTTAATCCAGACCTCGTAGACATCGAGCTTGGTTTTTGCCGGCAAGGCAAGCTGGAACTCTTCGATCAGGGGCATGAAGACCGCATCAACATTTTGGGTTTCAGCCTGTTCCAACTGTTGGATTTCCACCACATTATCAAACATGGCAGGCAGCACAGCATTAAACAGCTGCACATGGGACTGACCGCTCTCGATGTTGAACTCTTCGGTACCGGTTTCCGAATATTCCAGATAGGCGAACTGTTTCAGCGCCTCGTCATAGTAAACCGCCACAGACAGGGGCAATTTGCTGATATTGGGAGTGGGGAAGTCTCCTTCGATGGTGACATTGTTTACCCCACAACCCGCCAGCAACAATGCCAACAAGCCCAGCAAGGCTCTGCCCTGGCGCCGTGTGTCATTCAAATAGCTTCGCATGGTCATCATGATAGTACTATTGTTCATGCCTCTTGATCAGCTGTGTTTCCGGAAACACCTACTATTATAGAAACGATAGATTACCGAAAATCGTTCAATCCCACGAATGTACCACCATTTCGCTGTGTCATCTCGCGCATCAGATTGGTGTAGCGATAAGCGCTCTGTCTGAAGCGTTGAGGGACATCCGGCGAAAATATGGTGGGGAAGCCAATGCCATGGATGCGTACCAGGCGATCTCCGTTGACATCCTCCACGTTGATCCGGTCAATTGTATTCAGTACATCCTGAATAGACCCGCCAGGCTGAAAATCATCACCCAACACATAGATACTAATTTTCTTGTCCGGGGAATAAAAGGTATTGATAGCCCGTGTCACTCCTTCTACAGGGCTACTATTACTGTAAGTCTGCCAGGTGCGCAGGGTTGAGATGATTTGCTGGCGCCGCCCCGGGGTATCAGGAATCCAGTCTCCCCGGTAGGTGTTGAACATGTAATCGCCCATGTCGTTCATCACCTGGATACCCTTCACTTCGGGATACACATCCAGCGTGTTGTCGACAATTTCCAGCATCTTGTCCCAGTTGCCGGGCGTGTTGTACATACTGCCTGAGGTATCGATGATGAAAATGATGTATTCGCTGTCCACGGGCACACCGCCGATGGCGTTATCGTCGGATGAAGTCACATTGGCCAGCAGACGTTGCATTTCCTCAGTCAGTGTCTGACGGGCAATGGCGAGACGGCCAATTTCGTCGGTGGTTTCCTCTGACAGTTGTCGCGAGGCGTTATAACGGCCCTGTACATCATTGAGATCCCGACGCAGGCGTGCAATGCGGTCGGTCAGTGAGGACAGCTGTTCGTGTTTCGCATTCAGCTCTCGATTCAGAATAGTGGTTTCACCACGGATCTCGAACAGCTGCTCCTGCAATTCAGTGACTGAGGCCTCTGGTGTCAATTCGCTGATTTCCAGCACCGCAGGTTGAGACGGTTTAACAATCATCAGCAGGATGATCATGGCGCCGAAACCACAGGACGCCACGTCCAGAAAGGACACGGTAAAGGAATCTGTTTCGCGGCGACCTTTTCTCATTTCCGTTCTACATCATCACTCAATTCAAATATTGGTTGGAAAGGACACTCCCAGATCCATGGAGATCTGTTCTGTCGTTTCCACCCTGGCAACCGAGGTGTCGTCTCTTGGTTCTTCGGCTTGTTCTTCTTCAATGGCTGAGCTGCCTCCCGGCCAGTCTTTGGACGGTGAGATCAGCGAACCCCTGGTAAACTGGGCCAGCTCCCAATAGGCAGCGGCTGCACTGGGATCCCCTTCCAGTGGCATCAGGATAATATTGACCGGCACATTTCGTGATATTTCTTCCACGGCTTCTTCATACAGCTCCACCCTGTCCCGGGGGGTGATGAGTGGATCTGATGCACCACGATTATTTACCGTCGGCATGCCGTCGGTGATCAGGAAAATATTGTCCGGCGGTGGTGACAGGTTCGCAACTTCCTGGAACAGCTTTTCCAGATTGGTACCGCCATCCGGCACAGTGTCAGTCACAAACTCCACCACCTCGTTCAACTGATCACGATCTGCCACTTCCAGCCAGGTGCCTTCGCTACCGGGCAAGGCCGCCTGTACTTCCTCATTGAAGGCGTAGATCTGGTACTGACTGATGATGGGAAGCTGGGTGGTAATCCAGTCGACAGTTTTAACCACCCGTTGCCACTTTGGCGCCTCTCTCTTGTAGACGTCGGAACGGAGATTGGTGCGAATGATATTGACGATAGTGTCATCCAGCATGCTGGCTGAACTGTCGATGGCGATCAGGATGCGTTGACCGCCCAGGTAGAGTCCGGATAAATACTGACGCTGTCCATCACCGATAAACTGGCGCACGCTGGTGCCTTCCTGTTCCAGAGCGCTGGCTTGCAAGCGCAGCAGTTCTTCTTCCAGTTGCTGCACATCGGCACGCAGTTGTTCGATATCTTCCACGGTCGCCACACTGGAATTCTCCAGGGCAGCCAGTTCCTGCAGGAAGGTGTCGATCTGTTCCTGAATCTGCCGCGCCAGGCCCTGGGCTTCCACCACGTCGAAATCCACGTCAGAGAGGGTATTCCTGATGCGCACCAGGCCAAGCTGTCCTTCTTCAATTTCCTCTTCCAGCAAATCAATCTCCGCCTGCAGGTCAGGGCTGGTTTCCACATCCGAGACAGTAGCGTTGTGGTCAAGGATCAGAAAGATCAGTATGACCGCACCGAATCCACAAAACATGACGTCCAGAAAAGAGAGGCTCAGGGGATTAACCTGACGCCTGGTTTGTTTATGTTCGCTAGACATCGCGCACCTGTATCAGTGTCAATTGGTCTTCGCCACCAGCAAATTGCAGGTGATCACCGATGGCCAGTTTGCGTTCACCGACTTCGTTTTGCTGATTGAGCAGAAATTCTACTTCACCGCTGTCAAAGTAGACGCCGTCCTTGCGCTTCTCAATGCGGCCCAGCGACGCAGGAAGTCCATTGATGCTCAGGGTCAGCACACTGCTGGTGAGTGCATTGCCATTTACAGACTCCCGGTTCTCGATAGTCATGTTCCCCAGTGGCACTGCCCTGTTTCTGAACAGGATATGAGTTGGCAAGTTTTCACCAGTCCGAGACCGGGAGACATCAAGTTTTGAATCATCCGACGCCGGCAGGGACTTTACCCACTGAATGCCGTCCGGATTGGTGGTAATGAGATCCCGATATTCCAGACAGGCGTCATTAACCACATGAGGTTCGAGCACCAACAGGTCCATGGTCGGTGGAATACTGGCATGAAAGCCGGGCAAGGAGGCCAGGTTGGCACTCACGATGAGTTGTGTGTCCGCCTCGGTAGCCAGCGCAGCGATCTGATCACTGATTTTCCTGAAGTGCCCCTGCAGGCTGGACACCAGGGCATCGTAAGGCATTTTCGCAGTGTGGACCGTACTGCCTGCCTGTAACTCCAGTATCAGATTGCCTTCTTTTGCCTGCACCAGCCAGCCTGGTAATTCATTATAGAGCTCTTGCTCCGAACCAGCATTGTGCTGCGGATTGAATCGACACTGTTGAATAAACATGCCGGTGGCGAGCTGCATCATCAGATCCATGAAGTTTTGACTGCCAACCCCAGGAATTTGAACGGTCGATCCACCATGAACTTGTTGATCGTCAATATTGAGCCTGGTCAGTACTACCTGGTGTAACTGCAGGTCTGCATAAATGATGTTTCTGGCCCGCGCCGAGGCGACTGCTGCAGCTACAGCGGAATCAACGATGCCGGCCACGTTGAAATCACAATGACTGGTGAGGCCAAGCAGGATCGACAACTGTTGACGAGTGAAGCTGCCAGGTACAGCCAGGATCACGTCGCCACCGATATCCGCTTCTTCACCCAGATGCTGCAGATGGGCGAAGGCGATATCCGCATAGTGGCGAAAATCATTGCCGTGATCGATGGGATCCAGGTTCAGCTCTTGCCAGTACTTGTTATAGCTCTTGGTAGGCTTCAGCCGTGCCTGTTGTTCGGCTGACTCACCCAGGTGCAACTCGTTGTCATCGGCCAGTGCAAAGCCCGGGCTGGTTAACAGCAAACCACTGCTGTCCCCTACCCGAATGGCTTTGTCATTCAGCTCGATAACCGTTTCACTCATCCAGCCATCTCCACTTCGTGATGCAAGGCAGGTGTATTATCGGGCACCTGCAGGTGGCGAATCAGGCGCTCGTCACAGTAGTTCTGGCAGTCCAGTACCAGACGGTCTTGCTGCAGCTGTAACTGGTGCAACAGGAACATCAGGAAGATACTCACGACCAGCGCAACAAAGGTAGAGTTGAAGGCCACACCCAGGCTTACAGTCACGCCAACGATATCGCCGCTGACTGCCTGATAGGCCTGGCCCAGCGCGGTACCAATGCCGCGTACCGTGCCAAGGAATCCAATTGAAGGGATGGCCCAGGCGATGTAACGCACGATGGTCAGTTCCGTTTCCATCCGGTCCGCTTCGGTTTCACAGGTGTCCTTGATGGTGGAAGACACATCCTGAATATTGCGGGTACTCTGGAAGCGATGCAGGCCGGCGAGGATCGCCCTCGGCAACAGATATTCCTGTTCTTTTTCCGGTAACGCCTGCACAGGACGTGCGTAGTTGCGAGCATCTTCCGGCAAGATACTCATACCTTCGTTGACTTGTATAAGGGTTCTGTCCAGCAAGGATCGCTGGCGCAGAGTCTGTTGAGTTTTCATGCCGATGATGAATACCGCCCAGCACATGAGAATGATGCAGGTTTCCTGTTCGAAATCCCGCAGGATGACGAACACCGATCGCTCAGGAACAAAGTTATCATCGATCGCCTGTTGCTCTGCCTGGAACGCCTGGATGTCATCGGCTATCGGTCGTACCACGGTCACATAAGTGGCATGCACGATGATCACGCAGAAAATCAGCGCGACCAGTTGGAAAAATGTTTCGTACAGCGAACCTTGCTTCATCGTTTATTCCTTATCCTCGCTTCCTTTGCCTGCCATTCGTTTCCTGTGAATCAACTACTCGAGATAACGTGCAATGCGAAAGCCGACGTCATCTCTTGGTTCTACGCCAAAATCCCTGAAAGAGAGCCGCATTTCGGTAACAGCACCATGTGCCCAGCTGGAACCGCGGATGACATGAAACTCGCCCGAGTCTGGCCCGAGCGGGTCGTTCTCCACGCCGACACTGCCAGCAGAACCATAGAAATCATGAACCCATTCAGCCGCATTACCAGCCAGGTCGAATATGCCATAGTGATTCGCATTAAATGTGGCAACTGACGCTGTTGCGAACTGTCCGTCATCGTAATCAAACATCACTTCGCCCAGGAATGCGCGCACGGTGACATCGGCAAAATTGCCAGAGTTCTCAGCGGGGGGTAGCTGATCTCCCCAGGGATACTTGAGCACATTGCCGCTGCCGTCTGTTCGTGCTGTCCAGGCCCATTCTGCTTCCGTGGGCAGACGATAGCCGGTGGATTCAGGATTGAAGCCCACCACATCTTCTCCGGCTACCTGATAGAAAGGCGCGAGTCCTTCCTGCTCACTCAGCCAGTTACAATACAGAGCAGCCTGGGTCCAGGTTACGCGAACCACTGGTTGGGCTTCATTGTTCAGGGTCAGTCCCTGGATGGTGCCTGAAGTGTGTTCCGCATCGAACTGGCGAAACTGGGCATTGGTGACTTCCGTGTAGCTGAGATAGAAAGGTCGATTCAATTGAATGTCCCGCAGCATCTCGTTGGATCGACGCCCGGGTTCCCGTCTCGATGCACCCATTGTGAATGCGCCTGGATAGAACAACTTCAGGGTCTGACCTGTCACCGTAGTGATTTCAGGCTTGATCTGATCCAGTCGTGCCTGTTCCAGTGACTTGAGAGATACGCGAATCACCTGATCGAGGCCTGGTCGCGAAGTGAACTCGGAGCTATAAGGGACGTAGCCTTCCCTGCGCACCTCGATCTGCTGGGTGACCGCCATCAGCTCCAGTGTCTGATTGGCAAGGCCGTAGAGTTCACCATTGATATACAACTCGGCATCGCTGGGCTCGCTGATAATCTGTACCGAGGCCAGCACCGGATCCAGTTGAAACCTTACTTCCTGCTCTTCGTTGGGAGACGTGCGGATCGAAGTGCTACCTGGCTGGTAGCCATTCTTGAAGAAAGTGAGCTCGTGATTCTCGTTAGGGGTCAGGCTTACTTCGAGGGGAGTTAGCCCCTGGAATTCTCCATCGATGGTGACATTGGCACCACTGGGGCTGCTTTGAATAAACACCAGACCATCGGCAGGTTCCAGCGCTACTTCAGGGACGATGAAGTCTTCACCCGCAATCACATCAAAGTCTTCCTGCCAGGCTTTATGGCCTACCAGCTTCAGAGTGACATCGCGTCTGCCCTGAAGAATGTCAGCATTCAGTGGTGTCGTGCCTACCAGTTCACCATCGACTATCACGTCGGCGCCGACTGGCTGGGTAGTGAAAGAGAGAGTCGCCCAGGCGGGCTCAAGATCTGCTTCATAACTCTGTTTGACCGAGCGACCTTCGATGGTGATGATTTCCCCATAGTCCAGATAACGATCTTTGCTGATGGTCAGTTGGTGTTCGCCTGGCTCGATTGCCACATCGCTCAGTGGCGTCACACCGATGTCGATGCCATCAATCTGTACCCGTGCCTGATCAATATTGCCGCTGGCAATTGTCACCAGCCCGGGCAACTTGCGCATGGTGAAGTTATGGGTCTGTGCCTGATCGTTACCGATGATGAGCTGGGTGGTAGCGTCGTGATATCCCTCATTGGTGAGGGAGATTTCATAAGAACCGGTTCGGATCAGATAGCGTTGGCCCAGGCGTATGGCAATGCCACCGTTTATCTCAATCTCAGCAGTAATCGGATCCACCTCCACAGACACAGATCTGGCAGTCAGCACAAACCAGCCTGACACCGAAGAGATCAATACGAAGACGGCTACGACAGCGTGGAACCAATGAAATGTATAACTGAATTTGCGCCCGTCGTCTTGCTTGGGCGTAAAATCAATAGGCGTTATGGGGTCAAGTGCCCCATTATCCAGACCGTTCTTATCAAGATCAGTCATGTTGTCACCGCCCGCTTGTGCTGATGACGCGTTCTTCACACCGGATCAGAACCTGTTCCGGAGTCTGTCCGAATCCTACAGTAAACTCTTCCCTTACATCTCGAAATCCCGGGCGCCGACCTACAGCCACATAGCGACCAGGTTTTAGAGACAGGGTCTGTTGTTCAAACAAGCCCAGGTTACCAATACGAAGCAGTGTGACATCGGTGAGCAGATCGGAAGCCAGGGTGACTTCTACAGGAACCTGGGAGTACTCCAGCAAAGCCTGCAGCTCATCCAATTGTGAGCTCAACAAGGGGCCCGGGTTTGCAATGTCATCGCGAGCAGCAAAATAGTAGCCTGCAGTTTCGTTGTAAACCTCATCTTCTGAAAGACGCTCGGGACTGTTGATCGCACTCACCAGGAATGCGTCCAATGCGGCACGGGTATCGGCGTAGTTCCTGCCTTCCAGCGCGAAAGTAAGATTGGGGTCTATGCTGAGAACCTGATCGTAAGCCACGACCGCCGCAGCCCAGTTTTCGCTGGCTTCTGCCGTATCAATCTCTGCCCGCAGGGCGTTGATCTGTGCATTGGCAACTTCGGTCTCGGTTTGCTCGATTGCCGCCCGGGCTTCCTGCTGGTTGATGCCCAGGTTGGCCGCTCGTTGAAAAGCCGCAATGGCTTCGTCAGGGCTGCCAGACTGAAGCAGGGCATAGCCTTCTGACATGATGCGGGCAAACCGGTTTTCTATTAGCAGCGCATCGACTTCTGCAATTTTCTGCGGTGCCGATTCATTGTAGCTGTCCAGCTCGGTAATACGGACGAAGGCCTCACGGGCTGCTTCAAGCTCTCCATCTTCCAGCAGCTCTTCGGCTTCTGTGAACAAGGCAGCCACTTCGTCGAGGGCCTGGGCACGCTCCAGTCCAATTTGCGCAGATTCACTGTTTGCATCCAGCACCAGGGCCAGGGAGTATTTTTCCTGTGCCAGGTTTGAGTCCGCGGCAGAAAGCGCGTTATCGCCTTCAATCAAAAGCTGTTGCAAGACATTCGGCGTTGATTCCAGCAGCTCAATCAGACTGTCTCTTCCCCGCGCATAGTTGTCGCTGGCAAGAACAAACTCCTGGGTTCGATAGTACTCATCGCCAATTGCCCCAATTGCAAGTGCAGCATCATAAGACTCCTGACCCCATTCGCTGACTTCCAGATCGTCTAACTCAGCCTGTCTATCCAGTAACTCAGCCAGGATATCCTGGGCTTCCTTGCGCTGAATAGCCCTCTGGGCTTCTTCGAAGGGGGAGATCTGCGCTTCGACTTGTTCCTGTACTGTGGGAATTACGCTACTCGCCACTTCGACACGTCGTTCCAGGGGCAACTCATATTCTGAAACCACTGAGGGGAGCACAAAGATAACCAGAAGCGCGACAATGAGCAGTCCGCCAAGGCCCAACCACATTACTGGGGAAGGTTTTTGGGAAGGGGGCGGCGCGACCTGTTGTGCGAACGGGTCTACTGCGGCGGTATCGGTGGCCGCTTGCGCTGTTTTTTCGACTTCGTTTTCTGACATTCCCAACTCTACCGACAAGAAGTACTACAGGCCGGTTGCTGAACCTGCGACTATTTCCTTATAGCTGACCGAGTTCCGCGGCGTAGAGATCTGCCAGAATTTCACGCCACTGGCCGTACTGCTCTTCAACCGAACCAGAAAGCGTGATTGTTCGATCATCCAGGTTGATAACCTGCGGCGCGACTTCGTTCTCAAGGGATTGTCCAAGCTCTTCGAGAGCTTCCATGTGCATGCGGGCTTCGGCCTGGCGATCAAAGCCACTCTTGATCAGATAAGCGCCTGCACCAACTCCAACCGCTCCACTGGCCTGAGTGCCATAGTTGGCGCCCTGGGTCGCCGCAGCCAGGCCGCCAATAACGGCTGCCGTACCGGCAATGAACCTGCGCCGAGCTGAATCGCGCAATTCTTTCAAGGTGCGGGTTTCATGGTAGCTCTGCTCACGCCAGGAGTCGTATGGCAAACGCATCTGCCGCACGTAAGTGGCGTAGTAGTCCTGAACAGTATCAATAAACATGAAATCCCGTTCCCTGATGTCTCGAATCCGATTCAACAAGGGATCGTTTTCTGCAGGCAACGCAGTGAGTTGATAGTAACCATCCCGATCCTGGGTGAGGTAGTTGCCAAAGGCTTCATCGGAAAAACGCTGTGCAAACAGCATCTCGGAGACCGTGCGAATTTCTCTGATGTCATCACCATCGAGGTTTGACTGGCGATAGGCCAGCAGGTCGTTGGCGATCTTGTTGTAGATCACCTGGAAGGGATCGTTTTTCTGTCGCTGCTGTGGGTCATAGCTGAACTGGCTGACTTCTTCCTCGTAAACCTTGGAGTACCACTCCCGGCCAAGTGAATCGGTCACCTGAACACGAATGGTCATGAACTCCCCATTTGATTCGAGGATGGTGCCGTTGACCTGGACATCCATGGGACTTGCCGTGTTGGGCATCAGCCTCACGATGCCCCAGTTGGCAGATCGCTGCAGCGTCTCTGCAAGCATAAATGGCGCATAGCGGGATTCGGCAACCCGAATTTGTCCGTTGGTAACTTCTTCCTGGTCATCACTCAGTTCATCGAGACCTGGATTGAAAATTGAGACACCCACATCCAGCAAAAACTCTTCCGGGATGTTCTGGCTATCCTGCACAACGGGTGTGTAGGAGGTTGTTTTAACAGTGTGGGTGGCACATGCGGTCGTAAACAGCGCCACGAAAAGAATTCCGACTGTCTGTCTGATAGGCAACATCATTGCTCTTCACCAATACCTGTGTAATTTCTGTATTCTTCCCAAAGCGCTTCGCGCAACTCCGGGTCCGGTTCAATCATCGCAGCTTCCCGAATCTGTCGTGCCACGACATCATCATCACGACCGCTAGGAATATCATCTGGAGGTGGAAAGGTTTCCGTGTTCTCCTGCTGTCCCTGGCTGGGCTGACCTATTGCAGCAAGCACACCTCCGGTCGTACCTTCTCTTGCTTCTTCCATGGTTTGCGGTTGATTTGCACCGCCGGCACCACCGCCGCCGCCACCATCAGCACCGCCTATAGCCACACTGCCAGCGGCATTGCTTTCGTTTTGCGCCCTTTCTCTCTCGCTGAGAATGAAACCATCAAAGGTTTCGTAGCCCCGTCGCAGTCTTTCATCAAGTATTGCGGCCCGTTCTGCTGTGGTACTTGCCCCACCAGGGGTGCCTGCAACGGCCGGATTTTGCTGTGATCCCCCACCTGGGGCATTTTGTGCCGACTGATCCTGCCCTCCTGCCCCATTTTGGCCCGGATCCGTTGTAGAATCGCTCTGCCCTGCCCCACTTGAGGTCCTGCCAGGCAGGTTATCCAGGCTATAATTCCCACCTGGGCGACGAATGCTGCCTCCAGATGAGCCTTGTGCCCCACTTTGGCCATTATTCAGGTCACCAGTGGCGCTATCCCTGCCATTAGCCCCGGAACCATCCTGGGACGGGAAGCGGGACTGGCTACCGGCATTCTGGCCCGGCTCCTGACCTCCGGCTGATGATGTCTGTTGCCCACCACCGGCAGTCTGTGATGCCTGGCTGCCTGACTGACTGCCTATTTGAGGCAGATTCGCAGTAGGGATACCACCATCGGCACCCGCATTGGCCGCGCTGGCAGACTGGCTGCCCTGTGCGGCCGCAGAGCCAGCAGTGGCGCCGCTTGCGGATTGATTGCCCTGACTTGAACTCGGTGTCGAACCGCCAGCACTCTGACCGCTGTTGCTGGCAGTGCTCTGTGATTGGGACTGAGACTGCGGGGACTGGTTTTGCGAAGAGCTGCGCGACTGGGAGCTGGCCTGACCCTGTGACTGGGAGCTGCTCTGGCTCGAGGATTGCGAGCTCGAACTGGAGGAAGAGGAGCTGCTCGAGGAGCTGCTGGAGCTACTGGATTGTGATGGCATGCCAGCAGAACTGCTGGAACTGCTGCCGGCAGCCTGACAGGCCACCAGGATCATACTGACCAGGCTAAGTAAGAGCAGTTTAACTAGTTGCATAGACTGAATTCTCATGGGCACAGGGATTCATACTGGGCTGTGACACATTCAAGCAAGCGAGGCGACTATTGTAGCCTTGGACTTTGCGCTTTTTCACGGCAATTGGGCGCATTTTGCCGTCATTTGCGCGCAGTTTAGTGCGGCCTAACAATTCACCTGGCGCGCTCCACACACGCTCAGAAAGTTCTACGTCAGCGTAGAGAAAAACCCCTTAATCCTTGCTTAACAATAGAAACTACCGCGCCTCTTGATCGTACCTCTAACTGCTTCAAATTAGTACCAAAACCGGACTCTTGCCCGGTTGTTTTGGGTCTCGGTCATCTGCCCGTCCACAAGCATTGGACGAAATCGAAAGCGCCGAAGTTCCCGGCTAATTCTTGCAAAGTGACCGGCATTCTCCTCAGTCTCTTCGCTCAACACCTCAATATCTCTTACCAATCCACTACGAGTCACGGTAAAGGAAAGATCAACTTCTTCAGCCTGCAGGCTACTCAATGGCGGACGCTCAAGACCGGGGCGGTTGAGCCAGCGGCCATGCTGGATAAACGAGGGAATGATGCTGATCCGGGAGAATGCGGGGACAGGAGCCACGGACGCCTGTTGATCTGAATCTGCGGCTGCCTGTCCGGTTTCAGCAGGCACCACCAACAAGTCCCAGGCGACTGCATATTGTTCCTCCGCCCTGCGCCTGCGCTCCGCGAGTAAATACCAGTCGCCCAGATTGATGTAGGCTTCGGCCAAAGCCTCGCTGTCAGCAGAATCAGTCAGCAGAGCAATGACTTCCAGCAGGGCCTGTTCACCTGCCTGGAATCCGCCCTGCAGGAACTCGGAATCCTCCATCAGTCTGTCGCGCAATTGATCCAGCTGACTGCGGTACTGGCTTCGATCCAACTCACCCATCAAGTCCGCATTGGACACCATCAGATACGCGGTATTGGCAATGCTGTGCTGATAGGCAACAAAGCGTGCATCATCAAGTGCATCCAATTCCCTGGACAGTCGAGCCGCTGAGTTAAACAAGATAATAGCGGTACTCAGGCGCATACCCAGAGGATCACCCACACCCCTTCGGAAGGCCTGCACATGCCAGTTGCCGAGTTCGTCTAGTGCCGGAATCATGCTTGGGTCATTGACCCCGTAGGCCTTTTCCTGAATGTAGAACAGATAATCGTGATACAGATCTGCGCTTTCCCAGTTCTCAAGAGCGAGATGACTCTCTATCAGTTGTTCAATCAGCTCTATCTGATTGCTCGTATTTAAACCGTTGTTGATGCGGCTGATGTGCAATGCCCGGTCGAGCGCAGCAATGGCTGCCTCGTACTCCCCCTGACTCTGATGCAGATTACCCAGTGCGGCGAGACTTTCAATCAGATTGGAATCCCAGGCACCCCCACTTGATTCAATCTGGGTAATTCTGTCGTTGTAGTCGAGGATACTCGCTGCTCGTGTCGGAAATTCCGGATCAGCCTCTGGATCTGTTGGCACCGGAAGTGGTGACAGTACCGGTTCCTGGTCACCGGAAAAAATCGCCGGCGTGTCCATGTAAAGCACCACAGGCCGGAGCGCTTCAGGTGCAGCTTCACTCTCTGTCGATTCCTCTGCCTGCTGGGTCCATGCCACGATCGGTATTGTGGCGCATAGAGCAGCGCAGAAGATTCTTGTTAGTCTCAAAGAGCTAGCCATCATTAGATTTCAGTTTCTGGTGCCAGACCTGGATGCATTACCCGAACCAATAAGCAGTAAGTTGCCAAATTCGTCTCTACTCGCCGACCAGCCCCGGGCAACATAAGTAGTCGCTGAATACTCGGTGATAATCGCGGGGCCCTGGATCGATTCTCCCACTACCAGCTCTGCACGTGCCAACTGTTTTGCCATTTCAGAGTGACCATAGACCCTAGCCTCTCCTGGATTCTTACAAGCCGTTGAATCGTTTTGTTCTCCAGGGATTGTAATGTCAGATGTAGTGGCCAACAGGTGAACCCGAAGATTGACGAACTCCGCAGGGGCTTTCAGTGCATAGCCATAACGCTTGTTGTGGGAAACGTGAAATTCGGCAAGGGTTCGCTCCACTCCTCGCCAGGGAAGGTTTAGGGAATAGGATTGGCCAACATAACGCACATCAATACTTAACTCGCACTGCATGTCCTCATCCTGAATCTGTTCAGCACGCAGCTCCTCACGCGCACGCGCTTCCAGGATTTGAAAGTGTTTGTTCACCTCGGCCTCGTCTGCCCCGTCCACCGACACACTGATAGTGCGCGTGAATTGTCGACCTTTCGGCGCAACCAACATGCCCAGCGCCGATAGCACACCACCTCGCGCAGGAACAATAGCCCGCTGCATGTCCATGGCTTCCGCCAGAGCACAGACGTGAAGACCTCCCGCGCCACCGAAGCTTGCCAGGATGAAGTCTTTGGGATCGTGACCGCGATTAACCGAGATTTCGCGGATGGCTTTTGCCATGAGTTCATTGGCAATGTTGACGATGCCCAGGGCTGTCTCTTCGACAGACAAGTTTATCTGATCGGCAAGGCGTCCGATGGCATCTCGGGCCAGGGCAACATCCAATGAAAGACTGCCGGCTAGTTCGGCACTGGCCAACAGCCTGCCCAATACCAGGTTGGCATCGGTTACCGTGGCTTGTTTTCCCCCCTGCCCATAGCAGGCAGGGCCAGGATTGGCACCGGCCGATCGGGGGCCAACCTGCAACAGTCCACCACTGTCGATGAAAGCGATGGAACCTCCGCCAGCACCGATAGTGTGCATATCAACTGAAGGCACAGCCACCGGGTAGGTACCGATGCGACTTTCCGTGGTAATCCCGATCTCTCCATCCAGCAGCGCGACGTCGGTAGAAGTCCCACCCATATCAAAACTGATAATCCGCGCCTGTTGCAGTTGCTGGCCCAGGTGTTTGATTGCTGCCAGCCCGCCTGCCGGGCCCGATAGAAGTAGATGCACTGCCGCGTCAGCTGCCTTGTTGGCCGCTATTGTTTCACCGCTCGATTGCATGATCTGCAGTGAGCAATCTCCGAGTTGCTCCTGGAGGCGCGATAAGTAACCCTGCACTACAGGACCAAGAGATGCGTTTAACCAGGTTGCAATGCCTCTTTCATACTCCTTGTAGACTGGCAACACAGCGGATGACCTGCTGACAAAAGCCGAAATTCCTGCGTCCTGAATGGCCGCCTCAATGGCCTTTTCAAATCGATCATCGAGAAAAGAAAACAGCAGATTGATGGCAATCGCTTCCGGTTGAAGTTCTCGCAGGCTGGCGATGAGAACGTTGAGCTCTTCCTGACCGAGGTCTTCCAGCACTTCGCCTTCGACGGTGAACCTGCCTCCCGTCTCCAGGCACAACTCGGGCGGAACAGGCGGCGGCACCGGCTCATGTTCGAGCGCATAGAGCTTCGGGCGAGTCTGGCGCGCCAGGGTCAACACATCGCCAAAACCATAGTTGCTGATCAGCGCTGTTCTCGCGGTGTTGCCTTCCAGGACTGCGTTGGTTGCAACCGTGCTGCCGTGGATAATGCGCAGCTGTCCCTGGGTCATGAATTCAGTGAGTCCGAGATCAGAAATGCCCTGCAGAATTGCCTGTTCCGGTGCGTGAGGAGTAGACAGCGTCTTGTGCACTGCGATGTGCCAGTCACCATCATGTTGCAAACAGACGAAATCGGTGAAGGTGCCGCCTGCATCAATGCCAAGAATTGCCTTGTTACTCACTTCATCCACACCTGGTTGCTGTTGGTCACTGCAGACTCCAGTTGCTCCATGACTTCCTTTATCCAATCGAAACGATTATAACTGCAGCGGTCAGAAAGCCAGAGATTTGTCTGACTCAAACAGTAATCCCCTGAAGTGAAACGCCTTGCCTGAACTCCCGGAAGTTGAAACCACCCGTCGCGGTATCGAGCCCCATATCGTCAATCAGGTCGTTATTGAAATTATTGTCAGACAGTCACAACTGCGCTGGCCCATTCCGTCAGACCTGAATCGAAAACTCACCGGGAACAAGATTGCAGCTGTCTCCCGACGCGGCAAGTACCTGCTGCTGAATGCGGGTATCGCCCGGCTCATTATTCACCTGGGCATGTCAGGCAGCCTGCGCATAGTGGATGTTGGCAGCAATGCGGGCAAGCACGATCACGTGGACATCGTATTTGCTAATAACAAGGTGCTCAGATTCAATGATCCGCGCCGCTTCGGCTGCTTGCTCTGGCACCAGGGCGAGCCTGAATCTCACAAACTGCTCCGAAATCTGGGGCCGGAACCACTAAGTGATGCTTTCACGGGCGAATACATGCATGAGCAGGGAAGAAACCGAAAGGTGCCAGTTAAAACATTTATTATGAACAGTACTATTGTAGTCGGTGTCGGCAACATCTATGCGAACGAGGCGCTACATCTGAGCGGTATTCATCCTTTGCGTAAAGCTGGCAATATTTCTTTGAGTCGATATGAAACGCTGGCTTCCCACATCAAGGCCGTTTTGTCCCGCGCTATTGAAGTGGGCGGTACAACCTTGCGCGATTTCACAAACAGCGACGGAGAACCTGGCTACTTCAAACAGTCCCTGTATGTTTACGGTCGTGGCGGTGAGGCCTGCAAAGTCTGTGGAGAATCTCTAAAGGAAGTCCGCATCAGCCAACGCAGCACCGTGTACTGTCCGGCCTGTCAACGTTAAGGAAGTCTTTCGCTGATTGCTTTTGCTACTGCCGGGTGGACAAATTTGGAAATGTCGCCCCCGTAGGACGCAATTTCTCTAACCAGTGTAGAGGAGATATAGGAGAGATGTTCAGCAGGTGCCAGAAACACGGTTTCTATCTCAGGTTCCAGGACACGGTTCATGCCTACCAGCTGAAATTCATATTCGAAGTCTGCGACAGTGCGCAGACCGCGCAGAATAATTTTTGAACCACAGGATTTTACGAACTCTGTGAGCAGGCTCTCAAACTTGCGAACTTCAGCGTTATCGATATGCGCCAGCACTTCCTGCGCCAGCGCTACACGCGTGTCCGCTGGCATGGTGCCATGCTTCTGCACGTTGGTTCCCACGGCCACGATGACCTTGTCGAATAGCTTGGAGGCCCGCTCTACAAGGTCTGTGTGTCCATTGGTAATGGGATTGAATGTGCCTGGATAGACTGCAATTTTCATGTTTGGTCCCAGTTGTTGCGGGCATTCTAGCGAATTGGTCTAGGGCTAACAATGAAACTGCCAACCCGGTCTCAAGCACTCAGCCAGTAATGAATTGCACTATTCTTTGTTCCAGCCAGTTTTTGCGCAAGCCTGCAATAAATCCCACGTGACCGCCCTTGCTGCTCAACTCCATGGCAATGCATTGCGGGAGCTGGTCGGCCTGTGGCAGGGCCTGGGGAGGTATCATCGGATCATCTTCACTCTGGACAAGCAGGGTTCTGGTTCGTACGTCCGCCAAAAAGTGAATGCTGCTACAGCGCTGGTAGTAGTCTTCTGCATCTTCAAAACCGTGTAACGGCGCAGTGATTCGATCATCGAATTCCCAGATGTTGGAGATCGTGTCCACGCCCTCCAGCCTGACAAGCTGTTCATACTCCTCTTCTTTGCCACTGCTTAGAAATGATGCCTTCTTCTGGTGATAAGCCTCGAGTAATCGCCGGGTAAAATATCGTCCATAGATTCTTGAAGCGCCATCCAGCATGGCCCTGGAACAGAGTGCAAGAGTGAATGGTGTGGAGACCGCGATGGCACAGTCAGGAAGCGTTGCCACTGAACTGACTCCTGACTCTCCCAACCACTTCAGCAATATGTTCGCTCCCAGGGAATAGCCGACAATAGCGATCCTGCTGTCTTTGCACTGGTGCTGCAGGTGGTTGAATACTTCCCCAAGATCATCAGAGACGCCGGAGTGGTAGGTGCGTGCCTTGTCGTTGACCTCACCACTGCAGCCACGCAGGTTCATCACTACACTTGTGATATTGTTCAGCAGTAACTCATTCTGCAAAGCGAGCACGTAGGAGGATTCGGAACAGCCACATAGACCATGGATGATCAACACCAGGGGAGAATCCTGTCTTTCATGTGCAGGCTCGGCCCAGTCCAGGTCAATAAAGTCTCCATCGGAAAGCTGCAATCTTTGCCGGTGATGATTAACCGGACTGGCTCCCGCAAATTTACGCCAAAGAGTCTGTGCGTGGCCATTCGGCAACCAGATCGCTGGTGCAAACAGACTTTCATTAGTGCCAGTTGTCATTCTTAATCTCAGCGCTATTCAATTTCAATCAGGTAGTAGCATACCTGGCCTGCCTTCTTGCTCCTGATGATTCTCCAGTTTTCAGGCAATTGTTCAGAATCAATATCGGTGTTGTTTTCCAGGTAGATGCTGGTTCCAACTGTTACACAACTGCTTCCTGCCAGCATATTGCAGATCTTCATCAGCTTCTTATCATCATAGGGTGGATCGATAAAGATGTGATCAAAGGCTTCAACATTACTGATATCCGCTAGCCACTGCTCTGCTGAAGAGTGACTCACTGTGCCCCGTTCCAGCTTCAGTTCATCCAGATTCGATTGTATTGCCCTGGCCACAGTAGCTGAGCTTTCCACAAACTCAACCAATGCAGCGCCTCTGGAAAGCGCCTCAATGCCGAGCGCGCCACTACCCGCAAACAGGTCAAGACAGCGGCTGTTCACAATCCTATCCTGCAGCCAGTTGAAAACGGTCTCCCTGATACGATCACTGGTCGGACGCAGGCCTTGCTGTTCAGGAAACCGGATTATCCGGCTACGATGAACGCCTCCGATTATCCTCAACTGATTGGATCTATCTGTTTTCTGTTTTCGCTTCATACCTTGAAGTCCATCAGGGCAGTCCTATGTAACAGCCCGCATTGGAGTGATAGGATACCCTGCCTTCTGCAATGCAACACCTGGTTCACTGTGCCGATATTCCAT
Source organism: uncultured Pseudohongiella sp. (assembly GCA_965267495.1). Lineage (GTDB taxonomy): Bacteria > Pseudomonadota > Gammaproteobacteria > Pseudomonadales > Pseudohongiellaceae > UBA9145. The sequence goes on along the minus strand of OZ254078.1, from coordinate 3,729,607 downwards.
GTTTGGTTTCAGCAAAGACAAGAAAGACACGAAAGCCGCATCTACCGATAGCAATTCAGTGGCCGACTCCGCCTCAGCGAAGCAGTCTGGTTCCCAGAGTGAAAGCTTGTTCGGCCGTCTGAAAAGCGGGCTTAGCAAGACGCGCAACCGACTCAGCGAAGGTGTGCAGTCGCTGGTGTTGGGCGAAAAGTCTGTTGATGAAAACCTGCTGGAAGACGTAGAGACTCAGCTGTTGTCGGCAGACGTGGGTATCGACGCTACCGATCAAATCATTGCTAACCTGAAAGCGAAACTGAATCGCAAGCAACTCAGCGATCCGGAAAGCTTTGTTGCCAGTTTAAGAGAAGAGCTGGAAGCCATCCTGGTCAGCTGTAATACACCGTTGATTATTCCTGAACAGGATGGGCCGTTTGTCATACTCGTAGTAGGCGTTAATGGTGTTGGCAAGACCACCACCATTGGCAAACTGAGCAAACGGCTGCAGTCTGAAGGCAAATCGGTCATGCTCGCTGCCGGTGACACGTTTCGCGCAGCCGCAGTTGAACAGTTGCAGGTTTGGGGAGAGCGAAATGATATTCCAGTCATCGCACAGGAAACCGGCAGCGACAGCGCATCGGTTATCTTTGATGCCATGCAATCTGCCAGGGCGCGCAATATAGATGTCCTGATTGCCGACACGGCGGGAAGATTGCATACCAAGGACAACCTGATGAATGAACTGGAGAAGATCGTTCGGGTGCTGCGCAAACAGGATCCTGCGCTTCCCCATGAAGTGATGCTGGTGCTTGATGCAACCACCGGACAGAATGCTCTCAGCCAGGCTGAAAGTTTCAATGCCGCTTCACAACTGAGTGGTATTACCCTCACCAAACTAGACGGCACCGCAAAAGGCGGCATCGTATTTGCTCTGGCGAAAAAGTTTGGCCTTCCGATACGATTTATTGGCATTGGCGAACAGGCCGATGACCTCAGGCCCTTCGATGCCCATCAGTTTATTGAAGCGCTATTCTCAGAATAGCTGCAAAATCTTTTCTGTTTAATACCAGTTATCTGCTCGCTGCATGATCAAATTCGACAATGTCAGCAAACACTACGAAGTCGGCCGGGATGCGCTGAGTGGAATCAGCTTCGAGCTTGGCAAAGGTGAGATTGCCTTTGTAACCGGGCATTCCGGTGCTGGCAAGAGTACTTTGTTGAAACTGATCCTGTTGCTTGAGAAATGCAGCAGCGGCCAGGTTTTCGTGAATGGCGAAAACCTAAATCGAATAACTGCAAAGCGAATCCCTCAGCATCGCCGCCGCATCGGTACGGTGTTTCAAGACCATCAGCTGCTGTTTGACAGAACCATTGCGGACAACGTTGCCCTGCCCTTGGAAATCGCCGGATTCAATCCCCATGCTGCGCACCGTCGAGTGCGGGCTGCTCTCGACAAGGTCGGATTGTTAGCCAAGGAAAAACTGTTGCCGGAAAAACTCTCCGGCGGTGAACAGCAGCGGGTGGGCATAGCCCGTGCCATGGTAAATCGACCCAGCATCATTCTCGCCGATGAGCCAACCGGGAATCTTGATCCTGAACTGTCTGCTGAAATCATGCAGGTATTCGAACAATTCAAGAACGTGGGTGTGAGTTTACTCATCGCCACACATGACCAGTCTCTCATCGATCGTTTCAATTACCGCACTCTGACGCTGGATCAGGGAAAACTGGTCAGTGATGGGAATGCGTCGTGAATAGCCGTCAACAAGAAAAGCCGGGCAAACTCAGTGTGCTGCTGACCACCCATAAGAAAACAGCCCGGGCCTGCCTACTGGAGTTGCTGGCTACCCCGCTGGCCACCGCCGTCACTATGGGAGTGATTGGATTTGCCTTGCTGCTGCCAGCACTGCTCTACGTCGTTACGCTGAATCTCGATAGCAGCCTGGCCGAGTTAAATGCACCTGCCAGAGCATCGGTCTTTCTAGAAAGCGGGCTCACTGATGCGCAAGCTTCAGAAGTCAGTGATCGCTTACAAACTATGAGTGGCCTGGAATCCGTTGCATTGGTGACACCGACGCAGGCACTTGAGGAGTTCAGCAGTAGCGCTAGCCTGGGAGATGTGTTGTTCTCTCTGCCGGACAATCCGCTGCCCCATACCTTGCTGCTGACCCTGGATGTCTCTTCTCTGGAAAATGCAGAGTTGCTCATCAGCAATCTGGAAGCCGAGCCAGAAGTGGAAGCGGTCCAGTTGGATTTACTCTGGTTACAGCGGCTGCAGGGGATTGCAGGGCTGGTTAACCGGCTGGGTCTGCTATTGCTGGTCGTGGTAGTGGTCGGCTTGCTGGCGATTGTGGGTAATACCATCAAGCTCGCAGTGGCCCAGCGGCAACAGGAGATCCGGGTTATCAAGCTGATCGGCGGCAGCAACGCATTCATTGCCCGGCCCTTCCTCTATCGCGGCACATTCCTGGGCCTGGGCGGCGCAATTTTGGCCTGCCTGCTGCTTTCCGGCCTGTTATGGATGCTCGCAGGACCAGTGGGCACCCTGAGCCAGCTCTACGGAGGCGGGTTTGATCTGGCTTTCCTCTCTCCGGGGGGCAATGGCTTGTTGCTATTATTGGGAGCTGGAACAGGGTGGATCGCTGCATTTCTATCAAGTTGGCGCAATATCGCAGCAATTGAGCCCTGAACTACGCTCTTTCCAGACATTTACCGCATCTTCAATAGACGCCACAACTTAAAATACTGTGCCTGCCTTGAAATCCGGTCGTATAACCCTTACGTAATACATTCCATGTGGATCAATGGCAGGCTTTCGTGTCTGCGGCATACTGGAAAGAGTGCCTGGATTGACCACAAACCAGAGATCGTCTACTCTGCAGCGCTGCTCGCAAATGGCGACAGAGAACGAAAACTGCTAAAATACGGTCTTATAGCTTGAATGAAATCTCGAATTGAGAGGTTGAAGCACAGAGAATTATGGACACTGGAAAGAGTTTACAAGTTATAGATCCGGCCAGCCCGGGTCGTGATTTGACTGCCTATATTGCGTCGGTCAACAGCATTGCTGTGTTGACGCCTGAGCAGGAACTCGAGTTGGCGAAGCAGTACTACTACGAAGATGATGTAGACGCTGCACGGCAGCTGGTCATGGCTCACCTGCGATTCGTGGTCCACATGGCACGAACCTACAATGGTTATGGTCTCTCTCTTGCCGATCTCATCCAGGAAGGCAATGTTGGCCTGATGAAGGCCGTCAAGCGCTTTAACCCAGAAGTGGGTGTGCGACTGGTATCTTTCGCCGTGCACTGGATCAAGGCAGAGATGCATGAATACATCCTGCGTAACTGGCGCATAGTGAAAGTCGCAACCACCAAGGCGCAACGCAAATTGTTCTTTAACCTGCGCAGCTCGAAGAAGAAGCTGGGTTGGTTGAACAACGAAGAAACAGAAGCAGTAGCACAAGATTTAGGTGTCGATCCGAAAGTCGTGCGGCAAATGGAAGGCCGCATGAGCGCCTTCGACACTTCGTTTGACGCCGAGCCTGATAGTGATGAAGAGAATGCTTATCGGGCTCCGGCATACTATTTGGAAGACCAGTCTTCCGACCTGGCCGTGAACCTGGAAGAGGCTGAGTGGGAAGAGGTCACCAACAACAGTTTGCATGTAGCTCTGAATGAGTTGGATGAGCGCAGTCAGGATATTCTGCGCAGCCGCTGGCTAAGCGATGAGAAAACCACATTGCATGACCTGGCGGACAAGTATGGCGTTTCAGCTGAACGAATTCGCCAGCTAGAAAAAAATGCCATGAACAAGATCAAAGCAAGGATGGCTGCCTGATCGAGTTCCGGCATTCCTGGAATTTCAATGTTGATTTGAAGCCGCGATTTATCGCGGCTTTTTTCTTTCTGCGATTTGTCACTCTATTCAGCTTACAGCCCGGTCCAGTGAAACGTCTTCAGCTACCTTGTCTTTTCGCAATGAATGCAAGGACAATAACAAGGTCATGAGCATGACCTTCCTGATCATAGTTGCCATCAGTGGATTCCTGGCTGTTTCCCTTGGCGCGTTCGGCGCCCATGGCCTGGAGTCGATTCTGGAGCCTGACTTGCTCGCCACTTACCAGACCGGCGTCGAGTATCACTTCTACCATACGCTGGCATTATTCGGTGTTGCCATCTTGGCAAAACAGCATAATGACGCTGGCATGCTAAGACTCAGCGGCATTATGTTCACCCTGGGGATTATTGTTTTTTCTGGCAGCCTCTATCTGCTCGCCATTAGCGGCATTCGCTGGCTTGGTGCAGTAACACCCATAGGTGGGCTTGCTTTCCTGGTTGCCTGGGCGGCACTGTTGCGATTTGCCTGGCAGCTTAAACAGGCAGACCAGAGACGATCATGACAATATCAGTCACTATCAATGGTGCTAAGCGAATAGTCGACACCGATCTCAAGCTTACCGAGCTGCTGCAAAACCTGGAGATCCATTCGGGACCGCTCGCTGTTGAAGTGAATGGCGAGATCGTACCCCGTAGTGAGCATGTGAACTATCGGCTGCAGGCAAACGACATCATTGAAATCGTGCAGGCAATCGGTGGCGGATAAGTTGTAGAGAGAGATATAGCGTGACCAACAAGGAAGACAAGCCGCTGGTAATAGCCGGCAAGACTTATCAATCGAGACTGATCATCGGTAGCGGTAAATACCGCGATTTCGGAGAGAATCTTGCCGCACTGGAAGCCAGTGCCGCTGAGATGATCACGGTTGCCATTCGCCGGGTGAATCTTGGACAGAACCAGGACGAGCCGAACCTGCTGCAGGTGATCTCTCCTGACAAGTACACCATTCTGCCCAATACAGCAGGATGCTACAGCGCAGAAGATGCTGTGCGCACCTGCCGGATGGCACGAGAGCTTCTGGATGGTCATAACCTGGTGAAGCTGGAAGTTCTCGGCGATGAGAAAACCCTGTACCCCAATGTCACCGAGACTCTGGCGGCAGCAGAAACCCTGGTGCAGGATGGATTCGAAGTGATGGTCTACACCAGCGATGATCCCCTGGTAGCGAAGCGGCTTGAAGAGATTGGTTGTGTCGCCGTCATGCCCCTGGGCGCGCCGATCGGCTCCGGACTGGGTATCCGCAATCCCTACAATATTCGCATGATTCTGGAAAATGCCTCGGTGCCTATTATCGTTGATGCGGGGGTTGGCACTGCCTCCGATGCGAGTATTGCCATGGAGCTGGGCTGCGATGGTGTGCTGATGAATACGGCCATTGCGGAAGCACAAGACCCGGTACTGATGGCCTCTGCAATGAAAAAAGCGGTGGAGTCCGGTCGCGAGGCTTATCTGGCTGGGCGCATGCCCAGAAGATTGTATGCCAGCGCCTCGTCGCCGATTGATGGTTCGTTTTTCTAGTTTACTGGCTTCCCCTACCAAGAGATGATCACGCCCGCCGATTCCAAGCGCCCTGTGCGCAGCTATGTCATTCGCTCTGGGAGGCTGACCGACTCCCAACGCAAGGCTGTAGAAGCCTACTGGCAAGAATATGTGATCGACTACGATGGCGATCCCCTGCCATTGCCAGAACTGTTTCAACAGCGAGCGGAGCTTACTGTAGAGATCGGTTTTGGCATGGGTGATTCCCTGCTGGAGATGGCAGAAACTCAGGCAGGGGAAAATTTTCTGGGCATCGAGGTTCACAAGCCAGGTGTTGGCAAACTCTTGCGCGGCATTCATAGCAAGGCGCTCACCAATCTGCGCATTGTCTGTCACGATGCTGTGGAAGTGCTGGCCCACGGTTTCCAACCAGAATCCATTGACAGAGTACTGCTGTTTTTTCCTGATCCCTGGCCGAAGAAGAAACACCACAAGCGCCGCATCGTGCAGCCGGACTTCGTGAAGCTACTGGTGAGCCGGCTTAAACCTGGCGGTCACCTGCATCTGGCAACCGACTGGGAACCCTATGCGGAACACATGGTGGAAGTGCTGGAACAGGCACCCCTGTTGCTAAACACCAATGGCAAGGGAGAGTTCTGGGACACACCTGATCGCCCACCAACCAAGTTCGAGGCCCGCGGCAAACGCCTGGGCCATGGCGTCTGGGATTTACTCTACGAAAAAAAGAGCTGAAGACACCCAGCTCGAAAGATGCTCTCTTTGAGACAGGGATGCCGACGTTCGCACCGCGAACGCGAACCTACAAATTGCAAGGGATTCCGCGCAATTCCGTTAGCAATTTGTAGGCGACAAAGAAAAAATGCAGGGACGCACGACGTACAGGATGTACTAGTGCCGCGAAGGACAGGACGTCCGGGAGCGGCCTTTTGCGCAACAAACTAGAACCAAAACCGATGCTCGTGTTCCTTGAGCCAATCCACGTAGTATTCATGATTGGGACAAATCGAGTTCACCAGGCCCCAGAATCTGGGCGAATGATCCATGTGCACCAGGTGGCAGACTTCATGGGTAATCATGTAGTCGATGATGCTGTAAGGGGCCAGCATGATCAGCCAGTTGTACTGCAGCACGCCTTCTGAAGTGCAATGACCCCATTTGGATTTGGTCTTGCGCAGCTTGATTTCCCTGATCTTGTTCTCGACTCCCAGGTAGCGGGCCAACCCACGCGCCCGGGGGACGATGTACTCACTAGCCTTGTCAATCAGATAGTCTTCAACTTGCTCCCGTGCCCTTGCCGGGGTCAGTTTATGACCCTGAATGATGAATTGATTGCCACTGACGATGACGCGATGTTTGCGCGATTCCTTGAACACGATAGTCAGTTCACGGGCCCGGTAAAAGATCTTGCCGCCTCGCTCGATGCGCAGCATTTCTCTCTCACGCTGGGCTTCTTCCAGCAACCGTTGTTCAATCCACTGGGTATTGTCGGCCACAAACTCCCGGATTTCTCTCCTGGATGCCTGATAGGGACAGCGCACAATAACTTGCCGATGCTTGATGTACAGGGCCAGGGTCTTACGCCGACTGCGTTGGACTTCACACTCATAGGGCAAGACATGCTGCTTGCCTATCACACCGATATTCAGAGGGAGTATCTTGGACTTCGCCATTACTGCTAATGCACCTCTGGTTTCCGGGCTACCAAGCTGGCCTTGGCACAGTCTGGATCGGTTCTCTCGCCTTCCTGGTAAGCAAGAATTTCCCAATCGGAGAAACGATCTGACAGCTCTTCCCGTTGCAACAGGTAGTCAGGGTTGCTCGGCTTGCCAAACCTGGGCTGGTCCACGGTGAATGTCTCGTACAGGACTATGCCACCGGGTTTCACTGCTTGCTTAATGCTTTCCATCAAGGGTCTGTGTAAATAGTTGAACACCAATATCGCATCAAACTGCTTTCCTGATAGCGGTTTGCTGCCAGAGCGCTCCAGATCAACCAACCAGGTTTGCGCCTCAGCACCAATATCTTTGGCTTGCTTTTCCACTTCCTGCAAAGCTGACTCATTGTTGTCGGCAAATGTGACCGGAATATGATGCGACAGTAAAAACAATCCGTTCCGCCCACTGCCACACGCGAGATCCAAAACACCAGATTCAAAGCCTAAATTTTTTATCAGGCCGAGGTTGTCCGACACTAGCGGTGCAACGCTGGCGTTTGAATGTGACATGGATAATCGGATAATAGCTCTGCTACTCACACCTCAAGCCATGGGTAAAATAAGTGAATCGGTGTCAACGCACAATATTTTTCGATCTCCTGACAAGGAATTTTTTTGATTGCAGGTTTGCTCACTGTACGCGAGCAGCGAAATCAGATTTTTGCCATGACACAGGATAAGCAACGCAGGGATAATTTGTTTGCGGCTGCCGGCACAGCCGGTGATTTTGTCTTCGATGACAAGGTCGCGGAGGTGTTTGATGACATGGTCAATCGCTCCATACCAGGTTACAGCACAATCCTTTCCATGATTGGTGTTCTGGCAGCAAGGTACGCCAGGCCCCACAGCAATATTTACGATCTGGGGTGCAGCCTGGGTGGTGCCAGTCTTGCCATGGCCAACTCGATTACCGCTGAGGACTGTGCCATTCAGGCAATAGACAATTCCGGGGCCATGATTGAACGCTTGCAGCAACGCCTGGAAAGCAAGCCCGAGCAGTTAGTGGTTCCTCGCTGTGAGGACATCCTGGAATGCGAGATAGAAAATGCATCCATCGTGGTATTGAACTTTACGCTGCAGTTCGTTGCTCCTGAGCAGCGTCAGGGATTGATGGACAGGATTTACCAGGGGCTTCATGAAGGCGGTATTCTCATCATCTCTGAGAAGATCGTGGTAGCAGATTCTGAGTTGAACGAACTGCTTATCGAGCTCTATCACAAGTTCAAGGAAAACATGGGCTACAGCCAACTGGAGATTAGTCAGAAGCGCACAGCATTGGAGAATGTGCTGATTCCGGAAAGCCTCGATCAACACCGGGCAAGAATGACCCGTAGTGGATTCAGAGCCTTCGAGGCCTGGTTTCAGTGTTTCAATTTCGCTTCCATGATTGCGTTCAAGTAGTCAGCGGGGCATTCGGCACTTGTTCTTCTCTCCTCTAGAAAAAATCATTGCCCATACAGCGCTGGAACCACTGGCGCCTTTTCTGTCAAAAGATTTTCTCGGCGGCATCAGACACGGAGATCATCTGCGCTGGCAAAGACTGGTCTCTGAACTGCCCGCGCTTGAGCCATCTTCACTTTATCTGGGTGACATAGTTGAAATTGGCACTGCAACACAGTGCAGCGACAAACAAAGAGCCCAGATTCAACAGTTGCTGTTCGAGTTCAAACCCTGGCGCAAGGGTCCCTTTAATGTGTTTGGAGTCGATATTGACAGTGAGTGGCAGTCAAACCTGAAGTGGGATCGCCTCGCGACGGCTATCACTCCACTGCAGGGCAGAACGGTTCTGGATGTAGGGAGTGGAAACGGCTATTCCTCACTACGCATGCTCGGCGATGGAGCGCAGCTGGTCATCGGCCTGGAGCCCCATATTCCTTATTACGGACAGTTTTCGGCACTGAAGAAGTACTTGCAGCCAGAGCCGGTCTTTGTGCTGCCGCTTGCCATGGAAGACCTGCCCGCTTCGCTGGCATGCTTCGACACAGTTTTCTCTATGGGAGTCATTTACCATCGTCGCTCCCCTCTCGATCATCTACTGCAACTTTCAGACAGTCTCAGGCCCGGAGGGGAACTGGTGCTGGAAACCATCGTGGTAGATGGGCCGGAAGGTTATTGCCTGATGCCTGAAGATCGTTATGCACGGATGAGCAATGTCTGGTTTCTCCCGTCCATAGCAACCCTGCAGCTCTGGCTCCGCAGATGTGAGATGCAGAATATTCGTCTGATTGATGTATCGACAACTACCAGCATTGAGCAAAGACAGACAGAATGGATGCCCTTTGATTCTCTTGAGCAAGCGCTCAGCGAAACAGACACCAGCAAGACTGTAGAAGGTTATCCGGCACCAAAGAGAGTGCTCATAATTTGCGAAAAACCCTGAGCCAGCTCCGAGTCACTGGCAAAAGGGGTCAAGCGTCGCTTTAAACTCTTACTCAACTCTATATATTGCAATTGCAGTGACACAATACAGATTGTCGTGTTGCTTGTTGCAGTTTCATTTAAATTCACCGGGTCCTCTGCTAATTGTGTTGACCCCTGAATGCAATTGCGATAGTTATACGGGCTGATCATTACAGGGTCAGCTCTAACTTTATCTGCTCACTCTGCACCAACAAGAAAAACACTAAAAATTGTCAACGATAGAGAATCACTATGGCCAGACCTCTGCGAATAGAATATCCGGATGCAACTTATCATGTGTCCAACTTTGCCCTGGACAAGCAACGTGCATTTCCTTCCGCAAAATACTTTGAAGCGTTTCTGGAAGGCTTGGCTGAAACCTGTGCGCGGCTAAACGTTGAAGTACATGCTTTCTGTCTGTTACGTGACCAGTATCACCTGGTAATAAAGACGCCTGAAGGCAACCTGAGTCGTTTCATGCGCCAGGTTGATGGACTGTATACACAGAACTATCAGCGGATGAAGAATTCTGACGGATCACTGTTCAGGGGTCGCTACAAAGCCGTGCTTGTACAGGCAGAAACATGCTTGCTGCCCTTGTCCAGATACATTCATTCACTGGTGAGAGCTGCGGACAGAAATACCTATAAATACAGCAGTTACGCCTACTTCACCCGCAAGGCTAAACCCCCCGCCTGGTTCAACAGGGATGACACTCTACGCCAGGTAAAAGGCCCAGCAGCCAAGCGACCGCTTGCTTACAAAAAGTATGTAGCAGAGGGTGTTGATGATGAGATGGCGCATTTCTATGGCAAGAAGAACCTCTCTTCCATCATGGGCGATGACAAGTTCAAGAAGGCTGCACAGAGAAAACGTTCTGCGAGTGCAGAGCGTGGTATATCCAGAGGCGCGAAGTCGAAATGGCGCCCCTCCTGCCGGCAGATCATCAAGGAGGTTGCCAGGCAATTCAAAGTCAGTGAATCGAGCATCTACAATGCGGCCCGAGGTCCTGGCTCCAAGAATGTGCCGCGCTGGGTTGCCATGTACCTCTGTCAGGAACTGTCTGCAGTGACACTGCAAGCCATTGCCAAACTGTTCAAGTTAAAGCGATACGGCACAGTTTCTACTACTGTAGGTAAGTTGAAGAAGGAGTTCGAGGAAGATCCCAAGCTCCTCGCCACGACTGAACGCCTGGCGAAGAAGCTGAGCAAGGGCAAGTAGGCTTCACTTCTAGTAAGACACAAAAAAGCCGGCTTGATGCCGGCTTTTTTATTTCTTGATCACAAGCGCTTACTTGATCTTCGCTTCCTTGTAGATCACATGCTTGCGAACTACGGGATCATACTTCTTGATCTCCATCTTGTCCGGCATAGTGCGCTTGTTCTTATCAGTGGTGTAATAGTGACCAGTATTGGCACTTGAAACCAGCTTGATCTTGTCTCTCATTTCAAATTGCTCCCTTAAATCGCAATGCCAATTCGCTGACCTTAGACCTGAAAACCTTTGTTGCGCACATCGGCCAGGACGGAATCAATACCGAGCTTATCGATAATTCGCATGCCCTTGGTAGACACGCGGAGCTTCACAAAACGCTTTTCAGATTCGACCCAAAACCGGTGCGTATGCAGGTTGGGCGAAAATCGACGTCGTGTCTTGTTGTGGGCGTGAGAAACATTGTTTCCCGTTACTGGCTTCTTGCCAGTTACCATACAAACCCTGGACATTTGCTGCCTCGTCTCGCTGCTTAATAGTTAAATGTTGCTTGCTTGCCGCCTGCCGGGTTCGAGTATTGTCGAGCCGAATTTTGGCGGGCAAAAAAGAGCTGCGTTTTATACCAGAACACCCCATTGAAGGCAAGAAATCCCCTGGTTTTCGCGTGCTGGAATGGTGGCAGGCTTGGCTACAGAAGATTCCGCTCGGCCATAGAGACTATCTGGTTGTTCCCGATTACCAGGTGATCCAGCACCCGGACCTCGATGGTACCCAGTGCCTCCCTGAGACGCAGGGTGATGGCCCGGTCAGCCTGACTGGGCTCGGCCACCCCGGATGGGTGATTGTGGGCGAAGATCACCGCCGCTGCGTTATGGTAGAGACATCGCTTCACCACTTCTCTGGGGTACACGGCAGCGCCATCTATGGTGCCACGAAACAATTCTTCTATTTTGACAACATGATGCTGATTATTGAGAAACACACAGCTGAACACCTCGTGCTGGTGAAATCTGAACTTGCTGATCAGGTAGCGTCGGGTTGCTGCCGAACTGGTCAGGGTGTCAGGAATCCTGGCCTGTTCCAGCAATTGCCGTTGGGAGAGTTCCTGAAAGGCAGTCAGGCAGGCCACCCTGGCCGGACCAATCCCCGGCTGGGCGCAGAGTTCGGACTGATCCAGGGCTAGCAGACCGCTGATACCGCCATATCTGGCGAGCAGATCCCGGGCCAGATCCAGTGCGGACTTACCCTTGATGCCGCTCTGAATAATCACCGCCAAAAGCTCTGCGTCGGACAGGCTGGCAGGTCCCTGCTGTAGCAGCTTTTCCCTGGGCCGCTCAGTAACGGGCCATTGCAGCATAGTCATCGAAACATGCCTTCACTCGGTCCTGACTTCTGAATCGCCAATAGCACTAACTGAAAGAGCATAGTCCGGTGCTTCAGAAAGGCGTAATTGCTGGCAAATTGCGTCCCAACAGGCGAGCTGCTAGTCTAGCCATCCTCTACTCCAATGCAGACTGTGATAGCTCAGATCGCCTATCCTGCAAGGGCTCCCATGTTAAGTCTCACTAACAAGCGCATTCTGTTGGGCATAACCGGTGGTATCGCTGCCTATAAATGTGCACAGCTTACCCGGCTGCTGACTACAGCAGGTGCCGATGTGCGTGTGGTGATGACCAAGGCGGCAACAGAGTTCATCACGCCGCTCACCATGCAAGCCCTGTCTGGTAACCGGGTGCATCAGGACCTCCTCGATACGGAGGCTGAAGCGGCGATGGGCCATATCGAGCTGGCCAGATGGGCTGACCTCATTCTTATCGCCCCTGCTTCAGCGGATTTCATTGCGCGCATGGTGAAGGGCGAGGCGAGCGACCTGCTGAGCACGGTCCTGCTCGCCAGTAAATCACCTGTTGCTATCGCGCCCGCGATGAATCAGGGAATGTGGGCTGATCCAGCCACTCAGGACAATCTGCAGACACTGCATTCTCGCGATATCAAAGTCTGGGGACCTGATAGTGGGGAACAGGCATGCGGTGATGTTGGGCCAGGTCGAATGCTTGAGCCGGAAGCGTTGGTACAACACTGCGCCGACTGTTTCGACTCTGGCACACTCGCTGGTCGCAAGGTGGTGATCACGGGCGGACCCACACGTGAAGCGATCGATCCAGTGCGTTACATCAGCAATCACAGCTCTGGCAAGATGGCTTACGCCCTCGCCGCCGAGGCTGCAGATGCCGGTGCCAAGGTCATCCTGGTGAGTGGTCCGGTGTCATTGTCGACGCCTGATGCAGTAAGCCGTGTTGATGTAGTTAGCGCAACAGAGATGCGGGCGGCAGTAATGGATCACCTTGTCGGTGCAGACGTGTTTATTGGCGTGGCCGCCGTTGCAGACTATCGTCCTGCGGATGTCAGTGCAGAAAAGATCAAGAAGAACGCTGATGAGTTGAACCTGAAGATGGTCAAGAATCCAGACATCATTAGCGAAGTGGCAGGCCTCGATAATCGCCCATTGGTCGTTGGCTTTGCAGCAGAAACAGAAAACATCGTAGCCAATGGCAAAGAAAAACTGGAAAAGAAAAATCTGGATATGCTGTTTGCAAACCACGCAACCAGCACATTCAATAGTGACATTGTTGCTGTCACTGCTATCACTCGCAACCACAGCGAAGAAATCGAAGAGGGAAGCAAAGCGCAAGTTGCCAGAAAAATGCTGGCAATGATCGCTGGTGCACTCCAGGGCGCCCGACAGGGGGCTGCAGCCTGAGCTTCAGATTGCCATGGTAATGATAGAAAATCAGCCAGCATCGGGAATTGAAGCGCCAGGTGTCACCGATATCTCATTGACTACAGTGCCAGAGTCGGTATTTCGTGCCTACGATATTCGCGGCATCGCTTACGAAGAGCTCAGCGTTGAATCCGTAAAGTTAATCAGCCGCGCTATAGGTAGCGAGGCCCAGGACATGGGTATCAGTGATCTCTATGTGGGCTACGATGGCAGACTCTCAAGTCCGGACCTATCTGCAGCACTGATTATGGGGTTGAGGGAGTCAGGCTGTAATGTCGTGTCTCTTGGCTTGCTGCCAACACCCCTGCTGTACTTCGCCATTCATACGACCGACATTCATTCCGGCGTTATGTTGACAGCGAGCCACAATCCAGCCAATTACAATGGGCTGAAGATAGTCTTCAATAAGACCTGTCTCGCTGACAACCAAATCCAGTCTATTAGAAACCGCATTGCCGAACAGAATCTGAAATCGGGATCCGGTTCTTTTCATGAACTGGATATAAAGAGGAGCTACCTTGCCGCAGTGAAGGAAAGGATTCAATTGCGAAAACCGCTTCATGTGGTTGTGGACTGTGGCAATGCGGTGCCCGGAATTGTCGCGCCAGAACTGTTTACCGCACTGGGGTGTACAGTCGAGCCACTCTATTGTGATCTGGATGGAGAATTCCCCAATCACCACCCCGATCCCACAGTGCCAGCGAATCTCGAGTTGCTGTCAAAGACTGTGCGTTCTCTGGGAGCAGATCTCGGCGTTGCATTCGATGGTGATGGTGACCGGTTGGGCATTGTTACCGATAAAGGCGCTTTCATTGATGCCGATCGAATGTTGCTCATGCTGGCGACAGATATCGCGCCCCGGTATCAGGGAGAGGCGGCAGTATTCGACGTTAAATGCAGCAAAAAGTTGGCAGAGCGACTGTCCGAGTTGGGCATGAAACCTGTCATGCACCGCAGCGGTCATTCTTTTATGAAGCAGAAAATGGAGCAGACAAAGGCGCCATTGGGAGGTGAGTATGCAGCTCACCTGTTTCTCAAAGATCGCTGGTTCGGATTCGATGATGGTATGTATGCAGCAGCGCGACTCATCGAAATTCTCGCAGCCAGGGATGAGACCGCAGATGAGTTGTTTGCTGATTTCGACATGCCCGAACACAGCACACCCGAAATCAAGGTGCCCGTGAGAGAGTCAATGAAGTTTGATTTGATTGAACAGATTATCAAGCAGGCCGATTTTGACGATGGGCAATGTATCTACCTGGATGGGCTTCGAGTTGAATTTGAGAATGGCTGGGGATTGGTCCGGGCTTCAAATACCAGCCCGGCCCTGCTGCTGCGATTCGAAGCGGATGACGAGGCAAGTCTGGAACAGATCAAGAGTCGTTTTAAAGCTTTAATTCACGGCGCAGATAAAAGCATAGAACTGAGTTTCTAGCAGGCAGGCCCCGCAGCGGGCTGGCGGATTTAATACAATGTCTCTCACCATCAACAAAGCCAAAAACATCGCCAAGGTTCTCACCGAAGCGCTTCCTTATATACAGCAGTTCACCGGGAAAACTGTCGTGGTGAAGTATGGCGGCAACGCCATGGTGGACAACAAGCTCAAACAAAGTTTCGCACGAGATATCGTGCTGATGAAACTGGTAGGCATCAATCCGATTGTGGTGCATGGAGGAGGTCCACAAATTGGTGATTTGCTGGCAAAGCTGAATATCGAATCCAGTTTTGTGGATGGGCTTCGTGTCACAGATAGTCAGACCATGGATGTGGTGGAGATGGTCCTGGGCGGACTGGTTAACAAGGAAATCGTCAATTTGCTCAACAGTAACCAGGGCAAGGCCGTTGGCGTTACTGGCAAAGACGGCAATCTCATTCGAGCCAAGAAACTGCGGCTGAAAAGAAAGGGCGCAGCTGCAAGCGATGACGAGGTGGATATTGGCCAGGTAGGGCAGGTTGTCGACATCAATACCGAAGTACTCGAAGTGATGATCAACAGCAATTTCATTCCAGTGATTGCACCTATCGGTACCGACGAGGCCGGAGCCAGCTACAACATCAATGCCGACTCAGTAGCCGGGGAGATCGCCAGCGTGTTGGGTGCTGAAAAGCTGATATTGCTGACCAATGTGGCGGGCGTGCAGAACAAGAAGGGCGAGGTGCTGACTGGTCTCAGCGTCAGGCAAGTTGCCAAGCTAATTGCCGATAAGACCTTACAAGGCGGCATGTTGCCCAAGATCGAGTGTGCATTACAGGCAGTAAAAGCCGGTGTCAGCAGTGCCCATATTATCGATGGCAGAGTAGAACACGCCGTATTGCTGGAAATTTTCACTAATGAAGGGGTAGGCACCCTGATTACCAAGGCAGGGTTAAAGAACTAAGGACGCGACCAGGCTTCTCGCCTGACTATTGCTCCGGAAATCCCTATGGAAAACAGCCAAAAAGTCTCGCGCAAGGATCAGATACTGCAAGCTCTTGCACGCATGCTGGAATCCGCGCCCGGGGAGCGCATTACGACTGCCGCGCTTGCCAAGGAGGTCGGGGTCTCTGAGGCGGCGCTGTATCGGCACTTCCCTTCCAAGGCACGCATGTTTGAAGGCCTGATCAAGTTTATTGAAGACACTCTGTTTCAGCGCATCAATCGCATCCTGAAAGAAGAATCCAATGCCGAACAGCGTTGCTACAAAATCCTCACCCTGCTGCTCACCTTCGCGGACAAGAATCCTGGCATGACACGTTTGCTCACCGGCGATGCGCTGGCTGGCGAAACCGAACGGCTCAGGCAACGAATAGCCCAGTTCTTTGATCGCCTGGAAGCACAGCTGAAACAAATCTTGCGGGAAGCCCAGATCAGAGAAAACCTGAAACCGACTATTTCTGCGGCTGCCCTCGCCAACTTGTTGCTTGCCAGTTGTGAGGGGCGGCTGGTTCAGTTTGTACGCAGCGAGTTTAAACACTCGCCATTGGAATCCTGGGACCTACAGTGGGAATTTCTGAGCAAGAAACTCCTGGTGCCGTTTTCCATTCCCAGTGCCGCCAACGAAGGCTAGTTACAAGTTCCCTAGTCCTGGACTCCATATTGCTGGCGATATTCCCGCACCGCATCCAGATGCTGTGCCAGTCCTCCGGACTCACTTTGCGCCAGATAATCGATGATGTGCTGCAAGGTGATGATGCTGGTGACTTTGATCTGGTAAGCCTGTTCGATTTCCTGAATAGCCGAGCTGTCACCCTTACCCCGTTCCTGCCTGTCCATGGCCACGGCAATGCCCGCCAGTCTGGCACCGTTCTGATTGATGATGTCTACCGCCTCTCTCACCGCGGTACCAGCCGTGATCACATCATCGATGATCATCACATCGCCCGATAACTCAGCCCCGACGATAGTCCCCCCTTCACCATGATCTTTGGCTTCCTTGCGATTAAAACAGTAGGGCTTGTTGATCTGGTGCTCATTAGCCAGGGCCAGTGCGGTCACTGCAGCCAGGGGGATGCCCTTGTAAGCCGGACCAAACAGCACGTCGAATTCTGTATCGGCTGATGCAATTGCTGCGGCGTAACAATGGGACAGAAATCCCAGCTTCTCGCCCGTATTGAACAGCCCGGCATTGAAGAAATAGGGGCTGACCCTTCCTGATTTCAGAGTAAATTCTCCAAAGCGAAGAATCTCGTGTTTAACCACAAAGTCGATGAAGGCTTTCTGATAGTCTTGCATGAATCTAGTCCTCACTCAGACTTTGCTTTTGTGCTGACACCAGTTGCTGAATGCCCGACTCAGCCAGGGCCACCATGTCCAGAAGCTGCTGGTGAGTGAAGTCCCCATCTTCTCCCGTGCCCTGCAATTCGATGAAACCACCGTGTTCAGTCATTACCACGTTCATATCTGTTTCTGCCGTGGAATCTTCCGCATAGTCCAGATCGAGCACGACCTGACCAGCACATATACCTACCGAGACTGAAGCCACCATTTGTTGTAGCGGACTCTCTTCCACCAGCTCCCTGGCCTGCAAGTAGGAGATGGCGTCCACCAGAGCAACACAGCCGCCGGTGATAGATGCTGTACGGGTACCACCATCTGCCTGAATGACATCGCAATCGATCTTGATTGTGTTCTCACTCAGTTTATTCAAGTCCACAGCGGCCCGAAGAGAGCGACCTATTAATCGCTGAATCTCCTGGGTACGACCGGACTGTTTACCCCGCGCTGCTTCTCTGTCCATACGGCTGCCAGTGGATCGCGGCAGCATACCGTATTCTGCAGTCACCCAGCCCTGCCCGGATCCTTTCAGAAACCTGGGCACGCCTTCTTCAACGCTGGCGGTGCAGAGTACTTTGGTATCACCAAACTCTACCAACACCGAACCTTCGGCGTGTTTGGTGTAATGGCGGCTAATCTGAATATCACGCAACTGATCCGAGTTGCGACCACTGGGTCTTGTTGGGGAAGTCATGAATGAAAAGATTCTGCTTGTCTGTGGATTTAGAGAGCTGGGGATTATCCTTTAATTCGAAATGCAGTGCACCTGACACAGACATGGGACCGTGACCTAGAAACTAAATATTTTGGTGCTAGTCGGATGAGAGAGGAGGTCTTTGCGCTTTGGGACCTTGAGCAGCAGGGATGCTGCGATCGAGCCCCCAGGGGTGAGACCGAGCGCATTGCAAGCGTTAGCTTGCAGCGAGTATCGAACGCTACCGATCTATGATCGGTGGCTGGATCCGGGTTTACGGCCTGTCCTAAAGTGCAAAGACCTCCTCTCTCTTCCTGGCAAGTATAGTGACATTCTTAGGTTTAGCTTCTAACCCAAGATCAGTTGTCTTGCAAACTGCGACATTCGACTACATTGCGATAGAATAGCCCCTCGTTTCAAACGGGCCAGTAATATGACTTCCAGCATGACTGCCTTCAGTCGGCAGCAGACCGAACAGGAATGGGGTTCACTCACCTGGGAAATACGCTCTGTCAATCATCGTTACCTGGAAACCAGTGTACGTTTGCCAGAAATTTTTCGTGGGCTGGAAAACAGTATTCGTGAAGCTGTGCGCAAACGCCTGAGCCGTGGCAAGGTGGAGTGCCAGTTGCGTTACCAGTCTGCAGATGCAACGGCAGGAGATATCTCCATCAATCGGGAGTTGGTCGCACAATTGCTGGCAGCCAACAAGGAGATTCAGCAGCAGCTTGATACCGGGTCAGAGATAAGCAGCATGGAAGTGTTGCGCTGGCCAGGAGTCATCGCGGAACAGCAACTGGATACCGATTCCCTGGAGAAACAAGCCCTGTCCCTGTTCGGCCAGGCACTGGATGACCTGGAAAGCACTCGACAAAGGGAGGGGGCCGAACTGGAAGGCTTCCTGCAGCAGCGCATCGATTCCATCAGAGAGATTGTTGCCGAATTAAGAGAGAAGATGCCAGGCATTCTTGCGGCACAACGACAATCGCTGCTGGAGAAGCTGGAGGATCTGAAAGCTGAGCTTGAGCCTACAAGGCTGGAACAGGAAGTAGCAGTGCTGGCACAAAAAGCAGACGTGGATGAAGAGCTTGATCGCCTTGACTCTCACCTCAAGGAAGTGGAGCGCGTCCTGAAGACCAGTGGGCAAAAGGGTCGTCGGCTGGACTTTCTCATGCAGGAGCTCAATCGCGAAGCCAACACCCTGTCTTCCAAGTCCATAGTCGTTGACACTACTCTCGGCGCCGTTGAGCTTAAGGTACTCATCGAGCAGATGCGTGAGCAAATTCAGAATATCGAGTAGCGAGAAATACTGATGAGAAAAGGAAAACTGCTTACCGTTACTGCACCATCCGGTGCCGGCAAAACCACTCTGGTCAGCGCATTGGTGGAAAATGACGACAAACTGTGTGTTTCCATTTCACATACAACCAGGCCCAGACGACAAAGTGAATCTGATGGGGTCAACTATCACTTTATAGAGGAAGCTGCATTCCTGGAGATGTTGCAAGACGGCGATTTTCTGGAAAGTGCCGAAGTTTATGGCCACCGCTATGGCACATCACAAAGCTGGGTCAACGAGCGCCTCGAGGATGGTCAGAATGTCATCCTGGAAATTGACTGGCAGGGTGCCGCGCAGGTGCGCAATCTCTATCCCGACACCTGCGCAATCTTTATTCTCCCTCCTTCCCTGGAAACATTAACCACCCGGCTGCGGGAGCGAGCCCAGGACGACGAGGACACCATCGAAGACCGGATGAAAGAAGCACGCAGCGTGATCGAACATGTGTGTGAAGCGGACTACGTGGTCGTCAACGATGAGTTTGAGCGTGCCCTGGAAGACATGCGCGCCATCGTCCGGGCCATCGGCCTGCAAACTGTCGTTCAGCAAGACAATCTGGCGGTTTTACTGGCGAGCCTGACCAGGGGCTGAGCCTGTTAGTCCGCGCGGAGAATCTTCCCAAAAGTATGCAAAACTCGCCGGAATCCAGTAAAATCCCGGTCCTTTTTGATGCTTGGGATCGGGTTGCCAAACGTTGAAAAGCGCCCCGAAACCCTTATAAATAGGTAATGTAATGGCACGAATTACAGTAGAAGACTGCCTGGACAAGGTAGATAACCGCTTCGAGCTGGTCATGGTCTCCAGCAAACGAGCTCGCCAGCTGCAGATTGAAGGCAAAGATCCCATGGTGGACGTGGACAATGACAAGCCCACGGTAATCGCCCTGCGGGAAATTGCAGATGGTCTGGTTGACGCGGAGATTCTGGTTGAAAAGCCGGTTGTTGAACTGGAAGACGTGGAAGAGGAGATGGCCGAAGCTGTAGCAGAGCAGCAGGAAGACCAGCCTACCACTGATATTTAATCCCCTCGCAGGAGTCGAATCATGCAAGCAGTAGCTGGAAACATCGACTCACTCGCACACAATCTCAACGATTACCTGCAGAGCGAGCAGGTTAACAGCGTCCGCCGCGCTTACTTCTACGCGGAACAGGCACATGATGGCCAGTTCCGTCGTAGTGGCGACCCTTACATCACTCACCCCCTTGCCGTTGCTGGCATTCTTGGCGAAATGCACATGGACCATCAGTCATTGATGGCGGCCATGCTGCACGACGTGATTGAAGATACCGGAATCACCAAGACAGCAATCAAGACGCAGTTTGGCAATACTGTTGCTGATCTGGTTGATGGGGTAAGCAAGCTCAACAAGATTACCTTCAGTAGCCGCGCCGAGGCGCAGGCAGAGAACTTTCAGAAAATGGCCATGGCCATGGCGAAAGACCTGCGGGTGATCCTGGTGAAAATAGCAGATCGCTTACATAACATGCGTACTCTGGGTGTACTTGCGCCGGAGAAGCGCCGCCGAATTGCCAGGGAAACCCTGGACATCTATGCGCCAATTGCCAACCGCCTGGGCATGAACAATGTACGGGTGGAATTTGAAGAACTGGGTTTCGCCGCGCTTTATCCCATGCGCGCACAAAGAATTTCTGCTGAGGTCAAGCGAATCCGTGGTAATCGCAAGGAAATTGTTTCCCAGATTCAAACTTCTCTGGAAGCTTGCCTGGAGCGTGAAGGTCTTCCAGGGCGCACCATAGGCCGGGAGAAACATCTATACAGCATTTATGAAAAGATGCGCAGCAAGCGCAAGTCATTTTCCGAAATTATGGATGTATATGCGTTTCGCATCATCGTCGATTCCGTCGATACCTGCTATCGAGTGTTAGGCGCGGTGCATAACTTGTATAAACCTGTGCCTGGAAGATTCAAAGACTATATCGCAATTCCAAAAGCAAACGGCTACCAGTCTTTGCACACCACTCTGTTCGGCATGCATGGTGTGCCCATTGAAATTCAGATTCGCACTGAAGAAATGGAAGCCATGGCCAACAATGGCATTGCTTCTCACTGGCTCTATAAATCTTCAGAAGATCTGCCAACCAATGCCCATCTTCGCGCACGGGAGTGGGTGAGTGGCCTTCTTGAGATGCAGCAGAATGCAGGTAATTCGCTCGAGTTTATTGAGCACGTAAAGATCGATCTGTTCCCGGACGAGATTTATGTATTTACCCCCAAGGGTACAATTCTTGAGTTACCTACCGGCTCTACAGCCGTAGATTTCGCCTATGCAGTGCACACGGATGTTGGGAATTCCTGTGTGGCCTGCCGCATTAACCGGCGGCTCGCTCCACTCAGTGAACCCCTGCAAAGCGGGCAGACAGTAGAGATCATTACCGCTCCCGGCACCCAACCTAATCCGGCCTGGCTCAGTTTCGTATCGACGGGTAAGGCAAGAGCCAATATTCGACACTTTCTGAAGAACCAGAAGCATTCTGAATCTGTGGCACTGGGCAGACGCCTGCTGAACAAGGCGCTGGCAAGTTTTGGTACCCAGCTGGATGATATTGCCATCGAGCATATGGATGCGGTGCTCAATCAGATCAACCTGAAATCAATGGACCAACTGCTTGAAGAGATCGGGCTCGGTAATCGCATGTCCTATATGATTGCCCAGCGGCTTGCCACCCAGGCCAGTGAAGAAGTCAGCGTCAAAGAGGAGAAGGCGGACCAGAGTACGCTGGCGATTCGAGGCTCCGAGGGAATGGTGATGAACTATGCAAAGTGTTGCCACCCCATCCCGGGCGACCCGATTGCAGGTCATATCAGTTCCGGTCGCGGCATGGTTGTGCATACGGACGATTGCTACAACATTGCAGAGATTCGTGATAATCCGGACAAGTGTGTGGCGGTAAGTTGGGATCCTGACGTTGAAGGCGAGTTTACTGTAGAGCTGCGGGTTGAGCTGGAAAATGAGCGCGGCATCATCGCCATGCTGGCCACAACTATCACAGGCGCCGATGCAAACATTGAGAAAATCAGCACCGTGGAAAGAGACGCACGCTTTAGCATCGTGAATCTGCTGATCAATGTGAAGAACAGGGTTCACCTGGCTCGAGTAATGCGGCGAGTCCGTGGAATCAAAGCCGTCTCCAAGACTACAAGAGTAAAAAGTCGCAAGGTTGCGCGAAAATCAATCAAGAATCCATTGGGGAGCCCCAGTTCATGAGTGAGAAAGATGCCATCCAAACCGATCAGGCGCCTGCCGCAATCGGACCGTATTCCCAGGCGATCAGCTCCGGCTCACTGGTATTCTGCTCCGGACAGATTCCACTCGATCCTCAAACCATGGAGATTGTGCCCGGCGGAATCGAAGCACAAACCCACCAGGTGTTTCTCAATTTGTCAGCAGTAGCTGATGCCGCGGGCAGCGAGTTAAACAAGGCGCTGAAACTGACAATATTTCTTACTGACCTGGAAGACTTCGCCACAGTGAACAAGATTATGGCCAAGTATTTTGCAGAGCCCTACCCGGCACGGGCTACTATCGAAGTATCTGCTCTGCCCAAGGGTGCCCTTGTAGAAATAGAAGCCGTACTCACCCTCTAGCCTTCTGGTTTCTTCGGATACTGGCTTCAGGTCGGATTCGCGTTGATCCGAATATCTCCTATACTTTCCAGTATGCTTGCACCACTACCCTCGGCAACAATGTCACTTTTCATTGAATAGTCCATGACTCGCCTGCAATTGGATCAAACCTCACTGACTCGACTGAAAGGGGTGGGGCCTGCGCTGGAGAAAAAATTTAACCAGTTGGGAATCTATAAGGTACAAGACCTGTTGTTCCATCTGCCATTACGCCACGAAGACCGGACCCGAATACACAAGATTAGCAGCGCTCGAATCGGGTCTACCGTACAACTGGAGGGAGAGATCGCAAGTTCGGCCATCCAGTTTGGCAGAAGGCGCAGCCTGCACTGTGTCATTACCGATGGCAGTGGCATCATCAGTCTACGGTTTTTCCACTTCTCTGCCTCTCAAAAGAATGCACTTGCGACTGGTAAACGCATTCGTTGTTATGGAGAAGTTCGCCACGGGCGCAATGGTATGGAGATATACCACCCGGAGTACAAGCTCTTGGACGAGGAACAGGATCTGCCAGTTGCAGATACGTTCACGCCAATTTATCCAACTACCGAGGGGCTGCAACAGGGAAGGTTGAGAAACGTGATCGGTCAGGCAGTAGATCTGCTGCAGGACGCCGAGGACCTGGTGGACTATCTGCCTGCAGGACTGGTACAGCAACGTGAGCTGATGCCTCTAAAGGATGCCATCTTGCTGATCCATCGGCCGCCGCTAGATGCCCCGGTAAGCTGGAGTGAATCTCATACACACCCGGGCCAGCAGCGGTTGGCATTTGAAGAATTGCTTGCGCATCGGCTGTGCATGCGTCGCTATAAAAGACTAAGCGATCAACAACAGGCGCCGGCATTTGAAGACAAGGGCTCCTTGAGTAGTGTCTTCTTGCAATCGCTTCCATTTGAGCTAACTGGGGCACAGCACAATGCCATCGCTGAGATCAACAAAGATCTTGCCGGGAAGCATCCAATGTTGCGGCTCTTGCAAGGAGATGTGGGGTCGGGAAAAACCGTTGTGGCAGCGCGATGTGCGCTCACTGCCATCGAAAACGGTTTCCAGGTAGCTGTGATGGCACCAACGGAAATTTTGGCCGAGCAACACCTGTACAATTTTGCACAATGGTTCGAACCCCTTGGCGTCAAAGTCGGCTGGCTGAGTGGTAAAAGCAAAGGCAGCAAAAGAAAGGAGATTCTCGAACAGCTGGCTAACAATGAATGCCAGATCGTGATTGGTACCCATGCCCTGTTTCAGGAAGGCGTGCGATACGGCAGGCTCGGTCTGGTCATCGTCGACGAACAACATCGATTCGGTGTTCACCAACGACTGGCATTGAGAGACAAAGGTGGTTCGGCTGGCCTAAGCCCTCATCAGCTTGTCATGACGGCGACGCCCATTCCCCGCACCCTCGCCATGAGCGCCTATGCGGATCTTGATTGTTCTGTAATCAATGAGCTCCCTCCAGGCCGGTCTCCGGTAAATACCGCACTGGTTTCAGCTGACCGGAGGAATGAAGTTATTGCCCGCATCAAGGAAGCTTGCAAGTCCGGCAATCAAGCTTACTGGGTGTGTACCCTGATTGAAGAATCTGATGTGTTACAGGCGCAGGCTGCCGAAGCAACAGCACAGCAACTAGCGCAGCTATTACCTGACATCAAGACAGGTCTGGTTCACGGGCGTATGAAAGCAGACCAAAAGCAAAATGTGATGCGGGCGTTTAAGGCCAATGAAATTCAGTTACTGGTGGCAACAACGGTCATAGAGGTTGGGGTCGATGTCCCCAACGCCAGCCTCATGGTTATAGAAAACCCGGAGCGGCTCGGCATGGCGCAACTGCATCAGCTGCGCGGACGGGTCGGTCGAGGCGCCGTGCAAAGCCACTGCATCATGCTCTATCAGGCACCCCTATCCGATACGGGTAGAAAACGACTTTCAGTAATGCGTGAAAGCACTGATGGCTTTTACATCGCGGAGAAAGATCTTGAGCTAAGAGGCCCCGGTCAGGTGCTGGGTACGCAACAGACGGGCCTGATGACATTCAGGGTTGCGGACATCGCACGCGACTCCCTGATGCTTGATGATGTTAAAGACGCCTCGGAAGAAATTCTGACCAGCTTCCCGGAAGTTGTAGAACCACTGGTACAACGCTGGATCGGGGAACGGCTTGAGTTTGTCAATGTGTAGACTTGTTATGCTCGTGAGTTGCAGCAGATTTCCAGCGTTGTGAGTTGGCTGTAAACACTTTATTCTACGCGCTTCTCTGAGCCGCAGCAGTTTGTCACGATGTCCATGTCGGAAAATTTCTGGACGACCATTCAAACCAGATTACGTGCAAGGTTTCCAGAATTCGCTGCAAAACTCCCTGCTTATATAGAGCTAACCCGCTTTGATCGGCCCATAGGCATCTTCCTGCTGTTGTGGCCGACTATCAGTGCCTTGTGGATTGCCGCACAAGGGTTTCCGGACCTGGACCTGCTGATTATCTTCGTACTGGGCACTGTGGTTATGCGTGCGGCTGGCTGCAGCGTCAACGATTTTGCTGACTACAACATCGACGGTCAGGTGAGCAGAACCGAGAAGCGCCCCCTTGCGACTGGCGCATTGACTCGCAGGGACGCCCTGGCCTGTTTCGTATTCTTTTCAGTGATTGGATTCCTACTGGTATTACTTACCAACAGGATGACTGTGTTGCTGTCTATTGGCGCCATCCTGGTGGTTGCTACTTACCCATTCATGAAGCGCTTCACTCACTTGCCTCAGGTGGTGCTTGGAGTCGCTTTTTCCTGGGGCATCATGATGGCGTTCACGGCACAAACAGAATCCATCCCCTCGGCCGTATTTCTGCTCTTCGTCGCCAACATTCTATGGACTGTTGCCTACGATACAGAATATGCAATGGTTGACAGAGATTTCGACAAGGAAATAGGGGTCAAGTCTACCGCAATACTGTTTGGCGATGCTGACAAGCTCATGATAGGCGCGCTACAGGCAATGTTTATTGTCGCCATGATTCTTGCAGGCAGACGTTTCGAGATAGGTTCTCCCTATTACATCAGCCTGCTGATTGCCGCAGGGCTGCTGATTTACCAACAGCTCCTGATCAAAGATCGCTCGCCGGGCGCCTGCTTTCGTGCGTTTCTCAACAACAACTGGGTTGGCGCGGTGATCTTTCTGGGAATTTTCCTGAGCTACCTGTAAGTTGGCTTAGGGACAATTATCCGGTGAAGGCTTGAATGCCGGTCTGTGCTCTTCCCAAAATCAATGCGTGGATATCTTGTGTTCCTTCATAAGTATTAACCACTTCCAGATTCTGTGCATGCCGCATTACCGGATACTCGTCGGAGATGCCGTTGCCGCCCAGCATATCCCGCGCCTCCCGGGCTGCATCCAGCGCTTTCAGGCAGGAATTTCGCTTCAGCAATGAAATCAATGCTGGCGCCAGCTTACCTTCATCACGAAGCCGGCAGGCCTGCAGACATCCCTGCAATCCCAGAGAGATATCAGTTTGCATCTGGGCCAGCTTCTTCTGAATAATCTGGTTTGCCGCCAGGGGACGTCCGAACTGTTTGCGATCAAGCGTATATTGCAACGCGGCGTGCCAACAGGTTTCGGCAGCGCCCAGCGCGCCCCAGGCAATACCTAATCGTGCTGAATTCAAACAGCTGAATGGGCCACCGAGACCCTGGGCATTGGGAAGCTTGTTTTCTTCCGGCACAAAGACTTCATCCATCACGATCTCACCAGTAATCGAGGCTCGCAATGCCAGCTTGCCTTCAATTTTGGGCGCGCTCAGTCCTTCCATGCCCTTGTCGAGAATAAAACCCCTGATCACGCCTTCGTCATCCTTGGCCCACACGACGAACACATCAGAAATCGGGGAATTACTGATCCAATTCTTGGCGCCGGAGAGACTGTAACCGCCCGCCACCGATTTCGCCCGTGTATTCATGGAGCCTGGATCTGAACCGTGATCCGGTTCGGTCAAACCGAAACAGCCGATGTATTCACCGCTGGCAAGCTTGGGCAGATATTTCTGTTTCTGTTCTTCACTACCGAAAGTATTGATCGGGTGCATAACCAGACTGGATTGCACCGACATCATGGAACGATAGCCCGAATCCACTGCTTCGATTTCCCTGGCGATCAGGCCATAGCAGACATAATTCATGCCGGCGCAGTCGTAGCCTTCAATGGTTGATCCGAGCAGCCCGAGCGCACCCATCTCACGAAAGATGGCTGGATCGGTCTCCTCATTGCGATAGGCTTCGCGGACTCTGGGTAACAGCTTGTTCTGGGCGTATTGTTTCGCGGTATCGCGAACCATGCGCTCTTCTTCGCTTAACTGTTCTTCCAGTAAAAAAGGATCCTGCCAGTTAAATGGCGCGTCGTCTGATCTTACCGACATACTTGTCTCCCAGGGACTCTGACTAAATGTTGTGCCTGTCACAACGAGGGCCGCGTATTCTAGCAAAAATGCTCAGTCAGCACTAAGTCACTCAATGGTAGCTGAAGCGCAAAAACCCAAGGAAGATTGGAAAGGGAAAGGCTAAAATAGCAATCCATGGAAGATGTTTCCCACATACTCGATTCCCTCAACGATCAACAACGCAACGCAGTAGCAAGCCCGGCTCGCAACCTCCTGGTGCTGGCAGGGGCTGGTAGTGGCAAAACCCGTGTTCTGGTACACCGTGTTGCCTGGCTCATTCAGGCTGAAAACGTGTCGCCTTTTGCCATTCTTGCGGTCACCTTCACCAACAAGGCAGCCAGGGAGATGCGTGGACGTATTGAGGAGCTGGTTGGCCAGTCATTCGGTGGCATGTGGGTCGGTACCTTTCACGGCCTTGCGCACCGCCTGCTACGCAGCCACTGGCAGGAAGCAGGACTCGCAGAAGACTTTCACATTCTCGACGCTGATGACCAGTTACGCTTGATAAAGCGAGTGACGCGCTCATTGAAGGTCGATGAGGAACGTTGGCCCGCCAAGCAATGCCAGTGGTATATCAATGCGCAGAAAGACGAAGGTAGGCGGGCAGGCAACATCGATCACTTCGATGACGACTACACCAAGACTATGCTGGAGGTGTACAAGGCCTACGAAGAAGCTTGCGACCGGGGTGGCATGATCGATTTTGGCGAGATTTTGTTGCGTGCCCACGAGCTATGGCTCAACAATCCCCAGATCCTGCAACACTACCAGCAACGTTTTCAATATATCCTGGTGGATGAGTTTCAGGACACCAATACTATTCAGTACGCCTGGCTACGGGTGCTGGCAGGTGGTGACAATCAGATGATGGTGGTTGGGGATGATGATCAATCCATCTATGGCTGGCGCGGTGCTCGTATAGAAAACATTCAGCAATTCAGTAGCGATTTTCCAGATGCGGACATGATTCGCCTGGAACAGAACTATCGGTCTACCTCCACGATTCTCAATGCCGCCAACAAACTCATAGCCAATAACCAGGGTCGGCTGGGGAAGAACCTGTGGACCGAAGGTGCCGAAGGCGAACAGATCAGTCTCTACGAAGCCTTTAACGAACAGGATGAGGCCCGCTTCATCGTGGATCGCCTGCAAGACTGGAGCAATGGCGGCAACAGGCGTAGTGATGCGGCCGTGTTGTATCGCTCCAATGCGCAATCCCGCGAGCTGGAAGATGCGCTTCTACGCGTGGGAATGCCCTACCGGATTTACGGCGGCCACCGATTCTATGAACGCCTGGAAATAAAGAATGCCCTCTCCTATTTGCGCCTGTTGGTAAATCGCCATGATGACACCGCTGTTGAACGTATCATTAATGTACCAACACGCGGGATTGGTGGCAGGACCATCGAGACCGTTCGCCAGGTGGCGAGAGAACACAATTGTTCCCTCTGGCAGGCCTGCGTCGAGTGCGTTAATCAAAGCCTGTTAACCGCGCGTGCAGCGAATGCCGTGTTGGCTTTCCTGCAACTCATTGATGAACTGGCGCTTGCCTGTGCAGAACTCGAGCTGCATGAAAAAGCTGAGTACATCATCCAGAACTCCGGACTCGTGCATCATCATGAAAAAGAAGGCGGTGAGAAGGCAAGGGCACGGCTGGAGAATCTGGATGAACTCGTTTCTGCAGCCAGCAGCTTCGATACTCCCGATATCGAAGAAGAAATTGACTTGCGCTCCAACTCGCTGTTAGCAGCATTTCTTGATCAGGCGTCGCTGGACGCAGGTGATACCCAGGCCGATGAATCGGAAGACGCGGTACAGTTAATGACTCTGCACTCAGCCAAGGGCCTGGAGTTTCAGCTGGTTTTCATGTCCGGGATGGAAGAAGGTCTTTTTCCTCACAAGATGTCTATGGACAATCTGGCCGGCCTGGAAGAAGAACGCCGGCTCTGTTATGTAGGCATCACCCGGGCCAAGAACAAACTGTATCTAAGCCATGCCGAGTCCAGACGCATGCACGGTGATGTGAACCTGTGTCGTCCGTCCCGGTTTATCAAGGAAATTCCCAGCGAACTGGTTGATGCCATTCGACTCAAAACCACAATCAATCGAACCAGCCCGATCGCAAATCGAAACGGCAAGTCTTCATCATCTGCTTTCGGCAGCAATGTCGAAGTGCCAGACACCCAGATATCACTGGGTCAGCGGGTCGCTCACGGAAAATTCGGTGAAGGGGTGGTGTTGAACTATGAGGGACAAGGCAGCAACGCGCGGGTTCAGGTAAACTTCGATGCCGTAGGTAGTAAATGGTTGGTGTTATCTTATGCCAATCTGGAAGTGCTGGGTTAGCTGAGTAGAGCGCCAGGCCATAAGAATCAATAAGAGCCAAGGATATGAAGACTTCACAACACATCACGAATTCCATCTTGTTGGGTGCTTGCTGCCTGATTCTGGCGGCCTGTAGTCAGGAACCTGTCGAGTCAGAAACTACTGCTGTGGCGACCGCAGAACCACAACAGGTCTACGAATGGAAGATGATTACTTCCTGGCCCAAGAATCTCCCTGCCCTGGGCACATCTCCGGAATACTTTGCTGAGCTAGTCGAAACCATGAGCAACGGTCGTATGCAGATTCGTGTATATGGCGCTAATGAACTGGTCGGTGGACTTGAGGTCTTCGACGCTGTATCCCAGGGGGTGGCCGAAATTGGCCATACCGGCGCTTACTACTGGCAAGGAAAGATACCTGGCACCCCTTTCTTCTCATCAATACCCTTTGGTATGACCAGCTATGAGCAGGATGCCTGGCTCCGTTTTGGAGGCGGCAATGAACTTTGGCAGGAAATCTATGCTCCCTTTAACCTTATTCCCGTTCGTGGTGGAAATTCCGGTACGCAGATGTTTGGCTGGTTCAACAAGGAAATCAACTCTCTTGCAGACTTGCAGGGTCTGAAGATGCGCATTCCCAGCCTGGGAGGTGAAGTATTCCGCAGAGCAGGCGGCGTGCCCGTCACCATGCAGGTCAGCGAAGTGTTTACGGCGTTACAGACAGGCGCCCTTGATGCGACCGAGTTTGTCAGCCCCTATAACGACCTGGCGGCCGGCTACCACACCGTCGCCGACTACTATTATTACCCAGGTTGGCATGAGCCAGGTTCGACTCTGGAAACAATCTTTAACAAAGAGCGTTTCGAAGCCCTGCCAGAAGACCTGCAAACTATTTTGCTAACTGGCGCTGAGGTAATGAACCAGACCTTGCTGGATGAACTGATGGCAAAAAATAACGAAGCATTGCGCGCACTGGTTGAAGATCATGGTGTAGAACTTCGCCGCCTGCCTGATGATGTACTGATCGAGCTGCGTCGTATCTCTGACGAGGTAGTGAGGGAAATGGCGCAATCTGATGAAACCACACAGCGGATTTACCAATCCTGGAGCAGCTTTCGAGATGGTGTGATGAACTACAATCGCATCGCAGAAGAAGCGCTCATCGAAGCACGCAAGCTACCGGCTGACTAGGGCTGGATCTCAGCAATCCCTGCAAATCTGGTGGCATTTTGTTCGTGGCTTAGCAGGATTCGCCCTGCACTAACATCCCACAAAACGGCCTCCCATTGATCTATCGGGGCGAATGGCGTGAGTGAACGTTCTTCCCACACCACACCATCTTCAGATGTGGGCATTCTCCAAAGATAATCTTCTTCTCCGCGCCGATTGCCAATCAGCGCCAACTCACCAGTACGAGGATTGATGTCAGCCGCAGTAATGGGAGAGTTAACTTCCAGTGATTGGCTAGGCATAGGACTGTAGTTTCCAGGTACTTTCGGAAACCGATAGAGATTGCTGCGTAGATCGCCACGATTCTTCGTGAATAGCCAGAGCTCATCTCCCCGTACCGCCAGTGCTTCAGAATCAAAATTGTGGCTCAGGGTATTTCCCGCCCTGTAGTCGCCGTAGCGTATTTCCAGTCGATCAACATCCTGGTTCTCCGTCTCCAGGCTGGCCCAGGAGACACGATAAATCACAAGGAAGTCGCGTCGATTGAAATTGTTGCCAGTGTCAGCAATGTAGAGGTGTTGATCGTCACTGGCCAAAGACTCCAATCCGTGTTGATCGCCTTGTCGATTCTGATGCTGCTGATCTGGTTACCATCTGTGTCGAGCTTGTGGATGAGCGGTTCCGCACCACTATCATTGATTGTCCAGAGAAACCCGCCATGAATCGCCAATCCAGATGACTCTCTCAGCGATCCATCAAAATGGGACAGGTGATTAACAACGCTTGTCTGGGCAACCGCCCCGAGAGCTATCGATAGAAGCAAAGTGCCAGTTAGAACGGAGATTGCAAAAGTTTTCCTGGGCAGGGGCAAGTTCATGGTTTGAATCAATCCAATCCGGGCAGCGGGCGGGGCCTGCCATTCTCGTCTATGGCAACGAAGACAAATAGGCCTTCTGCTACTTTCTGCCCATCACTGTGAGTAAGCTGATGCCAGGTCCAGACGTCTACGGCAATATGAACTGAAGTATGCCCGCGTTTTGTGACTCTTCCATAACAACTGACAGTCGCGCCCACCTGCACCGGTTTGAGAAAGCTGACATTCTGGATTGCAACCGTAGCAGAACGCCCCTTGGTGGCCTGTTTACTGATGATGCCTGCAGCGAGATCCATCTGAGAAACCAGCCAACCACCAAAAATATCGCCATTGGCATTGGTATCTTTGGGCATCGCCAGCGTTTGCAGTGCCAACTCTCCCAGAATCTCAGGATTTTCGGGTACTTCAGACATAAGAGTTTCCTTATTGATTGAGCACAGAAGGTAGCCAGGTAGCCAGCCCGGGTTGGAATGCTAACAGAATCAGCAGCAATAGCTGGAGCGCAACAAAGGGGATTACACCTCTATAGATATCGGTTGTTGCCACGCTTTCCGGCGCCACACTTCTCAGATAGAAAAGGGAGAATCCAAATGGTGGTGTGAGAAATGAAGTTTGCAGATTGATAGCGATCATCACTCCAAGCCAGATTGGGTCCAGCCCCATCGACAGGAGTACTGGACCAACCAGGGGCACTACCATAAACGTGATTTCAATAAAGTCCAGGATAAATCCCAACAAGAAAATCACCAGCATGACGATCAATGTGGCTGAGATGACGCCACCTGGCAGGCCGCTGAATAAGCCCTCAATGAGCTCCTCGCCACCAAAGCCACGAAAAATGGAAGAGAAGATTGTGGCGCCAACCAGTATCAGGTAGATCATCGAGGTAATGCGCAGGGTTTCCAGGGAGACCTGATGTAATACATCCTTGTTGAGTTTTCGCTTGCCAAGGGCCAACAGCATGGCGCCGATAGCACCCACCGAAGCTGCTTCGGTTGGCGTTGCCATGCCATTCAGGATTGATCCCAATACTGCCACCATCAACAGGACAGGCGGAAACAGCCCTTTTAACAAGGCAATGAACAGAGTCTTTCGATCCACCTGCTGATGGCGGGTCGAAGAGGGCGCTGCCTGTGGATTGCTGATTGCTACAAACAAGACATAGCAGGCATAAGCAAACACCAACAATAAGCCTGGCAAGATGGCGCCGGCAAAGAGATCGCCAATGGAGACGAAATCCGGCGCGAATACGCCTGCGTTAAGTTGTGATTGCTGATAGGCATTGGAGATCACTTCGCCCAATAGCACCAGACATATAGATGGTGGGATGATCTGGCCGAGTGTACCCGTTGCACAGAGAGTTCCGCAGGCAAGGGATGGGCGGTAACCGCTTTGCAACATGGTGGGAAGAGAGAGAATGCCCATGGTCACTACCGTCGCTCCGACGATACCAGTACTGGCAGCGAGCAGCATCCCCACCAGAATGACTGCTATACCCAGCCCGCCAGGGAGTCTGGCGAATACCATCTCCATGTTGCGCAGCAGGTCCTCTGCGATGCGGGATTTTTCCAGCATGGCGCCCATAAAGACAAAAAGGGGAACCGCCAGCAGATTCTGATTGACCAGAATGCCGTAGATGCGATTCGGAATAAGCGAAATAAATGCCGGGTCGAATACTCCAAACAGCTCTCCCAGCCCGGCAAATAATAGCGACACACCAGCAAGCGTGAGCGCCACTGGATAACCCGCCATGAGAAACAGACATACCACCAGGAACAGGAGCAGTGGTAACAGGTCAATCAAGTGTCATCACCTTGCGCGCGAAAAGCATTCAAGGCTTTTAGAAATTCAGACAGGCCCTGCAGAATCAATAGCGTCGGCAATATCACGATGCTGGTCTTGAGCAGATACACGAAGGGCAGTCCGCTGGATTCGGCCGACCCTTCCCGTATGCGCCAGGAGATACTGACATAGTCCCAGCTGGCCCAGATAATAAAACTACAACTGACAACCAGAAAAAGCAGGCTACCAACCATATCAATAAGCGTCTGGGTCCGCTTGTTGCAGCGATTGTAGAATACATCGACCCGTACATGGCCCTGCTCTTTCAATGTATAGGCTGCACCCATGGTAAAGATCAGTGCATTGAGATACATCACTGATTCCTGCAAGGCGATGGACCCAATCAAAAACAGGTATCGCAGCGCCACAATGAGGCCCATCACCAGAACCATGAGCAGCGCTAACCAGGCGAAGTTTCGGCCCAGGCTGTCATTTAATCTGTCGACTATCTTGATGAAGGTGTGCATAGAGTCTTGTCTTGTTCAGGCAGCGCTATGATGCCACAACAGGCGGCCCGGGCAGGAATCTTTTCCAGTCTGCTAGAAGAAAGCGACCCGCAGAAGTTGATAAGTCAACAGTGCCAGTGCACCGGTGAGAATCAAGAACAACAGCGCTGCCACCCAGGCAGCACTCCGGCGAATCTTGCGGGATAGTCGCTGGCGCCAGTTTAGTCCCTCGTCTGTGGCAGCAGGCACTGAAAGAAACAGGAAGCTCAGGCTGTAGAGGTTCAGGCACCATAGCAGTGCTGCAACAGCTGGCATTAGCCAGATATCTTCCGCAATCCAGGGATTATCCACCAGGCTTAGGGTGACAATCGCAAAACTGAGCGCAGCCAACAGGAGCAATAAGGCACGCACATGACGGAGGGCCGCTGCCAATTTCTGTAGTCGCTCGATCATGGCTTGCCATCATAATCCCTAGTTCGATCCCAGTGCTACAGGACTACTGGGGTTCTGGTTTGTTACTATAGCGCTGTTTACATCCATCGAAGCACTCTGGCCAGAGCTGCTTCACCTGCAGCTTGAGAATCAGGACCGAGTAGTATGTTGATCGTAGTCTCACCAGCGAAGTCGCTGGATTATGAAAGCAAGATAAGCACCCGCAAGTTTACCCAACCCCGGTTTCTTTCCGATTCGGAAAAACTGGTTCAGTCCCTGCGTAAACTTGATCCCGATGGGATTGCGGAACTAATGAATATCAGCGACAAGCTGGCAGAAGAAAATTTTCAGCGCTACGCCAATTGGCAAACGCCATTCGATCGCGGCAACGCTCGTCAGGCGATCTTTGCCTTCAAGGGAGATGTCTATCTGGGACTACAGGCGGAACATTTCTCTTCTGCCGATCTGGACTTTGCACAGAAACACTTACGCATACTTTCCGGACTCTATGGTGTCCTCAGGCCACTGGACCTGATGCAGGCCTATCGGCTGGAAATGGGTCGAAATTTTGCCAGTGGCAAAGCCAAGAACCTCTACGAGTTCTGGGGAGCAAAACTTACAGACTCCTTGAATACGGAGCTGAACCAGCAAACTAAGAGAAGCCGGGTATTAATCAATCTCGCTTCCAATGAATACTTTAGTGCATTACAAGCCAAGAACATCGAAGCTGAGATCATCACGCCCCAATTCAAAGACTGGGCAAGCGGCAAATATCGTGTGCTGAGTTTCTTTGCCAAGAATGCCCGCGGCAAGATGGCTGCCCACATCATCAAAAACAGACTAAAGTCTCCGCAAGCACTGCAAGGATTCACAGAGGATGGTTACCAATTCGACGAGGAAGAATCCACAGTCAGTAAATATGTATTCAAGCGCAAGCAAAAAACCTGAGTAATGGAAGCGCTTCCTTTCAGTCAGGCTTGCGAGAACAATAAACGACCAATTCTCGAAGTGCTTGAACGACATATTGCAAATGCTGGCAGGCTTCTTGAGATCGCCGGGGGTACTGGACAGCATGCAGTCTTTTTCGCGCAACAGTTTCCGGAAGTATACTGGCAATCAACGGACATCCCTTCGAATGTCGCGCTCCTCAATCTGAGAATTACTGCAGCAGAACTGGGCAACCTGCCTCAAGCTCTCAGCCTGGACGTGAATCATCGCCCTTGGTCGGTGGAGAGTTTCGATTCGGTGTTCTCCGCAAACTCGCTACATATTATGTCAGCAGACTCAGTAGAAAATTTCTTCGCCGAGGTTGGGAATCACTGTATCGCTGGCGGCAAGCTGATGATCTATGGACCTTTCAAGTACGGCGGGGAATTTACTACGGCTTCAAATGCCAATTTCGATGTGTGGCTAAAAGAAAGAGACCCTGTCAGTGGCATTCGCGATTTTGAATGGGTCAATAAGCTGGCAATCGCGGCTGGCTTCGAGTTCAGCGAAGACAATGCCATGCCGGCAAACAATCAGTTATTGGTGTGGAACAAGTCCCGCTGATCTTATCCCGTATGAATATTCCTGATTTTCTGCTGCTGTCTATTCGACATGCAGGATGTGGACATTCTCCAATCCAGGGCTATTCCATTGAGGATATTTGTCAATGAATGCCTGGTGCACGCTGCTTCGCATAGTTTCATCGGTCAGATGTGAAACACGCTGATCGAAAAGGCGATCACCAATCTTCAGCCTCACCCTGGGATCTCTGATGACATTTCTGTTCCAGCTTCTATCGTCGGGGAAAGTGCCCCCACCGTAATAGGCAGAGAACAGATAAAATTCGTCATCATAAACCACACAGTAAGTCGTTACTGAATGGGGAATGCCATACTGGGTTCGTGTTTGCACGTATATCTCTTCATGTGCATCGGTGAAAGACCAATCGTTTACCGGCTGTTCCACCAATTCACCCGCAAGCCACAATCCAGGGCGTTGGTCTTGGGGTTCAAATCCAAAAACACGAAGGGAAAGCAGTATGATTGTGATCGCAGCAAGCAGCGCCAGTGATAGCCACTTTATGATTTTCTTCATGCTGAACCTCTCTCGGTTGCTTGGCCCGATTCCTGTCAGGATGCTTTGCTTCATCATACTGCCGATTCCCTGACCCCACCAAGGCTGAACACTGTTCAGAAAAGGTTAAGCCTGTTTATCGCATAGTCAAAATCACAATACCAACAATCGCAGGGCCAAAATGAGGAAAATCGATATTAATCAGATAGTTAGATATGCGCTAGCCGCCGTATCAGCGATTCTGATTGCACAGCAAGCTCACGCCCATGGCGTAGAGTTTCATGATGACATTCTCATCGTAAATGAGATCGTCACCGAAGCTGGCGCATTTCGTGCGGAGTTCAGATTGTTGCCAGGCACTGATCCGCTACAGATGGAGTTGATCGCTTCCTCAGATGTCGAACCTTCGGGCAGCTTCCTTGTCGCCAGCTTTAGCGAAGATCGGCTAAGCATTCCGGAAGCCAGCATCAATGGAGAGCGTTACTGGTTTGAGTTTAGCAACCAGGGAAACAATCTGTTTACGCTTCTTGATTATGGCGTGCTTGAAAATCAACCCACACTGGACAACTGGACGTACTCACCTTTTCCCATTTGGCGCCAGGTTCATGGTTACGCCTATGACGTAGGCGTTGGCGCCAATGGAGCGGTATGGGTAATTGGTACAGATCCTCAACCTGGGGGATATGGCATCTACAGGCTCGATGGTTTTGGTGGATTCGTCGCAGAGGGTGGTGCGCTTCGCATTGACGTTGAGCCCGATGGCAGGCCCTGGGTCATCAACTTCGATCATGAAATTTATAGGCTTGGCAATGACGGTTTCTGGCAAAGGATGCCAGGTTTTGCGCTTGATATAGGAATTGGTGCCGATGGTTCTGTATGGGCCGCTTATTACGAAGGCATCTATAGATGGAACGGTTTGGGCTGGGACAACTATGGTGGCTCTGGTAGTCGCATCGATGTAGGACCCGACGGTACACCATGGGTGGTAGGTTTTAGCGATCGTATCTTCACTCTCACCAGCAATGGATGGCTACAGCTGCCGGGAGAGGCTGGTGATATTGGCGTTGGTGCCGATGGTTCAGTATGGGTAATCGGCACGCCTGATGAAGACTTCTTCAATTTTGATGGCATCGATTTACAGGGAATCTATCGCTGGAATGGTTTCGATTGGGACCAGGTAGAAGGCAACGGCCTTGATATCAGCGTTGGACCCAATGGTGAGCCCTGGGTAACCAACGCCTACGGTGAGATTTTCAGAGCGATCTGAATCACCCGAGCAACAAAAAAAGGCCAGCATTTGCTGGCCTTTCTTTTTGGATGCTCGTTTCTAATCCAGAAACTAGTTAATGGCTTTGATTACCTCTCGCGCCAGCCCCCACCGGTCAAAACCCTGGCGGCCATAGTCCAGGCCGCGGCGGACGATGACCAGGTCGTGGGATGGCACAATGATGGTGAACTGACCACGGTTGCCATTGGTCATGTAAGCATCTTTTGGCACATCGTCCCGGTTGTCAGGAACAAGCCAGAACTGTCCACCATACATGTTGCCAATCTCTGCGGTAGCTGGAGCTGGTGTGGTCACAAAGTCTATCCATTCTTCCGAAAGCAGTCGTTCGCCATTCCAGACACCCTTCTGTAAATAGAGCATACCGAAACGTGCCAGGTCTCTTGCATTGGTATACACCTGGCTGCTGAGAATAAAATCACCGAAGCGATCTGTGCTCACCAGAGTGTTGCGCATGCCAATTTTGTCCAGTAAGGCCTTGCGTGGGAATTCTGCGTACTCTTTTTCACCACCCAAAGCGCGTTTCATTGCGAAGACTGCGAGCAAAGTATCGTAGTTTTCGTAATCCCAGCGCGTTCCGGGTTCACGAATGAGCGCCCTGCTCCGCGCGCCATCAATGGAGCTGGCACCGGCCCAATAGGACAGCCCGGACCCGGTTGCATATTCAAGCCGGTTATTGTCAATGGACTGCAGGCCTGTGGACATGTTTAGTGCGTGTCTCAATGTGATTGCATTGCGCGGATCGGTCTCCGGAGAGCGAGCCTCTGGCAACCATTCGAATCCGAGTGGAGCATCAAGCTCCATTCTGCCTTCATCGACGAGCATGCCAATAAGAGTGGCCGCAATGCTCTTTGCCGTCGACCAGGTGCGGGTCCTGGTAGACTTATCAAAACCATCCGTATAGCGTTCGTGAATGATCTCTCCCTGATGGACCACTAACAGGCTGATCGTTGCTTGCTCTGGTGTCGGTCTGTCGAAAGCCCAATCGGAAGCAGCCTGAAGGGCAGTACTATTTATGTTGGCCGGCAGAGGCTTGTCCTCGACCAGGTCCCCGTCAGGCCAGGGAATTTGTTCCGGATTGCCTGGCGGATAGGGCAAGGTCAGTTCTGGCAACCGCTCTATATCCGCCAGAGTCTGGTCCGGGGGCAGAATGACGCAGCCAATGCCTTCCCTGAACACTGCGCGCATAGTGGGAACCGCGCCCGGGGCGCCAATTTCCACCGCTTGCCTGTCCCAATCGACGTTATAGTCACCACCTTCGGCTGTGCCCACGGGATCTGGCAGGAAGGCAAGTTCTCGTTCGAAAACCTGTTCCAGGCTGCGGTTGGAAGTAAACAGGCCGTTACACATGAATACTGCCTGCTGACCACGGCGCACCATTTCTCGCTGGTTCTGCCAGTAGTCGTAAGTATCCGCTTGCTGGGCCATCAGCGAAGCAGGCACTAACACACAAATAGCCGTGAATAGGGAGGTTAGTCGGTTCATATGCGTCCTCCAGAGCATTATTCTTGTTTGGGCCATTGATTCTAAATGGACTGACCCAGAAGTCCTACCCTTTTCGTAATAAGGAAACTATGGAACTCATTACCAGTTGGCTGGACAGCTATGGCGAACGCGCCATCCTGCTCATTCCGGTGCTTGCCTTCGCGGAAGCCTGTGTCGGGATAGGCATATTTGTTTCCGGCGCATTGTTACTCCTGCTGTGCTCCTATCTCTATAGTGCTGGCATGGTAAGCTCAGAGCTCATGGTACTGCTGGCGATGGTGGGCGCCACCGTGGGTGACCACGTAGGATTCTATGCTGGATTGTTAGCAGGGCCGGGTATCCATCATTCAAAGTGGGCTCAGCGTTATCAGGACAGATTGCAACGTGCTGAAGCGCTGGTCCGTCGCTACGGTGTGTTCGCGATCTTTATTGGCAGATTTGTGCCAGCGATCCGTAGCATTATCCCTGCTTTGCTTGGGGTCAGTGCTTTTAATCGCAGGCTTTATTCTATTCTCGATATCAGTGCCTGTGCCTTGTGGTCAATAGCCCTGCTGCTGATCGTGCTGGGTATTGATCTGGCATTGTAGGGACTACAAGTGAACTTCAAGCGCCCGTGTCCTTAAATGGCTCCGCCGAAATCTGGTGGGCATCTTCATAGACTATGTAACCGGGCCTGTCGGTTTGAATCATCTCTACCCTAATGTCATGTGCTTCCAGAATAGCGACAAGCTCACGCATTTTTGAAAGGTGCGTGCTCGCATAGTCCTTAAACCAGCTTATTGCCCTGGGAACCGTATGAAACTTGTTAGCCGCTCGCCGTAAGCTTGTAGGTTCCTTCAGGTTCTCATTGAACCAGTCTGTGAGTTCCTGCAGCCTTGTTTCCTCATAGTCGAATAGCTCCCCATCGTCCCGCAATTCGAACAAAGCCTGGAACACGCCCTGCCGCTTTCCTGAGTCAGTGTCCAGATCGGTAATCACAAATCTTATATACAAAAAGATATCCTGTTTTCTTCAGGCGTCTGCCTGTCTGAATGGAAGCAGGGATCTTGCCTCCTTCTGATAGGCTGCAATGTTCGGCTTCTCCTGGCGAAGAAAGTCGGCAATGGCTTCGGAAAATGCCTGGTTTGCAATCCAGTGATTGGAGTAGGTTGTGATCGGTTCGAAGCCACGCTGAATCTTGTGCTCTCCCTGTGCGCCAGCATCGAAGCTGGAGAGTCTGTGTGCAATCGCGTAGTCGAGCCCTTGATAGTAACAGGTTTCGAAATGCAGAAACTGGTGCTCCTCTCTGCAGCCCCAGTAGCGACCAAACAGTTTCTCATCGTTCTTGAAAAAAAGCGCAGCAGCCACGGTTGCATTTTGCATTTCAACATTCACCATCAGCAACTGTTCTGGCATGGACTCGGCAAGCGCCCTGAAAAAATTCAATTTCAGATAGCCCTGCATGCCTCTGACAAGATAGGTGGATTGATAGAAGAGATAGAAATCAGCCCACTGCTGTTCCGTGATATCAGCGCCTTCAGTATGGATGAATGTGAAGTCTTGTTCGCTGACTTGTTTACGCTCTCTTCGAATCGACTTACGTTTTCTGGAATTCAGTGCGGCAAGAAATTCATCGAATGATTCGTAGCCCCGATTGTGCCAGTGAAACTGTGTCGCAATGCGGGGTTGCAACTCCAGCTCTGAAAGCAGTTCGTGTTGTTCCGGTGTAGGAAACAGAATGTGCCAGGAAGAGGCCCCTAGTAGCTCTGCCTTTTCCTTAGTCTTTTCTGCAATCAAGCTGAGAACAATTCGTTTATCCAGAGAGGTGTCGACAAAGAAACGTGCGCCGAAACTTGGCGTGAATGGTGCGGCAGTAACAAACTTGGGATAGTAGTCGAAGCCATAGCTCTGGTAGGCGTTTGCCCATGACCAGTCGAAAACATATTCACCCCAGCTGTTGGTCTTTAGATAGAGAGGCATGACGGCCACCGGCGTCTCGCTATCGCCCCTGAAGACCGCTACGTGATGCGGTTGCCATCCGGTGCGGCGAGTCGTACAACCGGTTTTCTCCAGTGCCTGGAGAAACTCGTAGCGCATAAAGGGATTGTGAGTTCCTGTCAGCTGATTCCAGTGTTCTTTGCCAATCGACTCAATGGATTCAACAAAACGAAGGGAGAGATCTTGCGACTGAGAATGCATGTAAATCAGTGCGTCCGGGATGGTTATTGGGTAGCATTGCCGGGCGCTCATTAATTCTACAGGTGCCCTGTGCAATCACCTAATCTGATACGCCGTATCGCTGAGAACAGGTCAACACTTCGGAAATCAGAAGGCAAAGTTGCCGATTTCGTGCTGGCCAATCCAAGCGAAGTGATCAATATGCGAATCGTCGATCTTGCTGCCAAAACCGAAGTCAGCGAACCGACCGTCATCCGGTTCTGCCGGGCAATTGGCTTCAACGGGTTTCAGGCATTCAAGCTGCAGTTAGCGCAACAGATGGGATTTGGCAGTGTTTTTACCCAGTTTGCTGTGGACGACAACGATACCGTAGAAGATCTGCGCAACAAGGTGTTCGATACCACCATAGGTTCATTGCTCACCGTGCGAGAAGAACTGGATCCGGTCGTGCTCGAACAGGCTATTAACACCATCAGCAACGCACGCCGGGTTGAGTTCTATGGGTTTGGCGCTTCCGGTTCTGTGGCAGCAGATGCACAACACAAGTTCTTCCGCCTGCAACTTTCCACTACCGCCTACACAGACCCTCACATTCAGCATATGTCTGCAATCGCACTGGGACAGGACGATGTGGTTGTCGCCATCTCTCAGTCCGGTCAAACCCGGGCACTCCTGGAAAGCGTCCGCCTGGCCCGTGAAGCGGGCGCAACTGTCATCGGCCTGGCTCCGGCCGGCACTGCACTGAGTCAACAGTGCAGCATTCCCATACCGGTAAATATGGAAGAAGATTTGCAGGCCTCAACACCGGTCTCTTCGCGCATCGCCCATCTTGTGGTTATTGACGTACTGGCAACGGGCGTTGCGCTTCATCGCAAGCCGCTGCTGAAAGAACATCTGAAGCGACTGGAGAAAAGCCAGCGCGCTTTGCGTTCGCCGGAAAGTAAATAGCAATAGTCGGGCTGAATTGGTGAGGCCGGGTGTAGTGCTGGCCTGTGAGGAATGATTAACAAATCAGGCAGTGATCGATGAGAATCCTGTTATCTCTTTCCACAAAGATCGCATGATTTACAAATTCGTCATCAGTAGTAGAAATATATTGTCTCCAGACAATACCTACTGACTCCTTTCTTCTGAACATACTGACGAATTCCCTTCTCGTAAAATAACCGCGGGGTCTGTATGACAGCTGGGCTTTGAGATTTTCAGGTGTGACGATGTTTCTTAATCTTTCGGTAAAATCCCTGACATGCTTACTGTGATCATCCTCGTTCGATCCCTCCAGGCAGCTGTCCATCATTGGCTCAACGATATTCAGAATTTCTTGCTTTGATTTTTCGCTGAACTTCATTTGGCAAACTTCATTCCACTGTAACTGACTTGGCGAGATTGCGTGGGTGATCCACATCTGTACCCTTCGTTATCGCAACGTAGTAGGAGAGCAATTGCAGTGGAATAGTGAACACGATTGGATCCAGTATGTCGGGGGAATTGGGCAGGTTGATAACCTTACAGCTCTTGTCACTCTCATACTTGATGCTCTCATCGGCGAACACATAGAGCTTGCCACCCCTGGCGCTCACCTCAGAGAGATTCGCCCGCAGTTTACCCAGCAGATCGTTATTGGGCGCAACTGCAATAACCGGCATCTTGTTGTCGACCAGTGCCAGGGGGCCGTGTTTGAGTTCTCCTGCCTGATAGGCTTCCGCATGGATGTAGGAGATTTCCTTGAGTTTCAGTGCACCCTCTTTGGCAATTGGATACTGAATACCTCGCCCCAAAAAAAGACAATGGTTCTTATTGGAGAACTGCTTTGAAATCTTCTTGATGTCCTTACTCAGGCCCAGGGTCTTCTCAACAAGCTTTGGCAGGCGAGCCAATTGTTTGACCAGTACTGCTTCGTCTTTGGGTTTTAGACCAGTTCTCCTGGCCAGGGTTACGGTCAATACCAGTAACAGACAGAGCTGGGTTGTGAACGCCTTGGTAGAAGCCACACCGATTTCCTGGCCAGCCATGGTGAGCAGACAAAAGTCTGATTCCCTGACCAGCGAGCTGGTAGCGACATTACAAATCGCCAGACTGGCGACATATTTGTGTTTTTGCGCATATCGAAGTGCAGCAAGTGTATCTGCCGTTTCCCCTGACTGAGATATGGTGACAAACAAGGTGCCAGGTTGCACAATTATATCGCGATAGCGAAAGTCGCTCGCAATGTCCACCTGACAGGGAATACGGGCAATGGATTCCAACCAGTATTTTGCAACCTGGCCCGCGTGAAAGCTGGTACCACAAGCAACAATCTGTACCTGGTTAACTTTATCGAAGATTGTTCTGGCATTGATACCGAAGGCTTCTTCCAGCACTTTACCTTTGCTTATGCGTCCATCGAGGGTGTCCTGAATAACCTGAGGTTGTTCATGGATTTCCTTAAGCATGAAATGTTGATAAGCGCCCTTGTCTGTATCATTGACGTGATTCTGCACGGTAGTTTCAGGGCGCCTGACCTTTTTAGCACCATGCCAGATTTCGATATTGCCCAGACCCACCTCGGCAACATCTCCTTCCTCGAGATAAATAAAACGATCTGTCACCTGGCCAAGAGCCAGGGGGTCTGAGGCGACAAAGTTTTCTCCGATGCCCACACCAATTACCAGTGGACTGCCACTCCGGGCTACCACGATTCGATCAGCCTGTTCGCTGTCAATAACACAGAGACCATAGGCACCATGCAATTGCTTGATGCTTGTCTTGACTGCATTCAGGAGGCTCACCTTACCTCCTTTTCTCGCCTGATGAATCAGATGCGCAATGACTTCGGTATCTGTCTCGGTCCTGAATGTGTAACCGGCCCGACTCAGTTTGTCACGAAGCGCT
Source organism: uncultured Pseudohongiella sp. (assembly GCA_965267495.1). Lineage (GTDB taxonomy): Bacteria > Pseudomonadota > Gammaproteobacteria > Pseudomonadales > Pseudohongiellaceae > UBA9145. The sequence continues at coordinate 3,685,331 of OZ254078.1, read as the reverse complement.
TCGAAGTTCTCAATGATCCCATTGTGAACCAGGGAAATCTGTTTGTTGGATTCGTGAGGATGGGCATTGGCTACAGTGGGTTTACCATGCGTGGCCCAACGAGTATGAGCAATGCCCACCTTGCCCTTGACCCTGGACTTCTTCGCCGCCGCAATCAACTTGCTGACTTTGCCAACGGTCTTTGTGGTGGTGATGCGCTTTGCAGGCGGGTTGATCAAGGCCATGCCGGCAGAGTCGTAACCGCGGTACTCCAATCGCTTGAGGCCTTCAAGCAATATGCCCGATACTTCCCGTTCCGTGACTGCACCTACGATTCCGCACATGGATAGTTAATCCTGATCCTGCTTCCTGGGCCGCTTCCAGCCGGCAATATTTCGTTGCTTGCTTCTGCCTACTGCGAGGTTGTCTTCTGGTACGGTGGAGTTAATGGCAGAACCAGCCGCGACGAAGGCGTTGTCTTCAAGCGTCACTGGCGCGACCAGCACACTATTGGAACCAACAAAGACATTATTGCCCAAGCTGGTCTTGTGTTTGTTGACGCCATCGTAATTGCAGACGATGGTGCCAGCACCAATATTGCAGTTCTCTCCCAACTCCACATCACCCAGATAGGCGAGATGGCTTGCCTTGGAACCATCACCAATCACAGCATTCTTGGTTTCCACGAAATTACCAATTTTGGTGGCTTGACCCAATACGGTGCCTGGACGCAAACGAGCCATTGGACCTACCGAGGCATGATCGCCAATTTCTGCCCCGTCAATGTGAGTGCCCGGCAGGATTCTTACATTAGCGCCAATCCTGGCATCCTTGATCACACAGTTGCTGGCGATGACGCTATTGTCTCCGATGACTACCTGACCTTCGAGAATAACGTTGCTATCGATTTCCACATCCTTGCCGCAAGTCACCTCGCCTCGAATATCCAGTCTTGCCGGATCGCGAAGTGTCACACCGGCATTCATGAGTTGTTCTGCTTTTGTCATTTGATAGTGTCGCTCTAGCAATGCCAGCTGATTTTTGTTGTTGACTCCCATGACCTCCATTTCGTCGGCCAGGGTGGTAGCAAGCACCTCCCTGCCCTCAGACACAGCTAGCGCCACAACATCTGTCAGGTAATACTCTTTCTGGTCGTTATTGTTTTCCAGTGCATCCAGCCAGCCTGCAAGCCGACTGGCAGGTAATGCCATGATGCCACTGTTGACCTCATTAATCTTTCTTTGTTCCTCGCTGGCATCTCGTTCTTCAATGATTGCACTTACGCTTCCGGATTGATCACGAATGATTCGTCCGAGACCCACCGCATCACTGGCGTGCACTGTGAGCAGGGATATACTGTTATCTGTGCAGTTGGAGATTACAGCCTGCAAGCTGTTGGTGGTGATGAGTGGAACATCGCCGAACAGGACCAGAACCGGATTTTCTGCTGCGGCGGTATTGATATCGCCGATTGCCTGCGCCACTGCATGACCAGTTCCAAGCTGCTCCTGCTGCTCTACCCAGTTCAGCATGTGCCGGGCCGGATAATCATCCAGCGCCAATCGCACTGTTTCACCACCGAATCCCACGACAATGTGAATGCGGTCTGGTTTGAGCAGCACAGCCGTATCGATAACATGCTGCAGCATCGGCTTACCACCAATCTGATGCATGACCTTGGGTGAGTCTGAATACATTCTGGTGCCCTTGCCGGCAGCCAGTACGACAATTTCCATGAGATCAGCCTGAGTACAATCTGGCCAGAAGAGTTGAGTATCTTTAAAAAGAGTACCAAAAAAAAAGGTAGCTCTCGCTACCTTTTCCAGTCATAAAACCTTTAGTGCTTCTTATTGTGCTCGATTCTTAAGCTGTCGCAGTGCTCGCAGCTGTGCTGCCGCCTCTGCCAGTTGCGCTGCGGCTGTACCATAATCCAGTTCAGCGCTGGCATCCTGCATGGCACGTTCCGCCTCTGCCAGGGCCTCCTGCATGGCAGCCTCATCCACATCGTCTGCGCGCAGTGCAGTATCTGCCAACAAGGTCACCACATTGCGTTGCACTTCCAGAAAACCACCGGAGACATAGAAGACTTCTTCTTCACCGCCGTCCTTGATCAGTCGCACCGGACCAGGAATCAATGCTGTAAGCAGAGGAGCGTGGCCTGGCGCTATGCCCAGGTCTCCCAGGGAACCGGCAGCAATCAACATCTCGACTCGACCAGAGAAGATGCTCTGCTCAGCACTAACGATGTCACAATGCATTGTCATAGACATGTTCGTTACCTTTTCAGCGACCTGTTATAGAGTCTTGGCTTTCTCAATCGCTTCTTCAATAGTGCCAACCATGCTGAATGCCTGCTCAGGCAATTCATCATACTCACCATCAAGGATCCCCTTGAATCCTGAAATTGTATCTTTCAGAGAGACATACTTGCCTGGTGCGTTAGTGAATACTTCAGCGACCGTGAAAGGCTGCGACAGGAACTGCGATATACGACGCGCTCGTGCCACCGTCTGCTTGTCTTCATCAGACAATTCATCCATGCCCAGAATGGCAATGATGTCTTTCAGCTCTTTATATCGCTGCAGTACTGTTTGCACACCATTGGCAACGTCATAGTGTTCCTGGCCAACAACCAATGGATCGAGCTGACGAGAAGTTGAATCGAGTGGATCCACCGCAGGGTAAATACCAAGTGCAGCAATATCACGTGAAAGTACTACTTTTGCATCAAGGTGAGCGAAGGTTGTTGCAGGTGATGGGTCAGTCAAGTCATCAGCAGGTACGTATACCGCCTGGATAGAAGTAATAGAGCCAGTCTTGGTAGAAGTAATACGTTCCTGTAAGGCACCCATCTCTTCCGCCAGTGTTGGCTGATAGCCCACCGCAGAAGGCATACGGCCCAGCAGTGCTGATACCTCGGTACCCGCCAGTGTGTATCGATAGATGTTATCGATGAACAACAGTACGTCACGACCTTCGTCGCGGAACTTTTCCGCCATGGTCAAGCCAGACAGGGCAACCCGAAGACGGTTACCTGGAGGCTCATTCATCTGGCCGTAAACCATGGATACTTTCGATTCGCCTTCCAGATCGATTACGCCAGATTCCTGCATCTCGTGATAGAAATCGTTTCCTTCACGAGTACGCTCACCCACACCAGCGAACACCGATAAGCCAGAGTGCTCTGTTGCGATGTTATTGATGAGCTCCATCATGTTCACTGTCTTGCCCACACCAGCACCACCGAACAGTCCAACCTTACCGCCCTTGGCAAAAGGACAAACCAGATCGATGACTTTGATGCCGGTTTCTAACAACTCATTGGTGGTAGCAAGCTCTTCGTAAGTAGGCGCCTTACGATGAATGGGCATTCTTTCTTCTTCGCCAATCTCGCCGCGCTCGTCAATAGGTCGACCCAGCACGTCCATGATGCGGCCCAGGGTCTGGGTTCCCACGGGAACCGATACCGGTGCACCGGTGTCCTGAACGGTCAGGCCTCTGCTAAGACCTTCGGTACTTCCCAGCGCAATGGTGCGCACGATGCCGTCACCCAGCTGCTGCTGTACTTCCAGGGTGATTTCTCTGTCGTCGACAGTTAACGCGTCGTATACCTGCGGGATGTTTTCCCGATCAAACTCAACGTCAATCACGGCGCCGATGATTTGTACGATTCGACCGCTGCTCATTTTCGGTTCCTCAATCTTTCTATATCAAATGTTCAAAATTAGTGTTCTTACGGCGATGTGCTTATAACTACACCGCTGCGGCGCCGCCGGCGATTTCCGACAGTTCCTGTGTAATCGCTGCCTGACGTGCCTTGTTGTACACCAGGCCCAGCTCTTCAATAAGATCGCCGGCGTTATCCGATGCGCTCTTCATAGCAATCATTCTCGCCGCTTGCTCACAGGCATTGTTTTCAACTACTGCCTGGTAAACCTGAGACTCGATAAAGCGCAACAAGAGTCCATCCAGCAATTCCTTGGCTTCGGGCTCATAGAGATAGTCCCAATGGTGCTGCAAGTCTTCGTCGCCGGAAGGCAACAGAGGCAGTAGCTGATTTACCATTGGGTTATGAGTCATGGTGTTGACGAAATCGTTGCTGACGATCATCAGTTTATCGATTTCTCCGTTGTCGAATTTGTCCAACATGATTCGAACCGCACCGATAACATCTGCAACTTCTGCGGTATCTCCAATGTCGCGAATGGATGCGACAACGTTGCCACCATAATTCCTGAAAAACGTGGCCGCCCGACCACCGATTGTGCAGATATCAATTTCTATATTTTGATCTGACCACTCTTTCATGGAGGCGACTGTTGCTTTGAACGCATTAATGTTTAATCCACCACAAAGGCCACGATCAGTTGACACAACAATGTAGCCCACCCGCTTTATGTCACGCGCATCAAAATATTGATGGCGGTATTCGGGAGTAGAGTTTGCAATATGACCAATTACTGAACGAATGCGATGTGCATACGGCTTCCCAAGCTTCATCCGGTCCTGGGCTTTGCGCATTTTGCTCGCGGAGACCATTTCCATCGCCTTGGTGATTTTCTGAGTATTCTTGATACTCGAAATCTTGTTACGTATTTCTTTGCCGCCGGCCATCGTCGCTTAATACCTGTATGTAACTATTGGAGTCTTTATGCTCAGTGTTCAATCGAACTGTATAGCTTCGTGAATCAAAATTGGTCTAAAAAGGACACCTGCCCCTAATAAGACTGAGTCGAAACAAACTTCTCCATAATTTCCTTGAATTTCGCTTCTATCTCATCGTTCCAATCACCGGTTTCGTTGATGCTGGACAGCAAATCGCCATACTCGGCATTGGCAAATGACAGTAGAGATGCCTCGAAATCGAGCACTTTCTTCAGCTCGACTTCTTTCAGATAACCTTCATTCGCCGCATAAAGTGACAGAGACATTTCGGCGATCTGCAGCGGTGAATACTGCTTCTGCTTCATCAGTTCAGTCACACGCTGACCATGTTCCAATTGGGCTCGCGTCGCGTCGTCCAGGTCAGAGGCAAATGCCGCGAATGCAGCCAGCTCTCGATACTGGGCCAGGGCAATACGAATACCGCCACCCAGCTTCTTGACGATCTTGGTCTGGGCTGCACCACCCACACGGGATACAGAGATACCCGGATTCATTGCGGGGCGGATACCGGAGTTAAAGAGGTCAGTCTCCAGGAAGATCTGTCCATCTGTAATAGAAATCACGTTGGTGGGAACAAAGGCCGATACGTCGCCTGCCTGGGTTTCAATTACCGGCAGGGCGGTAAGCGATCCGGTCTGTCCTTTCACTTCACCGTTGGTAAATTGCTCAACGTAGTTAGCGTTCACTCTCGCTGCACGCTCCAAAAGACGGGAGTGTAAGTAGAATACGTCACCGGGATAGGCTTCACGACCAGGGGGGCGGCGCAGCAGCAGAGAAATCTGGCGATAGGCCCAGGCCTGCTTGGTCAGATCATCGTAGATGATCAATGCATCCTGGCCACGGTCACGGTAATACTCGCCCATGGTGCAACCAGAATAAGGTGCAATAAACTGCATGGCCGCAGGATCTGATGCGGATGCTGACACCACTACGGTGTACTCCATGGCGCCATGTTCTTCCAGCTTCTGTACCACGTTGGCGATAGAAGAGGCTTTCTGCCCGACGGCCACATAGACACACTTAACACCCTTGCCCTTCTGGTTGATGATGGTGTCGATAGCGACAGCTGTCTTACCCACCTCCCGGTCACCGATAATCAGCTCTCGCTGGCCACGACCAATCGGGGTCATGGAGTCAATTGACTTCAGGCCAGTTTGTACTGGTTGGGAAACTGATTGACGAGCAATAACGCCAGGTGCCACTTTTTCAATTGCATCGGTTTGCTTAGCCTCTACAGGGCCCTTGCCATCGATGGGGCGACCAAGTGCGTCAACAACACGGCCTTCCAGTTCAGGGCCGATAGGCACTTCCAGAATACGGCCAGTACATTTGCAGCTCTGGCCTTCTTTCAATCCCAGGTAATCACCGAGTACCACAGCACCAACGGAATCGCGCTCGAGGTTTAGGGCCATACCATAGAGGCCGCCTTCGAACTCGATCATCTCGCCGTACATAACATCTGCCAGACCGTGAATACGGATAATACCGTCAGAGACACTAACTATTGTGCCTTCATTCTTTGCCTGTACAGAGACATCGAGGCTGTCGATGCGCTGTTTGATAATTTCACTGATTTCAGATGGATTCAGTTGTTGCATCTTTGTTTCCTATTTTCCTGTCAGTAACAGCGATTCCGTTCCTGCTCAGGAATTCAATGATTCAGCTAGTTTGGTGAGCTTGCCGCGCACAGAACTATCGATAACTGTGTCGCCTGCCCGTATGACCGCACCACCAATTAATGAAGGGTCAATACTGGTAGCAAGGTTAATGTCTCTTTGCAGTCGAGATTTTAGAGATTCGGCCAGCTTGTTGGAGACATCTGAACTGACTTCATAGGCTGTTGTAATCTCAACATCGACTGACTTTTCCTGATTCGCTTTCAGAACCTCAAACAAGGCAGAGACTTCTGAGAGCAATGCCAGGCGCTTGTTTTCAGCCAGCAAACGAATAAAGTTCTGGCCTTTTTCATCAAGCTCATCTCCGCACACCTCAACAAAAGATTGTGCGACCTGAGCAGAGGACAAGGCCGGATTAATTAGCATGCTGCGTACGGCGTCATCGCCGGAGACTGCTGCTGCCAATTTCAGCATTTTTGACCAGGCATCCAGGGCATTGCTCTGGAGCGAGGCTTCAAAAGCCGCTTTTGCGTAAGGTCTTGCTAGAGTTGTTAGTTCTGCCATAGGACGTTTGTGCTGATTTGCGCGGGTTCCTGTTTATAGTTCTGAAGCCAGTTTATCCAGCATGGCCTCATTGGCTGCCTGATCAACTGAGCCTTCGAGGATTTTCTCGGCGCCAGCAACGGCAATCTCCGAGACTTTGCTGCGCAATGCTTCCTTGGCACGATTTACTTCCTGCTCAATTTCAGCATGGGCTCCAGCAATTATCCGTTGCCCTTCCTCTCTGGCCTGTTCTTTCGCTTCATCGACGATCTGCGCTGCGCGCTTGTTCGCCTGATCGATGATGCCGGCAGCTTCAACTTTGGCTTCTTTTAACTGCTCAGAAGACTTCGCTTGTGCGAGCTCGAGATCTTTCTCGGCACGCGCTGCGGCCTCAAGACCATCCGCTATACGCTTCTTGCGCTCTTCCATGATGGCCATGAATGGTGGCCAGACATACTTGCTGCAGAACCACAAAAAGACCGCCATGGCGATCATCTGGCCTAGAAAAGTTGCATTAATATTCACGGTATTCTCCGGTTAAGCTCAATGCCCGTTAAGTTCAATGCCCGTTACGCTAAAAGCTTAACCGCCCAATGCTGCTGTGAATGGGTTGGCGAAAGTAAACCACATGCCAATACCGATACCGATCATAGTTACCGCGTCGATAAGACCGGCCACCAGGAACATAGAGCCCTGTAGTTTGGGAGCCAGCTCAGGCTGACGGGCTGATCCTTCCAGGAATTTACCTCCCAGAATACCGAAGCCTATCGCTGTACCAGCGGCGCCCAGGCCCAGTACAAGCAATACGCCCAGCACTGTGTTAGCCAAAATTAATTCCATTTTTTCCTCCAGATTTTCTTCAGTTCAGATGGTGTACAAAAAATTAGTGATGCGGTGTCTCATGTGCTGCATTGAGGTAAACAATTGTCAGCATCATGAAGACGAATGCTTGCAAGGGAATCACCAGGAGGTGAAAAGCCGCCCAGACAAAGTGCGCTGGCAATTGCCAAAGGCCCAACATGGATGCAATTAGCAAGAACAACAGTTCTCCAGCGTACAGGTTTCCAAACAATCGCAAGCCAAGCGATATGGGTTTGGCAAACAGTGTTGGGACTTCAATAATCAGGTTAAAAGGCATCATCCACTTGCCGAAAGGGTGAAATGCCAGTTCGCCGAGGAATCCACCCAGGCCCTTATTCTTGATGCTGTAATAAATAATCATCAGGAACACAGTGAAAGACATGCCCATGGTGATATTAGGGTCGGTCGTAGGGACTACCTTGAACGGCGAGTTCTCCAGATGAAATACCGTGTGCAGCAGCGGTTCAAAACCGAATGTGGTCAGTAAATCAACGGGTACCAGATCCATTGTGTTCATCAACAGGATCCAGAAGAAAAGCAACAGACACAGAGGCCCTATCAGTTCGTTCTTATAGTTGAATGCCTCGGATACCCTGGCATCAACGAATTCAACAACTGCTTCTACAAAATTTTGAACACCGGATGGCGTGTCCACGGAGGCATTGACTGCGACGCGACGAAAAAACCAGAGGAAACCAGCACCCAGAAACAGAGACCAGCCCATGGTATCGACATTGATTGCCCAGAAGCCCATTTCCGCAGCTTCTTCTGGTGTGTGGGCAAAACCCCAATGACCGTCGATACGGCCAAAAGTAAAGAAAGATAAGTGATGAGTAATGTACTCTTGAACTGTAAGTTCAGCGCCGTGTTCGGCTGCAGCGTGGGCTGCGTCGGCTAGCTCTGCCATCGACCTTCTCTAGTCTCTCACTTGCTGCCCCGAGTCCGTCGGGTACGGGATCTCTGCTAATCAGAGAACATCTGTAATCAGTTTCTGCTCGGACGGTAATCAATAAACGCCGAAGCCATCACGCCGGTGAAATGGATTGACATGAATCCAAGTATCAACGCGAGTTCATTCAAATTCGTTATCAGGGTAAAACTCAGTGCAAACAGCACCAAGGTTATGCCGATCTTGCCCAGCTCCCCTCTTATAAAGCTTTTCACTACCCTGTCTGCGTTGCTGGCTCCCTGATACTTGAAAGCCTGCAGAGCAAAGTAGCTGTTAGGCAATGCGCTAATCAGCCCACCGATGAATATCGAATAGGCAACGATGGTACCCGACAATAACAGAGAGACAGTGGCTATAAAGGATGTGGCCAGTAACTGAGCGACAATCACTTTATAGACTGAGGGGGTTCTTAAATTGGTCACACTAGTACTCGACTAAGTCAGCAATCAAAGCCGAGTCTCTCCATCTGGGCGCTCTCATTCTGTGAAACAAAATCGAGAGCGAGACGATAATGACCGAGGCCCCCCAACGACACCCGTAACAAACACCTGTTGTTGCAATGGTGATCACCCAAAAAGCAGGCGCATTATAGGGACTTTAAGGGGGTATCGCAACTACGTGCAATTAACAGAATAGGCTGAAAATACAGGGTTTTCAGGGGGGTCGGATGAGACCGGAGAGGAAGCAAAAATCAACTGCCAATGCAGCCGAAAATTGCTCAATTTATGTGGGATAAAATGCCGTCCAATTCATCCAGGCTGTTGTATTTCACCACCAGTTTTCCCTTCCCTTTGGCGGTGTGCTGAATCATCACCTTGGCACCCAGTTTTTCTGCCAGGTTTTCCTCCAGATTTTTGATGTCTGGGTCAATAACCTTGTTCTGCTTACTTGCTGAAGGTCCAGACTGCAACCTGCGCACCAAAGCCTCGGTCTGGCGAACGGATAGCCCACGTCCGACTACCGTTCTTGCCACTTCCGGCTGTTGTAAATCATCCAGGGATAACAAGGCGCGGGCGTGACCCATTTCAAGATCGCCATGTTCCAACATGCGACGCACATCGATGTGTAAGCCGATTAGCCGAATCAGGTTTGTAACAGTGACACGTGATTTACCGACGGCATCTGCAACTTGCTGCTGGGTCAACTCGAACTCGTCCTGCAGTCGCTTCAAAGCCATTGCTTCTTCTATGGGGTTCAGATTCTCCCGCTGAATATTCTCGATCAAGGACATGGCGATTGCCGCCTCATCACCGACCGGTTTGATCAGGGCTGGAATCGTATCAAGCCCTGCCATCTGAGTAGCACGCCAACGACGCTCACCCGCTATGATTTCATATTTGTCTGATGAGACCGGCCGAACCACGATGGGCTGCATCACTCCCTGGGACCTGATGGAGGCAGCCAGTTCTTCCAGCGCCTCCTGGTGCATGTCCGTTCGCGGTTGATATTTGCCCCTCTGGATAAGGTCTATGGGGATGTTCTTAAGATCCCCTTCATTGGCCTGGTTTGCCTCATCCTGCTGCGGCTCGCGGGGTTTTCCACCGAGCAGACTGGCCATGGTCTGCGGACTTCCCGGAGACAACAGCGCATCCAGCCCTTTACCCAATTTCTTTTTATCGTTCATGTTAGTAAGCGCTCATTAACCCTTTGTTGTATATATTTTGCAGGCTAGCCTGCAGGGGATGTAGCTTGTTCACTGCGGCGCAGCAACTCTCCCGCCAGTGCCAGATAGGCAATAGCGCCACGGGACTGACGGTCATACTTAATCACTGGCTTACCAAAACTGGGTGCCTCGGCCAGGCGAACATTTCTCGGCACTACAGTCCGATAGACCGCGTCGCCAAAATAATTGAACAGTTGGCCATTCACCTCGGAGGTCAGCTTGTTGCGCGGATCATACATGGTGCGAAGAATCCCTTCGATCTTCAGATCCGGATTGATTCTGTCCTGAATCACACGAATGGTATCCATTAACGCTGACAAACCTTCCAGTGCGTAATATTCACACTGCATCGGAATCACCACGCCATCGGCAGCTACAAGCGCGTTAATGGTAAGCATATTCAGGGAGGGCGGACAATCGATGACGATGAAGTCATATTGATCCCGCACAGATTCGACTATCTCTCGTAATCGTGTTTCCCGATTTTCAGCGTCCAGTAATGAGATTTCAGCTGCCACCAGATCCCCATTGGCAGGAAGCAGGTCGTAGTCGTTGTCGGCTGCGTTACCCAGCACCGCATCGACATTCGCCTGTTCAGTTAACAAATCATAAACAGAGAGCTCCAGTTCAGATTTATCAATGCCTGAGCCCATCGTGGCATTCCCCTGTGGATCCATATCGATGAGCAATACTTTCTTGCGGGTAACACTAAGAGAGGCGGCGAGATTGACTGAAGTCGTGGTTTTACCAACGCCACCCTTCTGATTCGCAATTGCCAGAACTTTTGCCACGATGTCTTTGTATCTCCGTCGTTAGCTGTAGATGCTACTTAACTCTGATCTGCTCTCTGTTAGCTTGGCCATTACTAGCAGATCTTCAGGTGTTAGGCTTCGCGAACCACTTCAAGCAGATGTCTTTCGCCGTTCACTCCGGGTACTTCCAGTCTGACGGTTTTGGTGATTTTGAATCCTGCCGGCAGGGCGTCAATTTCAGCCGCCGGGTATCGACCTTTCATTGCCAGTAAGTGACTGCTCTCACTTATCAGGGATGCGGCCAGAGCCACCGTATCTTCTAGCGTTGAAAAGGCTCGACAAGTCACGATATCAATTTGCCGATCACTTTGATAGTGCTCTATTCGACAATTTTCGATATCCAGATTATCCAGCTGCAAGGCTAATTTTACCTGAAAAAGAAAACGCGTTTTCTTGCCATTGCTGTCAATTAGCAAGAATTCCTTGTCCGGGTTGATGATGGCGAGAGGAATTCCAGGAAATCCAGCGCCAGCACCAATATCCACAATCGAGGAACCATTGAGGTAATCGCTAATACTCAGGCAGTCCAGCAGATGACGGTAAAGCAGCTCATCTTCACTAGCATCAGCCACCAGATTGAACGCCTTGTTCCACTTCTGCAGAAGCGCAAGAAACTGTTCCAGCTGGTTCAGCTGAACAGCTGTAACTTCCAGTTTGAGCTGCTTTAATGCAGAGGCGATTTTTGTGGAGAGCTGTGTCGGCAACAGTGATTGCCCGCTAGCCAACCTGTCGTTGCTGCTGACCCTGGTGTTTCTTGAGGTAGATAAGCAGTAAAGAAATTGCGGCCGGGGTCATACCGGGAATTCTTGATGCACGACCAATATTTTCCGGCCTGGCTTGAATCAGTTTTTGTTTCAACTCGTTGGATAGACCCTGCATCTGTTCGTAATCCAGATCGACTGGCAGTGGCGTATCCTCCTGGCGTTTCAGTCTAGCAATCTCATCTTCCTGCCGATCAATGTAGCCTTGATACTTGATTTGGATTTCGGCCTGGAGTTGCGCCTGAAACTGCAATTGCTCTGATTCCTCATTATCCGCTTCCGCATGAGTCTCCGAATCCTTGCCAATCTTTTCCATCAGATCTGCATACCGGATACCCGGTCGAGCCAACAAATCTGCAAGGCTGTATTCCCGTTGCAGAGGCTTTTCCAGCAAGGGATTGATACGAATTGCTTCGTCGCTATTGGGCTGAACCCAGTGGCCGCGCAAAGATTGCAGCGTGTTTTCGATATGGGATTTCTTGGTATTAAAAAACTGCCAGCGCTGGTCATCGATCAATCCAAGTGCCCTGCCTTTCTCTGTTAAACGCAGGTCCGCATTGTCCTCTCGCAAAGTAAGGCGATATTCAGCGCGACTGGTAAACATACGATAAGGTTCATTGGTGCCGAGCGTAATCAGATCATCAACCAACACTCCGATATATGCCTCATCCCGGCGCGGACACCAAGGATCCATTTCTCTCACTGACAATCCGGCATTAAGTCCCGCCAGCAAACCCTGAGCTGCAGCTTCCTCGTAGCCAGTCGTGCCATTAATCTGGCCAGCAAAATAGAGCCCTTTCACAAATCGAGTTTCAAGACTGTAGTGCAGATCCCGAGGATCGAAGAAGTCATACTCGATTGCGTATCCTGGGCGTGTAATATGGGCATTTTCAAATCCCTTGATCTGACTAAGCATTTCCATTTGCACATCAAAGGGCAGACTCGTTGAGATTCCATTGGGATAGAGTTCGTTGGTATTCAGGCCTTCGGGTTCTACAAAAATCTGATGCGATGTCTTGTCTGCAAAACGCATGACTTTGTCTTCAATCGATGGGCAATAACGAGGACCGGTTCCTTCAATGACACCGGTGAACATAGGGGAACGATCGAGACCACTGCGAATAATGTCATGGCAACGCTCATTGGTTGCCGTGATATAACAATTTACCTGTTGTGGGTGCTCATCCACACTGCCCAGGAAGGACATCACCGGTAGCGGTTCATCTCCCGGCTGCACTTCCATTTTGCTGAAGTCGACAGAGCGAGCGTCAATTCGTGGCGGCGTACCAGTTTTTAACCGATCGACCCGAAATGGCAATTGCCGCAATCTATCTGCAAGTGCAATCGCTGGTTGATCACCAGCCCGACCACCACTGCTGTTTGCCAGCCCGATATGGATTTTGCCACCGAGGAATGTCCCTGTAGTCAACACGACTTTGGGCGCGAAGATCTCAAGCCCCATCTGGGTGCGAACTCCCCGCACCTCATCTTGCTCTATGATCAAGTCATCAACAGCTTGCTGAAACAGTGTGAGCTTGTCCTGGGATTCCAGTAACTCTCTTATGGCGGCTTTATAGAGTGTTCGATCTGCCTGTGCCCTGGTTGCTCTGACAGCCGGGCCTTTACTGGCATTGAGTACTCTGAACTGAATGCCGGCCCTATCGGTAGCACGCGCCATGGCACCGCCCAGCGCATCAATTTCTTTCACCAGGTGACTCTTGCCAATGCCACCTATGGCGGGATTGCAGGACATCTGTCCCAGAGTCTCAATACTATGAGTGATCAACAAGGTCTTCACACCCTGGCGTGCAGCGGCCAACGCTGCTTCCGTGCCAGCGTGTCCTCCGCCTACAACGATTACCTGGAACTGTGTTTTGTGTTGCATGATCTTCTGCATCCCAATTCGGGCCGAGCAGTATATAGACTGGAACTAAAATGTGAATCGCTAATTTTAGCGTTCACCTAGCAGCCAAATTTAATAAATAAGTAAGTATTAATAAGTAGTGTATATAAAGAAGTATTGATGTTGTTGTTATAGGGGCAGCCTGTGTCTGTTGAAAGCTCCCTAAAACAAAGTCATTTCAACGGCTTGTGACAAGTATAAGGTTCTTTATAAGTGTTGTAATAGCGGCTGATTAGCTCTGCATTAGCTGTACGAGATTCAGACGTTCCGGGAATTCTCTCAAATAAGCAGGAATTCACTACCAGCTTATGCAGGCTGTTCAGGGTGTTTGCCAACATGATGTCCAATTGTTATTTGCCCACGCAAAAACTGGAGAAGATCTCCCCCAAAAGGTCGTCGCTGCTGAACTGGCCAGTAATACTGCCCAGCTGCTGTTGTGCGAATCTGAGATCTTCGGCGACTAATTCCAGTGGTGAATGCTTACTAACCCCAGAAACTGCTTTATTGAGTGAATCCTGAGCAGCTTCTAGTGCAATCAGATGTCTCTCTCGAGCGATAAAAGCACCTTCACCACTTGCATGAAATCCACAACTGGCTACCAGGTACTGGCGCAGGGCATCCAATCCAGTGGCAAACTTGGCCGAGATGTTGAAAACAGGAAGAGTAAGGTCTTGATAGCTTGTTGAAGATTCTCCAGGTGTGCAACCTGCTATTAAATCGATCTTGTTAAAAACCAGGCACAGGCGGTGCAGAAGCTGTTGGCGGTTCTGGTCAGGGAGTAGCAAAGCATCAGTTATCCGCCTGAGATGTTCCGTGACTTGCTTGTCTGAATCTTCTAGGTCACCAGGCACTTCAGTAACATCGACCACCAGCAAAATCTTATCAGCCTGATTAACAGCTTCGCGGGCCCGGCGCACTCCTTCCTGTTCTACTGGATCATCGCTGCTGCGCAGACCAGCAGTGTCGGTAATGTGCAGGGGCAAGCCATCGATGGTGAGTTGTTCACGCAATAAATCTCGAGTGGTACCAGGAATGTCTGTGACAATGGCAGTGTCGATCCCCGCAAGTGCATTCATCAGACTGGATTTACCGGCATTGGGTTCACCCGCAATAACGATGTTCAGCCCATCTTTAAGCAAGGCGCCCTGTCTGGCCTGCTGGAATATCTTCTCCAGTGTTTGCTGCGCTTCGTTCAGCTTTGCTGCCACTTGTTGATCTGCCATGACATCGATGTCTTCGTCGCTGAAATCAATTGCTGCTTCCACATTGACACGGATACGAGTGATCTTTTCATTCAATTCATGAATGTGGGCAGAAAAGACCCCCTGCAAGGTTTGCATGGCACTGCGAGCAGCTTGTTCAGAGCTGGCATCAACCAGATCTGCTATCGCTTCTGCCTGCAGCAGGTCAATCTTTCCATTCAGGAATGCGCGCTCAGAGAATTCTCCCGGCCGCGCCAGTCTGGCACCATAGGCAAGCAGCTGCTTCAACACGCTGTGTAGCACTTGCCTGCTGCCATGCCCCTGCAACTCGGCAACGGTTTCACCAGTGAAGGAATTCGGTGCGACGAATAAAATCACAATGCCTTCGTCAAGCACAGTGCCGTTCTGATCCACGATATTTGAAACGGTTGCGACTCTGGGATCCGGGACGAAGCCGCATAGTTTCTCAATCAGGGATTCAGTCTGCGGTCCAGAGATTCGCACGATGCCGATACCGCCGCGTCCCGTTGGCGTTGCTATTGCGCAGATGGTGTCATCATCCAACTGAGCCATGCTTTTCTCGGTTACTCTCGCGGTCAGTGTGCCGAATTAAGACAGCGGCTTACTTGCCAGTCTTAGCCTGGTAGGCTGCCTCGATCTTTCGAGTGATATACCACTGTTGTGCGATGCCAAGCAGCCCATTGGTAAGCCAGTACAGGACGAGGCCAGCGGGAAACCATAGAAAGATGACACCCATCATAATGGGCATGAACTTCATCACCTTCGCTTGCATGGGATCTGCGGGTGTTGGACTAAGGCTGGTTTGTAGGTACATCGTGCCACACATTAACAGTGGAAGAATAAAGAAGGGATCCCGTACAGAAAGATCACTGATCCACAACATGAAAGGTGCATGCCTCAGCTCCACACTTTCCATGAGTACCCAGTACAGCGCGATGAAGACTGGCATTTGCACCAGCATTGGCAAACAGCCACCAAAAGGATTGATCTTTTCTTTCTTGTACAGCTCCATTGTGGCTTGCTGGAGCTTCATACGATCATCGCCGTAAGATTCTTTCAGAGCCTGCATTTTCGGCATCAACCTGCGCATGCCCGCCATGGATTTGTATTGAGTTTCTGACAACTTGTAGAAGATTGCCTTGACGACAAAAGTCAGGGCAATGATTGACAGCCCATAGTTACCAATAAAAGAATCAATCTGCCTTAACAACCAGTATATGGGCGCGGCCAGAAACCACAGGAAGCCATAATCTATAGTGAGGTCCAGGTCTGGAGAAATCTCTGCCAAAACATATTGGTCTTTAGGTCCAGCATAAAAAGCCATATCCCATTGTGCAGTTCCACCCGCGGGCACCGTAAAAGCTGAGCTCGTGAACTCACCAAAGTACTGATTAATATCATTTTTACGGGTGGTGAACCGATTGACAGAATCGGCCGGGGGAATCCACGCGGACAGGAAATAATGCTGGCTAAATCCTATCCAACCTCCGGTCATATCGAGAGACTGGCTACCATCGTCTACTTCATCGAAATCAATTCGAATATAAGGGTCATCGTCAGAAGTCGTAACGAAGCCGAGATAACTGCGCCCCAGTCCGCCCACATCGCTGGGATCATCGAAACCATCCCGCTTGATTTGTCCAAAGGCATTGGCTTGAAATGATTCATTAGTCGAGTTGTTGACAATGAAACTAATGTCTATCAGATAGCTGTTGCGGTGAAAGGTGTAGCGTTTGCTTATCTGAGATCCATTTGTGGTCGTCGCGACAAGATCTACGTTGAGGCTATCCTCGCCATCAGAAAGAGAGTAGTTTCTCGACGCGGTAGAATATTGCGCCCGATCCGGCGCGTCGATGCCGTCTCTACCAATCAATCCGCTTTGGGCAACGTAGGTTCTTCCCGTGGATTGTTCGAGAATTTCAAAGGGGTCATCTGGCACATTTAATTGTTTTAGATATTGAGGCAGGGCCAGGCCAACCAGATCACCACCAAGCAGGTTAATGGTAAGTTGGAACGTGTCTGTACTGACGCTGACCAGGTTGTTTGCCGTATTGTTTTCGGCAGGACTCGCTGACACATTCAGGTTTGCAGTCGGCGCGTCATTGCCGGCAGCAGCGCTGGTGGGAATCTCCACAGGAAGATCGTTATTTTCGGGAGAGGACAGATCATTTATCTGTGGTAACTCACTTGCGGGAGCACTAGAGACAACAGGAGGATAGTCTTCCTGCCAGGCCAACAACATTAAGTAGGTAATTGCTGCCAGCGCTGTATAAAGAGAGAAACGCGTGAAATCCATTTGCTAGCTGGCCTCTTTTGCTGATTCTTCACAGCCGCCAGGCACCGGGTCGAATCCGCCTTCATTCCAGGGGTGACAGCGACATACCCTGCGAGCACCCAGCGCCATACCTTTCATCGATCCGTGGGCAGCAATGGCTTCTTTTGTGTATTGAGAGCAGGTGGGGTAGAAACGGCAGTTAGTGCCCAGCAACAAACTAAAACCGCGCTGGTAAATAGTGAGTAGAGATATGAGAAGTTTGCTTAACATTAGTCTGCTTTAATTACTTCAATCTCAGCTCTTCAGAGTGACCATTTAACTACTTTGGTGGGATCTGGAATTCAGATCTTTCCACAGGCGATTTAGATTAAGCAGTATCTCCGAATTCGAAAGCTTGTCTGCGTTTTTTCTCACCAGTACCACCACATCCTGGTTTGCCGGTTTCTCACTGCTGATTCGAAATGATTCTCGAATGAGTCGTTTAATGCGATTTCTTTGTACTGCTGTAGCAATGTTCTTCTTCGCGACGACGATCCCCAGCCGTGAGTGGCCTTCACTGTTCAATGCGAGGAATAGGAAATAGCGATTTGAAACTCTGGTTTGGTTTCTGTTGAAGACCGCTTCGAATTCACTGGCATCTAGCAGGCGAGCTGCCTTGGAAAAGCCGGAATTTGCCACAGTTCATTCTCAGTGCTCGGACTGTGAGCAGCTTAGGGATCAATCAGGCAGATAGACGAGCTCGACCTTTGGCGCGACGACGCTTGAGTACCAGGCGGCCGCCCTTGGTCGCCATCCGCGCCCTGAACCCGTGCGTGCGGGCTCTCTTCAATACGCTTGGCTGATAGGTTCGCTTCATAGCAAATAGTCCGAATTTACAGTCACTTGGGTAGCTACTCGGTAGCGCCGGAAGTGGTTGAGAAAAAGAGGCGGAATTCTAGTGGTTTTGCCTCGAACTTGCAATGTATGCGCGTGGTTTATGGACGGCGATGGAGCCTATCCGCACAACCCAATACTCGCCCACAACTTATCCACAAGATATTTATTCACAGGCAGTGAAACTGCGCCTTTTTTTGCCTGCTTTTTAACCCGACAATCACCAGCACTATCTCTGTAACTTGTTGAAGTAATTAGAGAAAAAAGCCAGCCAAAAAGTCTGTTTTGGGCTTGTCTTTCAGTGGATAAGTGCCGGGTGGCTGGATAGAATTGCCTGCTCATCTAGGACAAAACAACAACAGACAGGCTTAAGACAAAGTGGCAGCAAGCAACTGGCAAGAATGTGCTGACTATCTGAAAGACGAAATTCCCGCTCAACAATTTAACACCTGGATTCGCCCACTGGCTGCAGAGCATAGCCATGGCTCCCTGGTGTTATTTGCACCGAATCGATTCATTCTGGACTGGGTAAAGACTCGCTTTCTTGCACGCATTGAGGAAATTCTACTGGAGATCAATGATGCGCCGGTGGAAGTTAGCCTCCAGGTCCGGCAAGACGATTATCGACAGTCTGCCTCTGTGTCAGCTGAGAGCACAACGGTACCTGGCGGAAATCCTGTATTGGGGCCGTCTCAAGAGCGGGGTGCAGAAAATAATAAACCAACCGTTCCGCAACAGCGCCCAGTGCAGGTTCAGAATCGCAATGTAGACACAATTATTGAAGGAAAGCTCCGGCACAGGGGCGCGCTGAACCGGGACAATAATTTCGATAACTTCGTGATTGGTAAATCCAATCAGCTCGCCCGAGCGGCTGCGATGCAGGTGGCTGAGAACCCTGGATATGCCTACAACCCCCTATTTATCTACGGTGGGACGGGCCTGGGCAAGACCCACTTGATGCACGCAATTGGTAACTATCTGGTAAACAGGAAACCTGATGCAAAAGTGGTTTATCTGCACTCAGAGACTTTTGTTGCCACCATGGTGTCGGCCCTGCAGTTAAATGCTATTAGTGAATTCAAGCGATTCTATCGTTCGGTAGATGCCTTACTCATCGATGACATTCAGTTTTTCGCGGGAAAGGAGCGCTCACAGGAAGAATTCTTCCATACATTTAATGCGCTACTCGAAGGTGGCCAACAGATAATTTTGACCTGTGATCGCTTTCACAAGGAAATCTCCGGCCTGGAAGAACGGCTGAAATCTCGATTCGGTTGGGGGCTCACTGTGGCCGTCGAGCCTCCCGAGCTGGAGACCCGGGCTGCGATTCTGATGAACAAGGCGGAGCAGTGCCTTGTGGAGTTACCCTATGAGTCAGCATTGTTTATTGCACAGCGACTCAGATCCAATGTGCGCGAACTCGAGGGCGCGTTGAAACGTGTGATCGCTCATGCGAATTTCAAAGGCGCTGCAATCAATGAAGAGCTCATCAAGGAAGCGTTGCGAGATCTATTTGCACTGCAGGATAAACTCGTCACAATTGACAACATACAGCGGTCTGTCGCGGAATATTACAAGATCAAGATGGCCGACATGTTGTCAAAGCGAAGAAACCGATCGGTAGCGCGGCCACGACAAGTGGCGATGACTCTGTCGAAGGAGCTCACCAACCACAGTCTGCCAGAGATTGGCGACGCTTTCGGTGGCCGTGACCATACAACAGTGCTGCACGCCTGCAAACAAATCAACAAGCTGCGCCATACCTCGACGGACATCCAGGAAGACTACAATAATCTCTTGCGGTCATTGTCTAGTTGATAGCTAAGTTGTTGAAAAGTAACGGAATTATAAGATGCAATTCTCAATAGATCGCGATGCATTACTAAAGCCGCTGCAACTGGTCAGCGGAGTCGTTGAAAGACGCCAGACACTGCCGGTACTGTCCAACGTTCTTCTTGATTTAAAGGGGAGTGAGCTCTCGCTTACCGGTACTGATTTGGAAGTTGAGCTGATTGGTCGTGTTGAGGTTGCCCAGGCAAGTCAGGAAGGTGCCATTACAGTTCCAGCCCGGAAGCTGCTGGATATCTGCAAATCTCTCTCGGACGGTGCCACGATTGATTTCACGTTGAAGGATGCCAAGCTGCAACTCAAATCCGGGCGCAGTAGGTTTACACTTACTACCCTGCCAGCAACAGAATTTCCTAGCGTGGAAGACGAACCAGATACGTTTTCACTGACCATCGATCAGCAGAGACTGCGCGAATTGCTGGAGGCGACCAGCTTCGCCATGGCTCAGCAAGATGTTCGCTACTATCTCAACGGAATGCTATTTGAGGTTGCACCGGACTCCTTCCGGGTAGTTGCGACTGATGGTCATCGACTGGCCATGGAAACGGTGGCAATGGCTAACGACACCCAGGAGAAGCAGCAACTCATCTTGCCGCGCAAAGGCATCATTGAGCTGTCGCGGCTCCTCCATGAAGAGGGTGGTGAGATTCGACTGACCTTCGGTCAAAACCATATTCGTGCCAAAGTGCCGGAGTATACATTTACCTCCAAACTGGTTGATGGGAAATTCCCTGATTACAACCGCGTGCTTCCAAAAGGTGGTGATCGGGTTATGGTGGGTAATTGCCAGGAGTTGCGTCAGGCGTTTTCCCGCGCGGCTATCTTATCGAATGAGAAGTACCGCGGTGTGAGGGTAATTCTTGGGGCTAATGAACTCAAAATCCTGGCTAACAACCCGGAACAGGAAGAAGCAGAAGAAGTCGTTGCGGTGGAATATAGCGCTGAGCCTATAGAGATTGGGTTTAATGTAAGCTATCTCATCGATGTACTATCAACCCTGAGTAGCAAAAATGCCCGAGTCACCCTTTCCGACCCGAATAGTAGTGCGCTGTTGGAGGCAGAGGAAGGGAGTAATGCGCTCTACGTCGTTATGCCAATGCGGCTCTGAGAGCGCATTGATTGATCGATAGCGATGAGCGCCCTTTCAAGGCTTGAACTCACAGCTTTTAGAAATATTGAACATACCGAGCTGGAGCTAGCCAATTCCCTGAATCTGATACACGGGGAGAATGGCAGTGGCAAGACCAGCATTCTTGAAGCGATCCATCTGCTCGCCACCGGCAAGTCCTTTCGCAGCGCTCTGGTAGAACCACTTATTATGGATGGCAGCTCAGAAGCTGTGATTCATGCCAAATCCAGAGACGGCAACAGTTTTGGTCTTGCCAAGCCCAGAAATCAGAAACACCAACTCAAACTGAATGGTAGCAAACAGAAGAATTGGGATGAGGTGGCCAGATCTTTACCGACCCAAGTTCTGGATTCGGGATCGTTCCAATTTCTCGAGGGCGGCCCCAAGGCACGGAGACGATTCCTGGATTGGGGAGTGTTCCACGTGGAACCTGGTTTCGTCGGTCACTGGCGCCGAAGCCGTGTCGCGATAGCCCAACGCAATCGGCTGCTAAAAGACATCAATCTGGATGGGGCTCAATTGGAGGTCTGGGATCACGAACTCTGCCAGGCCGCTGCCTACATAGACGATTTCAGAAGATCTTACATGGAAGCAATCTTGCCAGAATTTGCCGCCATTTACGGCGGCCTTTGTCAGGACGGCTCCCAATCTCTTTCCATTGGCTATAAGCGCGGCTGGGATGAAGGCACGATGCTTTCTCAAGCTCTCACGGAAAATCGCGCCCAGGACCGTAAATACGGCGCGAGTCAACTGGGGCCGCATCGGGCGGATATCGAAATCAAGGTGGGTAAGCGCCGTGCACTGGAAGTGCTATCCCGTGGCCAGCAGAAATTGCTTATTTGCGCATTGAAAATCGCCCAGGGCAAGCTGCTATCGGAGAGCGTCGGTCGCCAATGCCTGTATCTGGTGGATGACCTGCCTGCAGAGCTGGATACCGCCAATCGTAAGCGAGTACTTACGCAGTTAGATGCCCTTAAAGCACAGCTGTTTGTCACGAGCGTGGAGTTGGAATCCCTGAATATATCCGAATTTAAGGGTTCAGGAATCGCCACGTTTCACGTGGAACGTGGTATAATAAGAGGTTGATTTTTCGCGAAATTATCGCGATTTCGCAGTGTGCACGAGGGGGCTAATTCCCTCTGTTGGAGGCGTGTAAATGAGTGATAAGGCCCAGCCAGAATATAACTCTGAGAGTATTAAGGTCCTGAAAGGCCTGGATGCCGTCCGCAAGCGGCCAGGTATGTATATTGGTGATACGGACGATGGGACGGGTTTGCACCACATGGTGTTCGAGCTGGTCGATAACTCCATAGATGAGGCTCTGGCGGGCCATTGCGATGAAATCAAGGTAACTATCCATGTGGGGGAATCGGTCACGGTATCCGACAATGGTCGTGGCATACCCACCGAAATGCATAAAGAGGGCGTTTCGGCTGCTGAAGTGATCATGACTGTTCTCCATGCGGGCGGTAAGTTTGATGATAATAGCTACAAAGTATCCGGCGGCCTGCACGGTGTTGGGGTATCCGTGGTTAATGCGCTGTCGGAGGAGTTAAAACTCACTATCCGTAGAGGCGGCAAAGTACATGAGCAATTCTATGAACATGGTGTACCCAAGGCGCCGCTCACCATTGTAGGTGAGACCAGCAGTACCGGTACCGAATGTCACTTCAAGCCCTCCAAGGAGACTTTCTCCAATATCGAATTTCATTACGATATCCTGGCCAAAAAGCTACGTGAGTTAGCGTTTCTTAACGCTGGAGTGGCCATCAGGCTAATCGATGAGCGTAGTGGTAAAGAAGAACTCTTTAAGTATGAGGGTGGTTTGAAGGCCTTTGTCGACTACCTCAATACCAACAAAAACACGGTCAACAAGCTCTTTCACTTTGTGTCAGAACGTAGTGATGACGGGATCTCCGTTGAAGTTGCCTTGCAGTGGAACGATTCCTACCAGGAGAACATCTTTCCCTATACCAATAATATTCCCCAAAGGGATGGTGGTACCCATCTGGCAGGATTTCGCAGCGCTCTGACAAGAGTCCTGAAAAGCTACATCGACAAGGAGCTGGCCCAGAAAAAAGGTAAGGAAGTGGTCACTAGCGGCGATGATGCCCGTGAAGGCTTGACCGCAATCATCTCTGTCAAAGTGCCGGATCCCAAGTTTTCATCACAAACAAAGGACAAACTGGTGTCTTCAGAGGTGAAAACCGTGGTCGAACAGGAAATGGGTGCACAATTTAATGACTATTTGCTGGAAAACCCCCAGGACGCCAAGCTCATCGTGAACAAGATGATCGATGCGGCCAGAGCGCGTGAAGCAGCCCGCAAAGCAAGGGAGATGACGCGTCGAAAGGGTGCCCTCGATGTTGCCGGACTGCCAGGCAAATTGGCGGATTGCCAGGAAAAAGACCCGGCTCTCTCCGAAATCTACATAGTGGAGGGTGATTCTGCAGGTGGATCCGCAAAACAAGGGCGAAACCGCAAAAATCAGGCAGTGCTGCCACTAAAAGGCAAGATTCTCAACGTAGAAAAGGCACGTTTCGACAAGATGCTCAGTTCCGCAGAAATTGGCACGCTGATCAAGGCGCTGGGCTGCGGTATTGGCAACGAAGAATTCGCCCCGGAAAACTTGCGATACCACAGCATCATCATCATGACAGATGCTGATGTTGATGGTTCTCACATTCGCACTCTGCTGCTGACCTTCTTCTTTCGCCAAATGCGAGAGCTGGTGGAGCGTGGCCACATCTATATTGCTCAGCCACCACTCTACAAGATCAGAAAAGGGAAGCAGGAACAATATTTGAAAGATGATCTGGAGCTCGCTAACTACCAGACTCAAATCGCACTTGAAGGCGCCAGCTTGCACGTGAATGCAGATGCGCCTGGAATCGCCGACGATTCGTTAGAGGCGTTGGTAAAACAATATAACGACGCTTATGCAATCATCAGTCGGTTGGCGAGAATGTACCCAACCGAAATTCTTGAAGCGATGATCTTCACTGCTGCGCTGGCAGAAGATGAGCTGAAGTCAGAAAGCGAGACGCGTCAATGGGTCGAAGCACTCAGCAACAAGCTCGGTGAAATGTATCCTGGAACCAGCGCTAATTACGAATTAAGCGTACAGGAAGATCCCGAGCGCCATACCTTTGTGCCCAGTGCTACACAGAATATGCATGGTCTTGAGAAGCACTATCAATTCAGCGCGGATTTCTTCCACTCTGCAGAATACAAGTCACTTGCAGAGTTGGGGAAAGTGCTGGAAGGGCTTATTGAGGAGGGCGCTTTCATCAAGCGCGGTGAGCGCAGCAAGGAAATCGACAGCTTTGGTGAGGCAATTAGCTGGCTTACCCATGACGCCATGAAGGGTCACTACTTGCAGCGTTACAAGGGGCTTGGCGAGATGAACCCGGATCAGCTCTGGGAAACAACCATGAATCCAGATACGCGCCGAATGCTGCAGGTTACGATCGATGACGCGATCAACGCTGACCAGCTCTTCAACACTTTGATGGGAGACCAGGTGGATCCGCGCCGAGAATTCATCGAAGAGAACGCTCTCGCCGCTGACAATCTGGACATCTAGACCGCGTCACCAGCCAGTTAGCCCGAACCCATAACAATCGTTATGGGTTTACTACCACGTGTTCTTCAATCCAGGAAGCAGCTTCCGCTGTCAGTTCTTCAACCGAGCGATCCAACACGGACATTGGTTCGCCAATATGTACGGTAACCATGGTTGGATACTTCAGAAAACGCTTAGGCGGCCAGCCATAACCGGCGTTATGAGCAATGGGCACAATAGGAACCCCCGCAGCCTTTGCCAGCGTTGCGCCGCTTCTGGAAAACCTGCCCAGGCTGCCTGGCGAAGATCGTGTGCCTTCCGGAAAGATGACCACTGACTGACCCTCCCGTAGCCTTTGCTCCCCCTGGGCCAGGAGCGATTTACCTGCTTCACGTGGCTTACTACGATCGATAGCGATGGGTTGCGTGAGACGTAGTGCCCAGCCCCAGAAGGGAATATTCATCAGTTCTTTCTTGAGTATTGGCGAGAGAGGGAAAATAAGCCTGTAATACAGGATCGTCTCCCAACTGCTCTGGTGATTGGACAAATAGACAGCCGGCTCACTCGGCAGATTTGCCAGCCCATGAATCTTATACTGCACTCCGCAACAAAATCTCAACCAATTAATGATTGTTATGCACCAGGTGCCTGCAAACAGGTAACGCCCTCGTTGGCTTAAAATCGGAAAGCACAAAATAAATACAGCGGACATGGCTATCGTCGTTGTTACATAGCCGATGTAGAAAATGAGAGAGCGAATAAGCAGCATCACATATCAATGAGACACAGAAAGTACGTGTTTCTCAATAGCTGTTAGCAAATTGTCAAAGACGGGAATGCCAGCCAATCCATGCTTTGGAATCTCGTTTTCTGTGGCAGACCCTTTGCCGGTTCGCACCAGTATAGGCTGCATCTTGAATGCTCTTGCGGCCTGCAAGTCTTTAAGGCTGTCCCCTACAAAATAAGCGCCATGTAGCACACATTGAAATTCCTTTTCAATCTGTTGTAGTAAACCAGTGGCAGGTTTTCTGCAATCGCAACCATCATCGGGTCCGTGTGGGCAGTAGAAAACACCCTCTATTAATCCATCTCCAGCTTCCGCCTGCTGACACATGGTCTGGTGAATTCTGGCCAATGTGAACTCGTCAAACAGCCCCCTGGCCAGTCCGGATTGATTGGTCGCGACAGCTATCCTATATCCATTGTTATGAAGTAAAGAAATCGCTTCTATGCTGCCAGCAATTGGCTTCCACTCTTCGGGAGACTTGATGTAGTTGTCCGAGTCCTCATTGATGACGCCGTCTCTATCCAGAACGATTGTCTTCATAAGGAGGAACCTGGGAAATCAAGATTTATGTAGATGCGAGATATCCGCGGTGTGTAGAAAGAGACTTTGTAATCGATGTAAGAATGCTAGCCTGTTCTTGCGCAACTTTTCATCGTCTGCCATAACCAGCACCTCATCGAAAAATCGGTCGACACTATTCTTCAAACTTGCCAGAGATTGCAAGCCCTTTGTGTATTGCCCATCCTTGAACAGAGGCTCCACTTCCAGTTCTTTTCGCTCCAGTTCCA
This sequence comes from uncultured Pseudohongiella sp., assembly GCA_965267495.1. GTDB lineage: Bacteria > Pseudomonadota > Gammaproteobacteria > Pseudomonadales > Pseudohongiellaceae > UBA9145. The sequence continues at coordinate 3,659,091 of OZ254078.1, read as the reverse complement.
CAAAAAGTGCTTTCTCGGCCTCGTCCTGTAACAGCTTTTCGTCAATGGCTACCAGACTTGCACCAGCTTCTTCCTTGTTGAGGATATTAGCAACTCGCTTGTTCGCTGCAGCAAGAGCGGCGGCTTCCGGTAGCGAATTGAAGTGATGTACTGCCTGAATGCGCTGGTGAAAATCCAGTGGCTGGGAGGGTTTCAATGCATGGACTGCCTGAAACTCTTCGCTGCTGATTCCTTCATCCAGGTACCAGCTTCTAAATCTCTCCAATAGAAAATCGAAAACCCTGTCTTCGACATCCTTCTCCAGAGATAAATCACCAAAAGTCGCTACCGATTCAGCAATGCAGTTCCTGAGGTCGAGGGGTAGGCCCGTTTCAATCATTATGCGCAAAATGCCTATAGCGGCTCGTCTCAAAGCGAACGGATCTTTGGAACCAGTGGGGGGCTGGCCAATACCAAACAGACCAACCATGGAATCCAGCTTGTCGGCAATCGCGAGCAGCGAGCCGGTAGTGGTTCCTGGCACCTGATCACCGGAAAAACGGGGTTGATATTGCTCATTGATCGCTTTTGCTACCTCTTCTTCTTCGCCGTCATTGAGCGCATAGTAGTAGCCCATCAATCCCTGCAAGTCAGCAAATTCTCCTACCATCTGGGTAAGCAAATCGCATTTTGACAATCTGGCAGCACGGAGGCAGAAGTCTTCATTTGCATTTACAAATGTTGCCATCTTGCTACACAGAGCACCTACCCGTTCACATTTGTCCTGGACGGTACCAAGCTTGTCCTGAAACTTCAGATTTGCCAGCAACTCGTATCGCGATTCCAGGCTGATCTGCCGATCAGTCTCATAGAAGAAGCGCGCGTCCGCCAGCCTGGGTCTGATAACGCGTTCGTTTCCCTTGATGACCTGGGCAGGGTCAGTGCTTTCGATATTGCTAATGGTGACAAACTTGGGCAGCAAGTTGTTGGCATCATCAATCAGGTTGAAACATTTCTGGTGTGACTTCATTGCCAACACCAGCGCTTCCGGAGGCACTTGCAAGAAATCCGCTTCGAAATTACCGGTTAGGGCGACCGGATATTCAACCAGAGAAGTAACTTCATCGAGCAAGGCTTCATCAATCACAGCGGTTGCTTTTGCACGCTTGGCCTCGGCTAACACCAGCTCCCGAATGAGCTCCTTTCGCTTGTCGAAACGGGGTATGACTTTTCCCTGGGACTCCAGCAAGGACTCATACTCTGCAGGAGAGTTCAGTAGCAGCTCAGTATTGGCGTGAAACCTGTGCCCTCTGCTTGTATTCCCGGTGTTGATTCCAAGAATCTCTGCAGCAATCACTTCATTGCCGAAGAGCAACAGCACCCAATGCACCGGCCTGACAAATTCGGTTCTGGAGCTGCCCCACCGCATGCGCTTGGGGATAGGTAACTGGCCAAGGGCGTGACTCACAATGTCAGCGAGCAGTTCGCTAGTGGCCACGCCTTTGTTCAACACAGTGAAGCAGAGCTTTTCTATGCCGTCTTTTTCCTGCCGCTGTAATTCACTAACTTCGACCCCACAAGAGCGTGCAAAGCCCTGGGCTGCCGGTGTGGCCTCTCCATTCTGGTTAAACGCTGCCTTTACTGCAGGGCCAAAACGAGTCTGTTCCCTGTCCTGCTGTGCCTCATCGAGCCCACGGATCAGCAGTGCCAATCGCCGGGGAGTAGCAAAACGCTCGCAGCGATCATACGCCAGTTCGCTATCTTTCAGCTGTCGGCAAACTGATTCTTCAAACGCGGAGGATAGTCCGGTGAGCGCTCTAGGCGGTAACTCTTCAGTACCGATTTCAATTAACAGGTCACGCGCAGGCATCAGTTGGATTCTTCCAGGAACTGTTTTCGCAACTCTTCGGGTGCCAGCGGAAAGCCCAGCTTTTTTCTAGATTCGAAATAGGCTTCAGCTACGGCGCGGGCGAGACTGCGAACCCGGAGAATGAAGCGTTGTCTTTCAGTAACCGAAATCGCCTTACGCGCATCCAGCAAATTAAAATAATGGGAAGCCTTTAATACTTGTTCATATGCCGGCAGTGGCAGCTGCTTCTCCAGTAACTGCTTGCAGAGGGTTTCGCAATCGTCAAAGTAGCGAAACAACTTCTCAGTGTCTGCATGTTCAAAGTTGAAGGCTGACATTTCTATTTCGTTCTGTTTGAACACATCCCCATAGCTTACTTTGCCATCGGGTCCATCAGTCCAGACTATGTCGTAGATGCTGTCGACGCCTTGTAGATACATGGCGATTCTCTCAATCCCATAGGTAATCTCGCCACTGACAGGATGGCACTCGAGGCCCCCTACCTGCTGAAAGTAGGTAAACTGCGTGACCTCCATGCCATTCAGCCAGACTTCCCAGCCAAGACCCCAGGCTCCAAGCGTAGGAGATTCCCAATTGTCTTCAACGAAGCGGACATCATGTACAGACATGTCTATGCCCAGGCTGCGCAGGGATTCCAGATACAAATCCTGGATATCAAGAGGAGAGGGTTTGAGAATCACCTGAAACTGATAGTAGTGCTGAAGGCGATTGGGATTTTCCCCATAACGTCCATCAGTAGGGCGACGGCAGGGTTGCACATAGGCAGTATTCCAGGTCTCTGGCCCTATGGCTCTGAGAAAGGTTGCAGGATGAAAGGTGCCTGCACCGACTTCAAGGTCAAGAGGCTGCAGTACAACGCAGCCTTTTTCAGCCCAGAATTGTTGCAAAGCCAGGATGAGCCCCTGGAATGTAGAGAGGTCGTTGGAAGAATTCACGGCTATCTGGATGAATTGGACAAGTTATGGCCTTCGCGGGGCTGCAATTATCCTTGATTCTCCCCGACTTAGAAACCTTTGATTCCGCGGCGTCAATGGAGATAGAGACGTCTCACAAGTCTGTCGGCAAATAAGCCCTTGAATTGATAGTCGCATTTTTGGGTACATGGAAAAGAAGTGTGATAATGCCGGTTTTCTTGCCGGTAATTCATTTTTCAGCACAAGAGCAATAGGCCATTCAAACTCTTAGCTACTATATAGTTCGTGGCATCCTCGTGGTTCTGGCGTGCTTTCCTCTGCCCGTGCTGCATGGCATTGCCGGCTGCTGGGGTCGTCTTCTGTATATTTTCCCCACCAAAGCGAAAGACACCACCACAAAAAACTTGCGTCTCTGTTTTCCCAATATCACTCAACAGCAACTGCAACATCTCATCAAGTCCAGCTTGATTCATACCTGCTGCACGGCAATGGAAATGGGAAAGGCCTGGGTCGTTCCAATCGAGAAAACCCTGTCCCTGGTTGTCGAAACCTCTGGTGCTGAGGACTTTCTAAGCGCAGTCAGGAGCGAGCGAGGAGTCATTTTGTTGGCACCTCATTTGAGTAACTGGGAAATTTTGGGCTTATTTGCCAGCGAAGGCGTTGCATCGAATTTCATGTATCAGCCACCCAGAGTCGCAGCGCTGGACCGGATACTCAGGGAAGGGAGGAGCAGGAACGGCGTACGAATGGCACCGACGAACCGTAAGGGTGTTGCTGAAGTTCTGGCTGCACTAAGAAGGGGAGAGCTGGTGGGCATTCTGCCAGATCAGGTACCGCCCGATGAAAGCGGGGTATTCGCAGATTTCTTCGGTGAACCAGCCTTTACCATGACCCTGGTGAGCAGACTTGTACAGAAAACCGATGCGCTGGTTTTCTGTGGTTTTGCCGAGAGGTTATCGAATGGAAGAGGGTTTCGCGCGGTATTCGCAGCTGCTGATGAAGCGATTTACAGCAAAGACATTGATACTTCAGTTCGTGCGCTTAACAGGACTGTAGAAGATGCCGCCAATAAAGCACTCGTGCAATACCAATGGGAGTACAAGCGCTTTCGGCGACGTCCGGATAACTCAGAGTTCTATCGGATCAACAAGCAGTAAGACAAGCAGTAAGACAAGCAGTAAGACAAGGAGAAAGACAAGGAGAAAGATCGAGGCCTGGGTCCTGGCCTATCTCTTCCAGAACATCGGTGTGAACAGCACCAGCAGAGTGAATACCTCTAATCGACCCAGTAGCATGGCGAAACACAAAATCCATTTTGCTGTGCCGGGTAGCGCCTCATAGGTTTGCGCTACATTGTCCAGCCCGGGGCCTAGATTATTGATACAAGCCCCTACTGCTGAAAATGCCGTGATAATGTCCAGGCCGGTTGCCAGCAAGGCCAGCAACATCACCATGAATGCCATCACATAGACGGCAAAAAATCCCCAGACGGAATCGATCACCCGATCTGACATCACCTTTGTCCCGAGCTTGATCGGAATAACCGCGCGCGGGTGAATCAAACGTTGTACTTCCCGAATTCCCTGTTTGAAGATCAGCAGAATCCTGATTACTTTCATACCGCCACCAGTGGAACCGGCACAGGCACCGATTATCGCGGCATACAACAGGACATAAGGCAAAAACAGTGGCCAGCTATTGAAGTCGGCAGTTGAAAAGCCCGTTGTCGTTGCAAAGGAAACAACCTGAAACAGTCCCTTGACCACTGCGTCTCCAGCGTTTGTATAAGTCTCTGAGAAGTACAGGACCGCAATGGTGACAATCGAAACTGTTGAAAGGATGAAGCCATAGAATAGGAATTCAGAATCCTGAAAATAGTGTCGTATACCGGTGTGCTGTTTCTTGTTCCAGGTAATGAAATGAAGAGCGAAGTTTATGCCGGCAATAAACATGAACAGCACAGCCACAAGCTCAATCATGGGATTATCGAAATACCCCATGCTGGCATCATGAGTAGAGAAGCCACCAATCGCAATCGTGCTGAAGCTGTGTGAAACCGCATCAAAGAGGCTCATGCCGGCTATCCAGTACGCCAGGGCACAAGCAAGCGTTAGTGACAGATAGATATACCAAAGGCTCTTCGCAGTTTCTGCCAGCCTGGGCACCAACTTGTTGTCCTTAATCGGTCCCGGACTCTCGGCCCGATAAAGTTGCATCCCGCCAATTCCCAACATAGGCAAAAGTGCCAGGGCTAACACAATGATGCCCATACCGCCCATCCACTGCAGAAGTTGTCGATAGAACAAGATTGACTTTGGTAATTCGTCAAGACCAGAAATGACAGTGGCTCCGGTAGTCGTCAATCCGGAAACAGACTCAAATACGGCATCGGTGAGCGACAGATCAATTGCGCTTGAGAAAACAAACGGCAGGCATCCGGCAGTTCCCAAGACAGCCCAGAACATAGTGACTACCAGGAACCCATCACGATTACTCAACTCTTTCTTTTGTCGGGCAGTCACAGCCCAAAGCAGGAAACCGGTAATAAAAATAATGAGAGAAGAGAGGAGAAATGCTGGTGCAACACCATCACTGTAGATAAGGGATATCAGTGCTGGTGGAAGATTCCCCAACAAGCTGAATATCATCAGCAAGATGCCAATGACTTTGACAACTATGGAAATGTGCATAGATCCCGGAGCGCCTAAAAGAAAGTGGGGTCGACTTCAAAGAGTCGTTCAACAGCCGGAATATGTTTGCTGTTAACCAAAAACAGGATCACATGGTCATTCGGTGCTATCACTGTGTCATCGTGTGCTATTAGTACTTCATTGTCCCGAACTATCGCACCGATGGTAGTCCCTTCTGGCAAGTCTATATTTTCAACGGCTCTCCCGATCACTTTTGAATGCATCTGATCACCATGTGCGATGGCTTCCATGGCTTCAGCTGCCCCGCGTCGCAGGGAATGCACATTGACCACATCACCTCTACGCACATGCGCAAGCAAACTGCCAATGGTTGCAAGCTGTGGAGATATCGCGATATCGATTTCGCCACCTTGAACCAGGTCCACATAGGCGGGATTGTTGATCAGAGTCATCACCTTTTTTGCGCCCAGCCGCTTGGCCAGTAGAGAGGACATGATGTTAGCTTCGTCATCGTTGGTCAGGGCAAGAAACACATCGGTATCTTCAATATTTTCTTCCAGTAACAGTTCTTTCTGTGATGCTTCACCGTTTAATACAATGACCTTGTTAAGGTGCTCTGACAGGTAGGTACAGCGACGGGTGTCTTGCTCAATCAGTTTTACCTGATAACGGTCTTCAATAGTCTGCGCGAACCGGAATCCAATTCTTCCACCACCTGCGATCATGATGCGTCGATAGGGGCGGTCAATTCGACGCAACTCGCCCATACAGGCGCGAATGTTTTCCTGTGCCGCTACAAAGAAAACCTCGTCATCTGCTTCTATGACAGTCGAGCCTTCGGGCATGATCGGGCGATCTTTGCGAAAGATTGCAGCAACCCTGGCATCCACCGATGGCATGTGCTGTCTGATGAGTCGAATCTCCTGTCCTACCAGCGGTCCGCCGTAGAACGCCTTTACGGCTACCAGCTGAACCCGACCATCAGCAAAATCGAGAACTTGTAATGAGCCAGGAAGATCAATCAGGCGGGCAACATAGTCAGAAACGATTTTCTCCGGACTTATGACTACATCGACTGCAATACCTTCCTTGCCAAATAGCTTGTCATTGTCCGTATAGGAGCCCGAACGAATGCGACAGATCTTCTTGGGAACCTGAAACAGTGCATAAGCAACACGGCAGGCAACCATGTTGACTTCGTCAGAGTCAGTAACTGCGATGAGCATTTCTGCATCGAGTGCTCCCGCTGACTCCAGCACGTCTGGTAAAGACGGTTCTCCCTCGGTGACTTTTACATCGAGCCGATCATTGAGCTCTCGTAGTTTGTCGCCATCGTCATCCACGATGGTAATGTCGTTTTTCTCTCTGGACAGGGTTTCGGCGAGGGCGCTGCCAACAGGATTGGCACCGAGAATGATGATCTTCATGATGCTATTGCAGTTCGGTCCAGTCGGTTTGCCTGTGGATTATGGAGCTTGTTCGCGTCATGCCAGGTCCATAGTTTCTGTAGCGATCAAGTCTTCCTGAGCAGGGAATAGAAAAAACCGTCCGGCCCTCGTTGATCCAGGGGCAGGAGCTGTTTTCCCAGGTCACATTCTACTCCCCAATCGGCAGCGACGCCCTCATATTTAGCGTCGACGGTGTCACTGAGAAATCGCTGAATAAGTCTGCTGTTTTCCTGCGGAAGTATTGAGCAGGTGGTGTAAAGTAACAGCCCGCCTGGTCGCAGGCAGGGCCACAGGGAACGCAGCAGTTTTTCCTGTTGGCCAGATAAATCATCCACCGATTCCCCCTTGAGCAGCAATTTGATGTCGGGGTGCCGGCGGATCACTCCGGTTGCAGAACAGGGTGCGTCCAGCAGGATGCGATCGAAGGGCTTACCGTCCCACCAGCCACTCACATTGTTTGCATCAGCCTGGAGAAGCCTGGCCTGAAGTTGCAATCGCTTGAGGTTCTCCTCAATCCGGACAATTCTTGCGGCGTCCCTTTCAATAGCGACAATCTCAGTAAGTGAACACTCACTTTCTAGTATGTGGCAGGTCTTTCCTCCTGGTGCAGCACAGGCGTCGAGTACCCTTTGATCAGGCGCCAGATCCAGCATGGGAGGTACCATCTGGGATGCCTCATCCTGCACGCTGACCAGCCCTTCAGAGAATCCCGGCAGTGAAGACACGGCAAGCGCTTGTTCCAGGTAGATTGCGGCAGGGCTGAGTCGGCCCACACTGGCGTTAATGCCCTGCTCAAGCAGCATGTTCAAATAATCATGCTGAGCGACCCTGGCCAGATTAACTCTCAAGGTCATGGGAGGTCTCTGGTTGTTACCTGACAGCAAGCGGGAGTAGTGATCTGGCCAGCTTGATTTCAATGCAGCAGCGAGCCACTGAGGATGGGAATGCCGAATCGCATCGTTCTCAGTTTGCAAAATGTCTGACAGCGACGGTTCACGTCGTTGGTAATTTCGTAGCACAGCGTTTACCAGACCCCTGGCCCAGGGTTTATGCAGAGCAGATACTGCAGCCACGGTTTCGTTTATTGCCGCGTGATCGGGTACACGCATCTCCCGCAGTTGGTAAAGACCAATGAGTAGCAGGGCTTTTACATCAAGGTCTTTGTGTTTGAGTGGTTTGCTGAGCAGTTGAGCTAACAGAAATTCGAGTTGTTGATACCAGCGGCAGCAGCCATACACCATCTCCTGTACGAGCTGATCTTCGGTACCATCTTTATGCTTGTCGAGGAGAGTTGAGAGGGAGCCTTGTTGTGCCATCAGACTCGCCAGCACCCTGGCTGCAACTGCCCGGGAGTTGCTCATTGGTTTTCGCTGTTCGAGAAGCGACCGCCTGGCGATAAAAGCTCGGGATGAGCATTTAACAAATCACTCACTGTACATGGCATCTTGCCAGGTAGCTGGACTTCCTTCACCAGGAGCCCGCCATCGCCGCATGCAACCAGGCTACCGCCCCTGTCAGTTTTGAGAATAGTGCCAGGTTGCCCAGTTTGTTCCACATTGCTGAGTGTCGCCCGGATTATCCGAATGCGCTGGCCGGCAATAAAAGAGTAGGCAGGAAACCTGCCCGCTGTAGCGCGAACAAGCAGATCCAGTTGCCTGGCAGGAAGTTGCCAATCAAGCAGGGACTCGTGTTTCTCCAGTTTCTCTGCGTAAGTGCTAAGGGTATCGTCCTGCAACTCCGCATCTTTGCTGAGTTCTTCATACCGGGCAAGGGTGTGCAGCAGGGCGGCCTGACCCGCTTCTGCCAGCTTTTTTGTTAGCTCCCCGCGATCGTCGTCAGGACCAATCTCAACAGTGCTCTTGTAAAGCATAGGACCGGTATCCAGGCCGGCATCCATTTGCATAATTGTGACACCTGTCACCTGGTCGCCAGCCAGTATAGCGCGTTCTATTGGCGCTGCACCTCGCCAGCGAGGCAAAAGTGATGCATGTACATTGATGCAGCCCAATTTGGGAATGTCCAGGACCTCCTGCGGTAGAATCAGACCATAAGCCACTACAATGAGCAGGTCGGGATTGAGTTCGCGCAATTGTTGCTGGGATTCTGATGTTCGCAAAGATTGTGGCTGAAAAACCTCCAGCCCGTGTTGGAGAGCCAGTTGCTTCACCGGGCTTGCCTGGAGCTTCTTGCCTCTACCAGCAGGTCGGTCGGGCTGGGTATAGACAGCGATGATCTCCTGTCCTTCCTCGATTAGGCAGGCGAGGTGATCGGCGGCGAACTCTGGCGTTCCCGCAAAACAGAGTTTTTGAGGAGGCATAAGACTCAGGCAGACTTCTTGTGTTCTTTTTCCAGCTTCTTGCGTATTCGCTGGCGTTTCAGGGCACTGATGTAGTCGACGAAGAGCTTTCCGTCCAGATGATCGATTTCATGTTGAATACAGGTTGACAGTAAACCTTCCGCTTCAAGCTGAAACTCTTCGCCTTTCTTGTCCTGTGCCGTAACCTGAATGATGCTGGGTCGCGAAACAGTCTCGTAGAAACCAGGTACAGATAGACAGCCTTCATCGTATTCAGACAAGTCTTCTTCAATCACCTCAAAACTTGGATTAATGAAGGTCTGGGGACTATCCTTTGTCTCAGAAATATCGATGACTAGCAGTCGTTGATGCACATTGACCTGTGTCGCGGCCAGGCCTATGCCCTGTGCCTCATACATGGTTTCGAACATATCGTCGATCAAGACTTCCAGCTTCTCGTCGAAAACAGTTACGGGGCTAGCTACTTTCCTTAGCCGAGGGTCAGGAAATTCCAGTATTTGCAGTTGCGCCATGGTCTTTGTTAATGCGTGCCTGAGGTAGAGAGAAGAAGCAGTCTGTGAACTGCTTCTAGTGATAATTATATCGTATTGCTACCATATCGCCGCCACTAAGTGCAGAATTTAATTGATGAAAACACTTCTTGAACACAGGGTACTCCGGGCAATTTTCGGGATTGTCATGGCATTTACAATGGCCTCAGCGTTGGCCCAGGGCGGACTGTTGCGCCAGGATCGTCCTTCCAGCTATATCGTGGCAGATGACGACACTTTATGGACAATTGCCAGCCATTTTCTGCAAGATCCCGAAAGATGGCCTGAAATCTGGCGACCCGATCCCTATCTGGACAATGCTGACTTCATTTATCCAGGAGATACCTTGTTATTGAGTTATGTGGACGGATCCCCGCGTATCCTGGTTCAGAGGGGTGATCGTGAAGTTGAAGAGATTGGTCCGCAGATGCGGGCACAGGAACTTGCCAGCGCAATTCCAGCTATTCCGCTTGAGGCGATAGAGAACAGTTTCACTCGCAATCGAATCGTCAGCCAGGAGGTGCTGGAAGCGGCGCCTTATATTGTGGAAAACGTAGCGGTTAATCTGGCCATTGCCACAGGTGATGAAGTTTATGTGCGGGGGGATTGGCCAGCAGGCACCACTTCCTTCGAAGTGTATCGTCCATTCCGGGAACACGAAGATCCAGAAGATGATGACATTTTGCTGGGTGTCGAACTTGAGTATGTAGGCTTTGCCAGCATTGCCGCTGTTGAATCTCCAGACTTGCGGCGGGTGCTGATCAACAACAGCGCCAAAGAGATACGGATAGGTGATCGTTTACTGGTCAGAGAAGAATCTGCGATTGGTGCAACCATCTTTCCTACGGAACCCGCACGAAGCATTGAAGGCAACATCGTCGCCTTTCTTAGCAATGAAACCATGGCATCCCAACTGGATACGGTATTAATTAATCTGGGGCTGCGCGACAACCTGGCCGTGGGTGATGTGCTGGCTATCAGCAAACAAGGTAGTGAAATGGTCGATCAAGTTGAGCGCGAGCGCATGAGCTTTCGGGAAAGAATGCGCGCGATATTCAGAGGTGAAAGATTGCAGCTTCCCGGCGATGAAACAGGTACACTCCTGGTTTACCGCACCTTCGAATCCATGAGCTATGGTGTAATCCTCAGCAGCTTGCAACCCATCGAGCTCACCGACATAGTCATTACTCCTTAAACGATTCCTGCTGTCACGCAGCTTACTTACTGTTCCGATTTTCAAGGATGAGAAATGGAAGAGAACTCCCTGCGAAGGTATTTGCGCCTTTGCATAGATCCCGCTCTGGGCGCAGCTGGTCTTGCATCGCTACTACAACAACATGGCAGCCTGTCCGGCATACACCAGCTTCTCGCGAAACAGGGTAACGCAAACAGCGCAAGCGATTCGATAGTTGCAGCATTTGAACGTAGTGCTGCAAAGCCAAACTGCGCAGCTGATAAGGCAGTTGATCGTGCTTTGAACTGGGCACGCCAGAAAAACCATCGGATTATTGCGTTTGAACACAAGACCTACCCTTTTCTGTTAAGGCAGATTCCTCGACCACCGCCACTAATTTATGCAAAAGGAAACTGTGCCCTGCTCGATTCTGCCTGCGTTGCCATCGTGGGAAGCCGGGCAGCAAGCAGTTACGGGAAACGTCATGCTCGCTATTTTGCTCATGAGTTGAGCCGTCTCGGATTTACCATAGTGAGCGGTATGGCAAGAGGCATTGATGCCATAGCGCATTGCGGTGCGTTGCAGGCAAGTGGATCCACAATTGCAGTGCTTGGCACCGGTATCGACACAGTCTATCCACGGGGAAATTCCAGCTTGAGCTATCAAATTGAAAACGAGGGCTTGTTGCTTTCTGAGTTTCCGCTGGGCGCCCCACCGAGGGCAGCGCACTTTCCTCAAAGAAACCGCATCATCGCTGGCATAAGCCTGGGAACAATAGTCGTAGAAAGTGGCCTACGCTCCGGGTCGTTGATCACGGCAAAATTGGCGGCAGAACAGGGTCGTCAGGTATTTACCTTACCCGGGCCGATTGACAGTAAAAATTCAAAAGGTTGCCACTGGTTATTAAAACAAGGCGCAATGCTCGCGGAATCAGCAGATGAAATTTGTGACCAGCTGCTCCAGGATTGGAACCATTATCCATCGTCAAAACCCGAGCCTGGGATGCACACGGAGCAGAGCCCTAACAACTGCAATGCTGCGCTGTCAGATACTGAGCGGGAAATAGTGATGGCTCTAACAGAACCCGAAATGCTGGTTGAACGTCTCGTGAAACTCACCGGCATGTCTGCGTCGGCCTGTTATGCTGCACTGGTACTATTGGAAGCAAAAGGCATGATTACACAGCAAGGTGGCCGGGTAAGCAGAGCCTAGGGTTTCAGCTAGTGATAGCCGCAGCCTTGTATGTACAAATGCTGTGAGGTAGTTTCCTCGTTCCCAAACTAGAAGCAGAAATCACGATGCACAATAGATTGCCAGAATATAGATATAGATTAAGAAGGCCGGGTAAATTTACTCTTAGGATTGGCCTGCCATCATCAAAAACCAGGCAAAAAGTAGCTGCCTGACCGGCAGAAGATAAGCAGGAGATAAACCAGGTGAAAAAAGAAGATATTCAGGCAGTCAAAGAATTTCTGCTATCGCTACAGGCTTCTATCTGCGCAGGCCTGGAAGCTGAAGACGGAAAAGCGAGCTTCAAGACTGATCAATGGGAGCGGGACACAGGAGGCAGTGGCATTACACGTGTCATTGGTGACGGCGCGGTTTTCGAGAAAGGGGGAGTGAACTTTTCTCATGTCTATGGCGAAGCGATGCCTGCTTCGGCCACGGCCGGTAGACCTGAACTGGCTGGCAGAGCCTATCAGGCTATGGGGGTTTCTCTGGTAATTCATCCAGAAAACCCATTTGTGCCAACCTCCCATGCAAACTTTCGCCTGTTTGTTGCAGAAAAAGATGGCGAGGATCCTGTGTGGTGGTTCGGTGGTGGTTATGATCTGACGCCCTATTACGGCTTCGAAGAAGACTGTGTGCACTGGCATAAAACAGCGCAGCAAGCTTGTGCCGATTTTGGGGAGGAATATTATGACAAGTTCAAGAAGTGGTGCGATGAGTATTTCTATCTCAAACATCGTGATGAACCACGCGGTGTCGGTGGCCTGTTTTTCGATGACTTCAATGCGCTGGGATTCGATCAGAGTTTCGCCTTCGTCCAGAGTATGGCCAACAGCTATCTGGATGCCTATCTGCCTATAGTCAGCAAGCGTAAATCCACACCCTTTGAAGCGCGTCATCGACAGTTTCAGGAGTATCGGCGCGGCCGCTATGCAGAATTTAACCTGGTCTATGACCGTGGCACGGTATTTGGACTACAGTCCGGCGTTGGCCGAATCGAATCAATCCTCATGTCGCTGCCACCTGTAGTGCGATGGATTTATGATTGGCATCCGGAAGAAGGCAGCGAGGAAGCAGTTCTCTACACTGATTTCCTCAAGCACCGAGACTGGGTATAGTCTCGGTTTCCATCTGTTGCTGCACACTCCTGTAGTGTTTGCAGCAGAAATTTATCAATCGAGAATAAGCCAGTGACCCGTTATGCGGTGGTGGGCGATCCAATTGCCCATAGCAAATCTCCAGAAATACATCGAATGTTTGCTCAGCAGACAGGAGAGGATGTGGAATACAGCAAACATCGCGTCGAAGTCCCTGACTTTGCCAACTTTGTAGATCAGTTCTTTGCACAGGGAGGAGGTGGCTTGAATGTCACCCTTCCCCATAAGGAAGCCGCCTTTGCGCTCGCGCAGCAAAAAACCGAGCAAGCGCAATTAGCTCGTGCTGCCAACACCTTGTGGCTCAATGGTGATGGGGAGCTGGTCGCCGACAATACGGATGGCACAGGGATTATCAACGACTTACATAGTCATGACGTTAGTGTGGCAGGTAAGTCGATTCTGATGCTTGGCGCAGGCGGTGCCGCCAGGGGTGTGTTGGCTGCTCTGGTATCTGCATCGCCAGCGCATATCTCGGTATTCAATCGAACACTTGCCAGGGCAGAGTCGCTGCAATCGGATTTTAGTCAGGTTTTCGCCATCGATGTCGGAGAGTACGGTAGCGAGGCCAATCGGCAGTTCGATGTGATTATCAATGGTACCGCCATGAGTCTGTCTGGTGAATTGCCGGCAATCAACCCATCGCTATTGGCACCCGGTTGCTGTTGTTATGACATGATGTATGCAGACGAGCCGACTGTGTTCATGAACTGGTCCGGTGAGCATGGTGCAAACACGGTACTTGATGGCCTGGGCATGCTCGTTGAGCAGGCTGCGCAATCCTTCTTTCTCTGGCGAGGGGTCAGACCCGATACCGGGCCTGTCATTGAACACTTGCGCCTCTAGGCGGAAGCATCACCTTTTATAAAAACCCGGACACAAAAAAAGGGCTACCGATGGGTAGCCCTTTTTGTACGCTAAACTGGCAATTGCTTAATGCGCTTCCTCTTCTTCATGGTGAATATCGCTGGGCCCAAGTGCCACAGCGTCGCGATCATGTCCACGATAAGTGAAGCGAGTCTCTTCCGTGTACTGACCTTCTACAGCCATGAATCCTATCAACAGTAGAAGCACTACTGGTGGCCCGAGAATAGTCAGCACCAGTGCCATTCGTTCCCAGACTACGTGCATGAAGATTGCGACAATAAAGCCAGCCTTCAAAACCATGAAGATAAGTACGAGGGTCCAGCGCATGGCGCCCTGCACATCAAGATAATCTACCATGTAGGAGAAAAAGCTGAGTACGAATAGCAGTACCCAGATTTTGTAGTAGATACCCAGTGGGTGTTGTTGTCCTTCAGCGGATGCCATTACCGTCCCCTCTTACAATAAGTAGAAAAATGCAAAGATAAATACCCAAACCAGGTCAACAAAGTGCCAGTAGAGACCGGCAATCTCGACAATCTCGAAACCCTTGTTGTCGTAGTAACCTCGTTTCACCCGGAATGCCACCCACAAGAGATAAATCACGCCGGCGGATACGTGTAGGCCGTGAAAGCCTGTCACCATGAAAAATATCGACCCAAACTGCGGCGCACCAAATGGATTGGTCCAGGGACGTACGCCTTCATCGACAATCAACTTGGTCCACTCAAAAGCCTGCATGCCAACAAAGGTGGCACCGAATGCGGCAGTTGCGCAGATTAACCAGAAAGTTTTGGCCTTGTCCTTTCGATAGCCAAAATTTACAGCGAGCGCCATGGTTCCGGAACTGGTGATGAGCACAAAGGTCATAATGGCGATCAGAATCAGCGGTATCGGATCTCCACCAAAAGACAGTGCAAAAATCTCGCTCTGAGGTGGCCAGGGTTGCGTAGTGGTTACGCGAACATTGAGATAGCCCACCAGAAAGCAAGAGAAAATAAATGTATCCGACACCAGGAAGATCCACATCATCGCCTTGCCCCAAGGCACGTGGTAAGCCTGCTTGTCAGCACTCCAGTCGTCGACCAGACCGGGCACGCCTTCGTGGGCGACTACTTCATTTGCGGTTGTTTCACTCATCCATCTTTTCCATTGAATAGCTATTAAGTATTAGAAAGCAGCGCGAATAGCACCAGCCACACCAGCAACAGAAAATGCCAGTACACGGTGCATAGTTCGACACTGAGTTTTATTTCTTTTGCTTCGCTACCGGAGAGCAATCGAATGCTGCTCTTGCTCCACACCCACAGACCACCCAGAAGGTGAAGTGCATGCAGTCCGGTCATCAGATAGTAAAAGGCATTGGCAGGGTTGGAAGTCATGTACAGCCCTTCTGACTGCAAATTCTGCCAGGTCACCAGCTGCCCCACGATAAAGAGAATCGCGAAAACACCGGCACCGATCAGCGCCGTGTATAGGTTGCGTTGTTCGCCGCGAGTCACGATGTTGCGTGCCCACTGAAACAGAACACTGCTGATTACCAAGAGGCCGGTGTTAAACCAAAGCTGTGCTGGCTCCGTTAGAGGTACCCAATCCGGTAGCTCCATGCGGATGTAGTAGCTGACAGTAAACATCGAGAAGATGACTGTCGCGATAACCAGGAAGAACGAAAGACCAACGCGCTCGGCTTCGGTGTCGAATGCGCCTTCCGGGCGCATTCCGCCGATTACGCCCTTACGTTCCCAGGGCTTGGTTGTGACTGTCTTGAACAGGCTCATACGTCTGCCAGCGACTGGTCTTTATCGGGATCGAAGTGATCATCACTAGCAGTCGGCTCTTCACTCTCAGGTGTGTTCTGAGGAATGAAGTCGGCATGAGCGCCAGGCACACTGTAGTCATAAGCCCAGCGATAAACTGTAGGCAGCTTGTCGCCCCAGTTACCATGTGCTGGTGGTGTGTCAGGCGTTTGCCATTCCAGAGAAGCCGCACCCCAGGGGTTTGGATCTGCTTTCTTGCCCCACTTGAGGCTGCCAAGGATGTTGATGAAGAACAGAATCTGGGAGATACCTACGATCAGGGCAGCAATAGTAATAGTCGCGTTCAGATCCTGAGCCGAGGCTGGGATAAAGTCTGTCGTGCCCAGTGCGTAGTAACGACGTGGTACACCCAGGAAGCCCAGATAGTGCATGGGCAGATAGATTGCGTATGCACCCAGGAAAGTCAGCCAGAAATGCACCTTGGCGAGACCTTCGTGATACATGCGACCAGTGGCCTTCGGATACCAGTGGTAGATTGCGGCATACAATACAAGGATTGGGGAAACACCCATCACCATGTGGAAGTGAGCAATCACGAAATAAGTATCAGAAAGCGGCAAGTCGATAACCACATTACCCAGGAACAGACCAGTAAGTCCGCCATGGATAAAGGTAAAGATGAAGCCTATGGCGAAATACATTGGCACGTTCATGCGAATGTCGCCTTCCCACAGGGTCAGTACCCAGTTATAGACTTTCAATGCGGTTGGTACTGCAATGATCAGTGTGGTCGTGGCGAAGAAGAAACCGAAATAAGGGTTCATGCCACTGACGTACATGTGGTGAGCCCATACGATAAAGCTCAAACCACCGATGGCAATAATCGCCCATACCATCATGCGATAGCCAAAGATGTTCTTGCGCGCGTGTACGCTGAGAACGTCGGAGACCAGACCGAAGGCGGGCAGGGCTACGATATAAACTTCAGGATGACCGAAGAACCAGAACAAGTGCTGGAACAGGATCGGGCTTCCACCGTTGTGATCCAGCGCTGTGCCAGCTTCGATGACTGCAGGCATGAAGAAACTGGTACCTAGCAGGGTATCGAATAGCATCATGATGCCGGCAACCAGTAGCGCAGGGAATGCGAACAGACCCAGAACGGTGGCCACGAAGATGCCCCAGATGGAAAGAGGCAGACGCATCATTGTCATGCCGCGGCAGCGATACTGCAGGATAGTCACAACATAGTTCAGACCACCCATGGTAAATGCAACCACAAATACTGCCAGTGAAACCAGCATCAGGATGATGCCCATGTCATGACCCGGCGTACCTTCCATCGCTGTCTGTGGCGGATAGAGGGTCCAGCCTGCACCAGTTGGGCCACCGCCTACGAAGAAGCTGGCCATCAGAATGATGACTGAAATCAGGAACACCCAAACAGAAAGCATGTTCATGAAGGGAAAAACCATATCCCGTGCACCGCACATCAGCGGTACCAGGTAGTTACCGAATCCCCCGAGGAATAATGCCGTCAGGAAGTAAACCACCATGATCATGCCGTGCATGGTAACGGCCTGGTAGTAGAAGTTTGGATCTACGAAATCCACAGACTCCGGGAAACCAAGCTGCATTCTGAACAGCAATGACAACACCAGGCCAACTACACCGGTGAAAATCGCCAAACCACCATATTGAATGGCAATGACTTTGTGATCCTGGCTCCAGACATATTTCTCGATGAAGCTGTGGGGATGGTGCATCTCCATTTCAGCATCGCGATCAGCCAATGGTACGTAAGCCATTAAAACCTCCTAACTCTCTAAAAAATGTGCAGCGCTCGCGCCGACTTAAATCTATCTCAATAACTTGTTAATCGATGTCTAGCGCAAGGTGTTGATATACGCTGCGACATCCTGAATTTCTTCCAGTCCAGACATGGCTGTGGCCATCTGCACCATCTGTTCACCGTAATCATCAACGGGATGCAAGCCGCGAATACCAGCGCGGAAATTGCTTATTTGAGTGACAAAATACCAGTCGCTCATACCGGCCAGCTTGGGCGCATCGGTGTACCAGGTGCCTGCGCCATCATCCAAATGACAGGCAGCACAGTTGCGATCATAGATGTCGTAGCCGTTAGCCACGTCACCACTTACTGTGGGCTGGGCAGCGTTATCTGGCAACGATGCGATATAGGCAGCTACATTGCGCACCGCATCATCGGTGGCGAGCATATTGGCGAATGGAATCATCTGCGCGCCAAAGGTATCACCTTCACCGCCGCGAGCGCCTTGCTTGAAGTAGTTCAACTGGCGCTCGATATACCAGGCTTGCTGACCCGCCAGTTTAGGCGCGTTGAGTGCCTGGTTACCTTCACCATTGGCGCCGTGGCAGGCGGTGCAGGCAGCAAACTGCGCCTGACCGGCAGCGATATTCGGCGCAGCCATATTCTGGGTTTCTGCAAAAGTCGGCTGGGAAGCCAACCAGGCGTCGAATTCAGCCTGAGGTTCAACCACGACGGCGCCGCGCATGATGAAGTGACCAATACCACACAGCTCTTCGCAGAGAATGTCATAGGTACCTTCTTCAGTTGGATCGAACCACAGGTAGGAAGTCAGGCCGGGAACCAGGTCCATCTTCACGCGGAACTGGGTGACTGTGTAGTTGTGCAATACGTCGTTGGAACGGAGCAGCGCCTTGACGGGCTGGTTAACTGCCAGGTGCATGACTGGGTCATTGACGACCACATCGTCCTGGCCATTGGGATCTGCGGGGTTAACACCAAAAGGGTTGGATTCGCTCACGAATTCGGTGTCGGCGACGCCGAGAACGCCATCGGCACCGGGGTAACGAAATTGCCATTGCCATTGTTGTCCCAGCACTTCGTATTCAAGGGCGTTTTCCGGCGGGGTGACAAACGTGGCCCAGACAAACAAGCCAGGCGCCAGCATCAGGATTACGCCGATGGTGGTGAAAATCGACAGTCCAGCTTCCAGCTTGGCGTTTTCAGGCTCATAGACTGCCTTGTGGCCTTCCTTTTGGCGAAACTTGTACACGCAATAGGCCATGAAAAGATTGACTGCGATAAACACGAAGCCCGTGACCCAAAGTGTGATGTTGATAGTCAGATCGATTGTGCTCCAGTCTGCAGCGATATTGGTGAACCACCAGGGGCTGGCAAAATGGAAGACGACGGTTGCAACAACCAAAAGAAAGATAACGACCGCTAAAGTCATAACCCAATATTCCTTCTTGTTAATAAATTCCAGCCTGTGGATCGTGGTTTCCGTGGATTGACCACAAGCCAACAGGGCGTTGCACTACTCATCAGGACTATCGGTTTTGCTCCTTGAAAGATGCACAGACAAAAAATGAGCAAGCTGTTGCCATACTCATTGTGATGTCCGAATAAACCGAGTGGTTGCCCTAATGTTTTTGTTATCTGGATGGGGTAATTCCGCAGCTGAATTTTTCGATGATTTTTCCGCCTGGATGGAGAGAAAAACGCTGAAAAAATCGAGCAAATTGGCACACCTCACGCGGTCCGGAATGCTATAGAAAAACACCATTTGCCGCAAGTAAAACTCCCATCCAAAGCCCTTAAAAATGCGTTATATCAAGGAATTTTGACAGGAAACTGTCAGCTTTAATTCGGACCTGGGAGATTCCCTAACAATCGGTCTTAAAATCTGTGAAAATGGATACCGAATCCTTGCTTTGAACTTGAGATTGGGGGCTAAAAATGGTGAAATGCCGCCGCTCAAAATGCAGCTGCTACGATTGTTCCGTGACAGACATGCATGAACTCTCAAGCTCTCGACCAGATTAATTATCTTGTGACTGACCTGACATCACAAAGCGTTGCCAGCTGGCGCGACTACTACGAAATGTGTAAGCCGCGGGTGGTGATGCTGATGATCCTCACCTCCTTGGTAGGCATGTTTCTGGCAGTGCCAGGGATGGTGCCAATTGACGTACTGATTCTTGGCAATATGGGTATCGCTCTGGTGGCCTCATCAGGTGCTGTAGTAAACCATCTTATCGATCGCAAGATCGACGTGATGATGAAGCGTACCCACAATCGACCATTACCCCAGGGCAGGGTAGATGCCACCCAGGCAACTGTCTTCGCCGTGGTCATTGGTGTTGCCGGTATGGCGATACTATTGCTATGGGTCAATCAACTGGCAGCCTGGCTGACGCTGGCTTCCTTCGTTGGCTATGCCTTCATTTACACCGGATACCTCAAGCATGCGACACCGCAGAATATTGTTATTGGCGGTCTTTCGGGTGCTATGCCGCCCTTGCTGGGATGGGCCGCCGTTACCGGAACTATCGAAGCGGACGCACTGATTCTGGTGTTGATCATTTTCGCCTGGACTCCGCCTCATTTCTGGGCCCTGGCGATCCACCGTAAGGACGAATACGCGCGAAGCGGCGTACCCATGTTGCCGGTCACTCACGGCGAACATGTCACCAAGATTCACATTATTGTGTACACGGCGATACTGCTTATTGTCAGCGTACTGCCCTATTTCTCCGGTATGAGCGGGCTACTTTATCTGACTGCTGCGCTGGCGCTGGGAATCGGATTCCTGGGCTGGTCACTCAAACTCATGGTCAAGCCGGGACCAAGCACAGCCATGGATACCTTCAAGTATTCAATTCTCTACCTGGCCCTGTTGTTCGTCGCACTGGTTATTGACCACTACCTGTTCTAGGGGCCTGGGATTTCGGAATCGGGGGAGGCAAAACCCTGGTGCAGCTTTCTCGCAATCTTAAGACCGCGCTTATCGCTTTTCTGGTATTCGACCTGCTGGTGGCCTTTTGGCTCGTGTACCTGTTGCTGCTGAGCGGCGAAGTAGATGAGATCAACAACCTTCGCGAGCTTGGTGCCACTCGCTATCCAGAACCTCGCCAGATCAGCGCGTTTGAGCTTCAGGACCAACGTGGTGATTCCTTCACACATTCAGATCTGCTCGGTCACTGGTCACTGGTATTCTTCGGTTTCACCTCCTGTCCGGATGTGTGCCCGCTGACCATGACAGAACTGGCACAGTTTTCCCGCCGGCTGGCTGAAGAAAATAGTGCGGAAATCCCGGAAGTACTTTTTGTTTCGGTCGATCCTGACAGGGATGGGGTGGAGGAAGTTGCCGCCTATATGAACAGATTTGAAGATTCTTTCACTGGCCTTACTGGTCCGGATGAAAGCATCAGGGAAGTAGCCGCCCAGTTTTTCGTCACCTATAGCACGGATGGTGCAGACGAAATGCATGCAGGGCATATGCAGGCATCCGCTGACCCGGATGACTATGGTGTGAGTCACAATGCCCATGTCAGTGTGGTCAATCCCCAGGGTCAGCTACATTCAGTGATCAGGCCTCCGATTCTTAGTGAGCTTATGCTGGAGCTCTATCCACGCCTTATCACTGAATAAAGCGCTGACTGGACAACAGAGCATTTGCATCATCCTTGATCCAGATTCATCATTAGCCATGGCTGCCACTAATGAACTGATTCTGGTCGACGGTTCCTCATACCTGTTCCGTGCATTTCATGCGCTTCCTCCTCTGGTAAACAGCAGAGGGCATCCCACTGGTGCGGTGAAAGGTGTGATCAACATGATCCGCGCACTCATCAAGGAACATCCCCAGAGCAACATCGCGGTTGTATTCGATGCCAAAGGCAAGACTTTTCGTAACGACATTTACAAAGAATACAAGGCCCACCGCCCACCCATGCCCGATGAGCTGCGATCGCAGATTCAACCGATACACGACATTGTCAAAGCCATGGGATTGCCACTGCTGATCATCGAAGGTGTAGAAGCTGATGACGTGATTGGTACCTTGTCGGTCCAGGCCACCAAGAAAAAGATGAAGACCCTGATCTCCACAGGGGATAAGGACCTTGCGCAATTGGTCAATGATCATGTGACATTGATGAACACAATGACTAATGAAATTCTCGATGCAGAGGGTGTTTCCAACAAATTTGGCATAGGCCCGTCACTTATTGTGGACTACCTGGCGCTTATGGGAGACAAGGCAGATAACATCCCTGGCGTTCCGGGTGTTGGGCCAAAGACAGCGCTCAAGTGGTTGCTGGAATTTGGTTCTATGGAAGGGATTATCGAAAATGCGGAGTCCATTGGCGGCAAGATTGGTGAGCGCTTGCGGGAAAACATCGATCAACTTCGACTCTCTTATGTGCTTGCTACCATCAAGAATGATGTGGCCGTGGATATTTCAATTTCCGAGCTGGTGCATGGCGATGAAGATTCGGAACAATTGCATGATCTGTTCAGCGCGCTGGAGTTCAAAACCTGGATTAAAGAGCTGGAAGAAAAAGGTGTGTCCGGTTCACCTCAGGCTAAACAAAGCACTAAGGACACCACTGAAGCTGAAATCTCTGAAGAATCGGTTGTGCCGGAAAAGATTGACTATCAATGCGTCAGCAATAAAAAGGCATTGAAGTCTCTGCTTAAGGATCTTGAGAAGTCACAAAGATTTGCTTTGTCTGTTGAGTTTACCGGTGAGCATTTCATGGATGCAGAAATTCTCGGTATCTCTTTCTGTGGAGAAGTAGGTAAAGCGTTCTATGTGCCCTGCCAACATGAGAGTGAAGACGAGCAGTTGGATCTTGCTGACGTCATAGAGCATCTTCGGCCCTTGATTGAGAACCCAGACATCATCAAGTGTGGTTACGATCTGAAGTTGCAACGACATGTATTGGAAAACTATGAAATCGATTTGCAGCCGTTGAAATCAGATGTGCATCTTGCTTCTTATGTGTTGAATTCAGTTGCGGTAAAACATCAGCTCGATGCTATCGCGCGATTCTATCTTGATGTTAACCCGATGGAGCTGGAGAGCCTGCAGGGGAAGGGGCGAAACAAGCTTTCGTTGCCACAGATAGGAATCAAGGACTTCACCGCCTATGCCTGTGAGAAAGCCGATCTGATTCTGCGATTGGCCATCAGCCTGGAGCAGGATATGCGCGGCGAAGGCCATCTGGCAGGGCTTTACCAATATTATGAAACTCCTTTGATCGAAGCGTTGCAAAAAGTTGAACGTAACGGCATCAAGCTGGATGCAAAAGTACTCAATAAGCAGAGCAAGCAGTTGGAGAAACAACTGGCAAAGTTGCAGGAGCAGGTGTATGAGCTGGCCGGTGAAGAATTTAATCTCTCGTCGCCAAAACAACTGCAAACAATCTTCTACGAAAAACTTGAACTACCAGTCCTGAAAAAGACTCCCAAGGGAGCGCCATCGACTGCAGAGCCAGTATTGCAGGAGTTGGCTGAACAGTACGAAATGCCGAGATTAATTCTCGAACATCGCTCATTGAACAAGTTGAAATCCACTTACACCGACAAACTGCCACTGGAAGTCAATGAGAAAACTGGCCGTATCCATTCAACTTTCCAGCAAGCCGTAGCCGCCACTGGCAGACTGTCATCGATAAATCCCAATTTGCAAAACATTCCAATTCGCACTGCCGAAGGCAGGCGGGTGCGTCAGGCTTTTGTTCCGGACGAGGGCTGCAAACTTCTTGCTGCCGACTATTCCCAGGTCGAGTTACGTATCATGGCGCATCTGTCCCAAGACAAAGGGCTGCTCTCGGCATTCACCAGTGATGAAGATGTGCACAGAGCCACCGCTGCTGATGTGTTTAATACTGAGCTTGCAAAGGTCACAGCAGATCAGCGGCGTAGTGCCAAGGCGATTAACTTCGGGCTGATTTATGGCATGTCAGCTTTTGGTTTGGCTAACCAGCTCAATGTCAGTCGATCGGAAGCGCAGAAGTATGTGGAGAGATATTTTGATAAGTATCCTGGCGTTAAAGACTACATGGAGCAAACCCAGGCCTATGCAGATGAGAAAGGCTATGTGGAAACCTTGTTCGGCCGTCGTCTGTATCTTCCGGATATTCATGCGGGAAACGCCATGATTCGAAAAGCAGCGCAACGGACCGCTATTAATGCGCCCATGCAGGGATCAGCAGCCGATATCATTAAGCGCGCTATGATTGATATCGCAAACTGGCTGGAGCAGGATGACATTGATGCCAGGATGGTGTTGCAGGTTCACGATGAACTCGTCTTTGAAGTTAAAGAGGGTGACGTGGAACTATTGGCTGATGGCGTCAAATTCAGAATGGCGACAGCCGCCTCGCTCGACGTACCTCTTATCGTCGACGTGGGTATTGGCGACAACTGGGATGAGGCACATTAGCATTGTTTATAGCGCAAAAGCGCGGTCCGGCCCACGAGCATAGCTAGTGGTCGTTCGAACTGCGCTCAAAGCTGACGCTTTGACCCGCTTGTTCTCACCCATGCACTTTTGCTTTGTCGTCGGGATTTGCTGGCGTCGAAGTGCGATTCGTCTGGCAAATCCACCCCGGTCTGCGAGCGCAGCTCGCAGCCGTTCGAACTGCGCTCGAAGCTTGCGCTTCGAATTCGCTTGTTCTCACCCTCGCATCTGCTTCGCAGATGGCCGCTCGCGCACGTCCTGTGCTTCGCGGCACTAGTACTTCCTGTACGTTGTCGCCATCCCTGGCTCAGTGTGAGCATCACCCAATATTTGCGATAACTAACTGATATCAACTTCTAGCCAGGTAGTTAACCTGTTGCGAGCTTCGTCAATGCCAGAATTCTTAAGAGCAGAGAATAGCTGCACCTCGACTTCGGAGAGGTCTTTCACTTCTCTCTGAATCTTCAGCAGGGTGTTTTGCGCGGCACCGCGCTTGAGCTTATCGGCTTTGGTTAGCAAGAGAAGAATGGGCAATTCTGATTGCACCGCCCAGTTCAGCATCATCCGGTCGAACTCTTTCAAAGGGTGACGGACATCCGATAACAATACGATCCCGGCCAGGGGCTCTCTCTTGCGCAGGTAGTTCTCAAGTTCGGCCTGCCATTTCTCCTTCACTGCCAGTGGCACCTGGGCGAAGCCGTACCCAGGTAAATCAACGAGATAGTATTGAGGCTCAACCTGGAAAAAGTTGATTAACTGGGTTCGGCCCGGTGTTTTTGAGATGCGTGCCAGCCGGGATTGCCCGGTGATGGCATTGATGGCAGACGATTTACCCGCATTGGAGCGACCTGCGAAGGCCACCTCTGCCAGACTGTCATCGGGGCAGTCGGCCAGCTTTGCGGCGCTGGTGGTGAATTCTGTGTTGTTGAAGTTCATTGGCGAGAGTCTGGAACAGCCGGGTACGTAGTGCGGACAGTGGATTTAGGCTATAATCCGCGTCCGCGATTTTACAGGAAATCCATGAGGTTAAGGGCATCGACGCCAGAAGTCCCCCTCTAAGTTCCACAAGTAATGATCAAAGATAGGATCGTCGAAGTGTTTTCGGGAATATTCATGAAGAAACCAGCCATTGTTCTTGTATCGGCCCTGATTAGTGCCATTGCAACCACAGCCATTTTCGCCCAGGGTGACCCTGCTGCAGGGCAGGCCAAGTCAGCACTCTGCGCTACCTGCCATGGCGCCGATGGAAACAGCCAGTTGGCTATCAATCCCAAGATAGCAGGCCAGAATGCCAGCTATATTGTGAAGCAATTGCAGGACTTCAAATCTGGTGCGCGCCCGGGCCCTACCATGGTAGCCATGGTCGCAGCGCTGTCTGATGAAGACATGGAAGATATTGCTGCCTGGTACGCATCCCAGGAAGCGACCTTGCAAGGTGCCGATGCCGAGCTACTGGAGTTGGGAGAAACCCTCTATAGAGCTGGCAATAAAGACCTTTCGGTCGCAGCTTGCTCCGCCTGTCATGCACCGAATGGCCAGGGCAACGCACCGGCTGGGTTTCCTGCGCTGGGTGGTCAGCATGCGGAATACACTTTGCTGCAGCTGCAACAGTTTCGTTCTGGTGAACGGGCCAATGACCTCAATAGTATGATGCGAGCGACTGTCGAGCGGCTTACGGACAAGGAATTGGAAGCCCTGGCAAGTTATGTCTCCGGGCTGCACTAAATTTCCGGGCTGAATACTCTATTAAATAGTGGCCTAAGCCGATAGACAGCAGCTTTGCTCAGCTGGTCTCGTTATGGATTTGCAGACATAGCAAGCTACTGGAGCCTATGTTAGGGTTCGGCCAATTGCACCTGACCATGCCAGGTCAGGAAATCGAAACAATAAGAGAACTAGGAATAGGAGTAGCAAGACTATGAAAAAGCTCATCCAGCTTGTGGTTCTGTTGACCCTGATGCCGCTGGCTTTCTCAAGCTATGCGCAGATAGAAAGATACGTAGCCGGTACTCATTACGCCGAGCTCCCCACCCCGGTAAACACCAGTGATTCATCAAAAGTAGAGGTGATTGAAGCCTTTTGGTACGGCTGCTCCCACTGCTTTCGCTTTGAACCCCTGATTCTCGCCTGGGAAGAAGGCCTGGGAGACGATGTGGATTTCAATCGTTTTCCCGCCATGTGGAACCCGCTGATGAAGATTCATGGCCAGATCTACTACGCGGCCGAGGCTTTGGATGCTGTAGATACCATGCATCAGCACGTCTACGATGCGATCAATCTGCAAGGTAACCGCATGCATAACGAGGAAGTAATCGGTGACCTGTTCGTTGAACATGGCGTCAGCCGTGATGATTTCGCAGCAGCATTTAATTCATTTTCGGTACGTACCAAGACCAATCAGGCCGAAAAGCGTATGCAGGATTACCAGATTCGCAGCACGCCAAACATGATTGTGAATGGCAAATACCTGATCACCACCGGCGAGAATGTCCCTACTCAGCAAGAAATGCTGA
The DNA here is from genome assembly GCA_965267495.1 of uncultured Pseudohongiella sp. Lineage (GTDB taxonomy): Bacteria > Pseudomonadota > Gammaproteobacteria > Pseudomonadales > Pseudohongiellaceae > UBA9145. The sequence continues at coordinate 3,632,429 of OZ254078.1, read as the reverse complement.
ATGTCGTTGATTTTCTTATAGAAAAAGAGCGTCAGAGCCTCCGCAGCTCCGGCGACTAAGGCTAGCAAGCCCACGAAAACCGGGGCCAGTTCTCTGAACTGGCCCCCTCATTCCCCCCTGAACTGCCAGCCATGGCTCTCTGTGCCAGGCGTTTCTGCGTCTTTCTCCCACGCTCCTAAATCCAAACTATTTTCCTCGCCAGACAGTCTTAGAGACAGAGAAAAAACAAAACTTTCAACGGCTTAGCTCGAAAGAAGGTTCGAACTGATCCGCCGCGTACAAGGATTCATCGTGGGAAGCTTTAGTGACTCCATAGCCCGGTTTCAGCAACTGCAATCGGTTTCATCTCGTTTGCGCCGAAGACTATTGGGCGATCCCAGGCGTGAACTGCTGGTTGCTACTACCGATCATCTGCTGCTGTTCGGCGATTCTGTCTATCATCTGGGTTCCGGCAAGAAGCAGAAACTCCAGGACGATTATCAAGCAGATTCAATCGCAGCAGCAGCATCACAGCTTCTCGATAATAAGAATGGAGACCAGCGAGTTATAAAGTTATTCCTGGCGCCTTCTGAATTTGTTGCAACGTCCACATCGATGCCGGGCGTAGCCGCAGAAAATGTGCCGTCGGCCCTGAATTTGCAGCGGGAATCATTGCTTCCTGCGTATGAAGAGCGGCTGGTGTTGGCCACAAAGACGGACGAATCTACCGAAAACGAAAAGTTTGCACTCTGGATGCCAGCCAACCGTCTGACCAGATTGTTTGATGCGTTCGCTGAACTGGGTTATCTGCTCGCCTCTGTGCAACCTCGCACATTCCGCGTTTTGCACGGTGATGCGGTATGCAATGTACTGGATGACGATGAAGAAGACCTTACTCTGGTGTCTGCCAGGGACGGAACACTCCTGTCATGGCAAGCCGTCAAACCTGGAGACCTGACAGAAGCAGTCTTTGACAGGCAATGGCGAGATGCAATCGACTCGCTTTCAAATGTAATCGAAGTCTCCCGTGAGAAACTGAATCCCTATCTGGAACAAGAACCTGTACAGGCTGCAGATTATTGTTTCTTTCCTGACAGCGCTATCGCCGCGAGAAAGAAAGTTGAAAAGAAACGGCAGTTTGCCCTTGCTGCTTCGTTGCTGGCAGCAGTCTTGCTGATCGCAGCTATGCCTTTCATTCTGCAGTCTCTGGAATTGAGAATGGCAGAAGCGAGGCTGCAAGCCGCAAGGGAAATGTCTGCCGATGCGCGCGCTGACCAACGCGTAGTGGTCGACTTCGAAGACGAATGGGGCACTATCAACGACTTTCCTGATCAGCAAGTGAGACAGGCAATGTTCCGCCTGCAGGAGGTGCTGGGCTCAGAACGTCTTTCTTCCCTGGAACTGAATGAAGGCTTGATCCGAATACAGGGTACCAGCTCGGATCCCCAGGCAATTTTGCAACGCTTGGAACAGGACCCCATGTTTACTGAGGTTGTGTTTTCACGCGCTACTAACAACACCCGCTACTACATCGACCTGCGTCTGGCCACGGTGAATTTTGAAGCCTATATGCTGCGATATTTCCCGGATCAGAGTTAATCGAATTGAGAACTGATAAATGGCAGTGAGCAAGCGAGAAAGAAATATTTTGGTGATGGCGGCAATCGTGGCGGTGGTATTTGTTGTCACCCAGGTCTATCCGGCGGTGCAACAAGTCTATGCAGACCGCACTGCGGAGATAGACGATGTGATGTTGGCCATTACTCGCGAAGAGCGATTGGTAGAAGACTCTCTTGAATGGCGAGACCGGCGCATAGATGCCCAGGTTCAACAGGCGGAAGTACAACTACAAATATTCAGTGGCGACACAATTCCGTTGATCGAAGCAGAAATTCAAAGAGACCTGTCCCTGCACGCACGAGATTCGGGTTTGACGGTTAGTTCCACCCGGTTGGCTGAAAGTTTGCAGGCTGATGAATGGCTAATGATTAGCCAGGAGATGTCTTTCCGCACTGCTGATGCTGGTAATACCGTGACATTTCTGGAGCGCCTTGAGAACGCGATGCCGCGCTTACGGGTCAAGGATTTTAGTTTGAGTCGCAATCGCAACCAGTATAACGGTGTTATTACCGTGGTTGGTTTTGCACGTCAGGAAAGGCCAGCGGACAACGTTTCCACGGTTCAGTAAAGGGACGGTCAATGACACAGATTACAATGACGCTACCGCTATTCAGCCAACTTCTGGAACCGGAAGGCATTGCCCCTGCCCAGGATTTTGCTGAATCTGGCACATTGCTCTGTAGCCGGCCTCCTTCAATTCCACTGCGATCGAGAATTCGCTTCATCATTGGCAGTCCGCTGCAGTTTACCATCAGCGAAGAAAATGAAGTCCGTCGCATGCTTAAGCACTGGCGTGCCGAGCTATCACCTTCTCTGGAAGGATCAGACGAAGAGGATTTTGTCTCTGGCTTTGATGATGACGAGGCCTTGTTGGATATGGCTTCCGATGCGCCAATCATTCGCCTGGTAAACCACTTGTTTGCTCGTGCTCTGGATCTTAATGCCAGCGACATCCACTTTGAGCCTAATGAGAATTCACTCGACGTACGTTGCCGGGTCGACGGCATCATGACTCGAATTGAACGCCTGCCGGTAAAGATTCATACCGCGGTGGCCTCGAGATTGAAGCTTATGGCGCGCCTGGACATTGGCGAGAAACGCCTGCCTCAAGATGGACGAATCGACTACCAGCTCGGTAACAATCAATTGGACATGCGCGTGTCTACCTTGCCAGGTGTGCACGGGGAATCGGTTGTATTGCGAATTCTGGATCGCAGCGATACTGCAGTTGAATTGCAAGCCCTGGGCATGCCTGAAGAAGTCCTGGTTAATTATCAGTCCATGATCAAGCAACCCCACGGCATGATTCTGATTACCGGACCAACAGGTTCGGGAAAGACCACTACGCTGTATGCCACTCTGGAAAAAATCAACGATGAGAAGCGCAAGATCATCACCGTCGAAGACCCCGTTGAATATCAGCTGGAAGGAATTACCCAGATACAAGCCAATGCAAGTATTGGTTTAAGTTTCGCAGCAGGGCTTCGCTCAATTGTGCGGCAGGATCCGGACGTGTTGATGGTTGGTGAGATTCGTGATCATGAAACTGCAGAGATTGCCATCGAGTCGGCGCTCACGGGGCATCTAGTTTTCTCAACGCTGCATACCAATGACGCGGCTGGTGCAGTGACGCGACTACAGGATATGGGAGTAGAGGGATACCTGATAAGTTCCAGCCTGCTGGGCATTCAGGCTCAGCGCCTGGTTCGTCGGGTTTGTACTGATTGCGGCCACGAAGTCGAGATCAATGATGACGAACTGGCAGTACTGCAGATCGAACGTTCCACGTGTCCCACAATTATGCGCGGTACCGGATGCGATACCTGCGGGCAGACCGGGTACAGAGGCAGGGTTGGACTATATGAGCTGCTTATGATGAGCGATGCGATTCGTCACCACATTGCCAGTGGAGCGGATGCAAATGTCATCAGGGAAGAGGCGATAAACGAAGGTATGCGCACGCTTCGCGAAGATGCACTGGAAAAACTGAAAGCTGGACTAACCACACCAGAAGAAGTGGTTCGGGTAACCAGAGCATTGTAAGAGCATGATGAATAAATGAGCGCACTCTACTTTAAATATCAGGCCTTTGACACTGAGGGCAAAATTGAAAGCGGACAGCTTAATGCTGATTCCGAGCGAGAGGCTGTGCGCATTTTGCAGGGCAGAAACCTGACCCCGGTAAAACTTCAGCAGACCAAGTCAGGTGCCGAGCGCTTGCGGCGCAGCAAAGTATCCCATCGCGATCTTCTGGATTTCACCAATGGTCTGTGCACGCTAATGGAAGCTCGGGTTCCAATCGATAAGGCGCTGCGCTTACTGGATGGTATTACTGAATCAACTGCGATGAGAGAACTGGTTCTCCAGTTACTGCGGGAAGTCAAAGAAGGCAAGAGCCTGGCGGAGGCGATGGAGGCTCACCCACAGGTTTTCAGCAAGATGTACGTGAACATCGTGAGGGCGGGGGAAGAAGGCAGCATTCTGCATGAACTCCTTCCAGACCTGGCGGAATTTTTGGAAACCAGTGCCCAGACCCGCCAGGCGGTTATCTCCGCGATGATCTATCCAACAGTACTGCTGATTACCGGGGTCATCTCGGTGTTTTTGTTGCTGGTGTTTGTGGTGCCACAATTCGCCGCCATGTTTGAAGATGCAGGTACTGATATACCTCCTTCGGCAGCATTCCTGCTTTCTCTATCCAGGTTTCTGCAGGGCTATGGATATCTGTTTATTGTTTTTGTTGTGCTATTGGTCTGGACATGGCGTCGATTGGATCAGGACATCGGTACGCGCCTGAAGAAGGACCAATTTTTGCTGTCTCTTCCGCTGTTGGGCAGTCTTATTCTTTACCGCGAATGTGCCGTCTTTGCCCGCACACTGGGCGCCCTTCTGGGGGCAGGTATCCCACTTATCAGAGCCTTGCGTGTCTCCCGAGAAGTCGTTGGCAACGCTGTATTGAATCGGCATCTGCTGGATGTAGAAGACGATGTGCGAGGTGGAGCTGGTCTGGGAGTCTCACTGGAAAAAACCAATCAGTTTCCAACGCTATTGCACCAGCTCGTTGGTGTCGGAGAAGAATCGGGTCGTACTTCAGAAATTTTGCTCAAGACAGCAGTGACATTCGATACCTATGTGAGAAATCAGATGGCGTCCCTGGTCGCTGCATTGCAACCTGCACTTATCATCTTTCTCGCTATTGCAGTCGGTGGCATCACCATCACCATGCTCTCGGCAGTATTTAGTATGAATGCAGTGGAGTTCTAGTTTTAAAGATTTATATGGCAATCCTATGGAAATAATTGTGAATAGTTTAAATATCAAGCCGGCTGTTGCTGCCAGGAAAGCAGTGGCATTCAGCGCCATGCTACTGGGCCTGTCATCCTGCGTTGCGCTCGATAACACCGGATCCGGCTCGACAGCCAGTGCGAGCACGAATACTGCCCAGCCCGCAGTCAACACGGGCTCTACGCAGCAAAACTCAGCAATACCGGTGTTACCGGGAACCAGCACTGCTGAGCAGCAGGCCCTCATCGACGAAATTAATCGTACTGGGCAGGCGGTGAGCTACGGTGGTTTTCGGGAGAACGTGCCAGCGCCAGAGCTTATCGAAGGTGAAGACATCGTCGAGTTGAACTATGAGCAGGCGGAGTTACGACTGGTGCTGGAAGAGCTGGCTGATGCACTCGATATTTCCCTGGTGATCGATCCCACTATCGACACGCAGATATCCATTCGCACTTCACCAAATCGACCCTTGCAGCGAGACGATATTTGGCCGCTCATCCGGCTATTGACCCGCGATGCTGGCGTAGTCCTGGAGCGAGCCGGAGATGTGTATAACGCCCGGCAGATTGCCTCTAACCTGACGGCTGAGATCGTGACTCCAGAAACCCTGGGCGATGGTACGGCAGCGAGAGTCATGCAAGTTACACCACTAGTCTATGTATCATCAGAAGCAGTGATACAGGCCATAGAACCGATGTTAGAACCCAATGGCGGAGTAAGCCAATTAGGCAATAGCAATTTACTGGTTATAAGTGGTTCTGAATATGAACTGGAGCGCGTTAATCAACTGTTGATGCTCATCGATGCGGACCCTTTCGTCAATCAGGGTATTCATCTCTATCAGCTGAGCAATGCCAATGCCCTGGAAATTGCAGAAGAACTCAATGAGATCCTGCTTTTGATCGAGGGGCAGAATCCTGCGTATCAGGTAAAAGGCATCGAGAGAATCAATGCCCTGTTGGTTACTGCACCGGCTACCCGGGGCTTTGAAGAAATCGATCGCTGGGTCGAAATTCTCGATGCTGATAGCCAGGAACAGGTCGAGCAACTGTTTACCTACCGCGTGAAGAATCTGGTTGCCCTGGAGCTGGCTGAAACCTTGTCTGAAGTGTTCGAAGACAACGAGGCAGTGACACCGCTTAGTACTGCGAACCAGAATATTCTAAGAACTCCTCGTCTATTTCCCAATCTGGGTGAAGATGATGAAGCTGATCTGCCGGTTACACAGACCGTTGATGAGCCCTCAACTTCCAATGGAGCGGTGTCCGCCAATCTCTCGGTCAAGATCGTTGCTGACGAGGCCACTAACAGCTTGCTTATTAGAGGAACAGCGAGAGACTATCGCCAACTGCTGACAACCATCGCGCAGCTGGATGCGGTCCCGCTGCAGGTTATGGTGAATGCGGTGATTGCCCAGATCACGCTGAACGACGATACCCGCTTTGGTGTGGATTGGAGCCGTATTGCGGCCGATGCAACACTGGATCCTATCTCCACGACAACGGCTACATCCTTTACGCCCAACCTGGGGGGCTTGATGTTCACCAAAGGGTTTTTGGATGGTTCTGCTCGCGTGGAAGCGACTCTCGAGGCGATCGCATCCAACAACGAGGTGCGGCTGCTGGCACGACCCTCTCTCACGGTGAGCAACAATCAGGAAGGAGAGATCCAGATCGGTGCCGAAGTGCCGGTTGAGGCAGGACAAACCATCGGTACAGGGGGAGTTTCACAATCCAATATTCAATACCGCCCCACGGGCATCGAGTTATATATCACGCCTCAGATCAATGACGATGGCGTGGTAAACCTGGTAATTCGCCAGGTACTCTCCTCTGTTGATAGCTCAAGCCCCGGGGTGAATAACAACCCAGTGTTTAACAACCAGGAAATCAGTACTACCGTCGTCGTACGCAATGGAGAAAATGTCGTCTTAGGAGGCCTGATACAAAATGACGAAGAAGCACTGAATACAGGCGTACCAGGACTCAACCGTATTCCGGTAGTTGGAAACCTGTTTTCCTATCAACAGAGAAATCTTGAGCGTCGCGAGTTGTTCATTGTGCTGCGTCCGGAAATCATCAATCTTAATCAACAGGTAGGTGTACAATACGCCGACATTCTGGATCGATTCGAACTTGCCTCCGAGTTGTTTGAAGACCTCAATGTCCAGTAGTCACTCTGACACCAGTTGCAAGAATTCACAGGTAGAAATCAATGCGCATAGCCCCAATCAATAAGCAGCAAACACCGCAACGAGGATTTACCCTGATCGAAATTCTCGTTGTCATGGCGATCATCGGCATGTTGGCTATCATGGTAGCGCCAAACATTTTCAATCAGCAGGCAGGCGCCCAAAGAGATGCCGCCCTCTCGCAAATCTCTTCTCTGGAAACAGCCCTCGATGCATACCGACTCGATGTAGGTGAGTATCCGGACAGTCTTGATGGCCTAATGGAGAATGATTCCGGGCGTGCCGCCTGGAATGGGCCTTATCTGCGGCGCGAGGTTCCTCAGGATCCATGGGGAAATGACTTCATCTATGAATCCAGCGGTCGTAGCTTCACCCTATATTCCTATGGTCCGGACGGCGAGCGAGGCGGTGAAGGCGATGACGCCGATATCGGACTCTAGGGGTCTTGATCTTCAGGCTGGCTTTACCTTGCTGGAGATATTGCTGGTCCTGAGCCTGATCGGTATGGCCAGTGTGCTGATCTTTCCCAATGTTGGAAATCTCGATGGTAGAACCTTTAGTGTTCAGGTACGCCAGGCACATTCACTGCTCAATCATGCCCGGCGAGACGCCGTAGTTCGAGGTCAGCCAAGCACTATTCGTCTCTACGCAGACGAAATTCCGGACAACAGCGAAGCAGGGCTCAATCCCAATATAGTCGGTAGCTGGCAAAGTGAGGGCATCGACATCGTTTTTCGTGATAGCACGGAACAGGAAAGGGACGTCGAGCAGAGTATTGACATTACTTTTTTCCCGGAAGGCGGCAGCACCGGTGGCACATTGTTGTTAGCACTGGATGAGCAGCAAGCCCGTATCGCCATAGACCCGTTTACAGGTCGCATCGATAACGAGACAGATAATGCGGCGAACAACTAAGAAAACAATGAACCGCTACCTTCTACAGTCCAATGGAGGTTTCACTCTGCTGGAAGTCATCGTGGCCCTGGCCATCACCGGTTTTGTTCTCGGCAGCCTTTTCTCCCTGGTTGGTGGCAGCAAGCAACTGACCTGGCGTTCCCAGGACAGCCTGCTCCGGGCAACAGAGCTACGTGCCGCAACAAACTTTGCCCTGCTTGAGAACGAGTTTCAGGATGTGCAGCCCATCCTGAAAAATGATGACTACACTGTCGTCAGCGGCAGGGAGCTTGAAGCACCGGAACGAAAAACCCAGCCCACCCTGTATGCCTTGCAGAACTACGAGATTCGCAACGATGACAGAGATGAGACTGTCTCGGCTACTCGCTGGATTAGATTGGCACTGCCCAGGTAGCGCATGATGAAGTACAGGACACACATCCATTACCTGTATTACGGATTCACGCTTGTAGAGGTGATGCTGGCACTGGCACTCACCGCCATGTTATTGGGCCTGCTCAGCACGGGTGTGTTTATCGTTGCTGAAGACTGGAACCGCAATTCAGATGTGCTGGATGAAACCCTGGATGAGGCGCTAGCAGTCTTGCAAATAGACCGTGCGCTGCACGGGGCTTTCCCTCATAGTTACATTGACCGGGAGAACCTCTCTCGCGAGATTTATTTTTCTGGTGAAAGGGACTTCCTGAGCTGGGTCAGCACAGTTTCTCCACAACGCAGCGCTGGCCTGACAGCCTGGCAACTCTTCGCGGTGGACAATGAAGGCGTGTACCTCACTCTGGTACCAGCCTTTAGTGACAATCCAGGTTCACGCCTGCAGGAATCAGAATCACAGCTGATATTTCCCGGCTACGACATCGAATTCAACTATCTCTATGAGGAGTTGGACGAAGATCTGGAGTGGATTGACGAATGGGATGGCAAGGAAAGACTGAGCCTGCCCCTTGCCGTTTATGTACATCTGGTCCCTTTCGACACTCGTGATTCCAATAAGGAGAGCAAGGAGATAGTTGCCAGAATCCGCAATAATATACACCGAAGCATTCGCCCGAACCTTCTCAATCAGGCAGGTCTATGAGACACATGTCTAATCAAAAGGGGTCAGTTCTCATTATTGTGTTGTGGACAGCGGTGCTGTTAACAGTCCTGGTGACCGCAATGGCAGGAAAGGTTCGCCTGTCTGCGCAGACAGTCATGCACAACCAGGAAGCCAGCATTGGTTGGGCAGAGCTGATGGGCGCAGTAAGTCACGCGGAAATGGAGATCATGCTGCGTCTTATGGCACAGCCAGTGGATTTTCAACCGGAACTGACCGACGAGGGCGAAGAACGCAGGGAAGAGTATCGATTCAATGGTCAGGCACTGGAATTGCATTATCCGGTTTCTGAAGACGTAGTGGTTCGCATCTACGACCATGGAGGCAAGATTAATCTTAATCGCATACCTCGCCGTAATATGCAGATGCTGATTGAGAAACGACTGGGTGGGCTGGATGCTGATCCGGAGGAAGTTCAGGACTTACTCTCTGCCTGGACCGACTGGACTGACCTCAATGATCTTGAAGGACTCAATGGCGCTGAGGAAGAGTACTACCAATCTCTGCCACAAGCTTATTCCCCAAGAAACAATCCCGAACTTGACAGCGTTGACGAGCTGCTCCACATCCGCGGATTCGCCGAGCTGTTTGAAGGGGTAAACCTGGAAGCTGCATTCACGATTTACGGTAACGAGCGCACCGTGAACCTGAATCTGGCGACCCGGGAGGCCATGGAACTGTTACCCGGGCTCGATGCAGAGCTCATCGAAAACATTATTGCTTACCGCGAAAGGGAAGATATCAGTAATCGGGCCGAAGTCGCCGAGATTATTCCATTGGAAAATCTGCAGGAACTATCAGCCTGGATCGGAAACAACACTGCGCAGGTCTTCTCTGTCTATGTGTATCCAAGGAATGATCTGGACGAAGAGACTCTGGCCTTGCTGGAGGAAACCCAGGAATTTGTAGATCCGGATCCAGTCACCCAATCCTATATGGAAATCATCGAGGTGCGCAGTTATAACAATCCGCCGCGCGTCTACAAGATCGATCCATACGCACAGCTACCTGATCATGCAATGGCGCGGGTTCATCCCGAAGATTATCTGTTCCCTGACTAGGACAGAACTCTACAAGCGGCGTACGGTCCAGTTAGAATCCATGATAATGGGGCCTACGCCCTTGTTGGGTTTAATACTCAGTTGTTTGCTGAACTTGGTTTCGTACCATAGCAGGCCACTCTTGTCGGCCAGGCCGCCAAGAACATAGTACTCCCCCACGCGCATTGCGAAATGGTTTACTGTGAGAGAGACGGTGAATTTGTCGCCCTTATTGAACGGCCCTTTTTCCACATCATCCACCTCGGTAGTAAGAAATGAAGCATGGGGCTCTTCGGAGGATTTCATGAAGGCGAAGCCAAAATTACCTTCGATACCGTCTTTCAGCACTTCCACTTCCATCTCCATTACCACCGACGACAGGGGCTCAAGCTGATCGATGGAATTACCCCTGGCATCCTTAACGGTAAGAGAATTGATTCTGCAGTCCTGGATCTCAGGCTCTGTATCCGGTTCTTCAGCCTCTGCCTTGTGATCGAGCTCTTCCGGTAAATCTTCACGGATACTATTGTAGGTTTTCTTGCTGTTACAAAAATCCTCGTAGTGACCAACCACCTTGTCACTCTCGCCGATCTCCCTGATTCTCCCTTTATCAATCCAGATGGCGGTGTCGCAAAGCTCCTGAATGTGGAACATTGAATGACTACAGAACACCATGGTTTTCTTCTCGGCTCTGAATTGGTTCATGCGTTCAACACATTTTCGTTGAAACGCCATGTCTCCTACTGACAGCGCCTCATCGATGACCAGGATATCAGGACGCACCATGGTGGCGATTGAGAACGCCAGGCGCACGAACATTCCTGAAGAGTAAGTTTTTACCGGTCTGTCTATGAAATAGTCGAGCTCAGAAAACTCAATGATGTCGTTTTCCAGTTCGGCAATATTTTCATCGGGGACACCCAATAGGGAGGCATTGAGATAGATATTGCGACGGCCGGTAAATTCTGGATGAAAGCCAGCGCCCAGCTCCAGTAGTGCGGCGACCTGTCCCTCAATATGTATCTCTCCGCTGGTTGGTTGTAATGTACCTACCAATAGCTTTAACAGAGTGGACTTTCCTGCACCATTAACTCCTATGATGCCCAGACTTTCGCCATTGGGCAGCGCGAAAGAAATATCACTGAGCACATGATAAAGATTATGACGCGGCCTTCTGGTCAGTATCTCCCAGAGCCTGTCCTGCGGCCTCTCATAAATCTTGAAATCTTTATGTAGGTTGTTAACTGTGATACGTGGCACTTGACTATTCTTTCCAGTGATTACAATACATCGCCAAAAGCGAGTCGGATTCGCATAAACAGCCAACCGCCTAAAAAGTAACTTAATAAAGACACAGGCACGATGATGTAAAGATGAATAAGGTCAATCTCCCCCAGCAAGATGATATCTCGATAAAGGCTAACAAAGCTGTGCATCGGATTTAGAAGAAACAAGTTTCTAATTGCTTCATCTTGAATCATCTCGATGGAATAAATTATGGGTGTCAAGAAAAACCAGATCGTGACACCAAGTGAAACGAGTTGCTGAAGATCACGCAAGAATACGCACAGCGCTGACAAGATTGCGACCAGGCCCATAGTGAAAAGGAACTGAAACAGGAAAATCACAGGGATCATTAACCAGGCTGCAGATATCAGTCCTTGAGCTGCGAGATAAATGAGTAGTATGCCAAAGCCAATGCCATGAGTGAGGTACGGAATGACCGTGCCGACTACTGGAAGAATCTGAACCGGAAACATCACTTTTGTGATCAGGGGAGCCTTTTCCAGAAGCAGGCCAGTGGATTTGCTGATGGCATCAGCGAAGGCAAACCATGGCAAGTAACCGATCATCATGAAAATCACAAATCGAGTCTCACCAAATTCTTCTGGTGCGCGAACCTGGAAGATATAAGAAAAGACAAAAGAGTAGATGATGATGTGGACTACCGGCGTAAGAAACAACCACAGGATGCCGCCAACCGACGCTGTAAACTGGGCGAAAAAATCCTGCCGGGCAAAATTGTGAAAAAGCCGGTAATTGCTGACGGGAGTCAGCATCCACTCTCTTAACAGTGTTAAAAACATCGACTGGCCTGGTGGCTTGGATTTCTGGTCATTGTGAGGGCGAATAGCCTTTCTTGCTGGGCTGGGGATTTAACCAAAATAGCGGCGAAAAAGCGAAAATCGCGAGTGTGAGCAGTGCCGCACGGCCTTAATTTTAGCCATTCCACCCGATATACTCTGCGCTCCTGTTCAGACGCGCCCAACTCATCAACATGTTGAATCCGGAACACATACTCATTCCATTTGAAACCTCGCCATTGCCTCCAGGACCGTGGTTGGTGTTCGCGCCCCATGCCGATGATGAAACCTACGGCATGGGAGGCAGTCTGTTGAGAGCAAGGAAAGAGGGCGTGGCAACCCACGTCATTGTATTTACAGACGGTGCACTGGGCGGTGAGGGGGATGATCTCATTGCAGTACGCCAAAGAGAGGTCAGCGAGGCAGGGAAGTTACTCGGTTTGCATAGCCTGCAGTGTTGGAATGAACCGGACCGGGCACTGGAGCACAGTGAAGATGTAGCGGCGAAAGTTGTGGCAGCCATTGAAGAACTCTCTCCTGCTGCGGTCTTTTTCCCCGCTCCACTTGAGATTCACCCGGATCACCGTGCTGCGGCTTTTATCGTCTGGGATGCGCTGCGGCAGGTCTATCGACAGGGCAGTAAACCCCAGATCATCGCTTATGAAATTGGTGTTCAGAATCCGGTCAATTTCTTCATCGATATTACTGCCGAAAAAATCGAGAAAGAAAAGGTAATGGAGGTTTATGCCAGCCAGAACAGCGAGAACAATTACCCAGAATTGGTGCTATCCCTGGACAAGGGACGAACCTTCTCTTTACCCGAACAAGTAGAGTACGCGGAAGGTTTTTATCGCTTTACTGAAGATGATCTGGCACTTTCACTCAGAGAAGTGACTCACAGAATCATCGATCTCTATCAGTAAGCATATTTAGAGTTCGGCAGGCTCGACCATCCAGTTACCCACTTCAACCATGTCTTCAGCGGTGAGCACGCCGGCTTCCCTTTTCAGTAGCAACTGGAATTTGATCTGTTCGTAGCGCGCCTGTTGTAGATCCCGTTCTGCCTGAAACTGATCCCGAATGGCGTTCAGTACATCCACGTTGGTCACTGTCCCCAGCTCAAATCCCTGTTGCATGGCTTCGGCAGAAATCCGGGTGGACTCCACCAGACGTTCCGCAGCCTCGGTGAGCAGCGCGCTTGACTGTGCCTGCAGATAAGCTGAACGAACCTGCTGATTGGCTTCGAGTTCGGTCAACCTGAGTTCGTGTTCGGCAATGCTGCGTTGTGATCTGGCTTCGCTGACCCGCGCCCGATTGCTGCCGCCTGCATACAGTGGAATCGACACGTCCACACCGAAGAAAGTGCTATCGGTATCTCCCAGGAATATATTGTCGAAACCGACATTGGAGTCCTGATGCTGGGCAAAGAAGTTCACGCGGGGTAACAATGCCCCTTTGTTTTCTGCAATATATTCATCAGCGGCGCGTACAGCGAAGCGCTGCGCACGAATCTGCTGGTTGTTCTCTTCCGCGAGCTGCACCCAATACTGAACGCTGTTGCTCACTCCTGGTAATTCCACTTCCTCGTCAAGGATGAAAAGCTGGCCCACATCGATGCCGGTGATGGATCTGAGTGATTCCTCGGCTATGCTCATCTCACTTTGCAGACGCAGCTGTTCCGCCTGTACTGCGGTAAGACTTGCCTGGGCCTGACGCAAATCAGTGATCTGTGCCAGTTGCAGGTTGTAGAGGCTTTGAATCTGATTGAGCTGATTAGTGACTGCTTCCAGCTCTGAAGCGATAGATGTCAGCGCATCCTGTGCCTGCAACACATTCAGGTAGCGCTCCGCCACATCAGTCAGCAGGAAGGCGAGCTCATAGTAATATTCTGCCTCCATCTGATTCTCAAGATAGGAAGCACGTTTCTTTGCTGACCATGCCTGCCAGTTGAATAGTGCCTGGGTGAGAGTCAGGGAATATCGTTCACCATCGAATTCATTCAGCAGGGGGTTGCCAAAAGCATCGAAACTGTTGCGACGATTGTCGGTTACGCTGGCGTTGGCATTCACTTGTGGTAACAGTTGACCCTTGGCCTGTCGTTCTCGGGCCCCCCCGATATTGAGATTCTCTTCCGCGATCCGCAATTGTGGATTATAAGAAATCGCAGCGGTAAAAAAATCTTCGAGAGTTTCACCTGACACCAGACCGCCCGGGCCTGAATCTGATTCGGCGGCCAACAGCACAGCACCGAGGCTACTGCCTACACAGAATGAACAAACAAGAAAAAATTGACGCATTTTGAATCTGCTCAGTCTTCGTTAAAGCTGCGGGAGACGGCATTAGACAATGGCTTGAACAGGTATTGCAGAAAAGTTCTTGAACCGGTATTGATATAAACCTCAGCCGGCATGCCGGGCATAAGCGCCAGGTCGCCCAAATCAATAAGGCTTTCCGGATTCACATCCACACGAGCGAGATAATAGTTTGCGCCAGTGTTTTCGTCGATAATTGCATCGGCGGAGAGGCTCAGCACAGTGCCAAAGATTGTTGGTGCCCGGCTACCAAACGTGGAAAATCGAATTCGCGCTTCCTGGCCTTCAAATACCCGGTCAATATCGATCGGATTGACGCTGGCTTCCAGTATGAGCTCATCACCTTCTGGCACAACTTCTGCGATGGGTGTGCCGGGGCCAATGACTCCACCGATTGTATGTACCTGCATTCCATTGATGATACCGGTGTCGGGTGCCGTTACTACGGTGCGGCTAACGACATCTTCCAGCGCAGAGATGCGCTCAGTGACATCGTTCAGACTGGTCTGGGTATCTCCCAACTCGCTGACAACTTCATTCAGGAAATCGCTCTGCTGTTGCAGTATCTGCAACTGTGCTTCACCGATTTGAACCTCAGTGGCGGCGATGTTTGAAGTCAGCTCTGCAGCTTCACCAGAGAATGATGCGAAATTTCGCTCTACCTCTCTTAGTCGGGTCTTTTCGGAAAATCCCTGCTCGAGTAATGTCTGTGTATCTGATAGTTCCTCGGCGTATGAATCAGCCAGCAGTTGCTTGGTTTCTCTGAGAGCTCGCATACCCTGCACCTGGTTTTCCAACTGCTGGATACGTTGTTCGAGTATGCTGTTTCGTCCTTCATTGGCAGTTCTGCGTGCATCAAAGATTGCATTCTGAGCCACAATCTCTTCCTGCACCCTGTCATCTACAGGTGAGAGTTCTGCAGAATAGGCAACCTGTTCAGAGCCATCGCGCTCTGCGATCAGTCGGGCCTCACGAGCCTTGAGGGCAATAAACTGCGTATTCGCCACCTGCAGATCAGCTTTGGCCTGTGTGTCATCTATGATCAGTATAGGCTGGCCCTCTCTTACCAGATCTCCATCTCGAGCAAGAATGTCAGAGACCAGGCCGCCTTCCAGGTGCTGCACAACTTTCTTGTAGGACCGAACCGTCACATTACCTGGTGCGAAAGCATTGCCATCCAGCGGTGCGACAGCGGCCCAGAAGCCAAATACGCCAAATACAATCGCGAACAGCATCATGCCAGCCCGCTGAGGCCCTTTCATACTCGATATCCGATCAATCCCGTTGGGATCGTCTGGATTGTTTGTGCTTGCTTGCAGTTTCATGGCGTTCTCATTGACCGAATCAGTTAGCTGCAGACTTGGGAATCGCAGCGGGCGTCATCAGGCTGGCCAGAACCTGGTCTTTAGGGCCGAAGTTCACAGCTGCGCCTTCTTTCATCACCAGTATCTTGTCGACACACTGCAATAGCATGGTGCGATGGGTAATCACGACGATGGTGCAGCCCTGGGATTTAATGCGGCGAAGCGCGTCGACCAATTCCTTTTCGCCCTGGTCGTCCAGATTCGAATTCGGTTCATCGAGCACCAGAAATTTTGGATTATCAAAAACTGCTCTCGCCAGACCTATGCGTTGTCTCTGGCCGCCGGAGAGCATACCTCCAGCGCCACCGATTACCGTGTCATATCCATTAGGTAATCGAAGAATCATATCGTGGACGCCAGCGAGTTTGGCTGCTTCGACAATCTTGTCCGAATCCGGATCCCGGAATCGGCAGATGTTGTCAGCAATGGAGCCATCAAAGAGCTCGATATCTTGTGGCAGGTAGCCGATATGCGGGCCCAGCTCTGTTCTGTCCCAGGCCGCGATGTCTGCCCCGTCCAGTCTCACCTTTCCGGAATAGGTGGGCCAGATGCCGAGCAATGCTCGCGCTAAAGTTGATTTACCTGATGCGCTGGGACCAACTATGCCCACCGCTTCACCTGGAGAGAGTCTGAAAGTGACGCCCTTAACTACAATAGACTTCGATCCGGGGGGAACAACCGTGACTTGCTCTGCAGAAAGCTCGCCAGCGGGTTCAGGCAAGCTCATTTGATTCTGATTGCCTGGTATCGCGTCCAGCAACTCACCCAGTCGATTGTACTGTGCCCGTGCAACAGTAAATCCTTTCCAGTTACTGACCAGCATATCTATGGGCGCCAATGCGCGTCCTAACAGGAGTGAACCGGCAATCATCATGCCCGGGGAAATTTCCTGGTTGAGTGCCAGGTAGGCACCGAGCCCAAGAGTCAGTGACTGCATGATAATACGAAGCGACTTGGTCATCGCGGAAAGCATGCCTGCCTTTTGACTGGCTTGGGTCTGCAGATTCAGGACCTGGTTTTCCAGTCGTTCCTGACGGGCTCTAATGTCATCTGCCATGCCCATTGCCGCAACAACTTCTGCATTACGAATACTGCTCTGAAAGTGAGCAGCTGCCCTGTTCATTTCTTCATTTGCTTTCTTGAGTTTGGAGTTTGTTGCTGCATCTTGCGCATAAGCAAGACAGACCATCACTATCCCGCCCACAATTCCCGCAACACCAAACCAGGGATGGAACATGAACATGACGCCAACATAAATCGGATACCAGGGCGCATCAAAAAATGCAAAGAGGCCGCTACCGGTAAGGAATTGTCTTAGTGAAGTGAGATCTGCAACAGGCTGTGCGTTGGCAATCATCCCTCCGGACATTAATGAGCGCTTAAAAGTGGCATCTGACACCCTTTTGCGCAAATTGGTTTCCAAACGGTTGCTGGCGCTAACCAGAATTAGTGAGCGCACCCATTCAAAACCACCAAGTGCGAGCAATAAGCCGACCATCAATATCGTTAACATGGCCAGAGTCGATAAACTTCCCGATGACACGACTCGATCGTAGACAGACAGCATGTAGATAATAGGCGTCAGCATCAGGATGTTTACGGCCGCACTAAACAAGCCCGCAGACAAAAAGTACTGTTTGCAGTCTTTCAGCGCGTTTCGCAATTCCTGATATTCTGATGTGTCTTTGCTGGCCATAGTCTTATTGGTATATGAAGCTTTCGCTAAGCGGCGGTCAGGTTTATGTTGTAAACCGCCGTATCAAGTCTTGCTCTCTAATTCTTGTGGTGGAATGAGCCAAGGTGCGGGTAATACCGTGCTTTTCAAGGGAAGCGATCAAAATAAATCAATCCAGCAACCCGGCACCTCTACAAATTCTTCACTTCAATTCATCAGATCCGTCAGCAAATTGTTTCAGCGTTTTCAGGTCCTTGATCAACAATTTCGCTGGTCCATCCCGTTTTACTATCTGCCGGTTTTGCAAAGTCTGAAATACCCGCGTGACAGTTTCCCGGCTCACGTTCAGCATGATGGCTATTTCCATGTGAGTGGGAGGATTGGCGATTTCCGATTCATTGCTGTGCGTAGCAGAACTACTGTCCTCCAGGGGTTTTTTGGCCTTGTCGGGAACCAGCAACCAGAGCTGGCAGCAGACTCTCTGGGCAATATTGGGCAATCCCAGCAGGGAGCGCTGATAAGTCATTTGCCGCACCCGTTGCGCCAGCTTGATACCGAGTACGTTAATCACACCCGGCGTCTTAAGCATAATCTCCCTTAATGCGGCGGTTGGTACGTACACGACAACCGCAGCGGTCAACGCGATGACATACTCTGGATGTGGGCCATCATCAAACAGCCCGAGTTCGCCGCAGAAATCACCAGGCTCCACGAAATACAGTCCCACCTCGCGACCATCTATGGTGAAATCGACGCCCTGCAAGCGACCTTCAAAGAGGAAGCATACGGAATCCTCTCGTTCTCCTGCAGTAAGCACCACGCCTCGTCTGGCAAACTTTTTCAGGGCGCTTTGCTCAGCGAGCTGAGTCAGCACTGGTTTGGGCAGCGGCTTGAGAATCGGGAAAGCGCTTAGCAGCTCTGGGGTTACCACCATGAATGTCTGACCTGGCACCCCCGCAAGCGGGATAGGGGTATGGGTTCCTTGTAAGGCTAGGCGGCATTATAAGTGCTTGAAGTAACGTAGCAAAATTGCAAACCGGCAGACCATGTGATTGAAATCACGCGCTGCCTTTCGGGGCTCGGTTAAGGTATGGTTTCTGTAGGCTTAGGTGTGTTGTGGGTAAATTTCTGAGAAATTTTCCCAAAATCCGAAAACCACTCGTTTAAGTAGTAATTTATTGTTATTTAAGGAATTTTTTGTTGAAGCTGAGGGTCTGAGTTATTGGGCCCAGGTTGTAACACCATGATCGCAATGACAAAACAGAGTCTCCACCAGAAATTTCAGCGCTTTTTACTGCCAATTCTCTGCCTGTTGGCCATGCCTGCATTGGCCCAGCAACCTGCTGTGGTTGGAGAGGTTAGCCTGGTATTGGGAAAAGCCTATCGTTACCAGGCTGATGGGAGTCGTGTTGCTATCGAGCGCTACTCCGAGATTGCGGTGCAGGATGTCATATCCACCGAATCCAATGGCCATGTGCACATTCGTTTTATCGATGATGCGCTGGTCAGTGTGCGACCTCACAGTGAACTGGAAGTTGTGCGTTATGAATTCAATGCCGACCGGCCAGAACAATCTGCGGTTAAGTTCAATCTGCGGGAAGGCGTCACACGAGCCATCTCCGGTGAAGCAGCGAAATCCGCCAGAGATCGGTTTCGCCTCAATACCCCTATCGCAGCGATTGGTGTGCGCGGTACGGATTTCGTTGTGAGTACAGATGCAGATACCACACGAGCCCTGGTTAACGAGGGCATTATCGTCATGGCACCTTTTGGCGATGCCTGCAGTATGGACGCACTTGGCCCTTGCCTGGCCAATGCCCTGGAACTGGCTGGCAGCACCCTGCAAATGGTGGCTATGGATCAAAGTGCGCCATTACCTCGCTTGCTGCCTGCGCAGAATATTCGCAATCCGAACATGATGCGGGAAGAAGTGCAGCAGGCTATTGCTGCCGTTGAGCGCACGCCGGTGGATCCAACAACTTCGGGTAGCGGCAATGCGGATGCAGGCCAGGAAACCCAGAATGAGGTTTTGCTGGAAGGGGTTACCACCAAAACAGTGACCACAGATGCAGAACAAGCCATCGTGGCGGCGCTGACACCTGCAGACTTTACGCCGACCAGTGCAGTCTCAATCTCCAGTATTGGTGATCGCAATCTGGTCTGGGGTCGCTATGCAGACGGCGCATCTGACACGGACCCTCTCGCACTGCCATTTGAACTGGCAAGTGCCGGTCGCGAAGTGACTGTTGGTAATCTGAGTTACGGATTGTTTCGTGCTGAAGGTGGGGCGCCCAAGCGCGTTGCCAGCGATCTTGGACTGATTGGTTTTGAGTTAAACAGTGCCCAGGCAGTTTATAACTCTGATACCGGGGTGGTCGCCATGCAGGTAAACGGCGGTAGTCTGAATATCAACTTCCAGGAGAGTGCATTCTCTACCGAATTGAATCTGAATCACGAACTCACCGGGGCTATTGATTTCAGTGCCAACGGCAGACTGCTCGACGGCGGATTCCTGCGTGCCATTGAAGAAACTCAACGCGTCGCCGGTGCAGTCAGTCTGGATGGCTCAGAGGCGGGTTATCTTTTTGAGCGCCAACTCGAATCCGGTGCGATCTCCGGTCTCACCTTGTGGGATAGTCAGTAATGTCTGAAACCCGCAGTAGATCTCCAGTTTCTTTGGCAGCGATGCTACAGCTCTCGCCCAGGCTCACCAGAATCCTGATGCTTGGCGTTTCGGGTCTGTTGTGTCTGCTGTTGCTGGGAATTTTTCAGTCTGCCTTTCATACCCTGGAAGAAAGAGTAGGTGCGCTGGGCTGGACACTGAGCCCCGATACTTCTCTGGAAGAACGCATCACTCTGGTAGTCATCGACGAAGCCAGTATTGCAGAAGTTGGACCCTGGCCATGGGAGAGGGGTGACATGGCGCGCCTGGTGACTGCGATCAGCGATGCTGGTGCCCAGTTGCAGCTACACGATATTACCTTTCCAGAACCACGTCCGGGTGATGAGCAATTTGCTGCAGCCCTTGCCAATGCGGATGCGGCACTGCTGTCGCAAACGCCTGCACTTGCAGAACAGGCGAACATCACCAGCACGGGACTGATGACTCATGCGTTCACAGGCCTTGCCTGTGACTCAGCCGCCGGAGGGATACAACTACCCCTTGCCAATGGTTTTATTGCCACTACCGCGGGTCTGGCAGGCGTAGCCAAGGGACACAATTCCCTGCTCATCGACCGCGATGGCGCAGTGCGCAATACACCTGCTCTGGTATGCAGCGACGGACTCCCTTACCCGGCACTCTCTATCGCAGCCTTTCTGCAGTTGGGCAGCTCGGATCAATGGAGCGGCAACATCGAAACCAGTAATGGTTTTCTTGGTCCAGAAGCAGTGCTCACCCTGTCCGGCTATCCAGGCCTGGATATACCACTGGATGCTGAAGGCAACTTACGGGTCTCCTTTGCCAAATCTCCCGATAGCTTTCGAGCAGTTTCAGCCATCGATGTGATCAATGGCAGTATTGAAACAGACATGTTTGACAATGCCTGGGTGTTGGTCGGTGTTACTGCCTTCGGTACTGGAGACATTGTGCCAACTCCCTATAGCGGCGCTGCCTATGGTGTGGAGTTGCATGCCAGATTGCTTGCCAGTCTGTTGGATGTGGACGTGCCCTACACGCCCGCCGGCTCATCGTGGCTGTTATTGTTGATCTCACTGCTGATTGCCGCAATCAGCTTCGGGCTGGCATCGGCTGGCGATCGGGTCGCGGCATACGGGCTTCCCATTGCGGCTATTGTCCTCCCATTAATGGCGCTGACACTTCATGTGTTGGTCCTTGCCAGTAACAATGTCTGGCTGGGCTGGATCGCGCCGGCATTCTACGGTGTGCTCGCTGCCAGTACCTTATTGTTGCTCGAGCTTGCCAGGACTCGATTTGAGCGAGCCCGGGTATTTGGCAATCTGAACAGCTACCTGCCAGATGACGTCGCCAGAGAGATCGCGTTCAGTTTGCCTACTTCAAACGTCAACGCGCACCGCAAGGATGTCACCCTGCTGAATGCGGATTTGAGAAATTTTTCTGCTTTCGGTGAAGCCCGGCCACCGGAAGAAATCGCCGCGGTGCTGCATTTCTTTTTCACACGAGCCACAGAAATTATTGAGAGCCATGACGGCACTGTGCAGGAATTCAAAGGGGACAGCTTGCTCGCCATGTGGGATGCTGCGGACAGTGTCTCTGCAACTAAAGCGTTGCAATCGGCGAAAGAAATGCAGGAAGCACTCAATGATACCCTGCTGCCGCAGCAGGCTCTGGAAGAACTGGAGCCATTGGCATTGGGTATCGGTATCGAGCAGGGACCAGTGCTGGTGGGTTCGATCGGCCCAGCCCATCGCCGCAGTCATACGCTGTTGGGAGATACTGTGAGCATTACCTTGCGCATTCAGGAAATGACCGCAGAGTTGGCTCGCCCGATTCTGGTTGGTGAATGTGCTGCACGTCAGCTTAGCGGTGAACAATTGGAATCCCAGGGCAGCTATCTCCTCAGTGGTCTTCGAATTCCCCACACCCTATTCTCACCTGCTGCACCTATAAGTACGGCATTACCCTCTTCACATCCCAGGCTAACAGTCGTGAGCGGAGGAAAGTCGTAGGAGTTTTTGACTGCGCCTGGTTCCTTGACTTGCATTGCAGTTAGCCTGGCGTTGCCAGATAATTTCCCGACAGCCCATTCCGGCAAACTCAACAAGTAGTAGAGCAAATACAGGCCTTGGTATGACAACGCACCTGCCTGGGAGCGAATTGAACTTCATCAGGTGCAGATTCAGCACTAAGCCAATGAGACTCGCATGGCTCTTGTTTGCGCTGCTATTGCCATTGCCTCAGGCAGCAAATGCCCAGTCAGCCTGTCCGGATCTTTCTTCTTATTATCCTGCCAATGCTTCGGAAGATGCTGACTGGCAAGTTGTCCATGACCGATTAGCAACGATTTTTAATGCCTGTCTGGAGAGTAGTGAATACTTCGCCCTCTATGGCGCCGCGCAACTGAATACGGGCCAGCTCGATGCTGCCATGGAGTCTCTGGAGCGGGCCTTGTTGCTGGATCCGGACAATGGTGCGGCCCTTATCGATTATTCCCAGGCCTTGCTTCAGGATGGGCAGCTCTTTGCGGCAATCGAAGCGAATCAGCTGTTGCTGACCCGGGAAGACGTCCCAGCAAATCTTTCGCCACAGTTGCGGGAGCGGCAGCGAAATTGGGAGTCATTGACTCGCCAGACCAGTTGGCAACTGGATGTGCTTGGTGGCTACGACGACAACCTCAATGGCGCGCCTGACCAGGATCTGGTCACGCTCACGCTGTCTGGAGAATCAGTGTTGCTGGGCCTGAGCCCAGAATTTCAGGCGGTAAGTGGTCCTTTTCTCAACATGCGTTTGTTGGGCCGCCATCGCCGTCTGGCACCGGAAACCCAGCATAATTTCATCGCTGAACTGCGCGGGCGATTGAGCGAGCACTCCAACTCAGATCTTGCGCAATTATCTACCCGCTACAATCTGGTCCGCCCTGATCAGCGCAACAGCTGGCAGATCAATACCGGCATGAGCCACCTGTTCTTTGCTGGCAGCCCACTGTTTACTGGCACAGACGCCAGCTTTCGGTACCAGTTTGCCAGCGACTCCAGTTGCCGCAGCTACTACGGCGGGGCTGTGCAGCATCAGCTTTGGCACGAGCAGAGTCGGCTAAATGGTCTCGAAGCAAGAATGGGTTTGGGGAGCAACTGTGCGGTATTAGGACGCACAGACCAGCGCATCAACGCTGAAATTAACCTGTTACACAACGGTGAGCTGAAACAGGACCGCCTGGGGGGCAGCAGAAAGGGCTGGCAATTTATCCTGGACTGGCAATGGGCGCTGCCGCGGGGCTTGCTCAGCGCCCAGTTCAATCATACCCGGCTGCGTGACAAGCGCGGCTACAGCCCTTTATTGCTCAACAATGCGCGCCGGGATATCGAGCGCAGCTCCTATCTGCTGCAATACCGGGAAAACCTGCCGGAACTGGGCGCCGGTGCCCAGCTTATGATCAATCTGTATCACCAGGATCAGAGCAGTAATCTGGATCTGTTTCGCACCGAGGATAATTCCTTGGAAATCGGGGTAAGCTGGCGTTTCTGAACCCACAAAATTCGTGAGATTGAGGACAGGAAATTGACCCCCTTTGAGCTCCCAAAAAGCCGCTGCTCAGATGCCTGGGAATGATGCCCAAAAATCCACCAAATATTGCGATTTTTTGACACGAAAATTACCGAAAAATGAGCCAGTTACCTAATTTTGTTGATTTTTTCCCTCTATCTGTTGTTTTAGGGGTAAAGTGCCTGTAACATCCCGCCGATACCTATGCGTGTCAGCGGGGTACCTGCGTGTGCGCTTCGCGCCGAAAAAGCAGGAAACCGCTGGAACAAGAAGTAAGCGGTATACAGAATTTTCGAGGTATTTCTCACCTCATGTGATTGCAATCACAGGGGTAGAGGGGTGCTTTGATTATGCTAGCAATCCGATGATGGGGGCAGGTGCCAGTTACACGGAGCCTTCTCCAGGAAAGTGAGAAGCCAGTAAACGGGCCCTCTCATTAATCGGAAACAACATTGAAATCGATCTCAAGGAGTAATAAATGGCTATAACAGCTGATACCCGCGAAGATATCATTCAATTGGTGGTCACGGCACTGAACGCGGCCCCAGGTACTTCGTTACTGACTGAACTGGTAGCAATTGTAGACGGCGGTGGTACGCTGGCTGACGTTGCTGCTGCAATCGCCGCTGGCGATGACTTCCAGGGCCTGTACCCTTCATTCCTGACTGCTGAAGAATTTGCAGCTTCCTGGTTGGGTGCTCTGGTTCCTGAAGCTGATGCTGACGCACTGGCCGAAGGTACTGCTACAGTAGTTGGTCTGGTAAATGGTGGCGCAAGCGCTGCTGACCTGCTTCTGGAAGCACAGACTTTCCTTGCCAGCGTAGACGAAGCCGATGCGGCTTTCGGTACTTCTGCTGCTAACTTCAACAACAAGGTTGAAGTTGCAACCTACCACACAGTTTCTCAACAGCAAGACGCTGACAATCTGGCTGCACTGCAGTCTATCCTGTCAGGTGTAACTTCTGACGACGACACTGTGACTGAAGCCAACGACAACGTTGATTCTGGTGGTGGTACAGTTTCCAGTGGTTCAACTTTCACACTGACTGACAACATCGATACTATCAGCGGTACGTCTTCTAACGACGTAGTTATTGGTGACAACGTCACTGCATCTGCTGCAGATACCCTGGAGCTGGGTGAAGGTTCTGACACAGTACGTCTGTTCCAGACCGCAACTCTGCCTTCTCTGAATTCTGTTGAAAACGCTGAGTTCTTCAACATCTCTAACCAGGACATCGATACTTCCAACTCTACTAGCCTGGAAAATGTTCTGGTCAAGAACTCCACACTGACTGCTGACATCGAAATCATTCTCGATAACGACGAGCAGCTGACTCTGGATACTGTTGTTGGTAACCATGAGATTGAAGTGGATTCTGACGACGTAGTAATCATCCTGAACGGTGTAAGTGACTCTGCTGGCGACGTCGACCTTGACGTTGACGGTACTGACGATCTGTACCTGATGGCGACTGGTTCCAGCAGTGACGTTGACCTGGTTGACGCTACTAACGACCTGGAGTCTCTGACTATTACTGGTGATGCGCACCTGGACGTTCAGAACGCTGCGATTACTTCTCTGGAAACTATCGATGCATCCGGCACCACTGGTGGTGTTGATATGACTATCGATGCAGCTTCCGACGTAACTTACACTGGTGGTTCTGGTAAGGACGCACTGGACGTGAACGCTGGCACCCTGGATGACGATGACTCATTCGACGGTGGCGACGGCACTGACGAATTTGAGATTTCTCAAACTGGTGACGACAGCGTAAGTGGCGACCTGAATATCACTAACTTCGAAACCCTGCGTCTGAACACAGACATCACTTCAAACGTGACTCTGGATTTCGATAATGTTACTGGTCTGACTTCATTGAATGTTGGTAACGATTTCGGTGGTGCGGGCAGCAGCCACACGCACACTCTGCGTGACATCACTACTGAGCTGACCAGCATTAACTTCATCGGTTTTGGTTCACTGACTGAAGATACCGACCTCGGTTTCGACGGTGTAACCATGGACTACGATTCCAGCTCTGCAGTAGATGCTGTAACTGTGTCTGTAACTAACTTCGGTACATCTGGCGGTGACTACACTATTCAAAGTGTTAACCTGCCAAATGTAACAGACATCGCTATTAATGCTGCTGATGCTGACTCAGTGACAATCACTGCTGCGGTAGACGCTTCCGATGCTGAGAAAATCGATGTGACTTCCAGCTCTGACGTGGACTTCGCTGCTGGTATTACTGGTAGCACAGACCTGGAAACTTTCGATGCTTCTGGTTCTTCCGGTGACATCGATCTGGGTACTGGTATTACTCTGATTGCAGACGAAGCCAACATCACAACTGGTAGCGGTGACGACACTGTTGTAATCGCAGCCGGCGCCAATGGTGCAACCATTGAAACTGGTGATGGTTCTGACACCGTTGACGTGAGCAACGACACAGACAACGTTGTAACTCTGGGTGACGGTAGCGATACCCTGATCGTTGATTCAGCTGCAGATTCCGAAATTGAAGTAACAGACTTCAAAACTGGAACTGGCGGCGACATCATCGACCTGGCAGCTAACGAAGCAACTGGTACCAACGTTGTTGCTACTACCTACGCTGAAACAGCAATTAACGGTGCTGCAGTAACAGCAACTGCTGGTTTCCACGTGGTAACTGACGGCTCCGGTGGCGGCAACGACGCAGCTGACCTGACTACCGCTAACGTTGCAGCCTTCCTGGCTGACGTTGACGGTGCTGGTAACGACTTCGGAAACGATGCAGGCAACGACGGTATTATCTACATCGCTGTTACTGATGGTTCTGACACTGGTATCTTCAAAGCGGATGACGCCGGCGGTAACACCGATGGTGTTATTGACGCTGCAGAATTGACTCTGCTGGTGACTCTGACTGGTGTCGACGATCCAACAGCCCTGTCTGTTGCAAACTTCGCTGACTTCCTGGCGTAAGCTGGAAAGAAAGCAACTCAGACAATCGGGTTTGTACCGAAAGATATAAACCCGGCATCTGAACCAAAAAACCCCGGCTCAGCGATGAGCCGGGGTTTTTGTTTGTCTGGGATTCAGATCGTAAGGAGTGGAATCGGTTGAGTTAAACTATTGGTGCTTGGGAGGCCTTGGCACCACATCCGAGAAAGTCCAATGTGTTCTGTTCAGCAGTTGCCTCTGCAAGTCTTCTGGCAATTCTTGGAATGGAAGAATGGGCCGTGGATAATCTGATTGCCTGATCCCTTCTATCCAGTACTGTCGCTCCAGGACATTGCTCTCCTTGCAGCGAATGGTCTTGCTGTCAAAATCAAAAGTGAAATCGTCCACAATAACCAGGTAGTACTGTTGTGGATTTTCGGGCGCATTCTTGACTGTACGTTCGCGATTCCTGAAAGCCATGGTTTGTTCTTCCTCGAGCCCAGCTCCCCTTCTTTTCGATTTAGGGTAAAGGATAAACGGACAAATCTGCATGGCGTATTCTGCGCAGGCAACATGGCAGGGAGGTTCCCTGGAGATCAAGGTCAGGGCGCTGACCGGGGAGGCGACCAGCGCGAACCGCTGTTCCTCGAAAGGTTGCCCACAGATCCAGCAAGCCTGCTTTTCAATGGCGAGGCGAGCCTTCTTGCCATCAACAACCCTGAAGTCATCAGCCTTCACGAACCAGGGTTTGAAATATCCCTTGTCTGTGAGTGGCAACAACTTGATGTTGTCGGGTACCGGGACATTGGGATGCTTGATGCTCATTCGCCAGAAACCAAACTAGAGATTCTCGAAGCTGATATTGCCGTCATCGTTGGCAGAATCCAGAATGGGTTCCGGTGGAGCAACTTGTTGATGTAATTTGTGTACCGCACCCAGGTCTTTAAGATGCCGCATAGACAAGCGCTGGCAGCAGGCGACCCACAGGCCCCCAATATCTCTGAGTGCCGTCAGCCTGGACCCATCGAGTTGGTTCAAGGCAGCTTCATCGAGACAATAAAAACCTTGCAGGTTAAGGGTCGACGACTCCTGGTCTCCTTCACTTGCTGAAGCCGAGGAGTTCAACAAAGTAATAGGCCAGGGTTTCAGCAGGCCATTCTCTTCAAGAAATGCGCAGATCTTTTTGCTTGCATTGTTTCTCTGCAGGATGAGGCTGAGAGCAGCCTCTACCTTTTTAAGTGCTTCGCTGGGCTGATTCTCAGCAGTATAAAAAGAAAAAGCATCATCTGAGTCGGCCGCCAAATCAGCATCCAGAACCAGGCCACTGCCTTCATCCACACAGAGTAAATCCTGACCATCGGACGTATGACCAAGCCTGAATGGATACACCTTGTAGATTTCTGGCAAATAGCGACCGATCCAGCTGCCATTGGGCCCGACCAGCAAATTCTTGTTTGGCTCGAGCCCAGTGATTGCAGTGATAATGAACTCGCTCTCTGGCTTGATAAAAGCAACAGGAAGAAAATTCGCTGCTGTAAGCAATTCATGGGCACTTAACTGTGCAACTGTTTCGCCCGAAGCAAACTTGAAATTCGGTGGCTTAAGCCATTTTTTGTCAGCGTGCCGCTCCAAACTGACAGCTTGTAGATCAACCATGAAAACTCCTCAATTCCCCGCAAATAGTATCCAATAAGCAGTTGCTGCGACAACTTGTTGAAAAGAGGCGAAAAATCACTAAAACTATAAATTACTTCAAGGCGTCTAAATCAACATGATGCATAGAATATCAGGCCTGTTGCTTTCTCTTCTCGTGACACTCTTCTGCTCAGTGGTGGCGCAGGCTCAACCTGAGCCGCCACGCGAGAGCACTGCGGGTTCATTCGAATTGTTTGAAGCTTTGGACAGCGCCACCGACAACCGGGCGTCTGCAGCCAACAATGGACGCAATAATAGTAGTAGCAACAACGCTCGCAACGCACGCAATACCCCGGCCAGCCCCACCTTCACCCTGATCGGCACTTCCAGAATCGGCACAAAAGAAGTGGCTTTGCTGAAACATTTGAGTGGTGATGTGATCCGCGTACCACTCAGTACCGGCATCAATGTGATTCCTGGCCATGAACTCTATTCGGTAGTCAATCATGGTCCAGGCCGATTGGCGCTGCAGTTTCCATCCTCTGTTCCCTGCAGTGACTATCCGGATTCGGGCGTCAGCTGTGACTCTTCCTCTAATATTTCGACGCTTTCACTAACCACGGCTGATGCCATAGTTCGCATTCCGGAACTAGAACTGGAAGCTGTTCCGGTAGATGCGGAAACCGAAGAATCTTCAGAGGCTGAAGAACCGGCAACACGTCGCAATCCCTTTGCGGCGATTAGAGACCGGGCACGAGCTGAAAACAATAATACCCAGGCAACTTCAACTTCCCGCTTTCAGCCACGCCGGATCGACCCATCAGATGTGCCTCCTGGAATGCGAGTCATTTCTACACCATTCGGAGACAGACTGGTCGATCAGTAGGGCCAGATCTACTAATTAATTCCATAATTCCTGTGGGTCTGCTTTACAAGAGTAGCCGGTTTGGGCGCGGCTCTACTACAATAAGCGCTGGTGAATAGACCAGAGCAAAATCTCGTTAACCTGGGCGCCCCTCTTGAATTCTGGACCAACAAGCGACTTATCTATATCAATTGTGTGCTACCACAGCCCAATGGCTGAGCTACACACACTATTGAATTCTTTGGTGAGGGCCCTCGCAAAATCAAGATCACTATATGACACTGCATCGGTTGCACTGATAGACAACTCGGAAGAACAGGAGTTGAATCTAGATTCATTTATCGATGTAGGACAAGATTTAAATGAACTCAGTTGCGAGTTACGACTGGTTCAGGGACAGGGCAATGTTGGCTATGGCGCTGGACATAATTTGGTGCTTAACAATTCCTCAAGCTCGATTAATCTCATTCTCAATCCGGATGTAGAACTCAATGAAGATAGTCTCTTACAGGGACTAAAATACTTACAACAAAATCCGGATGTAGTCGCCGTTAGTCCGAACACCAGGTCAGCGAATGGCGATAAACAATATCTTTGTAAGCGCTATCCATCGGTATTCGATTTCTTCCTTCGTGGATTCACGCCTGGTTTTGTACGCCGATTGTTTTCAAAGCGATTGGCTAGTTTTGAAATGCAGGACCTATCGGAAGATTCTCCTGATAAAAGTATTCCGATCATCAGTGGCTGCTTCATGCTTTGTCGTGGTGATGCCTTGCGTGGAGTAGGTGGATTCGATGAATCCTATTTTCTTTACTTCGAGGACTTTGATCTTTCCCTGCGTCTTAGGAAACTAGGTGCACTGGCTTATCTGCCTTCCATGATGATAATTCATCATGGGGGACATAGTGCACGCAAGGGTATGACTCACATTAGATTGTTCATCAGATCCGCCAAGCAATTTTTTTCCACAAATGGCTGGCGTATTTTCTGATGGGTGAACACAGCAATAGCAAGCCGGGGGCATTGGCACTGGTAACCGGTGCCTCGGGATTTATTGGTAGGGCCCTGTGTGATCTATTGCTGCAGCAAGGCTGCAGAGTACGCGCATTTTTACGTGCTACTTCTACTGGAGCTTCTCTGCCTGCCGAGGTAGAAACCTGTTACGGCGAACTGAATAGTGAACAGGATCTTCTTGGCGCATGCGAAGGGGTGGAGGTGGTCTATCACCTGGCAGGCATTGCCCATGTCAATGTCGATACAGCCGACTACGAGCGTGTCAACGTGGCGGCCTCACAAGCCCTGTTGGATGCCTGCCTCGCTGTTGGTAGTCAACGACTGGTGTTCTTTAGCAGCATTCTCGCTGCACAAGCAGAGCGGGAAACTATCACCGCTTCCGCTTACGCCAAAAGTAAAAGGCAGGCTGAAGAGCTGTTCTTACAGGCCAGCAGCGCAAACTTTCAGCCGGTTATTCTGCGTCCGGTCAACGTCTACGGACCTGGCATGAAGGGCAATATTGCGGGCTTGATCAGGAGAATCCAGGGGGGCGCTTTGCCACCCTTGCCACGCCTGGAAAACCAGCTCTCCCTGGTGAGTGTTCAGGATCTCTGTGCGGCTGCATTACTGGCCGCCGAGAATCCCGTTGCCGGGGGGCAAATCTATCCGGTCACCGATGGTCTGGCCTACACGCCAAACACCCTGGAGAGCGCTATTTACGCTGCGCTGGAGCGAAAAAAGCCGGGTTGGCATAGTCCGCGTATGCTATTCTACGCAGCCTCGCTGGTGGCACAGATGCTCAACGGGATCGGAGTCTGGAACAATGATTTGGGGCTTCGGACCTACCGCAATCTGGTGGAGAGCAACCAGGCTTCCTGCGAAAAAATCACAACTGAACTTGGGTATCGACCAACTCGCAATTTTGCGGATGAACTGCCGGCGATACTCTCAGCACTGCAGTAATAGGACGATCCATGAGCCAAGGCACCAAGGGCATCATTCTGGCAGGCGGCACCGGATCCCGCCTTCACCCCATGACCATCTCAGTGAGCAAACAGCTCATGCCGGTCTACGACAAGCCCATGATCTATTACCCGCTGGCTACACTGATGCAGGCAGGTATTCGCGAGATTCTGATAATCACCACACCAGAAGACAGTGCTGCTTACCAGAATCTGCTGGGATCAGGCAATGACTGGGGCCTTCGCATCGAATATGCCGTTCAACCCAGGCCCGAAGGTCTGGCTCAGGCGTTCATCATTGGCGAAGATTTTGTCGGCGACAGTCGTGTCTGTCTGATTCTTGGAGATAACATCTTCTACGGTAATGATATCGAAGAGACACTACAGAATGCCGTGGAGCAAAAAGAGGGTGCCAGCGTATTCGCTTACTACGTAAATGATCCGGAACGTTATGGCGTAGTAACGCTTGATGAAAACAGCCACGCGGTTGACCTGGAAGAGAAACCACAGAATCCGAAGTCTCACTATGCCGTTACCGGCCTCTATATGTATGACAATGATGTGGTCGAAATCGCAAAATCCATCAAGCCCTCCGCTCGGGGAGAGTTGGAGATTACTGATGTTAATAAGGTCTACCTGCAGAGAAAAACGTTGAAGGTAGAACTATTTGATCGTGGTACCGCCTGGCTCGACACTGGCACCATACAATCCTTGTTAGACGCAGCGAATTTCATCCGGGTATTGGAAGAAAGACAAGGGCTAAAGATTGGCTGCCCGGAAGAGATTGCCTATCGACAAGGGTTTATTGATGCCAATCAGTTGAAAATTCTCGCCGAAAAACTGGACAAGAGCGGCTATGGCGAATACTTGCTCGAATTGCTGCGCCAATCCTGAAACCCATGAATATAATCGAAACTGAGATCGCTGATGTATGGCTACTGGAGCCTGTGCTCCACGGTGATGACAGAGGTTACTTTATGGAAACCTTTCGTCAGAGCTATTTCGAAGAACGGGGCGTCGATCTCCAGTTTGTGCAGGATAACCAGAGCCGTTCTGTGCAGGGAACCTTGCGCGGTCTGCATTATCAACTCAAGCATCCCCAGGGCAAACTCGCCCGCATCCTTTCGGGAGAAGTATTCGATGTGGCTGTCGACCTGCGTAAAAGCTCGCCAAGTTTTGGCCAATGGGTCGGTGAAATTCTCAGCGCAGAAAACAGAAAGCAATTATGGATTCCGCCGGGCTTTGCCCATGGCTTTTATGTGCTGAGTGAAACGGCCGAGCTGGCCTACAAGTGCACTGATTATTATTGTCCGGAAGATGACCACAGCCTGCGCTGGGATGACAATGACATCGCCATTGACTGGCCTCTGTTATCTTCCGAGCCATTGCTGTCAGCAAAAGACCAGGCCGCGGCAATACTGGCGGAGGCACCGCACTATCCATGAACACGGGCATGCTGCTAACCGGCGCCAGGGGGCAGCTCGGTTCTACTTTCAGGCAGCACTGGGCCGAGAGCGCCCTGAGTGACCAGTTCGAGCTTACGGGCATTGATGTTGATGAGTTGGACCTCTGTATTGAGGATGCGGTGCAGCCTTATCTGGATGAGCTGCAGCCTGCAATTATCATCAATGGTGCCGCTTACACGGCCGTAGACAAGGCAGAATCAGAGCAGGCCCTGGCCTATGAAGTCAATGAGCAGGCAGTTGCGAATTTGGCCCGCTGGTGTGCAAGCCGAGGTGGCACTCTGGTTCAGCTTTCCACAGATTTTGTATTCGATGGCAGCAATCGTGAGCCCTATTCCACCGATTCTGCAACTTCACCCTTGAGTGTCTACGGTGCAAGCAAGCTGGCAGGAGAATTACAAACACAATCGCTACTCAATGATCGAGGTATTGTCGTAAGAACATCCTGGCTCTACTCAGAGTACGGCAACAACTTTGTAAAGACCATGTTAAGGTTGATGAATGAAAAAAAGGAGTTGGCCATAGTGGGTGACCAGATTGGGTCGCCAACATCAACCCATTCACTGGCCAGATTTCTCCTCGCACTGATCTCGTCGGCGGTTCAACAGAAATCTCAGCATGCCGTTTATCATTGGACAGATGGAGGCTCAATCAGCTGGTTTGAGTTTGCCCAGGCCATTCAGGTGGCGGGTATGGAACACGGAATCCTGGCAAAAAAAATTCCGCTAAAAAAGATTACTACTGCTGATTATCCTACGCCGGCTGCAAGGCCTGCATTCAGCGTATTGGACCGGAGTGAATCTCTTTCCCTGTTACCCGAGCCGCCATCGAGCTGGCAACAGGAGCTCAATCACGTTGTAAGGGCAATCAGTATCGAGAATGGGAACTGAGTCATGCAGGGAGAGACAAGGAAAACATGAAAAATATTCTGGTAACCGGTGCAGCTGGCTTTATTGGCAGCAATTTTGTCCATTACTGGCGCCGCAAATATTCCGCTGACAAGATAATTGTTCTCGATGCGCTTACCTATGCTGGCAATAAACACAATCTGTCTTCCTTTAAGGATGACAACAACTTTGTGTTCGTGGAAGGCTCCGTCTGTGATTACGAGCTGGTACTTTCTCTCCTGCGTGAACACGATGTGGATATTCTGGTTCACTTCGCTGCTGAGAGCCATGTGGATCGCTCGATTACCGGACCAGATGCGTTCATCGATACCAACATCGTAGGCACTCACACACTACTTAAGGCAGCCAAGCAAATCTGGCTGGATGAAAAATCAAAACAAGACTACCTGTTTCACCATGTCTCCACGGATGAAGTCTATGGCACGCTTACCGTCAGCGATCCCGCATTCAGTGAAACCACGCCTTACGCACCCAACTCGCCCTATGCGGCCAGTAAGGCGGCTTCTGACCATCTGGTTCGCGCCTACCACCACACCTACGGACTCAGGGTGACGACCAGCAACTGTTCCAATAACTACGGTCCCTATCATTTTCCTGAGAAACTGATTCCCTTGTGTCTGTTGAACATATTGGGGGGAAAACCACTACCGATCTATGGAGATGGCAAGCAGGTTCGCGATTGGCTGTATGTAGACGATCATAGTCAGGGCATAGAACTAGTCATCATGAAGGGCAGGCACGGCGAGACCTATAATATTGGCGGCAATAATGAGTGGACCAATATCGATGTGGTCAATCTTCTCTGCGAAATTGTCGACAGATGCTTTCAGAAAGATGAATCCCTGGCCACACGTTTTCCAGATTCCCCTTGCGCTCAGGGCAACAAAGCCAGCTCCCTGATTACCTTCGTGGCAGATCGCCCGGGCCACGATACCCGCTATGCCATAGACGCCAGTAAAATCATGAGCGAATTAGGCTACCAACCTCAGGAGGACTTCGAGTCCGGCCTGATCAGAACCGTGGATTGGTACCTGGCAAATGAAGCATGGTGGCGCGCTATACAGGATGGCTCGTATCGCAGTAAATAGCCGGCTTTTGCGGAAAAGTGCGAAGCGGTTTGGCGTTTTATTTTGACAGACGCTGTATATCATTTACCTGAAACCCGGTCCATGTAAACCAGCGCCGCGAAAAATCGTTTCCAATAGCATGACAAGAAGACCCTTACAGCGCTTCTCAATTACTCTGTTGGCAGTGTCCTTACTCTATTGCCACAGCGCATCCGCATTTGATATCGACGGCACTAAATGGTTTGGCGCCCAGGCAACCTTCTATGTGGACATGGAGGGCGTCTCAGCGACACAAATTTCCTGGAATACTGCTTTCATTGAGGCGATGGATGACTGGAATGAGCAAACACTATTCGATTTTTCGCTGGTGCAGGAAAATTTCGATCCTTGTTTAGACAATGGTTTCAGCAGTGTAGATTTCAGCGAAGACTTTTGCGGAACTGAGTTCGGCGCCAACGTTCTAGCAGTCACATTACGACGCTTTGAACAACAAATTCTGGGCCCCCCTCTTATTCGGGAAGCAGACATCGTTGTCAATCAGGAAGAAGAATTTAATGTCTTCGATGGCGATATTGTGCAGTTTGGCCTGGCTGGACTCGACTTCCGGCGGGTTGCACTGCATGAGCTCGGTCATGTCATTGGGCTTGGTCACGAGTTCACAGAAGAAGCAATCATGGCGCCCAGTATCGGTGATGTGTTTCAGTTACAGGATGATGATATTGCCGGCGTCAAAGCACTCTATACTGGCCTGACAAACTGTGCTGTGAACTCCCTGGTCTTTGGTGAAGTCTCACAAGCTCTGAACGAGGGAGATTGCACAGTTCAGGACCTGACACTGGGTGGGGGTGACGATAGTTTGCTGGATCTCTACCAATTCAAACTATCCGATACTACCGATCTGACTTTCAGCGCCAGCTCTTCCATACTCGATGTGGTCTTGATTCTTGCAACCACAGAGCTGGAGTATCTGGATGTTGATTCTGAGAGCCCCGAAGACTGCAATTCCACCCTTGAAGCCTCTCTCGGACCAGGCGATTACTTATTGATCGTGAATACCTTCGATCAACCGATCAAGGATGACTGCGGTGTCCTGGGCAATTACCAACTGGTTTCTCAATTCAGCAGCGGTGCCGAACCTTTCCTTGGTGGTAACACCAGTACGCTGGGCACATTCAATCTCTCCCGCTTCACCGGTGGCATTACCGCCGATAGTGGTGCCACTTTCAGCAACGTGTTCAGTGCGAACGACTCTCTGGACATTAGTGCCGAGATCAGGGTGGATTTGCGCCACCGGGGACAGCCAGGTTTCCTGGTAGTCGCAGCGCTTGTGGAAGACCAGATATTGATGCTGAATCCCCAGGCAGAGTTTGTCGACGTGACAGCCAGCCCGATCCCAGCACTAAGATTTGTTTCCAAGGTACTGGAAACTTTTGAGCCTATCACTGTCGCCACTGACCTGATCCCTGCAGCGCTGGGTATTGAAGAGCTGGAAGCAGACATCGTGGTAGGTTACGGTCTGGACAGCAATCCGGGCGATATTTTCTACCATCAGGTCCCCCTGAATCTCACCATTCGCCCGGATAGCTGACAACAGCTTTGTGGGGGGTGGCAGACTCGATTTGTCTGCCGAAAAACCCCTGAAATTCCGACAAGATACTGCCAATTCTACGGGTTTCTGAGGGCAGTAATTCCTGTATAATCCGCCTGCACATTTTGGCAGCACCAGTTTAAGAGGCGGTGCCGCCTGTATCCCGGTTCAATCCATTCCAAAGACCTGTGCGTATTTCCAAGATGCGTCAGGCGGGAGCTATAAAGAAGTGATTTCCAGTCGATACTTGCGCGCTCTGGCGCTGCTATTCACGGCCTGTTCAGGGGCCTGGTGGCTAAATATGGCCCATGCCCAGTCGGCAGCTGACAATATTCGACCAGTTGGCCAGGTATGCCTGGCTGGTCAGCCCTGTGTGGGTACCACGGGCGCCACAGGCGCAGCGGTGGCCAATGAGCCCGCAGCGCCGGCTACTCCAGCACCCGCTGCGGCGGAAGTTGTTGCCGAGCCGGCGGCTACCGAAACAGCAGCTGTAGTTGCCTTCGATGCGGCCGGTGTTTACCAGATGAACTGTTTCGCCTGTCATGGCTCAGATGCATTGGGTGCACCGCAACCCGGCGATGCTGCAGCCTGGGAAGAACGTATGGCGAAAGGTATGGATGCCGTGATGGCCAACGTCATCAATGGTGTGAATGCTATGCCAGCTCGAGGTATTTGCATGAGCTGTAGCGACGAAGAACTGCGAGCAGTCGTTGACTACATGCTGGCGCAGTAAAATTTCG
This sequence comes from uncultured Pseudohongiella sp., assembly GCA_965267495.1. Lineage (GTDB taxonomy): Bacteria > Pseudomonadota > Gammaproteobacteria > Pseudomonadales > Pseudohongiellaceae > UBA9145. The sequence continues at coordinate 3,595,531 of OZ254078.1, read as the reverse complement.
GAATTCCGGGGACACCCTACATTCTGTCCCCCTCGATGAAATCAGATTAAGCAAACAGACAGCTATTCAAGCTATTAAAGAGAGGAGCAAGACCGTGTTAAACAAGATGATGAAGATGGTTGCAGTGGTTTCAACTGCCCTGATTGCAATGGCGAGCATCGCCGATGATTCCCAGGGCCTGCAATTAACACAGGTAAGCGATGGATTCGATGTTGAAGCCAAGTACATGGCTTCCTGCTTTGCCTGCCACAGTACTGGAGCAGCTGGTGCCCCCAAGGTTGGCGCTGGTAATGCCGGAGAGTGGGAACCCCGCCTTGAAAAAGGAATGGACGCAATTGTTGCCAATGTCATTAATGGCGTGAACACCATGCCACCTAAAGGTCTATGCTTTGACTGTACCGACGCCGATCTGCGCGCGATTGTTGAGTACATGATTGCTGCCAGCGAATAATCGATCGCATCAGCAAATCTGAAAACCAGAAATGGGCTCCTCGGAGCCCATTTTTTTTGCTCATAAATTCACATTTCCCGCTGGATTGAACTATCTCCTAGTTTGTTCCTGACTGCTTGGAGAGAAACAATGTCCCTGGCAACCGTAGCGACTCGTGCGTTGTTGGGCGTCGAGGCGGTTCCCGTCACTGTCGAAACCCACCTTTCCAATGGATTGCCTGGCTTTGCCATTGTGGGATTACCCGAGACAGCAGTCAGGGAAAGTAAGGAAAGAGTACGTTCCGCAATTCTTAACAGTGGTCTGAATTTTCCTGAACGCAGGATTACCGTGAACCTGGCACCTGCAGATCTGCCAAAATCTGGTGGTCAGTTCGACTTTGCCATAGCAGTAAGTATTCTCCTGGCTTCGGGTCAGCTTCCAGGTGCTGAGCTTGACAGCATAGAAGTGATGGGAGAGCTGGCCCTTGATGGCGTACTCAGAAAAATTTGTGGTGCGGTGCCGGCAATTTTAGCGGCGAAAAAATCGGGACTAGGCATAGTCCTTCCACTGGCCAACAAACCAGAGTTACAACTGGTCGGATATCCGAGATCCGGTGCTGTTGGTACGCTACTCGCATTCGTAGATCATCTGCTGAATGGTACATCCCTGGAGGAAGTTGAGGCGTTTGTGCCTGCAGCTTCTGAACAGACACGTCATATTTTTCTGGACATCAGAGGTCAGATGCAAGCCCGCCGGGCGGTGCAAATCGCTGCCGCAGGCCGACATAATCTGCTCATGATCGGGCCTCCAGGTTGTGGCAAGACCCTGCTCGCTCACAATCTGGCTCGCTTGCTTCCACCACTCGCTATGGGAGAGGCAATGGAAGTTGCGGCGATTCGTTCAATCTGCGGGCATACGCTCAATCTCAATGAAGAACTGACTCGCCCATTGCGTAGCCCTCACCACTCTGCGACTCACGTGGCAATGGTTGGCGGCGGCAATCGCGCACAACCTGGTGAAGTCACCCTGGCGCACAGAGGTGTGTTGTTTCTGGACGAGTTCAGTGAATTCAAGCCCAATGCATTGGATTCTCTGAGGGAATCACTTGAGAGCGGCGCAGTGACAGTGAGCAGGGCCAATTATCGCATCACCTATCCAGCGGACTTCCAATTAGTAGCCGCCATGAATCCATGCCCCTGTGGTTATGCAACAGACCCCGGTCATGAGTGTCTCTGTCCGCCAGATAAGCTAAATCGGTATCTAAGTAAATTGTCCGGCCCCTTACTGGACCGCATAGACCTGACAATACAGCTCGCCAGCCTTAGCCATGCTGAACTACTACAGGAATCCGCTCACTCAGAAAACAGTCATGAAGAATGGCAGCAAGCCAGCAAGCAGATTGTGAAGTGTCATGACAAACAAATGGCGCGTGCGGAAAAGCTGAATTACGCGCTGAATGTCAATGAGTTGGATAAGTATTGCGTGCTATCAAAATCGCTGCGAGATCTGCTTGCCAGTACAATGGACAGATTACGACTGTCCGCTAGAGGCATACACAGAATAATAAAAGTTGCCCGAACGATAGCAGACTATGAAGGCAGCAATGACATCGAACAAGAACATCTGCTGGAGGCGATCAGCTACCGACGTGTTACTCGCCCCACCTCCTTAGCTGAAGCCTGAGCCAGGAAAGTTGCGAAAAACACCAGAACTTTCTCAGGAGTAGTTCCACCCCATGATAACAATGCCCGAAAGGATCAAGAGTGCACCAACAGCTCTGGAGAAAGTAATCGCTTCCTGAAACACCATTGCTCCGAGGAGCATGACAAAAAATACTGACAGGCCAGTATAGATTGGATAAAGGGAAGATATGGGGCTACTTCTAAGCACAAATATGTAATAGAAAAACACCAGACCATAGAGTGATAGCGCCAGTAATATATATTTCCACTGTTCGAGCAGGAGCTGCCAGTAGTTTTCATTCTCCTGAATTGACACCCATTTAAGCACCGCATGAGATAGCGACAGGATGGCAGCGAGAAGAAACGAATGTATAAAAAGGGGTAGGAACTTTGTCATGAGTCTTTCTTGTTCTTCTGCTCTGTCTCTAAGTCAAGGACATAGTTGGGTCTGCTCTTTACTTCGTCAAAAATTTTGCCAAGATAAATACCAATCAGTCCCAGACTAAACATCAGAACACTACCTATGATCAGAATCAACAGGATCACTGTGGTGAAGCCGTCAACAGCATTCCCTGTAAGTTTGTCGTACAAAGCGATACCGCCGAAAACTACGCTGAGTAAAAATGTGACCGCACCTAGTAGGGTTACAATCTGCAACGGATAAGAAGTGAAAGACGATATGGTCGTGATTGCGTACCTGAACAAGGAGAATCCGCGCCACGAAGAGGATTTTTTCCTCGTGCTGGGTACTTCGAACGGGAGCTGAGTTGCGGCAACCCCCATCCATTTGATAAGTCCACGGAAAAATCTGTTGCTCTCTGGCAAAGCACAGTATCTTGCGATGACTTCACGGTCCAGTAGCTTGAAATCTGTGTCTGCGCTGATATCAAGACCAGTAAACAGGTGAAAGAGACGGTAGTAGAGTTTCGCTGAGAGCCCTCTTAATTGAGATTCCTCTCCTCGCGAGCGCTTGACACCTTCTACAACCAGGCTGCCCTGCTGCCAGTGGTCAAGCATCTGGGGAATGAGAGCGGGAGGGTGCTGTAGATCACTGTCCATTACGATAGCGGCATCGAATTCTTTGCTTGCAGCCAGACCGGCGGAGATTGCCGATTCTTTTCCGAAATTTCTGCTCAGACTGATAAGCTGCAACTTGGCTTCCGTGAGCTCACTGCCAAGACTGCTAACAAGCTCTACTGTTTCATCGGTGGATCCGTCATTGACGACAATAATTGTGAAATCGAATGCATCCAGAGGCACAAGGTGCCTGGCAATCTCTTCGAGACTATTCGCAATGATCGTTGCTTCATTGAGGACAGGAATTATGATCGCAAGCTTTTTCGACACTAGTTCCTCTCCCAGAAGACTCTCTGCATATCGGGCGAAATCAGCTGTGGTTCAGAGTAAGTAAGCCAACCCTCTGGCGCGGTATAGCGAAGATAAAACGTCGTTTGCGGTTCGATATCGACTCGCAAGCGACCGGATTGTGGTGCAGGTAGTAGCCCCAGCTGCTCCGATACTACGTGATACTGTCCGTTAGTATAAGGCCCAAACTGCCACTCGAAATAGCCGGATCCATACTGGAAACTAAGCGACAAAGGTGCACTGCGATCAATTGACGCCAGACTCTGCTCTCTGAGCTCTGCTAGGGACGTGCCGGAGTTTCGTAAACAGGCGCAGCTACTGTCGTAAGTCCAGACCTCCACCGCAGACGCATTTCCTAAAGCCGGATCTATGGTCGGGTTTGGCGCCAGCTCTCCTGTCAGTCTCTGCTTGAACTGTACCAGACCCGTTACGTACCAATACGAGGCGAGCAGAATGCCGGAGGGTATAAATGCAACATTCTGATCTCTTTGCCAGATAAACTCTCCGTGTGCGTCAAACTCTCTTCCGAAGCGCTCAACAGTAGATTGAAGGCTTACAGCAGGAATGAGGCTGACAAGGAATAGAATTACAAGCAATGGATAAACCAGGCGGCTGGTTTGCACTTTACCTGATTCAATCAGGGCCAGGTGTATCTGCGCGCTAAAGTAGGCCACAGAGAAACTGAATCCCAACCAGGGCAAGAACAGATAGCGATCTGCAATATTGATGCCTGGGAAACTTACCAGAGGCACCATGGGTAACAGAATCAAAAGTGCAACCAGCAGCGTCACTACGAGCCTGGAACCGGTGAAATAAATGTAGCAAACAATCAGAGACAGATAGAGAACTACAGCCAAAATCCACAAGGGCCCAAATAACAAAACCGGGAAATTCGAGAAAGTGCTGACAATTTCGGTCAGGCTGATTGACGAGAGCAGATTTCCAGATGCGGTATAGCCTCCACCGAGACTTCCCAGCATGTAACCACGCCAGATTGTGTAACAAGCGGCAATGATGAGGTGTGGGATAAGCGCCTTGATGCGTTCCGGAAAAGTTCTCTCAGGCAAGAAAACAAGCAATATCACCAGAGGAACATAAACTTCCTTTGCGGTCACAGCCAATACGTAGGCCAGTGCGCTGATAAAAAGGAAAGCCAATCTGGGATTGCGAAGATGCTGAACAAAAAACAGCAGCCCAACGAGGCAAAAAATTGCGCCTTCGATATAGTGCCTGGTCATTAACTGTTGCGCGACAACCAGTGAAGGAGCTCCTATCAAAAATAGACAGGATCCCAGCAAGGCAAACTGCGCTTGCACCCACAATCGCAACACAAAAAATAGGGCTACTGCAGCAGCACCAAGTGAGAAGAGTTGATGGGTATAAAAGAGCGCACTATTGAGTCCAAACAGGATCAGATCTGCCTCAATTGAAAAACTGAGCCATGGAGTCAAGTTGGAGGGTGAAAACTCCTGCCATACTTCTGCTACCAGAAAATCCTGCCAGAAAGAGTAGCGGTGAATATGCAAAAGGATTGACGGATCATCCCATCGCCACCAGCCAGCAAACACTGAATAATTGAGAATGAACGGTAGGACGCAGAGGGTGGCAATGCTGGCGATACTGATTCCAGATGCTCTCAGCGTAAACAGCGTTTGTGTGGGTGCTGGCCTGGTCAACTCGAGAGTCCCTTATTCCTGGTGACTGGTATCTGCTGGCAATTGCGCCTTGGATTCCAGCCGTCAATCCTGTCCACGAACGACTTTATTGAGTTCCTGAAGTTCTGCTTCCAGTTCACCAACGACAGATTCCAGTTCGGCGATGCGCTTCTCTGCTCTTTGCAGGGATTGCTGGTGGGCTTCGAACTCATCCTGAGTCAATACATTGAGATCACTGAGCGCAGAATGCAGGGTTTGCTCAATTTTGGTGCGGGCATCGATGCGTAAATTTTCAGCGGCGGGCAGCAGCTGCGCAATTCTGTCGCTCAATTCTCTTAAGAAAGCATTATCCAGCATAGTTTCATCATCTCTACTTGGTGCGAGGAACAGTTTACCACCGCTATGCTGCAGGTCGGGAGCAATCCTGCTCCTGAACTCGCACATTCATGGTGCATGGGCCTGCAGTGCGCACCCTGAGAGCACAGATTCCGGGAAGAGTATTCCAGTTTGACTGCGGTCAGCTCGATTCCCGGGCCTACAAAGCCCGAATCTCGCCTTCCGAAGAAGAATAATGACAACTGGCACGGCACATGCATAGCCCTGCCCGTGTTACAGGCATTTGTCGATAGTGGATGGACGACAAGCCAACTACGAGGAGCAAAACGATGAAGTTAGTCACGGCTATTATCAAGCCATTCAAGCTGGACGATGTTCGCGAGGCATTGTCTGAAATAGGGGTGCAGGGAATTACCGTCACCGAAGTGAAAGGTTTCGGACGACAGAAGGGCCACACCGAGTTGTACCGCGGCGCAGAATACGTTGTGGATTTTCTGCCAAAGGTGAAGCTCGAGATTGCGATTGGCGATGGATCGCTTGACCAGACTCTGGAGGCCATTACCAAGGCTGCCAACACGGGCAAGATTGGTGACGGCAAGATTTTCGTCACAGAACTGGCACAGATCATCCGTATTCGAACGGGTGAGACTGGGGAAGAAGCGGTTTAGGCAAGCAATCAACGAGCAATTGGAAAACTGTGGTCGCAACGAAGGGCCACGCTGGAGGTAAACGTGCAAGACCAAATTTTTGAACTACAGTACGCAATGGATACGTTCTATTTTCTTATCTGTGGCGCACTGGTGATGTGGATGGCCGCCGGCTTCGCAATGCTGGAGGCAGGCCTGGTCCGAACCAAGAACACGACGGAGATCCTGACCAAGAACGTGGCACTGTTCGCAGTCGCCTGTACCATGTATCTGGTCTGTGGTTACCAGTTTATGTATGACGGTGGTTTCTTCCTGTCCGGTGTCACGACAGTTGCCGGCATGGATGACGCAGCCGTGCAGGCAGTACTGGATGCTTCGAACGAAGCTGGTTTCGGTGACATGGGTGAATACGCCGGTGCATCAGATTTCTTTTTCCAGGTAGTGTTTGTGGCCACAGCCATGTCTATCGTATCTGGAGCTGTTGCAGAGCGAATGAAGCTCTGGGCATTCCTGGGATTCGCCGTGGTGATGACCGGTGTCATCTATCCTATCGAAGGTGGATGGACCTGGGGCGGAAAGTCAGTATTCGGTATGTTCGAGCTGAGCTACTCAGACTATGCGGGTTCCGGCATCGTGCATCTGGCTGGAGCTGCCGCAGCACTGGCTGGCGTGATTCTGCTCGGGCCACGTAAAGGAAAATACAATCCAAGCACAGGTGCGGTGCAAGCCATTCCTGGTGCAAACCTGCCGCTCGCAACCCTGGGCACCTTCATCCTGTGGATGGGCTGGTTTGGATTTAACGGCGGTTCGACTTTGAAGTTGGGTGGTATTGGTGTCGCCAACGAAGTTGCCAATGTATTTCTGAACACTAATGCGGCTGCAGCCGGTGGTCTGATCGCCGCTTTGATAACTGCACGCATCCTGTTCGGTAAGGCTGACCTGACCATGGCATTGAACGGCGCGCTTGCTGGACTGGTTGCTATTACTGCTGAGCCTGCTGATCCTACACCACTGCTGTCGACTATTATCGGCGCTATTGGTGGCATCATTGTAGTATTCAGCATCGTTGGTCTGGACAAGCTCAAGATTGACGATCCGGTTGGTGCTATTTCTGTGCACGGTACAGTCGGTATCTTTGGTATCTTCGCAGTATTGTTGTCTGATCCTGATGCGACGTTCGGTGGACAGTTGATTGGCATGCTAACAATCTTCATATGGGTATTCGCCACCAGCATGATTGTTTGGGTAGCCTTGAAAGCCATTATGGGAATTCGAGTCTCCGAAGAGGAAGAGGCTGAAGGGGTGGACCTGGCGGAGTGTGGCATGGAAGCCTATCCGGAGTTCGTTACTCAGTAACTCTCACGGGCAGGTAAAAGCCTGCCCTCACTTAATCAAAAATGGGCGTCGCACTTCGGTGTGGTGCCCATTTTTTGTTGCATGGTATCGAAATTTGGACCACGAACTGTGTGGGATTGCAGGGAATTCAGTATTGTGAACTTTTTCACAAGCGGCCCCGCGGATAGCGAGTATGCTTGGTTCATGCAGTTACCCAATAGTGCAGCCCGTACTGGCTACCTGATCACCCTGGATTGTCGTGATTTGCTGATCGGCATGTTCGTCTCTGAACTGGATTGTCCCTGGTCGGCAACCCCCTTTCCTATGGGGGGATTTCACATCAAGAAAGCAGAAGACATTCAGGTCCTGCAGAAGTTTTGCAAAGTTGTCACTATCGACACAAATAGAGGTGCAGAACCGGCGCAGCGCAGAAAAACCGATCTGACGATACTGAGCAGTGCCCGCAAAGCAGCACCTTCTGCTGCTGCGGTTAAAGTGAATCGCGATACTTATCCAACGACGCACAGTGTCAAACAAATTCTCGACAAAACCTTGAGTGCCTACGAGCAATTGCAGGATCAATACCAGGCGCTTGGCGAACAAATTCGGGAAGGCCAATGCATCAACCTTCACTCGGTCACCAAAAGTGGCAATTCCCTGATTGCGAGCATTCTGGCTAATCCCCAGGTATTGATCTGGATATTGCTCACAGACAGTGCGCCAAGACAGCCTTCCAGCTACTGTGTTCGAGCTGCAATCTGGGCTGCCATGTTGGCCCGGCAGATTGGACTCAAGCGGCATGATATTGAAGTACTGTTTCTCGGCACCCTGTTCAGCGATATCGGCATGAATCTGTTGCCCGAGAAGCTGGTCAACAAGCGAGGCAGCTTTCGCAAGAAAGAACTTCTTGCCTACAGAAAACATATTGAGCTGGGCCTGGATCTGCTGAGTCAGTATCAGGACGTGGATGAAGACGTGCTTCGTGTAGTCAGAAGTCACCACGAGCGCCACGATGGCCGAGGATTTCCCAAGGGGCTTAAAGGGGACCAGATACCTTCTCTGGCCAGGTATGCGATTCTGGCTTTCTGCTTTGAAAGACTGCTACGCGCTAACAGTCAGCACGGAAGGATTTCACCGGCAAGGGCTATTGCCCGTCTTTACAAACAACGGGTGCTCAAATTTCCTGAGCAACTGATCGTGGAATTTATCCATGTAATGGGTATGTACCCGGTGGGTACGATGGTTGAGTTGTGCAGCGGCGAACTGGCGCTGGTGCTGGAACAACATGAATCACAACGCCTGTTGCCAAAAGTTGCGTTATTGACCGATGTCAGCAGAAGCCTTTTGAAAAATCCAAAAGTGATTGAACTCTCGAAAGAGGCTAGCAAAAAGAATCGCGGCATCAGTACCAGTGTTAACCCCCAGGACTATCCGCTGGATCTGCGTCAATACACGCAGAAATTTTTTGGTACGCGCCTGGGTCTCGGGATTCTGAGCATCCGGGTCTAAAGGTCACCGAAGCGATTTTGCAATACAGCGAGTATTGCAACAGGTGCTGTTTCTGTTCTGAAAATTCTTGGCCCGAGTTTTACCACCTTACAGTCTGCTTCTGCTGCCAAGGTCAGCTCGGCAGGCGAAAATCCTCCTTCCGGACCTGTAATTACCCTGACTTGCGAAGTGATTTTTATATCCTCCAGCGAATGGGTTCCAGAAGGATCGAACAGGAGCTGTGTGATCTCGGCACCAGCTTCCACACACTGAGAGAAATCTTTTGGCGCCGCAATCTCTGGAATATCCAGCCGGCCGCACTGTTCACTGGCGCTGATTGCGATTCGTTGCCAGTGCTGGAGCTTGCGTGAAGCGCGTTCAGCCTGCTTGAAGCGCACCTCTCCAAACTCTGATTGGAAAGGTGTAATGCTCGCCGCACCCAGCTCAACCGATTTCTGAATCGCATAGTCCATGCGATCACCCCTGGACATGGCAAGGCAGAGTTCAATGCTGAGTGCAGGGGTGATGAATTCAGCCAGCCGTTGCTCAACTGTGACAGTCACTTCTCCTTTCCTGGCGGCGCTTATTTTGCCGACAAATTCGCCACAACGCGCGTTAAACAAATGCACAGTATTCCCTACATCCAGGCGCAGTACGTTGGTGAGATAATGAGGCTGGTCTTCCGTTAAGGCGACATCCATGCCTTCAGCGATTGTTTCGTCCAGGTAGAGTCGGGGAACTCGCATCGACGAAAAACTTATCTGTCCGAGAGCGACAGACTGTTCCAGATCTGCGTAATGCTGCGAGACAGATTCATGGAATAGAAATGCAGACCTGGTGCACCACCATTGAGGAGCTGCTCACACAGTTTGCTGACTACATCCAGGCCAAAGGCTCGCAAGCCTGCCACGTCATCGCCAAAGCCTTCCAGTCGTTTTCGCAACCACAAGGGAATTTCTGCACCGCACTTGTTGCTGAAGCGATTCAGATTGTCGAAATTGGTGATGGGCATGATGCCGGGCACAATTGGAATATCAATGCCCTGATTGGCGCAGTAGTCCACGAAGCGAAAATACGCATCGGCATTATAAAAGTACTGGGTAATGGCCGAATCAGCACCTGCATCGACCTTCTGTTTGAAGAACGCCACATCAGCTTCGTAACTCTTGGCATCAGGATGAGTTTCAGGATAGCAGGCCACTTCGATATGGAAGTAGTCACCCGTTTCACGCCTGATGAATTCCACTAACTCGCTGGCATAGCGGTAATTGACACCCGCACCACCACCGGAAGGGATATCTCCCCGCAAAGCAACCAGTCGATTAATACCAGCCTCTTTGTAGCTGGACAGCAGTTCCAATACTTCGGCTTCATCGGTACCACCGAAGGACAGGTGGGGTGCCAATACCGAACCCTGAGACTGGTACTTCAATACCAGTTGTCGGGTACCTGATTTGGTTGATCCACCGGCACCATAGGTAACGGAGAAATAGTCGGGATTCAACTGAGCCAATTCTTCGTGTACTGAATCCAGCCGCGCAACACCCTCCGGATTGCGTGGTGGATAAAACTCGATACTGAACGAAGCGCTGTTCATAGTGAATGCACCGGCCGCTTAGTACTTGTAGCTCTCAGGCTTGAAAGGGCCTTCCACAGATACATTGATGTACTTTGCCTGGTCAGCGGTTAACTCGGTGAGTACACCACCAAATCCTTCCACCATGAGCTGTGCAACTTCCTCATCCAGATGCTTGGGCAGCACTTCAACCGAAATGCCGGACTTCTTGAAGTCATCGGAGAGGTCCGCAAACTTGCGCTCATACAGATACATTTGGGCCAACACCTGGTTGGCAAATGAGCCGTCCATGATGCGGGAAGGATGTCCAGTAGCATTACCCAGATTGATCAAACGTCCTTCTGAAAGCAGAATCAGATAATCGTCTGGATTGTCCTGGCCGCTACGGAAAATTTTGTGGACCTGTGGCTTCACTTCTTCCCAGCTCCAGTTCTCACGCATATAAGCAGTGTCGATCTCATTGTCGAAGTGGCCAATATTACAGATGATGGCGCCAGCCTTGACGGAATCGAGCATGTGCTTGTCGCACACATTGAAATTGCCAGTTGCGGTCACTATCAAATCAAGCTTTTCCATCAGGGAAGTGTTGATGCCCGCCGCATTGCCAGTATTCTTGCCATCGATGTAAGGAGAAACCACTTCAAATCCATCCATGCAGGCTTGCATGGCACAAATAGGATCGATCTCGGCTATGCGAACAATCATGCCTTCCTGACGCAGACTCTGAGCGGAACCTTTGCCCACATCGCCGTAACCGACTACCAGTGCGTGTTTGCCCGCCAGCAACATATCGGTGCCGCGTTTGATGCCGTCATTCAGGCTGTGTCGACAACCGTATTTGTTGTCGTTCTTGGACTTGGTAACCGAATCGTTAACGTTGATTGCAGGTACTCTAAGCGAGCCTTCTTCCATCATTTCGATCAAACGATGCACGCCAGTAGTGGTTTCTTCGGTGATGCCATGTATGTTCTCCAGCATCTGCGGATACTTGTCATGGACCATGGCAGTGAGGTCGCCACCGTCATCGAGAATCATGTTGGCATCCCAGGGCTTGCCGTTCTTGAGAATAGTCTGTTCGATGCACCATTCTCCTTCTTCTTCGGTCTGACCTTTCCAGGCATAAACGGCGATACCTTCTGCCGCGATGCAGGCCGCAGCATGATCCTGCGTTGAAAAAATATTGCAGGAAGACCAGCGCACCTCAGCACCAAGTGCAACCAGGGTTTCAATCAACACCGCCGTTTGCACAGTCATATGAATACAGCCAAGAATCCGGGCTCCTGCTAGAGGTTTCTCTTCGGCATACTTGTCTCGTAGTGACATCAATGCCGGCATCTCTGATTCAGCCAGCGTAATTTCTCTGCGGCCAAAATCTGCCAGCTCGATATCGGCAACCTTGTAGTCGTGCAGGCTGGTTACATTGTCTTCTGCGGTAGCACTAGTCATTCTCGTCTCCAGTCGTCAATCTATTCAAATTTGTTTATAGACCGGCATCGGCTTTCAGCGCCGCTGCCTTGTCGGTCTTTTCCCAGGTAAAGTCAGCTTCTTCTCTTCCAAAGTGGCCGTAGGCAGCAGTCTGACGGTAAATAGGCCTTAGCAATTCCAGCATGCTGATCAGGCCCTTGGGTCGCAGCTCAAAGTGTTCGCAAACAAGTTTTACAATTTGTGCATCATCGATCTTGCCGGTACCAAATGTTTCGATGCTGACAGAAGTGGGTTCAGCAACACCAATGGCATAGGACAATTGAAGCTCACAACGGTCAGCAATACCGGCAGCAACGATATTCTTTGCCACGTATCGCGCCAGGTAGGCAGCTGAGCGGTCTACCTTGGAAGGATCCTTGCCCGAGAATGCGCCACCACCGTGACGAGCCATACCACCGTAGGTGTCGACGATAATCTTGCGTCCGGTGAGTCCGCAGTCTCCATGGGGCCCGCCGATGACAAACCGTCCGGTTGGGTTGATGAAATACTTGGTGTTGCCATCGATCCATTCATCAGGAAGGATGGGTTTGATAATTTCTTCCATCACTGCTTCTTTCAGTTCGTCGAGGCCCACATCATCGCGGTGTTGGGTTGATAAGACGACTGCATCTATACCGACCGGCTTGCCGTCATCGTAGCGAAAAGTGATCTGGCTTTTGGCATCAGGTTCCAGCCATTTGAGCGTGCCATTCTTACGCACTTCACTCTGACGCTGAACCAGTTGATGGGAATAGAAGATTGGTGCTGGCATCAGCACGCCGGTTTCATTGGTGGCATAGCCAAACATCAGACCCTGATCGCCTGCACCTTGCTCATGTCCCTCTGACTCGTCCACACCCATGGCGATATCAGGGGACTGACTGCCGATAGCATTCAGGACCGCACAGGTGTTGGAATCAAATCCGCTTTCGGAGTGGTTATAACCGATGTCATTTACCACCTCACGGACGAGGTTTTCCACATCCACATATCCTTCAGTGGTGACCTCGCCGGCGACTATAACCATGCCAGTTTTAATCATGGTCTCAACAGCGACACGTGATCTATTGTCCTGAGTTAACAGGGCATCAAGAATAGCGTCGGAAATCTGGTCGGCCATTTTATCCGGGTGGCCTTCGGAAACAGATTCAGAAGTAAAAAGATGAGCTTCAGCCATTAATAGTTCCTTATAGTCTATATTGATATTTCAATTAGGGGTCATGTGTCTCTTTAATAAAAACACGAATTTGAATCTGGAAGCCATTTCTTAGCCCCAGATATGAACTCTGTTTTGCTGACAAACCAGCCTTCGCTGCCCAATGGTTAAGATCCGACTCATCGAAGCCTAACCAGAGATCACCACAGGTCTCTCGAACCCAGTCCTGATCATGAGAAGAAAGTTCTATCACCAATAAATAACCACCCGCATCGAGCAGGTTTGCACAGTCCTTGAAAGTCTTCGCAGGAGATGAAATATGGTGGAGCACCATATCGAAAATGATCAAATCATGACTCGACTTCTTCTTGCGTGCTACTGCGGTGTCGCCCAGCAGGAATTTAACTGTGCTGAATCCTGCTGCTGCTGCAGCTTCCCTGGATCGCTCCAGCATGTCCTTGGAATTGTCCAGTGCCGTCACACTGGAAAACTTGGCGGCGAGTTGCAGCAGTAGTTGTCCCTCTCCTGGCCCAACTTCCATAACACTGGCTTTGGCATCCAGGCCCAGGTCGTCAATGATGGAGAGCAGGGTGCTGTGATACTCCTTGTGCTCAACGATCAGCCCCTGCTTCTCGCGAAACTTGGCGGCATTCTTGTTGAAGAAATTCAGGGACAGCTGTGCACGTTCCAGTTGAATCTGCTTGATTTTCTTGAGCTGCGCAGTCGCCAGCTCTTCCTTGTCCAGTTCGTCGAAAACCGATGCCTTGATTCTGCCCATGGGATCTTCCTCGCTGAGGAAGCTGCGTCGGTAAAAGATGGAATTGCCTTCGCGCCGGGTCGACACAAGTTCTGAGGTGGCCAGTATCTTTAAATGGTGGCTGAGGGCAGACTGGCGAATATCCAGAATGCGGCTCAGCTCCAGCACCCCGAAACTCTCATTTTTCAGCAAGCGCAGAATCTGCAGGCGCAGGCTATCCGCCAATGCCTTGTGCAGCGCAGTGAGCTGCTCCAGGCCTGAACAGGCAGACTCAGCAGGGACAGCTTTGAGAGCGGTACTCGCCACAAGAAATCCAGGGTGATCGATTGGGCCGCTAAATTATCAGCTTCACCAAGCAATAGCAATCTATATCAAAATATTTTGATATAGATTGCTATTGCCTTAAAGACTATTCCATATTGTGCAAAGGCTGGTAGAAGGTGGCGTAGTACCGGACACGCCGTAAACCCGGGCCCAGCCACCGATCATAGATCGGTGTCGTTCGATGCTCGCTGCAAGCTGACGCTTGCAAAACGCTCGGTCTCACCCCTGGGGGCTCGAGCGCGGCGTCCTTGCCGCGCACGGTCCGCTACTACGCCACCTTCTACCAACCAATCGTGTTCAGTGCAAAACCCACCTGTTCCTGCGTAAGCAGTTGCAAAGTTTGAAAGTAGCATTGGAGGCCGCAGGGCGAGCGAGATACCTCCTCTGTTTAGAGACCGTGAGCAGCAGGGATGCTGCTCCCGAGCCCCCAGGGAGGGGTTCACGGGGTGTCTCAAAACAGAGGAGGTATCTTGCTCGACCGACCAGCGTCCGAAATCTGTTCGAAGGGGAAATTCGCGAGAACCGACGAGGGTGGTGGAGTGTTCCTTGAAAACTGAATTTCCCAGTCGGTAATTTAGTTAGAACCCGTGTGGCATCTTGCTCTCAGGTGCGGGAAAATAGCCGCCTTTCTGAGGTATGCCACTACCTCTATTTAAAGGACACCCAACAGAAAACAAGATCTCAATTCCCGCCGACAGACGAGCATCGCTGGACCAGGGTAAACAGGAGTTAATTCAATGACCGACGCTGTATCGCGCAGAGACTGCGCCAATGCGATCCGTGCGCTGAGCATGGATGCTGTACAGAAAGCCAAATCCGGGCACCCTGGGGCGCCTATGGGCATGGCTGATATCGCAGAGGTGCTATGGCGGGACTATCTGCGTCACAACCCGGGGAATCCGAACTGGTTCAACAGAGATCGTTTCGTGCTCTCCAATGGTCATGGCTCCATGCTGATCTATTCCCTGCTGCATCTGAGCGGCTACGAGCTTCCCATGAGCGAGCTGGAGAATTTTCGGCAGTGGGAATCAGCGACACCTGGCCATCCGGAATATGGTGATACCCCGGGCGTAGAAACCACAACCGGACCGCTGGGACAGGGACTGGCCAATGGCGTTGGCATGGCGATAGCAGAGAAGACACTGGCCGCGCAATTCAATCGCCAAGGTCATGAGATCGTGGATCACTATACCTACGTGTTTGCTGGCGACGGTTGTCTCATGGAGGGTATTTCCCACGAGGTCTGCTCCCTGGCCGGCACCCTGAAGCTGGGCAAGCTGGTCGTATTCTATGATGACAACGGCATCTCCATCGATGGGGAAGTAGAGGAATGGTTCTCTGACGATACAGCCAAGCGTTTCGAGGCCTATGGTTGGCAGGTGCTTGCTGCAGATGGTCATGATGCGGACGCCATCGGCAAAGCCATCGAACAGGCCCAGGCCGATTCAGACCGTCCTACCCTCATTAGCTGCAAGACGGTGATTGGCTTTGGTTCACCCAACAAGGGCGGTACTTCGGCGACTCACGGTTCTCCACTTGGAGAAGAGGAAGTCGCCGCAGTACGGGCAGAATTGAACTGGCCACATGCACCATTTGTAGTGCCGGAAGAAATTACCCAGGCATGGAATGCGACCGAAAAGGGATTTCATGCGGAAACAGAATGGAAAGAAAAACTGGTTGTGTATGAAGAAGAGTATCCTGATCTGGCCATGGAGCTGGTGCGCCGCATCAAGGGGCAACTGCCAGGCTACTTCGCCGAAAAAGCTGACGAATTTATCCGTCAGGCTCAACAAGATACCGCCAGTATTCCCAGCCGCAAGGCCTCGCAGCAATGTATCGAAGCCTACGCTGCCTTGCTGCCAGAACTGATTGGTGGCAGCGCTGATCTGACCGGCTCTAACCTGACTACCTGGTCTGGCAGCTCGCCGATCACCCGAGAAGCGGATGGCAACTACATTTACTATGGCGTGCGTGAGTTTGGTATGTCGGCAATTGCATCGGGAATTGCCCTGCATGGTGGTTTTATTCCTTACACCGCGACTTTCCTGATCTTTATGGAATATGCGCGCAATGCGGTCCGCATGGCGGCGTTGATGAGGCAACACAGTATCTTCGTCTATACCCATGACTCCATTGGCCAGGGTGAGGATGGACCCACTCATCAACCGGTGGAACAGCTCACTACCCTGAGAGTGACGCCCAATATGTCGGTGTGGCGTCCCTGCGACAATGTGGAGACTGCTGTTGCCTGGAAGGCTGCCCTTGAACGTTCTGAGGGGCCAACTTCATTGGTGTTCTCCCGCCAGAACCTGCCTAATCTGGAACGTGATGATCAACAGCTGGCTGATATCGCACGCGGTGGCTACATCATGAAAGACTGCGATGGCGAAGCTGATGTGTTGATAATTGCCACTGGTTCGGAAGTGAGCATCTGTCTCGATGCTACCAGTCAGCTCCAGGCTCAGGGGATCGCTGCGAGACTGGTTTCCCTGCCCAGCGTCGATGTATTTGAGGCTCAGGAACAAAGCTATCGCGATGCAGTACTCCCTCCTGCAGTACGCAAGCGCCTGGCCGTGGAATGTGGTGCCGAAGACTACTGGTACAAACTGGTTGGCCTCGATGGCAAGGTGCTTGGCATGCGTCGATTCGGTGCTTCGGCGCCCGGCGGTGTACTGATGGAACAGTTCGGATTTACTGCCGACAACGTAGCAGCCATTGCGCAGTCTCTGTAAAGAGTCACAGATCCGGCTCTGATAGAAAACAGGAAACTATGGCGTATCGCATCGCAATCAACGGTTATGGTCGAATTGGCCGTAGCATCCTGCGCGCCTTTTATGAAGCAGATATGGCGGAGACCGTGGACTATGCGGGCATGCGCGTTGTTGCCATCAATGACCTCGCCGACACCCAGACTCTGGCCCATCTGACTCGCTATGACAGTACCCATGGTCGATTCCTGGGCACAGTGGCGACAGATAAGCAATCCTTGTTAATTAACGACGACGTCATCACTGTGACCCAGCAGGCAGATCTTCATAGCCTGAACTGGGATGAGCAGAAGGTCGATCTGGTGATGGAGTGCAGTGGTACTTTTACTGATCGGGCCGGCGCGCAATGTCATCTTGATCAGGGGGCGAAGCGCGTATTGTTTTCCCAACCCGCAGAGAGTGACGTGGATGCAACTATTATTTATGGCATCAATCATGACAAGTTGAAGGCCGATGACAGGATAATTTCCAATGCGTCCTGTACGACGAATTGTATCGTACCGGTGCTACAAGGGATTGATGAGGCATTCGGTATTCAGTCCGGGGTGATCACTACCATTCACTCGGCCATGAATGATCAGCCGGTAATCGACAGCTACCATAGCGCAGACCTGCGTAAAACCAGGAGTGCTATGCAGTCCATTATTCCCGTGGATACCGAATTAGCACGTGGTATCGAACGCATTCTGCCCAATCTTGAAGGCTTGCTGCAGGCCCATGCGATTCGTGTGCCGACGGTAAATGTGTCGGCAATGGATCTCACCGTGACTTTGCAGAAATCCTGTAGCGTCGCTGAGATCAATTCTGCCCTCACCGAATACAGCAAGACATTGCCACCGCAAGTGCTCGGAGTCAGCGCCGAGCCACTGGCTTCCTGTGATTATAATCATGATCCCCGCTCCGCCATTATCGACCTTAATCAGACACGGGTTGCACCCAACAATCTTGCCAAGCTCCTGGTGTGGTTCGACAATGAATGGGCTTACGCCAATCGCATGCTTGATGTGGCAAAACAAATCAGTATGCTCGATTAGGCAGGCGACAGGAGAATTTTAGGCAACATGTCATTTCAGCGAATGAGTGATCTGGATTTACAGGGCAGACGAGTCCTGATTCGAGAAGACCTCAATGTCGCTATAGAGAACGACAGGGTGGTAAACGACACGCGCATAAGAGCTGCCATACCGACATTGAAACAGGCACTGGCAGCAGCAGATAAAGTCATCGTAATGTCCCACCTCGGCCGACCCCAGGAAGGATTGCCGCTGTCGGAACAACAGGAATTTTCCATGAAGCCGGTCGCTGATCACCTGGCTGAATTGTTACAGCTCGAAGTTTTTCTGGTGGCAGACTACCTGGAAAACCCTGCTTCTGTTCACTCGGCAACAGGCAAGCTCGTCTTATTGGAAAACGTGCGTATCAACACTGGCGAGAAAAGCAATGATGATGAATTGGCCAGGCAGTACGCAGGCCTGTGTGACCTGTTTGTGATGGATGCTTTTGGCACGGCCCATAGGGCCCAGGCCAGTACCCACGGTGTCGCAAAATTTGCCGACCAGGCCTGTGCAGGACCATTGCTTGCTGCAGAGTTGGATGCACTGGAACGTTCCCTGGCTAATCCGGAACGGCCCCAACTGGCTATCGTTGGCGGGGCCAAGGTCTCCACCAAGCTGGAAGTATTGACCAGTCTTGCCACGATAGTCGATCAGCTTATTGTTGGTGGTGGCATTGCCAATACATTTTTGTTGGCCAGCGGAGTCAATGTGGGCAAGTCATTATGCGAACCGGAACTGGTCGACACTGCCAGATCACTCATGACCAACACCAATATTCCTTTACCCAGTGATGTCGTTGTTGCCAAAGAATTCGACCGCAACGCAGTGGCAGAAATCAAGCCAGTGGCAGATATCGCCGACGATGACATGATCCTGGACATCGGGCCTCAGACCGCCAGCGATCTGGCGCAATTGATTGGGCAGATGCGCTCAATTATCTGGAATGGACCGGTAGGTGTATTCGAGTTTGATGCCTTTGCCAACGGTACACGCCTGATCGCCGAGGCTGTTGCTGCCAACACCGGGTTTTCCATTGCTGGAGGCGGTGAGACAATCGCTGCCATTGACAAGTTTGGTGTTACCGAGGATATCTCCTATATCTCTACAGGCGGTGGCGCTTTTCTGGAGTACGTGCAGGGAATTGAGTTACCGGCTGTGCAGATTCTCAAGCAGCGCAGTTAAGTTACGGAATCGAATGCCATTGCCAAAGCAATCGGCGTTGGAAATAATCAATCAACAAGTTCAGCGATTCGCCATTGGCCAGACAGAAATTGGCGGAACAAATGAAAGAGGAATCATCATGGCGTTAATTAGTTTGAGGCAGCTACTGGATCACGCGGCGGAAAATGACTACGGTGTCCCGGCCTTCAATGTCAACAACCTGGAACAGGTGCGAGCAATCATGGAGGGTGCTGACGAAGTGAATAGCCCTGTGATACTGCAGGCATCAGCTGGTGCCCGCAAGTATGCCGGCTCAACTTTCCTCAAGCACTTGATCGAAGCAGCAATAGAAGAGTTTCCCCATATACCCATTGTTATGCATCAGGATCATGGTGTTTCACCCGCCGTTTGCCAACGTTCGATTCAATTAGGATTTTCATCGGTGATGATGGATGGTTCTCTGGGTGAAGATGGCAAGACTCCAACTGACTTCGACTACAATGTTCGGGTCACCAGGCAGACAGTCGACATGGCACATGCCTGTGGAGTCTCGGTAGAAGGTGAGATTGGCTGTCTAGGCTCGCTGGAAACCGGTATGGCCGGAGAAGAAGACGGCATCGGTGCCGAAGGTAAATTATCCATGTCACAGTTGTTGACTGACCCCCAGGAAGCCTCGGATTTTGTGGATGCAACTGGAGTCGATGCACTCGCCATCGCAGTAGGTACCAGTCACGGCGCCTACAAGTTCAGTCGACCGCCAACCGGGGACATACTGGCTATCGAGCGCATCAAGGAAATTCACAACAAGATTCCCAACACACATCTGGTTATGCACGGCTCTTCATCGGTACCCCAGGATTGGCTGGCAGTGATTAACGAATTTGGTGGTGAGATACCGGAGACCTATGGTGTGCCGGTGGAAGAGATCCAGGAAGGTATTCGCCACGGAGTGCGCAAGGTCAATATCGATACAGATCTTCGCCTTGCATCAACTGGCGCAGTGCGACGATTCCTTGCGGAAAACAAGTCGGAATTCGATCCGCGCAAGTTTCTTACACCAACGATTCAGGCTATGAAAGATATCGTTAAGGCGCGATTAGAAGCTTTCGGTACTGCAGGCCAGATCTCCAGCATCGGCAAGGTCTACAGTCTTGAGGAAATGTATCAGCGCTACCAACAGGCCGCTTGAGGGTTAAGCCGTGTTTTCACGCAGTGATGCCGAAGCTCTGCGTGCGCAACTCGGACCCTTGGATTTCAGCTCGCCAGCTACTGACAGCGAACTGGTCTCTGCCTATCGCGATCATTATGGACTGAGATTTCCTGATCTTGGTATCGAGATCAGGCACCATCTGGGCAGTTTCAGCAGCGGGGACTATACCCTGGTGTGCCAGTATTTCGCTCTTCCGGGGGAATCGTCCCAAGGCTGCGTGCTGCTACTCCATGGCTACTTCGACCACACGGGCCTGTTTGGGCATCTTATCCATCATTGTTTGACCTTGGGTTTCTCGGTTGTCATTTTCGATTTACCGGGTCACGGATTATCCAGTGGCCCACCGGCAAGCATCGACTCTTTTCAGGAGTATGTTGCTGCCCTGTCCCAATGCGTCACGCTCACGAAAAATGAGATTCAGATCCCCTTTGCCTTGATCGGACAAAGCACAGGCGCAGCCGTGATCGTTGACTCCCTGTTACAGCAAAGCAGTGAATTCGATGATATCGACCACTTCGTACTGCTCTGCCCGTTACTCTTTCCGGTAAAGTGGACCAGTTCCCGCTTGTTGTATTACCTGGTGCGTCTGGTAGCGGACTCTACGCCCAGGCGCTTTGCTACCAACAGCCATGACAAGGAATTTCTGGCATTTTTGAGAAATGAAGACCCACTACAAAGTTTGCAGATTCCGGTTCCCTGGGTCGGCGCGATGATTGACTACCAACATCGTTTTATCACTGCGGATCCAGTCGACACCCGGGTTCAGATAATTCAGGGAACTGATGATGGCACCGTAGACTGGCAGCGCAATCTGACACAGATGGGGAAGAAGTTTCCCAATGGGACAACTCATCTGGTGCCAGGCGCAAGACATCACCTGGTCAATGAATCAGAACCCTACCGGGAACAGGTATTCAGCAAGATTGCGGCGATACTTTCGTAAATGGATTAAAACAGAACGCGACAACGAATAGTGCCGCCGATTTCGTTCAGCTTCCTTAAGGCAATGTCGGAGTATTGCTGGTCGATATCCATTACCACATAACCCACTCTTTCATTGGTCTGCAGATACTGTGCACTGATATTGATATCAGTATCAGAAAAGATGCTATTAATTTCAGTCAGGATACCTGGCACATTCTTGTGGATGTGCAACAAGCGATGATGACCCGGGTGGGCGGGTAGTGCGACCTCCGGGAAATTAACCGAAGTGGCGCTGGAGCCGTTGTCGCTGTACTTGACCAGTTTCTCTGCAACTTCAACACCGATGTTTTCCTGGGCTTCCATCGTACTGCCACCCACATGTGGCGTAATTATGCAGTTATCGAATTCACGCAGGGGTGACAGAAACTCCTCATCGTTCGACTTGGGTTCTTCCGGAAAAACATCAATAGCAGCGCCAGCAATTTTTTTGTCGCGAAGCGCATCGGCCAGCGCATTGATTTCAACGACACTGCCACGAGACGCATTGATCAACACAGCAGATTCCTGCATCCACGCCAGCTCAGTAGCGCCGATCATATCGCGAGTCTCAGGCGTTTCTGGCACATGCAGGCTGATCACATCGCACTCCGACATCAATGCCTGCAGGGAGTCCACCTGCGTGGCATTGCCAAGCGGCAGTTTGCTTACCACATCATACAGATACACTTCCATGCCCATGGCCTCGGCCAGCACACTGAGCTGCGAACCAATATTACCGTAGCCGACGATGCCCAGCTTCTTGCTGCGGGTTTCAAATGAGCCGCTGGCAGCTTTCTGCCAGATACCTCGATGCAACAGTGCATTTTTCTCCGGGATACCACGAAGCAGCAGGATGGCCTGACCGATTACCAATTCTGCCACACTACGTGTGTTGGAAAATGGCGCATTGAAAACCGGTATACCTCTGCTCAATGCTGCGTCCAGGTCTACCTGGTTAGTGCCAATGCAGAAACAGCCCACAGCCTGAAGTTTACCTGCAACCTCGAATACAGCTTCGGTCAATTGAGTGCGGGAACGAATGCCCAGAAAGTGTGCCTGAGACACTTTCTTGAGCAGCTCATCGCCCTCGAGGGAAGTCTTCACGTAGTCGATATTCTCGTAGCCTGCCCTGGTGAGCGTATTGAGGGCGCTCTGGTGCACCCCTTCCAGTAACAGAAAGCGAATCTTGCTCTTCTCGAATGATGTTGCTTGCAGTTGGCTCATGCTGGAGTCGCTGGTTTCGGGGGCGCGCATGGTAACATATGCGGCGCAGATTTTTTGCCCCCTGGCCTAAAAATTGACTTCGGGCAAGCATCTGCGAATCACCGGAACATGCGGCAGGAATTTATGAACGACAACACAATGGAACTGGTGGCTGCGCTGGCGGCCGTGGTCGGCAGGGATTGGGTTAAAACTGAAGCTGAGGACTTACAGAACTACGGTAAAGACTGGACCCGTCAATACACGGCCGCTCCCAGCGCTATCGTATTGCCCCGAACGATTCAGGAAGTGCAGGAAGTGGTCAGGCTGGCCAATTCTCTCTCCTTTGCCATCGTGCCTTCTGGCGGTCGAACCGGCTTGAGTGGCGGCGCTGTGGCTGAGAAGGGCGAGGTCGTGGTAGCGCTGGATCGAATGAATACCATCACTGAGTTCAATGCCGCTGATCGCCAGCTGGTCTGTGAAGCCGGCGTGGTGACCGAACAGCTGCAACAATTCGCTGAAGAACAGGGTTTGTTCTATCCCGTGGACTTCGCGTCTTCCGGCTCAAGCCAGATTGGGGGCAATGCTGCAACCAATGCCGGAGGAATCAAGGTGATCCGCTACGGCATGACGCGCAACTGGATTGCCGGCATGAAGGTCGTGACCGGTAATGGTGATCTGCTCGACCTCAATCGCGGGCTCACCAAAAACGCAACCGGATATGACCTGCGTCACCTGTTCATTGGATCCGAAGGCACATTGGGTATTATCGTTGAACTCACAGTGTCCCTGGCGAGTCAGCCCAAAGACCCAACCGTTCTATTGCTCGGTGTCGAAGACATGACTGCGACAATGCCGGTGTTAGAAAGTTTTCAGAAGCAACTCAATTTGACCGCGTTTGAGTTTTTTTCCAACAGAGCACTCAATCATGTGGTGAAGGAAAAACAGTTGCAGCGGCCTTTTGAAAGCGAATGCTCGTTCTATGCCTTGCTGGAATTCGAGCAGAACAGCGAGCAGGATATCGAAACCGCAATGAATTTATTCGAGCACTGTCTGGAGCAAGGGTGGGTGCTTGATGGCACGATAAGCCAGTCCATGACGCAGGCAGAGAGTTTGTGGCGTCTGCGCGAAGATATTTCAGAAACCATTGCACAGTTCACTCCCTACAAGAATGATATCTCCGTTAAGGTTTCCGCTGTACCTGGCTTCCTGAAAGAAGTTGACGAACTGGTGAGTCGGCAATATCCAGACTACGAGATTATCTGGTTCGGTCACATTGGCGACGGCAATGTACATCTGAATATCCTGAAACCCCAGAATCTTGATGCGCATGAGTTTTTTGCAAATTGCAGCAAGGTGTCAGATTTAGTGTTCAAAATAGTCCAAAAATACGGTGGTAGTGTGTCGGCAGAACACGGAGTCGGCTTACTGAAGAAGCCTTTCCTCCAATATTCCAGATCTGCTGAAGAAGTTTCCTACATGCAGGCCATCAAGCAAGCGTTCGATCCCAATCATGTTATGAACCCGGGCAAGCTTTTCAACGCCGACTGACAGCGCCGGAATATGACCGGGCGGAAGCACGATGGTCATCTAACTTGTTTGCGGCTCCTTTCAAGGAAAATCCTGCGCTGAATGTCACAATTTTCCAGCGAAATTCGTTTCCATCCTTGATCAATAAGCGTACACTGATCCAGCGAGCTATGTGTTCGCAGGTTTCTCTCTTAGGCTTACTTAGGCTGAGCAGAAGAGGCCAGATTTATTTAGCAAAGCACGAGAGCACTATGTCAGATTTAGTAGAGGGTACCGTTAAGTGGTTTAACGACGAGAAAGGATTCGGTTTCATCGAGCAGGAAGGTGGCAAAGATGTATTTGTACATTTCAGCGCTATCAACGGCTCCGGAAGGCGATCACTGCAGGAAGGCCAGAAAGTGACGATGGAAGTCACCCAGGCTGAGAAAGGTCCCCAAGCGGATAACGTCACCCCGCTGTAAATCCAGCTTCAAAGCAATACCATTTCGGCATTGATGCCAACAGCACTTCTAGCTGTTGGCCTTCGCGCGCGTTTCGTATTTTCAGCAATAAGCCAGCCAGGCTAGCGCTGTTTCTCCAGGGTATTGACGCCCTCTGCGGTACCTATCAGTAACAGGTCTGCACCACGCTCGGCGAAGAGCCCATTGGTCACGACACCGGTTATCTGGTTGATATCCTGCTCCAGTTGTCGAGGATTGAGAATCTCCAGGTTATACACATCGAGTATGTGATTGCCGTTGTCAGTCACACAATCTTCCCGGTACACCGGGTCACCCCCAAGTTTCACCAGCTGACGTGCGACATGACTACGAGCCATGGGAATAACTTCTACGGGTAGAGGAAAGTTCCCCAACACCTTAACCAGCTTCGACTCGTCAGCGATGCAAACGAATACCCGGGAGGCGGCCGCAATGATCTTTTCCCGGGTCAGCGCAGCACCACCTCCCTTGATCAGTTGCAGGTGCTCGTTACTCTCATCTGCACCATCGACGTAGATTTCCAACATACCGGTACTGTTCAAATCATAGACAGGGATATTGTGAGCCTTCAGCCTGCGCGCGGTCTCTTCGGAACTGGCCACTGTGCCTCCGAGGCGATGTCCAACGGCAGCCAGCTCGTCGATAAAAAAGTTGGCAGTGGAACCGGTACCTACACCAATCACCATGTCGTCTTCCAGACGACTTTCCACATATTCAAAAGCTGCTTTGGCAACAGCTTGCTTTAACTCGTCCTGGTTCATGCTGTGTTTGGTCCTTGACGATTCCTGAAAAGTATCTAGTTGTTGCCGCCTTCGCTTGCCAGAGCGATTTGCTGACCCATGCGAGTTGCGGTTCCGGCGGTGAGTGAGTTGTCCAGCGCTACTGCACCAGCTTCAAACAATACTATCGCAGTTGAGCCAAGTTTGAACCGGCCCATTTCTGCGCCTCGGGCTAACTGCAGCGGTGGATTGGTTTGCGTGTAGTCGGTGTGTTTGGATTCTCGAGTGGCAGCGGGGCAGGCCTGTCCGGCCCAAACAGTTTCGATGCCAGCGACTACCATCGCACCAACCAGTACCAGCGCCATCTTGCCAACGGGCGTGTCGAACAGACAAACCAGTCTTTCATTTCGCGCGAATAGATTGGGTACAGAAGCAGCAGTGACCTGATTGACGGAAAACAGCTTGCCCGGAACGTAGATTGTTTTAAGCAATCTGCCTTCCAGTGGCATGTGTACCCGGTGGTAGTCCCTCGGCGACAGATAAACAGTTGCAAAACTACCGCCAAAGAACTGTTTGGCATCCTCTTCATCAGCCAATAGTTGTGCCACTGTGTAGTGCCTGCCTTTAGCTTGCAGAATTCGATCTTCTTCTATGTTCCCAATTTCACTGATGCTTCCATCTGCAGGGCATATCACGGCATTCGGATCCGTCGCCAGCGGACGCGAGCCTGCTTTTAAAGCACGAGTAAAGAAGGCATTAAAATTCTCAAATTGTGTTGGCTCTGTAATTTCAGCCTCCGAAAGATCGACCTTATAGCGCCGGATGAATACTCTGATCAGTTGGTTCTTGAGAAATTGGCCTTCTGCAAATTTGCCCAATAATCTCGACAAGCCATGTTGGGGAAGCAGGTACTGCAGTATGACGAAGAGTCGCGACATGGAAGAGTAAACAGCTGTTAGTCGGTTTCAATCGGCGTGTCGGCCTGGTTGCCCCACTCAGACCAGGAGCCATCGTAGGCACGAATCGATAATCCCAGCGCCCTGCCCACCAGCCAGCTCAATCCGGACCGATGATGTGTCTGACAATGGGTAATTACTTTTTTGTCCTTGGTAATGCCCAGAGAATCCAGCCGGGCCGCAATGTCTGCCAGTGGTTTCAGTCGCAGATCGTTTTCCCGGTCCATCAAGTCGAGCCAGTCCAGATTCACAGCATTGGGAATGTGCCCATTACGCTGGGCAGTGACTTTTCGCCCTTCATATTCCTCGCTGGCACGCGCATCCCAAACGATGCTGTCCGCTTCGCCAATCTGCTGCCTTACCTCTTCCAGAGTTACTATTTGTTGGTGGTCGATGCTGGCCGAATAGTCACTCGGGCTTCTAGCTGTTGGTGCATCGGTGACAGGAAGCCCCGCCTTCATCCAGGCAATGAGTCCACCATCGAGATAGGAAGCCTTATGATGACCAATCATCTCCAGCGTCCATATCAGTCGCCCGGCCCAACCGCCACCTTCGTCATCATAGGCAACGACGTGCATACTGGAAGACAAACCGATCCGGGAGAATAGCGCAGAGAGTCGTTGCTCGCCTGGAATCTTGCCAACAGCGGGTTTCTCACCGGAGACGAGTTCCGCCGGCTCAATAAGCACGGAGCCGGGGATGTGATAGCTATCAAAAACCTGCCTGCTGCACACTGCTACCAACATCACACTGTGATCGGGAAGCAAATCTGCCAGGTCTTCAGTAGAGATGATAAGAGGGAGAGTGTGTTCGCTCATGGTGTCTTGGTTGTAGTCAGGCAACTATTCTACTCTGTCTGCGCATGGTTCTGATAGGCAACATCTGTTACCGGGTTTGCATTGCAGTGATATGATGCAGATCGACGGTAGCTGCGATTATCATGACACCAAGCCATTCTCCCACCCTGTCTGACCTCGGCTGGCAGCCATTTTTCCAACAACAGCTCACACTGGAAGAGTTGGAATCGCTCACGCCCATGCGTGTGGTTGAGCAATACAGTCGGGAAATCGAACTGATGGGCGCAGGGAATAGTCAGCAATTGGCATTGCTTGCATCCATGCCACAGATGATCGTTGGTGATTGGGTACTGGTAAATTCAAGCGGGGGTTTCGAACGCTTGCTGGAGCGTAGTACCTGTTTCAGGCGAATCGCCGCCGGGCACCAGAAACAGGAACAGCTCATCGCTGCCAATGTAGATACGGCATTCATAGTCTGTTCCCTGAATGATGATTTTAATCTGAATCGCATCGAACGATATCTCGCTATGGTTCACGATGCAGGTGCAGAGCCGGTTGTGGTCCTGAGCAAGAAAGACCTGTGTGAGGAAGTCGAACGACATCTACAGCAGGTTCAGTCATTGGCACCATTGTTGGCAGTTGAAGCGGTGAACAGCCTCGATGAAGAATCCAGGGAATTACTTGCGCCCTGGTGTCGTCCAGGGCACACCGTGGTCTTGTTAGGTTCTTCTGGCGCCGGTAAATCGACACTGACCAATACTTTGCTTGGAGAAGAGAAGCAGGCAACCCAGGCAATCCGAGAAGACGACAGCAAAGGCAGGCACACCACTACAAGCCGATCGCTCCTGCCAATGGCCGGTGGCGCGATGTTACTGGATACGCCGGGTATGAGAGAGCTGCAACTGGTGGACATGGAAGCCGGCGTGGCCACTACTTTTGCAGACATTGAAGAGCTGGCGAGACAATGTCGTTTCAATGACTGCCAGCATCATTCTGAACCGGGCTGTGCCGTGCAGACTGCAATTGAGGGTGGCGAGCTGGATGAGCGCCGTTTTCTCAACTATGAAAAACTGATGCGGGAACAGGCAATGAACGCAGCGACTCTGGCTGAACGTCGAGCAAGCGACAAGAGCCTGGGCAAGTATTACAAGAAAGTGATTAACGAGTCGGTACGGAATAAACGGGGTGAATAGATCGAAGTCAGTCTTGTCGCACGGGGATATCGGCCTTGCTACACTCATTACTGCAGTTGCTAAACCTGACAGTCGACAAGCAGAAAGACAGAGCAAGGAACAAGTAGATGGATAAGTCACAAAATCTGATTTGGCTGGATCTTGAAATGACTGGTCTGGTACCGGAATCAGATCGAATCATCGAGATTGCGACGCTGGTTACCGACGCGGATCTCAACATTCTGGCAGAAGGGCCGGTGTTGGCTATAAAGCAGAGTGACACGATGCTGGATGGTATGGATGACTGGAACCAGAAGCATCACGGCGCGTCGGGACTCATCGAGCGCGTGAAAAACAGCAATACCGATGAAGCTGAGGCGGAGCGGCAAACCCTGGAGTTCCTGGAACAATATTCTGAAAAGAATGCATCACCCATGTGTGGAAACAGCATCTGTCAGGACCGGCGGTTTATGGCGAACTATATGCCAAAGCTGGAAGCTTTTTTCCACTACCGCAATCTGGATGTGAGTTCTGTAAAAGAATTGGTGCGCCGGTGGAAGCCCTCGATTCTTGATGGCCTGACAAAACAGGGCACGCATCAGGCTTTGGAGGATATCAAGGATTCGGTTGCTGAATTGCAGTATTACCGTGAGCATTTCATCAAGGAGTAGAGGCGAGTGCTCAGGCCTTGCTTTCTGAATTTTGTGATACCTGCTGTTGTATTGCCCAATCAATATGTTCTTTGACCATTGGGCTGGAATGAGTCGCTTTTTGCCGTAGTGCCACAACGATATCCTCTGAGTAGTCAGCATTGCCTAAACCTACGGCGAGATTTCTTTGCCAACATTCATAGCCAATGCGCCTGATCGGTGAGCCTGCTGTTTTCTCTTCGAATTCCTTTTCGGACCAGGCGAATAGTTCCAATATTTCGCAATCATCGAGGCGATGTCTTGGTGAAAAGTCCTGTTCATTGCTTATCTGAGTAAACTTGTTCCACGGACAGACCAACTGACAATCATCGCAACCAAAGACACGATTTCCCATGGGCTTGCGAAATTCCTCCGGGATCGCTTCGCGCAACTCAATAGTCAGATAAGAAATGCAGCGTCTTGCATCCATCTCTTTGGGTCCGACAAAGGCGTCAGTCGGGCAGGCGTCGAGACAGGCCCTGCAACTGCCACAGTGATCGCTATCGGGCTCATCGATAGGTAGAGGTAAATCCGTAAACAGCTCGCCCAGGAAAAACCAGGAGCCGGCCCGTTTGTTAATGAGCATCGTGTTTTTGCCTATCCATCCCAAGCCGGATTTCTCGGCCAGTGCACGCTCCAGAACCGGTGCACTGTCCACGAATGCTCTATAAGCAAATTGCCCTACGGCTGTTTCAATTTGCTGCGCGAGTTGCTGAAGTCTCTTACGCATCAGTTTGTGATAGTCGCGGCCCCGGGCATAACGGGCGACATAGGCCTTGCTGGTCCGTCGCATCGGCGCAAGAGAGTTTGAGGCTTCCGGCGCGTAATCCATGCGCACACTGATGATGCGATAAGTGCCTGTTACCAGCTTCTCTGGAAAGCAGCGCAAGTCCTGATTTTCTGCCATGTAGTACATAGCGCCATGGTGTTCCTTCGCCAGCCAGTTTTTGTAGCTGCCATGGTATTGCGAGAGGTCCGCGTCAGAGATCGCCAGCTGCTGGAATCCTAGCTCCTTGCCCCAGTGCTTGATGTCCTGGGCAAGTTTTTCTGCTTCTCTGGCATTCACGAGCTTGGACTCAGATATTGCACAGGATGTCTGCTGCTCTCTCCAGAGTGGCGTCATCCTTACAAAAACAAAACCGCACGATGTGACTCGATGGTGGCTCGGCATAGAATGGCGTCAGCGGTATGGCGGCGACACCCTTGTCCTGGGTCAGCTCACGCACAAACTCCATGTCAGGCATGCTGCTGATTTCACTGTAGTCTGCCAGCTGGAAATAGGTACCTCGGGATGGAGTCAACTGGAAACGGGAATCCGCCATCAAGCTGCAAAACTTGTCCCGCTTCTGTTGGTAGAATGCTGCGAGATCAGTTGCATGTTCCGGGCATGTAGCCATGAAATCGGCAATGGCATACTGGAGAAAGCTGGTAGTTGTGAAAGTAACGAACTGATGCACTTTACGAAATTCCGCAGTCAGATTCGCTGCTGCGACACAATATGCCAATTTCCAGCCGGTAACATGGTATGTCTTACCGAATGAAAACACGGCATAACTGCGGGATCGCAATATGGGATGCGTGAGTACACTGCAGTGATTCTCGCCGTCGAAAACCATATGTTCATAGACCTCATCACTTAGCACAGTGATGTCCCGATTCTCGATAATGTTCGCCAGCGCATCCAGGTCTTCATTGTTAAGGATTGCGCCACAGGGATTGTGCGGTGAATTAATTATAATGAGTCTGGTTCTGACACTAAGTTTGTCGGCTACAAGATTCCAATCGACACTGTAATCGGGCAAGCGCAGGGGCAGTCGTATTGACACGCCACCCGCCATCTCTACAGCGGGCTCATAGGAATCGTATGCCGGGTCAAACATGATGACTTCATCGCCCTGATGGACGACTGCCTGAACCGCATCGAACAGAGCTTCTGTGGCACCAGACGTAACCGTGATCTCGGTATCCGGATCTGCACTGAAGTTGTAGAGGGATTGCACCTTGTGGGCGATCTGCTCCCGTAGCTGGGGAATGCCAGCCATTGGTGGATACTGGTTCTTGTGATCGTGCAGATAATGCACAACCAGTTCCTTGAGCTTGTCCGGACACTCGAAATCAGGAAATCCCTGGGAAAGATTGATAGCGCCAGCGTCCTGCGCCATCTTTGACATCACCGTGAAAATCGTTGTGCCAACTTTTGGTAGTTTACTGAGCAATCCCAATCCCTCGTGTTGTGACCGATTCTACCCGATTCTTCTGCTAAATCCCGATCAGGCGCAAAAAAAAGGCCGTTGCGAAGCAACGGCCTTTTTCACTGTTAATTGATTCAGTCTGTGCCTAACCGTTTTCCTGTTGCAACCAACGGTTGAGCTCAATGACGTCCTCTGGAGTCAGGATTCCTGCAACCTGTTTCAACAGCAGGGAGTCCATGACGTAGTTAAATCGCGCGTCGGCATATTCCCGCAATGCGCGATAAAGATTCTGGCGTGCCAGTAGCACTTCGACAATATTTCTCGTGCCTACTTCAGCACCGAGTTCCGTCGCATCCAAAGCAGTTTGTGCCGAAGTGATGGATTGCTGCCTCTGCGCAATAACCAGTACATCTGTATTAACCCGACGATAGGCATTGCGAATATTCTGGGTCAACTGGCGCTTGGTTAACTCTAGGGACTCCCGGGCAGCTATCATATTGTACTCTGCCTGGCGTCTCTGGGAACGGAGGGCACCTCCCTGATAGAGAGGAATATTAAGATTCAATGACAATGCAGTTCGATCGAACGCACCACCACCGATCTGGATACCCTGTTGAAGAATCGGTGCCGTTACGTTGTGTTGAAATGCGCCAGAAAAATCCAGTGTGGGCAGGCGCGCAGATTTTCGAGCGCGCAGCGTCTTCTGGGAAGCTTCAAGGTTAAATTCCGCCGCCGCAATCGCGAGGCTATTGTCTTCAGCCTGACCTTCCCAATCCGGAAGGCTGCCATCCACTTCGATAATCGGAAAATCTTCTCTAAGCTCGTCGATGTCGTTATGTGGTTGGCCGGTAATGGCCTCAAGCGCTTCGAATCGTGCCTGCAGCAAGTCTCTCTGCAATATCGTCGTATTTCGCGCCAGATCATAAGCTGCCTGCGCGTCATAGACATCGGTAATGGCAACCAGTCCAACTTCCTCCCGCTGGCTGGTTTGGTCCAGTGATCGCAGCGCCGCTTCTTCTTCCTGAATGTTGGTTTCCAACAATTCCTGTGCTCGCAGCACATCAAAGTAGGCGGTTGCCACCCGCATGATCAGATCCTGCTCCTGGGCAGCAAGATTGACCGCCGCTGCTTTGTCGCTGGCTCTCGCGCTCTGAAAGTTGTACCAGCTGGTCAGGTTCACAATACTCTGACTGAGATTGACACCCCAACCATGGTTGTTGAGACCGTTGGTATAGTTATGCCTGTCCTGAACCTTCACACTCCGGGTGATACCTGAAACCGGATCGGTGATATCCCGGAATACCGCGCTGGTTGGTCCACTGGTAATTCGAGAGGTGGTGCCACCTGTGCCCAGGCTGGGCAGCAGGGCAGAGCGACTCTGAATCATCGTTTCCCTGTTGGCCCGGTAGCTGGCTTCCGCCTGCCGCAGTGTTGGATCGTTTTGCAGAGCCAATTGAAGGATGGAGAAGAGATCCTGAGCCTGACTGGCAGTGCTGGCCAGTGTGCAAACCAGGAGAATTCCCAAGTACTTAGATAGTCGTCCCATAGTTGTTGACCTTAGTAGCTAAACTTAGTTGCTGCAGATTAATTCATGAGAAGAATCAGCAGGATGCGGGGAGCTGCGGAGCAAGGCGGCATTCTACACAGTGTAACCAAAAGTGACAATTTCCCGATCCGTCAACTGTCCGATCTGCGTCTCAGCTGACCCCGGAAGAGAGTATGGGATGTCATTGTCGATACCGCGATTTTCTGCCTGATATTGCATTAGACGAACGGGCCGGGCCCCGGTTACACGCCAAACCAGAATCAGAGCCAACCAGATGGCAGGCGCGGTGCTGGCCAACACAGGAAGTGGATTTTCGGGCATAATGACTTAACTCCGAACGACAGGCCCATGGGCATGTCTGCCAGTGTAGATCCTTCCGGATTCTACGATTGAGCAATTAATTTCCTGCCTGATTACGTAGGTAGTCAGTACGGTCAGTAAGCACAGGTAGTTTCAATGAACGCAAAACCCGATCATCTCGCAGAGAAAATCAGCCAACTCGATACCAGCTCAACTGAGCACTATCCCAATTCACAGAAAATCTACATTGATGGAAGTCGCCCCGATATTCGCGTACCCATGCGTGAGATCAATCTCACTGCCACGGTGACTGAGGGCGGTGTGGAAGAGAATCCAGCAATTCGCGTCTATGATTCTTCAGGCCCTTATTCCGATTCTGCTGCAGAAATCGACCTGCGCCGGGGTCTGCCACCGATTCGCCAGGCCTGGATTGAAGATCGCGAAGACACGGAATCTCTGCAGCAGGCCAGTTCCACCTTCGGTCGCGCCCGGCAGGAAGATGCCACAACAGCGCATCTCCGATTCGAGCATATTCGTCCACCACGCCGTGCCCGGGCTGGTCAAAATGTGACCCAGCTTCACTATGCACGTCAGGGCATTATTACGCCGGAGATGGAATACATCGCAATCCGGGAGAACATGAATCGGGCGCAATTGAAACAAGACGCACAGTCACTTGAACAACACGCGGGCGAGTCCTTTGGCGCCAGCATTCCGGCAGAAATTACCCCGGAATTTGTGCGCGATGAAGTCGCCCGGGGTCGTGCGATTATCCCCGCCAATATCAATCATCCAGAAGTGGAGCCGATGATCATCGGCCGCAACTTCCTGGTAAAAGTGAATGCCAATATTGGCAACTCCGCCGTCACTTCCTCTATAGAAGAAGAAGTAGAGAAGCTCACCTGGTCGGCACTCTGGGGTGCAGATACAGTGATGGATCTTTCTACCGGTAAGAATATCCATGAGACTCGCGAGTGGATTATCCGTAACTCCATGGTGCCAATCGGTACGGTACCTATTTATCAGGCACTGGAAAAAGTGGATGGTGTTGCAGAAGATCTCAGCTGGGACATTTACCGGGACACGCTGATAGAACAGGCTGAACAGGGAGTCGACTACTTCACCATCCATGCCGGTGTGTTGTTGCGTTATGTACCGCTGACGGCGAAAAGAGTAACTGGCATCGTATCGCGCGGCGGTTCCATCATGGCCAAGTGGTGCCTGGCCCATCATGAGGAAAATTTTCTTTACACTCATTTCGCAGAAATTTGCGAGATCATGAAAGCTTACGATGTATCTTTCTCCCTGGGTGATGGGCTACGTCCCGGATCAGTAGCTGATGCCAATGATGCAGCGCAATTCGGCGAACTGGAAACGCTTGGCGAATTAACCAAAATCGCCTGGCAGCATGATGTGCAAACCATGATTGAGGGCCCAGGTCATGTGCCTATGCATATGATCAAGCACAACATGGATAAACAGCTTGAAGTGTGCGACGAGGCACCTTTCTATACCCTTGGGCCACTCACCACAGACATAGCGCCCGGTTATGACCACATCACTTCCGGCATTGGCGCCGCGATGATTGGCTGGTTTGGTTGCGCCATGCTCTGCTATGTCACACCGAAAGAGCACCTTGGCTTACCCAACAAGCAGGATGTCAAGGAAGGCTTGATGGCCTACAAGATTGCTGCCCATGCAGCAGATTTGGCCAAGGGACATCCTGGTGCACAGTTGAGAGATAATGCCCTGTCCAAGGCGCGTTTTGAGTTTCGTTGGGAAGACCAATTCAATCTCGGTCTGGATCCTACTACTGCCCGAGCCTTCCATGATGAAACGCTCCCCAAGCAATCAGGCAAGGTAGCTCATTTCTGTTCTATGTGCGGACCGAAGTTCTGCTCAATGAAAATTTCACAGGAAGTAAGAGACTACGCCGCAGCAAAAACTGATGGAGATCTAGAAGCTGCCCTGAAGTCTGGCATGGAAGAGATGGCGAACGAGTACAACGAACAGGGGCGTAAGCTCTATCGAGAGGTCTAGCGGCGGCTATTTCTTTAGTCCATCAGACCACTTTCGATATACGCCGCCAGCGCTTGCAGACAAGACTCGCCCAAGCTGGCAGAGCGTGCCGGTGACCAGCCGAATTTTTCGTCTGCTGTGTCGGTGGTATCTTTAAAAGGCATCTCCAGTGTCATGGCCAGGCAGCCATGGGCAGAAGCCATCTGTGCTGTACTCATGGTGAGATTGGCAGTCCCGGGAGATTTGATGGGATAACCCTTCTCGGTTTGGAAATCTGCGTTCAGTTCAGCCAGCACCTTGCGATAAAAGTCCAGGCCTTGTTGATCTCGTTCATTCCAGCCCTTCAATCCTTCTGTGCCGGCTATAAAACAATAGGGAAGTGATTCATCGCCATGGACATCCAACCAGAAGTCCACGCCAGTCTTATTGGCGGCGGCTTTCACCAGATAGACCTCTGGCGAATTCTCCATGCTGGGTTCTGCCCATTCCCGATTCAGATTGTGGCCCACGGCATTGGTTCGCAGATGACCACGACGACTACCATCGGGGTTCATATTGGGAATCAGGTGAATATCACAGTTCTCCAATAGTGCCTGGGTTAATTCACTGTCTGTATCCAGTAATTTATTGATGCAAGCTTCCATCCACCATTCCGCCATGGTTTCGCCTGGGTGTTGACGGGCGATGATCCAGCACTGTTTTTTGTTCTCACCACCCGAACTGAATTTCAGCTTATCAAGATCCTGTCCATCCAGAGTCTGACCTAGCACCTCGAGAGTACAGTGTTTTGCAGATTGAGCCCGCGCGATCAGTTTGTGATGCCTCTCCATCGGATAGGGCGCAAAATAGGAGAAGTACACAGAATCCCGCTCCGATTCGAATTCAAAACCCAGAACTTCTCCATTCAGGAATGTGGGATGACGAAGCCAATTCTCCCTGTCGTAGGAATAGCAGACCCGATAGTTCCTGAATCCATCGGGATAGGCTGCCCCAGCAGCATTAAGAATATTAAAACTGCATGCCTTGCCTCTGACTCCTGAAACTCGAAAGAAAAACCATTGATAGAAGTCGGATTGTTCGTCCGGACGGATCTTCAGTTGAACATCGGCCGGATCGTCGACACTGACAACTTCGATATTGCCGCCGTCAAATGCTGTGCTGATTTGCATGGACTCGTCTGCCTGGAAAGATATTGGGAGGCTGATTTAGCCTCTGACTTATAAAACACATTCTGGTATGATTGCCGGCCCTCAATTTGGGGTACCCCATACGAGCGCCGCAAGCGAAGTGGGAAGAGTACAGAAACCAAAGGAAAGTAGCCATGTCAGCAGTAACTGACAATCTAAATATAGCGTCAAATGACGCATTGATCACGCCGGAGTCGTTGAAACAGGATTTGCCCCTTGCAGGCAAGGCACTGGAAACAGTCAGTGCTGCCCGACAAACCATTTTTGATATCCTGGACAGAAAAGATCATCGGCTCTTTGTGGTTGTCGGCCCCTGCTCAATTCACGATGTAGATGCGGCTCTGGACTATGCTGCCAGACTGAAAGAGCTGGCGCCAAAAGTGCAGGATACCCTGTACATCGTCATGCGTGTCTATTTTGAAAAACCACGTACATCTATTGGTTGGAAAGGACTGATCAACGATCCCCATCTGGATGATTCGTTCAAAATTGAGGAAGGGCTACGCATCGGTCGCAAGTTGTTATTGAATATTGCAGAAATGGGGCTGCCTGCTTCTACAGAAGCACTGGATCCGATTTCGCCACAATACATGCAGGACCTGATCGCCTGGTCGGCGATAGGTGCGCGCACTACTGAATCACAAACTCATCGTGAGATGTCGTCTGGACTCTCCTCACCGGTCGGATTCAAGAATGGGACCGATGGAGGACTGATGGTCGCCATCAATGCCATGCAATCGGTCTCCAGTCCACACCGGTTTCTTGGAATCAATGGTGAGGGACAGGTGTCAGTTGTTACCACCAAGGGTAATCCATACGCCCATGTGGTATTAAGAGGCGGCAGTCAGGGACCAAACTTCGATACTGTGCATGTTGCCCAATGTGAAGCGGCACTGGAGAAGGGCGGCGTAAGCAGCAACATCATGATTGACTGCTCCCACGCAAATTCAAACAAGGATCCGGATGTCCAGCCTCTGGTGCTAAAAGATGTCACCCATCAGATTCTGGAAGGAAACAAGTCAATCATTGGTGTGATGCTCGAAAGCCACATCAATCATGGCAATCAGTCGATCCCGGAAAACCTTGCTGATCTGCAATATGGCGTCTCAGTAACGGATGCATGTATGGATTGGGCAACCACAGAAGCGGCACTGCTTGAAATGGCCGACAAGCTGCGTGATGTTTTGCCGCCTCGATAGATTCTGCAACAACTGCTAGAAACCGGAGCCGGGCTTGGAAAGAAATTCCAGTTCCTCGGCCGTTGATTCTCTCCCAAGAATTTTATTGCGATGTGGATAGCGACCGAAATGGTCGATAATTTCCTTGTGCTTTACTTCAAAGTTGAAGTTGTCTTCCAGGCCAGGTTGATCGAATAAAAACATGGCGATTTCGTGAATCTCTTTTGCTTCGCTATGCATGAAAGGCATGTAGAGGAAACTCTTGTGTCGGTCTTCCAGCTCGGCGTCAAATTTTCTCCGCACCGCTTCCTGTGCCAACACCAGTGCCAGCGTATCGTAGGCAAAGGCACGTGGAGTATCCCGAAACATATTGCGAGAGAACTGGTCCAACACAATGATCTCCGCCAGAGAGTCCAGGGGATGCTCGCGCCAGGTAAAGAGCAGTCCCTGAGCGGCCTGGGCGTGTGTTTCGGCAAAGCGCTCCGCGATCAGGGCATCAAATTCAGGATCTTTCTTGAAGCGTTGTTTAGGCTCGATGTCTTCGAACCAGAATTGAATCACATCACGGGCGGACATGGATTCTTCTCCAGTTGTTATTCTTTCAGGATTATCGACTGCCCATTGTAATCACTGAAGATTTTACAGACCGGAAAATAGAAAAAGCTCCGAAGAGCTTTTTCACGGGATGCTTGCAGTGTCTGGTTCAGGCCGAGCTGGCATAAGCGATAGAGAGTGGTTCTTTCTCCCGACGGCCGAGTGTGATCCACTTCTGGACGAAAGGATTATCCAGCAGTGTCTGCATGTAGGTATAGGCGTCAGTGCTCAGCTCTGCACCATAGGTGTCAAAACAGATTGCGATGGGTGCAAACATGCAGTCAGCGATGGAAAAACGGCCGAATAAATAATTGCCGGTTTCTCCGAAACGCCTGCGCGTGCAACTCCAGATCGCGTCAATGCGTGCAATTTCATTGATCACAGCATCTGAAGCTTGCAGACGATAGGATGCCTTGCAGTTCATGGGCCACTCCTGTTTCAGGTGTGGAAACTCTGAATGCACTTCTGCGCTGATTGAGCGAGCGCAGGATTTGCGCTTCGGATTCCCCGGCCAGCCACTACCGCCAATGAGCTCCTCCGAAATGTATTCACAAATAGAAAGCGAATCCCATACTGTCACTTCCCTGTGCAACAGTACGGGAACTTTCAAAGAAGGAGAATAGGGGCCAAGCTTTTCAGCTGTATTGTCCTGATACAAAGCGATCTGAATCTCTTCAAAATCCACATCGAACATTTTCAGTAACAGCCAGGGGCACATGGACCAGGAAGAGTAATTCTTGTTGCCAATGACGAGTCTTACATCTTTCATCGAATTTCTCCGTGCGTTTCCTGCAGACAGGGAATTCTGCTACTGACCCTGAGTCAGCATTTGTTGGCTGGTATCGATCAGGCGCACCAGTACCCGTCGGTCGAAGAAGTCAGTTTCAAAACTCTGGGTAGAATGCAATGGCTGGGATTCTCCGTAGGCTACCGAAGTGATTTCAGAATCTTCGACACCTAGTGACGAAATGAATCGTTTCACCGAGTTGCTTCGTTGCCAGGACAGATCCAGGTTTTTGCTCTCTTCTCCAGTTCGGTCGGCATAGCCAATGACTTCTAGGGCGCTGTTGGGAAGTTGCTGGGCAAGTTTCACCAGCGCGATTAACTGATCTTCGTAATGGTCTTCGATAGTGCTGGAACCACTACGGAAATGAATTGAGATCGTAGTGTTGTCGAACAATGGATTCTGTTGGCCCGTATTGAGGAACGCTGGCAGAACCTGGGCAGGTTGACTGCGCAGCTCATCGAGTTCCTGCAGAGCGACCTGCTTTTCCTGTTCAAGCAGGGAAACTTCTGCGCGCATGCGATCCATTTCCAGTTGCATGGCAACCCATTCTCCCTGCATGTCATCGTAGTCGTTGCGGGTTACCCAGCCGTCGCCCAGGAAGGCACCGACCGCAGCACCGACAATTGCACCGGGAGGCCCGCCAACGGCAGCGCCGATCGCCGCGCCACTGAGGAAACCGGTAGTTTCTTCCTGAGAAGGTAGCTCATCGTTGTAGGAGCCAGTTCGCGTATCCGCAAAGCTGATGCTGCTGAAGACGAATGCGGTGAGGGCAGCGAGTAGCAAGCCAAGTTGTTTGATCATAGCCATAATTCCTTGTGCTGGAGGGGAATAAACTTCGCTAACAAGCGTCTAATTCACATCAGGGCTGTTTAGCTCATCCGGAACAGAGGCCATCGCTGCACCTCCGCTTATGGGGGCCTATTTAACAGGGCGTTTCTTACGGCTGGGGGTAAGCATTGGGGCCATGTGGTGATTAAATATGGCAGAATCATGGCAATGCCCCGGCTTGCCAATCCAGGACTCTGAATCAGGCGTCAAATAGGTTATAGTCGCGCTAAATCACTGATAATCAATGAAAAGTACGAAATCGAAGACTGACAGCCATGGGTAGACGAATCGCAATCGTGGAGGACGAAGCGGCAATTCGGGAGAATTACGCGGACGTGCTGCGCAAACAGGGATATGAAGTTCAGACATACGCCAATCGCAAGGACGCCATGTCGGCCTTCGATATCCGCCTTCCAAACCTCGCCATCATCGATATAGGTCTGGAAAACGAGATAGACGGTGGTTTTACTCTCTGTCAGGCCCTGCGTTCTCTGTCTGATACCTTACCGATTATTTTTCTCACGGCACGGGACAATGATTTCGATACCGTAAGTGGTTTGCGTATGGGTGCTGATGATTACCTGACCAAGGACATCAGCCTGCCTCATCTCACTGCGCGCATTGCGGCCTTGTTCCGTCGACTCGATGTGATTGACCAACCACCGTCACCTGAAAACCTGTTGCAGCGGGGCAAGCTATCACTGGACATTGGTCGACTGACGGTACAGTGGGATGGTCAGGCAATTCCATTAACAGTGACAGAATTCTGGATGGTGCATGCCCTGGCCAAGTATCCTGGACATGTAAAAAGCCGACAGGTGCTGATGCAGGAATCAAAGATTTTTGTTGATGGCAGCACCATCACGTCCCATATCAAACGAATTCGCAAAAAGTTCATGCAACTTGATGAAGAATTTGACTGTATCGAAACGGTCTACGGTATGGGATATCGCTGGAACGTCGAGGCAACACCAACTCATTAAGACGCGATACTGCAGAGCAGTACGACTTAAGCTTCAAAACTGACTATGAGCCTGGCACTGAAAAGCCCATTTGGTATTCGATCAAAGCTGGTGTTCCTTTCCAGCTTTCTTCTGGTTATTCCCTGGCTTGGTTATCAATACATTCTGGAAATGGAGGATGTGTTACGCCGAGGCCAGGAACAGACCGTGTTGGGTACTGCGCAGGCTCTGGCGACTGCACTAAACGAAAGACCGGAGTTATTTAACGAAGGCAGTTATAGCCCGGCGACTCGAAGCCAGGATCTCTATGTCTATCCGATTTACTCACCCATAGAATTGGTCGATGGTTCGCTCAGTGACTGGGGCGAGTATCAGCAATACGAAGTGGGCTATGATTCACGCGACTATTTACGTACCTCGCTGAATCCTGTTCGCCCTTATAGCAATGAAGAAACCCTGCAATTCAAGACCATGTTGGGCGACTATAATGGATTTCTCTACGCTTACTTCGAGGTAACCGATGACCATGTAGTTTATCGGGACGAAGATGCGTTGACTGTGCATCGCAGTGACTTTCTTCAGATCACTATGTTGTCTCAGGAAGGCAACGAGGTGAATCGCTATGTCGTCGCGCCTTATGAAGCGGAACCAGTGTACCCATATAAGGTGCGTTCAGACTATAGCGAGCCCACCTATGAAGAGCGCATCCGTGGCCAATGGTATGACACTAACAGTGGTTATGTGGTCGAGTTGCGCATTCCGATGGAAATGTTGGGCGATCGCCTGGGCTTTGCCATATTCGATGTGGACGATCCAGTTGAGCGGGACGTCAATACTGTAGTCGCAACTTACCGTGTCGATGATAGCGAGCTTCTGGGTTCCCTGCGTCTGCCGACACCAGAGATCGACCGCATCGTGGCAGGTATGGGCCACAACAATTCCCGTATTCAGGTGGTGGATCGGGGTGGCAGGGTGCTGTTGACTGTAGGAGATATTCAGAGCGCTACGGGGCTATTGATTAGCCCGGCTCCAGAGCAAGATGAAATCAACAAGTATTGGCTCTTCGTGCAGGATAAGGTGCTGAATCCGCTCTACTATCAAATATTGTCCAAACCCAGCAATGATTTTATCGATGAG
This sequence comes from uncultured Pseudohongiella sp., assembly GCA_965267495.1. GTDB lineage: Bacteria > Pseudomonadota > Gammaproteobacteria > Pseudomonadales > Pseudohongiellaceae > UBA9145. Next base: position 3,553,887 of record OZ254078.1, on the reverse strand, counting down.
CTCTACACCGGCGTAACCCGTGACGGTGCGCACATTGATTCTGCTCTGCAGGGAGCACCCATGACCCAGTTCCGTACCCTGGCTGATACGGAGACTCGATTACTGGAAGCAGCTCACCCGATCATTGCCAATAACGAAGTGATGGGCGCTGTGGTGGTCGATCAGAATATGAATGGCCTGCGCACTTTCCGCAACCAGGCACTGGAGCAGTTGTTCAACACCATACTGGCAGTGATGGTTATCGTCGTGTTTGGGTTGTTCTTCTTCGCCTCACGAATCTCCACGCGCATTCGTGTACTGCGCAATCAGGCGGAAGGCATCATAGACGACAGTGGTCGCGTACAGAACACGATCGTGCCCACCAGAAATTCAGATGAAATCGGCGACCTGTCGAGAAGTTTCTCCAGCATCGTGGAACGCCTCACTCAGTACACCAAGTATCTGGAGAACATGTCATCAAGGCTCTCACACGAATTGCGAACACCCGTCACGGTTGTCAGGTCTTCCATTGAGAATCTTGGTCTGACTGAGAACAGTGAAGAGTCTGCCGTGTATATAGAACGGGCAGAAGAAGGCATCAAACGCCTTAACCTGATTCTGACCAATATGAGCGAGGCAACCCGGCTGGAGCAGATGCTTCAGACCTCAGAGAAGGAAAAGATCAATCTCTGTGATGTGGTCAGGGGTTGCGTTGAAGGCTACAAGCTTGCCTATACCGAGGCAAATTTCGAACTGGATCTACCGAACTATGCGATCTATATCAACGGCGTACCTGAATATATCGCGCAACTGCTCGACAAGCTTATCGCCAACGCAGTCGAGTTCTCCTATCAGGATCAACCAATCACAGTCTACTGTCGGACTTTGCGTGACCACGTCGTGCTCAAGGTTAGCAATGCGGGTCCGTTCCTGCCTGAAGAGATGAAGGATCGCCTGTTTGATTCCATGATCTCCGTACGGCCCCAGGAAAAACAGAATCAGCCTCACCTCGGCATGGGTTTGCATATTGCCCGTCTCATCACCGATTTTCATGGCGGCAAGATCAGGGCAGAGAATCGACCCGATCGTGAAGGTGTGATCGTGTCTGTAGTGATTCCGCTCTACTACAACAAGTAGATTCAGTTTATTTATTCATCCCCGGTGTAATAGTCCGGCGCATTGTCCTTTACCACGGGAGAATCCGTAGACCATGCGTGACAGGTATTGAGTACCATTGGCCGTTTGCGGGGAGACTGTTCTTGCTCAGGCCTGTCTTTCTTTCTCTTGCTGAGGATGGGCCAGAGCGTCTGCATGGCAACAGTCGCCATGGGAAAGAGCAACTCAGTGAGATGAGTACAACCCTGTACACCGCCCACCTTTGTGCGAATCGCCTTACGCCAGCCGGGACCCATTCGTATGCCCACCAGGCTCTTATAGGCGGGAGTAATACTGGGACATACTTCAAAAGGACTGTTATCTGTGACTGCCACGATGTCTTTGATCTCGAATGCTTCATCAATCGTGACTCGTAATAACATCTCATGCAGTGGCTCACCGACAGCAACAGTCCCTCGCCATTTGTTACTGAATTCGTAGGTCTTGGTGTCGGTCATATGTGCTTCGATATCGAACAGTCCGTCTTCGCGTTCGTAACCGCGATAGTCGATGGCGCGTGTGTGGGCATGTTTTCTCGGCGAAGCTTCAGGCAATGGCATAGCAAGGCAACCTGTATTTGCAGTCAGTCGTGTGAAGAATGTGCAGCTCTGGGAATTGGTTGTCCGTAACCAATGTAGGATTTACTGCAGGCCTGTCATTATATGAATAATTCCTTCTTGCTGCATCTTGCTTTCTGGTCAGGTAGTGGCTCTATTTGAAAGTATCACCAGTTCCGACAGGATGAGAGAGGTAGTCTTTGCACTTAGGGACCGTGAGCAGCAAGGGCAGAAAACTACTCCTGCGTTTTCTGCATTTCCGCCGTCCCTGGCGGTCATGCTGCGATCGAGCCCCCAGGGGTGAGACCGAGCGTCTTGCAAGCGTCAGCTTGTAGCGAGTATCGAACGACACCGATCCATGATCGGTGGCTGGGTCCGGGTTCACGGCGTGTCCCTAAGTGCAAAGGCTACCTCTCTTATCCAACTTGCAGAAAAATACTTTTAAGCAGAGCCACTATCAGCTACTGGCGACATGCTGTGTTATTCCCAGTCGATCGGGCATAATGCGCAAAAAACTCAACGGAGGTTTCACATGACTACTGCTACCGCGCGCCATATCCTGGTGAATACGGAAGAAGAATGTTTACAACTCAAGGATCGCATTGAAGCTGGAGAAGACTTTGGTGACATTGCGCGCGCCCACTCGAGCTGCCCTTCCAAGGCACAAGGTGGAGACCTGGGACAATTTGGACCCGGCATGATGGTCAAAGAGTTTGATGAGGTGGTATTCAGCGCTGACATCAACTCGCTTCAGGGACCAGTCAAAACCCAGTTTGGTTATCATTTGCTGGAAGTGACCAGTCGCGACTAGAACAGCGTAGTTCCAGGGGCGAGAACTGATATGCATATCCTGTTTCTTTGTACCGGTAATTCTTGTCGCTCGCAGATGGCAGAAGCCTGGCTGCGCCATCTCGCTGCGAAGCAGGCAGCAGAACTGAAGATAGAAACAAGTTCAGCTGGCCTGGAAGCCCATGGGCTGAATCCCGGCGCAGTGAAAGCCATGGCTGATCAGGGTATTGATATTCGCGGACATAGTTCGGATATTGTCAGCAATGAGATGATTGAAAGCGCGGATCTGCTTGTGACCGTGTGTGCGCACGCAGATGCGAATTGTCCGCTGCTTCCTGCCCATAAGCAAAAGCGCCATATTCCCTTCGATGATCCAGCAAAGGCAACTGGTACGGACCAGGAGATCGAAGCCTGTTTCAACCGGGTCTGCCTTGAGATTCGGGATGCCATGTCTGCGCTTGTTTCAGAGTTACAGACAAAGTCTGCCTGAGTCAGCTTATGTCTTCAGAGAAAACCCCGTTTACCCGCCGCGATGTAAGGCTTATCAATCGAGAGACGCGATTCGATTCGTTTCTGCGAGTGGACCATCTCCGCCTGCAACATAGCCTGTTCGAAGGCGGAGACAGTGCTGTCATGGACAGGGAATTGCTGGTCAAACTGCCGGCAGTAGGTGTGCTGCTGTTTGACCCGGGCTCTGAACAAATTGTGATGGTGCGTCAGTTTCGTGTGGGCATGCTTGATGGCGACGAGTCTCCCTGGCCTCTTGAGTTGGTGGCGGGCCTGGTCGACAAGGAAGAATCCCTTGAGGAAGTGGCAATCCGGGAAATTCAGGAGGAAACCGGTTTGCAAGCCAGCAATCTGCGCAAGATCTGTGACTACTACAACAGCCCTGGTGCCAGTAGCGAAAGAGTCCACCTCTATTGTGCCCGTGTGGATGCCAGCGAGGCTGGTGGTGTCCATGGTCTGGATCACGAACACGAAGACATCCGGGTAGAAGTGCTCTCCGTGGAGGAAGCGCTGCTCGCTGCACAGTCCGGCATCATTAACAACGCCATGTCCCTGATCGCGCTGCAATGGTTGCAGATTAACAAGGAATCGCTGCTGGGATACTGGTCATAGTCGAGCCTCAGCACGGGCCGAATGTCAACCAAAAAATGTTTAGCCCCAAGCTCGCAAAACCCACCGAAATCGTTACAATTACAGAGACTTAGCAATGAGCATGCGGTCTTGTATCCGCTAAAACAGCGCTGATTAGCAAAATACAAAAAATAGCCGACTATAATAGGTAGAAACTGGCTGGCACCGGGTACAGCGTTGCGAATCCCATTTTTTGTCCGGGCATTGAAGAACAATAGAGATTATGCCAAAAGCAAAATACAGCATTGATCTGATCAAGCAGATGGCAGTTTGTGATGCCAACTATATTCTGCTGCTTAAACTCTTGCCGCAATTGCAGGTTTACCTGGACAAGTCATTCGAATCTCTGGCAGAGCTACCTGTATTGGATCGAAGTGCTCAATCGAACAGCGGAGAATCAACCGCCGATGAACCAGAGAAAATACTGGAAGGTATCAGTAGAGAATTTTGTATAGCTGATCTGGATGACAGTCGACAGAAAGTGACAGTCGAAATCACTATAGTGGAAGCGTTTAAATACACAACCACACTAGAGATAGTACAGAAACCCGAATTTAAAGAATGGATGACAAACCCGTCGATGATTGTGCGGGTTTATCATGACGCTAGCACTGCTGAAGTAATCTCTTATCAAGGCCATCGCAATCTCAAGCCAAGATATTCTCAACCCAATCCAAAGATGTATCATGCTGATGAAAAAATGCAGGTGAATGGCTTTCTGGGTGAATGGCTTTCTCATTGCCTCAAGGTAGGAAGAAGCACAACAGCGCCAGAACTCATAGAACAAATTTCATAATTCATCACGGCAGCAATGACATCGCTGAAGACTGACAATCCAATTCAGCTTGTTCAGATTACAGATACCCACCTGTACGGGACTGCAACTGGAACGCTGTTGAAGATGAACACGCATAACAGCTTTGAGCAGGTGCTAAACATCGTCAAGGATAACGAAGAATCAATTGATCTGATTCTTGCCACTGGCGACATTGCTCAGGATGCAACTCCCGCCGCCTACAAGCACTTCGCAAGCAATATAGAAGAACTCAATACGCCCTATCGCTGGATTCCAGGAAATCACGATAGTGTTGCGGTAATGAACGACATCGCCGATGGCAGCGGAGCCGGTGAGAAATCAGTACGCATCAATAATTGGCTCATACTTATGCTGGATACCAGTGTGGAAGGTCAGGTGCACGGTAAGCTGGCGCCGGAAGAACTCGAGTTTTTGCAATCAAGATTGAGCGAGGCAGAGGACGACGATGAGATTGCCCACTGCCTGGTGTGCTTGCATCACAATCCAGTGAGAGGTAATGCCGGTTGGATGAGGGAAATCGGGCTGCATAACAAGGGTAGATTCTGGCAGATTCTGGGCGAATCAAGTCTGGTTCGCTGTGTCGTATATGGTCACGTGCATCAGGAACTGGATTTCATCCACGATGACATAAGATGCCTGTGTACACCTTCTACCTGCATTCAATTCAAACCCAATGTGGTGAATTTTGCTCTCGACCAGGTCAATCCAGGCTACCGCAGCCTGCAACTCCATGAAGACGGCAGTATTGAGACACAGGTTTTCCGTGTTGAAGGTAAGGAGTTTGAAGTAGACTACAGTAGTGAAGGCTACTGATCTCCATATTCTCTATCTGCACGGGTTTCTCAGCTCTCCCCAATCCAAGAAAGCACAACAGACGCTGGACTACTGCCAGTCTCTGGGTATCGGTGATCAACTACTGATACCTGAGATGCTGGACGGCCCCGCTGAAACCATTCGACAGTTGAAAAAGACAATGGCCGGTCTGCCATTGTCGAGGCTCGGCGTCATCGGGAGTTCACTGGGAGGCTACTATGCCACCTGGCTGTCCGAAGAGTTCAATCTGCCGGCAGTTTTGATAAACCCTGCTGTTCGGCCCTTCGAGTTATGGGAAGATCATCTTGGAGAACACCGGAATTACTACTCTGATCACATCCATGTTGTCACTCGCGATCACATCGATGAGTTGAAAGCCCTTAATCGGGATCCACTATGCTATCCCGAACAATTCATGGTAATGCTGCAAGAAGGAGACGAGGTGCTCGACTATCGGGAAGCAGCAGAAAAATTTGCTGATTCCACGCTTGTCATCCATGAGAATGGTGATCATAGCTATCAGGAGTATGGCGCTGAACTGCCCGTGGTTATTGAGTTTCTGCTATCAAGAATTGCCCTTTCTGCGCGATAAAATAGGATACCCCTGAAGATAGGGTAAAGCCCCATAGCCACATACTCAGTAGTTGTAAAACGCCACCTGGCAATCCAATGACCAACACCTATAACGCCGATGCCATTGAAGTCTTGACCGGTCTTGATCCGGTTAGGAAGCGGCCCGGTATGTACACCGATACCACCCGACCGAACCACCTGATTCAGGAAGTTATTGATAACAGTGTCGATGAAGCGTTGGCTGGCCATGCAAGAACGCTCACTTTGACACTACACAAGGATGGTTCGATTGAAGTCGCCGATGATGGCCGCGGCATGCCTGTAGACAAACACAAGGGCGAGAAAGTCAGTGGCGTCGAACTGATTCTTACCCGTCTCCATGCTGGTGGAAAATTTTCCAACAAGAATTACGAGTACTCTGGTGGCTTGCACGGTGTGGGAGTCTCTGTGGTCAACGCGCTGTCAAAGACGCTGGAAGTCACGGTAAAGCGTGACGGCAAAGTCTATAACATGAAGTTCAAAGGTGGCGAGAAGGCATCTCAGCTGAAAACCACCGGTACAGTCGGCAAGAGAAACACTGGCACCATTGTCAAGTTTGTACCAGACGAGAAGTACTTCGACTCGGTCAAGATTTCAATTCCCAAACTTAAACATGTCTTGCGGGCCAAGGCAGTACTCTGTTCTGGATTGCGCGTCGTCTTCGTTGACAACACCGTAAGCAAGGCGAAATCCCAGAGTGAAGAATGGTGCTACGAAGATGGCCTGGTGGACTATCTGACTCAGGCGACAGCGGATTGGGAAACATTACCGGAAGAGCCTTTTGTTGGCTCAGTACAAGGCAATGAGGAAGCCGTGGACTGGGCACTGCAATGGTTGCCCGAAGGTGGAGAGGGCATCGGTGAAAGTTATGTGAACCTGATCCCGACGCCACAAGGTGGTACTCATGTCAGTGGCCTGCGCACCGGCTTGCTGGATGCGCTGCGGGAATTCTGTGAATTTCGCAATCTACTGCCTCGTGGACTCAAGCTCACAGCAGAGGACGTATGGGAAAGATGCAGCTATGTGCTGTCCTCCAAGTTGGTTGACCCTCAGTTTTCTGGGCAGACCAAGGAGCGCCTGTCCTCACGACAATGCGCTGTGTTCGTTGCCGGTGTAGTGAAAGATTCGTTTAGTCTCTGGCTGAATCAACATACTGCTGAAGCCGAAGCGATTGCAGAGCTTTGTATCAATAATGCACAAAGCCGACTCAAGGCCAGCAAGAAAGTAGCTCGCAAGAAGGTGACTACTGGCCCCGCCTTGCCAGGCAAATTGGCTGATTGCTCTACCGAAGATGTGATGTCCGGTGAATTGTTCCTGGTGGAAGGTGACTCGGCTGGTGGTTCGGCTAAACAGGCACGAGATCGAGAGTATCAGGCGATCATGCCGCTGCGCGGCAAGATCCTGAATACCTGGGAAGTGGATTCCTCAGAAATACTCGGCTCGCAGGCCGTGCATGATATTGCGATTGCTCTGGGGGTTGATCCTGGCTCTGCGAATATCAGTGGGCTGCGCTATGGCAAGGTATGCATCCTGGCCGATGCCGACTCCGACGGATTGCATATTGCTACACTGCTTTGCGCACTGTTTGTTAAGCATTTCCGTGCTGTGGTGGAAGCAGGACATATCTTCGTTGCCATGCCACCGCTGTTTCGCATCGATGTGGGTAAAGAAGTTTTTTATGCCCTGGATGAGGCAGAGAAGGAAGGTATTCTCGATCGAATCGCCGCTGAGAAGAAAACCGGTAAGATCAATGTGCAGCGTTTCAAGGGTCTTGGTGAGATGAACCCGATGCAGTTGCGGGAAACTACTATGGCGACGGACACGCGGCGGTTGGTGCAACTCACACTGGAAGAAAAACCTGAGAAGAAAAAGACTGGCACACTGGCGGTGATGGATATGCTGTTGGCAAAGAGCCGGGCAGCGGACCGTAAAACCTGGCTGGAAGAAAGTGGTAATCAGGCAGACTACGCAGAGTAGATTGGTACAAAGTAGGTGAGCAATAGATGAACGAAGACATTACTGTCAATGATGAGGGTGTAGAGCAAATAGCTCTGCGTAGCTATACCCAACAGGCTTACCTTAACTACTCCATGTACGTGATCAATGATCGCGCCTTACCCAATATCGGAGATGGGCTGAAGCCGGTACAACGTCGCATTGTCTATGCCATGTCGGAGCTCGGACTCAAGGCAAGCGCCAAGTTCAAGAAATCTGCTCGTACCATAGGTGATGTCATCGGCAAGTTTCATCCCCATGGCGACTCGGCTTGTTATGAAGCCATGGTGCTCATGGCACAACCCTTTACCTATCGTTATCCATTGGTAGATGGACAGGGCAACTGGGGTTCCCAGGACGATCCCAAGTCTTTCGCGGCAATGCGCTACACGGAATCCCGTCTGCGTAACTATGCGGATGTCTTGTTGGGGGAATTAGGCCAGGGCACGGTTGACTGGAAACCCAATTTCGATGGCACACTGGATGAGCCAGAAATTCTCCCTGCGCGTTTACCAAATGTTCTGCTCAATGGTGGCAGTGGTATCGCAGTGGGTATGGCAACAGACATACCGCCGCACAATCTCCATGAGGTTGCCAAGGCCTGCATACAGCTTCTGGACAAACCCAAGGCGACCATCACGGATATCTGCAAACACATCAAGGGGCCGGACTTTCCAACTGAAGCCGAGATCATCACCCCCAAGGCGGAAATCAAGGAGATGTACAAAACGGGTCGAGGTTCGCTGAAGGCCAGAGCCACCTATGTGAAAGAAAGCGGCGAGATCGTCATTACTGCGCTGCCTTATCAGGTTTCTGGGGCTAAGGTTCTGGAGCAGATTGCTACCCAGATGCAGAAGAAAAAACTACCCATGGTGGTAGACCTGCGTGATGAATCTGATCACGAGAATCCAACACGCATCGTGGTTGTACCACGTTCCAATCGCGTGGATGCGGACAGTGTGATGTCGCACTTGTTCTCCACTACCGACCTGGAGAAGAACTACCGCGTCAATTTCAACATGATTGGCATCAACAAGCGGCCACAGGTTAAGGACATCGTTACCCTACTGAAGGAATGGCTTCAGTTCAGGACAGTAACTGTCAGGCGCCGGCTCCAGCACCGGCTCGACAAAATCATTGACCGGCTACACATTCTCGATGGGCTGTTGATTGCTTTTCTCAATATTGATGAAGTCATCAAGATTATTCGCAAGGAAGACAAACCCAAGCCGGCACTGATGAGGAAATTTAAACTGTCGGACCGCCAGGCGGAATCTATCCTTGAGCTGCGTCTGCGGCAGTTGGCGAAGCTGGAAGAGATCAAGATCAAGGCTGAGCAAAAAGAGCTCAAGGCAGAAAGGAAAACTCTCGAACAATTACTCAAATCTGCTGCCCGACTGAAGACCTTTATCAAGAATGAGATCAAGACCGACGCCGAAAAATTCGGCGACGCCCGTCGCTCTCCAATCGTAGAGCGAGAGGAAGCCAGGGCATTCAGTGAAACAGAGCTGCTGACCACGGATCCGGTCACTATCGTGCTCTCTGAGAGAGGATGGATGCGTGCTGCCAAAGGCCATGATGTCGATCCGACTGCGCTGCAATACAAGTCCGGGGACAGTTTCAAACTGGCAGCCCGGGGCAAGAGCAATCAGCTGGCAGTTTTCATGGATTCCACTGGCAGAGCCTACTCCTTACCCGCCCATACGCTGCCTTCTGCCCGGGGGCAGGGTGAACCGGTTTCAGGCAAGGTAAACCCACCTTCCGGTGCCAGCTTTGAAGGAGTGATGATTGGAGAGAATGAGCAGGACGTTTTACTGGCCAGTGATGCCGGATATGGATTTGTTGGCAAGTTTGGAGACCTGATCAGCAAGAACAAGTCCGGTAAAGCGATTCTACGCATGCCCAAGGGTGGGCAGGTAATCGCAGCTTTGCCGGTCAATGATTATGACAACGATATGATCATCTCTATCACCAATGAAGGACGCATGCTGATGTTTCCAATCAGCGAGCTTCCCCGCCTGGCGAAAGGCAAGGGTAACAAAATCATTGGTATTCCCAGCGCCAGGGTCGCAGAAAGAATCGAGTTTGTCGTGGCCATGACCGTGCTCTCAACCGAAGACACTTTGACAGTCCATGCTGGTCGTCGTCATCACAATCTAAAACCCGCAGATCTCGAACACTATCGGGGTGAGCGTGGCCGCCGTGGCAACAAGTTGCCGCGCGGATTTCAGAACGTGGACAGGGTAGAAGTACTTGGCGATGACTAGCCGCATTACTGGATTGTTGGTGTAATTTCCAGCGTTAGCCCAAGGCCATCATCTGTAGCAGACTTGATCATCGCGGTTTCACCATTGGGCGTTCTGATAATCGGCGATGCCACCTGGCGATACTCTTCGCCTTCGAGCTTCATTAGCACCAGATCCAGTTGAATATCTCCCAGATTAGTAATTGAAGGAGTGATCGAAATTCGATAATTACCATCAAGTTGAATCCGGCTGCCTTCGCCTTCTTCAATAGTGATTATCGCTTCCGTCTGATGTTCATCATTGACGATTCCCTGGATGTCCAGCTTCACCTGATCAGCAGTCACTGATCTTGCTAAGGCAAAGAGCACCAGAACAATCAGGGATGTGAGGGAAATAGAGATCTTACGCAGAATTGAGTTTCGTTCATGAATAGCATGAGTACGAACAGTTTCAGTTTCGGTCAAATCCGTGACATTCAACTCGAGAGCAGCCGCAATTGCCTAGGCAGACTCATAAGATGCCGAGCCGGTTTTTTCAACTCTCTGAATCGTTCTCCTTCCCAATCCGGCAACATCGGCCAGATGCTCCTGACTCCATGCACGCCTTGAACGAAGAGAGCGAATTTTTATTGCATCTACTTTCAATTCCATATCCTGACTCCTCTTGAACCAGTAATTGCAGTGTACTGAAGAGCAAGAGTAGAGGGGTCTGACAACAATTGCAGCGCCACTCTGGCGCCAGAGGTTTCAATTCAGTCCGAATAAAGCGTCACAAGCTGAATCGCCTGACGCTCCAGCAACAGCCTGTAATCAGAAAGAGGCTCTCGACCCAAATAGGTCTTGATCAGGCCGTCTTCTCCAATCTCGGAAAATTCATCGGCGTCTACCCGAGAGTGGGCCCCCGCATGTTCATAGCTGGATTCACTGATCAACAGGGAGTTATCCGGTGATTCCTTACATATGGCCCGGGCGTCATCCAGCGTCTTTCCGGAAAGGTTGTTGGTAGTGCCAGTGATTGGAGAGTACAGGCTACTCACCTGTTGGCCGCTATGTACCGCAAGCTTGTAGTTGGATCGCGCTGTGAGATTTTCCACATCATTGATGTCACCGACGATATGCAGAAACAGCTGTCCGGCACAGATGGCGTAAAATGCCTGGTCATCCTCCAATGGTGCGTCGGCGAAATTGATGATCACCTCACCTTCTGCACAATAGCTGACCTTGCCGTTGTATAACTGACTTACTTTATCCACAAAGAAGTAGAATCGATTCAACAACTTCACAAAAATTTCTGGTTGCAGTGTAGATGCAAGATACTGGTAGTTAGCCATGCTGATTAATAGCAAGCTAACGTCCTGTTGTCCTGGCACGAAATGCAAATGCTGAGTATCGTCTTCTGGTTGTCGATTACCAAAATTGTCGAGAAAGGCGTTTTGTGCAAGGAACTCAGCCGTGGCATTGTACTGTCGGATAATCTGGCTGATCTCATTGTAGTTATCAGGCTCGGGACAGGTATCGATATCACCTTTACGGATATTACTCAGGGCATGAGATAGCAGGCTGCTGGGAAAACTCACCAGGTACTGGAAGTAGGTCGACGTCATCGCCACTGCCACAAGCACCAACAGCAGTGTTGCACCAACAATCAGTAACAGACTATTGATTGCTCCGACTTCGATGTAGTCCAGATCCAGTTGCAGACTAACGATCCCGATTACCGTATCGGGCAAGGATATGGGAGAGCGATATTCAGCCGGAATAGAGTCCAGGGGTAAGGGTATCGGCAGCAGTGGTTGTAGTGGCTCAGGCTGTCCGTTGGCCGAGGCGATGATATTTCCATCTATGTCGAGAATCGCAATTTCAGCGATGGCAGAGTCACTGACCAGGTTCGACAACACCACATTCATGCTGATCAGGTCATTGGCTAATACAAGCTCAGTGAGTTGAATTGAGGTTTGCTGAGCCAGCGTCTGTCCCAGCTTGTCTGCTTGCTGCTGCAGTAAATTGCGCGTGTTGTAGCTGCTGATCAGCCAGAACACACACATTGCCAGAATCAGCAACAGGCTGACTGAAAAGTTAAACCGGCGAGAAATTTTTTTGATCCCGGGGGCAGGTTTAGTCTCGGTGACCTGCTCGTTTTCTGTTGATTCCAAGGCTGGTGCTCGTACTAATCGCTGTTGGAGTCCCTTGGGCCAAGGATAACAGCAAGGGCCCTGTGATTAGTAGCTGATTTATAGCAGCCTGGTCTTGCTGCCCTGTCCTGGCTCTTCTTTGACCAGTTTGGGGACGAGGTAACCCGGCAGTTCTGACTGCAGCGAAGTAAGCAATGCAATCGCGTCTTCTTCACTAAGCTGGAAGTGGCCGGTTCCGGCGACCCGGTCCGGAAGGTGCAAGTAGTAGGGCAGAATACCAATCCTGAACAGGGCATGGCTCAGATCGCTCAATACCCGAGCCTCGTCATTGATCCCTTTGAGTATTACCGTTTGATTGAGCAGTGAATGACCGTCTTTCGCCAGTGTGCTCATTGCGTTGGCGACATTATTATCAATCTCATTAGCGTGATTGCTATGCAGCACGATGACACATCTGCTATTCAGCGCACGTAGCAGGCTTAAAAATTCTGAATCTATACGCTGTGGTATCACGATCGGCAGGCGCGTGTGGAAGCGAATAGTCTGCACATGGGAAATCGAATCCAGCTCGGCCAACAACCAACGCAGGTAGCTATTGGGTGCTGCCAGTGGATCACCGCCACTGAGGATCACTTCCTTGATGCTGCTGTCCGCGGCGATATAGTCCAGAGAGTCGCGCCAGCGTGCCCGACCAGGAGTATTGGACTGATAGTCGAAGTGGCGTCGAAAACAGTAGCGACAATGAACCGCACAATGCGGGGCGGCAGTGAGGAGAACACGACCTCGATATTTATGCAGCAGACCTGGTTGCACATTGAAGCTGGACTCCCGCAGTGGATCATTGCTGAGTGCTCTGTCTACGACTTCTTCTGCAGCATCCGGCCAAACCTGTTTCAGTAAAGGATCATCCCAGTTTCCCTGTTCCATTCGTCTGGCAAAGGGTTTTGGCACCTTCAAGGGAAAATCTGCACAGGCTTTCATGCTGGCTGGGCGCTTACTCGAATCCAGCTCCAAAAACTCGACTAATTCCTTTGGTTCTGAGATGAGATCGGCTAATATCTCCTGCCATTTTTCAGGCCGGTCCGACTCGATTATCGACAACACCGGTTCGTGCACAATTCTGCTACTATGGATTCCTGTGGAAACAGTATAGTGCAGTTACGAGTGCAGAACAGCAAGCGCTGACTCTAGAACAAGGCGACGGCTTATACATTCAAGCAATTTGGAAAGATCGAGGGAAAGGCATGGCAAGTTATGCAACAAACGAATTTAAATCCGGCTTAAAAGTACTGGTAGACGGAGAGCCCTGCTCAATTCTCGAAAACGAAGTCGTAAAGCCGGGCAAAGGACAGGCTTTTAACCGCGTGAAGTTTCGCAATCTGCTTAATGGTCGTGTCTGGGAACGCACCTTCAAGTCAGGTGAATCTATTGATGCTGCAGATGTCATGGAGATTGACATGGAGTATTTGTACACCGATGGTGAGTTCTGGCATTTCATGAAAACTGATGGCAGCTTCGAACAGGTCGCTGCCGATGCCAATGCCATCACAATGGCAAAGGACTGGTTGAAAGAGCAGGATGTATACCAGGTTGTGTTGTGGAATGATGCGCCCATCTCAGTCAGCCCGCCAAACTTTGTCGAGCTGGAAGTGACAGAAACAGATCCTGGCCTGAAAGGTGACACCGCCCAGGGTGGTACCAAGCCAGCAACTCTCAGTTCCGGTGCAATGGTGAAAGTCCCTCTGTTCGTCAATATCGGCGATGTGCTTCGTGTCGATACACGTACGGGCGAATACCAGAATCGTGTAAGCAAGTAAGCTCTCCCAATGGCTGATTGGCAAGCGACCGCAGCAATCGATATGCTGCGCCGCCGTGCTGAATTACTGGCGACGCTGAGAGAATTTTTTGCACAACGGGATGTCCTGGAAGTCGAGACACCACAGCTGTCAAACAACGCGGTTACCGATGTTCATCTGAAGTCCTTCACTGTATCGTCAGGACAGCAGCCGCTGTACCTGCAAACCTCACCTGAATATGCCATGAAGCGCCTGCTGGCCAGCGGTAGTGGTTCAATCTATCAGATTTGCAAATGCTACCGTGATGAAGAGCAGAGCAGGCAACATAATCCAGAGTTCACTATGCTGGAGTGGTATCGTGTCGGATTTACGCTGGAACAGCTGATGGATGAAGTTGAGGCTCTCGTCACACCATTGCTTGGCGCTACGGACATACCTCGCTTTTCCTACAGCGAATTGTTCCTGCAACATCTTGCAATTGATCCACACGAAATCGATTCAGAAGCGCTGCAATCGCTGGCCCATGAAAAAGTCTCGATCAGAGGGGACGAACTAAATGACACAGACTATCTACAATTACTGATGAGCCATGTCATCGAGCCGCTGTTGCCTTGCCAGTGCTTTGTTTATAACTATCCCGCTTCCCAGGCAGCGCTGGCTACTATTGAAGAGAACGCAGAGGGCGTGTCTGTGGCCAGAAGATTTGAGTTGTACTGCAGCGGCATGGAGCTTGCCAATGGTTATGCCGAGTTGGCTGATGCAGAAGAACAGCGATCGCGTTTCCGGCAGGATCAGGAGAGGCGACTGGAGTTGGGTCTGGAATCTGTAGCAGAAGATAAGCGCTTGCTGCAGGCGCTGGAGCACGGCCTGCCCCAATGTGCTGGTGTAGCTCTCGGGATAGATCGGCTGCTTATGGTTCTGACAGGTGCAGAATCTATTGATCGGGTGCTTAGTTTTCCCACCAACAAAGCCTGATCAGGAATTTCTGGCTTCCTCTAGCACTCTTTCTGTGTACAAATCACGCATCTTCATGGTAACAGGGCCAGGTGTCCCATCACCGATCTGATGATCATCAATGTTTACCACGCCAAGGGCCATGGTGGTGGCGCTGCTGATAAAGGCTTCGTCAGCTGCAAGTGCTTCATCAACTGTGAATAGCCTTTGCTCAATTCTGATGCCGGCTGCATCTGCCAGTTCCAATAAGGTGCGCCGCCGGATTCCCGGTAGTATGGAATTGGAAAGCGGGCGTGTAATCACCCGGCCTTCTTTAACAATATAGGCAGAAGAAGAGACTCCTTCGGTAACCACACCATCTTCCACCATCCAGCCTTCCTTTGCTCCCTGGCTCACTGCGTCCTGTTTGGCCATACATTGGCCAAGTAGATTGATGGACTTGATATCACGGCGTTTCCAGCGCAAGTCCGGCGTGGTAATCACCTTGATGCCGGTTTTGGCGGCAGGATTGTTGAGTAGTGCCATTGTTGTGGTGAATGCCATGAGAGTCGGAGGTGTGTTTTCCGGGTAGTGAAATTCTCTTTCCGCAATACCGCGAGTCACCTGTGAATAAACAACACCTTCTTCCAGCTCGTTGCGCCTGATTAATTCATCCATCATCTGAGCATATTCTTCCTTGCTACAGGGCCAGGCAATACCCAGCTCATTCAGGCTGCGATCCAGTCGTTCAAAGAAGTATTGTTTGTCGACCAATTTGCCCAGGAAGACAGGCACTACCTCATAGACCCCGTCACCAAAGATGAAGCCACGGTCGAACACAGAAATCTTCGCTTCATCGGCCTGCAGATAGTCTCCATTGAGATAAACGACTTTATTCACTGATCAAAACTCCTCGGCAAAACTGGATAGTGCTTCTCCATGCAGTCGTTGCACTGTCCACTCGTCCATCGGTATCGCACCTATTGAGCGATAGAACTGAATTGAAGGTTCATTCCAATCCAGAACTGACCATTCCACGCGCGTGCAGTTGCGTTCTACAGCCAGCTTCGCCAGGTGGGCAAGCAGGCATTTGCCGAATCCCTTGCCACGCATCTGCGGCTGTACATACAAGTCCTCCAGGTAGATACCCGGTCGGCCGGTAAAAGTCGAGAAGTTGTGGAAGAAAAGGGAATAGCCCACGGCTGTGCCCTGGTATTCACCGATTATTACCTCGGCGTAGGCTTTATCGCCGAAAAGCGTTTCTTCCAGGGTCTCCACGGTGGCGACGACCTCGTGCGAGAGCTTTTCATACTCCGCCAGTTCCTTGATGAAGCCCAGAATCAGCGGGCAGTCCTCGATTGTGGCCTGACGTAATTGGAAATCAGGCAGAGCAGTCTCAATGATCATAATTTGTGAAGTTTCAGAGTGTTACGGATTGAAATCTTACGCTTATAAATGGCCCCTACGCTGCTATAATACGCGCCCTTTTAAGGGCCTGTTAACACTAAGTGCTGATTCAATTAGTGTTAACAGGCCCTAAGTAGCGGCAATTTATTATCAAAGGAAACATGATGTCAGAGCAAAAATCCACCATTATTTACACGGAAACTGATGAGGCACCTGCCCTGGCGACATACTCCTTGTTGCCAATCATCGAAGCGTTCTGCAAGGCCTCAGAAGTAGGTGTAGAGATTCGCGATATCTCACTTTCCGGACGCATCATCGCCAATTTCCCGGATTTTCTCTCAGCAGAACAGCAACAATCTGACGCTCTGGCCGAGTTGGGTGAACTCACCCAGGATCCCATGGCAAATATTATCAAGCTGCCCAATATCTCTGCTTCGATTCCGCAGATGAAAGCTGCCATTAAGGAATTACAGGATAAGGGCTATGCACTGCCTGACTATCCGGAAGAGCCAGCCAATGAGAAAGAAGTGGATATCAAGGCTCGCTATGATCGGGTAAAGGGCAGCGCAGTGAATCCGGTATTGCGAGAAGGAAATTCAGATCGTCGCGCCCCGGCTTCCGTAAAGAACTACGCGAAAAAAAATCCCCACTCGATGGGTGCCTGGTCACAAGACTCCAAATCACATGTAGCTTCCATGTCTGCCGGTGATTTTTTTGGCAGTGAACAATCAGTCACGATTTCTGCTGCTACCAGCGTCAATATTCAACATACTGACAGTGATGGCAATGTCACCGTGCTCAAGGAAGGCATTGCCCTGCAGGAAGGAGAAGTTATCGATGCTTCCTGTATGAGTAAGAATGCGCTACGTAAATTCCTGGAAGAACAGATCAACGATGCCAAGGCGCAGGACGTGCTCATGTCCCTGCACATGAAGGCAACCATGATGAAAGTATCCGACCCGATCATCTTTGGTCATGCGGTGACTGTGTACTACAAAGATGTTTTTGAAAAACATGCTGATACTTTAGAGCAGTTGGGAGTGGATCCGAACAATGGCGTCGGCGATGTAGATGCCAAGATTCAATCCTTGCCTGACGATCAGCGTAGTGTTATCGAAGCGGACTTGCAGGCGGTCTACGAGAGCCGCCCCGCCATGGCCATGGTGGATTCCGACCGTGGCATCACCAATCTACATGTACCCAGTGATATCATCATCGATGCTTCCATGCCTGCGGCCTTGCGCACTTCAGGCAAGATGTGGGGGCCTGATGGCGAGTTGCATGATATGAAGGCAATTATTCCTGATCGCTGTTATGCCGGTGTCTACCAGGAAGTCATCGACTTCTGCCGGGCCAATGGTGCTTTCGATCCTGCCACCATGGGCAGTGTACCCAACGTCGGTCTCATGGCGCAGAAGGCCGAGGAATACGGTTCCCATGACAAGACCTTCGAAGCATCTGCCGACGGCAAGATGTCTGTCATCGATGCCGCTGGTAATACTCTGATGGAACATGCGGTCGAGCAGGGTGACATCTGGCGTATGTGCCAGGTGAAAGACGCGCCTATTCAGGACTGGGTCAAACTGGCGGTATCCCGGTCACGCTTGAGTAATACGCCTGTCGTGTTCTGGCTCAATGAAAATCGTGCACACGATGCAGAGCTGATCAAAAAAGTGAATCAGTATCTGCCCAAGCATGACACGGACGGCCTGGAGATTCACATCAAGGCGCCTACTGAAGCCTGCCGCTTCTCTCTGGAACGCATCGCGCAAAGCAAGGACACGATCTCCGCGACCGGTAATGTGTTGAGAGATTACCTGACGGATCTATTTCCTATCTTGGAACTAGGGACCAGCGCAAAGATGCTTTCAATTGTTCCACTAATGAAAGGCGGTGGTCTGTTCGAAACTGGTGCCGGCGGATCAGCACCCAAGCATGTACAACAATTTGAAAAGGAAAATCACCTGCGCTGGGACTCCCTGGGTGAATTCCTCGCCATGGCCGCTTCTCTTGAACATCTTGCTACTGTCACCGGCAACGCCCGTGCAAAATTGCTGGCGGATTCTCTGGACAAGGCGACAGGCAAGTTCCTCGATGAGAACAAGTCACCTTCACGCAAAGTCAATGAGCTCGATAATCGGGGTAGTCACTTCTATCTTTGTCTGTACTGGGCTCAGGCTTTGGCGGAACAAACCGATGACACCCAGCTACAAGCGCACTTCGCTTCGATTGCCAGCGAGCTTCAAGAAAATGAAGCAAAAATTGTCGATGAGCTGAATGCGGTGCAAGGAGTTGCCATGGATGTAGGGGGCTACTACAAACCTGATCCTGCCAAGGCTTCAGCGGCAATGCGACCGAGCGCTACATTCAATGAAATTTTAGCGAAGGTTTAGAGAGCGTGTTTGATCTTTACTCAACGATGGAATCGCTGATGAGTACGTAGGCACCAAGCCCAGTCAAGATCGTACCGGAAACCCGATCCTGCCACTTCTGCAGGTTCGGGTTTTCATTTATCAGGCGCGTAGCCTTGTGAGTGAAAAAGGTAACGAACAAATCGCAAGGCACGGCCGAGAGTGTGACGATCATACCCAGTAAAAGAAACTGCGGGGCAGCCGGTCCTGCATTTGGATTCACAAAATGCGGTAGCAGGGCAACGAAGAACAGGACAGTCTTGGGATTGGTGACTTCAACCAACAAGCTCTGTTTAAAGATCGCCCTCAAATCTTTCACCTTCGATTCGTTTTCATTGCTAATTGCCCTATCAAATGTCGTCTTGTGATGAAAACTTGAGACGCCGAGATACAGCAAATAGAACGCGCCAACAAATTTCAGTGCTGTATAGGCGGCAGGGGAATAAGCAAAAATCGCCGATAAGCCCAGCACCGCCGCAATGACATGGACCAGGCTGCCTGCTGCCAATCCGCATACAGCGGCCAAACCACCACGGACTCCCTGCTCCAGCGTTCTCGCCATCACATAGAAATTGGACGGCCCGGGAGACAGATTCATGATGAACGCAGCGAGGGTGAACGCTATAAGTGCTTCAAGAGTGGGCATCTGGATGATGAAAAGAAGATCGAATGATCTGCACTGTTTCTGCTGAGGCAAGTAGATATTGCCACCGTAAGTTCATCATAACCCGGTTTTCCCTAATTACAACAGATTGTTAATTTAATTTTTTCTCGAAATAATTCCGGCCTGCTGATCAAGCAGAGAAAGTAAATTGCGTTTGTTGATCAAGCGCAAATCACTGATTCGGGAGCCCGCTATGAATATAGAAGAACTGTACTTTGCCGCGATTAATATTGCCGTCATTCCTGCGTGGTTATTACTGCTCCTTGCACCAAAGTGGTTATGGACAAGAAAAATCGTTCACGGGGTATGGTTACCGGTTCTGCTTTGCGCAGCCTGGATTGGAGTTTGGCTATTCAAGCCGAGCCCACCAGAGGGGGCGGGAATAGGCACATTGGACCAGTTTATGATATTCGTCAGCAGTCCGTTTTCTGCCTTACAGATCTGGGTGCAGTTGGTGATATGGGATTTGTTTGTCGGGGCCTGGCTTGCTCGCGATGCGATAAGAAAAAACATTCCCCACGGTTTCGTCGTGCCCTGCCTGTTGGGAGTCCTCATCTTTCCGCCATTGGGATTCTTTCTTTATCTCCTGATTCGTTTATACCTGCGCAAATCATTAGTTCTGGAAGAACTAGCAGCATAAGAAACCCAAAAAAAAAGCCCGCTGCGATCGCAGCGGGCTTTTTAATCAAAATGAAACTAACTACTTCACTGGTCGGACGTAACGCTTGACGCCGCCAACGGGTCCAACTTCGGCGCCGAAGATATTACCGTTCTTGTCGGCTACCACACCTTCTGCAGTACAGGTGCCTCGACAGTCGGGTTGTGGATCAGGAATCAGGAATTCAACATTGCCGGTGATAGCGCTGCCGACACGAATACCACGAGTCCATTCTCCGTGCGCCGGGTTTACCGAACCGGATTCTGAATCCGCTGCATAGAGCACATCGTTATCGTCGATGAAAATGCCGCTGTTGCGGCTGAACTGATACCAGATGTCCAGCAAATTACCCTCCTGGTCAAAGATCTGGATTCGATCATTGCCGCGGTCGGCTACAAACAGACGGCCCTTGGAATCCATGGCCAGACCATGGGGCTGGCGGAACTCGCCTGGGCCCATGCCCCATTCACCCCATTTCATGATGAGGTTGCCATCGGCGTCGTATTTGTAAACAGCATTTGGTGTGCCTTCTGCACTGGAGTGACCTTCCCCAATGAAGATAGAACCATCGGGAGCGACCAGCATATCGTTCGGTGTGTAGCAGCATTCGCCATTAGACCCGCCGCCTTTCACACCGATTGACATCAGGTGGACACCGGTTGGGCTGAACTTGTGTATCTGGTGACCGTAGGGTTCGCCGTCGTAACCTTCGATCTGATCGGTACCTCGTGCGTCTGCGATCCAGACATTACCTTCATGGTCTACTTCGATACCGTGAGGCCAGGTGATGTAACCCGCGCCAAAACTGCGCACCAGGTTGCCGTCCTTGTCGTACAGCATGATCATGTTGGTGTCAGGGCTGTTAACACAGGCATTGATATTGCCGGCACAGCGCTCCGCTATCCAGACACTCTCGCCGTCTATATCAATATCGACGGTGCTGGACGAACCCCATTCACGGCCTGCCGGCATTTTGAAGAAACCGGATTGGGTGATATAGGGATTGGGTAAGTCGTTAACGGGATTCATCTCAGCATTGCCGCCTACTTGTGCCAGCGCCAATGTTGGTAGTGCAAGTGCAGCCGCACAGAGCGTACGAATTAATTGAGTCTTGGGCATCATGAGTTCTCTCGTTGTTATAGTGCTCGATATCGGAAAAGGGTCGTCAAGAATAAACTACGGCGCAGTCCCATTCAATTGAGCCGGGGCTCCGGGGTCACTATTGTTACAACATAACATTTCGCTACTTACTGCGGCTCAAGCCCGGTTGCTGTTGGCGAGAAGCGCACTGGCCGCCAGGTAGAGAGTGCCGGTTAGCCCATTTTGAATTTTGTGCATGCGATCGCTGGCAATGAGCCAGCGAATCTTCGCGGCCAGCATGGCGTAACTACTATCAATAATGACTGCGAGAATCCAGAAACTGGCAGAGAGAACCGAAATTTGTATCAGGTAGTCTTGCTCGCCACTCACGAACTGGGGCAGGAAAGCGCTGAAGAACAGGATAGTTTTGGGGTTAGTAAGAGATACCCAAAAGCCTCGCTGAAAAGAACCCAGTCCGCCCGATTGCTTTACTTCTTTTTGTCTCATCTGGCGAAAAGCAGAAATAGCCAGGTAGAGCAGATAGAGCACGCCAGCCCATTTCAACCAGCGAAGCCCATTGTTCAGCAGCACCAGGAGACCCGTGGTGCCCAGAGCTGCGACAGCGAGCTGCACTATCATTGCCAGACTTGTGCCGACAACAGTTTGCAGACCCCGAACAGGTCCTGCGCTGAGGCTGGTGGATACGATTACCAGTATGTTCGGTCCAGGCATGGCGATTACCAGCAGCGAGACGAGAACGAATGATATTAAAAGTTCAAAAGTCATCAGTTAATTCCTTCTTGAAACCAGAATGCCGAACTGGTCAATCTCTACCAGGACATTGTCATAGTCTGTGATATCGATCGGCGCACGGGTTGAGCTATCGTGTTGTCCGATGACAAAAACTTTGATGGCCTGTTCGCGGCGAGATGGCAAGCTTGCCATCTCAGAACTAAAGCCCTGGGGAATGAACACACTCACCAGGTCCATGCGATCACCTGCCTGTTCGATTATTTCCCGCTTATTGCTGGACCAGCCGC
Source organism: uncultured Pseudohongiella sp. (assembly GCA_965267495.1). Classification (GTDB taxonomy): domain Bacteria; phylum Pseudomonadota; class Gammaproteobacteria; order Pseudomonadales; family Pseudohongiellaceae; genus UBA9145. Next base: position 3,531,667 of record OZ254078.1, on the reverse strand, counting down.
TCTTGGTTGCTGGAAAAGTTTCAAGAAGTGTTTCGTCATAGATAAAGATGATATCGACTTCGCTGATCAGAATGGCATTGAAATCCAATCGGGATTCAATAAAAACAGAGTTAACGCTCGCAATGGTGCTACTCGACAATGCAGCGAACAAAAGCACTGTAAGACATTTTCTAAACATAGGCCTATTTTAACTCAGTACCGACAACAACTCATGGCAATAAAAAAAGGCCAGTCGCTTGGCGAACTGGCCCTTTTTATTGGTTTGGGATTTATCCGCTGTTCGCTAGTTCTCTTCGAGATCTACATTACCAGTGGTATCAGACTTCGGTGAGCCATCACCATTGAAGCCCATTACCTCATAGCGTCGCCAGCCGGCCAGTATGCCCAGCAGACCATGGTTGCCTTCATGGCAGGCATACTCGAATACTGGATCAGGAGAGGCTCGCAGTGGCATCTTCGCCGACCAGGACTGGTCCCACATCATGGGATCGGTGACAGTGAAATCGTATTCAAGCGTGTTTTCATCAACCCGGGTGATATGTTCAATAACATGCGCCTCGTCAGACATGCCACGCAAATTGTAGTCGTGGTACCAGCCTCTGGTTTCGATAACCAGAGTATCGCCTTCCCATCGCGCAATTGAGTTGCCTTCCCATTTGCCTTGCTTGATGTCGAAGTCATCAGCATAGGGAATGATGCGAGCTGTATGTACCATTTCGTTCAGAATCATCACGTGATCCTGGGTCTGCACCAACTGCATATTGTTGTTATAGGAACCAGGAATCATTGGTGGTCCACCGACAAATCCGGTAATGCAACGATCAACGGTAGTGCGCCCTTCCGGTCTCGCAGACTCAAATACCATTTGACGATATTCCGCCTGTCTGGCCTGACCTGCCTCGTTTACCGGAGGCATGCGACCATTAGGCGGATCATAAATCAGTGAAGTTCGGCGGCTGGCAATGGTCTCACTGCCACGCTCATACCAGAATTCGTTATAGGAAATTACGCCCGGTGGGTATTGGGCACCACCAATGCTATCGACGATCAGGTCCCGGTTCTGGCGGCGGTTCTCAAACTCCTCCCATTCCCTGGCCTGCTCCTCGGTGAGCACTTCAAAGCGCTCCAGTTCGCGCGGACGTTGCAGCGGGGTGATTGTGCGGAAGGTATAAAATCCCTGAAGATCAGGATGCCCGAACTCAGTACGGGGGATATCGCTGTCCTGGGCACTCAGAACCGGGGCCATTAGCACCCCTGCCAGTGCCAGGGAAAGTTTGGTCAGGGCTCGATTGGTCATTGGAACCTCCAAATCTTGTTCTTCGATCGGTAATTCTACCGGGCTTAATCCGCTGAAACTACGCCTGTTATGGGCATATTTCAAGGCAAAATCGTGGGCTGGAAATGCCCCTGGGCCAAATTGATCTGCTCTGGTAGCTGGTTTATGCTTCGGAGCCTCCTAGTGACGTCTCCCACAGCCTATGGCCAAGTCAATTATCGCTGGCAACAAGTCCAATTCCTCCCGCACTGGTTCTGAGCAGACTGGATTCTCTCTTGCCAATTTCAAATGGCCTATAGCCCTGGCTGCTGCCATATTGCTGATCAGCACGACAGCTCGGGTACAGGCTAACGAAGTGCTGACAGCTTCCTTCTATGTTGCAGCAGCAGTGCTGTTTGTGTGGTCTGCAATCCAGATGTGGCAGATGCAACGGGAACAGGTTTCACGGGGATTTTTTGTTCTGTTACGGCCACAGCACTATGTTCAGGCTATGGTGCAACTCAGCGTGTATTCCTACTGGGGCTATTACTGGCGCCCGGTCTACGATCATTTCTGGCTGATTCTGGCGCAAATTCTGTTCGCTTACAGCTTTGACATGTTGCTGTCCTGGTCTCGTCGACGGGACTACACCCTGGGTTTTGGGCCGGTGCCTATTATTCTCAGCGTGAACCTTTTCCTCTGGTTCAGGGATGACTGGTTCTATCTGCAATTTCTGATGATCGCTATCGGATTCATGGGTAAGGAATATGTGCGCTGGCAACGGGAAGGCAAGAATGTGCACATCTTCAATCCTTCAGCGTTTGCGCTGGGCATTTTCTCTCTGATCCTGATTACTACGAATACTACGAGTTTGACCTGGGGCCAGGAGATCGCCTCTACCCTGACCCTGGCGCCGAATATTTATAGCTTTCTCTTCCTGGTGGGCCTGGTCGTAATGTACTTCTTTTCCATTACGCTGGTTGCAGGAATGGCGGCTATTACCTTGTTTCTATTCAGCTCCCTCTACTCAACAGCGACAGGTGTCCCATATTTTATTGATTCGGAAATTCCAGCTGCTGTTTTCCTGGGCCTGCATTTGCTCATCACTGACCCATCAACTTCGCCACGCACTCCACTGGGAAAACTGTTATTTGGCATTTTATATGGCATAGGCGTTTTCGCACTTTACACAATACTCGGCGCATTTGGTGCGCCCACTTTCTACGACAAGCTGCTATGCGTTCCATTGCTGAACCTGAGTGTAATCGCGATCGACAGGACAGTGCGATCGGTCAATACCGAAGCTATTGTGAATGTTTGGAAATCTGACTGGTTAGCGGGCCGCGGTAATCTTGCCCATATGGCTGTCTGGATTGTGATCTTTGGCAGTATGTCCCTGATCGGCAAGACTGATGGGCAGCATACGGGAGACAGCCTGCCTTTCTGGCAGCAAGCCTGCGCCGAAGGGCGTTCCAATAGCTGTGAGCGACTGGTGCAACTGGAGTCCACATACTGCAGTGACAACGCAGCCTGGGCTTGTAATGAGCTGGGTGCTCACTATCGCGAAGGCAGTATCGTGTCACAGAACGAAGATTTGGCACGTGCTTATTTTACTCGGGCCTGCGAGTTGAAGTTCAAGGCAGCCTGTCTCAATTTGCTTGATGATAATGCTGTTGCCCGGACAGACCCACGAGAGCTCGACCTGAGACTGTTGTTGCGTGAAGGTGGTCTCAACCTGATGACTATGGAAGAAGACCAACTGTATGCCAAAGCCTGCGAACACAACTGGCGCTTTGCCTGTGCAGACAGCGCAGGTGGATGAATCAAACCATGAGCGAGCAAAACGCGACAGCTGAACCAAAGGTACCTGGCAGAACTTTTGGTTTTATATTCATGCTTGTTGCTACCTTGTTTGTTGCCTTTCACCTGCAACAACAATCCCCGGGCATGGAAGAAAACCTGGCGGGAATGGCAGAGCAGTCAACGGCAACACTCGATTCGATTGCCGGCTTCGACGAAGCATTCTGGTTCCTGCCCTCCGAAGACAATCTTGGTTTTGTGGAAATTCCAGCCGGCCCCTTCATTATGGGGAGTAATCCCGGCCTTGATCGCATGGCCTATGCCAATGAGCGCTGGTCGGATTTGCGCAGACAGGGAGAGGTCGATCTACCTGCTTTTATGATCTCCCGTTATGAGACCACAATTGCTCAATTCAGCGCCTATCTGGAGGACACTGGCTTGTCGGCACCGGGCGTGGCGCTGGATGGGGACCCTCGGCTTCCTGTGCGCAACCTGACCTGGACCCAGGCGATAGCTTATACCCGCTGGCTCGATGACAAGCTGCGCAATGCCGGGGCAACTCCCGAACCAGTGCGCGCCATGCTGCAAGCTGGCGCTCAGCTGACATTGCCCAATGAAGCAGAGTGGGAAAAAGCGGCTCGCGGTACTGAAGGCGGTGTGTTTCCCTGGCGCAACATACCTGCCGATTCTGTGGCCAACTTCAATAATGATGAACCTCGGCCGGTGAATGCAGTGTCCTGTAGTCAATGCGCCTGGGGACTGAATGATATGGCCGGTAATGTCTGGGAAATGACCCGGAGCATCCTGCAAGACTACCCGTTCGATCCGCAGGACGACGGCGCTAACCTTGTCGAAGATCCACTGTTTACAATGCGTGGCGGTTCGTTTTCTGACGGGCTCGCCAATATCCGTACCGCAGTCCGCGGTGGTGTCGACCCAGGCACCTCAAGCCCCATCATTGGCTTTCGCGTAGCGATCAGCACCCAGTAGACTCTTCTCGTACTGCCAACGTGAACTGATTCACGATTTCTGCTGTCAACCAGTCTCGCTTCAATGCGTTTTACCTCACAAGCCAGACATGAGTCCGGCATTCCCTCTGACATGAGGATTCGAAGGTAAGGAGACAGATGATGAAAGGCATCACCGCATTAGCAAGCATGAGCATATTGATGAGTCTGACGCTGACTGCAGCGGATGCACACCCCAGGCTTTTTCCGCACAGCCATAACAATCATGTTGTAGTTAAAAAAGAAGTGGTTGTCAGACCGGCACCAGTGCGTAACCTGGTCAGCTACGCAATCGGATCGGTGTTTGACACGATACCAGCTAATCATGTGCATGTAGTTCACGCAGGGAGAAACTACTACGTCCATGATGGCATCTATTTTCAGCGAGTTGGCGCACGCTATGTGGTAGTGAAGCCTGTTGCAGGAGTTCGCCTGGCAACGTTGCCGCGGGGATACACAACTGTTCGCATCAACGGCAGAACACACTACCGATTCAATGACATAACTTATCGCAGGGTAAATAACTACTACGTTGTTGTGTAACAAATACGGGGACAGGCTTTAGCCTGTCCCCTTCCGAATACTAGTTTCCACTCAAATTGGCAATCATTTCGTTCAGGCGCGCAGTTACCGCAGGTGTAATATCATAGTCGAATCCTGACATCACGATACTGTCTGATCGGAGAATCAAGTCATATCCTCCATCTTCGTAGATTTCATTCACTGCATCTCCAAGCAGTGCCCGGTATCTTTCTACAAACATATTCTGACTGTTGCGAATCGCAATCTGTACTCTCTCACCAATGCTCCTGAGCTGAAGTTCTTTAGCCTGTCGTTCTTCCTGCAATCTCTGCATTTCTGCAATCGACAATGTTGGCCCATTGATCTCGATATTCTCCATCAACGCTGCAAGCTCTGCGCGTAAACTGTCTGCGGTGTCCTGATCTTCGCTGAAGTTTTCCTCGAGTATTCGCAGTTCCTGCTGCCAGGCTTCGGTGTTGAATACTGCGCGGTTAAGGTCGAACACGCCGATAGTTGCATGAGCAAAGGCAAGCCCTGTCCAGGCCAGGAAGAAAAGGGTAGCGAAGGTACGGATTACTTTTTTCATAGACGAATCCCTCCAGCCACAGCTGGCAGAGCCGTGGATAAATCTTAGTTTAAAGAAGATGCTGCGAAGAATTAGAGTGTAGTTGTTGTCAAAAGTTGCACAGATTCCGAGCGGATTGCGACTTGCTCTAGTTAACTAACTGATCAAACAGCTGGGTTTCCGCCAGCATTCTGATCATCGCCACTGCGTCCCGATCTACCTGCACATAAGCTGACTTGAGATGCTCGGCAACATCGACTCTGTCATCGTAGTCATTGATATCCCTTTTATAGGCAAAGCGGACAAACAGGGATCCAGATTCGGGCTCTTCAATGGTGGTGACACTTTCCGCTTCAATTTGGGCAATTTCAGCAAGCGTACTGGTATGAATTTTCTCCTCGGGATAGAGTCGCACACGTTCGCAGAATCGAGTCTCACCGACGACGATAGTGCGCAGAAACTCATTTTCATTCACGTCTTCCGCTTCGCAACTGAGACTGCGATTAAATTTCTCTGGACTGCGCGCTCTTAACAACAATCCCTGCCACAGTTGTTGGCGAGTGATGTTGGTGATGCTGTTATCGTTCAGATCATTGACCTGCACGATATGTTCAAATTCCAGCAATGCTTGATCCTGTCAGCTTTTCAGTCAGTGTAACCAGTGGCCCTTGCATTCGACAAGCTCGGGCACCATCAATAGAATGCAATCCCCAATCGACAGTCAGCCACGGAGCAGTAATGGATACGGCACCACTATTTCGCCCTTTCAGTCATCCTAAACTGGAATTACCCAATCGCATTGTCATGGCGCCCATGACTCGCCAGTTCTCACCGAATGGTGTACCAGACGCCAGGGTCAAAGACTACTATGCGCGCCGCGCGGAAGGAGAAGTTGGCTTGATTATTACAGAGGGCACCACTGTGCCTCACAAGGCTGCATCTTCAGCGGTACAGATACCGCGTTTTCATGATGAAGCCCTGGAAGGCTGGGCAGATGTGGTTGAAGCCGTGCACGCCGCTGGTGGCAAGATAGCACCGCAATTGTGGCATGTAGGCGTGATCAGAAAACCTGGTGAAGGTCCCTTTCCTGATTACCAGACTGTTTCGCCTTCCGGTTATTTGCGGCCAGGCAAGAAAGTACTGGAACCACTCAGTACTGCAGAGATTGATGAGCTGATTGCGGCCTACACCCAGTCCGCAGTCAGTGCCAAATCTCTGGGCTTCGATGCCCTTGAACTGCACGGAGCACATGGTTATCTGATCGACAATTTTTTCTGGGAAGGCACCAATACCAGAGATGATGAGTATGGTGGATCCCTGGTGAAACGCACCCGTTTTGCCTGCGCTATTGTTGAATCGATTAGGGCCGAAATTGGCGAAGAGTTTCCCATCATTCTGCGATTCTCCCAGTGGAAACAACAGGACTTCGAGGCCAAACTCGCCCAAAATGCAGAACAGCTCGAACAGTTTGTCGTACCACTGTCCGATGCAGGAGTGGATATCTTTCATTGCAGCACCAGAAGATTCTGGGAGCCGGAGTTCGAAGGCTCAGCGCTGAATCTGGCCGGTTGGGTGAAACAGATTACGGGAAAACCGACTATCAGTGTTGGCAGTGTGGGCCTGACTGAAGAATTCATTGCTACCTACCGGGAGGGCACCGCTGAGGTGGCAGGCATCGATGAGCTGATTAATCGCATGGCGGCAGAAGAGTTTGATCTTATCGCCGTGGGAAGAGCATTGCTCGCCAATCCGAATTGGCCGCAACTCATCCGAAGCGGCGAGATGGACAAAATCAGAACTTTCAGTAAAGATTTGCTTACCGAGTTGGTTTAGTCGAGTTAATTCATGCGCAAACTGGTCATTTCATTGCTTGTTCTGCTGTTGCTGGTCGGCCTTACTTTTGCAGTATTGCATCGTGCACCCGAAATCCCAGAAGGGCTGGAAATATCGGAAGCAGATGATGCGATATTCCGTGGCGAGTATTTATTCATCGCCGGTGGCTGCATCAGCTGTCACCTGAGCGAAGAGGACGATGAGCTTCCAGGTGGCGGTCTGGCACTGGAAACTGACTTCGGTACTTTCTACGCACCCAATATCACCCCGGATCCTGAAAATGGTATCGGTGCCTGGTCGGCGGGGGATTTCCTCGCTGCCATGAAATATGGTCGAGCTCCTGACGGCAGTTTCTACTATCCTGCATTCCCCTACCGAAGCTATGCAGGATTAAGCGATGAGGATGTGCTCGATCTTGCTGCTTACCTTAAGTCACTAGAAGCGGTTTCCTATGAAGCACCAGAACCTGACACGCCAATTTGGTTACAGCGCTGGATGGTAGCGGGGTGGAATTTCCTGGCCGACAGGGCGCAGCCCGCGCCGGAACAGTTCGATGACCCTCTGGTGGCCCGTGGCGCTTACCTGGCTCGCAATCTAGCCCATTGTGGTGAGTGTCATACACCGCGCAACGGGCTGGGCATTCCAGACTGGAGTCTCGAGTATGCCGGTGCTGAAATTGGTGAAGAAGTGATAGAACCGATCGATGCCACGGCGCTGGAAGAATGGACTTTCGAAAATTTCGATCTGTTTCTGGTCCTGGGTATGACGCCGGAAGCGGAATTCGTGGGCGGTGACATGAATGAAGTGATCGAAAGAAATACCTCACGGCTTACTGATGAAGATCGGGATGCACTGGCTGCCTTTTTTACTCGTCATCACTAGTAAGTACTTCCTCCTGTAGTACCCGGATGATGATCTTGCCTTCCTGGCGTGCTTCGGCAAAGCGCTTCAGGGCCATGGGAAATTCTTTGAGCGGGTAACGCTTGTCGATTGCCGGCAGGAACTTTCCTGCTTCAATGAGACCGGTGAATTCTTTTAGCCCCTGGTTGGGCTTCAGTCCGAGAACGCGTACCTGCATGCCGTGGCGCCAGGCGATCCACTTACCTAACAAGACGACAAGTATGATCAGGCCGGAATCACCGCCGACGGTGATGTACTTGCCACCTGGTTTCAGAGCGCGTAAGTAGGCAAACGGAGAGCGCGTCGTCTTAACATCCAGAATCAGATCGTATTGTTTGCCCCGCTGGGTGAAGTCTTCTTTTTCGTAGTCTATGCATTCATCAAATCCCACCAGGTGCAGATAAGTCTGTTTGCGATATGCGTCCACTCCTGCAACCCGACACTTAAGCATCTTGGCATATTGCAATGCCAGTACACCCACACCGCCACCGGCTCCATTGATCAGTACGCTCATTCCCTGTTGCAAACCACCCAGTTCCTGTAAGCCCTGGTAGGCGAGCATCGCCGCATGTGGAATTGCTGCAGCCTGTTCAAATGACAAATTGCTGGGCATGAATCCCAGGGCCCGTTCTTCGACGCAGACGTATTCGGCGAAGGCACCAAATCCTGTGTCACTCAAATCCCCGTAGACCTTGTCTCCAAGCTTGAAACGGGATACCTGCGAGCCCAGCTTCTCTACAGTACCCGCCACGTCACAGCCCGGGATACGCACCCGCTTGGGGCGAAAGAGGCCGAGATACAGACGCATGAGCAGTGGATTCCCTTTCATCAAACCCATTTCCCAATCATTCACAGCGGCGGCGTGCACTCGGACGCGTACTTCGCCTGGCCCAGGTTCAGGCGTGTTGACTTCTTCGAAATTAAAGACATCGAAGCTACCGTATTTACGTTGGGTGATTGCGCGCATGGGCGAGAGTGTAGAAGCAAACTCTTCAGATTGCACGATCGCTAAAGGGGAATGTCTGCAAAACTGGCGAAGCTCAAAATCAGGACTACACTCAAATATTGACTGCATCTTGATGAGTAATTGGGATCAACAGGAGAAAACATTTGGGAGATCGTATGAGAGAGCTCAGGGAAGAAGAACTGGCGGCTGTTCACGGAGGGGCAACAAGTGTCCGAATCCAATTGGCGAATTACCTGGATGTTCTGGAGAAGCAGTCATTCTCAGCAGACAAACTGTTGCATCGTGAATACAGCGCACTGCGCAAATTGCGACCACATACCCTGATGGATCAGATGAGTGTAGATTCCTGATGGTTACGCAATGCCTGCCAGTCAGCGCTCTATAATCAGCAAGAAGTGAAAAACAGAAACGGGAATCAAAAGGAGATTGAAATGAGAGAGTTAAGCAGTGATGAATTGGACAAGGTAAATGGCGGAGCAGGTGCAGTTGGTGCCGCCATAGGTGGTATAGCCGGCGGCGTGAGTGGTGCCATCAATGGTGACGGGATAGGTGACGTGGTCAAAGGTGCTACTTTTGGCGCGGCCTCCGGATTCTTTGGAGGCATAGCATCGGCGACTACAGGCTTCGGTAGAGCAGCCTTTGGTGCTTACTCTGTGGAAATGGCGGTTCTTGGCAATACCCACTCATAAGCAGGGCGATTAGCAACAGATGGATATAGTGACAATCAATGCGGTGCTGTTGCCATGGTTTGCTATTGTGTTTGTTCCCAATGCAATACGGGACAAAGAGACAGGTAAGTACCTGGGCTTCAGGAACACTAAAGTATTGATACTGTTGCTCGCACTCGCGAGTATCGAAGCCGTTCTGGTCTTTACGGTATTCGGTATTAATGGCTTGAGTATTGCGCGGTGGATTTTTAATACCGCCCTGCCCTTTGTTCTCGCATTGGTCTGGCTGGCATATACACAGAAAAGGCACTATGGAAATGAGTTCAAGATGAAATTGGACAAAAGCAGCTAGGCTGAAAGAAAAAAGGGCAGCTTAATGCTGCCCTTTTCACCATTGACCAGTAGAGATCACTAGTTGTTGTCGACTCGATAAGTGTCGTGACAGTTACCACAGGAACCACCGAAAGCACGAAACGCCCCCATTGACTGGGCAAAGTCGCCTGTTTCTGCAACCACATCCGCGAAGGCAGTAGCATTATCGATCAGCGCCTGAGCTTTGGTGGCAATGTCGCCCTGGTTGTCCCAGATGCTATCCAGCGCAGTGGTTTCGATGTTGTCGAACTCACTGGTGTCCACAGCCAGCATTTCCGGAATCATGGTGGCCATCACCGCAATGCGTCGTGCGTTACGCTCAGCGACTTCTGCATCCCAGGGAGCACCCTGTGCCATGGCTCCAATAGGTCCGATGTTGTAGCGTAAAGTCTTGAATAGTGACTTGCGCTGATCGACTGCCGCAGCAGCAGCTTCTTCCGGGGATTGATCCTGCGCGGAAGCTACAAACAGCAATCCAGACGCAGCAATACTCAGCGCCGACAGAACTACTAATACTCTCTTCATCATTCTTCTCATACTCCTTCAGGGATAGGGTAATCAGTCTCTCGAGTCAGACTGGATGCTGGAATATTCACCAGCCAGACCAGACTGCCAGCGACTATATTACAAATTCTCCATGGATGTCACCGCGACAGCGATAGACGGCGGGAAGATATCGCTAGTTTGCCACTTCTTTCCACAAGAACAGCCGTGTAGCTGCAACAAAGCTGATCACGAACCAGACGGCGATCCCGATCAGATTTGGTGCAATTTCCAGCAGAGTGGCTCCCGCGTTGGCAATTTCTCGCATCCCGGTTGAGACGAAAGACAGCGGCAAGAGATAGGCAACCGGTTGAATCCATTCGGGCATGGACTCGATGGGGTAGAAGATACCGGAGAGGAAAATTTGCGGCATGATCACGATATTGCCCAGCGCCCCGATAGCTTCCTGGGTCTTGGCCAGACTTCCCAGACAGAAGCCCTGGCATAGAAAAACGATCGTGCCCAGGATCACCACGAAATAATAAGCGAAGAAATTGCCGACGATGCGAATATCAAGCAGCAGCACCGCAAACAGAATCAGGACTGACAGTTGAACCAACACGATCGCCATGCGCGCCAGGACGATAGCCGTGATGAAATCCTTCGGTTCTATGGGGGTAACAAACAGGCGCTTGAGAATGCCTTTGCGCCGATATTCCACGATATTAAATCCACTGCCTGCGATAGAGAGTTGCATCAGGGTGAAGGCCATGAGCCCTGGCAGCAGAAAATCGATATAGCGTTGCGAGCGCGCCTGCACATCTTCAATCTCTATGGCGAACATGGGCTCAATAGCACGAAATTCCCGCTCGATTGAAAGCAGGGATTGCTCCAATACCGGCATGATGAGATTGAGCTGGGTCACTTGTGCTGCGTCCACGACCACATTGATCTCCGAAGTTTCTGTCCCCAGATTCGCATCGAAATCTGCAGGCAGTAACAACACCATGGTCTGATCGCCGGCGACAAGTGCTTCTCGTAAACCTTCCTCTTCACCGACAGTCACATTGAACAACGGACTATCAATCAGCAGCTGTGCAAAGTCGTTGGCCAGTTCACTGGGCGAATCGTTCACTATGCCGATCTCTATGGGTTCCTGATCACGACTGTTGGCGAAACTGAACACCGTCATGAATATGATTGGGAAAAACAGACTGAAAAAAATTGAACGCCGGTCACGCCAGAAAATTTTCAGGAATACGCTGGTGAGGTGTCTCTGCAGGGCGGTCAGCATCGATTCACTCCCTCAACTCATGACCAGTGAGCGCCAGGAAGACGTCTTCCAGATCCCCATGCAGCGGCGCCTCGGGCGGTTCCGGCGCATGCTTCAGAATCAGCGCCTGTGGTGTGCCTTCCGCAATTATTTTGCCTTTGTCCATGATCGCCAGACGATCACACAGTTCTTCCGCTTCTTCCATGTTGTGTGTGGTCAATACGATCGTCATACCCGTGCTATTCAGGTCACGCACCAGCTCCCATAGATTACGCTTTGCTTGTGGATCCAGCCCAGTTGTGGGTTCATCGAGGAACAGTACCTTGGGTTCATTTACCAGGGCACAGGCAATCGAGAAACGTTGTTTCTGACCACCAGAAAGATTGGCTGGCTTCGCTTTTGCTTTTTCTTCCAGCTGAACTTTTTTGAGCAGCGAGATGGGATCGTTGTCCCTGTTATAGAGTGCGCCGAACAGGGCAAGCAATTCTTCAAGACTTACATTGTCGAAGTACTCATTGGCCTGCAGTTGCACACCGATGACTTCCTTCACTTTATAGGGATCGCTGCTGACACTGACACCATCAATAAAGGCTTCGCCACCATCGATGTCGTTTAGCCCTTCCAACATTTCAAGTGTGGTGGTTTTGCCAGCGCCGTTGGGTCCGAGAATGCCAAATATCTCACCGGCCTCAATCTGCAGAGAGACACCGTTAACGGCAAAAAATTTTTCAGACTTGTTATCGGGAAGCGGATACTGCTTCGCCAGGTCGCTCACTTCGATGATGGGCATCATGACTTCCTTGCGCAGGTGCCGACAGCACCCGAAACGGCCCGCTATGATAGCAGTCGGAGCTGAAGAAGAAAGCTTCTGCTCCGAACTACCAGGATTTTTCCAGCGACTTATCTATAGTCGTAGAAATAATCGTCGTCATCAAAGCGCGTGTAGCGGCGCTTCGGTTTCAGCGGTGCCAGGAAGAAATAGAAGATCCAGGCAAACCAGCTCAAACAGATCATGGCCAGTAACCAGGCAATCTTTTCAAAGCCTGTGGTTACGTCCGAGGTGGCAATAATCCAGAATGGCACCAGCCAGATGGCGATACACAACACCCCCATCACGATGCCTACACCCATGGCCGCCAGTGGGATCAGAGCCAGCGCGCCGAGGATCATCAGGAAGATAGTTAACAAACTGCCAAGTGCTTTCATAATCTACTCCGCCGGTGCGGTTTGCGTGTATTGGGCTTTCACACCAATTTTTTAAGAAGTACTTCTATGTATTGCCAGAACCGTGCCAATTAGATAATTGTCATAAAAACAATGACTTAGCGTGAAGCCAGGGCTCTGAATTTTTTGAAAATGGTGAAATTTGGCGAATTTCGCCAAGTGGAATAGTCGGATTGCCAGCGAGACTTCCGCTAGAAGCCTTGATATTTCAGTGAGATACTCGAACGTGGCGACCAGGCAAGCGAGTGCCCATCCTCGTAGATCCAATTGCAACAAAGAAACAGATCCGGACTCGATCCAGACTACCGATGCATGGAAACCGCCCGGGATTGCAGGAGGCTGGAAGCAGATGGAAATTTGTCCTGGATGTTCTCTTTACACTGAACCAACAGATGGTCCAGTTCATAAGTATCTTGAGTCATCACCGGCCTGTTGGAGCAAATTCGGTGAAATCCTCGCTAGAGAATATGAAAACTTTGAATATATGTCGGTGCACGGACTGACTGTCGATGCCTACGCACTTCAGCATCCAGGCCAGGAAGGTCCGCAAACTACGAATTCAGCCTATGTACACCTAGGAAGCCTGTACAGCTATTTTGTATTGGGAAATCCTGTGGGTGAGCTCTCAAACGTCAAACAGGATCTGACCAAACACAAGTCAGCTTTCAGGTGGCTCAAACCACCCGAAAGAATGGACAAAATAACGGTTGCTGATGTGCTGCAAGCTTCATCAGCATCTGAACATAAGACAGTTGTTATAAAATGGGCGGCCTATATCTTTGAACAATGGGCAGACCATCACTCAACAATCGCAGAACTACTTACTGGCGGTCAGCAATAAGTGGTTTCGCAATCAGAATCACAAATTGTGAGCCATTGTCACTAAAACTATCATGATCTCTCTCTGGATAGACGCTGATGCCTGCCCGCGGCCTGTTCGCGACATAATCTGTCGTGCAGCGGAACGCACTGGTGCACAGACGACTTTCATTGCAAACCAGGCGATCAATTTGCCGCCACTGCCCAACCTGAAAACGGTTCAGGTCCAGCAAGGCTTTGATGTTGCAGACAATGAAATCGTCAGGCGGGTCAAGTCAGGCGATATTGTCATCACCCAGGACATTCCATTGGCAAGTGAGGTTATCGACAAGGGGGCAGTTGCCCTGTCCCCCCGTGGCGAGCTCTACACAAGCAGCAACATCAAAGCGCGGTTAAACATGCGCGACTTTATGGAAACCATGCGCGCCAGCGGTGTGCAAACCGGTGGGCCTGCCGCCTTTTCACAGACAGACCGAAAGCGCTTTGCTGATCAGCTTGATCGTTACCTGGCTTCGGCTTCAGGAGAATGATTGCCAGGATTTGCTATTTAAGGAAGTTACTCTCGACAGCTTAATACTTCACAGCCTCGCTTTAGTGCGCAGTCAACTGTTCTACTTTGCCAATGCTTGCTATTAACACTGTCTCGCCAGATATGCCTTTAAGGTCCTATTTTTTTCATCCCTGAATATCTCGCCCGTTGCAGTAAAGTCTGTGATCCGATCCAGTCTGAAATTTCGAAAATCAAGACGGGTTTCACACCAACCTGTCACCAGCCAGACCGGTCCGAAAAATCCCAACGACAGGGGCCTGATTTTTCTTTTACTGGACCTGTTACTAAGGTCTTTGTACTTGAACGCAATTTTTTCCTTGTTGCGGATACATTCCCTGATTGTTGAAAAATCCGCTTCCCAGGGAATCTTGTGATGGCTCTCTTCAGAATAGGTAGAAAGCTGCTCCATTTCATGCAACATGGAATCCGGGAGCACCGCCTGAATTTTCTCCAGCGCATTCCTGGCTTTCTCGGAGAACTTCTCATCGGTCCAATTACACACCATGTTAATGCCCAGTGTAATCGCTTCCAGTTCGTCACTATCAAACATCACCGGTGGAAGGTGATATTTCTTGTCGATGACATAGCCCACACCTGCTTCGCCATAGATTGGCACGCCTGAATTCATGAGATCCTGAATGTCCCTATAGACGGTGCGCTGACAGATATCGAAATGATCGGCAATTTTCTGTGCAGTGACTGCCTGTCGCATCCGGCGCAGATAGTGAACAATCTTGATCAGGCGATCGGCTCTTCGCATAGGGCTCGCTTCCATGGTTTTCAGGAATTATAGGCTACTGCAAGTCTACTGACACCATGCTGTCAGCAGACTGTCTGTATAGTCCAGTTTCAACATCAACACGGAAATCCGGAGGAGAACAATATGATTGGATACGTAACGATAGGCACTAACGATCTGAAGAAGGCTGGCGAATACTTTGATGCGCTATTTGGCACAATTGGCGCTGGCCGAATACTGGAAGAAGAAAACTATTTTATCGCCTGGGGTCCTGCACCTGACGCTCCGTCTGTTGCCGCGACCATTCCCTTTAACAAGCAAAACGCGAACCAGGGTAATGGCAATATGGTCGCCCTGATCATGGACTCTCCCGAGAAAGTGCAGGCGTTTCATGCCAAGGCGCTGGAATTGGGTGGAACCGACGAGGGAGCTCCAGGATTTCGCCCTGAAGAAAATACATCAGGATTCTATGCGGGTTATTTTCGCGATCCGGATGGCAATAAATTCAATGCTTTTTGCATGGTGCCTGCAGAATAAATGTAAGGAGTCCGGCGAGCGATACTGATTGGACCGGAATGCCAATACCTTGTGGTATGCTCATTCCGGTTCATTTCTTTCGTAAGGAGAGGTCGATGAATCTCCCTTCTGCTGCCGTGCATTACCACTTTCCAAATTTTCCTCAATGCTTTATTCGCATTGTAGGAATATGTCTCATAACAAGTAATACAATTGCCTGGGCACAGAATGAAGTGCTCTATGATGCAAACACAGCAACGCTAATGGTACCTAAAGCGATCTATGATGGAGATGTCGACGAACTTACTTATCTATTTAATATCACTGACAACGGCGACGGAATCTTTCAAGTTACCAGATTAGAAGAAACTTCAACTGCGATAAGTGGCAGGGAACATGAAGTTATCTACTATCCAGACACTGGTACATTGTTCATGCCCAGAGCCGTCTTCGCGAACGATTTGGCGGGCCCGGCTTTTGCTGTAACACTTGTCGATACAGGTGAGTTCAATTTTGTCGTGACTAGTGCTCTGGCTGTAGGATCAGGGCCTATCTACTACATTCGACCTAATCATCCAGGAGCCTCTGATTTCAATTCGGGGCTCTCACCCATTTTGAAAGACAATGCCGACGGACCATGGGCAAGTCTGTTAGCCTTGTCGGGGAAAGACTTGAGTAACGCGACCGTTTTTTTGGGAAGTGGTACTTACCAGATCACAGAATTATCACTCGATTTCAATGGCATGTCCTTGCTCGGCTTACCAGATGAATCTCCTGTCATTGATGGTGGAAATACAGACAACGTTTGGGCGCTTTTAGCATCAATCACAGATAAAGCTGAGTGCACAACAGCGCTACCCGGTTTAATTTCCCAATTTACCGAAGAACAGCAGTCCCTCTTTGGAGAGCAGAATAACATTCACATTTCTGCCGATGATGTGACAGTCGAAGGTCTGGAAATTCGAAACTCGTTGCACTACAACATCTTAATAACTGGTGACAGGGCAATAGTGCGAAACAACATTATTCATAATTCTCAGGAGGACAATATAAAGATAACTGATGTCGTAGGTGGATTGATCGAAGGGAATGAAGTATTTGATGCCTTGAATGAACAAGTTGATATGATATTCGGGCAGGATGTACTGATACTAAACAACAATTTGCACAGTACTCGTGATATCCCCTGCGGTCGTTCTGGTCATGGGGCATTTGCAAAAGGTGGCGCGAGAAATATTATTTTCGAAGGTAACGAAATTTACAATATTCTCTCCGCCCCCAACAATGGTGCTTTAGGTCTCGGCGGTGGAGGTGGTGGAGAAGGCGTTCAATTTCAAGAAAAAGACGAAGATGGAAACTATTTTCCAATTGGCAATAACATCGTAGCTCGAAACAATTATATCCATGACGTCAATCAGGCAGCTATTGGATTTTTGGGTTGCGGAAACTGCATAGCTGAAAACAATACCATTGACAATGCAATCGTCGGCACAGTAATAAGGCACGGGATCATCGATGAGACAGACATTGATCCTGTCAACGGGGAAATCGTGGAAGTGGATTCCTTCAATGCGACGATTCGAAACAACTCATTCACAAACATTAACTACATATCATTGTTCGAAACCACTTCCATGGAAGGAATAGACGCAGATAACAATAGCTTCACGATGTCATCTGGTTTTGCCGCAAATGTTATTGAAACTACTGGCGATATTAAGAATGATCTAAATGATCCGTCACTCACGTCAGAGCTGCAATTTCAGGCATATGTGCTGAAGTACGGCATAGAATCAAACAGTATGGTATTCGAATAGCAGCAAGAACCTAGCGCAAGATGAATAGATGGGAGAAAACGAAATGCATCCAATAATTCGAATAATGTTTGCGGTCTTGACGGGCTTCATTGTCGGTAGCATTGTCAACATGTCTCTTGTCACCATAGGACCGATACTGGTCCCGCCGCCGGATGGGGTAGACATGAGTAACATGGAATCCCTTGCCGAAACCATTCATCTGATGGAGCCATTGAATTTTCTGGCACCTTTTCTCGCCCATGCACTGGGCACACTGACAGGCGTGCTGACCACTTGTCTTATCGCCGACAGTCATCGCTCGCGATTGGCTTATGGTATGGGAGTTTTGTTTCTATTGGGTGGAATTGCAGCCAGCGTAATGATTCCGGCTCCGCTGTGGTTTATTGTTATTGATTTGGTATTCGCCTATCTGCCCATGGCCTGGCTGGGCATTCTCTTGGCTGTTCGCTTCAGGCCCTTAACTGGGCAGGATCAAGCTGCTACATGATCAGATTGATTAGAAGCTGTGGAATAGATTGAACTGCCACTGACCCTTGCCCACGTTGTCAGTCTCCTGGTGCATGTAGCCAAATTGTAATCTGACTGTGTCTGTCAGGCTGTAACCCAGCGCTGCATAGGTTCGATTACGATCGAAGTAATCCACATGGCGGCCATTGCCAATACTCTGCTCGAGATTGACAAACAATTCATTGTAAAGAGAAAGATAGACAGCACCTTCATTCAGGTTGCTCTGGTTGAACGGATAATTCATCGCCAAAAAATATCGCACCCGGTTACGCCGGTCCTGACCATCCACATCCCGCTGCTCCAGGCGAAATCGATGAGTAAGAAAAGTTTTCTCACCTACTCGTTGAGGAATCAATGCCTCCTGATAGATGCGATGTTCCCTGTTCTTACTATTGCTGGGGCCAAATGCACCACTCTTTATGTTTGCGTAACCGAGGGTATAAGTGTGATTTGAACCTTCAGGAGACCAGGTAAAACCGCCACGAAGAAGAAGCTGCTCGAGGTCTCCGCCCATATCCCAGTTCCGGTGCTGAAAATCACCCTGAAAGCCGAAGTTGCTGCCCTCGAGCCTGGTATTCCAGAAATACATATACCAGGCACCCAGTTGGTCTTCATCGATCTGGGATTGGGCACTGGGACTTAAAGTACTGAATAGAAACAGGCTGAGTAGCAGGACTCGTTTCGAAGAGAAAGAATGGATCATAGGCTGTAGTGCAGAAGAACTGCTTGTGACTTTGTTTTGAGGTTATTTGGTGTCAGCAGACGATAAGATGTCATGTGCGCAAAATGCACGAGCGCCCAATGTCGCTATTGCCAACCAGAAGCAAAAAATTTGCTGCCATTTCTGAGAGTGCTAATTCAGAAATGGCAGCCAGGGGGAGTTAACGGTGACGCTTGAAGCGCGCAGTCTTCTTGCGAAGAGAGCTGTCTGCGTCGGCTTCGCTGTCGATCTCAAGGCTTGCAGCTTCAATTACTTCCACTTCTTGAATCTTGCGTTTGAAGGGAGGTTTTCCTGAAAAGTCTACAACTCGTTTTTCTACGGTCTCAATATTGCCCGGCTCAACTTCCAGTGCTGCTGCTTCAGTAATGGATACCTCTTTCAGCACACGCTTGAAAGGCGGCTTACCACTAAAGTCGGTTTCCCAGACTTTGACAACCGCTTCAGTGGAACTCTGGTCCTGAGCTGCTGCCGGAAATGCGATGAAGGCACCGAGCACTCCAGATGCAATGACAAACTTAAGCATAGTGAAGATCTCCTCTAAAAATACTCAGCCAACTAATCTGTCTGAGAGAAAATATACAAAATTCGGTGATAAATTCCGATATAAAAACCAATAATTGGAAATAGATAAAAGCTATAACAAGAAGGCGCTTAGTCTATAAATTGCTGCAAGAATCCCGCGCTTCAAGCCAAGAGACAGTCAGCATTATGCACTAACATGGTGCGCTCTCGCACTAAGAAGGTGCAGAAACTTGTTCCAACCCTGCCCTAATCCTATATAAATCAATAACTTATAAATGGCTCAGTAATTGCACAGCTTTTCGCATCAACCATGACGCGCATGGGTGTCATTATGCAGCCAAAGAATTCACAGACTTACCGCAGCCAATACCGTTTTCATGTGGCACTTGCCCTGCTGCTCGTGTTCTGCGCTTCTCCTCTGCGGGCAGAAACCGTGTTTGAGGCGGAGACGATCATAGATTTGTCCGTACCTTTAACTCAGACAGGTGCTGGTGGATTCGAGCTCCATGGGGAAGTAGGCGGCGTAGGTGGCGAGTTCCTGCTGGACACCGGTGCGAGTATGGTTACAGTCAATCGTGGCCTGTTCAGAGAGATCCAGAAGCTGAACAAATTGGAGAAAGTCCGCAGTGTGGGTGCCCGCCTGGCCAGTGGAAAAGTCCAGTTACTGGATGTTTATCGCGCCGAGCACTTTATCATTGGTGCTGGTTGTGATCTTGGCCCGGTAGAATTTGCTGTGGTTGATCGTGGAGGTCGCAATCTGCTCGGTATGAATGCCCTATCCCAGGCAGCGCCTTTCACCATCTCCATGTCTCCTCCACAACTCGACCTGGCGCATTGCGTGCAGTCCTGATTACCAGTAGTCCCGGTTCCCGTTGCTGAAGATCAATATGATGCCCTGCCAGGGGCGATAGAGTAGTCTTCTTTCCGTACAATTCGCTAATGAATCTGTCGAGAGGAGGCTGTGATGAGCAAATCTTCACCCAGAATCAGTAGCCTGATATTGCTTGGCCTGCTTATCGCGACGGGCAGCCAGGCGCAAAATGCCGGGCTAATTGCTGCCGGAGCAGAGGTAGAACTGGTCGCCGATGGTTTTGCCTTCCTGGAAGGACCGGTAAGAGCCCTTGATGGCAGCCTCTACTTTACCGACATCGACAATAACCGAATCCACCACCTCGATACCCGCGGCAATATCAGCATCGCACTGGAACCGAGTAATCATGCAAACGGATTGACTCTTGATCTGGACGGGTCAGTTCTGATCTGTGAACAATCCGGCCAGCGCATTACTCAACTACAATCCCGGGGCAACACCCGAACCCTTGTCTCCGGTTATAACGGTCAGCCCTTTAATAGTCCCAATGACATCTGGGTACATCGCAATGGCGGCTTCTATTTCACCGATCCCCGTTATCGCTTTCCCGAAGGTGAACCCACACAAGCAGGAGAATATGTCTACTGGGTAGATCCGGAACGAACTGATGCTATTGCCGTACTGACAGATGTGCCCAAGCCCAATGGTGTAATTGGCACTGAAGACGGTGCGCATCTTTATGTGGCCAGCACGCAACTAAGGAAAGTATTTCGCTACGACATCAATCCGGATTTCACTCTGTCCAATAAAATGGAATTCGCTGACCAGGGTTCAGATGGCATGGCGATGGACGAACGGGGTAATGTCTATCTGACCTGGGCGGGCAAGGTCGCTGTCTATAGTTCAGCTGGTGAGCGCATCGAGGAAATTGATGTGCCACAGAATCCGGCTAACGTGGCATTTGGTGGCAACGATGGCAGAACCCTGTACATGACAGCGCGAACTGGTTTGTATTCACTGCGCATGAATGTAGTCTCCAGCCGGTTTGCTTACAGCATGCTGGACCAGGTGAATCAGCAATAGTGATGCAGGACAAACACACCGGCTCATGTATGTGCGGCGCTGTGCGGTTCTCTTTCAAGGACAAGCCGCGTTTCGTTTCCGATTGCGTTTGTGAATCCTGCCGCAGAGCCCATGGGGCATCTGTCATCAGTTGGCTTGGCGTCAAAGACCACCAGTTCCTGCTGGAAAGTGGTGAGGACTTGTTGAAATGGTATCCATCCAGCAAAGAAGCAGAGAGAGGTTTCTGCAGCACCTGCGGTACCAGTATCCTGTTCCGATCCAGCAGATGGCCCGGTGAAACCCACATGGCACTAGCCTGTATCCATCTGCCACACCAATTGCGATCAACTGATATTCATTGTGCAGAAGAGTACCCGGACTGGTTACACCTGCCTTTGTCGGAAGACGCCCCCAGGCAATGATTGACCTTGCAGCTACTCTAAGCCATAAGCTACAAGACTGATCAGTTATTCCGGCAGATTGATTGGGAATGGAAATTTCTACCAGTTACTTCTGGTTCAGTTTCATGCTGGGCCTCGTTGCAGTTGCGCCAATGCTGGTGTATTTGCATAAACTTGATTCACAAGCCATGACCATGGCTGCAGGCTCAGGCTTGGTCATTGCTGCGCTGATCTACCTGGGATTTGCGCTCTACCATGGTGACAATAACTGGTTTCTGATCGAGTCAGGCGGGCTCATCGCCTATGGCTTCTCGTTCTGGTTGGCCATGCGCTACACCCCCCTGTGGCTGGCGGCTGGCTGGGGACTGCATCCACTTTGGGATATTTTCCTGCACTGGCTAGGTCCAGGGACTCATATTGCGCCCATCTGGTATGCAATTGCCTGTCTTTCCTTTGACCTGGCGGTCGCAGGATATCTGGCTTGGCGCTACTTGCGAGTACCGCGGAGCACAAGTTCGCAGTAATTCTTTTTGTCTGCCTGTACAATGGCGTCAATGAAACTAAAGGCACTATACATACTGGTCGCGGGGCTAGCGCTAACTGCTTGCGGAGAATCCGTCGATACCGCTGGTACCTCCCAGCCAGTAGCAGTTGATCCCATGGCTGAAGACTTCTTTTTCATGCGAAATCCTGAAATTCGGGAAGACCTGCTGGAACAACTCACTATCCATGAAATAGAACACTGGATTAATGAAGACAACTCAATAGGTTTTCGAGTCAAGGACACCAGGGAAGTCGATCGATTGGCCAATGAAGCGATTGGTGTCTACATCTCTCTACAGTGAGTCACTATGCAAGCGGAAAAATTCTGGGACAACACTGCTGAAAAATACGCGAAATCTCCAGTAAGAGATGAATCTGTCTATCAGGAAAAGCTGAGAATCACTCAGCAATATTTGCAGCCGAATTTTGAAGTGCTGGAATTAGGTTGTGGAACTGGCACGACTGCATTACATCACGCACCTCATGTTAAACATGTGCTTGGTACCGATCTCTCTTCAAAGATGGTGGAGATTGCACAAGCCAAGGCCAGAGATGAGAAGATTGAAAACGTGGAATTTGCGCAAGCAACGGTTGAATCACTGTCAGCTGATCCTGCTAGCTACGATGCGATATTAGCCCTCAATCTTATCCACCTGTTGGAAGATCCAGAGGCAGCTATTCGAAAGATCTACACACTTACCAGAGCAGGCGGGGTATTTGTTAGTGGCACAGCATGCCTGGGAGATGTCATTGTTTCTCCCTGGCGTATCTTTATTCCGGTAATGCGTTTGTTCGGGCGCATCCCGCCGGTTCAGTACTTAAAGCGGCAGGCGCTGCTGGAATCTTTTGAAAGCGCTGGTTTTGAAATCGAATTTCAGATGCCTCAGAAAAAAGGCCAGGCTGCGTTTGTTGTGTGCCGAAAACCAGTCTGAAGCACTGAGTTAGTCAATCATGCGCAACAGGTGTAAGCTCTGGTAATCGACTACTGTCTTTGTCGAAGGAGCGTTCACCATGAGCTTATCTCGCCCAGCCCTTCTCATTCTCAGCCTGTTGCTGGCCAGCTGTCAGCCACCCACCTCAGAAGTCGCAGAGCCAACTGCTGCAAGTTCGAATGCAGCAGAAGACAGCGAGATCGTCATTGGCACTATCGACACTATAAATTCCACTATTCTTGGTGAAGAGAGAGATCTTTGGGTGTATCTGCCGCGCAGCGCCCAGAATGAAGACAACAATCAAATCTACCCGGTGGTTTATTTGCTAGATGGCAATGGGCACTTTCGATCCGTCACCGGCATGATCTACCAACTCAGTACGGTTAATGGCAATAAGATCCTGCCGGAAATGATTGTTGTCGGCCTACCCAATACGGATCGGATGCGCGATCTCACACCCACGCACACTGAAGGCACGACTGGAGGAGGTACCGCCTTCCTCGACTTTCTGGAAAACGAAGTTATCCCTCATGTGGAAGCCAATTATCCAGCCAGCCAGTATCGCACTTTCATTGGTCATTCCCTGGGCGGTCTCATGGCTATTGAAGCCATGATTACGAGGCCGGAAGTATTTGAAAACTACGTCGCCATTGATCCCAGTTTGTGGTGGGACGAGCAGTCGGTGTTGCATCGGGCGGAATCAGCGTTGACGGAAAGGGATTTCAGTGGCAAGTCACTCTTTGTCAGTGTGGCGAATACCATGCCGCCAGGCATGGCACTGGAAGAACTTGCCGAGGATACGCAAGACAGGACAACACATATCAGATCTATACTGCAGTTCTCTCGCAGTGCAGAGGCAGACTCAATCAGCGGATTGCATTTCGATTGGGCTTACTATGATGAAGACAGTCATGGCAGTGTACCGCTCATCTCTGAATATGATGGTTTCAGATTTTTGTTTCCCTGGTACGATCCAAACCCACAGCTGCGACAATTTGTTGATCCGGATTGGCCCGATGATCCGGAACGAATCACCGGCTTCATTGCGGATCACTACCAGTCTATTTCCGAAAAATTTGGATACACTCATCTGCCATCTTTGCAATGGATCAACTCACTGGTGAATGGCCTGAAGTTTAATGACAAACCCCAATCTGCTTTAGCTTTGGCACAATTTAACCTTGCCAACTATCCAGACAGTCCGGTTTCTCATGAAGCCATGGGAGACTACTTCGTTTGGGCCGAAGATCTGGAGTCGGCGCGTGTGCATTATCAGCATGCTTTGGACCGTGGCGCAGAAATTGATATTGAAGAAAAACTGAATCCGCCAGAAGCGCAACCCTGATCCAGAGTATCAATACTGGTTTTCGTTTACGCAGAAGATCTTTGGGACCAGGTCATAGCGATGGCGTGTTCAAAGTAATCGTTGCATTAAACTCAATTCAACACGGATATGTCAGAAAAAATCGTTCTAATCACAGGAAGTAGTCGCGGTATTGGTGCTGCCAGTGCGCGGCTATTTGCCGCCAATGGTTGGGCAGTCGCCATCAACTACATAAGTAACAAAGAAGCCGCAGAGCAAATTGCCGGCGAAGTTGCTGACGCTGGTGTGCGAACAATGATTGTGCAAGCAGATGTAAGCAGGGAAGATGAAGTGCTTCGCTTGTTCAATGAAGTAGATGAAGAGTTGGGCTCGTTGTCATCTCTGGTTAACAACGCTGGCATTCTGTTGCCCCAGAGCCGTTTGCTGGACATGGATATGGAACGCATCAATAACATTCTGACTACCAATGTCACCAGTTGTTTTCTCTGCAGTCGGGAAGCGGTGAAGCGGATGTCCACGAGACTGGGTGGCGCAGGGGGGAGCATTGTGAATGTATCGTCCATCGCAGCCACGCTCGGTGCGCCGAATGAGTATATGGATTATGCAGCGAGTAAAGGTGCGCTGGATACCTTCACTCGTGGCCTGGCGCTTGAAGTTGCAGACGAAGGGATACGCGTAAATGCGGTGCGCCCGGGAATAATAGAAACAACGATTCATGCAGATGGTGGTGAGCCCGACAGGCCTAAACGTCTGGCACCTCTTCTACCCATGAAACGAAGTGGTCTACCAGAAGAAGTTGCGGAGGCAATCTACTGGTTGGCCTCAGACAAGTCATCTTATGCGACAGGTACTTTTATTGACCTGGCAGGAGGGCGTTAAATGAACAAGACAATTAGCTCAGTGCTGCTTTTCGCTCTGCTTACGACTTGCAGCGATCAGGCGGTTGTTGTTGAACAAGCAGCAACAACAGAAACCAGCAGTTTTCAGACCACCAGCTATGCCCCACAAAATCGTCCTGATGTGCGAGGCCAGATTGCCGCGGTCTCTGCGGGACATCCCCTGGCAACTCAGGCAGGTCTCAGAGTTTTGCAGGCAGGGGGTAATGCGACCGACGCAGTTATTGCCATGGCCGGCGTGCTCGCCGTTGTACGTCCGCACATGAATGGCATCGGTGGAGATGCGTTCGGCATTTTCTACGATGGCACAAGTGGTGAAGTCACGGCCTTGAATGCCAGCGGTCGTACAGGAGCAATGGCTACTCCCGAGTTTTTTGCCGCCGCCGGGCTTGAACGGGTTCCGGGTGCAGGGCCTCTCTCAGTGAGCGTGCCCGGTGCCGTAGCTGGTTGGGTGGACGCCCATCAGCGATACGGCAGCATGGAATTTGCAGACTTGTTGGCAACGGGTATCGAGTATGCACGCACCGGATTCGCAGTGTCTACGCGTCTGGCTCAGGACTTTGAAGAGCAGGGTGCGAATCTGAATGAAGCTGGCAAAGAACTCTATTTGCCTCATGGCTCTCCGCCGCCTGTAGGATCGCTACTGCGCAATCCGCAACTCGCAGATTCCCTGGAAATAGTCGCCAATGAAGGCAAGGAAGGCTTTTACCAGGGCACAATCGCAGAGCAGCTGTCAGCATTTCTCACAGAGTTAGGTGGTTATCTGCGAAAAGAGGATTTTGCTTCCCATACTTCAACCTGGGTTGAGCCAATTCGTGGTGATTATCTTGACCATGAGTTTGTGGTGATGCCGCCCAACACACAGGGAATTACCCAGTTGGCATTGTTTGAAATGTCCAAGGCATTTGATCTGCAAAATATGGAGCAGAACGGAACCGGATATTTGCACACATTAATCGAACTGAAAAAACTGGCATTTGCAGATCGTGACCGATGGGTGGCAGATCCGGCACTGGCCAATGTGCCGGTTGAAGAGCTTCTCGATGCGGATTACCTGGCGGAGAGAGCACAACTGGTGGATGCTCAGCGTGCTGCAGTGGAAGTTGAACCAGGTTTTGGCAATGAAATTCTGGCAGATCCAAACGGTAACCAGTCCGATGCGGGCGATACTGTGTACATCACTGCCGTAGATCAATGGGGTAATGCGGTGAGCTGGATTCAGAGTAACTTTGCCGGCTTTGGATCCGGTCTGCTGGACGAGGCAACTGGCATATTGCTGCACAACCGAGGCGCGCTGTTTACCCTTGAGACAGGACATCCCAATCAGATGGCGCCTGGCAAGCGTCCCTACCATACGCTCTCGCCAGTAATGGCGCTTTACCCTGATGGCGAGTTTGCTTTCACGCTTGGCACGCCCGGTGGTGATAGCCAGACGCAAACGATCTTGCAGATCACCAACAACATGTTGCTGTTTGGCATGACCCCACAGCAGGCAATTGAAGCAGCAAGGTTCAGGTCTCAAGGAGGGGTGCGGGTATCGATTGAAAACCGTGTCTCGCAATCTGCACTACAGGGATTACAGAACCTCGGTCATGAATTGAATATTATCGAGGGCTGGACTGCCACCTTCGGCGGCGCCCAGATGATACATCATGATCCGGATACTGGCGTGTTAACTGCAGCTGCTGACCCGCGAAGAGAAGCTTACGCCCTGGCTTACTAGGCTGTTATCAAACATGTAGAGTCAGGCACTTATCTGAGAACCGCCGTGTAAGTCTCTGCGAGTACCCTCGTGTAGGTGTCGATACCACTGGCAAATGACAAATGTGTCGTATCCACAAACATTTCAGGCGTTATTTGTGGATGGTCCTGAAAATCGCGTACCGGGATCCCTGTTTCGTTTGTAATGCGCTCCATCAGCGCATCCAGGCGAGCCTGCACCTCGGGTGTGTAAATTACCCAGTCAGTGTTTCGTGGGAGTAGAACTACTTCCATGTTCTCGGACACCGCATCGAGATCCCGAACCATGTTGATAAAAGCCTCTACCAGATGATCAGCAAAATCCAATCCAAGAATATCGCCCTGGATAATACGCCGCTGCAGATCAGCCTCCATTAGAGAATTTGCCCGGAAACCGTCAGACCAGGCATCGAGGGCTTCGATGGATTCGGGACTTAAAACTCTCTTATCAATACGGCCACCACGAAGGTCTTCATGCCATACTGCTCCAAAGAAATTTCGGGCCTCTGGAGAGATATCAAAAAATGCCCCTTGTAACTCATTGCGGTTTCGAATGGCATCCCTGAATTCTTGCGTCGGCTCGCTTATGTTGGGATTCGTAATAGTCAATGCCGATGTTATCAGTTCAGCAGAGAGTCCATTTCGTAGATAGCGAATATTAAAAAGCCTCACGCCGCGATTGGGATCCTCGAGTGTAATATTCCATAGATCACCGATTGTGCGCAGCTCTGCTTCGCTCTGGTCCCGGGTAAAGTCACCCAGTACAGCTCTGGCTTTAGTTGTCTGAAATGGATTGAACTCCAGTAACACCAGATCAAGAGATTCGTTATTGGTCTCCATTTCTCTCCGAATATGATCAGTGATGTACTGTTGGAACTCAGGATTCAGGTTACCCACCCCGTAGTTGTAGCTGACTACATCCATGTTTCTGTTTTCGAAATAGGCATCGAACTGATAGGGTTCGAATCCGGCTTGCACCATAGATGTACCGAATATCATTACCTTCTTCTGATTGGGGTAGTCCTGCGCCACGTTTGGTAACTGATCGATCATGACCAGCGCCCGATCGTTGATGGGAACCAGGCCGGCAAGATAGGAAAAAAGACCAGTGACGAAAGCAAACATAATGATGCCCGCAATGAAGGTCTTCAGTCGCACCCTGAACTCCTGACTATGATCGAGTGTCTGAAACTGGTTCTCGAAATCAGAACTGGAAATAGATGAAGGCATCGCTGGGTGCTCCAAACATGAAACAAACAAACTGGAAAATGAATATTAGCGGCCAGTACAGCCAGATTCGATTCTCGATACCATTGCTGTATCGCAACACAAGCCAATCGAAGATGTGCATGATAGCGAGCGCCACCATGGTCAGCACAAATGCCAGGCCTGCCCTTGCGGCTGCCTCTGCCTCGGTAAGGCCATGCATGCTCAACAATACTGCGGTGGCATCACCAAAGCTCTGTGCTCGAAAAAACACCCAGCCAATTAGTACCAGGTAAAAGGTAATGGCCCACTTCAGTACTCGTACCGGCAGTGTGAGATTTCTGGCAAATCCTTTGAATGACTCTACTGCCGCCAGATAGTGAGTGGCGATAATAATTAGGCCGTGAAAAAACCCCCATGCTACAAAGGTCCAGGCGGCTCCATGCCACAAGCCTCCCAACAGCATCGTAATCATGATGTTTCGATAGCGGCGGTTATTGCGATTCCCTCCCAGTGAGAAATACAGATAGTCGCGTAACCAGCTCGAGAGTGAGATATGCCACCTGCGCCAAAAATCCACTGGAGAGATTGCGAAATAAGGAAGGCGGAAATTCAAGGGAATCTTGAATCCCAGGATCATGCCGGTTCCAATCGCCATGTCGGTGTAGCCGGAAAAGTCGCCGTAGATTTGCGCAGCAAAAGCCAGCACCCCGGTCCAGGCTTCCAGCGTGCTAACGCCTGGCCCGTCAAAGGCATAACTCACATTGGCTGCCAGCAGGTCGGCAACTGTCTTCTTGAATAGACCTATAGTGAATAGAAGCGCGCCATGTTTTGCCCCGGCCCAGGTTGGCGAAGGCATGAGTTCGAGTTGGGGAAGAATGTATCTGGCCCGCAAAATTGGGCCGGCAACCAGCTGTGGAAAAAATGCCAGCGCAGAAATGAATGTTAACAAGCCTTTACGGGCCTGCATTTCACCCCGATACACATCGATGGTGTAACTCATGCTCTGAAAAGTGTAGAAGGAAATACCGACCGGCAATACGAAGTTCAGCACAGTCCATGACGTTTCGTAGCCGAACAAGCCAAGCAATTCCACAACCGACTGCATGGCGAAGTCGCTGTATTTGAAAACAGCAAGAATGCCAAGGTTGGTAGCGATAGAAATAGCGAGATAAAGCTTCCTGCGACGTGAATTCTCTTCGTTCTGTATGCCCAGCGCGACAAAGTAGTCAACAATGCCACTGAAAACCAACAGGGGAATGAATCTGTAATTCCACCCTGCGTAGAAAATGAGACTGCCAACCAGGATCAGCAGTAATCTAGGGTATCGTTTAAGAAATACAAAGCTGTACAGCGTGAAGAAGCACGCAAAAAAGAGGAAGAAAAGAGGAGTATTGAACAGCATCTATTTGGTCTTATTGCTTTTCTTGCTTTAATTAAGACACGTCTGGAATACGAAAATGTTTCACAGACTCTGGCTACAGAGCGTAAATGACCGTAACCAGCTCAACTCGACCAGTCATTCAATGCGAGAACTGTGCCAATCGATAATTCGGCAAGAATTCAATAGTTTAAGAAAACTGACTGAACTGATTCTGAACCTGAGTGAGGTTATTCGCCGTGGAATAGCGAATCCTGCCAGTTCCTTGCGAACTGGCAGAGACAATTAACTGCCGTTGATGTTCAAGGCTGATGAAAAGGCGCAGTGGCACCGCCAGGTAGCCAGATAGTCAATACTACTGCAGGTTCATCACCCTCGTTAGTGTGAATGATGGTATCGCCTGGGCGACAGATGCCAATTTCACCGGGTTCCAACACGCCGGGTACACCGTTGACATTATGACCAAAGCGGCCACTGAGTACGTAAAATATTTCAATGGCGTCATGGGTGTGGGGCTGGCCGACGTAGTCGGTATTAAAGGTCAGCTCGGCTATGCGTGTCTCTATGCCACCGAGGTTTGCTGCATCTACCAATACCTTCCACTCCAATGGCCCGTCTTGTTGAGATTCACGCAGCGCTTCCTGGTTGAGAGGCCTATACTCAATACCGCTCTGAGAGAACGCAAGATTAGAAGTAGCAAGCAACAACCCTAATAGAAAGATTTTTTTCATAACGATCACTCTTTGTCTAATTGTCAACATAGCCAGGTCCGTAGAGAATTCTTCCTGGTCTACGACCCGTGTGTTGTCCATCGGCCACAACGAGTTCACCATTGACCAACACATATTTCATCCCTACAGCGTACTGGTGTGGGTCTTCAAAAGTGGCTTTATCAATGATCTCGTCGGCATCAAACACTGCAATGTCAGCGAAGTAGCCTGGCGTGAGTAAGCCCCGATCATGGATGCTGAGTCTTCTTGCAGTCTGGCTACTCATTTTCTTCACTGCTTCTTCCAGGCTAATTATTCCCCGTTCGCGCACATAGTGCCCGAGTACTCGGGCAAAGGTGCCGTATTGGCGTGGGTGTGGTGCGCCTTCACCGAAAATCCCAACAGGCCCATCCGAGCCTATTGCTGTGGCCGGATGCTGCATAATGCGATCAACATCGTCTGGACCGATGGCGTGGTAGACAGCAGTTGCGCCACCGCCACGGATGATATCGAACACAACATCGGCAGCGTTCTCAGGGGTTGGCTCCATGTTGGCTTCTTCGGTGAGTTCAGCGAGATTCTTGCCCGCCATCTCTGGGTCCCAGCTATTACGCGAAATAAACACGTTCTTGGGATCACCACCACCACGGTCATAAAGAATCAGATTCACAACTTCGTTCTTGATTGTGGGCCGCGTTTCCTCACTGAAGATTCTGTAGAGCAGTTGTTCCCTGCCGCCTTCTTGCGCCCACTGTGGAATCAAGGCAGTAATACTGGTTTGTGAGGCCGTATAGGGATACTGGTCGATGGTGATATCGATGCCCCTGGCCCTTGCTTCATCTACCAGATCGAGGCTGTCCACCGATAAACCCCAATTCTGCACGCCGATGACTTTGTGATGCGTCATCTGCACCGGGATATTCGCCTCCTCGCCAATACGAATGGTCTCGTTGACAGAATCGAGAAGTGCGAAGGCTTCATTGCGCATATGAGAGATGTAGATACCGCCATACTCGGCTGCAATTTTGCTGAGCTCGATGACTTCCTCGGTGGAAGTAAAACTGCCTGGCACGTAGAACAGGCCGGTTGAAATACCCAGGGCACCCTGCTCCATGGCTTCTCGTACCATGGCTTTCATCTGCTCCATCTCTGCTGCAGTTGCATCGCGATCATTTGGACCGATCACCTGTGACCGAATCGTACCCTGGCCAACAAACACCGCCCAATTTGGGCTAATCTGATGTTCCTCAATCTCACGGTAGTGCTCGTCGATAGGAAAAGGTGAAGTGCCATCGTTGCCCTCGGTCAGGGTAGTGACGCCCTGCAACAAAGCACTCTCCGCGTTCGGCACATCGAAGATACCGCGTAGTGCATGCGTGTGAGGGTCGATGAAACCCGGCGCTACTACCAGACCCGCAGCATCGATAAGCTGTGAGGCAGTGCGATCAGATAAATCTCCGATGCCTACGATGCGATCGTCGTTGATGGCAACATCCGCTTCGTACCAGGGTGTGCCTGTTCCGTCGACGATGCGTCCATTGATTATCAGTACATCATAATCCTGGGCCAGTAGCTGTGTGGATGCCTGCAAGAACAGCAGTAGACAGAGAGTACGAAGTGAATTGGAGTTCATAAGCTTATCCACGCTCACCAGTTTATATCCGGGAAACAAAAAAGGGGCAGCTACCAAGCTACCCCTTTTGCCTACATCATTCTACCAAATTCGGATTCGATCTTCCGGTGCCAGGTAGAGTTCGTCATCTGCCTGCACATCAAAGGCTTCATACCATTCGTCGAAATTACGTACTACGCCATTCACGCGAAATTCTGAAGGTGAATGGGGATCGGTAGTAAGCCGTTGAATCAAAGCATCCTGGCGATATTTGCGCTGCCAGACCTGGGCCCAGGCCAGGAAGAATCTTTGATCACCGGTAAGGCCATCAATAATGGGTGCTTCCTGGCCACCCAGGGCCATCTGGTAGGCTCGATAAGCCAGAGACAATCCACCCACGTCGCCGATGTTTTCTCCGAGAGTGAAGCGACCGTCAATGAAATAGCCCGGCACTGGTTGGAAGCGACTGTATTGTTCCGCCAGTGTATTGGCCTGGGTATCGAAGTTGGCCCGATCCTCATCGGTCCACCAGTTGCGCTGCACACCAGCCCAATCAGACTTGGAACCCTGGTCATCGAAGCCGTGGCCCATTTCGTGACCAATCACCGCGCCTATACCGCCATAGTTAACGGCAAGATCTGCAGCAGGATCGAAGAAAGGAGGTTGCAGAATCCCGGCAGGAAAAACAATCTCATTAAAAGAAGGATTGTAGTAAGCATTTACCGTTTGCGGAGTCATGCCCCACTCCTCCCGATCCGTGGCTTCGTCAAGGCGGCCAATTTCGTCGGCGTAATTGAACTCGCGTACTCGTTGTGCGTTGCCAAACAGATCGTCTCTGCGCATCTCGAGATCAGAAAAATCTTTCCACACATCCGGATAAGCGATCTTGGGTCGGAATGCCTCGAGCTTTCGATAGGCTTCGGCCTTGGTGGCTTCACCCATCCAGTCGTTCTCTTCGATACTCTGACGCAGGGCAGCGCGGAGGTTTTCAACAAGTTCTTCCATCTGTTGTTTTGCAGATTCAGGAAAATGTCGCTCCACATAAACCTGACCCAGCGCCTCACCGAGACTATTGAGAGAGCCGACTCGCATGACCCCCCTTTCCCAGCGTTCGCGCTGCTGTGGCACACCATTGAGTACTGTGGAGTAAAAAGAAAAGGCTTCCTGGTCCAGCTCTTCGGAAAGCACGTTGGCCGAATCCACAATGAAGCGGTAAGTCATGAAACTACGCCAGTCTTCCACCGGTAGAGTATTGACCAGCTCTATAACGGGAGACATGGCACTTGGATAAGAGACATTGAGATCAGTGAGATCGCTTATACCTGCAGCAGTGAAGTAGGTATCCCAATCCAATTCCGGATACTCTGCCTTGAATTCCTCATAGGTCATTGGGTTGTAAGTTAGATCACGGTTGCGTCGCTGGGAGCGTGGCCAGGTGTGTTCAGCAACCTGTGTCTCTAGCGCCAGTATCGCATCAGCCTTCTCCGCACTGTTTTCGATATTGGCAAAGTCCAGAATGCGGGCTATGTGAGCAACGTATTCTGACCTGACATTGAGAAAATCTTCAGTGTCCTGCAAGTAGTAATCGCGATCCGGGAGGCCCAGGCCACCAATAGAGAAGTTCAACTGGTGACGGTCCGGGTCTGATCGGTCGGCACCAATATAGAAACCAAACGGGCTGGCGGTATTCTCAATCTGGGCACGACCAAAGCCTGCAACCAGTTCTTCAACCGTGTCTATCTCGGCCAGGGCGGCCAAACCTTGCTGCAATGGACTAATACCCAGCTCATTGAGAGTTTCCACATCCATATAGCTGAGGTAGTAATCACTGATTTTCTGTTCAGTAGATCCCTGTGCAGGTTCCATGTTGGTGAGGTCGTCGATGATGCTGCGCACCCGCTGATCGGACCGATCGCCCAAAACATTGAAAGATCCGTAGTTGCTTCTGTCCGCGGGCAGCTCGAATGTATCCAGCCAGAGGCCATTGGTATAGCGGAAGAAATCATCGCCCGGGCGTACAGTCGGGTCCTGATGACTCAGGTCGATGCCAAAAGTGCCCAGTTCCGGACCCGCTGGTTCCTGGCTGGCTGATCCGGTGTCGGCAACAAGGTTTCCGGAATCGGAAGCCGCTGGTGCAGAAGTTGCTGAACTCTCTTCGGAATTCCCTTCTGAATCCCCTTCCGAACCGCAAGCTACCAGCATTGTGCAGGAAGTGGCGACAAGTGCGGCGACAAAAAATTTGTAAGACGATGACATGTTGTCCTCCAATCATCATTTAGCAGAGCAGCTCCGGAGTATACCTGAAATCAAGAGGGCTATAGGGTCAGACTACTCCAGAAAAGCTCCTGCCTTTATCAATGGTTTGAGATAGCGTTAAACTGCTCGCTTGCACGCTTCAGGTCTACGCTTTTCCCTGCTTTAGACTCAAATTGCGGTCAGGAGGTTGACCCATGACACCAGAATTTTTTATAGGCAGACAGTCATTTGTCCGTACTGCAAGTGCAGTGTTACTGATGCTGTCGGTTTCACTGTCTGCTGATCAGATTGCAGCCCAGGTAACTGCTACGCCAAATGGTATTGCGGACAACAGGGCGAGTGCTTATGCATTTACCAATGCCATGCTGTATCAGGTCGATGGCAGCTACGAAAGTGGCAGTCTGCTAATTCGGGATGGTCGAATTGTTTCCGTTCAGGATGACAACGATGTGCCCCCTGGCTTTTTTGAGATCGATCTCGCGGGTCGCTATCTCTATCCAGGCCTGATTGATATCTACACCGACCTGGGATTGCCGGAACTTGAAGCGGTGGACGACAACGGTGCCGCCGAAAATCTGTTTCCATCGGATAGGGCACTGAATGCCAATGATGCTATTCGCGCTAACTTTCGTGCCAGTACCACTTATGCCACAGACGAAGATGCGGTCAAAGAATTTCGCGACCTGGGTTTCTCCGCTGTACTGACACATCGTGCCGATGGTATTGCCAGGGGAACATCTGCATTGATAACCCTGGGTGATCAAAATGCCAACGAAGCAATCTTTGTCTCCGATGCTGCTGCCCACTACTCATTGGACAAGGGTAGCTCAACCCAATCCATGCCTTCGTCATTGATGGGCGCATTTGCCCTGATTCGTCAGACCTTCCTGGATGCCCAGTGGTTTACCAGCCAGGATCCGCGCCCATTTACCGATGCGACTCTCGATGCCTGGCAGGCCAACCAGACTCTTCCCCAGATTCTGGAAGTAAACAACTGGCAACAGGCACTGACCGCAGACAAGATCGGGGATGAGTTCGCTACCCAGTACATTCTGAAAACCGCAGGAGACAGCTACCGACGGGCAGATCTGATCGCTGACACGGGCGCCTCGCTCATTGTGCCTGTTGATTTTCCCGAGGCACCCGAAGTGACAGACCCTATTGCAGCGGAAGACGTCTCTCTTGAATCCCTGATGCATTGGGAGATGGCACCCTACAATCCACGAATCCTGAACGAGGCCGGTATCTCCTTTGCGCTGACTTCGGGATCAGATGCTGAGTTTTGGGCGCAACTCCGTAAAGCGGTGGCAAACGGATTGCCGGAAAGCACGGCGATCAACGCGCTTACCCGTGTGCCAGCAGCAATGTTGAACCTTGAGGGGCAAATCGGGTCACTGCAGGACGATGCCCTGGCCAACTTTCTCATCACCAGTGGTCCGCTCCTGGATGAAGAGACGGTGCTGCTGGAAAACTGGATTGCCGGTGAGCGATATCAACTCAATGAAGATTTTGACAATCGTGCCGGCAACTACCTGCTTACAGTCGCAGATGAAGAGTTTGACCTGACCCTGAGTTTCGATGGCTCCGATCCGGAAGCGAAACTGAATCTCCCTGCAGATGCAGATGGGGAAAATGAAGAAAGAACAGTCAATCTGGAGTTGTCCCAGGACCTGATTACCCTGAACTTTGTCTTTGATGAAGACGGTAACCAGGTGCGTCTGACCGGTTGGACCAATGAATCGGGCTGGCAAGGCAATGGTTACACACCTGACGGTCAACTCATAAGCTGGCAGCTCAGTCGTCGTGGTGATGTTGCTCAGGAGCCAGGTGACGAAGAAGAGGAAGCTGTACCTGATCTACCGGCAGCTGTTCGTTATCCATTTACTGCCTACGGTCGCACCACATTGCCCCAGCAGGAAGATTTTCTGGTTCGTGGGGCGATCGTATGGACCAACGAAGACATTGGCAATGTGGTAACCGATGTGCTGGTTCGCGACGGACGTATCGCAGAGGTTGGCGACAATCTCGATGCAGACGACGTCAGAGTTATCGATGGAACCGGCAAGCACCTGACTCCGGGGATCATTGATGAACACTCACATATTGCCCTGTTCAATATCAATGAAGGTCAGACCAACTCCAGCATGGTGCGCATGAAGGATGTCGTGGACTCGGAAAACATCAATATCTATCGCAACCTCGCCGGTGGTGTCGTCGCAGCGCAGTTATTGCATGGGTCAGCGAATCCGATCGGTGGTCAGTCTGCGACCGTAAAGATGCGCTGGGGTTCAGCGTCTGATGAGTTGCTGATAGAAGATGCGCCCGAGTTTATAAAATTTGCTCTGGGAGAGAACGTCAAACGCAGCCGCAATCCGTTCTCGTTTCGCTATCCGCAAACCCGCATGGGTGTTGAACAGGTTTTCGTGAACGCCTTCAGTGAAGCGCTGGAATATGGCAAGGCCTGGGATGACTACAATGATTTGTCTCGGTCTCAGCAGCGTAACACTGTGGCCCCCCGTCGTGACCTGGTCGATGAGGCCATGCTGGAAGTGCTTAATAGCGAACGCTTTGTCACTGCACACTCCTACGTACAATCTGAAATCAATATGTTGATGAACGTGGCAGATAACTTCGACTTCAACATCAACACCTTTACTCACATTCTTGAGGGCTACAAGGTCGCGGATAAAATGGCTGCCCATGGTGCCGGGGGTTCAACTTTTGCTGACTGGTGGGGTTATAAATGGGAAGTTCGCTACGCCATTCCTTACAATGCTGCCTTGATGGCAGAAGCCGGGGTAGTAGTTGCCATCAATTCAGATGACGCCGAGATGTCCCGTCGACTCAACCAGGAAGCCGCCAAGGCAGTCAAGTATGGTGACATCAGCGAGATCGAAGCCTTCAAAATGGTGACTCTGAATCCTGCCATATTGCTGCATCTGGATGATCGCATGGGGAGTATCCGCGAGGGCAAAGATGCAGACCTGGTGCTCTGGTCAGATCATCCTCTGTCCATCTATGCCGTGGCAGAGACCACCTGGATAGAAGGGACGCCGTACTACGACAAAGACAATGATGCCCGCTTGCGGGAACAAATTGCTGCCGAACGGGCGCGCATTATTGCCGCAATCACCAACGAAGGAGCTACAGAATGATGATTCGTGAAACGAGAAAGCAGCTTCTGATTTTGTTGGGTCTCATATTTTCACTGAGCTACTCAATCTCCCATGGCATCGTACCCACGCCGGCACCGGATCAGGCTGGACCAATAGCCTTGACTGGCGCCATCATCCACATTGGTGATGGCACCGTGATTGGTGATGGTGTTATCACCTTTGATGACGGCATTATCACGGCGGTAGGAACCGCTGCGGACAGCATAGATCTCACTGACCATGAAGTCTTTGATTTGCAGGGGCGACACGTGTACCCCGGCTTTGTTCTCCCGAACACTTCCTTGGGATTGAGTGAAGTAGGATCTGTCAGAGCCACTCAGGATGTGGTGGAGGAAGGAGATATTAATGCCAGTGTGCGCTCTGCGATTGCCTATAACACTGATTCGGAAATCATTCCTACGAACAGGTTCAATGGCATCCTCACCGCACAGGTTGCACCGCAAGGAGGTTTGATCTCAGGTTCGTCTTCAGTTTTTAAACTTGACGGCTGGAATTGGGAAGACGCCTTGCTCTCTGAAGATGTGGGTTTGCACTTGCACTGGCCTGGCATGATGCAACGGCGTCGCAATCCTGAATCTGGGCAGTTCGAACGCGTAGAGAACGAGAACTATCAGGGCCAGACCCAGCTTTTGCATTCCCTGTTCCAGGACGCTTCGACTTACACGGGCGATCCTGTAAATCTCAACTTGCTGGCAATGCAAGCTCTGTTCAATGGCATCGCCAAGCTGTTTATTCATGCCGATGAAGCCAAAGAGATAATCAGTGCGGTTCGATTCGCCAGAAGTTATGGTGTGGAAGAGATTGTGCTGGTTGGCGGGGCTGATGCCATCCTGGTCCAGGATTTCCTGCTCGCTGAAAACATTCCTGTGATCTATGAGCGCATTCACGAGTTACCACTGCGTGAATGGAATGACGTGGATGCCCCGTTCAAGACGCCGTTCCTGTTACATGATGCGGGCATCAAGGTTGGCATCGGTGGTGGCGCCACTTCTATAGACAGGCAGCGCAACTTGCCTTTCTTTGCAGGAACCGCAGCTGCCTATGGACTCGATCGGGAGACAGCGCTGGCCATGGTGACCCGTATCAATGCGGAGATCCTGGGGGTGGATGACCGCATCGGTACACTTGAAGCGGGCAAGGACGCAACGCTGTTTATCTCCGAGGGTGATGCGCTGGAGATGCGAACCAGCCAGGTCATTGGTGCCTTTATCCAGGGTCGTGACATAGACCTTAATGGCACCCAACAACAGCTCTACGAGCGGTTCCGGGAGAAATACTCTAATCAGCTGGAATAAATCGAAAACGGAGAATTTCAAACTTATGGAAGAGTACAAGACTTTCGTTACCCACCTGGAGTGCAGCTACACGGGCAAACACTATCCCGCTGATCAACTTCATGGTTTATCTGAAGCGGGTAAGCCCCTCCTGGTTCGCTACGACCTGGAGGCCCTGGGCAGCGCGCTCAACAAACAAGACCTGGTTTCCCGACTTCCCGAGTTCTGGCGCTACCGGGAATTTCTGCCCGTGCGTAGATCGGAGAATGTGGTACGTCTCGGTGAGGTAATGACGCCCATTCTGCCGGCGAAGAAGATACAGCAACAGTTAGGCTGTGGTGAGATTCTGATCAAGGATGAGGGCCGCTTGCCAACCGGTTCTTTCAAGGCGCGGGGCCTGGCACTTGCGGTTTCCATGGCGAAAGAGCTTGGTGTCAAAAGAATGGCCATGCCAACTAACGGCAATGCGGGTGCGGCACTCGCCGCGTATTGTTCACAGGCTGATATCGAAACCTATGTGTTCTGTCCGGAAGACACACCTAAAGTAAATGTCGAAGAGATCGCGTTTCAGGGAGCGAAAACCTTCCTCGCCAATGGCTTCATCAACGATTGCGGTCGCATTGTTGGGGAAGGTAAAGAAGCCATGGCCTGGTTCGATACATCAACGCTGAAAGAGCCCTATCGAATCGAAGGGAAGAAGACCATGGGCCTGGAACTTGCCGAGCAACTGAATTGGGAAGTGCCAGATGTCATTCTCTATCCCACCGGTGGCGGCACTGGTCTGATTGGCATGTGGAAGGCATTTGCTGAATTGGAAGCGATTGGCTGGATAGGTTCGAAGCGGCCACGAATGGTCGCAGTTCAGGCTGAAGGTTGTGCGCCGATTGTCAAAGCATTCGAAGAAGGCACCCGCCACGCGGAACCCTGGCAGGATGCTCACACGATAGCCGCTGGCATTCGTGTTCCAGCGGCCGTGGGCGATTTTTTAATCCTCGATGCGGTGAGAGAAAGTGAAGGCTTCGCCGTTGCAGTTTCTGATGAAGCGATTAATGCAGCTCACCAGGAGTGCGCGAGAACCGAAGGCATACTGCTGTGTCCTGAAGGCGCTGCAACACTGGCTGCCTTGAAGCAGGAACTTGCCAGCGGTCGCATCAAGCCTGACGAGAAGCTTGTGCTTTTCAATTGTGCGACTGGTTTGAAGTACCCGATGCAATCAGAGCATCAGAAGATCGACCTCAGAGAAGCAATCGACTACGAGTTTATTAAAAATAGCTAGCGGTTTACTCGCGTTACAGTGTACTGCTGCGAATACGCCTGAGCTCATGATGAAAGGCGGAAGTGGTTTCATTCATATTCCGCTCCAGGCGACAGACCCGGCGGCGAATATGACTACCATTGGGTGCTTCTTTCTTGCAGACAATGCGCTCTCCGGGGGCAGCCGTTGCATTGTAGGCTTCTACTTCTGCATCGGTAGGTTGTCCTGCACGGTAGTAGGACGCGCTGCCAGGATCACTGGCGCAGCTGATGAGCAACGCCATTGAGGCTGTCAGGGCAGAGCAGGCAAGAAATCTCATGGCTAGTTTCCTGAAACTGTGACGTTACTGTACTGGGGAGGGAAATGATATTCCAGCTCAATGTCTTCAAAGGAAACTGGCTCACCAGCTTCCAACTTCGGTCGAAACTGCAGTAATGACACTTCCCGACGGGCTCGTTCACGGATGAGCTCGTTGTCGGGAGATGTTCTGAGTACTTCCAGATCAGCCAGATTGAACCCCAGGCGCAGAGTGCGCCCATTGCTGACTAAATCCGATGGCAATAGCGGATGTAAATCGAAGCGAACCAGGGCCATGGATTCCTCGCCGGCCCCACTGCGAATGGTAACGCGTTCAGAAGGTACTGCTGTTGCGGGATAGTTTGGTGTCCAGGCGTCGAACCGAATAGGGCCCGTCTGCTGATTGGCAGCCAGGCTTGTGATACTGGTTTGAAGTTCAATGGCAGGCAATGCAGTGGGTTGGGAGAAATACTGATCGACCTGTGATTCGCTTAGTCCGGACGCAAGCAGTTCCTCGTAGGCGCTTGTGTACAAAGACAGGGCATCATCTTCGTTACCAAACAGCATTTCCCAATCGGCCTGGTAAACAATAGCCAGTGCAGCACTTTCTGCAGGCAGCCTGTCTGCCTGCTCGTAGATTGCTGTGATTCGTTCCAGCAACTCTCTACCGATTCGATAGGATATGCGTAAGGAGTCACCAAGATTCAGCGTCCAACCGGCTATTTCCTCATTTTCATCATTGCGGTAAACATAGCTGCTCATCCCGCCACGCTTTAGCAAAGATGTCTGGTAAAAGTGGGTCAGTACAATATTGTAAAGCCAGGGAGCCAGCTCCGGACTGGATTCTCCCAGTGTTGCCTCGATACCTGTAACTGCACGCCAGTTGAGATTCTTTGCCGCTATAAGGTAGCGCACACCCAAAGGATTTTGGGTATCTGCTGAAGCTCTCAATAACAGACTACTGAGTTGTTCAGTGCCGCGCAGATAGTCATAAAAGTCTCGGGTGTAGACCTGGTCATTCAACCATTCAAAATAGCTCAAATGGTTCTCAACCTGTTCCCATTTTCCCTGGGCTAGCTGTGCTTCAATCGCATGCTCCAGCGCCAGACGTTGTTCAGTCGAGTCCAGACCAAAATTGATCTTGGCAATTTGCATCGCTTCAACAAACGCACGCTCAGCCGTGTCAAACTGCCCTTCGCGCATCAGCAGCTGACCCTCCTGGATCAACTGTTCGCTACGCGCCTGATCGAAGGCATTCAGCCAGTCATTCTCAGCATCGACGCCATCCTGGGCAGAAGCCCAGGTACTCAAACACAGTGCCGCGGCTGCCATGCCTGGCCGAGAAAATATTGGCTTTAGAACAGTCAGGAATCTCATTAACACTCACCCTGCCTGGTGGAAAACGAACGTTCTAACTCAAGATTCTGAAAGGGTCTGTCAGCATACCCACAAAAGCGGGTCCCGGCAATCGCCTCAACAAAGATGCTGCTGTTTTCAGCGATTCCAGGGGTATACTCAATTCTTCGCGACCATGCGACGTCATCTAGTGATTAGAAAGGAGTCCCTATGAACAAGGCAGCAACTGATACGGAAATTGATCTCTACACCTGGAATACCCCCAATGGTCGCAAGGTTTCAATACTGCTTGAGGAACTGGGCTTGCCATACCGGGTCTTCCCCATCGATATAACTCAGGGAGATCAGCTCGCACCGGACTTTCTTGAGATCAGTCCCAATAACAAGATTCCTGCCATAGTAGATCATGAGACCGGTGTAACAATGATGGAGTCAGGTGCCATTCTTATGTATCTGGCCAACAAAACAGGAAGATTCATGAGTGAGCCGATGAGTGCTGCTTTTTGGGAAGAGATGGAGTGGTTGATGATGCAAATGGGAAGCGTCGGACCAATGCTTGGACAAACCCATCATTTCGTCAAATTCAATCCTGGAAAATCATCCTACGCCGAGGATCGATATAGTAAGGAGAACGCCAGAATCTATGCCGTCCTGAACAAGAGGCTTGAAGACAGGGACTTCCTTTGCAATGACTACTCCATTGTTGATATGGCGACCTGGCCCTGGATTTCCCGATTCGAGTGGCAGCAGATGGACCTGGACCAGTTTCCCAGACTTAAGGAATGGTATGTCCGAATTGCTGAGCGACCCGCAGTTCAGCGCGGTTACGGTGTGCCGGAAAAACTGCCAGTACCCTTGCCTTCCTGACACCTGGCAAACAGTCTAGTCGGCATAGTTCAAAGGTAAGGAGGTGGTGTACTTGATTTGTTCCATGGCGAAGCTGGAAGACACATCAGCCAGTTCTGTGGATTGCACCAACTTCTTATAGAACTTGTCGAATGCTGCGATGTCAGGCACGACAACACGCAGTAAGTAATCTGATTCACCAGCCATGCGATAGAACTCAACCACTTCGGGAAACCTTGCAACCGCTGCCGCGAATTGCTGCAGCCATTCCCAGTTATGTTGGTTAGATTTCACTGCTACAAAAACATCCACGCCGAGATTGAGTTTCTCACGGTTCAGCAATGCGACACGATTGGAGATCACCCCCGTCTCTTCCAGTTTCTGAATGCGTCGCCAGCAAGGCGTGGTTGAAAGGCCCACCGCATCGGCAATTTCTGCCGTGGACATCTGTGAGTTATGCTGCAGCAGGTCGAGTATCTTCTTGTCCAGCTTATCCATA
Organism: uncultured Pseudohongiella sp.; assembly: GCA_965267495.1. Lineage (GTDB taxonomy): Bacteria > Pseudomonadota > Gammaproteobacteria > Pseudomonadales > Pseudohongiellaceae > UBA9145. The sequence continues at coordinate 3,489,030 of OZ254078.1, read as the reverse complement.
GAATTCTGTACTATTATTAAGGCAATATAAGAAAATTATTGCTCTATATTAGAGCCTAAGTAGAAGATTCGCAAAAATTTTCTCCTCATTCTTTGTTACTTTATAGCCGTGCCTGAATACAGTGATCCGGTCACGCATACAGGCTGGATTGCCAGGCACGGGGGGAACGAAGACTTGAGCAGATTTAACGCACATCTCAGACAGATTGATGAAAGCTATACACAGCACATGAAGCATGCGCTGTCTTTCGCAATTGAGCTGGGGCTGGCCAGCATGGTGTGCCTGGTGCACGCGTTCCTGCCGTTTCTGTTTGAGAAAACAGGCAGTAGCAGGGTGCAACGTCTGCATGATCGCATGGTGGTGAATCGTCATCTGCTGAGCGAGCACGAGTCTAGCAAGTTGAGTGAGCTAAGTGAGCTAAGTAAGTTGCGCAAGCAAGAGTTGAGCAGCGTTGACCTGTAGCTAAGCAGCAGGTCCCTCGCTTATCTGTTAATCCGCCGCGTCAGCACAGAGCGTCTGACCCGGCGGATTTTTTATGCCTGTCTGATAGCAACAGAACAACCAGCAAGCTTCCCAAACTATCGTGTATGGATTGATTCCTGTGGGGAAACTCATTACCTTGTGCCTTCCTCGAAATCAGGTCACAGGAGAAGGTATGAACAAGGCAAGCGGAATTGCTCTGGCGCTATTTGCCGTAGTGTTAGCAGGTTCGGCGACAGCACAGGGGACCTATGTCCCGCCTCGGAATCTATGGGGGCAACCGGATCTGCAAGGGGTATGGAATTTCTCTTCCAACGTGCCCATGCAGCGCCCGGAACGATTTGGTGAACGCCAGTTCATGACCAACGATGAAATCGCAGCCTTGCGCCGCACGCTGGCTGAGCGGGATGCGGCTTCAGATGCAGCTGTGCCCCGGGCCGATGATCCCAGTGCGGGCGGCTATAATGACTTCTGGGTAGAGAGTGCTGGTATTACCGATCATATCCGCACATCACATATCGTCTATCCAGCCAATGGTCGCTATCCCGAACGTGTGCAGGGTTCAGTAGTGCAGTTTGGTGGGCTGGGCGAAGATATCCCCGGCGCACGCCCGGTTAGATTTACCGTAGGCGGGATTGCAAAAGATGGCCCGGAAGACCGGGGACTATCCGAGCGCTGTATCATCGGATTCAATGATGGTCCTCCTTTCTCACCCAGTCTCTACAACAACAACGTACAGATTTTTCAGCACAAGGACACAGCAGTGATCCTGACTGAAATGATTCACAATGCTCGCATTGTGCCCCTGGACGGTCGTCCTCCCTTGCCGGAAGAAATCAAGCAATGGTCAGGTGATCCGCGCGGCTACTACGATGGCGATACACTGGTTGTGGTATCGACCAATTTCAATGGTATGGCCGCGGCCCTGGAGCCTTTTGGTACGTCCCACGACAAAGTGCTCACGGAGAGATTTACCCGCATCGATGAGTTCACCGTCGAATATGAATGGACGCTGGAATCACCATCTACTTTCACCGACAAGATCACGGCAATTGTGCCAATGACAAAAGTTGCCGGACAGCTCTACGAGTATGCCTGTCACGAGGGCAACTACGGTATGGTCAATCTGTTACGTGCCGAACGTATCGAGGAACAGCGTGCCGGTGAAGCTGGCGAGTAAGCGCTAGTGCCCTAGCAGATCAATAAAGCCCGGGCAGTTCCACTGCCCGGGCTTTTTCTTTATTGACAGATCAGTATACTGTATATTTATCCAGTATTCTGATTTGTCATCATGGCCACAAAATCCCTCAAGGAAGCTGGACCTGCCGGGTCCGGTGCTGCGTCCCTGCCGGCCTATGGGGAGTTGCACTGTATCTCCAATTTCACCTTTTTGCGCGGTGCTTCGTTCCCGGAAGAGCTGGTAGAGCGGGCTTGCGAGCTGGGTTATCAGGCCCTGGCCATTACCGATGAATGCTCCCTGTCAGGGGTGGTACGCGCTCACATGGCGGCAAAGGAACGCAATATACAGCTTCTCATTGGCAGTGAATTCCATCTCAGCGGTGGCTGTCACCTGGTAGTGCTGGCTATCAATCGCCGTGGTTATGGTCACCTCAGTCATTTGATCAGTTGCGCCCGGCGCGAAACCAGGAAAGGGACTTATCACATCGATCGCCCCATGATCGAAGACAAGCTGCCCCAGGACTGCCTCTTGTTGTGGTTACCAGAGCGCGCCCATTCACCTGAGCAACTGGCCTGTCAGGCGGTGTGGCTGCAAGGTCTGTTTAACGATCGGCTGTGGATCGGCGTGGAGTTGTTGTTACGAGGTGATGATAGAGATCGCCTCAGGCAGCTTTATCGTCTGGGCAGACAGTTTGGCATCCCTCTCTGCGCTGCCGGCGGGGTTTATATGCACGAACCCGGGCGTCGCGTGTTGCAGGATACGGTGACAGCAATTCGACTTGGGCGCAGGATCGAGGAGGTGGGTCTCGATGGTGAGTGCAATGGTCAGCGCCATCTGCGCTCCCGGGAACAACTGGCCAAGTTATATCCAAAAGCCTTGCTTGAGGAGACAGTGCGAATTGCCAGACGTTGTACATTTTCTCTGGATGAATTGCGTTATGAATATCCTCGAGAGTTAGTCCCCGCGGAATATACGCCCCATGGCTGGTTGCGAGAGCTGACAGAAAAAGGAATTCGCGAACGTTGGCCCGAGGGGGCCACGCCCAAGGTGCGTAATACCATCGAGCACGAGTTAATGCTCATCAAGGAACTGCAGTATGAGCATTACTTTCTCACCGTGCACGATATCGTTGCCTTTGCCCGTAGCCAGGGGATTCTGTGTCAGGGGAGAGGCTCTGCCGCCAACTCAGCCGTGTGTCATTGCCTGGGAATCACTGAGGTAGACCCGGCCCGTATCGAAGTGTTATTCGAGCGTTTCATCTCCAAGGAGCGTAACGAGCCACCCGATATCGATGTAGATTTTGAGAACGCCCGTCGTGAAGAAGTCATTCAGTATATCTACAACAAGTATGGTCGTAGTCGCGCCGCTCTGGCTGCCACGGTGATTACCTATCGCTCACGCAGTGCCGTGCGCGATGTGGGCAAGGCACTGGGGCTGGATAGCGACTTGCTGGACCATCTTTCCAGGTCTATCTACTGGTGGGGGTCGACACTGGAAGAACAGTTGTCCGATTCGGATGTGGATTACACCGATCCGAAGATTCAGATGCTGGTGACCCTGGCCAAGGCCCTGATTGGTTTTCCCCGACATCTTTCTCAACATGTGGGTGGATTCGTAATCAGCCAGGGCCTGCTTTCACATCTGGTGCCCATTGAAAATGCCACCATGGCCGATCGCACCGTGATCCAGTGGGAGAAAGATGACCTGGAATCTCTTGGCCTGCTAAAGATTGATGTGCTGGCGCTGGGTATGCTGACTGCTGTGCAAAAATGCCTCGATTTGGTGAGCAGTTACAGTCAGGAGCCGCTGACCCTGCAGAAGATACCCGCGGAAGATCCGAAGGTATACGACATGATGGGCGAAGCCGACACCATCGGCGTATTCCAGATTGAGTCCCGCGCCCAGATGAGCATGTTGCCGCGCCTGCGGCCACGCAGTTATTACGATCTGGTGATTCAGATCGCAATTGTGCGACCTGGCCCTATTCAGGGAGACATGGTGCACCCCTATCTTAATCGCCGCAACGGCAAGGAGCCGGTAAACTATCCTAGCGAGGCGGTAAAAGACGCGCTGGATCGCACGCTTGGTGTACCCATCTTTCAGGAGCAGGTCATGCAGCTTGCCATGGTAGCGGCGGGTTTCAGTGGCGGCGAAGCAGACCAACTAAGACGTGCCATGGCCGCATGGAAACGCAAAGGGGGCCTGGAACCTTATCGGGAGAAGCTGGTAAGGGGTATGTTGGAACGGGGCTATGAGCAGGATTTCGCCGAGCAGCTGTTCAAACAGATCAAGGGCTTCGGAGACTATGGTTTTCCTGAATCCCATTCTGCCAGCTTCGCACTGATCGCCTATGTCTCCTCCTGGTTCAAGTACTATCACCCTGCTGCCTTTTGTTGCGCCCTGCTCAACAGCCAGCCCATGGGTTTCTATGCTCCTGCCCAGCTGATTAAGGATGCCAGGCATCATGGTGTAGAAATTATCCCGGTCGATGTGAATGCCAGTTTTTATGACTGTACCCTGGAGTTTGACACCCACTACGAAAAACCTGAGTCGCCCTGCCACCAGCAAAGCGCAGCGCAACTGCGCAGTGGCTTTCGCCTGGTTAAAGGCTTGTCAGAGGCCGGCGCCGAATCCATCGTGGCAGCAAGGCAGGCCGGTGAATTCAAGTCGGTGCAGGAACTGGTGTTTCGCAGCGGCATCAATCGGGGCGATCTGGAAGCCTTGGCGGCGGCCGATGCTCTGCGTGGCTTGAGCGGCGACCGTCACCGTGCCTTCTGGCAGGCCAGTGGTATTGAAACGGCAGGCCAACAGAAACAGCTTGCCATGGGTGGCAGCCCGGCACTGAGCTTTTTCTCCGACCCGGACTTCGATAATGACTTCGGTACTGATGTGTTGCTCCCAGTGGCCAGCGAAGGACAGAACATCGTCGGTGACTACACTGCCACCGGGTTTACTTTGCGCCGACACCCCCTCGCCCTGTTCCGTCCACATCTGGACAATTATGAAGTATTAAAGGCAAGCGAACTGAATGATGTAGAAAATGAGATGAGCGCCAAGATTGCTGGTATCGTGACTTGCCGACAGCGTCCCATGACTGCAGCAGGTGTCACATTTTTAACCCTGGAAGATGAGAGCGGTTTCGTGAATGTGGTGGTCTGGCCCAAGCTGGGTGAGAAGCACCGACCGGTGGTACGGCGTGCCATGTTGATGGGCGTGACCGGTCATGTACAGAAGAGTGACGGCGTGATTCACTTGATAGCCAGGGAGCTGGTGGACTTAAGTCACTGGCTGGGTACCATGGAAATCTCGTCGCGAGATTTCACCTGACAGAGCGCAATAGAAAAGAAGTGGCAGCAGTCACTCTGTAATTAAAGACCTGGGTGCTTTTGATCTCCAGGTCTTTTCCAGAAGGTCTGACACCAGATCAGAGCTGGCATTCTTGAGCTCAACCCGAACACCACAAACCTTTTTTCCCCAGAACAATTTCTCCAACACATCCGGATGCATGGCAAGGGCAGGCTCTCTGATTGCTTCATTAGCCATAATGTTGAGAAAAGGCTCGTCGGATAGTGCCGTGGCAATAATTTTGCCCCTGACGCGAAATGAAGTCCGGTCGAAATGAGGCTCTTCGGTAACCTCGGGAAGAGCAAGAGCAATCTTGCGCACATCTGACAAGTTCATGGGTAGAGTCCAGAGAAAACCAACTCGAACACTATGCACCAAGCCATTTATACATTACCAGGGCATCCACCAAACCATGAGTTGGATGATCAAAGGCGCTGGGCAAGGTGCCGACGATGTCGAATCCAAGTTTGTTCCAAAGCCTGACCGCGCCTTCGTTACTTGCAGCAACGAAATTGAATTGCATGGCCTTATAACCAAGCTTCAAGGCCTGCTGTTGAGAGTGTTCGCACATACTTGTCGCCAATCCCCTGCCCCGGGCAGCCGAGGAAACCATGTATCCGCAATTGCATACATGGGAACCTGGCCCTTCGTGATTGGTCTTGATGTAATAACTGCCAAGAATTTTGCCATCTTCTTCGACCACATAAGTTTGCCTGGGGTACTCCATCCACAGATGGAAGGCTTCTTCTTTACTGGTATCCCGTCGATAGCCGTAAGTGTCACCCGCTGCGGCGATCTCGTGGAAGAAAGGCCAGATGCCGTCAAAATCTTCTTCACGTGCGTCTCTAATGTTCAGCATCCAACTTCCCTGTCAAATTACGCGTCATCCTTGTAGGCAGACTCCAGCTGAGAAAGATCAAACTTCACCATGGTTTGCATCACGCTCAACACTCGTGCTGCCGTTTCCATGTCAGCGGCATCGATCCATTGCATGAACTGGTCCGGTACGATCTGCCAGGCGACACCGTACTTGTCTTTGAGCCAACCGCAGGCCATTTCAGTGCCGCCCTCCCCCAGCTTTGCCCAGTAGTAATCAATCTCTTCCTGGTTCTTACAATTCACATACAGTGAAATAGCCTCATTGAAGGTGAACATGGGACCACCATTCAGGGCCAGGAATTCCTCGCCTCTCAACTTGAAGCTGACAGTCAATACCGATCCCTCCGGGTTCGGCATACCAGGTGGATTACGGGTGATCTGGGTAATCTCCGAATCCGGAAAGATGTCGACGTAATAGTTCACCGCCTCCTCAGCGTTGGTGTCAAACCATAAGCAGGGCATGATTGTTTTCATTTGCAGGGACCTATTTGAGTGAGTGCAGACCGAACATATTGCCATCGGGATCTTTGGCATGACAGACGAAGCCGTATTCACCGATATCCATTTTCGGATTCAATAGTTCACCACCCGCATCATTGATGCGAGCACCGGTGACAGCGCAGTCTTCACAGGAAAAATACACCAGGACGCTGTTGCCGCCGGAAGGCATATCTGACAGCTGTACCAGGGCACCACCAGCTCCGGGATTGGCTGAATCTGCGGGAAATGCCTGCATATTCAGTTCACCGTCGGGGCCACCCGGTAGAGGATTCAACTCAGTTTGCAATACGGATTGGTAAAATTGCTTGGCGCGATCCATGTCCTGTACATAGATTTCGAACCAGTTTACGGGGTTGTTTGCCATCTTGTTCTCCTTCTTCTATTCAACTGTGTTTTCTACTTGCTCAAAACATCCGGTAATCAGACGACTGGCATCAAATGGAACCTCGCCTTCAACTTCCAGCGCATTGTCCTCGTGCATCTTGTCTTCCGAGGCAAAGAAACTTTCCTTATCTGGCCAGATTTGTAGAGAGATGATCACTTTCTCGCCTTCTCTGGCATCGACGGCGCGATACATATCGGTTTGTTTTCCATGGGGGACAAAGTCATCCCAGCCATCAATGACTTCAATGCAACCATACTTCTTGAATATTGCAGCGCTGTTAACAGCCCATTTTTCATAGGCTTCCTTGTTTGTTTCCGGTACCGGAATAATGAGTGCAGCCAGGTACATGCTTTTCTCTCCTTCAGGGCTTGGCCCCTTCTATGGCTATGCAAAGAAACCATGCAGATACCAGCCTCTCTCTCCGCCACGCTCGCGATAAATCCACAGTCGGCTGCCATTGGCTTCTCGTGCCACATAATAATCTCTGCGTACATCTTCCCCTGACCACCAGCGAGTCTCGATACGTTCCGGGCCGCTGAGCAGGGTGATGGGTTTACGATGATAGAGCCTGCTGTTGCGGAGAGTAAGCAGTATTGGCTGATCCAGTAACCACAGGGGTCTGGGGTTTGATGCCACTGTAGTGATCAGTGACACAGATCCGGCTTGTGCGGATTCTTCATAGTCCAGTTCCTGGCAGGCATACTCCGGGCAATGTTCGGCTACCGTGTTGATGCTTTTCAAAGAACAGCTACCCAGGCGTGCCTGCAGTTGTTCCATGAACTGATCGAGTTTGCTCAGACTATCAGCGCCGCCATTGACACGGCCCTCAAGCAGTAATTGTTCGCTCTGGGTCATGAAGGCATCGAATTGTTTGACTGACAGTTTCAGGCCAATCACCGGTGCTGGAATACTGAGTTTGACGAAATGGGTTTCCAGCAAACAAAGCAAGTGATCGCGACTACGGCTCGATTGGCGCAAAGCCATAGAGACTTCTGTACCATCGCGCTTTTCGTGCAACAGCCTGAATACTATGTGAGAGACACTGAGGTCGCGTCGTTGTAAGAAATCACAAAGCTGCGCCAGCATTTCATCTGCCAGCGGCAACAGGCGATCGAGGTTTTCCAATTCATAAGGCAGGTCATAGGTGGCAGTGTAAGCAGGTGGCGCAATGTAATTGCGGGTAGGTTCTGGTGCCGTACCTACAGCCTTGTTGAGTAAAGTAACGAAGTCGCTGCCGAAACGCTTTCGTAAACCATCGCTCGGCAGGCGCCAGATGTCCCTTATTTTGCGCATACCCATGTTATACAGGCGTCGATTCTGCTCTTTATCCAGTTGCAGTACTTCGGTAGATAGCTGCCCCAGTGCCGAACGAAGATTGTCTTTCTGATAGACCAGGGCATTGTGTCCGGAACGGGCCAGCAACAGACTGCCAGTGACAGTGGGGCAGGCGGCATAGAGGAAGTGATCAGGCAGTTGCTGTTGTTGCAGGGCTGGTGCCAGCAGTGCCCTGAGTTTGTCGTGAATGGTATCGATGCCGCCGAAGTATTTCAGGCTACTGCGTACTTCACAGATCAGTGCCTGGGGATGAAAGCTGACCGTGGAGCTGACGGTTTCTACCAGCCCGGCCAGCCCGTTAAGAATTTGCTCCTGGCGAGTTTCACTCAGCTCAGCAAGCTGTGGAAAGAACAGGGCATACCACAGGTTCTGCCGGGTGGTTTTGCTGTCCTGCCTATTGTCTGTTTGTTCATGATGTGGCGCCGAGGCCGGAACGGGCAGGGGAATAACCTGGGCACGGTCGGCTTCAGGCAGCGGCAACTGGACCGTGGGTTCGGAATCCTTCATGGCAGGCCCTGCCCCTAACTGGCCCGGGCGTGGGCATACAGATTGAGGCGGGTACTGAGCGGGCGGAAGTTGCCCCGGGCCTTGATGAGAGTGACCTCCGTGTCGGAAAAGCACCTGTCTTTAGCCTCCAGGCCCTTTATTTGCATGCGCATAGAAGATGGTGAGTACTTACTATCATTATGCTTGAACAGCACCCCCAGAGTGCTGCCTGTGTCTCCCGCCAGCTGTAGTCGTCGCAATACCTGTCCCGGCAGCCAGTTTTGCCAGGCCAGCACCAGGCCGCAATTTTGCGTCTGCAAAGCCTTCTCCATACTCCACAGGGCATCACTGCAAGTGGTGTCTGCTTTCACCACCAGGATCTGCCGGGTATCGATGCCGGCCTGAACCAGGGCAGGCGCGTAAACTTGGTGGGGAGGGGAAACCCAGAGAATCCATTTGCCCTGTTCGATCATGTTGCGCATCAGCGGGATCAGTATCTGCAACTCGCCCATGCCCCACTGGGGAGTGATGATTTCCAGCAGCCCACTTTTGGGCCAGCCGCGACCGGGGAGAATGTCATCCAGTGCATCAAAACCGGTGCTATGACCGTGAGTTCCCTGCCCGGCCAGATCGCAGCCGCGCCAGAGTTTAGGATTGCGGCCAAGCAGTCGATCAATCTGCCCAGCTGATCTTGCAGAATCGCTGTAGGCCGCGTCAGCCGTGGGGTTTAGCTCTGGCGAGGAGCCGGGAGTTGCCGCCATTTTAACTATCATTTTGTTATTCCACACCTTATATACTGTATTTTTATACAGTATATAAGTATGGCTTTTTCCCTGGCAACTGTTTTTTCAAGCTTTACCTATTTTCTAACCAAACCTCAGTAATGCGTTGTTTTTTAGCGAAAATTAAGCCTAAAGCTTTGTAAATACGCGCCGCTAAGCCAAAAGAACGTTGACTCAGCAGCGGAGCACCCATGAGCAAGAAGCCAGACATGGTGTTTGTAGTGATCACCTTGTTTTTTATGAGTGTACTGGCCAGCAGCGTGGCACAAAGTGCCTTGTTGTGAGCCCGGACCTAAGTCCGGATGAAAGCCCGACCGAATACTCTCGCGGCGATGGAATCGCCAAATCGAATTTAAGATAACGAGAAGGGAAAGGGACGCCAGGGATAGGTAGTGAAGTCGCTCAGTAGCCGCCCTATGCAGTATCGGGGCGGTATATTTTTTTCGGTGTCGCAACGGCGTCGAGTCTAACGTCCCAGGTCTCCGTAGGAAACGGATCCATCTTCTGGCATTCATGTGCCAATCCCACCAGCAGTGGTTGACTGCGCCGGTTAAAAATCTTGAAACTGAAAGTACGATCGTAAAAGCCTTTGCCCATGCCAAGGCGAAAGCAGTTATTGTCGAAACCAACCAGCGGTACGAAGACCACATCAAAAATAGTCGGAGAAATAATTTCAGCGGGTAAGGGTGGCTCGGCAATTCCCCACTCATTGGGCACCATCTCGGTATTGGCATCGTAAGGTGCGAAAGTGAGAATCTGCTCGCTGTCCCGATTTACGACCGGCAGGTAACAGCTCTTGCCCTGTGCCATAGCAAACTCAGACAGCGCCAGTGGACCTATTTCTCCATCGACCTGCTGATAGAAAGCAACACGGGAAGCGTCCTGAAAGAATGGTTCTTCCTTCAGAATGTCCAATACACCCTGAGACGCTGCAGCTTGATCCGCATCACTAAGGCTTCTACGTGCCTCTCGGAGAGTTTCTCTAAGGGCAGCTCGTTCTTCTTGTTTCATAGTTGGAAATAGAGAAGGACCGGGGCTACAAATCAAGTCCCCCGGAACACCGCTACCAAAACTGCCCTGAACCAAAAGGTTCAGGTGGTGGCTCCCGCGATGCATAAGGCTTTCCGTCTGGCGGACTTGCACACCAACATCTAACGAGTTGCCTCCGGTTTTCTAGATATCGGCTCAAGAACATCTTTGATTGGCAAATGTTCTAGGGAACTCTGGCTTAAGTATAGCTTGGCCGGGGGCGGCAGGGAAACCTGAGGATGCAGGGGAAATCCAGAGCTAGATCAATACTCTAGCCAATAGAGAAGGCCCACGAAAAGGGCGAAGAAGGCCAGCAAATTATTTACCGGATAAAGACGTAGGAAACTTCTTAGGAAGGTTTGAATTCAAACCGGAGAATTCAGATTTCCAACTGACGGGTGGAAGCCAATGCCAGGTCGATTTTTTCTTCAATGCCTTTCAACTGTTGTGCAGTGCCGGCACGAGTTTCGTTAATCATCTTGTTCTTGCGCAACATGTCGTGGGTAATATTCAGCGCAGCCATTACCGCAATTTTTTCTGCACCATGGATATTGCCGCGACCTTTAATTTTGCGCATGTTCTCATCAAGATATCGGGCAGACTTGATCAGTGCTTCCTGATCGGCGGGAGGGCAATTGACCTGGTATTCCTTGTCGAGAATTTTGACCTGTACAGCTGTATTCTGTTCGCTCATAGTGAATCGTCCAATGTAGAAATCAGGAATTATCCAGGGCTTTCAATCGATCAAGAATAGATTGCAACTTCACTTTTGCTTCCTGGTTCTTGTCCAGCAGTTGCTGACGCTCGTTTTGCCAGCTGTTCTGGTTGTCTTTCAGCAGCTGATTTTCCCGTTTCATTTCCGCACACAGGTCGATCAGGTCGTCAACCTTGGTGCTGAGGGTGTCGAAGCTTTCATCGCTCATATCGTAGTGTGTTGAAATTATTGAAATTCCAGTAAGTGCAATGCACTACTGAAGTAACTTTAGGATTTACATTAACAGTGCGGTAACTATAGAGCGGAGCCCCTGATGGGTCAATAATGGGATGGGAAAAAAGCGCTGGAAAATGGGACTTGGTTCCTCTTTCCTACACCTATATCCTTGTGCGCCTGTAGGTTCTTGGTTCATATCGAATTTTTGAAAATAGGGAACGTGATAGCTATGGCTGCAAGGCAGAACAAGTACAGTCAAATGAAAAATCGCCGCAAGGAATTGATGGCGCAGATGGAGCCGAACAGTATTGCCCTGATACCGGCTGCGCAAACCTGCTATCGAAATAATGATGCCGAGTATCTGTACCGCCAGAATAGTGATTTCTATTACCTCTCCGGTTTCCCTGAAGAGGATGCTCTGCTGGCGCTGATACCTGATCGCAAACAAGGCGAGGTAGTGCTGTTTTGTCAGGAAAAAAACAAAGAAAAAGAGTTATGGACAGGCATCCTGATGGGGCCCGATGCAGCGAAGTCCGAATTGGGACTGGACGATGCCTATCCCATCAGTGACATCGATGACATATTGCCTGGCCTGATCGAAGGTAGAGATCGTGTGTATTACGCCATGGGCAAGGATGACAAGTTTGATGATCGCGTCATGAACTGGGTTAAGGTCATTCGAAGCAAGGCGAAACTGGGTGGTCATCCGCCAGGTGAATTTTTGGTTCTGGATCATTTGCTCCATGAACTGCGCCTGATCAAGAGCAATGCAGAAATCAAACTCATGGAACAGGCAGCTAAAATATCTGCCGAAGGCCATCGACGAGCAATGGCGGTCTGCAAACCAGGAATTCATGAATTTGAAATGGAGGCAGAGCTACTGCATGCCTTCACTCGAAATGGCAGCCGAGCACCAGCTTACAACTCCATTGTCGCTGCTGGTGACAACGCCTGTATATTGCACTACAACACCAACAACGCTGAGGTTAAAGAGGGAGACCTGGTACTAATAGATGCTGGTTGTGAGTACGAGCATTACGCATCCGATATAACCCGAACCTTTCCCGCCAGTGGAAAGTTCAGCGATGAACAAAAAGCAATCTATGAGCTTGTACTCAAGGCGCAGGAAGCCGCTATCGAGGCTGTTAAACCGGGTGTCGCCTGGGATGCGCCACATAATGCCTCAGTCAAAGTCATCACGCAGGGCCTGGTCAAGCTGGGACTGCTGAAAGGGCGCCCCGCACAGCTTATCAAGAGCGAAGCCTACAAGGATTTCTACATGCACCGTGTCGGCCACTGGATTGGTATGGATGTGCATGATGTGGGCGACTACAAGATCGATGAGGACTGGAGGTTGCTGGAGCCGGGAATGGTCACAACAATCGAACCGGGTATCTACATCGCGCCGGACAATACCAGGGTGCCGAAAAAATGGCGTGGAATTGGGGTGCGCATCGAAGACGATGTATTGGTGACCAAGACCGGGAATCGTATTCTCAGCACCGGCATACCCAAAACCGTGGAGGAAATTGAAACCTTCATGGCCAATCCGGTTCACTGAAACATGTTAATTGACAGACCAGCCTCTCGCTACGACATCGTTGTGGTCGGCGGTGGCTTGGTTGGTGCAAGCTTCGCGCTGTATTTGGAACAGTGTCTGGGCAACAGCGAATGTTCGGTGCTGGTCGTTGAGGGTGTCAGCCCGGGAGATCATGACAGGCAACCCAGCTTCGATGCGCGATCCACGGCACTTTCCTGGGGTTCCAGAAGCATCTTTGAAAAGATGGGTCTGTGGTCAGAACTGGCGCAAGTGGTCACCCCCATAGAAAATATTCAGGTCTCGGATCAGGGTCATCTTGGTACTACTGAGCTTGATCACCTGGAACAAGCAGTTGAAGCCCTTGGTTATGTGGTGGAGAACAGGGAGCTTGGTGTTCTTCTCAACAATGGCATGCAAGCCTCTCCACGACTTCAGCTACTTGCACCAGCTCGAATCAGTGCCGTCAAACCACAAGCAGATGGCATGTCCTTGTCAGTGCAATGTGGGGATGCCGAGATACCTGTAGGCGCCTCGCTTGTGGTGCTTGCAGAGGGAGGAAGGTCTCCCATATGCCAACAGTTAGGGATTCAACAATCTTCAGACAACTATGATCAAACTGCGGTAATTACCAATATTGCCGTTCAGAACCCTCACCATAACAAGGCATTTGAGCGCTTTACCGAAAGCGGTCCCCTTGCAGTATTGCCACTTGCATCTTTTCAGGGTCAGCACCGTTGCTCCCTTGTATGGACGGTTCAGACCGGATCTGAAAAAGCGTTACTGGAAAGTGATGAGTCTGAATTTGCTGATCGTCTCACTTCAGTGTTCGGGCATCGGCTGGGCCGCATCCTCAAGGTTGGCCAGCGATTCGCTTACCCACTGGCCTTGTCGGAAGCCATGGAACAAATCAGACCGGGGCTGGTGCTGCTGGGTAACGTGGCACACACGCTCCATCCGGTTGCCGGCCAGGGGCTCAATCTTTCACTGCGAGATACAGATTCTCTGGTTAAGATTTTGTGCCAGGGCATGGAAGGAGGACAGTCTCCGGGAGACATGGCCCTGTTGCAACGCTATCTCGAGTCACGCATGACTGATCAGCAGCAGTCTATCCAGTTCACCGATCAGATGACTCGTTTGTTTTCTTCAGCGATGCTCGGCAAGGTGCTGACCAGAAAATTTGGATTACTCAGCCTGGATCTGTTGCCTGGCCTGCGCAAGGAATTTGCTCGTCGTGCGATGGGCACCCAATCAACTTAGACGCTGTTGGGTGGATTAGTCACCCGTCAACGCCGTACGAATCCGCTCGACGCGATCGCGATTGGCACCGAGATCACTGTAGCCAACTCTTGATGCTGAGCGAACATGTGTGACGCCGCTTGCAAGGTCCTGCAGAAACTCCACATCATCGACAAACCCCATTAGCGGTGTCGTGAATTCAGCATACAGGTAATTGGTTTCAGCACTGACAATATTGGCTTCATCCAGCCCGGCGAGCACCTGCTGAATTTCTGCAATGCTCGCATTGAGGGGTTCGATCCCATGGGTCTCGCCTGATTCAAAGCTGGAGACACAGTTGGGGGAATCCGGACAGGGTGCCAACTGGTCATTTTGAATGCCTATATTCTGCGGAGGTTCACCAGCGCAGGCAGTGAGGAAAGGGATAATGGAAAGCAATGGCTTTTTCATGGATTTTCGAATTCTCCAGTGTGCAGATATTGTGTTACGTCGAGTCCAGCGAACCCGGATCAGGATACTACAGTCATGCCCAGCCACTCCGCGATCAGGGCAGGTTTTTCTTCTCCTTCAATCTCCACGGTGACCTCATGTTTGAGTAGCCAGTGATTAGGTTTCTTCTCCTCGGCATCAAGCAGCTTGAAGCGTCCCCGAATTTTGCTGTCTACCCTGACAGGATTGATAAAGCGCAGTTTGTCGAAGCCATAGTTGATGCCCATGACCGCATTGTTGAGCTTGGTGCTTCCTTCGTAGCCCATCAAAACCATTAAAGACATGGTGAGAAAACCATGGGCGATCGTCGTGCCAAATAGAGTCTGTGCGGCACGTTCAGGATCAACGTGAATATACTGATGATCTCCAGTTGCTTCCGCAAACTGATTGATTCGTTCCTGATCTACTTCCATCCACTCGGAGACACCCACTTCCTTGCCAATGTAATCCGCCAGCTGGTTCGTATCTACTGTGAGTGCCATCCTCGTCCTACCTCTACTGATAATAGTCGCGCTGCAGTCTAACAACATTCGCGATGACGCGGAACAAGACCGTCGCTACTTCAGTGCCTATAATGTGCCTAATGGACCAACAATCAAACTTCGACATCATCATTGTGGGCAGTGGCCTGGTTGGCGCTGTCATGGCGCTCTCACTCCAGCCATTGCAGCGAGCAGGATTGCGAATCGCGATCGCAGATCGCCAGGCCTTTGATGAATCGAAGATCAGTTTTAAGGCGAACCCAGACCACTTCGATCCACGAGTCAGTGCACTTACCATTCGATCGCAACAGATCTTGCAGGACATCGATGTCTTGCCGGAAATTGAGGGCATGCGTCATTGCCCTTATTCCTCCATGAAGGTCTGGGACGGCGAAGGTACTGGCTCAATCGAGTTTGATGCAGCCAGTCTGGGGCAGGCGCAGCTCGGGGCGATCGTGGAAAATTCCGTGATCCTGGCTGGGCTGCATAGAGCACTGGACAAAATGGATAATCTGTCCAGACTCATTCCTTGCTCATTGCAAGCGGTTGAGAAAACCGCTCAGGGTATCTCCATCCAATCTGCGGAAGGTGAGACATACACTAGCCGCTTGCTCATTGCTGCCGATGGCGCCAATTCGCGCGTCAGGGAGTTGATGCAATTTGAGACCCGCGAGTGGGATTATCAGCACACTGCAATTGTGACCACAGTAAAGACCGGAAAGTCTCATCAGGATACTGCATGGCAACGCTTTATGAGCAGCGGTCCGCTGGCATTCCTGCCCTTGCGACACCAGGATGGTGATCAGCAAAACACTTGTTCGATAGTCTGGTCCGTGGTGTCAGAACAGGCTGAGGAACTGATGCAGTTGGAGGATAAAGCATTCTGTCATGCCCTGGGCAAAGCCTTCGAACACCGCCTGGGAGAAATACAATGCTGTGACCGCCGCTTTCAGGTACCCCTACGACAGCGCCATGCCACGACTTATTTCCAGGAAGCTGTGGTTCTGGTAGGTGATGCTGCGCATACCATACATCCCCTTGCTGGTCAGGGAGTGAATCTGGGATTGCTGGACGCTGTTGAGCTGGCCGCACAGTTAGAGAAGGGAATCGTCGCTGGCAGGGAGATTGATGATGTCCGACTACTGGCGCGCTACCAGCGTGAACGCAAGGCCAGTAACCTGAGCATGATGTGGATGATGGAGGGATTCAAGCACCTGTTTGCCGACCAACATCCTCTCATTCAATGGTTGCGCAATGTTGGTCTGGATGCGGTAAACAACTTTGGTGTGCTCAAACGTGAATTGGCTCGCCGCGCCATGGGATTGAGCTAAGCTGCGAAGGGTTTAGATCTAGTGGTGGCTATCGCTGTGTGACTTGTTAAGGATGGCGTTTACCGTCATCTTCACGTTTTCCTGAATCAGCTTCTCCACTTCGTCATCGTTATTCAGACCACAACTCTGTGGCCAGTCCTGATAAGCGATGGCAGCAGGGATAGAGCCTGAGTTTCGTAGCATGACGATACCGTGCAGCTGAGTCCAGATCAGAATAGTTGTGTTCACGACATCTTCTTCTTGGCACTGAACCTTGTATTTTTCAAAGACACCATAGACGAGCTTGCGAGTGCGTACCAGGCTATGGCAAGCCACCTCAATAAATTCTGGTGTAGATCTCTCCAGCGGTAGCACGGAGCTGAATAAAAATAGAAACCGCGCCGGCTGCTCCTGGGAAAAACGAAAGTAGGCATTGCAGATTTCAAGCAAGGTCTGTTCAGGATCACCGCTATTGTCACATTGCGCGTCGAAAAATCGATTCAGATCCTCGTAGAGTCTGATCTTGATGGCCAGCATGAGGCTGTCCTTGTCGGCGAAGTGATTGTAAACGGCAGAAGGGGTGACACCGACTTCTTTGGCGAGTCTGCGCAGACTGATATTGTCCGTCTGGTTGGTATCGATGAGCGCCATGGCAGCATCAATCAGCGCGCCTTTCACATTACCATGGTGATAGGGTTGATGGGTCTTGATGTCTTCTGAAAACATGTCTTCTCAAGCCTGGCTAGAAACCGAAACTGTATCGCAATTGCAGCTGAATTACATCGTTAAATCGAAATGCCTCAAAGGGCGAGGCATTACTGGTGCTGTATGCCACCCAAAGCAGCCCCAGGTCCAGCGCATCTGACCAGCTGTAGTCTGCCGACAGGCGCACCACGCGGCCAGTGTCATTGGCCAGCTCATTCCACACCCCCAATACCTGCAGGCGTTCATTCAGAGCCGTCCAATAGAGCCGCAGGCCAGCACTGATCTGATCCTGCTTCATGAGCATGGACTCCTCATGGGACCGGGTGTGGATAGAGTCCAGTTCGAACGTAAGGAGCAAGTTGCGGAAGCCGTTGTATTCCACCCCCGCAGCAGCCAGCACCTGGTCTTTCTGTTGCCAGCCGTTAGTCTGCAGAAAGAAAGCGTCTGCATTCGGTCGTACTGCCTTGTCACGATGCAGGCCTGCCTCTCCAAAGAACAGCCAGGAGCCCTCTACCCAATTCGCAGAGAAACCCACCGCTCGCATTCGATTCGGCCGAATGTGTACCAGTGGAGTCTCGGAAGACAGTTCGCTGATGCGGGACACAGTGGGTGCATTGTCATTGAACTCAGCGGCGATGAGTTGCAGGTCTCCCTGGGCGAGGCGGGTCGAAGCGCGAAAGAAAAATTCCGACTGCTGCTCGGCCTCCTGATGCACGATCGCAGCACCCGCTTCCCTGACGCGTATAAACTGATCAAATTCGTCACCCGCAGGGCCAATCAGATTGGCGCCAGCCTGGCTGGTTATCACCGTATCGAATACCCAGTCGTCGATGCTGAAACTCATTTGTGCTGCGGGAACCTGAAGTCGCAAATCTTCAAGATCCTGCTGAACCAGATAGAACTGATTCTCGACATTGATCAAATCAGTGATGCGGAGATACTCGGACTGGCCCCAAACCAGTAGCTGATTGCCGAGCTTGAAGTACAAACCATTATCAGTTTCATGTTCCAGATAGAAGTCGCGAATCTCATAGCGATTTCGGTGAGTATTGATTTCGTCGTCAAGATAGGGCGTATCGTCAAACCAGCGATAGACTTCATCGTGATAGTAGCGGGCACTGAAGCGCAGCGCGGTTTGATCATCTACTGAAATGTCGAGCTGTCCGTAGAGTGTAGTCTGAATCTTGTTGATTTCTTTTTCCGAGCGACTGAACAGGGGCCCTGGTGCTTCCAGTCCGTAGGCGACTTTCTCAGTGACCCAGCCGAGGAACTCGAGTGGTCTGTCCGGGTTGTTGGCGTCTGAAATTTCAACATCTATGGTATTGAAAAAATCGTCCTGTGCCCGCAATTGACCAGCAACAAGAAGTAACACCAGGCAAGCAACACAGAAGCGCATAAGCGGAAATAGATCGGATCGGCAGTATTCGATAGGAGGAACTGACCGACTGTTATCAGTCCAGACCTCTCTGCATGGTTTCTGTGGAAAACAATTCATCATCAATGTTTTCGTTATAGACCACATTGTTGAGTTGCAAGACGCTGGCATGTTCCTGGCGGCCATTGCGGGTTGTTATTGCCTGTAGCCGTCCTGTGGTCCAAATACCATCTACTTCTGCTATTTCAGAAGAGGTGAAGTACTTGATGCGGTTGCCTCGCAGTTCCCAGGCCTGGCCCCGCACCTGTACGAAGTTGTCTTTGCGAATCCAGCTCTGCAGTTTCGAATATCCCGTGGCATCTTCAGCCTTGTCCTGAAACTCGGCTTTCGGTGTGGCTTCGATGACCCATGTATCGAAACCGTCGATTTCCTCTGACTCGTTGACGAATCGAAAGTCGTACCAGTCAATCTCGATACCATTAATATCGGCATAAGTGAAATCGCTGCCAAGAAAAGAATCAGAAGTGTCACTGGAGGCGATACGACGAACCCGTTGCAGGGCCGGTAAGTAGAGCCACGAATCATCGTCGCGATCCGGGTCGTCCCAATCGTAATTGAGATAGGACGTGCCGCGAATATCCACCGGAGATTCGAACTGGGAAAGCTGGCGACTATCCTGACCGTAGTCTTTGGCATAGATTCTCAGGCTGCGGGAGCGTTGCCGTTCCCGGCGATCGATCAGCACCATGGTGTAGTCAGCGATTGAGGTATCACCATCGTAGCGACTATCGACACGCTCCATGACTTCCTGCGCGGTGATCTCTGCGGCCGCAATAGCTACACTGCAAATCAGAGACAGGAAAGCGGTGAGCACTACGTTCAGGTTGCTGCTTTTCATGGGTTTGTCTGCACCTCTGCAGTCTCGTCACCATCCAACAGGAACAAGATGGCCGGTAGGAAAATCAGGTCGCCAATCAGGGCCAGTAACATGATGATAGACCCGAACAGTCCAACATTCACCACCGTGGTGAATGATCCGAAGCACAATACGCTAAAACCAAACACCAGCACGATCGATGTAAACAGCACCGCACGACCGGACTCGTTCATGGCATGACGAATAGCTGTCTTGGTGGATGCCCCGGACTGTTTGAAAGTGAGATAACGACTCATGACGTGAATGGCATCATCCACAGCCAATCCCATGGTCATGGCAAACACCACCACCGCACTCTGATCAAGAAAGACACCCAGGTATCCGGCCACAGCAGCAGCCAGCACGATTGGTACGACACTGGGAATGATCGATAACAGCCCGTATCGCAAGGAGCGAAACAAGACAATGAAGAACAGGGTAATCACTGCCAGCGCCACCAGGAAAGAACTCAGCATGCCTTCTGCCGTATAAATCTGCTGACCTGTAAGCAGTGCCATTGTGCCTGTCAGCACAGGTTGCAGATGTTCGTAATTGGCATCCATGTAGTTCTGGATGTAATCCAGTTCTTCGGCCATCTCTGAGGCAGGCATGTTGACCACGGGCACAACCAGCCGGGTGAGGCGATTGTCGAAGTCCTTGATGTCCGAGAGATCTTCATTGGGACCAGCGCTATCGTAAAGCAGCAGGAACTGAGCAGTCATCTCACGACTTTCCGGCAAGCTGTAAAAGGCGGGGTCATCGTTGTTCAGCGCCATGCTGATCTCTTTCAAATAATCAACCAGGGAGTTGATCGGACCAAGGGTCTCTCTGTCGCTTAACCAGCGCTGGATGGCTTCGGCATCGCGCAAAAAATCTGGCTCGTAAATTCCATTCTCTTCACCAGAGTCGAGCACAATGTCGAGAGTCATGACACCTTTGAAAATTTCATCGAAGTACTCTATGTCCTGCCTGGTGCTGCTGTCTTCCTTGAATAGTGTGATGTAGTTAGTGTCGATCTGCACTGAAGGCAAGGCCCAGGCCGAAAAGAGTACGATCAGTCCACCAATAGCGAGGATGCGATTGCGATTCCGTTCGGTAAAATCCGGGATCCGGTCGGTGACGCTCGCAATAGCTCCGCTACTCAATACTCTCTGTGTTGATGCTGGTAATGCTTTGATAAAACTCAATAGTGCTGGCAAGACAGTCAACGCGAAGAGGAACAGCAGTATTGGGCCAATCGATCCAAGCAAGGCAAATTCTCGCAATGGCTGTAAGCGTGTCACTGAAAGCGCCAGGAAACCCGCTGAGGTTGTTATTGCGGTAAATAATGCGGGCAGCCAGATACTCTCGATAGTCTTTCTGGCTGCATCAGGCCCTTTGTTGCCGGCAACGCAAAGATGGAAAAATTCCAGCAGCACATGAACGCTGATACCCACTCCGATAATGATAATCGTTGTGGGAATCGCGGCGCTGTCCACGGTGGTGTGTGGAAGACCAGTATAGAATTGAAACTCCAGTACCAGTAGCAGTCCGCAGGCAATGACCAGCCAGGGAAACACAACTGCAGCGATGGATCGAAAACAGAAGAAAAGTATGCCAATCATTACCAGAATCATGATGGGAATAAGCAGAGCCGTATCTTCTGCTGATAGCGTTTCGAAGCGCTCATTGATAAGAGGATAGCCAGACATGTGTAACTGATAGTTTGAAGACTGCAGGTTTTCCTCTTCGATAAACCCATACAGATCCTGGGTAACGGCAACTTTCAATTCGGAGGTGTCTTCCCGATACTCAATCCTGGCGACGATACGTGTGTGGCGAAAGTCCTCACTAATGAGCGTGCCGATAGCCAGCTCTTCATCGCGCAAGATATTTTTGGTCCTGCTAATTTGTGCCGGATCAGTAGCAAGCACATCCACATCTTCCAGCAGGTAATCGGTTGTCAGGCTGACCTCATCCCCCTGGATATACTGATAAGTGCTCAGGGATCGTAGCTGTGTAACGTAAGGGTGGAATTCCAGAAAATCTGAAAGTTTGACGATGGCATCCAGAGCTTCCGCAGAAAACACATCCGCAGAATTTCCTGCAGCTTCGACGCCGACGATCAAGTATTCGTTGTCTCCGAAATTGTCATAGAGGCTCTGGTATTCCAGCAGCGTAGGGTCGCCGGGAATGAAATAACGCTGTGTGCTGTTATCAAACGGGATCACGCCGCCGGTTAGCAGCGCCAGAAGAATGATTGCAGAGGAAGCCGCGATGATGGGAATGCGCTGCTTTACGACAAAATTGGCCCAGGCGCTGATGAAAGCTGCCATCCTGAGATTCCCTGATCTCCCTGGAACCTCACAGTCCCATGCTTCTTATTCTATTTCTGTTTCTTCTTTTGTTGTGCGTAGTTGGTGATCGGAGTACGCCATGCTGCTTGCCGCATTCATGGACGGGCGACAGCGCATGAAATCACTGAAGTTCACCAATTTCGTGAGACAAGTGTAATTGGACATATCAACCACGTAAAGTTAACGCCGTACACGCCAATTGATGATTTAGAAAACCCAAAAAACCTTTATATTAGAATTTCTTATGAAGATTTCTTAAAGTCAGTCGATACACTGCTTGTGCGAACATTGACCCCCCGGATTGAGGGAAAATCAGCATCAGGGAGCAGTTGCAGTCATGGCTAAGGACATCAAGGCAGGGAAATTTCCATTCAATCTGGATTTGAGCAGCCTGGACACAGGCAGTATCACCAATATCCTCAATGATATCGAACAACATCTTCCATTGATGGAAGATGAAAGCGACCTCAGTCAGCTATTACGAGTGCGTGCTTTCTTCGAAGATGAACTCAAAGTCGCCCACCGTTTACACTAATTTATTCTCAGTTACATAGTATCAATAAGATGTACTCGGCATTCTGCTTCGCTTATGCTGCCTTGCCTGATGTCTGCAGCATAAGCAGCAGATAAACTAATAACTCTCTCGCGAACAAGAAAGGTTGCAGCTATGAAATCTGTTCTCACTCTAATTGCATTTTGTCTTATTGGTTCTGCTGCCTACGCAGAACTTGACATGGCGGCGCTGGAAAGAGCGATGGCTAATCCCGATCGCCCATCTGCTGATAAAGAACGCGATGCTTCCCGCCAGGCACCGGCGGTACTGAATTTCCTGGGCCTGGAATCAGGCATGACTGTGCTGGATATCAACGCTTCGACAGGTTGGTATACCGAGGTGCTGTCTTATGCGGTTGGCCCCAACGGGCGAGTCTATATGCAGAACCGACCAGGTGGAAATGCCGACGAGGCCGCTGCAGCGCGGGCGGGACGGTTGAGCAATGTCCAACAGGTTGCCGCAATTACCGATCCGGCTGCAGGCAGCGTGGATTTCGCAATCACCGCGCTGAATTTCCATGATTTTCACAATACCAATCCGGAAGTAGCGCAGGGTGTTTTGCGTGGCGTTGCTGCCTCGTTGAAGACTGGTGGCATCCTGGGCATCGTCGATCATCAGGGCAGCTACGGTGCAGACAACCAGACCTTGCATCGCATTGCTTTCGAAGATGCAGTCAAGGCGGTAGTGCAGGGCGGCGATTTTGCCCTGGTTGGCGCCAGCGATATCCTCGATAACCCGGCTGATGACCACAGCAAGACCCCCTTCGATCCCAGCCTGGGCCGCAATACCGACCGAATAGTGCTGAAATTCGTCAAGCTCTGAACGAATTCCTTATGCAGAAAGCCCGGGTAAGTGTTACCCGGGCTTTTTTGTGCCTGTGCTAGAATCCGCTTCCCGCATGCGGGCGTAGTTACCGATTCGTTTCACTCATTCCTCATCGCGCATCTCAATTGAACGAAGAAAACGCTGCCAGTTCCGTAAACAAGTTTCTCTCAGTATTTCAGTACAGCCGATTGGCGATTGAGATTGTGTGGAGTACCAGCGCAGCTCTCACCCTGGTGATGGCGGCAACAACTCTGGTGTCTGGTGTCTTGCCAGCTGCGATTGCTTCTGTCGGTGGCCTGTTTGTCGATGCGGTGGCCAGCGCGATCCGGGAAACTGGTGAATTACAGGAACAGGCCAGAGCCGATGTGCTGTTCTATGTATTGTTGGAGGCGGGTCTGGTCGTGATCATGACCGGGGCTCAGAAACTCAATAGTGTGTGTCAGTCAATACTGCGAGTATTGTTGGGCAACAAGATCAACGTGATGATCCTGGAAAAAGCCCTGACACTGGAACTGGCACACTTTGAGGATGCCGAGTACTACGACAAACTGGTGAGAGCAAGACGTGAAGCTTCAAGCCGGCCGCTCAGCCTTGTGATCAAGACTTTCGATCTGATTCGCGACATTATCGCGCTCATAACAATCGGTATCTGGTTATTCCAGTTTTCACCTTATGCTGTGCTGCTCCTCGGTCTTGCTGGCATCCCTGCGTTTGTAGCAGAAGCGAAATTCTCCGGCGAAGCGTTTCGTATACATCGAAGGCGCTCGGCGGAACGGCGCATGCAAATCTATCTTGAGATGGTGCTCACTCGTGAAGATGGGGTGAAAGAAGTCAAGCTTCTGCAACTGGGCAAACTGTTTCTGCAGCGCTATGTCGATATCTTCCGCAATATCTATAAGGAAGACAGGAACCTGGTATTGCGGCGCGGATTCTGGGGTTATGTGTTGGGCCTGCTGGCCAGTGCTGCATTCTACTTTGCCTATGGGTGGGTCGGGTTTGCTGCTATCGCCGGTGCCATTTCGATAGGGCAGATGACCATGTACATCGCCCAGTTCAGGTTAGGTCAGAATGCTGTGACCAATAGTCTGACATCTATCAATGGTATGTACGAAGACAACCTTTATCTTTCCAATCTTAGTGAGTATCTGCAGCACAAAGTCCCCGAGCAAACCGGTGAAGAGATTGCCGGACCAGAGCCGCGAGACGGCATTCGTTTTGAAAATGTGAGTTTCTATTATCCTGGCAGCAAGACGCCGGCCCTGCATCAGGTAAACCTGCATATTCGACCTGGTGAGAGCCTTGCCATTGTTGGCGAAAATGGCAGTGGCAAAACCACCCTGATCAAGTTGTTGACCCGATTGTATTCTCCTACCGAAGGCAGAATCCTGCTGGAAGGCCTCGATCTGAGGGAATGGGACATTCAGACACTGCGCAACAAGATCGGTGTGATCTTTCAGGATTTTGCCCGCTACCAGTTGCTGGTAGGAGAGAACATCGGCATCGGTGATGTGGAAGACCTGCGGGAAGCAGATCGTGTCGAAGAGGCTGCACGTAAAGGCATGGCTGACGAATTTGTCCGGGATCTACCCGAGGCCTACGATACGCAGTTGGGCACCTGGTTCAAGGACGGCAAGGAGTTGTCCGGAGGGCAATGGCAGAAGATCGCCTTGTCACGCGCCTTCATGCGTAACAAGGCGGACATTCTGATTCTGGATGAGCCGACTGCTGCGATAGATGCCCGCGCAGAAGCAGAAATTTTTTCACACTTTCGCGATCTCACCGCCAACAAGATCTCTATCATTATTTCTCATCGCTTTTCCACGGTGCGCATGGCCGACCACATCATCGTGCTGGAGAAGGCTGAAATTCAGGAAGAAGGCAGCCACCAGGAGTTGCTGGACAATGACGGTCAATACGCTACCTTGTTCAAGCTACAGGCGCAGGGATACCAGTAGCTGCAGTGAGGAAAAGAGTAGAGGGTAGATGGAAAGCACATTTCTGTACTTCATCGTCGCACTGGCTGCCTGCCTGTTAGGCACAATTCCCTTCGGCCCGATCAATCTCACCGTGGTCAAGACCACTGTAGACTACAATGCTGCGCGCGGTTCGGAAGTTGCCCTGGCCGCTTCTTTCGTTGAAATCCTGCAGGCTCTGATCGCTATCTGGTTTGGCATGGTAATCAGCAGCTTTCTCGAATCCAATTTGTTGATTCGACTTTTTATTGCCCTGGCCTTTATCGTTCTCGCAATTGTCATTTTCAGGCGCAAGCCGAAACCTTCCCTGTCATCAGACAGCACAGGCGAGGAGTCGTTTTTTGTGAAAGGCCTGTTAATCGCCGCTCTCAATCCCCAGGCTGTACCCTTCTGGATCTTCGCACTGGCAGCAATTTCCCAGTACTTCATGTTTGCGTATGAAGGCATCTTGCTCCTGGCTTTTCTGGCAGGTGTGTTTGCGGGCAAGCTCATAGCACTGAATGGGTTCGTTGTTGCCAGTAGTTACCTGAAGTCTCATCTGCAGCAGAGCAGCCTGTGGGTTAATCGCGTACTCGCCAGCGTATTGTTCTTCATAGGCCTTAGCCAGGGCTGGAATGCCTTGCTCACATAAGCAGCAACTCAGATATACATTGGTACTCAGTTTGGCTACAGTAAGGAAACATTCTAGGTACTGATTCTCACCAACTGGCTAACTGGTAACAATGGCATCAAAATCCGGAGAGACGGAAGAGCAGCATTCGGAAGAATTTTCTCCCCGGGACAAGAAAGTTGCCAGGCAACTATTGCGGGCACGTACTCGATTACTGGTTAGTCTTTGGACACTGCCGGTCTACATTATTGCGATCTGGCTGCTACTCAATAATCAGCGTGACATTGAATCTATCATGTACATCTACATGGCAGTGTGGGCAGGTTTCTCTGTCGATATGGCAAGGCGTTTATGTCCACAATGCCACAAGCAATTCTTCGTGAAGAATATCCTGATGAGTCTGCGCGCCAGACGCTGCGTTCATTGCGGTTTCGATGCCAATCGTGCACAGGAGTTGCCACCCGGTAGTGGCAAACGCAATAGCGACGAAGATGAATCCGTTACGTTCTGACCCGTAACAAGCGCAGCAACTCGAGCAGTCTGGGAGGTTGTCCTGTGCGCAATACACCATGACGGAATACCTTGCCGGATAGCCACAGCACGGCAGCGATGCTGATGATCAACAACAGGGTAGTACCTAGCAGATCGATCATGGGTGGATCTGCTGCGGCGCGGTTCATCATCAGGTAAGGAGTGAATAATGGAATCCAGGACATTACCCGAACCAGGGTATTGTTGGGATCCATGACGACGAATGCCATCATCGCGATGGGAATGATCTGTATGATAATCATCGGTGTCATTAGCGCCTGGGCTTCCTTGAGGGTATTGCACAGGCTGCCAATGGCAAGAAAGACTCCTGAGTAGAGTGCATAACCAGCAAAGTAGTAGAACACGAACCAGGGTATCAGTTCCGAGCCCAGAATCACGTCGAGCATCTGGCTGATCAGCTCAGTTTCCGTTGAGCTATAGGCTGAAATAAATAAATAGAATGACAACAACCATACAGCGATGGTGGTCAGGCCCGCCATGCCGATACCAATTAATTTTCCCATCATAAGTTCATCAGCGGTGACCGAGGCCAACAATACCTCAATGATGCGGTTGGACTTTTCTTCCACGGTATTGCTGAGCAGATACTGAACGTTCTGCATTAGCGAGATAAACATCAGGTAGACGAAACCGATAGGCGCAAACTGGCGGAAGGTGTCAGCGATGCTCACCGCTTCCTCCCCTTCCTGAGCTGTAGGATCCAGCTGGCTCACTGGCAATCGGGTGCGTTGCACGTCTCTGACCAGGCCTGTATTGACACCAAGATTTACGTACTCTCTCTCGCGAATCTCCGCATTGATGCTGCGCGCGATCGCATCAGGCAAGCGCGAGTCGGTCAGGTTGCTGGCCCAGTACTGAATGCCTCTGCGTGGATCCTGGGCCTGCGGCAGGGTGCCTGGTCGCACAATATCAGTGTCGACATCATCTGGTATCAGGATCAGGGCAAACAAGTTGCCGTTTTCTTCTCCCGCGGAAATTTGTTGGCTGCCAGAAAGATAGGGTCGCAAGCTGTTGACGATGTCCTCGACATTGGCGTCAGGATCAACTTCAGAAGGCAGGTCTGCAGCGATGAACTGTGGCTCGGGCGCTTCGAAATCAGGCCGGTCCTGCTCCAGATAAGGATTCGCCATGGCCAGGGCATAGTTTAAGCCGCCACTATCAAGCCATTGATCAAGAGCCGCCACTTCATCCGCATCCACGTCGTCGACAAACTGGGTGGCAGCGTTACTGGCATTGGCCACGGTTGTTTCCAGGTCCGATTCCAGGCGATGTTCCAGCAAGTAGTCGACGAATTCCTGCAGTATGCGCCGTTGGTGCTCGCGCTCTATGGCCACAGCCACGGCTTCTTCATACTGGCCAGATTGATCAATCAGGATGTAGTAGCGAGTGGGTGTTGCATTGGAAAGGACAGTCTGCAGGAAGAACATGCCGATAATCAGCACCGGTATTATGAGTATGGTGATCCAGAAACCCTTGGTACGCACATTCTCCATGTACTCGCGCCAGGCAATTAGTCGAATCACATTCATCTTGCTAGGGCCTGTTAACACTCATTGAATCATCACCAACAAGATGGACGAATACATCATGCAGGCTGGGTTCGACAAACTCGAATCGGTTCAGGCTGATCTGGGCATCGAAACAGTGGCGCAGGATATCCTGCGGATTGAGGCTCTCTGCTATTTCAATCTGCCATTGTGGAGATTCACTCTCGCTGGTAAGCGTCTGCACAGCCAGGACACCTGCAATGCCGGTAATCGAATCTGTTGCATCGGCTGTCTCCAGCAGCACGCGTCGGGGAATACAGGCCCGGGCTTCGCCCAGCGTGCCATCGAATATTTTCTTGCCACGTGTAATCAGGAGAATATGGTCACAAAGTCGCTCGGCGTGTTGCATGACATGGGTGGAAAACACCACAGTTTGACCGTTGCCAGCCAACTCACGAATCAAGTCTTCCAGCACTGACTGGTTTACCGGATCGAGGCCTGAGAAGGGTTCATCCAGGATCACCAGCTCCGGATTGTGTGCAACGGCGGCGAGTACCTGAACTTTCTGCCCCATCCCCTTGGACAAGGATTCGACTTTAGATTCGGCAAAGTCTTTGAGCCCGTATTGCTCGAGTAGTTCATGAGCGCGAGTCTTTGCCGCGTTCTTCTCCATACCTTTCAACATGGCGAAGTACTGAATGATGGCCCATACCTTCATCTTCTTGTATAGACCCTTTTCTTCGGGCAGATAGCCGATTCGGTCGCGAACTTGCAATGCAGAATCAGCGCCCAGGATTGAGATCTCTCCGGCATCTGGCTTGATGATGTCCAGGATCATGCGAATGGTCGTGGTCTTGCCTGCGCCGTTGGGGCCTAGAAAGCCATAGATAGCGCCTTTCGGAATGGTCAGCGAGACGTCATCCACTGCGCAAAAATCACCGTAAGTTTTGCGGATGTGAGAGAGGCTGAGAACTGATTGATCCATTAATGCAGTTGCCTGGGAGAGCTGGCGCCAAGTATCGCAGAATTCTCCCTGAGCAGATAGCTGAGCAATGTCAGCAGAAATTAGGGAACTCGGCTCTGTAAACATTGTCATACCTAGAACCAATAGGTAGACTGAAGATTCTTAGTTTGAGGTGAGCTATGGCCAAGACTAATCCAGCATTCATGTCCGGCGTGCCAGAACTGCTGGTGCTGCGACTGCTCAGCACGCGGGAGATGTATGGCTATGAACTGGTTAAAGCTATCAAGCTCACCACGAAGGATTCGATCAGGCTGGCAGAGGGCGTCGTGTATCCAACCCTGCACAGCCTCGAGGCTCGCGGCATGTTGCGTGCCAAAGAGATATCAGATTCTGGCAGAACACGCGTGTATTACAGGACTACTGCCAAAGGTAAGAAGCAACTTCAGTTACTAAGGAATGAGTGGGACAGGGTTAGCGGTGGCGTCAATGCTGCTTTAGGTATAGGAGAGCTCTATGCAATCAGTTGACTTCGACAGACTAAGACTGCGGCTATTGAAAGGCGGAGTAGCACCCAAATTCGTTACGCGAACGATTCAGGAGTTGCGACAGCATCTTGAGGATCTTACTGCACAAGAGAAAGTTGCCGGCATATCAGAGACGGAAGCGCGAGCGATAGCTATAAACATGTTGGGCGATGAAGACAAATTGGTCAACGAAGCGCTTGCGAAGAAGGAAATCCAATCCTGGCCACGCCGCTATCCCAGGAGTTTTTTTCTGCTCGTTCCGCTTGTTGCCTACTTTGTCTGCATGTTCGCCATTTATTTACTCGGCGATACTTTTTTCAACAAGGTGCTGAATCTCGATGTATCAGACGGCTGGACCGTGTGGCACTTGTGGGTTGCCAAGGCGCTGCTTTTTCTTGTGGAGTATTTGTTAACCCCTCTTCTTGCCGCAGTGATTGTTGTCACGGCAATCAAACGTAATGTGCAATTGATGTGGCCATTTATAGGTATTCTGATCCTCTGTTTTTTCGGACTGGGAATTGAGACCGGGGTGGATGTTCCTGATGAGAGAGCACGTGGCGACATGTTCCTGCTGTGGGGCTGGCCATTCCTGCCCTGGGAAGATGCAAGGCCTCCCATTGGTCAGTCACTGGAACAGTTTTTGCGTGTCATCGTCACCATGACGATGGTCGTGTTCGCATTCAAGCGTTATCGTCCCTACGAACGAGCGAATTGAGTGAATATAAAAAGGGAGAAGTTTAGGCCATCGGGAGATGGCCTTGTTTTTTAGCGCTCGAGAAACTTGTCGATCTCTTCTGCTACCAGGCGGCCCTCGTCAATGGCGCGCACCACCAGCGATTGTCCCCGACGGCAATCTCCTGCGGCAAAAACTTTCTCGTGGGAGGTTTTAAACTCGCCGTAGTCTGCCTTGTAGTTGGAACGCTGATCCAGTTCCAGGTCCAGGGCTTCACTCACATAGTGTTCGGGGCCCAGAAAGCCCATGGACAACAAGATGAGGTCCGCTTCCCAGAACCTGGTTGTACCAGAAACTTCCTGAAAGTCCTTGTCTACTTCAACAGTGTTGATGCCAAGCAGCTTGCCGTCATCGTCACGTACAAAGTCTTTACCTGAAATGGAATAGACTCTCGGGTCATTGCCGTCTCGAGCGGCAGCCTCTTCGTGTCCGTAATCGACACGAAAGATGATCGGCCAGGTAGGCCAGGGATTGTTATCGTCGCGAGTCGCAGGCGGCCTGCTCATGATCTCGAAATTCACCAGTGATTTGCAGCCGTGTCGCAGGGAAGTGCCGATGCAGTCGGTACCTGTATCACCGCCGCCGATGACGATGACATTCTTGTCTTTCGCACTGATGTAATTACCGTCCTCCAGATTGGAGTCCAGCAAGCTCTTGGTGTTCTTCAGCAGGAATTCCATGGCGAAATGGACACCATTGCCTTCCCGGTTCTCGATCTTGAGATCGCGCGGCGTAGTCGCACCAGTCGCCAATAGCACAGCGTCATTGTCCTTTAGCAGCTGTTCGATACTGATGCCGTTGTCACCACTTCCTCCCACGTCCGCATTGACAATGAATTCCACGCCTTCTTCGGCGAGAAGATTCACGCGGCGGTCGACAATAGCCTTGTCCAGTTTCATGTTGGGGATGCCATACATCAGCAGACCACCAATGCGATCATCCCGTTCATACACTGCTACCTGATGACCTTTCAGATTGAGTTCGGCAGCCGCTGCCAGGCCAGCAGGTCCTGAGCCGACAATCGCCACTTTCTTACCACTGCGATGTGTGGGGGGATTGGCGACCACCCAGCCTTCATCAAAGGCACGATCGGCAATGGCGCATTCGATATTCTTGATAGTGACCGCGGGCTCATTAATGCCCAGCACGCAAGCACCTTCACAGGGTGCAGGGCAAACGCGTCCGGTAAACTCGGGAAAGTTATTGGTCTTGTGCAGGCGATCCGATGCCTCTTTCCAGCGGCCCTTGTAAACCAGGTCGTTCCACTCCGGGATCAGATTGTAAACAGGGCAGCCGTCAGCTGACTGACAAAAGGGTACGCCGCAATCCATGCAGCGTGCACCCTGGGTAGTGAGATGGTCGACCTTGTGGTCCGTATAGATTTCCTTGAAATCCAGCAGACGCTCCATGGCGTCGCGATACGGTGCGGTCTCACGCTGAAATTCCTTGAATCCGGTTGGCTTACCCATTAGTTTGAAAAATCCCTGAGTACTATCTGGCAGCTTATGCTGCAGTTGCTGCCGCGCGTTCCAAAAGGACACGCTTGTAATCGGTAGGCATGACTTTGACAAATTGTCCGAGGCTGGCTTCCCAGTTGTCGAGCACAGTTTTTGCTACTGTGGAGTCGGTGTACTGGTGATGATTCTCGATGAGCGTCTTGAGCTCCAACACATCTTCGGGATCACTCACTGCTTCCAGCTCGTACATCTCGGTATTGCATTGTCTGGGGAAGCTGCCTTCAGGATCCCAGACATAGGCGATACCACCACTCATACCGGCGCCAAAGTTTCGTCCGGTCTTGCCCAGAATAACGACACGGCCGCCGGTCATGTACTCACAACCGTGATCGCCTATGCCTTCAACTACTGCGCTGGCGCCACTGTTGCGGACACAGAAACGCTCGGCCGCAATGCCGCGAATATACACTTCACCACCCGTAGCACCATAGAGAATGACGTTGCCGGCAATGATGTTCTGTTCCGGCTTAAAGGTACTCTGCTTTGGCGGATAGAGAATGATCTTGCCGCCAGAGAGGCCCTTGCCAAGATAGTCGTTGGCGTCACCTTCTACCGTGAGGGTAATACCCTTTGCCAACCAGGCGCCCAGGCTCTGTCCTGCAGAACCATGCAGTTTGATGTTGATGGTGTCTTCGGGAAGCATGTCGGCACCAAACTTTTTGCACACCTCGTTGGAGAGCATGGTGCCAACAACTCGATTGATATTGATGATTTCGTGTTCGATCTCGACTCTAGTTCCACCCGTACTGTCTTCCAATGCGGGTTTGGCAAGACGAATGAGTTCATTGTCCAGGGCCTTGTCGAGGCCATGGTCCTGTGATTGCGTGCAATAGAACTCAGTGCCTTCAAAAATGACTGTCGCCGGTTCCAGTATCTTGCTCAGATCCAGTCCTTTCGCCTTCCAGTGTTCGATTGCATCGTCGGAGTTCAACAGATCAACACGCCCGATCATCTCGTTGACAGTGCGCAGTCCCAGTTCCGCCATGATGCCGCGCATTTCTTCCGCCACCATGAACATATAATTCACTACATACTCGGGCTTGCCCTTGAACTTCTTGCGCAGCTCGGGATCCTGAGTGGCGATGCCAACCGGACAGGTGTTGAGATGACACTTGCGCATCATGATGCAGCCAAGGGTAATGAGCGGTGCAGTTGAGAATCCGAATTCCTCAGCGCCGAGCAGGGCAGCGATAGCAATATCTCGTCCGGTCTTCAATTGACCGTCGGTTTGCAGCACAACTCGTGAACGCAGGTTGTTCATCACCAGTGTCTGGTGAGTTTCGGCAATGCCCAGTTCCCAGGGCAGGCCTGCATGCTTAATGGAAGTCAGGGGAGAGGCACCGGTACCACCATCGTGCCCTGCGATCACCAGGTGATCGGTTTTGGCCTTGGTCACACCGGCAGCAATAGTGCCCACACCGATTTCTGAAACCAGTTTCACACTGATGCGCGCGTCCCTGTTGGCGTTCTTCAGATCGTGAATGAGCTGGGCGATGTCTTCGATTGAATAAATATCGTGATGCGGCGGCGGGCTGATCAGGCCGACCCCAGGCGTGGAATGCCGGATACGGGCGATCTGTTCATCCACCTTGCGGCCGGGGAGCTCGCCCCCTTCACCAGGCTTGGCGCCCTGGGCAATCTTGATCTGCAACTCATCCGCATTGGTCAGGTACCAGGCAGTGACGCCGAAACGACCAGAAGCCACCTGCTTGATAGCTGAACGCTTGGAATCGCCATTGTCCATGGTGCTGAATCTTGCAGGGTCTTCACCACCTTCGCCGGTATTGGACTTGCCACCGAGTCGATTCATGGCAACCGCCAGCGCTTCATGGCTCTCCTGTGAGATAGAACCGAAACTCATGGCACCGGTTGCGAAACGCTTGACGATTTCAATGGCAGGTTCTACTTCGTCGATAGCAATCGCCTGGCTTGCATCGCTGTTAAACTTCAGCAGCCCCCGCAGAGTGCAGCGACGGGTAGAGTCTTCGTTGGCATGTTTGGCAAATGCCTGATACGCATCGGCGTTGTTATTGCGTGTTGCCAACTGCAAATTGAAAATCGTATTGGGATTCCACATGTGGGTATCGCCACCGGTGCGCCAGTGAAAATCTCCGGGATTGTTCAGTACCGGAATTCGATCACTTTCCTTTGAGGGATACCCGACCCCATGGCGGCGTCGTGATTCCTCAATGAGCACATCGAAATTGACTCCCTGTACTCTGCTGGCGGTGCCGACAAAGCATTTGTCGATGATTTCATCAGCAAGACCGACGGCTTCAAAAATCTGGGCACCACGATAGGATTGCAGCGTAGAAATACCCATCTTGGCCATCACCTTGAGCATGCCCTTGGCAACGCCTTTTTTGTAGCCGGCAACCAGGTCCTGTTCTCCGGGATACTTGTCTCCCAGCAGGCCTTCCTGATTCGCTTGCCATAGCGCTTCGAATGCCAGGTAAGGATTGATGGCGTCGGCACCATAGCCGGTGAGCAGGCAGTGATGGTGTACTTCTCGCGCCTCGCCAGTTTCCAGCACGATACCGATCTGGGTGCGTTGTTCGTTCTTAACCAGGTGATGGTGCACCGCGCCACAGGCAACCAGTGCACTCAGCGGTATGCGATGTTGTGATATTTCACGATCAGAAAGGACGATGAATGCGAAACCATCCTTGATTGCCTGTTCCGCTTCCTGACAGATGCGATTGATGGCATCCATGAAGCCGTTGTCTGCCTTGGCATCATAAGTGATATCGATGGTCTGGGAACGCAGACCCTGGTAGTCCAAGGTCTTGATATCGGCGAGCTCCTTGTTGGAAAGCACTGGGTGATCGATACTGATGCGATGTGCCTGTTCCGGTGTCGTTTCAACCAGATTGCCTTCCGGCCCTATAAAAGTGCGTAGCGACATCACCACTTCTTCACGGATGGAATCGATCGGCGGATTCGTCACCTGGGCAAAGAGCTGTTTGAAGTAGTCATAGATCATGCGCGGCTTGTCCGATAAACAAGCCAGGGCGGAATCATTACCCATGGAGCCGAGGGGATCACGAGCTTCCGTGACCAGCGGGATCAGCATGAACTGCATGGTTTCGGTTGTGTAGCCGAAAGCCTGCATGCGCTGCAATGTGTCATTGGCCTCAAGGCTGGTGCCGGATTCACTGCCAGCGACAGCATCAAGCGTCACTTTCTGATCCTGCAGCCATTCCCCGTATGGTCGCTTGCTGCAGATGATCTGCTTAACTTCTTCATCGGGAATCAAACGACCCTGTTCGAAGTCGATAAGGAACATCTTGCCGGGTTGCAGTCGGCCCTTGAGTTTTACATTGGCCGGGTCTACATGCACGACACCCACTTCGGAAGCCATGATGCATTTGTCATCATGAGTGATGTAGTAACGACTCGGTCGCAGACCGTTTCGATCCAGCACTGCCCCGATGTATTGGCCATCAGAAAACACAATTGAAGCCGGACCATCCCAGGGTTCCATGAGAGCCGAGTGGTACTCGTAAAAATCTTTCTTTTCCTGGGCCATGTTTTTGTCTGACTGCCAGGCTTCCGGAATCATCATCATGGTGGCTTCAGCCAGTGACCGGCCGGACAGGAGCAGGAACTCGAGTACAGCATCGAAGCTGCCGGAGTCAGAACAATCGGAATCGATGACAGGGAATATATCCTGCAATTTGTCACCAAAGGCGTCAGTTGCCACTTTACCCTGGCGCGCCACCATGGAATTCACATTACCTCGCAGCGTATTGATTTCACCATTGTGGCTCATGAAGCGGTTAGGCTGGGCGCGGTCCCAGGAAGGGAAGGTGTTGGTGCTGAATCTTGAATGCACCATGGCCAGGTGCGTTTCGAAACTGGTGTTGGTCAGATCCTTGTAAAAAGGAAACAACTGTCCCGGGGTCAACATGCCCTTGTAGACAATGACCTTGGTGGACAGGCTGCAGGCATAAACCTGCTTGGCTTCTTCTAATGATTCGTCGTTGCGGAGTCGGTGGGAGAAGCGCTTGCGGATGATATAAAGCTTGCGTTCAAATTCGTCCTGATCGAGTCCATCCGCGGCACCGACAAATAGCTGGGTAATGAAAGGTTGTGCCATCAGTGCAGCAGGACCAACATCTGCATGCTTTGCATCGATCGGCACATCTCGCCAGCCCACCAGTTGCTGACCTTCTTCCGCGACGATGTCGTTGATGACTTGCTGGCAGCTGGACCGTTCCTGCTCGTCCTGGGGCAGGAAGATATTGCCGACGGCGAATTTGCCAGCCTCGGGCAGTTCGGCCTTCAGCTCTTCAGCTGCCACCTTGCGGAAAAAGCTATGGGGCGTCGCCATGAGAATACCGGCCCCATCACCAGTGTTGGCTTCGAAGCCACAGCCACCACGATGGTCCATGCGAGAATTCAGGTGGTAAGCATCCAGCATGATCTGGTGGCTGGGCACGCCCTTGATATTGGCAACGAATCCTACGCCGCAGGAATCCTTCTCATTCTCCGGGTCATAGAGTCCTTGCTTGGGGGGCAGGCCAAATTTCAGTGGGTACTGCGTCTCACTCATGGCAGTTTGCTTTCTCTCTGATCAGTATTCAGTACTTGTTATTGTTTTTAATCCGTTACTTCACACCCCGTCGATGACAGTGTCACTCGGGTCGGCGTAGGTAACGCTGCTGAATTTAGCCCGATAAGGGCGGCGAGTATGCTTGTACTCTCCCCAAAAAGCGGCCCTTTTGGGGGCGCTCCGGAGGGCCGGACAACATACCATTCATGGTGAGAATGTCAAGGATGACGCGGCTTGGCACGGGGTTGGCAATTGATTAAGTGATTGTTTTTGCAGTAAAAGCAGAATTACCAGGGAAGAAAAGATGACAATACATTGTCAATTGAAAATTCCAGGATTCCGGCACAATTTTGGTCAATTTTGGTGCAAGGCGCTCAAGGCAACAATCAGCTCAGCGGAGATAAATTTGCAATACCGCTGTGCCGATCGGGTCAACGTGCGCAGTGTCAGCTGGAAAAAACCGGCAAACAGCAAACCATCAAACCACTGCCTGCAAGGCCCGGGAAACACTCCTTTTTAACCCTAATTTTTGTAAGGTCAGAATCGGCTGCAGGGAGCAAGAACTCTGGCTCTGCACCGATGTCACTTGCTTGATAAAAAGCAGAGGGTGATTTACTCTAGCGAGCGGTGTTGTTCTGCAACATCTTGATCTAATTGCAAATAATTCTCATTTAGATTGCCAAGAAAATAAGCCAAAAACAATAACAACACGCCAGACCCCAAAAGAATTTGAATTTCACTTTTTACGGAGGCGACCTACCCGTGAATCCCAAAGTAACCCGACGACGCTTCATCAAAGGTGTAATAGCCTCTGGTGCAGCGGCAACTACCACCGGCATGTGGTACGCGGCCAATGGCCAGAGCGGACCCGCCGGCGCGGTAGAGCGTCTTATTCGAATCAACGTCAACGGCCAGATGCGCAGTGTTGACGTCGCGCCCCAGGAGACCCTGGCCTCTACCCTGCGCTACAAGCTCGGTCTCACTGGAACCAAATTAGGCTGCAACCGCGGTGAGTGTGGTGCCTGTACGGTATTGGTTGACGATGTACCAACCTATGCCTGTTCAGTGCTGACTCATTCCATGAAGAGTGGCCGCATCGAAACCGTCGAAGGTCTCGAAGCTGCCGATGGCACGCTGCATCCGGTACAACAAGCCTTTGTTGACGAACTGTCTCCCCAGTGCGGTTACTGCACGCCGGGCCAGGTGATGTCAGCTGTTGGCCTGTTGCGCGCCAACCCTAACCCCACGCGTGAAGAAGCCCGCCAGGCAATGGCCGGCAACATCTGCCGCTGTGGATCCTATGACTCTTACCTCGATGGCGTCATGCGCGCTGTCGAACTCGCATAGAGGACAAACATCATGGCATATATGCATATTGGTAAAGACTTCGTGCCGCCGGATGTTCCTGGTAAGGTCACTGGCCGTATCAAGTACGCCGAAGACTACACCCGTGAAGGGATGGTCTACGCGCGATTACTCACCAGCCCCATTCCCCATGCCCGGGTACTCGACATCGATGCTTCTGAAGCACTGGCGATGGACGGTGTGTTCGGCATTCTCACCGCGGATGATGTGTATCCCGATGGTGAGCCCCAAAGCACCGGGCTGAAGATTTTGACTAATGAACCGACCCTGGTCGGCGAGCCGATCCTGGCACTGGCTGCCATTGACGAGAAGACTGCTGAAACAGCAATCGCTACTATCAACGTCACTTTCGAAAGGTTGCCATTCGTGCTTGATCCGCTCGACAGTCTTGCCGAGGGAGGGCCAAACGGCTATCCCGGTGATAACAATACCTTCATCTTCCGTCAGGGATTCGCAACCGAAAAGTGGAGTGCTGATCAGGTCGCCAGCTTCCGCGCCGGTAATGAGCCCACGGCAGAACCCCAGCAGACCTGGGAAGTAGGTGACCTGGAAGCAGGCTTTGCCGCATCCGAGTTTATCTACGAAGGGACGTTCACAACAGCTGGTTATCCTCACCATTCCATGGAGCCTCGCAGCGCCATGGCGTACTGGGAAGATGGCAAGCTCTACCTGCATGCGACTTCACAGAGTCTGACCGCCTTTGCCGACGGCATCGCGGGCATCATCGGTGTACCGAAAGAAGACCTGGTCTTCATCAACGCGGCAACCGGTGGTGGTTTCGGACAACGTGCGCGAGCGGGTTCAGTACCAAGCGTCGCCATTCCCGCGAAGCTGTCACAGAAGATCAACCGTCCGGTCATGATGCGCGTAACTCGCGAAGAAGAGTTCACCATCGGTGGTGCCCGTCAGGGTTTCCAGGGCTGGATCAAGGTTGGATTCAAGCCAGACGGTGTGATGGGTGCCTGTGATCTTTACATCGTTTCAGACAACGGTGGTAAAGGTGGAGGCGGTGATGCTTCCTCTGCAGCTGACTGTATCGATGTACTGTATCAACCGGACGCGATTCGCTTCCGCGGTACCTCTATCGTCAGTAATACAGGTCACCGCGGTGCCCAGCGTGGCCCCGGCCAGAACCAGATTGCGCCGATCATCTCGCCAATCATGGACAAGGCTGCGGACGCACTTGGCATCAGTCGTTTTGACATTCGCCAGATCAATACGCCGCGAACTGGCGATGTGGCTGGACCTCGTCGTACACCTTTCACTTCTGCCTATATGCCAGAGACGCTGGCCCAGACTGCTGCCGCTTTCGATTGGGAAGCACGTCAGTCCCGCCGCCGTCAGCGCAATGGCAATAAAGTGATTGGACTGGGTATCGGCCAGGGCTATCACAACGCAGGCCGCAGCGGCATGGACGGTATCGTGTCCATGGGCGCCGATGGTCGACTGAAGATTCACAGTGGTGTCGGTAACCTGGGCACCTACTCCTATGCATCCACCTCTCGTGCCGCGGCCGAAGTGTTGCAGATTCCCTGGGAGCGCTGTGACATCCTTGGTGAGCGCACTGACAATCACCTGCCCATTACCTCACCACAGGATGGCAGTAACTCCATCTTCACCAATACCCGAACTGCGTTTGGTGCAGCGACGGACATGTTGAACAAGATGAAGGAGATTGCTGCTACCGATCTGGGTGGCTCAGCAGATGACTATGACATCGGTGACGAGCGTGTATTCCAGACGGCTGACAACACCGTGGGTTACACCTACGCAGAAGTTGCGCAGCGCGCGATGGAGCTGGGTGGCAAGTTCACCGGTGAAGCCGAGCTTCCTGAAGAGCTGGCCGAATGGACTTCAATCTCAGTGAGTCGACTGGCTGGTACAGCCTTCCTCGGCATCTATCACGATCCACGCCATGAAGGTAATCCTCCCGGGTTCACAGTTACCTGTTGTGAGATCGAGCTGGATCTGGAGACCGGCAAGTATGAAATTCTCGACATGATCAACTACGCCGACTCTGGCACGATCATGCATCCAAAGGGTATGGAGAATCAGTTGGTAGGTGGTGCAGTCTGGGGTATTGGACTGTCTGGTTACGAACGTCATCTCTATGATCCTCAGAATGGCATCCCCGCTTCTACCGGTTACTGGCAGAGCAAGGTGCCAACCTATCTGGATACACCAGTGAAGATTAATACCGGTTGGGTGGACTTGCCCGATCCGGAG
Source organism: uncultured Pseudohongiella sp. (assembly GCA_965267495.1). Lineage (GTDB taxonomy): Bacteria > Pseudomonadota > Gammaproteobacteria > Pseudomonadales > Pseudohongiellaceae > UBA9145. The sequence continues at coordinate 3,449,424 of OZ254078.1, read as the reverse complement.
AACCCCGTAGGTGCCCGCGGTGTGGGTGAGCCTGCTATGGGATCGGTCTCCGCTGCTTTAACCGCTGCAATTTCTGATGCGCTTGATGGCCACATCTTCAATGCCGCACCAGTTACCGCAGACATGATCATTAACCACGTGGCAGGAACATCGGAAAACGCGGTGCCTCTTGCTCAGAACAATTTCCGAGGTTGATATGGTAGCCACATCACATGACGTAATGCCCGATATCGAGCTTTATCAGCCCACTGATGAAGCGAATGCCCTGGAATTGGCGCAAGAACTTGGTAGCAACGGTTGGTTGCTCGGCGGTGGTCAGGATACTTTCGGTTGGCTGAAGGATCGTAACAAGACACCTTCTGCCATGATCGAGCTGACCCAGATCGATGCCTGGAAAGGCATTCGCGAAACCAGTGATGGTGTGGAAATTGGTGCGGTCACTACCCTGACCGAAATCGCCAATGACCCACTGATCACATCCCGCTACGGTCTGCTCGCGCAGGCAGCAGGTGTGGTAGCCAGTCCGCAGATTCGCAACGTAGGTACGCTTGGCGGCAACCTGAATCAGGATGCCCGCTGCTGGTACTACCGCCGCGGTCTGGACTGCTATCGTGCTGGTGGCAATATCTGCTACGCGGATTCGCCGGAAGGACTGAATCGCGAGCATGCGCTGTTCGAAGCCAGTCGCTGTGTCGCGGTTTCACCATCTGATACTGCGCCGGCTCTGGTTGCTCTCGATGCCACCATGGTCATTGCCAGCGCCAGCGGCACCCGCACAGTTTCGGCCGAGGATTATTTCATCGGTCCGGATCGTGACATCACCCATATGACTGCGCTCAATGACGGCGAAATTCTCACGGCGGTTCGTCTGCCTGCGAGCTGGGCGAATGCTGAGTTCTACTGGGAGAAAGTTGCCGACAGAAATGTCTGGGACTTCGCGCTGGTTAATGTTGCCTCTGCCATGAAGGTGTCAGGTGGCACAATTGAAGATGCGCGTGTTGCAGTGGGCGCGGTGCAATGTACACCACGACGACTGAATGCGGTTGAAAATGCTATTCGCGGTCAACAGCGATCCGAAGAGCTGGCATCAAGAGCAGGTGAAATGGCAGTCGAAGGTGCGCAGCCTTTGAACTATAACCATTTCAAGGTGCCTTTGATGGCCAATCTGGTTACCAGAGCAGTCCGGGGTTAGCCCCGGATCTGCTTTGGCAGATTCAAAAATATAAAAACAGCAGTATTAAAAGAATAAGTTGAGAGGTTAGTACAGTGGGAGAAATTGTCCGCTATAAACGCGATGTATGGGGCGAGGAAGTAATTCTCGGTGTGTCCTGGGATCTGCTCTGGGTGGTAGCGGTAGCAATACTGGTTCTGCTGGCAGCACACGCCATTGTCATGGCAGCCCTGGCCAAGAAGAATTTGGATCGTCCTACTTCGGAAGGCCGCCGGGTGGTGCGCCACGAAGGTATCGATCGAGCATTTCACTGGCTCATGGCTGCCAGCATCCTGGTGCTCATCTTCACCGGCACTGCACCAATCCTGGGTCTGCGAATCGCCTGGTTGAACATCCACTGGATGGCTGGCTTGTTGCTCACCTTCCTGGTGGTAGCGCACATCGTGCGCGCCATGTTCTGGCAGGACTTCAAGTCCATGATTCTGGCACCAAAAGATTTCTCTGAACCTTTCGACTCCAGCCGCAAGCCTGGCAAGTACTACTTCGAACAGAAGGGTATGCACTGGGCGGTGACGGTCGTGGTTCTGGCGGTGATCATCACTGGTGTGTTGATGTTCATGCAGATCGATACACCGTTCTGGGATCGCACCAACAGCATGCCGGAAGATCAGCTGGGTCTGGTGTTCCTGCTGCACGGTCTGTCCACGCTTGCACTGGTTGCCCTGGCTGCAACGCATATCTACTTCGCGCTGCGTCCGGAGAAGATCTACTACACCCGCGCCATGATCTCTGGCTGGATGTCAGAAGACGAACTGGCAGCCAACCACGATCCGGCCAAGTGGACGCCAAAAGAAGCAGACTAAACCCCTGCCTCAAACCAAATCGAAAAGGTGTCAGATCCCGGTCTGACACCTTTTTTAAGCTCCAAACTTAGGGGACACCCATTTAATTTTTTTAGCCGTCGTTCATTTTCAACTTGTGCAAGCAACTGAATTAGCACAGTTTTTTGCCAAAAACTTAAATGGGTGTCCTTTAAATTTTTGATTTCAGTGAATAGAGAAAAACGAGACTAGCAATGGATTTAGCGAAGCAAATTGAGACCATAGAATCCGGTTACGAATTCCTGCTGGCATATGCCGCACAGGGACGACCAGCTCAGGCCGAGAGTGGTCCGGGTCCTCATGCCCGCCCGACCCTGGAAGGCATGGCTGAAGCTATGGCAGACATCAGCGCCGCCCTGGCAGGCAGTGACAATGAGTTTGAAGGGGTGATTGCCGAGGACTGCCGCAAGGCCAGCGCTGCTATCAGGTTTCTCCTGGCCCAGGAATTTATCGGCTCGGAGATTGTGGACAATCTCAATGCTTCTATTCATCTCCGGGCAGTGCTCACCGATCTGTTTCTTTACAGCGAAGCCATCGAGCCGCTGGACGAAGGAGAGTCAGCCCAATCCATGGCTTATGATGCGACCCAGTCTGACTGATTCCCCGACACTCAGCGGGCAGCTCTAATAACTGGAAGGGGAGTCACTACTCCCCTTTCTTTATGCTGCTTTATTCTGCTCCACACAACAGCGACCCAGCGCCATGATCGAATATCCCAGTCGTCTCAATCTCGCACGTCTGCCCACACCAGTCACTCTGCTGAAGCGATTTGCGCTGCAAAACTCCCCTGCGCGCATCTGGATCAAGCGTGACGAACAAACCGGCACAGAGGTATCTGGCAACAAGATTCGCAAGCTGGAATTCTCACTGGCAGAAGCGCGTGATCAAGGATGCAATGTCATCATTACCTGCGGTGGCGTGCAGTCCAACCACTGTCGTGCCACTGCAGTTTTAGGTGCGCGACTCGGCTTCAAAGTGCACCTGATTTTGCGCGGCGAGCAACCCGAGGTAGCGGAAGGCAATCTGCTCATCGATTACCTGGCCGGTGCCACCGTGGACTATCTGTCTCATAAGGACTGGAAGACTCACACCGAATATTCCCGCAGCCTGCAGGAACGCTACGCTGCGGAAGGGGACAAGGCCTTTTTCATACCCATTGGAGCCAGTGATGAAATTGGTTTGTGGGGCTACATTGCCGCCTGCGAAGAACTGGCCGCAGATTTTGAACGTTACGAATTTCAGCCAGACTATATTGTTTGTGCTACAGGATCCGGTGGCACACAAGGTGGTCTGGTGGTGGGCTCGGCGCTGTTCGACCTCCCGGGTGAGGTGGCCGCGTTCAATGTCAGCGACGATGCCAACTACTTCGAGCAGAAAATTCACGAAGATGTGACTCTCTGGCAACAGCGTTACAAAACGGGCATTAGTGTGGGCGAACTGTCGATCAGGACCATAGAAGGGTATCTTGGTCCTGGCTACGGCATTGCAGAACCACCTGTGTTCGAGTTGATCGCGAAGCTGGGCAGGGAAGAGGGCATCTTTCTCGATCCGGTCTACACTGGCAAGGCCTTCTACGGCATGGTGCAGGAACTGGAGAAGGGTGATGCAGGTCAATTGCCTGGCGCACGGGATGTACTATTTATACATACCGGTGGCCTGTTCGGCGTGTTTCCGCAACGCGCCAGCTTCCACTTTGATTAGATTGCGGAAACTCGTGTTAGAAATGATTATCATTAAGCTTCATTAGCTTGGGGTCGAGTGAAAGGCACACAAACATGAATACGATTAAGCAGCACAGTAAGAAAAACCCTTGCACCAGAATCGGCTTGCTGGCACTGACAGCGTTAGCAAGCACGCTAGCCTTTGCTCAGCAAGATGCTGAACCAGATGGTTATGCAGGCGCCACCGCTTCCGCGGCACCAAGCCCGGATGGGGCCTACGATACAAACTACGAGTCACGTCTCCTGCTCAATACCCGGCAACTCATTACCGATGGCGCTCGCTCTGGTGAAGGCTATTTCAGTGCCGACGGATCTGAATTCATTTACCAGGCCGAAATGCCGGGCAATCCTTTCTACCAGATCTACCTGATGGATCTGGCTACCGAGGAGTATCACATGGTCTCCACCGGCATCGGCCTGACGACCTGTGCCTGGATTCACCCCAGCCTTGAACTGGTCATGTTTTCCTCGACTCACGAAGACCCCGATGCCCTCGCCAAGCAGGAAGAAGAGCTGGCCATCAGAGCCAGCGGTGAAGAGCGTCCCTATGGCTGGGATTACGATCCACACTACGACATTTTTGTCACCGACAAGCAAGGTGGCAACATGGTCAAGTTAACCAACACCCTGGGATACGATGCGGAAGGTTCATTCTCCCCCGATGGCAGCAAGATACTGTTTGCTTCCAATCGGGAAGCCTATTCACGTCAGCTGAGCCAGGTTGAACAGGGGCTATTGGAAGACGATGCCTCCTATTTCATGGACCTGTACATCATGGATGCCGATGGCTCCAACGTTCAGCAACTCACCTTCTCACCCGGCTACGATGGTGGACCTTTCTTCAATGCAGCAGGAGACAAAGTCGTCTGGCGCCGGTTCAACCCCGACGGCAATAGTGCCGAGATCTGGACCATGAATGTGGATGGCAGCGAAGCCCGACAGCTCACCGCCAATGCCATGGTGAACTGGGGTCCCTATTTCCACCCCAGCGGCGACTACATCATCTATTCTGCCAACACCATGGGTCATGCGAATTTCGAGTTGTTCATGGTCGACCTGCTTGGTACCAGGGCACCAATACGCGTGACCAATACCGAAGGCACAGACATTCTGCCGGTATTTTCACCTGATGGCACCAGACTGGCCTGGAGTACCACCCGCACACCCGGGGGCGCATCCCAGATTCATATCAGTGACTGGAATCACGACCTGGCGCTGGAGTTATTGGGACTCTAGTTCCTGCTAGAGCACGGACTATGTCCATGATCAGAAAGTTAGCAGGCATCTTGTTGGCACTGGGCTACACAAGCCTGGTGCTGGCGCAATTGCCTCAACAGAATCAGGGAGCGACCCTGCAACAGCCCTTGATTCCCGAGCCGCTCGTGCTCAATCACCGATTGAATGTGACGCTTGACCCCTTCAACGAACATATCGAAGTTGCTGACTTCATTACCATCCCAGAAACCCTGCGAGGTCAGGAGTTGATTTTTCACCTCAATGGCAGCCTGGAAGTCACGGCCAGTTCTCCGCGGGTGGAAGAAGTGCCCAGCGAAGCCTTGCCACTGAGCACCTTTATTAATTCAACGGTTGCCGAAGCTGCAGCTACCAGGCGATATCGGGTGAGCATTCCCGCCAATGGTGACGCCGAGTTGTTTATTGGCTACCAGGGTCAGATCAGCAATCAGGCAGAGCAGATCAGTCCCGAGTATGCCCAGAGTTTTGCCGCCACCTCCGGCATCATTTCCGAGCAGGGCGTTTTTCTCAGCGCTGCCTCCCGATGGGTTCCAACCCTGGATGATGAGCTGCTGAGTTTTGAGCTCGGTGTGGAATTCGTTGACAGCGCGTCAAGCTGGACCGCTGTTTCACAGGGCGATCTGATTATCACTGAGCAAAGTGATATCTCTACCTGGCGCGAAAGCCAGCCCATGGAAGAGATCTATCTGATCGCCGCCGATTTTACGGTTTACCAGGACCAGGCGGATGACATCGCAGTGCTGGCCTACCTGCGCACCGCCGAGCCGAATCTGGCAACCCGCTACATGGATGCCACGGTGCGTTATCTGAAACTCTATGAACCCTTGTTGGGTGACTATCCCTTCAACAAGTTCGCCCTGGTGGAGAATTTCTGGGAGACCGGCTATGGCATGCCGTCTTTTACCTTATTGGGTCCGCAGGTAATCCGCTTACCTTTTATCCTTGAGTCATCCTATCCCCATGAGATTTTGCACAACTGGTGGGGCAACGGGGTTTACCCCGACTACGATGCTGGTAACTGGAGTGAAGGCCTGACTGCCTACCTGGCCGATCACCTGTTCCGCGAGATGGATGGGGCCGGTCACGACTACCGCAAGCAAATGCTGGCCCGCTACAAGAATTACGTGGCCGATGGCACAGATTTTCCACTGTCCCAATTCACTTCCCGTAACTCGGCTGCTACCCAGGCGGTGGGCTATGGCAAGACCCTGATGCTGTGGCACATGTTGCGCCTGGAATTAGGCGATGAGTTGTTCATCGAAGGCCTGCGCCAATTCTATGCCCAATACAAATTCCGCCGGGCCTCCTATGAAGATATCGAAAGACATTTCAGTGCGCTGAGTGGACTCGACCTGTCGGCGTTTTTTCAGCAGTGGGTACAACGAACCGGTGCCCCGGCCTTGTCAGTGGATGTGCAGGAGGTGAACGGCAACCGGGCTCGCATCATGTTCGCCCAGACCCAGTTTGAAGACCCCTATGCACTGCGAGTCCCCATCGCGCTGTACTATGAGGGTGAGTCGGAACCTCAGCTCTACGACATCAGCCTGAGCCAGAAGACCGAAGGTTTCCTGGCTGACGACTATGACCGCTTGCAGGCGGTACTGGTAGATCCCTATTTCGATGTGTTTCGCACCCTGGACCGGGAAGAAACGCCGCCCAGTGTGGGCGAGTTGTTTGGCGCCAGCGCAGTGAACTTCATTTTGCCGACTGGTGATCGGGAACACTGGACCCGCCTGGCGGAGAGTTTTGGAAACGGTCTCGAATATGAGCTGTTCTTCGCTGATACCCTGGAAACAATTCCGGCAGACAAACCTAGCTGGATTCTCGGTCGTGATAATCCCCTGGCGCCCATCGTCGTCGAAGCAGCTGCAGTTTACGGCGTTGCCGAAACCGAAAGCGGTTTGCAGATGGCCGGATCTGAAATCGGCTTCGAAGACCGCACCACCCTAATCCTCGGGCGTCACCCGGACAATCCGGACATGGCCATTGGCTGGTTGCACGTGGACGATATGATCGCCATGCCGGGCACCATCGAGAAACTTCCCCACTATGGTCGCTATTCTTACGTGAGTTTTACCGGTGACGAACCGACCATTGATATTCGCGGTGAATGGGAAGCGGCAAATTCCCCTCTACAGTGGGTCAAGCCCAATCTGGAGGGCAGTGTGGCCTGGGATTCACTGCCCATACCGCCAGCAATCGCAGAGCTGCCACCCAAGTATCTGCCGGAACAACTAGCCCGCCATAGCGAAGCACTGACCTCGCCAGAGATGGAAGGTCGCCAACTGGATACAAAGGGCAGGGACAGGGCGGCACTATATATTGCTGACCAGTTTCGCAACGCCGGACTCGAAACTATCGATGGCACCTATATCCAGAGATGGACACAGGTAAATGCCGGGCTGGGCAAGGTAGAGCTTGCCAATGTGGTCGGCATTATTCCGGGCGTTAACCGTGATTTGAGTGCAGCACCGGTCGTCATCGGCGCACACTATGATCATCTCGGGATTGACGCCGATAGCGGAGAAGTCTTTGCCGGTGCCGACGACAACGCATCCGGTGTTGCTGTGATGATAGAGCTTGCCACCAAGCTGGCAAGAGCCTTCACCCCGCAACGACCAGTAATCTTTGTAGCCTTTGATGGCGAAGAGGCAGGATTGTTAGGTTCTGATTACTTCGTAAATAATCCACCTGGCGCCTTTGAAAAAGAAAAACTGTTTGCCATGATCAACCTGGACGCGGTTGGCCGTCTTGAAGGTCGCACACTGCAGGTGTTTGGCACCGAGAGTGCCTATGAATGGCCCTTCATGGCCCAGGGAATCGGTTTCACCATCGGTGTTCCCTCGGCCTTTCCCGAGGAAACCATTGCCAGTGGTGATCACGTCAGTTTTCTCAATGCCGGTATTCCGGCCATTCATGTATTCAGTGGCATTCACCTGGATTATCACAGCGCCACAGACACTGCCGACAAGCTCGACCTGGCGGGCATGTCCGATGTTGCGCTCTGGGTTGAGGAAGCCACTTTGTTTCTGGGCGATCGGGTCGATCCGCTACGGGTGAATCTGGAAAATGCGCAGCAGGCGATTCAGGTGAATACTCAGACCACCGAGCGTGAGGCCAGCCTCGGCACGGTTCCAGACTTTGCCTACAGCGGTGATGGTATTCGAATCTCTGATGTGACGCCTGGCGGTGCAGCCGAACAAGCGGGCCTGCAGGCCAACGATGTCCTGTTGAGCTACGACGGCAATACCATCGACAGCTTGCAGAGTTATTCCAACCTGATCCGGGGATCCGCGCCCGGGGATATGGTGACGCTGGAGATTCAGCGCAATGGGCAGGTCTTGTCTGTCGAGGTCACGCTGCTGGCGAGGTAGGCTGTGCTAGCGCAGCATCCCAAATAGCAGCGCCGTCACCAGTACTACCACTGAAATCAGTACCAGTCTGCGACTGGTAAGGGGTTTTGGCGAAGCCCAGTTGTAGACCTCTTCTTCTACAAAGAGGCAGTGTTGCTGCTTGCGTGACATCGCTATTCTTCGCTCTCGTTGATTCCTGCGTGCTGTTACCAGCCGCTCAGCTATAGATTCTCTGCAGTCTTATTAAACCGTCAGCAGATGGCGATTCCCGGGCCTAAAGAAGGCGAAGTGAGGAGCAAATCTGACGAATCATGGCAACTACAGCCTTTGGGGGAGCCATGGGCTGTTAAACTGCGGTCACGCAGATGTAATTATTTGTAGCGCGATAGCGAAGGCATTTAGCCAAATCGTTTATAGTGCAGATAAATACCCCTAACAAACTGAAAAATCGGAATAAAAACGATTGGTGCAGGCGTCAGCTCAGTCATGCCTGGCACCGCTCCTGCTGAGAGAGACTATGGCTGGTGTTTTGCCTCGCGGCCTTTTACTACTCATTCTGCTTGCCCTGACCTCCCAGTTGGTAGCCCAGGACAGGGTTCCCCAGCTCACCCGGGTGGAAGAGGATGATGCCAACATCCAGTTGGACGGCTTCCTCGACGAGCCGGTGTGGCAGGACATACCAGTCTTCGACGGCATGCGGGTGATCAACCCCGATACTCTGGCAGAAACCCCCTACGACACCGATATCCGTGTGTTCTATACCGAGCAAGGCATCTATGTTGGCGTGAAGAACCACCAGCCTGAAGAGACCCTGGTTGCACTGATGACACCTCGCGATACCCAGCTGAATCGGGATGGATTTGTCGTCGGTATTGATGCTTCCGGCGAAGGACTCTATGGCTTCTTCCTGCGTATCAATCTCGGTGACTCCATGACCGACATGTCCATATTGCCGGAGCGACAGTTGAACTTGCAGTGGGATGGCGCCTGGAATGGTCGCACCCAGGCGCTGGAAGATGGTTGGAGCGTGGAGTACTACATTCCCTGGTCGATGATGCCGTTGCCTGCAGTTGAAAGTACCCGCCGTATTGGTTTCTATTTCGAACGTCAGGTAGGTTCTATCGGTGGTGAGGCCTGGTCCAATCCGCCGTTGCCGCGCACGGTGAACGAGTATCTCTCGGCATTTATGAAGTTCGAGTTGCGGGATATCGAACCCCGTCGCCAGCTCACTTACTATCCATTCGTCTCCACGGTGTTCGATGCGATTCGCAATGACAACGATCCGCGAGTGGGGTCAGATATTTACTGGCGCCCCACTACCAATACCCTGGTGTCAGCCACTCTGAATCCCGACTTCGGCACGGTAATAGCCGACGATGTCATTATCAACCTCACCGCGTTTGAGCAGTTCTTTCCAGAACGCCGGGTGTTCTTCCAGGAAGGGCAAGATATTTTTAATAACACTTCACCACGCACCCGCGGTGGCCGGGGACCGGGTGGACCCATTCAGGTGCTCAACACGCGGCGCATAGGTGGAGCTGCAGAATATGATGTGCCGGATGGCGTATCTGTCGTCCCAACCGATCTCAGCCAACCAACTGATCTATTCGGTGCCGCCAGAGTAGCCGGCCAAACAGGTAACTTACGTTATGGTGCCCTGCTCGCCTCTGAAGATGATCCGGAGATTCAGGGCACGCTGGAAGACGGCACACCGGTTGGGATTCAGGCTATTGGCCGAGATTTTTTTGTGGGCAGACTGCTCTATGAAGACACCAGCGGCGGCGGCCGCAGACAGATCGGCTGGATGGGCACCATGCTCGACCATCCTAATGAGGATTCAACAGTCAACGCCCTCGATATGCACTATTTCTCTGCCGACAACCGTATCGTTGTCGATACCCAGTTCCTGCATAGCGACAATCATGGTGTAACAGGCCAGGGATTTACTGGTGATCTGAATTACCGTCCACGGCGCGGTGTGCAACACTCCCTGAACGCAACTTATTTCGATGACCAGTTCGATATGAATGAAATGGGATTCCTGACCCGAAATGATCAGATGAATCTCAACTATAGTTTCAATCTAACTGAATCCGATATCCCGGGCATACGTTTCCGCTCAACCAGAATTTTCACTTCCAATGAATGGAACACCGACGGGCACCCGGTACGCATGGGCCTGTTCTTTAATCGCGATTATCAGTTCAATAACTTCGACAACATCAACTTTGGGGTGCAATGGTTTCCAAGACGCATCGATGATCGATTGGGCAGGGGTACTGGCGACTGGGTAGTACCAGACCGATTCGGGTTTCGCGCAGGTTACCAGTCAAATGTTTCTGAGCCATTCGCCTGGAATCTCTCTTTCGATGTTGGCCAGGATGATCTGGGACCGATGACCACTGAAGGCAGGGGCGGTATTACCTTGCGCCCCAGCGACAGGTTCTCGCTTGATCTGCAGTTACGCTACGAAGATCGGGAAGCACTGCTGGTTCACCGGGGCAGTGGCAACTACACCAGTTTCGAGTCGCACTCCTGGTCTCCACGACTGGAGGTCAACTACTTCATCTCAGCGCGCCAGCGACTGCGCTTCACAACCCAGTGGACTGGTCTGAAAGCGTTCGAAGACATGTTCTATGTGGTGAACCCGGCAATAAAGGAACGACTCCATGCGGTGCCCAATCCTGATGATTCGCCGGATGATTTTGTCATTTCCCGCATGACCTTCCAGGCGCGCTATCGCTGGGAAATCGCACCGCTCTCGGACCTGTTCGTGGTCTATACTCGAGGTGCCAACCTGCCTCGCAACAGCTTCTTCACTTTCCAGGACCTGCTGGAACAATCCTGGAATGATCGAATTGTGGAGCAGGTAGCAGTCATGTTGCGCTACCGCTTCGGAAGTTGATTTTCTCCTCAGGCATCTGCCTGTAAACTAGCTGTCATACTGACCACGCAAGATTAGGGTTTCGAATCCAACCCTTCTATCCAAGGCCCTGAAATCATGAAACTTTTCCGCCTGTTAAGCATTTGCCTGCTGACTCTGTTAGCCTCTGAATCCATGGCCCAGAAAATCGTCATAGCCCACCGGGGTGCCAGCGGCTACTTGCCGGAACATACCCTCGAAGCCAAATCCATGGCCTACGCCATGGGCGCCGATTACATTGAGCAGGATGTGGTGATGACGGCCGATGATGAGCTCATCGTCCTCCATGACATCACCCTCGATCGAACGACCAATGTTGATGAAGTCTTTCCCGATCGGGCCCGCGACGACGGCCGCTTCTACGCGATCGATTTCACCCTGGCAGAGATTCGACAGTTGCAGGCCACGGAAGGGTTTCGCCTACTGGACAACGGCGACAAGCAACAGGGATATGCCGGTCGGTTCCCCATGGGCACTTCCTCGTTTCGCGTACCCACCTTGCAGGAAGAGATTGAACTGATTCAGGGCCTGAACAAATCCACGGGTAAAGACATCGGCATCTATCCTGAGATCAAGGGACCGGCTTTTCATCGGGAAGAGGGCAAGGACATCAGCACTGCCGTGGTGAAAATGCTGAAGGAATACGGCTATACCAGCAAGCAGGACAAGGTGTTTCTCCAGACTTTCGACTTTGAAGAGCTGCGCATTATCCACGAAGAGATCTTCCCGGCTGCCGGCATCGAAGTAAACCTGGTCATGCTGATCGGTGATCCCGATGCCAATCCCTGGATGTTTGAAGCCGATGGCATGAGCAAGCTCGCCAGTTTCGCCGATGGAGTTGGTCCGGCGCACCCACTCGTTATCGAACGCTCGTCGACCCAGGGGAATATCAAAGTAACGCCTTTGGTAGAGAGAGCCCACGCGGCAGGTATGCAGGTTCATCCCTATACTTATCGTACTGACCCAGGCCAGGTACCCGCTTATGCAAACGACTTCGAACATTTGCTGGATTTGCATTATTTCGAAGCCGACGTTGATGGCCTGTTTACCGACTTTCCCGATAGGGCAGTCAACTTCCTTCATGCAAGGAACTGATTAATCGGCCAACAGGAGATGAGAGTGTTAAGGCAAACGACTGGCTTAGTCATACTCTCTCTCGGCATGCTGTCCTGCACATCCAACGCCATCAATATTACTTACCTGTCAGAACCACGGGGTGCGATGATCACCCGCGTAGATTCAGTGGTTGCTGTTGGCCGTTCACCTGTCAGCCAATCCTATTCCCTGGATACTCTCCCTGAACCAGATGCCGATGGCTGTATTATCGTTCCTGGCGTTGAGGCTGTCTGGGACAGCGGCGCTACTGCACGAGTCGGGCGATTACGAATCTGTGATCTCAGCGACTCCCGCCTGTACATCGAATTGCCACGGCCCCTCGGCTATCCAAATCTGGAGATAGATCTTGAAGTCGCCGCAGCTCAGGGTCTGCAACGAGCACGGGATAGGGATTTTCAGCGCATCGGTGGTGTGGAAGCACCACGTAGCAACCCTACGGGCAACTAGACCTCATCTACACCAAACAGATTGTCCATAAAGCCGTTTGAATACCGGGGCACTTCTGTGCGCCGCGAGCCGCCTCCCGTTAGTCTGCTTATTGAGTGGAGATATACGTGCCGAGAATGACCATCAAGATCAAGGCCTTAGCCGTATATCGTTGCATCTCCTGCTTGTCCATGTGTTTCTCCTGGTTTTCCATGGATTGCAGAATAGGGCAGGTGCACGCAAGTTTATATGGGTTGGTGGAACCATATAAACCTGTACAGTGTTTGGGCTGGAGAGGCCGCGGCCTGACGGCCTGGGGAATTCAACAGGGCAGAATCACCCCGCCAAGGTCTTGAATACAAAGAGAGAAACCCAAAGCCCTAAATGATGGGCTGCGCGTCAGTGCGATTCCTGGTAGCACTGATTGAAGTGTGTTTGTTTATTGTCAATCTGCTGAGTTTGAAAATATGAAGTTGAGGCCATTCATATAGGAGATTGGAATCACCGACTGATGGTCCTGATTTTCGATGACCTGTGACCTGAATTTCAGGTTTGGTGATTCGTTTTGCAGGAGTGTATCTGAAAGTCGGGTGTATGATTCAAGCATCTCTGCGTTCTCCAATCCACCAACCGAAAGAAATACCTTGCCTTGTATATCCTCCCTATCCAGAGAAACATTATCTTCAAATATTTCGAAATCGTTCCACCAGACAGAAGGGCTGGTGATGACGTAGTTGTCGAACATCTCTGGTTGTTCAAAGAGAATATCAGTGAGAAACAAGCCAGCTAGTGATGCACCTAAAACTGTGTCGATTGCGGAGGTGGCATAGTTCGCCTCAATATAAGGGACAATTTCGTTACTCAGTACTTCTGCAAACTCTCCAGCTCGGCCGCTTTGCCAGTTGCCTACATTCGCTGATTGGGAAAGCGAGGGAAACAGGTCCAAAATCTCTTTATCAACTTCTTCATTTCTTGATGGGGAGAAGTGAGCAGTTCTCAATCCCCGATGCTCTTCATCTGAAGAAAAACCCACTCCAACCAGAATAAAATCCAGAGATTCTGGAGCTTGTGAAAATGTTCTTTGGAAAGGCACTAGCTGGGATGAGTCTTCAGAATTTACGTCAAGAACATAGACGACATCGTAGGTTTCCTGTGAAGAGGCATCATAGTTCTGCGGTGTGACAACGAAGAGTCGATACTCTTGATTCGTAATTTCAGACGAAATCACATGGTTGATAAGTTCAGTCGAATTGGCACTCTGAGAATTCGCAAAGCTATTCCAGGTCAGACACATGAAGAGAAGATAAACAGGAGAGTAGAAATAATCCTTCATATGTTCTGATCCACTCCAGTCTTTCCAGAATTTCTGAGCATGGTGCATGACCACATTAGGTCTCCAATAGTGGGCCGGTCTTCGCGCTGTTCGTGATTGTCGGTCTGCCATACGCCGACCTACACATACTCATAACATCCACTAGTTCTGAGTGTTACTTCTCAGGCCTAGAATAATCGCTGTCACTATCAGCCCTAAGCCAGATATTCGTTCAATCCAGTTCTTAAAGTGATCGCTGATTCTCTCAGCGATCCAGCTCGCTCCTTTCCCATAGGAGGCCAGGAACAAACCGTCAATGACAATGTAAGTTGAGCCAAGCAACAAAATCTGGGCGAGTACAGGTCGCTGAGGATCAATAAATTGTGGGAATAGTGCAGCGAAGAAGACAACAGCCTTTGGGTTGGCTGCTGACGTAATAAAGCCTCGGAGCCACAAATTACCAAGTGAAGCTCTAGGTATATTCTGCGTTTCGCCCTGATCTCTAAACGAGATGAGTATAGTTCGTATACCGATCCAGGCCAGATAGGCCACACCCAACCATTTCACGATTGCGAATCCATATCTTGATGACATCACGATAGCCGCCAAGCCAAAGCCAGCCAACAGTATCTGAATCGCGTTTGCCGACAGATCTCCAGCGGCGGTCGCAAGTGATCTCCTGAATCCGTTACTCATGGAAACAGAAATCATTAACAGATGACTCGGTCCTGGTGTGCTCATGAAAAGTAAAATCGTTCCGATATACAGCAACCAAACTTCTAGTGTCATAACTGCTCCCGTAATGCCGAGAATTGGCCAATTATTCTATCTTTAGAGTCCAGGCACATGATGCCCTGAATAGAGGGCTCAGCATAGCCGAGCCCATGATTTAATCGTCTGCTGAGTCGCATTTCCATCGCTATCCTCGCCTGCAATTCTCCTCCAGATAGCGGAAAAAAACCTCAGTCACAAAAGACAGGAAGATCCGGCTTCCTCGGACGAGGTTGTAGTGTATACAGGCACCTGTCTGAAATCTCTGCCAGCCGTCTTCATCCATAATATTGTTTTGTCTCGCGATGAAGGCGTTTTCATAGATGCCAAATAAATTATTTATCAGATATCTTACTCGCCTTTGATAGTCCTCATCTAAAGACGAGTAGTTGCCCTGTAAGTAAGTCTCGAAATTCTCCGCTAAATTGGGATCTCCCACCAATATTTCTCTCCATTCAGCCAACGCCTGAATGTTCTCTCTGTATTCGCTGGTTCTGGCTATATCCGAGTTCTGTCGTATCTCGATTGCAAGGAAAATAATGCCAGCCAGTACTGCCAGATTGGCTAGCAATGAGACGTAGCTATTAGAGGAAGACAAATTCATACTGAGATCATCTATACCGATGAGCAGTCCCGATTGGGAAAGCTACAGTTTTCTTATTCAGCGCCATACACGAACCTAATCCCTCTGCTGAGTGCTGCACCCACAACGGAGGTATGAGTCTCACCCTCAATGGCAAGATATTCGATTTTCATACTGGGGAGTTCAAGTTCATTCAATGAATCATAGAGTCTTCTCGTATAGCTTTCTGTCAGGGGTTCCAGTGTGCCCGCCGCCAGAAACAGCTTCTTGTTTAAGTCATCAGTCTGCTCGCCAAATTCCTCAGCAATTTCGAAGATCACCTCGTCGTCCCAGCCTGTGGCAGGGCTGGTCAAGACATAATTGTCAAAAGCATCAGGTTGACTGAAGAGCGTGTATAAACCAAACAAACCACCATTGGAGTGCCCCAGCAGCGTTTCTGATTTTTCCTGGACTCGATATTCTGAGCTAATAAGCGGTTTTACGGTTTCAGTAATAAAACTCAAAAAAAGCGGTGCACCGCCGCTTTTCATAGTCTCGGGCAAAAAGCCAGACTGATGGGCCAGGTCGTCCCATTCAGCATTATTGGTAGGAGTCATGTCCCTTTCCCTGAGAATGAGTTGGTCCATAAAACTCCCATCGTAGCTAATGCCAACTATTATCGACTCCGGCACACCTCCGAGCTCGAGAAGTTGTGTACTGCCAGTGACTAACTGGAACAGTGGATTTCCATCAGTCACATAGAGTACAGGATAGCTCGATTCTCCGGAGGAGTAGCTTTGAGGAACGCGAACATCGATAAAATATGTCTGGTCGATGTCTTCAGAATGTATGGAATATCTCGCCGAATTTGGCAGTGATACTACTGTTGATTCAGCAGCTTCTACAGCGATGAACACAGTATTGAAAATAACCAGTCCTGAGGCGAATAGATTATTTAGCAGCTTTCTCAAAACCGACTCCGAAAATCACTAATTGTGAATAGGGCGCTCAAGCATAAATAGCCCTGATGGGTGGGCTAGCGGTGCCCAGCCTGGATTTACTTGGAGGTCATTTGCCAGCAGCAGTCTCACTGCTGCCTGAACCACCAGATTCGAGTTTTACAAACATACTTCCCGCATACATCAAAGGTGGGATAACTAGCACGACAGCCACGTTGTACCAGTTTGCCAGGTTATCCCACAAGCGAAACCAATGTGAATAAACTGCATAGATCAATAGCGGCGCCATCGCTATCCATACGTACTTCTGGCTTCTGCTTATGTATGTCGTGAGCCAGCCAGCAAATGGGTTAACAAAAACCCACATGACCATTAGTAGCAGGAGAGTCGTTGTGGAAAACTGACTATAGTCATTTTGCTCCTGCGCGATTCTGCCTGCTTCCAGTATTTCTGGATTTGAATAGACAATTATCCCTGCAATGGCAAGAAATGCGGCCCACCATGACACTATGCCAGTTACTACTCCTACTATTGCTCTGGTATTCATAAGCTTCCTGGTTCCTGGAATGTTGATACGATGAGACAGACTATGCTGCGAATAATCAGCTCGACTATGCCAAGTTTCAGATTGATCTGCTTTTTATCTCTTGTGAGCTCGTACCTGTCTGAGCTAATACAAGAACCCTTTCAGCTGCTACTAGCTTCAATGGTAAGAAAGTCTCCAACCAGTACCTCACTCTTGGTGTACGATTCGCACTTCTGATCGAGTTCGTCAAACTCATTACAGTACTTTGCTCGAAAAGCATCTCTGGCACTTTCGGACGTCCAGTAATCAATCGTCATGTATTGATCCTCACTATCCGAGCTCTGCTGCAATTCTGTCCTGATATAGTTTGGATCTCTGCCAAACAGGCATGCCCACTCGCCATTTGGCTGATAAGCCTTTAGAAACTCTGGCTCCAAATGAGGATAAATCGTGTATTGCCAGATATATGCGAAATAACCTTTATTCATTCTGACTAAGAATCTTCAGCTATACTTGCATTACCGAATTGGTTGAGATGCATCGAACTTCGTCCAGTTCCTGTCATCTATTGAATAGTTGCTCTGCACAATAGCGTATTGTCAGTTTCGAGGTCGCCGGACCATATCAATTCAGCATTGCCATTCCAATCAATCGCGTCGTAGCCCCCTTTAGGATCAATCGCGGCCGCACTATGAGCTATTGCGTTATCCCACCGGGAGTCATCGAACTCTGGGGATTTCCATCCTATAGGCTCATCTTCTGCGCGAAAACTACAGACACCCTCACCAGCTATTGGATTTACTGAAGACTCACAAGACTTGTCCAAAGGAGCCTCATGAATTACCAGGCACTTCCAGTCCGTATTAGAACTGCCAATAAGTTGATTCGTATCTGTGTCGAAAAATTGAGCGATAAACCCGCCATCGCCCATTTGTTGGTTTCTGGCTCCGATATATTCAAGCCCAGAGTCGTTCTCTTTGAAGTCCTTCAAAATAAAGTTTAACTGAATAGGGTAATCCGCATTAAAGCTGAAAGACTCCGCGTTAAATGAACGCTCAGTAGTGATGGGTACAGAATCCTCCAGTATCAATTTTTCGCCCAAATAAAACGCGAACCAGTTATCCGTCCAAACATCAGCCTGGATTGATTCAGAGCCAGCGGATTCAATGCTGGAGACATTGACCCCCGAGCCGGAGTTTGGGCTACAGTTTACGAGCAGCAGTCCTATCAATATCCCTCTTTTCATACTGACCTCAACTGGGTACAGGACACTTAACGCCCAGATTCATGGGCTCGGCTTCTCCGATCCAGTAACTGATTTGGTGTTTATGTGTCGGATTCATTGCTCTTTTCATTCCGATACACAATTTTCGAATCTTTACTCTGCCAATTGAGCGATTCCACGAACTCTACAAATTCTGGCATAAACCTGGGCTTCCCATAATTCTTCCACCAATTCCTGCCATATTCATGGCCCAGATTCTCTTCTATTGGCCTGTGGGTGGAGCGCCATACTGATTCGTCTAATGCTCCCAGCTTATACTGAGCGAATTCGTTTTGGCGAATTTGAAATGACGCGATCATCCAGGCATCCAGGCTAGCATGCTCTAACTCCGTGAGTTGACTGGGATCGTTCATGGCCTTAATCCAGGCTTCTGTTGGATTAGGCCCAACGAAAGGCATTACTTCAGTCAGGTTATTTTGCGTCACGGTACCCAGCGTTTGCCCTTTTATAGCGCGAGTGTTCTGCCGAATTTGAAATGACAAATAAAATAAAGTCAGGATGACACCTAAAGCGCCAACGATCTCTCCAACTGCACCTATCGCTTCCCAATTCATGCACGATTCCTAACCAGATACATAAGGCCCGCCCAATAGTTTCGAGCTTTCGAACTTCGTTTCTGATGCTCTTGTTGTGTGCTTTCCGCTACCATAGATTTGGATCATTTAGTGCTTCCACACATTGAGTGGAGCCAGCCATGGTCTTGATTTGACCGCCTCCAATCGATTGCGCAAGCCACCCTGCTGGCTGGCTGAGAGGGAAAGGCGGTTCTACGACATTTTCACTGATTCGCTCGAAGCCGGTTTTAGAATAATAACTGGGGTTGCCGTATGTGAAAACCAAATTGACATTCAGCGATCTAAGATGATCAAGACCATAACGAATTAACTTCTGCCCAATGCCTTTACCTTGAGATTCTGTTGACACAGCAACGGGCGACAGGATAAAAGCAGCTTGCCCACTTGGTACAGTAAAACGGCTGAAGAAAATGCAGCCTACGATAGTCTTGTCATCTTCAGCAACGCAGCCAAATAAATCTTCTGGCTCAGTAGTGGAAATCAGATTTGAAACAAAGCCAGAAATCACTTGACCTTCTTGTTCCCCTTCTGATGCAGAGAAAACGCCCTTGAAAAGGTCTATGACCTCTGGGGAACTAGATTCATTGAATAGTGAACACTTCACCATTTTATGACTCTTTGCAATATCCCAAAAATTCACATAACGCCCTGAACAATAGGCTCAGTACACGGTGCCGAATCCGTGATTGGTCTGAATGTTAGTTGCACACCGATTTCTTGACATACACTATCTCAGGATCTCCAGGATCAAGATTATGGATTGTCCCGGATTTCTCGTATCCCAGTTTTTCAAGCACATGTTGCATATGCGAGTTCGAATCGTTTGTAGACGTAAACAAATCATTAGATTTCGAGTGGGCTTCCAGAAACGAAATCAACTCGGGCCCATATCCCCTGGATCGATGTGATTCATCTATGTAGATCAGCTCAAGAAACGAACGACCAAAAAAACTGTGAGACACAACTCCATAGCCCACGATATCTCCCCCTACCTCTACAACCCAACAGCTTCGATTCAGGATGGCGTTTCGAATTAGTACCCTTCGATCCGCTTCCAACTGAGCTGTGCGGTCCAGGCGATGTAAGGTTGAGAGATCAGATTCTTCACCTTGACGTATTGCTGGTCGCGTCATAGTAAACCTTTCGCCCAGAACAATGAGCTGGTTCGCTAAATTGGGTTTGTGAATAAAATGGCGTAGCCATCCTCAAACCCAATCTAACAAGGTAGTCCTTGATTGATATGTTGCTTATGTGCCATTTCATGCACCGAGTAAGGGTAGATGTTTCAATTTGTGATACTGAAGCGATAGATATACACAGTGCTTTAGCGCTTCAGTAGGAATATCTTTGTCCATGTCTAGTACGATCGCTCTTTTGCCTTCATACTCAAAAATGTCCCCATAGATTTCTTTGAATGTTTCAATCAATTTAGTCTGGCAATGAAAGAAAATGAAACCTTTGTCAGGAAATTCCGGCTTCCAACCTATTCTGACAGCACTGCCTCCCTGAGCAAAATAACTCAGCTCGCCCCACTTCAAAGATTCCTCCAGTGGCACAACATCGTACTCAGACCCTGCCTGAAGAATTATCTTCCGTAATCGGGATAGCTTTGACCGAGCTTCTTTGGGGTAGGAGTCAAATCTTTCTTTTACTAAAGCATCCATGAATTTGACTGCTTCTCCAGAGTCTTGCACATAGCACCTTGGATATTGGGCTCGGCACTAGCCGAGCCCTCGATTGATCTAATTGTTATGTTCCCATAGCACTGAGTTCTAATTCTCTTCTAGTATTCGATCCACTTCTTCCTTAAAACTGGGTCGAGATTCTTCAGACCCCAGAAATAGGCGCCACATAGGTGCTTCGAATGCGATCCTGGTGGCGGTTTGACCATAATAGAAATCAGGTTCAAGAAATCCCCTTTCAAACTGGAAGTGTTCGTTGTCCAGGTCTGCTCGAGTCGCTATATAAAAAAGAGTAAGTTTACGTCTCTCCACGTCTGATAGAGATTCAATTGGTTTGACACAGGTCTGAAATGCAATTGTAAGCTCAATAAGGTCATCATTTGCCAGTGTAGAGTAATTCTGACTGATGGCATCAAACGCTCGCTCTTGGTATGCAGCTGCTTCCAGGGCATTCTGAGTTTGTCTAAGCTCAAAAACGATTGCTATCAAAGATGCCACAACAGCAAATAGAGCTATCAACTCTGCGGCGTCCTTCCAATTTTCCAGTTTCACTAAATGGTATCCCCGAAATTGCGCTTTAAATCGTATGCCGCTTACCTGGAACCAGGAACATAAGGTCCTGGAAAATGAGTTCGGCTATGCCTAGGTCTTGATTGACTTTTTTGTTATGTGTCACCCAAACTTAAGCACTAGCTTCTATTAAAATCAAACTCTCGGCCACTGGCTTTGCAATTTGGTGCACACATCCCATCTCGTGACTGGTACAACTCCACGCGTACAGACGGTTCGCTGTTTAAGTACTCTTGGGTCAGACCAGATCGCACGATGCCGCTGCCAGAACCACCTTCAATTTCCCAAGTAGTTACAGTTCCATCCAAATTCTGTACTTCCACAAACAGAAGTGAATGCGGATCTGCCAAACGAAATCCGGTAACTTTTCCTTCTATCTCTATCAATTGAGAAGTATTAAACAATTCAAGTCCATGATGAGCTGATGCTGACCCTGTTCCAATTAGGGCCAATGCAAAGAATACCAATAGTTTATTCATAATCTTGACTCCGTAGTCGAAGGCGCTCTCTTAGACACGTAGCGTCTTGAATAATGGGCTCAGCACGCAGTGCTGAGTCCTTGATTAATTTGTTGGTTATGTGTCGACCCTTCTCGTGGTGGGCTCTTCATTTCGAACTGTTCTCAATAGCATCAACTACTTTTTGGATTGACCAGTTCACAAGATCTGGTTCACTGAGTTGTATAAAATGATCGCTATTCAAAGTGACCACTTGGGCGCCTACAGTAACCTTGTCTAAGAAACCTGCATGAAGGTTGATAGCGACACGCTTACCCTGTTCGGTACCCATTGGCGTTGGGTCGTTTTCAGGGATTTGCCCGGAAGTTAACACGTATACAGGAATGTTCTCCAACTCTCTTTCGCCTGGAAGGATTCCGGTTTTCGAAGCTTCTAGAAAATTCCGCAATTCTCCTTTCATGCTTTCAGATGCATCGGTGCGGCTCTCAATCAGCTCAAACCCTTCAGTCCAAGGATCATAGGTGGGATCAAGCTCAGTGAGAGACAGAAACTGACGTTCATGAGCGCTATCCACCAGAACTAAGCCGGATACTTGATCAGGAAAATATGAATAGTATGAGCGAGCTAGCAGCCCACCTAAGGAATGACCGACAAACAAATAAGGTGGTTCTAACTCAAGGTTCTGTAAAATTGTTTGAAGCTCCGCGTTGAGTTGGAAATTCGTTCTGGGTAGAGGCCCATCTTCAGAGCCAGGATAGCCCGCCCTTGAGTAGGTTACTGTCGTGGCATACTTCTCGACCAGAGGTACTACTTCTCGCCAAATTGAAAGAGTGTTACCGAATCCATTCTCGAAGACCACGATGGGCCTGCCACTTCCAGAAACTTGAACCTCAAGCTTATGGCCGCCAGCATCAATCGATTGAGAAGATTGAGCAGCGATCTTGCTTGAAGCAAGCAAAACAAAGAAAAAATGGAACAGCCACTTGGTTTGCATGTTTTTTCCTAGGCTATTGCGAGAAGAGTCTTAGGTATCCAATAGGTGCAAGACATAGAACGCTCTGGCTCGTTACATTAGGCTTGGGGATAAGATGGCGCAGCCATCCTCAAGCCAAAAGTAGTGAAGCAGTCCTTGATTGATTTCATTGCTATGCTGCCTATTCGATGACCAAGCTACCATCGCCATTAAATTCCCAGCTATCCGCATATGCCACTTCCCAATAGTAGCCATCTGGATCGGAGAAGTAACCGCTGTACCCTCCCCAAAAAACATCTTGTGCAGGCTTTTCAATCCTGCCGCCAGCATTTTCGGCTAGTTTCAAAACAGTATCTACTTCCTCTCTAGTCTTGGTATTGTGAGCAATCGTTATTCCGGTAAAATCGCTACGCTCGGCTGATAGTGACGGAGAGACGTCCTCGGCCAGCTTAGCAAGCGGATATAAGGCCAAGCAAACTCCGCTAGTTTGGAAAAAGATTATGCTTTGCTCGGGATCGCGCGAAGTCGGAAAACCTAATCCCTGGTTATAAAAGCGGAATGATCTCTCTAGATCCTCAACTCCTAAAGTGATTATGCTAATTCTAGATTCCATCACTGAACTCTACTGGTTACATAACGCCCTGAATCATGGACTCGGTGTTAGCCGAGTCCATGATTGATTTGTTGGTTATGTGTTGGTCTCTGTCCTATCATCAATATTCTGAACTGATATGACGACACTTCCTACTTTATGCCCTTGTTCCACATACCTGTGTGCCTCGACGATTTCTTCTAATGGGTATATTCGATCTATAACAACTTCAATTTTTCCTGATTCTATGAGTTCCTTAATGAAGACTAACGCTTCATTCTTGTGAATTGACATCCCCGTTATTACCCGCTTACCACCTCGTATCTTAGTCCAACGAGACAGAAAGGAATTTGCCAGGCCTACAGTCGGCAAATAACATCCGTTTACTTTAAGTGATGGGTTGCATTGAGAAAATGAACTCTTACCAACCGTATCGAAAACGATGTCATAGAAATCACCACTTTCAGTGAAATTTTCCTTCGTGTAATCAACTACCTTGTCGGCGCCTAAACTCTTAACCAACTCCATATTGGCTGTGCTACATACTCCGGTTACTTTTGCTCCAAAGAGTTTGGCTAGCTGGACTGCATATGTGCCGATGCTCCCCGAAGCTCCAATAATTAGAACTTCCTGGCCTTCTTTGATATTCGCTTTATCCCGAAGGAAAAACAGCGCCGTTGTGGCCCCATCGACAGCCGCAGTTGCCTGCTCGTAGCTTAAATTGTGGGGTTTTGCTGCCAACGACCCATCTTCAGGGAAACAAGCATATTCAGCATAGGTGCCGCTATTTAAACCAGCAAACCCATAAACTTTATCTCCGATACTAAATCTCGTGACTTCTGATCCGATTGATTCGACTTCTCCCGCCAGCTCAATCCCAGGTATTGGTCTTTTTGGCTTCCTGAGGCCAAGAATGAGCCTTCCTAAAGCCGGTGTGCCCTTTCGCATCAGCATGCAGGCAGCGGTTACGGTTGTAGCGGACACTTTAATTAGGACTTCGTTTTTCTCAGGGGTAGGTTTTTCAACTTCCGCAATTTGCAAAACTTCAGGCGGACCGTACTCCTCGTAAACAACTGCTCTCATAGATAAGGCCTATCCTGACAATCTCTGAATTTGCACTGAAACACATAACGCCGTGCTAATGAGCAGCCGCAGCAACGCGTAGGCAGTCCCGTGGAGGCCACGCTTTTTGTGGCCGGAACGAAACTGAACACCTTGTTAGAAGCCCTTTTTCATTATGTTTCGAATTCTTGCAATTACCGATGAGGCTTCGGCTCTCATTGCCATATCAAAAATTTGCTTCGTTTCTTCTTTGTACTCTGGATATTGGAGAGAAATTTCGTAAAAACCATTGTACGCCCACGCTCTTACAAACTTGTTGTCCTCTATAAGACAATTTCGCAAAAATACTTCAACATTTTTCTTTGCTGCTTTGTCAATTTTTATATAAGGGAGACATTGGAGTATGTGGAGCTTCGATTCCCAGTGCTCTAGCTCTGGCAGGAGCATGAATAATGCAGCACATTCATTAGCTTCCAATTTCTGACCACCTTCCAAGTGGTGCTTTAATAGCCATGTCGCCCCTTTTTGAAGTTTTAACTTCCTAGAAAAACCAACCATCTTTGAACCGAAGGAATCGCTCTTACAATGACGAGCATAAACTGACTCAATATCACTTGATGATTTTCCGTCCCAACTTAGAATTTCTTGCTCAAGGCTCATAATTTTCCTGGGCTTCTAACGCCCTGGATAATGGGTGCGCCTTGGCGCATCCTTAATTGATTTGTTGGTTAGTGTGCATAGACACTGAACCTAAAGCACTCCTAATCGGCGCATGGATGCTTCTATAACTGGCCTAAACTCATCAGGGCACGGCACTTGTCGCTCATTATCAGATTTTCTGTTTGGTGCTACGCGCACAGGCAAGCCGTTTAGTTCCTTTACATGTGCGATCCAACAGGTTTTAACTGAGCGACCATCGTGGCTTTTTACATCAGCCTGGATATCTGAATATGTTGCCATTAGGGCAGCTCCGAAATTAAATGATACTCAGCCGATAATGTTGCGCTATTGTTCTCGTGCCTGTCCGGGACAAAGATAGCCAGCATACTACCTTCTGGCGCAGCTTTAGCCTTCTCCGAACAATTTACTCTCCAGCTTTCAGGGGCGGAGAGAAGGTGCTTTTCAGCACTATTACTGATTTGAAAATCCGTACAATTCGGACAGCTATATGTCTTTCGCCGACCGAAATCTACACCAGTGTAGGTTGCATTAGCCTTACAAAGAGGACATTCACTTTCAATCATATTTCTTTGATGGCCCACTGAGTTCTGAAATGCACACTAACGCCCCGAATAATGGGCTGCGCGCTAGCGCAGTCCTTGATTGATTTATTGTTATGTTTCATAACCAGCCCGCTGCCTGAAGTACATTTCTCGTTTGAGTGATAATTACCCAGAAAATCATCGCTAGAGCCACCAAATAGATAATTAGTGAAATTGCAGCGGAACCAGGCTTGGAGCGTGAAGAATAGAAATAGTCTTCGCGAGATTTGAGCACAACCTCCCTAAGATTCGAGTCTCCACCGTTTATCTTCGCTTCTTCATCCATTCGTAAATTTATATATTCTCGATCTGTAAAATCTCTGATTATCTGGGGGGCTCTAACCTGATAAATTGTGTGAGCTGCTATAGCACAAAGGGCAGATAGGAAAACCCATACCCACACATCGGGCATCTCAGATGATTTTATTGATGCGTCAGAAATGCTACTCCGGATTTCATCAATATCATTTCTGAGTCCTGTAGTAATGCCTTGTATAAAGTTAGAATCGACAATAGCCAAATCACTATCTTCGGTAGTAAGTTCTAATTGAGCTGAAGTTAGTTCTAAACGCTGAATTGCAGCTTCAACAGTGTCGTTATAACGGTTTACAACAACTGTAACACCAGGCCAAAGTCCAGCAAGTAATGGCACAACCACCAACATTATGTATGAAGCCCTAGTTAAAACTTGTAGCTCACCAAGCAGTCTAACTAGACTCCAACCGAATCCAGTTCGCTCATCTATATCTCCCAATACAGAGTCTATTTCCGAGTCATATCTGCTTGTGGAATATGATTTGCTTTCAGCCACCATCACTTTGCTCCAACGCTAGGTGAAACATAACGCCCTAATAATGGGTGCCGCTTGCGGCATCCTTAATTGATTTATTGGTTATGTTCCGTCTACCTGAATCCACCCCATGCCTTGGTAGTGCTTCTCCATTATGTCCTTTGCGTAGTACGCATAAACAAACAGTGAAATTCCTGCTGTAATGGGTGCGAGTAAAAGCCACCCAGCTGCATGAGTCCATACTCCTTTAAGTAAAAAATAAAACACTCCAAAGAAGAAAACCCATAGCCACGCCAATTCAGAGATTTCGTCTATTTGATCATTCTCTGGGTTTTTGAATTTCATGTGCACTGGCTCCATAGATATAAAGGAACATAACGCCCGTAATAATGGGCTCGGCGTTAGCCGAGTCCTTGATAGATTTGATTGTTGTGTGTCTCTTCTCTCATCTCTATTAGTTACTGCTTTCGTTGTTGCGCGAATGCGAGAATAGCCACGCTGGCAATTCGGGTTCAGAAAAAGCTGGAATCCACGATACGTGTTGGACCTCAGGATATTCGGTATAGGTAATATTGCCTCCTACAGACCGAAGTGAAGAAACAAGCTCTCTAGAGCGCTCAACACGGACAGTTTTATCAAGTTCTCCGTGAAATGCCCAAATTGGAACGTTTTTGGCGTCTTTTACTCTCTCAGGGTTTCCAAATCCGCAAATGGGAACAGCGGCAGCAAACCGGTCAGGTTGTTTTGATACTAAATCCCATACTCCAGCGCCTCCTAGGGATTGACCGAGAAGGTATATTCGATCTCCATCAATTTGGAAATCGTTTTCCAATGACGAAATCAGTTCCACCAGCACTTTAGTGTACGTAGCTAATTCAGAAGAGTTTGGATTAGCCCATGGGGTATCAAACGGCAGTTGGGGTACAAGGATAAAAGCTGGGAATTCCTCAGAAATATCATCTCGCAACCAAAGCTCGATGCCATACCGGTTGCCACCACGAAGCTGTCTTTTATTACTGTAACCACCACCTCCGCTTCCATGGAGAAATACTATAAGCGGAATATTATCCAGACTTGAAATATTGGGCGGAATTCTAAATCGATATAGTAGATTTAAATTCGAGCTCCCCTGAAATGAGTACTCACCAAATTGATCTTCAAATCCTTGCGCTTCGACATGGTCGGTCGACACCGCTAAAAGCAGTGCTAACACGTTAACGAGAAATGCTTTACTAAACATTTTCGTAAGACTGGCACGATCTCGATTTGCACACATAACGCCCTGAATAATGGGCTCGGCGCTAGCCGAGTCCTTGATTGATCTAATTGTAATGTGTCGCTGCATATTCTATTTATCTTGGATTGAATATCAGAATCTTGTACTTAACTTTGAGTTTATCTTTTAAATCATCTGGGACATTCTGGGTTTCTGTTGAAAACTCCTCTCCATCAAAAATGCCAGATTCTGACAAATCTATATTTAATTCTCCTTTGCTTGGAGGGCGTTGTGGGGCTCCTTTATCAGGATTGTCTTCGAATGTAGCGCCTAGAATTAGCGGTGAAGGATGTCGTTTACGATAATTTCTGACTATTCCTTCAACAATAGAATTTCCTTTTACAGGTCGAGATTGACTTCTATGGAATGAAATGTGCTCATCTCTAGTATCCCCGAGCGTAATGGGGTTGTCGTTCCATAAATGAGCCCCACGGACGGTAATCTCACCACTGTACTCTGCAGCATCTCCGCCTGGTACATTCTCTTCAGATTTAGGATAGTCCTCACAAATAACTTCGAGGATTTCGATTTTGAAATATACAGACCTTTTGTTTCTGCCTGTAAGATTTTCTGTTTTTCTATTTATTGGCATGATTTTCTCCTCGATTGCTATGAGCCAGACTTAGACACATAACATTTGTGTAAATAGCATGCCCCCTTTCTTTGTGGGAGCAGCTTCAAGTGTATGCCGCAATTCCCTGAAATGGAACAGTTAGTCTCGAATGCTATGGCGCGACTAATCGGAATAGGGAGGGGGTTCAGTATGGCGAATAGGAGGGATCTCAGTAATTCACAAGTGGAATCCCCTTACATTTAGCCTCAATATTAATAATCGCCTGATTTGCCACTAATGAGGCGTTGAAACTTTAGGGTTGCCTAGACACTCTCGACTACGTAAATATATTCCCATGCATTGGGCAGTCACTACGCCGGCACCAACAGCCCTCTGGACGCGCTCTAAGTGCTAGAAGCGATAGCGAACACCCAGAAAGCCAGCTCGTGGTGGAGCCGCGCCCAGAAATATCGGCACTTCCAGATCCTCGATGATTGGTACTTCTACCTCGTTCGGTTCTTCACCCAGCAGACCAAAGGTTTCGAACTCATCGTTGAACAGATTGTTGATCACGGCGAACAGTTCGAGATTGTCATTGAACCGGTAGCGAGCGCGCAGGTTCACCATGTTGTAGCCGTCGATGGTATCCAGCTGATTGGATTCGTCGCCGCGCAGGTACTGGTTGCTGTTGCTGATGAAGTCAATGCCAATACCCAGATGTTCATCTACCTGGTAGTTGGTGACGAGTTTGAACTGGTGTTGGGGAATGCCGGGAATGCGGTCGCCACCGGAGACCAGAATCTCACCTTCATCGTTGGCGAAATCATGGTTGGGGCTTAGTGCAAAAAAATCGTCCTCGAAGGTGGCGTCCACGAAGCTGTAGGCCAGGAACCAGTTCAGGTTTTCCACCTGACCGCCAAGGCTGCCTTCGAATCCGACTCGCTGGGTTTCATCCACATTGGCAAACAGACCGGTTGAACGGCCGGTGGTTTGAAACAGGATGTCGTCCTTGTTGCGGGTGTGAAAGATGCCGGCGGAGTAGTTCAGATCGCCAATGAAACCCCTGGAGCCAAATTCGAAGCTGTTGGCGACAACGTCTTCCAGTGGTGGATCGGCAAGGAAGGCGTTGGGCAGTCGACATTCAAAATCCACATCGTCCGGGTCGTCACCTTCTGCCAGGGCAAACTGCACCGCCAGATCGAACACGCCTTCATTACAGGCCAGCTCGATAGGAGTTGGTGCGCGGGAAGACTGGCTGAATGAGGCAAACAGGTTGTGATTGTCAGCGGCCTGCCAGGTGATACCGACAGCAGGATTCACGCGACTGAAATTATGATTGCCATTGAGCTCGGGGCGCTCGCCGGAGAGGTCGTTAAGAATCACATCCGTGTGATTGCCACGTGCGGACAGGGTCAGTGCGACTGTGTCGGTCACATCCAGGGTGGCAGTAATGTAGGCACTGACTGATTCTGTTTCTGTGGCGATATTGGTCGCGGCTTCGTCGACGAAGGTGCCGGTACCCAGCCCGGTGGTGATGCGGGTGATGGGATCAATATTGGCCAACTCCAATACGGAATCGAAATCGGTCTGGCCATTGAAGTAAGCGCCACCCAATACAACCTGTCCGGGCGCATCGAAGAATGTGCCGCGCAGAGTCCACTGAAAATCGGCGCCCCAGCTTTCCTGTACCCGATTGCTGATATTGTTAATCGCCTCATCGGACAATACACCGGTGCCGGAGAGTTCATCGTCTTCAAAGCCTTCGATGTTGAACTCTTCCTCTTCACCCAGATCCATCGCCAGGTTATTGAGGAAATCTTCCAGTGCATCAGAGTCTGCAAATTGGCCTTCGCAGAGATCATCGTCATCGATGCCCAGCTCTTCTACATCATCTTCTTCCAGGCCCTCGATCAGTCCCACTCCACCGGCAAACTCACACACAGCAAACTCGGTGCCGTCACCGTTGAAGGAATCCGTATCATTTTCACGCCAGAAGAAATTGCCGCTGAAGCTGATGGCCTCAGTGACATTGTGGGCGAAGTCCAGGCTCACCATGGTCATGTCATTCTCTGTGACGTCAGGGCCGGTGAAGATCGCCTCGCGTCGTAGTTGAATGAGCTCAACCGGTGAGGCGCCATTGCCGATGAGATCGGAATTGCCGTGTTGCAGATTCAGGTTCAGCGCCGAGTACTCTGATCGCCAGCCCAGGCTGGCGTAAACGTTCAGTGCATCGGAAGCAGACTGGTCACGCCAGCCATCCTCATCGAAGCGTTCCACATTCAGGTAGTAGCCCAACTGGCCATCATTGCCACCCATCTCGAAGTTGGCAATGCTGCGACCAAACGAACCGGCGCTGACTTCCACATTAGTGCCTTCAAAGTTAAAGCCATTCTTCATATCGATGACCAGTGAACCCCCCAGGCTGTTCAATCCATAGAGTGGATTGGCGCCACCGCCGAGCCGAATTTCATTGATCGCCGATTGGGGCAGCAGGTCCCAGTTCACCGTATCGCCGAGGGGTTCGTTGATACGCACCCCGTTCTGATAAACCGCCAGGCCTTGCGCCAGACCCAGCAGCGGGGAGGCGGTGAATCCCCGATATTGCAAATCCCGCTGCATCGGATTGTTCTGGGCATCATTTACCGACACGCTGGCGAAGCTCTGGCGCATGAAGTCTGCCAGGCTCAGCGCATTCATGTTGTTCAGATCGTCTGCGCTGCCGCTCTGCACGGTAAAAGGCAGTTTGCTCTGGTCCAGGCTGGACCCGGCAGGCACGACACCGACAACGACAATTTCTTCAGCATCCTGTCCCAGTGTGTGTTGGGCGGAAGTAAGCACAGCAATGGCCAGCAAGGACCTGGTGAACTTCTTGTTCATGACTACTTTCCCACTCAATTAAAGCGTCTGGAATGAACGCAGGAGTATAGCAAACAGCCGCTTGCCGTCGACTCGCTTGCGTTGACCCACTATATAAGACGTTAGACGCTAGCGATCCCGGAGAGTTACCTTTGACCGGGGCTGACGGGCTGTGTACCCTACGGCTCCGCTTAAGCACCACCGCATCATCGATCAGGAGCACAGCATGGCAACAGTCTTAATTACCGGCACAAATCGTGGTCTCGGTCTGGAATTTGTTCAGCAGTATTTGCAGCGCGGCGATCGGGTGATCGCCACCTGTCGTAGTCCGGACGCGAGCCAGGCCTTGCAGGATCTGGCCGCAGGCAACGACAAGCTCGAAGTCTTAGCCCTGGAAGTGAGTGATGAAAATTCCATGGCAGCGTTCGCGCAGACAATAAAGGATGAAGCGATCGATATCTTCATCAACAATGCCGGTGTCTACGGTCCCCGCGATGCCAGCTTCGGCAATGTGGGGGCCAGCGACTGGGAAGAGGTGCTGAAGATCAACAGCATCGCGCCGATCCTGCTAACCCAGTTAATCATCGGTAGCCTGCGTCAGGGCAGCGACAAGAAGTTGGTCTACATCACGTCCAAGATGGGTTCTATCGATGACAACCAGGGTGGCGGCAGCTACATCTATAGAAGCTCAAAGACTGCGCTGAACTCTGCAGTGAAGAGTCTCGCTGTTGATCTTGCCAGCGACGGATTCAGTGTCGCGGTTGTGCATCCGGGCTGGGTGCGAACGGATATGGGTGGGCCGAATGGTCTGATCGATGCGCCGGAAAGTGTCAGCGGTATGATTGCTGTTATCGACAAGCTCGATGCCGGCAGCAACGGCCAGTTCTTCAACTACGATGGCAGTGTGATTCCCTGGTAATTCTGTTTTGCTGTCTTTCTCTCGAGTTCTGGCGCTGATCGCCTTACTGTTGTTTAGCACTCGAAGCGTTGCGCATGGAGGTGTGGCTTTCGAAGACGATCTCTGTGTGATCAATATCGATTTCATGCAGGCCCATTTCACTGTATTCCAGCCAGAGACCAGCGCCAGCGAAGAGTTTTGCGAAGACATTCCGCAAGTGACCAGTTCTATCTTCGTAATGGAATACCTGCATAACCTGCTCACCGAGATGGCGATCGATTTTCGTATCGTCAGGGATGTCAACGATGTGGGTCGTTTCGCTTCCTGGGAACACATCGAGGCAATTGAGGATTTGGAAGCAGCCACAGTCTTTTACCAGGAAGCCTCCATCGAGGACGGCGGTTTTTATCGTGCCGCCTATGAATTCGAGGAAAAGGGTACTTATATAGGCGTGGTCACTGCCGAACATCCGAGGGAAGATCGCAACTACAACGCGGTGTTTTATTTTCGTGTGGGTGGTCGTGACTGGGGCACGATACCTTACTTCATCGCCCTGGCAGCAATGTTGCAACTGGGTTACTGGTACAGCACTGGCGGCTGGAAACGCCTGCGCGAGCGTGTGCTGGGCTAGGCACTCCCTGTCCTTGATGACAAGCCTGTCACAATGTTGCGTTTTGTAACCTGAAATTCCCGATTCCTTCACGACAGGCATCCAGCCGGGAAAAAACACGCCGATAAAATAGAGGTGAGAGTAATCACTGTAGTGAGCTCATCTGTGTCTCCAGACAGTAGTGCAACACTTGCCGCAGCCGTGTAAACTCTCAACGCGAATGCAGTCGATTCAGGTATGAGATCTTGAACGCCAAGATTCTGCGGTTGAATAAAGCTGGTATCCCGGTTAGTTGGCTAACCAGGGAAGAGACTGCGACGCTTTTAGTAAAAGACCTGGTTATCTGGTCCCTGGGTGACACCGTGATGGAAATTCGCGGTGGCTATAACAGCTTCGGCGAACGCTCCATTCTCAGATTGCCCAGCATCGTTGCCTGTGATGGCAAGGTGCACAAGGACTATTATGATCCTCCCCTTGAAAACAAGTTTCTGTTCCGGCGCGATCAGAATATCTGCCTCTACTGCGGCAACGAATTTGGTGTCAGCGATTTGTCCCGGGATCACGTGATACCAATCTCCAGAGGTGGTCATGATGTCTGGACCAACGTGGTGACATCCTGCCGCCGCTGTAACAACCGCAAGGCGGATCGCAAGCCCGAAGAAGCGAACATGGAGTTGTTGGCGATTCCCTTTGTGCCTAATCAATACGAATTTCTCTATCTGTCCAATCACGCTGTGCTTGCCGATCAGATGGAGTTTCTCTCCGCGCGTTTCTCACGTCACATCAAGCTGTCCTGAGTCCGCGTTCAGCGGCGGCGCGTAGCACAATTTTTCGTGATACGATTCGCGATCCTTCGTACCTTCATCATTTGAGTCATGCATCAGGCAAAACAACATCATGTGGCAGGATTCCTGCTCTCCCTCACGGCAGCTGCCATGTGGGGAGTGTTGCCTATTGCCCTGAAGGAGTTGCTGGCCGGGATGGATGCCACCACCGTGGTCTGGTATCGGTTCGTGGTTGCCGGTGCAGCCTTGTTACTATGGTTGCTCTACCGAAACAGCCTGCCACGCATCATGCAGGTGCCCGTGAAAGTGCGTTGGTTCTTGCTCATTGCTGCGCTCGGGCTGTGTGGCAACTACTATTACTTTTCTTACAGTCTCAACTTCGTGAATGCGGAAACCAGCGAGGCGGTCATTCAGTTGACAACCCTGTTTCTGATTCTTGGTGGCGTGGTGGTCTACAAAGAACCCTTCGAAGGAATACAGAAACTGGGTACGGCACTGATTGTCGTGGGCTTGCTGCTGTTCTTCAATGATCGACTCGATGTGTTGGCATCCCTGGACAACGAAGAGACTGTGGGGGTCATCATTGTTGTCCTTGCAGCAATTACCTGGACAGTTTACGCATTGTTACAGAAGCAGCTGCTGTTGAGCTTCTCTTCGGTGCAGATCCTGTTCGTCATCTACCTGGTGTCGATGATCGTCCTGTTTCCTTTTATATCTCCGTCACAGTTGTTCGAGCTGAGCAGTTTTCAGCTAGGTCTGTTGGCGTTCTGTTGTTTGAACACTATCGTGGCTTACGGTTGCTTCGCCGAAGCCTTGAATCTTTGGGATGCATCCAAGGTAAGTGCAACGCTGGCGCTTGCGCCCTTGTTTACTATTGGCACGCTCAAGCTGATCGTGTTCTTTAATCCGGACTACGCGTTCTCCGACAGACTATCCTGGCTTTCAATCGTGGGCGCGCTATTGCTGATAGTGGGTTCCGCACTCACCGCACTGATGCCGGTACTGCGCCAGAGACGAATCGCCCAGGACGAAAGCGCCAGAGTGACAGCCAACTAGGCAGGCGCCGTTGACAGCCACCAGGGATTGGGGAACACTGCAAAACCCGGTCAATAAGAACCTAGTCAACGAAAAGGTCACTGCCATGCGTAGCTTCTTCCCGCTAATAACTGCAGCCGTCTCTTTCTTTACCTTGCTGAGCAGCGTGGCTTTCGCCGACGTCTCCCGTATAGAGGTCACCGCTCAATCTTCTCTTGCCGATTACCAGCGCTACGAAGGGGTGGTGTATTTCACCCTGGATCCGCGATCCGCTGCCAATGGGACTATCACCGATATTGAGTTTGCGCCGCGTAATGACGATGGCCTGGTTGAGTATTCTGCGGACTTCAAGTTACTGGTGCCTGCCGATGACATCGCCAATGGCGTTCTCACTTACGGCGTCAACAATCGGGGCGGTCTGGCCACACCACCGGAGGCTGGTATCACGCCGCTGACGGAGCAGGGTTTTACCTACCTGGTCACCGGTTGGATTAATGAACTCGCGCCGGCGGATCAGCGCCTGCGCCTGCATGCGCCCATCGTGGCAGATAACGGCCAGCCCATTACTGGTGATGTACGTTATGAAGTCAGCGTCGGCCGACCTGCTGACAGAGTCGAAATAGCCGGCGGCAATCATCTTGCCTATATGCCGACGGACAATGGACTGGAGAATTCCACCCTGACCCGACGTCTCTATCAAACCGATCCGCGGGTGCCCATCGAACGCTCCAGCTATGCGCTGAAAGTGGAGGCTGTGGCGGACAGCAATCAGCCGCGGGTCTGGCTATCCCTCGATGGTGGCTTCGAACCGGGGGTGATCTACGAGCTGATCTATGAAGCTCGCGATCCGGTGCTGGCAGCATCCGGCATGAGCGCGGTACGCGATCTGGTCTCCCTGATTCGCTATGGCGGCGAAGCCGAGGATCAGTTGGCACAGTTTGATCTGCCTGAGCTGGATCACGCCATTGCCTATGGCGTTTCCCAGAGTGGCCGCTTCCTGCGTCAGTACGTGTACGACGGATTCAATGCCGACAAAGCCGGGCGTATCGTCTTTGATGGCATCGTGCCTTATATCGCCGGCGGTGGGTACGGCATGTTCAATCTGCGCTTCGCCATGCCGACTCGCACCAATGGCCATCACTCCAATTACCTGTATCCCAACGATCTGTTTCCTTTTACTTATGGCGAAAGCACAGATCCCTATACCGGCAAGACAGACAGTCTGTTGGCGCGAGCACGGGCAAGCAACACCGTGCCGAAGGTCATGCACATCCAGACTTCCAATGAATACTGGCTGCGTGCGGGCTCCTTACCCCATACCAATCCGGAAGGAACGGAAGATGCCGTGATTCCCGACGAGGTCCGTTTCTATACTATCGGTGGCTCCCAGCATGGCTCGGGTAATGGTCTGCTGCCGGGTGAGCCCACCAGCGGCCAGTTGCCGCGCAATCCCAATATGTGGATGCCAATTGGTTTGTCCCTGATGGCTGCCATGTCCGACTGGGTTGTCGCTGGTGTCGAACCGCCGGATTCTGTCTATCCGAAGATAGCCGATGGCACCCTGGTTGCGTCTCACAAGGACGGGCGTATTAATAGAGATGCCTGGAATCCCATCAATGGCTACAACCATCCTTCCAGTATGTACTTACCGGCCCATGCCAACTACGGCAGTCGCTGGGACAGCGATCGCATCGTGGGCAGCCATCCGGAATACTCAGATCACTTTTATCGCGCGCTGGTACCAGCGGTGGACAATAACAACAACGATCTTGCCACTGGCACCATCCTTCCGCCCCTGACGAAAGTGCCACTTGCCACATTTGTAACCTGGAATCTGCGCAATCCTTCTACCGGTGCGGAACGAGCCCTGGCGAGACTTGCCGGTGGTTATATTCCTTTTGCCAGGAATACTTTTGATGCCCTGGAAAATCGGGACCAGCGGGATTCCATCGAAGGGCTGTACCGATCTTTCGATGACTATATGAGCAAGTATGAAGCTGCAGTGGATGAGCTGATTGACAATCGCTATTTACTGCCTGGTTTCAAAGATTCCTATATGGGTCTGGC
Organism: uncultured Pseudohongiella sp.; assembly: GCA_965267495.1. GTDB lineage: Bacteria > Pseudomonadota > Gammaproteobacteria > Pseudomonadales > Pseudohongiellaceae > UBA9145. The sequence goes on along the minus strand of OZ254078.1, from coordinate 3,413,120 downwards.
GCAGGCGCGGGAATCTTTATTTCCCTAACGCTGTTCTCACAGGCATCTGCATAAGCTGTTGCCAGTTAACTGATTGCAAGCAAACATCAGGTGCAAACACTCAGATCGCTCAGCCGGATGATAGCCATCTTTCTTGGCGCCACTAATCTCTTGGCCTTGCCTTTCAATGGCATTTTCGATGTTTCGCTCTTACTGATGGGCGTCTCCGGACTTGCCATTGGTATCATCACCCAGGAACGCAGTCTCAACTCGGTCGTGGTCAGTCGGGTGCTGCTGGTCTTCGTTGCTGTTTTCACACTGGGCACAATGATGAATGTCGGCGACTACTACTTCGGCACGGAGCAGTCAGGCGGCTATTACCCCTGGGTGATTACAGCGCCATTCGTGCTGGCTGTATTCTTTTTGGCAACGCAGTTCAGGACCTGGCTCTCGCCGAGCTAGTCCCAAACTGCCGTCCGGTAGACTCGCTTGCTGTTCTCTTTATTGACGAAGATCGATCCCATATTCCAGGTGTGCTTTCAGGCACATCAGCATATGCTGCCAGCCACCGCAGTTATCGTGAGAGCCCTTGTAGCCTTCTTCATCGTGGCGCCAGCCTGACTCGCTGATGCTGACCATGGTGGACTGTTCATCCAGCGCTTCGAACTCCATCAGCACAGTGACTTCATAAGCTTCGTAATCAGTTTTCTGCCAATTTTCCGAATCCAGACCCAACTCGATCACTTTGTTGGGATCTACCCGCTTTACCAGCACTTCATTGGTACCATACTCGTCCCAGGTCCAGGCGACCTTCTGGCCTTCGACAAGGTCTCCTGCCGTGGCATTCATGAAGTACTTGACTGCAGTTTCTCCTGACACCACGGCCTGGAACACTTCGGCTACCGGCTTGTTGATTTTAGTTTGTACGCGATAGTTGCGATCTTCTGACATGTTTTCCCTCCGGATTTTGATCCATCTGACCTCTTGCTCATTATGTTATAAAAATATAACATAAAAATGCAACAGGTGAAGTGTTCAGATTTTTGGCAAGACAAGAGCATAGTGATGACCAGGCGACCCTTCAGTAATCCTGAAGATGAACAGGACGAGCAAGTGATCAAGGCCATCGCCAGTGTAGACAGGCGAAAGATTCTGGATCTGCTGCGGGATGAGCGCAGAACAACAGGAGAAATCTGCCAGGCATTGCCCTGGCTGAATCGCTGCACGGTCATGCAGCATCTGGCTGTACTGGAGAATGCGCAGCTGGTGATCAGCCGCAAAGTGGGTCGCCAGCGCTGGAACTATCTGGATGTCAGTCCTATACAGCGCTTCTACGAGCGTTGGATTAAAGCCTATGCCTCGCCCTCGGCGGCCATGCTGAGCCGCCTGAAGCAGGATCTGGAGAGTGGCTCTTCCTAGTCGTCCCCGGGAATCTCCAGTTCGATGGCATTCAGCCTGGGCAGGGTACAGGCATGAGACGCAGTGTCATAGGACACGTCCGCTGCCTTGCCGGTGCCATTGAGGTTGAGAAATCCAATTTGCGGATCTTCACCAAGGCAGATCAGTCTGTCGATACTGCCGCCCTCCTTGACCAGACCGCCCCAGACGACTTCGGGTGCGTTCTGCCCGGTCTCGCTATGCCAGACTTTCAACAGCGCATGGCCGGGCTCGGTGCCACCGCCATTGAATACATTGTCATGAATGTAGATCTGTTCCGGATAGGGATCGTAGTTTGGATCGTCGATCGTGCGCCCCCCAAGCACGAAGCTGTAGATCATGATGTTGACGCTCTTGTTATCTGTGAAAGTGTTTTCAAACACCTCGATGTTGTCATTGGCCAGCACCAGTAAACCGGTGCCAGGTGGCACATTTCCAACAATATTGCCAGGCGGGGCAAAGTTCTCGGTATTGTTATTGTAGATCTGGTTGTTAAACACCCGGGTAGACTGACCACCCTGAACTTCCAGGTTTGGCAGGTCGAACACCAGCACGCCGCCGGTATTGTTGGTCGCCACGTTGTCATAGACATCGGCATAGGTTGAGTTTTCGATCTCGATGCCTGCGACGTTATATTCCGCACGCGAGTTGCGCACCACGATCTGGCTGGACTGACCTACATAGATACCAGCGTCAGCCGCGCCGATGGCAACAGAGCCATCGATCAACACGTTCTGTGATTGCACCGGATAAATGCCGTAGGCGCCATTGTTGGAATCGGGACCATCGGTCCATTCGGTGCGCACCCGACGAATCGTTACATTGCGGCTTTCATTGACCTTCAGTGCATCGCCTACCGTGTCTTCGATAGCCAGGTCTTCGATGACGAAATCATCTGCGGTAACCAACAATCCCTCAGCCCCCTGGGCCTGATTGGCGAAAGACAGGATGGACTGATCCATACCGGCGCCGCGGATAGTCACTCCCGGTACTGTGAGAGACAAGCTGCGGCTTATGTCATGGGTACCGGCAGGTATCTCGATCACGTCTCCCGGCTGGGCTTCGATCAGTTGCAGTTGCAGCGCCTCTTCGAAACTTAATGCCGGCGCTGGTGGCTCTGCCTCTCCGCAAGCAGCCAGCAAGGTGACTGCAGTCATTATTGAAGCGAGTTGAGTGCTTGTTTTTGTCATGGTGATTTCCCCGCCAGTTCCCCTTTAGCCGGGTTCTAGTGTGACACGAAACGTCCCTGGGCGACATCCTTGCTGACCTTGTCGTGGTCGAAGATCTCTCCGTTCATGGTGATGTAGATTCCGGGTGGCAGAATCTGTACCGCAGTGATTGCCGATCCAATGTTGAACATGGCGTCAGAATTTCTAAACAGGGCCGGGGAGAGCGCGCCAGTCAGCACGATGGTTTTGTCTTTCACAGCACTGAGTACGGCGGCTGTTTGCACCATGGTATCGGTGCCGTGGGTGATAAGGATCTTGCTGGCCTGTGACTCGCGCACCGCATCCAGAACGCGCTGCCGATCTTCATCACTCATGTCCAGACTGTCCTTCTGCATCAGAGAGGTGACCTGGAACTGCGGATTCAGGCGGAGGCTGTCCAGCATTTCGGCAATATTCGGCGGACCCACTTCGTAGTCACTGTTGGCATCGAAGTAGATCTTGTCGATGGTCCCGCCTACGGTGAACACCTGGATTGTTGTCATTTCAAATGGCCAGCATTCTGGAATCAGCAAATAGAGGCACAAATTGTATCAAAGCTGGTGATCCAGACCTGTTGTGACGACGTTTTTAGGAGTTCAGGGATTAGGCTTTGTCCGACTTGAATGTCCTCAGAGCACAGACAGATTCCTGTCTGAGGTACTGCATGCCTCTCCAAAGCGCAGAGCGCTCTTATGAGCCGAATGCTCCTCTCGTCTGAAGTCGGTGGTTGTTTGTAGTCGCCGTGCCGGGTAGGGCATTCAGCTCGCCATTTACTCCTTTCTATAGCGATATTCGTCCAGATACTGGCGCACTTTCTGCAGTTCCCGGGTCTGTTTTTCAATCCTGGCCAGGGAAAATTTCTCACCAAATTCCGCCAGCACCGGGGGTGCACAGGCGATGGCTTTGTCCCGCAGCTTTCTGCCCGCCCTGGTGAGGGTTACCCGTTTCTGCCTGCCGCTGTTGGCATCAGGCTCTACCTTTACCAGACCTTTCGCTTCCAGTTTCTTCAGGGTATTGGTCATGGCGCCTCCGGTTACCTGGAAAGCGGTGGCGAGGCGGGTGGGTGTCGCCTCAACGTCTACCCTAACAAACCAGTTCAGCACCCCGAATTGGGAATTGGTGAGTCCATCGGGCAGGCTGCGTTCAAATATGGTACCGGCCAGCTGCGAGATGATGCTGATCTCGTTGAAGTAGGTGAACAGGATTGGATCGGCGTCCGTGCGGGATTTCGCCATGGCATGAGTCCTTTTCCAGCAAGTCAGCAAATGATAGCAATAAACTGTTTAATGTTAAATAGTTTAATGTTAAAGTATTTAGCACTGATGAAAATTGGGGGGATAGATCATGAAATATGCTTACTGGACTTTGGCTGTGCTGTTGGGTCTGGCGGCCCTGCTGGGCATTCTGCAATACGTCGCATCCGAGCGCGTAGAAGTGGTCGAGTTACATACTGTTGATGATGAGGGTGAGTCCCAGACTACACGATTATGGGTTGTCGACGATGAAGGATTCGCTTATCTGCGCGCCAGTGGCGAGAGCTCAGGCTGGTACAGTCGAATCCGCTCCAATGGAGAATTCGATCTGACGCGCAACGGGGAGACGCAACGCTATCGCGCGGAAATCAGGATGGACAAAAATGATCGCATTAACACTTTGATGCGGGAGAAATATACCTGGGGAGACGCACTGATCGCATTCCTGGTACCCGATCGTGGCAGCTCGATACCCGTTGAGCTGCACCGTTTGTAAATCTTATGGTGGGGTCTGTCGAACTATTGCCAACAGGCAACTAGATACCAATACGGCTCAGCGTATTGATCAATTCACGAATTGCGCGTTCTGCTACCGGGTGAGTGGCAGCGAAACTGGCTTCCAGGGCGATAGCATCGTCGAGGATGGTGTTTTCGGAAGTATCGATTTCAGGATTGGCCAGGTCGTCGATATCGGATTGCAGGCGGCGGGCCACGTCGATGGTCTCAGTTTCGACACCTTCGGTTTTCTCCAGCTCAGCGACCAGCTCGGTCATGATTTCCTTGAGTCGTTGCTCACTCATGGGTGTTCCTCTGTGTCCTCTCTGGCTAGATGTCAGTGCGAGTGAAATGAAAATACTCGGTGTTTACGCTGCCATCGTCCTGGCGCATACGCAGGGAAACCACGAGCTTGTCACCGTCTATGACTTCATAACTCAGGCCGCCAAACACTGCCTTATTATCAGACACACTATCGAAGCGGAAATTGACATAGTCGGTCTTTTCTTCCCATCCTGAGAAATCAGGGTTGAAGTGTTTGAGTCTTACCGCCCAGCCTTCTTCCTGTTCGCTGATTTCCATGAATTCTGTGAAAACCAGTTGTTCGTCATTGGTCTGGGTGAATATGCCAAACATGCGGCCATTGGAAGGTGGCATCCACATCTCTTCAGATTGTCCACCGAATCCCTCGCCCTGCCAGTAACCGGCCAAAAAGGCGAAGTCGTCGATAGTGACTTCATCAGCCTGCGCTGACATGCTCAGGGAAAAGCCCAGAACGGTGAGTAAAGCTAACAAGAATCTAATCATGATCATGTACCTGGGTGAGTCGCAATTATTGTGGCCCAAACCCAGGTACAAACCAAGCAGATTAAGGGGATTCAGGTTTTTTCGGCGGGCTCCGGACCAGCGCACAAATCCAGATTCCTCGGAAGAAGCGCAGCTCAACAAGCCTGCCGGGACCGCTGGCAGGCAGCGATACCCGGCAGAGTTCCTGACTGGATACAGGTTTCACTGCAATGTCTCCAGGGCAGCGCCGATGCGTCCCGTTTGCTCATCATTGACCATGCTGGTAAGGATCTCCATGAATCGAGGTATCTCGACACCTGAAAAGATGTATTGCCAACGATAGGCCGATAACACTTCAACATGAATCTGCTCAGCTTTTTCCTGCGAGTATCCCAGCTCACTATTGGACACAAAGTACGCGACATCGGCTTCTGCCTGCATCTGCAACAGGCCATCGACAGCTGCTGCCAGCGCAATGAGATCATCGACGGCGACGTCCCGTTCCCGCTCGGAGAGTTTCGCGTCTTCTCGCTTCCATTCAAGTTCATCCAGAATGGCATGCTGGCTTTCTTCCATCCAGTGAAACTTGAACACGTCCTTGTACAGTGGTGAAAGATTACTGTTGTCTTCAATACTTTCCCGATAGTGTGCCTGGGTAAACAGCTCGATCAGGCAAGTCAGTCCCAGCACAGACCAGGTACTCTTTGTTAACACGACGCCGGCTACGTCATCAGGCTGTGGCGCAAACTGATATCCATCGGGCATACCGCTGCCGATCATGTCCTCAAGACGTCGAAACAATTCCTGGTGTTTCAGCTCTTCGTCACTGAAGCGAACCAGGGCTTCCAGTTTCGTTTGATTGCCTAACCAGTGATCTCTGCTGATCTCCAGGATTTTGGCATTGATGAAGCGTTCAACCAGACCGAACATATTGGCATAAGTCCGTCCCTGCACCTGACTGAGAAAACGTGCATCGGCTTCACTGAGGAAGTCCAGCTTGCTGATTTTCGAGATGCCATCGGGCAGAAATGTCATGGAAAAATCGAATTCGCGACCGCGAATCACATCCTCATCGATATCCCAGCGAATGCGCTTGGAATTCTCGATACATTTGCTGTAACGATCGATTTCTTTTGTATCTTGTATGTCTACTGGAGCATTCATTGCTCTCTCCTCATGGTTTGTTTTCGATGAATGAATTGACGGGAGCAAGTATGGCCAGGCCAGGAGAATCCGGCTTGAGACATATGTCCTTTTGTTGTGGGGAATCATGTCCCGATCAACGGGACAAACGTCCCGCTGCAGGGTGCTGAGGCTTCTACCTATGGGGATTTGGTGGTAGTTTCAGGCACATGCACCGACAGACTATTCAATTCGTGAAAGCCCCTGATAACGTGCGGCTGGCCTACGCACTTTCAGGCTCTGGCCCAATGCTGGTGAAGTGCGCAAACTGGCTCAACCACCTGGAGTACGACTGGGAAAGCCCGGTCTGGAAGCACTGGTTCAATTTTCTAAGCGATAACTTCACCCTGTTGCGTTACGACGAACGGGGTTGTGGCTTGTCGGACTGGAGCTTCGAAGACAGCAGCCTGGGCCGATGGGTGGAAGACCTAAACGTGATTACCGAAGCCAACGAGCTGGAAAAGTTTCCACTTCTGGGGATTTCCCGAGGTGCCGCAGTAGCTATCGAATACGCGATTCGCTATCCGGAGAAGGTCACCAGGCTGATTCTCTATGGCGGGTTTCTGAAAGGTCGGGCGAGAGGTGATGAGGAACAGAGCCGTAAGCAGGAACTACTGATGTCCGCAATCGAAACCGGTTGGGAAAAACAGAATCCTGCCTTCAGGCAACTCTTCGCAGCTCTGTTTCTACCTGAAGGCAGCCGTGAGCAACACGATTGGTTCTCGGAGCTTTGTCGTAAAACAGCGAGCACAGAAAATGCCATGCGTATTCAGGACATTGCTTCCAATATTGATATCAAACACCACGCCGCGAAAGTCAAAGTACCGACACTGGTGATACATGCCAAAGACGATGCCGTAGTGCCACTGGAAGCGGGGCAGGCAATGGCCACGGAAATACCCGGCGCCCAATTTGTGCAATTGGATAGTCAGAATCATCTCTTGCTAGGTGACGAGCCTGCGTGGGGACACTTTTGTGACGAAGTGCTGCATTTTCTGAAAGAAGAATCACAGCCATCGACTGCATCCAGTGCCCAGATGCTGAAATCTCTTACTGACAAGGAGCAGACTATTCTCGGATTGCTGGGTGAAGGTCTCAGCAATAACGCGATCGCAGAAAAAGTTTTCCTCAGCGAGAAGACAATCCGCAATCATCTCACCCATATCTATGACAAACTGGGTGTCTCGTCCCGGGCAGAGGCGATCGTGTTGCGCCGTTCCATGAGCAGTTAGACTAATTGGCTGGCACTGTTCGATTTCGCGCCCACTCCTGCAGATGCGATATTTTCTCCGCCATCACTACCGAGAGAGGTCGGGTCTTTTCTACGGTTTCCATTAGCATCTGTTGATCCACAGGCCTGGACACCGCCAGTGCATGGTAGAGGCCTGAGACTACTGCCTGTTCGATCTCCGCACCGGAGAACCCTTCTGTTGCTTCAGCGAGGGCCGCAAGGTCCAGCTCCTCGCAATTTGCCTCCCGTTTTTGCAGGTGAATGCGAAATATGTCTGCGCGCACCGCGGCACCAGGGAGATCAACGAAGAAGATTTCATCGAGTCGCCCCTTGCGAATCAACTCCGGAGGCAGCGCTTCAATGTTGTTAGCCGTGGCAACGATAAATACAGGCTTCTCGTTCTCCGCCATCCAGGTAAGCAGGGTGGCGAGTACCCGTTGTGAAGTGCCACTGTCGTAGTCCCCTGTGGAAATGCCTTTCTCTATTTCATCGACCCAGAGGACACAGGGAGACATGACTTCCGCCAACTCCAGGGCCTTGCGAATATTCTTTTCCGTCTCGCCAAAGAACTTGTTGTAAAGCGAACCAAAATCGAGTCGCAGTAAAGGCACATGCCAGACACCGGCGACGGCCTTGGCAGCAAGACTCTTGCCGCTACCCTGGATACCAACCAGCATGATGCCTTTCGGTCGATCAAGTTTGGAATCGGATTTAAGGAAGGCAGCCTTGCGCAATTCCAGCCAGTCCTTCAGGGATTGCAGGCCTCCAACCTGGTCAAAGTCTGCCGTTTCATATTCGAAGCTGAGGACGCCGTCCTGTCCTAACAGTTCATATTTGGCCTTTTGCACACGGTCAACATCACATTTCGATACTGCATCGTCATCGTAGATCGCATTTCTGATCAGTCGCTTCGCTTCGGAAACGGTGAGACCAATGAGATTGTTCACCAACAGGTCTATAGATTTGCGATCTGCTTCCAGCTTCTTGTCTTCGTTGCGCAACTTCCAGACCTTGAGCTCGCTGACTACCAGTTTCTTGAGCGCGTCTTTATTGGGAAGAGACATTTCGAAATGGGCATTGAAGCGCGACAACTCGTCCGGCACGTCCAACTCATGGGATATAAACAGTAGCTGATGGCCCTTGTCATGATAGGACTGGGCGATCTCTTTGATCATGCGCACGCAAAAAGCGTCATCGAGGTGGTGATGGAAATCCAGCAATACAAAAAGGGAAGGGGTACGACTGTTATTGATGTCAATCAGAGTCTGTTTCGGATCCGCCTGCTCTTTCATGTTCTGGGTAACATGTTTGTCTGCCAGTGACATGGCAGTCCGCCCGGTATTGGCGTCAACCAGTCCTCTGGTGAGCGACCACTCCAGTACGGGTTTATTGAGTTTGATGCTGCATCGACGCACCAGATCGACGGCGCGTCTTTCCTCATGAGTCTGGATGCTGATGATGGGCTGTGCTGATTTGAGTAATAGCAGCAGATCGTTTAATTCATACACGGCGAACTTCCTTGCTACTGGTCGTGTCAGAGTTAGCCAAACAATCCAGTGAGGGCGCGAATTCGATGACTCTCACTGTCGGTAACATAGAGTACCTGTCGGTGCATGCACACGCCATGGGGCCGATTCATGGCGCAGCCCAGGGGATCTCCGTCTGGCCCATCGCCTCTTTCACCACTGCCCAGCACTGTGTTGATGATACCGGTATCCAGCGACAGTCTTCGAATCACATGGTTTTCCGTGTCCACGATGTAAAGGCTATTGTCTTCCCGGGAATAGGCGATGCCCTTGGGGCCATTGAAGCTGGCATCGAGCCCCGGACCCCCGTCACCGCTGTAGCCTTGCTCGCCCGTGCCGGCAATGCGGCGCAATCGATCTCCGGCGATATCGAGCTGATAAACGGCATTGCCTTCGCGCAGCACCAGATAGGCATTGCCATCGGGATCGGTGTCTATGGAACGGGGGCCCAGCAGCGGTGTACCGGCAAGTGGCCCTTCGTCCGGGGTGGCGATGCGATCACCGGTACCGCCGATAGTGGTGATGATGCCGGTTTCACGACTCACCAGTCGCAAGCGGTGGTTGCCGATATCGCAGATCAATAAATTGCCGCGGGAATCGAAGGCGATGCTATGGGGCCGGTTCAGTTGTGACACGACTGCCTGTTGGCCATCACCGCTAAATCCTGCGTCTCCATTACCGGCCAGCGTCGACACCAGCCCGGTCTGTCCGCCGATGCGTCGCACACAATGATTGTCTCGTTCAACGATATACAGATTACGATCGTCCCAGCGAATCTCATGGGGTGCGGAGAAAGGGGTTTCCATGGGGCGACGTGATTCGGAACGAAAGCCTTTCTCGCCGGTGCCAGCGATAGTCATCAGGCGCAGATTGCTCAGGTCCAGACGACGGGTGCGGCCCGTGTCCACTTCACAAAAATACAGTGCACCATCAGGCCCGGGCACCACACCGTAGGGATTGTCGACCGGGGTTTCCAGCGCCAGGATGCCACCTCTGGGTTCCTGCTCATATCCTGGTTCGCCGATGCCGGCAACGGTGGAGACTTGTGTGCCCTGTCCCAACACCACCGAGGGAAACGAGCTGGCAACTGCAGTGCCCATGAGGCCACGAAGAAATGTGCGGCGTTTGCATGAAGTCATGGCTGACTCCTTATTGTTTTGATTTTAGCGCCTACAGCAGGCTTTGAACTGCTTCCCTAAGCTTTGCTGTTAATTCCTCATTAGTCAATTCGCCCTTTTCTGCATCGAAGTTTTCATTAAAGGAAGGAATAGACAGGGAATCTTTGATCTGCGCGCCGAATCGGGGTGCAGAATCCAGGGCGGCTTGCAACACGGTGGCGCCACCTCGTCCACCGGGTGAAGTCGACAACATCACTACTGGTTTGTCCTGGTAGACCTTGACCTCAACGCGGGAACACCAGTCATAGAGGTTTTTCCAGGCAGCGGTATAGGAGTTGTTGTGCTCGGCGAAAGAAATCAGCAGCGCATCGGCCGCGGCGATCTTGGCAAGGAAGTCATGGGCAAGTTGGGGATGCCCGGATTCTTGTTCCCGATCGACGCTAAACAGCGGCATCTCGTAGTCATTGATGTCGAGAATCTCCACTTCAACGTCCGGAAGCAGGCTGGCCGCATAAGTCACCAGCTGTTTATTGATTGAGCTGCGGCTGTTGCTAGCGGCAAAGGCGAGTAGTTTCATGTTTACCTCGAATGTATCAACTCTAATGCACTGAATTCGGGCTCAAGGGTGTTGAGTTTTCAGCCAGTCACACATACTCTCACAATCAGAATAAGAGCAGTACAAGAGGACTGACCTATGTGTGACTACGAAACTCAAAAAGATGTGGATGAATTTCTGAAAAACCACCCGGACATGAGCCGCCGGGACTTCACCAAACTTGCCGCCGGTGCCGGCGTGGGCATGATGCTGCCGGTCGCGGCCAATGCCCAATCGATCTCCGAGCGGGATATAGACATCGAAACTCCTGATGGGGTGGCAGACTGCCATTTCGCCTATCCCTCAACTGGTGCCCATGCTGCCGTGCTGGTCTGGCCTGACATACTGGCACTACGCCCGGCATTCAGGGAGATGGGACGACGTCTGGCCCGCGAGGGTTATGCTGTACTGACGGTGAATCCTTTTTACCGCGATGCCCGTTCACCAGTTGTGAGTTTTGGTGCCAGCTTCGGCGATCCGGAAACCCGTAACCATGTACTGCCTATGGCGCGCAACCTGAACGAAGACACGCACTTCACCGATGCACGGACTTTCGCTGCCTGGCTGGATGAGCAGGCAGAAGTGGATACCAGCAAGGGCATTGGCACGACCGGCTACTGCATGGGCGGTCCCATGGTAATGCGTACCGTGGCAGCTGTACCCGATCGCTTCGCCGCCGGGGCAACTTTTCACGGCGGTGGGCTCGCCACTGACCAGCCCAACAGTCCCCACTTGCTGATACCTGACACCAGGGCGGCGATGTTGCACTGTGTCGCTGACAATGATGATCAGAATGATCCCCAGGCCAAGGTCACGCTGCGTGATGCCTACGACGATGCTGGTATAGCAGCAGAAATCGAGGTGTATTCCGGTGCCCTGCACGGCTGGTGCGCAATCGATTCTCGCGTCTATCACCAGGAACAGGCGGAGCGCGCCTGGAGCAGACTGCTGAATCTGTTTGCAACAAACCTGGCCTAGTCTACTGACAGCCGGCGGCCTCACGCCGCCGGCTTTCGTTCCTGGTTCCAATTATGCTCAAGAAAATTGCCGCCGCTATCCTGGTGTTGTTAGGTATCGTGATGGTCGCGCTCGGCTTGCGTGCGGGTATCGAAGCGCCCATCGTCACCGGGGTGGGATTCTTTGTGATCGCTGCCGTCTTCGCCGTGGACAAGGCTAACAGTGCTTAACAGGCTGCCTGAACGATCTCCACCATCCTCTCACCACAGTCAGCCGCAGCGTAAACTTCCCGATGGCAGGGCAACAGAATGTGTTGTCGGTCATTGTCGAACAACGGCACTACCCATGCTTTAAAGCCGGGTTTGTCTTTCAGGCCCATGCGAAATAGCTTGTGCATTCTCAGCCCCGGTTTGATGCCATAGATTCCGAGCAGGAATTTCATGATGAAGTTCGCTTCTACCGTTTCGAAGTTGAGAAAAGCATCGCCAATCGTCCAGTAAGTTTTGTTGCCAACATCGATACTGAGCCAGGCCTCATGAAAGCCATTCTCTGGCAGCTCGTGAACGCTGACCGTATCCGGTAGCAGCTTCCTCAGCTCGTCCAGTGAACGAATCACCTCGATACCGCGCTTGTCGCGAATACGCTGCTGAATACCATCAGGCGCAAAGATCTGCGCTTTTGGATGGGCCTGTTGCCAGGCTTGCAGTCCAAGGTTGTGACCAAGGCAAGGTGCCAGGAGTAACAATTCTGTATCGGGTTCGGCAATTTCAGACAAGGACATTTCCAGCCCTGGGCCAGGGCTGTAGATCAGCATCTGATTATCGGAAATACGTAGCGCGGTGCTATAGGGAGTTGTCCCCGTCACCTGGTATCTAGCGCGATAGATGCCGGCATCTGCATCTATCGCGCTCCATTGAGCCTGCATACAGCGTTCGTTCTACTGAGTATTGACCTTGCTGGTCCAGAAGATATCAATATTGCCCAGGCTGTTGTCCTGGCGTGAAGAGAACCAGGCGAATGTGTCACCACCAGGTGGCAGTGCCGGACACATGTCGGCAGCAGCAGTATTCACCTGCGGGCCCAGATTCTGCGCCGGTGCCCACTCGTTCGGCCCCAGCGATTCGGCACTGTAAATATCCATGCCGCCATAACCACCGGGTCGGCTCGAGGTGAAATAAATCTTGCCACCGCTGTCCTGGGTGAAGTGAAACTCTTCCGCGGCAGTATTGATGTTTGGTCCCTGATTGACGGCATCACCCCAACCACCACTGCCATTTGGTCGCACACAGTAGATATCAGATCCACCGTAGCCACCGGCTCGACGGGAAGCAAAACACAGGGTTTCACCATCCTGCAGAATAGCGGGGCAATGTTCGTCCCCTTCATTGGTGCTGACCGGAAAGCCGACGAGTTCGGGTTCAGTCCACTCGCCATTAACCTTTCGGGTCACAAAAATATCGTGATTGTTCTGGGGTGTTGTCGTTGCCAGACGATCCGATCGGAAATAAATGGTATTACCATCTGCAGTAATCCAGGGTTCGCGATCGTCCCCCATCCGCAGGGGATCCACATCAGTTCGTGGCGGTTGGTTGATGGGAATGCCCATGTTCACAGGTTCATCCCAGGTGCCGGTTTCTTCATTGAAGTAGGCGATATACAGATCCTTGGGATCACCTTCCGCCACGGCCATATCCTGTCTTGCGCTGCAGTAGACCATGGTGCCATCGTCGGCGAATGAGAGTTCACCTTCTGCCCACATGGTATTGATCGGTGCGCCGAAATTATGCACGGCTTTCTCAACCCAGCTTCCAGCCTGCGCGTACAATTGCGCAGAGAAGAGAGTCGGTATTGCGAGAGCCAGGAAAAGTGTTTGTTTCTTCATCGTCTTCTTCCTTTATCTACTAACTGTTAAAGCTTAGCTTCGTGAAGTGACCCGAAAGGTCCACCAGTGATCCGGGCGTTGTTGGTTCGGGTCCGGCACCGGATTGGCCGGTCCGCCGCCATGTATCTGCAATTTGGTGATCCTCGCCAACCAGGCCTTGTCCATGGTCGAAGGATCCTGCACGCGGTTAAGGGTGACCGGATAGGTGACGCCGTCCAGACGCATCACCGCAGCTTCGTCCGCTTCCACCCTGGCTGCCCAGTATTTGCGATCACATACCGAACAGCTGAGATACATCTCCCCATCCGGCGACGCCATGCAATTGAGATTGATGGAGTGAGGTCTGATACCTGCGTAAATTTGTAGCTGACACAGCGGCACATTATTGACAAAGCTCCAGTCGTTGACCGGACCATCCGCTGATTCGCCGAACAGGAAACCGCCTGGTGTGCGTTCGCAGGGGCATACGGAGGAGTAAATCAGAAATCCCACGATGGCAATGGCCAGCAGGCCACCCAGCGAGCCGCCGATGATGATCTTGAGTTTTGAATTGCTGCTGATTGCTTCAGCTTCAGTCATTGGGCGCCCCCCACTTATTCTTATTGTGTTGTTCCTGTTTCGAGTGGTCGCAGTTCCTTGCAAGACCACACTTTGGAGACTACCGCATTTGCAAGAGAATCAAAATTGTTTTGCGGGCTTTCCAGGGCTGATGCGATGAGTCATTGTACAGATCAGACAAGCGCCTACACGTCTCCAATCTCGAGGGCGAACAACTGGCGCAGAATATCGCGCCACTGGCTGTACTGTTCTTCCATGGTGCCGCTCAAGCCGTGCACACTCTTGTTCAGCTCGAGTATGGCGGGTGCAATCTCCTGATTGAAACCGTTAGCCAGTTCCAGGAACTCCTGTTGATAAATTTTGCTCCAGCGGAAACGATTGTATTGCTGGATCAGGGTGAGGGCATTGCTGGTGCTGCTGAAAAGGCTTTGATCTACAGGCTCACTGGCAGTGAGAGATTCATCGATCTGGTCATAGGAATAACGGCGCCACACCAGATAAGAGGCCTCCATCTCATCAAATAGCGCTTCGTAGTATTCGTCTACCGTATCGATAAACAGGTGATGCCTGCGACGCATTTCGGCGACCCGGTTTGACATGGGATCATCTTCTGCGGGAAGACTTGCAACTTGTAGTCTGCCAGCTTCATCCCTGACCAGCATCTGGGAAAATGTTTCCGGGGACAGGTCGGCTGCATAGACCAGATTGGACACCCGCTTGATATTGATAATCTGCTCACGATTCATGGTCTCCCTCACCCGGAGCAGGTCGTTGGCAAATTGCTCGTAGAGATCTGAGAAAGGTTCCTGCAAATCGTCTGTTTGCAGCTGACTCGCCGAACGCAGGCGGGTTGAATCCGGGTAGTCTGCGGCCAGGGTTTCGTCGGCGTAGATCTGTTGCAACCAAACCCTGCCGGTGCTGTCGCTGGCGGTGAGCTCCACTACCAGACGCGTACCGTCAGACTGATGGACTGTGCCGTCGATGAAGAGGTCCACGGAAGGATCTTGTCCGGGCAGCACCCTGATCGCTCCCCATTGATTCGATTGTTGCAGGGTATTGCGCAACAGATAGGGCAGGTAGTGGCGTTCGTTGTCCCGAATCTCGGAAAACACCCAGTCCCCGTAAGTGACGGAGTCCGCATCCCGGTGCTCGTTGCTGAATACGCCTATACCGATATCGAGCAACTCATCAACTGGTGGCGTGGACTGCGCTTCTCTGAGAGTAACGAGCGCAACCGGCTCCAGATCTGGAAATACTTTTTCGACGACTACAGGCGGATTGCTGGCTGAACAATTCATTAAGAATATAACAGCCACAATAATGAGTATTGTTCGTATGACAGGAGTCAGGTGTCTCATCATGATCAGTCCAAAGGGGTAAGCTGACTACATACCCGGCCTCGACTTACGGTCACGATGCAATTGAGTTCATCAGGTGCATCATATCGATTGAAGGCCTGGATCAGATTGAATGGTGCAGATCCATTGTTGGAGACACTGGTGACCATGCGCAGCTGATTGCCATCAGCAGCCACGGTGAATCGATGCTGTATGGATATCCCGTCGGGCAGGGTAATCTGAAACACCAGTTGCTGATCATCCCAACCACAAATCTCTGTGCCATGGGCACTGCTGAAGGTAGACATGGGCCCCCAGTCGAGACTACAGATCAGGGGTGCCTCGCCACGCCGCTCGATACGAATGTGCTCGCGATCCTGAGTGATCTCCATCAGATTCTGTCGGCTGATGTACTCAGCCAGACGAGCCATTTCAAACAGGGTGTTGGCAGATCTGGAGGCCCCGGAGCTGAGGTTGATGTTCCCCAGCGAAGCCCTCGGCGCGACACCAGTTCTGACCCCGGCTCGTTGCAGGGTTGCCTGTTCCTGGCGGATGCTTAACTGGCGATTGAGTTCATCCTCCCAGGTGTCGCTGCGACCAAAGTCTTTCTCCCAGGAACCCGAAAAATCCAGCCTGATCGGCGTGTCGAAATCCAGCACCGGTAAATCATTTTCATCCCGACTGCTCTGCCCCTGACTTGGCGCACTGAAACCCAGCACCAGGGCTAGTAGTGCCCTTAACAAGCCGAATTGGAGGGAATTTGAGGATAGGATCATCTCGAGATCATCGCGAATAATGGCCACATGCCGCTTATACGTTGGCCAGGCCCGATTCCTTTGAGACTGCAGCCCGGTCGCCAGAATGAGTAACTTTAAACCAAAATACGACGAATTACCTGATGCGAGGTTCACTGGATAGACATTGGGGGCAATCGCTCTTATGCTCCAATTCAGGCCAGTTACTACTTATTCACCCAGAGAAGGAGAACAACAATGTTTAGACTGCCTAAACTCCAAATTGTCCTCATTTCCTTTGGGCTGTTGCTATCTCCCAGTATTGTTGCACAGCCAGATTTCAGGGATATCGAGATTATTCCCCACCACGTGGCCGGCAACTTCTATTACCTGGAGGGACGAGGAGGCAATATCGGTGTCTCTGTTGGTGAAGACGGTGTAGTGATGATTGACGATCAGTTCGCACCGCTAACGGGGAAAATTCTTGAGGCGATTCGCTCACTCAACGACGGTGAGATTCGCTTCCTGATTAACACTCATGTGCATGGTGATCACACCGGTGGCAACGAGAACCTGGGCAAGATGGGCGTCCTGATCCTCGCACGAGATGAAGTGCGTGTTCGATTGCAGGAAGTCTCGCCGAAAGATGCCCTGCCGGTCCTTACCTTCAGAGATGCCATTACCATTCACCTGAATGGTGAGGAAGTCTTCGCCTTCCCGGTCCCACCTGCACATACTGATGGTGATACCTTTATTCAGTTCATGGAATCTGATGTGATTCATGCTGGCGATGTCTTTCGTACCACAGCATTTCCCTACATCGATCTGGAAAACGGTGGCACTCTCGATGGTACCCTCCAGGCTCTTGGCATACTCATTGGCACCGCAGGGCCAGACACCATGATCGTGCCAGGACATGGTGTGCCCTCAAGCCGTATGGATGTCATGGCTTTCCGAGATCTGATCATCGATGTGAAAGGGCAGGTTGAAGAGATGATTGCCGCCGGGATGAGTTACGAAGAAGTCGCGGCTGCCAATCCGACTGCAGCCTACAACAGGCGTTATGGAGATCCGGAGCGCTTTCTGCGCGCAGTGTATTCAGAGCTGGGCGGAGAACTCTAGAGTTAAGAAGTCTAAATATGAGATACCTGACTCCGATAGTTTCTAGTTTACTCATTGCGGTTTCTGCACAGAGTGCAGAAGAGCAAAGCACAGTTGTCGATGGACAGTCATTAGTGACTGCTTTCTGGCAATCTACAGCTGATACCACTGCAGCGGAACAATTGCTTGCCGCCGCAAGCGATGTCAACGAGTTATTCCAATGGCTACAGGCAGGACCTGCCTATTCGGCTGATGTGCCTGTAGGCGAATTGGTCAGGTCTCGAATCGCTGAGGACGGCACCGAGTATCCCTATATGGTCTTTGTGCCTGAGAATTACGATCCCGGTCAGAAGCATGCGGTAGAGTTTATTCTGCATGGCGGCGTCAATCGCCCCAAGCCTGAACCAGGTGACAATTTCTGGGCGCGCAGCATGGATCGGGTCGGTGCCAGGGATCGCATTATTGTGATACCGGTTGCCTGGCCGAATCACTTCTGGTGGCATCAGCGCCAGGCGGAAAACGTACCCGCCATACTGAAGACGCTAAAGCAGAGTTACAACATTGATGAAAATCGGGTTTCACTGACCGGCATATCGGACGGTGGTACCGGTGCTTACTTCTTCGCTTTCAAGCAACCCACCGAATGGGCTGCTTTTCTTCCTTATATAGGACACCCCGGTGTATTGCGGAATCCCCAGAGTGGCGGCGGCTATCGCCTCTACTTCGAGAACCTCGTCGGCAAACCCCTGTTTATTGTCAATGGGGAAAACGATCGGCTATATCCTGCAGCCTCTCTGGAATCCTTTATGGAGATTCTGGAGCAGGAAAACATACCTCACACCTGGCGAGTCATCGAAGAAGGGGGTCATAACACTGAGTGGATGCCTGAAGAACGCGAGGGCATTGAGGCATTCAAGTCAGCCAATGCACGCGACCCCTTACCTGATGAAGTGCAGTGGGTAGTTGACCGAACGGATCTCTACAATCGGAATCATTGGGTAGTGGTCGATGATACCGCGGAAGAGAATATGCCCAGCCTGCTCAAAGTCAGCCGGGATGGTAACCAGTTCACCGTCGATGCTCGTGGCGTCAGCGAGTTTACGTTGTTGTTGAATCCTGATGAGATTGATTTCACAGCACCTGTCACAGTCAATATCAATGGCAGGGAAACTTTTAGTGAGCAGGTGGAACAGAGTAGCGAGACCTTGCTTGAGTGGGCAGGGCAGGATCTGGATCGCAGTATGCTGTTTACAGCCGAGCTTAGCCTTAGCGTGAACTAGACAGTTTGTAACGTTCTGAAAGCGTGGCCTGGACTGTACTTCATTCCTTAGTGAAGTTAGCATTGTCCGTCCCACAGTACGGAGCCCTTGTGCTCACTGACTGTGGTTTTCCATAGACTGGTCAAGACAGATTACAAAACACCAAGAGCACAACGTGAAACGAAACATCAAACGACAATTCGATATCGGACTCACTGGTCTCGGCATCGCGATCATTTTTTCTGCTGTGGTTCTTGGTGGATCGCTGGAAATTGAAGCGCAGCTTCCGCTGGCTCTACTGGGTGTGCTGTTGATGGAAGCAGGAGTGTGGGGCTTGTCGAGCAAGCTGTTTCCCAATGAGCGTCGTTATACTTCCCTTAGGGAAGAAGGCGATCACATGATTGCCCTGATTCGTGAACTTAACCATGCGGCGATAGCCAAATCCACCGGACAGGAAGATGCCAAGCGCTTTCAGGCCACCCTGGAAAAGATGCACGACAGCGTAGTAAAAATGTCAGAGTTGGCTGCCAAAGCGGACAATGGTCCTGTTAATCCCATGGCACCACCCAAGCCCTGATTCTGGCACTTCGCCAATTCTTGCCTTTCCCCGATTGACAGTTCTCCCTCATCGAGATGAGTTTTCTGCAGCTTCGCAGTAGACTGGCGCCATGAGTTCTCGCATTCAAACCGGTGGTCTCAGCATTGATGCTGAGTTGAAACAGTTCGTTGATACGGAATTGCTGGCGATCCTTGGATTGGACGTCACCGCATTCTGGCAGGATTTCGAGTCGATTATTGCTGACTGCTCTCCCCGCAATGAAGCACTGCTGCGGCGACGTGATGAGCTGCAGCAACAGATTGATCAGTGGCATGTAGATCGTCGTGAAAAGGGGCATCCTCATGATGCAGGGAGCTACAAAGAGTTTCTCCGGCAGATTGGCTACCTGGAACAAGACATTGCTGACTTCACTATTACTACAAGTAGTGTCGATGCTGAGATTTCCTGGCAGGCAGGTCCACAACTGGTAGTACCGGTCAAGAACGCCCGCTTTGCGCTCAATGCGACCAATGCGCGTTGGGGCAGCCTCTATGACGCGCTCTATGGCACCGATGCCATTGCCGAATCACCAGGGATGGAAAGAGCGGGAGGCTACAATCCAGAACGGGGGCAACAGGTCATTGCCACCGCACGACGCTTCCTCGATCAGGCCTGCCCGCTTCAGGATGCCAGTCATGCGGAGGTGACAGGCTATTATTTCGCCGACGGCCAGTTGCGGGCCGACCTTGATGGCGGCAAGACCACCCAGTTAAAGGACAGCCAACAGATTGTTGGATACCGTGGGGACCCGGAGAGCCCGGTATTACTGCTGTTGCGCAACAATCGCCTGCACATTGAAATCCATATCGATTCTGCATCTGAGATAGGTGCCAGCGACCCTGCCGGGGTCAAAGACGTGGTGCTGGAAGCTGCGGTCACTACCATTCAGGACTGTGAAGACTCTGTTGCGGCGGTGGATGCTGCGGACAAGGTGGAGGTCTATCGAAACTGGCTGGGCCTGATTACAGGGGAACTTGAAGAAAGCTTCATCAAGGGTGGTAGTGAAATGACCCGGCAATTGCAGCCAGACAGGGAATACCTGTCACCCGCTGGCGAGACGTTTTCCCTACCCGGTCGTAGCCTGATGCTGGTACGTAACGTGGGGCATCTGATGCGCAATCCTTCGATTATCGATGGCAATGGTGATGAGGTTTTTGAAGGCATCATGGATGCAGTTATCACCGGTGCCATTGGTGCCATTGATATCAGCAAGCTGAACCGGTTGAGAAACTCCCGTTGTGGTAGTGTCTACATCGTTAAACCAAAAATGCATGGGCCAGATGAAGTACAGTACACCTGCGATCTCTTCGCAGCCGTAGAAAAAATGTTAGGTATTGCGACTTGTAGTCTTAAGGTCGGCATCATGGATGAAGAGCGCAGAACAACACTGACGCTGAAGCATTGTATTGAGAAAGCGAAAGATCGTGTTGTATTTATTAACACTGGCTTCCTCGATCGTACCGGCGATGAAATACACACCAGCATGGAAGCCGGTCCCATGTTACCCAAGACCGACATGAAAACTACCGCCTGGATAAGCGCCTACGAAGACAATAATGTTGACGTGGGACTGGCTTGTGGATTTCGTGGCAAAGCACAAATTGGCAAGGGCATGTGGGCAATGCCAGATCGTATGGCAGACATGCTCGAGCAAAAAATTGCTCATCCGCAAGCAGGAGCGAACACTGCCTGGGTACCTTCGCCGACAGCAGCGGTATTGCATGCCATGCACTATCACCAGGTGAGTGTCGATGCAATTCAGCAGACGCTCAGCTCAAGGGAAACAGCTGACATTGACAACATTCTCCAGATTCCTCTGCTCAATAATCCCACAGCACTCTCGGCAGAACGGATTCAGAAGGAGCTGGACAACAATGCCCAGGGCATTTTGGGTTATGTAGTGCGGTGGGTGGATCAGGGCATTGGCTGTTCCAAGGTACCCGATATCAATGACATCGGCCTGATGGAAGACAGAGCCACGCTGCGAATCTCGTCCCAGCACATTGCCAACTGGCTTCACCACGGCATCTGTTCTGAACAACAAGTCCGGGAAACCTTCCTGCGCATGGCTGCGGTCGTTGATACCCAGAATGAAGCGGATCCTTCCTATCTCCCCATGGCAACCGATGCCGAGAACTCAGTCGCTTTTCAGGCCGCTTGCGAGTTGGTGTTTAACGGACGTGCCCAGCCAAGCGGCTATACGGAGCCCCTGCTGCACCGGGCCAGGCTGGCACGCAAGGCTCAGCTCTCCCAGGCAGGCTCGTAATTCTGCGGGCCGGGAGTGTACCCGGGCTGCGTTATTTGTCATTATTGTGAGCCCATATAAGAACAAAGACCCATTATTGGCAGAGGTACATCATGGCAACAGCAGTTCGCCTCCTGGCTATTCTTCTCTCCTTCAGTCTCGCCTCCAGCACCATGGCCCAACAGGGCAATGCACGTGGCACTATCGGCGAGAGTCCCTACAACGTCATTTCTGGCTGGCATGATCCTTTCCAGGAAGACGGTTTTGGCTTCGGTGGCAATTCCGGAGTCTGGGCAGAATCTGAAGATCGCATCATCGTAGCCCAGCGTGGTGAAACCGTGTTGCCCTATCCAGTGCCGGATTATTTCGCTGGTTTTGCCGGCCAGCTGGGTATCAATGTGCTCACCGCCACCGAGCGTCGTACCTGGCAAAATTGCCTCTACGTGATGAACGGCGATGGCACTGTCATCGAAGTCTGGGACCACCTTGACTATCTCTGTGAAGGCTCTGTTGGTCCGGGGCCGCACCGTATTCGGATCAGCCCCTATGATCCTGAGAGCCGCATCTGGCTGGTCAATGAAACCTTCAACCAGATTTACGTGATTGCCAACGATGGCAGTGAAGTACTTGCCACCTATGGAGAGAAAGGTGTCTCCGGCAATGACGAAACCCATTTCGGTCGACCCCAGGACGTGGCGTTCATGCCTGACGGACGCATCCTGGTTGCCGATGGTCTGGACAACCATCGGGTCATCGTCTTCGACAATGACATGAACTATCTTGGTGAATTCGGTGGCTATGGTGACGGACCTGGTCAGTTCAACACCATCCACGCTTTAGCGATTGGTCCAGAGGGACGTGTCTTTGTACTGGATCGTTCCGGCAATGAAGTGAACCTGTTTCGTGCCACGGACGATCCGGCAGTTTTTGAATTCGAGAGATCGATTGGGTCGCCACTGACACTGCCTCTGGACATCATCGTCAATGAAAACGATTTCTGGATCACCGATCTGGGCCCCTTGCGTTTCATCAACTTCGATTTCGAAGGAAATCTCAAGTACACCTGGCTCGTGCCGCGAGAGTTACCCGATGGTTATATTGAGGTGCACACCTTTTCCGTGGATCCGGCAGGTAATCTGATCGGCGGCGACAACCAGTATGGCCGGTCGCAGAAATTTGTGCCGAAAGCCGACGCAGATGCGGAGTTGTTAATCGAACCACCCTGGCGTGCGCGATAGACACTCATCTTGTTGAATACTGATGCGCGCATTGCTTAGCCTGTTCATGATGATTGCAGCCAGCACAGCGCTGGCGCAATCAGACTCTGTGCGACTTAACAAGCTCATCGATCTGCTGGAAAATGATCAACCAGCATTCGGTGTATTGTCCTTCGATTATTCATTAGAGAATGCTCGTTCCATGGCCACTTCCGGCCTGGATTTTCTCTTTATCGATATGGAACACGCACCGTTCGAGATTGAGCGTCTGCGTACCTTCATGCTCGGCATGACCAACAAGCGCAGCATCCAGGAAAAAGGTAATCTGCAACCGGATGTCGTGCCATTGGTGCGTATTCCAGCGGCAGCAGGCACAGAAGAAACTATCGCACAGGTCAAACAGGTCCTGGACGTTGGTGCCTATGGCGTATTCTTCCCGGCCATT
The DNA here is from genome assembly GCA_965267495.1 of uncultured Pseudohongiella sp. Taxonomy (GTDB): domain Bacteria; phylum Pseudomonadota; class Gammaproteobacteria; order Pseudomonadales; family Pseudohongiellaceae; genus UBA9145. Next base: position 3,389,977 of record OZ254078.1, on the reverse strand, counting down.
GGCAGCAGAGAGCAGGCGGAACTGGCAGTACGGTCAACCCGTTATCCCCAGTACAACGACGCTCCTGATTTCGAACCGGAAGGATTGCGCGGACGCAATCCTTCCAATGCCGCCTGGTACTGGGGTATCCGGGACTATCATGCGCGCGCGGATGTCTGGCCTCTGGATCCCCAGGGAGAACTCATGGCAATCATGTTTATTGAGTCTGCCGAGGGTGTGGAGAACATCGAAGACATCATCACCGTACCTGGTGTGGGTGGCATCTTCATCGGTCCGTCTGATTTGAGTACCTCCATGGGTTACACCAGCCCTTCGGCCCCGGAAGTGGAAGCGGCTATTCAAACTGTACTGGCATCATGCCTTGCACATGATGTCCCCTGTGCCATCACTACCAATGCGCGTACCGTGGAAGATCGCATCGAGCAGGGCTTTCGCTTTGTTACCGTAGGCACCGATGGTGGCCTTTCAGCCGGTGCCAGTAACGCTCTGCGTCTGGGCAGAGACGCCGGCGGCCGATAATGATTGCCTTGTAATATCTCCCCACAACAAGCCTTCATTGGAAGCCCTCTGCTGCCTTGTTAGTATGGCTTTTCATGATTCAGTTAGAGAATATTTCCAAGACCTATGATGGCGGCAGCTCCTTTGCGGTCGCTGATACTTCCTTGCTGGTAGAGAAAGGGGAGTTACTCGGCCTGATTGGCGAATCGGGCTGCGGTAAAACCACTACCCTGAAGATGATCAATCGACTGGAAGAACCCAGCGGTGGTTCGATCCATGTCGCTGGCAGGAATGTGATGGACCAACAGCCTGAGCAACTGCGTCGCAACATCGGCTATGTGTTCCAGGGAATTGGACTCTTTCCCCATTACAGTGTCGGCGAGAATGTGGCAGCGGTGCTTAATCTGCTGCAATGGGACAGCGATCGTATCAAACATCGCTGTGCGGAAACGCTCGAAATGGTGGGTCTTCCCTATGATGAATACGGTGATAGATTGCCTTCCCAGTTGTCCGGGGGTCAACAGCAACGAATCGGGGTAGCCAGAGCGCTGGCAGCTGAACCCGAAGTTGTACTAATGGATGAACCATTTGGGGCACTTGACCCCATTACTCGAGCGGAGCTACAGGAAGAGTTTAAACGTATTCAGGATGAGCTCGACCTGACGGTGATCATGGTTACCCACGACATGACTGAAGCCTTGCTCATGGCAGACCGGATCGCGGTGATGAAAGCGGGTGAAGTGTTGCAGATCGGCACGCCAGCGGAGTTGCTCAACAATCCACAACACGAATACGTGCAGGAGATTGTCGAGATGCCGAAGAGACGGGCCGACCGACTCGATGCACTTCTCAGGAAAAATGGGGCGGGCAACAACGCATCATGAGCGACAATCTACGGGAACAGCTACTGGTTCTCCCAGCCTATTTTCAGGGGCACCTGCTATTAACTCTCATCGCCATGTGCCTGGGCATTCTGGTTTCGATACCCCTGGGAGTCTGGGCTTCACAGTCAGAGGCAGTCAAACGACCACTTCTGACGCTTGTTAGTATCATCCAGACTTTTCCCAGTGTGGCCATTCTTGCTATGGCCGTTGCATTGCTGGGCGGCAGGATTGGTTTGTTGCCAGCCATCAGTGCCCTGGTGCTCTACAGCATGCTTCCTATCGTGCGCAACACCGTAACTGGCCTTGAAACCGTGCCGGCGGAAGTCGTTGAAGCGGCTCGAGGCATTGGCATGTCGTCCCGCCAGATTCTGCTCAAGGTGCGGATGCCTCTCGCCTTACCAGTGATCATCGCCGGCATTCGCACGGCTGCAGTGTGGACCGTGGGCCTGGCGACCCTGTCCACACTGGTTGGTGCCACCAGCTTTGGTAACTACATCTTTACCGGTCTGCAGACCCGCAATCTTGTGGCAGTCACCGTGGGCAGTCTTGCTGCCGCCGCCATGGCGGTTGTGCTCGATGCCATGATCGGGGGCATGCAATGGCTTGCGGAAAATCGCAATCAGGACACCGAACCAGGTAAATATCGACAGGTGAAATACGCGGTGATCGGGACCGCCGCAATCTGCCTGGGCATAGCTGGCTATACCTTATTGCCCGATGAGGAAGTGGACTTTGTAGTTGGCGGCAAGGGATTTACTGAACAGTACATCATCGCAGGGCTGGTGGCTGCGGAACTGGAGGCGGCGGGTTTCAAAGTGGAACAACGTCTGGGCATGGGAACAGAAGTAGTCTACGAAGCGACTGCCAGCAATACTGTCGATGTTTATCTGGAGTACTCAGGCACGGTCTGGGCCAATATCCTGCAGCGCGACGACAATCCGGGACGTGAACAGATCTTCGATGCCGTCGTCGACTATATGGCGGAAGAAGACAATGTAGGCCAGGTGGCGAGATTGGGATTTCAGAACCTGTATGCGCTAGGTATGCGCAGGGACAGGGCAGCAGAGTTGGGTGTTGTTTCAATCGCTGATCTCGTTTCCGTAGGAAGAAGTCTTGTAGCAGCCGGGGACCTGGAGTTTTTTGGGCGGCCTGAGTGGATCAAGGTGCGTGATAGTTACGGCGTGGAATTTGCTGAACAACTGACTTTCGATACCACGCTCATGTACACGGCTGTCAATGAGCGGCAGGTGGACGTGATCTCTGCCTACACTACCGATGGGCGTGTTGCCGCATTTGATCTCTTGCTTCTGGAAGATCCACTCAATGCCTTGCCGCCCTATGACGGTTTCCTGGCCGCTTCAGCGCGTGCCATGGCGAATCCACAGTTTGTGACAGTGTTATCCGCGCTGGAGGGCGCTATCTCCGACGAAGCGATGCGGGAAGCAAACAAGATTGTCGACGTGGATGGTGGCTCCTTGTCTGATGCTGTGGCGTATTTGCAATCAGTAATCCACTAGAGTGAATGGCATCAGCTTCACAAGCGCTGCTGACTCAAAAACTCAAATACTCTTGCAATATTATCTCTTCCCGAGTCGCTGTGAGTACCACCCTCAATCTCCATATACTCATAGTCCATGCCCAGTTCTGACATCTTTTGAACCCATTCACGAGTAAGCTCGATATCAACTTCAATGTCGCGATCGCCAGCTATAAGCAGTACAGGTGTTTCGGAAAAATTCTCAAGAATCGCAGGGTTTTCGCCAGTTACCGGTGAAAGCGCTGCGACGGCAGCCCAGAGATCAGGATATTTACTCGCCAGGTACCAGGTACCTCCTCCGCCCATGGATTGCCCAATTAAGTAGATTCGCTGACTATCAATCGCGAATGCTGCTCTCACCCTTGCGATCACATTCATGACGTCAAGCTCACTGAGCCGACTCACTTCACTGCTGGATTTCCCAAGATGTTCGGCAACAGAAAAACCATTGCCTGGCTTTGAACCAAACCAACCCCGTTCGCTGAATCCCACTGGTGTTACAACAATAAATCCGTAAGTTTCCGCCAGCTCAACCAGGTTGTTGTACTCCATCATGTACATTGCACCCGAACCATGGCCATGTAATGCCACTAATAGTGGTGCAGCTTGTTCACTTCGATAGCTGGTTGGCACATAGATGCCATACTCAGAATCGATTCCCCCTGCTTCGGTGAATGAGTAAGTTCTCAGCTCTACCCGCGCCAGTGCAGCCAGGTTTTCTGGTGATCTTGGTGGTTGTACCCACACATCCATGCACGCCGTGAGCAGGCTGAAGGAGATCAGGGAAATCAGAGAGACCGGATAGCGCAACTGCCCAGCTTTCATCGATGCATCTCGTCTTATTCGTAATGCAGGGCTTCCGCGGGTTCGAATGCAATCAACTTCCTGGCTGGCAAGTAGGCCGCCACAAATACCATCAGAGACAGCATCAGCACCACTGTCGCTATGATATAGAAGAAGGTGTAGGACACGCCGTCCTGTGAACCAACGGCTTGCAGGAGCAGGTCAATGACCAATACTCCGCTCACACCTCCGATCATCAGTCCGAACAAAAGGTATAAGGATCCCTGTTTGAGAAAGATGCTGATGATCCGGAAGTTTGTGGATCCCAATGCGCGCCGGACGCCAATTTCCATGGCCCGGGAAAGTACAGAACGGGAGACCACGCCGTAGATTCCTACGATTGCCAATGCGAGTGTGGCGAGTGCCATCCACAGCATGATATCGAAGAAGAACTGGTTGGCTTCCATGCCCAGATACATCATTTGAGACATCGGCATCACTTCTGAAACGGGCACATCCCTGTCAACGCGTGCGGCAGCAGCTTTCACTTCCTGTTCGAGATCAGTTAGGGATGCCGTATCAAGGTCTGTTACCTGCATAGCCAGTGAAACCGCGTTCACTGCAGCCGCTCCAGTAGTATCTAGGGCAAGCTGGCCTAAAGGACGGTATACAGTAGATTGATAGAGACGCTCTGCTGTGGGCTGACCCTGAATGATATGGTTTATCACACCTACGATAGTCAGCAATTCACCTCCCTGTTCTGGTGCTATTTGCATGCGTTTACCCAGCGCAGATTCGCCGGGCCAGTAGCGTTCTGCAAAAAACTCATCGACGATAACCACTGGTAGGCTGCTGGCGCTGTCAGCAAAGTCAAACAGGCGACCCTGAATCAGCTCAGTTTCCATCAGGCGCAAATAGTCCTCATCGGTCCAGGCCAGTCCGACCTGGGGTAGGCGACTGTCAGTTGCGACGTCGATATCTTCCAATGAGAAATCCAGGCGACGAGGATTCTGCCCAGCCATTGCGGTAGCGAAAGTCACGTCCTCAATTGAAGTGCTGCTGAGCAACTCACCGCGCAAACTTCGAAGATAGTTTTGCTTTGAGTCTACCGATTCGTAGTTAGAAGAGGACAGATCAACACGCGCAGTGAGCATTCCCTCTGGATTGACTCCCATATCCTGCTGCGACGAATAGTAGAATGCAGCGATTGTAGACAGACAAACTATCAACAGAAAACAGGAGACAATGATTTCAACTATGACCAGCGTCTTGGTCAGGTTTCCAGAGCCAAGATCGGTTGAACTTTTCGAATCACTGCCGAGAATTGTGTTGATGTCCTGGTTGGATATTTTCCAGGCTGGGTATAAGCCGGATAGTAGCCACACAGCCGTTGTGATGGCTGCGAGTGTCAGCAGATCACTACCGCTCAGCGAAAAGTCTATCCAATAAGGCACGGAGAACACGGCGTTGCCTATCCCATTACTGATAATGCTCAGCCCAATGGATCCAATTGCGAGACCTGTTGTAGCAGCGATGATGCAGATCAGAAAAGACTCAAGCAAAACCTGCCTGATGATTTTCCAGCGGGTGCCACCGACGGCACCACGCACCGCCAATTCATTTAGACGCTCGCTATTCCTTGCTGCCAACAGGTTGCCCACATTAAAGCAAACCAGCGCCAGCACAGTCGCCAGCATGCCGAGGAAAAGTTGGCCATATACCGGTCCATCGTTAATCATTACTAGTGTGTACGGCAATATGATGCCGGACGCACCACTGTAGAACTGCGGGTATTCTGTCGCGAGGGCCTGAAGAGATGTGTCTAGCTCAGCCAGTGCCTGGCCCCGGTCAGTGTTCTCGTGCAATAGTCCCGCCAGATACAGACTTCGTTGCGGGCCGGGTTCGGGATTGCCGGGAAGTTGCAAGGGCAACCAGAGATCGTGTGCATAGGGAAATCCGAATCCTTGTGGCATGATGCCAACCACGGTGACGTTTTCGCCATTGATACGGCTGGTGTTGCCTATGACATTTTCGTCGCCTGCATAATAACTTTGCCAGAGATCGAATCCGATTACAGCGACAGGCTCAGCACCCGGTAAGCTGTCGCTTTCAAGCAGACTGCGCCCGGCAAGCGGTGTTTCCGATGCATAGCTTAGAAACTGCGGCTCGATCCATGCACCACTGAAAGACTCCGCAGCTTCCCCATCACTGAAAACCGCAGATTTTTGCTCGAATGCTGTAAGGAGTGCATAGCTCTCGGCATTGTCCCTGATGTATTCATAGGAATAGGCATCAACTACAGGCACATTGCCCCTGCCTTCGATGCGCTGTTTGAGAGCTACCAACCGATCGCCGTTTGCCAACGGCAAGTCGGTAAATCCAAAGAACTTGCTCACCGAAGCAAGAGGAATGGTAATGGCAATGCCTACCGCAATAACGAAGATTGAGATCGCGGCAAAGCCCTGCTTCTTACGCAGCAGCCTGAGCGTGTATTTGAGTTCAAACCAGTAATTCATAGTCTTCTGCTCTTGGGAAGTACGAATGGTGCTTCCAGAAGTTGTCCTCAGTGATGCCGCGCCTTAAGGTCGCATCCTGTTATAGCTTTGCGGCGTCGCACCAACAATGTTGTTTACAGAAGCGGATTCGTGCACATAGAGCGTGATTTCGTCTCGGGCTAACAACGTGCCCCGGATCTCGGAGCCTGGTCCGATGACAACCTCCTGCCTGTTCCAGTCCCAATCGAAGAGGCCCCAGATTCCTGCAATTCTTCGCCGCTGAATGATCAGGTCATTCTCTATCACACTGTTCTCCAGACGAATGTCGCCATTCCGGGTCTCCACGTTCTGGCCGACACTCGACTCGAACAGCTGGATGTCTCCGTTTGAGGTTTTAACCGAGCGGCCCACCGTAACATTAGTCAGACTGATGCGGCCGTTAACGGCTTCTGCGCTGCCATGGATTTGTCCACCGTTCACTGCAGTAATGCGACCATTAACCGTCTCAACATCATTGACGCTGGCGTTGCGACCACCGATAGTCACGCGCCCATTGACAGTTTCGATATTTCTGGCAGTCGCGCCATCTTCAACGGTAATGCGACCATTAACAGTGTCCACGTCGTTAACTGCCATTCCCGTGCCTACCACGATGCGACCATTGACATTGCTGATGTTGCGACCTTCCGCAGGTTCCGGTGTGAGGACAATGGCTGAGTTAGTGGATCTTATTCGAGTCGGATCGCTGCTGCGGCTATAGACCACGCAGCCCGATAAGGCTAATAAAAGAAACAAGATCAAAGATTTCCTGATTGCCTGGCTAACGTTGAGTTTCATGTTGCTGCCTCTTGGTAGTTGAAGTTTTGGCGGCTATTCGTAGTGCAGTGCATCGCCGGGCTCAATTTGAATCGCCCTGCGCGCGGGAATATAGGAAGCAAGAATGACCAGTGTGCCGATGATCAGCAGTACTGCTGGAACAATTGTGGGCACAAAGCTGAGAATGTCATTGAAAAAACCAGCTAAGGCTCCGCCTACCGCCACAGCCATCAGGCCGCCAACCGCTGCACCCCACAGCAGGTAATGCATTGCTTCGCGCTGGAATACCCAGAGGATGCGGCGATTGCTGGAACCCAGGGCGCGACGGATGCCTACCTCATTGGTGCGCTGAGTCACAGCACGAGTGATGTTGCCGTACACACCAATGATTGCCAGGATAAGCGTGCCGACAGCAAAGGCAACGGCATATTGCGCAATAATATCCATGCCCTGCAATGACATGGTAGTAACCCGTTCCAGTGGACGAATGGATGTGACAGCAAGATCCCGGTCGATATCCTGCGTAGTTTCGATTAGCAGAGTTTCTGCTTCGATTTCGGTCAGTGGTCGATCCAGTTTCACTGCCATGGACATTACAACTGGTGCGAATTGCTTGATTGGTCGGTAAAGAGTTGGATTATTGTCATAGCCGCCCAGTGGGCTGCCATGGATGATATGGGATGTCACTCCGACAACAGTGTGCCAGACTCCATTGTTGTCTGGATCGGTTTGAATCTGTTTGCCCAGCGCTGACTCTCCTGGCCAGTAAGCCTGTGCAAATGCCTGGTTAATTATGATGACAGATTGGCTCGTGTTGATATCTGTATCTTCGAAGTACCTGCCTTCGACCAGTGCTACCTGCAACATGTCGAAGTAATTGCTGGCAACCCAGATCACAGTTTCTTCCGGATACAGTTCGTTTTGGCGAAGATCGCGGTCGCTGATATTGTAGCGAGTGAGATAGCCCGCCTGCCCTGGCAGTGCTGAGCCAATCGTTGCATCGCTGACCTCGCTACGCGCTGTTAACAAGGTTTGCAGTTCATCCACAAAATTTCTGCGGGCAGTTTCTTCTTCATAGCGCGGTCCCCACAACTCGAACATGCCGGTGTAGTAGTCGTCAGTAGGGGTGCCGAAGTCGGTTCGATAAACTGCAACGATGGATGCGGTTAACAAACTGCACACGATGAGCAGAAACGTAGAGGTCAGGACTTCGAAACCCACGATAATTCTTCCCATGACTACGCGATTTTTATCCGTGCCTCCTTTGCTACCGCCAGCAAGCACACTGTTATTGTCCTTACGTGTTGCCTGATAGGCGGCGAATCCCCCTGAAGCCAGCCACACGAACAGGGTCAATGAAGCGGCGATTATCACCGCACGAAAGTCCATCGTAAGATTGATCCAGGAAGGCAGTGTGCCCGGGTAGTCGCTGGACATGGCATTGATACGCATCTGCTCTTCGATAAACCCCAGCGCGAAGTCGGCGATTCCAAGGCTCAGTAACAAGCCAAAAAAGCACAGGATCAACGATTCGAGAAGTATCTGTCTGGAAATGTCCCACTGGCTCGCACCAATCGCATAGCGGATCGCCAGCTCCTGTTGCCGGTTATTCGCACGAACAAAGAGAAGTGTGCCGAGATTGAGAGTGGCAAGCAGAAGAATCGTCAGCGTGATTCCCTGAAAGAGCAGCCCGGCATTACCCGTTGAAATGAATGTTTGTGAATGGGGCAGCACAATAGCCCGTGTTTCGGAGTAGTTTGCCGGGAAATCATCGACTAACTGACTCGTCAGTGCACTCATTTCGGCTGTGGCAGAGGCCATGGAGATTTCAGGACGCAGTACCCCTAGTACTCCCAGAGACAGCAGGTTTTCCGGTTGTGTGTTGCGGGAGGTGTCCAGGGGTAGCCATACGTGCTGAGAAAAGGGGTAGTCGAAGCCTTCCGGCATTACACCAACAATTGTGTAGGGCTCCCCGTTAATGCGGCTTGATTGACCAATGATATTGGTATCGCCAGAGTAGTAATTCTGCCAGATGTCGTAACTGATGATTGCTACGGCCTGGGAATCGGGAAGGGCGTCCCTGTCTTCAAATGATCTGCCCAACAGCGGCTCTACACCGGGCTTGCGAAACAGGCTCGGTATAATCTCGGCGCCCACGTATTGCTGTGGAACCTCTCCATCGCTGATAGAAAGCTTGATGAAGCGGTAAGTACCAAACTCCTCGAAGCTGGTCACCTGTTCTTTCAGGCGGTTGTAGGCAAAGCCATCGAAGTTGCTGCCGAAATGATAGGTATCGCTGTCACTGTAGTAAGTACTGACGGTGACATAGCGATCTCCATTCTCAAAGGCGAGCGGTTTGGAAAAATTGTAGCTTAGAGAGTAGGAACCCAGATAGAAAGCCAGTCCCAGCACGATGACCAGAATTGAAGTAATCGTAAACGCCAGGTTATTGCCAAGTCGGCGCAGTCCCAATATCAGATCGTAGATCGTTTTCATGGTGCTATCCCGGTAAGCTGGTGAGTACTTCAGTTTCCAAGCGCAAATTTGAGGTCGGTTGATCGTCCACAATTTTGCCATCGAACAAGGTCACCTGACGTTGTGCGCGCAAGGCGGAACGCGGATCGTGGGTTACCATGCAGATGGTGCTGCCCTGTTTATGAAGATCATCAAGAAGCTCCATGACGATCTGTGCATTCTTTGAATCCAGGTTACCAGTCGGCTCATCGGCCAGCAGGACCTTCGGATCGCCGGTTAGCGCCCTTGCGATGGCAACTCGTTGCTGTTGACCGCCAGAGAGCTGGGAAGGGAAATGTTTCATGCGATGAGCCATGTCGACTTTTTCCAGCGCCTCCTGCACTTTCTCCTTACGTTCCTTGCGCTTCAGTTCCTTGCGATAGGTGAGCGGTAGTTCAACATTTTCGAAGACGGTCATATCGCCAATCAGATTGAATGCCTGAAAGATAAAGCCGATCTGACGGTTTCTTACTTTGGCTTGCTCCGTGGAGTTCAGTGCAGCAACGTCTTCACCGTCAAGAAAATACTGACCGTCAGTGGATGAATTCAGCAAGCCCATCACCGATAGGAGAGTCGACTTACCACAACCCGAGGGCCCGGCAATGGAAACATATTCACCTTCACCAACCTCGAGGTGAATTTCATCAAGTGCCCAGGTTTCAATTTCATCGGTGAAGAAAATTTTCTGTATTCCATCCAGTTTGATTAAAGAAGATTCATTCATTGATCTCTCCCGTATTGCAGATTTCTAAATCGAATTTGTTGTCAAATAGTTGTTCAATCATGGTGCAGTGCCTCTCCCGGCTCCATCGCCACGGCCCGCCTCGAAGGTAGCCAGGACGCAAGCCCGACCAGCGCCGCCATGCCCAGTACAACCGTAGTGAGAACCAGAGGCACATAGGACATGAGTTGCGATATGACTGCGGACATTGCGCTGCTGGCCAAAAGAGCCAGTCCACCGCCAAAAAAGACGCCGATCGCCAGATAGACGAGACCTTGTTGCAGGTACATGTGAATGACTTGCGTATCAGTCGATCCCAGGGCCCGGCGGATGCCAGATTCCCTGATGCGCTGAATGACAGAGCGGGAGATGATGGCGAAGATGCCAGTTCCTGCCAGCACCAGAGTCAGCAGGGCGATCCAGAGGAATACTCTGGCTATCAGATCCAGTCCGGCAGTGGTGCTGTTCATGTGATCATCGAAGCTGCGGCTATTGTAGAGAGCCACGCTGGAGTCCACCCTGGAGACTGCATTCTCCATGATTTGCAGATACTGGATTTCAGGCAATTCAGTATTCACAATGAGCGAAGAATTGGGATCGGGTTGCTGGCTGAATGGTACGAAGAAGGCTGTAGTTGTTGTCAGCCCGAAAATTTCAATCACCTGTTTGGTATGTGAGCTGACCCCTATGACGGTATGGAATTCGCCATTCTGCTCCGGATTGAGTTGAATAGACTTGCCAAGAGGCGATTCCCCGGGCCAGGCATTCCTGGCAAATTGTTCATCGACGATCAGGACTGGCGCCGACTCTTCATTGTCGGTGCTATCGAAATTGCGCCCTTCCAGAATTTCGACTTCAACTGTCTCAAAAAAGCTGTCTGAAACGGATACCAGATACTGCAGCGGATAGTCATCGCTTTCATCGGGTAAACTGCTTTCGATCGCATAGCTGGTTTGGCCGGTGTTGAAAGGTAGCGATGAAGCGACCGCCATCTGATTAATTTCGGGCTCCATCCCGACTTGCCGTTGCAACTCGTCGAAGAATCCAAGATAGGATTCTGCGCCGCGATAACCAATACGAGGAAACTCGATATCCGAAACCATGCGACTTTCAGTGGCGAAACCGAAATCTGTTTCGAGTAGATCCTGAATAGACAGTACCAGCACACCGCATAACACCAACAGAAAACAGGAAGAGAAGATCTCAAATCCTACCAGTGCCTTGGAGAAGCGGAACTTCTTCCTGTCTGCTGTTCCTTTGGTGCCGCCTTTGAGTATTTCATCCACATTGGGTTTGGATGACATCCAGGCTGGCATAAATCCACTGAACAACCAGATACCGGCGGTAAACAGGACGGAAGAAACCACAACGGCGAGGTCGAGTTTAAAATCCCAGTTGACTGGCAAGCCGGTCGGGATCTGGTCGCCTACAATCTGAAACATCTCATTCACGCTGTTGAGACCAATGAAGGCCACAGCAAGTCCAGCCAAAGTGCCGAGAAGGCAAATGATGAGGGATTCCAACAGGGACTGCCTGACCAGCACGGCCCGGGATGACCCTACCGCATTGCGAATGGCAAATTCCTGGTCACGTTCCATGCCGCGCGAGAGCAGCAGGTTGGCGATGTTGAGGCAGGCAAGAAACAGGATTACCAAAGCAGTCACTGCCATAGCGACGAAAAGCACAGCTCCTCTTTCCATGAACAGCGTATTGAGTGGTCTCAGGGTGATCCCTTCCGTGCTGCGGTAGTGATCACTGTAGTCTGCTCTGAGTTCAGCCATGATTGAGGCAATTTCATCATTTGCGACTTCCATGCTGACACCTTCAGCCAGAATTCCCATGGGTGTCAGGTCGCGATACATGCTGCTTGGTTCAGCCATATTGCGAAGTCGAAAGGGCACCATCAGATCGAAATTGATGGGGAAGGGGACCACTTCAGGGAGTACACCAATTATGGTGAATGGTGTTTCATCCAGGCGTGTTTGCGTGCCGACGATGTTTTCATCGCTGGCGTAATAGTTTCGCCACACGTTGTAGCTGAGCATAACCACGTTTTCAGAACCGGGAATTTCGTCGGCGTCGGTCAGACTCCTGCCGATTACGGGGCTGATATTGATGGCATTCAACAGACCCGGCGAAAGCTGAACGGTATTGAAGATAGTCGTGCGCTCCTCAGCATTGAAGCGGGACTGGGCGAAGCCCACCATGGCACCAAACTCTTCGAAACTGGAGACGCGATTCGAGATTTCCTGATAGGCAAACGCATCAATGGAGTCAGCAAAGTTCACGATGCCTGAATCCAGTTCCAGATGGGTGGCATATACCCAACGTTCGGAATTGGTGAAATCCAATTGTTTGTAGCTGGTGTTGTAGATGAGTGAGAATACAATCAGAGAGAGTCCCAGACTCATGGCGACAACCAGTACACACAGCGCCGAATGGCCAGACTTGCGTGCAATCAGTCTCAGGGCATACTTCAGTTCGAACCACAATGTCATGCCAGTCTTCCTTCGTTTAGCAAATTGAAATTATTCATAACGCAGTGCATCTCCTGGTTCCATTGCAATCGCCTTTTTTGAGGGGAGATAGGTCGCAGTCAGTACTACCGTTGTCATTGCGAGAATCACCAACAGGACCACATAGGGAATGAATGCCACGTCAATAATGCCGAGTGAGCTGGTAGTGAGTATTACTGTCAGGCTGCCAGCGCCCGCGCCAACAACAGTGCAGGGAATCAAAAAGCGAAGACTCTGTTTGATAAAGTTCCAGGTGATACCCTGATTGCTGGAGCCCAGTGCGCGCCGAACACCGATCTCCTGAGTCCTGTACAAAATCGATCTGGCCATAATGGAGTAGATGCCCATCGCCGCCAGTATCAGGGTTACCAGCGCAAAAATTGCCGCGATATTGGCGCCGGTGCCGATGCCTTCCTGGTCATTGACGATCTGATCCTCAAGTGAGCGCACATCAAAGAGAGGAATATTACGATCCACAACACCAGCGATTCGGCGAATTTCCAGACTCAAGGCATCCAGTGATACTTGCGGTGCATGGCGCACAGCCACAGAGAAATTACGTGGAGGATTCTGAGTCAAAGGTCTGTACAAACTGGGTACGGCATTAATGATATCTGAACGACCCTGGGGCAGATCAGGAATGACGCCGACGACTCTGAGTGTTTCGGTCTGATTCTGAACTGTTGTACGAATTTCCTTGCCAATAGGTGATTCACCTGGCCACAGTTGCTGCGCAAATGATTCAGACAAGATTGTTACAAGTCCGGATTCTGCCGAATCAGCTGCATCGAAATCCCGGCCGAGCAAGAGCCCAATATCGAGTGTGTCGAAATAGGAGTCGCTGACCCAGATCGTCATAAATTCGGGTGCGAAATTGTCTGATGTGAAAGCGATCTCGTCGATGTTGTAGGTTCCCGGTATTCCAGGTCTCTGGGGTAGGGCACTGGTCATCGCTACCTGCTCAACACCCGGCAATTCTCCCAGTGCAGTTTGAAGCTGGTCGGCATAGATGCGCCGGTTCTGTTGCTCATCGTAGCGAGTATCAGACAGGTTCATAAACGCGACTACCATGCCGTCCGGTTCGGTACCGTAGTCGGTATTGACTGCTTCCCTGGCGAGATAGAACAGCACGCCGCAACACACCAACAAGAAACAGGAGAGCAGAAGTTCGAATCCTACGATTAGCCGCGTTGTTGAACTGGCAACTACCTCAGCTCCCTTATTGGACGAATCCATGACATCGCCAGGATTACTTTGAAACGCACGTACAGCGACAAAAAAACAGGACGTCAACCAGATTGCTGTTATAGCGATTATCCCAGTGAAGATACCCTGGAGATTCAGCCCAATTTCATAGGTGTCCAACCCTTGTTCCAGCATCGTGTAAGCAAGCACCCGCAATAAGAATGCACTGATAATCAAGCTCAGAATCAGCCCTATGAAACAAATCAGGAACGACTCCAATATGATTTGCTTTGACAGTGCCCAGCCATCGGCGCCAACTGAGGACCGAACCAACAACTCTCGTCTCCTGGCGTTGAGGCGAACAAAAAGCATGGATGACAAGTTGACCACGGCGAGAACCAGGATCGTGAGTGTTGTGTAATTCAAAATTGACACAGGATTTGGCGTAATATCTTCACCAGCGAAACCGTCTGCGTAGTCATGCACATAAGCAACACGATTGGCATATTGATCAGGAAAGGCGGCTGCTTCTCGCGCCAACAATGCGGTTAATTCTGATTCTGCCTGAGAGTAGCTGCGGCCTTCTTTAAGCAAGCCTGTTATGGTGAGTGGCAGACCCTCACCCGGCAGTAGTGCTTCATTGATAGTCAGAGGAGTCCAAAGCTCTGCAGACCTGGGGAAACGAAAATCTTCAGGCATGACACCAATAATGTTGTGAGGCACGCCATTGACCAGGCTGGTTTTGCCGACGATGTTGGTATCACCGCTGTAGTAGCTCTGCCAGACGCCATGGCTCAGCAGCACCACGTTCTCAGCACCTTGTTGTGCATCGGCGGTGGTGAAGTTTCTACCTAGTATGGGATTGACTTCGGTACCGAGCAGTAGCCCAGTGGAGATGAAATATCCTGAATATCTTTCGGAATAATCGCCATCACTCAGTACAACTGCCGCGCGGTTGTAACCACCAAGTGAGTCGAAATTTTCGGAAGATTCCAGTAAGCGATTCAGTATGTAGGTATCAAATTCCTGGCGACCGACGGTGCCTCCGGTCTCGGCATCGCGTGCACGAAGGGTGACATAGTCGTCGCCCCTGGCAATAGGCATGAGATTAGCTCCCATTACTGTGCCCAGGGAATAACCAGCCAGATAGAGAGAAAGGCTCAATACGATTATCAACAGCAACGTGCCAGAAAACACAGGTGTTTTTCGCAATAAGCGAAAGGAATACTTAAGATCTGTCCAGAGTTGCATTACCTGGTTCTCCCAATTTGCTTATTCATAACGAAGTGCATCTCCCGGTTCGAGCGCAATGGCTTTGCGAGCAGGGATAAGGGATGAAATCAGAATCAGTGTGCTCATTATCAAGGCAACAGTCACCGAAATGACAGTGACGAAATTCACCAGGTCGATACCTGAGAACAGGGCAGGCACTGCCGCAGCCATAATGAGGCTTGCAGGTAAACCGCCAAGCAAGAATCCGACTAACAGGAAGTTCGCGCCCTGTTTAAGATACCGATAGACAATGCCATTGTTGGATGATCCCAAGGCTCGTCTTACTCCGATTTCTCGGGTGCGTATCGCTATCGATCGTGCGATCACTCCATAAATGCCAATCGCTGCCAGTAGCAGAGTCGCAAGACCAAATGCGATAAAAATCTGAACAACGACTTTATTCACGCCTAAAAATCCAGCTATCTCAGCGTCAAGAGAATTGAAGTTTCTTAGTACAACTCTTCTGTCTACGCTAGCAGCAGCGGACTCAAACTGTTGTTCTATTTCGCTGAGGCTGGACTCACCTGTCACCTCTGCTACAAGCGAATAGTTATTCGTTTTTGATTGCGTAATAGGCCGGTATAGCGCAGGTCGAGCAATATTGAGCTCGATCGGATATTGCATAATGCCAGGGAAAGTGCCCACTACTGTGAGTCGTTCTTCAATGCCTTCGTGCACGCTTATTATCTGTTTTCCTATGGCTGTGTCGTTAGGCCAAAGCGAAGTTGCAAACTCATCGGAGATTATGGTTACAGCAGAGGAGTCGCTTGTATCAGTAATGTCGAATCCACGCCCCTCAGAAATCTGGAAGCTCAACAGTTGGAAATAGTCAGACTTCGTCCAGATGCTCATCATCGATGGGAGCTGTTGATTTTGTGCCAGATCCCGGTCATCCAGATTGTAAAATCCATCGCTGCCATTGGCTCCGGGAGGCGCTGTAGTGATCGAAGTCGCAAGCACATTCGGCAGAGACTGAATGCTTCTCTCCAGATTATCCAAATAGGCCATTTGATTCTGAGTACTACTGTATACCGGTGCATCAAGTTGAACTTCTGCAATCACAAACTCTTCTTTGGCGAATCCGAAGTCCGTCTTGGCAAAGTCATCAAAGAGGTAGATAACCGCTCCACAACAGATGAGTAGAAAGCAAGTGAATATCAGTTCGACAATAACAATTGCACGGTTAGCTCTTGCATCACCTTTGCTGCTAGTAGCCTTGTTAGTGGAAACAGAGTTTGGTCCTGCATCACTTCTAAAAGCTCTGTAGGCGGCTAACATTCCGGACACAATCCAGACTATGAGAGTGAGTAGGACACCGGTGGACAGAGCGTCGAAATCCAGTACCAAGTTGAACCAGAAATCCAGCCGACCTACTTCGTTCTCCATCTGTGATTGCACGATGGGAAGCAGAATGGAAGTAAGTAAGAGGCCTAGAAACAGTCCCGTCAGACAAATAATCAACGATTCTGCCAGAACTTGTTTGCTCAACTGCAGTCGACTGGCACCAACAGAAGATCGTATTTGTAATTCTGATTGCCTGGCGGTTGATCTGATTAATAAGAGAGAAGAGAGATTGATAATTGTCAATCCAAGGATTATCAAGCTCGTTGCTTCAACCACAAATGCCAGGTCGTTCATCGGTGATGCCTTGGACCAATTCAGTGATGCGAATGGAAAGACTCGATGTTCACCCTCGACGTAGCTCTCCGGAAAACGTTCCAGGATTTGCGTGTAAAGAGAATTTATTTCAAGTTCCGCGACGCTGGAGTCAATACCATCAGCGAGCACGCCAGCTATGGAAACTGGTATACCTTGAGTTGGTTGAATGGCGTCAGAGACAACAAGAGGAGTCCAGATATCCTGCTTGAGTGGAAAGTTAAATCCTTCTGGCATGACTCCAATGATCGTGTGCAACTCTCCATCAATGAGGGTTGTCCTCCCGATCACTTGAGCATCGCCGTTGTAAAAATCTTGCCACACGGTGTGACTGATTAAGGCAACTCTATCTGCATTTATCAGCGAGTCATTCGGAGTGAATCCCCGACCCAATATGGGAGCCTGCTGAGTGGCATTTAGTAGTTCAATTGAAATGATGGCTGACGAGTACTGTCGAGTCGATTCATCATTGCTAATTGCGGATGTATTCAAATGGAAGGCGCCAAGCGCTGTGTAGCTCTCAGAAACTTCACGCAGCTGGTTGAAAGTATAGAGATCGAAATTGTGCTGTCCGACATCAAAAACTGAAGGAAAGTAGATCGACTTCAGACTCACATAGCGATCCCCATCGGGAAAGGGAAGAGGCTCATCGCTCATCATTTTCCCCAGGGTTGCACTGGCCAAATAGAGGGAAAGCCCAAGCGCCATAACACCAATAGTTGTAAACGTAAAACCTGGTGTCTTCCGTAACAGTCGAAGCGTATATCTTAAGTCATTAATCATCGCTGTTTGATCTGCCTCCGTTTGAATCATTCATAACGCAGCGCATCTCCAGGTTCCAAAGCCACTGCTTTACGTGCTGGTAAATAGGAAGCCAGGGTTATGATGACAAATAGCACCCCAACTATTGTTGAAATCAGGGCGGAGAGCACAATGCTGTTTTGGTGGAGCTCCTGGTCGATTGAATTCAAGGCGACTATGATAAGGACAGATGCAGGAATACCTCCTACGATAGCGCCACCTAGCAAGAAGCCGAGCCCTTTTTTCAAATATCTCCCGATGATCTCGAAATCACTTGATCCGACTGCACGACAAACGCCGATTCGATGTGTTTCCAGAGCAATGGATCTGGCGATGACACTGTAAATGCCAATGGTGGCCAGGATAAGTGTGGTCAGAGAATAGGTAACAAATATCTGTCCGATAAGACTTGTTACTCCAGTAAAAGAGTCCTGTTCTTCTTTCAAAGATCGCATCCTCATCAGAGGGATATTTCGATCCGCATTGGCAGCGGCAAGGTTGATTGGCGTTCTCAAGTCATCAATAGTTAACTGGGGATCATGTTGGACTATGAGTCCCAACAAATTTCGATTGCCCTGTGCTAGAGGCCTGTACATAGAAGGCACTTCGGCGGCAGGCCCTGGAAAACTCGCTTGCAGGATATCTGGAATAACTCCTACGACTGTTAGCCACTGATTTTCCGTCGTGTTGATACTGCGTAGCCGTTTTCCAATGGCAGATTCTCCTTCCCAGAGTCGCTGAGCGAATGCTTCACTAATTATTACCACTGGGTCCGAGTTTGCGTTGTCGTTGCTATCAAACGCCCTGCCTTCAAGAATTGGTATTTCAATCGTTTCGAAATAGCTGGATTCAATCCAGATGCTGTTTTGTGCTGGCAACTGATTTTCAGAAGTAGCATCTGTCTCGTCTATTGAGTATGTGCCTGGCAAACCTCTCCGACCCGGAATGCCTGAGGTCACTGAGGCAGCACGAACCCCCGGTATCTCAAGGATAGACTGGCGCAGGTCACCCACGTAATTGAGCTTCCTCTGACTGTCCGCGTAATCTGAATGACTAAGGTCAAAGAACGCGTAGGCTTTGTTATCCGGATTAACACCGAAATCAACATTGGTCATTGTGGAAGTTGCTACAACTAACAGCCCGCAGCAGATCAGCAGAAAAAATGACAGTATAGTTTCAGCAAAGACGATCAGCTGGATAGACAGACCCTTGCCACTTTTACCGAGGCTTTTGCTGCTCGAAAAAAGTTGGCTTGGATCACTACTGTAAGTCTTATACGCCACAGCGCTACCCGATACTATCCAAATAATCGCGGTAGTAACGAGCCCATTGCTGACAGCCTGTACATTAAGGTTGAAATCAAACCAGAATGGCAGACCATTCCACCCTGCAACAAACTCTGTGCCAAATAATCGCAATATTATGGAACTGAGTATCAAACTAAGTAGAAACCCTACAGAACAGATTATTAGCGATTCCACTAATACTTGTTGAACCAGTTGCCATCTAGTGGCACCAACAGACGAGCGCACAGTAAGTTCTTGTTCTCTTGAGCCTGAGCGAACAAATAGGAGAGACGAGAGATTGACAGTGAGCAGGATCAGAATCAGTGACGTCACCAGCATGGACATGAAGCCGATATCAAAAACTGGATTGGAACGGTCCCATTGAATCGAAGCGTAGGGCAGCACCATCTCATACCGGTTGTCATAGAACTCAGGAAAATCGAGAGCGATCTGTCTCATCAGGCTATTGAGTTCTACTTCGGCTGCTTCCAGTGTCACATTGGGCTCAAGAATACCGGTAAGAGTGAGTGAGTTTCCCTCGCCAGGCTGGGCGCTGTCCGACACCTGTAGAGGGAGCCAATAGTTGAACTCCAACGGAAAACTAAATCCATCAGGCAAAACGCCAACGACTGTATAGGGCTCGCCATCGATCAAACTGGTGCGCCCGACAATGTCCATAGCGCCCGCATAGTAGTCCTGCCAGAGCGAGTGCCCCATCATTACGACTGGGCTTGCACCTGGCTCCGAGTCTTCAGGTGTCAACATCCTGCCAACAGCCGGCTGCACTGAAGTGGCTTCCAATAGTTGCGGCGAAATGAGGCCGCCAGAATAACGACGTGCGTAATCTCCGTCGCTAAGAGTTGAAGATGTACGCGCAAACGCGCCGAGCACTGCATAGCTTTGTGCAGATTGATCTATCCTATTGAATGAATACGCATCATGATTTTCCTGCCCAGTCTCGCTATTGGACTGTGTATCAACTGTTTTGAGAGAGACATAGTGCTCGCCATTTGGAAACGGCATAGGTTTATCGGTAATCATTTCCGAAAACGTATAGCTGGAAATGTAGAGCGAGAGCCCAATCGTTAGAATGGCCAATGTCACCAGAGTGAATCCCGGTGTTTTAGACAAAAGTCTTAGCGAATACTTAAGATCATCCCGTGAAGGCATATTTAGCTCTCTATTGTTCGTTTACTCATAGCGAAGTGCATCTCCAGGCTCCTTCTGGGTTGCTCTGATTGCTGGTACATAGGTGGCGATTAGCACGACGATTGACATCAGCAGAGCGACGGTAAGGCCGACGACGGGGACAAAATCCAGATCAGGAAATCCAATTGTAGGAGCAAGCATCACAATGAGAAGGCAAGCAGGAATGCCGCCAATCACAAAACTGGCGATCAAGAAATTGATACCGTGTTTTACATACCTCCAGGCTACTTTGTAATCCGTTGATCCCAGCGCCCGCCGCACTCCAATCTCTCTGGTACTAAGTTGAATGGCTCTGGCCATTACTGTGTAGATGCCAATACTTGCCAATATGAGAGTCACTGATGCGAAAATGACGAAGATGAAATTGATTAAGTCGGTGCCCTGGTTCAATAGATAGATTTGATCATTGAGTGTACGTACTGAAAACAAAGGCACATTGCGGTTGATTTGCACGGCGATGTCTCTGAGTGCAGTCTCGAGGTCTGCCATGTCAACTTGGGACTGAACCCTCAGGAAGAATGTGAACCCTCTGGTAGTATCCTGGGTAAGCGGGCGGTAGACAGTAGGCAAAGACAGTGCACTGGTTTGCGCTTGTAGGAGATGTGAGATAACACCGACTACTCTCAGTGATGTGGTGTCATCGCCGCTTGTAACATCAATCTGTTTTCCAATCGCCGTCTCACCTGGCCAGAGTTGATCAGCAAACTGTTCAGAGATGATGGCGACTCGATCTGCATCAGGCGCATCATCAATATCGAAAGCCCTGCCTTCCAGCAAATCTACCCCAGCTGTCCTGAGATAGCTGCCATCTATCCATACTGTAGTAAGGGTAGGTCGCTCTTCCAATGGACTATCGGACAGCCCTCCAACGCTATATCTTCCAAGTACTCCCGGTCGTTGCGGTATCGCCGTTGTTGCACCTATGTCATCAACACCTGGAATTTCAGAGGCAGAAAGTTTGAATTGTTCTAAATAGTTCAATCGACTCTGTGCTGAATCATAATCCGTATGAGTGAGGCTGACTGACGCAACAGAGAGATTTTCTGGGTCTACTCCGTGGTCGACACTAGACAATTCCAATAGCAGCTTGATCATTGCGCCGCAGCAGACCAACAAGAAGCAGGTAAGGATCAGCTCGAATCCAACAATCAGGCGAGTAGTCAGCTTGAATTTCTTGTCGTCGCTACCTTTGTTCGCAGTAGTAGTGACTTCGCCAGGATCGCTTTTAAATGCCCTTATTGACACCAGGGTACCGGAGCCAATCCAAACGATAAGTACACTGACAGCGCCAGTGAGTAGTCCTCCTGTATCCATGGAAAAATCAAACCAATAGTTGGCTATGAGCCCACGTTCTAACAATGAGAAAGCCAATAACCTAAGTAAGTATTCAGAGACAAGGAAACTCAACAACAGGCCAGCAAAACAGATGACAAAAGACTCCAATAACATTTGCTTGACTAATTGCCAGCTACTAGCGCCTAGTGAAGATCGGACCAACAGTTCATGCTTCCTGCTTCCATAGCGAATGAGCAGTAGCGAGGAGAGATTTACCGCTGCAATAATTAGTAACAGCAGCGTGACAAAGTTCAGATAGAGTGGAAGTCTAAATGAGAAACCCGGGCCCGCATAGGTGTCAGAATAGTCATAGACTTTTACCTCCCGGTTGCCGTAGGACTCTGGATAGGTGTTGGCTTCTCTTCTCAGTATTTCAGTGAGTTCTGTCTCGGCTTCAGTGTAGGAAATGCCTTCTTTCAACACACCGATAAGCACCACTGCGCCGCCTTCACCAGGAAGAATGGCGTTGTTGTCAGTCATTGGAATCCAGAAGGTGTTGCTGCGTGGGAAGCCGAATCCCTCAGGCATAACGCCAATCACTGTGTGAGGAACCCCATCGATAAGACTGGCCCGCCCGATAACTTCCAGATCTCCGTTATAGTAGTCCTGCCACAAAGGGTGGCTGAGAAGTACAACCCTCTCACTACCTTCTATAGAGTCCTCTGCTGTAAACCCTCTGCCCAAAACAGGATTCGTATCCAGGCCTTGCATGATACTGGCAGTGATAGCGATAGCAGGGAAGGTCTGTGGATACTCCCCATCGCTTATGACATAAGTGTTTTCCTGATAGATACCCAGGTTTAAGTAGTTTGCTGATGATTCCTTGAATCGATTGAATAGATAGGTATCAAAATCCGGATAGCCAACACCGAAACCGGTTTCAGGCTCAGCGATTCGCATCTTGACGTAGTTATCCCCATTGGGGAAAGGCATTGGCTCATGGCTGATCTGTGTCCCCATGGTGTAGCTAGCCAGGTAGAGTGACAGGCTGGCCACGACCACGATAAGCATCAAGGCAGAAAACACCGGCGTTTTACACAACAAGCGAAAGGAATATTTCAGGTCATCCCAGGTTTGCATCATGGTGTTTCCTATTGGCAGTTACTCATAGCGAAGTGCGTCGCCGGGCTCAAGATTGATCGCCTTTTTTGCCGGCACATAGCAGGCAAGAAATATCAGGCTTCCCATCAACAGAACAACAGTGAGGAATGTTGTTGGCAAGAAAGCTGCGATGGTGGCTGTACTGGAAAGCGCAGACACCATACCCGTTACTGCTACTAATCCTGCGATACCACCCAGTAGTGCGCCAATCGCGAGAAAAACAGCACCTTGCTTCAGGAATCTCAGCACAATCGCGTAATCTGCCGAGCCGACTGCACGGCGAACGCCGATCTCATGTTTGCGCAAGGCTATCGATCGGGCGATCACGCCGTAAATCCCTATTCCGGCCAGTACAAAAGTGGCAAGAGAAAATGTCAGAAATACGGGCTCAAGCACATCAAGGCCACCCTGGTTGATTTGTATATGGCGTTGTAACAACCGGAAATTGTCGACGGCAATATTGCGATCGACATTACCTGCTGCAACGCTCAACTGACTTTCGAGATCCGCTGGTGAGATGCTGGTTTGAAACTGCGCGACCAGGTAGTAGGTGGACGGTGTACTTTGGCTGATTGGGCGATAAATACTTGGAGGGATATCACTGATGTACATTGACGCCTGTAGCACGTTTGACACCACACCGACTACGGTTAACCACTCAGTTTCATCCTGGCGGGTAACGCCTATTCGTTTGCCCAGTGCCGATTCTTCCGGCCACAGTGATTGAGCAAGACTTTGCTGGATCACGGTGACGGCATTGGAGTTGGCCGTATCGCCTCCGGCGAACTCTCTGCCTGCCAGCAGCTCAATATTCAATGAGTCAAAATAGTCGTCGTTTACCCAAATCGACCGCAACATGGGTAATCGGTCATTGATGGCTAGGTCACGATCTTCGAGCGCATAATTGGCTGCCAGACCAACGCTGCCAGGGGGCGCAGTGGTGACAGTAGCCACTGTGACTTCCGGTATTTCTTCCACACGATCAACCAGGGATCGCACATAGGTCATTTTGCCTGCGTCCGATTGATAGTCAGGATGGTTAAGGTTGAATGAGCCCACCATGTGTTGTTGGGTATCTATGCCATATTCCACATCCAACACCTGTGCTGCGATATAGATGGTCGCACCGCAGCAGACCAGCAAGAAAAAGGAAAGCACGACTTCTGTTGCTACAACGGCTTTCGAGACCAGGCTGCGACCCGAAGACTGGCCGCCCTTGTTGCTGTTACTCAGCAATACGGCAGACTGATTGCGATAAGCATGTACCGCCATCGGCAGGCCAGCGGCAAGCCAGATGAGTGCAGTAAACAGCAGACCGATAGCTATAGCATCTGTCTGTAAAGACATCTCAAACCAAAAGGGTAAAAGGCCCATGCTGTTAACAAACAGGTAGTTCAATGTTTCGATCAGGATCAGGCTTAGCACCAGGCTCAGCAAGAAACCGACAAAACACATCAGGAATGATTCCAGCAACACCTGTTTAGCCAGTTCCCGCCCGCTGGCACCCACAGAGGAGCGTACCGCCAGTTCGTGCTGCCTGCTTCTGGATCTGATGAACAGCAATGAAGAGAGATTGATCACTGCAAGAGCCAGGATCATTAAGGTGATGAAGGACATTATCCTGCCAAAATTGAATCCCCGATCCTGATTCAGGCTTACAAAAGGTGACAGGTACTCCAGGCGTTCGTCGAAAATTTCCGGAAACGAGCCAGCCAGCTGATCGACAAGCGCGGTAAGTTCATTACCTGCACTATCCAAATCAACACCGGGTGTCAGGACGCCGACCAGAGAGATGGATGAAGAAGTATCGAAGACGCTGCCATCAGGCGGCAGGGGGCTCGACGAAATAGACAGGGGTACCCAGACTTGCTCCCATATCGGAAACTGGAAACTACTGGGTAGTACGCCAATAATGGTTGCAGGCTCGCCATTGATTCTGCTGGTATGCCCGATTATTTCCGGATCGCTGTTGTAGTAGCTCTCCCATACAGATTCACCTATCAGCACTACGCTTTCTGCTCCCGGAACGGCATCGGCTTGACTGAACACTCGGCCCAGGATGGGGTTTATGGCTGTAGCTTGCAGAAATTCCCATTCCAGTGCCGCGCCACTGAATGTACGAGCGTAGTCGCCATCACTTAGTACATAGTTGGACATCGTGTAGGCATGCAGTGAGGAGAAGCTTTCAGAGTTTGCCTCTATGTAGCGATAAGAATATTCACTGTGGTTGTTGAGTCCTCTTTCACTGTTAGCCGAGTTCTCAAATACCGTTTTTAGCGCGACATAGCGATCGCCATCCGGGTAGGGTAGTGGTTTGTCGGTGAGAATTTGCTCCACCGTGTAGGCAGTTGTGTATAAAGAGAGACCTACAACAATAATGAGCAGCGTAATGCCAGTAAACGCAGGCGTTTTACGCAGCAAGCGCAAGGAATAATTCAAATCACTCAGTAATTGCATAATAATTTTCCCTACCCCTACTTAAGTTACTCATAGCGCAGCGCATCTCCAGGTTCCAATGCCACTGCTCTTTTTGCCGGAATGTAAGACGCGATAATGATTAATAGAGACACGATCATCACTGCCGAAAGAGAGATCGTGGGCATATAGGCGATCACTTGATTTCCTATTGGCGCCATTACCGAAAAAGCCATCACAGACAAGGCGAGTGCAGGAATTGCACCAAAGACAATGCCTGCTGCCAGAAAATATGACCCTTTCTTCAAAAAGCGAATAATGAGTCGAATATCAGTGGATCCCAGCGCGCGTCGGACGCCAATTTCGTGAGTGCGCAAATAGATTGATCTGGCAATGACTGCGTAGATGCCGATACTGGCGAGAAGCAGAGTTGCGATAGTGAATTCGACAAAAAGCAAAGCGAATCCGCCAACGCCTGACTTGTCGATTACTATTTGCTCGTTTAGTGGACGAATGTTTTCCACTGGCAGGTCTCTGTCCACCCCAAGAGCGGCTGACCTGATCGCAGGCTCCAGGTCAGTAGCCGTCACCTCATCAGAATGTTTGGCTAACAGGTAGTAGCTGTCAGGAGTGTACTGTGTAAGCGGTCTGTAGATGCTGGGCAAACGCTCAAAATCGTATTCGCTCTGAAGGATGAGGCTGGTCACTCCGACAATTGTCAGGCGTTGCTCTTCTCCATCCGTAATACTGACAACTTGCTTGCCAATGGCGGACTCATCTGCCCAGAACTGCCCAGCGAATTCATCGCTGATTACGGCAACAGCTTCCGAATCGAGAGTATCGGTGCCATCGAAGGCTCTGCCTTCCACAATCGAAGCGCCCATGGCATCAAAGTAGTTTGCACTTACGGAAATAGTTGATTGCCTGAAGGAATCGTCGTCGGTCCCTGGCTCGATGTCAGGAGTTGTGAAAGTGCCACGTCTTCCCATGCGATGAGGTAATGACGATGTGGCTGCAACAGCCTCTATACCGTAGGTTGGTTCAATGCTGGCAAATAGGTCGGTTAAATAGGTGATGCGTTGTGAACTATCACTGTAACCTTCATTGGCAAAGCTGAACGAAGCAACAACCGCATTCTCAACTTCAACACCATAGTCGGTGTTATAGGCGAGCTGAAACAGATAGATAGCGCCGCCACAACAAACCAATAGAAAGCAGGAGAGTACGACTTCAACTGCGACGACATATTGTGAAGAATTCCGTTTGCCTTTGCCTGTTACAGGGGAATCTGCGGATACGTCTCCAGGATTGCTTGAATAGGCACGGTAGGCGATGGCGATGCCGGATATCAACCACACCGCAGTGGTAGTCAAGCAAGCGACGAGTAGCCCTTGCATGTCTAACTCAAAATCCACCCAGTACGGTACGTCAACTCCCCAGGCAATTCGGAGTATCTGTAGAAGCACACTCGAGAGGGCGACCGTCAGGACAAGGCCAAGGAAGCACAACACAAAGGTTTCAGTTAGAACCTGTTTTACTAAGTGGGCACCATTGGCTCCTACTGAAGACCTGATCAATAACTCCTGTTTTCTCGACGACAGACGAACGAATAGGAGTGAGGATAGATTTACTACAGCCAGGCCAAGCACTGACCAGGCGATATACAACATGATATCCGGAAGGCTGAATCCCCAGGGATACAGAGCAGCATAAGGCAGTATGGTTTCGACACGGTTCGTGTCGTAGTCGGGATGCTCCTGAAACAACGCCTGCATCAGTGCTTCCGTCTCCAGCCTGGCTGAATCAGCGGTAGCACCTGGGCCGAGTATGCCAACCACGTTAAGGGGTTCATCTCCTGGAAGTGATCCGCCTGCAATCATCAAGGGTGTCCATAGCTCGACACCGCGAGGGAATCCAAAGCCCTCAGGCATAACACCGACAATGGTGGTCGGTTCACCGTTGATACCTACCGACTGTCCGACAATGTCAGGATCTGCCGCGAAGAAGTTCGACCAAATATCATGACCGATGATGGCCGCACGACTACCAGAAGGCTGGGAATCATTGCTGTTTAACATTCTCCCGAGCATTGGCTGCACAGCGGTAGTCGCCAGAAGTTCTGGCGTGATAGATGCCTGTAAGTATCTCTGGGGAAATTCTTCGCCACTGAGCACGACATTGGTTCGACGGTAAGCGCCAAGCAAGCTGAAGCTCTCCGCGTTTTCACGAAGCATGCTGAAGCTGAGCGCATCGTGAACGGTTCGCTGCAACATGAAACCGCTGCGTCCATCGTTGGCACCCAAAGTTACATAGCGCTCTCCGTTGGGAAACGGCATTGGCTCACTGGCGATCTGTCGGGTGAAAGTAAAACTGGTTAAAAAGAGTGACAGGCCCAGGACTATGACCACGAGAGTAACAGCGGTAAAGCCCGGAGAATTGGTAAGTAGGCGAAGCGAATACCTCAGATCATTGAGAGCTAGCATTGATCGGGAGCCTCTTGAATTGAATTACTCATAACGAAGCGCGTCCCCGGGCTCTAAAGCAATCGCTTTGCGAGCTGGCAAAAAAGATGCCCATGAAATTAGAGCCCCAATTGCAACTACTACAAGTACCGACAAAGCTGGTAACACAATCATGCCGTCGTCGATGCCGACTGCTGAGAAACTGATTGTGACCACTAATACTGCCGGACCTACACCCAAAGGAACTCCCAGCAAAAGGTATCGAAATCCTTGCTTAATGAATCTCGTGACGACCTGCAAATTCGTTGATCCTAGCGCGCGGCAAATTCCTATTTCCTGAATACGTTCGGATACAGAACGAGTAATCACTGCGTAAATACCGATGACAGCAAGCAGTAAGGTTCCAATCGCCAGCACGACAAAAATATTTGCCAATACATCGAAAGCGCCTTGAATCTTGCTGATCTGTATATCCATGGTCTGGATATTTTCGATAGGGATATTTCGGTCCAGGTCGTTAGCAATCTGTCTTAATGAGTCGATAGTCAATTCGATAGGAAAAGGTTCTACCAGCGCGGTTAGATAGAACTCATCTGGGGTGTTCTGAGCAATTGGCCGGTAGAAAACATCGGGATTGGGTACCATCCTGCTAGCTGACTGTCTTATGGTCGAAATGACGCCGACAACAGTCAGGAGCTGCTCCTGATCCCCTATATAACTAGTAATCTGTTTGCCAATTGCAGAGCTGTTGGGCCAGAGCTCTTGTGCGAGTTCTTCATTAATCAGGGTAACCTGCTCTGTCTCTGCATTGTCATTGCCATCTATGTTCCGTCCTTCAAGTATGTTTACTCCTATTAAAGGGAGGTAATTCTCACTAATCCAAATAGTTCGGCTAAGGGGTGGCTGCTCGTTTACGCTCAGGCTCCTGTCAGGGATTTGGTAGCGTCCCGGTTGTCCTGAAAAACCAGGTATTGCTGAGGTAATAGCCAAGCTGCTAATTGTAGGTAACTGTTGTGCTTGCTGTTCCAGGTTTAGCAAGTAGTTAAGTCTGCTACTTGGTTGTGAGTAGTCAGGGTGAGCCAAATTAAAGGACGCAGAAACGTAGCGGGTCGGGTCAAGTCCGTAGTCTGTATCAGCAATCATATAGGCGAAATAAACTACCATGCCGCAACAGACCAGCAGGAAACAAGACAAGGTCACTTCGGTGCTGACAACAGTCTTGGTGAGCCAGGACCTCCCGATTCCAACTGCCCCTTTGCCAGAACCAGTGGACAGTCCTTCTGCTGGTTTTTCCCGGTACACCCGGAGAGCTACGAATAGGCTGGAGGCCAGCCATATCAGTGTAGTGCATACAATTCCAGCTAACATGACGGTTCGATCTACCCGAAAATCGAACCAGAATGGCAGAGGCGTGTCCTGGCTGCTCTGGAATTGGATATGCATTAATGGCAGAAGGAGCGAAGTCAATCCTATGCTTAATAGCAGACCAAAAGTGCAGATCAAAGAAGACTCAAGCAGAACTTGCTTGGCAAGCTCCCACCCGTTTGCTCCTAAAGAAGACCTGATTGCCAGTTCCTGTCGGCGAGAGGCGGATCGGATCAGTAATAAAGAGGAAAGATTAACCACCCCAAGCATTAGAATTATCAATGAGGTGTATAACAAGAGCTGAT
This sequence comes from uncultured Pseudohongiella sp., assembly GCA_965267495.1. Classification (GTDB taxonomy): domain Bacteria; phylum Pseudomonadota; class Gammaproteobacteria; order Pseudomonadales; family Pseudohongiellaceae; genus UBA9145. Next base: position 3,360,821 of record OZ254078.1, on the reverse strand, counting down.
TGAAACCATTGGTGTCTGGGGAGGTTGAGGCGGCGTAGTGTCTGACAATTTCAGATCGATTGGCATATATCTCCGGATATTCAGCAGTGAGCGATTGCATCACTGCGTTGAGTTCAGATTCAGCTTCTATAAGAGTTGAGTTCTCATTCAGTATGCCCGTCAATGTGAGACGTGGACCTGCTCCTGGAACAGCGCTTTCCATTTCTGGTAGCGGAAACCAGACATCATGGTGTGTAGGGAATTTAAATCCTTCAGGCATAACGCCGATGACGGTATGTGGCTCTCCGTTGATTGAGCTGGATTTACCTACAATCTCGGAGTCGCCGCCATAGTAGTTTTGCCATAGTGAATAGCTAATGATGGCTACTCCGCCACCATTCGTTACGACATCAGCTGCATTAAAAATCCGTCCTTGTATTGGACTCACTTCAAGAGCGGCAAAAAGATCGACTGAGATACTTGTTCCAGCAAATCGCTGAGCGTAATTACCATCACTTAATATGAATGAATCAGGATTGAAAGCTCCCAGAATTGTGTAGTTGGTGGAACGCTCTCTAAGGCGATTGAATGCATAGTAGTCATAGGCATCCTGACTGTAGTCGAAATTTCCAATATTGCTATTGATGGTTTTCAGCGTGACATAGCGATCGCCATTAGGAAAAGGCATAGGTTTGTCAGAGAGGATTCTTACGAAGGTATAACTGGTTAGGTACAGTGAAAGCCCCAACACCAACACTACCAGGGTGGCCACAGTAAACCCTGGGGTCTTTCGGAGTAACCTTAGGGAATATTTAATGTGCGATAACAGTTGCATAATTTTAATACTGGCCCTGTTCTGAGTAAGAGTGCAGGAATACCTAAAAAGTACACTTCCCTGTGCGCAGTTTCTGGAAAGACTGGCGTTTCCTTATCGACAATTCATCGCCAGTATGCAGAGTTTCCCCCTTGAATTCGTTCAGCTAAACAACATGTAGATGATTCGAGTCATCTCCATTGCTGCCTTTGTTCGACTCTTCTTCCATCGGTTCATCAACAATTTTTCCGTCGAACAAATGGATCTGGCGCCTTGCCTTGGAAGCGGATCTTGGATCGTGGGTAACCAGGCAGATTGTTGTCCCTTCTGCATTGAGGCGATCGAAGATATCCATCACGATGGCGGCAGCTTTGGAATCAAGGTTTCCTGTAGGCTCATCCGCCAAAATAATCTTGGGTTTGCCGGCCAGTGCTCGAGCAATGGCTATTCGTTGTTGCTGGCCGCCGGAAAGTTGTGCTGGGAAATGTTTGGCAAAATCTGTCATACCGATCTTGTCCAGCATGGTGTCGACAAGTTCTCGCCGTTCCTTGCGGCCCATCTCTTTTCGGTAGGTGAGGGGCAATTCGACGTTTTCCGCAGCGGTCATTTCAGAACTGAGGTTAAATGCCTGAAAAATGAATCCAATCTCGCGATTCCTGATGCGTGCATGTTCCGCCTGCTTCATGGCAGTGATGTCAGCCCCATCAAACAGATAGCGACCGGTGGTAGCGCCGTTAAGTACGCCGATAATGGACAGTAAAGTGGACTTGCCCGATCCGGATGGGCCACAGATCGAGACATACTCACCTTCTGAAATAGTAAGGTCGATGTTGTTCAGTACGGTGCTTTCAAGCTTCCCTACTTTGTAAGTCTTACTAATCCCTTCAAGTTGTATAAGTGCTCTGCCAGTCATACTCATTCCTGCAATGCTCTCAGTACGCTGAGCCAGGCTCAGCAGTAGTCTCTAGTTCAATAAAATTCGATCGTGGTCTTGCCAGTCGCTACTATCGGAAAGAATGACTCGATCACCAGGCGCCAATCCTTCGAGAATCTCTACTCGATTCACAGATGCTCTGCCCATGCGTACGTTTATGCGTTCGGCATATTCTCCGGCGCTGTCCAGTTTGTAGATTGTGACTTCAGCATCTGTACGGATGAATGTGGGCCTGCCTACGTGCAATGCATCCTTGATCTGAGCGACATAGATTATGCCTTCGACCTGGAGCTGTGGACGGGCACCTCTCGGCAGTGGATCATTAATATCCACATCGACAATGACCGTACCCTCGGTGACTCCCGGGTCGATTCTGCTGACCACACCATTGACGGTGCCGTTCCGGGTATCCACAACAACATTCTGGCCTCTCACCACATCACCAGCCTGGCGTGCTGGAACTCTCAGCTCCGCATAGAGTAAATCCTGTCGTGCCAATCGACCGATAGGGCTACCCAACATGAGCTGCTGACCCAGTTCCAGGTCCAGTTCCTGAACTATGCCGTCAATTCCCGCAACGATTTGCAGGTTTTCAACGTTGTTGTTGGCCCGCTCCAGCGCCCGCTCCAGCTGCGTGACTCGCGACTCTCTGACGGACAACAATGTATCCATATTGTCCTGATTTCGGGCAAGGCGCTTTTCTTCGATCACCAGCGTTTGCTCAAGCTGATCTACATCCAGCAAAATCTGTTGAAACTCAATATCGGGAATAATTCCTTCCGCATGCAGAGGGCGCTTTCGTTCTCTCTCCATTCTGGTTTTCTCCAATTGAAAACCGACCTGCATTACCGCAGCTTCCTGGTTCAGAATCTGATTCTCGAGCTCTACCTTGAATGCCTGCAGATCAGCAACAGCACCTTCCCACGCGGAATAGGCCTCTTCAGCGGCATTAACCAGTTGTGGATTGGTAAGTTCTGCCAGTAGCTGACCGCTTTTGACTTCATCACCGGGATCAACGTGCACCCGGGCTACTCTGCCTTCGACTTGTGCCGAGATCAGTTCGAGATCCCGTGGTAATAGTTGTCCATTGGCGCTAATTCGAATTTCCAGATCACCGGACTCAACAGTGCCTATCAACAGGGTGTCCCGATCAACTCTGCGGCTTTCGAAATCAATATTTGCAACAGCGAGCGCGCCTGCGATGAGCACGGCAGCAGCCAGGCTGGCAAGACCGACTTTCTTTACCACGGCAAACTTTGATTTTTTTCTGACTTTATCCAACTTGAGTTCCTGCTCTCAGACGAGGTTTTAATACTGGCCAACTTTCCAAGTGATTTTAGTGTTGCTCCGCACCGCCATCTCGAACCCAAGCTAATTGCTTCGCTTCTCTAAGGAAAGTTGGCCAGTAAACTTTTAGGAGCAATCCCCGTGCCATAAAGCTAACACCTTGAAAAATATAGAAATACTCAATAACACAAAGATCGAAATTAGTGAGTTTCACGATTATGGGACAAGCTGCTGTCCCGATAACGGGACAGAAATTTGGGTGTTCGCAGCGGCATCCATGGAATCCAGATTTGCCGTGTATGAGAGAAATATCAACAGCAAAGCCAGCGAGAAAATTTTGTTCCCGGATGGATTGGAAAATCGTTTCATTGCTTTACTCCTTCCAGCACTATGCGCCGCCTCTAAGGCCTTCTTCAACGGCGCACCTTGTAACAATTGCGTGAAGACGAATTACGTCATCCTTTGAAATGATAGGAGCAATGATCGTGCCACTTGAAAATACTGAGGATTTTCAGTGCATTGAGTAGTGACAAGTTAGAATGAATGAGAAGGAAGTGTTTAAAAAAGGGACAACTGCTGTCCCGGAACAGGGACAGATGCGCTTAGACAGTAATGGGTAACTGCAAGCGGGCTACCGCACCATCGCTGTCATTGCGGTTCTCAAGAATCACCTGCCCGCCATGCTTCGCTGCAATTTGTCTGCTGAGGGCTAGTCCAATCCCTGCACCTTTCTCCTTGGTGGTGTAAAACGGAATGAACAAGTTTGCGGGATTGCTTATTCCTGACCCATTATCCAAGACTACGAATTCCACGAATCCGGGTTTCTGAGAAAAATGCAATTGCACTGGGAGCGCTGCGCCTTCATTGGCTTCTACAGCATTTTTCACAAGATTGATCAGAGCCTGCTCCACCAACACAGGATCACCAAATAAGCTTGCATCTTCATCGACAGCATTAACAGAAACTGCCTGGTCCGAGAAAAAACGCTGAACTTTCTCCAGCAAGCTGTCCACTCGAAATGACACTTTATGAGGATCCGGTAGTTTCGCTATTCGTGCATAGACAGAGATGAAATCCCGCAATCCTTTTGCGCGTTCTTCAATGACGGCGAGGCCCTGTTTGAGGTCATCGTCATTTTCAAAGTCGGGAAGCCTGGCCAGGTGATTCTCAAGAGTCTGACAGATTGAACTGATTGGCGTGAGCGAGTTATTTACCTCGTGGGCGATCACCCGGATAAGTCGTTGCCATGCGCTGATTTCCTCTTCGCTCAATACCTGTTTGAGATCGGTGATAAAGACTATCTTGCCGGGTTTTCCTTGATATCGATAAGACTGCACATTGATCTGCCACCGACCTGGAGAGCCCGGGAAGTCGTAGTCTATAAGCTGAGATCCTTCCTCAGTCACCAGATCATCGAGCACGGTTGCATCCAGCGCCTGGCCAACAAGTTCCTCCGGCTTTTCAACCAGTAGTTTTCCAGCGAGTCTGTTTGCCAGTCTTATTTGTCCACTATCGTCGCAGGCTATGATGGCAACATTGATCTGATTGACAATCCGTTCCAGTAATTTTTCGGACTCCAGCTCTTGTTGTTTCAGCGATCTCAATTGATTCGTCAGCGTGTCAATCTGCTGATAAAGTTCTGCCAACTCACCCGGGTCTCTGACACGACTACTACGCATACTGTAGTCTTCTGTGCGTATTGCTTCGACCAGATTACTGAGTGTTCTCAGGTGATAGACAAAGTTCTCGCGTATGCTGGCGGCAACCGCGAGCAGCCAAATAAAGCAAAATCCGGTGACACTTATTTTGAAAGTTAAGCTGATTTCGTCATCGGTGAATACGTAGAATAGTAGTATGACGACAGGTACGGCACTAATGAGGACGGATAAAAAGAGCTTCTGTTCTGAAGAAATTCGGCGAGCAACCGGCCTGCTTGTTGAATATCGGCTTGGGCTCACATCATTGCCTTGACTTATCTATTCTGCGATATAGCGCGGAGCGGCTGATTCCCAGTGCTTTCGCGGCTTTGGTGTGATTACCCCCATGCTGAAGAATGATCTGGCTGATATACCAGCTTTCAGCTTCCTCAAGCGTCATCTTGTAGAACTCATCTGGATGACTTTGCCCGTTATTTTCCTGAACCCGCTGCAGTTGCAGATCCGTGGCGTCTATGTTGCTGCTGGTGCACAAAAGCACCGCGCGTTCAATGACATGTTGCAGTTCCCGAACATTGCCTGGCCAGGCATATTGCTTCATGGACGTAATAGCAGCGGCGGAAAAGCTGACTACCCCGGAATCATAGTGAGAATTGGCGGCAGCGAGAAATTGTCTTGCCAATGGTTCTATATCATCTACCCGATTTCTAAGGGGAGGAATTTCCAGGGTGACACCGTTGAGTCTGTATAACAGGTCCTGACGAAAACCATCCTCACCAACCAACTTGTCCAAATTGGCGTTTGTCGCCGATATCACTCTAATCGATGCTTCCCGGGTTTGTGAGCTACCCAGTCTCTCGTATTTGAATTCTTCCAGCAGTCTCAAAATCTTCGCCTGCTGTTGCCTGGGCATGTTGGCAATTTCGTCCATGAATAGTGTGCCGTTCTCTGCCAACTCCACCCGGCCTACTCGCTCCGAACGAGCATCGGTGTAAGCGCCTTTAACGTGACCGAACATCTCGCTTTCAAAGATTGAATCAGAGATTCCACCCATATTCACAGAAACGAACTCTTCTTCTGCCCGGGAAGAATGTTCATGAATGTATTTCGCAAGCAGTGTTTTTCCAGTGCCATTTTCGCCAGTGATCAATACGGGCATGTCACTGTTGGCGACGCGGTCCGCGAGTTTGATGACCCGCTTCATTTCTGAAGATTCGCAGATCATCAATGCCGGGTCGGCCTGCTGCTTCTTGAGAATGCGATTCTCGGTACGCAGTCTCAGCTCCTGGCGAGAGATTTTGCGCAATTGAATCTGCGTACGAATGGTGTTGATCAGGCGGTCGTTTTTTTCCCAGGGTTTTTCAATGAAATCCACCGCACCGCGTTTCATTGCTTCGACTGCGATATTTACGGTTCCCCATCCTGTCATCACCACGATAGGCAGTTCAGGATCGAGCTTACGAATTTCAGAGATCAGCTCCAGCCCTTCTTTTCCGGAAGTTGTATCTTCGTGATAGTTGAGATCAATCAGCGCCAGTTGAAAGCTGGTATCTCGCACTTTGCCAATAACCTCTGCAGGATTGCTACACGCTACTGATTCAATATGTTCACTATTGAGAAGTAGCGTGAGCGCTTTAATAACGGCTTTGTCATCGTCTGCGATAAGAACGGTCACAGAAACTCCTTACTGAATATGAATCCCTCTCGTAGACTTAACAGTATAAGCCCTTTCGCTGAATGTCTAACCGGCACTTTAGGAAGTCGATAATTGGATACGAATAGAGATGCTTGCAAATCGTTGACTACGGCTGAATTGTTAGCGAGATGCCATTGCTACTATAAGCAAACACATCTGTTCCGGGAATACTGTAGGCGAAATATACTGTCAGCGCGGCGGCCTCGACGCCCGCAGAAATGGGCACGAAGTTTTCAAAGGCAATAAGTTCCTCCGAGGCATTGAGCGCGCGCGGCGCGATACTGGCTTGCAGACTTTCCAGCTCACCGTCCCAACTCTGATAATTTCCCACTGCGTCTATATAAAATAGTAGAGAACCATCAACTGAAATTACCACATAAGTTTCTCCCACGGTGCCCTGATGTTCGCTAGGAATCTCCAGAGTAGCGCGGACGTCGATGGAATCACCGGCATTGAAAGTGTCGAGGGGTATTTCACTGGCGCCACTACGACTGGCGCCACCATAGGCAATGAGATTCGAGCTGCCAGAGAGACTGGTGATTGGCAATATTCGTGAGCTGCGCCGGTTCGATACCTGAAAGCGCGTATGATTGAGGCTGTGCACAGCATCTGCACCCTGCTCGAGATCATTTCGGGATATACCGCAAGGGAGACCATTACAATCTGTGCTCTGTGGATTGGAAAACAAGGGTATGGACTCTGAGCCGGGATAGTGTGTGGTATAGGCCATAATAGTGTTGAACGAGCCATCGACTCCGTGCCCAAGGGACCAGGGAAATGTGCCTGCGGCGCTGTCTTCACGGTGAGAATGATCAAGGCCATGGTTGTGACCAAGCTCATGCGCCAGGGTGAGATCGTCGCAACCAGACGCACCCTGTTGAGAAAATCCATCGGTATATTGGGCAACGTAAAGCTCAGGAGCAACTATCTGCTCGTGAAAGAGTTCCCCCTGAAAACCAACCCCAGGGGTTGAACCAATGCCACAAGCCTGATCGGCCAGAAATAAACCATCTATCATAACCACGATGTCGGCGCCGACCGCGTCGCGCGTATCGGGGATGAAACTCAGCACACCTTCGGCACTTCGCATCGCCTGAATGGCGCTGACTACTGAATTACGAAAAGAAAAGTCGACAAGTCGATAAAGCACCGGACGAAACGCAATCTTCACTCCACTGTTCGCGTAATAGCCATTGGTAAGTTCGACCAGTTGATTGATCTTCGTCTCAGGAGCGACAGCGCCGATGTCGTTTACAAACCTTTGCGTGTAGAGAAACATCACATCTGTTTCAACTATTGCATTGGCATCGATTGCTGATGCACTGTTATCAGGGTCTGTACCGGTGAGTTCTTCATTAAAATCCGATAGCCCATCGCCATCAGAATCGGTGAGAGTGTCTCTAATGACAAATATAAATGCATCCTGACGTACGTGTTCTCCAGTCAGGTCGCCGACAAACACACTACTAAGCAGCTGAGGATAAGAGTCATCGGTGAGCAGCACTGAATAGTCAATTGTCGTCTCTGCTCCCGGTGCGATATCAGGCAGGGTGCATTGCAGGCTGAATTGTGAGCCAAGGTTTGTTGTTGTGCAGCTGCCAGAACTAAAAGTCAGCGAAGACTCATCGAGAATGAAGAGCACATTCAATGCTTCATTGGAAAGCGTGGTAGCAGTATTGTTGGTGACCTTAATGCTGATATCGACCTGTTCACCTACCGTGGCAATCTCACTGGAAAGCGTTTGGACAACAGAAACGTCGTTGCCGGTCAGAGGCAGGGCGTTTTGATACCTCTCTTCTCCCGGCAGGGCGCTAGTGGGCAAGCCACCACCATCAATTGGTATAAACTGCGCATTCTCGCCCTGGGTATAGAGGTAACCTGAATAGCTTGAGTCGCTGTCCAGTTGTGCGGAAATAGTGAAGCGTCTTGAGCCAGTGTTGATTGTGCCGAGTATGGCATCATCGCTCACTACCAGCGAGAGCATGCTTAGATTGCCGCCCAGGCTTGCGGTGCCACTTACGCCAATATCGCCATTGAGAAATTGACGGCTGGAGAGTAAGCGGAAGGTAAGGAGTTCAGCAGGGGCCAGCTCCAGAGAAATAAGCCTGCCTGATTGTAGTTCACCGATTGCCGAGGGATCGATGACAACGGCTCGCTGATAAGAAACGACGTCGGGTAACAAGCGATCAAACTCGACACCGAGCGGCCCGCCATTTTCCCAAAGGACTACTGATTCCTGCGCAAATGACGAGAGGGGAACCAGGGAACAACAAAGTAGCAGCACTGTTCGGAATAAGTGCCTGGATCGATTCGCCGCGACTTGACTGGACATTGCATTGAGCTCTACGGCAGTTCCCGAATCTGTATATTGGATTGCAGGCAATCGTCTTGTCACTTTGCCTCGATGGCAGCAGGAGAAACAGGCAGGCTGGTTGTCGGTGCGGTAAGCCCGGGTTTGTCTAAGCCACGCCTGCGCCGCGTACTCCCACATAGACAGAATACAATGACTGGCTTGCGGTCATGAACAGCCGATTGCGTTTGGCGCCACCGAAGCAGACATTGGCACAGACTTCAGGCAATCGAATCACGCCGATGGTGTCGCCATCGGCCGCGGTAATCTGCACACCAGGCCGCGCTCCGGCCCACACATTGCCGTCACTATCGCATCGGATACCGTCCGCTGAAGTGCGATTGCCATTGGTTGGATCAACGAGTTCGGCAAACACTCGACCGTTGCGTAAACGGTCGCCATCTACATCCCATACGCGGATATCCCGTCCTGCTCCGGTATTGGCTACGTAGAGCAGTGCATAGTCCGGTGAGAAGCAGAGACCGTTTGGTGCATCAATGTCATCGGTGACGCGAGTGATGCGACCGCTATTACCATCGACCCTATAGACTGACAACGGTAACTCCTGATCTGCGCGATTACCTTCATAATTGCCGCGAATGCCGTAAGGCGGATCCGTAAACCAGATGCTGCCATCGGGGTGGACTACCACGTCATTGGGAGAATTCAGCGGCGTACCTTCGAAGTTGTCGGCGATAACAGTGGTGCTGCCATCGTACTCGTAGCGCACCACCCGGCGATTGCCGTGTTCGCAGGAAAGCTGACGACCCTGATGATCGAAAGTGTTGCCGTTGCTGTTTCCGGAAGGGTCTCTGAAAACGGTGACCCGATTGTCATCCTCGACCCAGCGTAATTGTTGATTGTTGGGAATATCACTCCACACCAGATAGCGGCCGACGCCATTCCAGGCCGGGCCTTCCGCCCACATGGTGCCGACATGGTGGCGTCTGATCGGAGTATTGAAGAGGATGTAGCGCTGGAAGCGGCTGTCCAATGCGACCAGATCCGGGTCCGGGTAACGAAGCGGCGTATTGCCAGACCAGTCCCGAGGAGCTGCGGGGTCAAGCTCCTGAGCCAGGCCGCCCGGTGCTAACAGTGCCCCTGTGCCAAGAGTCATCGCAGAAGCGATAAAGTCGCGGCGTCGCATGATTCCACCTCCAGATATTATTGTTATCAGACCATGCTAATTGAAGGTCTGAATCATGTCGAGCTGCTACACTTTGTGCTCAAACTATCTGTTCCGGGCGTACAACATTGAGTAGCTATTTACTGATCAAATACTTCCACGTCAGCTTCGCAGTACTGTCATTGATCGGGTTCGGCCTGCGTGGGTTCTGGATGTTGCAAGCTTCGCCGCTGTTACAGGCGAAACTCACCCGGGTACTGCCGCATATTAACGACACACTGTTGTTGACGACTGCCATCGTGCTCGTTGTGATGAGTCGTCAGTATCCCCTTGTGGTGGGATGGGTGACGATCAAGATTGTACTGCTGCTACTGTATATCCTGTTTGGCACCATGGCCTTAAAGCGGGGAAAGACCAAACAGTCGCGTGGCCTGTTCCTGGCGGCTGCACTGATTATTGTTATGATGATCTTTGTGGTGGCGCTGACTAAGCCTGGCTGGTAGCGAGAGACTTTGCCGTGTCGGCTGCGTCCAGAAAAGGACCGTCAACACAGAGACGACGACCATCGGGCGCATCGCATGCACCACAGATACCAACACCGCATTTGGTTAAATAGTCGATTGCATTGAAGATGCGCTCGGGAGGGCAATATTTTCTTTGCACTTTTTCAGCGGCATGCACCATTGGCGCAGGACCGCAATTGTAAAATACCAGCTGTTCTCTTTCTGCCGGATCGAGTTGTTCCAGGCGCTGTTCCAGAAGCTCGGTAATGACGCCATGATGACCCCGGCTACCGTCATCGGTAGCGATATGAAGATCGCTTACTTCTGCGCTTTCTTCCACGAAGTAGAGACGTTCTGCGCTGCGCGCACCGAAGAAGATTTCTGTGTTGCCAAAGTCTCGTGCCAACTGCCAGACCGCGGCCAGGCCGGTGCCACCGGCGACAGCCATGATCTTTGCGTCCTCGGGTGGTTCCACTGGATTGCCATGTGGTCCTCTGACGTAACACTCGACACCAGGTTCAATCGTCATTAGCTCATTGGTGAATTCACCCAGATTGATGATCGCCAGTTGAAAAGGATCATCGGTGAGAGCCGAGAATGGTTTCTCTCCCAGCCCCGGTATCCACAGAAATACAAACTGTCCGGCCTGAATATCAATCTTGCGATCAAAAGTTAGAATGCAGATATCATCTGTTATGCGCTTGTTGGCAATCAGATTAACTGGGCGAAAGTCCATATCAATATCGTAGCGAACCAGGCCTTCAGCGTTTTCAGAGTCCTTTTCCAGGTCTCGACTCAGCACACGAAAATAGTTGCCTATTTCATTTGTGTTCATCCCGATGAGCGCAGAGCCCACGCCGATGATCGTGGCGCCGGCCTCCTGAAAAGCGCGAACGTTCGCCGCGCTGCTAATGCCACCGCAGGCGATAATCGGACATTCAACCGCCTGATGAATTTCCGACACACATTCCAGTGCGCGTTCCAGGACCGCTTTGCCGGATACACCACCTACCTCGTTGCTGAGAATTGCATGTCCGTGGGCATCATATCTTTCCGGGCCCATGGTGTTGATGGCGCAAATGCCATCAGCGCCACCTGCTACTGCTGCCCGCGCGATTTCAGCCACGCTGGGCACGTTAGGGGTCAGCTTGGCGATAACAGGAATATCTACGGCCGCCTTAACTGCCGCGACAATTTCCTGCACCAGTTCGGGATCCTGTCCCATGGCCATGCCGTAACCCTTGGCGTGTGGACAGGAGAGGTTCAGCTCCAGCCCATCACCATGGGGTGCCAGCTTCCTGGCAACCTCCACATATTCCTCAACACTGCCGCCAAAGATGGAAATCAACAGGAACCGGTCCGCGGGGATAGTCAGTTCAGCGAGCAATTCTGCTGAGCGATCAGCCCCTGGATTAGTGAGTCCCACGGCGTTGGTGAAACTACCGGGTTCATATTGGGTGAGGATCGGCTCCCGATAACCGAGTCGCGGCGCCGGACCGATGCTCTTTGTTGTGAGCACACCCACTTCTGGCATGGTGTCAAACACCCGTTGAATGATGTTGGCGGAGCAGGTGACGATACCGGAAGGTACTGTGAAAGGGCCGGAGAGGGTTTTACCCAGAAACTCGATGTTCAAGAGAGAATGTAGCTCGCGCTTGGAAACTGAATTCAATTTGGCGCGCATTATACCCGGTTGCGAAGCTGGCTTCTAACGACGCGTCAATGTTGCTGCCGGATGTCTCCCGGCGACATACAATAGTCAGCACCTGAATCTTTCAATCTTAAGCATTACTAGCGAGGAGATAAGCTGTCATGACTGACCAGACTATACGCCCGGTGTTATCAATTCCCAGACTCATCACCACTTTCTTCCTCATTTTGCTAGGTAGCAGTGTGTTTGCTGCGGAGTCGGCGGGGCTGAGTAAAGAATTCATCAACTCCAATCCCAGTTATTCACATATCGCGACAGTCACTGCAGGGGGTGTAAAGACCATTTATGTGTCCGGGCAGGTAGGTTTGCGAGATGGGCAGGTGCCGCAGTCATTCACGGAACAGGTCGATATCGTGTTCTCCAATATGAGCACTCAACTTGAAGCTGCCGGTGCAGGCCTTGCGGATGTCATTAAACTCACCGGCTTCATCGTGGACATCAGTAGCGACAAGGTGACCCAGTACAGCACTGTGCGCAGTCGCTATTTCAGCTCAGATGTACCAGCACCGGCGTCCACCCTGGTAGGTGTCGCCGGACTGGTGCGGGAAAGCTTCCTGGTAGAAGTGGAGGCAGTGGCAGTTATTGCCGCGCCCTGATGCTGGCTATAAAGGAATAAACGCCAGCGCGAAGTTGGGATTCATGGGAATCACCAGCTGGTGCTGTGTGGAGTCATAGCACATGGATGCTGCGCTGGGGATGCCTGAAGCGATAATCTCTGCATCCTCGCCTGGGCGGATGCGGCTCACCGAACCAAAGCGCACACTGCTGACATACTTGGTGCCATCATCCAGGACCACGACACCATCATTGCCGCCTTCTACGGCATGTTCGATGCGGACTACTTCACCATCCGGGCTATAGCTGATTACCGCATTGTCGGCGATATTGACCACAACGATATTGCCATCAGGATCGATAGCGACACCATTAGGTACTGCCAGTGGCGCACCTTCGGCAAACACGGACACTTCATCATCGGCAGTGATCTTGTAGATCAACTCCGGGTTGCGGGTATTGGAAGCGTAGACGGTGCCGTCTTCAGTGACTGCGATGCCGTTGAGGATAGTTGAACCGGGTACTTCTACGGACTTTAGAGGTCTGCCTGTCTCAAGGTCAAAAGAGCGAATGTAACCCACGTCTACCGTGTACAGCACGCCGTTGCGCACTGCGCTTCCCAAGGGGTGATGAAGTTCCAGTCCATCACGGGTTTCGCCAATCCATTTCGCTGTGTGCACTGAGCCATCGGGATTAATACGGGAAACGAAGCCATCATTCTCTGTTCCATCACCCCGCTCCCCTGTATTCATGGCCAGAATCAGATTAGTGGCCGGATCGAAAGTGCAGCTTTCTGAGAAGTGAAAGCTCCCATAGACCTTTACGTTGGATGACATGGGCACCCGAACGCCAGCTTCGTTGACCGCGCCAAGGGGATCTCCAGCACGAAACTCCTGCGCAGTACTCGCCACGGAGAGCAGCAGCATTGGCAGGAGCAGTAATGTCTGTAACAACGCGGACGCGCCGATGGATTTGTTCATAGTTGTCATTTTTTCAAGTCCTCATACATAGAGCAGGATTCAGCAGCGGGCATTGTATTGCCCTGTGCCGAGGGTACCAGTGATTTGCGACGAAATTCTGACTGTTTGGGTCTAGACCATTTCCCGCAGTGCCGGTTTGGTGACCTTACCCATGGCATTGCGTGGCAGGGCATCGACAATTTTGATGGCTTTGGGGATTTTGTAGGAAGACATCTTGCCATCACACCAGGTTTTCAGGTCCTCATATTCCATCGAAGCGCCGGCATTGAGGCCGATGAATGCGGTAACTGCTTCACCCCAGGTGTCATCTTCCACACCGATCACGGCTACCTCGGCGATGTCTTCGTGTGTTAGCAAGACACCCTCAATCTCCAGGGCCGAGAGCTTATAGCCGCCGGATTTGATGATGTCTACAGAGGAGCGACCCATGATGCGATAGTAACCATCCTCAACAACTGCCACGTCACCAGTGCAGAACCAGCCATCCTTGAATGACTCTTCAGTAGCCTTGGGATTGTCCCAGTACTCCAGAAACACATTGTCTCCCTTGATGCGAATCTCGCCGGGAACTGCTTCTTCCTTGATCGGCTGGTCATATTCATCGAACAGCTGGCATTCCACTCCAGGTAAGGGTTGACCGACACAACCGGCTCGTCGCTCCCCGTTATAGGGATTCGAAATGCCCATGCCGATCTCCGTCATGCCGTAGCGCTCAAGCAACACCTGGCCAGTCAGATCACGCCATTGGTTGAACAGCTTCACCGGACAGGCTGCAGAGCCGGAGATATTCAGGCGCATATCCTTGAAGCCATCACAGATCTTCTGTAGCTCGCTGTTATCGATGTTGTCAAAGTATTGAATCAGTTTCACATAAATAGTTGGAACGGCCATAAATACATTATAGGTGCCAGCTGTCACTTCTTGTGTGATCTTTGGAATATCGAATTTGCTGAACAAGTGCACCGTGGCGCCGGCCCACAGGCCACAACTGAGAATATTGATGATGCCGTGAATGTGATGCAGCGGCAGAAACAGGGGAATAACGTCATCGCTGGTCCATTCCCAGGCATCGATGAGGGTGGTGATCTGGGCAACTATGGTCTTATGGGTGCTCACGACGCCCTTGGGCTTGTTGGTAGTGCCGCTGGTGAACAGCATCATTGCCCGGCGGTCTGCATCCAGATCCGGAAGAGTCCCCGCAGCGTCGGCGAGCACCTCTTCAACCGACAATAACTCGATGTTCAGTTCCGCGCAGAGTTCGCGCAGTGATTCCTGATACTCACCATTGGCGATCATGCGAGTGACGCTGGCGCAGGTGAGATAGTGATCCAGCTCGGCGACGGCCGAGGCCACATTCAGCGGCACAGCAATGCCTCCGGCTCGCCACACTCCATGCATCACCGTCACATAGTCGAGAGAGGCAGGAATGAAAAACGCGATGCGTTCTTCCTGCAGGTCAGCACTGTCACCCAACAAGCCAGTGGCGAAGCGATCTATTCTCGCATTGACTTCTCCATAGCTGTAAGAAGTGTCGCCTTCGACCAGCGCAATCTTGTTGTTGTCATTGGTTAGATGAGGAAATGATTCGACTGCCATGTTGGTACCGCTATTTAGTTGATTCTCGTGCTATCCGCAGCCTAGAACATGCCGCTGACAATGAAAAATAGGATAGATGGACCCAACAGGCAACCGACTCCGGTGTAAAAGGTGGCAGTCATCGCGCCATAGGGCACCAGTTTGGGATCAGTAGCAGCAAGTCCTGCTGCGACGCCGGAGGTAGTGCCCATGAGTCCACCAAACACCATGGCCGACTGGGGATTGTCGAGGCCGATAAAACGAGCTACCAGTGGCGTGCCAATCATTACCAGGATGGATTTAACCAGGCCTGCCGCAACGCTCAGGGTGATGACCTCATCACTGGCACCGATCGCTTCGCCAGTTACCGGGCCAACAATATAAGTCACCGCACCTGCACCGATGGTCGTGATTGCTGCGGCGTCGGTGTAGCCAAATATCACAGCGATTGCCGCACCCACAATAAAAGACACAATAACGCCGGCAAAAATGGAAACCACCCCTGCGATACCGGCCTTTTTCAGCTCACTCATGTGTACGCCAAAGGCCGTTGCGACAATGGCGAAATCCCGCATCATGCCGCCACCCATGAGTCCGATGCCGCTGAGCAAGGCGACATCTGCAACACCAGTATTGCCTCCGGTGGCGACGCCACCGAAATAGGCTGCCACCAGCCCCAGCGCAATCGCAATCGCAGATCCATGGATGCGACCCTGGGTAAGCTTGTCGGCGAGGAAATAGGACAGCCAGATGGTGACACCTACTACGGCGAAGGCAACGACCAGGTTATTGCGAACAAAAACTGTTTCCAGGATTTCCATCAGTTTGCCTCCTCGCTGTCAGCGACAGCGGGCGGCGAACCCAGTTTGCTGATTACGGGTACCAACGCAAAACTCACCACGACTGCAGCCACGCCTGCGAGCAGGGCGAGCACGCCACCGTCGACTGCGGCAGCTACGTTTTGCCTGGCAGCCATGGCTACCACGATCGGGATGTACATTGCGCTCCAGAACTTGATACCGGAGCCGGCTGCGTCTTCGGTCAGCGACTTGAAGACATCCGAGTTGCTGGCAAAAACCAGGAACAGCATGGCGATACCGACGCCACCAACATTGGCATCCACGTTGAGCAGCACACCAAGTGTTTCGCCAATAATCATGCCCAGAATCAGGCACACAGAGAGCAGGGCAACACCGTAGACAATCATGCTTGGTCCTTATTGTTATTGTTAAGGCGCCGCTGACGCCGCCCGCAAGGAGAGGCCATCAGTGGGATGCCCGGATGATATGACGCCAGCGGAGGGCAGCGCAATTTGAACTCAGGCAAACAGGACCAGCAGGACTGCGAATGCCACCAGACCTATGGTGAGAACGATGGAATAGGCAGTGGTGGCTACCAGATAGAGTATGGCAGTAATAAACCAGCCACTGCCAAAATAGCGCTTCAGACTCAGGTAGAGATAGATGAAGATCCATATCACTGCTGCAACGCTGAGCATCTCCGCAACATCATTGACTAACGGAATTTGTGTATCACTGAAGATGCCAAGAACCATGGTCAAGAACACCATCAGAATCAGGAAGGCGTGGTTATGGACCGTAAGCACCAGGTGCTCCACGTAGTAGCGCCTGCTTAGCACCCAGAGAATCTGCTGGATCAGGGCCAGAATCGGCATCATCAGAAGCACAAAGATTGTGACGTATTCCAGCGATTCCGTGAGGAAATCTCTGGGATCGGCCGTGAGCTCTTCGATATTGGTTTCAAACTGGGTTACCAGCACAGTCTGCAGGTTGCGATTGGTCTCTTCTGCGAAGAATGGCAGGCTGACCCGTTCCAGGAAGGCGATGACTTCATCATAGTTTTCGCTTTCCGGCACATCTTCCAGGCCCGGGCCAATGCCACCTTCCTCTTCGTTGTCTTCTGGGTCCTGAGTCGTTTCCCGGGTTTCCTGCGGCGCCGCAATGTCGGCCATGTCCTGGCGAATACCATCAATCGAGGCAAACAGGGAGACGATCAGGAAGAAGCCGATGCTAATGATCAGGAACAGGCGCAGGGGAGGTGTGTACTTCACTCTCCGGCCGGCAAAGTACTCCAGGGTCAGGAAGCCTGGTCGGATCAGCAAATTGCCCAGCGTACGGTAGGCTCGCCCGTCCAACTCGAAGACTACCCAGAGAAACTCTTGCACAAACAGGATGAACGGGCGTTTGACCTGTTTTTCTTCCTGGCCACAATGGGCACAGAAAGAAGCCTCCATGGGCTGACCGCAATTCAGGCATTCCCTGCGCGCATCCGGAACACTGGTCTCAGACATCGGCAAAAGGCCTCGAGAGCACAAAATTCGCCCTATCTGAACACGCTTTACAGGCTAAGGAAAGTGAGGGCCCCGACCCACTGCCCGGACACGCGAGCCGGGCAGGGGCGGGGATCTCAAGGAGGGCCCGGGTGCTGATTAAGAGGTGTGGAGGGGTGGCACCCGGGCTAATGCAATACGACATTTGATCACTATGCTGTGTTGCGTTGAAGACATTACCACTATATATAGTGAAGTACAAGCAGTGACACACAATCATTTCAGGACAGATTTGCGTTCATTTTCTACTTAGTAAAGTAATTACTTTACTAAATATTTGGCCGATTAAGGGCCCAGCTTCCTGCTTCAGGCCAGGTGTTGCCAGGCCTCTTCCCCGCCCAGCTATTGGCTTCTTGATATAGGTCAATGTCCCCCCGCAGGGTGTGTGATCTTATAGTCCCAAGCTTAATCGGCTCTCGTTTGAATTCGCACGCAGGCAGAGCTGGTTACAAAAGCTTCTCAAGCAGGGATGGGGTTGTCGCTAAGATCAAGGGCAGCCCCATTTTTTTGCCTGCAATTCCAGACGCTGGATTCCCGGCCCGCCCTGACGCGAACTTCACCTCACTGCAGACTGCCAAAAATCTTCACCCGGCGTGAAAGTTTTTCTGATGCCCTGGAATTGGATTTCTTAGTGTTGAAATAATATTTTACCGGAGGGGTCTTTTTCGCATAGACCAATTGTGAGGAATATCCAATGGACCGCGCCAAATTCATGCACTACCTGCCCTGGGGGATGGCCATCTTCATTGCCATCGTCTTTGTGCAATCCCTGTTTTTCAAATTCTCCAACTCATACGAGACCCAGCATATCTTCGGCACCATCGGTGAATGGATGTCCGGGATCGGGTTTCTGCAATTCGCTGCGTCTGGATTTGCCGCCTATGGCGGATACACCATCGGTACGGTGGAGTTGATTGCCTCTGTTCTCCTGCTTATTCGCAGGACTCAGGCATTTGGGGCTGCCATTGCCTTCGCGGTAATGTCGGGGGCAATATTTTTTCATCTGTTCACGCCGCTGGGTGTGAGCGTGATTATCAATGAGGCCGGGGAGCGGGATGGGGGCCAGCTTTTTGCCATGGCGGTACTGGTGTGGTTGTTTTCCCTCACGATTATTGGCCTGCGCCGGGACGAGCTGTTATCAGTATTCGGCCGGGCGCCAAAGCCTGCCGCGGTATAGGAGCGTGACGATGAAGCAAATTTTCTCACTGTTTATTGCTGCTTTCCTGTTTATGACCTCCCACTCTGCTTCTGCGGCTATCGATGCGATCTACACCGGTTTCTTCAGCAACGAAGCTTTGCGCGGATACGATACAGTCGCCTACTTCACTCAGGGCATGCCAGTTGAAGGTTCCGACGATTACACCTTTGAGTATCAAGGCGCAGTCTGGAAATTCAGCTCACAGGAACACCTGGATCTGTTCAGGGCAGATCCTGAAAAGTATGCACCGCAGTACGGTGGCTATTGCGCCTGGGCGATGTCCAATGGCGATACTGCCAGCGCAGAGCCGGATCTTTGGACAATCCACGAAGGAAAGCTATATCTGAACTACAGTCGCCGGGTGAATCAGCGTTGGAAAGCTGACATGGTTAATTTCATCAACAAGGCTGATGTTGAATGGCCCAAGTTCGAGAAGGACTACTAGTTCTTTCAGTTGATAGGTTGCGGCACGCAGTCAGGATTCATGCCATTCGCCTGGGCCTGAGCCCTTAACAGGCTAGCCTGCTCCATCATTGCCCGAAGATCGGCCATGCGTGAGTTCGGGGAAGGATGGGTGGAAAGAAACTCGGGTGGTCGCGGCCCACCATCGGCGGACATGTTCTCCCACAAGGCTATGCTCTGCTCTGGATCGAATCCTGCTCTGGCCATGAGGAGCACACCGATTGAGTCCGCTTCACTTTCCTGGGTGCGGTTAAACGGTAGAAACAAACCGAGTTGAGCGCCATAGTCTATGGCTTCCAGCGTCGTATCGGATGCGCCCAGTATCCTGGCCGTTGCGAGGCCGACATTACGCAGGGTGGACTGGCTGGCTCTTTCATTGGAGTGATTGGCGAGCACGTGGCCCACTTCATGTGCCAGGACCGCGGCCAGCTGATGCTGGTTAAAAGCCACGTTGAGCAGCCCGTTGTAGACTCCGATTTTGCCACCGGGAAGTGCAAAAGCATTGGCCTGTTCATCGTCGAATACAGTCACTTCCCAGCTGCCCACAGCTCGCTGATTCGGATCCAGCGCCTCAATCACGTAGTCAGCAACACATTGCACGTAGCTAATCTCGCTGCTGTGAGGCGTCACCGGCAACTCGCTTTGCATCTGCCTGTAAGTCTGCTCCCCACGCTGCGCCATCTCTGATTCAGAATACAGCACCACCTGACGACGATTCATCGGGGAAGTCGCGCAGGAAAGCAAAACTGCGCTGATGGCGAGTATGGAAAGCGTGCGATTCATAACAAACTTCGACAACAATGTGCCTGAACTAAGACCCAGGACCAGGAAACTGGTTCCCTAGTATGAACCAAATTCAACACCGGGAAAAATCAGGCCTGATGCGCCGGGTGGGTCTTCAGTAGGCGCAGACAGACGGGTCGATTTGAGTCCGCACCTCATCTCCTGAGCTGTTGTAGGCAATCTCGAAGCAATTGCCATCCAGGTCCCGGAGCAATTTTCTGCCGCTGGTGGCGGCCGGTTGTGACCTGTTTACGTAGGCAACTTTCCGTGTAGTGCTTACTGGGCGACTGTAGACCACACGCTCAACACGTCTTGGTTCATTGTAGTCACGATAGCTGTTGGCCAGGAGTGAACCTATGACGATACCCCCCAGCAGATCACCACCACCGAAATGGCGGCGTCCCCAGCGACCGTAGCCATAGGGACCGAACCGATTGCCGTAGGAGACACTGAAATAGTTACCACCGCCAAAACGGTAGGGATCGTAAAAACGTGGTCCCCAGCGATTGAATGACCGGCCGAAGGGCCGATTGTACCCGTAGCCGTAATCGAAGCCCCAGCTATTGAAGCCCCGGTTGTAAAAGCGATGGTCCGCAAAAGCCGACTGGCTCACCAGAATGCTTGCACCAAGGGTTAAGAATATCGCTAGTTTCTTCATAGTCCTTCCTGCTCCACAACATGGCTTTACTGCACAAACACTACGCGGCAATTGTGAGCTTACAGTACCCATCTGAATACAAACTGAACGACTCACTTTAGGGGACACCCATTTAAATCATTTGTCGCAAAGCCACACCAGTTCTGGCCTGCAGCGGATTTGAAATACATCAGCAGACAGTTTTCCCAAGCCAGATTTAAATGGGTGTCCCCTAAAGTGGGGCGATGCCGGGCTTGAGATTGGACGGAGCGGGCCCACTATATAGGGACCGCCGCTGCCAATACACCACAGCCAACGGCGCTACAGGAGGAATCGTGAATAGTTCAGTGAGACAGATTGAGGAAGTTTTAACCGCCCAGGCCGCCAGCGATGGCGATGGCGTCAAACTCAAACGGGTGTTTGGCGGCAATGACCTGGCGAGATTCGATCCCTTTCTGATGCTCGATGAGTTTGGCAGCGATACGGCAGCCGACTATATTGGTGGATTCCCCCCACATCCCCATCGGGGATTTGAAACGGTGACCTATATGCTGGAAGGCTATATGGAGCATCGGGACCACATGCAGAATGTTGGCAAGCTCGGACCTGGCGATGTGCAATGGATGAAAGCCGGGTCAGGTGTCATTCATTCAGAGATGCCACAACAGGAAGAAAGCCGTATGCGCGGTTTCCAACTCTGGGTCAATCTGGCTGCCAAAGAGAAGATGACAGCGGCGGAGTATCAGGACATCGCTGCACGCGATATTCCCGTGTACAAGCTGGACGCGCTTGTCATCAAGGCGATAGCAGGCAATCTACGGGTCAATGATCAGAATGTAGATGGCCACGTCAATGGTCTCACCACCCAGCCTGGCTATCTGGACATTGAAGTAACACAGGATCAGCAATTCAAAGTGACTATTCCGGATGGCCACAATGTGCTTTTGTACGTGTACGAAGGTGGTGCCAGGCTTGCCGGCAGTGATTACTTGCTTGGATCAGGTAAACTGGCGAGACTTTCTCACGAGGGCGATTTGGTCATGCATGCCGAAGCCGGCAGCAGAATTCTGGTCATCAGCGGCAAGCCGCTCAATGAGCCCATTGTTCACTACGGCCCGTTCGTTATGAATACCATGGAAGAAATCGAGCAGGCAGTTCAGGATTACTCGACTGGCAAACTGACTGCGAGTGCCCATTGAGCCCATCGATCACGGACGAGTTGCCTGAAAATCTGAAGGCGAATGCCGAAGCCGTATTTTCCCTGGCGCCCCTATACTGCAGGCCAGAGCATCGGTGTTTGGAATACCACCGATTCTGGCCACTGGCCCGCATTGCGAGAGGTGCCCCTTTTCAACTGGCTGGCACAGCATTTTTTCTCTCCAATCTCCGCCGCGGTCTGCAAGCTGACAGGGAGCGTGAGGAGACTCGCATACTGATTGCCGGTGCCGCCGATACTGCAATGCTTGACCTGGTGTATGCAGGCATCGACGGTGCTTCTGCTACTGTTGTTCTCGCCGATCGTTGTGAAACCGTCATCAGACAGAACCAACAATTTGCCGGGCAACTGGGCATTGACCTGGAATGTCATCAAACTGATTTCTTGCAGCTGGATTGCAGGCCAGTTGATATTATCGTTGCACATTCCCTGATGGCGTTTATCGCTCCAGAAGCTCGCCCCAGACTGTTCGCTAAATGGCATGCGCTATTGTCTCCACAGGGTGAAGTCTATCTTTCCAACCTGATGCATCCCGTGATGCCGACACAAGCGCTTGTACCTTCATCTCCTCTAACCGCTGAAAAATTTCTTGCTGCAGCGAAACTGATTGGACTCTCTGCAGACCAGCTTGAAGAGCTCTCAACAGCCCTGGCTGATGGATGGAACATCAAACCGCTGCTGCATCGTGCTCCGGTACTCGATGATTTTCTGGAACTCTGTTCAGGTTCAGGATTCAAGCTGCTCAAGCTGGAAGCAGTTCCTTTCCTGGAGAAGGAACGAGGACCGGTAGTCAGTGGCACTTATGCAGAAAGTCAGCGGGTTGAAGTGTGTCTGTGCAAACAATAGTTCAAATAATAGTTCAAACGATAGTTTCGCGTGATCTTTAAAATAATAGACCTATCAGCACTGCATCATTCAGCTCGATTTGCCAGACCTCGCGAATCATTAGCATAGAAAAAATCATCACAGCGAAGCTCCATGCAAGCGCAATTACCGCACGCTTGCGACCCTCGTCTCCATTGCTTATCAAGATGGCAAAAACCATCAAGCCAAGGGCCAACTCAAATCCAACCAGCCAGGCGCAAACCGGAAAACAAGCAAAAGCAAGCAGGTTCCTCGGCAGTGCACTAATTGCAGGGACTAATTTGTTAGCACTGCTGTCTCTGGAATTTCTTACGGCCACAATTAAGAAGACAATGCTGAAGAGACTGCCTGCCGTGGATACTGCAAGGCCATAGCCGGAATAATTGTTCATCAGGGCCGTAATCAAAAGTGTTGTACACAACAACAGTGATGCGCCGCCGATACAGACGTCCTCGGTTTGCCATTGCAGCACACGCTTTTCATTGCGACGGCGTACCAGCAACAGTGATGCGAATATCAACACAATAATAGTGATAGCGACAGGCCGCTGCAGTGGCTCGACTCGGCCGAGTTCAATCAGGCGCCCGCTCAGGGCCAGATTACGCTCGATAAATTCACCAAGTACGAATGCAATCACCAGAGGAACGCGGGGCCAGTCCAGCCGTTTGCAAACATAACCGAACACACCAAACACAACCGCAGCCAGCACATCAATCAGCAGCCCGTTGAGCTGCACAATCAACAAGAAGCTAAGCACCAGAATCGGCAGGATTGCTCGCTGCAGAGGAATACGACCAAGTTTTTCCAGTCGGGGAGCCAGACCGATACCCAGGGCAGAGGTGAGCAGGTTGGATACCAGCAGTGCAAGGATAAGCGTCATGGTGAGTGAAAGTTGCGCATTGAGCATCGGTTCACCCGGCACCAGACCGTGAATCGCCAGTACCGCAATGAGGAAAACACCCACTTCACTTCCAGGCAGACCCAGTGCAATAGCCGGAACGAGTGAGCCGCCATCCTTCGCATCGGTGGCCGCTTCAGGTGCGATAACACCCCGAATGTCCCCCTGGCCAAACTGGGATCCTTCAGATTCAGAGCCCTGTGCCTGACCGTAGGCGACGAAACCTGCAACCGTGCCTCCAACACCTGGAATTATGCCGATCAAGGTGCCGATAAGAGAAGATTTCAGGGTGAGCAAAGGACGAGCAAGTACCGCCCTGATGCCAGCGGCGGTGGAGTCCTGAGGATCCGACTCAAACGAGGAGTCCCGGTTAACCTGTGACTCGCCCCAGCTGATGATTTCTGCAAAAGTAAAGAAACCCAACAACACCGGCACAATACCCAATCCTGAAACCAGTCCGTCAATGCCAAAGTGCCAGCGAGGTTGTGCTGCAATGGGATCATTGCCAATCATGGCGGCAAGCAAACCGAGCAGGCACATCAAAGCTGCTTTTGACCTGGAGCTTGAAGGCAGTGCAACGATAGTGGTCAAGCCCCAGATGCCTAACAGCAATTGTTCCCAGGGACCCAGGGAAGGAACAAGTCTCGACAAGAACGGCAGCGCTGCCAGTAAAACCAGAACGCCTAGCACTGAGCCAATCGCTGACGCAGTCGCGGCCGCTGCAATCGCGGTCTTGGTAAATCCTCTCTTTGAAAGTGGATATCCATCGATCAGGGTCGCTGCATTGGGCGCGCTACCTGGCACATTGAATAGTATGGCAGTGACGGAACCCATAAATGTCGCTCCACCAACCAGCGCGCCGAACAGTAGCAGGACCGAAGTTTGCGACCAGGACAGGGTGAGCAGCATCACCAGCGTCAGAAGACTGGCGGTGCCAATGCCAGGCAGGAATGACATCAACATTGCCAGCAGCGTACCGGCGACAATAATCAGAAAGCCTGAAGGTGACGCGACGTTACCCAAGCCGACCAGGATAGCTTGCAGATAGTCTCCCATGTTCAGGTTCCCTTTAGGTCGCCGGGGTCGTGAGGGCTAGTTCAGTACCTGCTCGAGGACAGAATTGAGTAAGGAAGAATGCTGATTCATTAATTGCGCATCCATTTCTATTTGTCGCGTTGCTTCTTCCGGGCCGATGGGTGAGAACTCCTGGCCCAAGGCATCCATCGCCTTAGCCAGGCTTTCACTTCCCAGAATCTGCTCAACTACTTCTGACAGACACTGCCTCGTTGTCTCATTAACATTCCTTGAAACCAACAACATTCTTACCGACGCGCTTAGCCGGGTAATTAGCGCTGCCTGTTCCAGCCGTTGCTGGCGATCGGCATTGGAAAGCTGTGCGCTATTCTGATCAACCAGGCCCCCTTCACCAGCCAGGTGAGGCACTCCCGGGAAGTCTGCATGTGGCTTGTCGCTCAACAGAAGTGCCACCTGGAACCCTCCCTGCTGCAGCAATCTTCGGACGCGGGAGAGTGTGTAGACGGTGACATCCACATCCCCTCGAGACAGTGCGCTGGAAGATTCCGCGCTGCCGGCGTGACCAAGCACGGCCGCAAACGCGAAGTTCAGATTCATTGCGGGCAGGCCCAGGCGCAGCGCTGCCTCATGTCGATCGAAGCTGGCGACGGGAATGCGAGTATTGTCTGGTATCTCGAAGCCACTTCGTGTTAACCAGGCAACCTCTTCAACAGAAAGCACGCCCAACACATGGAAATCATCGAGAGTCGTTCCAGAATTATTGGCCAGGGGGCTGATTACTCTTTCCCTGGACAGCAAGCCCAGGGTGAGTGAATTTGAGTTCGCTTTGCTTACCGCTCGCACGGCAAGAAAACCATTTCCATCCGGAATATTGGCGACCTGGGCGCGGGCATTGCTGATCTCAGCAAACTCTCTCGCCAGAGCCCTGGCACTGCGATCAAAACCTCCGCCTGCACCGGCTGCAACAACGAAGCGAACGCTCCTGCCTGCGAAATAACTGCCGCATTCACTATCAGGTTGGGCAAGTAGTGGCGTCGCTATCAGCAACAAGACGGGCAGCAGGGTAAGCTTAAGTCTGGCTGAAGAGCGCCTGGGGATCGATTGTGTCATAGCTGGTACCGGGAGGCAGCAGATACAGAGCATTTTCCAGCTCTTCATTCATGGGATCTGCGCTGCAGTTTGCACTGAATATTTTCAGCGACTGAAGTCGGTCTGTGAATAAGCCATATTGCACAATTTCGCTTGCCTCATAAACACACAGGGCATCAGTCACCTGTTTGTTTAACAGCAACGCTCTGGCGGCGATGTGACTATTCTCAAAACCTTTGGATGCTCTTTGCCCATTCAGAAAAAGACCCTCTTTGCAGGACAGTCCGTTGCAAGCCAACTGCTTCTGCAACTCCAGCAGCGCCTCAATGTGAACTTGCTCGTCTTTCGGCAGGATTACCAGATGGACAGGAATTCTGCCATCCTGCTTGATCAATGCTCTGATAATTTCCTGATAAAGCTTCGGTGTGTCGAGAGCGCCCGTGCTTGGCTGGGCGTTGACTTCACAGATGATGGCATCCTGGTCCAGCCAGCTCTTTTGTGCGTCAGGAATGATGAGGTCTATACCAGCGAAATCCAGTCTTAACGCACTCGCTGCGTCAATGGCCAGTTGTATATTGTCAGGATGCACCTCATCGTGCTGCAAGAGTTTATTGCTGCCGCCACTGCTGGCGTTGTCTGTCTTACGTAGCAGAATCATCTTCCCAGACTCGGGAACAGAATCTGGCGATAGTCCGTGTTGATTCAGCAGATCGAGCGCTTCAGCGTCCAGGCTCAGTGCCGGGCGGCCCTGTCTTTCACTAATGAACTGCAGCCTGCGAGTTTGTTGTGCTTGCTCTACCAGCTCGGTAATAGTGCTCTTGCCGTCTCCGCTTACCGATCCAGGAATGCGTTGCACAATCTTGATCACTCTGTTCTGAAAGACCGTGAAACGATGGGTGCGTCCCGCAACATGTTTTTCTACCAGGATCCGTTTGCTTAAGGTTTTAACTTTCGTGAACGCATCGGAAACTGCATCTATGCTATTCAGGGAAGGAAACACGCCATGTCCTTCTTCAAGATCCGCCGCTTTCACTACAACTGGATATTGGAGTTTGTCAGCCGCGGCGAGGGCTTGTTGCTTGTCGACGACGCGGATTTGTTGCGGAGCGGGCAAACCGACATTGCGAAGCAGCTCGGCAGTGTAGTACTTGTTCCTTGCCAGATTGGCAGCAATGGCCGGCGTCTTCTCGGTAAACGAACTCGATAACATGGCGCAGTGAGCACCTTGTCCGAGATAGTAGACATCGATATTCAATGGAAAAATCGGTACGTCGAGATCAAAAGCAGCTATCGCAACCTCAAAGCGATTAATACTGGGTGCAGAATATTTAACAAGCAATTCCAGAAGTTCATCGAACTGTTGATTCACCGACTTCTTTTCAAGTGATTCAGTACTATCACTGTGCAGATCGAGCAGCTGACTCAGCCAGACAGCGCATTGTCGAAATACTTCTGGTGGTACCGCAAAAGGAAAGAAGAATTCAAACTTCGCCAGGTCTTCACTGTCATGCTTTTGTTGCGACAGATGGAATCGCTCAGAACAGATGATCTGTTTCGAGCGAAACAAGGAAACCAGCCATAGCAGGCTATTCTCTGCCAACCACTCACAATCGTGAGTCTCTCGTTCCGAAAACCTGGCCCTCGGTATCAACTGTCTTACATGGTCCCGTAAACCGTTGCTATCGAGTTTCCCGGTGTCTTCTATGATCAAGGTGCCAGTAATGGCAGGTTGCTGCAGGCCACAAACAAGGCCGGGGATGTAGCTGAGTGTTTGTGAGAGAGAAATCATCAATCAGTTGCTGTGTTATTGGCGCTATAAAGGTAGCGAGAGGCCCTCGATGGCAATATTAAATCCTTGCTCTCTAACGAAGCGACTCTCAGGACTATCTTGGTTCAATAAGGGGTTTGTATGATTGAAGTGAATAAACCAGATCTTGTTTTTCTGCTCGGTCTCGAAGTCGCTGAACAGAGCCATGGTTTCCGATACAAAAGGATGGGGAATCTGCGACATGTCGCGATTGCCCAACTCTCCATCAGCATAGAATGTTGCATCGAGCAGCGCGTAATCAACTTCACGAACCACGTCCCTGATATCAACATGCCAGTCACTCCATTTGTCGATATCTGGTATAAACACGGCGCTTCTTTCAGGCCCTTCGATTCGATAGCCTACAGTTTCAGAGTACTCATCTCTGTGAGGTACCAGGAATGGCGTAATGGTGAGATCACCGCTGTTCACGGGACGCTGCTCAGAAATGGGTCGTAAATCGATGTTGTTGAGTTCCAGCAACTGGCTCCAGGGACCATTACGGCTAAGAAACGCAGTCATGCGCGGCATGGCGTACACCGGGACCGAGTCCGCTCCCATGGCTTCACGCCCCAGAAACATGAGACCAGCGTAGTGGCCAATATGCGCGTGAGTCAGAAAGATACCCATCAGGGGAGAACTGTTGTTGGTGCCCAATGTGTAGAGTTGCTCGGGCAGATGCGGCGTCGCTTCGAACAGAAAATTCTGCTGGCCCTGTGGGTCAACCAGGGCAATGGAGGTGGCGCCTCTGCGCAGCCTGGGGTCTTCCCAGCCAGGCATACAGTGCGCCGCGAAGCATCCAGCTTGAGGATAGCCGGCATCTTGCGCTACACCCAGGACAAACAGGTACGGGCCAGTCTCCTGAGCAAGCACTGCCGCAGTCGCAATCCATAACAGGCATGCAGAAAAAAAGCTTCTAAGAGGCATAACTATCATTATTAGTTCACCGGGGGCTCTTTAGGTGTTTTCTCTTCCAGTGCAGGGTCCAATACTTGTTGAAACTCCTCGATCTGTTCTTCAGCGGAGTCGGGCCTCTTGACTCTTGCAATATGAAACAGCGCTTCACCTTCGTTGACCAAAGGCAGATTGGTTTTACCAATGACGATACCTTCGAAAGGCGCTACCGCCTGTTGTTCCTGTTCTCCGAAAGGATCAGCTACAACCCCCAGGGTCTCGCCTTCCTCTACGCGTGATCCCAGGGGCTTTATTAATCGCACAATGCCACTCTGGGGGGCTCTTATCCAGGTGCTGCCGGTCGCGATGGATGAGGGCGCAGGCTTGCGAGGCACCTTGGTGATTGGCAGCATACCAAGTTCCCGCATGATATTAATGACACCCCGAACGCCAGCGCGAATTGCGACCTCATTGAATCGCAAGGCCTCGCCCGCCTCATAAACAACGATATTGACCCCCATTTCTTCAACGGCTTTTCGCAACGAGCCATCGATAATCTCGCTGTTAAGGATAACTGGAGAGCCGAATGCCCGTGCCATGCGTTCAGTGACTTCATCATCCAGCACGGCTCGCACATGGGGAAAATTTTCCCGGTGAATAGCTGCCGTGTGTAAATCGATTCCGTGACTACATTTGCTCACAATCTCATTAAGAAATAGACGGGCAAGACGGGAGGCTAGTGAGCCTCCTTCTGAGCCCGGAAATGATCGATTCAGGTCTCTTCGATCGGGCAGGTAGCGAGACTGATTGATGAAGCCGAAGATATTGACAACGGGTACAGCGATGACCGTACCTCGCAGTCTCTTAAGGTTCTTTTGATTGAGTACCCGACGAATAATCTCCACACCATTGATTTCATCTCCGTGAATAGCGCCTGAGAGGAACAGGGTGGGTCCGGCCTGTTTTCCCCGGATAACTTGCACAGGCATCTCAAGTTGGGTGTGGGTATAGAGACTGGGTACCGGAAGCTCGAGTGTCTTGCGCTCGCCTGGCTTGATGTCTATACCACCAATACTCAGATCATTTTGATTGTGGCTGCCAGTAGTCAAACCATTATTCTCCTGGTGAGCAGATCAGATTCGGCTCAGTCCGCTGTTTGTGTCTTTCGCTTCTTGCCGATCATGTAGGAGCGCGAAGAATCGACCAGCGCCCGATCCTTGATTGCGCTTCTTCCAAGCAACATTCGGAAAAGCATGTCATCGCGGGACGTCAAGGTAATTTCGATTGGCCAGCGGTGTCCGCCAATCGTTACAGGTGTGGTGATGACCCAGCGGTCTTCACTATGTCCGCCGGAATCTCTGACAGATCGCTGATCAATAATGGGAGCTGTGCAGATACTGACCGTATCCTGGTCTCTCTGGTTCGGGTGTAAATGAAACCTGACTTGCTGGATGCCGTCTTCTTCAAACTCTTCAATCCTGAATGCATGAAGTGCCGACGTGCGTGCTCCCGTGTCAACTTTAGCCTTGATCTGATTGAGTCCCAGCTCGGGGAGCCCGACCCATTCCCGCCAACCGAGGGTTAGTATCTTGCCCAACTCAATTGTGTCCTTCTTACTTCTTATTGTTTTGGCTTTATTCTGTCGCTCCAGATTCTACCAATCTGTCATGAAGCGAGTAGACTAGGAGTTATATCATAGCGAAGAAATTGTTGTTCGCTTTTCAGGAGTTCAGTCTACCATGAAGCTCGCGATCCTATCCTGTTCGCCAAATGCCTACAGCACTCGTCGTCTGAAAGAGGCCGCATTGCAACGGGGTCACAAGGTCAAGATACTCAACACCCTGAAGTTTGCCATAGACTTGCGCAAGGGAGATCCTGATCTCTACTTTCGGCAGAAACCACTGAGTGACTATGACGCCGTATTGCCAAGGATTGGCACTTCAATTACCTATTTTGGTACAGCAGTTGTGCGTCAGTTCCAGCAAATGGATGTGTTCTGTGCAAATCCGGCCCACGGTATTGTCAACTCACGGGACAAGTTGCGCTCCCTGCAGATTCTCAGTCGACATCACATTGGTATTCCTTCAACGACTTTTGTCAAAGACAAGAAAGATGTGATTCCTGCAATCGAACGAGTGGGCGGTGCCCCGGTTGTGATCAAGCTGATAGAAGGCACCCAGGGGATTGGAGTACTGCTTGCTGAATCGAAACGTGCGGCGGAAGCGATTATCGAATTGCTCCAGAGCCAGAAGCAAAATGTACTGGTGCAGAAATTTGTTGCTGAAAGCAAGGGCAAGGACATTCGAGCCTTTGTCGTTGGGGACAGGGTTGTAGCGGCCATGCGTCGGGTAGCCCAGGGCCAGGAGTTTCGCAGCAATGTGCATCGGGGTGGTGTCGCAGAGGCAGTTGAGCTGGATGAGCAATACAGTGAGACAGCGGTGAGAGCGGCGCAGATATTGGGTCTTCGGGTTGCTGGAGTCGACATGCTGGAGGGGGCGGATGGTCCCCAGATCATGGAAGTGAATTCGTCTCCAGGACTGGAAGGGATAGAAGGCTGTACCGAGCTCGATATCGCCGGTGCAGTAATCGACTACATCGCTGCCCAGGTTGATTTTCCAGAGATAGACCTGCGCCAGAGACTCACGGTCAGCAAAGGCTATGGCGTGACTGAAATCTATGTGCCGGAAGGATCGAACTTCGTTGGCCAGGCGATCAAGGATACCCAGTTACCAGAACTCGATATTAATGTGCTGACTCTTTATCGGGGCAATAAGGTTGTACCCAATCCGCGCAGTAGCAGGGTTCTGGAACCGGAAGACAAACTCTTATGTTTTGGCAAGATGGAATCCATGCGAGGCATGGTGCCGAAGAAAGCCAGGCGCAGAAGAACGCCTGTAGTCAAGGAACTTGTCTCGGAAGTACCCAATGAGGCAGAGGCTGACGATGGCGACAAGTCCTAGTCAGCCACCAGCTCCAGCGAAAGGCCATCGGTCATCGGCACATCACCCAGCTGCTGTAAATCTATGCCCTCGATGCAGGCTACATTGAAGCCATATTCATCAGGTGCAACACGCCGCTGATGATGCGTGTAGATGCCGCAGTGAGAACAGAAATAGTGCTTCGCGGTTTTGGTATTCCACTGATATAGACTGAGTTTTTCTTCACCTTTGGTGACTACCAGGTCATCCAATTTTACTCCGGCCATCACTGCGCCTTTCTTGCGGCACAGAGTACAGTCGCAACGTTTCAGATCCTGGAGCCTGTCCTGATTGCGCACTTCAAACTGCACTGCACCGCAGTGGCAGCTGCCCTTGAATGTTGTCATCAGTCGGAAACCAGCGCCATCACGGCGCCTGCAGGATCTTCGATGACACAGAAATTACTGCCGCCCATGCGCCTGGGTCCATCAAGTACCTTGCCGCCGCGCTTCTCACATTCGACGGCACTGCTTTTCACATCTGCAACCCTGACGTAAACCAACCATTGGGAAGGCAGCCCGGCGTTGCTCCCCCGAGCGTGACAGACACCAGCAACTGTTTCTCCTGATCCAGGCAGATTGATATTGAAGTCGCTGTAGCTGCCCATGTCTACATCTGCACTGTTCCAGCCTACTACATTGCAATAGAAATTTTTGATGCGCTCCGCATCGGCTACGGTCAGATCGAGCCATTCGATGCGGCCGATATTCGATAGTCCGGATTGCGCTTCTTCGCCTGATTCTACTTCATCATTCATGGTTGAATCCCTGTGCTGTCATAAAACTAGTCAGGCAGGCTAAACACGTAGAGTGCATTACCGCTGCTGGGATGGCGCACGTCTGGCGTTACCACGCGGGGCACTGTTCTGGGACTGACGCCGCGAGCGCCCATTGCCGTGGTCACGGCAATGTACTGTTTGCCATCGATTGCAAAAGTTACAGGATGACCCTGCACTGAAGTTCCCAGTCTGGTTTCCCAGAGGATTTCGCCGCTGCTTGCATCGTGAGCCCGGAAATAACGGTCCAGGTCTCCCACAAAGGCTACATTTCCCGCTGTTGACAATACGCCAGTAAGGAATGCTGCACGTTGTTCGTAAGACCATACTTCTTCCAGTGTATCTACATTGTAAGCGGCGAGTTTGCCCATATTGCCATCGGAGCCCGGCATCTCGAACCAGCGCCGATTGGCAGCCGTGCCACCGGCACCATGAACCAGGGGTACCTCCCGGGCAGCAATCTCCAAACAGGACTGGCTCAGCGGAATAATGAGACTGGCGGAAGGTTCGTGATAAGACATGGAATGCCAATCCTTGCCACCTGCCGTGGAAGGGCAGACTGAAATCCATTGATCGATCTGCGCATTCTGGATGTCCTGGCGATAAGTCACGGCACCCGTATCCGCGTCGATATCGGTGAAGGCATTCTGGAAGATAGTTTCTTTGTGGGCGATGAACTCACCGCTGACCCTGTCGTGTTTCCACAAGATGCCGTGTTTACCAATAGAGAACACCAGTTTGTCGTTTCCACGGTCAATCAACACCCGCTCGAATACTTCATCCAGGTCAAGCGCCTCGGCAGGGACGTGCTGGAAATGCCAGTCCAACTCGCCATTGTCCACGTCGATTGCCACGGTGGAATTGGTGAACAGACCGGCGTCGTATATGGACAGGCCGCGACTGGCTGGCATCCAGGGTTTCTGTTGCGCCGTGCCCCAGTAGGTCAGCTTCAAATCAGGATCATAGCTGCCCGTGATCCAGGTCTCTCCGCCGGCACGGAACAGATCATCGATATCTCCCCAGGTGTCACCACCCGGTGTGCCGGATTCGGCTATGGTGTTGAATCGCCAGGCGACTTCGCCTGTATCCGCATCGTGTGCGCTGATATAACAGTCATCCTCTATGTATCGAGAACACCCCAGCAGTCCCTGAAGGATCTTGCCATCGGCTACGATCGGTCCACTGGAATTACCAAAGCCTTTACTGCCATCGGCGATTGCCACTTCCCATACTCTTTCACCGGTGCGCGCGTCCAGTGCCAGCAGCCGGGCGTCGGTGGTGGCATGAATGATCTTGTCGTCATAGATAGCAATGTTGCGCATGTCTTCACTATCAAACGGACCGGCATGATGTTCCCAAATAAGCTCACCGGTTTTACCATCCAGAGCCTGGATGATATTGCTGGTATTGATCAGGTAGATGACGCCGTTATATACCAGTGGCGAGGGCTCGGAATCACCTTCATGCATGCTCCACATCCATTCCAGCCGCAAGTCACCCACATTGTCCGCACTGATTTCTTCAAGTGCCGAATAACTCCATGCCTGGTAGTTGCCGCGCAACATTAACCAGTCATCGGGAGACGGATTGGTCAGCATGGCATCGGTGACTGGGTTGTAGTTTGCTACCGTCCCAGCGGCGACGACACCGGTTGGTCGGTCAGGTTCGATTCTTTGTTGGGTAAGTGCTGGATTAATGCCGGGGATGTTGCTTGCCATGGCGTAAGCGGCGGTGTCATCCAGAGGAGGATTGTTGTTGGCTACGCCATTTGCCTGCATCACATGGGCGACGATGGACCAGTAGTCCTCGTCGCTGATGCCCGCGTTGCCACCTGGTGGCATGTTGGCCTTGAGAAAATTAAAAAACTCGAATGGTGACTGGCGACCGTAGCTACCCAGGAATCCGCCTCCGCTCAACATTGGCCCGAGTGCAGTGCCTTGCAACTCGTTGCCGTGACAGGCGCCACAGTTGGTGGCATAGGCGGCAACGCCAGCTTCCGCCTGTGCAGCGAAACTCGGCCCAGGGTCGACAGCTATTGCGGTTGTTTGAGTGGGCTCACCACTACAGGCAGCGAGTAGCAGAATAGTTGCGGGTAATGAAAAGCCTGTTATTGTTCTAAGTGCTTTCATCGTTACACACCTCTGTTGATTAGTATTGACTACTAACTGGCCCTAACGGCCATTCCTGTTGATCTCCTGGATAATGAAGCCTTCGTCCTCTGTTGGCTCCTGAAAGTGCTTTGTCACTTTCCTGAATACCTCTTCGGTATCAAACTTCGCTCGCTCCGGCTGTTCAGTCTGCCTGATAGCAATTTGTTCGAGACAGATTTCATCGCTGGCTTTGATATAAACCAGGCGGCCAGTGATACCTGCAGCCTTGCCTAAATCACTTAACCACTTGCGTTGCTTCAGGGTGTTTGCGGGAAAATCCAGCACTACATTGACCCCGGACAACAGCAGGTCTTTCACGTGCCCGGCAAGCAAGGGCTTCAGTCTTGATGAGTATTCGACATAATCATCCAGCGTACTGATCTGGTCACCGAAGAGTACGCCAAGCCACTCGTCCTCTGAAATCAGGACGCCCTTGTTTTCACTGGCAAGTGCCTTTGCGCTTGTCGATTTGCCAGCACCCATTTTGCCGCAGAAAAAGTGCAGCGTGCCTACTGCCATGAACTATCTCAGTCCGGCAGTGAAAATACGTAAATCGCATTTCCCCATCTTGGATAAGTAATTTCTGTAGCAATGACACCTGGCACTGTTCGCGGGCTGGTGCCGCCAAGTGCAGTGGTCACCGCGATATACTGCTTGCCGTCTATGGCAAAGCTGACCGGATGGCCCTGTACCGATGTGCCGAGTCTTGTTTCCCAAAGAACATCACCAGTATCCACATCAAAAGCCTTGAAGCGCCGATCAAGATCGCCCACGAACACCAGGCCACCTGCAGTTGAAATGGTGCCGGTGTGCAAAGACGCTCGCTGCTGATGGCTCCACACCTCTTCCATGGTATCCACATTGTAGGCGCCGACCTTGCCAAGATTACCGTTAGTTCCAGGCATCTCGAAAAATTTCCGGCTTGCGGCCAGCCCGCCACCACCCTGCACCAGAGCGACTTCTCTTGCCGCATTTTCCAGACAGGTCTGGCTCAGCGGCGCAATGATCAATCCGGACGGCGGGTGGTAAGTCATCGAGTGCCAGTCTTTACCCCCGGCACTGGAGGGACAGGCTGAGGTCCACTCGTTAAGTTGAGCATTCTGAATATCTTCCCGATAGGTGACGAGCCCGGTGTCCGGGTCTATATCGGTGAAGGCATTTTGAAAGACTGTTTCTACAAAGCCTTTGAATTCACCACTTACTCGATCATTCTTCCACAGGATGCCGTACTTGCCGATGGAAAATACCAGGCGCTCATCACCGCGATTGACCAGCACACGTTCAAACACTTCGTCCAGATCCAGGGCTTCTGCAGGGACATGCTGGAAGTACCAGTCCAGTGAGCCCGTATCCACATTCACTGCTACTGTTGAGTTGGTATAAAGGCCAACATCGTCTATGGTCATGTGCCGACTGACCGGTACCCAGGGTTTTTGCTGTGCGGTTCCCCAGTAGGTGAGTCTGAGGTCCGGATCATAGGAGCCGGTGATCCAGGTCTCGCCGCCGGCGCGGAATATATTGTCCAGACCACCCCAGGTGTCGCCACCGGGTTCACCCATCTCGGCAATAGTCTCGAATTGCCAGAGCAGCTCGCCATCGTCGGCATCATAGGCGCTGATGTAACAGTCTTCAGGGATGTAGCGGGCACAGCCGGCCAGACCCACTATCACCTTGCCGTCAGCCACGATTGGGCCAGAAGAGTTGGAGAAGCCCTTGCTGTTGTCGGCAATCACGGTCTCCCAGACCTGTTGACCGGTTCGTGCATCCAGCGCAACCAGTCGGGCATCGGTAGTAGCCTGGATGATCTTGTCGTCATACATGGCGATATTGCGCATGTCCTGGCGATTGGCAGGACCGGTCCAATGTTCCCAGATCAACTCTCCGGTCTTGCCATCCAGCGCCTGCATGACATTGCCCGGATTGATCAGGTAGACGATGCCGTTGTATACCAGTGGCGCAGGTTCAGAGTCACCTTCGTGCATATTCCAAACCCATTCAAGGGTCAGGTTACCCACATTACCTTTGTCGATCTGGTCGAGTGGGCTATAGCTATGCCCATAAAAATTCCGGCGATGCATGGGCCAATCATTGGGGCTGGGGTCGCGCAACATTTCTGCCGTGAGGGGTACAAAAGGTACAAAGTCCTCGGTATTGCCTGCGACGGTCAGACCCTGTGGGGGCGGCGGTTCAGGTCGTTGTCTCTGAGCCACGACCGCGGAAATATTGTTGGCTATTTCAAAATCACTGCTGGCGGTAAGCGCTTCTTCTATGCCGTCTACCCCATTCACGCTGAGTATATGAGCAACGATATTGAGATAGTCTGTATCACTGATATTGTCGTTGCCACCGGGTGGCATGTTTGCCTGAATGTTGCCCAACAGCAGAGCCGGAGTTTGTTCGCCCCAACGCTGCACCCAGCTGAATCCGGAAAGCAGGGGCCCCAGGGTGGTGCCTTCCAGATTGGCGCCGTGGCAGGCGGCACAATTGCTTGTGTAGGCGTCAGCCCCCGCTTCTGCCTGATCAGCAAATCCTGTAACCACGGGTGACGCAGAAGCCGCGGGCGCGGTCGCCACAGGAATTTCTGTGGAGCCTGTGTTGCCGCTATCACCACAAGCGATAAGCGCGGCAGGCAGGACCAGGCTGACGAGAAGGGTTTTAGGATTTCTTACTAGTGGGAATTTCATGGCATGCCTCTTTGCTGCAAACTTAATAACAGGCGCTTCAGGATTCAAAGACTGTCGAAATGACTGGCAAGAAATATCCAGCCTCTGAGCTCACCGGGAGCATTGTTGGTGCTATGCACCTGCACATAGAGTGCGTTACTGCGGAGTGCTTCCACTTGCTCGGCTGTCAGTTCCAGGCTTGCGCTGATTGAACCAGCTGTAGCCTGGTCGATTTCAAGTGTGTGTACCACAGGGCCCGGTTGCGCGGGGGGACCGTTGTGCAGATGTGCACCGGTAGCCATGGAACTCATCCCGTAAAAATTTCCCTCAACACTGAGGGTGCTGCCGTTTAGGGTCAGGATGACTTCGCCTTCCCCGGTGATCTCCGTCACTGTCTGGGGCGTGGTCGGCATGGGAGAGAGGCGCGCACGATAAACTTCCTGCGCGAAGGCGCCCATGCTGAACATAAAAAGAAGAAGGACTGTGGTCAGTGAAAATGATCGGCCGAGTTTCATAGCTACCTCTGGGCTTCTAATTAGGGGCCAGGCTGCAGGCCTGGAATTTTCGATTGTCAATGCTACTGCGGCAGATTTCAACTGCGCTGCTTTTGCAGCGTCACGCACAAGGCCCGGCAATGGGCATTTTCGGAAATTGAGCAATTTGATGAGGGTTTTTTGACAGCTGAACGTTTTCTAAGTAAACCATCTCAATTCAGGAGCCCAGCCATGCGATTCCTCACACTACTATTACTTTGCATCACCTGGAACATCTCTCAGGCAGCCGATGCAATTGCTACTTACGATGTAGATTTTGGCGGGGGAAGTGCGCTGGATTTCGCTGATACGCTTGATGATCTCGGCATCAATGCCATCTATCCGGAAAACGCGGCGTTTATCGACATTCCAGCCATAAGACTAAGAAATGTCACTCAGCGTGATTTGTTTAACGCACTGAATATCATCGGCAGGGACGCCCCAATCAGATTTGAGTGGGGCAGGTCCGGAAACGACATGCCTTTGATTATTCAGCCGGGCGGGCAGGTGACCAACGATCAAACCAATCAGATCTGGGTGCTCATAAGTACCGGATCCAGAAAAACAGCCCAACCATTTGCTATTGGTCCATTGCTGGCCGGTGAGTCAAACGAAAACGGATTTTCCGTGGATGAAATCACCAGCGCTGTTGCCAGCGCCGCTGAGTCAGCTGCAACAGCCGAAGGGCGTTCCAGCGAACTCGATTTCAAGTATCACGAAGGCACGCAGCTGTTGATCATTACGGGCAGGGTTGAGGATGTGCGAGTTGCAGGTATGACCCTGCAGACGCTGGGACAGAGTGCCGGGAGCGTTTTTGTGCAAGGGGGTTATTTTCAGGACCCACAATCGAGCCTGATCGATCAATACCAACAACAAAAGTATCGTATGGATGAGCAGATCCGTTTACAGGAAATCCGGCTCAGAGAGCAAGAGTTAAGGATGGAACAGCAAGCGCGAATGCAGGAAATCAGGCTCAGAGAGCAACAGCTAAGAGCAGAGGACCAGGAACCGCAAATTCAATGACTAAGCCGGGGAACGCCATATAGGAAATCCGTTTCATCAATGTAGTGTGAATGGCATTGAACCAGAGCTGCTTGTCGACACGTTGGCACTGACGCGCGGTATGCGGCGCCTTGATGACGTGAGTTATGAACAGTTTTTTTCACGCTACTACCGAAGACTGTGGGCCTACCTTGCAATTCTGAGCGATGATCGCGAGGAAGATATCGAAGAAATATTGCAGCAGGTCTTTGAGAAAGTGGTTTTACACATCAAGGAATTTAATGAGGAAGGTGCTTTCTGGGCCTGGTTGGCGACCATCGCAAGAAACTGCTACCTGGACAGTCGACGCAAACGCCACCGGCTTGACACATTCAAGGAGAGCCTCGCATATCTGGTACCACAATTGTTTCCGCCTGCCAGCAATAGACAATTGATAGATAACTGGACACTGGAACAAAAAATGATGGGGCTGTCGGCGGATGAACGACGACTGATTTATGGCAAGTATTTCCTCGGCGAAAGCTATCGGGAGTTAGCTTTGCATTTCTCAGTGACTGAGAAGGCAGTCGAGCTCCGATTGCACAGAGCGAGAAAGAAATTGCGACAAATGCTAACTGAACAAGAGTAAACCGAGAGCAATGAATACGATTGAAGCCAAGCTCAAGAATAGCCTGATGGCAGCAGTATCCAGGCGCAGGCAACAAAAACGGGTACTCAATTCAGTGTATTCAATGTGTCTGGTCGTCGCTGCAATCCTGTTACTGATAAACCAGGACTTCAGATTAAATCGCCTGACCGAAGACGAGAGCCCTGTTCTCTACGAAGTAGTAAGGTCGAACGTGAGCCCTTTGAGAAGCACAGCTGATGTTAGCCTAGAGTACGTTTCGGAGACTGCAGCCGTTGAGACAATCGAAACAGTCCCACTGGCGCTGACCATTGTGACGGATTCTGAGCTTGAATCTACTTTTTCCGATAGGGCTTATGCGCTGTCACATGATAGCGAAGAGAGAATTACAGCGTTTCACCTGCTGGATGATCCGGCACTGTAATTCCCTCTTTATTGAGGAGCAGCTTCCTTATTGGCAGCTGAAGTTTTCTGCACGCCAGTTCTGCGGATTGTCGGCGCCACCTGCCGGTCCCGTATAACGGGCCTGTTGTGGATAGGTGCAGAGTGGGCGCTCGTTGTCTACCTGTCCGTCGGTCGAGTGAGTCGCGGTGATACTTGCCGGGGCAACACCATTTTCCACCCAATCGATCAGAGGTAGCAGTTTGTCCCAGGTATCAGGTCCGGGACCACCTCTGCAATGGCCCATGCCTGGTGCCAAATACAATCGGGCATGATCCTGGGCCTGAGTCATGCTGCCGTTGAATGTGCTGTCTACCATATCGTTGTAGTAGTTAATGGTATCTGTGGCAACGATCAGGGTGTCCACCAGGCCATGATAGATCAGCATCTTTCCACCTGCGTCCAATAGATAGCGGCTCAGATCAGGATCGTTGGCGTCGGTGATGGATTTCATCAAGTCACCTTTACCCGAAAAGAAGTCGTTGATATCCCAGTCGATCCAGTGAAACTCCGGAATCACAGCTGTCGTGTTCGGCTCATAGTCAATGTCACGTACATCGGGGATTGCCATGCCCGGATCCTGCTCATAGAACAGATAGTTCATATGATCGCCAGCCACACCCATGAGCTTGGACGGTCCCATATCATTTCGCGCTGAGGGAATGTAGTAACCTGGCCATCGAGGTTCGGAGCCAAACATCTTGCCGGGGTATACCTGGCGCCCTGCGTCATCAACAGGGCCATTGTATAAATCCTGCACCGTTTGCAGCTGGGCCTGGGTGAAGCAAGTATCGCTGGCATCACCAGTCGGGCACATGACATCAGCCAAATCCAGTGCGGGATTGAAGCCACAATTTAAAGGGTCGCTGACCAGACCATCACGGACACCGTCATTGGCATCACACTTTTGCAGTACTTTCTCATGCAGCAAATCGATGAGCTTTAAGCTGTCATAGTTGCCATCACCGTTGCTATCTACAGCCAGGTTACCGGCCAGCTTATCGCGAAATACCCGTTGCAGATTCCAGGTGCCTGCGGCATTCAGACCCTGATAATTGAAAGCCGGAGCCCCGGCCACAATGCCATCGAAATCGCCAGGAAAACGCTGGGCTGACATGAAACCCTGTCGACCGCCCTGGGAGCAGCCCTCGAAGTAGGCATAGTCCTGAGCACGACCGTAGTACTCCCGAACCAGTCGCTTGCCTGCCATTACCGTCAGGTGTACTGCGCGATAACCAAAATCGATCTCCGCCTGGCGGTTGTTAAAAGCAAATGA
The DNA here is from genome assembly GCA_965267495.1 of uncultured Pseudohongiella sp. GTDB lineage: Bacteria > Pseudomonadota > Gammaproteobacteria > Pseudomonadales > Pseudohongiellaceae > UBA9145. The sequence continues at coordinate 3,319,980 of OZ254078.1, read as the reverse complement.
CGCGCCGGGCTCTACGCCATTGTCGTGACCCATGTTGCTATTGGTCACGGCAAAGCCTTCAGCCACTCGATGGTCGGCGAAATCCAGATCGCCGTCCTTGCCTCCGTCACCCCATTGCAGGAAGCGACCGTTCCAGTTCTCCGGCAATGGCAGCTGGGCATGAAAATGGATAGCGGGACTGATGATGCCGCGCACATAACAATAGGAAGAACCGTCTTGCTGATTCTCACGAATGCCCGCCCGGGTGATGGTCAGACTTCGCAGGTCCTGCAAGTTTTCGCAGGCAGCGATCGCACCGGCGGATTGTGCAGATACCTTGCCAGTGAGCGCGAGCAGGAACAGATTGGAAACTATAACAATGAAGATGCGGAAGGATTTCATGGAGCTTCTCATAGAATTAATCTATTTCTTCTTATATAAGGGACTAAGGACTTTACCACCACAAGCGGCAAAAGCAATGTGCGGACGCTTCAATCTCATTGACAGCCCAGAGATTCAGTGGCTTTGCGAGTCATTGGGCATCAGTCTTCACGGGCGCCACAGCAGCAAGGATATTGCCCCGGGAAGCCGGATTGCCATCGTGCACGAGAGTGGCGGTGTACGTCAGGTGTCCGAGGCAATCTGGTGGCTGTTCCTCGACCAGGAAAGTCTGAAGCCGAACTACAAATACGCCAGTTTCAATTCTCGCTCCGACAAACTTAACAACAAGCAGGGTATTTCCTTTAAACCGTACCGGGAGAGCCGCTGCATTATTCCAGCCAGCGCTTTCGTCGAAGGTCTGGGTGACAAAAAGACTTACCATATGATCGAGCTTGAAAATTCGGCGATTGCTTTTGGGGGACTCTATAAAGAGCACCTCAATCGCGAGACCGGGGAGATTGTCTACTCGGCTTCGATCATCACACTGCCCCCGTTGTCGCCCCAATGGGACGAGATTCAACCAAAGTCCATGCCTCTTATGCTGGATTTTGAAAATGCCGAATTAATCGATAAATGGCTCGATCCAGATTTTCACGATGTGCAGTACTTTGAACCCTTGTTGGCACCGAGGGTGAACAAACCCTTCATAGTTACGCCCATCGGTAAACCAAGTAAGTGGGACCCTATTGAGGACAGCTTCTTGATAAGGGCCTGATATGCTAGAGTTTTCCCGATAAGAATAACTATAAAGCAACGTAAAAGTTGCCAGCACAGAACCATCTCTATGGCTAATCTGTTTGAGGAGCTCAAACGCCGCAAGGTGTTTAATACCGCCGCCATGTATGTGGTCGGTGCCTGGCTGTTGATTCAGATTGCTGACGTAATCCTGCCGACATTCAATGCACCACTGTGGGTGAACCAGGCAATTATCCTTTCGCTATTGGCAGGATTTCCTGTCGCCATGTCTCTGGCCTGGTTTTTTAAGATATCAGCTGATGGATCACCAGAATCTGAAGAAGACCTGCGCAGCAGAAGTGAAAATCTGGCAGTTCGCTATTTGGCTGCTGCGACGGTGCTTGTTGTTGCGTCAATAGGTTTATTGGTCTTTCAGATAGTCTCACAACAATCAGATCAGCATGTCGGATCAGATAATGGTTTGAATTCTATTGCTGTGCTGCCATTTGACGACTTCAGTGCCGAATCAGATCAACAGTGGTTTGCTGATGGGCTGAGTGAAGAAATTCTAAATTCCCTGGTGCGCATGGGTGAATTTGAAGTGGCGTCCCGCACTTCCAGTTTTGGATTTCGAGATTCTGATCTTGAAGTAACTCAGATAGCAGACGAATTAGGGGTTGGCTACATTCTGGAAGGATCAGTTCGCCGTGCTCCACAACAATTGAGAATTACCGTACAGCTTGTTCGCGCCAGTGATGGCTTCCATGTATGGTCAGACAACTATGATAGATCTCCAGAAGATGCAATTGCTATCCAGGAGGAAGTTGCCATCTCCATAGCTGAAGCTATGGGCACGGCGCTCGATGCGGACGCACTGGAAAGTATGGCTGCCAGTGGAACGGATTCAATTCCTGCCTATCTTGCCTATTTGCGTGGTCAGGCGGCAGGTGAATTTTGTGAGCGCGTGGCGGGATGCTATGAAAACTTCGAACAGGCTGCCTTGCTTGATCCTGAGTTCGCCGAGGCGCACTTCGAGCTCGCCCGCTTCTGGTACATGCATCTAGATCCAGTGATAGCAAGCCTGGAGAATGAGCTTGAGTGGGCAATGATTCTGGAGAGATTCCATACCCGAATCAATCTTGCTATTCAACATGCCGAAGACCCCTTGAACCTGATCAAATACCGGGCGTATCGGGAGCGCGTAAATATCAATCTTGTTACCCATAGAGATTTACTCAAACAGTACATCGCGCAGCGTCCCTATGACAGTATCGCCAGGACACAATATGTCATTGCTGAAATAACGCTCAGCAACTTTGACGATGCGATAGCAGAGCTGGATAAATGGGTAGAATTTATCGGAGAAGACCTGGACGAGCTCGGCTGGCCAATATTGCTCTACAGCTATGCGCATGCCCATGACAAATCCAATGCGCTCGTTGATCAGACGCTGGTCGGTCCGGTCATGTTGGACTCTGCTCAATTTGTTTATTACCAGCTTCATCGATCCTATATATTCGCTGGAAAATCAGAAGAGGCTGCGAATGCACTCAGATTGTTCCAGCAATCCCCTTCAACAGATCCGGTGTTTGCGCAGCTTGGCATCCTGATGGCAGTGCGACAAGCCTGTATGGAAGGCCGCCGTGACGATGCTTTGCCGATGGTAGAAGCCCTAATCAGTCAGATACCGCTTACAGAAAGCGGCGTTCCGAACATGAACATCCTGGTGCCTTATTGGGATGTGTTGCTTGCGGCTGGTCTGATTAACCGCTTAGAAGAAATGCTGCAAAACTTCAATAATCCCGAAGAAGCATTTGTGCTCAGCACTTTCCTGCGGTTTCCCTATTTTGACCCTCAGCCCTACGATGCATTGATGGCTATACTCGAAGCGCAGGGTATTGATCGCCCAGCAGCTAATCCCCCTGTTTTCGCCTGCGAGCCCTGAGGCAATGCGGCGTAAATCCTTGTATTCAGGGCGAAAAACGCTTTCGCATTAGCCAGAATTTCCCTATTTCGATTCACTCTCCATTCAGTTTGCCTCGCAAATAATGCGACCTACAGTGATAGCTGTAAGGAGAAACCACCATGAAAACCACTATGCTTGGACTCGCCGCAACTGTTGTCGGAACTACCCTGATGTTCCTGGTCGCAAACGTGGCGCAGGCCGATGATCGCGGTAATGCTGGCTGGCGTCTGGGAGAGAGAAATCGTGACGGCTACGCTATCTATCGAAGGGATCGAGGCAACTGGTATCGGGTGCCCGGCTCTGCCGTTGCAGTTGCTGATGGTTGGGTACTGGGTAGCAGGCGTGAGAGTGGTGGCTATGCCATCTATCGCTGGAATGGCTACAACTGGGATCAGGCGCCGGGTGGTGCTGTGGAGATCGGCGGCACCTACAACCGACCCTGGGTAGTCAACAACCGTGGTCAACGCTTCACCTGGAACGGCTATGATTGGCGCGCATCCGGATATGCAGGCAATCGTGGCAACAGCTTTCGCGGCAACTCTTTCGGAAGGGATTTCGATCGCTGGGGCCGGGACCGCAATTTTCGGGATCGTGGCTTCAGAAACAGGGATTTTCGTGACCGCAGGGACCGTAATCGCTACCGGGGCTTTGACCGGCGCTGGCGGGAGTGGGATCCCTACCGCTTCGATGAGCGTCGCCGTTTTGGCAAGCGGGACTTCTGGAGACGTAGATAGCCCTGATTAGTCTGCCAAGGGCTTAGTCTTTCCCGATGAAGCTGTCTACAATAGGCAGCCTTCATCGGGATTTTTTATGCACTTCTCAAAGTGCACAAGGACCAGGCTTTGGCATTCGAACAACTCTCCAGTACCAGGTGTTTCGGTGGTACACAATCGCGGTACAAGCACTTCTCAACCACCTGTATTTGTGAAATGACCTTTTCGGTCTTTCTGCCGGAACAGCTGGCGACGGGCGCAGATGTTCAACTTCCCGTGTTGTACTGGCTTTCCGGACTCACCTGCACTGACGAGAACTTCGTGCAAAAAGCTGGCGCTCAGCGACTGGCATCGGAGTTGGGCCTTATCATAGTCGCGCCGGATACCAGTCCCAGAGGAGAGGGTGTGCCAGATGATGAACAGGGCGCCTATGATTTTGGTCTGGGTGCAGGCTTCTACGTTGACGCAACAGAAGAAACCTGGCGCAAACACTACAATATGTACTCCTATGTAGTTGAAGAACTTCCCGAACTGCTGGCCCGTCACTTCCCAGTCGATCTCAACCGACAAAGTATCTTCGGACATTCCATGGGTGGACACGGCGCACTGACCATTGCGCTGAAGAACCCAGACAAGTATCACTCAGTTTCTGCATTTGCGCCGATTTGTTCACCAATGAATTGCCCATGGGGAACTAAAGCCCTGAAAAACTATTTGGGTGAAGATCAGAGCATCTGGCAGCAATATGATTCAGTAGAGCTGGTAAAAAGTGCTACCCGACCCATTCCCATGTTAGTGGATCAGGGTTCCAGTGATGAATTTCTGAAAGAGCAATTGAAACCTGAACTGCTGGTAGAAGCCTGCAACCGGGCTGGCATGCCGCTCGGGTTCAACCAGCGGGAAGGATACGATCACAGCTACTTTTTCATTGCCAGTTTCATGGAGAATCACTTGCGATTCCACCATGGCATCCTCAGCATGATTGTTTGATGTGGCCAGGCTTTAGATCGCCAGATACAGCACCACAAACATCAAGGCCGTTGCCAGCTGGCTGGGATGGTCACTGATTGCGAACAGCACCGGATCCTCCTCCAGTCTGCCACCCAGGGCAAATCCCCAGAGTCGATAGAGAACAAGAAACAGCAGAATACAGATGGGCCAGAGCATCATTGGTTCGCTGTAGAGTCGCAGGGCTTCCTCGCTGGTGATGTAGAAGCCAATTGTAACTACTGCAGCGAGACTGCAAAGCGTACCGATCAGCGTCAACAAGCGACGATGATCGCCCTTGTAGGCTCGACCCGGTAACTGGCGATCAGCACTGTCTGCTTTAATGAGCTCGGTCACTCGCTTGACAATACCCAGGCTGAAAAACAGAGCCATGGAGAAACCCAGGAGCCAGGGGGAAGCAACTACCGAGACTGCAGCTGCTCCGGCCACGAGGCGAATCGTGTACAACTGTGCCAGTACTATGAGGTCCAGCAGCAAGATGCGTTTCAACAACACCGTATAGAGTGCGGTAAGTATCCAGTAGCCTGTCAGCACCGCTACAAAGCCGATTGGCAAAGTGAACGCAAGGGCGAAGGCAGTTGCCAATAACAGAAAGTGGGCAATGATCCCTAGCTGCAGTGATAGCGTCCCTGCTGCGAAAGGGCGGCTCTTCTTTTGCTTGTGCTGACGATCCGCGGCCAGGTCCATTAGGTCATTGAGTAAATAGACGCTGGATGCGCAAAGGCTGAAGCTGATAAAGGCAATGCTCGCACGGACAAGCAAGTCAATATCATTGGCTTGATGAGCCAGTATCAATGGCACAAACAACAAACCATTTTTCAGCCACTGATGAGGCCGCATGGCTTGCCATAACTGACCAGGCCAGGGTGACGGTGCATCAAACGAGAGCAAACCGGAGCTGTTTTTCAGTCGAGTCCGCAGCCCGGGCGGACAGTTCACCATAATCACTTCACTTGCCTGTTCCCAAATCGGCAAATCTACGCTGGAGTTCCCTGCATAGGAAAAGTCGCCGTTATTGCAGAGTTTGTAAATCATTTCCAGTTTGTTGTGGCCACGCAGATTGTGCGCTTCAGTACTTCCAATACAGTTCGAGAACAGGTCGAAATGCTGTGCGATCTCATCCACAACTTTCTGGTTTGATGCGGAGATAAGGGTCAGCTCTCTTTCTTTTTGCAACTCAAGAAAAGCATAGAATTCTTCATTAACAGGCAGCGCGCAACTCGCCAGCGATACTCGCTCAGCTACTCGCTGTTTGAATCCAGCACGACCTGTCATCAGCCAAAAAGGCAATAGAAAAAGTGTTAGTGGATTGCTTTTGATGAGAATAAGCACGGATTCCAACAGGGAGTCTGATTTGATCAGAGTTCCATCCAGATCGACAAACAGCGGAATGTTGGTAACAGGCTCAGACAAGGCACTAGAACTTCAGTCGTTTGAAGATGACATCCGGAATGCTACACACGATTGCCATGATCACCCGCCAGTAGGAAGGGGCGTAAACCGTGTGGCGTTTGGCATCTATCGCTCGAACGATTTTGTTGGCAACCAGCTCGGGCGTTGACCACAGGGCGCCTTTCTCAAACTTTGCGGTCATCGGCGAATCTACCAGACCCGGACGGATATCAACCACGTGCACACCATGAGGAAGCAGCTTGCCTCGCAAGCCCTGCAGATAAGTCGACACCATTGCCTTGGCGGCACCATATACAAAATTGGGCTGCCGGCCGCGGTCGCCAGCGACTGAAGTGACCACTGCCAGGGTGCCGTTTCCCTGATCTTTCATGGTCCGGGCAAGCGTCGTTAACAGGGAGACCACACTCAGGCCGTTCACATCCAATGCTTCCTTCGCCGCGGCAAAATCACTCTCCACCAGTTCCTGATCGGGCAGGCTGCCATGTGAAATCAGAGCCACGTCAATGGAGCCCAGCTGATTGATGGCAGCCTCGATGGCGGCGGTGTGCTGGTCATGGTCAAGCAGATCGAGACAATGACTGGCAACATTCACGGCGCCACGAGTAGACAAGTCCTGCACTTGCTCATCCAGTCGCGCTGGGTCTCTGGCAATCAGGAACAGGCTGCAATGACGTTCTGCATACAATCGGGCAGTGGCTCTGGCGATGGCTGAAGTAGATCCGATAATGAGCACGTTCATAACGATGTCGTTCCGTTTTTGCTGGTCAGGCCGATACGTTCCGATTGCAGGGACGCAAAGCGCTCGTTCGGATCGACTTCTTGTTTCAGACTGTGAAATGCCTGCCAGTCAGGATACCCGGCCTTGAACACCGATTCACTCAATCGGGCATCTTTGGCGAGATAATGCCTGCCACCGTGTTCGAGGACTATGGCGTCGAGGCTTTCCAGCATTGGGAACAGACTATCCTCAAGCTTGAAGTCCAGGGTGAGGGTCATGCCGGATCGGGGAAAGGAGAGCAGATTGGCATTAGCATTGCCGAACTGCTTTAAAACAGCCAGGAAAGAACCCTTACCTGCGCCAGCTACCTGCTGCAGTATCTGACTCATTCCCTCCCGGGCTGATTCCTCAGGTAATACGAACTGATACTGCATGAATCCTTTGCGCCCATAGAGGCGGTTCCAATGTTTGATGCTATCGAGTGGAAAGAAAAATTCGTCATAACTCTCATTGCTCGTACTGCTACCTGACTGCAATCGGTAATAGAGCCTGTTAAACAGCCCCATGCTATGGCGATTGAGCAATATCGAGGGCGTACTGAAAGGCACCGTGGGTCCCCATCTCTGATGCAACTTGAGTCGATTGCTGTTGTCATACTCGCCAACATGCACGATACCGCGTCCCAGCTGATCTTTCTGTGCGAGGCAGTCCAGCCAGGCAACCACAAACCGGGCATTGCTGTGTTCCTGCAAGGTATCGAATGTGTCCTGAAGATTTGCCGTGGGTAGAGCCTGGCAATCAATAAAAACACTGGTGACTTTTTCCAGCCTCAGTGTGACATCGACGATCACGCCTAACAGGCCCATGCCACCGCATGCGCCGTGAAACAGCTCCTTGTTCTCAATCCGGGAACACTTCCTCAGTTCACCACTGGCAAGGGCGAGTGTGAACGAGTCGACGAAGTCACAGAAACTGCCAGCCCGGTGGTGATTCTTGCCATGAATGTCAGCCGCAATCGCACCACCAATGCTGACAAACTTCGTGCCTGGAACCACTGGCAGAAACCATCCTCTGGGTATACAAACAGAAAGGAGTTGATCAATCGTCAGCCCTGCACCACAGTGCAGGATGCCTTGCTCTTCATCCAGTGAGTAAAAATTATCCAGGTAACGACTGCTGATGACAGTTTCGGCGAGAGCACTGTCTCCATAACTGCGCCCCGCACCGCGAGGAATGTGACTAGCCTTTGTGGACTGTGCAAGCAGGCTCTCGAGGGCCGATGTGCTCTCAGGCTCTATCACCTCGGCATCTATTCTGGGGTAGCGACCCCAGCCATGAATTAACATTCAGTACGACCGTGCGTTGAAAACGTAGCGTTTATCCAGTTGATACTTTACTACATAACCAAGAGATAGGCCGATTACCGCGCCGGTGTAGCGAGCTATCCTGGTACCGAACCAGAATTCGAAACCAATCTCGAATGACCAGAATAGCAGGGTGGTAAAACCGCCAGTGAGGGTATAGATAAGGAACGTGTGCAGATTGTGTTTGGCAGACTCTGTGACATAGACGAAGATATAATGTTTGTCGAACCAGTACTTGCTTATCAGGCCTGCGAGGGTGCCAGTGAGTACCGCACTGTAGAGAGACAAACTGCCGGCATAGATCAGTAAGCTCAGTTCCTGCGCCAACAAATTAATGATGGTTGCCAGGGAAGCAAACAGGGTGTACTTGATCGATAACTTGAGCGCGCTCATTACTGTGTGGTTATCGGCACACAAGGGATTTCAATCACGCAGGCCAACGATCAGGGACAATTTAGATGGAAGATATCCTGCAGTTCACCCAGTTGCTGGCTCGAGATGCCGGCGCATTAATGTTGAGTGAGCGTGAAAACGCAGCGCTCAATCGAGACTACAAGGACGGCATCGAGTTAGTTACCCAGGCTGACCTGAAGGTCGACGCCCTCATCTGCGAACGCATCAGGAAAACTTTTCCTGACCACCTGATTTTATCTGAGGAATCTTCCCCTGACCTGGCCCGGCCCTGGGAATCCCCAATGCCGGTCTGGATCATCGACCCAATCGACGGCACGGTGAACTATGCCCATGGTCATATTCAGTCGGCGGTGTCCATTGCCTATATGGCTGACAGTCAGATCCTAGTTGGTGTTGTCTACAACCCGTTTACTGATGAGTTGTTTCAAGCGGTCGCGGGGCAAGGTGCGTTTTTAAATGATCAAGCCATACAGGTATCGGGTAAGTCAGACTTGTCCCGGGCACTGATCGCTACCGGTTTTCCCTATGTGAAAGAGGGGCTCGAACCCATGGTGTCCCGCGTCCGCGAAGTCCTTACCCACTGTGCGGACATACGTCGTCTGGGATCGGCAGCACTGGATATCTGTTGGCTCGCGGCTGGCCGCATGGATGGCTACTATGAGTCTGTCAGTCTCTGGGATTTTGCTGCTGCGCGATTAATTGCCAAAGAGGCAGGGGCAGAATGTGGTCATTTCAGCGCTGTGCCCGATGGTATTGATCCGCAATTCCACAACCAGGATCTGCTGATTGCTACACCAGCTCTCTACGCCCGCTTGCAAGCACTGCTTTCGGGAAAATCCTAAGGAATTCCGCTAGATAGACTCCGCATCACAGCGGATGAGTGGAACAGGTTTCCATTGACCACTCCAGCCATTCAACATAACCTAGTTGGACCTGTGGGCGCGGTCTTTGACGCGTTAGCCGGAATATTTGGCGAACCGCTGCAGGCCCTGAAAATACTGGGATGTGGCGGAGCGCTTCAAAGTCTGCTTGAGGAAGAGGAGAACTCCGTGAACAAGCTAAATCAACGATTAGTTGCCCTGCTATCCCTGCTATTGGTTTCTGGCCTGGCCCTGGCCCAGGAAAGAGTCGGTGATTTTTCCCTGCTCGACCATAACGGTTATCACCATGGGATGAGTTGGTATGACGACCACCAGGCAATTGCATTCCTGGTTCAGACTAACGACAGTGCTGCAACTGAAGCAGCCCTGCCTGCTTTCAATGACCTGAAGGCTGAATTCGATCAGCAAGGTATCGAGTTCTTTATGATCAACCCTCTGGGTCGTCACAATCGTGAAGAAGTTGCCGCCAGGGTTACCGAGTACGGTGTGGACATTCCTGTACTGCTGGACGACGCCAGGGTGATCTCTGAATCCCTGGGCATTACGCGTGCCGGTGAAGTGCTGATCTTCGACCCGAACCGATTCGTCGTGCAATATCGCGGTACCGTTGCTGGCGCCGAAACAGCACTGCAGGAAATACTCGCTGGTGACGATGTGAGCACAGCCGAAATTGCGACCAGTGGTGAAGCGATTAGCTACTCGGCAACTCCTGTACCTTCCTATATTGCAGATGTTGCTCCAGTACTCGCCAATCAATGTGCAGAATGCCACCGTGAAGGTGGTGTGGCGCCATTTGCCATGGACAGCCACGCCATGGTTCAGGGTTGGTCTCCGATGATTCGTGAAGTGTTGATGACGCGCCGTATGCCACCTGGTGCAATCGACGGACACATCGGTGAATTTCTGAATGACCGCCTGGTAAGTGATGAAGATGTGCGCAACATCATCGCCTGGGCAGAAGCAGGCGCACCCAAAGATGGTGACCACGATCCCCTGACCGAATTGACCTGGCCAACGACCAAGTGGGCCTACGGTGAGCCGGACATGATTCTGGATATTCCAGCCACTACTGTGCCGGCAACCGGCAATGGTGTTTTCGTCAACGTGGAAGTTGTATTCGATATGCCTGAAGACCGCTGGATGAAAGGCAGCCAGATTATTGCTGGTGATCGTGCAGTGCTTCACCACACTGTGAATCGCCTCGACTTCCCGGGCGAAGATGGTCGCGGGTTTCTGGGCGGACCAAGCGATCCAGACAAGGCCAATATTGCGGCTTACATTCCTGGTTTTGTGCAAGAGATGAATCCACCCGACACAGGTGGTCTGATCAAGGCCGGCTCGGTATTGCATCTGAACATGCACTACACACCTTATGGCAAAGAGACGACTGACCGCAGCCAGGTGGGTGTGTGGTTCTATCCAGTCGATGAGCCTCCTTCAGAGAGAATGTCAGGAAACTGTGCCTGTATCTTCCCGAATCAGTGGACCACTATTCCTCCACATGATCCGGCCTTCGAGCAAGTACAGACAATTACTATTCCGAATGAAGCGCACCTGTACAGCTTCACGCCGCACATGCATTTCCGTGGCAAGTACATGCGCTACTATGCCGACTACCCGGACGGCACCACGGAAGAGCTGATCAATATCGCCAAGTACAACTACAACTGGCAGCTGTCCTACCTGTATGAAGAGCCCAAGCTGGTTCCTGCGGGTACACAGATTCGTGTAGTAGGCGCATTCGACAACTCTGCGCAGAACCCTGCGAATCCTAATCCTGACCGCGCGGTGGATTGGGGAAATGAGAGTTGGGATGAGATGTTCTTTGGTGTGGTGAACTATAAGTACACTAATCAGGGCGGTGATGATTAAGTCGACGTGGTTTGATTGTAGCTAGATCAAAAGCCGGCTCATAGAGCCGGCTTTTTTGTGTCTGGGACGCAGCGGCTGCGGGCTGCTGGTGCTTCGTTGAAAAGCAAATCTGACTCAGTCACGTATTATTCATACGCTCCTTCGTCAGATTTGCCTTTTACCTTGCTCCAACAGCCCTCGCTCGCTGCTCTAGCTTGGCTATCCCTTCGATAGAGCAGGTGGGTGCAATGTGTTATTGGGATTCTTTGGGTTGTAACGATTAGAGTACGCGCACCTGCAGAATGTACTGACTGATTCCGTTGGCCAGATAGTGCACTGTCCAGACACCGGCCTGATCGACCGTTCCTGTATTGAATACCCACATGCCGTGGCGTTCTGCGTTGGTGAAGACCTGTTCAATCTCGATCTGGGTGCTGCCATCGGGTCTTTCCATGCGCACACCGACACTGTCGCCTATCAGTCCATTGGCTGAATGCAGAATAGGCAGTAATCGTGCGCCCAATTCGATCGCCTTGATGTCAGGCGGAGGATCCTTTGCTGGTTCAGCATAGAGGCTTGCGGGTCCCTCCAACAGAATGCCGGTAAACACACTCACCGGTATTTCGTAAGGAGGTGCTGCACACCATTGCCCGGTAAGAAATGGATCTACAACCTGGTTGTTGCCACCTCGTAACTCCAGGTGCAAATGGGAGGCAGTTGAGCAACCTGAACTGCCCACCTGCCCCAACACTTCACCTTTGGCAATGAATTGCCCTTCGGCAACTGTCGCCGACCCGGTTTTTAAATGTCCGTAATAGACGGTGTTGCCATCGTTCTGCCGTACCGTGACGACATTCCAGTCATTGTTCAAACATGCAGTGGCGCGATCAGGAAATGAATCCTCGACATCGGTTACCAGACCGCTATGTATAGCCTTTACATCAACACCAATGTCTTGTTCGCGGAAAGTGGGCAGACTGATGTCGATACCGTTGTGACCATCGTAAGATTTTCCATTGCCCGGCATCGATGCGTAATCAGAAATCCCCACGCCTGGCGTGAGATCGACATAGTTGCTGATGACCCAATCGCGGCCATTCACTCCCGGAATAGGCCAGGCATAACGGGGATCCTGTAGATCAGTTCGGCAGGTCTGCGTCTGTGCTGCATTGGGGTCTTCTATCAGCGAGAAATAGTCGATATTTGAGAACAAGCTCGTCCCTTGTGCGTTGTAGGCTTGAATGCCCACATAGAAAGCAGACCCGAATGGTAACTCTGCTGCGGCGCTAATCGCAGATCCCATGTCGATGATTTCCAGTGTGCTTGCTGCAGGGAAATCAGCGTAGAGCAAGCGATAACCTTCAGCGCCCGCGACTTCAGTCCAGTTGAGGGAAACCTGATTCTGCTGGGTTTCTATAGCCAGTGAAGGTGGATCAGGCACCTGCCCTTGAGCAGTGCAGGGTAGGCAGAGTGATAACAGGAGAAAGTAGCTGGCAGGTTTCATCGATAGGGAGCAGAGTCACAATCCTGAACAGTATTGTGACTCTAGCGCCCTTTAATGCCAACCGCTGTTAAGCAGATATAGCCAACTAGAATTGGTATCCCAGCGAGATCATGTAAACCAGGGGATCGATATCTACCGATGCATTCACATTGCCTAGAGCGGAATTGAAGCTCGCGTCCGTATCGATATCAATGGCCCACATCGACGCATTCAGTATCCAGCTATCGCTGAGATGAATATCGAGTCCCGCGCGAGCGGATAGCCCCCAGGAGTCGTCCAGATCCAGGTCGTTGGCACCAAGCTCGGTTGCAGCCTGGGCAGTAAAGTCCTTGCTGAAGAAGGTGGTGTAATTGATCCCGGCACCAATATAAGGCCGAATCATTGAGCTGCTGTTGCCGAAGAAATACAACGCACTCAATGTAGGTGGCAGGTGCTTGGTGCTTCCCAGATCTGTAGTCGAAAACCCATACTGATCCAGGCCCGAAACTTTAAGATCGTGGTCGAATGGGGTGGCAGCCAGAACCTCCAACGCGATAGAGTCGGTCCACATCCAGACCAGGTTTAATCCAAGCTGCGTATTATCATCGACTCCAACTCCTGTGGCCGCCAGTGGGCCCGTGGCAGTTGTGCTTACTACACTGCTGCTCTCATCGGGCGCTACTTGTGCAGCGCCGACACGGAAGATGATATCGCCGGCCTCGTGAGCGAGTACGCCAGGAACAAAACCAGTAACTAATGTTGCGAATGCTGTGATCACAGCAGTTGATAATCGTTTCATATTCCACTCTCCCCAATGTGTGCCCCTTGCTACCTTTTTGATAGCAATGGCCTAGTCTTACCTAGCAAGAGGGAGAACGTATTGATTTACATCACGCGGCGCTCCGTAGAGGCAAATAAATGCCTTACAGGATTTCGAATATGTCGTAAGCGACCTTGCCCGGGATTTGTTTCGATTTCCCTACACAGACAATGTGATTGAGCCAGTCATACTGTTCTGACGCGGTATTGAACAGCGGGGTCACGCGCCAGTACAGACCAGCATCATTGCGTGCAACCATGCCTTTGTAGGTCATATAGATTATGGCGCCATCATCGGTGTCCAGCGTGATACGTACGTCCAGGCTGCTGTGACCTGATACCTGTGTAATCCAGTCCGCGCCGCCGTCACGAACCGTACCCTTGAGTCTGGGACCAGAAAAAGTGCCGCCAGTGACCGGAGCAATGCTGGTGTGTCCCGCATCAAGTTGAGCGGCAACATCCAGAGAGAGTTCCATCAGATAACGTGATTCCAGCTCGCTGGCCGGGGTTTGCGCATTGGCTGTTGAAGAAGCACCTAGAGCGCCAAGAGAGGCAGCGCTCACTGCGGATGCGCCGAGTAGATTGAAATCTCTGCGAGAGAACCTTTTAGTTTTCATCATTTTGATACCTGGTGGGTTGCTGTCCAATAACTATACTGCTTTGGCTATACTTTCGCTAAAGTTGATCGAATGATCCTGTAGAACATGATTATGGACAGTTCCGCCTGCATATCAGCCCAGGCTCACATGCATCATGCCTATTTACTGGGGCTGCAGCTAATGGTTTCCAACCAGCGCAGCGAAGACGAGGTAGGTGAATGGATGTTCCGCCTGTTCCGACGCCAGCATCTGGACAAGTTTCTCAGCAGCTTCGAAAAACTCGGGCTCGCGGGTGAACCCGACGCCGTCGCTTGTGCCAAATACCATGTCCTGTCCAACAATATGGGTGGAGTTGGCGTGGAATATATGTTCGAGTCGGACAGAAAAGCCTGGGTACGATTTCGCTATCCGCGCTGGATGTACTATGGACCGACGCTTTGTGGCGTACCTGTTGAAGTGAGCCGCGGGTTTCTCAGAGGCTGGTATGCCCACAATGGGGTCTCACTAGGCAATCCAAGACTGGCCTACGTCTGTGTTTCTGAAGACATGACCGGAGAGTTCGGCCTGTGCGGTTATTTCAAGGAATTCGACCGGGATCTGGCTGACGATGAAAGGCTGCAGTTTGCTAAAGGAGAGCTACCGCCACCTTTTGACCCGGATGCACAGCCCGCACCTCCTGTGGATCAATGGGACGAGGTCAGGCTGCTCAAGGCGAATCGTAATTACGCGCTAGACTATATTCGCAACGGATTGATTGCGCTGCGTGAGACTATTGGAGCAGAATCCTGCCACCAGCTGGCGAAGCGAGCGGCCCGATTGATCGGTTTGCAGTACTTTGCTGAAACTGCGGAGATGGTCGGAGCCAGGGATGGTGACCTGATGGATGCTGCGCGCTATCTCATGACAATGTTCGCCGGCATGGGAGATGCGAGCAGCTGTAGCGAACTTGAAGATTCATTAAAGATTACTCAATCGGGTTTGCGTGTGATTCGTGGCTTGGATCAGGGTGATGCATCTCTGGTATTTGATTGCTGGTCCGAGTTATGGAAAGGCACGCTTGCTTCACAACAAGCAATCAAGGATCTAGAAGTTGAATGGCGCGATAGTGAAGCTCATTGGATTCTGTCTCTAAGATAGATAAGTCAAGCATTGCTATTGAGGAATAGCAGATGGAAATTTCCAGCGAAGACCAGGCATCTTATCTCGCCTACCGGACCGACCTTGTCGAGGGCAGACTCCGTCCTGCTGCGCTGGCCGCCGTCTTTGTCATTGTCCCGGGTGTATGCATTCCACCTTTTTTCATTGAAGGTGCCAATTACCTGGATGTCGCTATTCTGGTTGCGATGGAAATTGCAGCACTTTCTTTTCTCTGGCTGGTCCGGTTTCCCTGGTTTGTACGGCGGGCCTCCTTGTTTATTGTATTGATCAGCCTTGTGCTCGCGATTGTTATAAAAATTCTGGAGTTCACCGCGCCTGTAAGCTCCAGTTCGATCTACATGGCCCTGTTTGCTCTATTGCTTATCGGTACAAATATAGTCTACCCACTCATGTTTCGTGAGGCGCTCATCGCAACGGTCACGATCTTTGCCATTTACTTTCTGCCAAAGAGCTCTGAGCAGACCTGGCAGTCTCACATTCTGTTAGCGTCCCTGCTATCAGTCTGCGCTTTTCTGGCCGC
This sequence comes from uncultured Pseudohongiella sp., assembly GCA_965267495.1. GTDB lineage: Bacteria > Pseudomonadota > Gammaproteobacteria > Pseudomonadales > Pseudohongiellaceae > UBA9145. Next base: position 3,303,978 of record OZ254078.1, on the reverse strand, counting down.
CTTCTACAGCTTTCACTTTAACAAGCTATTGAAGAAGGAGTATTTTGCGCAGCTCGAATCGACCAGGCTCCGCCAACAATTGGCAGACGAAAAAGCGAAGTCCGATGCATTGCTGAATAACACTTTGCCATCGACAGTGGCTGCCAGGTTGATGGCAGGCGAGACACGGATTGCAGATCAGCATAGTGAGGTCACCGTGCTATTCGCGGACCTGGTTGGATTCACGGCACTATCAGGCGCGACCTTACCTTCCAAGGTTGTTGAAGTAGTCGATCGGGTATTCACTTTCTTCGACGAAATAGTGGAAAGGCACTCTCTTGAGAAGATCAAAACTGTAGGCGACTGTTACATGGCCGCCAGTGGCGTCCTCCAGGAAAGCGAAAATCACGCGGTGAGTGCTGCGGTGGTTGCTCTGGAAATGCGCGAAGCACTTCACAATCTTAATCAGGAACTACAAGAGTCATTGGCAATTCGCATTGGCCTGCACTCCGGGCCCGTGATTGCAGGAGTCATTGGCAGGAAAAAAATGACTTATGATGTTTGGGGCGACACCGTCAATATCGCAAGTCGAATGGAGTCTCATGCAGAAGACGAAAAGATCCAGCTCAGCGAAATTACCTACAATCTGATTAAGAGAGACTTTGATTGCAGTTATCGTGGCGAAGTAGACATTAAGGGGAAAGGGCCGCTGAAGACATACTATCTTGAAGCTCGCAAGAATTGATGTTTAATCACTCAAGTGACTAGTGGTTTCTTGTCGAATCGTCTCAGTATCGTTGGCAGATAGGTAAGGTCCAGCACCAGTGCCAACACTACGATGGGAACCAGCAGCTTTGCAGATTGCTGGAAATAGAGCGTGCTGGCGAAAATCAGAATCGTTGTGCCAAGCGCCAGCACCATCGTGGTGATGGTCAAGGCGGGACCGGCAATGCGAATCGAATGGGCAATGGCATTTTCCTTATCGCTGCCCGCTCTTCTACTCTCTAGATAGTGGCTGAGGATGTGCACGGTATCATCGACTACCAAGCCGATGCTAATGCTAAACAGCATCATAACGAAGGGATCGAGCTGCCCGACAAACAAGGCCCAGAAACCGAATACCATGGTAGCTGGCAACAGATTGGGAATGACACTCAGGATGCCAAAATACAGGGAACCGAGTCCGAATATCAGTGTTATGGTGATCAGTAACAAACTCACCGAATAGCCCTGTAACAACTCCGTTGTCACCAGCTCGTCCATCCTGGAGAACACCAGTAGCCCGCTGCCATGGATCAATTCCGCGCCTTCGAAGTAATTGTCAAACTCCTCGGTGATGCGAACATCCAGATCGATGAGTTCCTGGTTGGAAATCTGCGTCGCGTTGATTAGCAAGGTAATGGCGGAGAAATCGACATTGATGAATCCGCCTATTGGAAACTCCATGCTGTTAACCATGGCAAAGGCTTCCAGGTAATTCTCAACACTTTCCTCTGTCTCGGGCAGGAAATAGAAGTCCGGATTCCTGTCGTTGATGAACTGATGGATAGTCTTGAGCACGTCTACCAGGCTGGCATGGGACTCAATTTCGCTCTGGGTCAGCAGCCAATCTGTAAAGGCTTCCACTTCGCTCAGAAACTCCAGATCGATAACGCCGTTTTCAGTGCCAGTATCAATGGCATAGCTCAATGCGGGGCCACGATTCATGTGTTCACCGATTTCATCATAGAATTGGCGTATATCCGAGTCGTTGGCAATGAAATCTAGCCGATTGAAATCAGTCTGGTTCAAAGGCAACAGCGCCACGGTGAATAGTGCCAGCGCAGTGCAAGCGTAAAAAATCCACTTGTCATTGCGCTTTGTGAGACTTACCAGACGTTCCAGTCTGTCTTGCAGGAACAGTTCCCTCCTGGCCTCAATGTCTGCGCGCGACGTGAACCAGATCATCAGGCTGGGAAGCATGGTAAAAGTCAGCGCATAAGCGAAAACAATACCTATGGCGACAATCTGGCCGAAGTCCTGGATAGCAGGGGAGGAGGTCATATTGAGCGAAGAGAAACCGATAGCTGTTGTTACGGCGGCCAGTGTCACAGGCTGGAAATTGTAGGCAAGGCTGTGTTGCATGGCGTGGAGTTTGTCCATGCCCCGTTGCAGTGCCTGCTTATATATTGAAATGACATGCACGCTGTTGGCCACAGCGATAATAATGACCACCAGGGGCGCGATGACGGAAATATTGTTGAAGGAATAGCCGAGATAATTAACTGTACCGATGGTACAGATGGCTGTGACGATTTCGTGGATGAGAATGCAGGCGCCCAGGGTAATAGAGCGAAAGCAATAGCAAATAACCAGAACACAGATAATGATCACGATAGGTAGCAGACTGGTCAGGTCAGATACCATGGATGCCTGGCTCGATTGCTCCAGAATCAAATCGCTACCGGCATACACGGTGACTTGAGGATGCCGCTGGCGAAGTTCATCGCGAAGCTGTTGTATGGCAGCGGCAATTTCCACCCGCTCATCGGATTCCGAATTGCGAGCATCGAGGGTAAGATTGGCGAAGCTAAGGCTGGCGTCGCTTGATAGAAGATTTGCGGTCAACAGGCGATCACCGATCGCTTCCTGTGCCAGCTGATCAAGTTCAGATTGTGAATATTCAGTGAAAGGTTTAACGAACAAGCGCCGTTGCGTTTCCGGTGACATCCAGTTCATGACCGAAGACAGGTAGGTCACTTTCGGGATGACATCAAAACTCTGTTGAAGATCAGCGATGGCATTCAGTGTCGCTGGGGTGAAGATAGTCTCACCGCTCCTGGCAACAAATACGAAGGACGCTTCGGTCGCGAAGGGAAACTCCTCGTCCATGCGTTCCAGCTCATCCAGGTAAGGATCACTTTCGGTCAACAGCGCATTGAAGGTGCCATCGAACTGGGTGCGCAATAAGCCGCTGGCCAGGACAAGAATGCCGACCACGCTTACCACAAACAAGGGCAACCTCGCTCTTACTCCCCTTGCAGCGACATTCGCAGCGATGGCAGGCATGTTCAGATTCATTTCACAGATTACTCATTGTTCTTTAAAGACAATTACGCACAACGACAATGGTCCATCCAGCTGGCCACTCCCTCACTGCGATGCTTTTGCTTGTGCAGAATGAAATAAAACTTACGCTGCCAGTTACGGTGTGGGGCGGCTAATGGTACCAGCGTTCCCCGCCTGAATGCTTCCTGCAGGGTCAACTTCGACAGACAACCAATGCCGAGTCCAGCCTCTACAGCACGTTTGATGCCTTCCGTGTGCTGTAACTCAAGGCGGAGGTTTAACGCCGGCAGGATACCCACCATGGCACGGTCAAATGCCTGGCGCGTACCGGAACCCTGTTCTCTGACTATCCAGGGTGCTGCTTTGAGTTGCTGGTCATCCAGGGTCGAGTCCTGAGCCAGGGGATGATCCGGAGCGCAGAATGGCGTGAGCTCATCATCACGCCAGAAGATTACATCCAGATGGCTGTCCACTAACTCACCCTCGATAAGACCAAGATCCAGTTCGAAGTTTCTGACTTTTGCCGCGATGGCGGCAGTGTTTTCAACAGTGAGATGTACGTCGGCAGTCGGATGTTCGTTCATGAAACCAGCCATGATGCCAATCGCCAGATAGTTGCCAATGGTGAGGGTGGCACCTACCTTGAGTTCTCCCACGTTCGCGCGCGACTTGAGTGACTGCTCCAGCTCCTGGGCCTGGGCGAGAAGGGCAGCTGCTTTTGGGCGCAAGGCCCGGCCCTGCTCATTCAATTGCAATCGCTTGCCCACACGATCGAAGAGGGGCAAGTCGAAGCGCTGCTCCAGCTCCTTCAGTGCGGTGCTCGCAGCAGATTGCGAGATGGCCAGTTCTGCGGCCGCGAGGCTGACATTTTCGTGACCGGCCACCGCCAGGAAGACCTGTAATTGCTTGAGGGTAAAACGCATGACATTGATTATAGGCACATTTTTATCCAAATATCTAAAAAATAGATTAAATATATAAATACAATCAATTTTACAGATATAGGCCTTGCCTCTATAGTGGCGACTCTCTCCAAAAGCAGTTCAGGAGTCGAGCGTGGCAAGCCTTTCTACCCAAAACGTGACTGATGTGCATCACTGGAACGAGTCCCTGTTCAGTTTCAAGACCACCAGGGATAGATCGCTACGCTTCGAAAACGGGCACTTCGTGATGCTTGGTCTCGAGGTGGAAGGCAGACCCTTGATGCGTGCATACAGCATCGCCAGTCCAAACTACGATGAAGAGCTGGAGTTCTTCAGTATTAAAGTGCCAGATGGCCCACTTACATCGCGCCTGCAAAATATTCGGGTGGGTGATGAGTTACTGGTGAGTAGTAAACCGACTGGTACCCTCATAGTCGATCACTTGCTTCCCGGTCGAAATCTGTATTTGATCAGCACCGGAACAGGGCTGGCACCCTTCATGAGTATTGTTCAGGATCCAGCAGTGTACGAACGCTTCGATCGAGTCATACTCACTCACGGTGTACGTTACGTTTCAGAATTGGCCTATCAACAGTTTATTCAACAGCAGTTGCCTGAAAACGAATTCTTCGGTGAAGAAGTCCGAGAGAAACTGCTTTACTACCCAACAGTCACCAGAGAAAGATTTCACAATCAGGGCAGGTTGACGCATCTGATGACCTCTGGTCAGCTTTTCGCAGACCTGCAATTGGATACACCGGATCCTGATCAGGATCGATTCATGATTTGTGGCAGTCCAAGCATGTTAAAGGACTGTTGCACTATTCTGAACGACTGGGGATTTGAAGAATCCAGGCAGGGCATCAAGGCACACTATGTAATCGAACGTGCCTTTGTGGAGAAATAGCGCTTCGCAAGACTATTGGAGCTAGCGAGTTCCCAGTTCCTGTGCCATCAGCTCGGCAATACTGTTTACTTCGAGCTTCTTGAGAATGTTACTGCGGTGAAATTCAACCGTGCTGGCGGAGATATCCAACTCTTCGGCAATACGCTTGATGGTATAGCCCTTGATAGCCAACAGGTAGACTTCATGCTCTCGTGAGGTGAGAGACTGCACTCTTGCCTGGAACTCGTGGCTCTGTTCGTTTTGATTCAGGTTTTGTCCGTGTACATCCAGAGCTTCTTCAATCGCTTCCTGCATTGCGGCCATGGTGAATGGTTTTTCCAGAAAAGTGATTGCCCCTTTTCTGACCGCACTGACAACATCAGTGAATCCGCTGTCTCCAGACATGAAAACAATTGGAAGAATGACGCCTCGATCAGCCAGCCGTTGTTGCACGTCAAGGCCAGAAAGTCCTGGCAAGCGATTATCCAGAACGATACAGCCGACTCTGCTGAACTTTTCAACTCGCAGGAAAGATTCGCTGTTGTTGAAAAGCTCAGTCTTGTAACCGAGCGTGCCAAGATACAAAGCGAAAGCATCGAGCAAATCCTGGTCATCATCAACCAGATAGATCGTTATTTCTTCCTTGTCAAAGCTCAAGTCAACGCTTCCTCTTGAGTACCACAAAACTCGCACAAGCTATCATGGGGCGGGAACACCCTGTACTCGGGAAATCCACAGGCCTAAAGCGCCGTGATTTCCCATCTTCCGTTTATTACGACAAAAAAAAGGGGGAGACTTAGTCTCCCCCTTTTGACAGCTGTCATGATGCCTAGAATATAGCGACCAGGCAGCCTTTGGAATCAGGAACTTCATCCATATCTACAACGCCACCAGCAAGGACAGTATCCAGTGCGTCTTTGAGATAGTGCTGGCTTGCTGAGTTGCGCTGGGTTTCATAGCCCAGTTGATCATTGATTGGACCACGATACAGAACTTCCTGAGTGCGTGGGTTAATGATGAATACTTCAGCGGTGCGTTCGACACCCAAGGCCTTGGCAAGCATCTGATCTTTATCTTTCATAATCGGAAAATCGATACCGAACTCTTCCGATTCTTTGGCGATCCGGTTCAGGTCATCCTGAATGTTTGAATTGAACATGCTGAATGCAACGTTCTTTTCGGCATACTCATCCCGGACTTCCCGATAGTTGGGAACCGCGATACGCGCAATCGGACATCCTACACCCTGAACATAGAAAACTGCATATTCATACTGCTTGTAGTCATCCAGGGTATGAACGGTGCCGGTTTGATCGGTCAGTTCAAATTCAGGAATTGATCGCAGCCACTCATCGGCAATCGCGATTGTTGCTGCGACTATCGTAGTCAGTGTAATGAGCAGTTTGCTGACTGATTTAATCACCACATTTCTCCTTTCACTCTGATCCTAAGATCAGCACTGTCACTTGCATTCCGACACTGGTGAGCGGTTTTCGCCTGCCGTTTCAGGCTTCACCGTGACTTGCACGATTGTTGCTCTGCCTGTTTTAGACACAGGCCGACCAGGAATTGTTACTCCAATAGCGCGCTAGTTTATCAATTCTAGTGGGCAGGGCCCAGACAGGCCTGGGTCAAAATTACAGTTTGTTGCGCTTGATCAAAGTGTTTTTTCTGGCTTTGGTGAGGGCGTTATTTATTAATAAAAACAATAGCTTACTAAAGTTAATCCCAATTTCAATATCTAGTAACTAGAATCAATTTCTGTTTACCGATAGCAGATACACATTCAGCTGGTTGAGTTGCACATGGAGCAGTGAAAACTGTTTTGTGAATCGACTGCATCGTTCCGATTGCTCACATCGAAAACTCCCGCGAAACCGCGTATAGTGTGAGCCAGCTTGAGTATGCCCAGATTCCTTTAGCCCCCCATGAATTCCTCTTCTGTCGCAAAATTGTACAGCCGAATTGTGTTTGACCGCCCCGTGTTGGTCATGGGGTTAATGTTAGTCGTGGTGGCGTTTTTCGCCTGGTTTGCCCAGTACTTCCGTCTCGATGCTTCGGCAGATTCCCTGTTGCTGGAAAACGACCCCGATCTGGAATTCTCGCGGGAAATGAATATCCGCTATGGTGTTCGCGATTCTGTCATCGTCGCCTACACACCCAACGGCGAGCTATTCGATCGTCAGACTCTGGCGCGCATGAACAGCCTGCGGGAAGACTTGCTCAACATCGACAGGGTCGAATCTGTAGATAGCATTCTCAATGTGCCGATCTTCGGTGATACCCCACTCACCGGTATTTCGGAAAATTACCTCACCCTCATGGATGAGGAAACTGATCTCACACTTGCTCAACAAGAAATCATGACCAGTCCGGTGTTTCAAAATGCATTGCTGAGCCCGGATGGTCAGACTGCAGGTATGCAGGTGAGTTTCGCCATTGACCAGACGGCACGAAGCCTGGTTAGTCGCAGAACTGAACTGAGAAACCTGGAAACCAGCGGTGAGATTAATCCCGAGCAGGCGGCTGAGTTGGTCTCGGTGGAACAGGAATATGCAGAGTACAGTGTGCTTGCAGCCGACCGCCAGCATCAGATTATCGGCGACATCAGGGCAACCCTGGACAACTATCGCGATGGTGCCCAGATCTATCTTGGCGGCGCACCCATGATTGCCGATGATCTGGTTACTTTTGTACAGGCCGATTTGAGCAACTTCAGTATCGCAGTTGTACTACTGATTATCTTTGCGCTCGGCATCATATTCCGTCGTATACGCTGGGTTGCAATGCCTCTCATTTGTTGTGCTGTGGCGGGCACGATCATGGTCGGTTTGCTGGGACTGATGGACTGGCGAGTGACTGTCGTGTCTTCAAATTTCATTTCCCTGCTATTGATCATCACCATTTCGTTGACCGTTCATCTTACTGTGCGTTACCGAGAACTGCGGGCCACTCGTCACTACAGCGATCATGACAAATTGCTGCGCCATGCGGTGTTGAGTATGTATCGACCCTGTTTGTATACAGCACTCACAACTGCTGTGGCGTTCGGCTCCTTGTTGGTCAGTGGCATTTTGCCCATCATTACTTTTGGCTGGATGATGATGATGGGCGTTGCTACAGCCTTGATTGTCGCATTCACGGTTTTTCCTGCGACCATGAGCCTGCTCAAGCAAGATAACACCAATATTTCTGCCAACCTGAAGCTGAATCTGACCGGAGCGCTGGCCAGGATTACAGATAAATTGCGTTTTAATGTGCTGGTGATCTATGCGCTGGTGCTGGCATTCAGCGTAATGGGTCTGTCGCGCCTGCGAGTCGAAAATAGTTTTATTGACTACTTTCGCGAGAGCACAGAGATCTACCAGGGCATGCAGCTGTTTGATGACAAGCTGGGTGGTACCTTGTCTTTCGATCTCATCGTGACACTACCGGAAGTCGACGACGGCTTTGCAGATGGATTCGATGACGGATTCGATGATGGTTTTGGCGGTGGCTTCGATGATGGCTTCGGCGATGCTGGGGACAACGACGCTTATTGGTTTAGCGCACCGAAGATGGACCAGATTAAGGCCATTCATGAGTATCTGGATGCAGACTCGCAAACCGGAAAGGTACTTTCCTTCGGAGCCATCGTGCAGCTGGCTGAAATTCTCAATGGCAATCAGGCAGTGGATGGCTTCTTGTGGGCGATTCTCTATAACCGCATCCCGGAAGCATTGAAACAAACGGTGCTCACACCTTTTGTCTCGATCGCAGACAACCAGGCCCGGTTCAATGTGCGAGTGATCGAATCAGCGCCAGATCTGAATCGCAATGAACTGCTGCAGCGAATCGAAGCCGGCGTGGAATCTGAATTTGGTTTCAGCGATGAACAGGTTCAGCTTACTGGTATTCTGGTGATGTATAACAATGTACTGCAGAGCCTGTTTCAGTCGCAGATATTAACCCTGGGTGTGGTGATGTTGGCCATCATGTTGATGTTCCTCACCCTGTTCAGGTCTTTGTCTATCGCTGTGCTCTGCATCATTCCCAATGCAATTGCAGCAGCGTTTGTGCTTGGAATTATGGGCTGGCTGAATATTCCTCTCGACATCATGACGATTACTATCGCTGCAATCTCTGTAGGAATTGGAGTGGACAACACCATTCATTACATGCACCGGTTCAAGAGGGAATTTCCACGCTTTGGCGATTATCGAAAGACCATGTTTTTTTGCCACAACAGCATCGGTCGCGCCATGTATTTTACTTCGATGACTATCGTGGCCGGGTTTTCGATTCTGGCATTGTCCAACTTCATTCCGACTATCGTGTTTGGTTTGCTGACCAGTCTGGCGATGCTGGTGGCCCTTACTGGCTCATTAACTCTGCTTCCTCAATTGTTGATTACCTTCAAACCTTTGGGCCCGGAAGGGGAGAACAAACCTGATCCTGCATGAAGCCGTGGTGGTGTTGAATCCCCCAGGGTTTGTGTTTAATCTGCCTTTTCGCGATGGCTCCAGTGTCTCTGCTGGTAATGGCACTTTGTCGGGACCGTAAGAAGTATGGCTAGCTCGAGGCTGCAATTTCTATCGATCGTAAGAGTCTGTTTGCTGGCGAGTTTGCTCGCCGCCTGTGGTGCTGAAGAGCAGGAACAGACGCTAAGCCTGTTGGACACCTACCTGCTGGATGAGGAAGCCATTGAACGAGGACGTCTGTTGTTTGAGGGAAGCTGTGCCAACTATTGCCACGGCGATGAGCCAGAACCCGGCGAAGATGTGGAGTTGTTTGACTGTGCATGGCAGCACGGTGGCACAGATGAAGACATCTTTCGTATTGTGACTACTGGAATTCCTGACACCAGGATGGTTGGATTTGGCAATAACTTTCCCGAAGGTCAAAATGATCTATGGAAGCTCATCGCCTATATACGATCCGAGCAAACGGAATGTGATCTGTAGTTGCAGTATCAATTAAGTGAACAAGACAGTTATTAGCAACGAGGAATGAAGTAGTGCATACCTACCAGGACGACAAGGACGACAAGAAGGAATCAAAAAGCTCTCGCTCCGGATTTATGGATGAGAAGCTGTTCAAGTCACGGGCTGTGACCATTTTTGGCAACATTGATGACAAGTTGGCCAGAAACGTGACCGAGAAGCTTTTGGCACTGGCTGCAGAAAGCAGTGACCCAATCACGATATACATCAGCTCCCCCGGAGGGCATGTGGAATCCGGAGATGTGGTCTATGACATGATCAAGTTCATCACGCCGGAGGTAAGAGTAGTGGGAACCGGATGGGTGGCGAGTGCAGCTACGACTATCTTCCTGGCAGCCAAGAAGGAAAATCGTTTTTGCTTACCCAATACTCGATTTCTGGTGCATCAACCGCTTGGTGGTGCGAGAGGTGATGCAACTGACATCGCCATTCAGGCAGAACAGATCGTGAAGATGCGTGCGCGCATTAACCAACTCATTGCCGATGAAACCGGTCAAGCACTGGACCGGGTCGCGCAGGACACAGATCGTGACTATTGGATGACTGTTGAAGAAGCGATTGACTACGGTATTGTCAGCAAGGTGGTGCAATCGGCAAGCGAGATCGCTTAATCGCTGACTTTCTTGAAGATCGCTTGCCGGTCTTTTGACAGGGCGCAGACCACCATAAACTCAGGCACGCAGGTAGCGGCAAACAGGATCGCAGTATCCTCATCGATCAATTCTGCCTGGATGATTCCGGTTGCGCCTGCATAGGCTATTTCGACGGTAGCCACGTTGCCTGCCACCTTACCCTCTTCATTGCTCCAGATCTGACCCAGAGATTCTATCTGTACCACTTGCATGACATTGTCCTGTACGGATACGCCGATTCGAAACAATGTGCCTTCGGCAATCCACTCGCCATCCCAGACGCTAGCTTCTGATTCTTGCGCCGATACCCGGGACAGAGACAGCACGACCATGATGCAAAACAGGAGGCTAATTCTAGCTGGCAAAATTCAAACCCACACCGAAGAGCTCGCCATGAAAAACAGCGATGAGGCCATAGAGAACAAGTCCCACTACGATTGCTATGACATCCCAGAGTAGTGAGGGTTTAGCGGCGACCGGACCGTTACGAATACCCAGACTGACGAACTTGATTCCTGACCATAGAGCGAAGCCCCCAAATAAAAGCATGGAAGCCAGGTCTCCATTCGACCAGAGATGAGCGATGCCCCAGAGCAAAGTGCCAAGCATCATTGGATTGCGAAGCGAGGCGCGCATGCGAGACATGGGCATATTGCCGGCGACCACAAGAATCAGGGCAGGGAGCATCAGGAAGTGGCTGACCTGACGCAGCTCGAAGCGTGGTTCCCACACCATGACAAACTCTGATTGTCCCTTGCCCATGATGATCAGGATGAGCCCCATGAGAGCGAGTACAGAATACAGACCCTTGTAGGCATTTTCGGAAGGCAAGCGCTCAATGATAGCGTCGCGCACCCCGAATTCGCGAAACAGGTGCGGCACAAAAAAGAGGACAAGTCCGGCTATCAGCAGGGGCAAAACAGTCACCAAATACACGACCGAGCCGCCAGTGTAGCACGTTGCGCCAGGTCAGCACCGCGCCACTGCAAGCGGCTTTCGGCGAATCCATTTAAAGGACACCCATCTAAATTCTCTTTCCTCCATCACGCCGCAGGCCTCGAAATGCGTGTGATGCCGAGGTTTCGCCAAATGCTGAATCTGGTACGGGTCGCAAGGAACTGGCGAGTCAGTTAAATGGGTGTCCTTTAAATGCTGGCCAAGATTCAGTAGAGACGGGGCTTGATTCTTTAATTAATTAAATGTTTAATTAAATTTCTGAATCTGGGGATTGAGGTATGAGTACAGCGACAAGTCGCAATGCGGTGGGACGACCGGCAGGCGCGGATAGCGAAAAGGTGCGTGCGGATTTGCTGGAGGCGGCGCGGCAGCATTTTCTGAAGAGTGAGTTCAAGGCGGTTTCTTTGCGTCAGATCGCCGACTCCGCGGGAGTGAATCCTGCCATGGTCAACTACTACTTTGGCAACAAGCAGGGATTGTATGTGGCCATGGTCGAAGAACTGCTGGCAGCGCTGGACACCAGCCTGGCGGCTATTGCTGAAAACGAAACACTGACAATCGCAGATTTCAGCCGTCACTATGCGCGTATCCTCGCCGAGAATCCCTGGTGGCCAAACTTTATTGTCAGAGAAGTGCTGTTCAGTGAAGGAGAAATCAGGCAGGTCATGATACAGCGATTTTCCTCTGCTTTTGCTCCAAGACTGTTGGCTTCGATTAATGGGGAGATCCAAAGCGGTCACTATCGTCAGGATCTGGATCCCGCCATGACCATGATTTCCATTATGGGCATGACCATCTTCCCGTTTCTGGCCAGACCCATGATGGAGTCGGTACTCAAACTGGAGCTCAATGAAGACTTCGCAGAACAGCTGTCAACACACAACATCACACTGTTTCAACAGGGCGTTTTGAATACTGTTGATCACGGAGGTGCATCATGATGTCTCGAATCATTTTGCTGCTTGGAATAACCGCACTGATACAAGGTTGTGAAGAAGAACCACTGATGGCGGTAGGGCAATTGGAATCGGATCGGGTAGAGGTGATTACCGAAAGCAATGAACCGATTGTCGATATTCCAGTGCTGGAAGGAGACCTGGTGCAAGCGGGAGACATTCTGCTGCAACAGCACGCCACGCGCCTGGATCTGCGTCTGGAAGAATCCAGGGCCAACATCGCTCGCATAGAAGCCCAGTTGGAAGAGCAACTCAATGGACCGAGGCTGGAAACCATCGCCGCCACCAAAGCCAATCTCAACGAAGCCATTGTAGAGCGAGATTTCAGGGCCAGGGACCTGGATCGGCTGACAGGTTTAAGGGAACAAAATCTGACGTCCATCGAGAGCGTTGATACGGCAGAAAGCATGTTGGACTCCGCCCGGGCGCGTATCGAGTTCGTCGAAGCGCAGTTGGCTGAGCTTGAAGCGGGTACGAGAGTAGAACAACTGGAGCAGACCCGCAGTGTACTTGCACAAGCTCGGGCACAACTAAAAAGCCTGGAGTTTGATCGCCAGCGACTGACCCTGGCCGCACCCGTCGCTGCAATCGTTGACTCTTTGCCCTTTGAAATCGGAGAGCGGCCGCGGATTGGAGATGTGATAGCCGTGTTATTGACCGGCGAACAGCCCTATGCCCGGGTTTATATTCCTGAGCCCCTGCGTGTCGGAATCGCGATTGGCGACCCGCTATCGGTCCATGTCGATGGCATTGAAGCGCCGTTGTCAGGCATCGTAAGACGCATTGCCGCCGAAGCCAGTTTCACCCCTTATTTCGCGCTGACAGAACGGGACCGATCCCGACTCGCATATATGGCCGAAATTACCCTGCCAGCCAACGGTGCAAATGGACAGCGGCTGCCGGAAGGCGTGCCTGTGCAAATTCTGTTTGAGTGAAGCCATGGAATCTTCAGAATTCGCCATCCAAGCTCAAGGGCTCACCAAAAAATTTGGATCGCTGACTGCGGTGAATGCAGTTGATCTGAATGTGCCCACTGGCCAGATCTATGGGTTTCTTGGTCCCAATGGCTGTGGCAAATCCACCACGATTCGCATGTTATGTGGCTTGCTGACCCCCACTGCAGGCTCAGCCACGGTACTGGGACTCGATACACGCAAGGAAGCGGAAGCACTGAAACAAAAAATTGGTTATATGACCCAGAAATTTTCCCTGTTTGAAGATCTGACCGTGAAGGAAAATCTCGATTTTGTCAGCACCATTTATACCCTCAGCGCCAGATCGAGAAAGGACCGCGTTGCCGAGCTGCTTGCAGAATTCAATCTTGAAGATCGCCGCAAACAGTACGCGGGAACCTTGAGCGGCGGGCAGAAACAACGGCTCGCATTGGCCGCAGCAACGCTGCACCGGCCCCGCATACTGTTTCTCGATGAGCCCACCAGTGCGGTGGACCCTCAGAATCGCCGTGATTTCTGGGAGACCCTGTTTGAACTCGCGGACCAGGGCACAACGATACTGGTTTCTACTCACTACATGGATGAAGCAGCTCGTTGCCATAATCTTGCGATCCTCGATGAGGGCAGTAAGGTTGCGGATGGATCACCCAGAAGCCTGGGTGAAAACATAGACTCTCAGGTCATCGAAGTTACCGCCGCAGACCCCAATCTCGCGCGAGCCAGCCTTGCCAATGAGCCGAGTATCACCAGCATTACACAGCTTGGTGTGCGCCTGCGGGTATTGTTACCCAAGCATGTAGTTGCCGCGGAAGAACTGGTCAGACGCAAGCTACAGCAAGCCAGTATCAATGCAGAAGTGGAGGCAGTTTTTCCAGACCTTGAAGACGTTTTTGTTTCGGTCACTGAGTTGCGTCGTGCCGCACTGGAGCAGGAAGCCGCATGAAGATATTGCTGCGCATATTCGCCGTGATGAGAAAAGAGTTTCTCCAGCTTAGTCGCGACAGGCTGACTTTCGGCATGATTGTCGGCATACCTTTGATTCAGTTGTTGATGTTCGGTTATGCAATCAACACCGATGTGCGCAATCTGGGATCGGCCTACGTGGATGAAGCAGATACCCATTTGTCACGCCAGTTTATGGCAGATCTAACTGCTACCCAGGTCATCGATCTCAGACACCGGGCCACGAGCCTGCAAGAACTCGAATCCCTGTTGGACGCGGGGCAGATTTCTCTTGGCATCTATATACCTGATGATTTTGACCGCCGGATACTCAGCACGGATCGTCAGGCAGCCCAGCTGCTGGTTGATGGCACGGATCCCATTATTCTCGGTGTGGCGCAGCAACTCACCGCAACCCCTGTTGCCTTTGATTCACAACTGCGCGTGCAGAACTCTGCCCAGATTGAGGTGCGGAATTATTACAACCCCGAACGTCGCTCTGCGGTGAATATCGTACCCGGACTGGTTGGTGTCATTCTGACGATGACCATGGTGTTATTTACTGCCGTCGCCATTGTCAGGGAAAGAGAGCGGGGCAATCTTGAGTTCCTGATCAACACGCCAGTGAAGACCCCAGAACTGATGCTGGGAAAAATATTTCCCTACATTCTGATTGGCTTGCTGCAGCTGGTAATCATTCTGGCACTGGGTCGGTATTTTTTTGAAGTGCCTATCAGAGGAGAGTATCTGCATATTCTGTTGGCTTCCCTGCTGTTCATTGCCACCAATCTGGCGCTGGGCCTGCTGTTGTCGACGATGGCAACAACCCAGTTTCAGTCCATGCAGATGACTTTCTTCATTCTCCTGCCTTCAATTTTGTTATCAGGCTTTATGTTTCCCTTCGATGGTATGCCACCCCTGGCTCAGGCCATTGCCGAGATCCTACCGCTCACTCACTTCAATCGTCTGATACGCGGCATCATCCTGCGGGGCGCCGATATCATGTCGATGTGGGATGAGCTGATTGCTTTGGCAGTGTTTATGCTAGTTGCATTGACCCTGGCAATCGCGCGATTCAGCAAACGGCTGGACTAGAGACAAAAAAGGGCAGAGATCACTCTGCCCTTTCTTTTTCCAGTCTTAATTCCAGTCCCTGCTTATACCGATGCCAGTGGTGTCGCTCTGCCCAGATCATGTTTGCTGATAGGTAGTTCGCGAATCCTCTGACCGGTAAGAATGTAGATCGCGTTGGTTACCGCTGCTGCAATCGGTGGTGTCGCGGGTTCGCCGAGTCCACCCAGCGCCTCACCGCTTTCCACTATATGTACATCGATCTCGGGTGAGGTATCCATTCGAACCATTTCATAGTCGGGGAAGTTGTTCTGTGCGACCCGGCCATTTTCGATAGAGATCTCTCCATACAGCGCTGCCGTGAGACCAAAGATGATACCGCTCTCAACCTGCGCTTCCACACCATCAGGATTAACAGCCCAACCACAATCAATGGCAGCGGTTACTTTGTGAACTCTGGGCTGACCGTCATCGCCAATTGACACTTCGGCGACCTGCGCGCAGATACTGCCGAAACTGGCTTGCACGGAAAGTCCAAGTGCATGTCCCTCTGGCAGATTCTGCCCGTAGCCTGCAGCTTCTGCGGCAGTACGCAGCACCTGTTGATGGCGCGGATGGTCCCTGAGCAAATCCATGCGGAACTGATAAGGGTTTCGGCCAGCACGATGAGCGAGTTCATCCATGAATGATTCGATGAAGAATGTCTGTTGAGAATGATCGACAGAACGCCATGCGGCAATTGGCACATGCGTATCGCCATCAACCACTCTGATGGATTGATGTTCTATCGCATAGGGAATATGCGCGGCTTCAGGAACCTGAATGGGGCCGGTGAAACGGTTATGCCAGCTGGTCACATTGCCCTGGGCATCCAATCCGCCCCTGAAATTGGAAAACACGGCTGGACGATAATAGTCCTGTTGCATATCGTCTTCACGGCTGAATACAGTCTTCACTGGCACATCAAACTCCATGGCAATCTGCGTGGCGTGATCAATGACGTTCCAGTTGAATGGGAGCCGTCTGCCAAATCCGCCACCACAATAGCTGGGATGATGCGTTACATTGTCCTCGCTCAATCCCGCTACCGAGGCAACCCTGCCGCGCATGGACAAAGGATCCTGGGTTGAAGTCCAGAGATCTGCTCTCCCGTCCTGTATGTGCACGGTGCAATTCATGGGCTCCATCGGTGCATGTGCCAGATAAGGCACCCGATAGTTTGCTTCGATAACATCAGCGGCCTGCTCCAGTCCAGCCTCTGCATCACCCTGCTCATGATCTTCACTGCCGTTGCTTTCTGCCAGCTCGCGATCAAAACGCGCTGCAATATCGGCACTCGAGATGTTGTCGTTTTCGGAAGATTCGAATTCGGTCTTAACAAGCTTGAGTGCTTCCTTGGCGCGCCAATAATTATCGGCGACCACAGCGACAGAATCTTCCAGTTCGATTACCCGTTCTACACCACGCTGCTGTAATGCCTCTGTAGCATCTGCCGAGACCAGCTTGGTGCCGAATACCGGAGCAAGCCGTATAGCGGCATAAAGCATGTCATCAGTGTGATAGTCCAATCCATACTGCGCAGTACCGTCGACCTTGGCTGGAATATCCACACGGGAAATGGCCTTGCCCATTATGTTGAACTGGGAGCGGTCTTTCAGCAGGGGTGCTTCAGGTGGTTCCAATTCCGCAGCGGCTGCGACAAGCTCACCGTATGGGAGAGAACGACCACTTGCGTTGTGGTGTACGTGACTCAGTGCTGTGCTGCACTCGCTGGCAGGAACACCCCACTGATCGGCAGCACACTGGATCAACATTTCACGAGCAGCAGCGCCAGCGACACGCATACCGTTCTGCCCGTTGTAGCGAACCGATGCACTACCACCTGTCGTTTGCAGGTTAGCAATACCAGCGACTGCGGGGGCAACTGCACTCACCAGGCCTTTGAGAAAATCCGGCACACCGTACTCAGCGGCGAAACCATTGATCATATCGCTGGCGCCAAAAAGATCGATGGCTGGTGCCTGTTCCACAGTGACGTCCTCCCAGTTCGCGTCAAGCTCGTCGGCAGCCATTTGTGCCAGAGAGGTATGGATACCCTGGCCCATTTCAGAATGGAGAACATAGATTGTGATGTTGTTATCGGGGTCAATCCTGATGAAATTGGTGACAAATTTTTCTGTGCCTTCCGCCAGTGTGTTGTTGGCAACGCGATGGGGACTGGGTCGAGTGGCGGCGTAGCCAACCAGAAGGCCGCCTCCGGCAACAGTTGCAGAGAGGATGAAACGACGTCGCGATATTTTCATGGCCATTCCTCCTTAAGCGTTAGCAATCGATCGAATGGCGCGGCGGATGCGAGGATACGAACCGCAACGACAAACGTTGTTAACACTGGCATCAATCTCGGCATCGCTGGGATTGGGATTGCTCGCCAGCAAAGAAGACACCGCCATGATCATGCCTGACTGACAGTAACCGCATTGCGGTACCTGGTGGTCGATCCATGCCTGTTGCACGGCTGAAAGTTGTGACGAGGGTTCAAAGATGCCAACTACAGATGAGGTGCTGGCTTCTTCGGCCAGACCTTCGATAGTGGTGATATCCTGGCCTTCCACAGACGATACCGGCAATACGCAGCTTCTCACCGCGCTGCCATTAACGTGCACGGTACAGGCACCACAGGAAGCGATACCACAGCCAAACTTGGTGCCGGTCATTCCCAGCTCATCCCGCAGTACCCACAACAATGGCATCTGTGGTTCCACGTCGACAGTGTGTTCGACGCCATTTACTCTGAAAGTCGCCATAATCGTCGCCCCCCGGTGGCGCTTGAATTTGCTATGGGCCATTGTAACCCTGTGAATGTCTCCAAGCGAAGCGCTTGCCAGCCAGCCTCAGCAATGCCAATTTACGGGACACCCAGTCAAACTGAGCGCCGCAATGCAGCACAACTTGTTGGAATTTAAGGAAAAACCCTAAGGTCATCATGCAATTCCAATACACACAGCTGGAATCAGTCTATTCGGAGGAGCCAGTCGAGACGGTTCTGCCAAATTATGCCGACCGAATTCAGGCCCAGCGAATCTTCCTGCTTGCTTCCAGCAGTCTTGCAGCTGCAACAGATCAGTTTGCGACTTTACAGCTTGGTTTAGGCGAGCGCTGTGTGGGTCTGTCTACTGCAATCGGGTCACACACACCGCGGCAGGACGTGCTGGCTGTGCTTGCCAAAGTAAGAGAGGCCGAGGCGGACCTGCTGGTGTCCCTGGGAGGGGGCAGTATCATCGATGCCTGCAAAGTCATCCAACTCTGTCTTAACCAGGGTGTAGAAAGTGAAGCAGCGCTGCTCGAATACGCACAAGCTGCTGACGGCAGTCGTGGCGCAAGACATGGCTCGGCGCTGGACAGGACAGCTGTCTCTCAAATCCGGCAGGTGGCTGTGCCGACCACTCTTTCAGGTGCGGAGTTCAGCAACAATGCGGGTGTACTGGACACCGGCAGCAATGCCAAAGAAGGCTATCGTGCTGCAGGATTGTGCCCGCAAGCCATCATCTATGATCCAGTGCTGACATTACATACGCCGGAGTGGCTGTTTCTCTCCACGGCAATAAGGTCGCTTGATCATGCCATTGAAGGATTCTGTTCAGCTGATACCACGAGATATCACGATGGACACTTCCTTCATGCCATGGAACTGTTTGCAGAATCGCTGCCGCTTACAAAAGCATCACCGAATGATGTAAAAGCCAGAGCGATGAATCAGGCAGCAGTCTGGTCAGCTTGTTGCGGTTTGGGTAGCGTGTCGCACGGTGCCAGTCATGGCATAGGCTACATTCTGGGCAGCCTTCATGGTGTACCACATGGTCACACTTCCTGTGTTATGCTCCCGGCGGTCCTGCAGTGGAACGAAGATCAGATTCCAGGCCGCATGCAACAAATCGCTGGCGCCCTGGGAGCAGAGCAACAGAGTGCTGCCAGAGCGGTGAAGACACTGATAGGAAATCTTGAACTTCCCACCTCCTTACAGGCGCTTGGCATAGACAGGGCAAGCCTGGATGAGATCGCCAATCTTTCTCTGCAGCATCCAGTAGTTCGAAAAAATCCAAAACCCATACAATCAGCAGAGCAAGTCAGAGAGATACTGGAACTTGCCTGGGTTTGAGGAAGCAATGATGAAAAGACAGATTGTCACCGCAGAAATCCTGGGCACCTACATGCTCGTCTTTGCGGGATGCGGCGCTATTGTCGTGAATGACCTTTACGGAGGTGTTCTCGGGCATCTTGGAGTCAATGCAGTATTCGGCCTGGTAGTAATGGCCGTAATCTATTCAATGGGAAATGTGTCTGGAGCCCATATCAATCCTGCCGTTACCATTGGTTTCTATTTTGCGGGCAGAATTCCAGCCAGAGAGATTCCAGGCTATATTTCTGCACAACTTATAGGGGCAATAGCAGCAGGTCTCACATTACTAGTGCTGTTTCCCGCCCATGAAAGCCTCGGTGCAACAATGCCCGCGATCGATGTGCCACGGGCTTCCTTTCTTGAAATACTGATCTCGTTCTGCCTGATGTTTGTGATCCTCAATGTTTCCACAGGACATCAGGAGAAGGGATTCATGGCGGGGGCGGCTATTGGTGGCACGGTTGCACTGTTGGCACTATTTGCAGGACCAGTGACAGGCGCTTCCATGAATCCTGCGAGGTCGATCGGCCCGGCGATAGCAGCATTCAGTTTTGAAAATCTCTGGATATACCTCGTTGCGCCGGTGGCAGGCATGTGGCTGGCAAGTCCTGCCTGCCGTTGGACTCAGGGTGAAGACTGCTGCCCTGGAAACAGACTTCAAGCCGTTTCTGCTGAAGATCACTAGTAAATCGGATTCAGCATGCAAATGTTTTGCCGCGGATTATTCATGCTTGCCGCAATGTTGCTGGTCTCACCCAGTTGGGCACAGCAGCATAGCTTTCTGCAATTTGTTCCTGGTGATGAAGATTGGCAGGGCAGCCTGCAGACTTCTGTGAGTCGTTATGAAAACGCAGCAGGTCAGGTAGTTGATCTGGTAGCAGCCATTCACATTGCGGACGCAAGTTACTATGAAGCTTTAAACTCTTACTTCGATTCCCTCGATCTGGTGCTCTATGAATTGGTCACTGACGATGAAGCGCAGATTCGATCTTCTGGTACCAGAGCAAATATGTCGGCTATAGGCATATTGCAGTCCAGCGTTGCAGGTTTCCTTGATCTGCAGTTTCAGCTTAATGGCATCGACTATCAGAAAGGCCACTTCATTAGAGCTGACCTCAGCGCACAACAGCTTGCACAGATTATGGCCAGTAAAGATGAATCCTTCTTTTCCATGTTTTTAAAGATGGCCATGGCGCAAATGGCCGCCGAACAACAGGCCATAGCCAATCAGGACATTCAACCCAGCACACTGACAATCATGACTTTGATCTCAGCCCTGTCTGCTGAGAATCAGGCTCAGGCATTGAAATATCTACTCGCCCAGGAGCTGGGCAGGAGTGGAGATCTGGCGCTCAGCCCTGAACAGGAATCCGGGATCACTATCCTGGGAGATCGAAATGCAGTGGCTCTTAAATCCCTTCGTGAATCGCTCGCTAGGGGTACACGCAGCACAGGCTTGTTCTATGGTGCAGCGCATATGCCGGGTATCGAGCGAGAACTTGTTGAAGAGCTGGGTTTCCGGCGCCTTTCGAGGGAGTGGTACACTGCCTGGGAAATCCCCTGATTGAGGTGGAATACAGGACACCCCTGATTAATTGGGTTGACTGAGCCATGATTAACAGGACAATAGGCGAACCGTTTCACAATTGAGGCAACTCCACAGAGAAGGGGGGCGGGGTCAGAGCGAGAAGACGCAACAGCGACTCCTCCAGACGGTAACTCCAAGCTTTCGTTGTAAAACACTGGCGAAAAGAATAGAAATCTAATTCGAGAAACGATTAAGAAAGGTGAAATTTGGTATGAATAAGATTAAGAGCGGATGGTTGGTATTATCTCTGGCAGTTCTGGTCGGATGTGCCGCCTCGACACCTCCTGGAGTTGGTGTATGGGATGTGCAGATGAATACCCCACTTGGAGCCCTGCCTGGCGTACTTACTTTAAATGCAGACGGTAGTGGTTCATTTGGCAATGACCAACTTGGTGAAACTGCGCTGAGTGGCATCATGTACGATGGCAACAGTATCTCTTTCGATGCGGAAGTTGATGCCCAGGGTCAGACGCTGGTTCTGGAATTCAGCGGAACCGTTGAAGGCGACTCACTCGATGGCGAATTTGGCAGTGACTTTGGGGCTTTTGATGTAAGCGGCTCTCGTCAGTAACACTAGCTGATCAAATCGAAAAAGGGATGCAAGCATGCATCCCTTTTTTGTTGCCTGGAACAAATTAGATTGCGCTATATAACGTTCAATCGAATTCGTTCTTCCACGAAATCCAGGTTTTCTTTTGCATTGGGACTGTTTGGGTGAACGTCAATCAGACTCCTGAAGGCGTCACGTGCCTTCATTAGCTGTTCTTGTTGCAGATATACAAGCCCAAGACCAGAAAGCGCACCGAAATGCCGAGGCTCTAATGCCAGTGTCTTTTCAATATCGGCTATGGATGCATCGAAATTTCCAACCATGTAATACAAGGTGGCACGCTTGTTCCAGCCTTCAGCGTAGTCAGGGAAATTTTCAATGATTTGATTGAAGATCAGCAGTGCTTCAGGAAACTGGCGATCATTCATTCGCCTTGTGCCAATTTCCATGAGCCGCTCCAAATCGTCATTGGGGTGTTGAAACCAGATACCCCAAATCCGATTCTCAATGACTCGAATCATCGCTGCATCTTCTGCCTGCAACAACTCCTGAAACAAGCCGTCCAGCCTGCTATCAGTCTGATCCGCGAGTGCCGTAGGTGTACAACACAACAACACAAGCAGTAGGGATAATTGCTTCAACAAGGGACTGTCCGCTGCATTGCCGATAAGGAGAAGACAGTATAGCCCCCCTGTCGCTGACAGCTCCAGTCTGGCGAGTGATTAGAAGGCAGTGGAGCTGGCCAGCTTCCAGTCTTCCGCGTAGCTGCCGGGCACATCGGCAGTGAGCAGTTGTCCTGCATCCAGCGGTTCATAAAGTTGGCGGAATGATTTGGTGCCATCATCGGCACGCCTGAGCAGATCATTTGGGGTCAAATCATCGGGATCTTCCAGTCCCATTGCGCCGCAGAGTTCCAGGAATGCCTCCACAGTAGCGTGGTGGAAATTACGTACGCGTACGGCTTTCTCTTCAACATCCACGGCCCTCGCCCGCGATGGATCCTGCGTGGCGATGCCCGTGGGGCAGTGATTGGTGTTGCAGTGCCTGGCCTGGATGCAGCCAAGTGCCAGCATCATGGAGCGTGCCGCATTGACCGTATCAGCACCGACGGCAACCTTTTCCAGCATGTCGAAGCCGGTGGCGGTTAATCCGGAGCTGATGAGCCTGATGGATTGGCGAAGGCCTGCGCCGATGAGCACCTGATTGACATAGTAGGTCGCTTCAAGACAGGGAACCCCCAGGCGATTGGTAAATTCTGCGGGTGCCGCTCCGGTTCCACCCTCGGATCCATCTATGGTGATGAAATCAGGGAGGATATTGGTTTCCAGCATCGCTTTGATAATGGAGAGGAACTCTTTTTTCCTGCCGATGCAAAGCTTGAATCCTATCGGTTTTCCCGCTGAACCTTCACGCAGGCGCTGCACAAACTCCAGCAAACCGACCGGTGTGGAAAATTCCGGGTGTATTGCTGGCGAATTGACAGTCTCGCCAACTTCTACCAAGCGAATGTCTGCAATTTCCTGCGAGACTTTTGCACCAGGCAATACACCACCGT
This sequence comes from uncultured Pseudohongiella sp., assembly GCA_965267495.1. Classification (GTDB taxonomy): domain Bacteria; phylum Pseudomonadota; class Gammaproteobacteria; order Pseudomonadales; family Pseudohongiellaceae; genus UBA9145. Next base: position 3,280,779 of record OZ254078.1, on the reverse strand, counting down.
GAGAAGGCTTCGCCCCCTGGGAGATCTTGATCTCCACCATCTTCACTACATCTTTACTCGCCCGTTCAGAGAAGGCGCCGTCATCGAATCTGCCTTGCCGGTTACGGCAACCGAAGTAAGCAGTGCCAATTTGCCAGATGATATCGCCACCGTGTTTAAGATGGTGTGGACTCAATCCACCCTCACCGGTGTTATGGGCAAATCCACCCAGAGCCGCACCTTTGTTCAGAGCCTGAATTGCGTTACTGCTAAGGGCACCAAAACTCATGGCTGAAATATTCAACCGCGAAGTGCTATAGGTTTGTTTACATTCAGGTCCGCCGAAAGGCACCCTGGCATGCTCTTGTCCCACGTGATGAGCATTGATTGAGTGCAACAGGCTTCTGTGTCCGTCCGCAAGAACGTCCTGCTCTGTTCCGAAAGGAATCGTGTCATCCAATCCTTTTGAACGTCGATAGATCAAATCGCGTCTTTCGCGCGAGAAAGGTTTTTCTTCCTGATTATTGGATATGAAGTACTGTTGAATCTCGGGTCGAAAAAATTCGAGCAAATAACGAATGTTGGCTAGTACAGGGTAATTGCGACGCAGATTGCTGGGGCTGAAAAGCAGTTCATAGCCGCCGACAAGCGCCCAGGTGAGCGCTGCAAGTGCTAACAATAGCTGGAATGGATGGCCGAATACCGCTGTCAGTGAGTAACTGCCACCGATACTGTTGTGTAACCACAACAGGCTCAGTGGCAAAATGACGAGAGTGATTCCCCAGTAAAAGCGTACAACTGGTGTCATGGTGCTGCCTCAATAATTCCTTGCACCAGGTATCCAGTTCCCATTGCTAAAACCGGAATAAAGTTTAGAAATTCATAACAAAGGTTATGGCAGTTTCCGTATCAGTCTTCTTTCGACCGACTGGAACTTCTGTCTGGTGCTTGACGTTGAAAGAAAATCTCAGTGATAAATTGTCGAGTATGGTAGTTTCGATACTACTCTCAGACCGGAAAATACTGGTTTCATTACCAGCTTCTGCACTTAAAAGCTGACCGAATACCGCGCTATCGGAAATTTGCCACTGATAGTCACCGGCCAGACGAACAATGGCTTCGTCAAAATCATCTTGCTCACTGCGGCTCTGACGAGCACCGATACCAGCATTGAGGGTTAGTGACATGTTTTCGACAGTGGTGAGCATATTGCGACCGTAGTTGACCGAGATATCTGTCTGGCTATCGTAACCACTGAATTCGTCATCTTCATGCGCCAGCCTGGTAAGGACGAAGCTCACATCGTTTACGTCATATCTGGCATCCGCCACATAATACATACGCTGTGCTGTGCGAATGTCATCCTGGGATGCCCTGAAGCCATCCAGCAGAAAGCCGTATTCCCAGGCATCCCGGCGCCAGTCGACCTCGCCACGAAAATTGACGCTTTCGTTTTCGGTATTACCACTGGTGAATACCGCTCCCAGTTCTACCTCGGAGCTGATCCCGTTTTCCTCCTCCTGAGCAAACAGGCTGGTTCCAACAAGCATCAGGCCCAGGGCAAATCTCGATAATACTTTGTGCATGCAATACTCCTGATTCATGGCTATCACTACGAATTCATCCTGGAATGGCCATGAACTACCAGAAAGAAGGCGAAATTCTGCAACTAAAATTGCGATTGTCTGAACAGTATCGGTATCAATCGAACTTTTCTGGAGTTGGATATCCATTTGGGGTATAAGGCAGAGTTGTTGAAAGCCGCGGAATTCCGGGCGTGCAGCTGATCTCGCTGAAATTTGCCCTGTTCAAGCTATGAAAATCCTCTATTTGCTACGTCATGCAAAATCCAGTTGGGATAATCCTGAACTGAAGGATTTTGAGCGCCCTTTGAGCGCGCGAGGCTTGCGTGACGCGCCAGCGATGGGGGAGAGATTTGTTGCGCGAGGAGAGCAGTTGCAATGCATCGTCTCCAGCCCGGCGGTGCGAGCCAAAACTACCGCACAGTTGTTTGCCAAGGCCATAGAGTTTCCGGCTGATGAGATAGCCAGCAATCCGGAACTCTATTTCGCAGGAACAGGCATGTTTCTCAAAGCGGCGGGTTTGATGGATGAGAACTGCAGCCATGCCATGCTGGTTGGACACAATCCGGCAATTACCGAGTTTGCCAACCTGATGGCAGATGCCGGCATCGACAATATCCCAACCTGCGGACTGGTCAAATTATCCCTGCCTGTTGCCAACTGGGCAGACATTGAGCCGGGCAACGCGACTCTCGCAGATTTTGACTATCCGAAGAAATCCTGAATCCCATGCGATCACCTCTCACCATTGTCTGCCTTGTATTGCTGTTGTTCGCATGCGAACCCACTGAAACACCGGTTTCAGATTCTGCTGCGATAGATGACCTGGCTCGATGGTATAGCGCAGAGCAGGTCGTCCAGGGAGAGGCAGTGTTCACTCAGCACTGCGCTGTTTGTCATGGTCCCCAGGCCGAAGGCACTGTCGCAGATTGGCGCCAGCGACTGGATGATGGATCCTTTCCGCCACCGCCACTCAATGGCTCGGCACATGCCTGGCATCATCCCCGGTCTGTGCTGCTACAGGTGATTAATAATGGTGGTGTCGCTCTGGGTGGAAAAATGCCGGGCTTTGAATCGCTACTGGCACGAGAGGAGAAGCTTGCGGCTATTGCCTACTTTCAAGATTTTTGGAGTGACGATGTCTATGCAGACTGGCAAGACATGGGTGGCGTCAATTAGGCGCCTGGGATTTCTGCTTTTGGTAACGGCCTGCGCGCAAACTGCAGGTACCAGCCAGTGGCATTCTCCTCTTTACCAGGATCACAGTCTGGTTGGCAGCATCTGGAGCAGTGGCGCTGAAGAATTCGTCGATCAGGAACATTTGTTGTCTTCAATGCTGGCAGCCAGGTATGTATTGTTTGGGGAAAAACACGACAACCCGGATCATCACGACTTGCAGTTGCGATTGCTGAGTCTATTGCTCGAAGAAGACACGCCCATGCATGTCACATTTGAGATGCTGGATTCGAGTTCTGATTCCCGTTTGCAGGCATTCGGCAATCAGAGATTCACCAATCAGGAACAGATAAAGGCCTACCTGCAATGGGATGAAGAGGGCTGGGACTGGGATTTCTATGGTCCCTTGCTGGAAGCTGCGCATGGTGCTGCGGTAGAAGTGAAGTCCGGCAATATCTCTAATGAGACTGTGGGTCGCGTCTACAGCGAGCCCACACCAGCCGACATAGCGGCAGTATTTGATGATGAAGTGATGGAAAAACTCAATGCTGATATCGATGCCAGTCACTGTGGCTTGCTGCCGGAATCCCAGTTTCCTGCCATGGTGAGGGTGCAACAGACTCGCGATGACCGTATGGCCAAACAGCTCGCTACAGAATCGCAAAATGACAAAGCGGTGTTGGTAGCAGGGAACTACCATGTGCGCCAGGATCTTGGGGTGCCAAATTACTTGCTCGCGCAGGATGAATCATTGGCACGTAGCGATATCCTGACTGTTGCATTTCTGGAAGTGCAAGCGGGTGAAAACGAACCGGCACGCTACCTGGAACAATTTTCTGAAGTGCCGGCTTATGACTACATCTGGTTTACTCCAGCAGTCACTGCAGAGGACTACTGTGATTCCCTTCGTTGATCCAGGTATAGAAAACGGGAAGGATTTCTGGACATCATTCTCTTGTTTCCAGGATTGGCTCCGCTTGAATATCTGTGTAGTGTCTTCCAGAATGCTGTAATTGAAGGAACAACTCCTAGACCACTCATGAAACCCGTATCAGCTCACAAACTGTTCTGCCTATTGCTGTTGTTTAGCTCATCCGCAATGGCGCAGGTGTATCCACAGATCAGTGGCGCAGACAGTGAAGTCTATGATCTTGGCTATGATGACGCAGGCGAGTTTAATTTTGTGCGCGTACAGTTTGACAACTACTACGGTGGTGGCTTTGGTTATGGCACCTGGTCTATAGATTTTCCAGATGCAGACATGAATTTTCTTCGCGGTGTTTCCCGCTTGACTAATATTCGTGTAATGAGCGACCCCATCGTGCTGCGCTTTGATGATGATGAAATCTTTGATTATCCCTTCTTATATATGCTCGAAGTGGGACAGGGTGGCGGCATGATTCTCAATCCGAAGGAAACAGAGAACCTGCGCGAGTACTTACTTCGTGGAGGCTTCCTGTTGATTGACGATTTCTGGGGTCAGCGACAATGGGACAATTTCTTCGCCGCTTTTAGCCAGGTATTTCCAGACAGGGAGATTATTGAATTACAACCGGACCATGAGATTTTCCATGTCTACTACGATATCGACGGTCCGCAGATGATACCTGCGCTGTTTCGCACCGATCAGGTGGGTGAACAGGGCATAGACTATGCCAGCAATCATGCAATTCTCGATGACTCTGGTCGAGTTATGGTGTTGATCAACTGGAATTCAGATATGGGAGATGGATGGGAACATACTTATCATCCGGCCTATCCAACCCGATATGCCAATAACGCCTATCGACTGGGTATCAATTACCTGATGTATTCGCTGACTCACTAGTGTGCCATCGGATCCGCTTTGTCCGGATCAATCTTCAACTTCTTGACTGCAGCAGTAAACTGTCTGGCATCTATTAGATTGCCTCGACGCAATCCGACCAGCGCCGTGTGGCAGATATGATCTGCATTGATCTCAAAATATTCCCGCAGGCTTTCCCGCGATTCGCTCAGTCCGTAACCATCGGTGCCTAAAACCAGATAGTTGTCCGGCATCCAGGCGGCGATGCTCCTGGGTAAGGCTTTCATATAATCCGTGGCGGCGACATAACAACCCTGAGTGGATGAAAATAATTCTGCGATTGTGGACTGTCGGGGTTTCTTTTTGGGATGCAGCCGGTTGTGTCTCTCACAAGACTCGGCGTCTCTATACAGTTCGTTGTAACTGGTAACGCTCCAGATCGAGACCGAATATCCCAGGGATTCAAGATTATCCCGCGCTTTAAGTACTTGTTGCATGATCGAACCACTGCCCAGCAGATGCACCTGTGAGGACTCCCTGTTTTCAGTGGCATAGTAGTGATAGGCACCGGCAACGATACCAGTCTCTATGCCCTGGTCAGCAGGCATGGCTGGCATCGCGTGATTCTCATTGTAGGCGGTGATGTAGTAGAAAATATTTTCCTGTTCCTGATACATGCGGCGAATGCCCTCGCGCACAATGACCACCAGCTCATAGGCAAAGGCTGGATCGTAGCTCTTCAGATTGGGGTAGGTATTGGCGACAATCTGGGAATGACCATCCTGATGCTGGATACCCTCCCCATTGAGTGTGGTTCGACCAGCAGTGCCGCCAATCAGAAAACCGCGGCACAACATGTCACCACAGGTCCAGATCATGTCTCCAACGCGCTGGAAACCGAAGATTGAATAGAAAAAATAAAATGGAACCATCGGCAAGCCATGAATCGAATAGGCGGTGCCAGCAGCGAGAAAAGAGGCAATGGCGCCAGTTTCACAAATGCCCTCCTGGAGAATCTGGCCATCTTCCGCCTCCCGGTATGCCACCAGCGTGTCTGCATCCACGGGCGTATAGTTCTGACCTTGCAGGGAGAAGATTCCCGCAATTTTGAATAGTGCTTCGAGACCGAAAGTTCGGGCTTCATCAGGTACGATGGGTACTATGTACTTGCTCAGTGATTTATCCCTCAACAGGATAGAAAGAATGCGAACCAGCGCCATAGTGGTCGATTGGGTCCGCTGGCTGCCAGTAATGAGGGATTCGAAGTTTTCCAGAGGCGGTGGTGAGAGACTGGGACATAGAGATTGTCGTTTGGGAATCGCGCCACCCAATTTGGTTCTTTTCTCTCGCAGATAGACAATTTCATCACTATCGTCATTGGGTTTAAAAAACTCGGCACGACGAATAGCATCATCGTCTAGTGGAATGCCAAAGTTTCTGGCGATAGCAATTCGTTCATCACCATCGAAATTCTTCTTCTGATGAACGGTATTACTGCCCGCTGCATCGACGAGTCCATCTCCTTTGACCGTCTTCACCAGGATCACCGTAGGTTTGCCGTTGCTGCGAATGGCCCGCGCATAAGCAGCATATATCTTTTCAACATCCTGACCGCCGCGCTTTATTTGTTTAACCTCTTCGTCGCTGAGCCGTTCCATCATCTGTTCCAACTCGGTATTGCCGTTTACCCAGTGCTCCCGTTGCTGGTTACCGGGCAGGACCGAGTAACGCTGATAGTCTCCATCAACGCAATCTTCCATGCGCTTGCGCAAGGTGCCGTTTACATCTTCCGCCAGTAACTTGTCCCAGCCGCCTCCCCAGATAACCTTGATGACATTCCAGCCAGCACCGAAAAATGAGGCCTCTAATTCCTGAATAATCTTGCCATTGCCCCGAACCGGGCCGTCCAGACGTTGCAGATTGCAGTTAACCACCAGGATCAGATTATCGAGTTGCTCTCTTGAGGCGATATTAATCGTTCCCAAGACTTCAGGTTCATCCGCTTCACCATCACCGATAAAACACCATACCTTGCCACCAAGCTTGGGTTTCAGACCACGGTTCTCCAGATACTTGGCAAATCTGGCCTGATAGATTGCGGTGGGAGTAGACAGGCCCATTGAAGCATTCGGTACCTGCCAGTAGTCAGGCATGCTGCGCGGGTGCGGATAAGAGGTGACCCCGCCTTCCGGTTGTAGCTCGCGACGGAAATTCTTTAGCTGGGATTCGCTCAGTTCACCTTCCAGCCAGGAACGGGCGTACACACCAGGGCTGGTATGCGGTTGCAGGATAACCAGATCACCGCCGTAAGTTTCAGACTTGTTGCGGAAGAAATGATTGAATCCAACTTCCATCAGGGTAGCGGCCGATGCGTAGGTTGCGATATGCCCGCCAACGCCGGCGCCCGAATCCTGAGCTTGCAGGACCATAGCCATGGCATTCCAGCGCAGCACGTTTTCCAGACGCTGTTCGATGGTTTTATTCCCGGGATAGGCCTGCTGTTCGGAAACCGGGATCGTATTGAGGTAGGGTGTATTGACAACGACTTGTCTGGTGTCGATGTGATTATCCTTACACCAGGCACTCAGGCTGCTGAGAATTTCCCTGACGCCTTCCTCTCCAAAGTCTTCCTGAATGTTTGCCAGAGCTTCCAGCCATTCCTCTTTGTCCTGCTGAATGCCGGATTCTGGTTTGAGCTGTTTGTTCATGGACGACCCGCCGGGAGTTTGGTTGGCGTTGTCACTGCATACTATCGCAGGCTGAGTATTGAGCCCACCAGGCGCATGGCTCCAGGCGGCGAATATTTGTCAGGAGTCGCTGGACTGTAAATCCATATTGCTGTTCAGGCTGGCCAGATAGCGACGAATTGTCAGGACAGAATGTTCTACGCAGTTGCCACTATTGGAAAAAATATAGTCGGCAGAAACCCGCTCCAGCAATGGCGCCTTCGCTATTGTACCCTTGAAGGTTTCAATTTCCCGCGGTGGCAGGCTTAGGTCCTGGTAAAAATCCGTGAGCAAGAGTATTTCTTTCTGGCTCAGTTGCTGGGCAATAATTTCAGCGATGCCTTGTTCGAAGTTTTCCCAGGCATAAACACGCGCATAGCAACTGGCAATATTGCTGGTGACATCCTGTGGGAGTCGCACATCCACCGTCATGGAGACGATGCTGGAGTAAGTACGAATAATATCCCGTACTTGACGAGCGGCCATGGTCTGATAGTGATCAGCGGTGTTGCTGACGCGCAACAGTTGACGAGCGTCAGCAATCGTATCGGCAAGTGCGCGCGGGCTGCACGTAATCAGCACTATCCAGAGTGCCTGGATACACAGCGCCGCTGCCAAGCGGGCAGCTGTTCTTCTTTTAGTTTCCGCTGTCGCTAACAATTTCGAACACCACGGTGACGGATGTTCGATATTCTACTTCATCAAAACTGGGGGTGACAGCGGCTGCAGAAGCCTGAAGACCTGCAGCAGCTGAGCTTCGAACAGCATCCACCGAAACTGCTTCTTCAGCCATTGCCATTGGCATGGCGCGGGCAAATTGCTGAATCCCGCCGTAGTAGAAATTGATCGCCTGTAATTGCAGATCCAGCGTCGATTCATAGTACGACTTTTGTTCCATGACATCTTCAAGGGCGAGATCCCTGACCTGGCGCTCAAATTCATCTTCTTCACTGTGCTCGAATGCGATGCTTTCGAATTCCACATCGTTGTCATTGTCTGCGGCCGCAGCAACGAGCTGCAGGTGAGATTCAGAAGAGACTGAGACATCCAGCCTCGCATTCACTTCGAAGGCATTGGGATTGCGTCCAAACAATCCGTATTGCGGCGAACTGGAAAATTTCGAGTTGTTAATATCATCTGCAGGAATACCAGCAGCAATAAACTGTTCAATGATTTCTGCTCTGAGTTGCTGGTTATCGGCCATTGCCTGATTGAGATCTCTCGCTTCGGTAGTGATTAACAGGCTGACCTTGGCAACATCTTTGTAGGCAGTGAGATCTGCATCTCCGGAAATGTTAATGGTATTCGGGCGTGGGAACAGGAAGCCACGCAGTTCATCCGGGGTACCGGAAAGTTGAGGTTGAGCGCTTGCCGGAAACTGAGCCAGCAGCCCCGCTAACAGGGCTACAGTCTGAATAAGTTTGAATTGCCGCATGTTGAATTCCTTTTGGGGCGGAATAATGATGGTCGCAGAGTCCTGGTACATTTTGCATTGCCGTGCTGTCAGATAGTGAGGCAGGAAGCAGAATGCCCATATCATTCTAGACGCAACTCCCTTACCGAAAGTTTGTTCTGGTTAACAGAGGCAGCAGGCGACAGGCGCTTATTCTGGGTCCTGAGATTGACTGGCAGCACGGTCAATGACAACATGCTGGCATAGTCGACTTTTTGGAGTCCTTTGGTGCATTCCCCAAAACGCGTTCTATTCCTGGACCTGGTGCTGTCTCTCTTTCGTCTTAACAGTTTACTCATCGCCGAAGGCGATGAAATGACTGAGCCACTGGGTCTGACCCATGCACGCTGGAAAGTCATTGGTGCCATTGCCCTGTCAAACTCCGGCTTGACCGTGCCAGGAATCGCCAGGGTCCTGGGACAGTCACGGCAGGCAGTTCAGCGTATCACTGATGTGATGGTGGAAGATGGTTTGCTCTCTTACGTCCCCAACCCGAAGCACAAGCGCTCGATGCTGGTGACACTCAGTGAGGATGGGAAACATGTTTACAATATGCTGCGCGAAGTGCAGGACCCCTGGGCAATTGAGTCCACTGAAGACATTCCTGTCGAAGAACTGGAAAGCGGATTGCGTCTTGTTCGTCGTCTGATCAAGAAATTCAATTAGCTCAACCCTATGTCGCTAGCGACCACCATTCTTCCCCGTGAACTGTATCTGGCCAGCCAGGTCCAGCAGCTCGATCGTATTGCCATCGACGAATTTGGCACACCAGGCTTCCAGCTCATGCAAAGAGCAGGCGCCGCCTGTTTTGAAGCCATGCAGTCGCATTGGCCGGAAGCGAAACGGCTACTGGTGTTTGCGGGCGGCGGCAACAATGGTGGTGACGCTTATATCGTTGCCGGTCTGGCCAAAGAACAGGGTATGGGAGTGCATGTACTCAGCCTTTCGGATCCGGAAAACCTTAAGGGTGATGCCAGAACAGCTTGGCAATGGGCGATGGAAAAGCAAGTCGATATTACAGCTTTTCAGGATTACACCCACAGCGGCAGCAATGTGGTGGAACAAACTGTGCTGGTAGATGGAATCTTCGGCACTGGTCTGGACCGGGAGGTCAGCGGCGATCATGCTCAGGCTGTCACCTTTATTAACGAATGCCAGTCACCGGTATTGGCTATCGATATTCCATCAGGGCTCAATGCCAACACGGGCATGCCATTGGGGCGGGCAGTAACAGCAGATTGCACCGTAACATTCATCGGTATGAAACAGGGGCTGCTCACTGGTGCGGCAGGGAATCATGTGGGAAGACTGCTGTTTAGTGATCTCGATGTGTCTGAAGAAATTTTTACACACCAAAGTGCACCTCAGGCCGAAGCGATTCGAATCGATATTCACAGTGCAGCCAAACATCTATCCAATCGCAATCCAGCTTCACACAAGGGAGACTACGGTCACGTGTTGGTGATTGGCGGCGACTATGGTTTTGGTGGTGCAGCTTTGCTCGCCGCTGAAGCCGCCCAGAGAACCGGTGCCGGACTGGTGAGCGTCCTCACGAGAAGCGAACATCGTACCGGTATACTGGCACGTCGCCCGGAACTCATGGTTCAGGGAACAGAAGACGAGAATGCAAATCCTGATGCACTGATCAAGAAGGCATCGGTCATCGTAATCGGACCGGGTTTGGGTACTGGGGAATGGTCACGCAATCAGTTGCAGCGAGCGCTGGCTGCGCAATTGAGTCAGGCTGTGCCGCTGATCGTCGATGCTGATGCCTTGAGCCTGATCGCAGAGCGTCAAACCGATCAAACTCAGATTAAAAGGGACAACTGGATACTTACTCCTCATCCAGGTGAGGCGGCTCGCTTGTTGCAATGTGAGAATGACGACATCAACAGGGACAGATTTGCAGCGGTCCGTGCCATGCAACAGCAGTGGGGTGGATGTTGCTTGCTCAAGGGTCACGGCAGTCTCATTGCCACAAATGGAAAGAACAGGGGAGCCTTTCTCTGTACGGAAGGCAACGCCGGGATGGCGAGTGGTGGAATGGGTGACGTTTTGTCAGGCCTTATTGCCGGATTGGTAGCCCAAGGATTCAGTCTCGATCGAGCGCTGCGTGCCGGAGTCTGCATCCATGGGGAAGCGGCAGATCTGGCTGCCGAATCCGGGCAGCGCGGTACAATTGCAACGGATCTGTTGCCTTATATCAGGCAACTGGTGAATGCAAACCAGTAGTTGAGTAATCCCGGGCAACAAGTGATGGGTACAGAATTTAGCGAGAGCCTGACCGGTGAGGCAGCCACTATTGAGTTTGGTAAACGTCTGGCTCGCGCCACTTTCGTGGACCCGCAGCAAGAGATCCCGACTGAAGCAAGACCAGGTTGTGCCACTATAGGTGGAATAGTTTTCCTGTTGGGTGATTTGGGTGCGGGCAAGACGACACTGAGCCGCGGTGTACTCAGGGGCTTTGGATATGAGGGGGCGGTAAAAAGCCCCACCTATACGCTTGTTGAGCCCTACAGTTTCGAGGATTGTCATATATACCACTTCGATCTGTATCGACTGGCAGATCCTGAAGAGATGTCCTATCTGGGCACCGACGACTATTTTTCTGGTGACAAGCTGTGCCTGGTGGAGTGGGCCAACCGCGGCAATGGCGGCGTGCCTGCTCCGGATCTGACACTTAGCTTGAGTGGCACCGGAACGGCCCGGGAGATACATTGTCAAAGTCACACGGCCAGGGGAGAGCTGATAGCCAAAAGAATGTGGACCTGAGGCCGAAATCTATAGACAACCCGGAGAAGCACCCATAAGGGACTGTAATTTCAAGATGTTGCGCAGGATTCTCATAAGATTCGCTGTATTGATACTGGCAATCGCTAGTATCAATCTGCGTGCCGCCGAGGTGAAAGATATCCGCATGTGGCAGGCACCCGATCATACGCGCCTGGTGTTTGATCTCAGCGCATCAATTTCTTACAAGCTGTTCACACTTAACAATCCAGACCGCGTCGTCATCGATTTAGAGGACAGTCATTCAAATTCGCCCTTCAATGGCCTGGATTTTACCGGCAGCCCGATCGATGCGCTGCGCAGCGGCAGGCGCGGTGAAGACACGCTTCGTATCGTGCTGGATCTCAATACGCCGGTTGAACCTTCCAGCTTCACCCTGGTTCCCAATAGTGATTTCGGTGATCGCCTGGTTGTTGATTTGTACCAGCAGGATTCCGGCAACGCCGCTGTAGTCACCAATCTGAAGCCGGTGCCTGTGGCAGATGAGAAGCGGGATATTGTGGTGGCCATCTCCGCAGGTCATGGGGGTGAAGACCCGGGTTCAATAGGTTATGACGGGCGCATAAAGGAAAAGAATATAACGCTGGCAATTTCTCGAGCCCTCTATAACCGCCTCAATGCCATGCCTGGTTACCAGCCAGTGATGATCAGGGAAGGCGACTACTATGTAGAGCTCAAGCGTCGACCGGAGATAGCCCGTCAGCGCAGAGCAGATTTGTTTGTCGCCATTCATGCGGATTGGTATCGCAATGCCCGCGCCCGTGGCGTGACTATATATGCCCTGTCAGGTGACCGCGCTGATCGGGAAAACTCTGCCCGAGTCGCTGAAAAAGAAAACAGCTCCGATCTGCTTGGCGGGGTCGGCGGCGATTTGACTCTCGGTAGTCTCGATGATGATGTGGCGCTCACCCTGGTGTCATTGCAGATGGCATGGAGCATGGAACAGAGCCTGCTGGCAGGCACCCGGATATTGGAAAGCCTGGATGGCATCACTACGATTCGCCGCGACAAGGTACAACAGGCATCCCTGCAGGTGCTCAATTCCCCTGATATTCCTTCCATCCTCATTGAAACCGGTTACCTGACCAATCCTGAAGAGGCGCGTAAACTCAATACCCCTGGCTTTCAGCAGCGCATGGCTGCTTCCATGGCTCAGGGAGTGATGAATTATTTTTACGATGCGCCACCGGAAGGTTCGCTCGTGGCCTGGCAAAAAGCCAATGGTGTCGTACCTGGTTCCTACACGGTGAGAAGCGGTGACAGCCTGTCCGTGGTTGCCGAGCGCTTCGGCATCGCCCTTGATGATCTCAAGTCGGCGAATAATTTGCGCTCCGACATCATTCACATAGGGCAGGAACTGACTATTCCGGGCGGCACAGTAGTCGTGAATACGGAGCACACCATTCGCAGCGGCGAGACCCTGTCTGAAATTGCTCAGATGTATCGCGTCAGCCTGACCAGGCTCCGGGAAGCCAATGATCTCCGCGATGACCGCATCCTGATTGGTCAGGTCCTCAAGATCCCAACCCTCTAATGCTGCCCTGAGATTCAGCCGCGGCGCTGATTGCGCTTAGTGCTACAATTAGCTGTCGCCCATTTCTTGGATGGGTGTCCCCTGAATTTAATTCAATCCTAGTGTTTCTAATTGGTCTCAATGCAGCGCATCAATCTGCTTAATCCTCGACTGGCAAACCAGATTGCTGCTGGTGAAGTGGTGGAGCGTCCGGCTTCGGTAGTGAAAGAGTTACTGGAAAACAGCCTGGATGCTGGGGCCAGCAAAATCACGATCGATGTTGAGCAGGGTGGAGTCAGACTGATGCGTGTCCGGGACAATGGCGCTGGCATCATGAAAGACGATCTGGAACTCGCCTTGAGTCGCCATGCCACCAGCAAGATCAGCGAACTGGAAGACCTGGAAAGTATCGGAAGCCTGGGTTTTCGCGGAGAAGCTCTCGCCAGTATTGCATCAGTGTCGCGCCTGCAGATGCAATCCCACTCGGATGCAGGTTCTGACCAGACTGCCTGGCAGATTCAGGTTGAGGGACAGGACATGTCAGCGAGCATGGAACCTGTCGCGCATCCTCAAGGCACAACGGTGCAGGTAAAAGACCTGTTTTTTAACACACCTGCCCGCAAGAAATTTCTAAAAACTGAAAAAACTGAATTCACTCGAATCGATGAAGTAGTCAAGCGCCTGGCTCTAAGCCGTTTCGATGTGGAATTTGAGCTCAATCATAATCAGCGAACCATCCATAAAATGCTGCCGGCAAAAACCGACGCAGAAAAGCAGCGTCGGGTGGGTTTGGTTTGCGGTCCTGCATTTGTTGAAAATTCTGTCACCGTGGATGTGGAACGAGCAGGACTTCGTCTCTGGGGTTGGGTGAGCCTGCCCACGTTTTCCCGCAGTCAGGCAGATTTGCAGTATTTCTATGTGAATGGACGCATTATTCGTGACAAGCTGGTGGCCCATGCCATCAAGCAGGCATACCGCGATGTGCTCTACCATGGAAGACATCCCGCCTATGTGCTCTACCTGGAGTTGGCACCAGAAACAGTGGACGTTAATGTACACCCAACCAAACACGAGGTGAGATTTCGTGATAGTCGACTGGTGCATGACTTTCTGTTCAGTGCCCTGCACAAGGCACTGGGTGAGGTGACACCGGCTGATCAACTGCTAGAGTCTTCCCCGGAACAAGGCACATTTCACGACCAGGTTGCCGCGATGGACACGGGTGCTTCACAGGCACCGCTGGCATTGCGCGAAGCGTCGCCGGGTTACGGTCGGACATTGCATTTTGAAAGCGGACCAGCAAGACGAAGCAATGGCGGAGACGCCAATGCTATCGCCGATCAATTGCAGTCTCTCGCAAAACTTCATGAAGAAAACGAAGAAGTGCCGCCGCTGGGTTACGCTATCGCCCAGTTACATGGCATCTATATTCTCGCGCAAAACAAGGAAGGCTTGATCATTGTTGATATGCACGCAGCACATGAGCGCATTACCTACGAGCGTATGAAACTGGCCTGTGCGAATGAAGAACTCAAATCACAACCTTTGTTGGTACCTGTTTCTATTGCAGTCAGTCAGGCCGAAGCAAACTGTGCGGAAGAACAGCAACAAACCTTGCTCGATCTTGGCATCGGGGTAGACAAAGTTGCGAGCGAGTCCGTAGTGATTCGTCAGGTGCCGAGCATTCTGAAAGACTCGGATGTGGAACAACTGGTGCGTGATGTGTTGTCGGATCTGTTGGAATACGGCAGCAGCGAACGCATTCAGGCTCACCAGGATGCCTTGCTGTCAACCATGGCTTGTCACGGTTCAGTGCGTGCCAATCGGCAACTCACTATTCCGGAAATGAATGCCTTGCTGCGTGACATGGAAGCCACTGAACGCAGTGGGCAGTGCAATCACGGTCGCCCTACCTGGATCTACAGAAGTCTGGACGAACTCGACAAACTCTTCATGCGCGGACAGTAAGCCATGCCGGCTTCTAACAATCAGCCTGAGGACGCTGATTCATCCAGAGCCACTGCAATTTGTCTGGCAGGGCCAACAGCCGCTGGCAAGACTGCTCTTGCGATGGAGCTGGTGGATCGACTTGGCGCAGAGATTATCAGTGTTGATTCTGCACAGATTTATCGCGGTATGGATATTGGCACCGGAAAACCAGACCCGGCGCTGCTGGCTCAATATCCCCATCGACTAATTGATATCCTCGATCCAGCTGAGCCCTATTCGGCGTCCCAGTTCTGCCGGGATGCACAGATCGCAATCGATGCGGTAAGCAAGGCAGGCAAGATCCCTTTGTTGGTAGGAGGCACAATGCTCTATTTCAAAGCGCTCAGAGACGGACTTGCCGACATGCCAACTGCCGATCCAGCAGTGCGAGAGCAGATTGAAGCACTCGCTGAGCAGTCTGGTTGGGAAGCCGTGCATGCGCGCTTGGCAGAAGTCGATCCACAAGCAGCGGCGCGTATCCACCCCAATGACCCGCAGCGTCTGCAGCGGGCACTGGAAGTGTACCTGCTGACCGGCGAATCCATGACTGCTCATCACCAGATTGAAGCGGCTGAGCGCGCGATAGGCCAGGACCAGGGACCTGCACTGCACTTTTTCGCAATCCAACCCGAGGACCGGGGCGTACTTCATGACAGGATCGAGGCACGATTTCATCAAATGCTCGCCGATGGCCTGGTTGAAGAGGTGCAGGGCTTGTATGGCAGAGGCGATCTGTCACTGGCACATCCTTCAATAAAATCAGTAGGTTACAGGCAAGTATGGCAATACCTCGACGGTGAATTGGACTATGACGGGATGGTGGAAAGGAGTATCATTGCCACCCGGCAACTCGCCAAGCGGCAACTGACCTGGTTACGCAGTTGGCCAAACTTGCGACCTTTGAGCGAGTCTCCGGCCGATTCTATCGAAAGCATCTTGAATTACGTGGATTCCATCTCAATATAAACCTTTGCCGAGGTGAGATTCGAGGCGCCACGTCGTGTGCATAAAGTCCGCGTCGAACAGGTCATATAGACAGTTCAAACAGAAAGTTCAAACAGACTAATAGGACTAATTGATAGTTTCTTGAACTTTGCTGCGGAAACTGCGGTCACAGTTCACTGAGTGGTTCCTGGCGCTGGTTTCTTGCCAAGTCGATGGATTCATGACTGCCTTATATGTCAGGTTTGTAAGTTAAGGAGAAGAAGAATGTCCAAAGGACATACGCTGCAAGACCCCTTCCTGAATGTGCTGAGGAAAGAGCGCATTCCGGTTTCAATTTATCTGGTAAGTGGTATCAAGCTGCAGGGTCAGATCGAATCTTTCGACCAGTTTGTTATTTTGCTGAAAAACGCAGTTAGCCAGATGGTATACAAGCATGCCATCTCCACCGTTGTCCCGGCACGCATGGTGAAAGTGCCCATGCATGGACAGAATGATGCAGGTGATGATGGGGGCGGTGAACCAGGAAATTCCTGATTCGAGGTTCTGATTGTTTTTTGAAAGGCCAGATTCTGGCGAAGTCTCAATTCTTGTTCATCTCACGATCGATTCAGAGTCGGAGCGGGACAACCCTTCTGAATTTGAAGAACTAGCTCTCTCGGCGGGTGCGATGCCGGTGGATTACATCACCGGCACGCGACGCCATCCTTCACCCAGCCATTTCGTAGGCAGCGGCAAACTGGAAGAAATTGCAGCGGCGGTGCGCTCGCATAAAGCGGAACTGGTGCTGTTTAACCATGCATTGTCACCCAGTCAGGAACGCAATCTGGAAGCGCACCTGAAATGTCGCGTGCTGGATCGCACCGGACTGATTCTGGATATCTTTGCGCAGCGGGCGCGTAGCCATGAGGGTAAATTGCAGGTCGAGTTGGCCCAGCTACAACATCTCAGTTCTCGATTGAAGCGAGGCTGGACTCACCTGGACAGGCAGAAAGGCGGTATTGGTTTGCGCGGTGCAGGTGAGACTCAACTCGAACTTGACCAACGCATGATTCGTCAACGTATTAAATCCATCAACAAGAGTCTGGACAAAGTTCGCGGTCAACGAGAGCAGGGTCGCAGGGCTCGCAAGCGAGCTGAGATTCCTACCGTGTCTCTGGTGGGTTATACCAATGCAGGCAAATCGACACTTTTTAATGCTCTGACTCAGGCACAGAGTTATGCGGCAGACCAGTTGTTCGCCACGCTGGATTCCACATTAAGACGCCTTAGCTTGCCGAATTTTGGCGCGGCAATCTTTGCCGATACGGTTGGATTTATCAGCCATCTGCCCCACCAGTTGGTAGAAGCATTTCGTGCCACCTTGGAAGAAACGGCTTCGGCGAACCTGCTGCTCCATGTGGTCGATGTGGCCAATGAAGAGCACGCCCAGTTGATGGAAGAAGTGCAACAAGTATTGGCCGAGATCAACGCCGATGGCGTAGCGCAGCTACAGGTGTTCAACAAAATTGATTTGATGCCTGGAGAAGAGCCACGCATACAAAGAGATGCGGAAGGCAAGCCGAAGCGTGTTTGGGTATCGGCGAATACCGGAGCGGGTCTCGATTTGCTCCAGTCTGCAATTGCCGAGATTCTGGCGGGCTCTCAGGTGCAGAGAACGCTTATCTTGCAGCCACAGCATGCCCGGCTGCGTAGCCGGCTTTATGAAAACGAATACGTAGAGAATGAGTTGGTCGATGAAGCTGGTAGCTATCGGCTTTCTGTGCGAATGCCGGGAAGCGAGTATGAGCGCCTGCTGCAGTCTGAACCAGCTTTAGAGGAATTCATTGACCCGGAAACAAGTGTTACCGGTGACTTTGAACTGAGTAGTGAAATCACCGCAGATGATTCTGTTAGTCCCACTGAGTCCGCAAAATACTGTGTTAACCAGTGATAATTGGCTAAAATTGATCTTCTGCCTCTGAGAAAGCTATGGAGAAACCAATGGCTTGGAATGAACCTGGAAACAATGGCAAAGACAACGACCCCTGGGGTGGTGGTCGACGTGGTGGAGACCAGGGTCCACCTGATATCGATGAAGTCATTAAGAATCTGACCAAGAAGTTCAATAGCCTGTTCGGTAGCGGCGGCGGAAGTGCTGGAGGCAGTGGTTCCGGCCAGGCGCCTTCTGGCATGTCACCTGGCCTGCTCGCCGGCATGGTAGTGGTCGCGGTGGTTATCTGGGGCTTTATGGGTTTTTATATGGTGGATGAAGCGGAACGTGGAGTGGTTCTGCGATTCGGCCGCGTCCTGGATGATGTAGTGCAGCCTGGCTTGCACTGGAATCCACCGATTGTTGATGAAGTAAACCTGGTCAACGTGTCTGAGTTGAATGCCAAGACCTATGAAAATCGTGCCATGTTGACTACCGATGAGAACATCATCGATATCGCAGTCACTGTGCAGTACCGGATTGAAGATCCTGTGAATTATGTCATTGCTGTGTCGGATCCGGAGCGCAGTCTCGACAATGCCGCTGAGTCAGCAATTCGACACGAAGTAGGCAGCAATTTCATGGACCAGATTCTGACTACTGGTCGCGAGGCCATGGCAGCCGCAGTTCAGGATCGCTTGCAGGAATACATGGATGCCTACACAACAGGTATTCGTGTGGCTCGAGTCAACGTGGTTGATGCACAGCCACCTGATGCAGTGAGGCCTGCCTTCGATGATGTGATCCGTGCGCGAGAGGATGAACAACGCGCCCAGAACCAGGCCCAGCAGTATGCCAACCAGCGTATTCCAGAAGCCCGGGGTGAAGCTCAGCGTCAGATTGAACAGGCGAACGCCTACAAACAGGAAGTCATAGCCAGCGCACAAGGTGAAGCTTCCCGATTCGATCAGTTGCTTACCGAATATCAGAAGGCGCCAGAAGTCACACGACAGCGCATGTACATTGACGCCATGCAGGATGTAATGACAGCTAGCAGCAAGATCATGATCGACGTGGAGGGGGGCAACAATATGCTTTACGTACCCCTCGACAAGATTATGGAACAGAGTGGTGCTGCGGGCAGGCTCGGCGCCGGATCTACCCAGGAGCTGAGAGACTTGGCAAATCAGCTGGCGCCTTATCTGCCTGCACCTTCAGCAAGTAATTCCGTAGACAGATCACGACTCGCTACCGGCAGAGGAGGTCGACCATGAAGAGCTTCGTATCCGTAGGACTGATTTTCCTGATTCTGCTCGTTGCCGGAAATTCACTTTTCGTAGTGAAAGAAACAGAGCGGGCAGTCATGTTGCAATTTGGTGAGCTGGTAAATGCAGATATTAGTCCTGGATTGCACGTGAAGATTCCCTGGGTAAATACAGTTCGCAAGTTTGATGCGCGCATCCAGACCGAAGACTCTCCCGCCGAGAGATTCCTGACTCTGGAGCAGAAAGCGCTGGAAGTGGATTCCTATGCGAAATGGCGCATTCTCGACGTCGGGCAGTTTTACGTGTCCACCCGGGGTAATGTTGCTACAGCCGGAAGTCTGTTGGCAGAACGAATCAATGATGGCTTGCGGGACCAGATCGGTGCGCGCACCCTGATTGAGGTGGTGTCTGGTGAGCGTGATGAATTAATGACGGCACTTACAACCGATCTCAATCAAACTACCGCTTCTGATATCGGTATCGAAGTAATCGATGTCCGTGTCAAACGCATCGACTTACCGGACGATGTTCGTTCCTCGGTTTATGACAGAATGATCACCGAGAGAAATCGCGAAGCTCAGCAATTACGCTCCAGCGGAGAAGAGCTGGCCATCGGCATCAGAGCCGACGCGGATCGACAGGCGGTAATTTTTGAAGCTGAAGCCTATCGCGATGCGGAAAGGATCCGGGGTGAG
Source organism: uncultured Pseudohongiella sp. (assembly GCA_965267495.1). Classification (GTDB taxonomy): domain Bacteria; phylum Pseudomonadota; class Gammaproteobacteria; order Pseudomonadales; family Pseudohongiellaceae; genus UBA9145. The sequence continues at coordinate 3,260,970 of OZ254078.1, read as the reverse complement.
GGCGATGCCGAGGCGACATCGATTTATGCAGATGCCTTTAACAAGGATCCAGCATTTTACGCATTTACCCGCAGCCTTAATGCTTACAAAGAGACATTCAGTAACAAGGGCGATGTGTTAATTCTCGATCCGGACAGTGACTATTTCAAATATCTGAAAGACGGGGTGGCGACGCAATAGGAGCCAGAGGCGTAAGCGTTTACAAAGCTCGCTTTCAGAAACTTGCAATTCATTTTGGAGAACCTGAATCGTTAATGCGATTCAGGTTTATTTTTGGGGCTGAGAATTGTTGAGCGCACTGACTCAAGTACCTGGTTGGTGTGAGGACAGCGCAATGATATGTGGCACGACCTGGCAATAGCGTTTTGTTTGATGCTGGTCATTGAGGGGATACTTCCTTTTATAGATCCTAGGCGCTGGCGTCGCATGCTGCTCATGTTGGATCAGGTTGATGATACAACGATGAGGATGATCGGGTTGGCCAGCATGTTGACTGGCACCATACTCCTGCTGATTATTAACTAGTCTGTTACTACTATGACATCTGCCAAACGTTGGTTACTACCTGATGGTGTGGAAGAAATCTTGCCGGCTGAAGCTGGCAAGCTGGAGTCTTTGCGTCGGGATATCCTGGATCTCTATAAGATCTGGGGTTATGAGTTTGTCATTACTCCGCTGATAGAGTTTCTCGATTCACTGTTGGTAGGCACTTCAAAAGATCTTGATATTCACACCTTCAAGATCGTTGACCAGTTGAGCGGGCGAATGATGGGCATCAGGGCGGACATTACGCCCCAGGCTGCGCGTATTGATGCACATTGCCTCAACCGGGAAGGTCCCGTGCGACTCTGTTATGCGGACAATGTACTGCACACCAGGCCACGAGGCCTGATGACCTCAAGGGTACCGATTCGGATAGGTGCGGAGCTATATGGGCATGCCGGCATCGAATGCGACGTCGAAGTTATCTGCCTGATGCAGGAAACACTGCGCGCAGCCGGTATAGAAGATTGTCAGATTGTGTTGGGCCACGTAGGTATTTTCCGCAGCTTGCTGGAAGAGGCAGGCCTGAATGCTGGCATTGAACAGCAGTTATTCCATGCGGTGCAACGCAAGGCCTTCGATGAGATTGATGCCGTGTTGGAAGATTCGGTAGCCGATGAGCAATTGAAATCACAGCTGCAGCAATTGACCAGGCTGAGTGGCGATGAAGCTGTGCTGGAGCAAGCAAAGGCCGTATTTGCGGGTTCCTCTCAAACCGTATTGGCTGAACTGGACGAGCTTATCGCCATTGCCTCGGGTATCAAAAAGCGCCTGCCTGATACTCAGATTGGCTATGACCTCTGTGAATTACGTGGCTACGAGTATCACACCGGCATTGTGTTTGCTGCGTACACGGCAGGCTATGGCAGAGCGGTGGCGAAGGGTGGTCGTTACAATGACATCGGAGAAGTATTTGGCCGTGCGCGACCAGCTTCTGGATTCGATAGCGATCTCAAGACACTGGCTCGCTTATCGTCCCGGGAATTCACCGTGGCTGCAGGCATCCTGGCACCCGCCGGCGATGACGAAACCTTGCTAGCAAGCATTGCAGAATTACGCGGTAATGGCGAAACAGTGATCCAACAACTCGGCGGCGATACTGAAACCACAGCGGAGCTGAACTGCGATCGCAAGTTAGAAAAGCAGGGCAATACCTGGGTTGTAGTTCCACTCACTTAGGGGACACCCACTTATCATTCAGCTCAACCCAGTAGTTAAAGGACACCCAACCAAATCAGACACGCTCTCTCGAAAGAGACAGGAATTTATACGGAAATGGCGAAATCAGTAGTAGTGCTTGGCACCCAATGGGGCGATGAAGGAAAGGGCAAAATAGTTGACCTGCTGACTGACCGGGCGGTGGTTGTGGCTCGTTTTCAGGGAGGGCATAACGCTGGTCACACCTTGGTCATAGACGGGGAGAAAACCGTTCTACACCTCATACCATCAGGAGTACTGCGCGAGAACGTCAACTGTATTATTGGCAATGGTGTTGTCCTCAGCCTGGAAGCTCTGATGAAGGAAATCAATGAGTTGGAGGAGAGCTCAGTGCCTGTTCGTGAACGGCTGAAGGTCAGCGGTGCCTGTCCATTGATTTTGCCTTCGCATGTGCGGCTCGATCAGGCGCGAGAGATGCAGAAAGGCAATAAAAAAATTGGCACAACGGGCCGGGGAATCGGGCCAGCCTATGAAGACAAAGTTGCTCGACGGGGGATTCGCCTTGCTGAAACCCTGAATGAAACACTATTTAAGGAAAAGCTCGAGGAGTTGTTGGAATATCACAATTTCTGGCTGGAAAAGTACTTTGCTGCAGAGCCAGTGGACCTTCAGGAAGTGTACGAAGGCTCGCTTGCGCTAGTTGCAGAAGTGCGCCCAATGATTACCGACACCATCGATCTGCTTCATGCCCACCGCAAGCAAGGAGACAACATCCTGTTCGAAGGTGCGCAAGGTGCGCTGCTCGATATTGATCATGGGACTTATCCGTTTGTTACTTCTTCAAACACTACCGCGGGCGGCACTGCCACTGGTAGCGGTTATGGCCCTCTCTATTTAGATTATGTTCTGGGAATCACCAAGGCTTACACCACCCGGGTCGGCTCTGGCCCTTTTCCAACGGAATTATTCGATGATGTCGGTAAACATCTGGCTAGCGTAGGGCATGAGAAGGGTGCGACCACGGGCCGAGACCGACGTTGTGGTTGGTTTGACGCCGCGGCAGTGAAGCTTGCCATGAGAATAAACAGTGTCTCAGGCATCTGTCTCACCAAACTCGATGTGCTGGATGGATTGGAAACTGTGAATGTATGCACCGGCTATCAAGGTGTGGAAGCGATGTCCGGTAGCCTGATGGATTGCGCCAATTTCGCCAAACTGGAACCTATCTACGAGGAACTGCCTGGCTGGAGTGAATCTACCTCCGGCGCCAAAAGCATAGACGAATTGCCGGAGAATGCTCGCTCTTATATCAAATTCATTGAAGAAGCGATTGAAGTCCCTGTAGACATCATTTCCACAGGGCCAGATCGGGCCGAAACAATCATTTTGCGCCATCCTTTCGATGCTTGATGCGCCCCCTTTTAAGCAGTAACGAAATTATTGGACACCCAACTAATCTCTGGCCCGTCCTCTTCATTCTGGGGACACCCAAGCAACTTCAAATTCACATATTAGCGCCAGGAATCACTTTTTAATTGAAGGTCGTGCTCAGTGATTTGTGTCACTGTCACTTGAAATTTCCACGCTTTCTTTGCAACTAATCTTAAAGCCACTAGAATTGCCAGTCCCCGTATTAAACTAATTTGATACCGAGTCAGTTTGGCAAGAGCACGTTCACAACAAATCTCACTGGAAAGCACGCCTTACTACCACTGTGTAGCGAGGTGCGTTCGGCGTGCCTACTTGTGCGGCGAGGATCCAGTCAGCGGACACAACTTTGATCATCGCAAACGATGGATAGTTGAGCGATTCAAGGAGCTATCAGCAGTTTTTGCCGTCGATATCTGTGCCTATGCGGTGATGAGCAATCATTACCATCTGGTGCTGCACGTGGATCAAAACTCAGCGGAAGCGTGGAGTGATGACGAGGTAATCAAGCGTTGGACTACTTTGTTTCCAACCAACGGCCGTCTAGTAGAGACTCTTTATCTGAACAAGCAATCCAGGGCTGCCGAAAGACAGCTGCAGCTCAGGGTCAAAGCCTGGCGTGAAAGGCTTACTGATATCAGCTGGTTCATGCGCTGTCTCAATGAGTTTGTTGCGAGAAGAGCTAATCGAGAAGATGAATGCTCCGGCCGATTCTGGGAAGGCAGATTTAAAAGTCAGGCGCTGTTGGATGAGAAAGCCCTGGTAACCTGCATGGCCTATGTTGATTTGAACCCTGTTAGAGCGGGCATGACAGACGCCCTGGATAGTAGTGACTTTACTTCAATACAGGAACGTCTTATCGCTCATGCGAAGAAAGTGAAGAAGCGAAATTATCGCCAACACAGACTTCTAACGCGGCGCTCTGCAAAGCATCTTCTAGGTACACAATCTTCCGGCAAGAAGTACGCCCTTAAATCATTGAGCGGGATGCCGGGTTTCGAGGATTCCCATTTGCCTGTGACTCAGCAGAACTACTTCGAACTTCTCGAGACAACCTGCAAGGCAGTAGGTCTGGTCAGGACTGAAAAAAACAAGGCGGTGCACCTTCTAAGAGAGAAGCGGGTGGTGTTAGAGGATCTCCATGTTGGTGCAGAGTCCTGGTTGCGAAGTGTGATGGATTTCAACAAGCACTATGCACTAGCTGCCGGGGCTGAAAACTCGCTAATCCAGTTTCATCGTAGCCGGGTTCGCAATGGGGTTAAATTTAAGCACGCCGACAAATGGATTCGCGGCTTAAAGTCAGCAAAACTCCTCTACGGCACCTAATCTCCAATCACAACATTCCCGTTGATGCTTCCAAGTGGACGAGGCAGTGAGAAGAACGCCTTGCTACTCGATCGCTGTCTAAAAATTAAACAAAGAAGCAAGAAATCGAACTAAATCGATGCTTGCCAGTAAGCGCGCGAGCAAAAATCTCGTACGAATTTCAGATTTTCAATTTAAAGGACACCCATTTAAATATTAAATGGATGTCCTTTATTTGGGAAAGAGTCATCGCTTGCTGGAGTATCGTAAGTTGTGGATATTGAAAGAGTTATTCAGAAGCAAGTGCTGTTGAGCTGTCGATCGGATTTGCTAAACCCTTGATTTCTTACTACATATTGTTTGACTTTGTACGATGAACACTATATGTTGCGCTCCATGCTTGATTCACAGAATCAGCGTTTAAGAGCAAACAAACCCGGGAAATAAAGAATCAAATAAGGAAAGCGCGCGGGAATAGAGCAGCAGACTTAAATACCCCGGACAGACACCGCGCACAGAACAATTTAAAAAAATCACAAATCCACTGAGTCGATATCAGGACAAAGCCGGAGCTAGTTAGGAATGGCAAAACCCGCTGAAGTTGTAGTCGAAGACCAGGTTAAAGAATCCCTTCCCGACGAAGGTGTCGATGGAGATAAACTCTTTCTCCGCCAACTTAAAGAAGAGCAGATCAGAACCAAGCTGGACGAGTTTGCTAGAGAGTTAGCCGAAGTCAGCGCCAAAAGAGAAAAGCGCTAGATCAAACTCTCAATTCTGAATCTCTCCACGAGCCGCTGGAGCACCACCGGCTCAAATTCCTCCCCACCCCAATTTAGGACGCACTCACTCTCTTGCGGTGATTTAAGACTTCCAAGTAGGTACACTAACCGCTCACCTGCGCGGAGGAACCGATGTGATTTTTCTTGTCCGACTTTCCCTGGTCAGCTTACTGTCATTTGGACTCTATGCGTGTAACGCGAGCACCGAGTATTCGCCACTTCTCAGTGCTGAGCCAGAGATCGGCGCCACGCTAAGTCGGGCGCCCCGCACTTTACGCCTCTACTATTCAGCACTGCCTGATGTCAGTCGTAGCAGCCTGCGACTCATCGGTCCTTCTGGCGAACATCAGCTACGCGGACTTCACACCATGGCCGCCGATGACCTGATGATAGAGATTATGGATCCAGTGACCGCAGGCACTTATACAGTCGAATGGACCACCGTGGTCGAGAACGACCCCCAGTCCTATTCCGGAGCATTTAATTTCACCTACGTGGCGGATTAGCAATCTGCGCAGCGAGAATTTGTGATGGAAATTGACAACCAGGTTCTGTTATTCGACTAAAGTCGCTCGAGTAAAAGCCTGCGGTAGTGCAGTTTTTGAGACAGATCAACTCTACCCCCACGCGGTGCTCTATACTATGCTCTCAAAGGTGGGGTGATCATTCAGGCTACAGGGAACCGATGTCTGAATAGTCGTCAATTTCAAATCCGGACAATGACTAAATTGGCAAAACTAGCGAGCCAGGATCTCGAGTTGTGAGCTCAGATATTCATTTCAACATTCTTTTGAGGGCCCTCTACGAACCTTCAGAAGCCTTTAAGGAACTGGCAAGCCTCGAGTCCGGTGCGCCCACGGTGTTCTTCCGCTTCTCAATGTGGCTAGTGTTACTACCGCCAATTTTCTCGCTTATTGGTGCTGCCAATTTCGGTTGGCGTATCGGGGCAGAAGAGCCCCTCATGCTTGAAAACCAGTCACTTATTCTTGTGAGTGTGGGCTACTTGCTGGTGCTCATATTCGGATTGCTTAGTACTGCATTCATCAGCAGCTGGATGGCATCTACCTATGGCGCCAGTACGGCAATTGGCAAACACCTGGCACTGATTACTGTGGTAGGTGCGCCCCTGGCAATTGCCAGCATTGCCCATCTGTTTCCCGATGTGCTCTTCAATACCCTGGTACTAATACCAAGCATGATCTGGAGCATGTATCTACTGTACAAGGGTATTCCTGTGGTGCTGGACACACCACCGGAACGAGGGATGCTGATGGCTTCGTCACTGGTCGGATGGCTTTTGGTAGCTGCAGTTAGTTTATTGGGCCTCAGCATGGGACTTTGGACCGCTGGTGTCGGTCCATTACTGGGAGTCTAGGGAATATTCGAGAGCATGGAATCAGCCACTGAAAACACTTATCACGACGCAGTTGTCATTCGGCTAATACAGTTCTCTGTATTCTGGGCTGTAGCGGCAATGCTCGCTGGTGTCTGGATCTCCGCGGAGCTGGTTTGGCCGGGTATCGACTTTGGACAGTTCTGGTTGTCTTTTGGTCGGCTGCGACCCTTACATACTAACGGGATCGTCTTCGGTTTCGGTGTCTCTGCTTTGATGGCGACAGCTTTCTACAGCGTACAGCGAACCTCACACACGCCCTTGTTTTTGCCAAAGCTGGCCTGGTTCATCTGTTACGCCTGGCAATTGCTGGTGCTGTTGGGAGGTCTGTCACTACTGGCTGGTTATACCACTGCCAAAGAGTATGCGGAGCTGGAGTGGCCGTTTGACATCGCGATCACAGTTCTGTGGGTGTGTTTTGCTCTGGTGTTCTTCGGCACAATCGCCAATCGCAAGATCAAGCCCATCTACATATCAAACTGGTTCTATGGCGCATTGATTATCGTGATCGCCATGTTGCATATCGTTAACAATCTGGCGATTCCAGTTACCCTTGGCAAGTCCTACTCGCTCTACGCGGGTGCGCAAGATGCAATCGTGCAGTGGTGGTATGGACACAATGCCGTAGGCTTCCTGCTTACTGGTGGCTTCCTGGGTATGTTGTATTACTTCTTACCCAAGCATGCTGAGCGCCCAATATGGAGTTATCGCCTTTCTATCGTTGCCTTCTGGGCCTTTGTTTACAGCTATATTTGGGCCGGACCACACCACCTTCATTACAACTCCATTCCTGAATGGGTTCAGTCGCTGGGAATGGCAATGAGCATCGTACTGTTGGCACCATCCTGGGCTACGATGATCAACGGCATCATGACGGTTAGTACGGCATGGGAGAAACTACGTACTGATCCGGCTCTGAAATTCATCGTTTTATCACTAGCGTTCTATGGATTGGCAACCTTTGAAGGGCCAATGATGTCAATCCGTAGTGTGAATGTTGTGAGTCATTTTACCGACTGGACAATTGGCCACGTCCATTCGGGAGCGCTCGGTTGGAATGCCATGATCACCTACGGCACCTTCTATTTCATGGTGCCAAGGTTGGTTGGGCGTGAGCTCTATAGCACGCGTTTGGCCAATGCTCATTTCTGGATGGCTCTAGCGGGCACCATGCTATACGTCATGGCGATGTGGGCAGCAGGTGTATCCCAGGGACTGCTCTGGCTCAGTGTTGATCAGATCGGTGAGCTGAGCTTCAGCTTCAAGGACATCATGGCCAGTATGACGCCTTACTATTTGTTGCGGCTGATCGCTGGCATTATTTTCCTCTGCGGCACGCTGTTGATGGGCTACAACCTGATGATGACCTTAAAAGGTCAACGTGCGGTGAAGGTTAGTGTGCCCACTGTTGATCCAGCCTATGGAGTGAGCGCATGAGCGGGCTTTCCCTACACAGAAAAATCGAGGAGAACACGGGTCTGTTGATCTTCGGCATTCTGTTTGTATCGGCGATCGGAGGCATGGTGCAGCTACTGCCTGTGCTAAGCCAGGAAAGCCTGGAGACTGCTACACAGAATTCTCATCTGTACACTGCCGTTGAGCTGACTGGTCGAGATATTTACATTCGGGAAGGCTGCCACGTCTGTCATTCCCAGCAAGTTCGGCCATTAATCGCTGAAGTAGAACGCTATGGGCCCTACTCACGAGCGGATGAGTTCGTTTATGACCGACCTTTCCTGTGGGGATCGAAAAGGACCGGGCCGGATTTACATCGTCTGGGCGGGAAATTCTCCGACGACTGGCATCGTATTCATCTGATCGAACCCCGTGCAGTAGTTCCCGCCAGTATCATGCCGGCATATCCCTGGCTGGCGGACCGGGATGCCATCCAGGCCGGGGATATTGAGAAGAAGATGCGTGCGCTTACCGTGCTGGGTCATCCTTACACCGACGAGCAAATCAGCACTGCGGTCAGTGATTTGGAAGGCCTGAAAGAAATCGATGCACTGATTGCATATCTGCAGATTTTGGGTACTGGCTACAGCGAGGACTCTGAACTATGACCTGGTTTATCTTCGCTGGTGACATGATAGTTATGGCATTCATGATTGGAATAGCTATCTGGCTTGGCAATCGAGACAACGACGAACGGATTGCGGAAGCAGCGGCTATCCCGCTGGAAGACGAGGTGCCTCATGGCTGATCTTCCTTCAGGATTTTGGAGTGGCTGGATCATTGTCATTACCCTGGTCTCGCTGGCCGGAGTGGCGTGGTTAACATGGAGCCTCTACTTCTCAGCAGATAGCCAAAATGAAGCGGAAATCGATCCGGTATGGGATGGCGATCTGAAGGAAGGGCACAGGGCTCCTCCCATGTGGTGGTTCTGGTTATTATTTGGGGCGCTGATTTTTACGCTGATCTATCTGATGCTCTATCCTGGTCTTGGCAGTTTCACTGGCATTCTCAACTGGTCCCAGGGCAGCCGTATTGCCGAGAGCTATGAAAATTTCGACGCGAACTTTGCCGAAGCCAGGGCGGCCATCACAGACATGAGCCTTGCAGAGATACAGAATGACCTGGATCTCATGGCTACGGCTGACAGAATCTTTTCCCGCGAATGCGCTGCCTGTCATGGGCCAGACGGTAGGGGCCAGGCGTCACTTTTTCCCAATCTTCATGACGTAGAATGGCAATGGGGCTCCTCTGCGGAGCAGATTGAACAAACGATCCGTGCTGGCAGGCAAGCGCAGATGATCGCATGGGGCGCCATACTCGGAGACGATGGTGTGCAGCAGGTTGCTGAGTATGTGCTATTGCTGGGAACCGACGGTGCTGACGCACATGAGGGTAAGGCTGCCTACGATCAAAACTGTGCTGCTTGTCATGGCATTGATGGGGAGGGCAATACACTACTCGGTGCACCTCGTCTGACAGGTGACATCTGGTTCTACGGTGGTGATCTTGAATCCATAAAAGCCACAATCGCGGAAGGTCGCTTCGGAGTCATGCCGGCATTCAATCAGCGGCTGGATGACGTTCAAATCAAACTCCTGGTTGCCTTACTGGCTAGATAAAAAAATTTTCAGACTCCATCGGATTTGTGTGTCACCTGATCCGATGCGGGTATTTTAGGACAACTCTCCTTCAGGCATTGCGACTAAGCTTTTCCTCGAGCAGCTCCGCTTGATAAGATATCTGGCTGTTGCTCCTCCAGCCAGGTGAGTCAATCTGTCCAATTTCGTTCTCCACTTGCAGGATTGCTATTACCCTCTTCGCTCTATGCGGTTGACGCTCACCTGCTTGCTGTGCCTGGCATTAAGCGATGCCACCTACGCAACGTCGGTTGGAAATTCCTCTCTGGATTTCGATGGTCGTTCGAACATCAAGTTATCGCCAAACTTGCTTCAGATTGAAATCGAAGCAATAAGAAATTCTTCTTCTGCCAGGAGTGACTCGCTAAGAATTGAATACTGGGCCACAAGTGATCCATACACCGGCGGAAATCTGGCGGGCATACAGCTTGCCTCCTGGCGAACTTCCAATTTAGGAAATGGTTTCGACACACTCGCAGCGAATGCTCAACTGAGCGATCTGGTACTGAATTTTGCCAATATTGGATCGCATGAAGATTTCCAGTTCAGATCGCTGGTACTCACAGAGTTTAGCGAGAGCTGTACGAAGTCTGATGGATTTTGCGTTGTTGCCTATCATAGCTTCGATCAGCTAGTCGAACTGGACGACAGCACTATAAGGCTGCAGGGACAGGTTACGCTGGAAGTCGAAGAAGGCAATGCCCTGGTCGAGGTGGATACCATTCTCAATAGCTCGAACCTCAATCCGACTGACTTGTTGAGGATTGAAATCTGGGCCACCACTGAGCGCTACTCTGAAGGTGAGCTGTCAGGATTTAGAGCGGCCGCCATTCAACTCGATGCTATTGAAGGCATTTCCCAAACCCTCGACAGGAATGAGAGATTGTCAGACCTGGAGTTTTCCATGCCTTTCTCCGTTCCACCTGAAGACTATATCGATTTCGTGCTGGTGGTGACCGAGTTTGATGACGACTGCACTACACCAGATGGGTTTTGTTTGGCAGATCACAGGACCTTAGGCAGCAACATTCCCGACCCACCTGAAGGAATTTCTGCCAGCCAAGGGGAATTTACAGACAAAGTACTTGTGGAGTGGAATCATGTTGAAAGAGTGAGCGGCTATGAAGTGTATCGCTGCGATTCCAACTCGGATGATAGCTGTTCTTTTCTACAGTCTGTCGAAGTGACCAGTAATCAATTCGGTGACTCTACAGTCAGCAGCTTCGATTCCTTTTTTTATAACGTGAAGGCTTGCAACTATTTTGGTTGTTCAGATTTCGGCACGTCTTCTCTGGGATTCACAAAAAGTGACGATCTTTCCGGTGATTTTCGGCCCTTGTATGATGGGCAGCTTATCAGAGTGCCCGCTGTCTATGTCGATGATGGAACCAACAAATTATTTTATGCAGTAGAGTTGCTACAGGAAGCAACGGACGAGAGTACCCGCTTCAGATTGGTGTCTGCCAGTGAAGTGGAGGATCCCAGATTAAATGGCATTCCGACTTTTAGTATTTCTGACGCTATTCTTCGCATACCGCAGCTCGATGCGGGAGGTGAGCTTTATTCACTGCGTTTAAAGCTCAATAGCTCAGCTGATGCCGTGCTCTTTGATTTGATTGACTATTCTCAACTTTGATGTGCTGGCGAGGCGCTGAGGTGATAAAGAATCTCTTGCTGGATTTGAAGGGGGTTGAATTTGTTTTGTATGAGGCTTGGTGCCCAGGGAGCTCCCTCATCTTACAGGCACTATCCCCTCGTGCTGGTCAAACTCTGAGGCGACAACGAATCTCTTGCTGGATTTGAAGGGGGTTGAATTCGTTTTGTATGAGGCTTGGTGCCCAGGGAGCTCCCTCATCTTACAGGCACTATCCCCTCGTGCTGGTCAGACTCTGAGGCGACAACGAATCTCTTGCTGGATTTGAAGGGGGTTGAATTTGTTTTGTATGAGGCTTGGTGCCCAGGGAGCTCCCTCATCTTACAGGCACTGTCCCCACGTGCTGGTCAGACTCTGAGGCGACAACGAATCTCTTGTTGGATTTGAAGGGGGTTGAATTTGTTTTGTATGAGGCTTGGTGCCCAGGGAGCTCCCTCATCTTACAGGCACTATCCCCTCGTGCTGGTCAGACTCTGAGGCGACAACGAATCTCTTGCTGGATTTGAAGGGGGTTGAATTTGTTTTGTATGAGGCTTGGTGCCCAGGGGGAGACTTGAACTCCCACGACCTTTCGATCACTAGCACCTGAAGCTAGCGCGTCTACCAATTCCGCCACCTGGGCATCCCTTAGATGGGAGCGCAACTCTACCCAGCTCCTCAATCTATGTCAACAGAGCTCGGCTGTCACAGACAGGATGTGGAGCGACGTGTATACTGCGCCCATTCCCCATGCCATCCCGCCGAAACAAAAAGTCCAAACCAAGCCAAATTGCTGATCCATTCGCAGGTCGCGAAGCGGCGAACTATGCCAATCCCATTGCCAGCCGGGAGCACATTCTGCAGCAACTGGAAGAGATCGGTCAGCCAGTCAGTTTTCAGGATTTTGCCTACCAACTACAGATCGGTGAAGAAGAGCAGCTAGAAGCACTGCGCAGGCGACTCAATGCTATGGCCCGGGATGGTCAGATCATCAAGAATCGCAAGGGTGCTTTTGGGCTGACTACCCACATGGACCTGATGCCCGGCAGAGTGCAGGGTAACAAAGACGGATCTGGTTACTTTATTCCTGATAACAGCTCCGATGACCTGTTCTTGCCCTCAAATGAGATGTCACGTCTCTTTGATGGGGATCGTGTGTTGGTGCGAGTAGCAGCAAAAGATCACCGGGGACGACAGGAAGCCGCAGTTGTGGAAATCCTGCAACGCAAACAAGAGGAGATTGTAGGACGATACTATCGGGACGCCGGTTTTGGCTTTGTGGTTCCTGACAGTAAGCGCATCCAACATGAAATTCTCATTGCGAGTGACAAGTCCAGGTCTGCGAAAGATGGCCAGTTCGTTGTTGCCAGAATTGCCGAGTTTCCCAATAAGAGACGCAAAGCTGTTGGAGAAATCGTTGAGATCCTGGGTGATGTCGCCACTCCGGGCATCGAGATCGACGTAGCGCTTCATAGCTTCGCCATTCCTCACCAATGGCCAGCAGCTTGCAGGAAAGAAGTTGCTCGCTTTCCTGCTGAAGTCGGTAGTGAAGACTATTCAGCTCGCCATGATCTAAGAAAAATTCCGCTCGTTACTATCGATGGAGAAGATGCCAAGGACTTTGATGATGCGGTCTACGCAAGAACCGATTCCAAAGGCGGCTGGCGGCTAACAGTAGCGATTGCAGACGTTTCCCATTACGTGAGACCTGGCACTAAGCTTGATGAAGAAGCAGAGCAGAGGGGAACGTCGGTCTATTTTCCGGGGCACGTTATCCCCATGTTGCCGGAAGTGCTCTCCAATGGACTGTGCTCGCTCAAGCCAAAAGTAGACAGATTGGCGATGGTATGCGAGCTGGAAATTCGGTCTTCTGGTGAAGTAGGAGATTTCCAGTTTTACGAGGCAGTCATCCATTCTCACGCTCGGCTCACATACAGCGAAGTCGCTGACATGTTGCTGGCGCCAGAAAACGAGAATCAGGACAAGATTCGACAACGCCTGCGTGATAAACATCCAGCTGAGGTGCTCGGCAATCTAGATGCACTCTTCGCTGTCTATGAGGCGCGCAGGAAATGGCGTACGCAACAGGGTGCGATGGACTTTGACACGCCGGAGACACGTATCGTTTTTGGTGAAAACAAAAAGATTCGGGAGATTGTTCCGGTGCAGAGGAACGATGCCCACCGCCTGATTGAGGAGTGTATGTTGTGTGCCAATGTGGCAGCCGCGCAGCTCTTTGAGAAACTGGATCAACCAGCCCTGTATCGTGTGCATCAGGGGCCCAATCCTGATCGGTTGGAAGGACTTCGTGAGTTTCTGTTCGGCATGGGTCTTAACCTGGGTGGTGGTGCCGAACCAGAGCCTGAGGACTATCAGCAGGTTCTGTTGCAGATCATGGATCGCCCGGACCGTCACATGCTGCAAACAACGCTAATCCGTTCGATGATGCAGGCAGTGTATCAGCCTGAGAATACCGGTCACTTTGGCTTGGGATTCCAGGCATATACTCATTTCACCTCGCCAATCAGGCGTTACCCTGATCTGCTGGTTCATCGGGCGATTCGGTATCTGATTCGGAATACATCGAGCGGGCATTTGAAACGGCATTCGCAGCAAGAGTCACTCGAGAAATCGGCCATCTATCCTTACTCGCCGGGGCAGCTGGATCACCTGGGCGCAAGTTGTTCCGATTGTGAACGTCGAGCTGATGCGGCCAGTTATAGCGTGATCGATTGGCTTAAGTGTGAATACATGAGTGATCGCGTTGGTGAGGAATTTGCGGGCACGATTACTTCGGTAACAAGCTTCGGATTATTTGTTGAGCTGGATGGAATCTTTATTGAAGGACTGGTGCACATCACTGATTTAAGCAACGACTACTATCACTATGATCCCGTTCATCACCGACTGGAAGGAGAGCGTAATGGCAAAACCTATCGGCTGGGTGATCCGGTGGAAGTGAAGATTGCCAGGGTCGATCTGGAAGAAAAGAAAATCGACTTGCACTTGTTGGGCATCGATCAGTCTCGCAGCAAAAAGTCCAAAAGGAGAAACAGATCTAGCGCAAAAAAGCCTGACGCTAAATTGAAAAAGGCGCACAAGTCGGGCAAAAAGAATACAGCGAGAAAGAAGGACAACAAGAAATCAAGCAAGCGCGCCAAAAGTAAAGCCACAGGCAAGTCGAAGAGCAAAAGCCGGGGTGAGGGCGCAAGTAAAGGTAAAAGCAAAAGAAAAAGAAAAAGTAAAGGCAAAGCCAGAGGAAGCAAGCGTTAGTAACTGATGACTAAAGCAGATTGGATAACCGGAATCCACGCCGTCACAGAACTCCTGAAACGGCGGCCCGAAGACGTAGAGCGACTGTTGCTGGTTGACGAGCGCGGGGATCAACGTGCTAGAAGGTTGGCGGAGATAGCTGAGTCCGCGAGGGTCAAAGTTGAGAAAATCAGCAGGAAGCAGCTTCAGGAAACCTGTCCTGATGCGGATCAGGGAGTAGCGGCTCAGGCGAGGCAGAATTCGAACGCTTTGTCAGAGAAGGAGTTCCTGGCCAGTCTCGAGAATCTGGATCAACCGCCCCTGTTGCTGGTGCTGGATGGTGTCACTGACCCTCATAACCTTGGGGCCTGTTTGCGGACCGCTGATGCTGCAGGGGTTGACGCCGTGATTGTGCCGAAAGACAAATCTGCTTCCCTGAACAGCACCGTTCGCAAAGTTGCCAGTGGGGCGGCCGAGACAGTAAACCTGGTGACCGTCACCAACCTGTCCCGCTGTCTCAGCGCATTGCAGCAAGCAGGTGTCTGGCTAGTTGGCGCCGATGATGCTGCCAATTCAGATATTTTCTCCCAGGACCTGACCGGCCCGATTGCGCTGGTTATGGGTTCCGAAGGTCTTGGTCTCCGGCGCCTGACCCGGGAGACCTGTGATTTTCTGGTTTCCATCCCTATGGCCGGGAGCCTCAGCAGCCTCAACGTGTCCGTGGCAACGGGTGTCGCCCTGTTCGAAGCAGTCCGCCAGCGCAGCCAGGCTGGCTGAATGGACCCGTCAAAAATGTGGTTCCCAAATTTAAGGGACACCCATCTAATTTAGCTCATACCCAGGCGACCGCCGGGTCAAATTCTCAATCTTGCGAAACGCGTCGGAAGCCTTGCGGGCAGTGGCTTGTAGCTGATCGGCTGGGAGCTGAATTTAAGTGGGTGTCATTTAAATGGAGCTCAGAGTCGCTGGGCCTAAATCGCTTGCAAGCGGGGGCCAGTTTCTCTAGAATCCCCGGTCCTTTATTGGCTCGGCGCTAGCCGGGCTCTACATAACTCCTTGTCTCACCACGCGCGCTGGCGTTTGTTGGGAGACCATAACCAAGAGGAGTCTCTATGAGACACTATGAAGTGGTATTCCTGGTGCACCCGGATCAGTCCGAGCAGGTGCCTGGAATGATTGATCGATATTCCCAATTGATGAGCGACAGCGGTGGTCGAGTGCATCGCACTGAAGACTGGGGTCGTCGTCAGCTCGCTTATCCAATCAACAAGATTCACAAGGCACACTATGTATTGATGAATATAGAGTGTGGCGGCGAAACCCTGGATGAGCTTTCAACCTTGTTCCGTTACAACGATGCGGTGCTGCGTAACCTGGTGATTAAGCGTAAAGAAGCAGTCACAGAAGAATCCTTGATTCTCAAGCAGGAGAGAGAAAGCAAGGAACGCAAAGCCCGGGTTGAACAGAAGCGCAAGGAAGAAGAAGCAGCTGCGGCTGCCGAAGCTGCCGCGACTGATGACGTGGCGTTGAAAACGGAAGAGGCCCCCGCTGAACCAGAGGCAGAAGCCGCAGAAGTTGATGCAGCAGCGGAAGACAGTGCTGCTGATGATGCAGAGAAAGCTGAGTAAGAGCTTAGAGATAAAATAGGATTGAGTTATGGCACGTTATTTTCGCCGTCGTAAGTTCTGCAAATTTACCGCAGAAGGCACCAAAGAAATTGACTACAAAGATATTGATACGCTCAAGGCTTACATCTCGGAGACTGGCAAGATTGTTCCCAGTCGCATCACCGGGACCAAGGCGCGTTATCAACGCCAGCTGGCAACAGCCATCAAGAGAGCCCGATATCTGGCACTGATTCCCTATACGGACAGTCACCAGGTTTAAGGGGGCTCAATGCGCGGTCTTGCTGAATATGTGATGACCGGACGCAGACAGGCCACGATAGCCGTTTTGCTATTGGGCCTGATCCCGCTGGCGAATTTACTCAGCCCGGCAATTGTCGGTTTAGTAACGCTGCGGAAGGGCTTCAAGGAAGGAGTCGTGATATTTGCCTGGGCGATCTTGCCGGTCGTGGCCTGGGCAGCAGCGGGGGACGTAGTACCCCTGATGATGCTGATAGGGCTGGTCCCTCTGGCAGCACTACTCAGAGAAACGGAGTCCTGGGAATTTGTGCTGTTAGCGGCAATAGCCGTTGGTCTGATGGTTGAGTTTTATTTTCGACTGCAGCCACAGGTACTCGATGTTCTGATCAGTCAGGTTGATGAATACCTGCAGAGTAACAACCAACAGGGCATCAATAGAGAACAGGTGAGAAACGTGATGCTCAGTGTAATGGGCGCTGTTTACATGTTTCTTTCCATCGTGTTGTTAATGCTGTCTCGCTGGATGCAAGCAGCACTATATAACCCGGGCGGTTTCCAACAGGAATTTCACCGTCTGCGCATTGAACAAAAAGTAGCGCTGCCACTTGTTGGCGTCATGCTGCTAATGAGTTTTGGGGAGTTTATTCCCTCAGGCTGGGTGCTGTACCTGGTACTGCCATTGATCATTTCGGGTGCTGCCCTGGTACATGGCGTGGTGGCATTGAAAAAGATGCCCGGCATGTGGCTGGTAACATTCTATCTGGTGTTGATGTTGCCTTATATGGTGCAGTTCCTGGTGCTACTGGCCCTGATAGACAGTTGGTACGATTTTAGATCACGATTGCAAAGCAACGTGTAAAGAATGCAAACGAGGTATTCAAAATGGACGTAATCTTGCTGGAAAAAATTGGCAATCTTGGAGAGATTGGCGACACCACCAGTGTGAAGTCAGGATTTGCTCGCAATTTCCTGTTCCCCCAGGGCAAAGCCATTCCAGCCACCAAGGCGAACCTGGCAGAATTTGAGTCGCGCAGAGCGGAGCTGCTGGCTGCACACAATGAAAAGGTCGCTGTGGCCCAGGGCCGCGCCGAGAAAGTCAGTGGCGCCAAGCTGGTTCTTGAAGTGAATGCCAGCGACGAGGGCAAGCTGTTCGGATCGGTAGGCACCAGAGATATCGCCGATGCGCTGAACGCACAGGCTGGAAGCGATGTACAAAAGAGCGAAGTACTGATGCCCCACGGTGTGATTCGCGAACTGGGTGAATACGAGGTCACACTGGATCTCGGTTATGACGTCACTGCAGAGATCAGCGTCACTGTAGCAGGTCTGCAGTCGGCGGCCGGCGTCAGCGATGACGGCAGCATAATCGAAGAAATCGAAGAAGCAGAAGCAGCGGAAGAAGCCGCCGCAGTAGAACCCACTGCAGAAGATGGTGCTGAGGCTGAAGCTGAACAAGCAAATCCCGATAAAGAAGCCTAGAACCCATTATGATTGCTGGCCTGACAAGCGGTCAGCTTTCACAATCAAGCACCATTCTGTACACTCAGATGGTGCTTTTTTTGTCTCTTACGCAAGGTAAATGTCCGAATCTCTAGAACCCAGTGGACAGTCTCCAAAGGCTGAATCCAGCAATCTCTCAACCCTGAAAGTGCCGCCTCATTCAGTAGAGGCGGAACAGGCCGTGCTCGGTGGTTTGATGCTGGACAACAGTGAATGGGACAACGTCGCAGATGTGTTATTGGCTGGGGATTTCTATCGCGCAGAACATCAGCTCATCTATAAGGTCATGCTGGGTCAGAGCGAAGCTAACAGTCCAATCGATGTTGTGACACTGGTGGAGGCACTCAACAGTCTCGGTGAATTGGACAATGCCGGCGGTATCGATTATCTGAGCGAACTGGCCGGCAATGCCAGAGGCACGGCCAATATTCAGGCTTATGCAGACATCATCCGCGAGCGGGCCATTCTGCGTCGCTTGATCAGCGTTGCCAATGGAATCGCCGATTCCGGCTACAACACCGGAGGCAAGAAAGCTGCCGAAATCCTGGATGAAGCAGAACAGCGCGTCTTCAATATCGCCGACGAACGACCACAGGATCAGGGACCGGTGTTTATCAATCCGCTGCTGACACAGGCAGTGGATCGTATCGATGAACTGGCCGGATCTGATGGCGGATTGACCGGGCTCGCCAGTGGTTACAAGGATCTTGATGAGAAGACCTCAGGCTGGCAAAAATCTGATCTGATTATTGTTGCTGGCCGACCATCAATGGGCAAGACCGCCTTCGCCATGAATCTGGTGGAACACGCAGTGCTAAGCACGGATCAGCCAGTGTTGGTATTTAGCCTGGAAATGCCTGCTGAAAGCCTGATCTTCAGGATGTTGTCTTCCATTGGACGCATTGACCAGACCAAGCTGCGAACTGGTCAACTCAGTGATGAAGACTGGCCTGGATTCAACGAGGCAGTTGCCAAACTCAAGGATCGTCCGCTGTATATAGATGACAGCGCCGGCGTGAGCCCGATGGAGATGCGTGCTCGGGCTCGACGAATCATTCGTGAGCACGGCTCCCTGGGCATGATAGTAGTGGACTATCTGCAATTGATGCAGCTTAAAGGTACCAGTGAAAACAGGGTTAATGAGATTTCAGAAATTTCACGATCCTTGAAGTTGCTGGCCAGAGAATTTGAATGTCCGGTAGTCGCCCTTTCTCAGCTGAATCGAGGTCTGGAACAGCGCCCGAACAAGAGACCGGTGATGTCCGACTTGCGAGAATCTGGCGCCATTGAACAGGACGCGGATGTGATCACTTTCATTTACAGGGATGAAGTCTATAACGAAGACACGCCGGACAAAGGTATTGCCGAGATCATTATAGGCAAGCAGAGAAACGGACCTATCGGCACCGTACGCCTGAGTTTCCTGGGCCAGTTTACTCGTTTCGAAAACTTCGCACAGCCCCGTTATGACGATAGTTATACTCACGGTCTGTAGTAATAGATAGCAAGAGAACCAGGCAGGAAGCCCCATGACAAATGTTAGTCGCCGCGCATGGGCAAATATCGATCTCGGAGCTTTACGCAAAAACCTCACCAGAGTTCGTTCACTCAGTCCTGCATCAAAGATTTTTCCGATTATTAAAGCCAATGCCTATGGTCATGGTATGGCTCAAGCTGCTGCCGCGCTTGCTGATTCTCACACCGCGATCGCAGGCTTTGGTGTCGCAACTGTCGATGAAGCGTTAGCACTGCGTAAACTAAATACCGATCTGCCCATCTTGTTACTGAACGGTTTCGTTACCGAAGAAGAATTGCAGGAGTGCCTGCGAAATCGAATTGAGCCTGTAGTGCATAGTGAGTACCAGGTACAGATTATTGAGAGCACTTTTGAGGCAGAAATTCTGGGCGAAAATCGAAAGTTTTGGGTCAAGTACAACACCGGCATGAATCGTCTTGGTCTTTCCCGAGACCAGGCGCGAGAGATCTATCAGCGCTTGCATGCCTATCCCGATACCAGCCTGATACTGATGTCGCACTTTGCTTGCGCTGACGATCCCGACAATGAGCAGTTTCGAACCTTCACTGAACGCCAGTTGGCAGAGCTAGTATCTCTGCGTGGAGAGCTGGTAAGCGCTGTTCATGAAGAGATACCGGTCAGCGTTGCCGCTTCCGCTGGTATATTGCACTGGCCTCACAGTCATCTGGATATTGTGCGTCCGGGTGTGATGCTCTACGGCTGCTCCCCCATGGTTCAGGAAACCGGAGAAGACCTGGGCCTGCAGCCAGTAATGACCCTGTCTTCCCGTATCATCGCGATCCATGAGCTGAAACCGGGAGACAGTATTGGCTACGGCAGTACCTATACCTGTGATCGGCATACCCGGGTTGGGACGGTATCAATCGGGTATGGCGACGGTTATCCGAGGAGTGCAGCCAATGGCACTCCTGTTGTGGTCATAACAGATTCCGGGCCGGTTCGAACGCGATTGATTGGTCGGGTCTCTATGGACATGATTACTATTGATCTCACCGATATCAACGGCGTGGCCATTGATAACGAGGTGGAACTCTGGGGAGCCAATCTGTGTGCTGACGAAGTGGCGAAGAGTACGGATACGATTTCCTATGAATTGCTCTGCAAAGTCACCAATCGTGTGCAATATTCTTACCAGGGCGATTAGGCCGCTGTGAGATTTGCTTTCATCCCTGGCAACAGCTAAATAAACCCTATGGCAAAAACGAAAATTGCATTTGTCTGCACGGAGTGCGGCGCAGAACATGGCCAGTGGCAGGGACAATGTTCTGCCTGCAAGGCCTGGAACACGCTTGCCCAGATTAATCTGGGAGGCGGATCTGATTCGCCTGTGACTAAAGTGGACTTTCGCAAGAAAGGCTATGCAGGAGCGCAGAGCAACGTGCAAGCCCTGGCGGATATCGATGTGCAAGCATTGCCTCGTTATTCAAGCTCCATTGCCGAGTTGGACCGCGTGCTTGGTGGCGGACTCGTGCCCGGCTCGGTGGTGCTCATCGGCGGCAATCCCGGTGCTGGCAAGAGCACGCTGTTGTTGCAGGTGATGTGCCAGTTGGCGGATGCCGGTAAACAAGCGTTGTATGTCACCGGTGAAGAATCTTTGCAACAAGTAGGCATGCGCGCGCAGCGACTTGATCTGCCGCGAGACAAGCTGAAAATGCTGGCAGAAACCAATGTGGAACAAATCTGCGAGGCGGCGCAGGAGACCAGTCCGGACCTGTTGGTGGTGGATTCCATTCAGGTTATGCATAGCAGTCAGGTCCCATCGGCACCGGGCAGTGTTTCCCAGGTGCGCGAGTGCGCTGCTTACCTGATTCAATATGCCAAGCAAACCAATACGGTCCTCTTCCTTGTGGGCCATGTTACCAAGGAGGGAAATCTCGCCGGCCCCAAAGTACTGGAACACATGATTGACTGTTTCGTCATGTTGGAAGGTGGCAGTGAAAACAGGTACCGCATTCTGCGTAGTCAGAAGAACCGATTTGGCGCGGTCAATGAACTTGGTGTTTTCGCGATGACCGAGCAGGGCATGAAGGAGGTCAAGAATCCATCGGCGATTTTCCTGGCGCGCACGGAAGAAGACAGTCCAGGATCCCTGGTAATGGTGTTATGGGAAGGTACCAGGCCCTTGCTGGTAGAAATTCAAGCTCTGGTGGATGCCAGTCCGCTTGGCAATCCGAGACGAGTTGCTGTAGGTCTGGAACAAAACAGGATGGCCATGCTGTTGGCGGTACTGCATCGACATGGCGGTCTTTATATGGCGGACCAGGACGTGTTTGTAAACGTCGTTGGTGGGGTGAAGGTCAGCGAGACCAGCGCTGATCTTGCCTTGTTGCTGGCCATAGTATCCAGCTTCAAGGATCAGCCCATTGACAAGAAAACCGTGGCATTCGGTGAAGTGGGATTAGCAGGAGAGATCCGACCTGTACCAGGGGGCCAGGAAAGACTGAGAGAAGCAGCCAAACACGGATTCACTCGCGCCATTGTCCCGAAAGCCAACCAGCCCAAGGCAGCTATCGATGGCCTTGAAGTCATCGGTGTGCAGAAGATCAGCCAGGCGCTGGAAGCGCTTTAGTCCCGCAGTTTTGATCAGGCGGGTGCCCTGTCGAAATCATCGCCAATCAGTTTCGCCGCCCAGTAGTAATGCAGTGCGCACCATATATTTACCAGCACCGTAATAGACATGGCGTAGCGTAAGCCGTCGTCGCCGAATTGCGGCGTGAGGAAATCGCTGGTGAAGCCCGTGAGCATCGGGCCCAGTCCAAGACCGATCAAATTGAGCATAAAGAGCAGCACCGCCGAGCCCATGGCGCGCATGCGAATACCCACGAGAAAGTGAGTTGAAGCGATACAGGGAGCCAGATACCAGGCACCACAGAAAGCCGGCAGCAAATAGGAATAGGCCGCAAGATAGCCATCGGGCATGATGAGAAAAGTATTGAGTGCTACCGGAATGGCGAGCACAGTGGAGATAAAAGGAATCCAGACATACCAGGTCTTGTCGCCGGTCTTGCGATTCATCCGGTCGGAAATCCAGCCACCAAAGAAAGTCCCTGAAAGACCGCCTATGCCAGCGATCATGCCGTAGTACCAGCCAACGTCCAGGATTGGCATGTCATGCACGCGACCCAGAAAAAGTGGCATGAAGTTTCCCACGCCGTAAGTCACAAAGGCGTGCAGCGCACAGGCAAAAGACAGGTGACGAAATGATTTGCGTTCCCACAAAAAGGACATCACCTTGAAAAAGCCTGGAGGTGCAACATCTTTGCGAGCTTCTGCCATGCCTCGTGGTGGCTCCTTGATCACGAAGCGGACAATCAGTGCGAGCAATATACCGGGTAGACCAACTACCACGAAGGCGGTGCGCCAATCGAAGTACTGCACCAGGTAGGCGCCGCCAACAGTGCCCACCAGGATGCCGCCATAGACGCCCAGTGAATAGATCGATAGCGCGGTGGCCCTTTGCTCAGTAGGAAAAATGTCAGAAACAATGGAGTGGGACGGAGGCGAGCCACCTGCTTCGCCGACCCCGACACCGAAGCGGGCAAGGAATAGCTGGGCGAAGTTTTGCGCAGCACCACAGAGTGCAGTCATCACGCTCCAGACTCCTACCGAAAGCGCGACGATATTGCGGCGGTTACCCACATCCGCCCAGCGTGCGATTGGGATGCCAAGCGTGGTGTAGATACACGCGAATGCCAGGCCTGACAACATGCCAAACTGGCCATCGGAAATTTCCAGATCAGCAATAATGGGCTGGGCCAGTACATTGATAACCTGTCGATCAACGAAGTTGGAAATATAGACTGTCGTCAGTATGCCGAGGACAAGATACCGATAGTAAGGATTGCGATAGGCATCGATGATTCTGGTTTCTTCCGGAGAAACATGGGAGGCGACTTCAAGGCTGGAATCCGTCAAGACTGCTTCCTTTGTTATGACTGTTAATGGTGAGCAGGGCGGGATTGGTTCAGCATGTAATCATTAATTCCCAATACAGTCTACGGATTAATGCGGTTAAATACAGAAGAAGTAGAGGATCAGAAATCTGGGGAATATCTGTGCTAGCCGTGATCTTGTGCATCGCCGCTTTCATCCAGTGGCAATCGAGATTTGGCATCAGTCCGCACCGGGCCAAGAATGAATAACTCTGCCATACCTAAAAGCAGGAAATAGACGGCAGCGGCTGCGATGGCTCGCTGAGGTTCCACTTCCCATACCCCATTGCCACGGTCCGGGTAGACATCTGCCACAATCGATGGCGTGATTCCCCACTCCGGAATGGGGAGAAACACCGACGCAAATACCGTGAACAGATACAACAAGAGACCGATTGCAGATCGGGCCGCCATCGCGCCTGCTGCAAGCTTGCCATCGGCTCCTGCAGTAATCGCTGCTGCCACTCTTCCCGCAGTTACAGCAACAAATATCCACACCAGAGCGGCGCTTTCGAATGAGACTGCGAATCCCCAAACCATCAGGCTGTAGAACAACAAGAGAATGCCCAGCAATTTCAATTTCCCTTTGAGATGCTGCCTTGTCGCCACCATGGCGGCGATAAACGCCCCGGAATGCAGAAGTACAAATTCCAATACCATCAGACCGACGCCGAATCGTACCCAGCTGCCCTGATCGATTGACAGGGGATCTCGCCACACCTGAACCAGTGTCCAGGCCAGATAGAAACAGGGCGCGGAAGCGGCTACAGCACTGGCTGCATGCAGAAGGTTCTTAGCTTGTATTCTTCCTTGCATCCAACTAATGCCCGTGCCTCAGTAATTGTAATTGCAGGTTCCTGGCTTCATAATGCTGCGCCCATGACTACAAGCTTAGCCACGATTCTTTCGGTATCGAATCTCAATAAAACCTACGACGGTGGTTTTCAGGCATTAAAGGATATAAATCTCGAGATTAGCAAGGGAGAAATTCTCGCTCTTCTCGGTCCCAACGGTGCAGGCAAGACTACCCTCATATCCACAATCTGCGGCATTGTGCGTCCGACAGCGGGACAGGTGCAGGTTGCGGGCTACGACATAGTGCGAGATTTCCGTAAGACACGTGCCATGATTGGTCTGGTTCCTCAGGAACTAACCACCGACTCATTTGAATCAGTTTGGAGTACCGTTTCCTTCAGTCGCGGGCTGTTCGGCAAACCCCCCAATCCTGACCACATTGAAAAAGTGTTAAAAGACCTTTCCTTGTGGGACAAGAAAGACAATATGATTCGAACTTTGTCGGGAGGCATGAAACGGCGCGTACTAATTGCCAAAGCACTGTCCCACGAACCTGAGATACTGTTCCTTGATGAACCCACCGCTGGGGTGGATGTATCTCTGCGCAAAGATATGTGGAATATCGTGCGCCAACTCAAGTCTCAGGATGTGACGATCATTCTTACTACCCACTACATTGAAGAGGCAGAGGAAATTGCGGATCGGGTAGGCGTCATTAATAACGGCGAATTGATTCTGGTAGAAGAGAAAAACTGCCTGATGCAGAAACTGGGTAAGAAGCAATTGATCCTCGAGCTGGCGGAACCTGTGCAGGCACTCCCCGAAAGCCTTGCTGGCTATCATCTGGAACTGGCCCGGGAAGGGAATCAGATAATTTATACCTTTGACAATCAGGCTGACCATACGGGAATTACGGCCTTGCTGGACGACCTGAAAGCCTCGGCAATCAGATTTCGCGACCTGAATACCACGCAGAGTTCTCTGGAAGAGATTTTCGTAAACCTGGTGGAAGAGTCTTCCTAGGAATCGCTAATGAATATTTATGGCATGCTGGCCATCTACAGGTTTGAAATGGCACGTACCAGGCGCACTTTAATGCAGAGCATTATCGCCCCGGTAATTACCACATCTTTGTATTTCATCGTCTTCGGCGCGGCAATCGGATCACGGATCCAGGAAGTCGAAGGGGTAAGCTACGGTGCTTTCATTGTGCCTGGCCTCATCATGCTAAACCTGCTCACCCACAGTATTTCCAATGCGTCTTTCGGTATTTACTTTCCAAAATTCGTTGGCACCGTCTACGAAATGCTCTCTGCACCCATCTCAACCGTAGAAGTGGTTATGGGCTACGTGGGCGCGGCAGCTACGAAGTCAATTATGCTTGGCCTGATTATTCTGGCTACCGCATCCTTCTTCATCGATCTAAGTATCGCGCATCCGATCATCATGATGTTATTTGTGTTGCTGACTGCCATGTCCTTCAGCCTGTTGGGATTTATTCTTGGACTCTGGGCTGACAATTTCGAGAAGCTCTCGGTCGTACCAATGCTTGTCATTACGCCACTGGTTTTCCTTGGCGGCAGTTTTTACTCCACCGATATGTTGCCGCCATTCTGGCAATCAATTTCTTTATTCAATCCGGTGTTGTATCTGGTAAGTGGTTTGCGCTGGAGCTTTTATGAGATCTCAGAAGTGAATGTGGTGATCTCACTGGTGAGCATTCTGATGTTTATGTTGGCTTGCTTGTCAGTGGTTTTCTATATGTTCCACACGGGCTATAAGCTGAGATCCTGATTTCACTTGCTGGTGCGGCGACCACTCTGAAATTCCATTTCCTGGCTATTGCCATTGGCATCATAGTAGATGCCTGGACCGTCCCTCTCTCCCCTTATCCAAGGGCCTACGTAACGGTCGCCATTAGAGAAGTAATAGACTCCCTGCCCGTGTAACTGATCGTCGCGAAAGCCTCCCTGGAAACGATTACCGTTGATATAGAAAAAGGTACCCTGGCCGTTCATGGCATCGTTCTGCCACTGACCTTCATAGCGATCCCCATTAGCCCAGTACTTGGTGCCTTGTCCATGTTGCTGGCCATTCTGCCACTGGCCTTCATAACGATTGTCATTGGTCCAGTAAAATGTGCCCATGCCACTGCGCTGGTTGTCTCTGAATTCGCCTTCGTACCGATTGCCGTTGGCCCACGTAAAAGTTCCCTGGCCATTCTGCATACCTTCAGACCAGTTGCCGTTGTAACTATCGCCGTTGTTGAAATAGTAGGTACCCTGTCCGTCAAATTGGTCGGCCTGCCAATTGCCCTCGTAGCGGTCTCCGTTGATGAAATAGTAGGAACCTCTCCCGGATTTCTGGTCGTTCTGATAGTTACCGATGTAGCGTTCACCGTTTGCCCGATACAGCGAGCCACGCCCATTGCGTTGTCCGTTTTGAAACCGGCCTTCAAACCTGTCCCCGTTGCTGAAGAAATAGGTGCCGTTTCCATTCTTCTGATCGTTTCGAAAACTGCCCTCGTAGCGGTCACCGTTGTTCAGGTAAAGGGTGCCCCGGCCCTGAAAAAAATCATCTACACACTCGCCTTCATAACGATTGCCATCACTCCAGCGGTATACGCCAGAGCCGCTTTCACAGCTGCCCCTCAACCATCCGTTATCAGCTGCAAGTGCTGAATTTACAGATGCCAGCAGCAGCGTGGAGAGAGCAAGAATGGCGATATTGTGCGGTGAGTGGTTCATGGGGTCGTAAGGTATTCATCCGGATCAATCGGCAACATTATAACGATTGTTGTCAATAAGTAAGGTACTGGGTCGCAAAAATCAGCATTGGCGGGCAGTATTTGGCAGATTGTGCATTGACTGACAGCTCGAGTTGCCTGCCTGTGCGTCCCGCGGCCCCTGCCGATCCAGAACATGCGACTGGGACGATTTTGCGATAGGCTAGACCCGCCTGATTCCTGAGTATGGATTCCAGATGACAATAACGACAACCCAGCCTGGATTATCACCACTCACATTGAGCAGCCGACTCACAGGGGTGACGGTCAGGCTGCTCGAGACCCTGGTGATAGCATGCCTGTTCATTGGATTCAGTTCGCTATCCGCTCAACAGCCTGCTGATTCCAATCGATTGCTCATTCTGCATGATTCAACCGATCTTGGTATGTGGAGAGATCAGTTTGACGCCGCATTCAGGGATCATGTTGCGGCTAATAGTCGTGCTGATGATCCTTTGCGCGTGTCGGTTCAGTACTCAGGCATGAATCTTTACACCGATGAGCCACCTAGCTCATTGATCACTATGCTTCAGGATCAGCACAGGATCGATCCGGTGAGCCTTGTCATCGCGGTGTTGCCCAATTCCATTCAGTTCATGGAAGACTATGGAGACCAGATCTATCCCAACGTTCCCAAACTCTATGTAGTTCCTGATCGTGCTCAGATCCAGAGCATCAACAATAATGTAAACGGCGTTGTAATTACCAACCAGAATGCTGACAGGGTTGTTAACAATACCCTGAACGTGATTTATCAACTCAACCCTGCTCTCACTGATCTTTATATATTTTCTGGCGTGGACAATTACGGTCCATTCCAGCGTCAGCAGGTATTGGGCGCACTGCGAGAATCGCCGATCCAGGCTGAAATCCACTTCCTGACCGGAGTGCCTATTCGCAATCTTGTTACGGAGTTGGGCGCAACCAATGGAACCGCAGCCGGGTATCTGCTGAGCTATGAAGTGGACAGGGACGGCAATATGTTTACCACACTGGATGTGTTGCAGGAGCTAATCGACAACACTGAGCTACCCATTTTTGGCAGCTTCGATTCCTTGTTTGGCAGTGGCATTGTTGGCGGCAACATGGAATTCGCTTCTGCACGCGGCAGCGATGCAGCTCGAGTGGCGCTGGAACTGCTCAATGGCAGAGTCATTGAAGGTTCAGCTTCTGCTGCGCTAAATATCTTTGACGCTCGTATGCTTGATCGTTATGGCTTCGATCGGGCATTGCTGCCTGAAGGCAGTGTCATAGAGTTCGAGGATTTTTCGCTTTGGGACGAATACCGTCCTCAGCTGATTGCCGGGATCGTACTGGTTGCTATCCAGACTGTGCTTATAGCCTTGTTGCTGTTGTCCTTGCGCAGACGACGCGCAGCAGAACAAAGATCAGCACTCCATGTGAGAGAGCTTGCAGTTCAGAAGAATCTCTTTGAGTCGGTGATTAACAGTATTCCCGATGCCATATTAATCACCCATCCCGATCGGACTATCTACGCTGCCAATAAGAGTTCAAGTAGTGTCTTTGGTCTCAATGCCGACCAACTCATGGGAAAATCCATGCATAGCCTCGTCGATTTCAGGAGCGATGTGGAGAGAGAGTCTGAACAGGCCATGTTTGATGATGAGTTGAACAACCTCAGGCCCTTGATTCTTAACTTCAACAAGGCAGATGGCAGTAAGTTCGCTGGCGAAACTCTTGGCACCAAAATTATCAGCTCCGAAGGCGAAGTACTGGGTTATTTCTCACTGGTTCGAGACGTCACCAAGCGGCTCCGCGATGAAGAGCAGCAACAACAAAGCCAGAAAATGGAAGCCCTGGGCAATCTGGTGGGTGGTATCGCCCATGACTTCAACAATGTGCTGGGTGTAATCACCGCCTATGCAGAAATCAACAGTCTCACCGAGACATCACAACAAAGTAAATCCAACCTGGACAAGATCGTCAGCGCCACCAAGCGCGGCGCTGAACTGTGTCACCAGATTCTTGCTTTTAGCAAAGACATGAGTGTTGAGCAGAATGTTGTAGATTGCTCAAAAATCGTTGAGGAGACATTTGAGCTCTTGCGCGCCACGGTGCCTGGACACATCAAGCTTGAGCTGGAAAAAGCAGGTAATAGTTTTTCAATAATGGCCAATTCCACCCAGATGCAACAGGTGATTCTCAATTTGGCCGCCAACGCCAGCTATGCCATTGGGGAACAGGAAGACGGTCTGATCACGCTGGGTCTGTATAAACGACGGATCAGTGAACAAACCTATGTTTCCGATGGCATTGTAGATCCTGGCGACTATGTCGTATTAAGCATTAGCGACAATGGATGTGGAATTCATGATGAAGAATTGAGTCAAATCTTCGAGCCTTTCTATACCACCAGAGCCGGTGAGGGCACAGGCATAGGCCTGGCGATCGTGTACAAGATTGTTCGAACTCATGGCGGCGTTATGAACATCCGTTCGGAAGTGGGCAGAGGCACACAGTTTGAAATTTATCTCCCGGCTAATCTCGGTACTGTCACTGCAGTCAACAGCAATTCGGGCGAGGATCTGGTTTGTGGCAGCGGTGAGAAGATACTGCTTGTAGACGATGAAGAGGAGCTGGTGGAATCACTTAGCCAGTTGCTGTCTACGATTGGATACAGCGTGACATCATTTACCGACTCTGCAGAAGCGCTGGACTATTTCAAGGACCATCCTGATGGCATTGACCTGTTGATTTCCGATCAGGTTATGCCTGGCCTGGAAGGGACCAGGTTGTTACAATCGATTCGGGAAATCAGAGAAGATTTACCTGCAATTATCTGCACAGGCCACAGTGAATTACTCGAAGGTAAGATCGAGGATAATGTGCAAATCGATTCAGTGTTAAAGAAGCCATTTACCGCATCTGAAGTATCTCGCAATATTGACACTGTACTTGCCGCCCGCCACTAGCCAGTTCTAGCATTATTTCGAAACCAGAATTCTATGCCGGCGGTGTCTTCGGTAAATTCTGCGGCATGCTCTTGTCCTGTGGGTACGTGATACCACTCACCAGCAACAATGGTTGTAGTCTGTCCACCCATGGTTAGCAGCAGCGTGCCACGGGTGATGACTCCCACATTCTCCGTATCATGTGAGTGCGGAGCGATGACCGTCCCGGCAGGATAACTGGAAAGCAGCACATCGCAGTTATCAGCCGCCAGTTGGAAGGCATCAAACTGGCCTTCGAAGCGCGGTAAATTCTGGATCAGTTGCGGAAAGTAGTTGCCAAGGCTCATGAATTCTCTCCCTTGAAGCGTGCCATTGTAGGGAGCGCCTAGAATAGTGGTAAAGGCACCGAAGAGCCAATGACCACCGCGAGGCGAGACAATTTGTCACTCATCAATCGAGCCGAAAAATGCTATTCTTCCGGCCCGAAAAAGCTGTCCGACTGCTCAATGGAAAGAGTATCGGGTAGCGCGGAATCAGCAACCATGAATTTCTGGGCACAATCCTGGTGCACAGAGCTGGAGTAAGGGGGATACAATGGCTGGAATCGTAACCAGGCGTGAGTTTCTGAATTTGCTTGGTGCAACAGGCGGCACCGCGGCTGCACTCAAAGCAGGCACGGCTCTCGGATTGCTGCCGGGTTCCGCAGCGGCAGCCTCCCTGGACTTACTGAACCTACCTGGCGACAGGCGCAAAGTCGCCATTCTGGGCGGTGGCATCTCCGGTTTAACCGTGGCCTATGAGCTTTCCAAAGTCGGCTATGAGTGCACCATTCTGGAAGCTTCCCATCGCTGCGGCGGTCGCATTTTCACGGTCAGACATGGAGATCTAATCGACGAGATTGGCAATCGACAGTATTGCGAATTTGACGATGAGCCGCACATGTACTTCAACGCTGGTGCTGCCCGCATACCAAGCACACACCGTAACCTGCTTGCCTACTGCAAAGAATTAGGTGTTGAGCTGGAAGTCTTTATCAACGAGAACAAGACTTCATACGTGCAGGATGATGCGATGCTGGGCGGTAAACCAATTCGCAATATTGACTACACTACAAACATGAGAGGCTTCATGGCTGAGCTTATGGCAAAAGCCATGTCCAACGAGGAGCTCAATTCTCCGTTCAGCGAAACCGAAGCTGAAACACTGCTGAGCATGATTCGCCGATTTGGTGATCTGAGCGAGGACGACCTCTACAAAGGAAGCTTCAGAGCCGGTTATGCCTCCGGCGGGTTTCTCAAGCACGGTGTGCAGAAGGACATGATCGCTTTCCGCGATCTGTTAAAAACACGGCTTGGTGGACAATTGCTTAGTGCTAACGAAGGTGACACGGGTCCCATGTTAATGCATCCGGTTGGCGGCATGGACAAGATCATCCACGGCTATCTGAATCATGTAGGACATCAGGTTCGCTATCGGGCAATGGTTGCCGCAGTGCAGGTCAGTGATATGGGAGTCGAGGTGTCTTATGACCAGGATGGTGTCAGACACACACTTGATGTCGACTACTGTTTCAACTGTATTCCCACACACCTGATGGTTGGCATCGATCACAACTTTCCCGGCGACTATGTGCGCGCCATGAAATATGTCCGTCGCGGTGAAGCCTACAAGGCTGCATTTCAGGCCAGGAAACGATTCTGGGAAGAAGATGATATCTACGGCGGAATTTCCTGGATGAGTAATCCCAGCCGCCAGATCTGGTATCCCAGCTACGGTATCCACAAGGAAAAGGGTGTGATCCTTGGTGCTTATGACTACGGCGGTGGTATGTATCACACTGTCATGACGCAAGAGGAGCGTATCGAAGCCCATCTTCGGGATGGAGAGAAGCTCTATCCTAACTATCGTGAACTGGTAGAGAAGCCCATCACGGTAGCATGGCATCGCATGAATCATATGCTGGGATGTTCAGCCAGGTGGTCTCGTAGTTTTGAGGACGGCTGGACTCATGATGAAGAAGCGCTGTACCACACCCTGCAGGCACCTGTGAACGGGCGTCATTATTTCATCGGCGATCAGATCAGTATGCATTCCGCCTGGCAGGAAAGTGCGATCATGTCAGCCCAGTGGGCCATGAGCGATCTGGACCAGCGAGTGAGGGCAGAGCTGGCCTGATACATAGTGCTCAGTTATCCCGCAATAACCCTATCCGTGTAACTGGAGTTTCCATTGAAGAGTAGCAGTGTCATGAAGCAGTTCTCATGTCTCATAGTCTTGTTTCTTGTCGGTTCGTCCGCGCAGACTTTCGCCGCTGAAACCGAGCGTGAACCTTTTTATGACCGCTATTGCACAACCTGTCATGGCACCGATGGTAAAGGGAACGAGGGAGTGCAGGCACCCCGCCTGGCAGGTATGGAAGAATGGTACCTGAAGCGTCAGCTGGAAAACTTTCGTGCCGGCATCCGCGGTACCCATCCCGAAGACATCGAAGGGATTGCCATGCAGCCCATGGCGACGAAACTTACCGACGAGAGTATCGACGATATCCTGCAATGGGTCGGTTCCTGGCCCTACGTACCGGCCGAAGTCACCATCAGTGGTGATGCTGCTGCGGGCCAAAATCTCTATGTAAGCTGTGCTACCTGTCATGGAGATCGGGGGCAGGGCAATGAATCCCTGGGTGCGCCTGCGCTGGCAGGGCAGAATGATTGGTACCTGGTAACGCAGCTGCGCAACTATATGGCTGGCTTTCGTGGCCATCACCCAGACGATAGCTTTGGGCAGCAGATGCGCGTTATGGCCCAGAGTCTTGGTAATGACGCCGGCATCCTCAATGTGGTGAGCTACATCAACAGCCTTGCCGAGCGATAGCTGTCCTGTCCCCGGAAAGGGAATTCATTCAAACTTGGTCTTCCACTGGAGGGTAGATATACTGCCTGCTGAGATATTCTACTGCCATTCTTGAGCAGCCCCTTAAAAAGCTTAGTAATAACAATAACCTGAATACAGCGCGTCGAGAAATGCGCTTTCCAATCAGGCAATGTCGGCAGCAACGCCGAGGAGCTCAACCATGTCTATGTATGCCATTATCAATCTGGTTCTATTTACAGCTCTACTGAGTTTTCTTTTCCAGCTCACCAAGATGGAGCTGAGCCTGTCCCGGCGTGTGCTGGCAGGTTTGGTCGCTGGATCTGTATTCGGTTTTTACCTGCAATTTGCATTTGGTTATTCCTCAGAAGTCGCCACCCAGACTCTGGAGTGGACCAATGTAGTTGCTAATGGCTATGTGAGCCTGCTGCGCATGATCATTACACCACTGGTACTTATCACCATGGTGGCGTCGGTTCTGAAAGTCGAGGAGATAAGGGCACTGGGCAAGATTGGTGGTTCTGTCGTTGGACTGCTGGTATTCACCACCATGGTTGCTGCCACAATCGGTATCGTCATGGCCAGTGTGTTCGGCTTGAACGCTGGCGAGTTGGCCAGTGGCGCTCGAGAGCTTGCAAGAGCTGAAGTACTGGAAGCGCGCATCGATACTGATCGAAGTATTTCCCGATTGTTGGTGGATTCGGTTCCCAGGAATGTTTTTGCCGATCTCTCTGAAGCCAGGCCAACATCAATTATCGCAGTCGCTATCTTCGGCATGTTGATCGGTGTGGCTGCCCTGTTGGTCAGCCAGGAAGACAAGACCCATGCAGGTCGTATCAAGGGTTTTGTCGATACCATGCAAACAGTCATCATGCGCCTGGTGAAGATGGTAATCAGCCTGACTCCCTACGGCGTGCTGGCTTTAATGACCAGGGTCATCGCAGGCTCCGATGGAGAAGCGATATTGACCCTGATCGGATTTGTGATCGCCTCCTACATCGCTATTGCCCTGATGTTCGTTGTGCATGGGGTGATGCTTGCCTCGATAGGTACCAATGTTAAGGATTATTTCCAGAAAGTGTGGCCGGTGCTGACCTTCGCCTTTGCGACAAGGTCATCAGCGGCAACGATACCGCTTACCATTCGTGCCCAGATTGAAGAGCTGAAAGTTCCCGCGCCCATTGCCAACATCTCGGCTTCCTTCGGCGCCACCATAGGCCAGAACGGCTGCGCTGGTATCTATCCGGCCATGCTTGCTGTCATGGTTGCGCCTACTGTTGGGGTGGATATAGACCTCGGATTCATTATGAGTTTGTTGCTGATCATTGCCATTGGCTCCTTTGGCATCGCTGGTGTTGGCGGAGGAGCAACCAATGCCGCCCTGGTCGTGCTCCCGGCGATGGGCTTTCCGGTTACAGTTGCAGCCTTGCTGATATCCATTGAGCCGCTCATCGATATGGCCCGCACCGCACTTAATGTGAATGGTGCAATTACTACAGGCATGATTACCAATCGGTTTCTTGGTGAGTCCGCTGGAGAAGAACTGCCAGATACGGTGCAGGCAGAATTACAGAAAAATTAGAATGACCAAATAGTTTATTTCTGAGGAGAAGTATTAAGGATGGACGTGATTAAAAATTTGAAACTTAAAGTAGCAATGCTCATGTTGGTTGCTGTTTCCGGACTGAGCGTTCTGGTTTATGGTGCGGAGATCACCCGCTACAACGAAGGCAATTATTTTTATACTGCCATTACCATTCCGCCTGGTGCAGAGACCATGTATTTGTCCGGCTCCGGTGCCCGACCCCTGGCAGATGGCAGCTGGGGTGATATGGAACAACAGACGGTGAATACATTTTCGCGATTCAAGGAGACGCTGGAGTCTCAGGGCTGGTCCATGAGTGATATCGTCCAGGTGCGGGCGTTTGCTGTAGCCGGGGAAGACGGTCTGGATTTTGCTGGATTCAATGCTGGCTATGCGCAGTTTTTCGGTACCGACGACAATCCTAACAAGCCTGTTCGCTCCTTTGTGGAGATTAATGACCTGGTAGTCGATGGCTGGCTGGTGGAAATCGAAATCCGTGCAGCCAGAATGCCGGACTGAAGTATCAGCATTGTTGCTGTGAACAAACTTTCCGATTGAGCAATCGATTGGGCAGATGTAAAGTCAGAACGGAAAGACCGGTTTGTGATTACGCAGACCGGTTTTTTTTCGCTTGGAGAATTCATAAGGCTTGAAGAAGTCTGCGGGCAGGCAAGAGGTCTAACATGGTAAGGCAGGGCAAGCGCATACCATTTTCTGAAAGACGCAGGAAGCACAAGGCGCTTGGCAATCAAGCGCCCCGCTTCAGTCTCGCCATTGGGCCCCGGTTCGGCAGGCAGAGTCGATACTCGGCTGTGCTGCCATTTCGTCGCTCACCAGTCGCTATTTTGGTAAGCGGCCTGTTCCTGGTGGCGTTTTCTTTTCCGCTCGTCGGTGTCGTCGGTCAGTTGTTCAGTGATATGGATGACAGCCTGTTTTCCCTGGTGGCGGTATTGTTTACGTTTTTCTGGGGTTTGGGCTGGTCGGTGGCGGTGGTGATACTCGCGAGCGTGTTCTTGCTGCTGAGTTTCGGTCGAGAGACATTGGAGGTGACAGATTCCGAGTTGATTCTCAGGATAGGTATTCCAGGGATGGGTTTTGGTGCCAGGTATCCTGGTATCTACATCAGAGCCTTCCGGCAGGAATCACCCGATGAGAGTCTGGGTACTGGCTGGCGTGGCGACCATCTGGCGTTTGATTTCGCAGGTGATGAAGTGGGCTTTGGTTCCGCGGTGAGTACTGTCCAGGCACAGCAGATGCTCAATCAGTTGCGGGAACTGTTTCCAGAACATGCTGAGCCTCTGCCGGATCTTCCTCGACCGGAAGAAGTGCCCAGAGAAGTTACACACCAGAGTAACGCCGTACAGGATTCCAGGGAGGGAACATTAGCCATGGAGCCCCTGCGATGGAATTCCCTATCCAGCCTGGCACTGATCGGCGCGAATTGCATTCCACTCCTGGGAGTACTGGTGCTGAACTGGAATGTGGGTGAGATCATGCTGTTGTTCTGGGCGGAAAGCGCAGTGATCGGTTTCTACAATCTGCTGAAGATGGCGAAGATCGGTGGCTGGGCCACACTGATGTACGGGCCGTTTTTTGTTGGTCACTATGGCGGTTTCATGGCAGGTCATCTGCTTTTCATTTACGGATTCTTCGGTGACAATTTCGGAGATGCCGGCGATCCCGGCATTGCGCAATTGTTAGCGGACTTCATCGCATTGGCTCCGGCGCTGTTAGCTTTCTTCATCAGCCACGGTGTCTCTTACATCAGGAACTTTCTCGGTCGACGGGAATTCGAGGGCAAGGAAATCGCGGCTCAAATGGGACAGCCTTACAGACGCATCATCATTATGCATATGACGATTATCTTCGGTGGTTTCCTGGTGATGATGTTTGAAACGACTCTGCCAGCGCTTTTGTTAATGCTGGCGCTGAAGATAATTGCAGACCTGCGCAGCCATTTGCGCGAACATGGCAACCCAGTTAGTGCATAACACAATCGAAGGTGCTCTCTATGACCAGACTCGTCTGTCTCTTACTTAGCCTTGCATTCGCTCCTATTGTCCTTGCCCAACAGGCGTTCAGTGTCTTTGAAGCCAGCCTGGATGAAATGCAGCAGGCACTCGAGGATGGTCAGGTCACTTCCGTCGAGCTGGTGCGGCAATATCTGGCCCGCATTGAAGCCTATGATAAACAGGGTCCGGCGCTGAACAGCATCGTTCGAATCAATGCGCAGGCTCTGGATCAGGCTTCTGCACTAGACCAGGAGCGTGCCCAATCCGGTCCCCGTAGTGCACTGCACGGAATTCCCATTCTGGTGAAAGACAACTACAACACCACTACCATGCCAACTACCGGTGGCTCCGTAGCACTCGCCAATTTTATTCCTAATGCCAATGCCACACAGATTCAAAAATTGCTGGATGCAGGCGCGATTATTATTGCCAAAACCACGCTGCATGAATATGCCTACGGAATTACCACGGTTGGATCCCTGTTCGGGCAGACCCGAAACCCCTACGACATACGTAGAGTTCCGGGTGGTTCCAGCGGTGGTACCGGTGCTGCAGTGGCTGCAAATTTTGGCGCCATTGGACTGGGTTCCGATACTTGTGGGTCGATCCGAATTCCTTCCTCATTCAATAACCTGATTGGCTTGCGACCCACCAAGGGTTTATCCAGCATCTATGGTGTGATGCCACTGTCCCACACCCAGGATGTGGCTGGACCGCTGGCGCGCAGTGCAGAAGATCTGGCGATTCTGCTGGACGTGGTGGTTGGACCCGATCCCCGTGATAACGCCACCATGTTGGTGCAGAACCAGACACTGCCGCAATTTCGGACGTCGTTGGGTACAGCCCAGCTCAGCACTTTGCGACTCGGTAAACTCACGCGCTATTTTGAAGACGCCAACAACGCAGTTGTGCAGACCATAGAAGCCGCACTGGAGTGGTATCAGGAACAGGGCGCAGAAATCATAGAAATTGAGATTGCCGATCTAGGCAGCTTGCTGTCAGCTTCCGGGTTGATCACACAGGAGTTCCAAATCGATCTGAATGCCTATCTCGAAGAGTTCGGCAGCGACGAGATTCGCAATCTCGAGCAGCTAATCGAGAGTGGTTTGTATCACCAGGCAGTTACGGGTGCCTTGCAACGAAGCAATGACTATGAACGTGATGAGTCTGAGTATCAGACAAGGGTGGCGGCCAGGAGCATCGTGCGCGATGCTATATTGCAGACCATGGCAGAGTACCAACTCGATGCCATCGTCTACCCGACTATTGCACAGTTGCCGGTACAGATAGGTGATCCCCAGACGGGAAGCCATTGCAGTCTCTCAGCCAATTCCGGGTTACCAGCTATTTCCATGCCGGTTGGTTTTTCTGCAGGTGGATTACCGGTAGGCATGGAGTTACTGGGTAATGAACTGGCAGATGCGGAACTACTCGCTTTGGCTTTCGCCTATGAGCAGGCAAACGAACCCCGCAAGCCCCCGGTGATGACCCCGCAGTTGATGAATGGAGAAGCACCGCCGGTGGAGTCCCGGATCGTTTCGATTGAGGATTCAGGAGTGGAGTTGGAAGCTATCTTCGAATATCACCCCACTCGAAACGAGCTGTCCTATACAGTGGCAAGCAATCCGGATGCTGCAGTCACACTGACTGCGGTAACCCTGGTCATGCTGAATGATTCAGGGGAGCCTGGAAGCGGAGTGTCTGTACACAACTTGCTCCCACCAGACCTCAGCAGGGCAAGCGGAAGTTATTATCTCTCACCGCAGACTCGTGAAGCGTTTGCAGAAGGCCGTATTGCGGTGCGACTGTTCGCGGAAGGCCTTCCTGTCATTGGAATGACAAGACTGCTGCAGTAAGTAGCTGCCGCCTAATCGATCACCACGGCGATGTTCACTTCGTAGTCGCCAACTTCATTATTGGCGAAGCTGGTAACTGCAATCCAATATGTGCCAGGGTCCAACTCAGCCTGAATTCTTGAGTTGGTGCCATTCCCGCCATCGTCATTCTCTATCAGCAGGCTGCCAAATTGTTGATTTTCGAGGACCTGAGCGAGGAACATCCTGGTATCGAATTGATTGGATTCTACATTGATGTTGAGCTCAATTGGCGTGACGACCTGAAGTTGGTACAGATCGACAAACTTGTTCTCGAATTGTTCATCTCCTGCACCCAGTCGCTCAAAGATCACCGGATTCGGGTTAATCTCAACTTCGATTCCATAGACCGAAGTGAATGTCTCCAATGCACTGTTGGTACCGAGCGCTTCGCTGCTGATGTCGAGCGTGTAACTGCCTTGTGCAGCATTCGTACTGCTGGTTGCGCCTATCCAGTAGGTGCCGGCACTCAGCGTCTGTTCAATCCTGGCGTTGCTGCTGACCCCGGAATTGTCGTCAGTAAAGAGCTGATCAGGAAAGAGTTGTTGCACTGAATCGATGCGGGCGAGAATGAGTGAGGCATCAAATTCATTGGACGCCATATCAATTGTCACCGAAGAATCATTGGCAAATGTGACCTGATGAATGTCCAGAAATTTTCCATCGAACTCCGCATCTGCTGGCTCGAGAGCGCCAGTAAATTGTTTCGAGCTGGAAGCGCTGGAAAAGATTCTGTCGTTGGGAATTTGAATAGCAATGCCATAGATTGAAGGTGTTGTGGTCGATTCCCCATAGAGCAGGTTGGCACCGTTGATGTCATCTTCCTGCAGGGTGGCAATGTCACCTGCGAATGGTGCCATGATGGCGTCCGCGAAGAACTCGTGATTCAATCCCAGCGCATGCCCCAGTTCGTGCAGCGCGACTCGCTCGAAATCCTCGATATCGTTTCGATGAGCGCCGTTGTAGATATCCCAGTTGATATTGTCATTAAAAATGATATCTGTTTCGATGTATTCCTTGGGTCCCGTGCAGTCATTATCGGAGCAGAGAAAGGATTCCAGTGTGATGGCAAGAACGTTTTCGCCAAATGCGCTGCCACATTGAGTGCTGGCAAAATCCACACCAGAGATACGATCACCCAGGTCCGCAGTGTTTTGGCCAGAGCAGGGATCACGATACTGGTTCTCAACGAAATAGGTGAAAGCTGTTTCATTGGTCCAGGCGTTGAGTGCACGATTGAATGCAGCGTTCCAGCTCTCGCCGTTCGGAGCAGTCCCCGGAATATTGACAAAGAAGGTAGTCTGGCCGTTAAACCAGGTCGGACCGCTTAGTTCGAATGCCTGGCTCGCGATTGGCTTCGCCGCAAGCAGTATTACGATTCCTGCTATAAGAGTTCTCAATTTTCGATTAGGTCCAGAATGGGGTTGGTAGATTCGTCTTTATTGATAGCGCGCTCACTTTGCAAAAGGAAACTGTCTGTGTTTCCTTGCTGTATTCCATCTGCAGTCTGACCGCGATCTTGAGAGATTGGATTGTCTTCCTGTTAACTGAAGCCAGGCGAGTTCCGAGTATAGTCAAGGCTTCCCTGCTTAGACAGACAGTAGTCGGAGATTATTCCCGATCAGCTCTAATTCAGCACGGTGAGGGCTAATCATTCATCAGCAAGGTCAAATGCTGGGCAAGCATTTTCAACGACAGAATTCCCGTAAATTCAAGTAAATAGTGGCCTGTAGCCCCTAGCAACCGTTTGCTGGGGATAGTATGCTGGTCTGTCGTTGGGCATCGTCCCCACCACGATACAAGCAAGCCTTCCAGGGCAAGGATTTGCACAGGCAGTTGAGTTAATAACAATAAAATGCAATCCAGTCATCTTGCCAACATTATCTCCGGCGCACTAATCGCTCTGGTGAACATCTCAGTCGCGGTATCGGTAGCCGCCCTCCTTTTCGCCCAGACCGATCAAAGGTTGATGGTTCCGGGTATCGCGATATTGCTTATCGGAACCCTCATCACCGGACTCGGTGGCTCTCTGTTCAGCGATTTCAAGGCGGTAATCTGTTCTCCCAGAAACGGTTTAGTGCCGGTGTTTGCAGTAATGATTAGTGGCATCTATGTGAGTTTCGGTTCGGAATACTCAATCGGAGCAGAAGCAACCATTATTGTAGCCTTCATGGTGACAACACTTCTTACCGGATTATTTCTGTTGCTGCTGGGTCGCCTCAAAATGGGTAATCTGGTGCGTTACATTCCCTATCCTGTTACCGGAGGATTTTTTGCAGGGATTGGTTATATCTTCGTGGAAGGTGGTCTCACCGTGGCGGCGAGCCAGGAGCCAACGCTGGCTTCGTTTCAGAACAGCAACTTCATACAACTTATCACTCCGGCCATCGTGCTAGCACTTTGCCTGATAGCCGGAAAACTATTCAGAGACAATCGTCTGTCGGTGCCAGGTATTCTCTCGCTTTCCATACTCATCTTCTATGGTGTCCTTTATACATCAGGCATAAGCAGAGAAGATGCATCAGCCAGCGGCTTGCTGCCATCAATTGAATCAACAGGCGCCCTGGTACCCATCTTTCAGCTTGACTATCTTCAGCAAGTAAACTGGATAGCCATTTCGGATCAACTCAGCGGTATTGTGGTTGTGGCGTTGCTGTGTTCAATGATGCTGCTATTGGATGTGTCGGGAATTGAACTCATCGCCAGGGACGATCTCAATCCGGATCACGAGCTGCAGGTGATGGGATACACCAATATCGTGAATAGCTTTTTTGGGGGTTTCCCGGGCGTCCATGACGTCTCAGATACCGCGCTGGTTGATCGCCTTGGTGGAAAGGATCGTCTCACCGGAATTGTGTATGCATTGCTGGTTGGTGCCGCAATCTTCGCCGGTGCAGAATTCATGGAAATCGTACCAACTTTTATCCTGGGTGGTTTGCTCATCTATGTTGGTCTGGAATTTCTGATTGACTGGTTGTGGAAGGCAAGGGATGAACTGCCTCTCTCAGACTATGTTGTCGTGATTCTGATTCTGGTTGTCATTATCTTCTCTGACATCTTGCAGGGCGTCACTTTTGGTTTCTTCGTAGCGATTATTTTATTCGTCATCAACTACTCTCAGTTGAGCGTGATCAAGATCGAAACCAATGGCAGCGACCATGCGAGTAATGTAGATAGAGATCTGGAAACCCGGGAGCTGCTCAACAAGGAAGGCAATCGGGTACTGATATTAATTCTACAGGGATTTATATTCTTTGGTACGGCGGACAAACTGATAACCGCTATTCGAACCCGCATCAAGGACGGTGACCATAGTCGATTCGACTTCCTGGTTCTTGATTTCCATCATGTCAGCCAGCTGGATACTTCTGCGATCGTTACTTTTACCAAGTTGGCGCAACTCAGTGAACGCCTGGGCTTTCACATCGTGATTAGTGGTGCTGATGATAAATCAATCAAACAACTGGTGAAGCATGGCTTTTTCACACTAGGTGAACAAACCTGGGAAAGAAACTACAAGGAGCAGGTAGATACGGCCGTGGAT
Source organism: uncultured Pseudohongiella sp. (assembly GCA_965267495.1). Classification (GTDB taxonomy): domain Bacteria; phylum Pseudomonadota; class Gammaproteobacteria; order Pseudomonadales; family Pseudohongiellaceae; genus UBA9145. Next base: position 3,219,178 of record OZ254078.1, on the reverse strand, counting down.
TGGTGTGAGCGCCGTATTCTCAGCGATCTTAATCGTAGCGATGAAGACCAGAATGTAGAGCTGGCTGATGTTATCAGGCGAATCGCTTATGCTGAGGAAGACGTGAAGTTACTGGCTGAGTATTTCGTCATTGAGAACAAGCAATCTGGCGAATACCTGTTCAAGGAAGGCGATAAGGGTGAATCCCTGTATTTCGTCGGCTCGGGCACTGTTGTCGTTGTGCTGAAGATACCCAATCAGCAGGAACAGATTCTGCGCAAGTACAAGGCCGGTGCGATTCTTGGTGAAATGGCGATTTACACGGGCGAGAACAGGACAGCGAGTGTGCGCATTGAAAACGATGCGACGCTGTTTCGCCTGGACAAGGAAAAAATGGAAGCCATGGGGAGGACATTCCCTGCATCCACTGCAGCGCTGCATACTTATATCGTGAAAGTCTTGTCAGAGCGACTCAGCAGAGCCAACCGCAATTTGAGTCGGTATATCTAAAGAGTCTCTGGTTATTATTGCCTGACAATTAGAATGACGGGGCATCGACCGGTCGCAATACTATGGGCACCATTTCGCTATATTGAAACCAGTCGCCATCGATTCGGATGATCTTCTCTCCCGACTCGTCTCTCCTGATAGTACCGGTAAACTCGAGATCAAGGCGCGAGATTCGCATCAGAATGTTGCGCCCTTCAACGGAGATGCTTTCAACAGGCATGCCGTAGATTCCCATCCCGCCACTGGTCATGGTTGCTGACAACTCGCCTTCATTGATGGTGAAGGTGAATGCCATTTCCATGTTGTCTCTGCCGAGCACCAGCGGTCCTTCCCAGGTACCCACCAATGAGTCTCGACCAGCTTCCTGTGCGAGAGCCTGTGCAGCGCCAAGACAGAATAAGAAGGCACTCAGTCGAACAAATACACGCATCATGGAGGAATGGTAATGCAGCGCGAGAAGCGCTGCAACAGAACAAGGATTGACGGGCAGCAGCAGCGTGGCAGAATGCCAGCTTCATTGCCAGCCCCAGGAAGAGTTTAGTTATGGAACAGGAAATAGAACAAGTAACCGAGGTCTACAATCTCATCACAACTTATCTGGTTAACTACAGTTTCCAGATAGTCGGCGCAGTCATCATAATGATTCTGGGTTTCGTCATTGGGCGGAAGCTATCCAATCTGGTGTTTGCTCTGGCGGAGCGCCGTAATCTCGATATCACCTTAAGCCGGTTTTTCGCCAGTGCTACCCGAATTGCAGTAATCGCATCTGCGGTGGTTATCGCGCTACCCAAGTTGGGGGTACAAATTACTCCCTTTATTGCAGCTATTGGCGCTCTTGGTCTGGGCGCTGGATTGGCAATCCAGGGCTTGCTGTCAAACTACGGCGCGGGGCTGAGTATAATTCTTACCAGACCATTTGTTGTGGGCGATACGATTCGGGTGCAGGGTGTTTGGGGTGTGGTAAAAGAGGTTACCCTTTCCTATACCATCCTCACCAATGAAGACGATGAAATGATCACCATCCCGAACCGACATATCATTGGTGAAATCATTCATAATTCTCAGTCTGACACGGTACTCGAGCTGGAAGTAGGTATCGCTTATCAGAGTGATACAGAACAGGCCATCTCTGCAATTCAGCAAGAGTTGGCAAAAGTGGATGGATTGAGTACGACCCGACCAATGCAGGTCGGTATTCAGAGTTTCGGAGACAGCGCTATCAATATCGGCATACGCTGTTGGGCACAGACCAGCAGTTTTCACGAAACCAGGTTCAACTGTAATCAGGTCCTGCATCGTGTTCTGGCGCGTGAAGACATTGCAATCCCGTTCCCGCAAAGAGAAGTGCGTTTGTTACAGTAAGTGAGATTGTTAGGGCCGTAGTGGCCTGAAGGAAGTAGCAATGGAGTATTTGCCTGCAGTAGAAATAGAAAGCCCGGTCGATACGCCCGTGAATGCGGCGGTGATCTGGTTACATGGCCTTGGCGCAGACGGCAATGACTTTGCGCCGATCGTTCCGCAACTTCAATTGCCCGCCGATGCCGGCATACGTTTTGTGTTTCCTCATGCACCATCGATTCCGGTGACCATCAATAACGGTTTCGTCATGCCTGCCTGGTATGACATCAAGCAACTGGATGTAGACCGACATGTGGATGAACAGCAGTTAAGGCAATCGGCCCGGTGGGTTCACGACCTGATCGATCGTGAGATCGAACGGGGGGTTGAGCCGGAGAGGATCATCGTGGCCGGTTTTTCCCAGGGCGGTGCTGTTGCTTTTGAGGCCGCACTCACCTATCCCCGAACGCTGGCAGGAGTGATGGCACTGTCTACTTACTTCGCCACGGCATCCAGCGTCGCAATCAATCCCGTTCAGAACACTTTGCCCATTTTGATCTGTCACGGCAGTCATGACCCGGTGGTGCCTGAGGCCCTGGGCCGAAAGAGTGTGGCAACCCTGCAGAACCTGGGATTTAACCCGGAATATGAAAGCTACCCGATGGAGCACGCCGTTTGCGCGGAGGAAATACAGCTAATGGGAAACTGGATGTCCCGTGTCCTGACCCCTGATCGGGGGTAAATTCAGCCTGAATTCCAGGATTACCGCCTCAAAGTATTGACCTTAGAGTTAACTCTAAGCTTATACTTGTTTGCAATGTCTGCTCGAGGTATCCGTTGTCATGCTGAAAATCAGTGAATTGGCCCAGCAAACCGGCCTGTCTGCCCATACCATCCGCTTCTATGAGAAGCACGGTCTGATCAATGCCAGTGAGCGTAGTGAAGCCGGATATCGCTATTACAACGATGCCGACGTACGCAGGGCCGAGTTTGTGCGCACGGCTCGAAACATAGGATTTTCACTGGATGATATCGGCCAGCTGCTCTCCATTCGCCTGGACAAGCACAGCCATAGCTGCCAGGAAGTTACCGATATCACTCAACACAAACTCAACGAGGTCAACTCGAAGATTGCCGAGCTGGCCATGATGCAAAAAACCCTGGAACGCTTGCTGGAAAGTTGTTGCGGTGGTCCTGAAAACGCAACGCACTGTTCAATTATTGAAGCACTGGAAGTTGGCTCAGTTCATGAAAAGGCACATGAAAAGGCACATGAAAAGGTACATGAAGAGGTTCGTGAAGAGGCTCATAAAGAAACCCACAAGGCGGGAGCGAACTGATGCAGTTGCTTAGCATATTCTGGAACCTGGTGATTGAGAGCGCCCCCTGGTTGCTCATGGGTTATTTTCTGGCAGGCGTCATCAAGCAGGTCATACCCAGCAGTTGGGTAGAAAAGCAGCTGTCTGAACCGGGCTTACTATCAATCGTTAAAGGTGCGTTTATCGGCGCGCCATTGCCATTGTGCTCATGTGGTGTAATTCCAACTGCGCTGGCCATTCGTAAAGCCGGTGCCTCGAAAGGCGCCACGTCATCTTTTTTGGTCGCCACACCAGAGACAGGAGTGGATTCAATTTCTTTTTCCTACGCAGTGCTGGGCCCCATTTTTGCCATGATGCGACCAATAGGCGCACTCACCAGTGCCATTATCGCGGGCATTCTGGTCAATAGTTTCGATGGGGAAGAACAAGAAACTGAAGCTGAATCTTCAAGCTGCGGCAAGTGCTGTGCTGCCGAGAAAATAGAGCAGCATACTGAGAAAGCTGGTCTCGGCGACAGGTTTATAGCGGCGGTGAAGTATGGCTATGGCCGGATGATTGCCGACACGGCTAAATGGCTTGCGATCGGACTGGTTGCTGCAGCCTTGATCACGGCAGTGATTCCGCAATCTTTCTTCCTGCAGTGGGGCGATGGACTGTTGGCAATGGTGATCATGGTTGTTGTTGGGCTGCCAATGTATATCTGCGCCACTGCATCGACTCCTGTTGCAGCCGGTCTGTTATTCGCAGGCATTTCTCCAGGGGCCGCGCTAGTGTTCATGCTCACTGGCCCAGCGACAAACATTGCCACCATGGGTGTGATCAAGGAACAGCTGGGCATGCGCTCACTGATTGCCTACCTGGTTGGCGTAATCGGCACTGCAATTGCCTGTGGCCTGGTATTGAATGGACTGTATGCCAATTTTGGCTGGCCGTTGCAATTGTCTATGGCAGAGCATGGAGAAAGCTATCCTCTTTGGAGACAGCTGGCGGCTGTACTTCTGGTGGGTCTGATCGCAAGGGTTTGGGTGCAGCCCTTGTTTGCGCGAGCCCAGTCAGTCGGAACTCCTGCCGAACAGGGTTGATACGGGCCTGTTCATCTCAAGCGACTGACAATTCGATGTTCCTGGTCCAGCCCATAAACAATATCGGCGTGCTCAGCTAAGCTGGCGAGGCAATGCCGGGTCAATCGCTCATAGTGTTCGATGAAGCGCCGCAATTGCTGTTCTGTCATCACGCCGCTGCTGTTTTCCCCTCTGCTTTCACGCAGCTTTCGCTCTTGTAAACCGCGCCACTCATACACCATCTCGAATGAGGGGGCCTTTAACATCAGCAACTCGTCAAGTTGCTCAAAGATGGGCACATAGTCCCTGGCCAGTCGTCGGTTCACGAACCTACGCCAGACTCCTTGCGGATCCTCTGTTTCTTCCAGGTGATTGATCGGTGCATCCAGTGCAGAGTCCTGTTCGGCCGAGACGCCAATGAACCATCCCTCGAGGAGAATAAGCTGCGGTTGACTCGTCACTCGATAGCCCTGGTGCTCCGGCATGAGATCGTCAGTAGCCTTGTCGAAACGTGGCAACAGCAGGGGGAGGGCTGGCTTTGCATCTCGCAGTGTCGCAAGCACAGAGCGGAGTCGGTCAATATCATGTGTGCCAGGTACGCCACGGGTTGCCAGTAAGGGATGGACCTCAGCGGCAAGGGCCTGGCGGGCCGACTTACCCAGATAGAAGTCGTCAATGGAAAGAACTACAACGGTATAGCCTCCCCGTTCCATGCAAAGCTTGATGAGTTTGCACAGGGTGGTCTTACCAGTGCCCTGGGCGCCATTAATACCAAGCAGAAATGGTTTTGAACCTCGCTCCCTGAGCTGATCTCTCAAGCTCTTAATCAATGGTACAAACCACTGATTCGCATCAACAGCGTAACTGCCAGGCAGTTGCTCTTCGTCGACCAGTTGTTGAATAAGTTGTGGATACACGGTTGAAAACGTCTTGAGCAATGCTTGGACAGGGCATGTTACTGTGAAGAAATCTGCTTTCACAGTACCGATGTGGGTTTGCGCAATTCTCCTGTGTTAGGATGCGAGACGCTTCCAGAAGATTCCGTCTATCTGGTTTTCTTTGGTAAAACGACATTGCTTCCTGAACATCCCATCATAATTTCTCCGACTCTGGCAGCCACCATTGGCCTTGAAGAGGCAGTGCTGCTGCAGACTCTTTCCGAGTTACTCAAGCATCGAGGTGTCAATCGAACAGGGAATAGCAGTCAGCGCTGGCTTAATACGGAGCTATCCGAGTTGGCGCATTCATTGCCATTCTGGAATCGGAATGAGCTTCAGCGTGTGCTGTTGAGTCTCCAGGGTTTGGGTCTTGTGATCAGCGAGTCTGTAGAGGGAAGCAGCAGTATCTGGATTGCCATCGAATCTGCCAGGCAAGAAAAAATTGTGGCCAGGAAAACGCTGGCATCGCAACAAGGCGAGTCTGTCACAAGTGGGAATCAGCAATCGGGTTCGAGCAATCTGATACCAAGCGACTGGCAGCCAGATGAGAACTGGATTCGTTTGTGCAAACAGCATTCGATACCTGAGGAATTTATCGAGTCCCTGGTGCCTGAATTTGTAGCCTACTGGCGCGATCGGGGGCAGGCGCGTTTTTCCTGGGGGAATGCATTCTACAAACATGTCTTAAAAGAATGGCGACACGAGCAATCACGGCGCGGAGCGCATGAGCTCGCCAGTACCATGTCTCCGGAATGGCAGCCAAGCCAGGATGCCATCGATATTCTGGAGAAATCGGGAGTAAGTAAAAGTTTCATCGAAGATGCCGTTGCTGAATTCGTGCTGTACTGGCGTGAACGAGGCGTCGTACACGGGGCATGGAATTCCAAGTTCATTGAGCACATTCGCCGCCAGTGGGCCAAATTCACTGCATCGTTCGGTGTTGATGACACGCCGCGACCAATTTCTCAGGACTGGCAGCCGAGCGCTGCCTGTTATGAGATACTGGCCCTGGCCGAAATCGACGCGGAATATGCCGCGTCGAAGATTCCAGAATTTGTGATGTATTGGAGAGACAGCAAGCAGGCCAGGGCGTCCTGGAACACGGTGTTTCTGCAATTTATTAAAATGGATTGGGCGCGACGTCTGAAGGAGTTGCAGACCCGGGGCACGACTTATGCACAAGATCAAGCCATTGCTGGATCTACAGAAGAAAAAGTTAGAGCAAGGCTCGAACAGCTTGCCGACCGAAGCTGGGCAGACTAGCGTCGGGGAGCCGGAGCAAGCAGATTTCGACAGTGAGCGGGGTGCTGCAGAACTCGATCACACCGCAGTTATTTCACGGCTGTTTGCCGAGTTTCAGTTTGCCTACCATAACCAATACCACAAGGCGTTTCCCCACGAAGAAGATCTGGTCATTGCCAAGAAGTTCTGGCTGCAGAGCCTGGCAGATTTTCCTGCCGAAGTGATTCAGCAGGCTGGCAAGTCATTGATTCGCAGCCAATCCTACCTGCCCACGATTGCGGCGATGGTTAAGGCCTGCGAGCAGGGTATTGAATTGTTTGGTTTGCCCGATGCACATGCCGCCTATGTGGAAGCCTGCAGGGCAGCTTCTCCCAAGCAGGAACAAGCGTGGAGTCATCCCGCGGTCTATCTGGCTGGCAAGGCCAGCGACTGGTACGTATTGGCCAATGAAAGCGAACGCGTTGCTTTTCCGGTATTTGAGCATCACTACACTCGACTCTGCCGGCAAGCCATGCAAGGTGAAGAATTGGTCATTGACGCGAAGCAGCCCTTACCGCAAAAAATTGAGCCCAGGATGGCTGGCAAGGATCTGCAGTCACGCATCCGCCAACTGAAAAAAGAACTTAAGCTGTAGCGCTGCCAGTCGCTTCAGCTGTCCAGCTTGCGATACTTCATTCTAGTCGGTTGATTATCGCCGACCCGCTTCTTGTATTCTGCTTCGTAGTCCGAGTAGTTGCCCTCGTGCCACACCACCTGGCTGTCGCCTTCGAATGCAAGAATATGAGTACAGATACGATCAAGGAACCAGCGATCGTGAGAAACCACGATAGCGCAGCCCGGGAATGCCAGCAAGGCTTCTTCCAGTGCGCGCAGGGTCTCTACGTCCAGGTCGTTGGTCGGCTCATCCAATAGCAATACGTTGCCGCCCTTCTTGAGCAACTTGGCCATATGCAGGCGATTGCGTTCACCGCCCGAAAGATCCTTGACGAATTTCTGCTGGTCACTGCCGCGAAAATTGAATCGACTGGCGTAGGCGCGAGAAGAAATTTCATACTTGCCAATATGCAGGATGTCCTGCTCATCGGAGATTTCCTGCCATACGGTATTCTCACCTTCGAGCGCATCTCTGCTCTGGTCAACATAGGCAAGGTCTACGGTATCACCCAGGTCGATGCTGCCGTCGTCCGCTTGCTCGGTGCCCACCAACATTCGCAGGAACGTGGTCTTGCCGGCGCCGTTGCCGCCGATAATGCCGACGATACTGCCTTTGGGCACAGAAAAGTTCAGATCTTCGATTAATACCTTGTCGCCAAATGCCTTGCTGAGATGATTGACCTCGATGACTTTGTCACCCAGTCGTTCGCCTGGTGGTATATAGAGTTCCTGGGTTTCGTTGCGTTGCTGGAATTCCCTTGAGTTGAGCTCTTCGAAGCGGGCGATTCTGGCCTTGCTCTTGGATTGTCGCCCCTTGGGGTTCGCGCGCACCCACTCCAGTTCTGACTTAATGGTGCGCTCGCGAGCGGCTTCCTGTTTCTCTTCAATCTCGAGGCGCTTCTCTTTCGCCTCCAGCCAGGCACTGTAATTGCCTTCATAGGGTATGCCGTGACCACGGTCCAGCTCCAGAATCCAGCCCGCCGCATTGTCGAGAAAGTAGCGGTCGTGGGTGATGGCCACCACGGTGCCTGGATACTCCTGGAGGAATCGTTCCAGCCAGGCGACACTTTCGGCGTCCAGGTGGTTGGTAGGCTCATCCAGCAAGAGCATATCGGGCTTGGACAGCAGCAGACGGCAAAGCGCCACGCGGCGACGTTCTCCACCTGAGAGTTTGCTCACCTGCGATTCCCAGGGAGGCAGTCGCAAGGCGTCCGCGGCCACCTCGAGAGTACGCTCTATCTGCCAGCCATCTACTGCATCTATCTTGTTCTGCAGTTCGCCCTGTTGTTCCAGCAGCCTGTTCATTTCGTCATCGCTCATCGGTTCGGCGAATTTGTCACTTATCGCATTGAACTGATTAACCAGATCGATAGTTTCCTTGACGCCCTGCTCAACATTGCCGCGAACGTCGAGCTCTTCGTCCAATTCCGGTTCCTGGGGCAGGTATCCAATCTTGATACCGGGCTGCGGTCTGGCCTCACCATTAATCTCTGCATCCAGGCCTGCCATGATGCGCAACAGTGTGGATTTTCCCGCGCCGTTGAGGCCGAGGACACCAATTTTGGCGCCAGGGAAAAAGGACAGGGAGATGTCTTTGAGTATTTCACGCTTCGGGGGTACCACCTTGCCGACGCGATTCATGGTGTAAACGAACTGAGCCATAGTATTCCTGCTGCTGGTAAAAAGTGGGCGCTATTATGGCATACCGCTACAGCCCTTGCCTGCCGGGAGATTTGAGAGGGCAGCCAGGCAAAATGGCGTTGCAATCCAAATGGGTGTCCTTTAAATCGGCGGTGATTTGAGGCTACGGGGAGGGGTGAGATGCCACCATATCTTGTGCAAGCAGACACAACATATTGATGCTGATCCCGCATCCTTCAGGTAGAATAGCGCCTTCCTTGAACCCGCCCAGTCCTGACTACAGTAACGGAGCCCATGCTAGATGTTTAAAACCGATTCCAGCCTTTCTGAATTCGATCCCGAGATCAGCGCAGCAATAGAAGCAGAGAAGAAGCGGCAGGAAGAACACATCGAGCTGATTGCTTCAGAAAATCACACCAGCCCCTTTGTCATGGAAGCCCAGGGTTCTGTGTTGACCAATAAGTATGCAGAGGGGTATCCGCGCAAACGTTATTATGGTGGTTGTGAAAACGTCGATACCGTAGAAGAGATTGCTATCGCCCGGGCCAAGGAACTGTTTCAGGCAGACTATGCCAATGTACAGCCGCACTCTGGATCCCAGGCCAACGCAGCAGTCTATATGGCTCTGGTGAAACCAGGCGAAACGGTTCTTGGTATGAGCCTGGCAGACGGAGGGCATCTTACCCACGGCGCCAGTGTCAGTTTTTCTGGTCGTATCTATCATGCCGTGCAATATGGTCTTAACAGTGAAACTGGAGAGATAGACTATGAGCAGGTGGAAGCGCTAGCCAGGGAGCACAAGCCCAAACTCATCATGGCTGGTTTCTCAGCCTACTCTCGCGTCATCGATTGGCAACGTTTCCGGGAAATCGCAGACGCTGTAGGTGCTTATTTTGTTGTCGACATGGCCCATGTCTCTGGCCTGATCGCAGCAGGTGTCTACCCCAGCCCCGTTAATATTGCTGATGTCACCACTTCCACTACTCACAAGACCCTGCGTGGACCTCGCGGCGGTATTATTCTCGCGCGCGCCAACGAAGAGCTGGAGAAGAAACTGAACTTTGCTGTCTTCCCGGAAAGCCAGGGTGGCCCATTGATGCATGTGATTGCCGCAAAAGCCGTCTGCTTCAAGGAAGCTATGAGCGAGGATTTCAGGCGTTATCAGGAGCAGGTAGTTAAGAATGCCAAGGTTATGGCGCAGACTTTTATCGACCGCGGTTTTGACGTGGTCTCAAATGGTACTGACGATCACCTGTTCCTGCTCAGCCTGATTCGACAGGGCATTACCGGCAAAGATGCTGACGCAGCGCTTGATAGAGCAAACATCACCGTAAACAAGAATGCGGTGCCCAACGATCCCAATCCTCCTTTTGTCACAAGCGGTCTCCGAATTGGCACTCCGGCGGTAACTACCAGAGGATTTGTTGAGGAAGACTGTGCCAGCCTATCCAGCTGGATGTGTGATGTCATTGAAGACCTGGATAATGAATCGAAGATTGAAGAAGTTAGACAGAACGTGCTTGCGCTTTGTGCTCGCTATCCTGTCTACCAATCGTAGTTTGTCAATCGGAAAAATATTAACGGAACTATTATGCACTGTCCGTTTTGTGGAGCTATAGACACCAAGGTTATCGATTCCAGGCTGGTATCGGAGGGTAACCATGTACGCCGTCGCCGGGAATGTATCACCTGTGAAGAGCGGTTTACTACTTACGAATCAGCCGAGTTGGTGATGCCGCGCATCATCAAACAGAATGGTATTCGTGAACCCTTCAATGAAGACAAGCTCATCGCTGGATTACACAAGGCCCTGGAGAAGCGGCCGGTCAGTATTGATAAAGTTGAAGGAGCGGTTAATCGCATCAAGGCAACGCTACGCTCTACAGGCGAACGTGAAGTACCTTCCCGGGATCTTGGTGAACAGGTGATGAAGGAGCTGCGCGATCTTGATGAGGTAGCGTTCGTTCGCTTCGCTTCCGTTTACCGATCTTTCAAAGACCTCAATGAGTTTCGGGAGGAGATTGATCGACTCTCCCGGGAAAATCCCAAAGACTAGATATTACGAGCCTTGGGGCCAGTCCCATTGCAATAGTGGTTCTGCTATTATCTCGCTCCGGCAACTAATGCAGGCCTGAGCACAAGCGTCCTTCTAAGTATCCGCTCAAGGTCTCAATTCATCAGGCTATGAGATCACTTCGCAACAAGGAACTCGATTCTTCGGTTATTGACTGGCCAGTTCATATGCAGCGGGCACTGGACCTTGCTACTAATGTGTTGACCGCCACACCGAATCCCAGGGTCGGTTGTGTCATTGTTAATAATGAACAAGTCGTAGCCGAGGGTTGGCATCTTGCCGCTGGATATCCGCATGCTGAAGCCATGGCCCTGGCGAATGCCACCCAGAGTTGCCAGGGTGGTACGGCCTTCGTATCACTTGAACCTTGCAATCATCAGGGCAGGACAGGGCCCTGTACGGAAGCATTGATCGAGGCCGGTGTTGAATCTGTGGTCATTGCGATGCGAGATCCAAATGCGGAAGTCGCCGGTGGCGGCATCGAGAGCCTGGAGGCAGCTGGCATTGAAGTCTTCCATCTGCAGGATTACCAATTAGCAGCGGAGCAGCTTAACAAAGGTTTCGTTAAAAGATGGCAGTCCGGCAAACCCTGGTTGCGAATGAAGCTTGCCATGAGCCTGGATGGTCGTACGGCGCTGGCCAATGGAGAGAGCAAATGGATCACGGATGAAGTGGCGCGGGAAGACGTGCAACGGCTGCGGGCGACCAGCAGTGCCATCATCACAGGTGTTGGAACCGTGTTGGTGGATGACCCTCGCCTTACTATACGCACGGAGAGTCTTGGCTTGAGCGAAGCACAATTATTGAGTAACCAGGCCTGCCTGGATCGGCAGCCATTGCGGGTACTCCTCGACAGTAAGCTGCAGGCTGCGCCGTCAGCCCGGATATTCAACGAGCCCGGTTCAGCCGTCGTTTATACCACCAGCGATCCGTCAGCCAGGAGTAATAAGCTTCCTGATAGTGTGGATATCAGGCAGCTGGATTCCCGCAGGGCAGGTACGGAATCGGGAGTCGATTTACCATCTATGTTAGAATCGCTGGCCGCCGATTACTCCTGCAATGAAGTACTGGTGGAGGCAGGTCCCACACTTTGTGGTGCCTTCCTGGAATCGGGTCTGGTTGATGAGCTTGTGATCTATATAGCACCGAAAATTCTTGGTGCAGATGCCAGGCCTCTGTTGCAGATTGACGGCATAGAATCACTAGCTAACTCCTATGACTTCGAAGTCGATTCAATAGACAGGATTGGTGGTGATATCAAAGTCGTTTTGAATTCACTTTCCTGACAGGCGTTCTATGTTTACGGGAATTGTTGCTGCTATTGGAACAATATCCGCTGTGCAGCGTACAGGTTCGGATGCCGTGTTGCAGATCAACTGCGGCAAACTATCTCTGGATGATGCGTCATTGGGAGACAGCATTGCAGTAAATGGCTGTTGCCTGACTGCAATCGAGCTGGGTGAAGACTGGTTTAAAGCAGATGTCTCTGCAGAAACCTTGCGTTGCACGACGCTCGGTGAGCTGGATGCTGACTCCATGGTGAATCTTGAAAAAGCGATGATGGCCGGCGATCGATTCGGGGGCCATATAGTGAGTGGCCATGTGGATGGGGTAGGAGAACTGCTCAGTCTCAGCAAGGATGGTGATAGCTTGAGTGTGGAATTCTCAGCGCCTTCCGAGTTGAGTAAGTACATTGCTGCAAAAGGGTCGATCTGCATCGATGGCACCAGCCTGACAGTGAATACTGTGCGAGAGAATCGGTTTTCTGTTTATGTGATTCCTCATACACAACAGGAAACGATCATCGGACACTATAATTTAGGACAGCAAGTGAACCTCGAGGTAGATTTAATCGCGCGCTATGTAGAGCGCCTCTATTCAAGTGAGGAGCGGTCAGAGATCGACAAAAACCTGCTCAGGGAACATGGCTTCATAGATTCCGAATAGGAATTTTCAAGCTCAGATTACTTATGAAACTAAATTCAATAGAAGAGATCATCGACGATATCCGTCAAGGCAAGATGGTTGTGTTGATGGACGATGAGAATCGAGAGAACGAAGGTGATCTCATTATCGCCGCAGAGCGGGTGCGCACAGAAGACGTGAATTTCATGGCCACCAACGCTCGCGGACTAATCTGTCTGACATTGACTCCCGATCACTGTCGGCATCTGAAACTGCCGTTGATGGTGAACGAAAACAACACGCCCTATAACACCAATTTTACCGTCAGCATCGAGGCCGCCACTGGAGTGACAACAGGCATATCTGCGGCCGATCGCGCGCGAACTATTCAGGCCGCAGTAGCAAGAGATGTGCAGCCAGAGGATATCGTCCAGCCAGGTCACATATTTCCCATCATGGCGCAACCAGGCGGTGTCTTGCGCAGGGCCGGGCATACGGAAGCAGGATGTGATCTGGCCCGGATTGCTGGCTATCAGCCGGCAGCAGCCATTGTTGAAGTGATGAATGAAGATGGTTCCATGGCGCGCCGGGAAGATCTGGAAATTTTTGCCGGCAAACATGATCTCAAGATTGGCACTATTGTGGATCTGATTCATTATCGAATCGCCAACGAGCACACGGTGCAGAGACAGGCAACGAACCTGTTACAGACTGCCTTTGGTGAGTTCACTGTGCACAGTTACCAGGACTCCATTAGCGGCAGCTTGCATCTGGCATTTGTGAAGGGTGACATCCGGGCGGAAGACCCAACCCTGGTCCGGGTGCATATTCCCAATACACTCCGGGACATCTGCGATGTCTACAATGCGGAACGCACCAGTTGGTCGTTCAGTGATGCGCTGGAATATATTGCAGAGCAGGGCAATGGAGTCGCTGTGTTGTTGTCCGGGGAAGACTATGGCCACGATCTCTCCCACAACCTGGCCTCCGCGATGGCAGAGGGTACCGAAGCGGCGCAGAGTTCCAGGGGAGGCAGCGATTTGACCATTGGTACAGGATCGCAAATACTGCGAGACCTAGGAGTGGGTAAAATGCGTTTGCTCAGCTATCCAGCCCGTTTCAACGCGATTTCTGGCTTCGATCTCGAAGTCGTGGATTTCGTCAAATTCAAGAAGTAGCCAGAGCATCCAGGAAGAGCAATGAGCACAATAAAGACAATAGAAGGCAACTATCAGAATGGCAGCGTCAGCTATGGAATCGCGCTTGCCAGGTTCAATAGTTTCATCGTGGACAGATTGCTCGATGGCGCATTGGATGCGTTGCGAAAAAATGGTGTGCAAGATAAAGACATCACCATAGTAAAGGTGCCAGGTGCCTATGAGTTGCCACTGGCGGTGAAGAAAATGGCAGAGCAGAATGACTACGACGCCATCATCTCTCTTGGCGCCGTGATTCGAGGAGGTACACCTCATTTCGAGTATGTCGCAGGAGAATGTGTAAAAGGATTAAGCCAGGTAAGCCTGAGTGCCGGCATTCCTGTTGCCTTCGGTGTGCTCACGGTTGACACAATTGAGCAGGCTATAGAAAGAGCAGGGACCAAGGCCGGCAACAAGGGCGAGGAAGCTGCGCTGACCGCAATTGAAATGGTCAGTCTTACCCGTCAGCTCGAAAGCTAGTCAGCACTTTTCTCATTCTTGTTTATCCAGGCTGAACCATGGCCAAGAAAATCCCTCTAGCACAACGCCGCATGGCGCGTCAGCTCGTCATGCAGGCGCTCTATCAGTGGCTAATGTCTAAACAGGAACCGCTGGAGATTCGCCAGCAATTTCATGATGACAATGGTAAGAAAGTTGATTGGGAATACTTCGACGCACTCATTCCAGAGATACCGAAGCAGCATGAATCACTGCTGTCTCTGCTCGCTCCTCATCTGGATCGGGACGCGGCGGCGCTTGATCCAGTGGAACAGTCGATTCTCCTGCTTGGCGCGTTTGAGCTCTCCAGCCGAATTGATGTGCCCTACCGGGTTGTCATAAATGAATGTGTTGAACTCGCCAAAACCTATGGTGCAACTGATAGCCACAAGTACATCAATGGCGTACTCGACAAGCTGGTTCCAACATTGCGTGCTGCAGAATATGGCCAGCGCAGCCAGTAGCGCATCAATGTGCTGATTCGTTTCCATGCCTCGGTCCGAATTTGAAATTATCCAGCAGTATTTTTCCAGAATAGGATTGGGCGCTGGTGATGGCACAGCCTGGGAAGGTATCGTGCTGGGTATAGGCGATGATGCTGCAATTCTCGAATTACCAGCAACGCTGCAGCAGTGCCTGAGCACGGACATGCTGGTCGAGTCAGTACACTTTCCTGTGCAGGCAACTGCCTTCGCTGTTGGGCAGCGGGCGCTGGCAGTAAATCTCAGCGACCTTGCTGCCATGGGTGCTCAGCCCTTGTGTTTCACTCTTGCTGTCTCTCTTCCTCATCATGATGAATCCTGGCTGGAAAATTTCAGTGCCGGACTGTTGAGCATGGCTCAACAGTATCGTTGCCCGCTCGTTGGTGGAGATACCACTCGTGGTCCACTGGCGATTGCCATTCAAGTTCATGGTGTTGCGACAAAAGGTCAGCTCTTGCGCAGAGACGGCGCTCAGGCTGGAGATGCGATACTGGTAACCGGTTCTCTGGGTAAGGGCGCTATCGCACTTGCAGCGATGGGCGAGCCTGTACATTTTGACGCCTCACTGCATGAACAGCTGGCAACGATTGACGGGTCTGTCCGTGAACGTTTGCAGTCTTTCTTTTATGCACCGCTACCGCGGTTGGAGTTTGCCCAACAGGCTGCACCCTGGATCAATAGTGCCATTGATATTTCCGATGGCCTGGCGGGAGACCTGCAGCACATACTGCAAGCCAGCAGTGTCGGAGCAAGCATCAATCCCCTGAGTATTCCCTACGATGCAGCAGTCGAGCAATGCACCAGTGCGCAACAACGCCAGGCAGCAGCATTATTTGGCGGTGATGACTATGAGCTTTGTATTACTGTTTCACCGAATCATTTGACTACGGTCAGGGACGTGGCAGAGAAAATGCAGCTTTCCTTAACACAGATTGGTGACATCGATAGCAAGGCGGGGCTACGAGTAAGCCGGGAAGGTGGTGTAAGTGAGGAACTGACTCCGCTGGCTTACGATCATTTCAGGAATAACGAGCAACCATGACTATTCCAGTGGGCTTTAACAAGCGCAGTATTGTGCACTGGCTGGCTTTTGGCTTCGGATCCGGATTCTCTCCACGCGCACCGGGGACAATAGGTTCGCTGGTTGCGCTATTGCCATTCCTGCTGTTGAGCTACCTAGGCAGTCTGTTCACTATTGTCGCGATACTCGTGGCCTTGTTGCTGGGAGTGTGGATCTGTGATCGCACCGCCCGCGATTTGGGTGTGCATGACCATGGCGGCATCGTCTGGGATGAATTTGTCGGCTTGTGGATTGCACTGCTGATGGTGCCACAGCAGCTGTTGTGGATCGGAACAGGCTTTCTCTTGTTCCGCGTGTTCGACATTCTCAAACCCTGGCCAATTAACTGGGCGGACAAAAAAGTACAGGGGGGTTGGGGCATCATGCTCGACGACGTTTTAGCAGGTATAATGGCCGCCCTGTGCATCCAGGCGGTCCTGGTTTTATTGGCTCCATAGTTTATCGGTGGGTCATCAATTGCTTAGTACATCGAGGGTTTAGTGTCAGTTCAATACATCGCATCGGCCAAGCTACCCACCCGCTGGGGTGATTTCACCCTTCACGGTTTCGAAGAGCCAAAAACAGGCAAAGAACATGTGGCCCTCACTATGGGTGATCTGCAAGAGGGTGAAGCCCCGCTTTGCCGAATTCATTCTGAATGTCTGACAGGCGATTGCCTGTTCAGCATGCGCTGCGATTGCGGTTCTCAACTGGAGCTGGCAATGCAGAGGATAGCTGAAGAAGGTCGTGGTCTGATTGTCTACCTGCGACAGGAAGGTCGTGGCATTGGTTTGTTGAACAAGATCAGAGCCTATTCACTGCAGGACGCTGGTGCCGATACCGTCGAAGCCAATGTGGAACTGGGATTCGAACCGGATGGTCGGGAGTATGAATTTGCCAGCCCGATTTTTTCGCATCTCAATGTTCAGAGTGTGAGACTCATGACCAACAATCCGCGTAAAGTTGATGCATTGAAAGCGATGTCAGTCGAGGTAACCGAGATTGTACCCATACACACCGAGGCGAATCCCCATAACGAGAGTTACCTGGCGGTGAAGTTCGACAAGCTGGGCCACTTGAAGTAGCGCTTTGGCCAGCGTAAGTAAGCGAATCACGATTGACTTCATTCGTCATGGGGAACCAGAAGGCGGAGACATCGTTCGTGGCAGGGTCAATCCAATACTGACCAAAAAGGGTTGGCAACAGATGCGGCAAGCCACCGCGATTGACGACCAGCATGTTCCCTCTGAAGATACTCCCAGGTGGACCCACATCGTTTCCTCACCGCTGCTGCGTTGCAGGGAGTTTGCTGTTCGCACCGGTGAAAGTGTAGCACTGGACGTGGATGTTAATGACGATTGGCAAGAGATCGATTATGGTGACTGGGACGGTATGCCCGCTGATGAATGGCGCAAAGTGGCAGCGGATCAGTTCAAGGCATTTCGCAGAGATATTTCTGCCCTGGCACCACCCAATGGTGAATCCTACCTGACGTTTCGTGATCGCGTTTTATCAGCCTGGAGCAAATTGACTGGCTACGAAGATGGTGCCCACTTGCTGGTGGTTACTCATGGCGGCGTGTTGCGGGTGGTCCTGCCACATGTATTGGGCATGCCTTTGAACCGCAGCTTTCCTCTTTATATACCCTTTGCCTGTGTCAGTCGTATTAGTCTGGAAGTCGCCGGCGAAAAGACGCATCCGGCGTTGATATTTCACAATGGCGCCGAGTACAAAGCGACGTCGAATGCCTAGTTATCCGGCACCGTCCGGTATATCTGCTTTCTTATCATCCAGGTATTGAGCAACCGTGCTTTGAAGCCTGCCAGTGAGCAGCTTCCTAGACGGCTTCTGATTGTATCTTGCAGGCGTGCAGCTTCTGGCGGATGGCTATGACAATGCTCTCGCTATCGAGCCCGACATCCGCCAGCATTTCCGGCACTTTGCCATGTTCGAGGAAGCGATCGGGAAGCCCCAGGTTTAATATTGGAATGCTGTAATTGCTGGACAGCAGATATTCATTGACAGCGGCGCCGGCTCCTCCAGCCACAACATTCTCTTCCAGGGTGACGATGAGCTGGTGTGAAGTTGCCAGATCACCAATAAGTTCTTCGTCCAGTGGTTTTACAAATCGCATGTCTGCGACTGAGGCATCCAGTATTTCTGCAGCGCGGATTGCAGGTTCAACCATGGAGCCGAATGCCAGCATCGCAATTGAACGGCCCTTGCGTTTTAACAGGGCTTTGCCAACTTCAACCGGATCCAGATTTTTTATCAACTCGGCTCCAGGCCCTTTGCCGCGAGGATATCTGACTGCCGCCGGGCCATGATGTAAATAGCCGGTAGAAAGCAGTTGATAAGTTTCCGCCTCGTCGCTGGGTGCCATGACTATCATATTGGGAATGCAGCGCAGATAGCTGAGATCGAAGCTTCCCGCGTGAGTCGGGCCATCTTCGCCCACCAGTCCGGCGCGATCAATCGCAAACAGCACATCGAGATTCTGTAGCGCAACATCATGGATAAGCTGGTCATAGGCTCTCTGCAGGAAAGTGGAATAGATGGCCACTACTGGCTTGATATCCTCACAGGCCATTCCGGCTGCGAACGTCACCGCATGTTGCTCTGCTATGGCAACATCATGAAATCTTTCCGGAAATTGTTCGGCAAATTGACGCATGCCGGAACCTTCACCCATGGCTGGAGTGATTGCGACAAGTTTTTCGTCAAGCTCAGCCAGGTCACAGAGCCATTGTCCAAAAACCTGGGAATAGCTTGGGGTAACAGACTTAGGTTTTGTCGTGCTGCCTTCACTCTCTTTAGTTTGTTGCGTGGTCTTGCCCGGATCAATCTTGCTGAGGGCATGCATACCATAGGGATCATTTTCCGATTCGGAATAGCCCTTGCCTTTCTGCGTAACAATGTGCAGAAGCTGAGGTCCCCGGAGGGTCTTGATGTTGCTGAGGATTTCAACCAGCCGATCGATATCGTGGCCATCCACCAGACCAATATAGTTAAAGCCAATTTCCTCAAATAAGGTGCCGGGTGACACCATGCCTTTCATGTATTCTTCTGCACGATGCGCCGCTTTAAGCGCAGGGGGTACTTTCGAGAGGACGCGCTTACTACCAGTACGAATGAAGTTATAGGGCTTACTGGCCCACATCCTTGCGAAGTAGCTGGACAGGCCGCCCACATTGTTGGAGATGGACATATTGTTGTCATTGAGTATCACCAACATGTTCTCATCAATATGCCCGGCATGATTGAGCGCTTCGAATGCCATACCTGCAGTCATTGCTCCATCGCCGATGACTGCGATATTGTGATTGTCGCGCTCCTGCATCTTCCCGGCCACCATCATGCCGAGAACGGCAGAGATCGAGGTGCTGGAATGTCCCACCCCAAAAGTGTCGTATTCACTTTCCAGTCGGTTAGGGAAGGCGGCCAATCCACCGGCCTGGCGCATAGTGAGCATCTCTTCCCTGCGACCGGTGAGTATCTTGTGCGGATATGCCTGGTGCCCAACGTCCCACACTAGTCTGTCTTCCGGGGTGTTGAAGACGTAATGCAATGCGATGGTCAGCTCAACTACCCCCAGTCCTGCGCCAAAATGCCCGCCTGTTTGACCAACGGAATAGAGTAGAAACGCTCGCAGCTCTCCGGCCAGGGTTTCGAGTTCTGCTATATCCAGGCTCTTCAGGTCCGCGGGACAGTTAATACGGTCAAGCAGCGGAGTCGCCGGGCGAGTGAGTGGTATTTCTTCGAGCATGTGTTTCATTCAATGTCAGTGAGACTGTCTGTCCAATTATATGATTGCTCCGGCTTGCAGTCGATTCCGCTATTGGCTCGTCGATGCTCAAGCGCGCCTGGGCCTTAGGTCCCATCGGGTGGGGATCTCATAAGTACGGCAAGCTATAGCTGGAGTACGGCCTGGTTCAGGTCAGTAGATTCGGCTGACAATGTGGCTGGCAAGGCTGCGCAACTGCGCTGCCTTTGGCATTGTGGAAAGTGAATCCTGTGCCTGCTGGGCGAGTTCGAAAGCCTTTGACCTGGCGCCATCGAGGCCGAGCAGTGACACATAAGTCGGTTTGTTATTCAGCTTGTCCGATCCCTGAGGTTTGCCCAGCACAGCAGTATCAGAGACTTCATCCAACACGTCATCCTGAATCTGAAAAGCCAGGCCGATGCAATCTGCGTATTCCCTCAACAACAATAATTCAGATTCAGCAACTTCCTGCGCACAGTAAGCGCCCAACAAGACAGATGCTGATATCAGTGCGCCAGTTTTCTTGCGATGCATGGATTCGAGCTCTTCGATGCTGATCTGGTTGCCTGCAGCCTGCAGATCCACAGCTTGTCCCCCAACCATGCCTTGTGCGCCTGCTGCTTTGGCGAGTTCATTCAGCATCAGAATCTGATTTGCTGGTAACGCTTCATCTCTACCAGAGAGTATTTCGAATGCCAGGCAATGCAGCGCATCTCCTGCCAGTATCGCTGTGGCCTCATCATAGGCTTTATGAAGGCTTGGTTTGCCCCGTCGCAAGTCGTCGTCATCCATAGCTGGAAGATCGTCATGGCTGAGTGAATAACTATGAATAAGCTCTACGGCACATGCTGGCAGATCGGCACGTTCTAATGGCGCGGCAACAGCTTCGGCAGCAGCGTAGACAATAACCGGTCGCAGTCGCTTGCCACCGTTCAAGGTGGCATAGCGCATTGCTTCCAATAATGAATTGCTGGTATCTACCCGATCAAGCTGGTCGCTCAGTGCTTTTTCAACTCTCTCCCGGCCAGTATCGAGGAAAGTTTCAAGCTGAATTCTTTCAGCGTCGGAGAGAGTCAGAGGCATCGATACTCAGGACTCCAGGTCCGGCAGGTCAAGATCTTCGGTATTGCCAGATTCATCCAACAATACCTGCACTTTTTGCTCTGCTTTCTTGAGCGCAGATTGACACTCCCTGGTGAGCTTGATGCCTTTTTCAAACGCTTGTAAGGATTCCTCCAGGCTCAGCTCGCCTTCCTCCATGGAAGTCACCAGAGTTTCCAGTTCTTCCAGTGCTTCTTCGAAGTTAAAGCTCTTTGCCTTTTTTGTGGCCATGTTGGTGATCCTTGCTGAATCCTGCAGCCAGATGGCTGTCGGACCCGCAATTATACGCGAAGTGTCTGCGAATTCATGCTCCCCATAATTGCAGCTCCTGAGCTGCAGGTGATTGACCCTTTGGGGTGGCGGGCTTTACTCTATGGCCATTCGTAATTTTCCCCTGGCAACAAGCCTTTTCGATGGATGATCCTGTGAGCTTGAAATCGTACGTACCAAAAGACTGGCGCATTCAGTTTGGTCTGGTATTGACCCTGTTATGGTTTGTGTTTCTGGCTGTTTATATCGCGCGTAATGTAGGTTGGGGCTCATTTATGGATCTCCCCATTGATGAAATGGGGGCTTTCCTGGAAGGTGCGTTTGCTTTTCTTGCATTCCTCTGGCTTGTGATCGGATTGTTCATACAGCAGTCGGTACTGGCTGAGAACAACGAAGAGCTGAGGCGTAATAACCTGCATTCGGAAAAACAAACCCAGGCAATTGCTGCGACCGAACTGAATGCACGGCAGGAAACCTTCTTCAAGATATCCGAGGCGACGCGCAGGCAACTGGGTGCCATTACTGGCCTGTTGTTTATATCCAGCCAGGGGCCGGTAGGTAATGAGTCTTATAGCAGCGAAGACCTGGCTGAGGTCTGGAAACAATTTGCCAGTGGTGATTCTGAAGTCTATTCGAGGATGTTCCTTACCATGGCGGGCAGAGAAGACATCGATCTGTATGATCTGTTCTATGGCACAGAAATTCGGCGCAACCATACGGAAAATTTTCTGGTAGGTTTCGATCGCCTGGTCAAGCTCGCCCGGGAATGTGACACCGACAACATCATCCTCGATTCATTGGTAATCTCAGCACACGGACTACTCAATGTTCGTATGCGAGAGCTTCACCCTACAATGAAGTTCGAAGAAATTTCAGTAACCAATACACAGCGGTATCTGGAATCTATGGCAGGCAATTTGCCGACAGAAGCTGAGGAATAGTCGAAGACCGGGAGTAAACGGTGAATCCGCATGCCTCGCAGATTTTAAGGAGAACATTATGGAACTCGTAGTTATCGTCATTGTACTAGCACTGCTCCAATACATCGTATTCAGTATTCTCGTGGGCAGGGCGCGGGCCAAGTATAACTGCCCGGCGCCTGCCAGCACCGGAGATCCGATTTTTGAGCGCTACTATCGCGTGCAGCAGAACACCATGGAGCAGCTGGTGGTGTTTTTGCCGGCGATTACCATTTACGGTTATTACGGCAACCCCACGATTGCATCGGGAGTAGGGCTGGTTTATATCGTGGCGCGAATAATCTACCTGCAAGCCTATGTGGCAGATCCTGCCAAACGGGGCAGGGGCTTCATTCCCGGCTTTCTTGCCACTGCCTTTCTTCTGATCGCTGGGCTGATTGCTGCAATCGGAAATATCATCTAGCACAAGGTAGCGTCGGCCACTTCGGCTTCCGGCTACCTTCTGGTCCACGAGCGGCTGGCAAACCGCTCTCTTGTCCCTCCCCAGGCCCTGCGGTATTCTCAGGGCGGGGAGGAAGAACCTATGTCTGACACCAGTTCCGCACTGAATTCGGCGGATCAGGACTTTGCGCGCTCGGCCGGAAAACAGCTCCTGGTCTATGCCCTGTATGGCTTGCTGATAATTTTTGCACTGTTCTATTTCCTGTCAGTTGCGGCAACGCAGGTAGGTGGTAGTGCCGGCGGTGGCGCGATCAATGTCGAAGCGAACTCGATCACCATTGCGCTGCGTCAGGAACCTCCACAACTGGACCATACCCGGGCTTCCGATGCAGTGAGTTTCACAGTCCTGTCTCACGCCATGGAAGGTTTGCTAGCCTACGACGACAATAATCAGCTGACCCCGGGTGTCGCAGAGCGGTGGGAAATCCGTGAAGACGGTGCAACATTCTGGCTGCGCGACAACGCTGTGTGGAGTGACGGTGAACCCGTAACTGCACATGACTTTGTCTATGGTTGGCGCAAGGTCCTCGATCCCACCACTGCCTCGATTTATGCGTTCATTATGTATCCCCTTGAAAATGCAGAGGCCATAAATTCCGGCGATTTGCCTCCGGAAACACTGGGTGTCAGGGCAATCAGTGATCGTGTACTGGAAGTGAGATTCCAACAACCAACGCCTTACTTCGATAAACTGGTTGCCTTTCAGACTTTTTATCCTCTGCGTCAGGATTTTTACGAATCGACTAACGGTCGTTATGGGGCTGACGCTGATCAAATTCTCTACAATGGCCCCTATCTGGTTACGGAGTGGATTCATAGCGCATCAATGCGATGGGAAAAGAATCCTCTGTACTGGAACAAGGAAAATGTTGGCTACCTGGATCTGATTGAGGTTGCTTACATAACAGAGGACGTCAATGCCAAGCTCAATCTGTTTGCAGATGGACAGATTCCCGACACCCAGCTGGTTGCTTCGATGTTGGACAATGCAATGGAGCGACGTTGGAATATTGATCGATTCATGGATGGATCCATATTCTGGATGGTGAGCAATTTTCGCGAGGAGCGCCTGACGAGCAACTATCATCTGAGGAAGGCGTTGCAGCTGTCCATCGATCCGGTGGAGTTCGTCTACAAGGCACTCAAGGAACCAGGTTACATGCCCGGCACCAGCATGTTTCCCTATTGGATCAAAGGTGCTGAAGGTTTGTTCAGACAGGAACATCCTCCGGTTGAACACAAACCCAATGTGGAGCAGGCCAGAGAGCATCTCGCACTCGCGTTGGAAGAGCTGGGTCTTGAAGAACTGCCACCCCTGGTTCTGCTCGCTGACGATTCACCAGTCGGTAACCTCACCTCAGAATATCTTCAGGCACAGTTTGCAGAAAAGCTGGGATTGGAAATCCGGATCGATAAACAGATATTCAAGCAGCGCCTCTTGAAGGCCGAAGCGGGAGAGTTCGACATTCTGGTCAATGGCTGGTCACCAGACTACGATGATGCACTTACATTCGGCGACTACTTCGCTTCCTGGAATCTGAGCAATCGCGGTCGCTACAGCAACCCTGAGCTGGATCGCAATGTGCGTATAGGACAGACCTCTCTTGATCAGCAAACCCGGATGGAGGCATTTGCCGAAATTCAGCGAATCACCTACGAAGATGCCGTGGTCGTACCTTTATATGAGCGTGGCTGGTCTTTTGTGGTCGATCCAAGACTGAAAGGATTCAAGCGTCGGGTAGTTGGTCCGGAAGTAGACTACCGCTTTGCCTATATTGATACGGAAGGCAGTGTTGCAGATTAGTACTTTCTCTGGATCAGGGCCTGCCAGGTAATATGTGGAGCTATATCGCCAAACGCGTATTACAGGGCATTGTTACTGTCTGGTTTATCGCAACCGCCACCTTTTTCGCCATGCACAGTGTGCCTGGTGATCCCCTGCTCAATGATCGGGCCATGAGCCCGGAAATTCGCGCCAATCTTGAGGCCAAATATGGCCTCGATCAGCCCTTGCTTACCCAGTACTTCGTGTACATGACGAATCTTGCCCAGGGAGACCTCGGCATTTCCTTCGTCCACGAGAATCAATCTGTGAATGACATTATCCGGGAGAGGTTTCCGGTTTCTGCGATCCTGGGAATACTCGCTATTTTCATTGCAGCAATCGGCGGCGTGATATGGGGTGCACTGACCGCTTTGTATCGAAACAGGTTGCCCGACTACATCATTATGTTCCTGGTTATTCTGGGGATTTCGGTGCCCAGTTTTGTGGTTGCAGCTTTATCCCAGCTGGTGCTGGTCAATGTAAACGAGATTGCCGGCACCACAGTATTGCCAGTAGCAGGATGGGGAAGCGTGTTGCACCTTCTGGTGCCCGCGTTGGTGCTCGGACTCAGCACGATGGCCTACCTGACCAGGTTGATGCGGTCTTCCATGCTGGAAATCACAAATTCAGATTTTGTTCGCACTGCCAAAGCCAAGGGCTTGCCGCCAGCCAGAATTTTCACGCGACATCAATTGCGGAATGCCTTGCTGCCGGTGGTTACCGTATTGGGTCCGCAGGTTGCGATTATCACCACGGGTGGATTTGTGGTTGAGATGGTTTTTGCAATTCCGGGACTGGGCAGGTTCTTTGTCGAAGCAGTCCAGCAGTTGGACTACACGGTAATAATGGGCACGACAGTTTTCTATGGCGCGTTCCTGGTCGTGATGGTCATCCTTGTAGATTTGGTCTATGGACTGATTGATCCTCGTATCAAACTGGAATAGTGACAACTCAAGACATACAAAGCTCAGGCGAACTGGATACGGCAAATTTTGCGCCACTGGAGAAAGCGCAAAGTTTACAAGTCATATCCAGGCCTTCGCTATCTTATTGGCAGGACGCCTGGATTCGTCTGAAAGCGAATAGACGTGCTGTCACCTCGCTCTATATTGTGATCTTCCTGCTGCTTTTTACAATCGCCGGCCCCTGGGTGTGGCGGGTAGATTCGGCACGTCAGGATCTTGATCAGATCAGCCAGGCACCTGGTACTGATCGCACCGCGGTATTGGTAGCAGAATATGCAACATGGGATCGCAATACTGGTCCTGGGGAAGGACTGAGAGTAGTCGGGGATGCCACTACCCAGTCAGTCAAACTGGCCTGGGATAGCTTGCCCGGCGCCAACGGCCATCGACTGTACCGCAACCGGTTTCCAGTCATCGATGCGACGGCATTTGGCATTCCTCTGGCTGAATTTCCTGACAACACTATCCTGACTCATGAAGACAGGCTGGATGTTCGGCCGGCAAGATATTTTTATTCGATTGTCGCGCTCGATCAACAAGGCCAGATCAGCAATAACTTCGAAACCGTAGAGGTCGAAGTTTCCCGGGTTACAACCCTGGCAGAAGCGCGAGCCCGAGGATTGATTGATGAGAATGCCTCACCCGAGTTGGGTGACTCCGTCGAGCTGGCCGCACATCCGTTCGGTACGGACTACCTGGGCAGAGACATGCTGGCGCGACTCATGGCAGGTGCCAGGGTGTCTTTGTTCATCGGTATAGGGGCACCAACGCTCTTTGTTTTGTTTGGCGTGATCTTTGGTAGTGTCGCCGGCTTTATCGGTGGGCGAGTAGATCAGGCCATGATGCGCTTCGCCGACTTCGTGGTTGCGCTGCCCTTTCTGTTGTTCATGATCTTGTTCAAGATTGCTTTTGGCATAGGGCCAGGAGAAAGCGGTGTGCTGCCGATGCTGATCGCGCTCGTGGTGCTCATGTGGCCTGCAACAGCCAGGCTCGTGCGGGGTCAGATTATTCAAATCAGGGAGCAGGGCTATGTGGAAGCTTCCCAATTACTGGGAGCAAGCACACCTTACCTGGTCATCAGGCACATGCTGCCGAATACCATCGGCGTAGTGCTGGTGACGCTCACCTTTGAAATTCCGCGTGCCATATTTGTCGAGGCTTTTCTGTCATTTATTGGTATGGGGGTTGCGCCACCCACTCCTTCCTGGGGATCCATGTCCAATGAAGGCATTCGCACCATGTTAACTACTCCCCATGAACTGGTGTTTCCCGCGCTTTTTATCAGTATCACGGTACTTGCCTTCAATCTGCTCGGCGATGGTCTGCGCGATGCGCTGGATGCCCGCATGAGGAACCAGGAATGAGTAAAGCTCACGCGCTGCAAGCTGAACCAGCCCTGCTGGAAGTAGAGGACCTCACGGTAGAGTTCGATACCTATGGCGGTGTGGTCAAGGCTGTCCGCGGTGTTGATTTCATTGTCGAGCATGGCAAGACGCTGGCCATCGTTGGTGAGTCTGGCTGTGGCAAGTCAGTCACGGTGCAGAGCATGATGGGCCTGATTCCCATGCCGCCAGGACGAATTACTGCGGGCTCGGCACGTCTGCGGGGGCACGAAGTGCTGGGCAGGAATATGATCGATGGTAAAGAGATCCGTGGTGCAGAGATTGGCATGATCTTTCAGGATCCAATGACTTCATTGAATCCCACCATGACCATTGGTGACCAGATAGCGGAGCCTCTGCAGATTCATCGGGGCTATTCGCGCAAGGATGCGTTTGCAGAAGCGATCAGGCTATTGGATATGAGCAAGATTCCAGAAGCAGCCAAGCGCGCCAGGCAATACCCGTTCGAGTTTTCTGGCGGTATGTTGCAACGGGCAATGATAGCCATGGCTCTGTCCTGTAAACCTTCAATCCTGATTGCCGATGAGCCCACTACTGCTCTCGACGTAACTATTCAGGCGCAGATTCTGGATCTCATGCAGGACCTGCAAAAAGAAACCGGCATGGCCATCATCCTCATCACACATGATCTTGGTGTCGTGGCCAGGATGGCGGATGAAGTGGTAGTGATGTATGCAGGCAAGGTAGTTGAGCATGGTACTGTGGATGACGTGTTCTATCGTTCAGCGCATCCCTATACGGTTGGGCTTAAAGAGGCGATGCCCACAAATGACCCCAGTCTGCAGCATGAATTGAAGCCCATAGAAGGGAGTCCACCCGATCTGTTCTCGCCACCATTGGGCTGTGGTTACTGCCCGCGTTGCCCACACGCGATGGCTATCTGTGACAAGCAACATCCCGATGATTTCTTGCTTAGCGATCATCATTATTCCCGTTGCTGGCTGCATCATGACCTGGCAACAAACAAGCCTGATGAAATCTATTTCGGAGACAAATAGTCGTGTCAGCACTTGTTGAAGCCAAAGCGCTAACACGCTACTTCGATATCGGACGCCACCAGCTGGTGCACGCTGTTGACGGTGTATCCCTGCAGATCGCCGAAAAAGAAATAGTGGGTCTTGTGGGAGAGAGTGGCTCCGGCAAATCCACCTTCGGCAAGACCCTGCTGGGACTTTATCCTAAAACATCCGGGGAAGTGTTGTTCAGGGGCGAAACACTGCCACAGAAATATACGCCGACAGATTTTCAACGCCTGGCAGTTTCCATGCAGATGATCTTTCAGGATCCTTATTCATCCCTGAATCCACGCATGACTGTTGGTGAAATTATTGGTGAAGGCCTGCGTCTGCATGCTGATATTTCCGCCGCAGAAATCAAGGAACAGGTTGCCCTGTGGTTGCAGCGCGTTGGTCTCAATGCAGACCATATGTCGCGGTATCCTCATGAATTCTCAGGAGGCCAGCGACAGCGAATCGGCATCGCCCGTGCCTTAATACTGGAACCAGAATTCGTAGTATGCGATGAGCCCATCTCTGCGCTGGATGTTTCCGTGCAGGCGCAAGTCATCAATTTGTTGGGTGAGCTCAAGGAAAAGATGGGTTTAACCTTGTTGTTTATTGCCCATGATCTTTCCATGGTGCGCTATGTCAGTGATCGCATGGCAGTCATGTATCTCGGTTCCCTGGTGGAGTTGGGTAAAGCCGATGAAGTGTACTTTGATCCCAAGCACCCTTATACAGAAGTGCTGGTGGGTTCCAACCCCGAACCGGATCCAAATGTAGAGAGGAGCAGGCCATCGACAGCTATCAAGGGGGAAATTCCTTCTCCAGTGAATGTGCCAGCGGGTTGTCGCTTCGCCAATCGATGTCCGAAGGTCATGGACGTGTGTCGCAACACGACACCGGAGCTGATTGCCTTAAAGGATCTTGATCGTCAGGTCGCCTGCCATCTTTATGCCTGAGGAATCAGGCATCGAAATTTTAGCTAACTAGGATTCTTCGCGCTCCCGCACAATCTGCGTCAGCGTACGGAAGTCTGTCTTGCCGCTTCCCATGTAGGGGAATTCGTCCACGACAACATATTTCTTGGGTAGAGCCAGGTTGGGCAGTTCGTCAGCCAGCTTCTTGCTCACTTCCTGCTGGTCGATTTCCCTGCTGGTGACGCCGATGATGCGGGAACCGCGCTTGGCATCTGGCAGCTCAACTGCACAACATTCCACCTCTTCCGGCGTCACATTGTTCAACGTCTCTTCCACCATGACCAGGGAGATCATCTCGCCACCAATTTTCACGAAGCGCTTGAGTCTGCCTTTGTGCCAGAGATATCCGTCTTCATCGAGGTAGCCGAGATCTCCCGTGTCGTACCAGCCCGATTTCAAGCGCAGATGGGACTCTTCCACATCATTGAGATAGCCCTGCATCACGCCGTCACCCTTGACCATAATCTTGCCTGTCTCTCCTGGTTCGCAGGGTTCTCCGGACTCTATGCTATCAATGCGAATCTCTGTCCCAGGGATGGCGATGCCAATTGAACCTGGTTTGTTGTTGTCTCGGGGATTTACCGAGATAACCGGTGAAGTCTCTGTGGTGCCATAACCTTCGAATATCTCGATGCCGTGCTTTTCCCGATACAGTTCCCTGAGGCTTTCCGGGCATTTGTCTGCTCCGGATACGGCGAGTTCTACACTGGCGAAGTCTCCCGATTGGGATTGCCTCGCATAACCTTCAAGGAAGAAAGGTGTGCCTACTAGCAGTTGCGGTTCTTCCTCTTTTATCAACTTGGCAATAATCTTGAAATCCAGTGGATTGGCGTAAGCGATGGCAGTCATGCCAAGGCAAAGTGGAGTCCAAAGATTGATTGTTAGGCCGAAGACATGAAAGTAGGGCAGTACAGCGAGCAGGTTGTCCATTTCATAGATGTCCATCATGTCGGAGAAGGAATCTATATTGGACAAGATATTTCTTTGGGTAAGTTGGACTACCTTGGGTTCTTTCTCAGACCCGCTAGTGAACAGGATGACCGCCGGCTTGTCTAGGTCGTTGCCGCCGGTAATTCCCTGGAGCAGAGTGGCAGGTAGTTTGGACTTGAGGAAGGCAATAAGTTTTTCGATGCTGCCCAGGCTGCTGAGGATGTCTTCAATGAAGATCATCCCGGGTAATTCCTCACAGGCCACTTTTTCCAATAGTGCCCTCGCGGTGACGATAGTTGTGAAATCGCACTGTTGTTGCGCATAGAGACAATTCTTCGCCGCACCGGTGGAATAGTTAATCATTACCGGCGTTAATCCGGCCATGAGCGACGCGCTGACTGCCAGTGCACCACCGGATCCAGTAGGCAGCATTACGCCAATACGGCCTCTTTCCAATTTCTTGAATCTCCGGGCCAGGATCAGGGAAGCGACCAGTGCTTGAGAATAGGTCACGTCCCGACCGGTCGCCTTGTCCTTGATAGCGACCTTGTCAGGATGTTTGCGCGCTTGTGCGATAAATCTGTGTTGCAGCATCAGCGCAGTGTATCCCAACACTTCTCAGCTTGGAACATCAGGGTCCGGGTGCTAAAGTGCCGGGATATTCGTGGAAAAATTAGGCTGTCGCAATTTGATGCGAACGATCACAGGTGAGACAAGATGCGATCCTTAAGCTTCATGGTGTTAGCACTGAGCGTTTCCTTCTACTACACCGATATACAAGCGGATAATGGTTTTCAATCATTGTTCCTGCCCTTCATAGATTTCCTGTTGTTGTGCGGTCTCTCTCTATGGATTGCCGGGCGGACTGGCTGGAAGAGTATTTCGCGATCCGATAGCGGCAGTTTCTTCGGATTTTTTGATGGCGGCGATGGAGGCTGTGACTAGAGTCACAGGCTACTTGAAGCACGATTCGTAGAAGTAATAGAGGAAAATTCAGGGTGGAGTATCAGGGTGGTTGTCATTGTGGAGCCGTGCGCTTTGTTGTCGACGTAGAAGAACCGGCAGAGCTTGAACGCTGCAATTGTTCTATTTGCAGTATGTCCGGTTATCTGCATCTGATCGTCCCTCGCAATCAGTTTTCCATCCTAAAAGGTGAAGAGAGACTTGCAACCTATACATTTAACAGTGGCGTCGCCAAACACTATTTCTGCAACATCTGCGGCATTAAACCTTTCTATGTGCCAAGGTCCAACCCCGATGGTATGGATGTCAATGTCAATTGCCTGGACAAGACTCTCAACAATATGAACATCGTCGAATTCGATGGTCGAAATTGGGAGCAGAACGCACACAAGCTTGCTCACAAGACCGCGTAGTTTATTCTTGAGACCTATCAAAGTGCGTGCTTTCTTGCTTCAACACCTCAATACGGCCTGGTTGCTTCTTGCAGCGACATGCCTGGTACTGTTGATGCTGTTTCCGGATGCATTGACCAGAGATTCTATCTCTACTTTCCTCAATGGCCTCGGTGCAATGGCCCTGTTGGTCTATATTCTGCTCTCTCTCACGCGAGCCTTGCTGATGCTACCCTGCACGCCATTCGTGCTGGCTGGAGGTGTCACTTTCCCTGACTCGCCATGGTTGATCATGCTTATTTCCTATGCCGGTATTGTAGCGGGCGCCTACCTGGTATACAGTTTCCCGGCTTTTGGCAGCTACGACGAGTATCTGGAAGAAAAATACCCTGAAAAAATCAAGTTGCTGGAGGAAAAGCTCCACGGCAAACATTCTTTTTGGATCATTGCCGGTTGGTCATTTTTTCCTCTGGTACCGACGGATGTGATCTGTTATGTGTCCGGCGTGGTAAAACTGCAATTCAGGAAAATGGTTTCAGCTGTCGTTATAGGAGAAATTCCGCTGGTTACAATCTATGTTTTTGTTGGTGCGGAAATAGGCGAGTGGTTAAGGACATGACAGCAAGGATTCGATTCAGCGATTCACTGAAGCTGATCAAGAATATTAAGACAACAGGCACTATAGCACCCAGCTCCAAAGTGCTGATCAGGCGTTTGTTGGCACCCATAGACTTCGATACTGCCAAATGTATCGTCGAGCTTGGTCCTGGTAATGGCTGCGTGACCAAGACGCTGCTTGAGAAAATGGCGGATGACTGTCAGCTGATCTGTCTTGAACTTAATGATGAGTTTGCAGATAACTTGCGCGCCGTGGGTGATTCCAGATTACATGTCTTCAATGCTTGTGCTTCGACTATCAAGGAAATTCTTGCTGAAGTTGGTGTAGACGAGCTTGACTATGTTGTATCCAGCCTGCCACTGGCTCTTATAGATGATGTTGTTGTGCAGAACATACTGAGCAGCATTGGCAACAATCTCAAAGCTGGTGGCCGTTTCCTTCAGTACCAGTACAGTCTCGCCAATTACAATGATGTGAAACCTCTCTTCAGCGATGTGAAGCTCGGTTTCGCATTGCGTAATATGCCACCTGCCTTTGTTTACGACTGCGTGAAATAATTCTCCCTCTCTGCGGTCAAATATTTTACGTCCAAATACACTGAATAAGATTTTTAGGAGATTCATATGTCGCTACGAATCAATGATGAAGCGCCAAATTTCGTTGCACAAACTACACATGGTGAAATTGATTTTCATGAATGGCTTGGGGACAGCTGGGGCGTCCTGTTCTCGCACCCGAAAGATTTCACTCCAGTATGTACTACCGAACTGGGTTATATGGCAGGTCTTGAATCTGAATTTGCGAAGCGCAACTGCAAGATTATCGGGCTGAGTGTTGATCCGGTCGACAGTCACAAAGAATGGGAAAAGGATATAGAAGAAACCCAGGGCCACGCGGTCAATTATCCGATGATTGGCGACAGCGATCTTGCAGTGGCAAAGCTCTACAACATGCTGCCCGCCGATGAGCCTGGTTCCTCGGAAGGCCGAACCGCAATGAACAACGCCACCGTCAGGTCGGTGTTTGTCATAGCGCCGGATAAGACGATCAAGCTCATGCTGACCTATCCGATGACTACAGGGCGGAATTTCGACGAGATAATGCGTGTGCTGGATTCAATGCAACTCACCGCACAACATAAAGTCGCGACGCCGGTAAACTGGCAGCAGGGTGAAGATGTCATTATTGTCCCCGCAGTCTCGGATGAAGATGCGAAAGACATGTTCCCGGACGGCTGGGATACCATCAAGCCTTATCTGCGAAAGGTTAAACAACCTCAGTAGTTGAAGTACCGAGGCGAGCTACTGATACACAATCAGTAGCTCGCCGGTCTTATTGTTTAGTCTGTCGGGTCGAGGGGCAGGGCGAAAGCCAGCAGCTCCGGGCTATGCTCACGATCTCCAATCGCTACCACCACAAATTGCCTGTCCTCATGAAGATAGCTGATGGGCGCATTGGTGGTGCCAGCTTCCAGTACGATTTCCCACAGTTCTTCACCTGTCTGTTTGTCATAGGCGCGAAAGTGCGGGCCGCCGCTGTTGGTGGCGATCTCAACCGGCATATCTGGCGGAATGCGTCCCCCTGGGCGTTGATTGGTCAGGCCCTCGCCGAGGAACAATAAAGTGCTGGTGAGCAAGGGAGTGGGGCGGCCAGGGACGCCGAGTTTCTCCAGGTTCAGGTGCGCGATTGCCGGATTATCGATGGGGCCATAGCCATTCGGCACCATCCACACGTGTTCGCCGGTATTCATATCGATGGCAGTAATCCTGCCATAGGGTGGTTTGAAAAGAGGCAGTCCCTGTGGTCCCGCGATCCAGCGCCGGGATCCCTTTGTGTAAGTAAGATTTGATACTTCAGGATCACCGGGCAGCAGGTCGGCGACAAAGGGAGAGGTTATCGAGGGTATGTACAGATAACCGGTCTCAGGATCGAAGGCTGCGCCTTGAACGTCACCACCTCCCTGAGAACCAGGCAGCTGTATGGTGCCTTGTGTCCCATTTTCCGTCCGAATTGATGGCGGAGTGAACAAGGGGCCGGTGACGTAGTTATTAAAAATCTCTAGTGCTTGTGCTCGCAGTTCCGGCGTGAAATCAATCAGGTTGTCGACTGTCGCGCCTTGCCGGTCAAACGGTGCCGGCCTGGTTGGAAATGGTTGGGTTGCAGCGGTTACCTCTCCCGGAACATCTGACTGTGGTACCGGTCGCTCTTCGATGTCCCAGACCGGTTCGCCGGTTTCCCGATCGAATACGAAGACAAAGGCCTGTTTGGTGATCTGGGCGATCGCCTTGATGTCACGCCCATCGACTGTGATATCCATGAGGATCGGCGCTGCCGGGGGATCGTAATCCCAGAGGCCATGGTGCACTGTCTGGTAGTGCCAGACTCGCTCTCCGGTCTCGGCATCGACTGCAACCAGGCTCTGACTGAACAGGTTGTCTCCTAATCGATGGCCCCCGTACATGTCATTGGTAGAGGATGAAATTGGCATATACACCATGCCGAGTTCTTCATCAGCGCTAAACAGCGCCCATACGGGTGCATGCCCGGTATAGGACCAGGAACGATCCTGCCAGGTATCGGTACCGAACTGACCTTCCTGGGGAATGGTATTGAATGTCCAGCGAAGTTCCCCGGTGCGCACATCGAAAGCGTGCACATCGCCACGAGGCGCTTCCTTGTTGGCAAAGGTATCGGTCATCGCCTGGCCGATCACGACAACATCCCTGACCACCATGGGAACCCCACCCCAACGGAAGCGCTCGAAATCCACCGGGATGAATTGCAAATCGACTCTGCCATCTACCCCGAAGTCCTCATAGGGCTCGCCGGATTGAGGGTTGAGCGCATAGAGATAGGTGCCGCGCTGCACAAACAGACGCGATTCATCACCGTCTGACCAGAATGCTGCCCCCCGGGTTGGTGCCCCGGGCAAACCTTCCGCGCCACCAGGAGGGCTCTGCACCCAGATCGTTTCACCGGTGCCCGGATCGAAGGCTTCTACCAGGCCGATGCCATTGGTGATGTAGGCGATACCGTCGTGAATGATTGGTGCACCATTCCAGTTTGTGGAATAGCGCTGACGGGGATTCAACTCCAGGTAGGACTGATCAACCGCAGGACGTCGCCAGACGACTTCCAGCTGGTCCACATTGCTGGCATCAATCTGGCTCAGGGCAGTGTACTTGGTGCTGCCGGTGTCCGCGCCATAGGCCTGCCATTCGCCATCTTGTGCACCCTGGCCGGCTGTCGCCCACTCCCTGGCTTCTGCCACAGCTGGTGTCATGGCTGCAGGCTGCGATTCGGTGGCCGGTGCTGTGCTGGCAGTCTCAGAGCCACTATCACAGCTTGATAACAAAGCGATGGCAGCCAGGGAAAGAAAAGGCATGCGGAATCTGGAGAGAAGAGCTGCGGACGGATCGGTCATTGGAGACGCTCCATTCTTGGTGTTTTTCCTCGATTCTACAGAAAAATTCAGCCGGGTGAAGAACAGGGGGATGCAAGGGTATTCCACAGCGGTTGAAAGACTCAACAGAACTGCATAGGCTCAGTGCTGGACAGACTGTGACAAGAGCTTAAAAAGGAGCCCGACAGGCTGGGAAGAGACGCCTGTCGGACCCATGCGCAGTCTTTCAGAGGATTGCGATAGAGAGAATAAGAACAGATGAAAATTTTTGATATGCGTCCGTCATTCCATGGTTATTCATCCAGTAGTATTGTGCGCTGGTACTACGAACGTGCCTGGAACACGCTCAATGGTGCCAAGCGCGCAATCGTCGCCAAGGCAGTCGACCTGTACATCAGTGAGATTGGCGATGAGCATCGAACAATCAAATTCAACCTGCCGGAAAACCCGGAGGATGGTGATGAATTCCTCGCTTGCAACAAGAAGAACATCAAAATCGTTGATGATTTCTTTGCTGACAACGCAGTGCGATCAAAACATTTCCGCGATAACCTCGAAATTTTTGTGGCACGGGCCATGGATGACATCTTCGGTCTGGAAATCTGCGAGATACTCAAACAAAAACTTTTCCCGGATGCGGTGGTCCCGCAGACCCAGGAACAACTCGATGAACTACTGGCTGAAACCAACTCCAGCTACACTGATGCCGTTAATGAATGTGTGCGTGTCTTTCGCAATGGCCTGGGTGATGACAGCATCGAAGAACTGGAAATTCTGGAGAGTAAGCTGCTGTCTGCCCGAGAAATGCTGGACAAGAATGTGGGTGCTATCGAGCATGAGCTGAAACGTCGCAAGGAACCCAATGCAGAAGAACAATAAATCAATTCCAATCGGTGAATCCAGGGGCTCGAATTAACGATGAAACTGCAATTAACCAGAAGACAGGCAATTACATCCCTGGCCGGCATGGCGACGCTACCCTTGAGCATGCCAGGTTTCGCGCAAGGCAATCCCATGCGTGGTGCGTTGATGATCCTGACAACTCCCTATACAGAATCAGGCGAAGTGGATTATGAAGATCTTGCTAAAGAAGTGGCATTCTGTGAGCGCTGCGGTGTTCAGGGATTGGTGTGGCCGCAAAATTCCAGCGAGCAGCGTTACCTGAGTAAAGAAGAAAGAATTCGCGGTTTTGAAGTACTTGCCAGTGCGCGTCGTAATACCAATTTGTTGCTGGTTCTGGGCGTACAGGCGGAAGACACTGCAGGCATGGAAGAGTATGCACGCATAGCGGAGCGGTTGCAGCCTGACGGTATGATCGCCATTCCACCAACCACGGCGACAAGTCTTCGCGATATACGGGATTATTATGCGGCGCTGTGTGCAATCACCGATCGGCCAGTCTTCGTCCAGACCAGCGGTGGTCCGGATATTGAGCTAACCATCGATTTTATTGTTGATCTTGCACGGGAGTTTCCCCAGTGCGGTTATATAAAGGAAGAATATGGCAGCGTGCATGAACGCATGATTGCACTGCAAGCCTACCAGCCTGATCCCATCAAGAGCATATTTGGCGCCACCCTGGGTAGAGGCTGGCTCTACGAAATGCGTATCGGTACGGATGGTGTGATGACTGGCGGTGCCATGTATGCCGATGTGTATGCGCGCATGTGGGAGCTATACCTGCAAGGAGATGAAGCATCATTGAGAGATTGTTACTCCAGACTATTGCTTATTCAAAATCTGGACAATCTGATTCCAGGGGTGCGCTTGTACATCATGCAGAAACGGGGCGTTTTCAAAACGACGAAATCCCGCCGGGGAGAGTACCGCTTTTCGCCGCAACAAATCGCGGAAATAGACTATCGGTTCGAAGCGCTCCAGCCCTATCTTACAGTCGTTTAAATCACAGCGAATGCGTCAAATTAATGTCGCTATATAGAAACGATTGTAAAAAAACCTTCACTGAAATTTAAATAAAGTGACACATAGCGCCATTAAGCTGCATCCATTACAGGTAAACCTGGAGTCTGGATGTGATCACCGGCCTGATCGATCTTGATGTCAACGCTTATCTCTGGTTAAACCGGCTACAGCACAACTCCCCCCTGATAACACTCAATCGCTGGATTTCTCATTCAGGCGATGGGCATTTATACGTGGGTATTGCCGTGCTTGTTTATCTCAGTGCGCCTGTTGAATACGCGGATTTCATCAAGGTGGGCCTGTTGGCCTTCCTCGTTGAGTTGCCCTGCTTTGTGGTGCTAAAAGCGCTGATCAAACGGGACCGGCCATTCGTGCAGCTACATGGTTGCCAGTTCTCCATCGAGCCCAGCGACAAATTTTCCATGCCATCAGGTCATACCGCTGCAGCCTTCCTGATGGCAGGTCTGATTAGTGCTTTCTATCCTGAATACAATGTGCTCGCCTATAGCTGGGCCATGCTGATTGGATTCTCCCGCGTCATTCTCGGTGTGCACTACCCCAGCGATATTCTTGCCGGCGCGGCCTTGGGATCCAGCGCCCTGTTTGTGTCTTTGGCCCTGCTCTTCTGATGCGCATTCTCTACGGCATACAAGGTACCGGAAACGGTCACCTGGCGCGTGCCCGCGCCCTGGTACCCGCCTTACGTAATGCCGATATCGACCTGGAGTTTGTGCTCACTGGTCGCGCTAAAGAAGACTATTTCCATATGGAGCTGTTTGAAGGATTTCAGTGCTATAGAGGCCTTTCCCTGATTGTGGAAAGAGGTAAGCTCAAGCACTTGCAGACCATGACGCGCAACAACATCTTTGAATTTGGTGGCGATCTGCGCAGGTTGCACACCAGAGACTATGACCTGGTGATCTCTGATTTCGAACCTTTAACCGCCTGGGCAGCAAAACTCAGCGGTACGCGTTCAATCGGCATCAGCCATCAGAAAGCCTTCGACTATGCTGTACCAAAAGTGAGGGGCTATCTCGGTTCTCAGTTGATACTCAAGAGCTTTGCACCAACGGATACACGGGTGGGCCTGCATTGGCATCATTTCAATCAGCCGATCCTGCCGCCGCTGATTGAACCCATGCAGCCGCTGCCTGCTATTGGCAACAAGATTCTGGTGTATATGGGATTTGAAGCGATCGATGACGTAGTGAGTTTTGTGCAGCCCTTCGACCGATTCAACTTCCTCATCTATGCAAAAGTCGAACAGGAACAACAGATTGGTCACATCACAGTCAAACCCTTATCCCATACCGAATTTCATAAAGATCTGCTTGATTGTTTCGGTGTGATCAGCAATGCAGGATTCGAGTTGTCCAGCGAATGTCTGGCATTGGGCAAGAAGCTGCTGATCAAGCCACTGTTGGGTCAGTACGAGCAGTTATGTAATGCCCTGGCTCTGCAGGCGCTCAATCGTGGCACCATCATAGAGAGCCTCGATCAGTCGGTACTGGAAAAATGGCTGGACCTGCCTGGACATGAGCAGATTCGCTATCCGGATGTGGCAGCCGGACTGGCAAGCTGGATTGAGAGGGGCTGTGCCATGAGCCTTGAGGAACTAGCGCAATCCATGTGGAGCAACTGTGATTTTCCCTTCGACTACGACGAGCGATTTGGGAAATCCTTACAGCTTGGATTACTGGCCTGACCTGGATTTGATCCAGCCTGTTCGACGAGCTTTTCTGATGTGTTTGTCGTCCTTGCCAAGGTCGAAGTAGTTTCTCTGGAAATAGATCAAACCACCGCGAAGCTTGAAATAGCTCGCGCCTTCAACCCGGGAACCCGTTCCCATGCCGTTTTCATCGCTGATACTGGCAGACCAGGAAATGAAGAAGCTGTCCTCGTCCTGTATTGAGGTGATGATGCGAATGCTGGCCGCTCTCTGCTCGAGAAACGCCGTGCAGTAAGCAAGGAACGCTTTCTTGCCCTGCAATGCCTTGAAGGAGTCTTCATAGTAGACATCGTCAGCATAGAGTGAGAACAGCTCAACGATCGATTGCCGGTCGATCCGCTTGCAGGCAGCAGCCAGCCGATCTACCGCTGATTGCGGTGCGAATTCGGCCAGATCTGGCTGTATGGATTGTTGCTGATTCAAGGTCTCAGGCCCCAACATTACTGGTTCCCAGCCAATACGGTATTTGCTACGGTCTGGATCACAGAAAATACGGTTGAATCCATAGTGATCTGGTCATTTTGCGCCGGCGTATTGAATGCCTATGACGACCATGGCACCAGCGCTAGGCGGCTTTCCAGTTGGATCTGCCGATGATAATCGGGTAAGGCAGGGCCTTGCCGGTACCAATATGGCAGATATCGATACTGAGACTGACGAAACGCTACTCATTGCGGTGGGAAATCAGCAGGATACGGCGGCTTTCAACAAGCTGTTTGATCGCTTTTCCAAGCGCATCTATGCCATGGGGGTGAAACTCACCCGCAATGAGCAACTGGCGAATGACCTGGTACAGGAAGCCATGCTGACTGTCTGGCAAAAAGCGCCGCTCTATGATCTGGATCGAGGCTCGGCTCAGAGCTGGATTTTCACTCTGACCCGAAACCGTTGTTTCGACATGCTGC
Source organism: uncultured Pseudohongiella sp. (assembly GCA_965267495.1). GTDB lineage: Bacteria > Pseudomonadota > Gammaproteobacteria > Pseudomonadales > Pseudohongiellaceae > UBA9145. The sequence continues at coordinate 3,179,691 of OZ254078.1, read as the reverse complement.
GCAAAATCAAGCGTCAACCCTCTACGGTGAGTGCTGACGATATCTGGCCAGTGGTGGAAGAACACGATTCTGCCCAGGTTCATGATGAGGAAGGCACCAAGTTCGCCGAGATAGACAATATCGAAAAATGCTATGAACAACTGCCCGATGCGCAGCGAGCTGTGGTCGAGCAAATCTATATTCACGACAGAACCCATGAAGAAGCCGCCAGGATTTTGCAGATACCGCTGGGCACATTGAAATCCCGATTACGGCTGGGCATGGGTAAATTACGACAACTGCTGGGTACCGAAGCTTGAGCAGACATGCTGAGCTCGGCGCCTTAATAGAGAACTGATTGAACAGATAGACAGCTGGATACAGAAATGAGTTATCAAGAGAAATTTCATCCAACAGAAGAATTGCTGGCAGATTTTGCTCTAGGCAGATTGTCCGCCGGCATGAGTGTTGTTGTCGCTGCCCATGTTGAGCAGTGTCGGGCCTGCAGTGCGATGGTGGCAAAGTTTGAAGAGAATGCTTCAGCCGAGTGGCTTACGGACACTGACAATGCCAGCGTAGCCGGCACTCCGGCGACTAACTTCTCGGATATTGCTGCCAATATCATTGAAATGCCCCAGATCAGGGAAGCAAGACAGGACGAACCCATGCACACTGAGATGCATATGCTGGATCATAGTGTGAAGCTGCCCAGGGTGCTGGCCAAGATCGCTTCTGAAGGACTGGTGTGGAAGAAGCTGGCTGGCGGGATCAACCAGGCATCCGTTGCGCTGGATGATGAGACCCAGTGTGAATTTCTCTATATGAAACCAGGCAGCCAGGTGCCCGTGCACAAACACCAGGGCAAGGAAGTAACCCTGGTTCTGGACGGTAGTTTCAGCGATGAAATGGGCAAGTATCAGGCGGCTGATTTTGTGGTACGGGATTCCAGCCACACGCACCAGCCTGTCAGTGACGAGGGCTGTTTGTGCTTTGCAGTGCTGGACAGTCCGCTCACCTTTACCTCAGGTCTGGCAAGACTGCTGAATCCGTTCCTGAGATATCGGTTCAAGCGTGCGACCAGCGCCGGGTCTCTCTAGTTCTTCCAGCAACCAACTAATATTTCCTAGCGTTTGCGTTGGGCATCTATATTCATGGCGATAGAGATTCTTTCTCTCTTGCCCTTATAGACTCTGACCCCGTGTCGCAGCCAGGCTGGGAATACCACGATATTGCCCCGCTCCAGTTTTAACTCCCACTCATAGCGCTGGGGCGTGCCGTCGGGTGAAATCATGCGGAAACTGGTTTCTTTCATGGCGATCATAGGGAAACGTGGATCTTCCATGTAGAAGTTTCCCCCTTTTTGCTCTTGAGGATCGTCCGGATCGTCTCCCATATCGATATACAGCACCGCCGCCCAGTGATTTCCCGGGTGGCTGTGCAAATGGTTCAATCCGCCTGCAGATGTCACATTAGCCCACATGCCCACCACCCACTCGTAGTTGTCCGGACTGGAATCCTGGAAGTGGCTCATGCGTTTGGCGATCTTGACCGCGGTCTCCGCCAGATCACGGGCACTTTCTCCACCCCATTTGATCATGTTGGTGTCCGAGTGCCAGCCGCCGATATTGGATCTTTGCAGACCGTCATCAGCGGCCATCCTGTTGCGGATGGAGTTTTCAAGGTCGGTCATCAGTGCTTCGCCATTCTTCAGCATGCAATAGGCGAATGGCGTTTCGAAAATTCCCAGATGTTTGGCTTCAACCTTGAGTTGTTCAGATTCGACTTCTTGAGACATAACGGGCGTAAACTATAAGTTCCTAAATTGACCAGAGCGTGACAGCGCTATGACAGCTGGAGTTTGGGTCATTTTCCAGCATTCCCGAAATACGGGAGGTCCAGGGACTCGCTGTAATAAAACTGCAAAAAAACCGTCGCAGAACTGCAACATGCCACACCTATTATTGCACGACTACTTTCTCGAGCTAGTTAGACTGAATCAAATCCAAGGAGTCGACATGATATTCAATAAGACAAGAGTCAATGCTCTCGCTGCAGGTGTGGCACTCGGCGTTGCCTCCATGGCTGTGCAAGCTGCGGATCAACCTTCGCTGGTAGCAACAGGGCCCAAATCAGGCGCCGCGTTCACCGGTGGTGCGACGCTCAATAACAGCGCCAGTTTTCAATCTCTGGTTCCTGCTTCAGAACCCTTCGATGTTGTTGGTGTAATTGCGCCGGCTCCGGCAGATGTTGGACAGTCAGGCTCCCTGGTTGCCGTTGTGGAACTTAACGGCCAGTTGTTGAATTTGAATGCCCAAAATGAATGGGTACCTTTGGATTTTAATAATGTGTTGGCTTTCGACACTGGACTGTTGTCTGGTGAAGAAAAAGTCACCATTCTGGATGATTTTGTGGGCACCGAAGAAGGTGTTGCAGGTAGCACGGTTAACGTATTTTTTGGCTATCACACCGGTGACGTCAGCCAGATCACCTACACAGGCTCACCCGTCAGCGTTCAAGTTGCCGCTGAAGTCTCCGGATGTCCTGCCGGCACCACTGAGAATGCCGCCACATTCGAAGACAAGCCAGTGTGCAACATCCCCGCTGATCGATTTCTGACCGACATGCATCTGACAGATAACGCTGTCTACTTCGTCAATGGCACCGTCTTCATCGGTTCTAATACAGTTAACACACCAGATGCGGAGAAAGTCACTCTTACAATCGATCCTGGTGTAAAGATCATCGCCGAAGGTGGTCAGACCGCTTTGGTGATTGACCGCGGTGGCAAGGTTTTCGCCAACGGCACTGCAGCCAAGCCTATCATCATGACCTCAAGCCAGGATGATGGCTCACTCGATGCGCTGAATGCGCGCGGTTTATGGGGTGGTCTGACCATCAGTGGTTCAGCAACCCAGAACACGGCCAGCGGTGTCGCGGTGGGTGAAGGTTCTACTGGAGAATATGGCGGTGGTGATGCGCCAAATGATGAGGACAGCAGCGGCGCAGTAACTTACGTACAGATTCGCTACGCCGGTTTCCCCATCACATCTGATGATGAATTGAACACCATCTCCCTGCAGGGTGTAGGCAGCGGCACTATTCTCGATTACATCCACAGCCACAATGGTGCGGACGATGGTATCGAGTTTTATGGTGGTACAGTCAATGCCAAGCACATTCTGATCACCGGCCAGGACGATGACGCACTGGACTGGACCAATGGCTGGACTGGAAACCTGCAGCACGTGGTCATCAAGCACACCACCTCTGGTGACAACTGCATTGAGGCAGACAATCTGGGTGGTAATCCCACCGCGACTCCTCGTTCCAACCCTACTGTTGCCAATCTGACCTGTATCACCAGCCTGACCCAAAAGGGCAATGGTCATGCTTTTGAACTGAAAGCTGGCACAGGCATGCAGATGTTTAACTCCGTGATCGGTGGTGAACTGAATTCTACAGAAGGTTGTATCCTCATCGCTGGTGATGAGACCTTCATTCAGTCAGGTTCTTCCGGTTCCTTCAACGGAACCCTGCGCATGGAGAACAGCCTGATCACTTCCGGATGTGCCAGCGCGCTTGCCGGTGAAGGGACTTTTACCACGGAAGAGTGGTTCGCCGCACAGGCAAACTCGAGTTCAGGCACGGTAGACCTGGGCGGTACAGAAGGCTGGACCAACGGCTCTGCGGTTAACGCGGTTTCTCCAGCGGTTATCGATCATCCCTTCTTCGATGCAGTGAACTACATCGGCGGCGTGAAGAACGATTCCCTGGATTGGACCACAGGCTGGACCTTCGACTACGACTAGGGGTTGAAGTTTGATCTCTGACAAGAAAGGGTGCGCGAGCACCCTTTTTTGTTCCTTATTTCCCAAAAATACAAATTACATCAATAGTTTAAATAATCGCTGATTCTTCGTCTGTAATATTAATGTCATACAAGTGCAATAAGCTAGGCGGCAATTTCGCACCCACTCTCCCCGGAGCCTCTAGAAAATGAATCGCAAGAAGCTGCTGGCCATTTGCGTGGCCTCTGCCGTTAGTTCACTCGCCGCGGCTCAACAGCCTCAAATCGAGGAAATTTCAGTGATCGGTCAGTTCGTTCCCGATGAGAAGCGAGCAACCGATTCGATCTCCAACGTAGTTGATGGTGCAGAGTTTCAGCGTACCGGTGATGCCAACGTCGCCGAAAGCCTGAAACGCGTTGCCGGTCTCAGCACCGTGGGTGGCAAATTTGTCTACGTTCGTGGCCTGGGTGAGCGCTACTCCACCACCTTGCTAAACGGTGCGATCTTGCCAAGTCCGGAACCTATTAACCGGGTTGTGCCCATGGATCTGTTTCCGACCGCTGTGCTGGATAGTGTGCTGGTACAGAAGACTTACTCGGCACAGTTTCCCAGTGAGTTCGGTGGCGGTGTGTTACAGATGCGCACCAAGAAATCTACCGATGAATTCTTCTTCAACATCACTTCAAGCGTAGGCATGGTGCAAAACGTTGCCTTCAATGATGGTTTTCGCGTGGACGGCGGCGACACCGATTGGCTGGGAATTGATGATGGTTGGCGCGAACAACCCATGCCCTTACAAATAGCCACTGCCGACGATCAGGAGTTACGCAAGTTCAGCCCTTTTTCCGGTGTGGGAGTCCCCCAGGAGCAGCTGGATGAAGTGGGCCGCAGTTTCCGCAACCAATATACGCCGATGGTGGAAGATCTGCCCGCGAATGTCAGCGCCACGATCTCTACGGGTAATTTTTTCGATCTGAACGACAATGGAGCCAAGATTAATTATCTGGCCTCGGTCAATTATTCCAATGCCTGGGATACTGATGTCATTGATCGCGATACCTTTGTGCCAGGCAGCGATGGCCTCACATTGCGCGAGAACATGGACTACACAGGCACTGAAAACAGTGTTGATGTGAGCGGAATCTTCACGACAGGCCTGGATTTCAATTTCAATCACAATATCCGCCTCACATCGATCGTGCTGCGCAAGACTGACAATCTGGTGGCGCGGTCAACTGGTGCTATCGAAGCCGAACAGGATGTAGAGATCAATGAACTTCGATGGATCGAACGCGAGTTATTCTCTAATCAACTGCAAGGCGATCACTACTTCCCCGCGTTCAATGAGTTCACCGTAAACTGGAGAGCAAGCCGCATCAAGGCTGAGCGAGATTCTCCGGATGAGCGTATCTGGCGCCGCGATGCTGGTGAATTCTCGTCCCGTGTCGATGGAAACCTGCGCAATTGGAGTGTGCTGGACGATACCGTTAGTGATTTTGGCGTCGATCTCAGCATGACATTCTACGGTGGGCCGGCGAACTCAACTATTACGACTCAAGCTGGTTATATGTATACGGAAAAGGCGCGCGAATCAGAAATTCGCCGATTCGGTTACAACTTTGCTGGTGTACAGGCCAACGATCCAGTGTTGCTTCAGCAGCCTATTGAGGAAATTCTTACCGCTGAAAGAATTAACGCAGATGGTTTCGTGATTCGGGAAATTACCAGGCCAACCGACAACTATGAAGCCGACAATGAACTGGAAGCGTTTTATGGCGAAGTGGAATTTAACTTTGACGATCGCCTTCGCTTCACACTTGGCGCCAGGCAAGAGGATTTCCTGCAGACAGTTGATACCTTTGACCTGTTCAGGCCAGGAGCGGGATCTCGTGCGTTTCAGGACAGCAGTGAGTTGCTACCTGCATTGAGCCTAACTTTTATTAATGGCGACCACCAGTTCCGCGCCGGCTACAGCGAAACGGTTTCCCGGCCTGACTTCAGAGAGCTTTCGCCAGCCGCGTTTACCAACCCACTGACTGGTAAGGACATCATCGGTAATCCCGATCTGAAGATTGCAGAGTTGAGCAACTATGATCTGCGGTGGGAATGGTATTTTGGATTCACCGATTACATGTCGCTGGGTTTGTTCTACAAGGAATTCACCAACCCTATCGAATCTTCAATTCTTGACAGTACAACGCGCCAGGGCACTTACATCAATGCGGAAGGTGCGGAAAACTATGGTATTGAATATGAAGTCTACAAGCGTCTGGATTTTCTCGGCGAAGATTTCCTCAACGGCATTGGCGAAGATTTCTATGTACAGGCCAATGTTTCCTTCATCGAATCTGAAGTAAACATCTCTCCAGAGAATCAGGGTGTGCTGACCACACTCAACAGGCCGTTGCAGGGTCAATCTGACTGGTTGTTCAATTTTCAGATGGGTTACGAACCAATCGCCGGTACGACTGCTACACTGCTGTACCATTACTATGGTGATCGCATTGCCGAAGTGGGAATTGAGACCGCACCTGACTTGATCGAACAAGCCTTTGGCGAGATGAATTTCATCTTCATCCGCGATTTGACCGATGATCTGGCGATGACCTTCAAGGCTCGAAATCTCACAGATCAGCGCAATGAAATTAATCAGGGTGATTTCACAGCGATCGGCTACAGGAGAGGCCGGGAGTTCAGTTTTCAGCTCGATTATACGTTCTGAGCAAGGGGTGATTTCGGTCGCCCCCTGTAACACAGCTGTAATATAATCTTGCTTAAATATCCCCAGTTTCCGCGGTCTTGCGCGATTTTTTATCCATGCTGGTGACACAAAGAAACCCTTTGCCATGACAGCAGAATCCACCATCCTCATCGTCGACGACGAAGCCGCAATCCGGGACATGGTGGGTATCACTCTCGACCTCGCGGGCTTTACCAGCCTCAGTGCAGCCAACGCTCACGAAGCGCACGTTTCCATCATCGATCACAAACCGGATCTGGTTCTGCTTGACTGGATGCTTCCCGGCGGCAGTGGTATCGAATTGGCGCGAAGGTTACGCAGGGACGAAATTACAACGAACATTCCAATTATAATGCTCACTGCCAAAGCCAGTGAAGACAATAAGGTGCAGGGTCTGAATGAGGGCGTTGATGACTACATCACCAAACCTTTTTCACCGCGAGAGCTGGTAGCTAGAATCAAAACCGTCTTGCGCCGGGTGAATGGCAAACAAAAAGATAAAGTGCTGCAGGTTTTCGATCTGAAACTGGATCCTACCAGCCATCGAATTTCCATCGAAGACAAACCCGTTGATATGGGTCCTACCGAGTTTCGCTTGCTGAAGTTTTTCCTGTTAAACCAGGAGAAAGTTTTCAGCCGGGATCATATTCAGGATTCAGTCTGGGGCGGCAATGTGTATCTGGAAGAACGTACCATCGATGTGCACATCAGAAGACTGCGCAAGGCGCTTTCCTCCATAGAGAACACTGCCATCGACTATGCCAAGTTGATTCAGACAGTTCGTGGTGCGGGTTACCGCTTCTCCGTTAGACCTCACTAACAGTTTCCCACTGATTCACCAGACCGAGTCTGAATCTTCAAGCCAGGTTCAGGGCAGGGCGTCACGCTCGCGCCGATATTCCTCGTAGCTGGTTTGATACTGATCACGACAGGCTTGCTGTTGAGGGATGGGAATCTCCTCGCAGCGTTGTAGCCGGTTCTGCTGGATGGCCTCGTACATGGCCTGGTTGCTGCAGCTCTGCAGGGCAACTATCAGCGTCAGCGCTGCAAGTGGAGATGGTGCTTGCCGGCAAGGGTTCATCGTTAATTTCCTGGATCAAACCGCACCGTAACAGACGTGCAATTCCGCGCCAATATAAACACTGTATTGTGGCAAGAATATGGCGCAGTCGAGCTTCCCCCAGCACGTGTCACTGACTTCACGGCCCTGCCTCGATACGGGCTAAACCCCTGAAAAGCGTGGATTTCACAGTAATTAATTCCTGCAAATGCACTTTTTTACAAAAATATGGCGCTTATTCGGAAAGTTTTTACAAATTGTTACAAATGTGACTATTTGTTTGCAGTCCATCAGTGTAGAATCCGCGCCCAAGTAACCCAGAAGTCGTGGGTTGCACAATCTAACCAAGAAAAGAAACGAGAGTGCTCGAGGGGCAGGATATGGCCTCGCGTGCTCTGTTTTCACGTTAAGGGGGAACATTTAATGTTCAAACTCAATAAGAAAGCGTCTGCCTGGTCGATGGCTTTTGCCGCCGTTGCCACAGCAGCCTCTCTCGGCACAGCCCCCGCTGTGTATGCGCAGGACACTGCGGTTGAAGAAGTGATCGTTACCGGTTCACGTATTCGCCGTCCTGGCCTGCAGTCATCCAGCCCCATCACTACAGTGGGTCTGGCTGAGATCGAATTTCAACAAGAAGTCGAAGTTGAAAAGATCCTCCGAGAACTGCCATCCACCATTCCTGGTGATGGTCAAAACGTAAACAACGGTACTGGTGGTCAGGCAACTATTGACCTTCGAGGCCTCGGCCCTGAAAGAAACCTGGTACTGCTCAATGGTCGTCGAATCACACCGGCTAACTATTTCGGTCGTGTAGATACTTCCACCATTCCTACTGCGCTTATTGAGCGCATCGACATCATCACTGGTGGTGCTTCTGCGGTATACGGCTCCGACGCAATTGCGGGTGCTGTCAATATCGTCACCAAGCAAAACTTCACCGGTTTTGATCTGCAGGTCACCAATTCAACTTCTGGTGACAACGATGCAGATACTGACAACATCTCCATGACTCTGGGTGCAGATCTTGATGGCGGTCGCGGTAACGTGGCAATCAACCTGAGCTGGTCAGAGCGTGAAGCGGTTCTGTTGGGTCAGCGCGCACTGGGTAACCTCGGTATTCGTTCCAGCAATGGTGCGAACTTCTCCGAGTTCCTGGCTGGTCAGGGTCCTGTACCTACACCAGTAGCTGGTTGTGATGCACCTGACGCTGTAGCCCAGGGTGGTTCTACGACTTCCATGCCTACACGTGCCAATATTGCTGGTGCGGGTAACGTGGGTCAGTTCCTGAACGATCGCACCCTTTACACTGGCGACGCTGGAATTGGCCTTGGCGCTCGTGGTGGTTGTTCAGTATTCAACTTCAACCCCTACAACTTCTACCGTACTCCTCAGGAACGTTACAACGCGTTCGTGATGGGTAACTTCGAGTTCAATGAGAACCTGGAAGTTTATTCAACACTGGAATTCAGCAACATCACTGTTGAACAGCAAGTTGCTCCTTCCGGTACTTTCGGTGCCCGATTTGACGTACCGATGGCTAACCCTTTCTTCAGCGATCAGGCTCGTGGCGAGATCCTGTCTTTTGCCAACTCCGCTGTTGGCCTGGGTAACCTGTCTGCAGGTGGCCAGGGCGACAACTGGAACGATGTAAACGGCAATGGCATCGTTGACGAAGCTGACTACCTGAAGATGCAACTGCGTCGTCGTACTCTTGAGCTGGGTCCACGTACCGAGCAGTATGACACCGAGCACTTCATGATGTTGGCTGGTGCTCGTGGCCAGCTGATTGGTGACTGGAACTACGATATTTCTTTCCAGTATGGTGAATCCAACCGAACTACAGTTCGTGATGGTTACACCAACCTCACCAACATCCAGAACGCACTGGATAGCACTGATGGTGTTACCTGTCGCAATGGTGACGCCACTTGTGTGCCCATCGACCTGTTCGGTGGTTTCGGTACTATCACTCCAGCAATGGCCGGCTACGCACGTGCGATCGCACTGCAACAGCAGAAGTATGACCAGTCTGTTGGTTTGATCACTCTGGATGGTCCGGTTGACTTTGTTCAGCTGCCGACTGCTTCTACTCCACTTGCTCTGTCTGTAGGTTTTGAAACTCGTGACGAGTTTGCCTCTCTCGAGCCTGATGAGTGTCTGAAGCTGGCGCCTGCATCCTGTCAAGGTGGTGCTGGTGGTAACTTGCTGCCAATCGCTGGTGGTTACAAGGTTGACGAATTCTTCCTGGAAGGCTTGCTGCCTCTGGTAGATGGTGTTGACTTTGTTGAAGCGCTGAACTTCGAGTTTGGTTATCGCGATTCCGACTACAACACTGTCGGCAACGTGAACACCTGGAAAGCAGGTCTGAACTGGACAGTAAACGATCAGTTGCTGGTTCGTGTCATGCAGCAGGAAGCGACTCGTGCACCAAACGTACGTGAGCTGTTTTCTCCGGTGACTACTGCACTGCGTAACGCAACTCTGGACCCCTGTTCAGTTGCAAACGCTGGTAACATCGATGCACGTCTGCAATCTCTGTGTGAGTCCACTGGCATGCTGCCAGGCCAGGTTGGTGTTCTTCAGGACATCGTAGCCGGACAGGTTAATACCCTGGAAGGTTCAAATCCTGTCACGCCACCTAATGCAGAAACTGCTGATACCTTCACTGCTGGCTTTGTCTGGACGCCAAATCTTGATGGCGTTATCGAGAACCTGACTATCTCTCTCGACTACTATGACATCGACGTGGAAGACATCATCGGTGCATTCACTGCTCAGGAAATCATGGACCAGTGCTACGTACTGGGTGATGCTGCCGCTTGTGCCAACGTGGTACGTGTGGATGGTGACCTGACCAGCCCCGCTTCCGGTATTCGCCGTTACACTACTAACCTGTCGTACGAGCGTGCGGAAGGTTACGAGCTTGGCTTCAACTTCGGTGTTGATCTGGGCAGCTTCGGCGACCTGCAGTTCTCCGGTAACATCAACAAGTACGTCACCCAGGAGTCTCTGAGCTCCCCGACTGTACCTGTTATCGACTGTAAGGGCTTCTTTGGTACCAGCTGTGACCCACTGTCTGATCTGCGTTGGGTACAACGCACCAACTGGAACTGGGGTGACTTCACTGCTTCACTGCAATGGCGCCACATCGATGCAGTTGATGCCGAGCCACCAGAAAGGGCTACCCTGTTCTCAGCATTCCAGACTATCGAAGATTACGATTACCTGGATCTGTACCTGGGATACAACCTGTGGGATGACCGCATTCGTCTGAGTGTTGGTGTCGACAACCTGACTGACCAGGATCCACCTGTTGTGGGTAACGAAGCAGGTGATACCTCTTCCAACTCTGGTAATACTTTCCCAAGTAACTACGATACTCTGGGACGTATCTACACTGCAGGTTTCCGTCTGACTTTCTAAGTTTTAGATAGCTAGACAAGAAATCAGAAAGCCCGGCTACTGCAAAGTAGCCGGGCTTTTTCTTGCCCGCTCACTCTCAGCCGATTGATCGGCAAAGCCGCTGTCGCTAGACATTGCTTTCCTGAACATGGCAGCATTGATTAAGGACACTTGCCAGGCGTCAAATACCTCTCCAGGTACCTGGCGAAGCGCATTCAATGCAGTCACCTATCTGAGCTGTTAAGGAACAACCGTGAGCCACGATCACACCGAGCCTCCTTCTGATCTCACCCTGCGGGTTAAAGCGCTGGAAACCCTGTTGATTGAGAAGGGTCTGGTGAAAGCGGAAACCCTCGATGCCATCATTGAAACCTATGAGCACAAGGTAGGCCCTCGCAATGGTGCGCATGTGGTTGCGCGTGCCTGGACCGATCCCGACTTCAAGGCCGCCCTGATGGACGATGCTACCGAGGCAGTCGCATCACTGGGCTATACAGGCAGACAGGGAGAGCATCTGAAGGTGGTGGAAAACACCAGCGATACCCACAATCTCGTCGTCTGTACCTTGTGTTCCTGTTATCCCTGGACCGTACTGGGTTTACCACCCGTCTGGTACAAGTCTGCTCCCTATCGGGCACGCGCCGTCAGTGAACCCAGAGCGGTACTGCATGAGTTTGGCACAACCCTCGCCGAGGACATAAAGATAAGAGTCTGGGATTCGACTTCCGAGATGCGTTACCTGGTTCTGCCGATGCAGCCTGCAGGCACTGAGGACTGGAGTGAAGAAAAGCTGCGCAGCCTGGTGACTCGCAATGCCATAATCGGTGTCGAACTCGCCAGGTCGCCCGATGAGGCGACGCCGTGAACGGGGCACATGATCTGGGCGGCAAACACGGTCTCGGGCCGGTCGATCCTGAGTCAGAAGCCGAGGAACCAGTGTTTCATGCGGAATGGGAACGGCGCGTAATGGCGCTCACCCTGGCGACGGGCATGCTGGGTAGCTGGAATATTGATGAGTCCCGTTATGCCCGGGAACGGCAGCACCCGGCGAGCTATCTCAACAATAGCTATTACGAAAACTGGCTGGTGGGATTACAGCAACTGCTTGATGAGAAGCAACTCCTTGATGAGGGTATAGCCGATACCCTGCGAGTGCCGGACGCAGCCGCTGCACGCAAGATACTCGCCAGCGGTGGTCCGACCTTGTTGCCGGACGAACAGGCACCAGGATTCAGCATTGGTGATCCTGTCCGGGTGAAAAAAATCCAGCACCGCGGGCATACACGTGCACCAGGCTACGTGCAGGGCGCAACGGGGGAAGTTGTAGCGCACTACGGCAGTCATGTCTTTGCTGACGATAATGCCCAGGGGAATCGTCACGGTGAACATCTCTATTGCGTCGCGTTTTCGGGTTCAGATCTGTTCGGTGCGTCATGCGAAACAGATGAGATCAGAGTGGATCTCTGGGAACCTTATCTGGAACACCTGGCGCCATGAACTCCTTACATGTTCCTGAACGCTCGGCGGAAGAGCTTGTATTCAGAGAACCCTGGGAAGCCCAGGTGTTCGCTCTGGTCACCGCGCTGGTAGATGAAGGGATAATTGCCAGCGAAGAATGGTCTCAGGCACTTGGAGAGACGATCAGGCTTGCGCAACAAGAGGGCGATCCTGATCTGGGGGATACCTATTATCAGCACTGGCTGGGTGCATTGGAGAATCTATTGGGTAGCAAGGCGCTGGCAATTCCCGAGGAATTACAGGAATTGGTCAAGGCATGGCGTGATGCCTATCTTGCTACGCCTCATGGCCAGGCTGTGGAGTTGTCAGACAGGGGATAAGCTACCTGTTTGTTTGTGGATACCAGTTTCCGCGCCGAAACTCGATGCCCGAACCTGCCAGTGCCGATTCGAAATCGTCGAGACTTTGCTCGACGGTAATACCCCCCGGCAAACGGGAGCCAGCAAAATCCGGGTTTAGCAGCCGCCTGCTCCAGTCCTGGTCGTAGTGATAGGTATAGACAACCTCAGGGCCAATGATCTTTGTGCACTCGGCGGCAGCTTCTGGCGTCATGCGTCCCACCGGGATATTCATCGGCATGAAGGCAACATCGATGTCACCTAGTGCCTGCAGTTCATCAACGCATTCAGTCACGCCGGCAAAGAACAGTCGCTGACCTCCAATGGTGAGCACGTAACCGTTGGCATCTCCCCGTGGGTGTTCTGGTGCTCCAGGTATGATGTCGTAGGCGGCAATGGCTTCTATAGTTACCGACTCAATCTGCACTACATCACCGATTTGCAACACGATGGCATCGGGAATGGCAGCCAGACCATTGCCCGGCGTGATCACGCTGGTACCGGGTTTGCGCAATGCAGAAATAGCCTGTGGATCGAGGTGGTGTCCGGGGCTGTCTGTCACGATGATGAGGTCTGCTGCCCGCATGGCGTCCATTCCCAGGACACCCCAGGGATCTATTTGAATCACCTTGCCGTCATATTCCAGCTGCACACTGGCGTGCACGATAGGGGTAATTTCGATAGTTCCCTCCGCGGCAGGAAACGTGTCCGCCATGCCCGCGGGTATCGTTATGAGAAAGCTGGCCATCGCAGCCAGGGCGCCGAGTCCTGCTGTCTGTGCGCTTGTTTTCATCTCCGATTCCTCTATAGTGAGTTCTCACCCGGTAGTTTCCCATGATACTTCTTCTCAGGAGCCGGCGATGAAGAAAAAAACACCCAATGACGAAGCGGTCCGGTTTTTCGACCCGCTTTCCCAACAAGGCCAGGCACGACGTAATTTTCTGGCCGGCACTGGGGGTGGTGCGGCAGCCGCTGCTCTGGGGCTGGGTACCGCATCGACAAGCACAGCCCAGTCACAAGCACCCGCTCAATCAGAAATCAGCTTTGTCATCAACGGACAAGCCATTTCGCTGCAAGTAGAGGATCGCTGGACCTTGGTGGAAGTGATTCGGGACCAGCTGGACCTGACCGGCACCAAGGTCGGTTGTAACCGCAGTGAGTGTGGTGCCTGCACTGTCATTATGAATGGTCAGCCTGTCTATTCCTGTTCCCAGCTCGCTGTCTGGGCCGATGGTGCGGAGATCCAGACCGTGGAAGGCCTGGCGCAAAACGGTGCGCTATCACCATTGCAGAATGCCTTTGTCGAAAACAATGGACCGCAATGTGGATTCTGTACCTCCGGACAATTGATGACGGCCACCGCACTGCTGAATAACAATCCCAATCCAAGTGCAGATGAAGTGAAGTCAGCATTGGTCGGCAACCTGTGTCGTTGCTCAAACTACAACGCCATCGTCGAGGCGGTAGTGGAAGCTGGTGAACAACAATCAGGGCAGGGAGGTGTGGCATGAACGAACCTACTCGCACTGGCCTGGAACCACTGGCAACAATAGGCAACGCTACCGCTCGCGTAGATGCAGTGGAGCGAGTCACCGGTGATGCGAAATATACCCGTGACGTAAAACTGCCCGGCATGTTATTTGGCAGAGTGCTGCGCAGCCCGCATCCCCATGCGCGAATTCGCGCTATTGATACTGCTGCAGCAGAGAACCTGCCCGGTGTGATCGCCGTCATTAGCGGCGAAAACGCCCAGATCGTATGGGGGGCAGGATCGATCAACGGTGGGCGTCAGTATAATGATCCGGTCAAACAAGCGACGCTGCACAAACGACTCATCTTTAACAATCCAGTGCGCCATGTGGGAGATGCTGTCGCGGCAGTAGCCGCGACTGATCGACACATCGCCGAGCAGGCGCTGTCCTTGATCGAAGTGGATTACGAAGAGTTACCCTTCGTACTGGAACCGGAACAGGCGCTTGCTGAAGATGCACCTGCGATCTGGCCGGAAGGCAATCTCTGTCCTGATGTGCGGGGCAATCTGGAACCCATGACATCGGATGTCGGTGATGTGGAAGCGGGTTTCGCCGAAGCGGATCAGGTTTTCGAACAACGTTATGAGACCGGTTTCATTCACAACGCCCAGATGGAACCGCGCTGTTCACTGGCCAGTTGGGAAGGAGACAAGCTCACTCTCTATACTCCCTCCCAGGGAATCGCCAACTGCCGTCATGACACGGCAAGAGATCTGGGGCTGGAAGATCACCAGGTCCGGGTCATCACCCAGTACATGGGGGGTGGCTTCGGTAACAAGAATCAGAATCAGGACGCAGATCTGATCGCTGCAAGCCTGTCCAGGAGAGCGGCAGCACCAGTCATGCTGGAATATTCAAGACGTGATGACTGGCTGGGTGTGCACGGTCGCTGGCCTACCGTCCAACACTACAAGATCGGTGTGAAGGATGATGGCACTGTGACGGCAATGCAGATGCGTGCCTATAGTGGCATGGGCCCCTATCGGAAGAACTCCGGCGGCATCAGCGGCATGGACTCCTACGGCTGTCCTAACCGATTGCGACAAATCTATCCGGTCTATACCAATCGCACTACGTCCGGTAA
Organism: uncultured Pseudohongiella sp.; assembly: GCA_965267495.1. Classification (GTDB taxonomy): domain Bacteria; phylum Pseudomonadota; class Gammaproteobacteria; order Pseudomonadales; family Pseudohongiellaceae; genus UBA9145. Next base: position 3,164,250 of record OZ254078.1, on the reverse strand, counting down.
CTTCCGCGCCCCATCAGAACCCCATGGCGTGTATGGTATCGAGTCCATCATGGATGACATCGCCTATCAGCTCAACCTGGACCCGGTCGAGTTCACGCTCAAGAATATGCGCCGGCCTACGGAAGACCGACCCTACACCAACTATTCCCTGGATGAAGTCATCACTACCGGTGCGGAGCAATTCAACTGGAGTGGCAGAAGAAGAGTGACACCTGGCTCCGATGAAGGGCCAATCAAGCGAGGCGCCGGTTTTTCCTTCATGATGTTTCGTGCCGGTTTGGGCACCAGTAGTGCCATCGTCAAGGTAGATGCCAATGCCAATTACACACTCTACGTGGGTGTGACTGACATCGGTCCCGGTGCAAAAACCACTATGGGCATGATTGCAGCGGAAGCGCTTGACGTCCCCCTGTCCCAGGTGGAGGTAGTCTGGGGTGATACGGATCGCTGTCCCTATTCGGTAGGGGAATCAGGTAGTCGCACTACCATCATGACTGGCTATGCGGTGGTGCAGGCAGCAGAAGACCTGAAACAGCAAATTGCCAGTAGCGGCATGCCCACTGGAGCAGATGTGCTGATTGGTTCTGCCACACCCATGCCAACAACTGATGGCAAAGTCAGGCAGTGTTTCGCTGCCCACTTTGTCGAGGTCGAAGTGGATACCCGTATCGGTTCAACCCGGGTAACAAAATACGTGGCAGTGCATGAGTCGGGACGTATCATCAATCCTACGACTGCCCGTGACCAGATTCGTGGTGCTGCGATACAGGGAATCGGCCAGGCGCTGCATGAAAATCTGCTCTATGACCCTGCCAGCGGACAACCGCTCACTCCCGGTTATTATCGTGCCCGGCATCTGACTCATCAGGACATACCCGATATCGATGTGACTTTCATCGAAGTGGACGATGGCTATGGTCCATTTGGTGCCAAGACAGCGGGCGAATCAGGCATAATCCTGGCGCCGGCTGCAGTTGCCAATGCAGTGGCCAATGCAACCGGCAAGCGCATGCGCTCACTTCCCATCACCCGGGACAAGATTCTGGAGGCGATGGCATGAAACAATTAAGCAATATCAATGCAAACAGCTTTCGCGAGGCAGTGTTGGCAGCGCAACAGGCCAGCGACAACGGGCAGCAATTCGCTTTCTCTGGTGGCGGCACCGATCTGTTGCAACAGGTCAAGGATGGCACCGATCAGGCGGACGTCATCATCAATCTGCGTAACATCGACGAAGGCGGCCATATCGCCTCCAGCTCGGCCGATGTTTCCCTCAGTGGATTGACTACTTTGACTGAGCTTGAGCAGGATGCCCGCGTCATCTCCTCGCTGACTGCCGTGGCGCAGGCAGCAGCCAGTGTAGGCACGCCTCAGATTCGCAATGTAGCCACCCTGGCAGGCAATATTACCCAGCGTCCCTGGTGCTGGTACTACCGAAACGGCTTTAATTGCTACAAAGCTGGTGGTGATGAGTGCTTTTCGGTCAATGGTGAAAATGGCCAGCATGCCATTTTCGGCGGCGGTCCGTCCTTCATTGTGCATCCTTCGGATGTGGCACCGGCGCTGGTGGCATTCGATGCAGTGTTCCAGGTTGCCGGACCGGAAGGTGAGCGCGAAATCCCGGCTGACGAATTTTTCCTGTTACCGCGAGTCGATCCAGCGCGTGAAAACGCGCTGAGCAGTGGAGAGTTAGTCACCGGGGTCCGAATTCCACTGCCTGCTGCTTCCACCGTAAGCACTTATCACAAGATCATGGATCGGGCTGCCTGGACTCATGCCGAGGTAGGCGTGGCCACGGTCATTCAGAGGGATGGCAACAGAATTGAGAGTGCCCGGGTAGTACTGGGTGGTGTTGCCCCTATCCCCTGGCGAGTCGAGGCGGTTGAAGCTTTTCTCGCAGGACAGCAGATCAGTGCCGCAGTGGCACATGAAGCCGGTGAGATTGCCATCTCCGAAGCGCAGCCCCTGGCGAAGAATCGGCACAAGTTACCGATGACTGTGGCTGCCATAGAGGATGCTATTCTCAGCCTGGCGGCAGGATAGGGAAGAGATCGATGCAGCGCCGCGAATTCCTCAGACTCAGCAAACATGGCAGATGCCTGACTGGCGAAATAGCCTGCGACAAGCTCTATATGCACTGGCGAGACGCTGTTTCCCATCAGCACCAGGGCATGTCAGAACAGGGCACGCTTAACGACAGTGAATGGTGGGCTGGAGAACCCGCACTTGTTACTTCGGCGCAGAACCCGGAGCAATTTTTCCAAAGCATTCTGCGCGACTTGAAGAATCTGGAGTCGGTGCATGTCACCGGCCTGGAATGGTTTTCAGACGATGAATTTCGCATTCGCCTGCAAGATCTTTTGCAGGCTTATCAGATCGGCGGCGGCGAAGTAAGCTATGCCGGGACTCGCAGTATCAAACAATAGCAGCGAATAACGAGTGAGAGTAAATTGAAAAACCTTGCAAGAGTGCTTGTTGCCCTGAGTCTTTCCTGGTTTATTTCATGCAGTGAGACAGCAACGGAATCTGCAACAGTCGTTGCAGATCAAGACAGCGATGCAGAAATTGCATTGCGGGTAGAATCGGCACTGCGCAATGCCAGCGATCTACCTCAGGGCATTGATGTGCAGGTAAGCGAAGGTCAGGTGTTAATCAGCGGCTCACTGCAATGTGAGGACTGTGGTGGCATGCGGACACCAGGGAATACGGGCACTATTCAGCAGAGCCTGGGTGCAGTAGTTCGCGCTGTACCGGGTGTTACCGAAGTCAACTTTGAACTGGACTACTCTCTCTAGGTCAACAGCCGACTGAATTCTTGAAGCAGCATTATTCCCCCTATTGTCACTATGAATCCTGTTAACGCAATCAGGCGATGGCTGGGACTTACCCGGCAGTCGCAAACCAAACTGGAAGGCCTCGAACTGGCGAGCGAGCACTGGGGTGAGAAAGCCCAGGAATCCACCCAGGCGCTGCGTCCCAGCTCCTGGGCCGAATGTCCGGTCGTGGTCACGGAATATATCAATCCCTGTGTATCCGGCTCGGCCGAGCGGGGTTGGCTCGAGGCTGTAGCAAGGGATTACTATCCAAGCCCGGTTGAGAACGCGCTGAGCCTGGGCTGTGGCAGCGGGGGGCTGGAACGACATGGTTTGCAGCTCGCGATCGCACAGCACTTTGATGCCTACGATGTGTCCACGGGTGCCATCGAAGTCGCCGTTGAAGAAGCGAGGAAATCCGGACAGGACGCGCAAATTGATTATGCAGTGGCGGACCTGAATCGCATCACACTACCGGCCAATCACTACGGTGCGGTATTCGCTTCACAGTCAGTCCATCACATCGAGAATCTGGAACACTACATGGAACAGGTTCATGAGTCTTTGCAAGACGGAGGCTTGTTTATCATCAATGAATTTGTGGGACCCAAGCAGTTTCAGTGGACCGATGATCAATTGCGGCACGCCCAGCGACTGCTGGAAACTATCCCGCTGGAATATCGTGCCTGCATCCGAGAAGAGGGAGTCAAGGATCGCATTGAGAGACCAACAATCGAAGCGATGAATGCTTATGACCCCACCGAAGCCATTCGGTCTGAAGAGATTATTCCGCAACTGGAAAATCGATTCGACATTATTGACCGAAGAGATTTTGGCGGCACGCTGCTGCATCTGGTGTTGGACAATATTGCCGGCAATTTGAGTGAGACCGAAGCAGGCAGAGAAATTCTGCGCCGCTTGATTAAAGAAGAACAACAGTTAATCGCCAATGGTGAGATTGGCAGTGACTTCACCTTGCTGGTTGCAAGAAAACGGGGCCAGGAATGAAGAAGTTTGACCAGATACGTCAGCGCGCCGAGAAACGCAAAGGCGGCTCGTCGGCACTGAAGAAAATGCTACCGAAGGTTGCCAGCAAGAAAGCACTTCGGGCCATTGGCGATGATCGCTACCTGTCCATGATGACTCGTTGCATCAACCAGGCGGGTTTCAGTTGGAAAGTGATTGAAAACAAATGGCCTGAATTCGAAGAGGCATTCTTCGGCTTCGACGTTCGTAAACTGGGTTTCCTCTCTCCCGAGCAGTGGGAAGCCTATACCAGTGATCGCAGGGTTGTGCGGAACTGGCAGAAGATCAAGGCCTTGCAGGAAAATGTGTTCTTCGTACAGGAGCTTGCCAGGCAGCATGGTTCATTCGGAAATTTTATTGCTGAATGGCCTGCATCCGATCAGATTGGTTTGATGGCACATCTTAAAAAACATGGATCCCGTCTGGGAGGACAGAGCGCGCTCTGGTTTTTACGGCGCATGGGCAAAGATTGCTTCATTCTCTCCCGTGACGTGGTCACGGTCTTGAAGAGTGTGGGGCTGGAGATTGCAGAGTCTCCAAGTTCACAAAGGGATTTGAAGAAGATCCAGGCGCAGTTCAATCAATGGCATGAGCAGACCGGGCTACCTTACAGCCATCTGAGTCGCATTGCCTCTTGCTCCGTCGGAGAGAACTATCTCTGACCGGTGTCGCATTTAAGTTGTTGATTCTACAACTGAAAAAAGCCCTTACCGGGAGGGAAAATCACGTTGACTCCGCCTCGGCATGTCTTTAGGCTTGCACCATTATTCCAATAAATGCCTCGCAAGGATGCGCAACGTAAAGGAAATGCCCATGACAACCGCTCTACTCAAGAAAGTGCTTGCTGGACTCTGTGCTGGATTACTTCTGACCACGGCGCCACTCTCTGCTCATCACGCCAGTGCACCTTTTTATGATCCTGAGGACCGTGTCTCCATAGAAGGCTCTATTACACGATTCGTATTTCGCAATCCCCATGCTTTTCTTTTTATTGATGTCACTGATGACAGCGGTCAGTCCGTGGAGTGGCAGGTTGAGCTCGGCGCACCGGTGAGTTTGCGCCGTGTTGGCTGGACGCCTGATACTCTCGAGGTCGGCATGACGGTGAAAGTCACTGGCAACAGGTCCCGAGCAGAAGGCTCACATGGTCTCTGTTGTGTCCGCATGACGCGTGAGGATGGCAGCCCCGTGCTCCGGGGAGGGCGTGTTGAGGAAGACGAACAGAATTAGGGATTGGTGCGAGGATTAAATTCGATGAATGACACTAAGAATTATGCGATTGCATCGCTGACGGCGGCTTCGCTGATGTTGCTGGTACCATCGATCAGCGCACAGAGTGACGATGAAATTCCTGAACTTGACGGTTTGTGGGATGGAGGATTCAGCGTAAGACCAGTTAATGGACCCGATGTGCCGTGGGGCGAAGACAACTTCCCCAAACTGAACGCCAGGGCCCTTGCCTATCAGGAGGTGTGGGAAGAAACCATGGCGCCCAAGTACGATTGCCAGCCCGCTTCTTCTCCAGCGATCCAATACGATCCCTATGTCATGCAGGTTACTCAGTGGCCAGATCGGGTCATGTTCCGCTATGAGAAAGATGATCAGCTACGAACAGTCTGGCTGGATGGCCGTGAACCTGATGCGACCGATTTCAGTCTTCAGGGTTTTTCTACCGGATACTATGAAGACGGTTCACTGTATGTGACAACTACCCATTTTGTATTTGATATTGCCGGCTTCGATGACTACAACGGTATTCCCTCGTCTGCGCAAAAGATCGTCACGGAACGTTACTGGCGTGAAGGAGAGGAGTTACGCGTTACATTGACGGTTGAGGATCCGATGTTTCTGTTGGAACCGACTTCCTATACCACGCGCTGGTTACCAGCCGCTGAAGGGTACAAATTGCAGGCTTACGACTGTGATGCAGAGGCGTCCCGCGCCTCGGTGCGGTTCTATCCATCCAAGTATGATTAGCCTCTGATCACTACTGGGCCTGGAAAACTTTATGGAGCCGCCTTGCTGGTGTGAAACCCGCTTCTACCAGCAACGCGAAGACTTCCCGGCTACGCTGCTAATCTCGGAGCGCCATTTCTCTGTAGTCAGAGTTGAAGATCAGGGTGGGGAATGGGCGAAGTCTTCTCGCGGTCCACGGCTCATGTTCTCGATCAAGGTTGAGAAGTTCCTCTACATTCTGCGCAACAGTGGTTTCAAGCAGTGTTTCAATCAGCTTAATCCAAAAACGGTAGGGCATATCGATTTCTGGCTCGGACCAGATGGGCGTTCCGCCAATATCACAGAACTTTTCATGGAAGGAGAGCTGAAAGAAGACAAAGCAGTGGTCAATTTCATGGGTACAGCTTCAGGTACAACACCCATTAATACCCAAACGGTTGCGAACGTGCCCAAATTTTTTGATTTTCAGGTAAAAGTGCAATTCAAGGTTCAGAATTTGCCGGAATTTTTTACCAGGAAACGCACTGATAAATCGAAAGAACGCTATCAACAGTGGATAGATGATGTGTGAGAGCAACTAGCCTGTGCCTACGTAAGGAATCAGACGACCAGCAAGCAATACACCAAACCACATGCTGAGCGAAGTGTAGGCGGTACATTTCGCCAGAAGCGGTGTATCTGATCCACTGCTTAGTCCCTGGATGAACGGACTTACCTTCCAGTGGTAGAAGAAGGCATTGAGTCCGGCAATCATCACCAGCACCATCTTCACCTGAAAGCCGATATTGATGGAGTAGCGGCCCGGATCACCATAGAAGAACAACACGCCGGTAATCAGATTGAGCGCGAATCCCAGAATCACAAACGGCAGTATCTGGTGGGTCCTGTTGGGGTCCAGTCGGGGTATATGACCTGCCATGCGCAGATCAATGATGATCAGGCCGCCCAGCATCAGGGTCAAGCCGATGAAATGGATGATCTCCATCACCGGCCAGAGCCAGTAAGTTTCAGCAATCCACTGATTCAGTGAGCTGTCGGCAGCGATATCGGCAAGAAGACTCCACATAGGCTTAAAAGATGTAGGCAATAAGCCTGCCGGCGATGATGGCACCAGCCCACAGTGCCAGCGAAGCGGCAGCCATTAGCCTGATCATGTTGTCCAGTGCCAGGTCTGAACCGCCCGATTCTGTCGCAAGCAAATTCAATCTTGTTTGAATCAGCCAGGACATCGTCATGGCAACGGCTATACAACTCAGTTTCGAGAGAAATGGGATACTGGTTATCAGGTAGGAGGCCTGGGAGATAAACAGCAGGAACCCGGAAACGGCATTGATAGCAAGACCGCATAATGCCAGCTTGTTGAGCTGCAGGAGCCCGGCAAGATCCACATCAGGGAAGAAGCCGAGCAGTTTCAGGTCGCGCATTGCGTAGATGCCGGCAATAATGGCGAGGCCGACAATATGGCAGGCCAGCAATCCGGGATAGGCGTAGAGAGACTCGCTTACCCATATTGCTACGGTGCTATTTTCAAGATTGCCAAGCATAATGCGCCCATCTAATTCTTGTTATAGGCATTTACTGGTAAGGCGTGCTCCAGATCAAATAGCCAGATAAATTGCTCGATCCTGGATTGTCGCCGGTAACTGCCACGGAACACAATTATGCTGAGGATAGGGAGATTGGTAAACCATTTGTCAGCATAGTTGCTTGCTGAATATCAAAAGTATTGAGGAGTAGACAGGCGATGAAAAAAACCTTGATCGCTATGGTAATGGCAGGTCTTGTGCAGAGTGTGCATGGGGCAGAAGGCAATACATTCGAACAATGCCTGTTGCAGCAGATTCAAATGCCCGAAAACGTGAACCTGACTGCTGGCGAGATTGCAGCCTATTGCCGTGATCAGCAAGCATTAACAACACGCCTCATTGCAGAGGATCCGGGTGTCACAGAGCTGCCAGGTGAGCCTGGGATGCCGGCTGGTTTCAGAGATTTTTTCACGCCTTATAAGCAGAACTATATCCTGTTTGGTTCAATGCAGAACAAGAACGGCGGTGAGCCATTCAGTGGCAAGACCATGGATATTCGATTCGAGTTTGGTATGAAATTTCGCATGTTCCAGAATACAGCGGAATATGCCCGCCTGAGTCCGCTGCACTTTGGCTATTCACAGAAATCCTGGTGGGATATCGCCGAGTCCTCGGCGCCGTTCAAAGAGCACAACTACAATCCCGAAATATTCTGGGACTTCGAAGACCCCCTGGCCGGCGAAGGATACCTGCCTTCTGAGCTGGGCAGATTCGTAGATCGCTTCGGTTATGAACATCAGTCGAATGGGCGCGATGGCCTGGCCTCGCGGAGCTGGGACAGGCTCTATGCCCAGAAGACATTCCGCTTCCCTGAGCAGAACCTGAGCCTTCGCCTCAAGGCATGGAACGTGGTTAACCGGGGCGAGGAGAATACAGACATCACTGATTTTATCGGGAATGGTGAAGCAAAGCTCACCTACCACGCCCCCAGCACGCGATGGGAGTTGAGCACCAGCGTTATGAAAGGACATCACACCAGCAAGTACAGCTACCGGGTAGACTATGTGTCCGATCTGAGTGCCTGGCTTAATTCCAGATTCATGCTCAGTTACTACGACGGTTACGGTGAGGCGCTGATCAGCTACAATGAAAAAACCCAGAGTTTGAGAGCCGGTGTGTTTGTGCCATTGATCATTGAATAGATGCACCGTGCGAGTCAGGGATTAAGGAATTGTAAATTAGGTAAAGCAAGTAAGAACCAGAGGTTGCTATGTCAGAAACAGGCGCATTGCACTGCCCAAAATGTGAGGGAGAACTGGAGAAGAAATTGGTTGCAGAAGATGTTGTGGTACAACAATGCAACCGATGTTTTGGGCTTTTTGTTCCTCCCGGCACTACCAAGAAGCTGATTGATATCTGGGGTCCAGACACCAATGTGGACACAGGCCCGGAGAAGGTTGGCAAAAAGTACGATAGTGTCGATGATATAGAATGCCCAAAGTGCAAGATCAAGATGGACAAGCTGGAGGATCTGGATCAGCCTCATATCTGGATCGAGAACTGCGCCATGTGTGGCAGCACGTTTTATGATGCAGGCGAGCTGACGGATCTCAAGGAGAAGACCATTTCCGATTTCTTCAAGCGCTTCCTGAAAGGGTCAAGAGAAACCTGAACCTTTGATCCAGGCCCTTGTTTGGAAGCCTTATCAACAGTAGCATGCGCTTCATTGCAATAAACCAGACCTGAAGAAACCCCATGCCCAGAAGAGAGAGCAACGCCGCCGAGATTACGGAGCAGATCGTAGAGATTCTCCGTGACAAGGATTTACTGCTCGCAGACCTGAATTCATCCCAGATGGACGAGGTGCACGAAGGCATCAGCAAGCTGCTGGTTCGCAAGGGTTTCCCCGAAGCCGATGTTCGCAACAAGAATGTGACGATCCTGCTGTCGGATATCAGGGGCTTCTCCAATATTGCCAACTCCCATTCGGCGGCAGATGTAGTAGCACTATTGAATCGCTACTTCCATCGCATGGGAGACATCATTGCCAAGTACAATGGTCGTATCGACAAGCTGATGGGTGATTCGATTCTGGTCGTGTTCGGTTTACCGAAAGCCCATGACGATGATGCAGAACGCGCTCTCGCCTGTGCAGTAGAAATGCAGCAGTCCATGTCTGACCTCAACGACTATAACCAGAGCGTTGGTATGCCGGATCTCTTTATGGGTATTGGCATCAACTCTGGCGAAGTTGTCGTTGGTGAACTTGGTTCGGAGCATTACAACGAATACACGGTGATTGGTGATGAAGTGAATCTGGTTTCCAGAATCGAATCCCATTGCCTGCGCGGACAGATCCTGATCAGTGAGAACACTTTCAATATCGTCAAAGATCACGTGGAGGTCAACGAGCCGAATCAAATCGAGGTCAAGGGTTCCCGGGACGCAGTCAATCTGTACGAAGTATTTTCAACCTCGCAACCCGAGGAGATGGCTGTGCCGCGTCGGGAAACACGGAAGAGCCCACGTGTAAATACTTCCATGCCGCTGGCGTTCCAGGTGTTGAGCGGCAAGATCGTGCAGCCGGAACGTTACCAGGGCATAGTGTTGGACCTTTCCTACAACGGCATGATGATTGGCACCAGTGAGCGCCTCCCGGTGATGTCAGAAATCAAGCTGTCTCTGGCGCTGGAACTGTTCAGCGATAAGAGCACGACCGTCTACGCGCGCATCCTGAAGTCAGAAGAGCGGGACGGCGAGTTTCGCAGTAGTGCTGAGCTGACCAATATCAGCCGCGAAGGTCAGGCGGCTATCAAGAATTACGTGGACCAGCTGATTTCCGCCGCCTGATTCTAGCTACCCGCATTCGTTGCGGCTGGCAACACGCAAGCAGGGCAAAGCCAGTAATCAATGTCGCTAATAAAAGAATCATTTACCCCTGAAGAGTTACGATCATTCCTGCAGCGTAGTGATCTGCTGGCCTGGATCACTGTACTTTCTCATTGGGCAATCATTGTCTTCGCCTTCTGGCTTGCAGCCTACCAGACGAATGTCATTACTGTCTTAGTAGCCTTTGTGTTGTTGGGTGGCAGGCAACTTGGCTGTGGTTCCCTGATGCATGAATGTGGCCATGGCTCTTTGTTTCGCAGCAAGAAGCTGAATCACTTTGTGGGCAAATGGCTAGGTGCGGCACCGGTGCTATACCGCATTGACGATTATATGAGCAGTCATTTGCGACACCATCGTGATATTGGCAATGGTAAAGATCCGGATCTGCATCGTTATCGCAATTATCCGGTTTCAAAAGATTCGCTGCGACGAAAAATGTGGCGGGATTTCAGCGGACAAACCAGTTGGAAAAACCTCAAGGCCTTGTTGTATGACAATGGTGTTCTGCTCGCCAATGAAGCTGGCAAGACACGATTCAATGTCGGAAATTTATTTAGACGCCTGTACGCACCACTGATCATGAATCTCGGTATGCTACTGGTACTGGCGCTCAGTGGCCATGCAGCGCTGTATCTGATTTGGGTGGCAGCTTACTTCAGCTCTTACATGGTATGCAGTCGTATCCGCAACCTGGCAGAACACGCCGCCGTGCCAAATCTACAGAGTGAAAATCCCTTCGACAATACCCGCACCACCATACCCCGTTGGTGGGAAAGACTGACGGTGGCACCCAACAGTGTGAATTATCACCTGGAACATCATCTGCTGCCCGGTGTGCCCAAGTATCGGCTGGCCAGTTTTCACAAGGCACTAAAACAGAAGGGCTTGCTTGATAATGCGGATATCTGCGCGGGCTATGGAGAAGTGCTGCGCAAACTGGTTGCTGTGCCAGTCTAGGGCAACTTGAAAGCGAGCAGCTCACCTGAATAGCGCGAGCCACTGACCGCCACAACAATATACTGCTCACCATTGAGCGAGTAGGTCATAGGTGAACCGGTTTGTGGCGCTGGTAATCGGACGGCGCCCAGTTCACTCCCGGTTAATTTGTCATAGGCGCGCAGATAAGCGCTCAAAGTGCCATCTTCATCGGTAGTCAATTGCGGTTCCCCGGCAATAAGCAAAGTGCGGGTGACCAGGCTGCCCGAATAGCCATTCTGGCCAGTACGGGGGAGGTCCAAACCTTGTAGTGCCGGGTGTTCCCGTATCCGGTCAGGCGTCCTGCCGTGGGCTGTCTTCCACAGGATTTCGCCGCTGTTCATGTCAATTGCTGTAAAGACACCATAAGGAGGCTTGAGCAGGGGCAGGCGATTAACCAGCAGGCTTCGGGGTGGATTACCGCGAGTGGATCTGGGTTGCTGCCGATTGGCCACAGCGTCGCTGAGATCGATTGAAGAGGCAGAACCTGCACCGGCAGATACCCGTGGTCCACTCACTGCATTGCCCTGAATGTAAGCCATATCTGATTGGCCAGGGTAGGGTTGCACCAGTCCCATGCTGCCCAGTGAACTGCTGGAGTGTACAAAAAGGATATTGTTTTGCGGATCGAACGAGCCCCCGGGCCAGTTGGTGCCGCCACCCTGGGCTGGCGCCATGAGTGTGCCCAGCGGGCCATCGATGTTACTGACAACCGGCGGTGTAAAGATGGGACCCATCTTGTGCCAGCTTGCTATCTCAAGGGCACGGGCCCTGAGTTCCGGTGTGAAATCAATCAAATCATCTTCTGTCACACCCTGACGATCATAGGCGGGGGGTTTGGTGGGAAAGGGTTGGGTCGCTGAATACCATTCGCCGGGCACATCCCCCTGGGGTACTGTCCGTTCCTCGATAGGCCACACCGGTTCTCCGGTTTCCCGATCGAACACGTACAGGAATGCCTGCTTGGTTGGCTGCGCGACCGCCTTGATGGCACGGCCATCCACTTCAATATCCAGCAGGATCGGCGCGCAGGGTATGTCATGATCCCAGATACCATGGTGCACCAGTTGATAGTGCCACTTACGTTCGCCGGTATGGAGATCGACTGCCAGCAAGCTGTCGGCAAACAAGTTATCTCCCGGGCGGTAGGCACCATAGTAGTCACCGGTTGCTGCTTCCACCGGCAGGTAGACGGTATTGAGCTCGGGGTCGATTGAGATCTGTGCCCAGACACCGGTATTCCCCGTATAAGAAGCCGAATCGCCCTCCCAGGATTCGAACCCATATTCACCTGGCAAAGGAATGGTATGGAATATCCATAATCGCTCACCGGTGCGCACATCGAATCCACGCACATAGCCTTTGACATTCTCGCGACTACGGGGATTGCCGCCGGTACGATGAGCCGCTCCAATGATCACGACACCTTTGGCGATTACCGGCGCGGCATGTAAACCGATCTCTCCGGTCACCAGGTCAATCTGCTGGTCGAGATTTTGTTTCAGATCGACCACACCATCATCACCAAAGGTGGCAACGCGCTGCCCGGTGTTGGCATCTAGTGCGATCATCTGGTAGCCAGGTGTCACATATATAATGCGTTTATCGTTACCCTCTTCCCAGTAAGAGAGGCCCCGTCCCGACAACTGTCTCGGTGCTTCCTGTGCCCGCTGTCCTTCTTCGAAGCGATGCACCCAGAGTAATTCGCCGCTTGCGGCATCGAGAGCTACCACACTGCGTCGGGAACCGGCAGTGCTGTAAATGACTCCACCCACCATCAAGGGCGTCGATTGCAAGCGATACTCCGGTCGCGGCCCGAGATTGTCTGTCTTGAATCGCCAGGCTACTTCCAGCTCGGCAAAGTTACTCGCATTAATCTGTTCGAGCGGAGAGTAACGGGTATTGCCAAGATCGCCGCCATAAGTCGGCCATTCCCCATTCGTTGCGCCGCTCTGAGCGGAAGAGGTCTGTGAAAAGAGAGCAAGGCTGATTAGCCAGAGAAAGCTTGCTGTTCGATTGGGCAAGTTCATTTGTTAAATCTCCCTGGCGGGTAGTTTTAGTGCCATCAGGGCGCCCGGCTGACCACGCCGGGCACTGCCCGATTGCAGCACCAGATACTGCACGCCCTCATGTAGGTAAGTCATCATGCCATATTGCCCGGGTCGGGGAAGTTCAACACTGGCAAGAATCTCTCCGCTCAACTTGTCGCGCGCATGGAGCAGGGCCAGGCCATTCTCGCTGGACTCGGCCTGCCCTCTGAGGTCTTCCGTGGTCTGCACCAACAGGTCTCCCATTACCAGTTGAATGGAGTGGCCGGTACCTCCCGTGGCGGGCACCTCGACCCCTGCCAGCATCGGGTGATTGCGGATGTATTCAGGGGTTTCTCCAACTGGAATATCCCAAAGTTTCTCGCCGCTATTCATATCGTAGGCAGCCAGTCCCATTAACAGAGGCTTATACACAGGAAGCCGATCGATGTTGGGCAGGAAGTCGCGGTTTGGTCCCGGCGCCCAGGCGGCAACCGTGGTGCCCGTGGTCGGTGTATGCCGTTCCCGGCCGCGCCAGGCTTCTGCTGACATACCAGGCAAGCCCCGTTCTTCGTCGACACCATTGGTAGGCTGCATCGTTGGCGGTGCTGTGCAAGTGCGACGATGAGAGGCGTACATAATACCCGTGCTTGGGTCTGCTACTGGCGGGTGATAGATATTCAGTCCACCCACGCAACCGACGTTGTTGCGATAGGGATTGTCGTGATTTGCAGGCAGGGCCGGTACATAGAGGCCACCGATTCTGAACTCGCTGAGGATCGCCTGTGCCTCACGCTTGAGTGCTGGCGTATAGTCGAGAACAAATTCCTCGGTTATGCCATCGGTCACGATGGCATCCAGGGGCGCTGGCCGGGTCGGATAGGGCTGGGTGGCAGCGGTGTAATTGCCAGGTACCTGGGTTTGCATCACCGGGCGGTCTTCGATTGGCCAAAGTGGTTCACCAGTGGCGCGATTGAACGCGAAGATCAATCCCTGCTTGGTGTTTTGTATGAGAGCTGGCACCTTTTCACCGTCCATGGTCAGGTCGAGCAAGATGGGTGCGGTCGGTATGTCGTAATTCCACTGTTCGCTACGATGAATCTGGAAATGCCAGGCACGCTCACCAGTCGCAACATCAAGCGCCAGTACGCTACCACCAAACAGGTTGTGACCGGGACGGTGTCCGGTGTAGGACTGCACCGTTGAAGCATTGGTCACCAGATAGACGAGACCCAGTTCCGGATCGGCCGATGCCGGCGCCCAGGTGGACATATCGCCAGACCACTGCCAGGCATCGTTTTCCCAGGTTTCATGGCCGAACTCGCCAGGGCGGGGGATGACATGAAACTTCCACAGCCGTTCTCCGCTGCGCAAGTCGAAGCCCATGATATCTCCCGGCACATTTTCTATACGGGTCTGGTCGTAGCTGGGTTCGTGACCGACCAACACTACAATAACGTCGTTGACGACGATTGGCGGTGAGGACGAGGTCACCATACCCAGCTGTCGCACAATGCCGTGATCTGGATCGTAGCTGTTGCCGGCTGCCAGCCAGTCCAGCCAGGGCTGCCAGTCATCAACCAGGGGAGGGATCAGGTCTACCACGCCGGAATCCGAAAAGCCGTCCACACCGGTTGCTGCACCCCAGTTTTCAAGGGGCAATCCAGTTTCAGCATCCAGCGCCCAGAGAAAAAAGGCAGGAGAGGTGACCAGCACCACGCCACGACCATCCAGCTCCGCATAGGCTACGCCTTTGCCAAAATCGGTGCGCGGAGAACGCAGGTAACGCATGGTTTCCGGTTCACGAAAAGTCCACAGGGTTTCACCCGTAGCTGCGTCGATGGACACTACCTGGCGGCGCTGTCCGGCGACGGTGAACAATCGGCCATTGGCATGTACCGGTGTGGCACGAGAAGTGTACTCAACCGCGGGACCGAAGTTGTCGCCCCGCCAGATCCAGGCCACTTCCAGTTGTGAGAAATTCTCGGCATTGATTTGTGTGAGTCCTGGTGCCGAACGTGTATGTCCGGCATCTCCACCCAGGTATTCCCAGTGACCATTTTCCAGTCCACGCAGTTGTGCATAGGCCAGGACAGGAAGTGTAATGAGGAGTATGCAGGCAGGCAGGCGAATCAGAAGACCCATGAGATCGGAGCCTCACTATTATTATTGTGTCTGAAGACTCTATAGGGTGTCCCAGAAAGCAAGTGACTGCAAGCGCCACACCGCTGTGCTGGAATTTGACTGGGAGTTTAGGGATACTGCCGGAAACAAACGGGGGATAAGCAGATGACGAAAACCCTGAATTGGTCTCTCATGGCGCTCGGTGCCCTGGGTATCGGCGGCTACGCGCTGGTCAATACACTCATTCCCGGTGCCCGCGGTGAGTTTGTCATCGACATGATCGCAACCAGTGCACCGGGCGCACTCCTGCATTTCGCCGCAGGTGGTGTGGTCATTATTATTGGTGCGCTGCAATTCAATGCCTCTCTGCGGGCCAAACATCTTTCCCTGCACAGAACACTCGGCAAGGTTTACGTTATCGGCTGCATCCTGGGTGGATTCGCCGGGCTCTATATGGCGTTCTTCTCCTTCGGTGGGATCGTCACCCACTGGGGTTTTGGTACGCTGGCAGTCTGCTGGATTCTTACTACCGGTATGGCCTACAAGCACATCCGGGCAGGTAATGTACGCATCCATCAGGACTGGATGATTCGCAGCTATGCGCTGACCCTGGCAGCACTGACCCTGAGGATATATTTACCGATCAGTCAGATTGCCGGGTTTACCTTTGAGGAGAGTTACCAGGCCATAGCATGGATGTGTTGGGTTCCCAATCTGATTGTTGCCGAGTGGTTTATTATTCCCCGATCCAACCGCAGGGCTGTCCTGAGCTAAATCCCATTGCTCGCGGTCATTGCGGAATTTCTTGTTCGAGATCAAATAGCTTCCGGGAAGCCGATTCAGACAAGGTTTGTCACTCGACTTCAGGGCTGTTCTGCGGTTGAATAAGCCCCGAAATTACACTGTAAACCACGCAGAGCATGGAGGAGGACACCTCAATGAGCAAAAACTCTGACAATGTCCAGAACCGACGTCGTTTCCTGACCGGAGTTGGCGTTGCTGCTACCACTGCCGCCCTTGCCAATACGGCCAGCGCCCAGGATCGCAGCCAGGGATACAAACCAGCACAGCATGACGAAGATGCCTGGATGAATGAGAAGCCGGGTATTCATCGTGTGTTTCTGGATTCATCGACCGGCAATGGCGGTATTACCGCACTTAACTATGCCAACAACCTGATGTACGCCCACGAGCTGGACTATGAGGGTGGCAAGGAAACGGACTACGGCATCATCGTCTGCTTTCGTCATGCATCGACTGCCTTCGGTTACAACGATGCCATGTGGGCCAAGTACGGTGAAATCTTCAGCCGGGTAACCCGCTTCAACAACCGGGAAACCGATTCCGCCTGGAAACAGAATCCCTTGTTGATCGAGGGAACCAATTTTGCCAGCCGTGGCAACACCATCCAGTCGCTGCCCGAAAGGGGTGCGGTCAGCTTTGCTATTTGCAGCAAGGCGACCATGTCCATGTCCCAATCCCTGGCCCGAAGCCTGGGTGGTAATGTTGATGACTATTATGCGGAATTGATGGCCAACAACGTGCCCAATAGTCGGTTCGTCCCCGCGGGTGTGATTGCTGCAACCCGATCTCAGGAATATGGCTATAGCTATTTGTACGCCGGCTAAGTTGTAGGCTGCTCCACGGAAAAGGGGCCAGCGTAAAAATACCGCACTGTATTTTTACGCTGGCCCCTTTCTATTTGCTTAAACTATTTGCCTACAGATTTTCGTAGTAGTCGCGAATGGGCTGGAAGGGGCCGTAGCGATGCTGGTCGATGGGAAAGTCATCCGCATAGGGGGGATAGGGACTGTCGATCGGTTTGTTGCTGAGTTCCGGGTAGTCCAGTTCGAGGTTTTCCCGCTGCGGGCGTTCATGGGAATTCATGAATGCGGCAACATCATAAGCTTCATCATCGCTCAGATCCGGCTGTCCCAGCGGCATGCGCGCTTTGATGAATCGGGCTGCGGTAAGGATGCGTGTCATGCCGGCGCCATTGTTGAAACTGTCAGGCCCCCATAAGGGAGGAAACAGATAGCCATCGGCCGGATTGGTGGTTTGTAACAGGCCCTGACCATTGTCTCCATGACAAACCTGACAACGTTCCTGGAATACGATTTCTCCTGCAGCCAGATCAGCACGACGATTGGGTTCGATGAAAGCGGCAGGTTCAAGCAGTGCTTTCTTACTGTCTCCCATCAGCGCATATTGTTTGTTCAGATTCTGGATATACATCTCGATGGATGCCATCTCGATACTGT
The DNA here is from genome assembly GCA_965267495.1 of uncultured Pseudohongiella sp. GTDB lineage: Bacteria > Pseudomonadota > Gammaproteobacteria > Pseudomonadales > Pseudohongiellaceae > UBA9145. The sequence goes on along the minus strand of OZ254078.1, from coordinate 3,146,653 downwards.
CGCGTGGCAACTCGCGGCCATTCATGCTGCGGGTCATGCAGCCATTTATGCGGTCTCTGAGGTCGCGCATGCCACCGTCCCGCCCAGAGAATCGAGGATATTTGGGATCAGTCTGCAACAGGGAGAGGGTGCCAGGCTCCAGGCCTGTATCCAGGTGACAGGAGGCACAGTCCATACCCGTACCGCTATAGCGCATCGTTGGGTCTTCGTGACCGGGGCCCATCATGGCCGCGGTCTCACGGACCAACAGGCGTCCATACTCCACACTGGGTTCAGTAAACACGGCGTCGTCTTCCAGGCGGGGCGAAAGCGCCACGGCTGCCAGGGTAATGGCTACGCCGATGACACCAGCGGTAATGGATGCAAGGATCAGGCTGATGCCGTGCTGTGTGTCGGGATTTGTCGTCTTCATGTTCATCTCGCTTCGGAGCGCTTGTCGCGATCCTCTGTCAGGGATTGATCATACTTTGTTAGCTGTTGCAGAAAAACATGCTTTGGCGCTTCGACCCGTCGTCGTGTCTCCGGACTCAGCAGGTAAGCCAGGGTGAATGCGCCGGCCATTAACAGGGTGACTGTAACAATAATCGTACTAATCATCTGCGTCACCTGTGCTTGCCAGTTGGGGACTGCCTTGGAAGAGTGAGCGAACATACTGGCTTACCGCTGCTATTTCAGTTTCATTCAATCGGTCTCCCCAGGGCGCCATGGAAGTCCCATCAACGCCTTCGCGCAAGGTGCGCAGGGTCGCTTCTTCGCTCAGCAGTTCGCGGGTAAAGTCTGTGGGCATGATAGGAATCGGCAGGCTGTCGGCAGCGAAACCGTCGCCCTCACCATTGTCGCCATGGCACTCGGCACAATGAGTCTGGAAGACTTGCTGTCCCTGATTGATCTGTGCAACTGAGCCGGTAGCTGTGGTCACTTCACTGAAGCCATCCACCACTTCCGCCAACGCTGCCAGTTGTTCTGCATTCAGTTCGCGCCAGGCTGGCATGGATGAGCCATCGACGCCGTTCCACAAAATGTCTGTGAGCAAGTCTCTTCGATAACGGTGCTCACTCAAATTCACCGGAGCGGGCGTTAGCCAGGCTGATGCCGGACCGTCACCGCGTCCTTCAGGGCCATGACAGCCGCTACAATTTTGCTGCCACAATTGTGCGCCCAGGGCAGAGTCACCATCCGCTGCCAGGGCGGGTGCATTTCCTCTCGGGCGAGTCATGGCCGGATGTGCATTGAGCACATCGGCATTGAGAGACATCAGCGCCCTGTCGTCATCGGTGAGTGCCAGCACCCGCTGGTCTCCTTCTGGCCAGGCCAGGTCCCGTTCCCGTCCGAGAGTTTCCAGGTAGGAAACCAGATCCATGGCATCCCGCTGCGGTCTATCCGCACTGCCATCAAACATTTCCGGATAGGCGGGCATGATGGATTGTGGCACCACGCTTCTCGGTGAGAACAAATGTGCCAGGTGCCACTCTCTGGTGCGGGTATTCGCGGCTCTTGCCAGATCGGGTCCGATACGACGGGTACCCAACATATGCGGGGCATCAAGCCTGCCTTCCCAGGCCAAGGTGGGTGCACCGAATCTTGCCATGTCGGCATCGGTGTATCGCACTTGCTGGGTATGACAGTAGGAGCAGCCTTCGCGCGCATAGATGTCACGACCTCTCTCCTCGGCCGGTGTCAATGCGAGGGCAGGTCCAGGCGCCAGTGTTTCTTCTTCGTTCAACAGGGTCTGCCTGGGCAGCACCCCCAACAGGGAAACCGAAAACACAAAGAAACCTACACCGGCAACAGAAGCAACGATGTAAGACATGCGCAAGGCAGGTGAAAATCCTGTTGCTTCCACTTCGTCTGGCGCGTTGTCATGGCTTTGCTGTTCTGAAGTTGCAGCTGGCGCTGTTGTCTCTTTACCACTAAGCAGGCCATACAGCACCAGGGCGAAACCCAGGGTAATGGGAATGGCGGATAAACTTCTTACTAACCAGTAGGGGGTGGATGCCCGCACCGATTCCAGCCAGGGTTCAGCCGCTTGCCAGGAATTCCCTTGTACATAGCCTGCCAGGGTTAGATCGACCACCATCAGGGTGATGCCGATGGTAAGCAGCCAGTAGGCCCAATCCAGGACCGGATAATTAAGGCGTGCATCTGGCAGTTTCTGCCAGGCATGGATGATGCCGGCAATGCCCGCGAAAGTAGCGAAACCCAACATGGCCAGATGGGAGTGACCGATGATGAAGTCAGTGAAATGCATCTTCTGGCTGAACGTCATGTCCGCCTGCCAGGATCCCTGTAGACTCACTACCAGGTAAAACACGACCGACATGGAAGCAAAACGCAGCGCGACATTCTTCGGGAACCAACCGAAGCCTCGCTGGGACAGCATCAGGTTGCTGACCACGATGACCACCACCAGCCCGAGGATGAATGAAGCAATGATCGCTGTAGTCTGGGCGGCCATTGGAATCACCGAGTAGATGTAGTGGTGCAGACCGTTGAGTGGGTAGATGAAAAACAATCCCCAGAATCCCAGCATGGACAGGAAATGACTGAAGATCGGTTTGCCGGTGCTCGCCGGAATCACAAAATAGAGAATAGCCAGGCCCATCGGAGTAACAAACAGACCGACCGCATCATGTATCCATAAACCGCTGAATGCTGCGCCCGCAGCACCCGGCACAAACTCCGGCACGATGTTGCCCATGGGAAAAGACATCAGGGTAAACACCAGGGCACCAATGATGTACCAGCTGGACACATAGAGGTTTTCGAAACCGCGCTTGAAAAATGGTGGCAGGAATTGCGTTGCTCCCAGGATGAAGGCGACGACGACTACCACATCAACTGGCAGCGGGAATTCCGCCCACTCCAGAGGCTGGCTATAGCCGCTGAGTACCAGCAACCAGCCAGGAATCATCACCGCGAAATTCCACAGGGCAAACAGGATCAGGCCGGTGGTGCGATTGCCCGCAGGACGACCGCTCAATACCGGCACCGCATAGTACATGAATGCCAGAAAGGCGTTGCCCAGCCAACCAAGCATGATGCCCTGGGTATGGGCATAACGCATACGGCCCCAGCTGGGGAAGGCACCGATCAGGTCGGGAAAGACGAATTGCAGGGACACCAGGATGCCGAACAGCACTGCAATCAGCAGCGTGGCGAATGCGGCCAGGGAATGCGCGCGCACCAGCAGGGCGTCGATTTCAAAGGATTTGTTCCGGGATGGATTGCTTATTGTTGTATTGGTTTCCACAGAGGGCCCGCTCTTGTCTAACTACCGCACTCTCACCTTAACTACAGCGTCTAAGGCTTAGGGCGGGACCAACTTACTGAATTTCGAGGGTTTTGGTAAGACTTGCCGCCGTTCGAGGGCCCTATTTTGCCAGATTCTTGATCAAGATCAGCAGAAAATGTGTGGCTCACGCGATGAATGCCGTAGAATGCCAGGTTCTCAGGATTTAGAATCCGGAATACAAGGCAGTGTTGAGGCCCGAATTCGGGGGATTCCGGCAAATCTCGACACCTGCTACAAGGTCTTATACAGGCTTTAATTTACGCCAGACAACAGCATAAGAAAGAACCTCAGGAGGTAGTCATGCTAAAGAAAAAGAGCGCGCTGACAATGATGGCCGCGGCAATTTTCATGTCAGGTCAGCTGGCAGCACAATCTGATCAGGCCACAATTCAGAAGGCATTGTCGCCGCTGCCGGAAGATCTGCGTGCGAATGCGACCGTGTATACCTATGATGACGACGGTAATCGCGTCACTTTAAAAGTGGGTAGCAATCACGTGGAATGTCAGCCAACAGATGAGCAGGGCTTCACTCGCTGTGGACCTGTTTCACAGCGTGCCCGTCGTGATCTGCAAGCCAAGCTTTCCGCACAGGGCATGTCTGGCGAAGAGCTGCAGATGGCTATGCAGAAAGCAGAAGATGAAGGCAGAATTCCAGCAAGAAAATTTGGTTCCTTCGCCTATCGTCGCTTCGACACACCTGATCGTATTCAATACCTGATGGTTGTGTCTCTGCCTTTCGCCACAGCGGAAGAGCTGGGTATGCCAGAAGGGTCTCAGCGAGACAATTCCCTGGCAGGTTCAGGGACTCCCTGGATGATGCGTTCCGGCACATCGGGTGCACACCTGATGATTCCGATTAATGGCACTGAGTATTCAAACGACCCTCACTAAGCCTTTTTTGCTTACAAGCGAAAGCCCGCTCTTCGATTCCGGAGAGCGGGCTTTTTAGTTTCTGCTTTTAAATTTTCTTCTGCGAATCCCGGGCTGGCGTCCTGAGTGTGATTCACCTTATAGTGCTTCTCTTCCTTAACAATTATCAAGAAGCTGCCAATGAAGTTAGTCAGACAGTCACTACTCTTATTAAGCTGCTCTTTGATTGCGCTATCGCCAGCTGCGCAACAACGGTTGTCCAATGTGAGTTTCGAACAGGTGATAGCGGTAGCTCAACGGGAAGCAGATGTTCGAATCGATTACGGACCAGGGGAGTTTCAGTTCGGACAACTGTGGCTGCCTGAAAATCCTGCCTCTGAATCGGTGCCGCTGGTGGTGATGATACATGGAGGTTGTTGGCTTAATTCATTTGATGTGTCCCATACCTATGGCTTCACCACGGCACTGGCAGACGCGGGCTTCGCAGTCTGGGCACTGGAGTATCGTAGAACAGGTGATGCAGGTGGGGGCTGGCCGGGAACCTATGAAGACATCAAGTCAGGAATCCGTGCAGTAGACGACTTCAGTTCATACGGGGTGGACATTGATCGTGTGGCAGTACTGGGTCACTCTGCTGGAGGACATCTGGCGCTGCTCGCAGGATCAGATGCTGAAACTGCAGACTCCATTGACCTGGCAATTGGATTGGCTGCTATCGTGGACATAGCGCAATACAGTCTGGGTAGCAGCACCTGTGAGCAGGCGGCAAGGCAATTTATGGGCGGCAGTTTGCAAGACATTCCTGAGGACTACGCGGAAGCCAATCCCGTTGGTAAAGAGAGACGAACCAGGACGGTCCTGTTTCAGGGCGATATTGACCAGATTGTTCCCCTGTCTCAAGCAGAGTTGGAAGGTGCAGCCACCCACATCTATTCCGGTGCCGGACACTTCGACTGGATTCATCCGGGCACCGGTGCTTACGCCACTCTGCTTGACTTACTCAAGGCGGGTCTCTAGTTGCAGCCAACAAATATTCAGCAGCTGGATGCCAGGGATTGCCTCGCCGGCAAGAAAGCTGCTTTCAGGATGCCGTCGGACCTTATCTACCTGAACGGCAATTCTCTCGGTCCTTTGCCAGCCTCAGTTCCCGCGCGTCTGCAATCACTGATAGAACAGGAATGGGGTGCTGATCTGATCAGCAGTTGGAACACACATGACTGGATCGGTTTGCCCCAACAAGTTGGAGAAAAAATTGCGCCACTGCTCGGTGCCGCGGCAGGGCAGGTGATTTCTTGTGATTCGGTTTCCGTCAATCTGTTCAAGCTGTTGAGTGCCGCGCTGCAACTGCGAGCTGATCGATCAGTCGTCCTGTCACAGTCAGACAATTTTCCCACCGATCTCTATATCGCCCAGGGATTGGAATCACTATTGACCACTGACAAGGCTCAACTGCGCACAGTGCCCGGGACTGAACTTGTGTCTGCACTCAATGAACAAGTGGCTGTGCTTTATCTCACCCAGGTCAATTTTAGAACTGCCGCGAAGCACGACATTGCAGCTTTAACGAGAGCCGCTCACGAGAAGGGCGCACTGGTCATCTGGGATCTTTCCCATAGTGTTGGTGCTGTGCCCTTGGCGTTGGATGAATGGCAGGTAGACTTCGCGGTGGGTTGTGGCTACAAGTTCCTCAACGGTGGCCCGGGTGCTCCTTCTTTTATTTACGCAAATGAAACTCATCATGGTCAGTTTCAACAGGTGCTGCAGGGCTGGATGGGACATGATGCGCCTTTCACCTTCGAGCCCGGCTACAGGCCCGCGAAGGGAATGACGCAATTTCTGACGGGAACGCCCAACATTCTCTCCCTGGCAGCACTCGATACGGCATTGGATGTGTTTGCGGATGTTGAGGTAGCCGCACTCGACAGGAAGGCGGCTGCGTTAGGCGACTTGTTCATTGCATTGAGCGAGGCGGCTCCAGGGCTGAGTGAATTGACGCTGGAATCACCACGCAATAGCGCAGAAAGAGGAGCACAACTTTCCTATTCACACCCTCAGGCCTGGAGTATTTCCAGAGCCTTGCACAGGGAGAAGCTAATGATGGATTTTCGGGAACCTGACCTGTTGCGCTTCGGATTCTCTCCATTAGCTGTCAGCTTTGAAGATGTCTGGAGAGCGGCGGGCATTCTACAGAAGGTGATGGAAAACAGGCTGTATGAAGAGGCAGAATGCCAGGACAGATTGACAGTGACTTGATACCAGGCGGAGGGACTACAACATGCGCAGAAGATTGAGTGTGCTGCTGATAGGCGGACTGTTATTTACCAGAGCGCTTTGGGCAGCTGAATCAGTCGCCCAGCTTGAGGATCGCATGCTGATTGCCGAGACCCTGGCCCAGTATGCTTATCGGTGGGATGGCAAGGATGCTGCCGGTTTTGCCGCCTTGTTTACCGACGATGGCACGATGGAACGATGGGTGTCAGGCGCCCTGGTTGAAAGTTCGGTGATCGAGGGAAGAACCGCTATTCAGGACTACACACTGCAGTCCCATGAAGGCCGTCTGGCAGACCGGCAGACACGTCATCATTTTTCTGCGCTGGTGTTCAAGGAACTAGGCGACAGTCATGCAGTGACAGAAAACATGGCGCTAATCACCCATCAGACTGCTGCTGTACCTCCCTTTATAGCGAGCTCGGGTATCTATCGCATCAGCTGGAGAAAGACCGAAACGGGTTGGTTGATGACAAAGAGAATTTTGTTCAGCGACAGATTCGATCCCTGATTCAAATTGCCGGGTGATGCTTGTGCCAGTCAGTGACTGACTGATAAGCAGAGCCAATCCGGCACAAGCGCGCTTCTGACAATTTGCTACCCAGCAATTGCACCGCATAAGGCGACTGCCGTTCCGAAAACCCACAGGGCACGGTGAGCGCTGGTGTGCCTGCCAGGTCGGCTGGAATTGTGAACTGCCCCTGAAAATTCCTGATTACCGGTTTCAGGGACTCCATGTCGCCGAATTGAATTTCTTTCTCCACAGGGAAGGCTGATCCACCGGAAGGACAAATCACGGCGTCGACCTTGCTCAGCTCCGATTCGAAGCGATTTACAATCTGACGTCTTTTTTCAGTCGCTTGTTCATAGTCCTGCTCGCTCATCTCATGCCCCATCTTCAACACATCACCCAGATAGCCGCCGTAGTCATCGGCGCGTACCGGATAGAATTCTGCATGCGCCCGAACTGCTTCGTAAGCGGTGATTGGCACCCAGGCATTGCGGAGATCCATGGGATCGTCTTTGGGCATGTTGATGTCGACGAGTTCGGCGCCTAGTGATTGCAATGTTCGAATTACTTCATGAATTGCATTGACTAAACCCGGGTCTGTGCCGGTTGTGATGTAGTCTTCGTCGATGCCGATGCTCACACCCTTCAAATCAGCATTGTCACAGCCTGTTGGCAAGTCGGCCGGCTCATCCAGTGAAGTTGGGTCGTGCTTGTCTCTTCCTGCGATGATGTTGAACATCAGTGCAGCATCCGTAACCGATCTTGTCATTGGGCCTACATGATCCAGAGTACCTGCCAGTTCGATGACGCCATGGCGACTAACCCGGCCATAAGTAGGCTTAAGCCCGACAATGCCGTTGGCCATGGAGGGGTAGCGGATTGAGCCGCCGGTGTCTGTGCCCAGGGATCCGTAGCAAAGGCCTGCTGCGGTAGCTACTCCTGAGCCACTGGATGAAACGCCTGCCCACAGGTCTTCTCCCCAGGGATTGACTGGTATTTCGAAGCCATTGTGGTAGCCGGACAACGCGCCTTCGGTGAGGGCGAGTTTGCCCAGCAGTACGCTGCCTGCGTCAGCGAGTTTATTGACTACCGTGGCATTGAATTCAGGAATGAAGTCCTTTCTGACTTTCAGACCGCCCATGGTTTTGATGTCTTTGGTGTAGCAGAGGTCCTTCACTGCTATGGGGATACCGTGGAGGGGGCCTTTGTAATTGCCTGCCTGGATTTCTGACTCGGCTTGCTTGGCTTGTTCGAGAGCCAGGTCGGGAGTGGGGGTGGCGAAGCTGTGGAGATGTTGGTCGAGAGAGTCGATTCGATTGAGGAGGTGTTGGGCTAGTTCTACGGGGGAGAGTTGTTTGGTTTTGATTAGGCCGGCGACTTCGTGGAGGGGGAGGTAGTGAATATCTTGTTTCATGGTAGTGAGAAAATTTTTTGGAATCGCTGCATCGGAACATGACTGTTCGTGCATCTCATTAGTAGCTATAGATATCTCAACTAATTAGAGGTGAAAAGTATGTTATCAAAAGATCTCACTCTCGCAAGGTCCTTACTGTTTGTAGCAACGTTAACCGCTTTTCCAGCTCTGTCGTTCGCTCAGGATGGTTCGAATCGAACTAGTACGAATGTTGAACCAGCGTCGATAGTAGGCACTGAAGAATTCACATTGTATTCTGAGAATGTTGGTGCGAATTACCTGGTTCAGGTGGCGAAACCATTGTTATTGGCGCCCCCTACACCAGAGCAGAAATTTCCAGTCATCTACGTAACTGATGGAATCACCAATTTTGCAAGTTTTGCCAGCCCGGCAAGGGCACTACCACTAGAAGGTTCAACCGTACCTGCTTATGTCGTAGCTGTTGGATACCCGAATGATGTCCCTGTTATGCAACAAGCTGCCCTGCGTATGCGAGACCTATTGCATGAGCCCGTGGAGAATATTCCTTTTGCTGATCAGTCGGGTGGTGCAGCTGCTTTCGAGCGGTTTTTGGTAGAAGAGCTTCGCCCTGAAATTGAAAATCGCTATCCAATTGACTCAACAAAGTCGACATTAGCGGGCCATTCGCTGGGCGGACTGTTTGCTGCAACAGTCATGAGAAACAATCCTGACGCGTTTTCAACTTATATGATTGGCAGTCCCTCCCTGCAATTCGATTCTGAACTTATCGATGAGATAGAGAATATGAGTGCGCAAGGTCAAGTGTCTCAGCGAGTCTTTCTGTCTGTAGGCACGCTCGAAGGAGGAGATGAGTTGGCATCGAGGGCGTTCGTTGCTGCAGTTGATAATCTGGAGCAAGCGTTGACAGTTGATGGCTCGACTGCTGTGATCCACCGCATGACATTCGAAAATGAAACCCATATGTCCGTAGTCGGCGCCTGGATCTCTCACGGTTTACGCTTTGTGCTAAATGAATAGATAAATCCTTGATATTCGATATACGAGTTGAACAGAGGTAAATATGGAACAACAACCGGATATGTTCTTCGTTGTCGCAATCAGCGCATTTGGTATAGCGCTTGTAGCCATACTGGCCTGGACACGACGTTACTTCGGTACTAAACGCCGTAAGGAAATCCAGGAAACGATTCGATTGGCGTTTAGAGAAGGACATTCTCCCAGTCCAGATGCAATCAGGGCGATTGCATTCGGCGAAGATGAGTTTAGAAGTGATCTTCGCTGGGGAATAATTCTGGTATCGATTGCCGTTAGTCTCATGGTGTTCGGTGGTGTTGTTCAGTTCATGCCGAACATCGATGACAAGGAAAGTATGGGATGGATATTCGTTGGAATTTCGGCTTTCCCTGGCTGTCTGGGCATCGCGCGCCTGATTCTATACTCGATAGAACGCAGGAGGCGCAGCTGAGGTAGTTATTGATGAACGAAAGTGATGCAGAGTTGACCGCATTGCTCATCGCAACCTTAGATACTGCTATCTATGGCGAACTGGTTCGCCGGCATCAGGCGCTCATACGAGGGATGTTGTTTCGCTTAACTGGCAATCAAGCTATATCGGATGATTTGGCACAAGACACGTTTGTCCACGCGTTTGAGAAACTCAATCAGTTCACAGGGGCGGGAACTTTCAAGAGCTGGTTGTGCCAGATTGCATACTCCAAGTTTCTAATGTCCGACCGCAGAACCAATATTGAATTCAGAGTACTGCTGGAAATAGCTGAAATTGATAGTTCCAAAGAAACAAACTTTGATGCTAGCGAAGAAATATTCCTCGCTAGCGCATTAGAGGTGCTCAGTTTGGAGGAAAGGCAGTGTGTGGTTATGTGTTACCTGGCAGATTTCTCTCATACAGAAATCGCAGAGGAAATTGGTATGCCACTAGGAACTGTGAAATCTCATATCAAGCGTGGGCGTGACAAGCTAAAAAACTACATTCTACTAAGGGATTTGCTATGACTTCTGGAGAGAATCAAGCTATGGGCCAAGACGAGGCACAGTTTGTAGCAGCAATTACTAGTAAGGTAGCAAAGAGTAAAGAGCAGCGGTTGTATATATTCGTTGTAGCACAACTCGTGGCGTGTCTTCTTTTCAGTTTCATAATCGTTGTATTTGTTGATGGGAAGATTAGCTCATCGTTAGTTGAAGTGTTGTCAATTGTTGCCAATCCGATTTTCCTCGAAGAGTGGCTCTGGCTCTTCATTTCACTGGTTGTGATGTATTCCAGTGGGGCGCCGGATTGATGCGCGATTCCCGTTTTGTGCATGGATGCATTCATACCCCGGAGTACATGGATGTGCGGGAGCGGCCCCTGGAGTTGCGCCTGAATTGTTCCAGACAATTCAGGCACGCCCCTCATCCCTGAGGGGCGACTCCGACTATTGCGAGATCAACTCTTCACGCCGGCCAAATAAAAAAGCCCCGCTTTGCGGGGCTTTTTTATTTGGTGGAGGCGGGGAGAGTTGAACTCCCGTCCGTCAGTTCGCAGCCTGTGGCTCTACATGCTTAGCTTCGTCTATTGAGTTAGCCCACGTCTACCCGACGGGCAGGGCGAGTAGGGCGAGTCTGGTTAAGATTTAGCGGGCCGGCCCCAGACAACCTTTCCGCGATCCTGTTCTATATGACGATTGCAATCACTGGTTTACAGGCATCCCTGTGGCAATCGCTAGCCAGCTATATTAAGCAGCTAGAGCGTAGTTGTCGTCGTTGGCAACTATCAATTTGTAATGACGGATTTACGAGAGTCATTACGCACTCGACATGCACCCCAGGGATTGATACCAGCGTCGAATCCGAATCGCCCCCAAGAGGAGTCTCCAGTATAACATATACGGACCCCTCGACGCCGGTGCTGCTTATACGCACCGGTTTTACGTTGCTTCTTGCAGAGTTTGGAACGAAGCCAGACTGTCGGACCCCCCAACGCCGGTGCAGCTTATACGCACCGGTTTTCTGTCGCATCAGGCAGAGTTTGGAACGGAGCCAGACTGATGGACCCCTCAACGCCGGTGTCGCTTATTCGCACCGGTGTTACCCTGGACATGGCAGGATTTGGAACGAAGCCATATTGTTCCTACAAGAAGCTTCAACACCCGCCACCGGCTTAGGTTCTTCTACCTTCCTATATTGCGCCATTTTCTCATTTCACAACCCACGAATATCCCGATACACTGCTTCTATAAGCTATCCGGAGGTATCCCATGGCGCGTCAACTTTCCTATTCAAGAAGAAAGGCATTAAAAACAGGTATTGCCAGCTTCCGAAACGATTTCAAATGGCTGTGCAAGAACACCAACAGAGTGAACATGATCGCCGAGGGCGATTCCTGGTTTGCCTATCCCCGTAAGAATATTCTTATAGGCAAGAACGCCAATATTCTCGACTGGGTTGCCAAGAGTATTCGTGACAAGGGCAAGGCGAATCTCTTGCGCCTCGCGGGTAATGGTGACGAAGCGGTAGAGATGCTGGCGGGTAGTCAGAAGCGCGATCTGGCTGAAACCTTCTGGGAGTGTGAAGATCGTATCGACCTGATTCTGTTTTCCGGCGGTGGCAACGATGTAGTTGGTAAATGGGACATGGATCGCTTACTGAACCACTATGAAAGCGGATTCTCCTCCGAAGACTGCATCAATAAGACGCGATTCAAAAGAAAGCTGCAACAGATCAAACTGGCCTACGAAGAACTGATCGAGCTTCGCAATGACTACGCGCCCAGCGCCAAGATTGTGACCCATACCTATGATCTGTTGAAACCTAACAAGAAGTCAGCGAAGTTTGCCGGCATCAAGGTGACTGGTCCGTGGATCTATCCCTACCTGATGGATAAGCAAATTCCCGAACGTTACCATGCCGCCGTAGTCAGGCACCTGTTAACTGAAATGAAAACCATGCTTGAGGATCTCGCTTCGCTAAGCAAGAACCAGGGTAAGCTCATCGTGGTGAATACCCAGGGCACCCTCGAACCAGGCAACGGGCGACATTGGAAAGACGAGATGCATCCCAGCGCCAGTGGATTCAAGAAGATTGCCAGAAAGTATTACGCGAAACTGAAAGATCTTGAGCCAGACTTGCCGGCATTCACCCGCTAACTGCCGTAGTCCGCTTTCCAGCCTTTGCAGTCCCGCTCGATGGCTTTTTCCATCGTGGTCAGCAGCTCCTCGCGCATGCGCAGCTTTGAGTTGCGGTGCGCATCCGCATCCAGCTTCAGCGCATCAGTTGCGCGAGCCAGTGCGGTGTCCTGTAACGCTTCTGCGCTGGTGAGTTCATCAATGATACCTGCCTGCAAGGCTTCCTTCGCTGAAAAGTAGTAAGCAAAATTGACTGCCTTGTTGAGTTGCTGTGGTGTGAGGCGCTGCCGCAGGGTTTCGATGGCGAAGTGAGGCACCGTCATGCCGATGGCGACTTCATTGGCGGCAAACTTCGAATCACCATCGATAGCAATGCGATAATCGGTGGACAGCAAAACGAAAATGCCCATGGCGATAGCGTGACCACTGCAGGCGCAGATTGTTGGCAGGGGAAAACTCAATAGCCGCTTTGCCAGCTGAGCACCGGTGCTGAGCATGGTGTAGATCTCTTCCTTGTCGCCGGCCTTGAATACGCCAAGATCGAAGCCGCCGGAAAGCATGCCATCCCTACCGGTGAGGATTAGTACACCGCCAGCAGATTCAGCCTGATCAAGCGCAGCGTTGATCTCAGTCAACATTTGTATGGACATGACATTGGCTTTGCCATCATCCAACTTGATTGTGGAGACACCATCTGCGAATGTGTAAGTGAGAAGCGAATAGGACTGATCAGACATAATAGCGATTCCTTGGTCGAGCTTTATATCGACAAAAGTTAGCACAGTCCTTCGCCATTCTGTAAGACAAAGCTGAATTCAATTTTCCCTTCAGCAAGTGAGTTGCTTATGACCAGCAGGATTACCGAGTTAGTCGACAAGATCGCCAGGTTGGAGAACCAGCTTTTCGAAGAAATGAAAGAGCAGCAGGAAGAATTCCAATACAAGTTGCGTGGCAAGAAGGTTGAGTTTGAAGAAGCTGTGCTTGCAGCACATCGGCGATTCAAAATAGCCATACTACCCTGGTTGGGATCTGCCACACTGAGGAATGTCATTTCAGTACCTTTTATCTATGCCATGATCGTCCCCTTGGCTTTTCTCGATCTCACGGTAACCCTATACCAGCACATCTGTTTTCGGCTTTACAATATCGCGCTGGTGACACGGGGCAACTATGTGGTGATGGACCGACACCAGCTTGCTTACCTTAACGGCATAGAAAAATTTAATTGTGTTTATTGTGGCTATGGTAATGGGGTGATCGCCTATACCCGGGAAATCGTTGCACGTACTGAACAGTATTGGTGTCCGATCAAACACGCCGCCAGAGTGGCAGGCACTCATCGTCGTTATAACAAATTTGTAGCCTTTGGCGATGCGGAAGGCTATCAGGCGCGGCGGATTGAATTACGGGATGAACTCAAGCCGAAAGAAGAAGAGACAGAAGTGCAGTAGCGCTGTTACTTGTTCGCCTGCCTCACAATTCGCTGTTTATCAATATTCCATTGACGATCTTTTAGGGTCGCGCGTTTGTCATGGGCTTGTTTGCCTTTCGCCAGCGCAATCTGTGCCTTCACCAGATGATTCTTCCAGTACAGCTTGGTGCAGACACAGGTATGGCCTTTCTGTTGGGTTGCCGAAAAGATTTTCGCGAGCTGCTTCTTGTGCAGGAGCAGTTTTTTGGTGCGCGTTGGATCGGCAACAATATGGGTGCTGGCTGTGTTCAATGGGGTGATATTACAGCCCAGCAGAAAAGCTTCACCATCTTTTAGCAGCACATAGCTATCTACCAGCTGCACTTTCTTCAAGCGCAGACTCTTTACTTCCCATCCCTGTAGGGCAACACCTGCTTCGAATGTTTCTTCGATGAAATAGTCGTGCCGAGCTTTCTTGTTCTGCACGATGGTGTTGTCAGGGTTTTTTTGTTTGCTGGATTTCGCCATGGGGCGCGATTATAGCCCTTTCACTGCCCGTGCACTGAAATACCGTGGAATACAGCGGCCTGGCACAAATTGAGTTGATTTGGGGGCGCTGATAGAATCCCCTGACGCTAACCCGTAATAATAAGCTAATCTATTGAGAAATAAGGGGTTTTAATGGCTCAGGACAGAGGGCAGTTCAGCTCGAAATTGGGATTCATTCTGGCTGCTGCCGGATCTGCCGTGGGGCTGGGCAATCTCGTCGCCTTTCCGGTCATGGCGTCCAAGAATGGTGGCGCCGCCTTTCTTATCATCTATCTGTTCTTCGTCGCATTCATCTGCTATCCGGTGATGATGGCAGAAATTTCCATGGGACGACGCACTACCCGCAATCCGGTGGGCGCATTCTCGGAACTCTCCGGTGGCAAGTTTATCTGGCGACTCGCGGGCATGCTGGCGATTCTCACGCCATTTATGATCGCCGTGTTCTACACGGTTATCACTGTCTGGCTCGTTGTCTATATCAAGGAAATCATCGGTGGGAATCTCGATGTGTTATCACAGCCGGGTAACTTCGGTGAGGTAGTTGCACGACCCTCCCTATTTGGCTACCTGGTAGGCTTGTTGGGACTCATGTTCTTTATCCTGTTGGGTGGGGTAAAGGGTGGCATCGAACGACTGGCCAGGATATTGATGCCGACACTGGCGGTCATGTTGGTGTTGCTGGTGATTTTTGTGCTGACTCTGGACAATGCCAGTGTTGGTGTCAGCTACTACCTGGTACCGGACTTTGGTGGCATCGACCTCGCCGTGATCAACGGTGCGCTTTCCCAGGCCTTCTTTTCCCTGTCGTTGGGTATGGGCATACTCATCACTTACGGTTCCTATTTTAGCCGGCAAGACAATATTGCGGGCTCGGCCCGCATGGTCGCACTTGCCGACACTGGAATCGCGTTTTTCGCAGGTATGTTGATCTTGCCAGCAATCTTCGCCTTCGATCCGAATACCAATACCGACGATCTCTCCACCAGTTCCGTCGGACTAATCTTCGACTTTCTGCCGCAGATCTTTCTCTCCATGCAGGATGCAGTGGGTTACGGTGGTGCGAGTTTTGTTGCCGTAGTGTTTTTTACCCTGGTGTTCTTCGCCGCACTGACTTCCATGGTCTCTATCATCGAGATTCCCATTGCCTGCTGGATTGATGAACTGGGATTCTCGCGTCAGAAAGCAGTAATGTTCCAGGCGATTCTCCTGACGATCTTTACTGTTCCGGCCACCATGTCTCTGGGTATCTCTGACTTCTTTACCAACTTCACCAGTTACGGTGGGGTCAGCAAATCTTTCTTCGACCTGGTCTCCGACGTGTTCTACGAAACCATCCTGCCCTTTGTAGGGTTCACGGTTTGTATCTTCTGTGCCTATGAGTGGAAGGTGTCGGGATTGAAAGAAGAGCTGGTGATTGGCGATGCAAAATACAGCGGCTCCTTGTTGGAGAAGTACATCAACTTCTCTCTTGGCACGGTGATTCCCGTTGTGTTGCTGGTTGTGTTCTTGAGCACAGTCAATCAGATCTACCTGGGCTAAGTAGTTTTCTGGTCGTGCCCCTTATCGAACGCAGTGCCCTGGTGAATCATTCTGCGCAGCAGATGTTTGATCTGGTTAATGATATCGAGCGTTATCCGGAATTCATGCCCGGCTGCAAGTCTGCCCGCATCATCAGTCGTTCTGAATCTGAACTGGAAGGTGAGTTGACCCTGGCCAAGGCAGGCATGCAACAGACCTTCACTACGCGCAACACCTTATCTAGCCCGGATCGTATCGACATGGCGCTGGTGTCAGGCAACTTCAGGAATTTCAGTGCCCATTGGCAGTTTCAGGCTCTGGCCAGTGATGCCTGCAAGGTGAGTCTGCATATGGATTTTGAGTTCGATATTGCACTGGTCGATCTTGCCGCAGAAAAACTGTTTTCATCGGTTGCCAATAATCAGGTCGACTCTCTGGTAGCCAGGGCAGCGGTGGTCTATGGGGAAGAAGGTGCCGAGTAGCGACAACAACACCCAGAATCAAATTAGTGTTGAAGTGGCCTATGCCCTGCCGGAGCGACAGGAGATCATCCCATTGGAAGTTCCTGTTGGTACAACTGCCTACGAAGCGGTGCTTCGCTCCGGGATTACCGATCGCTTTCCGCAGATTAATCTGGACAAGGATCCTATGGGCATCTTTTCTCAGCCTATGGATGGCAAGAAGCTGCCATTGGCAGCGGAATATATATTGGAACACCGGGACAGGGTGGAGATCTATCGACCATTACAGATCGATCCCAAGCAGGCGCGCCTGCAACGGGCGGCGAAAAAGAAAGGCAGCCATAAGAATTGAGAAGTGAATGAGGAAGTGATTGTGAAAGTACCCCGGACCAGCGCATAATGGTGTTACTAAGTAACAGGAACAGCAATGACCGACTGTAAGAAAACATGCAATCAAACCAAACCTTCTGTTTGGGCACAGCTTGAAGAAGGCTTGAGGGACTACTATCTCACCCCCTATCGCCGCGCTTTTGGCAGAGCACAGCGAGACGAAGATGATTTGTTTATGATGCTGGTGTTTGCCGATAGTCTCGGTGTGCCCAACCCGGCGGCCTACTATACACTTGAACTCCTACCATTCGTTTATGATCAGTTCCATGAATGGCATCTGCGAATGGGCATGGAACATTCCCCCCTGGATCATGTCACTTGCTGTTAGATCTCGCCCGTAGTCGGAAAGTACTCTTCTTTGGTGGCAAGGGTGGTGTAGGCAAGACCACAGTATCCTCAGCCGTTGCTCTTGCCAGAGCCAACGAAGGCGCGAAGGTGTTGCTGGTTTCTACCGACCCTGCACACAATCTCGGCCATTTGTTCGATCGAAGCATCGGCTCAAAACCTGTTCGCATTCTTGCAGGCCTGGATGCCCTGGAAATGGACCCTGCGGAAACCGTTGAACTTCACCTCAAGGAAGTCAGTTCGGCGCTTTATCAGCTGATGCCGGTAAAACAACATTCAGAAATCGACAAACACATGGCGCTGTCCCGTGACGCGCCAGGTATGCATGAAGCGGCAATTCTGGAACGTATCGCCGATGTGGTTGAAGAAGGGCTCAAGGAATACGACCTGATCGTATTCGATACGGCACCTTCCGGTCACACAGCCAGGTTAATGGTGCTGCCGGAGATGATGTCGGCATGGACCGAAGGACTGATCAAGCGTCGTGAAAAAGCTGATCGATTCGCAGAATTCGTGCGCGATCTGGGTGGCGATACCTCTATGGAAGACAAGACCGTTGGCGGCGCCACTGCACCAGAACAGGAGCGGGAGAGCCGCATTCGCCAGATTCTTCACCGCCGGCGCCACAAATTTGTGCACCTGAGAGAACATCTCGAAGATGATGAGCTGACCTCCTTCATTATAGTACTGGCTGCCGAGCGGCTACCGGTGCTGGAAACCATCGAACTCTATGAACAACTGGCACGCGCCAAGGTCAGCGCCAATTGCCTGGTCGTCAACAAGCGCGCCCCACAAGGCATGGGTGACTTCCTGGAGGAACGCCACCAGCAGGAAGAGTTGCATCTTAAAATTCTGGATGAACAGCTACCGGACGTACCCAGACAGGACCTTTATCTGCAATCCAGGGATGTATTGGGTCTGGAAGGCTTGGAATCCCTGTCGCTATCTCTCTGATCTATCTCGAATTTCCCCGCACATTTGACTTGACCACAGGGAACGAATTCTCAATAATCCCGGTCTTGGCCTAAATGATACTCAGTAACATTTCTTAGACGTGGAAATATCAGTCTCCAAAGCGGGTGAGTTAGTCTCTCGGCGCCATCATTTCTTGGCGTTGGTCGCTGTGCTTGCCGTGACCTTGCTCATGGCCCTGAGCACGGAGACTGCGCACGCCCATGAGGATCTTGAGCACGAATTCGAATGTGAAATCTGTTTGAAATTCAGCTTTGGTGACGATCTGATTATCGCCACCGTCAGCGCCACAGAATCATCAGTCTATAGTGAATACAATTCCGATCTGAGTCAGTCTGAACCGGCTACACCGCTTGTTCAGGCCAATTCTCGCGCTCCACCTCTCAGCTAGAAAAATCACACCTTCAGTTGCTAATCGCGCCGGTAACCCACAATGAACCTGCGCATGATCGGTTGCTGGAGTTTTCAGTTTTTATTTTTCTAGTTTTAGGGGTTGGTCATGAAAACCAATATTCGACATTTAGTATCTTCCATACTGCTCATCGGATTGAGCGGCATGAGTCTTAGCGGTCTTGCGCAAGATGATTTACACGACGGTTACGAATTTGAGGAAATCGTTATCACGGCGCCATTTGAAGATCGTGAAGCAGAAACCGTATTGCCTATCTCGGTATTGTCTGGCGAGGCATTACAGGAAAAAGTCGCCAACACACTGGGTGAAACACTCAGAGACGAGATTGGCGTTAACAGCGCTTCATTCGGTCCTGGCGTTGGACAGCCAGTTATTCGGGGACAAAGTGCCAGGCGTGTAATGTCTCTGGTGAACAGTGTAGGCGTCACAGACGTTTCAGCCGTGAGCCCGGACCACGTTAATGCGGTGGAAGCGATTCTGGCAGATCGAATTGAAGTGGTTCGCGGACCTGCCTCGTTGCTCTACGGAAGTGGTGCAATTGGTGGTGTGGTCAACGTCATCGATAGTCGGGTACCTGAAACCCTGGTTGAGGATACCCAGTTTGTCCTTCAACAGACTCGGGATACAGTCAACGATGAGAACAAGACCGTCATTCGACTCGACGCTTCCGCTGGCAACTTTGGTATTCACCTGGACGCTTTTCGCAGAGAAAGTGACAACGTGGAAATCAAGGGCTTTGCCATCGATGAGTTTGCCGTAGAGCGCCTGGAAGAACTGGTTGCCGAGCATCTGGAGGAAGAAGGTCATCATGAGGAAGAGGGCCATGATGAGGACGGTCACGATGAAGAAGGCCACGAGGAAGAAGAGTTTGAAAATACCAATGGCTTCATTGGAAATTCTGACGCCGAATCAGATGGCGGCACCCTGGGTTTTTCCTGGGTGGGCGACAATGGCTTCATCGGCTTTTCAGTCAACGAGCTGAACAGCAATTATGGCTTGCCACCCGGCGCCCATGGTCATCACGAAGAAGAAGGCCATGATGAGGATGAGGATCATGACGAAGAAGAAGGTCATGATGAAGAAGAAGGCCATGACGAGGAAGGGCACGAAGAAGAAGTGGAGTTCGTTCGCCTGGACATGGAAAGCCGACGCTATGACATCCGCGGTGGCTTCGAACTGGCAGACAGCTTCATTCAGTCCATTCGTGGCTCGCTGGGTTTCACAGATTACGAGCACAGCGAAGTCGAGTTCTTCGAGGACGGCGGATCCCATGTAGGCACCCTGTTCAGCAACGAAGGTTCTGAAGGGCGTTTTACCCTGGAACATGTGCCGGTGGGCAACTGGACAGGTGTGTGGGGCTTTCAGTTTTCTGATACCGAGTTCTCAGCCATTGGCGAAGAAGCCTTCATTCCAAAATCGGACATCGTTTCGCGGGGTATCTTTGCCGTCGAACGATATACGCAAGGGGCCCTGACCGCAGAGCTGGGCTTGCGATTTGAGGATAACAGCGTCGATCCCAATGGGCGCTGTGATTCAGACATCAATGCCACCAGTTTGAGCGGTAGCCTGATGTATGATGTGAATCAAAATTCCAATGTACTGTTTGGTCTGTCTCGTTCAGAGCGTGCACCAGCAGTTGAGGAATTGTTCTCAAATACTTCATCCACAACCTGTGCCGTCTATGACGACGATGAGAATTTCGTCGCCCACGCAGCCACTGGTTTGTTTGAAATTGGTAATCCCAATCTCAGTGAAGAAACTGCCAATAACTTCGAAATCGGCTACAGGCTGCACAGCGGCCCTGTCACCGGCCGGGTTAACGCTTACTACAATGAGATCGATGACTACATCTTCCTCAATTTAACCGGGGAACAGCATGAAGGTATCGGCATAGCAAACTACCTGGCGCGAGATGCTGAATTCAGGGGACTGGAAGGTGAAGTCGCTTTCAATCTGATGGAGAACGACAATAGTACTGTCGAGCTCCGCCTGTTTGGTGACATGGTTGATGCGGAATTCACTAGTGGAGGCAATGTGCCTCGTATCCCCGCAGCCAAGATTGGCGCTGAATTGCATGTATTTAGTGCAGCATGGAGTTTCCATATTCACGTCACTGACGTGCAGGAGCAGGATGATGCAGCCGAGCTGGAGTTGCCAACCGATGGCTATACCAATGTCTCGCTTTATGCGGACTACCATTGGGATTTTGGTGATGACAGTGAGCTGAAACTGTTCCTCCGCGGCAACAACCTGCTGGATGAAGAGATTCGTACTCACACCTCATTCCTGAAGAATTTTGCGCCCGAGCCAGGACGTGGATTTATGATAGGCCTGAGGCTTGACTACTAGTGGAGCCAATTCAAGGCTAATACTCATACTCGGGGTATTTTTTGCCTCGGGCGCCGCAGGACTGATTTATGAAATCCTGTGGATGAGACAGCTGGCCCAGTTACTGGGCAGCACATCACAAAGCGCGGCAGTTACTACTGCCGCGTTTTTTATTGGCATCGCGGCCGGCTCCTACTACTGGGGCCGGCGAGCGAGCTCCCTCAGCAACCCACTCAGAACCTATGCCCTGTTGGAATTTGGCATTGTCGCCGCGGGCCTGTTCTATTTTCTGTTATTCCAAATCTACTTTCTTATATACAGCTACATCTTTGAAGCGTTTTCAGGCAGTGGCCTGCTTTTCGGGCTGGTGAAGACTGTCCTGGCCATGCTGTTGATCTGTCCAGCAAGTTTTCTTATGGGCGGTACCTTGCCTGTAATGGGTGAGTACCTGATTGAGGATCGACAAAAACTCGGTCGCTGGGCGGGCACGCTCTACGGGATTAACACCCTAGGTGCTGTGTTGGGTGCAATTGCTGCCGGCTTTATTCTGCCCCGGTTGCTGGGAATAAATGTCACCTACAGTATCGCGCTCAGCCTGTCCTTTACATTGGGCCTCATTGCCTGGCTACTGGCCAAAAATGAAACTCGAGAAACAGCTCAGCGAGTCAAGCGGCTGGAATCGAAGGCCAGCAAGCGTTTGTTAGGGCGGTTCGAGTTCATGGAATTCGTGGCATTGCTATCCGGCTTTCTTAGCCTTGCCATGCAAGTGCTCTGGATCAGAATGTTTGTGCAGGTGTTGCAGAATTCTACCTACACTTTCTCCACTGTGTTGCTTGTCTTCCTCGCAGCCTTGGCCATCGGGGCCTTTCTGGTACGGTTGCTGATCAATCGCATGCCCGCCAATCTGAATACCTTGCTGATCCTGATGACGGCTTCGGGTGTGGCCTGCCTGGTGACTCCCATCGTGTTCGTTATTTGGACCGATGGATTGGCTTACCTGGGTAATCAGGATCAACTTGGCAGCTACCTGTTCCAGGTGTTGTTTACTGCAGCGGTAATAGTAGGGATCCCGACAGTGCTGATGGGAATGGTACTGCCTTACCTGTATCGCTATGGAGAGAGCATCGATGAGGCGCCGGGAGCCACGCTTGGCAGATTGAATGCTTGGAATACCACGGGCGCGGTGATTGGTCCACTGGTGGCGAGCTTTATATTGCTACCTGTGCTTGGCTTGTGGAACAGCGTGTTACTGGCCGGTATCTGTTATCTGGCAATTCCACTCATCTACTTTGAAAGTTCCCGTGCACGCATGGCAACAGTCATGACTTTTGCCATCCTGTTGGTGTTTGCCAATCCCGGCAATCTGCCTCTGGTTAGAATTAACGAAGATGAAGAACGGCTGCTTGCGCTATGGGAAGGGTCAGATGGTACTGTAGCCGTAGTAGAAAGAGAGGGGAGTCGACGCATCAAGCTGAACAACTGGTATGCCCTCGGCGGTTCCGGCGCACTGCGCATGGAACAGATTCAAACCCATCTGCCCATGCTCCTGCACTCTGATCCCCAATCGGTATTCTACCTGGGCATGGGCTCCGGCATCACCGCTGGCACTGTATTGAACTATCCTATTGAGAAAGCAACTGTTGCCGAACTCTCTGCAGAAGTGATTGAAGCCTCGGCACAATATTTCGCTGAATACTCGAACAATTTTCATCAGCATCCTGCGATTGAAGTAATCCATGAAGATGGCCGCAACTATCTGGCGGGTACGCGGGACAGTTTCGATCTGATCATTGCCGATCTCTTCATTCCCTGGCGTGCTGGTGTTGCTCTGCTCTATACACAGGAGCATTTTCAGCGGGCGCGTGAGCGGCTTAATGCTGGCGGCCTGTTTGTGCAATGGATTCCCCTTTACCAGATCAGTGAGCGGGAGCTGAAGATTATTGCCAACACCATGGCGCAGAGCTTTCCCATGGTCAGCTTGTGGCGGGGTGATTTTTATGCAAACCAGCCGATACTGGCGATGATAGGGCACCTGGATAGCAATCCACTTTCCGCACAATCGCCCATTGTGGCGCGCTCACTGGAAGCGCTTGCCCGTTTCGAGTCGGACGAGGACGCGCAGATTCCATTGTTGTCCTACTATTTGGGCACGCTGACCAGAGATCATGAATGGCTGGCAGGTACCGCGCTCAACACTGATAACCTGCCTGTTGTGGAATACCTGGCTCCCGAATCACATCGCGCTGAGCGAGCAGGCTTGATCAGTTGGTTTATTGGAGAGGAAATGCTTGGCTTCATGCAAACCTTGCAGCAGGCCAACGAACCTACCAGCGACCCTTACCTCAGCGAACTTGAGCCGGCGCTGCATCGAACAGTGTATGCTGGACTATTCTTCCACCTGGCAGCCGTGGCGCGGGAAGAAAATAATGAAGAAGCCAGGCAGCAGGCGCTGCAGATAGGGCAGGAATTGTTGGCGGGTGAGCTATGAACCAAACATCAGTAGGAATAAATGGAGACACCTTCTGCGCTCAGCCGGTAGGCTGAGTCGGCGATGTCGCTACGGACGACTTCGCTGGTCAGCAGACCATGGACAACATGGGCGTCGTAAAAGTTTTGTAGCTGTACACCCCGTTCGTAGGTGACGTGGATGATCTGGTTAGGTGGTGGCGGTGGCAAATGGAGGCAGGCGCCGAAGAAAGGCACCAGAAAAAACTCGGTGACCTTGCGCTGTTCGTTGTAGGCAGTGGGTACAATAAAGCCGGGAATCATGATGCGTTTGTTGACCAGCTCAGGATTGATGTCGAAAGACTGCAGTGCCTTGAGGTATGCTTCGCCTTCGGGGTTATTTTCCAGTTGCTCCTGCCAGCCGTATAGGTCGTGAGTAAATTGGGGTGCCTCCAGAATCGCGTCGAGATCTGGCTGGCTCATCAGGTCCACCCACTCGACTGGAAGGACACCGTCCTGGCTGTTGGCAGAATGTGGAAGTAGACTAACAGGTAGACTAAAGAGAAGAACTGTATAGATCAGTAGCTTTCGACAAGGAATGAACATAAAGCACTATCACCTTGTTTGCTTGTTGGCGTGAACAAGGGTAGTGATTATACCGAAATTAGACGTTGACGAATACGCCGACAAGAATAGCCGAACAAGAACAAGTTATATAAGAAGATGTCACTAATCAGTATCAAGGATTTGCAGTTCAGCTGGCCCGGGGCGGAGAAGCCTACCCTGGATATCAGTGATCTGCAGATCAGGCAGGGAGAGTCTGTATTTCTTCAGGGTTCTTCTGGCAGTGGAAAGTCCACACTACTGAGCCTGCTAGCCGGCACACTGACAGCGACCTCAGGCAGTGTGCGTATTCTGGACACGGATCTGGCCACGCTCAGCGCGCGCAAGCGGGACAGATTTCGCGCCGAGCATGTAGGTATCGTGTTTCAGCAATTTAATCTGATCCCGTTTCTGACCGTGGCTGGCAATCTCAAGCTGGCGTCGCGTTTCGCCAGCACGCCTCGGAGAGACATTGAATCCCGTGCAGTATCCATACTGGAATCCTTACGGCTCGATCCGGCGCTGATGCAGCGTCGTTCGGATCGGCTCAGTGTCGGGCAACAGCAGCGAGTCGCAATCGCCCGCGCGATCATCAACGAACCTGAGATCGTGCTCGCCGATGAGCCAACTTCGGCACTGGACGCGGACGCCCGCGATCATTTTATGCGCCTGTTGGTATCGATTAGGGAAAAGACGGGTTGCACAATGTTGTTTGCCAGCCATGACAGCGATCTGGCAGAATTTTTCGAAACCAGGCTGGTACTTTCTGACATTAACCAGGCACAGGAGAGCGAAGTCAGCCATGTTTGAAGTTGCATTCAGTAGCCTGTGGAGCAGACGCGGCAGTGTCATGCTGACACTTGCCTCGCTTACCATCAGCATGGCTATCGTCATCGGCGTCGAACATGTCAGGGCACAGGCAGAGAACAGTTTTATCAGAACCATATCCGGTGTCGATTTGCTGGTGGGTGCCCGCACCAGTCAGATCAACTTGCTGCTGTATTCGGTTTTTCGCATTGGCAATGCCACCAACAACATCAGCTGGCAGAGTTTCCAGGACATCACAGCTCGCTCTGAAGTGGCCTGGAGTATTCCATTTTCCCTGGGTGATTCTCATCGCGGCTATCGTGTGTTGGGCACCAGCGATCAGTACTTCGAACACTTCCGCTACGGTGATGCAGAAACACTTCGCCTGGTAGAAGGCGAGGAGTTCACCACGCCACTACAAGCAGTATTGGGAAGTGAAGTCGCGAATGCCCTGGCTTACCAGGTCGGACAGGAAATCGTGATCTCCCATGGCATTGGCAACACCAGCTTCGTGAATCACGATAATTTGCCGTTTACCGTGTCAGGCATTCTGGCGCCAACGGGAACGCCAGTGGACCGAACCGTACACGTGAGTCTAGAGGGTATCGAGGCTATTCATTTTGGCTACAGCAACGGTGTGCCGGTTCCCGGTATCACTCTCGATCCCTCCAGCTCAACCCTTGATTCACTGCAGCCAACCCAGATTACTGCGCTGCTAATTGGCCTGGAAAATCCCATGGGGGTGTTTGCCTTGCAACGAGCAATCAACAACTACCCAAGGGAGCCTCTGACTGCCATCTTGCCGGCAGTAGCGTTGGGTGAGTTGTGGCAAATAATCGGTACTTTGGAAAGCCTGCTCAGTGTGATCTCTATTCTGGTGTTGACCGCTTCATTGTTGGGGCTGAGTACCATGCTCTTGTCATCTCTGCGAGAGCGTAAGCGTGAACTGGCACTGTACCGGGCCATAGGCGCGCGTCCTTCGTTCATCCTGTGGCTGATCGAACTGGAAGCCTTCACCATGACGTTTCTGGCAGCCTGCCTGGGTTACCTGGTGGTAGTGCTGGGATTCAGTCTCACCCAGGACTGGTTAAGTGAATCCTATGCTCTGGTGATCGATGCCTTCCCCTCGACTATCGGCATCTGGGCGTATATGGGCGGGGCGATGATCGCTTCGGTGTTGCTCACCCTGATACCGGCAACGATTGCCTATTTCAGATCCCTGGGTGGCGTGTTGCAGTCTTCTACCTAGCTGCTAACAGAGCAGGTCTAGTAATCATCCAGCAAAGTGGGTTCACTCACACCCGCAACGCCTGCCAGTGTCAGCAAGTTCAATAACACAGCCTGGGGGCCAAGATGTGAATCAACTGGCGCGAACCACTCGCCGGGTGAGTGCGCACCGCCACCCTCGCCACCGCCTGAGATGGTGATGGCAGGTATGCCCATGGACATGGGCACATTTGAATCCGTACTGGAGATACTGATACCTGCAATATTCACGTCCAGGTGCGCGTAGGCCAGAGCGGCGATCTGCACGATGGGGCTTGCGATAGGTGTGCTACCGACTGGCCTGTCACCAATGAGATTGAATTCAACACTAATGGAGTCGCTTTGCCAGCGGGCGTTTTCTTCGGCCACAGCGGTGAGGGCAGCCTGTTTCGCTTCACGTTCGATGATAGCGAGTGATTCCGGTTCATTGGAGCGCATATCGATGGCGAAAGTCGCTTCGGCTGCAATCGAATTGACCGAGGTGCCGCCGCTTACTGTGCCGACTGTGAATGTGGTTTTCGGAAATTGTGGCGTGGTTAGTTCGGAAATGTAGGAAATCGCCCGGCCCATGGCATGAATCGCAGAGGGAAGGCCGAAGGCGCCGAAGGAATGCCCGCCTGGCCCGCGAAAGATGAACTCAAAACGGCGGCTGCCGGTACCACCGGCAGTAATTCTTGTCAGCCTCACACCATCGACCGAGATGAACCCATCCACTTCTGGCAGGTCACGAAACAGCGCCTTTACCCCGCGCAAATCGCCCCTGCCTTCTTCACCAACATTGCCACTGAAGATAATGTCACCCACGGTGTCGATATCGTATTTATTGAGACCCTCGATGACGGAAAGCAGGACCGCGAGCCCCCGGGTATCATCACCTATGCCCGGAGCATAATAGCGACCGTCACGCAGCTCCACGGTGGTGTCTACCGATTCCGGGAAGACTGTATCCAGATGTGCCGCTACCAGGAGTGTGGGCCCATTTCCAGTACCGGGGCGTCTGGCAACGACGTTGCCTATTGCATCCAGATAAGCATCCTCGAGACCCAGTGCGTGAAATCGATTGAGATAATCTTCGGCTCTTCGCTCTTCCATGAAAGGTGGAGCAGGAATCTCGGTGATATCAAGCTGCTCCTGCACCGTGAGCGGTTCCCGTTCCTCAATGAATTCGAGTGCCTGTTGCACTCTCGGATCGGCCACAACGGCGTAGAACTGATCTGACAGGGGATCGTCGACGGGAACAATAGGGTCAGTTCCCTGTGCAAAAGCCACAGTGTAACTGAGCAGCAAACACAGGCCGCTGGTTGCAAACGATCTCATAGCAGGTCCTAATCTCCAAAAACTGAGGCGAAGAGTATCACAACCAGGACCCATGGTTTGCCGCTAATTCTTGCCAGTTTGATTATTCGGTTTTTTCGAACTTACTCTAAGGTATTTCAGATTGGTCTGATCTTGACTCTCTTGGCCCCGCCCCGTAACGTCCGCTTTCACGCAGATACCGCTGTAGTCACTTGCGGTGATAGTTAAATCAATTAATTGACCTGGCCCAGAGCCAATATTTATGGCACCAGTGTGGTGCTGCCAATGGAGTTTGAAAATGACCTCACCAATCACAGAACAAGAACTGACCGAAGCCCGGAAGATCTGGGGCGATGCGCT
Organism: uncultured Pseudohongiella sp.; assembly: GCA_965267495.1. GTDB lineage: Bacteria > Pseudomonadota > Gammaproteobacteria > Pseudomonadales > Pseudohongiellaceae > UBA9145. The sequence goes on along the minus strand of OZ254078.1, from coordinate 3,119,032 downwards.
TGTTGCCGTATCCAAGGCTTTCGAAGAAGGCGGCATCGACGCGGCAAGAGAAGTGGCTAACGGCGCGCTCGACGCAGCCTATGGCTACAACCTTGGGCCAGTACTTTTTAAGCCGACTCTGGCCAGTGGCGAACAGACCTTTCGTCCCACTCGCGACGGCGCCCTGGCGTACTTCGTTGGGCACAGCGATGAATATCCTCTGGATGGTGGTTTTGGAATTAAAGGTTGGCGTACGGTAGTGTCCGAAACTGCCGCCAGTTTCATTCAGGGCGATATTGGCATGTGGATGGGTTGGGTCACCTTTACTGACAAAGATGGCAACGTCACCAAGGTCGACAAGAGCTGGGGTTACAAGAAAGACGAAGAGGGCACTTTGAGAATCGTCCTTCACCACTCCTCCTTACCTTACCAGCCTGAGTAAAAACGCTGAGCAGCGGGCCTGCACAGGCCCGCTTCTTTCTCTTCTTCTCTCCCCGTTTTCAGTTTCACTCAATCTCATCCGGCGGCGGCTGACTGCCAATCTTGCATTTCCTACAAAGATCGACGAAGGTTGTCCGCTGGTGACCCCGTTGATGTCGGAACATAAACATGGATGATTCAAGCAAGGCGTATTTTCGTGACCTGGAGGGCATCTCTCCCGAAGACGAAATCCCTTTCGCGGAGTTGATCGACAGGCTGGCGTTTGATGAGGCTGGGCTGTTACCAGCTATCGCGCAGGATGCTGAGACCGGTGAGGTTTTGATGCTGGCCTGGATGAACCGGGCTGCGCTGGAAAAGACTATTGCCACTGGCAGAATGACTTACTGGTCTCGCAGCAGGCAATCATTTTGGGTAAAAGGAGAAACCAGCGGCCACTTCCAACAGGTGGAATCGATCAGCTTCGATTGTGATGGTGATGCGGTGTTGTGCCAGGTCAGGCAGACCGGGAGTGCCTGTCACACCCATCGGCGAAGTTGTTTCTACTTAAAGCTAGATGGAAGTGGGGAACGCGTCACCCTGTCCACGTCCCCCCAGGATTAATCCGAACGGATCGAACTACTCAAATCGGATCGGCGTAGTGACCACTGGGCCGTAGCCAAAGATTTGCACTACGACTTCTTCATCTTTAGCCATGTCGTAATGAACGCCTTCCGGTGGCTGATAGATGAAAGTGCCAGGACCTATACGTGTGGTTTCATCGGGATTGTATCTCTCTGCACCAGGACCTGAAGCCACATACCAGTGACCTTTCAGCACGTTTATGTAACGCGCCGTACTGTGATAATGGGGGCGGCTACCGGTACCGGGTGGCCAGGTGATCTGAATGACGTAGAGTCCTTCTTCGCTGGGATTGCCATAAAGATTTACTGTGCTGGGACGACCTTCTCTCATCTCCGGAGCAAGATCGTCTGGTCCGGCAATCATGAAGCCGTAGTCATCGGGTTCTACTACCTGGGCCCATACCATTGATGCAGATCCGGTGATGATGCCGAGAGCAACAGCGCCAATTGCAAGAAGTTGTTTTGCTTTCATTTTGACCTCTCTTTGTGCCCCGAGGAGCAGCCGATTGATTTGGCGATTGACTCAAAGGTATCAGAATTCACCGTGAGTCGCACTGTTCGCTGTCCGGACTAAGCCAGGAATTCCAGTATGAGTCGAGCTGTTTCTTCAGCCTGTTCCTGTTGCACCCAGTGCCCGGCACCTTCGACCAGGTGTACGCCGCGCATATCGGTACAGGCACTTTCCTGCATACGATCCACGGCTCCGGGATTCTGATAGGTACCCCAATCACTGGCGCCAGAAATAAACAGACTGGGTTGATCGATGGTCTTGCCTGCGTAAAGCTCAGATTCTGCCGCGCCGATCCCCGAGGCGCCCATGCGATAACTGTTCAGGCCGCCCTGAAATCCTGTCCGTCCGAACTCCGTCGCATAGACTACCAGTTCTGAATCCGGCAACCAGGCATTAGCAGCAATCTCGGCTGCGTTTGGCATCACTTTGGCTACAGTCTCGGCCATGCCTTCGGCAAGATCCATGATGTAGTAAGTTGGCATCTTGGCCCATTCGCTTGCGGTGCGCGCAGTTAGCGGGAAGGGTCTGTTGCCATCCCAATCGGCGCTCTTGTGGTGATAGTAAGCACGGATAAAGTTGCTCAGTCCCTGCTCGGCCTTCCACATATTGTCATTGGCTTCGCGAGTCTGATAGTAACGTTGGTAATGTTTGCGCGGCCGTGGCAGCCTGGCCAGCTCATCGAAAATGCTCGGACCAGTCGTTTCGGAACGAGGGTTCTGAATCGTGTTCATTGGAATGGTCGGCGTGCCGCCGAACGGGGCGCTCATCATCACCACCGACTGAAACACATCGGGTCTGGTGACTGCGCACCAGGCCGCCAGCGGTGAACCGAAGTCATGGCCAATGACGCAATCCACGTGATCGTAACCAAAGGCATAGATCAGGCCCATTACATCCCGCACCTTGTTCAGCATGCGAAATGGGGTCAGATCCGTGTCGTAGTCGCTGCTCCAGCCTGTGGTGCGACCGTAACCCCGAAGGTCCGGCACGATGACGTGATAGCCAGCCCGTGCCAGCGGCGCCATGACCTTGCGCCAGCTGTAGGCAAGTTCGGGGAAGCCATGTAATAAGACCAGTGCAGGACGATTGGCTGATTCATAGCCGGCTTCCAGCACATGCATGCGCAGGCCATTCACATCGTCGACGAAGCGTGAACGCACACCAGCGGGTAACCAGGCATCAGGGTAGGCTTCGGTGCCTGGGCTTACTGTGTCCGGTATCTGTGCAGACGCTCTGCTGGCGGCAAGCATTGTTGGCGCGGCTACGGCGAGCAACTGCAGGAACTGTCGTCGGGAATTCTCATTCATGTCTTTGTGCCGCTTGTTTTTGGCAACCGCTATCCTGCTCAGGAACCGGGTACCAGGTTGCCCGCGATGTAAACGCTCTCAATGGTCTTGGTATTGCTGATGTCTTCAACCGGATTCTCGCTGAGTATGGCGAAATCACCCCATTTGTTCGGTTCCAGGGTGCCGATATCACCTGCGCCTATACACTCGGCAGCGACCCCGGTTGAGGCCTGGATTGCTTCATGGGGGGTCATACCGGCATCGACCATCATCTGCATTTCCATGTGTTCAAAATAACCCTGAAAGCGCGCGGGTGGACCAGTATCTGTGCCCATACCAATTGGAACGCCGGCCCGGGACAAAGTGCCAACATTCTCCATGGCCACTTCGAGTCCGGCCTTATAACCCTGGGCCGAGCGACTGTTGGCCATGCGCGTCATGCGCTCTGGAGTTTGCAGCTCCTCAAGTACAGCAGGGTCTGCTTCCCGCAGAAAATAACGATCACCCCAGAAATCAGGCACACTCTCGTAGATAAATGTTGAGACTTCGCGGGTCAGGGTGGGGATATAGCAAACACCTTTTTCTTTAACCAGTGAGATGAATTCGTCATCCACTGGCACATCCCTGATGCTGTGGGCAATGAGGTCACCGCCAGCACGCAACATAAACTTGGCATCGTCCAGATAGAACAAGTGTACCGCTACAGGTAGCCTGCGTTGATCTGCCTGATCAACCAGTGCTTCAAACAGTGGGCGTGGCATCTTGGGGGTTGCACCCAGATTGTCATCGATACGCACCTTGATGAAGTTCGCGCCCATGTCCGCGTTGCGATTGACCTCATCGCGAATCGCCTGTTCTGTGTCGCCAACGACCACGCTGCCAGCCACCATCAATCGTGCCCGATCCAGATCAGGAGTGAATTGCGCGTTGCGCAATGCAAAGCCTTCTTCCCGGTCCCCACCCAGACTGTTTACCGTGGTGATGCCATAGCGCGCATAGAGGCCGAGCTGGCGTAACAGATTATCCGTGCTGTAATCGGCGTTACCATCAAGACCCCGGGTTGCACCCACGTGACCATGAGCATTGATAATGCCCGGCATCAGAAATTTGCCGGTGACATCGACAAGCTCGGCACCTTCGGGAATCCTTACTTCCGATCGTGGTCCGACGCTGCGTATCCAGCCATCGGTGATGACCAACACGCCATCCTGTAGCGGCTCCGCGTCAGTGCCATCGATAATGGTTCCACCTACAAAGGCAATGCTGCCCTCATTGGCCAATGTGAATGGCGCGCAGAGAATGCCCAACAGGAGCAAGGTCGAGGGAATCAGGGGCAAGCGTCTAGTCTTCGTCATCAGGTCTCTCCCCAATGTGGGATTGGCATATCAAGCTAGTGTATTACTGCCCGAACCATGAATAAAGCTGGTTTCAGGGATGATTGGCCGCTCCAAAAGCCAGCAGAATCAGTAATTTTGCTAGAGACCGGAGTCAGCCATAGTGTTTATACTGCCGAAACCTTGCTCGATTTGGCACAATCCGGCGAGCGCAAACCGCTCTGGCTCAGGAGGAGAATAATGATGAAAACAACACCCTCTCTGCTACTTACCCTGCTTTTTTGTGCGCAGACGATGCTGCCCGGTCTTTCTGCGACTGCAGCCGAGGCACCTGTCAGCGATGGTTCCCCGGATAGCATTAATGGGAGAGCCGATTATTTCCGTCTCGATAATGCCTATGTCCCGCCACCCGGCGATGCCCTGCATCACTACACTGCGGGATTCGCGAAGATTCTCTGTTCCGCCGTGTTCGTCACTGGCCTGGATCCGGTCGATGCAGCGGCCAATGTTGGTGGATTCATTTCCCCGTTTGATCAGCGACAGCATGTGGTGAATACCCGCATCGACAGGGTGCGTGAAGAAGTCTCCCTGGTCTTGCCCGATGGCGTAGTTAGAACTGCCAGACGCTATGACAACCAGGGCTGTGTTGCGCATTCCCTGGGTGACAATGACATTGAGTTCACACCTTCCGTTGTCGAGGCTGATTTACCGCCGGCTCATGCTACTGCGTGGCCTATGGGCGATGTCATCGAAAACGGCGCCTGGCCAGGCGGCGTGGATATCGAGTTGGCCCAGCGTGCCCTGGATACCGGATTCGGTGCGGCTGACGCTCGCACACTGGGGCTGGTGGTTACCTACCGGGGACGCATTCTCGGGGAGCGTTACAGCGACGAAGTCGATATCCACACACCGCTGGAAAGTTGGTCCATGACCAAGAGCCTCACCGGCACACTGATGGGTGTGCTGATTCAACAGGGTGAGTATGAGCTCTGGCAGAATGCGCCCATTCCGGAATGGCAGGAACAGGCGAATGATCCCCGTCAGGCCATTCGTATTGGAGACATCATGCGCATGTCCAGCGGCATCATGATCAACGCGCCTTCGGACCCGGATTTCGATACCAGCACCTACGCGGACCATTTCTATCTCTATACCGGTGGCGTTAATCAATACAAGTACGCCGCCACGCGACCTGCTGAGTATCCTCCCAACACCATCGGCCGCTATCGCAATACGGATCCTGTGCTGGCCAGTTATCTGATTCGGCTGGCGGTAGAAGGTCGTGGCGAGGACTATCACAGTTTTCCCCAGCGCAATCTGTTCGACAAGCTCGGTATTCGAACTGCGCTTATTGAGACAGATACTTACGGAAATTTCCTGGGACAGGGTCTTGCGTTTATGTCGGCCAGAGACTGGGCCAGGCTGGGGAATCTATACTTGCAGGACGGCGTATGGAATGGTGAAAGGCTGCTGCCTGAAGGCTATGTGGAGTATGCCAGCACCACGGCACCTGCCTGGGTCACCGATGGACGACCGGTGTATGGCGGTGCATTCTTCTGGGTCGATAATGAAGTCGGTGACGACGGCATTCCGCCTTCCTTCTCCATGCGCGGCGCCGGCGGGCAATCGACCACTATTATTCCCAGTCACGACCTGGTAATCGTACGCATTGGTAAATATACGGGGGCGTCTGCAGGCGGAGCAGCCTTGCAGGAAATGATTCCAATGTTACTGGAAGCTGTTCCTGAAACCCGATAGAGATAGTTAGCTGAAAAGGGGCCAGGACAATTATTTTGTTCCTGGCCTCTATAACTTGCACGTCTAGTTGATGAATTGCCCTTTGCTGATCACTCGCGATATGCGTTTGGTGTTGTTGATATCGTCCAGGGGATTGGCATCCAGCAAAACCAGGTCCGCAACCTGTCCTTCCGCGATAGCACCCATCTCATTCTCGAGGCCAAAGAACCTGGCAGGGACCAGAGTGGCTGCCTCCAGCGCCTCAAGTGGCGTCAGACCTGCGCGAACCAGCATATCCAGCTCCGAGTGCAGACTGTAGCCAGGCACCGAAAGATTAATGGGCACATCGGTGCCTGCCCCGAAAGGCACGCCGGCGTCATGCATGCGATTGGTCAGAAACAGGCTCCAGTTGGCAAACATCGGGTCGCCCAGCGGCAGCATCCGTCTGCGTTCCGTCTGGGATAGCCAGTCTTGCTCTACGTTTCCGGGCAGGCGCGACAAAGCTTCTTCCCAGTCATCACGCTGCCAGGGTGGCATCAGCATGAAAGAATTCAGTCGCAAGGTGGGCACCATGACGGTGTCCTGTAATGCGCCGATGACGATATCGCATTGTGTCTCGTCATAGTTTCTGATGGCGGGCAGACGCTGTTCATTGTGCATGGCAGATCTTAGATCGGCACCGGCCATGTCCGATTCGTTTTCCAGCAGTTGCAATCGCGAAGCGTGAAATTCATCAGCATTTGCAGCACAGTCCATCTCGATGTTGCGCAGGTGTTCGATGGAACTCACCTGTGCACCAGCATCTCGCGCCCGCATGGAGAGAGGCACATGAGAGTCGATAGGTAAGTTGAGCTCTCCCGCTATTTCTACCAGGGCATCGAACACCTCGGGTTTGACCATCTCATATACTTTAATGAAATTGACTCCCTGCTCATACATCTCGGTGACTTGCTGTCGCGCCGCTTCAGGGGTCGGGACGGAAACACCAATCTCTGGTCGTCCAACACCGTTATAGACGACGAACTCACCGTCCAATAGTGGTCCGGCAAAAAAGACACGTGGCGCTACTGCATTGTCTGCGCGCATGCTCTCGACTACCGGCAATATTTCATGCATCAGCCCACCGGTATCACGCACGCTGGTGATGCCCCAGGACAGGAACAATTCCGGCATCTCGGCAGTGAGACGATCGTCGTAGGTGAGGTGGACGTGAAAATCCCATAGCCCAGGAATCAGATATTGACCAGTGCCATCGATAGTTTCTGCAACGTTGAGCTCAACACCTGCATTCTGCACAGAGACGATCTCGTCCCCATCAAATACCACAGTCTGGTTGTCGCGGACTCCGCTCACTGCATCAATCACGGTGACGTTGGTGATAGCAGTGCCAGTTTGAATAGCAGCGGTCTCGCTCTGGGCGGGAGATGATGTCTGCTCGGAACAGGCGGCAACAAGCAAGGCTACCAGGATGACCGACAATCTCGACATAGGCATAGGGTTTACTCCATCCTCATTGATTAGCAGTTGATATTAATTGGGGTGAGGGTAAATTTACAATGCAGAGTTGTTAGCAAGTATTGATACTGACCGCCAGTTTCGGGAGATTGAGCCATGAAAGGATCGAACCATTGCCTGATACCGCTTTTCCTTGTGTTGTTGTTGCCAGCCTGTAGTGAAGAGCCAGGCGATAGTCAGCCTACTGCAGATATTGTCGGAATAGAACGCGTTGCGCCTGCATTCGATGCCTTGGTGCCCCTTGATGCGACCATCGAAAAGCTGGCTGATGGCTTTGTTTTTACGGAAGGTCCGGTGTGGGATCGCCGCAACAATCGGCTCTGCTTCAGTGACCTGCGCAGCAATGCTATTCACACCTGGAGTGATGCAGAAGGCCTGGGGACATTCCTGCAACCGGTGTTCGAAGGCGATGCGGGTCATGAGTCTGTCGGATCCAATGGCTTGACCATAGATAGCGAAGGGCGGTTACTGTTGATGGAGCATGGTAATCGCATTGTGTCCCGTCTCGAAGCGAACGGTACAAGAACAATCCTCGCTCACAGCCATGAGCGTAACCGCCTCAACAGCCCCAATGATTCGGTCTGGCACTCCAGTGGATGGCTCTACTTCACTGATCCTCCTTATGGCCTGGCTGGTCTTGAGGAAGATCCGTTACGAGAGCTGGACTACAACGGCATTTATCGTGTGCATCCGGGAACGGGTGAAGTGCAGTTACTGGAGAGCGGCCAATCCCGCCCGAATGGCATTGCTCTGTCGCTGGATGAGCGAACCCTTTATGTGGCGAATTCAGACGCCAGCAACAAGGTTTGGTACGCCTATGATGTAGCCAATGATGGCCAGCTATCCAATCAGCGAGTGTTCTTCGATGTGAATGACCAGGATGCGACAGGTGCAGCAGATGGCATGAAGGTGGATGTGAACGGCAATATCTTTGCCACAGGCCCGGGCGGTGTCTGGGTATTCGATCCTGAAGGCAATCACCTGGGCACCATCAAGCCAGATGAGGTGCCTGCCAATGTGGCCTGGGGAGATGATGGTTCCTCGCTGTACATGACTGCCCGCACCGGTCTGTATCGGATCAAGCTCTCTACCCGCGGTGAGATTCTCTAAATTCCACGAGAGAAATGAAAACTAGCGACTGTTCTTAATAGACAGAGGCACGCGAGTGCCGTAATCAGTGATGCCGGAGAGGCGACTGAAATAGTCGTAAGCAGTGGCCGTGATTTTTTCGATGATTTCGCCGCCATTGCCACCGTAGTTGGACATTACCGCTAGTGCAAAGGGTCGATCGGGCACGCCAATAATTCCCCATACCGTGCTGACGCCGGTGATACCGCCAGGCTTGAATGCAATGGGGATTTCCCTTGGCACTGGATTACGAATCGGCCCGCCTTTATAGAGCTCGAGAATCGCTCTGACTCGATCACAGCCTGTCTCGCCCATGGGCAGCTCGCAATTGGCGATCTTCTCCATGATCAACGTTGCGTCCCGAGGTGTGGAAAGGTTCTCATTGCCGATCAAAGACTGATCGGGACGAATCATCTTGCGCTGTAACAATGTGTTGTTTGCACCCAAGCTAGCAGACAATCGATTGACTGCTTCCATGCCAAGCTCATCGATCAACACATTGGTTGCCGTGTTATCGGAATGCAGGATCATGTAGATCGCATAGTCTTCCAGGGACAATGCTGATCCTCCATCGGTCAGGACCTGCAATACACCGCTACCACCGGTACGCACTGCATCGGTCAACTCAATTCTTCGGCCGAGCAGTTCAGGATTAGTTTCTGCTCGCCTGAACAATTCCAGCAAGATGGGGATCTTGATAGCACTGGCCTGCGGGAAAACCAGATCGTCCCGATAGGCCCACCGATCTCCATTAGTCAGGTCAACCACATGAAATCCGGCGACACCCTCATAGTCGTTTACGATACTTTCAAGATCTGATTGTAGTTTGTCGCGCAGTATCTGGAGATGCTGCTCCTGTGAAATCAGGGTGGTGCTTGCAATGCACAGCAGCAAGGTATTGAGCAGGAGGATTGTTTTTTTCATGGCAGTCTCCCTGTTATTCAGGCCAATGTTTCGTTTGCCGGAAACCTAGAGGTCGAGTTGTTCGAGAAATTCTCGAATCTCAGTATAGATGTAACTCATCTCTTCGTAGCTGAATCCCCCGTGCCCGCCACCTTCGATAGTCAGTAGCTGGTTGGCTACGTTTGCTTCTTCCAATGCCCGGTGCAATCGTACGCCATGCTCATAAGGCACGATGGTGTCATTGGTTCCATGCACCGTGAGTACAGGCGGCAGATCAGGCCTGACTAGATTCAGTGGTGAAACGCGTTCGGCGGTGGCTCGAATATTGTCCGCGCTACCCAGCCAGGCCTCGGTAAAGTTACCGGAAGTACCCGGACCGGAATCCAGCAAACCCAGCACGTCAGTGATGCCATACCAGTTGATGATGCCAGCGACCCGGAGTGTGTCGGTATTGCGGGGGCCTATGTTCCAGCTGCGCATGCGATCACCGGGACATTGCGCATCGAGCCCATCAGATGCCTGCAACATGCCGGTAGTCAGTGCCAGGTGGCCTCCGGCCGAGTTGCCAGTAACCACGATGGCATCGCGATCGAAACCATACTGCTCTGCATTGCGATAAATCCAGCGCAGGGCACAGCGGGTGTCTTCAACTGCCGCTGGTGCATGAGCAACGTCGGCCAATCGGTAAGCCACATTGACCACGGACCAACCCATTTCCAGGTAGGGCAGGAAAGTCAGGGCTGAGCTTTCCTTGCTGCCATTGGTCCAGCCACCACCATGTATATAAACCAGCGTGGGATTGGCTTCGCTCTGACCACGAGGTCTATACACATCCAGTTTCAGATCCATGCCGCCGGCACGATGGTAGGTAATATTCGGTGACAGCGCATAAGCGCTGGTGACTCCTACGAAATTCCGCTCCACCGCTTGCGCGAAAACTGAAGGCGCTGCGAGTAATGCAAGGCAAAGGGCCAGAAGTTGTGGAAATCGCATTTTATTGGCCCCGCTCGAAGACCAGTTCCCCATCTATATAGGTTTGATCCACGACCACGTCCATAATGCGGTCGGGATTAACGGTCAGCAGGTCTTCAGAGAGCACGATCATATCGGCGAACTTGCCTGGCTCGAGAGAGCCTTTGAGTTCTTCCTCGAAGTTCAGGTAGGCGCCGGTGAGGGTATAACCGCGGATTGCCTCTTCCATAGTGATCGCTTCGTCGGGACCGTAAACAGTGCCTGTCATGCCTCTTCGGGTCACCGCTGCATAGAGTCCAACCATAGGCCCAATTGGCAGGATATCGCTGGAAATGGCAACCGTGATGCCATGATCCATGGGAGATCGAATCGGGTTATTGTGCTGCAATCGCCAGCCGTCCAGATACGTGGCATAGCGACCTTCCAGGGTGTAGGTGAAATTGGGTTGTTGAGTGATGTGGATATCATGTTGCGCCATCAACTCCATGGTCAGATCCGGTGGTCGCATGGAGAAATGATTTAAATAGTGCCGATGATCTTCTCTGGGATTGCGTTCCAGCATGTCGGCCATGGTATTAACCACGAGGACTATCGCCGCGTCCCCGATGGCATGAATGCCCATCTGGAAACCGGCATCGTGAATTTCGTTCAACAGGCTGACCAGTTCACCTTCACCCATATTGAGGTAGCCCCGATATTCACCCTGTCCCAGGTAGGGCACCAGAGTGAACGCCGCAGGGCCAGTGAAGCCACCATCGGCAAATACCTTGATTGGTCCTGGCTTGAGAAAATCGTTGCCTTCACCAACGCGGTTATTCAGCGCAATGATTGCTGCCGGATCATTCCATTGAAACTGTAATGCAGATCGAGGCAATGGCATCTCTGCCGTGTCATAAAGCTCTTCAAACATTTCGTAATCGGCAGGGGTCTTGGACGCGTCGATGATGCTGGTAATGCCCATTTCCAGCAGCGCGTTGAGATTCACTTCGAGGCCGGCGATGATTTCTTCGTAGGTGGATTCAGGCACCAGGCGGCCAACAATACCCTGGCGCTCGCGAATGATGCCGTTGAGCTCACCATCGTCACCTCTTTCTATGACACCACCGTCAGGCTGGGGTGTTTCCAGGGTGACATCTGCCAGTTCCAGTGCCAGGGAGTTCACCACGGCACTGTGACCTCCAGCGCGAGTGAGGATTACCGGGTTGTTTGGCGCCGCTGCATCCAGATCCAGTCGCAGCGGTCGGCGACCTTCATCGAGCTCGTCTTCAGACCATCCGTATCCGGTGATCCACTCGCCTTCTCCTATCTCCTCGATCTTGGCCTGAATCAGTTCCTGAATCTCAACAATCGAAGAGACGCCTCCCAGCTCGATATAGCGCAGTGGTCTGCCCCTGATGTGGGTGTGGGAATCGATGAAGCCCGGCATCAAGGTCTTACCGGCAAGATTGACGGTCTCCGCCCCTTCGTAGCGTTCCAGAAGTTCAGAAGCGGATCCTGTTGCAACGATACGCCCGTCATTCACGACGACGGTGTCATGGATGGAGAAGTCTGCATCTACCGTGAGAACCTTGCCGCCAGTCAGCACCAGATCGACTGGAGTTTTGCTCACATTGGCGGGTTCTGCCGCCTGTTCGTTGTCAGCCTGGCCGCAGGCTACAAGTGCGAGTAGGACAATCGTAGCGGCGAAAGATCTAATTGTTCTTCTAATCATGGTCTCACCTTGGCAAAAAACAGATTGGAGAATCAGCCATTAAGCTTACACATCTGCTGAAGGAAGGGGAAACCCTTTAGCTATTGCAATTTGCCGCCTTAACGTCGGAGCTACAGGGCTTGTTACCGATAATTAGTGCTTAGCCAGATACTTCCAGGCGATGCTTACTGATGTCAGCGAAAAACCTATGCCGATAACACTCAGAAGAATGACGACGATGTCCCAGGCGGGGCGCTGGCGCCACAGGGCCTGGATGTCCAGGCTATGCAGCGCATAGTACATCCATCGTTCCCTGCGACTGGCATCGGTGACTCGACTTACTGGCTGGCCGGTACCCAGATCGATGTGATACCAGGTTGACTCATCGTCATCGAATCGAGCGCGATAGACTGGCAAAGGCCGAAATCGATTATGCCGGGAGTAGTAATAGTCATCGTACTCCTGAAGCAGTTCCATGCCGAGCAGACGACTATCCGGCAATAAGTTCGGAACAGATGCGGCAATACTGGCAAGTAAGCGCATAGAGTCGTTTGCATCACCATTATTGAATGAAACTGCTCGCTCTCCGTTGCCATAGTGAGACACAAGATAGGGCTCACTGTCGATATGGTGCCATGTCACCTCTTTTATAGGGGGCATAGTAGAGGCTGCGCTCTCTGTAGGTGCTGCTGGTAGCGATGCCAGACGAAAAACAGACTGGCCAACATATCTGGCAATTTGTGGTTGCGCCGAGGAGCGCGATTCAAATATTCCCCAGGGCCCCATAGACATCAATCCGCTAAACATAAAAGTTGACACAAAGACCACGGTAAACAGTCCCAGGATGTGGTGCCACTTCATCCAACCTTGATATGGGCTCATGCTTGTTCCCCGATACTTCCTGATTGGGCGTAGTCGCATGATGCCAATGATGGTGCCGGTAAGGATTGAGAATAGCCCGAGTAAGGACAGATAAACGATCACATCTCTCCACAGGGCATTGTGTTGTCTGAGTTGGACCGGATAGATCCAGTGAATCGTTGATCCCAGCCAATTCCAGAACCGCTCGCTTCGATGGGTATCGCGTACCACCTGGCCAGTTGAGCTGGACAAGTAAACCACCGTGCCCGCCTCGTCTCCCAGCGCAACACGATGCAATGGGCGGTGCGGATCGAGAGTGGCGGTGACAGTCCATTGATCGACATCGATCACTCCCGTGTGTTCGGCTTGCGCTGTTGCGCTGGCGAACCCGGACAATCTGGCTGCTTCCAGGGCCTGTTGCTCATCCAGTGATTCAAAAACCTCCCCGGTATCAGCAAAGGCGACCAATGTTGGACCACCTGGTTCAGAAAGATGATAGGCAGGGCGGCCCAGGACCGATGAGAGGCTCAAGGAAGAATAGGCATTAATAGCCCCCAATCCGGCCGCTACTTCCAATGGCGAATAATTGACTGAGTCGAGTTTGAGGGCGGGCAGGTTTTGTAGTCGCTCTTCATGTGTGAGTTCAGGATATTCCACATACATCATCACGATGCCACTGGCGAACCATAGGGCAAACAACAGGCACATAAAGATGCCCAACCAGCGATGGGTAAGAAAAAGTAGTTTCGTAAGATTCTTCATTGATGCAGAGGTCATTAAGCCAGCTAGGCATTATGCCTTGCTCTGTTGTTAAGTGACGTTAAGAAACCGTTAACTAGCAGCATTGAGCCATACACCGTCTTATGATGTTTGCCTGGATGTTGTTCCTGTTTTGCATTGAGAAGTACTGCAGTTTGAATCAATCATTGAAGCCCTTGTTGATGGTCGTTGAAAACCCGCAGTCTGCGCTGACATTCAGCAACAAATCGATTCTAACAACAGTGGAGATTTGTCTGATTAGTCTTTGTAATCTACTGAGATGTTATGTTATAACATCTCAGATATACAGAGTTAATTAGATCAGATGCCACTAAGGCCAAATCCCCCGATAAGAGATCAGCAGCCTGTCAGGAAGCTCTGGCATGTCCGGAGGTTTCTGGAAATGACCTTTTTCTAATTCGCAGATTACTCGCACTAAAAATATTCCTTTCATTCAGGAGTAAGAAGATGAAATGTAGTTCACCCTCACTTATATCCTTTCGTAGATTGCTATGCCTTGCTTTGATCATACTGGTGCAGCCATCCCTGTTCGGTGCTGAAGAATCCGCTCAAAACATTGAAGAAATCGTTGTCATTGGAGACACGGTGGGGACTCTCGGTCTTGATAGCGACTCCGGCTCCGGGAGCCGGTTGGGACTGACTATTAGAGAAACGCCGGCAGCGATTGAGGTTATCAACAAAGAAGTGTTGCGCTCTCGTGGTTATCAGAAGTTGACTGATGCAGTGCAAAGTTTGCCTGGCGTGATCTCAGGTAACCATCCTGCAGCCCCTTCCACATTTTCTATGCGCGGATTTACTCGCGGTCAGGTTTCCATTCTTCGTGATGGCTTGTGGGTAGGACCCAGCAGCATGGTGATGCGCCCGCAAAACACTTTCAATCTCGAACGGGTCGAAGTGCTGAGAGGGCCTTCATCAGTGATGAGTGGCATCGGCGCCATCGGTAGCACGGTCAACACGGTTGCAAGAACGGCTGTCGTAGGCGCTGAAACTTCCTACGATGTCCTGTTAAGCGCTGGACGCTGGGATTCTTTTCAGGCCGGTTTTGGTGCCGGTGGTTCATTGTCAGATACGACGGGTTGGAGATTCGATGTAAGCACCTATGGCGCTGAGGGATTTGTCGAGCGTACGGATCCTGAATCAACCAATGTCACTGGCAGCTTCGTGTGGAGTCTTGCTGAAGATATGGAACTAAAGCTCAGTGCTGACTACCTGCAGGATGATGTTGGCCGCTACTTTGGAACCCCATTGATTCCTCTCGAGGCTGCAAGGCGCCCCATGACCCATATCATTTCGACCACAACCGGTGAAACGATTGACGAGGACATGCGGTTTCGTAACTACAATGTAGAAGATGGGTTTGCTGAATCCGATCAGCTGTTCTTGAGGGCCGACTATTCCTGGGAGCTTGCTGACAATGTCACCTTGCAAAACACCCTGTACAAGTTCGATGCGGACCGCGAATGGGTTAATGCAGAGGGCTATGCCTTCTGCACAACGGTAGTCGATGTCTGCAGCCAGGTAGGGGAGATTCAACGTTACTATGGCTACTTCTTTGTATTCCACGATCAGGATCAGTGGGGTAATCGATTTACACTTAACGTGGATGGCGAACTTGGTGGCATGGAAAACCGCTTCGTCGTCGGTGCTGAAGTATTGGATATTGATTTTGTTCGTAGTCGGGGGTTCCGTCGTAGCATCCCGCCAGTACCTGGTGATTCGGTAGATCCCTATAACCCGGTTCCCGGACTCTACGGACAACTTGAATTACGCGGCGTCAGTCCTACCGAAATTCAGGACTGGGCTATCTTTGCTGAGAATGCTTTACAGATCACTGACCGATTTAGCCTGGTCGGCGCATTGAGATACGAAGAGTTGGACCTCGATCGCGCAAATTTTAATGAATCTGGCGTGGATGAGGGCACTGGATTCATTCGTACCTATGATTGGTGGAGCTGGCGACTAGGTTTTGTGTTTGACCTTACTGAAGATATCGCACTGTATGGTCAGTACAGTGATGCGGTGGATCCAATAGGATCAAACATATTCCTGGTAAGCAGCAATAATAATTTCGACCTTACCAGTGCTGAACAATGGGAAATCGGTCTGAAGGCGAGCCTGGGACGAGGCACGGAAATGACTCTGGCCTGGTTTGATGTCAGTCGCGACGATATTTTGCAGCGCTTCTCAGTGGACAATGTTGCCAATATTGGTGGGCAGGACTCTCGTGGTCTGGAGTTTGCCCTGACCGCCAACCTGAGTGATCAGTGGCGGGTAGGCGTCAACGCAGGCTATACCGACGCGGAGTTTCAGCGCTCGGCTAACAACGTGGTCAATGCCGGCAATAACCCGCCTAATGTGCCAGAGCGCACCGCCAATGCCTGGACCAGTTATTCCAATGTGGCTGGCTTGCCACTGGAGTTGGGAGGCGGTTGGCGATTCGTTGATGACCGGTTTGGCAATAACAGCAATACAGTCAATTTTCTTTCTTATCACCTGCTGGATGTGTACGCAGCCTGGGTGGGTGATAACTATCGGATCACCGCGCGGGTGGACAATCTTGCAGATGAGGATTACGTCTCCTGGTCGGACGTGTTTTATCTCGGGCAAACCGATCCGGCATTTATCTACGCCAACCAGGTAATGATGGGCATGCCGCGCAACTACAGTGTGACAATGCAGTGGCAGTTCTAAATTGAAGCCATGAGCGCAATGCAGGCGACAACCGTCGAAGAGCGTCTACCTCTCCTGGATGTTCTTCGCGGTTACGCCTTGATCGGCATCTTTCTGGCCAATCTGGACAGTTTTTTCGGCATGTATTACCTGGATTATGAACAGGTAATGGCCCTGCCGTTTCTCGACAAAGCGGTATTGTTTGCCATTGACGCACTGGTTGAAGGCAAGTTCTACGCGTTGTTCTCTCTTCTTTTGGGAATTGGCTTTGCCTTGCAGGCGGAACGAGCGCAAATACGAGGAACGCAGTTTATTCCTTTCTGGTATCGCCGCATGGGAGCGCTATTGGCAATTGGGCTGATTCACATGTACTTCATCTGGTATGGAGACATTCTTACCCTATATGCGGTGTTAGGACTATTCATGCCGTTGTTTCTGTCCAGGTCCAATCTACATCTCACAGTGTCTACGGCAATATTGCTGATCTTGCCTCTGCTTATCCATGTAGTGGTGGCAATCACGGAGGAAGCGGCGTTCTGGAGTAGTCTGTCCCGTTTTGCCGCTGGTCTGCAAAGTGATTGGGGTCTGGCGGGTCGCAGTAGTTTCAGTCTTTTCGTGTCGGACGCAGCAAGGGAAGTCTGGTTAGCGAACGTTCTGGGCGCTGTCCAGCGGCCGATTAGTTACTTGCTCAGCGGCAGGTATGTGCAAGTCCTGGGCTTTTTTGTTCTTGGTGCCCTGTTCGCACGCACCGTCTTGCCGATGTGGCGTGAAGGACGAAATATTTCAACCAGGCTGTGGCTGGGTTCCATGGGAGTGGGATTGGTGAGTGGTGCACTCTACGCCTGGACCAAGGCAGTGACTGCGTCCTATTACAGTACGGATGCCATGGGCCTGTTTCAGGGGTTGGTTATGCACATCAGTTGTCTAACCCTGATGATCGGTTATGTAGGCGCAGGTGCCTGGCTGTGGCAGAAGGGGTATTTCCATTGGCTGTTAACACAGCTGGGAATCATTGGTCGAATGCCGTTGACCAGTTACATCACCCAGACTTCTCTTGGTGTCATCGTGTTTTATGGCTACGGCTTTGCGCTAATGGGTGAGTTGCGATTCTCGTTAATTCCAGTGGTAGTGACCTTAGTGATACCGCTGCAATGTTTGTTCGCCCGCTGGTGGTTGCAATCTCACGCCCAGGGACCCCTCGAAGCGCTCTGGCGTCGCTTTAGTTACCCGGCTAAGAGTTAAGTCGCAGGCGATTTAATTACATCGCCTGTCGATACAAGTCCGCGAAATCCTCTGCACTCACCGGCTTCGGGTTCGTCATTGTGGCCAGGTCATTGACTGCGTGGGGCACCATGTCATCTATCAGCTCTTCGGTTAAGCCCATTTCTGCCAGGCCGCCAGGCAAACCGATATCTGCATTCAGCTGCTCGATCTCTTTGGCAAGATCCGCCTCTGGCGAGAGGCCCATTGCCTGACGCAGGCGCAGGTAAGTAGAAGAGCATTCGCTTTCATTGAAGCGCAACACAGTAGGTAAGATCACTGCATTGAGGGTGCCATGGTGAAGCTTGAGTTCCTTCAGGCGTCCGGCAGCATGACTCATGGAATGCACGGCACCGAGACCTTTTACAAAAGCCAGTGCACCTTCGGTAGATGCCATCATCATTTCCCAGCGCGCTGTGCGGTCACTGCCGTCTTCAACCGCCCGGCGAATATGCTGCCAGCCGCGCCATAGACCATCGAGTCCGATACCATCTGCCGGGGGATTAACCGGCGAAGCCAGCACGGCTTCGATGCAGTGGGTAATGGCATCCATACCCGTGGCTGCGGTCAATAAGGGAGGCAGGCCCAGGGTTAACTCTGGATCGCAGATAGCGAGCTTGGGTAGAAACTTTGGATTGGCAAAGGTGAGCTTGCGACCATCGCTCATGCTGATCACGAAGCCTACCGAAGCTTCACTGCCTGTACCGGCAGTAGTGGGAATAGCAATGAGCGGCGCAACACCTTTTACCAGTTTGTTGCCGCCCTGCAACGGGTCGAATTGCGCCAGTGGGCCACCGCTTTCTGCGAGCAGTGCAACAGCTTTACCGAGATCCATTGGTGATCCGCCGCCAATACAGACCACACCATCACAATCATTGGCCTGATAGGCTTCCAGTGCTTCGGTAACAGACTCTTCGGTAGGATTACCCGGTGTGCCATCGTAGATCGCCGCAGCAGACTTATCTTCCAATACATCGGTAATGCGTTCCAGCAGACCACTCTCGCTCAGACCGCGATCGGTGGCGAGGAAGGGATGTTGAATACCCTGGCGCTTCAGTGCATCGGATAGTTTGTTGATAGCACCGAAATCGAATCGCACCGGATTCGTAAAATTCAACATGGGCACGGCGTGTTACTCCTTGCGATAAATCTTCTGGAACGATCGCGCAGGGTATTACAGAACTTGCGCCGCTGCCATAACCGCTTCGGATTTGCGCTTGATTTCTGTGGCCACCTCAAAAGGATCTCCATTGACCAGTTCCTGTCTGAACAGCTCAACAGACAAGGCGCCGTTGTATTCCTTCTCGGCGAGTTTGGTGATGATGGCATTGAGCGGCGCGATGCCATCGCCCGGAATAACCCGGTAGCTGTTGTCGGTGAGTTCTCGTGGGGCATCGAGCAAATCCTGAAAGTGACAGTGCTCAAGCTCGCCAGGCTGCAACAGATCCAGATCCTCCAACTTGCTCAGTCCTGACCAGAAATGGAAAAAATCAATCATGGGTCTGATATTGGGATGGTCGGCGGCGCGGGTCATTCTCAATGCAGAGCCCAGCGTCGCAAGGTGGTTTGAATTGCGCAGGAATTCGATCATGCAGACCAGGTCGTATTCGGCGGTAATCTCTGCCACTTCTCGAATGGCGGCAGGGGTCGCATCGAAATCCGCAGCAGTCACCTCTCGAAAAGTGATAGAGGGAGAATAGATTCTGTTTAATCCCAGACTAGCGAATTGATCACAACGCATACGCCAGGCTTCCAGTGACTCTTCTCGCTGTGGCCCGGGAATCCAAAGATCGGGCAGAGTGACAGCAGCACAGATTGGTGTTTGCCCAAGATCATCAAGCAGTGCTCGTGCTCCATTGAGCGTGTCGTTTTCAAGAAAACCATCCAGCAAGCCGGCATTCAGCTCCACATATTCGATGCCCGCGCGCGCCCAGCCTTCCAGCGAACCTCGGAAGCCGGCCGCGCTCGACGTATTCTGATGCATGGCCAATAACATTTTTCCTGGCGCAGCAGTCTGGGCGTGAGAACCTGAGCTGGAAATCACCAGCGGAGCTGCCAGGGACGAGAGGAGGAATTCGCGGCGATTTATCATACTTGCCACCTTTGCTTGTTATTGTTTGCTTAGAGTGAAGTGGCGGTAGCTATACAATTGCCAAGCACTCGCGAGTGAGGTTCAAGGTGTCCACAACATCCTTGAAGAACACGTCAAACCTGAAACTGGTTGTGTTCCGGATTGCGTTTAGGCCTTAGGCTTACCGTACAAAACAAGATTGTGATCCACCAGCTCGTAGCCTAATTTTTTGGCTATCTCTTCCTGCAGTGCTTCGATCTTGTCATTGTGAAATTCAATGACCTTACCGGTTTCGGTACACACCAAGTGATCGTGGTGTTCGCCGCTGTCGAGTTCAAATACTGAGTGGCCGCCATCGAAGTTGTGGCGTTCAACCAGACCCGCTTGCTCAAACTGGGTCAGGACGCGATAAACCGTTGCCAGCCCCACGTCTTCTCCAGCATCGAGCAGGGCTTTGTAAACATCTTCCGCACTCATATGGCGCATGTCAGATTGTTCAAGCATCTGCAGAATTTTGACCCGGGGCAGGGTGACTTTAAGGCCTGCTTTGCGTAAATCCTGATTCTGATCATTCATTGGGGAATATTTCTCAAGGCTTTTTAGTAGCTTAGCTCAATGTTGCTGCTTCACATCGGGGGTAAAGGCTTACATTGACGCTAAGTCCAGGCTGAGATTCTAGCGCATTCCAGCCCGTAATCGGGATAGGGCGCCAGGGAATTGCGAATCGGGCAATATGACCACCGTTCACGATTCCGCTTTCTCGGATTTTGTTTCCTGCTCGAATAACAACTGTACCAAGAATCAGCTGGCCAATCGAAGGCAATTCCGCGATCAATAGGCTTGTCGGGATAATGAGATTTGTGGCTGTTGAATTGCAGCACAGCCACCTTTGCTGGATCGAGTTAAATCCGGGTGTTATTTTGACAGGACTCCTGATCCTGTTTCGATTCGCCAATTGCAGCTAGCCATCAGGAGGAAGAATTGATAGCGTCTCAACCAATGGTATTCCGCTTTCAATGACAAACAAATAATAAAAAAGGAACGATCATGGCCCTTATAGATTTCAGCACCATCAAAGAACTGATCAGCGGCAGGGATGCCAGTAAAGATCTGGAAGTCCTGTTTAAAGAAATGCTTCTTTTGGTGCTTGCTCGCGCCACACGCGCAGACTCAAATGTAGAATCCATCGAAGTCATTCATGTGCAAACGGCATTGAAGGAAGTTACCGGGGTTAAATTCTCTGAAGCCGAAATCCTGACGGCGGCTTCCTCAGAGATATTCGAATCCAAATCACTGGAGCGCACCTTATCGGATGCGGCACGCAAACTCGGCGCACAACAGCGCATCACCATATTGGACTGTCTGGCCGGACTGATTCGGGCTGATGGATTGATCAGGGATCCTGAGTTGGATTTCTTCGATAGCGTGGCCGCTTCGCTGCAGGCAACGCCATCTGAAATCGCCGGTTTGCAGGTCAGCGTTAGCTAAGTTCCTTGAGCAAGAAAACGCGTCAGTGCAAAATGCAATTCTGCATTCATTGCACTGACCCGCTAATCAGATTTCGAATTTAGTCGACGATCGTCATCTCTTCCAACAGATTCGTCGCGTTATCCATGTATTCCATTACCCATAACATGTAGCGGGAATCCACGGCGATAGCACGGTTTTTCTGCGGATCAAAATCCCAATCGCCGATGATGCTCTCATACACGCCATCGAATAAAAGACCCACCAGCTGCGCCTGGCTGTTCATCGCAGCGGTGCCGGAGTTGCCCCCGGTGATATCGAGGTCGGCGAGAAAGTTCACCGGCACTGAACCCAATGAAGGTAAGGCATAATCTCCGTAGACCCCGTCGCGAATCAAATCCAGTTGTCGCTGCGGGGCATTGAACGGATCTTGTCCGGTGTCTTTGCCGAGAATGCCTTCCAGTCTGGTAAATGGGAGATTAACAAGACCATCCTTCGGCTCATTACCCTGTACCAGGCCGAAAGTTACACGCAATGAGCTGTTCGCGTCGGCATAGATCGGTTGGCCGAGGCTGCGATTGAAAGCAATCACTGCCTCCATGTACTGCGGACGCCACAATTGGAACTCACCAATCAGTTGCTTATCTGCCTGCTCTGTTGCCATGCGCTCGTCGTGGGAAGCCACGGCGTACTGAATGAGAGGATCATCACTGGCCTGAAAATCTGCTACGGAGCGATCGAGCCAGGCCAGACGCTCCGCTTCATTGCCAAGTGAGGATTCCGCATAACTTTGTTCAATGATTTGCTCAACGCTGCCCTGGTCGAAGCGACTGCCGATCTGGTAGAACGCGTCAAGCGAGGCGGAGCGATGCTGTTCTGGTAGTTCCGAGTATCGCTGCAACAGATAGCTGAGCATGGCCTTGTCGACGGTTTCATCATAGCGCCGGCTGATGGCCTGCATGGATTGACGGAAGCGAGTCATATCCCGTTCCTGGTAACCCGGTTCTCTCTCTGCATCCGGTTTCTGCTTTTCAACCGCGAGGCGATAGAGGCGTTGGGCGGTTGCCGGGAGCGTGGCATATCCCATGTAGCTGCGTACCAGGTCTCTTTCCCGTGCCGACTGATCGGTTTCTATCAGCGCATTCAACTGGTTGACTGACTGTAGATAGCGCTCCCGTCTGTTGCCGTTACTGTTGATCCAGTCTTCGAGGTTGGCTTCGAACTCGCGACGGCGGTCAATGAAATCGCTGTGCTGGTAACTCTCCACCATGGACTGGTAGTTCTTCGCATAGTTATTGAGACTGGCCAGGGTGTTTTCGTAGGCGATACGTGCCTGACTGCCCGGGGCAGAATTAGCGTTGATGATATTGATCAGGTCCTCACGCATCTGTCGGGCTTCGGGATAGAACCAGGTGAACTGGTTCTCGATTTCTGACACGGTTCGATAGCGATTGGTGCTTCCGGGATAGCCGACACCCATCACGAAGTCTCCAGCTTCCACGCCGCTGCGGCTGATTTCAAGAAAGCTATCTGATTGGTAAGGCACATTGTCCTCACTATATTCCGCTGGCGACCCATCTCTCCCAACGTAGGCTCGGTAAAATCCAAAATCGCCGGTGTGGCGAGGCCACATCCAGTTATCAATATCTCCTCCATATTTTCCAATGCTGGTGGCAGGCGCATAGACCAGGCGCACGTCCCGAATCTCCAGGCGCTTAATCAGGAAATACTCAAGTCCCTGATGAAAAGAAGAGACTCCACAGCGGTGCATGCCTGTTGACTCACAGTCAGCGATAATTGCTTTGCGATTATCTTCTATGGCCTTGTAGCGATCGCTGCCGGCCATATCTTCAGACACGCCGGAAAGAGCCAAATCTGTGACATCTGTCACCTCTTCAGTTACATAGACACGAGTGCCAGGCGCTGCCCTGACTTCGTCTTCCATGCGCCGAGCAAGAAATCCATCCACCAACAGATTGTTGTCCGGTGAGGAGTTGTACTGGATCGAACCGTAGACACAGTGGTGGTTGCTCACTACCAGTCCCTGGGGTGAGACGAAAGATGCGCTGCAACCGCCAAGGCTGACTACTGCTGTCATGGGAAACTGGTCAAGGCTGCTCAGGTTTTGAGGATCAATCTCCAGCCCAAGTTCACGCAGCCGATCGCTGAGATCTGGCAGTTGATGGGGTTGCCACATACCCTCGTCGGCAGTGATCAGGGAGAAGCTAAAAATGCTTAGTATCAATAGCAGGTAGCGCATGCGAACAACCTCTCAGGATAGAATTCAGGCGCAATAACTGGCGCCCCAATCAATATTAGATCTAAAAAAATCAAAAAAATAAATGGAAGAAAACCGGTCCAGCCAAGGTCCCCCATTTAGCCAGTAATCAGTCTTTGTACTTCTCCCGGAGAGAATCAGCATAGGCTCTTGAGCATCCAACAAGCGGGGAGTGACTGTGCCCATGATTACAAGCGCTGGTACACACGTGTCCTGTATCAGTGGATGATTCCGCACTCGTTGCGGGACTCTGATCGCCAGAGCTGCCGCTTTTGCCAACTTTGAAGGAAGACGATTGCTTGCTTAGGTTGACTCCGGAACAATTCGGACAAGCTGCGCTGTCAGTAGAGCGAAGTAGAAAGAACTCGAACTCTGTTGAGCAATCGTTGCAACGATAATCGAAAATGGGCACAACTACCTCTGTGTTGTAGTAATAGCTTCTTTAAATGGCCAAAATTGTAAACTTGAAGGCTTGGTAAACTTTGCTGCCGCAACTTGCAAGGCCCACCAAACCTGACGGCGCTTTAGCCGGGTATTGTGGCTCCTGATTCATTGCACATCAGTTGAAATCATATTAAGTTATATTATAACAATACGCTACTATCAAAAACTTCCTGCCAGGCTGTTAAAATAGAACGATGAATCAGAGATTGATTAAGTCCACCCCGCGCAAACTGGCCGCTTGTTGTCTGGCCCTGTTCGTCCTGTGTGCCCCGCGCTTGCTCATGGCCACAACTATTGCCCCCATGGATATCGATGAGTTGGCAGCCGGTGCCGAGTTCGTCTTCGAAGGACAGGTACTTGAACACAACGTGCAAGAGAATGCTGCAGGTATTATTGTCACCTATGTCACTTTTCAGGTTAACGACGTAGTAAAAGGTGACTACGCTGAACCTTTCCTGGAACTGAAATTTACCGGGGGCAAGCTCGGTGGGGAAGTGGTGGAAGTCAGTGGACTTCGCATTCCTGCCCTGGATGAACAGGGCATCTATTTCGTCGAGTCTCTGACCCGCGATCTCATTAATCCGCTGCTGGGTTGGTCCCAGGGACATTTTCTTGTGGTCAACGACAATGGCGAACGCCGGGTGAGTACAGTCACTCTGCAAGCGGTGACAGATGTACAGTCCTATGAAAGTGTACCCTCATCCTTAAGACGTCCCCGGTCTTATGTGGATGGCAATGCAGATTCAGCAACCGGCATAGTGACCAACGCCATGCCTTTCAGATTCGAAAGGGCATTAACAGTCGACGAGTTCAAATCACGAATTCGGGAATTGCTAGATTAAGGTTTGGCAACCAGGCAGTCCTGCCAATGCTATAAAGTAACACTATCAAGCGCTAAGCCACTCTCAGGCATCCCTTATCAAGCAGGTATACTTCTTAGTCTGATGGCTGAAAGCTGTTATTCTCACTTTGCCGATTGGCAGCAGCAAACCAGCAGTTCCAGAACTACCTGAGGGAATACCATGCGAAAACTCATAGCCTTATTGATTGTCTCATTGAGCTCCGGCGCCCTGGCGCAAAATTATGATCCTGACTGGGAATCAGCAGAGGAAGAACTGCTGCGTCATTTTCGTGCGCTGCTGCAATTCGATACCAGTGATCCTCCTGGCCGCGAGTTGCCCGCAGCCGAATACATTCGGGATGTGCTGGAAGCAGAGGGCATTGCAACAGAAATGCTTTCCGTCGATCCGGAGCGCCCCAATGTAGTAGCCAGGCTGGAAGGCAATGGCAGTGAAGAACCGCTGTTGATCATGGCCCATACCGATGTGGTCAATGTTGATCCGGAGAAGTGGACGTTCCCACCATTCAGTGCAACCGTTGATGGTGGCTATGTGTATGGTCGTGGTGCGGTCGATGACAAGGACAACCTGGCGGCCGGCCTCATGGTCATGCTCGAGTTGAAGCGTCAGAATGTACCGCTGTCCCGCGATGTCATCTTCCTGGCCGAGTCAGGTGAAGAAGGTGCAACAGAATATGGCATCGAGTTCATGGTGAACGAGCACTTCGACAAGATTCAGGCCGAGTTCTGCCTCGCCGAGGGCGGCAGCGTGGCACGTGTGAATCGCGAGGTGTTGTACTCCGGCGTGCAGACGGTTGAGAAGCTGCCTTATCGGCTTGAGCTGGTGGCGACCGGTGTGGCGGGTCATGGCTCAGTACCTTTGCAGAACAACTCAGTGGTGCGGCTTGCCAAAGCGATTTCCGCGGTGGCGGACTGGCGCTCGCCCATTCGCCTGAACGAAACTACTTATACCTATTTCGAACGGCTGGCATCGATCTCACCTCCCGATGCGGGTGAACGCTACCTGGCAGTGCTCGACTCAGGGCGCGCCAGCGAAGCAGATGAATACTTTCTGGCCTACGAGCCTCGGCATGCGTCGATGCTACGGTCTTCTCTCTCGCCGACCATTTTCGATGCAGGCTATCGCATCAATGTGATTCCTTCGGAGTCCCGTGCGTCCGTGGATTTTCGTGCCTTGCCCGATGAGAACATTGAAGAGTTCCTGAACAGTATTCGCGGTGTCATTGGCGATGATTCTATCGAAGTGAGTCTTGGTCAGCGCAACACCCGACCTGCCGGGCAGGCCAGTATTAATACCGAGGCTTTCGCGGCCATCGAGCGGCAAACAGAAGAACACTACGGTGTGATTACATTACCAACCATGTCCACGGGCGCCACAGATATGGCCTACCTGCGTGCTCGTGGTGTGCAGTGTTATGGCATCGGTCCGGCTATCGATCGTGAAGATGCGGGATTGGGTTTTGGTGCCCACAGCGATCAGGAAAGAATTCTGATCAGTGAGTTGAATCGATTCCTCCGCTTCAATTGGGATGTGGTCATCGATTTGGCTGCGCAGCAGTAATTCAAGACAGCTTCACTCGGAACAGAGTTGCGCGACGCAGCTCTGTTCTGAGTCGCCAGTGTTACTGTTCACCCATGAGTTCATACATTCTTCTTACCGCTCTTGGGTCAACTCCAATGCCCTGGATCTGGGGAAAATTGTCTCTGTGATTTCTCATGTCGATTTGCGTTGCTGCCACTTCCCAGCTCACACCGTCGCGATACATCTGTTCAGTCTTAGCCCACAGGTCACGCAGATAAGCCTGAAAATTGATGATGGGTTCTCTGGTTTCCATGACCGGACCATGCCCGGGTAGCCAGTAGTCGAAGTCCAGCTCGCTGAAGCGCTGCAGCGTTTCAGGCCATTCATTCACGTGACCGTCTCCCATGTAGGACAGACCCGGCAGCATCATGTCACCGGTGAATACCAGCTTTAACTGGGGCAGGTAGATCACTACATCTCCGCCGGTATGGGCACGGCCAAAATGCAGTAACTGGATTTCTCGACTACCGTTCTCAACACTCTGAAACAGCGTCAGTTTGGAATCCAGCGTGATATTCGGTGGCGTTGGCTGAACTTCTGGAATGGCATTCATGTAATCACGCTGCACCCGCAAGCGTTCCTCGATCTGACTTCGTTGCTGCGGATCAGAAGTGTTGTCCAGATCTCTTTCCAGCATCGCCACCAGTGAAGGGACAGGGTCGGAGTAACTGCGAAAAGTGTTTTCTTCCAGCACATTGCCGACATCACCGTTGAGTTTCGCTCGGGTAAATTCATGGCCGATGATCTCAATTCCTTCAGGAAAGGATTGGTTACCGTGAGCATGATCGAAGTGATAGTGACTGTTCACCAGGTAACGAACGGGTTTGTCGGTAATTGCCGGTAGTGAATCAATCAGGGCGCGTGCAGCAGCAGGAGTAACATGGGAGTCGACTACCAGCGTGTCGAACGCACCCACCAGGACCATCACGTTGCTCATGGTGTGGACGGTGCCATTGCCTGAGCCATGCCAGACGCCTTCCGCCACTTCCACGAATCGGTGAGTATCAGTTTCTACTATGTTTCGCTGTGCCCAGGTGGCAGGAGCTAACAGAATTAGCGCCAGAGTGGCAATGAAGGATCGCTGGAAATTCTTAGCCATGACTTGTTCTTCCTGATAGTGAACGTAAATGAGAGGTGGCTCGACAGATTGGCCTGTAAAATCAAGCTGTCCCCTGTTATTTTTGCTCTATTTTCACTGCTTCGCAAAGGATAGTCCATGACCACGCAGATTCCATTCCTCTCGCGCAAGCTGTACACCGCGCCTCTGCTCTTAATGAGTCTGGCTCTGGTGGGTATCAGCGAACCAGTCCTGGCCAACGACACCAGTTATCGGGTAGATCTGTCAGAGCGCCACGTGCAACAAGTCACCATTGAAGCGCGGTTCAACGACGTGGTTGGTGACACGCTGGATTTTCATCTGCCTGTGTGGCGATCCGGTTTGTATCTGGTGCTTGATTTCGTCGGTACCCTGTCGGGTCTTGAAGTCACAAACGGTGATGGCGATGCACTTGAGTTCGAACAGATCGCCAAATCTTCCTGGCGCGTGCAGCGACCCGATGCCAGAGAGGACGATGTGGTGGTTCGCTAT
The DNA here is from genome assembly GCA_965267495.1 of uncultured Pseudohongiella sp. Classification (GTDB taxonomy): domain Bacteria; phylum Pseudomonadota; class Gammaproteobacteria; order Pseudomonadales; family Pseudohongiellaceae; genus UBA9145. The sequence goes on along the minus strand of OZ254078.1, from coordinate 3,091,056 downwards.
CGACTCTATGCAGACAGCCTTTCTGATCGTACCCGACACGTTGATGCGGAGCATGCCTTTCTGAATCCGGCAGCAGTGTTTGTCTATGCTGACGGCTATCGGGATGCGCCTGTAGAAATCGAATTTGACCTGCCTGCAGGATGGCGGGCTGCGAGTGGAATGGAGCAACCGGAACCAGGGCGATTTGTCGCGCCGCACTATGATCGACTCGTTGATTCTCCTCTTGAAGCGGGTACTTTCGACCTGGTGACCTTCGAGGCCGGTGGCATGACTATCGAGTTTCTGATTGAAGGCACCTGGGATGGTGATGAAGAGCGACTCGCCAATGATATCGGAGCCATCGTCGAAGCGACTGTCGCGGTATTTGAATCAGCAGATCGACCCCTGCCGACTGATCGCTATCTGTTCCTGTTGCACAGCGGGCCCGGACTTGGTGGCGGTACTGAATATTACAATAGTACTGTGGTCCATACTGATCCTCGTGCTTTCTGGGATGATGAACGTTGGCAGGGTTTTCTCGGGCTGATGGCTCATGAGTTCTTCCACACCTGGAATGTAAAACGCTTTCGTCCTGCAGCAATCGATCGTTACGATTATCAGAACGTCAACTACACCGAACTGCTTTGGGTTGCCGAGGGTTTGACCAGTTACTATGACGAAATCCTTCCCGTTCGCGCTGGCCTTGTTCCCGTCGAGGACTATAGGGAACAACTCGCCAATACAATCGGCAGCGTTGTTGATAATCCTGGTTACGGTCAGGACACACTTGCCCGGGCCAGCTTCGAGGCTTGGACCAAAGGCTATCATCGTGGCGCCGATCGGGCTGCTGACAAGCCCAATCGTACTGTATCCTTTTATAGCCAGGGCGGTCTCCTTGGCCTGGTGCTCGACCTTGAAATCAGGCGAGAAAGCGATGGGCAGCGAAGCCTGGATACGGTGATGTCAGCTCTCTATGATGATTTTCCTCTGGGCGGTGGTGGCTTCACCTATGAAGACTTTCGTGCACGCCTGGCGGCTGCAGGTGGAGAAGCGCTTGCTGAACGCCTGGATGGCTGGGTGTATGGCACCAATGCACTAGCGGTGACCGAAGCGCTCGAAGTTGTTGGTTGGGCACTGGGTCGCGAAGACACGACTGACGCGCCTGTACAGGTTTCCCTGGGAGCGGCCTTGCGCGGCAGTCCGCCGGTAGTTCGTTATGCGCGACTGGATAGTGCTGCTTGGCGTGCCGGCTTGAATGCTGGCGATGAGCTTCTGGCGATTGATGGTGTACGCATAGGAAGTGGTCTCGATACCATTTTGCGCCGCTACACACCAGGGGACGCAGTAGAGCTGGCCTTTTTTCGTGATGGGGAGTTGAAGACACTCGATCTAACCCTGGATCCTATTCTCGCCGATCATGAAATCAATGTTGACGATATTGCCAATGAACGTGCTCGACGCCTGCGCAGAGACTGGCTGGGTGGATTCGATGAAGATGACGCAGGTCAGTGAAGCTGTGTGCGTGACATTCACTGATTTACTCGTAATCAGAGAATGCCTGTTATGACAATGACGCGAAGGCAATTTGTTGCAGCAGCAGGCGCAACCGCGATTTCCATGGGGTATGGCCGCCGCGGATTTGCCGCAGCTACATCGACTTTATCACCTATCAAGCCTGCCCGATTACAGGAAGGTATGACAGTAGGTCTGGTGACACCCGCAAGTAACGTCCCTGAAAACGAAGAGCTCTATGCCGCAATGGATCTGGTGAGGTCCCTGGGATTTGAGGCAAAACCTTCTCCGAATTTGTTTAGTCGCCAACAGTATCTGGCAGGTACAGATGCGCAACGCGCCGCTGACCTGAATGCCATGTTTATCGATCCCGATGTTGATGCCATATTTTGTGTGCGTGGTGGATACGGCTCGGGTCGATTGTTGCGCCATCTGGACTACGATGCCATCAGGTCAAACCCTAAAGTCCTGATGGGATACAGTGATATCACGGCACTGCTTAACAGTATTAATTTGCATACAGGATTGATGACGTTCCATGGACCGATCGCGGGGACTAATTTTTCAGAATACTCTCTGGATCAATATCGCCGGGTATTGGTGAATCCAGCAGTTGAAACGCGCATCGGGGAACCACCTCCGTTCGAAACATCCCCTGGCGTTGTCGAACGTACCAATAGACTGACACCCATCGTGGCGGGCACAGCAGAAGGGCGACTCATCGGTGGCAACCTGTCTTTGCTGGTCACCCTGATGGGAACACCTTATGAGCCAGACTTTGAAGACGCAATCCTTTTTCTGGAAGATGTATCCGAACCTCCCTACAGTGTGGATCGCATGCTGACTCATCTCTGGCTCACCGGGAAACTCCAACGTCTCGCAGGGGTGGCACTCGGGAAATTTACCGACGATGATTACGACAGCAATACATTCAGCATGGAAGAGGTGCTGCGTGATCGTTTTGAGCCGCTCGGTATTCCAACATTGCGTGGACTCATGATCGGGCATGTGGACGATCAGACAGTAGTGCCGGTTGGAGCACAGGCTCGTCTCGATGTGGATGCCGGGTCACTCACTCTGCTGGAGGCTGCGGTTAAATGACGACAACTGATGAGCACAAGGCAACAATGCCAGCGGAAAATTCAGAAGCAAAGCAGAGTGCTTGTGGTGACCCCACCTGTTGTCCTCCGCAAACGCCAGTCACAAGATCTGCACCGAAGATCGGTCGCAACGAACCCTGCCCCTGTGGCAGCAAGCTCAAATACAAGAAATGTTGTGGACGTAATTAGCCTGCGCAATAGCGATTGTCAGCAGTTGCATGCTGGACACTGGCAGTACGCTCGCCTATGCTGATTTTCGATCCATGTAATGCTGAGGTCTCCTTATGATCAGGTTCATTCACTCGATTGCAACTGTGACAGTTCCAGTTTGTGCCCTTATGGCTGCTAACAACAGCGCAGCACAAACAACAGATGAAGACACGATTCGTGAACTGGTGAGTCGTCTTGAGCTATCGAGCTACAAGGAAACCCTGAAAGGCCTGACCCAGTTTGGCGATCGGCGTCAGGGCACCGCGCGTAATCTAGCGGCGGTAGATTGGATCGAAGAGCAACTGCAGTCTTATGGCTGTGAGACGGGTCGTGTTGACTATATCTTTGATCCGGAACCGCGGCCACCGCGGGTACGCCCCACGCAAACCAGTGAGCCTATTCAGTTCTACACCCGAACTGGCGGCAGGATAGGGCGCAATGGCAACGGGCCAGGTGGATCTTCCATTTATGGTAATCGGGTTCAGACTGGCGTTAATCGCGATCTGGATGCGCAACCGGATGAGCGTATTCGCGACTTGAACCGGGAAGTACCGGAGAATGGCCCACGTTCCCAGGTTTTCTGCACCAAGGTCGGCACCACCCGTCCAAGTGAAATGTATATCGTCAGTGCTCACATGGATGGTCATGGAGTGAATGAGGCAGTCAATGACAATGGCTCTGGCACGGCCCTGGTAATGGAGCTGGCGAGAATTTTCAGTGCTCCTGAAGTTGAAACCGAAATCAGCATTCGATTTGCGCTATGGAACAATGAGGAAACAGGACTGAATGGTGCACGCGCTTATTTCGACCAGCGTCGCGAGTTGCAGGGCATCGAAAGCCCGGCTGGATCAGGTCAGTATCCGGAGCCAGTCTGGTTGGGCATGATTCAGCATGACATGATGTTGTGGGACCATGGTGCACCAGATGCAGATGGGGTTGTCAGCAGGGACCAGCGTCCGGAGGCTGACGTCAACATCGAGTTTCAATCCGTATCTGCACTGGCTGATGAATCGATGCGTCTGGCTTTCTTCTTCAAGGCTGCGGCAGATACCTATACGACGGATTATCCTGCAACGGTTGGACCTCACATGACCAACACCGATTCGAGTGTGTTCATGAATACGGTGCCTTCCATCAGTCTTCGCGAGAACGAGCGTGGTGCGCACACTGGTGCCGGCTGGAATCCCACCTGGCATACACCTCTGGATGTGTGGACGACATTCACTGACGATGATTTTCGTCTCGGACTCAATGCTGCGCAGATTACTTTGTCTGCGATTGCCCAGCTGACGGGTACCACGCTGTCACAGTAAGCATTCGAAACAAGATCTCTCAGAAGCAGGTGACGGACTAGCTGATCAGGGCAGCGCGTTCAGGGATTGCAGAATTTCCCGGGCGATTGCTTCCCTTTTGAAAGTGTCAGCCATGCCATTGGGCGTGTCGATGTTCATGGCAAAAAACACCGGTCCTTCGGGCCAGTCGATCCAACCCACCCACCAGCCGTGGGCGCCCTGATAACCTGTTTTGGCACGCAGAATCCAGTTGTTACCCGCTTCCACGATAAGCACATCTTTGAGCAGCAAGAGATGCGCGTAGTCGAAAGGCAGGTCGTTGTAATAGAGCCTGCGCAGAAAATTCACCTGCTCAATCGCTGAAATTGCCAGCTTACCCTCGACCCAATAGGCGCCGGCACTGGAGCTCGGGTCTGCGTTACCGTAGTCGATTTGTTCCAGATAGTTTTTTGCTTGCGTCTCGCCGATCTCCCTGGCAATGATTTCAAAAACCCAAAGCGATGAACTTCTGATCGCTGATCGCAGGTTCTGGTCCTGGTTTTGCGGCGCATAAGATCTCACGACGCCATCCCACTCGAACACCTGGAACTCGTCGGCTATCGCGCCGGAATCCAGCGCGAAAAGGGTATGAGGAATTTTGTAAGTTGAAGCAGGGGAAAGCCTGGTTGTTGCCCGGCCCTGATTGTACACCTGCAAACTATGCTGAGGTGTGCGCTGGTCAAGCACTACCATAGTGCCGGTGGCTTCATATTTCTCGAAGACAGCGCTCCAGTCATCACGAGACTGGATTACTTCCTGCGCCTGACTTAGACCGGATAGGAAGATGGTAGTGATTACCATCAGGATTCTGATTAATCTGCCTGAGAGAATGGAGATGCCAGCCAGGCTCGTACTCTGCATCACCGGGATTGCTCGATCACCATGACAAGAGGCCAGTGGTCAGACAGGCCGGTAGCTTCCGGCAGGCTGAATCTTTTCGGTGTGCCCTGTTCGGTTACCTGTTCGTCTGTGTTGTTGGCGAGAAAACTACCGGTCATTCGCCAGCTTCCCGCCGGACGCCATAACACCATATCGAGGAAAGACCATTCATCGCTGGGTGCATAATAGCTGCTGCCCGGGCACCGGGTGCAGGCGTCGTGTGCCGCTTCCCATACTGGCCTGACCCATCTGTCCAGCATGTCTTTCTCTCTGTCTTCTTCACTGGTGGTATTGAAGTCGCCGGCCGCAAAAGCAATCCGGTCAGCAGGCAAGTCGGACAGCAGTCGGTTCAGCGTGGTGTATGCGCTTTCACGCATGACTGTTGGATGGAAAGGGGCGGGGAAGTGCACTGCAAAACCGGTAAGTTTCTCGCCGTCGGGCAGCTCAAATGTTGCTTGCAGGATCGGCCGGGTATCCCCTATGCGCGCCCGCTCTGATTCGGGAAACTGGATTTCGTGGTGTACAGCATCAATTGCTGGAAACTTTGACAGGAAAGCGACGTCGATACCGCGAATATCCTTGCCTTCCAGCAGCACTATGGATTGATAACCCATGCCCGAGAGCTGTTCTTCGCGCAGGCGCTCGAGAATGTTTTTGTTTTCCACTTCCTGAAAAGCAATGATGTCAGGACCCAGGCCGTCGTTAACTTGTTTAATGGCAAGACCAATGGCAGACAGCTTGCGGTTTACAACTGCATCGTTCCAGTCCCAGTAAAGGCACTGTTCACGCCAGTACTGCACGTCGATTTCATTGCACTTGTCGATATGGGCTCTGGAACTCTTCTGACTCAGTGGCAGGTAAGTTTCGTCATTCTTGCCCTCATCATGCACATTGTCGAACAGATTCTCGACATTGAATGTCATGATGCTGACCGGCTCCGCCTGGGCAGCCAATGCCACAGGCAGGAACAGGAAAACCATCAGGCGCATTCGAATAGCCTGAGACAGGGAGTAGCTCAACGCTCGAAGTAAGGACGCTTCACCAGAAGGTCTGCATCGGCGCCAGGTCGCGGAATCATCTTCTGGGGTCTGCCTGCCTGGTTGTCGGTGCCGTACAGATTGCCATCTTCATCAGCTGATAGTGAGTGCATCTCGATCCACATGTCGGGACCTTCCACGGGCAACCTCCACACATATTCCGGTGTACCATCGAGGTTGTATTTCACAATCTTCGGTGGCCGGATGTCTGTGACCCATGCGGCGTCTTCGCTGACGGTGATGTCCAGTGGCAGGTCGAGCCCGGTCCAGGTAGATTCGTACTCATAGTTCGGGTAGTCAGCAGAGTCTTCCGCTGCAGTTTGACGAAACACTTTGACATCGCGTTTGTCCCGATCCAGCGCATACAGTTTTTGTTCAGGTCCCATTGCCAGGGAATGTACCGAAGCGAACTGATGTTCGCCTGGTCCGCCTTCACCAAATTCCGAATGGTAACTACCGTCAGGATTGCGCACCACAATACGATTGTTGCCACCAAGACCATCACCTACCAGGAACATGCCGTTGGGCAGGAAGGCCACATCCTGAGGCAGGCGGTAATGGACCTCGTCTTTGCCTGCAATGCCTTTTTCCCCCAGGGTCATCAGCAGACGCTCGCCATCATTGGAAAATACATAGATGATGTGATTAGTTTCATCGACCAGCCAGAGTCGATTTTGCGGATCGTAAGGACTCATGCGTAAGCGGTGAGGACCAGGTCCATTAGTGCCCTTGAACAGGTGATCCCACTGATTCCAAATTTCCAGCACTTCACCTTCGCTGTTCACCACGTAGATGACGTTTTGCCAAACCCGTCCCCGGCCTTGTAGAACGTTCCAACCCAGAGAAGCCGGGAAACCTGCGTAGCTTTGTGGAATGGGATTGGGCAGGCGAGTTTCGCCGCGCTGCAGGAAAAAGATGCGGCCCTTGTTCTGCACATAAACTCCTGAAGTACCACCGAAAGTCATGCCTTCCTCAGCAAAGGTCTGCATCCAGCTTTGGGTGGTGTAGTTATAGGGGCTGGGTCCAACGATGTCAGAATTCTGGGCCAGCACCGGAATTGCCGGTGCGCTAGCCAGGGAACAGAGAGCCAGTGAGGCCAGGAGCTTTTTCATGAGGGTTTCCTTTGCAAGCTTGTTAGGAGCTGATATTGGCTGTGCAATCTAGCATTTTGCCGTGCTGAACTGAAGTATTGGCAAGACGAGCTTGAATCTGCCCTGGCGGTCTTGTCTCCAAGGTTTTTACTATTTTAATCAACAAGTTATCGTGAATATTTTGTTACTTCGCGGTCTGCGATCAGGTCCCGGCAGTTCCATGGACAGGCTTCTTCCTTTATTTCTTTCTGATGTATACTACTGGCTGAGTCCAAATTCAGGTGTTGGTGACCCATGCTTGCTAGATTCCTAAAAACAGTTTCCCTGCTAGTCCTGGCGTTCGGTTTATTCTCATATACGGCCCTGGGCCAGGATGAGCCGCAGCTCGATTTCGAGGTTGAAAACCCGGAAGACGTCCTCGCCATTAAGTGGGAGGATCTCATGAGTCAGGCAGATCTCGATGCCATTCTCAACGCCCCTCCAATGTCTCATGACTTTTATGGTTGGGAGGAACAGCTGGGTGGGGGCACTCCTGAAGAAGACGCCTATATGAAGGCATTACAGTCCTTCGATGTGAATCCTGATTTGATCAGCAAGAGAATCCTGATTCCCGGATTTATAGTTCCCACCGCGTTTAACGATGAACGCCGGGCCACTGAGTTTTTCCTGGTGCCATTTTTTGGTGCCTGTATACACCTGCCACCACCACCGCCAAACCAGATCATTCACGTAACCTACGAAGACGGCGTGCAGTTGGACAACTACTACGAGGCTTACTACGTGTTAGGTGAACTTGACAGTAAAGTCGTTCGAAGTGATCTGGCGAATTCGGCCTATAGCCTGAGTGCGGAAGCAGTAGAGATCTACACTTACTAGGTTCGCAACCTCAGATACTATTGACGTTCTGTTCCTGGCAACTGGCACAGACGCCGAAAAGTTCCACGGTCATACGCTTGATCTGGAATTGCTGTTCCTGCTCAACATTTTCGATTGACTGACTGAAATCGGCAAATTCAAGCTCTCGCACTTCTTCACAGCCTTCACAAATCAGAAAGTGCCCCTGGTGCTCCTTCTCAGGATGTGAGCAGCCCAGGTACGCGTTTAGTGATTCGAGTTTATGCACCAGCCCCTGAGCCTGCAGGAAATCCAGTGTCCGGTAAACTGTCATCGGTGCTACACCGCTGCGCTTGGAGGAGAGTTCGGCCAGTAAATCGTAGGCTTTCACAGGTTTATGATTGGCCCACACCAACTCGAACACCTGTTTGCGGAGATCAGTGAAACGTTCACCGCCTTTTTCGCAGACACGCCTGGCTTGTTCCAGCGCTTCTTCTATGCACAGTGCGTGGTTGTGCTCACAACCGAATGATAGAGAACCAACCTGAGACTTTTGCTCGCCCATTGGAAATCCTTTACTCAAGAACGAGAACGGAATTGTTGGCGGTAAGCTCTGCCAGCCCTTGTTGCCGTTCAGCGATCCACTGTACGGTAATTTCTTCTATGCCACTGTAGAGGTCGAAAGCTGTCACCCGAAATTCTCTGGCTGGTGCTGCCGGACAATCGTAAAGGTACTGCACACGAAAGTCTGCATGGGCAACCGCTTCTCCATCGTGCTCGTGGTCATGTTCGTCTTCGTGCTCATGATCATGTTCGTCTTCGTGCTCATGATCATGCTCGTCTTCATGATCGTGAGAAGCCGCTTCGAATACAGGTCCTTCAAATTCCTGAGTTGATGCTTCACAAGAGGCAAAGGTATTACCCAGCAGCCATTCACCACCATCCAATAGCTGGTTGATGATGGAATTCAGTAGCTCGGTTTCTTCATCAGAGTTAGGTGCACGCTCAAATCCCAGCAGGTTCATCGCCGGGCTGACAAATTCAACCTGTAACTGCTGCCCGGATATTGCAATGTTGAGTTCGGCGGCGCCATGTACATGGCTATCCAATCCTTGCGCAAATACCGATCCACTTCCCGCGCTTAGTGAAAGCAAACAGAGAGAAGAAAGTTGGGTTAATGATTTCTTGCTGTCGGGGGTCATAAGCTTATACCTCTCGGGGGCCATAGTATCCGCTTAAATTTCAGCTTGTCACTAGAAGAAGTTATAATATAACATTTCGCTTTTCAAGCTCCCAGACCAAGTATTTCACAATGACTCTCTTCGCCTCCGTTCTAGCTGCAGCCTTGCTTAGCACGCTCATTGCATTGTGCGCTGCCTATGTATTCCTCATGAGTGACGCCGGCATCAAGAAGTGGACGCCAAGTCTACTGGCTATCGCTTGCGGCGTGTTGTTGGGTGACGCGTTTTTGCACTTGCTGCCCGAGGCGATTGAAACTGCAGGTAGCACAGAAACTGTGCTCACCTGGACTTTGATCGGCGTCTTGGGATTTTTCAGCCTTGAGCAACTGGTGAAATGGCAGCACAACCATATTGAACCAGGCAACAGTCATACTTCCACCAAACGACTCCCCTATATGAATCTTGCTGGTGATGCCTTGCACAACGCTACGGATGGCATACTCATCGCCACCAGCTTTATGGCAGACACAACCCTGGGAATCGCAACCACGACTGCGATTGTTCTGCATGAGATCCCTCAGGAAATCACTGATATCGCGGTACTGCTAAAAGGTGGCTGGAGTAAATGGCAGGCTTTTATCGGTAATTTGTTCTGTGCGTTTTTGACTCCTCTGACGGCTATGCTCACCCTGCTCCTGGCCAACTATATTAGCCTTGATCTGGCAATTCTGTTGGCTATCACGGCTGGTGGATTTCTCTATATCGCCCTTGCAAACCTGATGCCGGTTGTACTGCCCTTGAAAGAACCCCGCCTGATGATTCCGCAAGCAGGAACCATGCTCATTGGCGTGTTGTCGATGCAACTGCTACTTTGGTTTGAGTAGCTGGATCCTCCTGAATCTCCAAGCAGTGCTAGAATCAGAATCAGGGCTTCAGTATTGCTGTGGCGGCAATATTTGAGAACAAGGGAACTAGAATGGAAGTGTCATCAACCAAACTGGATAAAGCAGCCATAGGCTTCTCGCTGGTCTGTGTCATCCACTGTTTGCTGACGCCAATAGCCATTGTTATGTTGCCTGCGCTGGGAGCAACCTTCCTGGAAGACGAACGCTTTCACTACGCGATTCTTTTTCTGGTGTTGCCTACCAGCCTGATTGCCCTTGGCCTTGGTTGTCGGAAGCATGGGCGATTAGAGATTCTCCTGATGGGGCTGATAGGACTTTTTATTCTCTGTCTGATTCTCATCCTGGGTGAGGACACAATTGGGGAGACGGGGGAAAAAGTCTCAACAGTCATCGGCACGGCCATTATTGCCTTTGCCCACGTGCGCAACTTCAGATTGTGTCAGGACCGACAATGCAGCATTCCAGAACGACCTCCTGAAGCCCCTTCAGAAGAATGAATAGCGAGGTCCGCAAGAACCCGATTCCCTGTAACATCATTACTGGCTTTCTTGGGGTAGGAAAAACTACCGCTATTCTGCAGCTCATGACCCAGAAACCAGCGAACGAACGTTGGGCAGTGCTGGTTAATGAATTTGGTGAAGTCGGCATCGACAGCAATCTGTTTGCTGGGTCGCCAGAAGGCCAGGGTGATGTGACAATCAGCCAGGTGCCTGGTGGGTGCATGTGTTGTACCAATGGATTGCCCATGCAGATGGCATTGAATCTTTTACTGGCCAGATCAAAACCCCATCGTCTATTGATCGAACCCACTGGCCTTGGTCATCCCAAGGAAGTGTTGGCGACATTGTCTGGAGAGTACTATCGCGATGTGCTCAATCTCCAGGCTACACTAACACTAGTGGACGCGCGCAAGATTAGTGATAGCCGTTACACTTCTCACGTCACATTCAACCAGCAATTAGAAATTGCCGAAATCATCGTTGCCAATAAGGCGGACCTGTATCAGCCGGAGGATTTTCCCAGGCTTCTGGAATATGTCGAAGACAGGTTTGGTATGGACAGCAAACTTGTTTATCAAGTGCAGAATGGAGCTCTGGAGCTGGCCTGGCTCACACAACCTGTCAGCGAAGAGAACAAGAACGCGTTCAGCAAAGTGACGACTGACCACAGTGCTTCAGCTTTACCTGCCTCACTCGAGACTCCAGCTGAAGGTTACATCTGCGCGGACAATTCAGGAGAAGGATTCTTTAGTCGCGGCTGGATATTTAATATCGACTGGCAGTTCGATGCAGAGAAGCTTCACTTTCTGATTCAGGGAATTGACGCTGAACGTGTCAAAGGTGTTTTCCTTACTGCTGATGGCTTTGTCGGTTTTAATAAAGTCGACGATGTCGTATCCCGAATTGGGCTGGAGATAGATTCAGAAACAAATCCCGATAGCCGGATTGAGGTGATCAGTAGTCGATCCGAAGTGCTTGATGATATTGAAAAAGCCCTGCTACAGTGCCTGACGCATCAGGAAACTCCTGCACGCCAGGCCTGAACGGCATACTTCAATTCCTGAGTTCAGGCGCCTGCTTGAATGTCGGCAGCAATACGCTGCACTTCGTCCATAACGCGGAATAAATTGCCACTCCACAGCTGACTGATTTCCTCTTCAGTATAGCCACGTCGTACCAGCTCCAAAGTCACATTGAAAGTCTCTGAGGCATCGTTCCATCCGGTGACACCGCCACCACCATCAAAGTCGGAACTGATACCCACATGTTCCAGGCCAATCAATTCAACCAGGTAATCGATGTGGTCCACGAAGTCTGAGACTGTCGCACGGGGAGTGCGCATGTTGATTTCAGGAAAGATGCGCTGCAGGTTTTGTTGATAAGCTGCTCTGGCAGTGGCATCCAGTGCCTGAATCGCATCGGAATCAAGAATTTCAAAACCGCGCTCGCTGGCCATTTCCTGCATGAGCCTCGGCCGCTCGTTGGCCTGGAACATGCGTCGGTCTTCGTTGATATAGCTGCCGAAGGCCACAGTCTGCACAACGCCACCGTTTTCTTTCACTCTCAGTAGCAGCTCATCGTTAAGATTGCGTGTGTGGTTGGTCAATGCACGGGCAGAAGAATGCGAGGCGATTACCGGTGCCACAGAGAGATCCAGCATCTCTGAAATAGCATCGATGGAAGGGTGAGAAATATCGACCATGATGCCGAGACGATTCATCTCGGCGACGGCCTGCCGTCCCAGTTCGCTTAATCCACCATGCAGGTAATTGTTGCTCGCTTCCCCGGTCTGGGAATCAGCGAATTGGCTATGGCCATTATGTGCCAGGGACATGTAACGACCACCACGGTTGTAGAAGTCTTCGATGTTGCTCAGATCCAGTCCGACCGGATAGGCGTTCTCGATACCGATCATGGCGACTTTTCTGCCACTGGCGGCAACTTGCCTTGCTTCTTCCGGAGTGTAGGCCAGCCCGATCCGATCCGGTGCAATTTCCTCTGCCAGCCTGTGAATTGCGTCAAACTTGTCGATCGCATTGGCATGGGCGGCTGCATAACCTTCAGCATTCAATGGTCCCTGACCGGTATAAACAATAAACCATGCCACATCGAGACCGCCCGCTTCCATCTTGGGCAGATTAACCTGGGTGTCCAAGGTCATGGTGTAGTTGTTGCCGCTAACGAAGTTGGAAGTATTGATATCTACATGGGTGTCCAGCGTGATAACCCGATCGTGAATGCCCTGGGCGCGGGCTATCAGTTCTTCCTCAGTTTCTTGTGCAGGCGCAGCCTGGTCATTGGTGCTGGCAGATTCAGCGGGGGTGCCAGTCCCGGAATCTCCGCAAGCAATAAGCGAAAGAGTTGTCACCGCAATCAAGGCTGGACTGCGAATGGAAAGCAGAAACTGTTGAAGGCCTGAAAGTAAGCTCATCATAATGTTGACTCGTGTCTTTGGATGTATTGGAAGAATAGTGAGCGTCTGAATCTAATCACTGTCGCTAGCCGCGACCGTGTCGTCTCCATCGGCAGAGCCACCCGGGATGAAATCACCGGTGAAACTCATCAGCTGGTCGTTGTCATCGAAGTACACGGTAATACGTTCCTGTCCACGAATGCCGCCACCAGGTTGGTAGTTGTACACATAGTCCCAACGATTCTGGTGATAGGGGTCACGAACCAGCGGTGAGCCCATGACGAAGATCACCTGGCGCTTGGTCATACCCGGCCTAAGCTGATCTACCATCTCCTGGGTAATGATATTGCCCTGGGGAATACCGATCTTGTACACGCCTGGGAAGTCCAGTGCGCCCACGTTGCCGCAGCCAGCCAGTATCAGGGGCAGGCTCAACAGACCAAGCTTTTTTATCAATAATTTCATAGACTTAGAAACAAACAGACGACTGACTATTGGCTGCGTACCGAGGCCAATCTGCGCGCGTGAATAATAACCCGGTTCCAATGCCAGGCGAAATACCAGTACTGACAGCTTTCAGTAGTCATACAGACAATGAAAACCGGCAAATTACTCCCCGTGGAACCAGGTCAGGACAGATTGGCCACCATTTGTTGGGCATGGGCCAATGACTCGTCGCTGAACTCTTCCTGCCCCTGTTCACCCCCAAGCATACGAGCAATTTCTTTCACTATCTCATCTTCGCCCAGGGCACGAATTGTTGTGGTAGTGCAGTTATTCTTCGCTTCTTTCGCCACCTGAAAATGGTGATGCCCCTGTCCGGCAACCTGCGCCTGGTGGGTCACGCAAAAAATCTGGGTGGACTGTCCCAATTGACGAAGTAGCTCACCAACGACTCTCGCGACTCCACCGCCGATACCCACATCCACCTCATCGAATACCAGACTTGGGATCTCTGATGTTTGTGCCGTGATGACTTGTATGGCCAGGCTGATACGCGATAGTTCGCCGCCGGAAGCAATCTTGATCAGCGGCTTTGCTGCCTGACCAGGATTCGTCGATACAAGGAACTCGACAGATTCCAGGCCGTTCCTGTTTGGTGATGTCTCTTCAGATTGATGCAGGCTGACTTCAAGGGCGGCATGAGGCATCCCCAATACTTGCAACTGCCCATTAATTTGCTTGCCCAGCTTGCTGGCTGCCTTTTTACGTTGCTTGCTCACATCGCCAGCCAATTGCAGATATTGATCTCGCAGCATCCTGTCGTTGGCCGAAAGTTGTTCAAGTTCGGCATCACAGTTTTCAAAGCGATCGAGTTGTGCGCGCAACTCGTTGACCAGCGCGGGTATCTCTTCCGGCTTGACCTTGTGCTTGCGTGCCACTCCATGCAACACCCCGAGCCTGGCATTAACCTGATCCAGCCTTTCCGGGTCGGCATCAAAACCATCATTGAACATTCTCAGCTCATTGACTGCTTCTTCAATTTGAATCTCCGCATTTTCCAGGAGCGCTACGATGGAGCCGATTGCTTCATGCTTGTCTTTCTGCTCACGCAAGTTATTGAGTAATGCGCCAAGTTGGCTGGACAAGTTTTCCTCACCTTCGCCCAGTTGGCTGAGGGCTGCCCTGGTGCTGGAGAGAATGTCATCTGCCTGGTTCAAGACCTTGAACTCGGCTTCCAGGGAGGAAAATTCCTCTTCACCAATGGCCATCTCATCCAATTCTGTGAGTTGATAACTCAGCAGTTGTGTCTGTGCCGAGTTTTCCTCTGATTGCTGGCTTAGTTGTTGAAGCTGCTGGTGGTTCTGTTGCCATTGTTTCCAGGTGGAGGTCAGGCTGGCCAGCAACTTGGCATCGACGCCAAACTCATCCAGCAGTCTTTGATGGGTGCTTCTTTGCAGCAGGGACTGATGCTCGTGCTGACTGTGAATGTCGAGAAGCATCTCACCCAGCGCCTTGAGACTGGACATGTTGACGGGCGAATCATTGATATAGGCGCGGGAACGACCATCAGCGTTTACCACGCGTCGCAAAATACAGAGTTCAGGGGATTCTTCCGCAATCAGATCATTGTCTTCCAGCCAGGATTTCGCCTTCGCGATGCGACTGGTGTCGAACTCGGCAGAGATCTCTGCCCGTTTCGCACCAGGGCGAACAATGGTCTTGTCCGCGCGGTCTCCGAGGGTAAACCCCAGTGCGCCGAGGATGATTGATTTTCCCGCTCCGGTTTCCCCGGTAATCACTGACATGCCTGATTCGAATTCGATCTCAAGGCGATCGACCGTGGCATAGTTCTGAATAGTGAGTTGGTTGAGCATGAAGGCAGAGTATAGAGGATAGACCCGGCTATTTCTGTATTGCCGAGCTGCGCCAATCAATGCCTGTCAATAGCTTGAATCCAGTCGCGCTGACCCCATATATCGCTGCAGCAAAACGATGTCCCTGAGCGTCATCGAATACATTGGTTAACTAGTTGAAAAACATAACAAAATAATACTGACCCAGCAGGAGAGGGCATGAGCAAGAAGTCTGAATCCGAGTCGGCGGATGCCACTAGCGATCCCCAGGAAGAATCCCGGCAGGAAAACCAGCAGCTCGAGAGCGAACAGGCACAGGATGCTGAAGCCGATCTGGATGTAGAGCAGCTACTGGAGAAGTTGGCCGAAGCCGAAGACTCTGCGGCGCGGGCTAAAGACGATCTACTGCGCGTGCAGGCAGAAATGCAGAACCTTCGTCGCCGCACTGAGCAGGATGTCGAGAAGGCTCACAAATACGGCCAGGAAAAATTCAGCGTCGAATTGCTGTCGGTTCTGGACAACCTTGAAAGAGCCCTCGCAGCGGCTTCAGACCATGAGGATGAAACCGTAAAGGCGATTTATGAGGGTGTGGATCTGACCCTGAAAAGCTTCATCGACTGTTTTCACAAATTCAATATCGAAGCGGTGGATCCCATGGGGGAGCCCTTCGATCCAGAACTGCATCAGGCCATGTCGATCCAGGAGAGTCCGGAGGTAGAGCCCAATACGGTAATTGCGGTAATGCAGAAGGGATATACCCTGCATGGACGGGTGATACGACCCGCCATGGTGATGGTTTCTAAAGGGTAACAGGCGGTTAGCGCCCCGCACACACAATGGCACAATTCTATCGAATTAACACGTATTTGGGGGAGATCAAATAACCCCAAAAATCTACAGGAAATCCGGTTCGAATCCTTGAAATCAGCAGGATCGGGCCAATATTTGAGGCATCGGCAGGAGCCCTGAAGAGCAAGGGCAGGCCAAAGATTTACAAGCGGAGAAATTGAGAAATGGGAAAGATAATTGGTATCGATTTGGGAACAACCAACTCCTGCGTCGCAGTGATGGACGGTGGTGAGCCCAAAGTCATTGAAAATGCGGAAGGAGATCGTACCACTCCGTCAATTATTGCCTACACCAACGAGGGAGAGACTCTCGTCGGGCAGCCTGCGAAGCGACAAGCAGTTACGAATCCAAACAACACCCTGTTTGCCATCAAGCGATTGATCGGTCGCCAGTTCAAAGATGATGTGGTGCAGAAAGACATCAAGATGGTGCCTTACAAGATCGTTGAGAACGACAATGGCGATGCCTGGGTGGAAGTCAATGGTGACAAGATGTCGCCGCCGCAAATTTCCGCGCAAGTGCTTACCAAGATGAAGAAGACAGCGGAAGATTACCTGGGTGAAGAAGTAAAAGAAGCAGTGGTTACTGTGCCTGCTTACTTCAATGATGCCCAACGTCAGGCGACCAAGGACGCCGGCAAGATTGCTGGTCTCGATGTAAAGCGAATTATCAATGAGCCTACGGCAGCAGCACTGGCCTATGGCATGGACAAGAAGGCGGGTGATGCCACTATCGCTGTCTATGACCTGGGTGGTGGTACTTTCGATATTTCTATTATCGAGATTGCAGAAACCGATGGCGAACATACTTTTGAGGTGCTCTCCACCAATGGTGATACTTTCCTCGGCGGTGAAGATTTCGATCTGCGTTTGATCGATTACCTGGCAGACGAATTCAAGAAAGAATCCGGCATGGATTTGCACAGCGATCCTCTTGCCCTGCAGCGACTGAAGGAAGCGGCTGAGAAAGCCAAGATCGAACTTTCCTCCTCACAGCAGACGGAAGTGAATCTGCCTTACATTACGGCAGATGCCAGCGGTCCCAAGCACCTGGTGCAAAAACTGACTCGTGCCAAGTTCGAATCTCTGGTTGAAGATCTGGTGGAAAAAACCCTGGGTCCGCTAAAGACTGCTTTACAGGATGCTGATCTCGATGCATCTGGTATTGATGATGTCATTTTGGTTGGTGGTCAAACCCGTATGCCCCTGGTGCAGCAGAAAGTGGCAGACTTTTTTGGCAAGGATGCGCGTCGTGATGTCAATCCTGATGAGGCGGTTGCCATGGGTGCAGCGATTCAGGCGGCAGTACTTTCCGGTGACGTTAACGATGTCTTACTGCTTGATGTAACGCCGCTGACTCTTGGAATCGAAACTCTGGGCGGCGTAGCCAGTCCTCTGATTGATAAGAACACCACTATTCCGACTAAGAAGAGCCAGGTGTTCTCTACTGCCGACGACAATCAGACTGCAGTAACGATTCACGTTGTGCAGGGTGAGCGCAAGCAGGCGGGAGAAAACAAGTCACTGGGTCGGTTTGATCTGAGCGATATACCACCGGCACCCAGAGGAATGCCCCAGATCGAGGTTTCATTTGATCTCGATGCCAACGGCATCCTTAATGTATCCGCCAAGGACAAGGCAACAGGTAAAGAGCAGTCTATTGTGATCAAGGCATCCAGCGGACTCTCTGATGATGAAATCGAGCAGATGATCAAGGATGCAGAAGCGCATTCGGCGGATGATAAAAAGTTCGAGGAACTGATCACCGCACGCAATACTGCTGATGGTTTGATCCATGCGACGAAAAAGACGCTGGAAGAGGCGGGCGACAAGGCAACTGATGAAGAGAAGGATGCCATTAACAATGCCATCACGGCTCTGGAAGAAGCCTTGAAAGGTGACAGTAAGGAAGACATCGAAGCCAAGACCAAGGATCTGACGGATGCTTCAACCAACCTGGCGCAGAAGCTTTATGCTGAACAGCAGGCAGCCGGTGCCGAAGCAGGTGCAGCAGATGATGCCGGCGCCGAAACTTCAGCCGGTGAGGCGGACGATGCTGTGGATGCAGAGTTCGAAGAAGTTAAAGAAGAAGACAAGTAGTAAAGGCCTTCTTCACAAACTGAGCGACGGAAAACTAAGCTGCGAAAGCAGCTTAGTTTTTTTCTGTTAAACGAAGAGAAAAATGGACGCAATGTCAAAGCGGGATTACTACGAAGTACTGGGTGTCGAAAGAGGCGCCTCGGAAGCCGACATCAAGAAGGCTTACCGGCGCGTGGCAATGAAAAACCACCCGGACCGAAATCCTGACAATCCGAAGGCAGAGGAAATTTTCAAAGAAGCCAACGAGGCCTTCGAGGTTCTTTCCGACAAAGAGAAGAAGGCTCGCTATGATCAATTTGGCCATGCTGGGGTAGAAGGTCAAACCCACGGTGGCTCGGCAGACTTCAGCGACATCTTTGGTGATATCTTCGGCGACATTTTTGGAGCCGGGCGTGGCGGTGGTCGCAGCCATGTGCGTAAAGGAGCCGATCTTCGCTACAACCTTGAGCTCTCACTGGAAGATGCCGTGCAGGGCACTACAGTGCAGATTCGCGTGCCTACTACAGTCACTTGTGACAACTGCGGCGGTAGTGGCGCCAAGCCTGGCACCGAGCCAGTCGATTGTTCGACTTGCGGCGGTCATGGCCAGGTGCGTATGCAACAGGGTTTCTTTTCCGTGCAGCAAACCTGTCCTCGATGCCAGGGTGCCGGCCAGCAGATCAAGGATCCCTGTCATGTCTGTCATGGTCGCGGCAATGTCGAGGAGACCAAGACCCTGTCAGTGAAGGTGCCTGCAGGAGTCGATAATGGCGACCGTATTCGTCTGAGTGGCGAGGGTCAAGCCGGTATCCACGGAGGTCCTTCCGGTGATCTATACGTGGAGATGCATGTTAAACCTCATCCAATCTTCGAGCGCGAAGGTAGTCACCTGCACTGTGAGATTCCGATCAGCTTTGTTGATGCCGCATTGGGAGGTGAGCTGGAAGTGCCCACGCTGGATGGCAAGGTTAAATTGAAGATTCCGGCGGAAACCCAGACAGGCAAGTTGTTCCGATTGCGTGGTAAGGGCGTAACTCCTATTCGGGGAGGATCGCCCGGTGATCTGCTATGTCGCGTCGTGCTGGAGACGCCAGTGAAACTGACGGCAAGGCAGAAGGAGATTCTGGGAGAGTTCCAGGAGATCAGCAAGAAAGAAGGGAGTCGTCAATCACCCCGCGAGAAATCCTGGTTTGACGGCGTAAAAGACTTCGTCGATGGATTGACGCGCTAGTCACGTCACGACATGGACAGCAGCTTCTGATGCACCTTGGGATCCAGCCTGGGTCCATACTGTGAAACCACCGTTGCTGAAGCCACGCTAGCCAGCGCTCCTGCTTCACTGAAGTTCATGCCGTTAGTAATGCCGTAGAGAAATGCGCCAGAGTACATATCTCCTGCGCCATTAGTATCCACTACCGGCACCCTTCTGGGCGCGATTTCAATGGTTTCACTACCATCGAAGAGCAGGGATCCGTCACCACCCAGTGTTAGAGCAAACTGTTTGGCTTTGCCTTTAAGCGCCGTGAATGCTTCGGTCACTGAATCAGTGCCGGCCCAAAGCCTGGCCTCCTTTTGATTGCAAAACAAGAGATCTACACCTTCGCCTAAAACCTCATTAACATCTTCAAGAAAATACTCCAGCATCGAAGGGTCAGAAAAGGTCATCGCAGTGGGAATGCCATTCTGTTCAGCGAAGGCTTTCATTTCCTTAATCGCTGCTTTGGCAGTCGGTGAAGTGACGAGGTATCCCTCGATGTACAGTATCTTCGATTGCTTGACTGCTTCGAAATCCATCTCGGTTATTGAGATAGCATCGGATACTCCTAATGACGTATGCATAGTTCTTTCCGCATCCGACGTAACCATGACTATGCAGCTGCCGCTAATACCATCTACGCGCTGACTGTTTAAGTTAGTTTGAATATTGTGATGACCAAGTTGTTGCAAGAAATAGTCGCCAGCTTCATCATTTGCGAGCCTGCAAGAATAAAACGCCTTGCCGCCAAACTGGCTTATCGCGTAAAGCGTGTTTGCAGCCGAGCCCCCACCGGCCCGCGTCTTGATACCGTAGCGCTCAATTAACTGGTCGAGAATCGCGTTGTGTTCGTCGCGATCACCCAAAGTAGTGATGCCTTTCTCAAGACCGATTTCTTCCAGAAAGGCGTCTTCAATCTCGAATTCCTTGTCGACCAGGGCGTTACCTATGCCGTATACATCGTATCTCGCCATTATCCAGTTTCCGAACTTAGTGGTGATTAACTTGCTGCAATTGCACTGAAAGCTTTCTCGGCTGCGTCCAGCGTAAGTTGAATTTCGCTTTCGCCATGGGCGCTGGACACAAAGCCTGCCTCGTAGGCGGAAGGGGCCAGGTATACACCATTATCCAGCATGGTATGAAACCAGATCTGAAAATGATCCATATTACATTGCATGACCTGAGCGAAGCTGCCTATTGAGGAATCCTCGCTGAAGAAACAACCGAACATGGCGCCAATCTGATTGCTGGTGAAGGGAATGCCTGCTGCTGCCGCTCTTTCACTGAATCCGGAAAGCAAGCTTGAAGTTTTCTCTGAGAGCGCATCATAGAAGCCTGGCGTGCTTACTTCTTCAAGCATGGTAATGCCTGCCGCTACTGCCAGTGGACTGCCAGACAAAGTGCCTGCCTGATACACAGCGCCCTGGGGAGCGATGCATTCCATGATTTCACGCTTGCCACCAAAGGCGCCTACTGGCAAGCCGCCGCCTATTACCTTGCCGAGTGTGGTCAGGTCAGGCTGAATATCGTATACCGATTGGGCACCGCCCAGCGCAACTCGAAATCCGGTCATTACTTCATCGAAGATCAGCACGCTACCGTGCTCGCTGCAGCAGTCTCGCAAGCTCTGTAAGAACGCCTTGGCAGGCGGCACGCAGTTCATATTCCCGGCAACCGGTTCGACGATGACGCAGGCAACCTGCTCGCCATGTGTGGCGAAGAATTCATTCACTGCATCAACATCATTGAATGCCAGCACGTGGGTGAGCTCAGTGTAGGCTTTTGGCACACCGAGGGAATCAGGTTCGCCGAGAGTCAGTGCACCGGATCCGGCTTTCACCAGCAAACCGTCCACATGGCCGTGATAGCAACCTTCGAATTTCACCACCAGATCCCGGCCCGTATAGCCCCGCGCCAGGCGAATTGCGCTCATGGTAGCTTCGGTGCCGGAAGTCACCAGTCTTACTTCTTCTATAGAAGGAACCAGGGAGCAGATTTTTTCGGCCAGTTGAACTTCGGCTTCGGTGGATGCGCCGTAGGCAATACCTCGCAGCAGCTGGTGCGACAGGGCATCGATGACTTTTTCGTGACAATGCCCCAGGATCAGAGGCCCCCAGGCGCCGACGTAGTCGACATAGCGATTGCCATCACAATCGATCAGATAAGCGCCTTCACCGCGCTCGAAGAACAAGGGATTGCCTCCGACGCCTTTGAACGCGCGTACAGGAGAGTTGACACCACCAGGGATAGATTGGCAGGCACGTTCGTAAAGGGTTTTAGAGCGGTCGTTTTGCATCGAGTTGTTTATCCTTGCTCTTGCTCAAATAGTCTGACCAGAAGCTGTGCATTTTTTCTGATGTCGTCACCGGCGAACAGGCTATGGATCACCGCCAGCATCTGGGCGCCATGCTGTATCAGAGTGGCGCCATTTTCCGCATTGATACCGCCAATGGCAACAATTGGCACTGAGAGATCTTTCCGGGCGACAGTGAGCAGAGAAGGATCGGCTGGGGTCGCCTCGGGCTTGGAATGGGATGGGAAGAAGCGACCAAAGGCGACATAGTCTGCGCCGTTCTGTGTTGCAGCTATTGCAAGGTCCATACTGTCATGACAGGTGGCACCGATCAGAGCGTCATCACCAAGTAGAGCTCGCGCCTCATCAATACTGCTATCACTTCTGCCCAGATGAACGCCGTCTGCACCGACAGCATGACAGAGACTCACATCGTCGTTGACAATTAGGGGTACTCCATAGGATTGACAGAGCGGCAACAGTTGTTCGACTTGTCGATGTTGTTGCTGGCTGTCAACTATCTTGCTGCGATACTGAAGCAATGAAATGCCGCCATCCAACGCTGCTCGCACCTTATCCGGCAGCACATCAGATTGCATCAGGCGATCATCGGTAATGCCGTAGATTCCGGACAGTGATTCAAGACAGGGAGGCATAGAAATTGTTACTAGCGGTTCTGCGTATTCCAGTAAGCGCGATCAGGCACATGTTGACCAAATCCGATGCGATAACCGTGGCTGAGAGACTCCCAGGTAAAACGCTGGGCCTGTTGAATCGCTTCCCGAATATTCACCTTATGGGCCAGATAACCCGCAATCGCCGCTGCCAGAGTACAGCCGGAACCATGGTAGTTGGCTTCCAGACGCGGCCAGTTAAACAGGGAAGCTTCCTGGTGGGTCGAATAGAAACGGTTCACCACACCTTCCGACTGTGCATGGGTGCCAGTGACCAGCACATGTTCACAACCCAGTTCAAGCAATTCATTGGCGCAAGCATCCAGGTTGTCAGCGGCGGGTGCCAGCTTCATCAGTTCTTCTGTGTTAGGTGTCAGCACGGTAGTGAGCGGCAGCAGCAAGTTGCGTATGGCGTCTTCGACCTGACTGTCGGCGAAGTCATAGCCGCCACCTGCTTTCAGAACCGGATCCAGTATTACCGGTAGTGAAGAATAGTCTTTCAGAATCGTGTGAATGACTTCGACCAGTTCGACACTGGTCAGCAAGCCAATCTTGAAACTTTGAACCGGAATATCTTCCAGCACGGCCCTGGCTTGTTGTACCAGTAAGGTCGCATCCGTCGCTCTGCTGCTCATCGCGTTCTGTGTGTTTTGCACAGTCAGGCCTGTCACCACCGGGGCACAGTGACAGCCAATGCTGAACAGGGTTTCTATATCAGCCTGAATGCCCGCGCCCCCGGTCGCATCCAGACCAGAGAAACACATCACTGTTGGTTTGGCAGCATGCATAGCCGGTCAGAGAGTGGGTTTGACCACGATGAGTACGACAATGGCTATCAGCAGGAATACCGGTAATTCATTAAACACGCGGAAGAAAACGTGGGTACGCAGATTGGACCCTTCCCGCAATGCTTTCATATACCACCAGCAGTAGCCATGATAGATCAGCAGAAGCGCGACGAGCGCAAGTTTCACGTGCATCCACCACCAGGCCATGAAATAAGTCCAGTTAACCCAGAGCAACCAGGAACCGAGCAACACGGTCGCCACAGCGGAGGGTGTGGTAATGCCCCAGAACAGTTTCCGTTCCATGATCACGAAACGGTCTTTGCTGAGCTGATCTTCACTCATGGCATGGTAGACGAACAGGCGCGGCAAGTAGAACAGGCCACTAAACCAGCAAACGACTGCAACAATGTGAAAGGCTTTTATCCAAAGCATCGGAAAGGAATTTTTTGCCAGGTCAGGAAGTGAAAATTAGCACAGCTCAGTGTTGAAGTCTTGACGCAAGAAAGTGCTCACAAAGATTGCAGTGACAAATCTATTCCGGCAGAGATGCTTTCTCTGACTCAGCGTCATGGTTGGGATTGACCACGGTTCGGTTTGCAAGCAGCTGCCTGGCGAGAGTCTGCCAATCAGCTTTTTCATCATCATCGATGCCTTCAAGACCCAATACGGTTTCAATAACGTCGTCGATAGTGACGATGCCCAACATGCTTTCCCCTTCGTCTCCCACCAGAGCCATATGCTCTTTGCTGTGCAGGAAACTTTCCAGCAAATCCGGAATAGCGAGATTGCGGTCCACGGTCAACAGTTCTCTGGTAAGGTTATCAAGCAGGGTGTCTCCGTTGTTTGCGATCATGTGGATAAGCAGGTCGTCTTTATGCACATAACCAAGGATACGGGAGCCGTCTTCGCTAAAAATCGGAATACCTGTAAAGGGCAGATCGCCGTGGTGCTCGTGAAACTCGCGAATCGTCATCGTACTGCTGGCAGAAACCACAAGGTCCCTCGGCGTCATGATGTCTTCCACCAGCACATGGTTGAAGCGCAACAAGTTGCGAATGATTCGCTGTTCACTGGCCTGGAGGGCGCCCGACTTTTGTCCGATCTTTGTGATCTTCAGAAAATCACTGCGCGTGAGTACTGGCTGTGACTTGTCCTTCTTGAGACGCATGGTGATGAACTGGCTTAGCCAGACAAATGGTCTCAGAACGAAAATCATGATCTTGAGTGCGCGCACTGCAAAGGGCGTTAGCCTTTCCCAATTGTTGGCGCCAATGGTCTTGGGAATCACCTCAGAGAACACCAGAATGCAGAGCGTCATAAAACCTGCAATAACCGCTTCCCAGCCCAGGAAGTTATAGCCAAAAACAGTAATCGGTGTGGACCCGAACACGATAGCTGCCTGACTCCCCACGCCAACGGCGCCCAATGTATTGGCAATAGTGTTGAGTGTAAGAATCGCGGACAGCGGCCGATCGATATCGGCCTTGAACTTAACCAGATCGGCGGCGATGGCTGTCCTGTCCTGTTCCTGAATACTGACGTAGTACGGTGTAATACTGAGCAACACCGCCTCCAATATAGAACAAAGAAAGGAAAACAGAATTGCGATCAGAAAGAAGGTGACCAGTAATGCCATGGTAATGCGTGGGCAATTGAGTTCAGCAATTTAGTTTAGCGATATTGCAAGGGCAGAGAAAGCAGAGGTGCAGGCCGAAAAATTCAACCCACAAACTGATCCTGGCACGGACAGGCGCCAGGCTAGGGAACGGTAAGCCACTGAATTTTCAGCTAAAAAGACCGGGTTTATTGGATTCACTGATTGCAAAATTTCTGTCTCGGTGTATGATTCACGTCCCGTTCGGCGCACCACTCAGGTGAGCCACCCTAACTCTACGGAGTAGATCGTGATCAAGACAGGCATTGTAGGCGCTACCGGTTATACCGGCGTTGAATTATTGCGATTGTTGGCGCCTCGCGAAGATGTGGAAATTGCTGTGGTGACATCCAGGGAGCTGCAGGGCACAGCAGTGTCCAGCCATTTTCCGAACCTGCGAGGTCACCTGGATCTGACTTTCAGTGCGCCCGATGAGGCTGCGCTGCAGTCCTGTGATGCGGTGTTTTATGCAACCCCACACGCGGTGGCCATGAACACAGCCGGGCAGTTGCTCGATGCTGGAGTGAAAGTGATCGATCTCAGCGCAGATTTTCGGGTTCAGGACATTTCACTCTGGGAACAATGGTACAAGACGAAGCATGCGAACCCAGGACTCGTCAGTCGTGCGGTTTATGGGCTGCCGGAGGTTAACAGAGAGGCTATAAAGACTGCCGACCTTGTTGCGGTGCCTGGATGCTATCCAACAGCAGTGCAGTTGGGTTTCCTGCCTCTATTGGAAGCTGATCTGGTAGACAGCAGCAGATTGATTGCGGATGCCAAATCAGGAGTCAGTGGGGCCGGCCGCAAAGCTGTCGAAGATTTCCTTCTCTGCGAGGCGACAGAATCGATTCGAGCCTACGGCGTAACTGGACATCGACACCATCCGGAGATTTGTCAGGGCCTGGCCCAGGCAAGTGGCGGTGAGGGCGGTGAGAGCGATGAGATAGGCCTGACCTTTATTCCCCATCTGACTCCCATGGTGCGCGGCATTCTGGCAACTCTCTATGCGCCGGTTAAATCTGGGCGTTCTGTCACATTAGAGCAGTTGCAATCAATTTTTGAAGACCGTTATGCTAGTGAGCCGTTTGTAGATGTTTTACCGGCCGGCGAATATCCGGCAACGCGAGCAGTGAGGGGGTCAAATAGATGCTCCATTGCCGTCACTTATTCGGCGCAGACAGATACAATCGTGGTACTGGCAGCAGAAGACAACCTGGTTAAGGGTGCCTCCGGACAGGCGATTCAGAATTTTAATCTCATGTTCGGTCTGGAAGAATCTGCCGGCCTGGAAGGGATAGCCCTGTTACCGTAAGCAGCAGCGAGCGCTGTTGTTGGAGATTTCCTGATGCCAAATGTCGTCAAGGGTAGTAAACAGGAGAAAATGGTCGTTGTTCCCCATCGGCCGGGACAGCGATTGCTATTTACCATTGCAGTGCTGTTCGGGGTAGCCGCTGCTGCGCTGGGTGGTTGGGCGTATGGATACTATACAACCCTGCTGTCCCAGGAATCTGCCCAGGCTGATCGGGCGGGACTGGTCTCTCAGATTGATACCCTGCAATCCGAAAATACTGACTTGCGCAGACAGATCGCTATTCTTGATCGTGCCAGCGTGATGGATCAGCGTGCAACTGAAGAAGTACAAACTACTATTCGTACACTTCGCGAGCGCGTTGCTCAACTCGAACAGGACATCGTCTATTATCGCCAGGTAGTTTCGGAGGAAACTGAAGACACCGGCCTGATTATCGGTCAGTTCGATATCAGCACGGCAGATACCCCTTTGAACTATCGTTATAAATTGGTAATGCGTCAGGAAGACGCGGATGGCGATACCTTTCTGGAAGGCCATGTCAACGTGAATCTGGTAGGCAATCTTGATGATGAGCAGGTCGTTTATCCACTCCGGGATTTGAGCGGTGATGAAGATCAGCTGGATATCAGGTTACGATTCAAGTATTTTCAGAATATAGAGGGACAGCTGGCACTTCCTGAAGGATTTTTACCAGATCGAATTCAGATTGCAGCGGTTTCCAATGAGCCTGTAGAAAAGACCATCAACCAGGATTTCAGCTGGGTGGTGGAAGGCGAGTAACTCGCTACCTGCACGTTAAAGACACAGGAAGAAGGATAGGTCCATGTTTGGCAAAAGCGATGATCAGAAGCCAGTTTCAAGAGTCGACGCACATACCTTGGTATCCCGAACCACCGAGATCGTTGGAGACCTTCACTTCAGTGGAGAGCTGATTATCGAAGGTCGCGTGAAAGGAAATATTTACGCCGAAGATGATTCTGCCGCGTTAATCCGCGTGGCTGAGAAGGGTGCAGTTGAAGGTGAAATTTGCGTTCCCTCTGCCATCATCAACGGCCTGGTTCAGGGCGACGTCAGGGCCGCGACTCATATCGAACTGGCTTCCAAGGCCGTTGTGGTCGGCAACGTTTACTACAACCTGATAGAAATGGTTATGGGTTCGGAGGTCAATGGCAATCTCATGCACATCGGCTCCAATCAGCTGGATTCCAAGCGCCTGGGCAATGAAAGCCGCAAATTGCCGTTCAATCAGGAAAGCCTGCAGAAAGACTGAGTTCCCGCAAAACCTTTGAAATTGTGACCATCAGCCCTATATCAAGGGCTGTACCCCGAGCCTGGCTGGGGTATAATACCTGACTAAATCCCTAAGTTATTCCTCGCCGCCCTGTTCCGGGTAGAGTCGCGAGGAGTGTCGGAACCCTGTTGAGAAGTGTGAGAAACTGGAGAAGGGCGAACCCATGTCAGTAGTACAGACTGCAGAACCGGTCGTAATGACCTTC
Organism: uncultured Pseudohongiella sp.; assembly: GCA_965267495.1. Taxonomy (GTDB): domain Bacteria; phylum Pseudomonadota; class Gammaproteobacteria; order Pseudomonadales; family Pseudohongiellaceae; genus UBA9145. Next base: position 3,063,388 of record OZ254078.1, on the reverse strand, counting down.
ACCGATAACGCGGCGGACAAAGTCCACAGCCTGATATCGGAAGAGGGAAATGACAATCTCAAATTGCGAGTATTCGTCACTGGTGGCGGCTGTTCAGGATTTCAGTATGGTTTCGCCTTTGAAGAAGATATCAAGGACGATGACACCATCATCAACAACAAGGGCGCCTCATTGGTGGTGGATCCCTTGAGCTATCAATACCTGGTAGGTTCGAAAATCGATTATGTTGAAGGCCTGGAAGGTTCCCGTTTCGTGGTCGACAATCCTATGGCGACCACAACCTGCGGTTGCGGTGCCTCGTTCTCTATCTAGGCTTTAAGCCAGAGAGTGTTCTCTTTTCAGGAGACTGTCCCGCTCTTGTAGATTCCACCCAGCAATACAGGCTCGCTGGCACCAGTAAATGGGGCAGTCTCCACCAGCTTTCCCTGCAGCGCCTGCCTTGCAAGAGATGCAAAACACATAGCTTCTACCCAGTCCGGATCAATGCCCAGTTTGGATGTGGAGTTTACCGACTGCTCCCCGGCCATCCTGGCCAGTTCATTCATTAGCGCAGCATTGTGCACTCCACCGCCACAGACATAGATTTCCCTGGCTTGCGCATACCTGTTGATTGCGTTGACGAGAGTGGTTGCTGTTAAAGTGAGCAGAGTGGCTTGCACATCTTCGGGTTTGTATGAAGTCTCAAAGTTGTTCAGTTTTGCCCGCAGCCAGTCACCATTAAACAATTCGCGGCCGGTGCTCTTCGGTGGTGTTCTGTTGAAATAGTCTTCATCCAGCAATGCATTAAGCAGTTCCTGCTGTGTTTGTCCTGTCGAAGCCCAGCCACCATCTTCATCAAAGTTTTTGTTTTGGTGCTCGCCGATCCAATAGTCCATCAATACGTTGCCCGGCCCTGTGTCGAAAGCGAGGCAATTACCCTGGCTGGGCAGAAAGGTGATGTTGCCAATGCCACCAATATTGATAATTGCGCGATCGACGGCGTCAGAAGCAAACACCTCACGATGTAGCAGCGGGGCGAGAGGTGCACCCTGCCCACCGGCAGCCATATCCCGCCCGCGGAAATCAGCAACTGTGGTGATACCAGTGAGTTGTGCGATGGTATTGGGATCTGCAAGCTGCAAGCTGAAAGGATTAGCACTGTCAGGCTCATGCCAGACTGTCTGACCATGGCTGCCGATGGCAGTGATATCTGCTGCGCTTAGACCTGCCTGTTCAAGCAGTTGCTGTACTGCATCTGCGAATAGCCTGCCAATCGCGATATGAGTTTCACCCAACGCTTTCAAGGACCCTGCTTCGCCACTGCAGAGCTGCAGGACCTGATTGCGCAGTGTGTCCGAATACGCCTGGGTATGACTGCTCACAAGCTGTTGCCGGCCACTCTCAAATTGCACCAGGGCACAGTCAACACCGTCAACACTGGTGCCGGAGATCAGCCCAATGTAATAGTCTTTAGGCATGGTTGGTTTAATCAGCGCTTGGCTGGCCAATGGTCAGGAACAGTGAATTATTGAGGTTGCTGAACTGCTGTAACAGGCCAGCTGTCTGAGATCTGAAACGATCCATCTCAGCAGACTCAATGGACTCTGCCTTGGGTAGTTTGTCGTGGATAGTGCGGGGATTCTGATGAACGCCGCTCATCAGGAATTCATAGTGCAGATGTGGTCCAGTTGCACCGCCAGTTGCGCCAACATAGCCAATGACCTCACCCTGTCTTACCCGGTCACCTTTGCTAACCGCATACCTGGAGAGATGAGCATACTTGGTTTCAAATCCTCCGGCATGCTGCACCACAATCAGATTGCCAAAGGAGCCATTACGAGCAGCCCAGCTTACCCGGCCATCACTGGTGGCTCTAACGGGTGTGCCGGTGGGTGCGGCATAGTCTGTCCCCTTGTGGGCCCGGATGGTATTGAGGATCGGGTGGCGCCGGCGAGGATTAAAATTGGAACTGATGCGAAACACATCCAGTGGATTGCGCAGAAAAGCCTTGCGCATGCTCTCACCCTCTGGATTGTAATAACCGACTTCACCTTCTTCATCTATATAACGGACCGCGGTGTAAGTCGTGCCTTCGTTAGTGTACTGGGTTGCCAGGATTTCTCCGTTGCCAATAAATTCTCCATCCAGGTATTTCTCTTCGTAGAGAATGCTGAATTGGTCGCCTTCCCGTGGATCGAGAATGAAATCGATCACACCGCCGAAGATATTGGCCATCTCCATAATATGTACGGCAGGAATCTGCTCTCTCTGTCCGGCCATGAACAGGCTGTCGGCAATGGTGCCGACTTTGAATGACTGTCGCAGTTGCGCTTCTTTTAATATGGTCTCAACCGCATAGCCGGAGTCACTGCGCTTGAAAAGGTAACCTTCAAGGGGCGACTTGAGGACACGAAGCTGTTCGAGCTGGCCTTGCTCCTGAATCATGAAGTCCAGCTGATAACCGGGAAAGAGGCGATCCAATACCTTGGCCTCTTCGCTGCTGTTCAGCACCCTGAACACATCCTGGTCAGAAAGGCCTACTTTCTTGAAGATGGCAAAAAGATTATCGCCGCTCTGGACTTCAACGTTCTGCCAGAGACTCGGATCGCTATCATTATTTGCTTTGGTGATCGTATCAGCGATCTCATTGTTGCTGACTACAAAGTCTTCGATGTTGTAGTCAGTGGCACGACCTTCCGATGGCTCAGCATCCGGATCATCGTCTCCAAGCACGATTGGTAAGGGAATGGATTGATTAGGGACAGCTGCCCCCTTCTCATTTTCTGGCAGTATGAGAATGACAAGCGCAAGGGTAGCAAGAACGCCAGCCACGTAGAGATGTTCGCGTGGGTAGTGCTTATGCAAAAGATGCTGTGCCAGTTTGACTATTTCCATTATTGATTGGAGCAATGGTGCCCCATGTCCCTTATCTCTTCTTTAACTGTGTTGTTGCCAGTGAAAGCGCCGGATTATAGCAACAGAATCTGTCATTCCCAGTGAAAATGCCCGGAAATTGGTCAGAGCTTCCCTCAAGTAGTGTAAAATCTGTGCCCTCGGTCGCATTTCCCAGGCAAGCTTCTCTTGCTTGGGTCGGCAATTTCATGATTTTTCTTAGGTTTTTGGCGAAATATGAGCGCTGCAGAAATAGACATTATCGAGGATTTAGAGGCTCGTGGGCTGCTGGTACAGCTCGCTGGCGGCGACGAGTTGCGTGAACATCTGAACACAGCCTCTCGTACAGTCTACTGTGGCTTTGATCCAACCGCGGAGAGCTTGCACGTGGGCAGTATGGTGCCGTTACTGGTGCTAAAGCGATTTCAAATGGCAGGCCATAAACCCATAGCGCTGGTTGGTGGTGCCACAGGCTTGATTGGTGATCCCAGTTTTAAATCCGATGAAAGAAGTCTGAACTCAGAGGAGCTGGTAGAGAGCTGGGTAGAAAGATTGAAGCCTCAGCTAAGCCAGTTTCTGGATTTTGATTGTGGTGAAAACTCAGCGATCCTTGCCAACAACCTGGATTGGACCAAGGACTACAGTGTGTTGGGATTCCTCCGCGACATTGGTAAGCATTTCTCCGTGAATGCCATGATCCAGAAGGAGTCGGTCAAGCAGCGTATCGAGCGCGAGGGAGAAGGCATCTCTTTTACCGAATTCAGTTACATGCTGCTCCAATCCTATGATTTCGCTGAACAGTACAAACGTTTCGGATGCACAGTGCAGGTCGGAGGCAGCGATCAGTGGGGCAATATCACCGGGGGCATAGATCTCACCCGGCGCCTGCACCAGGCCCAGGCTTATGGTCTGACTACTCCCCTGGTGACCAAGGCTGACGGCAGCAAATTTGGCAAGACTGAAACCGGTACTATCTGGATTTCACCCCATATGACCTCGCCCTATGCCTTCTACCAGTTCTGGCTCAATGTGGCAGATGCGGATGTCTATAACTACCTGCGATTCTTTACGTTTCTGGCGCCCCATGAGATCGAAGAGATTGAGCACAGCGATCGGGAAGCCCAGGGTCGCCCAGAAGCCCAGGGCATACTGGCGCGGGAGGTGACAGAACTGGTGCATGGCAGGGCGGGTGTGGATGCTGCCGTGCGCATCAGCGAGGCACTGTTTTCCGGCGATATCGCAGGACTCTCCGAGTCTGATCTGCAGCAACTGGAGTTGGATGGGATGCCCTGCAGCGCCCATAGCAGCGGGAATCTGGACATCGTGCAGGCTCTGGTGGACACGGAGCTGGCGAAATCCAACAAAATGGCCCGGGAATTCATCGGCAACAACGCTGTGGCAGTGAATGGGCAGCCGGTCAGCGACGTGGAAATGGGTCTGTCAGCGGCCCAGGCACTGCATGGCAGGTACTTTGTTTTGAAACGAGGCAAGAAGCTGTTTCATCTTCTGAAAATTGGCTAATTTTTGAGCCAAAAATCCCACTTAACTAGTGGGTTTTCGCCTTGTTGCAGAATCGTCAAAAAAACTCTGGGAATCCCTTGCCAAGCGGGTTTAAGCGCGTATAATACGCGGCCTCTCTGTCGATGGGCAGGGGGGTTTTTTGGCTCTTTAAAAAGTAAATCAAGCAATAGAAGTGGGTGCTTGCTGAGGTGGTTAATGGGATCTAATACGATTAGGTCCAGGCCTCCAGCCCGGTTTTAAAATCATTTAGAACTAAGCTGGAAGTTGAACGGACCACTCAAAGTAAGCAACTGCGTTAATTTATTATTAAGCTTTTTTTCTCGCCCTGTCCCACAAAGACGGGAACGGGAAATCAGCAGTAGTTTCTTAATCTTTGAGCACATTTTTAGTGGTCGTTTTCTTTGTCAGATCAAGTAGTACTGACAGCAGTAAGAAAGTGGCCACTTTTAAGATTGAACTGAAGAGTTTGATCATGGCTCAGATTGAACGCTGGCGGCAGGCTTAACACATGCAAGTCGAGCGGAAACGATGGGAGCTTGCTCCCAGGCGTCGAGCGGCGGACGGGTGAGTAACGCGTAGGAATTTGCCCAGTAGTGGGGGATAGCCCGGGGAAACTCGGATTAATACCGCATACGCCCTACGGGGGAAAGCAGGGGATCTTCGGACCTTGCGCTATTGGAGAAGCCTGCGTGAGATTAGCTTGTTGGTGGGGTAATGGCCTACCAAGGCGACGATCTCTAGCTGGTCTGAGAGGATGATCAGCCACACCGGAACTGAGACACGGTCCGGACTCCTACGGGAGGCAGCAGTGGGGAATATTGGACAATGGGGGCAACCCTGATCCAGCCATGCCGCGTGTGTGAAGAAGGCCTTCGGGTTGTAAAGCACTTTAAGCAGTGAGGAAGGCTGTAAGGTTAATACCCTTGCAGATTGACGTTAACTGCAGAATAAGCACCGGCTAACTCCGTGCCAGCAGCCGCGGTAATACGGAGGGTGCAAGCGTTAATCGGAATTACTGGGCGTAAAGCGCGCGTAGGCGGTTTGTTAAGTGAGATGTGAAAGCCCAGGGCTCAACCTTGGAACTGCATCTCATACTGGCAGGCTAGAGTACGAGAGAGGGGGGTAGAATTCCACGTGTAGCGGTGAAATGCGTAGAGATGTGGAGGAATACCAGTGGCGAAGGCGGCCCCCTGGCTTGATACTGACGCTGAGGTGCGAAAGCGTGGGGAGCAAACAGGATTAGATACCCTGGTAGTCCACGCCGTAAACGATGTCAACTAGCCGTTGGAGATCTTAGTATCTTTAGTGGCGTAGCTAACGCGCTAAGTTGACCGCCTGGGGAGTACGGTCGCAAGATTAAAACTCAAATGAATTGACGGGGGCCCGCACAAGCGGTGGAGCATGTGGTTTAATTCGACGCAACGCGAAGAACCTTACCTGGTCTTGACATCCAGAGAACTTTCCAGAGATGGATTGGTGCCTTCGGGAACTCTGTGACAGGTGCTGCATGGCTGTCGTCAGCTCGTGTCGTGAGATGTTGGGTTAAGTCCCGTAACGAGCGCAACCCTTGTCCTTATTTGCCATCATTTAGTTGGGCACTCTAGGGAGACTGCCGGTGACAAACCGGAGGAAGGTGGGGACGACGTCAAGTCATCATGGCCCTTACGACCAGGGCTACACACGTGCTACAATGGGGAGTACAAAGGGTTGCGACCTCGCGAGAGTGAGCTAATCCCATAAAACTCTTCGTAGTCCGGATCGCAGTCTGCAACTCGACTGCGTGAAGTCGGAATCGCTAGTAATCGCGAATCAGAATGTCGCGGTGAATACGTTCCCGGGCCTTGTACACACCGCCCGTCACACCATGGGAGTGGGTTGCAAAAGAAGTGGGTAGTCTAACTTCGGAGGACGCTCACCACTTTGTGATTCATGACTGGGGTGAAGTCGTAACAAGGTAGCCGTAGGGGAACCTGCGGCTGGATCACCTCCTTAAAGAGATTCCCAAACTCTTCAGTAAGTGCCTACTTCTATTGCTTGATTCTTAAGCGCAAAAACCGATTATATAAAAGTGACAGGTATCACTTTTAATGCTTTAGGCTTGAATGGGGCTATAGCTCAGCTGGGAGAGCGTCTGGTTTGCATCCAGAAGGTCTGCGGTTCGATCCCGCATAGCTCCACCAACTTTATATTCGGTTTAGTCAAAAAGAGAGCTTGCTAGTTAGTTTTTGAGAATTCAAAAATCATGAAAGTAACTAGCAAGCTTTTTTAGGCTTGGCGGTTTGAAGTACTCCAAAAGAGTAAACCGCGTGTTCTTTAACAATTTGGTGAAAGACGACATATATATGTTTGTTATTAATATGTCAGAACTGTGGTGTTTGTGATGAACGCTTCAGGGAAGACATATCCCAAAAACGAATGTGTGTATGCTGTAACTTAACAAGTTATACAAGTGCATAATCTGTACGAAGTCGTTATGAGTTGCGGTAGTTTTTCATATAGACATGGTCCTGGGTTCATACAAAGACAGGACTTTGATTCAAACGTGTTACCTCTAGCCAGGTAGTTTTGAGTCCATGCTTATATGGTCAAGCAACAAAGCGTACGTGGTGGATGCCTTGGCAGCTAGAGGCGATGAAGGACGTGGTAGGCTACGAAAAGCTTCGGGGAGCAGTCAAACATGCTTTGATCCGGAGGTGTCCGAATGGGGAAACCCACCCAGCTTGCTGGGTATCGTTAACTGAATACATAGGTTAACGAGGCAAACGCGGAGAACTGAAACATCTAAGTACCCGTAGGAAAAGAAATCAACCGAGATTCCCCAAGTAGCGGCGAGCGAAAGGGGAGCAGCCCTTAAGTTACATAAGATTTAGCAGAACGCTCTGGAAAGTGCGGCCATAGAGGGTGATAGCCCCGTATACGAAAGGTCTTATGTGATGAAAACGAGTAGGTCGGGACACGTGAAATCTTGACTGAAGATGGGGGGACCATCCTCCAAGGCTAAATACTCCTAGCTGACCGATAGTGAACTAGTACCGTGAGGGAAAGGCGAAAAGAACCCCGGTGAGGGGAGTGAAATAGAACCTGAAACCGCGTACGTACAAGCAGTAGGAGCCCTTCGGGGTGACTGCGTACCTTTTGTATAATGGGTCAGCGAGTTATTGTCAGTAGCGAGGTTAACCGTTTAGGGGAGCCGTAGGGAAACCGAGTCTTAATAGGGCGAATTAGTTGCTGGTAATAGACCCGAAACCGGGCGATCTATCCATGGTCAGGTTGAAGGTGCCGTAACAGGCACTGGAGGACCGAACCCACCTATGTTGAAAAATGGGGGGATGAACTGTGGATCGGAGTGAAAGGCTAATCAAGCCCGGAGATAGCTGGTTCTCCTCGAAATCTATTTAGGTAGAGCCTCGCGTTTGACTGCTGGGGGTAGAGCACTGTGTCGGCTAGGGGGTCATCCCGACTTACCAACCCGATGCAAACTCCGAATACCAGCAAGTTTTATCGCGGGAGACAGACTGCGGGTGCTAACGTCCGTAGTCGAAAGGGAAACAACCCAGACCACCAGCTAAGGTCCCAAATTCCAGTTCAGTGGGAAACGATGTGGGAAGGCTTAGACAGCTAGGAGGTTGGCTTAGAAGCAGCCACCCTTTAAAGAAAGCGTAATAGCTCACTAGTCGAGTCGGCCTGCGCGGAAGATTTACCGGGGCTAAACTGGAAACCGAAGCTGTGGGAGTAGCATTCCACTTAAACTCATTCAATGTGCGAGCGCACACAGCGACCTGGCGAAGCCAGCCGCTGTGAAAGCGAACCCGAACGTTGAGTCTGATTCCGATCAGATGCTAAGAGTGTGTTTAAGGGAATGCTACTCGGTAGAGGAGCGTTCTGTACGCCGCTGAAGGTGTGTCGTGAGGCATGCTGGAGGTATCAGAAGTGCGAATGCTGACATGAGTAACGACAAGAGGGGTGAAAAACCCCTCCGCCGAAAGATCAAGGTTTCCTGTCCAACGTTAATCGGGACAGGGTGAGTCGGCCCCTAAGGCGAGGGCGAAAGCCGTAGTCGATGGGAAACCGGTTAAAATTCCGGTACCGGATCTTACTGCGATGGAGTGACGGAGAAGGCTAGGCTAGCAGGGCGTTGGTTGTCCCTGTTCAAGCGAGTAGGTAGGGGAATTAGGTAAATCCGGTTCCTCGTTAATCTGAGACGTGATAACGATCCCGACGGGAAACCCGACGGAGAAGTAGTCGATGCCATGCTTCCAGGAAAAACTTCTAAGCTTCAGGTAAGAAACGACCGTACTGTAAACCGACACAGGTGATCAGGTAGAGAATACCAAGGCGCTTGAGAGAACTTGGGTGAAGGAACTAGGCAAAATGGTACCGTAACTTCGGGAGAAGGTACGCTCCTTTTGGTGATCAGACTTGCTCTGTAAGCTGAGGGGAGTCGCAGTGACCAGGTGGCTGCAACTGTTTACTAAAAACATAGCACTCTGCAAACTCGTGAGAGGAAGTATAGGGTGTGACGCCTGCCCGGTGCCGGAAGGTTAATTGATGGGGTTAGTCTTTGACGAAGCTCTTGATCGAAGCCCCGGTAAACGGCGGCCGTAACTATAACGGTCCTAAGGTAGCGAAATTCCTTGTCGGGTAAGTTCCGACCTGCACGAATGGCGTAATGATGGCCACGCTGTCTCCACCCAAGACTCAGTGAAATTGAAATCGCTGTTAAGATGCAGTGTACCCGCGGCTAGACGGAAAGACCCCGTGAACCTTTACTATAGCTTCACACTGGACTTTGACCTTATCTGTGTAGGATAGGTGGGAGACTTTGAAGCGGAGGCGCCAGCCTTCGTGGAGTCATCCTTGAAATACCACCCTGGTAATGTTGAGGTTCTAACTTAGCTCCTGAAACGGGAGTGAGGACAGTGTGTGGTGGGTAGTTTGACTGGGGCGGTCTCCTCCCAAAGAGTAACGGAGGAGCACGAAGGTACCCTAAGGACGGTCGGAAATCGTCCGCTTAGTGTAATGGCACAAGGGTGCTTGACTGCGAGAGTGACAACTCGAGCAGGTGCGAAAGCAGGTCATAGTGATCCGGTGGTTCTGAATGGAAGGGCCATCGCTCAACGGATAAAAGGTACTCCGGGGATAACAGGCTGATACCGCCCAAGAGTTCACATCGACGGCGGTGTTTGGCACCTCGATGTCGGCTCATCACATCCTGGGGCTGAAGCCGGTCCCAAGGGTATGGCTGTTCGCCATTTAAAGTGGTACGCGAGCTGGGTTTAGAACGTCGTGAGACAGTTCGGTCCCTATCTGCCGTGGGCGCAGGAGATTTGAGAAGAGTTGCTCCTAGTACGAGAGGACCGGAGTGAACGAACCTCTGGTGTTCGGGTTGTTACGCCAGTAGCATTGCCCGGTAGCTATGTTCGGACAGGATAACCGCTGAAAGCATCTAAGCGGGAAGCCCCCTTCGAGACGAGATCTCCCTCAGGACTTGATCCTGCTGAAGTGCCGTTGAAGACGACGACGTTGATAGGCTGGGTGTGGAAGCACAGTGATGTGTTGAGCTAACCAGTACTAATTGCACGTGAGGCTTGACCATATAATCATGTATTCATCTTTGAATCTGGTTATGTGATTTAGGCAACTCAACAACTTCAGTACAGAGAACTTGTATCGATCAGACATCATGTTTGATACAAAGCACTCCAAATCTTGAAAAGTTACAGACATATCTTTCACCGAATTGTAAGAACATTGTGCGAAAGCACAGTCAGAATTGCCTGACGACAATAGCGAGTGTGAACCACCTGATTCCATCCCGAACTCAGAAGTGAAACCACTCAGCGCCGATGGTAGTGTGGGGTTTCCCCATGTGAGAGTAGGTCATTGTCAGGCATCCAAATCAAAAGGGCTCACCCGAAAGGGTGGGCCCTTTTTATTTGGATGCCATATGACGCCGGCGCTCTGCGCCGGGTCATAGTGATTCGGAATTTGCGTGGGCGCAAATTCCTCACCCTCCGGGCGTCTCGCTTCGCTCGACGTCTGCGCCGCTGACGCGGCTTTCAGGCATCTCATGAGTAGCTGGTTCTTTGGGCACACCTGAAAGGGTGGGCCCTTTTTATTTGGATGCCCGGCGATAGCCGACTCTACCGAATGCGTGAGAGTAGGGCGAAGAACGATGCGCGTAGCGTAAAAAGAGCGGAAGCTCTTTTAGTGATGAGCGACCGCCAAGGGTGAGAGCAAACGGATTCGGAGCGTAAGCTTCGAGTGCCGCTCGAACGACACCGAGCTATGCTCGGTGGCTGGACTGGCGCGGCTGGGGCTAAAGAAGAACTTCAATGTCGCGCCAGGGATGGCATGTAAAAGTCCGCTTACCTGCAATGGCGAGCGTCATTGTGATTCGGATTTTGCGTGGGCGCAAAATCCTCACCCTAGGGGCGTCTCGCTTTGCTCGACGTCTGCGCCGCTGTCGCGGCTTTGACTCGAGTTTTGGCTTAGCCAAATTCCTCGCCCTTCGGGCAGCCTTCGGCTGTCCAAACTGCTTGCGCAGTTTGTGATCCGGTTTTTGCGTGGACGCAAAATCCTCACCCTACGGGCGTCGCGCTTTGCTAGATGTCTGCGCCGCTATCGCGGCTTTCAGGCATCCGAGGAGTAGCAGCTTGGTATTAGACAAAGCTCAAACTGGATATTGAGCAGTGTGGTAGTGCAACTAGGCGGAGTTGGTAGTATTGTCGATCTCACCCGTGGAGAGGAATGGGCTAATAATGAATAAGAGCTGGATTCCGATTGTAGTTTTCGCGCTACAGCTTTTCGCTTGCGGCACAGCGAGCGCCGCAGAAAATGATGGCTATATTCTGTTGGCCATAAACAGCCCCTCTGGAATGTCTAGCTATGAGTTGATATTCGAAAACGTCGATAACAACGAGATTGTCAGAGTAATGGATCCAGCCGCTAACAGCCGTTTCACATTCAGGGGTTCTCCCTATTTGCTGAAACAAGTGCCACCGGGTCGTTACTTCTTAACCGCAGTTAATCTAGTTCATGACTCAGACACGCAACGTGTAGCAGAATTGCGAGACGATTCAGAATACATTCAAGTGTTCGGCCAGAGCATCAGCTTCATAGGTAGCTTGTCGATAGAAATCCGAACTTTGCAGGGCACCGCAAATACCTTGGAGATTGGATATGAGCCCAGTTCAGATGTGTTGAGAGCCGCTGTGGCTGAACAGGCAGAACTATTTCGTTCGCACCAGGTATATGTTGCCGTGCCGGGGATAGAGCCAGTGCTTATAGAGCGTAGTTTGCTTGGTTTGTAATTTGGGGCTCTCTGCAGCCGAAAGCGGCCACATTCTTGGAGAGCTCTCTGCCGAGGCGAGCACGGTTAAGGGGATACCTTCAACTTAACAACTTAACATTCTCTATTGCAGACGAAGGAGAGTGACTGGAATGCCGAGCCATGGTCAGGCTTAGACACTATTTCTTTTTTGGGCAATTACCAAGCCATGCAGGAAATGACAGCTTGTCCGCATCATCCCCAAATAGATTAGTGTTCCACACCACAACTGATTAAATCATTGTGTCCGCTGGGAACAGGTAGTTGTCCTCTTTGGCATACCTGAAACATAGACCGCAGTTCCCCACCTCCCCATCATATTATGTTGTTAAATTGTGGGTGCCCCCTACACGCCAATACTACGCCGAATCTCTTTGTACAAAAAATAGTTAACTTGTTACTGTGCCACTGTGCGTGACACTGATAGGGCAATTTTTTCTGGGAAACGATTGTTCAATAAATAACCAACTTGTAATTTTTGAACCGCAAATTTCAAAAATTGACGACAATCAATGCACAACGAATTGATTTATGTATAATCAAATCATGGTTTGGCATGAGCTGACTTTGTTAGTTTATGAACGGCCAGCACGGCGCAGTGAATGAGCCGGGATTAACTATACGTTCATCTGTTATGGCGGGCTTGACCCAATATAGCAATGGCAACTAGGAAGGGGAAACCCGGAATAAGAGCCCTGAATGGATAGCCTGGACAAACTCGTGAACTGTTGGAACGTTGTGGATGGGTTGATTCCAGAGCCCTGAATATCGCTAAAGAATCTGTTCGGCCAACAGCCTTTAACGGGTCTTAGCCTGAGACTTTAAAACTGAGATTAAGTTCTCAGAGGTTCCTGAGAGTGTAAGGAGTAGTCTTAACGGATTATTCTGGAGTTCGCAGGGAAGGGTTAGAAGAAGAATTACCGGCTATCTTGTGCCTCACCGCGCTGATACTGATAACTCTACTTTAAGTCCTGTAGGGCGGGTGTCGCTTGCGATATCCGCCCTCGAACTTTATAGCGGCCTATTTTTCATCAAGTTTAGCTTTTTTCGAAACTCTCCCTTCGTTTCCAGCACACTGCGCGCCCTCTTTTCCAGATTCAAAGAAATCAAGGTGCTGTCGCTCCATTGCCTGAAAGTGCCTACTGTTACCTGTATTTACTCTAATGCCTATATTCGCCACAATAAAGTGGCCACTTCACTATGAACTGGAGGTGTTGATGTACGCAGAACGTAAAGTGTGGGTAGCCTATTTGGCGGCTATTCCCTGGGGCGTGCTCGGGGTTCACAAATTCTATCTGCGGCAACCGTTTATGGGGTGCCTCTATTTTTTCACCGGCGGACTGCTGATTGTGGGATGGTTGTATGATCTCGTCACCCTGCCTGACCAGGTGACCCGCTTCAATGCAAAGCTGACATCAGAGGACGGCTTCGAAGAACTTCTGGAAGAAGAAATTGATGAGCTGGAAGATGAAATCGAACTGCTTCAGGATGAGATTGCCCACCTTAGAGCCAAAGAAAAGCTTAGACAGGAAGAAGTAGCAGAATAGATCTGTAGGAGACACAGATAAGTTGGCCAATTCCTTAGGCTACTAAGTTATCAGTGACCTCATTTTAACTACTAGGCAAGAAATCTAAGCTCTTTTACCACAGCTATTAAGTTAAGATTAAGCTCGCCGTACCTACACTGCCTCCCCGAATAGCAACACTAAATTGTGCAGGCTGGGGGGTTTTAGTTATGGGTATCAAGCCACTAGTTACAGGTTTCATATTTCTGTTCATTTCATCTGGAATCCTGGCAAGCGAAGAGCAAGAACGCGCAGATGGCAGCAATGCCCAGGAAAGTGACGAAAGAAGCCATCGCGAAAATCGCAGGCGTGAGAGAAAACGCGAATTTTCCTACTCTTATATTGAAGTGTCTTCACTTGACCATGGAATGGACCTGGGCGGGGTTGGCGCTGATCCAGATGGTCACAAGTTCGAATTGTCTCTTGCGTTTGGAGACAGTTTTTTTGGAGTACTCGATCGCCAACGCACCAACGGTGACTTAAATGGATCTGGCTTTGATTTTGATACAGATGGCTATGGTTTCGGCTTCCGTGGAGATTCCTGGTTCGCCAGCTACACCTACAATACCTGGGATTTGAACAATACCGAATTCGATGTTGATACCATAAGAGTTGGGTTTCGGGACAGGTGGTTTGACAGTTTTGAGTTCAGTGCCAGCTATACCTGGAATGACTTTGAGGGCTTCGATAACGAAGATGGATTCCAAGTGGGATTAGCGTATAAGATTTCTTCCAACTTCGATCTTTTCGCTGATTACGAAACAATCGGGGGTGACTTCGATCTCGATACAGTAAGTTTGGGGATTCGATTTAATTTTTAATTTGGCTAGAAGACAAACAAAGTCTTGGAGTAAGAGCTAGCAGAGTCACAGTACCTACCGAATACTGTATTTCTACTCTGATCCTAATCTTTAAGTGGCACGCAAGTTGGTTTTAGAACTAAGTTGACGGCACGAACTGAGCATCACCGAAACTTGATCCTACCGGCACGCACCAGATAGAGATGGAATCAAAGTCATCCAGGGTGACGTCATCGGGTAGCGTAATTGTCAGGGTGCCGCCGAAATAAGCTGTGCCCAACAATCCGCTCTTAATGGAAAATCCACCTTCTCGTTCATGGAAACGGAGTTCATTCCCTGCATAGACATGCACGTTGATGCCACCGCCGTCGTAGAAGAACTCGGTTATCTCGATGGTGCAGTCGTCTACAATAGTGGCCAATCCTGAGACATTGTGGAATCGTTCAGTCAGCCTGGCAGACAAGCCCACCTTGGAATGATTGCTGGTGCAATTTGACGCTGCGCCAGAGCCAGTGTTTGTACCCACATTGACAGTATCTAGTTCACCCGACTGCAAATAAGCAACAATGTCAGCCAGCTCGCCGTCACTCAGTCGGTCAGCAGCCCAGAATGGCATGACGCCACCAGTCAAGCCCACATAGGCAGCACTATCGGATCGACCACTGGTGCGGACCCGCCGTCCGATATATTCTGCATCAAGACCTAGCCCATTAATCTTGGGTGCTCGCTCGGTGCCTTCTCCGTTTTCTCCGTGACAGACTACACAGCGCGTATTCATCAATTCCAATCCCGCTTCAATATCACCTCCGCTCAAATCAGCGGGTGGTGACAAGACGTCGCTGATCACAGGCTCTGCTGTATTCACTGTGGATTGATCATTTAGCCAGTTAAGTAGATTCAACCATTCCTGGTCAGACTCATTCCATGCAGTTGTGTTCATCCATTCAGTCCGACAGATGTTCACTGCTTCAAGTAAAGTTTCAAGCTCCCCGTTCTTGAAGTCTGGTCGCTGTGGCGCATTAAGCAGTGGATGGCCTGGACGACGGAAGCCGTCTGCAGCGAAGCCTTCAGATTCAGTAATCGCGTGGCAGGTTGAACAGGTGAATGTGCTGGCGGTGCTGGCCACTTCCGTAAAGACCGCAGAACCGGATCGGCCAAGGTCTTGCAGGGATTCAATCTGGGCCTCGATGCAGGTGCCCTCTGCACACTCAGATGCCACGTCAAAGCTTAGATTATAGAGCCTCCCCTCAACGTTGATTTCTGGCACCCAGAGCGTGCTTGTATCCGACTGAAAGGTTGCGGCAGTGCGACTATCTTTGACTATCGGTTCAGCAGATACCAAGCGCCATGCAGGTGGGCTGTCACTGATTCTTTCAAAAACGGCGGAGTAGCGCTCGCCACCAGTATCGAGAACGGGAATAATCAGCTGGCCGCTGACAGGATCAAACATGGTTTCGGCCAAGACTGCGCTACTGACTAACCATAAACTGCAAATTACAACAGCCGACCTGATGCTCTTCTTCAAGGATTCAGCGCCTAAAGTCACGATCATTCCCATAGCGATTGCCTTTCGAGTAAAACCCTAACACATCAGACCGGCCTTTGACGGTTTGCTTTCAGAATCAAGTTTTCGAGCAGGGGCCTTGGTGTGTGGTAGGAAAACAGTGGAGATCAGGGTCAGGCGCTGGTCTCGAGGCGATCGCGTCCCAGCGACTTTGCCTGGTAGAGCGCTTCATCGGCACGTTTCAGTAAGCCATCAACATTCTCGCCGGCTCGCCACTGGGCGAGTCCAACTGACATGGTAATCCCTGGTAAAGCGTTACCGCTGGAATCACTTATTGCTGCTTCGTGAATAGCCGCTCGTGCACGTTCGCCAGCACCGACGCCTCCTTTCAGATCAGTTTCGGGCAGGAGTACACAGAATTCTTCGCCGCCATATCGCACAACCAGGTCGCCCGGTCTTACTTTGTTAACCAGCGTTTCTGCGACCACGCGTAGAACGCTGTCGCCTACTGAGTGGCCATAATTATCATTAAATTTCTTGAAGTGATCGATATCAATCATGAGCACACTGATTGGCAATTCATCCTGTTCGCTGCGTTGCAGAAGTCGCGGCAGCATCTGGTCCAGCCAGCGGCGATTGTAGACACCTGTTAAACCATCGGTCAGTGCTTGTTGTTCAAATTCCCATTGAAGGTTCGCACTTTCTTCAAGTGAGACGTTGCTGGAGCGCATGCGCAGAGGGAGGAGGGTTAACAGATTAGTGCAAAACCCATGGGATGCGCGGGATAGGCGCCAGAAGGTATTTTCATCTACGCACAACAGAGAAGTTTCTCCGGCAGAAACTACATGGGCTGAAGCCGCGCTACCATCAATCACAGAGAGCTCACCGACAGTTTGTCCCTGCCCCAATTCGGCGGCTTCCTGCTTATTCGCATCGTCGAGGTAGACTTTTAAGGTGCCGCTGAGGATCAAGAACATGGTGCGATTGGGCTGTTCCTTCTCAAGCAACGCCTCGCCTTCGCCGAGCGTGCGCACTTCGCATTGCCGCAACAAATCCCAAACAGGATCCACGTCCACATTATGGAAGATGGCGAATTGATTCAGGTTTTCGCGGGTGAGACTTGCTGATGATGTCATGCTGAGCTAACTCGTGCGTATCTTTACCAGTTCAGGTGCATATATAGGAAGATTAAGAATAAATCCGAGCTGTGTCTATGCTCCTTAATCTCCCTCTCGGGGCCACCCTCGGCTGTCCAATCCTCAGGGACCGTTTATGAGGCATCCGGGGAGTAGCGAGTCAGTAGTAGTTTGCATATAGTTGCACCTAGCCTATTGGATTGCAGGTGTAAGTGCTATGACCAAGTGCGCGTTTCACCAACTCGATGTATTTACTGCTGAAGCTCTCAGGGGCAATCCGCTAGCTGTGGTGCACGGTGCTGACGATGTCAGTGAAGAAACCATGGCAGCCCTGGCAAGTTGGACTAACCTGTCTGAGACTACTTTTCTGCTTACGCCCCAGAATCCGGAGGCTGACTATCGCCTGCGCATTTTCACCCCGGGTGGTGAGTTGCCCTTTGCTGGTCATCCCACTCTGGGTAGTTGTTATTCCTGGCTAGCCAATGGTGGCAGTCCCAAGAACTCTGAATTCGTTGTGCAGGAATGCGAGATCGGATTGGTGAAGATTCGCCGTGATGGTGAACGGCTCTATTTTGCTGCACCAGAGCTCCGCCGCAGTGGGCCCATCGACGAAGAGACTCTGGCAACTTATTGCGACATTTTGCAGATAAAGCGGGAAGCCATTCTGTACCACCAATGGGTGGACAATGGTCCTGGTTGGGGCGCGATCATGCTAGCTAGCGCTTCAGAAGTGCTGGCTATCCAGCCATGCTTTGAATTAATGGAGGAACTGGCTATTGGCGTGGTGGCCGCAAGTCCGAAAGGTGCCGATACCGACTTCGAAGTACGTGCCTTTATTCCAAGTATGGGCGTGCCCGAAGATCCGGTGACTGGCAGTCTCAATGCAGGACTCGCCAGGTGGTTAATTGACGAACGCCTGGCACCACCCAACTATATTGTGGCTCAGGGTACAGCACTCAATCGTAGCGGACGCGTTTATGTTACTAGGAGAGATGATGGCGTCTGGATTGGCGGCGATGTAACACCGTGCATTAGTGGTGAAATAAGCCTTTCTTAGGTAGAAGCTGCACTGACTAGTAAAGTGTTGCAAGGGGAGGCGGGTAGTTGCTTTTGCATTCCCCATACATCCGCCATCTATAGTGGTCGTGCGGCAAGCCCTTATTCAATAGCAATTTTCTGGTTGCTCTTGAAATAAATCCAGATACGCTTTCCAGTCTGATCAAGCGGACAATATCAGGGAACTGTGGATCCAATTAATCTCAGCTTGCGTGACGCCCGCAGACTGGCCTTGGCTAGTCAGGCACTGCTTGCACGCAATCAGTTTGGTCGGGGACCTGGTGCCACCCGTGCTGCGATTCGGCACCTGGGCTATGTGCAGCTGGATACCCTCACCGTCGTTGCGCGCGCCCACGAACATACTCTCTGGAACCGCTTGCCTGCGTTTCGGTCGAG
Organism: uncultured Pseudohongiella sp.; assembly: GCA_965267495.1. Lineage (GTDB taxonomy): Bacteria > Pseudomonadota > Gammaproteobacteria > Pseudomonadales > Pseudohongiellaceae > UBA9145. Next base: position 3,045,209 of record OZ254078.1, on the reverse strand, counting down.
CCACATCAACAAGCTGCAACGAGAAGGTGCGATATTCGAGCACTGGGCCCATGCTCTGGCCTTGCTGCCCATGGAAGACTATCGCTATTCAATTCCCATGATGGAGCGCATCGCGGCAGGGCAGGTGCACTGGTACAAGAAAAATAAGAAAGCAACCGAGCGTGTGTTAGCGCGTATTCGCGCCGAGGGACCACTGAGCTCCAAGGACTTCCAGGACCGACCTGAGCAGAAAGAAATGTGGGCCAGATCAGCTTCCAAGCAGGCGCTGGAACAACTTTTCATGGAAGGGGAATTGATGATTCCCGAAAGACAGGGATTCCATAAAATCTATGATTTGCGCGAACGGGTTTTGCCAGACTGGGTGGATTGCTCAACACCAACAAGCCAGGAATTTGCGCGGCATCTGATTAGAAATCATCTGCACTCGCACGGCTTCGGTACCGCCAAACAGATCGCATACTTGCGCAAGGGTATGGGAGCTGTGGTCAGGCAAACGTTACAAGAGTTGCAGGCAGAAGGTGATGTAGTACCAGTTCAGATCAATTCCGATTTGTATTTTGCCAGACCAGCGCTCATTGATCAGTTGGAACAACCGCTGCCGAAAGCTGGGTTCCGAATCCTGTCTCCTTTCGACAATGCCATTATTCAGCGCCAGCGAACTCTGGACCTGTTCGGTTTTGACTATCAAATTGAGTGCTACGTTAAGAAGGAGAAACGCCGTTACGGTTATTTTTGTTTGCCTCTGCTCTACAGGAATCGGCTTGTAGGCAGATTAGATGCAAAGGCGGACAGGCAGAGCGCAACTCTGCAACTGTTGCACTTGCAACTGGAGGACAGCCTGGGAGACCGGCAGCGCTTCTACCGCAGCTTCCTGCCCGAGCTGCATCGATTCGCGTCATTTAACGATTGTGAGCGGCTGCGCTTGCATAGGATAACGGGCTGCGATGAAGGAATGCACCAATTCAGGAGTCTAGAAGACTGACTGCTTTAATCCGGAATCTACAATGCCGGTTCCAAAGGTGATGCTTCTGGTTCGCAAGCCCTCTAGCTATAGATGGCTCAAGCTTCCAGGCGACAGTAGCTCAGTGGCTTATAAGGCCAGGATCAGCAGAGGCTTAGTATGTTGATGTGCTCTCTCCATCTGATTCCGATTGAATCAGATCTAGCTTCGTGAGCTGGATCGGCCGCTACTTGCAGTAATGGTAAAATCTTCGCACATTTGCGAAATCCACACTCACTGCTTCAGCCTTTTAAGGCTGTCAGAAAAGGCATGGGAATGGGAATAGCAGGAAATTCTCGATTCAGGGACACAATCAGTTTGGCAGTTTTTATAGTCGACTTTTTCTTGATCGCTGAATAATCCAATCCCACCCGGCACACGTATCTTTCACTGATCTGATCCTTTAAGTATCAATCATTTCAAATTTTCTGACACTTACTTCTTTAGGAGAGTAGTGATGCGCAAACGCGCTACATGCTGGATAGCTTGTTTTATCTTGATTTATGCGACCGGAGCCATTGCTGGTGAAGCGCCAGTTCGTCCCCCCATCGCAACTGGATGGCAATACGACTTTGGTGTGGGCTTGATTGCGAATCCGGAGTTCCAGGGGAGCGATAGTTATCGCGTGCTGCCTGTGCCGTATTTCGACGTGCGGTATGTGGATGAAAAAGGCACGAAGACTTTTGTCAATGTGCCACAGGGATTCGGGCGTTACTTTGTCAGGGAACGTCTGGAGAATGGAAATCGCTTCGCTCTATCCGCGGCTGTGGCGCCCGGGTTTCAAAACAGAGATGCTGATGACATCGCTGGACTGGAAACCTTTGGAGTGGGCATCGAAGCCCGACTCGGTGCTGAATTCGAGATTGGTCGCTGGTCACTGCAGGCGGCAGTCGCCCAGGCAGTTGCCTCCGGGCATGAAGGACTGTACGGCAACCTGTCCGCAAACTATCGCTTCATTCTGGGTCGCGGTGCATTCGCCGGTATTGGTCCAAGTCTTCGCTTCGGTAACGCAAACTACATGTCTGCGCTCTATGGCGTCACTCCAAGAGAAAGCCTGGCCAGCGGTCTGGCTTCTTTTGATGCCGGATCCGGTCTCGAGAGTGTGGCGATTCAAGGTTTGCTGAGCTTTCCGGTAGCATCCAATTGGCGATTCACAGGTGTAGCGAGGGCTGGGCGGCTAGTCAGTGATGCCGGGGACAGCTCCTTGACACTGGAGCGTTCGCAGTTTTTCCTGGTGGCAGCGCTTACCCGACGATTATAGCCAGTTTACCTGGCCCGCCGGAATAATTTACGTCTGATCCAGATGTCCAATTTTTAGCCCGATTTCTGCTGTATTTCCTCTACTATTAGTGGGGCTAAAAACGAGGTAGTCTTGCTTCCATTGAAACTGTGGACAGCGTGGAGAGCCAGTTTTTGAGCCACGCCGTCTCGTTTTCGCTCCTATAATAATCAATTAGAGTGTGGACCTTATCGTGAAATCCAGAATCAGCAGACGAAATTTTCTCCTCGGCAGCTCAGCCGTTGTAGCCGCCGGCGCCATGCAGGGTATTCCTGGCACACCATTCTCCCCGCCTGTGAATCTCATGAAGAGTGCCCTAGGGCAGGGTAGTATTCCCAGGCCCGATAAGCTGATCCGCATGAATTCCAATGAGAATCCATGGGGCCCCTCGAGATCGGCGCTTCGCGCTATCAATGCGGCTATCGAAGAAGCGAATCTCTACACCTATTTCCTGGCAGGTGAGATGTCGGAGCTGATCGGTGCGCAGCAAAATATTGCGCCCGAGCACATCAGTGTTGGAGCTGGCTCTGCGGAAATTCTCAAGATGGGTGGTCTTCTGGCCAGCATGGATGAGGGTTCAATCGTGGTACCTGATCCAACCTTCGAAGACTTACCGCGCTATGCCGGGAACAATGGCTCTGAAGTAATCCGCGTTCCGGTGAACGACAATCTGGAAACCGATCTTGAGGCCATGGCCAGTGCAATTCGTCGTGATACCAAGCTGGTCTATGTCTGCAATCCGAATAATCCCATTCCCAATATCATCGAGAAGAATGCACTAAGAGACTTTGTGATTGAAATATCAAGAGACCGCATGGTGTTTGTCGATGAGGCATACCACGAGTTCGTCGATGACCCCAATTATGGCTCGATGATGGATCTGGTTCGCGATGGTCGGCAGAACATTATCATTGCGCGCACCGCTTCAAAGATTCACGGCCTGGCAGGGCTTCGGGTAGGCTTTGGATTCTCTCATCCGGACCTTGCCGCCGAGATCACCAGACGCATGACCGGCACGCTCAATATCATCGGCATGCGAGCCGCGCTGGCCAGCTATCGAGATGTGGAGCACTCCAACTTCGTATTGCGCAAAAACAAAGAGGCGTTGGAGATCACCCAGGGTTATTTCCGCGAGGCGGGAATTCGCCATATCGATTCCACAGCGAACTTTACTTTCGTCGAGACTGGTCATGACATCGAAGAGGTACAGGCGCGCTTTATGGAACACAATATTCGGGTTGGCAGGCCGTTTCCACCGTTCCGCAACTGGATGCGACTGAGCATGGCCAAACCTGAGGAGATGCGCTATTTCGTGCAGACCTACAAGAAACTCTTTGGCTAGGCTTGCTGTAAGCCGCTGAGAGAACAGCTTATGAAGCCATTAAAGATTGGCTTATTGGTGATTGTTACCCTTATCGCGGGGCTGCTGTTGACCTTGCGAGTGACAGGGCTCGAGCCCGGTCATCCCAGTGCCCAGGAATATGCCCAGGCGGGGCGGTCGGCCAGGCCAGGATTGTGGTTGACTGGAGAAGTCGTCAGAGAAGCTGTCACGAACTGGGATTGGGTCAATCAGTTCGATGACACCTTTGGCGAGAACGCGACCTCGCTTGAGACTCGTACCTGGTACGGCATTCCCCATTCCGTCAGGGTTTTACTGGTTCCCCGTGGAGATAGACTCTATCTGCAGTCGAGTGCGCAAACCTTCAGGTTGGACAGGGAGTTTCCCTATGGCAAGGCATGGTGGAGAAATGTTGAGCGAGATCCGCGTGTACGTCTGAAAATTGGCGGTAAGATCTATGAAATGACTGTAGTTCTGGTCCAGGACCGGGACGAGGTCGCCCGGCTGCGCGGTGGGCGAAGCCCTATAGTGACTGAGCTGGATGCTTCAGGAAACCCCGTGGTCACTGAAGAGTGGCACTATTGGCGAGTGTTTCAGCGCAATGTGCCGGAGTATGGAGGCAATTAGTTGCTCGCTGCGTGTGACCTGGCGAATTGCAACTTTCAGTAGTTGTCCAGAGGGCGAGCAGCCACTGCGGTAATTTTGCTCATCGACTTATAGAATATTTCTGTGACATTTTGCAGAGGTAGATCGCTTCACATCAGGCAGCAATAGACTTTATCAATTCCTTACTTACTTGAGGCCAGACTCATGATTAAGAAAATTCTTCACTGTATAACCGCCGCCAGTTACTGCCTGGCAACTGTCGTTGCTGTTTCGACGATCTCATTTTCTTCAACCACTCTTGCCCAGGAAGGTACCTCCCAGCCGCTGTTTGAGTACAGCGCGATCAATCATCCGGTCATGGGCAAGAGAGGCATGGTGGCGAGTCACAACCAACTGTCCAGTGAGATCGCCGCAGAGATATTAGCAAAGGGAGGTAATGCAATAGATGCCGGTGCTGCTCTCGGTTTTGCTCTGGCAGTTACCCTGCCGAGGGCTGGCAACATCGGTGGCGGTGGATTTATGCTCGTGCATGTGGCGGCTCTGGACAAGACCATCGCCATCGACTTCCGTGAGACTGCACCTGCCGCCGCCACTCAGGATATGTTCTTCGATGCCAATGGCAATGTCGTTCTTGATCAGACCTATCGCTTCTCGCACAAATCTTCTGCGGTGCCTGGCTCTGTAGCTGGCTTGGCACACATAGTCGAGGAGTACGGCACCATGAGCCTGGCAGAAGTTCTGGAGCCTGCCATTCGATTGGCCAGAGATGGTATTGAAGTCACTTACGATCTGGCCGCCGACCTGGCGCGCAGTCAGCGATTGAAAAACAACCCTGCCAGCCTGCGGAAATTTTACAAGCCCGATGGCTCCAACTACGAAGTGGGCGAACTTTGGAAACAGCCTGACCTGGCCTGGACCCTGTCTGAAATTGCCGAGCACGGTGTCGATGCATTCTATAGTGGAAGTGTGGCTGAAAAAATTGTGGCTGACATGGAAGCACATAACGGGCTGATCACCATGGCGGACCTGGCGAACTACCAGGTAGTAGAACGCGAGCCAGTGCGAGGTACCTACCGTGGTTATGATATTGCAGCCATGCCTGCTCCAAGTTCTGGTGGCACTCATGTCATCCAGATGCTGAACATCCTTGAAAACTTCCCGCTTGCAAAGATGGGTCCAGAGAGTTCCGAAGCCTTGCATATAATGGCTGAAGCAATGAAGTTTTCTTATGCGGATCGCAGCAAGTACCTAGGAGACCCTGATTTTGTAGCTGTGCCCACAGACGCCTTGATCAGTAAGGACTATGCGAAAGACCTGGCTGCAAAAATTTCTCTGAACCAGGCCTTGTCTTCTGATGAAATCGCGCCGGGCAATCTCGCCATTTATGAGAGCGATGAGACAACGCATTACTCCGTGGTGGATGATGAAGGCAACATGGTGGGTAACACCTATACCTTGATGTTTTCCTTTGGCTCCGGTGTCGTGATCGAAGGTACCGGCATCCTCATGAATAACAACATGGGGAACTTTACTCTACGTTCTGATATTCCCGATGCCTTTGGCCTCATGGGGAGCGAAAACAACCTGATCCGTCCTCACCGACGGCCAGTGAGTTCGATGTCGCCGGTACTTGTATCCAGGGACGGCAAACCCTATCTGATGACCGGCAGTCCCGGTGGATCAAAGATTATCAGTGCCAACATGCAGATGGTGCTGAATGTGCTTGAGTTTGGAATGAATATCGCGGATGCAGCCGTAGCGCCCCGTATTCATCACCAGTGGAAACCTGACGTGCTTGAAATTGAAAGTGGCATCAGCCCGGACACTGTGGCCAGGCTTATCGATCTGGGGCAGAACATTAACTTCAGTCAGCGCAGCGCAGGCATGGGTAGCTTGCAGACGGTGATGTGGGAAGATGGCATTTTCTATGGCTATTCCGATCCACGTCGGCCAGGTGCTGCAGCGATTGGAGTAGACTAAACTATTGACGCTTCATCAGGAATGCACGTGCCGCGGCTCCACATCCGGGTAGCACTTAATGGCAAGCAATTGAGTAATGTGCATGAATGTCCCTCGACAGGCGTTCAAAAAAATACCCCCGAGAGCATCGTTCTCGGGGGCAGTTTTTATTGAGTACCCTTGCCGGGCGACCCAGCTTGGTGACTACTAGTCGTCGGAACCCGCCATGGAGCGGTTGTCTCTTTCTTCACGCTCAGCCAGCATACGCTCGTAGCCTTCGTCGTCCAGATGCGTCACCGCGATCCAGGCGTGAGACATCTCATCGGTAGTGCGCTGACCTGCACCTACCCACTGATCCGGATCCGGGTTGTAGGGGTTATTCGCCGTGTTGTCATACCAGGCTGTCAGGATGATAGTGGCATTAGCCGGTACCAGAGGCTGGTAACCATCCTCATAGGTGTGGCTGTGATTCCAGCCAGCGTTCCAGTTTGAAGCCTGGCTGATCAACTCACGACGTCCAGTACCTGGATCATAAATCTCCATAGACATGGCTACACCACGCAAGTGCAGGTGGGGCTGCCAGCTGTCCAGGCGAACCGGATGGTCAAAGGAATGGAATCCCTGCGTCATCGCTTTGCCGTGAGGTTCAATCAGGTAGTCACCACCACCATCAAGGAAATAAAGGCTCAGGTCTTGTCGATAATTCTCTTCTTCGACGAAACCATCTTCTTCGTCATGGAACCAGATGCCCACCGACACCTGGTCGTTGGGTACTGCATTCCCATCGGGGTAGTAGTGGATGCTCCAGCTGATTTCGGCGTTCGCCGGAATCTTGCGGCAGGCACCTTCCGGAATTTTTTCACCCAGCTTGCCGAAGGCGAACTCCGAAAGCATACCGACCGGCATCCATGCACCGCTCTCGTTCTGTGTCACGAACATGGAATTGGCGTGGTGAGTTGAACCATGTGCCTCTCTTGAAGGCAGGGTTTCAATTGCCTTGATGCAACGATCCTCAGTAATGCCGGTTGGAACCTGAGGCTCCCACCAGAGATCCTGGCCATTGGCAGGTACGTCCCAGGGAGTCGACATAATCACATGATCAGGTGCGCCCAGCTCCTTGCCAAGACGCCACTCACCCTTTTGCGGATATTCCGCTGGAGGTGGCAGTTCCTCGGGATTGCCCATTGGTGAACCCGCATTAACCCAGGCGACAACTGTGTCGATATCTTCCTGTGCCATACGCCAGTCATTTTTCAATTCCTGTATGCCGATATCCGAATCATATTGATAAGGAGGCATTTCTCGCTGGGCGACCTTCAGCGCGATCAATGGTGCCCAGGGACGCACTTCTTCATAAGAAGTAAAGGACATCGGCCCGATCTGTCCAGGCTGGTGACAACTCTGGCAATTGTCCTGAATGATTCGTGAGACTTCATTCGCGTAAGTCGGGTGGTCGCCCTGCGCTTGAGCGCTGGCGAATGAAGACGCCAGTGCCATCGCTGAAAATAGTCCCGCGACTTTGATTGTTTTCATACTTCTCTCCGTCTGATTCCTGCATGCTTTGGGCAGTTTCCCCTGCATGCAACTATAGTTTCCCGCATGCAAGTTTATGCCCGTGGGCGCAGGCTTTATTGATGTAAATCAGTAATCCAGTGCACGCCGTCAGGATGTGGCGAGCTTTACCTGGGCTGCGGAATCGGGCAGCTGGAGAATGCGGAGACCTGAGGGGAGGTGTTGCTGGCAGCGACTAGAGGAACTGCTCCAGGGATACGGTTTCGCCATTTACTGTTAGCTCAGCATCGCTGAGGCTCATGTCCATCAGAATGCGTCCGCCGTCAATACGCAGATAACCCTGCTGCACGTAGGGATCCACCATTTCGGCCAGAGGCGAGCGCATGATAGCGGCCTCATCCAGTGACAGGGTCAGTTCAAAACCAAAGACTTCGAGAATCTGCATGGCTTCAATGCTGTCCAAATCGGTAACGTCCGGCATGCCGCGCCAGTCGATTCGTAAATCGACACTATGGTCGCCTTCGAAGGCGTTCGCTTCCACCAGATTGTTGAATACCAGACTGTTCTGAATCGCGAGCGTGACCATTTCTTCGGCATATTCTTCAATCGGGTTGGTGCCGGCAGCAGGGTTTGTATTAATCGCGTTTTGAATTTCAGCGATCATATTGTAGTAGTTGCGAATAAGACCGCTGTGTACTTCATTGATGTCCATGGTCCAATTCACTGAAGTAACCGGGAAATCCGTTTCGATGTTGGCGATACGAAAACCCTGACGGATATCGATTTGTTCGGGTCCGGCAGGAGAAGGCTGCAATCTTGAATCGGCACTGATGTTGCTGACACTGAATGGAAAGGGAGCGCCACTGCTGATTGATGGAATCGCCAGCATGGCCATGCTGGGGGCAAGCAGGTCGTTCATCTGTTGGGTGCTGCTTTCCAGTTCCAGTCCGGCGATGGTAAATCCCATCTGTGTTGATGGTTGCTCAGCCTGCAGTTGGCCCATGCTGAACAGTAACTCTGCCGATAGATCCGCATTGGCCACCACGCTGCCGTTCATACCGGCAAAAGACACCTGGGCAGAAGCATCACTGTAATTGAATGGTTCCATGTTGAGAGTAATACGCAGGGACTGGTCAAGATCGGCCAACATGTCAATGCGCACCTCAGGAAGCTCAAAAGGCATCGCTGTCATGGCCTGGGTGAATTCGGCATTATTAAAAGAGGGCACAATCTCCGCGTAGGCAAGACCCAGTTGTGGTCCGTCGGGAGTAAATAACAAAGGCCCGTGAGCGATTTCAAACAGCAGTCGTACCGCCAGGTCTTCCTGATCTGCCAGGGCCGCATAGCGAATATCCAATTCGCCTTCACTGCTAAACCAGCCACTGTCGAAGCGGGTCTCTGTAATCTGTAGTTGACTGCGGCTTTCGGGTGGTAACAACTCTACCACGCTGTTCATGGTAGCTTCACGAACGCCTCTGCCAATTACCATGGGTGCAGCGGCTGCAGCGACAGCGATTACCGCGATGAGGCCCAGCACTCCGTATAAAAGTCGTTTCTTCATGGCGGCTAATTCCTAATCAGGGTAACAGTCCCGGCTTCGTAGGCCGCCCGACAATCGTTGGCATCTTTGCCGAGGTCATCATCGAAGTTGATGCTGGCCGCACCGTCACCCTCGAAGCGTGGATCATCGCATTCACCGTCATTGGCAAACACACTGCTGTTGTCGCCAAAATCTATGGCATCGTTGGAAGCTGGTCGAGTGGGTACCGGTACGACGCTGGCAGAGGGAGGCATGCCAGTGGGGCGGCTATCGCTGTTAATTGGATCACCGTACACTGAACCACTGGCGAAGATTGATCCATCAGCCTGGGTTGCACTGGAGATGTCGCCACGGGGTACGCCGATAGTGTAAGTTTCCCGAGGTGGTGGAGCGGGTGCGCGAGGCTGCGTACTGACCGAAGGCAGCGAAGCAGTCGCAATGGTGCTGCTGGTTTGGGCCACCAGCGTAAGCTGACCAGTCTCAAACATAGTGCGGCAGTCATTGGCGTCGCGCATCTCACTCGATTCGGAGGTCATTGCCGCGGCTCCGGGTCCCTCGAAGCGGGGATCATCACATTCACCATCATCGGCAAAAAGGCTGCTGTTATCGCCGAAATCTATGCCGCTGCTATCGACGATTGCTGTATCTGAGCCAGCGCTGTCAGAAATATCTGGTTCGACATAGGTCACTGTGCCTTCCAGATACAGTCTGCTGCAGTCACTGCCGTCGGTAAGTTCGCCCCCGTCAATATTGAAGTCGGCAGCACCTGGGCCTTCAAAACGGGGATCATCACACTCACCGTCATCGGTGAATGGCCCACTGTTATCGCCGAAATCGATACCGGTGAGAGCGACCATCGTGGCGCGGTCATACTCGGGGGTAACATCGCCGCCGACACCGAAGGGCAGTGGCAGGGCGCCCGCATCGTCACCAGGAATAGCCTGGAAGGCCTGTACCAATGCGAAGAATACCTCTCCAAAGGGCCCCGCATCGGGCATGGTAATGGAACTTGTCGCGGTAGTGTCTCCGCTGAATACATCCGAGTCACCGCCGAACAGACTGGTGTCCATTTGGCCACTCAGATTCATGTCTTCGGGTTCTGCCAGGCTGACCAGGCCAGCGTCAAACTGGGTACGGCAGTCGCTTGCATCTTTAAACAGGTGATTACTGCCGGAGCCAAAGGCTGCGCCTGGTCCCTGGAATCGAGGATCGTCGCATTCGCCGTCATTGGCAAACCCACTGCTGTCGTCTCCGAAGACGATATCGCCGTTGAGGTCGAAGCTTGCGGCGTAGACCGAGTCTTCAAGACCGATGGGAATTGATGCCCATTCGTTTTCGTCTACCTCAGTTATGGCAAGCATGGTGGCAACCGACTCTGCGCCACTGTCATAGCTGCCAACCCAGATTTGGTAATCACCCGACAATGGCTCATTGAATTGAATGCCGGAATTAGTGCCACTGAGAAAGATGTTGTCATCATTGCAGTGCCAGTTCCCTGCCGGGTCATTGATGGCCATTGTGATATCCAGGTCCGACAGGGCAAACACACCCAGCGGGCTTCCGCCAGCCTGGTAGCTGAGTACAAAATCCGGCTGGGCCAGGCGGACATAACCATAACAGTCGTCGCCCAGTTGAAAGGACTCGTCCTCGCCGCCCGGTGATACCTGTGCCGTGTAGGGAGTAGGAGAAAAGCCAGCCTCCAGACTGATCGATCCAAATAGAGGGTCTGCGTCGAGATTTTGGGCTTGGGCAGTGTTGGCTATGTGTAGCGCCACCAGGCCGCTCAATGAAAGGGCCAGCAGTTTCAGGGAAACAATGTGTGAATGTCGGGTGAAATCGTGCACAAGGGGAGTTGATTGACCTTGCATGAGATATCCCTCGGGATGCCCAATCTAAGTAAATTAGCGGCTCTATAGCGATTTATTATAGTAGCGAATGACCAGCATACAGGGAGTAGCGAATCTCGGAAACGCCAACCAGTTCGCAAATTGCTGGATATTACTGAGCATAGGTACCTCAAAATGCGCTTTTTTACATAGATCAGCCCGGCTACCGCGTAATCTCACGGTAGGTTGTCCTCTTAAAACTTTGGCAAAAACACTGGTTGGGTCAGCAAGACTAAGCAGCGAGAATTCGATGCGTGGTTTCTCTTTGTAGCAAGTTTGCTCGGACAACAATATTGGGAAGTTCAATTAGTTAGACATGCAGTCTATGGCATATTGCAAGTTGAGTTTTGGAATGCTCGCCTGACTAAGTGGAGATGAACTTAAACATGCATATATTTGTCTATTTGTAGATGATGGGAAAAGATGCTTTAGAGCTGCTACAGCTCCACTAACAAATGGTGCCGCCATCGAACTACCTGATTTCGTTTTATACGCATTTCTTGAAGTAGAGATGGAGCTATAAATATCTACGCCAGGTGCATAAATCGAAGCGCCTGGATTTGAGAACTGGGCTCTATCGCCTGTATTGTTATAAGCCCCAACAATTAATCCGTTGGCCCATCCGAATTCATCTGTTCTCGTCGCAATGGCATAGTTAAGAGGACTCGAGTATTTAGCAGACATGCCCCTCCTAAATATTTCGCTGTCATTTCCTGCTGCCGAAACGACAAATATACCAAGGTCTTCCGCTATATCTAGAATAGAAAGGAAGATAATTGCCTGACTTTGTATGTCTGCTCTTAATTTTGCTTGTTTCGGTTGTTCTGGGTTGGTTCTAAAAGTTTTTGCCCAATTGTAACTAATGCTTAAATTTATTACGCCAACATCGGGATTTTGATAGACGAATCTGAGGATTGTAGCGACGTATTTGGCCATCTCAACAATCATGTTGCTCGTACCCACAGATTTCCCTCGCTCAATCTCGTCTAGTGAATATGTTGAAGTTGCAGCTATTACTTCGCAATTTGGGAGAATTCCATTGATGCCGACATTGTTGTGCTGAGCACAAGCGATTCCAGCTACATGGTTTCCATGATTGTGAACGGGAAGATCTTGGTTTGGAAAAGCTTGCTTAAGTAAAATGTCTTCATGCTCCGCGAATCCTCCATCTATCACGCCTATTTGGAAGTTGTCTGATGAATCTATCAATTGCCATAGAACATGTGCGTTAACGTCAGTTTGCCCCCAATCTGCATCTTGGGGTAACTGACCTCCCGAGTTAACCAGACTGGATTCAACTGGACTTGGATAAAAAGATAGCAGTAGATTTGGGGTTGCTGCTTCGAAAGCGTCAAATGACTCAAATAGTCTTGCCTGATCTGATGCATTGCTGTTGGTACTATCGATGTATCTGAATGCATCAAGATTCGAAATGGAGTTGTTTTCTACAGACACTTCATCTCGCATTCTCACTAGTATCACTCCAATTTCTGGATAAGTGTCGATCACTGAGAATTGAAGCTGTTGGATGGTTTGGGCTATTTGTTCTACTGGTTGATTGTTTTCCAACTTAAGCAAAAACTCATTTCGTATGGCGGTAGGCTCATATGGATTTTGGTTCGCAGTTTGCGCCAATACCGCCAACGTGGAAGTTGTGCTTTCCATCTCTAAAAAGCGAACAATTTCTCTTTCGTAAGGCTCAATATCTAACTCAATTGAACGGATGAATTCCTGTAGCTGCTCTCCTGGTAGTGATGAATTACTCCTAGAATCCTGTGCAGAAGTAACCCCGCAGCTAATCAAAAGGGGTAAAAGAATTGACTTGCTAATCAAACGCATAGTTCACCGCGAATACAGCTTCTTGATCTAAATGATCATGAGAAGGCACATCGAAGTACTTTAATTGGATGCTCAATTGGTCTGTAATGTTAAAATCTGCAATAGCACTGTATCCATAGTATCGATCATCAAACATTAACTTTTCCCCATTCAGGTCTACTTTATTTGGAAAAAGCTCAACGCTGTTACCGATATTTTGGTAAAAGTAACTTGCAGCTAGCTTTATAGTAAGAGATCCAGCGTCGGGGCCATCCAAATCTCGTAGTATTGGAAAATTCCAAGAGTTTGCCAGCTCAAAATATGCGCCTGCCGCATGTTCAATTTCAGTGTCTGTTCCACCTTCAATCGACTTATCAAGTGCGAGATATCTCACGCCAAAATTAGCGCCTATAGTACACCCGCCCGAATCAGAAGAATCAAAATCACAAAGCCCGCCAATTTTGTATCTACCTGCATAGTTCCATTGAAGATTTAGTCGGCCCTGGCTTGAGTCTATGAGCTTTAGAGAGTTTACATCCTCTTGGTTTAGAGAGCCGGTTACTTCTGAGCTAAGTAGCGAGAATGGAATGTATAGGTCTCGGCCTAATTTCATGTTGTATCTAACTACTGAAATGCTTATACCATTGGCTTCGTTTACAACTGGAAGCGCGGAGATATCTTTGAATGCCCCTTCTAAATCCTGCGTATATTTTAAGTTTCCGCACAAGTCAAAAAACTTTTTGGGATCAAACTCACATTCATTGTTGCCAGCGCTTGCTAGAGCAGAATAGTCAGCAGTGTCTTCACTAGTGGTCGTGCTATTGGTGAGGTAGAGGTCTTTAGAATAAGCCTGCGAAGTAAGTAAAATCGAGACTAAAGATAGAACTACGGCGAAACATCGAATCATTTTTTTCTCCATTTGAACAAATGGTTATTGTTGATGCCATAATTTGGTATGAAACGCTTCAATCATCTCGATGAACCGACTCTTAGCTTCATGATTCTCTGGATTGAGTCTGTGAAAGACAGCAAGCGAGGGAAAGAAACCATAGAACCAAAAACTCAGTTACGAACTAATTGAAATATATGTCTAGTGGTATAGATTAATTTGGCTAGGGCTACAGTTGATGGGAATCCTTCAGATAAGGCTTCAATAGTGTATCTAGTAACCCTAAGGTCCATTGAACCACTAACTTCGTTAGTCGTCAAATTCGTGGGTAACTATCTGACTTGCTAAGGTTTCCTTTCCCAATGAACGATTGCTGTAACGAAATTCCAATATATTTGCGCGGTTTCTAAGTAAGAGGGGGAGTTTCTATCCTGGCAGCCAGAGTTTTTGTGAACGTCCTGTAAATACAGAAAATTAGATTCTCCAAACCTTATGTGGATGTATATAGAGAAGATCGGTACGGGCGGCTCGTTTTACCCGACACGATTGTCGCCGTTATTACGCCTCTTTCTACGCCGCAAGGAATAGAGCACTTGTTTCGAAGTAGTGAGAAATCTCTTCGTTTGTATATGCTCGGCTTTTAATGGAAACCCCAAGTTTTCAGCCAAGCCCAAATACTGGTATAAACGTGCTTTTTACCCGCCCCAGACAGGGATTTCAGGAGTTTTGCAATGAAGATTGGTGCACCCAAGGAGACCGCAAAGGGCGAGGCGCGCGTGGCTTTGACGCCGGAGAGTGCCGGGCGGCTGCAGAAGCTGGGCTATGAGTGCCTGGTCGAGGCTGGCGCCGGTGCGGCTGCCTCGATTACGGATGCGGCCTATGAGGCGGCAGGGGTAAAGCTTGTGGGCTCGGCGGCTGAGCTGTGGAGTGAAGCTGACATCGTTGTGAAGGTGCGTGAGCCTTCCATGGAAGAAGTTGATGCGGCGCCAGAAGGCAAGACGCTGATCAGTTTCATCTGGCCAGCAGCTAATGAAGAATTACTAAAAAGATTGCAGGCCAGGCAGATGACTGTGCTGGCCATGGACATGGTGCCACGTATCAGTCGGGCACAGAAGATGGACGCGCTGTCGTCCATGGCGAACATTGCTGGCTATCGTGCAGTGGTCGAAGCTAGCAATAATTTTGGCCGCTTCTTCATGGGTCAGATGACCGCAGCAGGTAAAGTGCCGCCAGCGAAAGTGCTGGTGGTGGGCGCCGGTGTTGCGGGTCTTGCTGCCATTGGTACATCAGTATCTCTTGGCGCGATTACCATGGCATTCGATGTGCGACCGGAAGTGTCCGAACAGATCGAATCCATGGGTGCCGAATTCGTATTCCTGGATTTTGAAGAGGAACAGACCGACGGTGCTGAAACCGGCGGTTATGCGGCGCCTTCCAGTCCCGAGTTTAGAGAGAAGCAACTGGAAAAATTTCGCGAGCTGGCGCCAGAGGTAGATATCGTTATCACTACCGCGCTCATTCCTAATCGTCCAGCGCCCGAGCTCTGGACTGAAGACATGGTTGCCGCCATGAAACCTGGTTCGGTGATTGTGGATCTCGCGGCTGAGCGAGGCGGCAACTGTTCTCTGACCAAAGCCGACGAAAAGCTGATCACTGATAATGGCGTAACCATCATAGGCTACACCGACTTTCCAAGTCGTATGGCTACTCAGTCCTCCAATCTCTACGCTACTAACATTCGTCATATGATAGATGACCTGACGCCGGAAAAAGACGGTGTGCCGGTAGTGGACATGGAAGACGATGTGATTCGCGGTTCTCTGGTTACTCACCAGGGTGAGATCACCTGGCCGCCACCCCCACCCAAGATCAAGGCAATTGCTGCAGCAGCGCCTAAAAAGAAAGAAGTGGAAGAAAGCGCTGAGGAAAAGGCAGCACGGGAACTCGCCGAGATGAAGCAGTCGCTGAATCGCACTGGCTGGTTACTTGGCATAGGCGGTGTGCTCTGCCTGGGGCTGGGGGCAATCGCACCACCCAGCTTCATGCAACACTTTATTGTGTTTGTACTCTCAGTATTCATTGGCTTTTACGTCATCTGGGGTGTCGCACATTCGCTGCACACACCACTGATGGCCATCACCAATGCAATTTCGTCGATCATTATTGTGGGTGCCTTGCTGCAGATTGTTTCTGGCAATTCCACGGTGATTTGGCTCGCTGCGGCTTCAGTATTGATGGCTTCGGTGAATATCTTTGGTGGTTTTCTGGTTACGCGTCGCATGCTGGCGATGTTTCAGCGGAGTTAAGCGATGCATACTAACGACGGACTCATCACCGCAGCCTATGTAGTGGCTGCAGTACTCTTCATCCTGGCCCTGGGTGGTTTATCCAACCAGGAGAAGGCCAAGCGCGCCATCTGGTATGGCATCATCGGCATGACGCTGGCGGTGGCTGCAACGGTCAATTCTGTAGGTGGCCAGGCTTCCCTGATCGGCCTGATGGTAGTGATTGGCGGCATCGGCGGCTGGTTTGTTGCCAACCGTGTGCAAATGACCCAGATGCCTGAACTGGTTGCCGGCTTTCACAGCCTGGTAGGTCTTGCCGCAGTCTTCATCGGTATCAATGCAGACCTGGAAATGGGATCGGCATTGGCTGCGCGAGAGGCGGGTACGGTGGATCAGCTGGCCGGCTTCGCGGCGACTATTGCCAGTAAGACTGATGTTGAACTCAGCATTTTAAAGGTGGAATTGTTCCTTGGCATCCTGATAGGCGCAATTACCTTCACTGGTTCCATCATTGCCTATGGCAAGCTGGCAGGGAAACTCAGTTCCGCTGCGCTGACCTTGCCCGGGCGTCACGCGCTTAACCTTGGCGCATTGATTGCCTGTTTTGTTCTTGGTTATCTCTACCTAGAAGGCGCTGGTCTTTGGACCATGATTGCGGTCGCTGTGATTTCCGGTCTTATTGGATGTCACCTGATCCTTGCCATCGGCGGCGCCGATATGCCGGTGGTGGTCTCCATGCTGAATTCCTATTCCGGTTGGGCAGCGGCTGCAATTGGATTCACACTGGGCAATGACCTGCTGATTGTTACCGGTGCACTGGTAGGTTCTTCCGGTGCCATCCTGTCCTATATTATGTGTAAGGGCATGAACCGCTCTTTTATCTCGGTCATTCTTGGTGGCTGGGGCGGCGAAACCCAATCTGCCAGCGCTGTCGAGGGCGAGATGATCGAAGCAAAGGCTGACGCGGTTGCCCAGGCAGTGCAGGATGCTGATAGCATCATCATCGTCCCGGGTTATGGTATGGCAGTGGCGCAGGCCCAGGGCTCGGTGTCTGAACTCACCAAACGCTTGCGCGACCAGGGTAAGACTGTGCGTTTTGCTATCCATCCTGTAGCCGGCCGTCTGCCAGGGCATATGAATGTACTGTTGGCTGAAGCCAAAGTGCCTTATGACATCGTGCTGGAGATGGAAGAAATTAACGACGACTTCCCCGAAACAGATGTTGTCATCATCATCGGTGCCAATGACATTGTGAATCCGGCTGCCCAGGACGATCCCGGCAGTCCGATTGCCGGCATGCCTGTACTGGAAGTCTGGAAGTCGCGCCATGTGTTTGTTTGCAAACGCGGCCGTGGGACAGGTTATTCCGGCATTGAAAATCCGCTCTTCTTTAAAGACAACACGCGCATGTTCTACGGCGATGCCAAGGCATCCATGGATGATCTGTTACGGGAGCTGGATTAATTTTGAGTTCTAATTAAGCGCAATCAGGCCGAAATGAGCGACCAAAGCACTCAAAAACCCAATAGCCCTGTAAATATTGTGGACAAATAAGCAGCAATCACTGATTTATCGCCGCCAAGTGACGATTGGCGGACAATTTGTGACACATTATTGCTTGGAAATCCCTCCCTAAATCAGCAATATAGCGTCTGCAGCGCATTCTGCAGCTCGCGGTATGCGCCTTAGTTATCCCTTGCTTTGAGGAGCAGACCATGAGAATTGTGCGAATTCTAGGACTAGGCTCAGCTCTGGCATTCTTGCCGACGCTGGCTGGCGCACAGGATGAGGCTAATCACCCCACCTACGCCAAGGAAGTTTCCCGGATTATTCAAGAAAACTGTCAGATCTGTCACCAGCCTGGTCAGATCGGGCCCATGTCATTCACCAGCTACGAAGAAGTTCGCCCCTGGGCGCCACTGATTCAGCTGAAGGTTGCCAATCGCGAAATGCCTCCCTATCAATATGATGGGGATATTGGTGTGCAGGAATTGAAGAATGACTGGCGCATGGATCAGGAAGACATTGACACCATCGTTGCCTGGGTCAATGCAGGATCACCTTTCGGTAATCCGGAAGATTTGCCTGCCGAGAGAGACTATCCGAAGAAAGGAGAGTTTCGCCTGGCATCTGAACTAGGCGCGCCTGACCATATCATCAAGTCAGCTGCCTGGGATGTGCCGGCAAATGGTCAGGACCTGTGGTGGGAGCCAGTGGTTGAATCCGGTCTCACCGAAAGTCGCTGCATCAAGGCTGTTGAGACCTTACCCTCCGCACAAGCACATGGTGCAACTCACCATGCCAACTCGCACTTCAAGATTCTTGATGAAGACGGTGAGTGGGTCGACAGCGACCGTTTGTCTGAGTTCGCCTTTGGCAAGCTGGGCGAAAAAGTGCCTGAAGGCGCATGCCGCCGGGCACCTGCCAACTCAAAAGTAGAGTGGGAAATCCACTACTACCCTGATGGCAATGCCGTGCCAAACGATCAGGTTTCTGTTGGCATCTGGTTCTACGACGAGGAAGATGATTTCGTTGAAGAGGAAGCCTATCAACAGAACTTGCGCGCCTATACTCTGAGCAGTGGCGGCGACTACATGATTCCCCCTCATGGCAAGCTGATGACCCAGGGCTTTCATTCTTTCGACCATCCGGTTCGTATCGATAGCTGGCAGCCACATATGCATCTGAGAGGTGTGGCCATGTCGATGGAATTGTTTGATCCGAATACTGGCCGACGTGAAATGCTGAGCCAGGCATCAAACTGGACTGCAGGCTGGAATCACAGTCACATGTATGAAGATGGTTATCAGCCTCTGGTTCCAGCGGGTGCTACTATCATCCTGACTGCCTGGTATGACAATTCTTCAGACAACCCTATGAATCCGGATCCGGATCAGTGGGTCGGTGCAGGTCAGCGTACGACCGATGAAATGTCCCATGCCTGGATTGCGGTTACCCATCTTGATGAAGAGGGTTACGAGAAACTGCTCACTGAACGTGAAGAGCGTGATCAGCGTAGCCTGGCAGGATCTGACTAAGCACTGCTGAAGTCACAAATACAATTTGTTAGACAAATTGTATTCGAAATTCAAACCCCATCCCGCAAAGCGGGATGGGGTTTTTTTATTGAATGTCTCCGGGCTTGGCAACCAAGCTTCCTCAGTCACCATCATCTCCTGCTGAGTTTCTTGGCGACCATCCCGATAGCCAGTACTATGGATTCAAATACTGTGAATAATCTGGATCGGAGACAGCTCCCATGCCCGCACTAAGGGTGTGCTATCTGCTTTGTTACAAGGCTCCTGACTACACACGCACTGCAGCCTTGCTCGCGGCACTGGAGCACAGTGCGGAACATTCAGAATCTGGATTTATCCTCGACCGATTGATCAACAGGCGGCGCGGACTGCTGCGCTATCCCGAGATGCTTTATCGTCTCATCTCATATCGGCTGAAACACAAGCCGGATGTGTGGGTTCTTGGATTTCGCGGCCACGAATCATTCCTGTTCTTTTATCCGTTTCTGTTCGGACAGCGCATTGTGTTTGATGAATTCATCATCCTTGAAAGCTGGTTGCAGGAATCTGAATCCAGACGGAAAACACCCCAATTTATCGTTGCGATGCTGCGTCGGTACATGCGTTGGCTGATCAAACGTTGCCAATTCGTGCTGGAAGACAGCAAAGCACATGCCCGTCTTGCCCACAGTCTTTACGGCGGAGAAGCAGAGAAATTCCTGCCGGTTCCGGTGGGTGCTGAAGAAGCAATGTTCTATCCGAGGCAGCAATCCTCAGCTAGCGAGCGCCTGCGAGTGTTTTTCTATGGGACCATGCTGCCACTGCATGGCTTGGATATTATCCTCGGCGCTGCCAAACAGCTGATGGGATCACATGCTGATGCATTTAGCTTTAGCTTCGTTGGTGGGAAAGGCAATGCTGAATCCCTGGCTGCAATGAAACAGTTCCTGTCAAATGTTGAAGATAGTGAGTTCATAAAGCACCTGGAATGGGCGGACTACGCTGCACTTCCGCAGATGATTGCCGAGGCAGATGTCTGCCTGGGTGGTCCATTTGGTGATACACAACAGTCCACTGCGGTTGTGACCGGTAAGACTTATCAATTTCTTGCAATGGCGAAACCGGTGATTTTGTCCCCATTGGAAGAAGCTGATTATTTCGTCGACGGGGATAACGTCATTGTTTGTCAACGGGGCTCGGTTCAGGCCCTGGTCAATTCCCTGCTGTGGTGTCTCGAGCACAGGGATAATCTTGAAGACATTGGTGTTAAGGGAAGAGAATTATTCGATCAACGTTTCTCATCAAAACAAATAGCAGACTTATTGGTGCCGGTGTTGACTGATATTGACCGCTGACTCACAGGTCCCTTTCTTTGAGCTCGGCAATAAGCGTTGCAGCGCTGGTTCCAAAGAGCCTGGGAATGAAGATCAGGGAGAGTAGGCTCAATGTCAGAAACACTACGAAGCGGCGCAATAGTGCGCTACCCAGCAACAAGTTTTCCGGCGTTGCCACCACAGACCCTGCGAGAAAGAGCAGACCTTCATTGACGCCGAGTCCCGCCGGCGTGATGTTGATCAACGCAGACAGACTCACCACAGCGCTTATCAACAACACTTCCAGAGGGGCTGCGTCATAGCCCAGCGCCCGAAACTCGATCCATTGCATCGCGGTGAATGTGAGCAACAGCGTGCAGGACCAGCCAATGAGTGAGAGCAGATAAGGAGGGGAAGCAGCCATCTCCTGAATCAGTTTTGCATAAGGGGACAGGAAGGGCATTGAGTGCTGCATAGTCGGTCGAGCAAGCACCAGGGGCGCAACGACAAAAATGACCAGCAAGACGGCAAGAGCAAATAGCAGGCGAATTGAGAGTTCGGCATCAGCAGATGATTCTGTCATGCCAGCGAACAAAATAACGACCAGGACGCCGCAACTTACTCCATAGAAAAACAGATTGCCTATGGCAATACCGGACAATGAATTGGCCAGATCCACTCCACGACGAGAGCGCAGATAATACATGCGGGTGACGAATCCCAGCTGTGCAAAGCTCAGATAATTGATGAAGCGCCCAATACTGGAAAGTCCCAGGCTTTCTACAACACTCAGTTTGATTCCCAGTATTCTGAGGCTGCTATCCAACAGTCTTCCACTCGCCAGCAGATTAACCAGCAGTAGCGGAATGTTCAGAACCAGTAGTAGTGGATTGACTATCTCTGTTTGAACCAGAGCCTGCCAATGCTCCAGCAAGAACATCAGGGAATAGACGACCAGCGCCAGTCCCAGGATAAGGGCTGCGATACGGGCCAGTCGCTTCAAGTTGTGGCACTCCCAGGTTGCCAGCGTGAAACCAGATCTATGCCGATTTCGTCTGAGAGCAGCTGCAGCTCGGGTTTGGCCAGCTCGAAGAGTTCTTGTTCCAGTTTCGGTTCCATCCTGTTTCGCGGCCGTGGTTTCATCAGCAACGGTGATAGTGCTTTGTGTGTTTTGGTGTAGCGCTTTCCTCCCAGAATTTTATAAAGGACATTTTTGAAAGGAGGATAGTTCACCAGGGAATGCATCAGTGAGGAGCGCGGCGCTCTGCTGACATTTGTCTGTCGAAAATCCGGTTCAAACTCACAATTCTCGACGCCCATGAATTTCAGTACCCTGGCATACACTGTCGCATTGTCTCTTTGAAAGTCATCGTGTAACAGAAACAGTATTTGCTGGCGCGGAAAGTGATTCAGGTAGCGGGACACCTGGGTGTGAAACCTGAGGCGCTCCGAATAGTACAAGTAAGAAGGTACACGCACTCGCGATGGAACCTGCTTGCCTTGCTTGCGGTCTGTCTCCAGATGGAGAGCGCGGTTAAAGTCAGTTTCGTCCTCAACGGTCTCGTTCAGGTATTGTTCGTGCAGTGAATGGCAGAAGCCAGCTGGATTTCGCAACAGAATGATGATTCTGGCGGCGGGGTTGTGTCGGGCAATATTTTCAGCTGCCTCTTCAGAATAGATGTAGGCAGTTGAAGCATCGACACGATGGGGACTGTGGTCATCAAACAGCTCAGCATACTGTGCCGGGGTCCGCGTCTTGAAATACATCTGCTTGCCATGAAATGCATCACTCTCTCGCATCTTGTCGGTAGCGAAGTATCCTGGCTCCTTGGGAACAGAGACACAAATTTCCGGGTGCTGATCGAGAAAGTCGGCAAGTGCCGTGGTGCCCGCTTTCATGAAGCCCACGATAAAGCAATCAGTTTTTCTGTCGTCGATCAAGATGGGTGTCCGGTCCGGGTCCAGGTTCCGCCTGCAGGTGCCATGGTTTGTTATTAGCCGCGCCCACTCCAGGCGCGATTCCGGTACTCATGGTAACCGGGTCAGGGGACTGATGTAACTCTAGGCTGCTGCCTCGTCGTACTCTCTCAAAAATTCATTGAGCCATAAATTGGCAGCTTCGAGATCTTCCAGCCAATAGTGGACCAGAAATAAGGCTGCCGAACGTTCCTGGCTCATTGGCAGGGTATTGAGAGCAGCAGCTGAGACCCGAATCCCCTCAAGGTCGTCCTCGAGCACATTCTGCATGGCCTGAAACAGGAAGACAGCTGGCTGTTCTGCAGGAGAGGCCGTCAGTCCAGCTGCACTCAGGCTTTCAGCGGAGTCCTCCAATTGTCGTATGCGATGATAATAAGCGGTCATGACAAGCTGGCTGGTCGGATCGTTCGCCTGTTGCAGACAGGATAACTCTTCGCTTGTGAAGCCAGTGAAGATGTCCACTCTTCTGCCGAGGCAGTTGCTGCTGGGGGTCAGGTCATCCAATACCGATTGGGTTAGTTGCGCCTCCACTCCTCGTACCAGGGAATAAATCGCGATCCAGTTATTGTCATTCTGTGAATTGGAACGCCTTGCCAGGGAAATATCATCTTGCCAGCTTGCACTGTATCCGAAGGTGATCATGCCGCAGAAAAATAACCAGACCGTCGATCCGATCAACAGGGTGACGCGCTCCTCCTTCGCAACGTGATGAACCAGATAGGCGATGGCGATGATGATTCCCGTCAAAGGCAAATAGGTGTAGCGATCAGCCACGAATTGTTCGCCAACCTTAATGAGACCAATCACTGGTAACAGCGAGACTACAAACCACCACCATGCAAGCAGAAGCACCGGATAACGGCGCGCAAGAATTATGGAGCCTGCCGAGAGTCCCAACAGAAGCGCAACGCATAACATGAAATAGGGAGACAAGCTTAATTCTGGCACTGGATAGTAAAAAGCCAGGCCCAAAGGCATGAGAAATTGCCTGAGATATTCAACGTAGGCCATCGCTACCAACACCAGGCGGCTGCCGAATGAGAAATAGGACACCACTTCCATGGCGGGGGACTGGGCGAGCAGGGTTAATGTGCTGGCGATTCCAGCCAATACCACGAAGGGAAGCTTCTCCAGTGCATAGCGAATCAGAGCAGTTCGGTCGCGCAGGTTTGGCCAGGCCCGCAGGGGCCAGTAATCAATCAGAATTAACAACACGGGAAATGAGACGGCCATCGGCTTGGACATCACGGCGCAGACAAATGCAAGGATGGCGCCATAATAGTAGCTCAGCCGTTGCTTGAGTTTGTAGCTGAGATAGGCGTGAGTAGAAATCAGCATAAACAGAAAACTGAGCAACTCCTTCCGCTGTGAGATCCAGGCCACAGTTTCTACGTGCAAGGGATGAATAGCGAAAACCAGGGCTGCGATCAGTGCCGCATCGCGAGACAATATTCTAACGATGAGCAGAAACAGCAGGGCGGCGTTGAGCAGGTGCAGCAGCAGGTTGATACCGTGGAAATGCATGGCCGATACGCCGAACAGCTCCACGTCAATCATGTAGGATATCCAGGTCAGGGGATGCCAATTGACCATCTCGAAAGTCTGCAAGGCCCAGGTGATGTTTTCCAGGGTGACGCCTTCGCGTACCAGCTCGTTGTTGTAGACGTAGCCATCGTCATCAACATGAGTGAAATCTGCTTGTAGAACCGGCGATAAACAAAAAGCAGTAATCGACAGCAGTAATAGCAGCCGAAACACCAGACCAGAATTGACTTGTACAGAATTCATCTACAGGAATGTGAGGGATTCAGGTGATTGCCATAAGATATCGCGATTGTACTCATTCAAGTTATCGTCAGTCTGTGACCCAGGACTAGTTTGCATGGGGGTCCGGATTCCCCCTGACTGATTCCTGGTGAATAAGTCCTGACAGTCCGATTCTCTGCATCCGAAACCGACTAATTGGCTGGGCGAATTTGCCTCATGGCTTCAATCTGCCTTGCCAGTGCTTCGATTTCTTCAATCTGTGCGGGCCGCAGTGGATTCGATTCAGACCCCGTTTCACGAGCTCGCTGCAAAAATATCATTGCGTCATCAAAGTTTCCTGCCGAGGCTGCAATCTGGGCCTGGCGAATTGGGTAGAGTGGTATTGGCTGGTAGTCGTAAGCGCGGCGCAATTGAATCAGTGTGCCATTGAGATCGCCCATCGCGGCATACAAGTTTGAGTAGTTGATATGCAGGTTGGCGCGCACTCTCGCAGTCTTCGGTAACAATAGAATTCTCTCAATAACTGCCGCCAGGTCTTCGAGCTCGTTCCCCTGTTCAACTGCGCAGGATTCAGCGACCAGGTTTTCCAGTACCTTGCTCAACTGTACGTTAATGTTGAGGTAGTGATTGTTTAATTCAGGTGAATTGGCAATATCCCTGAGACGCAGGGATGGGTTGGCGCCACTGGCACACTGGAGATTCCAGCTTTGCAGCAAGAGGCCGGCCGCATCGGGGTACAGCCTCAGCGTGGCGTCAACAGCGACCAACGCTTCAGGCAGATACCCGGATATCTGCAGAGCCTCAGCATACTGTGACTGAGCGCGAGCAGAACCGGGATTACCCTCGGCCCAATGGGCATAGACGTTGTTGGAGCCCCAATATTCCGCCTCAAGGCGCGTTGTCACTGCCTGCGCAATCAGCACAATGCCGCAGACGACGATCAGCGCCTGGCTGGTTCGTTGCTGTGTTGATGACAGGAATTTGTGGAGATAAAACACCAGGGCGAATACAGGTCCCATTATGGCCATGTAGTTGCGATGTTCGAAGTAGAGTTCCAGTGGCAGGAAAGTTGATTCGATCAGATGCATGGCAAGAAACCAGAACACTGCCAGCGAAAACACCGCTTGTTTTTGCCTGAGGTGAATAGCAGCAGCAATCAGCGCGCCCCAAAATAGCAGAGACAACACTGTGGTTATCGGAGTGAACAGACCAATCGAAACCAGGAAGTTGTCATTAAACAAGCCATAGCTGCCTATGCCAGGCACAACAAATTTAGCCAGGTAGTTGATCAGGATGCGGGGTTCTGTAAGGGCGCGTTCCCAGAGGGAAAAGCTGCGATACTCAAAACCTTCAACTCCTGTAACAAAGCGATAGAGCAAGAAAATCACCATCAGGAAGACAGGCAAGTAGAGAGCGATGCCTTGCCAATAGATGACGAGTTTCGATGGCCGCACATCCTGATAAACCGTAAATCGCAGAGCAATCATCACCAGGAGAACCAATGCGCCATTCTCTTTGCTGAATAGCGCAAGCAGACCAAATGGGAGCAAGGCCAGTGATTGCAGAAGAATCGACCTGGTCTGATTGCTGTTGGATATCTCGAGGCCTTTGCAGAACAACAGCAATGCTGCCAATCCAAAGCAGGTCATCAACTGTGTCATCCGCTGAACCACATACAGTGTGGTACTCAGATTCAAGGGATTGACCAGCCAGATGAATGCGCACAGGCAAGCCAGTGCCGCTGCTTTTTCTTCAGCCAATTGCAAGTACCTGAACAGGAGCAATGACAGCCAGCCGAAGAGCAGTCCGCAAATCAGGTGCAACATCAGATTCGTGTACTTCATTGCGGGCACAACCGGTGGCCAATCCTGCGCATCAATCAGAAAGGACAGCATGGCGACAGGCCGACCAAGAGGTCCTGAGTTATTGCCAAAAACGAATGCTCGCAGGCTGTCAAAATCAGTAATGCCGCCGCCGTCTCCAAGAGACATGAGGTTGGGTGCGTCATCGAGAAATAGTGGACCACCGAGACCAGGCCAATACAGGGCCAGGGTGAGAAGTATCAGGACAACCAGGGCAAAACCGGCGATAGCAGCCTGTTTGCTAATGACATGGGTCAATGGATTCCGCAATTGTTGTTCAACCATGCTGCTTCCAGATAGAGAGCGAGTGATAATACCCACTCACGGCGACCATTTGTGACAAAAAACGTCACTTTGGGACTTCGCTTAACACAGAATATGCCTACACTGCGTATCGGTAGCTTCCCTGAAGACTCCATGTTTACAGGGCTTGGCACTTGTTTCAACACATTGGCCCGATATCTGCATATTGAATAGCAACCGCCTGATTATGGGTGTCAAGCGATTACAAAATGTATTAACCCTCTACGGAGACTGAACATGAAAGCACAAAATGGTTTTACACTGATCGAACTGATGATCGTTGTTGCGATTATCGGTATTCTCGCTGCAGTTGCCCTGCCGGCGTATCAATCCTACTCTCAGCGCGCAGCGTTTTCTGAAGTAGTTCTTGCAGCTACTCCTTACAAGACTGCGTTTGAAGTGGCAGCTCAGACTGGCCGTATTACCGCTACCACTCAGGCGGACCACGGTACTAATGGTATCCCAGCTTCAGCTGGCGCTTCCGGTGCTGTAACTTCAGTTACCATGGCAGATGGTACTATTACAGTAACATCAGTCACTAATGAATTTGGTGGCACTGCCTATACATACCAGCTGATTCCTAACGGAGTAACTGCTCCTATCCAGTGGACTGATTCAGGTTCCTGTATTGCTGCAGGTCTGTGCTAATCAGCCAGCTTATTGTCTGGTGCTCATTTGAGCACCAGACAATTTTCCATCCTGGCCAGATTTCACTTGGCCTCAACACCACTTCAACCTTATCCTCAGCTCAGATGCTTGCCTATCCGGATTCAGGTTGATGCTCTTACCCAAACTACCAAGCGTGATGCAGTCTGATTGCGTCTCTATAGCTGAAAGCTTCTTCCTCTGCCGTATCGGCATCAGCGCTCGATAAACACGGTAACGTGACTACACCGCAAAATCTCTTGTCATTGCGAATCAAGCCCACGGTTGGCCTAATTCTCACACTGGTTCTCACGGCCCTGGTTTACCTGCAGGGACTATCTGGCCCATTTATCTTTGATGACTTTAGCAACATCAGTCCTACTGTGATGACAGCGTGGGATCTGGATCAACTGCTGGCCATAGCAGCAGCCAATGATAGTGGCCCATTGGGAAGACCTGTTTCAATCATGAGCTTCTCGCTCAATTCCCTGCTGTTAGGTGCCTCTCCTTTCTCCTTCAAGTTGGTTAATCTGGCACTGCACCTGGTATCAGGCGTGTTGTTGTTTACATTGCTCAAGACGCTGTTCTCGTCCTTGTTGGATATTCAGAAGGCTAAGGCCGAAAAGCTGGCCTTGATCTGCAGCGCGTTATGGTTAGTGCATCCTCTATTGGTAAGTACGGTCCTGTATTCGGTGCAACGCATGGCCATTCTCAGCAGCCTGTTCATGCTGTTGGGTATGGTTCTTTACTTGCGGGGCAGACTGGCAGGCGCGGGACAGGGCTGGATACAGATTGCATTGAGCCTGCTGTTCGTTCTTCCGCTGGCTATCTTTTCCAAAGAGAACGGAGTGCTGCTGCTGGCCTATCTGCCCCTATTGGAATGGCTTGTTGTTCAGTCGTCGACCTCCGCTGTTTACAAAAAGCAGGTCGGGTTTTTCTGGCTGGCTTTCTGCGTCGCAGCCCTGTTGGGCGTCGCATTGATCTTGCTGTTAAGGGGAGACTGGCTACTTGGGTCTTATGCATTCAGGGATTTTGATCTGGTAGAGCGGCTCTACACACAGACCGAGGTGTTGATCTTCTATCTTGGACAAATCTTCATCCCGGGTCTGGTGCCCCTGAGTTTTTTTCATGACGACTTCCCTGTGGTACGCCAACCTGACTTGTATACATTGGCATGCGCAATCACTCTGTTAGTTTTCCTGGTTTTGAGTCTTGCAGGCCGAGTGCTTGATCCTGCCATTCGATTCGGTATTGCATGGTTTTTAGTCGCGCACCTTATTGAATCCACCATCCTGCCTTTGGAGCTGGTCTGGGAACACAGAAACTATTTTGCTGCAATAGGCCCAATCATCATCCTGGTAAGGGGAGTGGATTACTTCAGCAGCAGAGTTACTGAAGCATGGCTCAGGGTGCTGCCATTAGTATTCATGTTTCTTTGCTTCACAAGCCTCACTCTGGTGAGGGCCGGCATATGGGCTGATGAATCAGCGTTGGCCCAACATCTCGCATCAAGGAACCCCGATTCTTTTCGCTCTCAATCCCTGATGGCACAAACACATGCCAACCAGGGTAATCTGGAACAAGCAAGGAACGTGTTGGCGGAATATTCCCGCAGACAACCGCAGAATCCGGAAGCCTATGCGCAGCAACTGGCTTACAACTGTGATCAGGTAGCCGCCGCAAATGTTGTAAAAACCCGGCTGCAAGCCTTGCTTGCTACCACAACCGTAAGCAACTATGTGATGTCGGACCTGTCCCGTCTCAGCCTGATCGCAAGCCGGGGTGCCTGTCCTGCAGTCACTGCGGGAGTTATGCTGGATCTGTTGCGGTCACTCATGGAAAATCCGCGACTGACCGCAGATATCCGCAACGCTGGCATTGTTAATTTTCTCCTGGCTCGAAACCTGTTGCTGGCAGGTCGGGTGGATGAAGCGCTCGATCAATACGATGTTGCTCTAGCCAGCGATCAGACTGCACGGCCGTGGCGCATACCGTTGGAAAAGGCTGGCGTGTTGTGGCGGCTGGAACGCTATGCAGAAGCGCGTGAACTGAGACAATCGGTTCTGACTGAATACGCAGATGAGGTAGAAACCTTTCGTTTTCAGGAACAACTTCAATCTCTTGACCGGTTAATGTCAGTGAACTGACCAGGTTTACCGATTGTTCTGTCTGCCAAATCCTGGATCGAAGGTCTGGTCAAGAACTGCAAGAGAGCTTAGCGAATCGGTAGATACTGAATCCCGGTCTCTTGCAGAGCCTCAATGTCAGCGACAAGCGTAACAGATGCAGAATTCATGGTGACTTCCACAAAATCGACGAGGGTCATTGTGCCACCGTTAGTGCTTAGTTGAGCGCGTGCCTCATCAAGCTCAGAGTTCGTGGCTGTCCTGCCAAGAACATTCTTCAATACCAAGGCGACCGCAGCGTCTTCCGTTTCCCCGCCAGCGAGGCTGAGAAATATGGGGTGCTCGAGCACCACAGCAATGATGTCCCTGATCTCTGCCCCATTGTCAAACAGGTCAATACCTACACCCATGGTTGCTGCATCGAGAAAAGAAATCCCTAAGGTTGTGGTAATCAGTCGAATGGTAATGCCGGCGTTCTCGTTTTCATTGAGATCGAAAGCGAGAGAGGAATCTGCAAATTCCAGTCTTTCGACTTCCACTGTGTGGACATCAGTATCGTTAGCGACGTTAAGTGAAGCGACGAACAGACCTTCGTCTGAGTTTTGAATTGTGTAGCTTTCGTGACTCAGTTCGAGAACCAGAGTATCTAATCCTGTTCCACCATGAACAAAATCACTGCCTCCACTTGCATGAATACGGTCGTCTCCTTCCAGGGTATAAAATTCATCATCCCCTGACATGCCAGTAAACTCATCGCTCTTTGCAGAGCCAAAAAAATCGTAGTTGGTTTCGATTCCAGCGTTATTCGATCCTTTCGGGCCATACAAGTACTGCATGGCGAGTTGATCATACAGTGGAAGAGCTGAAATGTAGTACGGTTCAGTTTCCGTGTAGGACATGACCGTGAAATCCATGTTGTCTTCTGCCTTGGGGAGATTATATTCCTCTGGTCCATCAAAAGGATGACGGAGGCCAAGTGAGTGACCGATTTCATGCAATAGGTCCCATCGAGCAGCGGTACCTTGTAGACGCGGAAATTTCACGAGCTCGTCGAATGGTTGGCCTGTAGGGGCAGGAGGATAAGCATCGGAACGTATCCAGATGTCAGCGGAGGCAGCCGAATAGGTTGGTGTAGAGGAATGCATACTAAACCCGGAAAGTGTGTTGCTTGTTCTGGCAATCCTGATTGCGCCAACCCTGGTGGGCGTTTCTGTGACTTCGACGAATTGCAAATTTGCTACTGCCTCCCAGGCCGCAAAAGCATCGCGGACATAAACTTTTTCTTCTTCGGTGATGTAACCGAGATCATTCTCTGGCTCGGCGAGATTTCTTACATACTCGCCGAAAGGATGCGCTCTGTTTTCATAGGGCACAGGCCACACTGAACCAGGCGCAGCGAAACTATAAGTAACCAACGCGCCAGTGCCGATGGGGCCGCCCCACTTTCTGCTACCTGTCGGTCTGATCATCGAGTCCACTCTATAGTCACCACTGCTTCTGAAAAATTCAGTGACGGGAATGGAATCGTAGGGCGAGGGAGTTGCCTGGTCGAGTGCCTCTTGGGAAATTTCTTGCGAGAAAGTCAATGAAGAAGCAATCAAGGCTGAGCAGCGTAGTAATAGGCTGAAGGCGATGGTTTTTCGCATTTTTGACAGTATCCGGAAGCAAGCTTTTCGAAATATAGACAATGTCAGCGAAGGAGGGAAGTCAATTGAGGAAATGTGGAATCCATACCGTCAAGAACCCAAAGCACTCTCTTGCAGCTACTTTGCAGTGATGCTGGCACAAAGAAATTCGAGCGTAGACTAAGCTGCTGATAACTCTTATTCTCTGTCAGGAATGAAACCGGAGGACAGCCATGTTCAGAACTATATTTACAGTTGCACTATCTGCGATTTTGCTTGCCTGCCAACCCGAGCTTCCCACGGCTAACGCAGCCGAATCTGCTCAGGGACCTGCGCCGGAATACATGAATCCGAATCCTCGCGCACCCTACTCAGAAGGTGTTCGTTACGGTGGACTGATCTTCCTGGCAGGA
This sequence comes from uncultured Pseudohongiella sp., assembly GCA_965267495.1. Taxonomy (GTDB): domain Bacteria; phylum Pseudomonadota; class Gammaproteobacteria; order Pseudomonadales; family Pseudohongiellaceae; genus UBA9145. The sequence goes on along the minus strand of OZ254078.1, from coordinate 3,014,048 downwards.
AAAACGGGGGGACCTGGTGAATCAGGCGTGCAGCCAGAGACTCGCCGGGCATTGGAATCCATACAGGATGCGCTCGAGCGATTCGGCTCGTCCATGGACAGAGTCGTGAAGTGCACTGTGTTTCTTGTAGACATGGCAGAGTGGGGAGCCATGAATGAGGTCTATACCGAGTTTTTTCCGAACAACAAGCCGGCCCGAACGGCAGTCGGTATCAGTCTGGGTGGAGACACGCGCGTTGAGATCGAGTGCATCGCCGCAGCTTAAGTGCCGCGATGTGACAAGGGTGCTTAAGCACCCTTGTTTTCAAGGATACCGCTACTGGCCCAGCTCGGCCTGAATCTCTTCCATGCGCGCGCCGCGCAATATCGCGGCAAGCGAGTAATTGCCCTCATGGCACTCAAAGTCGTAGATTCTTTCTTCGGCGGGATTGCGCGTCAGCGTCCAGGCACCACTGATGGGTCGCCCGTAAGCCTGCTCATCCATAACGGTAAACGCATAGTGGATGCTGTCGTCACTGGTGAGTGTATATCTCTCGGTAACTTCAAAATCCTCGGATACTTTATATCCCATGCGTGAAGAAGATTGCTCCGGGCGAAAACCTTTGGAATGCACTACCAGAGTGTCGCCCTCCCAGTAGCCAACAGAGTCACCCATCCAGCGATCAACACCGTCGTTGTGATGGTCATCGCCAAGACGAATGATGCGTGCGTCATGCACCATTTCCGTCATGACCACAACGTAGTCCTTGTTCTGCACGATCTGCAGATTGGGATTCATCATCATTGGCGTCAGATTCGGAATCGCTGCGCCAAAAACAAGGCAGCGACCTGACAATGGTTGTCCTTCAGGGCCATCAGTGTTTCCCAGTCCACGTTCGGTTCGCTTCACGTAGAAATCTTTGAATCCTTCCTGAACCGGTGGAATACGACCGTTGGGGGGATTAGTAATTACCGAAGTTCTATACTCTCCAGCAATGGGCTTCACCACTGGCTCCAGATAATGGGCCAGAAACGAATCATCCGCTTCCTGGCGAATCACGGCACCTTTCTCCGGAGCTCCCCGATCCGGATCCAGGGGAGCTGCCTGATTGTCCAGCCGCATCTGCATGCGCTGTTCGAGTGCTCTTACTTCCTGCTCTGTGTACGTCGCCTGGGTGCCCAGATCCCGGGGACGTTGCAGTGGCGTACGGGAACCGAAGAACCATGTGCCCTGGAAATCGGGATCGCCATATTCGGTGCGCGGCATAATCCAGTCTGAACTGCGATCGACATTTTGGAGTGCGGGTTCAAACCCTTCGCTCTGTGCAAAAGTGTTGGCTGTAACACCTAGTAACAATATGGCAACAATTGATCTACGCATGGCCTTGATCCTTTCTGATTGGGCCTATTAGGGCATGCGCGTGATTATAGTGAGTTGAGCCAGATCAGGAACGAGACATAATGTCGCAGCCGCTTTGCGCGAGACAGCCCTGGAACGAAGTGACAAAAACTCCCTGTCAGTGCGCTTGCCTGGCGCGTCTGGCGAGAAGTATTCTCATCCGTTCCGGCTTATCCGGCATGCTGGAATGACACATAGTATTTTCTGATGCAGGCGTATACTCTTCTGACTTCGCTACTTGTATTGGTGAACCCATATGGACGTATTTACTAACCGCCTAATCAACCGCGCGGCTGGGGCTACACGAAGTATTGGCTTGGTTCTAAGTATGGCTGTCGTCATTGTATTGTCGATGTCACAGGCATCTGCGCAGAACGATGAAGACAGACGCCCAGGTTTCACTCTCTGGACCGCATTGGAGCTGTCACAGAGAAACGCCCAACTTGGCAGGACTATCCGTGAAGATGGTTCCTCACGAGAAACGCTGGCAGATTATCTTACTCCGGCCAGATCCCATCGATTTCGATTTATTCGCAGGGATCAGGATGGCTTGCCTGAGCTGCATGACAATATAGAAGACTATGTCTTCATTCAAAGCGGCAATGGGACCATTCATGTCGGTGGCGAGATGTTGGGTCGAACCGGTGACATTGGTACTTCAATAGTCGGAGGTGAGCATTATCCTGTGGGAGCGGGAGATGTGCTTCGTATACCGGCGGGCATTCCCCACGCCTATCTCGTTGGAGACACCGGCCATATCACTTATGTGCTTGTCAGGATGCCGGCTTATCGTGGCGTGGTGGTAGAAAATCCAGATGGTGAAGCGCCGTCACTGGATCCGCCGGGATTCGGATTATGGCGAGCTGAAGAACTCGCACAGCACAATGAAACCATTGTGGCCAATGTGCGTGCCGATGGCTCATCCAGGATGACCCTGGCAGACTATGGCGAGGGCGGCAGATCCCATCGCTTGCGCTACATTCGGCGTGATCGGGACGGCTGGCCGGAACTACACGAGGACATCATTGATGTGGTGTTTGTGCAGAGCGGTCAGGGAGAGGTGATGGTAGGTGGTGAAATGGTCGGTCGATCCAATGTGCCTGGTGCCAGGATTCTCGGCGGAGAGAGCTACCCGGTCTCTGCTGGTGACGTAATTCATATTCCGGCGCAAATGCCCCACGCTTATCTGACTACCAGAGGAAACCACATCAGTTACGTATTGTTGCGTATGCCTGCGATCAATTAACAGAATCGAAGTATTTTACTTGAACCAGATCCAGACCAAGTCAGGAAGGACAGCATGCAAAGACGAAAACTAGGAAACTCCAATATCGATTTGCCGATTATCGGTCTCGGCTGTATGGGACTCTCTGAATTTTATGGACCACCTACCGAACAATCCGCCGCCATCAAATTGTTGCATGAGGCCATTGAGCTGGGGGTCGAACACTTCGATACGGCTGAGATGTATGGTATCCGTAGCGCAAACGAATCACTGCTGGGCGAAGCATTTGCTGATCGACGGGATCGGGTGTTCATCGCTACCAAGTTTGGTCCGACCAGGGACTGGGACACCGGCTTGCCCACAGGTATCGACGGATCCAGAGAAAATTGTCGGCGAGCCGTGGAAGGTTCATTGCAGCGTCTGCAAACAGATGTAATTGACCTCTACTACCTTCATCGGGTAGATCCCAACACTGCCATCGAAGACACCGTTGCGGCGATGGCAGAGTTGGTTAAAGAAGGCAAGGTTAAGGCTATAGGTCTTTCAGAGGCGTCAGGTGACACTATTCGTCGTGCCTCGACAGTTCATCCAATCTCGGCAGTGCAGTCCGAATATTCCCTGTTTGCTAGAGATATTGAGGCTGATGTTATTCCGGCCTGCCTCGAAGTTGGTGCGTCTCTCACCGCATACTCACCTTTGGGTCGCGGTATGTTATCGGGTCGCTTCAAAAGCGAATCGCTGGGTGAGGGAGACTGGCGTGCCAACAACCCAAGATTTCAAGGCGATGCTTTTCAGGCTAACGTGGCCCTGGTGGATGAAATTGAAGCCGTCGCATCTGCCAGGTCCTGTGCTTCAGCACAGGTTGCTTTGGCCTGGGTAATAGGGCGAGGCGAACATGTTTTAACTATTCCAGGCACGACGAAACTGGAAAACCTTAAATCGAATCTTGGTAGTTATGAAGTGGCTCTGACAGCTGACGAATTAGCCAGTCTGAATGCGCTGGCAGACCAGGTGAAAGGTGAACGTTATGACGAGCAGGGCATGGCCATTATCAATGCTTGAACGTCATTTTCCTCATAGCAGGACGAATAGTGAGACTCGCTAAATGACAACCGATAAAAAGAACCAAGCACAAGCGGTTGATGCGTCACGGCGTCGACTACTTGCCACATCTGCGACCCTGGTGGCAGCAAGTCTGACAGCCAGCAACTCTGCTACTGTGGCTGGTGCGGAGCGCGCCCCAAGTGAGCCGTCGTCGGCGGTGTTGCCGGCATTCGATGCCGAGCTTTGTACGCAACAACTCACTGCCTCGGTTGAGCCGGAAGAGCAACGATTTGCTGCCTGGAATGAATCTCTTAGAACAAAAGCGGCCGGACGAGAATCCGCTTTTGTCGACCTGAATGCCGTAGATCACAACCTTAGGTTGGTGGGACAGAAGTTGGGTTCGGGGATTGGTCTGCGTCTTTGCGCTAAGAGTTTGCCCAGCATTGAGTTGCTGGAGTACATGATGGTCGCCGCCTGCACGAATCGCATCATGGCATTTTCTGAAGGCATGGTGCGTGATCTGTTGATTCGCTTTGGCAGTGATGTGGATATCTTGCTGGGCCGGCCGGGCACAGTGCATGGACTCGCGCGAACATTCGCAACCCTCGATGAGCTTGGTGGCGGACCGAATCCAACAGGCGGTGTACGCTGGCTCGTAGATACGGTGGAAAGCATGCAGCAGTTTGCGGCTTTCGCCGCAGAGCGAAGAGAAAACGTCAGTGTTGCCGTGGAGCTCGATGTTGGGCTGCACCGCGGTGGCGCTCGAAACATGGAACAACTGCTAGCCATGCTCGGGATCATCGATAGTTCACGATTCCTTCGCTTTGCCGGCTTCATGGGTTATGAGGGTCATGTGCCATTCGTCTCACTGGAAGTCAGTACGCCAGAGGCAGAGTTTGCTGCAGTGCAGCGCCGTTATGCTGACTTTGTTGCTGCCGGGCGGGACGCTTTTCCGACGCTGTTCGAAGAGCCTCTTGTATTCAATAGCGGTGGGAGTCGAACCTATCATCTGTACACAGATGATCTCGACACGCCTGTCAATGAAGTTGCCATGGGTTCGGCATTCTTTTATCCCAGCAACTTTCACAACATACCCGATACCGAATTGCGCACAGCGACTTTTTTCGCGACGCCAGTGTTAAGGCGTCTTGATCCTGCTGAGCTCTATCCCGATGCAGATGCTCTTCCCAGGCTCGCTGTAGACAGGCCAGAGTATTCGGTGTGGTATGTGATGACCTCTGGCGGCTTTCCCGGAGATCGCCACTATCCGGAAGGTCTGGTCGACAGCCCAACCTCAGCGGGTGGCCCGGTGAGAATCGTTAATATGATGCCTAATCAAGGCAGATGGCTGGGTTCCCGGGACATGCCTCTGCAGGTTGGAGATTTCATTTTCTTCCAGCCCTGGGAAGCCGATGCAGTGCGCTGGTTAGCCTATCTGGATGTGTTCCGTGGAGCAGAGTTGGTGGATCAGTGGCCGACTTTCCAGCCCGGTATTCGTCTGGCCTGAACGCATCGCGGGATCACAGCGTGAATACCTACGTGCTTATGCTGGCCTGTCCAGGACTTGCACCTGAATATTCTTTTCACTGCTAATCCGCCAGTCCCCATTCAAATTGACAAGCTCCAGCTCCTTGAGTGTTCTGTCCGCATAACCGGGCCGTTCGTAAATCAACATGAATCGAACAGTCGCAGCACTGCTGTTCGCCGTTATGAGTTCAAAATCGAAAAGTCTGACACGAATCGATTGGGGACTTTCTAGTCTGCGCGTTCGATCTTCGATCCAGTTACTTTTATTGCTGAATCCTGTCGCGATAAAATCTTCAGTGTAAAATTCGAAGTAGCGCTCTGCTTGTTGAGAGGACCAGGCGCTGGCCCAAAGCGACACGGTATCTCGCAGTTGTTTTTCAGTTGTGAGCGCAACATCGGTCTGACTCAGTGCTGGTTGCCCGTAACTGCTGGCAACCAGACAAATAAACAGGCCGACTGCTGAGAAGCTTGTCTTCATTGGTAGTCCATTTGCTGACGCTCACTCAGTGAATAACGGTCGCCTGGCCTCAATCTGCGCTATGCTCCCGCATGCAGTACGCTGTAACCATATTCCTGGGCGCGGGTCAGTGCCATGACGCCCGCTGCTACGAATCGTCCTGGTACAGCATTGGCTTTCAGCTCTTCATACACAGTGATGATTTCCTGACCAGTTGCCGGCGCTATCTGTGAAGACAGGAATTGGGTGGCGGCATCGCAGATTACGATTTCCGCACCCAGCCCTCGAACGCTGTCGATAGTATTGCCAAAATTGGGCAGGTTGAATCCGTAGCCAGAAGCTTGCATGAGATTGATGCGCGGTGCGGCATTGGTGTTTGGATCCAGCATGCCGGTAGCGGTGTGGAATATCTCACCATACTTTTCCCACATGGCATCGTTGAATGCAAACGGTGTAGAAAAGTGTCGATAACAAATCACCAGGGCCATGCTGGCTGCTTCGCCGGCATAGACAGCGCGTGTCGCATTATTCAAATTGAAGGCATACAGCAATCCTTCCGCGCCGCCGAGGCCGGTGGCAGTATCGATAAAGATACGATGGTCTCCAGGCACCTCATCCAACCATGAATCCGCATCGTGCCGGGGAGGTTGAAAGGCTGATCGGGTCTGCGCATTTACAGTGGCTGGCGCAGTTACCGCGGCGCTGGCCATGATAGCACCAAGGCCCATCATCATGGTTCGGCGAGATGTTGTTTGTTTGTCTTCTTGCATGTGTTTTCTCCTTTGTTCGGGACTGCAGTGTTTGTCCCGAGCGTTTCCTGTTTCTTATTGTTCCAGTAGCTGATAACAGTCACCCACAGCATTACTGTTTTGTTTACTGCAATTGAAAATCACTGGGCATTGGCTTGAGTCACTGCCGTGAGGAAGATATTTTTGGCGGTGCGTTGCATAACCGGGATGCTGGCCCATTCATCCACAAAACCCCGCCGTCCACCCCGCTCACTGGAGATGCCGATAGCAAGAGTGCCGCCGGCAATGGCGACATTAAGATTGGCTGACCCAGCATTGGACAAGCGAGGTGTATTGCCGAGAAACTCTGATATTGCCAGGGAATCCTGTACCAGACTGCTCTGAAGCGCGCCAGGGATCTGACCCGGAGGTGTTTGTGACACGGACTCCATCTCGAAACGAATATCGAGCTCGGCTGACACTGAATCCAGAATTTGCCTTGTTTGATTTTCCATGCTTTCAATGTGTTCCGGATCAAGCGAACGAATATCCAGTGAGAACCAGCCAGATTCCGGTTTGTGATTGAACACAGCACCGCTGTTCAGAATAGCCACATTTAATCGAGTTCGGCGGTCCTCATACAGTTGTGGATCCCGAATCTGAAGAATTCTGTCCACCGCTCGGGCAATCCCTTGATTCACATTAGGTATGCCGCCATTGAGTGTATGGCCTGGTGGGCCGTAGGCATTGACGCGCCACCAATGTATACCAAGAGCACCATAACTGATGCCATTGCCTTCTCCGAGTACGTCCACAAAAGCGATTGCCCTGTCCTTGTATTGCTCAAAAAGGGCTCTCATGCCGCGCAATCCTGTTTCTTCCTGAGCAACTGATGCAAACACAATGTCGTGTTGAGGTTTTAATCCCTGGTCCACCAGTGCTCTTGCTGCCGAGAGCAGTGCAATGGTCGTTAAAGAGGTGTTGGTGCCTGGTCCGACTACGCGATCACCTTCAATGCTGGGAGGGCTTTGAGCAGCGCGCTGATGTTCTGCAACCGTAGCCAGATCGTCAAGCGTGGATACAAAGACCAGGGCTCGTTCGGAAGTGCCGGGTATGCGACCGATAGCATTGGGGCTATCGGTGACTTCTACATCCTGTAATCCGGATTGTCGCATCAATTCCGCTACAGCCTGGGCTCGCTGATGTTCCTGGCCGGAGGGGGAGATGATGCGGCCAATATCAACAAGTTGTTGTGCGGCAAGATCACGGGAAGAATCAATATTTTCCAGGCCCGCAAGGACAGAGGGATCTTCCAGAGCATCCCCCAGGGGTCTTTGGGCAACACTGATAACTGTGGTGCCCATGAGGGCTAACATGACTAATGAGCGTCCTAAGAAATTGTGCAACAGCGAGTTTCCTTGTAATGGGTCGAGCCTGGGGATAGTGATGCCGAATTCACACGCTAGCGTATTCAGACCTGCAGTGATGAGGCGCTCTCCGTGAGTAGTCGAAGCTGAATCCGGAGTTCTTCAAGCAACTGTCCATTCAGTTTGCTGTCGAGTAGTGCTTGCGTCGCAGACTCAAACTCCTCTTGCGTGTCGACATTCGGGTTTGAGAAAAAAGAGAAGGCACTGTGTTCTGCCTGCGACAGTAATACCAGCGTTTTCTCATCTGCTGCGTCAGAAATTATGCGCAGAATGTCCTGGTAATTAGCCCAGGCTGCGCTCGCGGTAGACTGTGCGCGCAGAAAATCCGCGATCAGCAACTCATAGTCTTGGGCCGTGTCCTGCCATTCTGCCGCGCTTGCCAGCAAAGCCTTGCGCTGCTCTGGTTCAAGGTTGGCCGGAGGGAACGACAGGGCGCGGGCGTGACGCAGCATTTCAATATGTTCAAACTGCAGGAAATCGTAGTGTGCTACTTCGCCGCTACGAATGCGTTGTATCTCTGCATTGATGCGATCAGCTGCTTTGGAAACTCGATCCGCCGAATCAGCATAGGCTTCATGGTGAGTCTGGGGAAGATTTGTCAGCGCTGATTGTGTCTCATTAATCTGTTCCGATGGTGAGGTATTCGAAGTGACCTGTTTGACACTGCAGTCCATGGTGACCCCATAAGTGCCACTTGCAGAACAGTCGCCGATCAGGCTTTGGGGATCACCCAGGCTGCGCAGGAATGCGACGATGTCGTCGATGTCCTGATTACTGAGATAGCGACCCGATTGTTTTTGTGCCATCTGATCCACGGTCTGTTGCAGGGAAGTCATACTGCCATCGTGCAACCACGGTCCAGTGATTGCTACATTGTGCAGTGTAGGCACCTTAAATACATGCTTGTCCTGTTGGCGACCGGTGCGAGCGATCAGGCCACTGTCAGTTTCCCTGGCCGGACGATCATTGTCATACCACGCTTCGGCGACACCAAGTTGCTGATAGGAATTTCCTCCCAGATTGATGCCGTTGTGACAACTGGCGCAGCCCACTTCCACAAACCGCTGTTGACCACGTATTGCCTGCTCGCTCAGGGCTTCCGGCTGTTCGTCAAACTGGCGTAGAAAAGGAGACTCGAGGCCGGTGAAGTTCATGGTTTCATAGTAGGCGATGGCATCGCCGAGATTTTCCCTGGTGATGCCATCCGGATAGAGCGCATCGAAACGCTCTGCATAGTCTGGAATACTGTTGAGTACAGACAAGGCGCCGGGGATGTCATGACCAAACTCGCGGGCGTTCTCGATTGGGCCGAGGGCCTGTTCTTCAAGGGTGAGCGCGCGACCGTCCCAGAACTGGCGAAAATTCAGTGCAGCATTGAACACTGTCGGCGCATTGAAATCACCCTGGGCACCATCGATGCCAAAGGGAAGGGGTCGGCGGTCTACACCTCCCAGCATGCCGATATGGCAGGAACTGCAAGATACGGAACCGTCTCTGGACAACCTGGCCTCATTAAACAGATCAAAGCCCAGCTGCAATTTGTCTTCATCCAGCACATCCAGATCGATATCAGGAATTATTCTGAATACTGCGTTAGCTGACGGGTGTTCCAGATCTCCAAGAATGAGTGAAGCTTCTCCCCTTGCATTGGAGAACGCTAACCAGGCATGTTCCAGCTCAGCCTGGGTAACTGAACTATCATCACCCTGGACTGGGGATATGATGCTGGCAATGACAGCGATTAGCAGCGTTTTCTTCACTCGCTCGCTCCGAAAGTCTGATTGCTCATGATAGCGCAAAAAGCTGACTGCATAGAAACCGCGGGACTTGCCGCAGATTACAGCCGCCCCAGGTTATTTCAATAGGCAGTACCTCACCAGGATCGGCAAATTCGAGGCTGTGATGATGTGAGTCAACACTGCGCGTCAAGGCGGCGAGTACACTGATGAAATACAGTCTGAGTATCAGGAGCTTGTCATGGAGCAAGAATTTCGAGCAAACATATGGCATCAATTATTGATTACCTGCCTTGTGTTGTTGCTGAGCGCTTGTGGTAGAGGCAGCAATGAATCGGTGAGCACGGTGGCGCCGGCACCGGATTTCGACTATACGGCAGGGCAGGATTTGCGCTCTGGTATGGCGCAATTGGGCATGCAGTTAGCGCTACTGGACAGGGAGCTGGTAGAAAATGAGTACAATCAAATTGATCAGCAGCTTGTTGTCTCGATTTTGCAGGAAATGGAGTTGATCGGTTCGGGTCTCCAGGCTACGGATGCAGGAGAGAGCCATCATTTTTTACAAGACGACATGCCTGTGTTTGTAGCTGCCATAAGGAATGCTCGAAATTCGGCTAATGAGAGCCCACCCAATTATTACCTGGCGGGCAGGGTGGCAGGAGCTTGTGTAAACTGTCATCGGGTAAATCGTTAATGTCATGAGACCTTTGCAATTGTGTATCCATACCAGGGTACGGGAGAGAATCCTGTTATTCATGATCGCGGCAATTCTGCTGTCAGCTTGCAGCAGCGAATTTGCTGCTGCCGTGAGACAAGTTACTTACCCACCCGATTTCGTCTATGTCAGTGATGAACAGCTCCGTTCCAATATGGATCGACTCGGTAACTATCTGGCGCAACTCGATGATGCGCTGGTGCAGTCGGAAACCAGACAGCCAATTCAGGAGGAAGTAGTGATCATCCTCACCCGAATTGGGCAGATTAGCGCCAGCATGCAAGCAGGGGAAAGCGGAGCCAGCCATGCCTTCCTGGAAGACGAGATGCCAGTCTTCACCACAGAGATTTCCAGAGCCAGACGGGCTGCCATGATGGATCCACCGCAGTACTACCTGGCCGGCAGAGTCTCAGGAGCCTGTCTTAATTGTCACAGAGTCAACAGAGACATGCGTTAGGTTCGTATCGGCTGCAATGAAATCGGGAAGGCGTGACCTGGAAATCAATTTGTCAGATGATCGGCTATGACACGCACGAAGCCTGGTCCGTACTTCTCCAGTTTGCGCTCGCCAACACCAGAGAGTGCTGCGAAGGATTCCATATCGCGGGGTAGCTGCAGGCACATCTCCTGCAGGGTCGAGTCGTGAAATACAACATAGGGTGGCACGCCCAGTTCCTCGGCAAACTCTCTGCGGCAATCTCGCAATGCTTCCCACAGAGCGACATCTATTTCCGGTGCCAGGTTGATCTTGGTGCGCTGCCTGGCAACTTTTAGCTTGGTATCTTTGCGCAACTCCAGTGACTCTTCGTTTCTTAACAGCGGTCGACATTTTTCCTCCAACCGCAGTGCGCCATATCTGTCCAGATCCACACTCATATAGCCCCGAGCGACCAGTTGCCTGAATACCGAGCGCCATTGATTGTTGTCCAGGTCGTCGCCAATGCCGTAGACAGGCAGATGTTGGTGACCAAACTGAAAAATCTTGTCACTGTTGGCGCCGCGAAGCACATCGATGAGGTGATTGACTCCGAAGCGTTGCTCTGTCCGAAAGGCCACGCTGAGTGCCTTGCGTGCAGCGTCCGTACCGTCCCATGTTTCGGGGGTCTGGAAACAGTTATCGCAGTTACCACAGGCTTGTTCCAGGGACTCACCAAAGTATTCCAGCAGCGCCTGACGGCGGCAGGTGGTGATCTCACACAATCCCAACATGGCGTTGAGACGAAACTGTTCCGCCCGCTTGTGGTCTTCACCTCCTTCCGATGCCTCCATCATCTGCCGCAGCTTGATCACATCCTGGAGACCGTAAATCATCCATGCATCAGCGGCTTCCCCATCTCGGCCGGCACGTCCAGTTTCCTGGTAATAGGATTCTATTGTTTTTGGCATATCAAGATGAGCGACAAAGCGTACATCGGGTTTGTCGATGCCCATGCCAAAGGCGATTGTAGCGACGATGATCACAGCTTCTTCCCGCAGAAATCGTGCTTGATGTGCAGCGCGCAGCTCAGCGCTCAAACCTGCATGGTAGGGCAGCGCGTTGAATCCCTGATCCTGCAACCACGATGCAATCTCTTCGGTCTTTTTGCGTGACAAACAGTACACGATACCAGCATTTTGCAAATGCTCGCTGTTGAGAAACTTCAGTAGCTGATGCCTGGCGTTTTGCTTGAGTGCAATTCGATAACAGATATTCGGTCGATCGAAGCCGGCAACGAACTGCCTCGCTTCGCTGAGCTGAAGTCTGCTTACAATCTCCTGGCGGGTCCGTTTATCTGCGGTAGCCGTCAGTGCGATTCTGGGGACTTCAGGAAACAGTTCGTGCAACAGGCTGAGTTGCAGATAGTCAGCGCGAAAGTCATGACCCCACTGGGATACACAATGGGCCTCGTCGATAGCAAACAGAGCGATGGCGGTATCGCGCAGGAGTTGCAAAGTGCGGGCCTGGGTAAAACGTTCCGGAGCGATATAGAGCAGGTCGAGCTCCCCTTGCTGTAGTTGCTGTTCAATATGATCGGCTTCGGCTTGCGAAAGCGTGGAATTCAGAAAGGCGGCACGCACACCCAGCACCTGCATGGCATTAACCTGGTCCTGCATCAATGCGATAAGTGGTGAAATGACTATGCCGCAACCCTTTCGCGCCAGGGCGGGCACTTGATAGCAAAGGGATTTGCCACCTCCTGTGGGCATGAGTACCAGGGCATCTTCTCCGGCGATAAGCGCGTCGATGATATCTCCCTGGGGAGGCCGAAACTCGCTAAACCCATAAACCTGTTGCAGGATTTCAATGGGAGAGATCATCGTATTGGAAGTCATCAGCGATCAGTATAGTAGCTTGCCTGATTGTTTGCCGCTGCCACCAGCAAACAAACAAGGAGTGAGCGCGAGACTGTGCCTAAACACAATGACGCCATCCCTGGAGCAGCCTGGGGTCAATTCACTCTTGTGAATGGTTCAGGGGCTGGCGAATTAAATGGCAGCCAGCGCCTGTTCGATATCTGCAATGATATCGTCCACATGTTCGATGCCGACGCAGATGCGCATAGTTTCAGGTGTAACACCGGCCTGTGATTGTTCTTCCTCTGTTAACTGCCGATGGGTTGTTGAGGCCGGGTGACATGCCAGGGTTTTCGCGTCACCGATATTAACCAATCGCTTGATCATCTGAAGTGCGTCGTAAAACTTGACTCCACCTTCATAGCCACCCTTCACGCCGAAAGTGAGCAGGGAAGCAGGCACACCTCCGCAGTATTTAAGGGCCAACTGATGATTCGGATCTGATTCCAGGCCGCCAAAGCTTACCCACTCAACCTTGTCATGCCCATTCAAATAGCTGGCCACTGCCACAGCATTCTCGCAATGACGTGCCATACGTAATCCCAGGGTTTCGAGTCCCTGCAAAATCAGGAAGGCGTTTAGAGGGGAAAGGGCAGAACCCGTGTTGCGCAAGGGTACAGTGCGCGCTCTACCGATAAACGCAGCTTCGGCAAAAGCTTCCGTATAGACGACGCCATGATAGGACGGCTCGGGTTGGTTGAGCTCCGGGTAGCGATCTGCATGCTGTGCCCAGGGAAACTTGCCGGAATCCACAATGACACCGCCAATCGAGGTGCCATGTCCTCCTATATATTTGGTGAGAGAATGGACAACGATGTCTGCGCCAAACTCGATTGGATTACAGAGGGCGGGTGTCGCTACCGTGTTGTCAACCACCACCGCGACGCCGTGTTTATGGGCAGCAGCACAGACAGGTTCCAGATCGATGATATTGCCTGCAGGATTGCCAATGGTCTCGCAATAGACGGCTTTGGTTTTATCGTCGATCAATTTTTCAAGTGCTTCGGCTGAATCATCTTCAGCAAAGCGGACTTCGATGCCTTGGCTGGGCAACATATGAGCAAACAGTGTGTAAGTGCCGCCGTAGAGTTGCGGTGTAGATACAATATTATCTCCGGCTTTGGCCAATGTAAGAATTGCATAGTTGATGGCAGCCATGCCTGAAGCGACCGCGAGAGCAGCGAGACCACCTTCCATAGCTGCAACGCGTTGCTCCAACACATCGTTGGTCGGATTCATAATTCGCGTGTAAATATTGCCGGGTACCGCCAGGTTAAACAGATCGGCGCCATGCTGGGCATCGTCGAATTCATAGGCGACGGTTTGAAAAATAGGTACGGCTACAGACTTCGTGGTGGCATCAGATTCATAACCGCCATGTATGGCCAGCGTTTCCTTTTTCATTGTTGCGTGTCTCCTATGCTAACGGTTGATTTACGGACGGAAGATTTTGAGCCAATGGGAATCGGCCGGACGGCGCAGTGTACACCGATCCGGACAGTGTGAGTACAGCGAGCTTGAGTTTTCTCTCGGTCGTGCAGCAGCGCCAGGCGCAATAAAAAAGCAGAGCGCTATCCAGTGATGGACCTCGCTCTCCCTTTAGGCGCGAAAGCGCGTTGACAGAATTTTCAGGTCAGCTCAGATAGCTTGATCAATAATGAGAGTAAAGCAGCTGAGAGTAATGGTTTCATCCGCCGATTTTCACATAGCCCTGGCGGCCGAGTTCAATCAACGTGGTCAGTGCCCAGTAATCTACCTGGATCTCATCCAGCAAATCACTCTCTTCTATATTGCGGGACAACACACCCTGACCACAGAGGTGAAAGCTCACACCGGCGGCATGCAACTGTTTGATCAGGTCGATATTGGGATTGTCCTTGCCATCGTGGCGAGCCTTGAACTCTTCGTTGGTCAGGCCAATGAGTCCTGATCCCCGGTGCATCACGATTGCAATTTTGCGGTTTTCTTTGGGGACGCCCAGATTAGCCAGCGTATTCACGTAACGAGCGACCAGGGGCAGCATGGGGTAGGGGTCATCGAGATTGTCATCATTCATTACGAAATCGAAGACGACTTTGTATTCTGTATTTGCATCAGGAGTAAGATGTGCGCCTGGATAATCCCTGCTGGCGTTATAGCCGGCGATAGGAAGTTCATCTGCTGCAAATGTGACTTGCACGAAACAAATAGCGGGAAGGGTGACTAATAGTAGTCTTAACAGTTTCATTGATAAGTTCTCCTATGAATATTCTTGACTGAAAATTGCGCTATCGAGGCGCAGCAATGGTTTGTTGCTGCTCGCCCAGGCCCTCAATGCCGATACGAACGACATCTCCAGGTCTTAAGTATTGGGGGGGATCCATGCCATCGCCGACGCCTGCCGGTGTGCCTGTGAAGATAATGTCTCCAGGATGCAGTGTCATGAATTGACTCAGATGGCTAACGATTTCTTTAACACCGAAAACCATGTCGGCAGTATTGCCTTGCTGCCGCATTTCACCATTTACTTCAGACCAGATAGAAAGGGCCTGAATATTGTCCACCTGGTCTTTGGAAACAAGGTAGGGCCCAACCGGCGCGAATGTATCCGCCGATTTGCCTTTGGTGAATTGTCCGCCGCGTTCTCTCTGAAAAGCACGCTCAGATACATCATGCCCAACCGTATAACCCGCGATGTAATCAAATACTTCTTCTTCGGAAATATACTGCGCACGCTTGCCAATAACGACCACCAATTCGGCCTCGTAATCCAGTTTATGCCCATTGCGTGGCTGGATTACAGCATCGAAAGGGCCGGTAAGCGCTGATGTCGCCTTCATGAACGTCAGAGGCTCTGTGGGTAACTGTACCTCCATTTCTGCAGCATGATTGATGTAGTTGAATCCGATAGCGACTATTTTTCCGATGCCTGTTAAAGGCACACCCAGCCTGGGGCTGCCCTGCACCAGCGGTAGCTCGCCCAGGGGTATCTCGGCAATTTCATCAAGGGAGGCCTGGGTCAGGGTCGCTGCGGTAATTTCACTCACATGGCCGGAAAGATCCCGTAATTGACCCTGTGCATCGATAATGCCTGGTTTTTCACTTCCAGCCGGACCGAATCGGACCAGTGTGACGTCTCCTGTCGCTGCATTGATACCGAATAGAAATGAAAGAAAGAATGCCAGGGGATAGATTTTTAACTTGTGCATGAGCAGTTCTCGGCCTTGGTTTCTCGAAACGGAAAGTCTGCAAGTATAGCCAAAAAAACCTCGTGGTTGTCACCGCCTGATAGTCGGTGTAGTGTCTTGAGGAATGGTAGAGTTCAGAGCCAGTATGGCAGCACGTATTCTGGCGTGTGGAGGAGAACGACAATGAATGCACGACGAGCACTAAACCGATCGGCTGTACTCTTTGGTAGTACCTCAATTTTGTTGATGAGTACGGTTCTTCTGGCCCAAGATTATGTACCACCATTGCTTGATTTCGGTGTTCCAGATCTTCAGGGCATCTGGACATATGAAACCCGCACCAGTTTACAGCGGCCTGAGCAATACGCTGAACTTGAAATCGATGAAGACACCATGCTGTCCACATTGGAGCCAACGGATGTCATTCTCGATGACTATCAGAATTTTGGTACCAACCGCCAGAATGATCCTGCCAATGTAGGAGGCTATGACCCCGAGTACTTCAGTATTGGTGAAACGCTGGCGCTGATAGATGGAAAATACAGAACTTCAATCATTGTGGATCCGCCCGATGGCCAGATTCCCTGGCGAGAGCAGGGATCTTCGATTCGGCGCCAACAGGGCAGGGATGTATTCGGATTTCCAGAATCTCTGGGCCGCAGCGATGGGCCTGAAGGGCGAGCGCTGTCGGATCGCTGTCTCAAGGCGTTTTCTTCGAGCACGCCGTTTCTGAGCAGCGTTTATAACAACAACATGCAGCTTGTACAGAGTCCGGATCATGTTGTGCTATTGGTAGAGATGGTGCACGACGCTCGAATCATCAAGATAGATCAGGAACATAAAGAACTGCCCTACCATAAATGGGGTGGAGACTCGGTTGGCTACTATGAAGACGATACCCTGGTAGTGATAACCAGGAATTTCAATCCCTGGGAAATCGCCAGCGGCTTTGGAGTCAGCGCATCGCCTAACATGATATTGACGGAAAGATTTCGCAGAGTCGCGGATGATGAGCTGCGTTACTCATTCACCATCGATGATCCAACGCTCTATACGCAACCCTGGAGTGGTGAGATGCCCATGCGACCATCTCAGGGTTTGTACGAATACTCCTGCCATGAAGGCAACCATGCATTGCCTGGCATTCTGGCTGGAGCCCGAAGATTGGAACTGGAAGCAGAGCTGCAGGCTGGCCAATAGTTGGTTCACCGCATTTACTGATCAAGCTCGTCACTGTAAGGCATGGACGCTTGCGCACCCGGACGAGTCACAGCAATTGCAGCGGCCTGACAGGCAAAATGCGTTGCTTCCACAAGCGTACTTCCCTTGCTCAGCGCAGTAGCCAATGCGCCATTGAAGCAATCGCCTGCTGCTGTTGAATCAGTGGCCTCGACTGCGCTCGCAGGCACCAGCTCAAGCGTGCCGCTATGAGCGAGCAATACGCCTTGCTCACCCAGAGTAAGGGCAATGTTTTGGGCGCCCTTTTGCAACAGGCAGGCTATTGCCTGTTTTGAGGATTCAATATCTGATACTGCAATACCGGTCAATCTTTCAGCTTCAGTTTGGTTGGGTGTAAGCAGAAATACCCCTTCGAGTACTTCCTCAGAAAGCTCCTGTGCCGGAGCCGGGTCGAGAATGACCCTGGCGCCCTGTTGTTTCGCCATGTCGATGGCATGAGCCACTGTCGCCAAAGGAATTTCAAGTTGCATCAGAACCAGGGTGTTGTCATCGCTACTGCTAAGCGCAGCTGATACCTGCGCGATCGATACTTCCTTATTTGCACCGGGTGCAACGACAATCTGGTTCTCGCTAAGTTCGTCCACCGTTATCAAGGCAACCCCAGAAGCTTGATTTGGACATTCGAGTACGTGCTGGCAATCTATGGATTCATCGCCCAGCTTTTGTTTTGCCTGTAGCCCAAACAGGTCGTCTCCAACGCAGCCGACCAGAATCACCGGCGCGCCTAATCTTGCTGCTGCAACCGCCTGATTGGCACCCTTTCCACCTCCGCTCATCATGAAATCGGTGCCGAGCACCGTCTCTCCTGCTTGCGGCAGACGGGGAGAATTGATCACCATGTCAGTGTTGATACTGCCAATGACAATTATCTGAGAACTTCGATCACTGTTCATGTCAATCAACTGACTTGTTTGCGCTAATTAGAGTTGAGAGGAAAAGTTCCAGCACTCCCTGGGCATTTACTGTAGTACTCACCTGAGTCTTGGGAATACCATCCCATTCCTTGCTCACATACTTTCTTATGTCATTACTGTGAATGGTTTGCCCAATGGCTATGCCTTCTGTGACAACACGTACGGGTTGTAAAATTGTTTGGAACAATTCCGGTTGCAGACAGTAGGCGACTGCGCAGGAATCATGCAGCGGGCAGACATAGGTGCCGCTTATGCTATGGTGGAACTCAAGATAGTGGCGGCTGGATCGCTCGATGAATTCTCCAATCGCGCCGGCTTCTTCTGCCAGCGATTGGATCATCACTTCATCAATTCTGACTTCGTGAGTAACATCCAGCCCGACGATGGTGGTAGGGATGTCGCTGCAAAAAACCACATCTGCAGCCAGAGGGTCGCTTGCGATATTAGCTTCAGCGACGGGAGAGACATTGCCGCCATGTCCGTTGTAGCCAAAGGCACCACCCATCACGATGAGCTGTGTGACGCGAGCAGAAAAACCGGGGTCCAGTTCCAAAGCGAGTGCAATATTGGTCAGTCCACCCACGGCAATGATAATCAAATCGTCTATCTGCTTCGACAGGTCCACCAGTGCCTGTGCTGCAGATATGGACTGTTCTTGTTTCTGTGGTTCAGGAAGCTCGATATTCCCCAGGCCGTTCTTGCCATGGACATGGTCTGGAAAACCCTGACCCAGGCGAGAGCCCATCGCTTCGCCTGCCCCTCGGAAAACTGGCGCATCGATACCAAACTGTTCTGACACCGCGAGCGCATTTCGCGTCGTGTCGTCGATGCTGGCATTGCCGAAGCGGGTTGTAATCGCGGCAATATTGACTTCCCTGGCACAATGCAGAAACAACAGCGCCATGGCATCATCGATGCCAATGTCGGTGTCAAAGATGACGGACTTCACGAACTCGAGAACTCAGTTGGCTTGTGGAATCGGTTATCTGGCTCATCTTATTTGTCGACTCCACCCAGACACAGGTACTTGATTTCCAGGTAGTCATCCAGACCATATTTCGATCCTTCCCGACCGTTACCAGATTGCTTCACGCCACCAAATGGGGCGGCAGCGTTTGAGATCAGTCCTTCGTTGATGCCCACCATACCGTACTCCAGCTTCTCAGCGACTCGCCAGATTCTGCCGATGTCCCGGGTATAAAAGTAAGCGGCCAGTCCATATTCTGTGTCGTTTGCCAGTGTTATTGCTTCTTCTTCCTGGTCAAAGCCAATCAATGGGGAGACAGGACCGAATATCTCATTGCTTGCGATGGGCATATCACTCGTCACGTCAGTTAACACGGTTGGAGAGTAGAAACCATGCTGAGGTGCCTCCGCCCCAAGCAGTGACTTCGCGCCCGCTTGCAGCGACGCCTGCACCAGCTGGTGTACATCCTCACAGGCTTGTTGGCTAATCATGGGTCCAATCTGAACTTCGGGATTCATACCATTGCCAACCTTGAGCTGACTGACAGCCGTGACGAGTTTCTCGGCAAATTCATCTTTAACGGTATTCTGGACCAGGATGCGATTGGTGCAGACACAAGTCTGACCCGCATTTCGATACTTTGATGCAACGGCACCTTGCACCGCGGCGTCCAGGTCTGCATCGTCGAACACGATAAAGGGTGCATTGCCCCCAAGTTCCATGGAAACTTTCTTTACACCCTGTGCGCATTGTCCGATGAGAATTTTGCCCACGGCTGTGGAGCCGGTAAATGTAAATTTGGCAACATCAGGATGTTGAGTTAGCACCTTGCCCAATGCGCTCGCATCTTGACCAACAACCACATTGAATACACCAGCCGGAATTCCAGCGCGCTCAGCCAGCTCAGCCATTGCCAGTGCGGACAGCGGAGTTTGTGTAGCAGGTCGGACTACGAATGTGCAGCCAGCGGCCAGTGCTGCGGCAGCCTTACGCGCAATCATGGCATTGGGAAAATTCCAGGGAGTAATTGCGGTGACAACGCCGACAGCATGTTTGAGCACAACAATTCTCTTGTCGCCAGCTGGAGCAGGAATAGTGTCCCCGTAAACCCGCTTTGCTTCTTCGGCGAACCATTCGATAAAGGATGCGCCATAGGCGATCTCACCCTTGGCTTCCGCCAGCGGCTTGCCCTGTTCCAGGGTGAGAATGCGGCCCAGGTCATCCTGATTCTCGATCATCAGTTCGAACCATTTACGCATTAAGGCAGAGCGCTCGCCTGCAGCTTTACTGGACCAGTTTGCAAATGCCTGCTTTGCTGCCAGCACGGCAGCTTCCGTGTCCGCGACGGTCGCTTCGTCAACGTTGGCTACAATCTCACCAGTCGCAGGATTGCTTACGGCGACCTGGCTTTTGCCGTGCTGCCATGTGCCATTAATAAAGGATGCGCTTTTAAGCAATGAAGGATCTTTGAGGTCTTTCACGTGGGACTTCCTTGGAGTTCGTCAGGGAGACAATTCACGTTCGATTTCTTCTCGCCTTGCTCCGGCCAGAATGCTGGGCAGAGAATAGTTACCCTCATGGCAGGCAAACTCATAGATAATTTCGCCTGGTGGTTTTCGATTGAGCATCTTTTCAACCACCACAGCTTCAGTAAAGATCACTGGATCTGTAACGCGATAGCGATAAAAAATTTCGTTCTCAGAAACTGGTGTAAACCATTCGACCACTTCAAACTGATCAGATGAGCGCATGAAAAAGTTTGACTGCTGGGGATGGAAATTCCTGGTTTGCACCACCAGGGTATTGCCTTCCCAGTGTGCGATGGAATCACCAAACCAATTTTGAAAATTGTCGGCCTGATGCTCGCCCTGTAATCGAATGATGCGGGCATCATGGATCATTTCGCTCAGTATCAGCACGTAGTGCTCATTCTGCACGATCTGAAAATTGGCGTTGTAAGTCCAGTCAAACATCGGCGGCATCTGGGTGCCGACATGCATGCAGCGCTCCATCTGGCTGCGCATCTCGGGGCCATCCAGCGGTCCATGTCCCTGGGCTAACCACTGGCCAAAGACATCTTTGGCAAAAACGTCTTCCACATAGGGCAGTCTCCCATTCGCGGGCTCTACGATCTGCGAGGTTCGATATTCGCCATTGATTCTTGAAAGAGAAATGCGGGTATTGGCGAAATTCTCATCAGCCTGAAACTGAATCGATCCACCCAGCTCCGGGGGGCTGCGATTTGGGTCGATTGCTGCAGCTTTTTCCTGGTCTTCCTGCTGTGCTCTCAGTTCCAGCGCTATGGCTTCCTGTTCTGAATAGGCACGTTTTTCACCCAGCGCTGGTGGACGCTGAAGTGGTGTTCTGCTGCTGTTGTTCCAGTAGCCCTGCAGATCAGGCTGGCCATATTCTGTGCGCGCAGCCTGAAAGTCAGGCCTGGCAGTCTGGGCGAAGCCAGCTTGCCAGCCTGACAGCAAGCCCAGTGTGGCCAGGCAAAAAACCAGGCGTAATTTGGGTGGAATAGACATGAAATTCGTTCTGTATGATCTTGGCGACGGTAAATATACAGGAGATTGGCGGCAGAGGCTGTTGATCCATGCCACGGGAGCCTGACGGCCAGGACTATTCCCTATTGCCCGAATTGCTGCCGGATAATCCGGCAATCCTGTCGAGCCCGCTATTTTGTTGAGCTTCAGGCCGGCTCAGCCGCGCTGGGTTCGCTCACATTTTGTAATAATTTGGCACTAATCATTGAAGTTTCAGCGGCTTAAAACGGGCATACTACGCGCTTGATTTTCCACTGCACTATCCCTGCCTGCAATCTGCGTGCGAATTGTGAGCAATACAAGGGAGCCAGGAAGCCATGAACATCCCTGATTTGAGAAGAAAGCTGTTTCTGGCCATTGGCCTGACTACTGCATGTTTGCTCAGTGCCAATAGTGCCCTGGCCCAGGCGCCGATCACCTCGGACGACGCAACCATCACCTATCCGGCGGAGTATTTCGCCCAGTTCCAGCCTTTTTCAGTCAATGACATGCTACAGCGCATTCCGGGTATCAACCTGGCCCAGGGTGGCGGTCGCACTTCAGGAGGGCCTGGCGGTTCTGATGGCGGCAGTCGAAGAGGCCTGGGAGCCGGTGGCGACCAGGTACTGATTAATGGGCGTCGTATCGCGGGCAAGGGCAATGAAGGCAATTCCCAGCTTTCGAGAATTCCTGCCACCGAAGTGCAATACATCGAGATTATTCGCGGTACTTCAGGAGACCTGGATGTACGTGGTGGCACCCAGGTTATCAATATCGTGCTCAACGAAGCCCAGTCCAATGTCAGTTTCGCTTATGAGGTGAACATGGATCGGGCCCTGGATGGTCAACTCATCCCTGGCGGCAAGTTCTCCGCCACAGGTCAGAGCGGTGCCTTCAACTATTTCCTCAGCGCAGAACGGGAACCTCGGTACGATTTTCGCAGGGGTTTCGAGGAAGCCTTCGATATCGATGGCAATCTCGCAGAGACGGTCAATCGTGAACAAATCACCGACGGCTGGCCGATTACGCTGGTTGCCAATATGGGCTATGAATTCAGTGAACGGGATACCGCCAATCTCAATTTGCAGTGGACTGGCAACGACCTGGACGATGACACCGATCGCGTCATTACAGGTTGGGAATCTGGTGCTGTCTACAATCAGATCTTCGAACGGGATACCCAGCCAACAGAAGACAATTCCTGGGAAGTTGGTGGTGACTACATGCACGTGTTCGGCGATGGCAGCCGATGGAAGACCTTGTTCATCGTCAACGAATCAGAAAACCTTACCCAGCGAAGCCGATACAAGGTAGATGGCGCCACCGAGACCCGCGATCTTTACCTGTCCAACTTCGTTAACAATCAGGAACGCATAATTCGTTCTTCCTATATCTTTGATCTGGCTGAATCCCAGTCGGTTGAAGCCGGTGTCGAGCGTGCGCAAACCATTCTGGATACCTCCTTGCAGCTTGGCCTGCTGACTGGAAGTGAGTCGGATCCCCGATTTGGCGGCCTGACGCCGATTACGGATTCTATTGGTACAGTTGAGGAGATGCGCTACGAGTACTTTGCCATACACAACTGGTCCATGAACAACCGCATGACCCTTGAGACCACCTTGTTGTTTGAGGACAGCACTATCTCCCAGACAGGCAGCCTGGCCAACTCTCGAGACTTTAATTTTTTCCGTCCTAAAGTGGACTATCGCTTCGACATCACCCCGTCGGTGCAGTTCAGAGCAACTATCGAAAAAGACGTTGCCCAACTCAGCTTCCGTGATTTCACTGCCGGAGTGGACGGTAGCGATGACGAGCAGAACGCCTTTGAAGGTAATGCGGAGTTGAGACAGGAACAATCCTGGCGTTACGAAGCGAATCTGGAATACCGTCTGCCCAATGATGCCGGTGTGATCAATTCGAACTTCTTTTACCACGACCTGGAAGACCTGATCGACAACGTAGATGTCTCTAGCGCAGATACGATTCTGTCGGCACGCGGCAACATCGGCGATGGTGAGCGCTATGGCTTTAATCTCAACAGCAGTCTGCGACTGAATTTCATCAACCAGCCGAACATGCTGCTGACTGCAGGCCTCAACATGGAAGAATCCACAGTCACCGATCCTTTCCTCGGCCAGGAAAGAGAACGCTCCATGCGTGGCGGAGGCAGTCGTTACAGCCTGGGATTTCGTCACGACCTTCCCCAGTTAAACAACACCAACTGGGGCTTCAATGCCAGTCGTGAGTTCTATAACGATTTCACTGTATGGGATATCGACAAGATCGAGCAATACCCGAAAGATTACTTCTGGTTTGCCTGGGTTGAAACTCAGGCCTGGGGTGGTCTGGTCTATCGCTTCGAGGCAAGGGATTCCGGCCAGCGCTGTCGCATCCGCACGCGCTATACTGGTGGTACCATCGCCAACGGCGCCATCCAGGAGATGGAGGATTCCTGCTCTGTAAATGGGCCGGTTTACGCCATCAAGATTCGCGGCACATTCTAGCGTTTCCCCGGAATATTTCCGGCAGCCGCTTGAGTCAGTTCGCAGACTTACCAGACTGGCTAACCCGGCCAGTCTGGACTCAGCTTAGTATCGGCAAGCTTCCAACAGATTCTCTTCAATTGCACCTGGTTGACTGAGCGTACTGAACCAGTCCTCCGTATAACGTAACAATCGTTTTTGGTTTCGATCGCTCAGTTCTGTTTGGCGAGCAATCAAACTCTCAATGCTGCTTTGTTTACCCAGTATCTCTGCCATCAGCGGTTCGACAAGGTCATTGTGCGCACACAGACCACGATAGATTCTCTCGCTAGTAGAGCCGATGTGGATGTTGGGGCTGGGCCCCGCAGTATAGTCAGCAGATACCCAGCCCGTATTGTCGAAATCGTAGGGCAGTGGAAATCGAATGCCTTCCTGATTGTAAATCACCTTTATATTGTGACAGCAACTCTCATCGGCAGGGCCCTCCAGAAAGCTGAAATCAGTGTGACCAAGCAGATTGGCAAAAAGTGCTACCCGTGCGCTTTGCATCGGATCGAGGGACTCCAGGTCAACCGTCGGCAATTTTTCATTTTCCATGCCTTCTGCTTTCGCCACTGATTTGTGGTGCTCTATGAAGAATGCAAACTGTGGTCTGGTCTTCCTTGGCAAATTAGGATTCACAAAGCTGACTTCAACCAGTTTTGAGCGCAGTTTCAGATCGGTAAATTCACCAAGCACCTCGTAAGCCAGCTGCTCTTTTAAAAGCCATTGGGCATAGTTGCTGCCGAGGCTGCACTGTACAACCAGCTTCAGTTTATTCTGATCCTCGAACAGCGTGCCTGGCACCTGGCGCTTTTTCAGGTTGACCCATAACTGAGCCTGGCGGCATTCTCTGGCGTCCAGTCGCCAATTACCTCTTGCGCTGAATTTTGCATCGAGCTGCACAGTTTCTCCCGCGGTATTCACATATTCCAGGGTTCCTTCGTACTCTTTGCTCTTGTCTTTCTCCCTGTTAATTAATGAAAACGGTCCGGTTAAAGTCAGAGAGACAGGCGCTGAAGAATTGAATAGATCGGTTTGCAGAGAGTCTGGTATTTCGCTGGCGCCAGCAGTCTGCGCAATGATTAGACTACAGATAAAGCAAGCGGCACGAAATAAAGTCGAATACGACAACTGAAATTGATTGCTTAAGATCATTCTCCAAGGTCCTTGGTTCTGTGCAGGTGCTCCGCCTGGTTTCCTGGCAGAGCGCTTGCGCGACAGCAACCGACATGTTCCAAATAGCCCTAGTTTTTACTGATGATGAGAGAATGAAAATTTGATATTTCCGAACTATTTGCAAGTTAGAAACTGATTGTTCAAGAGACGAAAGGCCCTTTAAATACACCAATGCAAAAATACGTCTCCATAATCGATGGCAAGACGCTCAGCGTACTATTGGTAAGCACCCTGGTGACATTTTTCTGCTTATCCAATGGTTATGTCTCAAGTGTCAATATCACCCTGTTCAGTCTGGCAGTGATATTTCCTCTGGTATTTACGATCAGGGAAGCGTTTAAACGACGAGACAATGCGATCCAGTTGCTTAGCACATTCAAGGCTTCATTATCTGCCGCGTATTTTTGTTTTCAGAGCAACCGCAAGCTGGACTCGCAGAGCAAACAATATATTGCAAGTCAGCTTGAGATACTCTCCAGCAATCTGCTTACAGCCTTGTATTCTGACAAGAACAGATTCGATCTGGTACGCGCCAGGCTGGATGAAATTTTCCTGTTTGTTTGTGAGCGGAAGGACGCTTTCTCAGCGGGTACGTCAATCAAGTTATTCCGGATATTGAAAGACGCCAAAGAAAGCATGGAAAACACCATCGGTCTTTCGACCCATGGCACTCCGGTAAGCCTGAGGGCTTACTGTCTTGTATTTATTTACGTGTTTCCTTGTATTTTTATTCCAGCGCTGGTCAGTCAGATCAGCACCTATGCAGTTTGGTTGATCTATGTGGTGGCGGCGACGCCGGGTTTTATCCTGGTTAGCCTGTACAATATACAGGAGCGTATGGAAGACCCTTTCGATCAGTCCGGGTTGGATGACATCAAGATGGAAGAGTTTTGCTTTCGCATGCCCTGCAAAGTCGACAACGACTTTGGCTATGCAATTCAGCATGAGCCGGAATTGGAGTCCTACTCGCAGATGCCGCCAGCCAGACAACTTACCTCGTCTGACCAGCAGCTAACCATGTAAATGATCTCAAGTCGGACCCGGCTTAGATATCTTCTATTGTTCAGCAGGACGGAATGCCAGCAAGACGTTGCCAGAAACCTCGTTGAACTGACCGTATCCTGAGCCAACGAAAACCATGCCGGCACCGGCGGCGATAGAGTGACTTTCAATTGAGCCGCCATAGCCTTCCACGCCGTTAACCGTTTCGAAATCCTGGACGGTGTCATATTCGAACAACAGATCGCCGGTGTCAGAGTTGAAGATGAACAGCCGTCCATCAAGAGCGCCGGTAATTACCGCACCATCAACTGACAATGGGGCGGCGGAAAAGCCGAATAATGAATCGCAGCGTCTCAGCCGATCACTGCGCTGCTCGTTACACTCAGGTTCTACCTCATAGAACCAGCTTGGTTCACCAGTGCCAGTAAAGTAGCTGTAAATACCGGGTTGGGCATTGCTGCCTTCAATGCCCAGGTTGGCGTTTTCAGGATCATTGATGGTGAGAAACGCACGTTCGGCATCTGCAGCAATTCCCCAGTGGTTGCCGCCCAGGAGGGTGCCTTCACCTGCCTGCTGATTCCATACCAGTGCACCGGAGTCTGGATCCAGGGCCCAGAGATCGCCTGATTTTTGGCCCGCCAACAATAAGTCTCTGCCGCCAGCATTGACAAGGATTGCGGGACCGCCGAAGTCATAGTCTACGGAATAGGTATCTTCGAGTAAGATGCAGTTAGGGCCATCTGCGAGGCAGCCGTAATGCCACAGATCGTTCGCGATTGCCTGGAAGACCCATTTCTCCTCGCCAGTTTCAAGATCCAGCGCGATGATGGCATCACTGGTGCCCGTGGTCGGGTGTGAGGTGTTTTCGCCGGTGGTGACATAGATCTGGTTTCTGTCGGCATCGATAGTTGGAGTCGTCCAGATCGGTGCGCCTGAAGGGCCGCGTTGTTTTACTCCTGTCGAACTGACCAGTCCGTTGTAATCTGCAACGGGCATGGTGTGGTATTCCCAGATTTTCTCACCGGTGCGGACATCAAGTGCGGTCACTGCACCATGGTTTTCACAACACTCATAATTGGGATTACCGCCGGTGATTACCCCTGAGCCAGATACAGGCACGATGATTCTGTCTCCATGAATAACCGGCGTGCCGGTGAGCATGCCCTGGTTGTCAGACGCCTGACCACTTGCCACCCAGATTGCTTCGCCAGTTGTGGCATTGATCGCATGGATCATGCCTGGCATATCACTGAACATCAGCAGACCTTGACCATCTACAACGCCATAGGCCATTGAAGATCGCAAGCGGGTTCCGGATTCATAGACCCACTTGGCGCAGCCGCTCTCAACATCCAGGGCAAAAACACGACCGGAATCGGTAGCCGAATAAAAGATAGTAGAACCTACAATTACCGGCGCTGCGCGCATTCCTGATGTTTGAGGAAATGCGATTGCCCATGCCAGTTCCAACTCCGATAGCTCGGCGGTGGTGAGACCCGCCTGCTCCGCAGTTAGGTGACGGGGGTTATTGCCACTGGAATCAGTGTAGGAAAACGCGAGCGGCTGATTCAAATCGACCGAGCGATTGCCAGGCTCGCACATGCTTGCAGAGACCCAGGCTTCGGGTTCGCCACTTGATGATGCCTGTTGTGCCAGGGCGGACTGTGACGCTACCAGGCTGAATCCAAACAATGTAGCGAAACTCAGGACTAAGCCAAGACTGGAGCGAGATCGAGAAGAACTGGACATATCAATACCTGCTGATAAATAAAAAACATTCAGATCGTCCCCGGTAGTGGCCGCAATCATGGTCGAGCCAATTCCGCAGAGGAGGTTCTGAATTGAAACGACGAAAATACAAGATAAAGCAGCTTTGCGCTATATTCCCAGTACATTCTCTTGAGGAAGTCAGCTATGACTATCGATGAAAGTGCTGCCTACGCAATCCTGTCCTGGCAAAGATTTAACAAGGAGATTTCCGATGATCTGGCAAGAGCAGTTGTCAGCGCATTCGCATTGGTGGCGGTAGCCGATGGTGACCTGGCAGACTCCGAGATAGATAGCTTTGTTGCCTTGCTGCAGGAGCGCAAGGAAATTCTCGCAGCACTGAATTTTGAGCGCTATGAACCACTATTTCGTGATATCTGTGGCGCGCTGTTGAGCGACCCTATCCCGGGGCAACAAAAAGCATTGCAACTCATCAGCGGAATAGGAAGCGATGCAGAAGGCTGTGAGTTGGTATTGTCAGCTGCTCGAATCGCCTTGATTGCAGATAATCGTGAACAGGAATCCGAAACCCGCGTAATTGCAATGATCAAAGACGCTCTGGAAGGAGCCTGATCTTTAGCGGTTGTAAAATGACCGCCCGAAAACAAAGAGCAGGAATCGATTGAATGTTGAGCCATCGTTTTGCTGCAGGTATCGGGTCATGACGTGATTGAAGAACCAGGGAAATAGCAGGGAAATTTTTCGGCAAGCGTATTCATAAGGGCGACCGATTCGGGATTTATTCGAGACTTCTGTGTCGACTCCTTGTAGTGAGTCAAAGCGCTGCACATCATCTTTGTGAGCGATCTTAAATTGTTCGGCATGGCGATTGGCATCACTGGACATCGCTCCTGCATGCAGCACATCACTATTGAACAGCACCGCTGTGCCACTCTCACCCCCAATCGTCTGTGGACGGCCCCAGGTAAAGGGGACTGTCCTGTGGGATCCAGGCACAACGCCAAGTAGCCTGCCTGCACTGTGGTAGGCAATTAATGTATAGACCGGATGTTGAGTGTCAAATTCATAGGGGCTGCTGGTCACATCCCGGTGATAGCTTGAAAGTGAGCAGCCTTTGATACTGTAGCGATAGTCCAGAAACTCGTAGTCTTTCGGGAGAAGTGTCAGGATTTCTGACCTGGTTGGAGATCGCAGGATACACACGCCGTCATTGTGCAATTCGAGATTGCGACGCAGGTCGCTCTCGTAACACACAGCCACCAGGTAAATAAAACCACAGACTGTTACAAACAGCATCATTACAGATTTTCTCTGGGCAAGCGTGGACTATTCGCGCGCAGCAAGACTGATTCCCGTCAACCACTCAACGTCGCCGCCGAGTTCAGCATTGCCGCTTGGCATACCGTTCTCGGCAAGAATATGTGCAGTGATGGCTGTAGCCTCGGTGGTGCCCAGGCTGCCGGGTTGATCGAGGGGCATGGTGTTGGCAATGCGTATATAAAGCGCACTAAGGGGCACTCCCGCCCAGATTGTGTCATAGGCAGGACCGCTGAATTCCTGAATGCTGTGACAGCGAACGCAGTGTGTATTGAACAATCCTTCACCCCGGCTTGCCTGGTCGGCAGTAAAAATGCCGTCGAGAGTCGAAGTGGGATCCTGTTCCGCACAGGAGGCAAGCAACAACAGACTTATTGTCATTGTTGCTTGCCGCATCGACTGGAGGACAGAGTTACGGTCTGGGCGGATAGTCATACTGCAGAGGTGCCGGGCATTGGTCGCCGGTGGATTCTCCTCTTACCCAGGCAGCCAGTGCAAGCCGTTCTGGATCATCGGCTGAATACCAGCGTCTGCCGCCGTTGTGCATCAGATCTCCGCCTGCATTTGGATGCAAGGGCTTGTGCAGGAAGCGCGTGGCTTCCGGACGACCTGGATCGATCAGATAGGACAGCGATTCGAATGCCTGAAGCGATTGTTCTTCGGTCCAGTAACTTCCTTCGGGTGGTGGGATAGCAAATTCACCACTGTGACATTCGATGCAAGGCATGGCATTGTCGATTGGATTCACGAAGATAGGTTGCACACAGGCGCGAAAAAACTCGAAGTCCACATCGACAATCGGATCGGCTGTTGCGGCGGAATCGCCGGTCGCAATCCATTCGGCGATGATTCGATATTCGCTGTGATCGGTAGAATCCCAAAAGTTGCCACCGGAATGTCTGTCTCCTCCCGCTGTTGTGGCCAGGGGAGCGAGAAGCAAGCGGCTGGTGTCGGGAGCGCTGGGATTAACCAGCATCACCACATTCTCAAAATTTTGTCGGGATTGCTCTTCAGTCCAGAAAACATTGCCATTTTCCTCTGTCAGAGGCTGTAGTCCCAGTGGCGCGTTCGCCTGTGTAGTGTGGCAGGCAACGCAAGATGTGTCGGTGCCCACGAACCCGCCGCGATGCCTGAGAAAGATCGGCTCCACGGCGCTCACATAATAGTCGTAGTCGAGACCTTTATCTGGCGCAGGGGTGCCGCCGCCATTGGCAGTTTGTGTCGACCCAGGCGCGGATTCCTGCTCGCTGCAAGCTGCGAGCATCGTGGCCAGCACGGCCGCAAGTGCAGCAATTTTTCCTATGCCTGTCATTGTGCTTCTCCTTCCCAATCAGAAGGCATGATGGCAGTGAAAATACGTTTTGGAGCTTGACCTACAGGAAAGCGCCGAATGACTTCCTGGGTCTCAACATCAACCACAGCGGTTTCATTGTGGCCGGAGACGCCTACCCACAGGTAGCGGCTGTCTGGAGTAGTGGTTATCCAGGCGGGATTGCCAATGTACACACGTCCAATATATTCGTAGTCAGGAAAGGTATAGCCATAGATGTGAGACGTGGCACGGCTGGAATGCCAGACCTGACTCTGGTCGGGCAATATGACGACGCCATGACTGGGTGCGCTCTGGATTCCGTCGGCAGTCTGATCGGTACGATTCCAGGAGTCTTCAGGAGGCGAGACCTTGTTCATCAGCTCCTGGGTATCCCAGTCGTATTCCCAGAAACCATGCCATCCGCCCACGTTGACCAACAGTGATCGGGTGGAGCCATCCGGGTTAGTGGTAAAAGCAATTGGTCGTACACCGCCAGTAAATGGATTCTGCGAGTAGGGTACGGAGAGCTCCCACATAACCTCATCGGTCTCTGTATCGATGGCGATGATCTCGCTGGCGCCAATCATGCCTCCGACAGCATAGCGTCCATCAGGGGTCACGAAAGTGTTGTGCACACCACCGCCAGTTTCGATGTTAGCGATGATCTCGTGACTGTCCATGTCGATCACCTGGATAAGCGGTTCCCGGATAATTGCCACATAGACTTTGCGGGCGCTCATGCTGGCAGAAAGATTGTGCGGGCCATTAGCCAGCTCAACGCGGTCGACGACTTCGAACGTGCGTGTGTCTACTATATCTACAGTGTGGTCATGTTCATTGGTGAAATAGTAGTAGAGACCATCCGCATGAACCGTGGCGCCGTGATTGTGAGGCAGGTTTTCAATATAACCGACCTGTTCCATGGTAGCCGGGTCAAAAACATAAACGTCGTCACCCGCTGAATTGGTCTGCAGAATACGAATTGGGCGGTCAGTGATTGGGCCGGTAACCGTATTGACCTGGTATGTCTGTGCACTGAGGGGCAGACTGAGAAAACCGGTAATTGTCAGGCAGCAATAGATGATGGCTTGCAGTGAAGATTTCACAGGGACCTCCGCTTGTTCTTGGTTTTCGGGGATATGCCCCCGATTGACGGTGATTGGCACATCCGCAAATTAGCACCATGCCCGGTAAGCCGCAATACTGGAGGCCTGCCCTGGATTGGGTGGCTCCATCGTTGACGAAGGAGTGTTGTGTTTAGGGGAGGGACTGATCGCAGTGCCGCTTAAGTACTCCCTCAATGATTCCTTGTATTACTCCCCACGGAGGAGCTCTGAGGTGCTATTCGACTTCTGCCAGCTCCTGGTTTGCAGGCGCCAGTGCTCCCGGTACGGGCTGCACGGGCTGTTTCTGAACAGCATGGATTTCGACAGGCTCGCCTTCTTTCGCCAGCTTGAAATCGGGCTCAAGCAACGAATCACCCACGTTGTTCTGCAATAGAGCCTCCCGATAGACCC
Organism: uncultured Pseudohongiella sp.; assembly: GCA_965267495.1. Taxonomy (GTDB): domain Bacteria; phylum Pseudomonadota; class Gammaproteobacteria; order Pseudomonadales; family Pseudohongiellaceae; genus UBA9145. Next base: position 2,982,089 of record OZ254078.1, on the reverse strand, counting down.
TCTCCAGCTCATCATCACTGCGCGTCGGTTCATGATGGGTGAAGAAACACTGTCTTACATTGGCATCTCTGGCCACCGCGATTGAAGTGTCGAAGGTGCCATGGCCCCAGCCGACTTTACCGGGGTACTCATCCCGGGTATAGGATGTGTCAATGATCAGGGCATCGACATCGCGAATGAAATCGACAATCTGTTCTCGCCTGGCATCGATTTCCTCAGCAAACTCGTCATGATCGGGATCATCTGGACCGAATATATTTGCGGGCCACTCATGGTCGCCAGTAAAGAACAAGGATTTCCCTTCGCAGCTGACCTTGTATCCATAGTCCATCGCCGGATGATTCATCAGGATATTTTCTACAGTGACAGAACCGATTTCGATTCTCTCCATATCCTTCAAGTCTACGTAGTTAACTTCAGCATTGAGTTCTGCTTCACGAATTGGGAAATAGGCGTACTCAAGTTGCCTGCTGAGTACTTCCTGAATGCCGCGCTGCGATACCGGGTCGCCTGCGCCATAAATAGTAATCTTGTTGCCAGGGATAAACAGCGGTGTGAAAAAGGGAAGGCCCTGTATGTGGTCCCAGTGAGTGTGAGAAATAAAGATGTGGCAGCTCACTGGTAACTCAGAGAGTAATGTTTGAGCCAGAGGAAAGATGCCAGTACCCGCATCGAGGATTATCAGCTCGTCATTGTCGCCGCGCACTTCGATGCAGGTTGTGTTGCCACCGTAGCGGACAGTAGCTGGCCCTGGTGATGCAATCGAGCCCCGGACTCCTCTGAAGGTAAAATGCATGTTGCTCTCCTTTATAGTTGACTTGCGCTAAACAGCAGCGAATGACCTCGTTTTGTCGAGCTCTTCGGTGAGATCTCCCAGGCCAGCACAGAGGTCTTCAAGGCCAGCACCAAACCGATCAATAACCAGACCGGGCAATTCCGGAACAAATGGATTGCCGCTGTAGCCAAATCCAAACTTCTTGGTGATGAGATTGGCAGCGATGACACAATCCCGCATGCAGGAATCTTCATCCCTTTCTGCCGGGGAATGATGTTCGCCGATAGTGGTGACCAGCTTTTCTGGTAGTTGCCATTTTTCAGCCAACATGGCGCCGATGTCTGCATGGGTGGCGCCAATGAGCTCTTGTTCTGCCTGGCAGAGGTCTATGTCATTCTCTGTCGCTGTAGTGAGAGCCCGCTCGGTTTCTTCGGGCATAAACTGCACCAGCACGACTTTCCCGAAATCATGGAGCAATCCGGCAACAAAAAAGTCTGTGGATTCTTTCGCCGGAATGCCGATGCGTTGACTCAAGATGCGTGCAATGGTCGCTGTGCCCAGCGAATGAAGCAGGAATTCCTGTGAATCGAATCCGGCGATGGATTTTCTTGGCAGCATACCGACGGCGGCTATCGTGATGGCGAGATTCTTGACCGTGTTGATACCGAGAATTACAACGCCCTGTTTGATTGATACGATTTCCTGGCGCAATCCGAAAAAAGCCGAATTTACCAGTTTGAGGATCTTCACCGTCATTACCGGATCATGGTCAATAACCTCGACCAGGTCCCGGGGCGCACAATTGATGTCCGCGGTGAGTTCCATCACTCGGGTAACGCTGTTGGAAAATGCCGGCATGGCGTCCACCATGCCTTCCAGTTTTTCTTGTGAAATCATAGTCGCGAAAATCTCAAGCGGCGCGCGTTTGCCTCAATTTTCTACGACATCTCGGCCATTTATCTAAAGCGGATTCTGCAACAAATTGGCACAGAGTCCCGGCCCAGTGGCGAGCAAAATCATTATAAAATGAACCTGTCCAGAGGATTAAACTCCGGAAAATCAGGAACACAACATGAATTCGCAAACTCACAGGAGACACAGGACGAGCTCTGCCAGCATCAAGTGGGCAGGACTTGTGTTTGTGCTGGTCAGCCTGTTTCAGGTATCGCTGTTTGCTGCCAATTCCGACCACACCTCGGAGCGGCTATTGAAATCCGTGGTGCCGGGAGCCGACTACTTTGCGGACAAGGAAGGCGAGCCACCGGTCTACAAGGCCTACAAGACAGATGCCAGCGGCGAGCGCTCGCTGATTGGCTATGCTTTTGTCACTCCTGATTTCCCGCCAGAAGCCAATGGCTACAGTGGTCCGATTGATGTGCTCATCGGCATGGATCTGGAGGGGACTATCCTGGGATTGAGAGTGATCTACTACAGAGAGTCCTTTCGCTACACCATGGGTGATTTCTTTTCCTGGGGATTCGAGGAGCAGTTTCCCGGCATGACAGCCGCCGATAGATTTCGTGTGGACAAGGACATCGATGGTATCGCCAGGGCGACCATTTCGGCCAAAGCGGCTGCCCGGGGCATTCGCAAGTCAGTGCGTGCAGTAACCGAGGCTTATATCAATTAGTTGCTGAATCCCGGTAAAAACACGCCATTTTCCTTTTCTCAGCTGCAAGCCCACGCTTCTGTCATACCCCGTTTAACTCTGTAACAAATTGCCGGGATTTACTCATTTGCTGGTGGGTCTAAGGCAATGTGTTGTGAATGTCTGGAGGCCACACAACATGGGGCTTTCGGGCTGGTTGGGCAAAAACGACGAGCCACGGGGACAGTCAGGCAGGCCGAAATCGCGCTGTCTGCGATTCCTCCCCCGGTAGCTCAATCCTTGCTACAATCGCGTCTCTTGAGTGCCCGCAAAAACTGGCCTCCAGGGCCAATTGCTGAGAGCACTCGATACTGAATCAAGACTGAACGACACCTGCAAAAAGGCTGTGTTTTTACAGCAGCTTACATAGGATAATTACAAAGGTGCCGGTCACAAGCAGTAGCGTAGTCAAGACCTTCGGAGAGCCCAGATGATAATAAAATCTCGATCAATTTCTTCCCTCCTTGTGAGTGCAGGCATCAGTGTTGGCCTGGGCCTGGCAATGCCCACAACCCTTGCGCAAACTGGCACCAGTGTCGATGCAGGAGACTGGCCGGAATATCACGGCGATCCATTGGCACAGAGGTACTCGCCACTGGATCAGATCAATGCGGACAATGTCGCCGACCTGGAATTGGCCTGGTCATTCTCAACTGCTAACTTCGGTCCAACTACAGATTTCAACAATCCATCAACTCCGATTGAAATTGGTGGCGTGTTGTATGCCAACATTGGTAGCACCCGAAATGTAGTGGCGCTGGACGCCACTAGTGGACAGGTCCTGTGGCTGTGGCGGCCCAATGAAGGTGAACGTTTTGATGAAGCGCCTCGCAAGGGTGCTGGAAGAGGCGTTGCGTATTGGACCGATGGTACTGAGAAGCGCGTGATTGATGTGACTCCTGGTTATCACCTGGTATCACTCGATGCGGAGACTGGTGTGCCTGACCCGAATTTTGGCGACGAGGGTATCGTTGACCTGATGGTCGGACTGCGTAATGCCGATGACCCAAGATTTCCCTATCCCGATATAGGCCTTTCTGCTGCACCGTTCGTGATGAATGACGTGATCGTGGTTGGTGCTGCCCACCGCGTCGGCATGCGTCCTCGCTCGAAAGCGAATGTGAAAGGCGATATCCGTGGTTTTGATGCCCGCACCGGCGAGTTGTTGTGGACGTTCCACACTATTCCTCAGCGCGGTGAAATTGGTTTCGAAACCTGGCTCGATGAAGGCGTTGAGTTCACCGGTAACGCGGGCGTGTGGTCGCCTATTTCTGGTGATCCCGAATTGAATCATGTGTATCTGCCCGTTGAGTCTGCTACAGGCGACCGCTACGGTGCAGACCGCCCAGGTGACAACCTGTTTACCGGTTCAGTCGTAGCACTGGACATCACAACGGGTGAGCGCCAATGGCACTACCAGACTGTCCACCATGACATCTGGGACTGGGATCTGCCTGCTGCAGCTATCGGTGCGGACTTGCCGAATGGTCGCAAGGTGTTGATGCAGCTGACCAAGCAGGGCTGGGTATTTACCTTTGATCGTGAAACCGGCGAGCCTATCTGGCCCATCGAAGAGCTGCCTGTGCCAGCAGGGGATGTAGCAGGTGAATACTATTCACCCACGCAACCTCATCCGACCCGCCCGGCTCCATTTGACCGCGGTGGATTTACCGAAGATGACCTGGTTGACTGGACACCTGAAATTCGCGCCTTGGCACTGGCATCCCTTGAGGGCTTCCGCCTGTCTCCAAGTGTCTATTCACCACCTTCACTGGCTGAGGCAGATGATGGGACTCGCGGTACCTTGAGCCTGCCTTCATCCACCGGTGGGGCGAACTGGGAAGGTGGTGCCGTAGATCCTGAAACAGGCATTCTCTATGTGCCTTCCCGAACTGCCCTGGCAGTCATGTCACTGGGCAAAGATGAGAATTCGGATCTGGATCTCAGTGCTTCTTTCGGCGTGCGCGTTCCTCGCGTACAGGGGCTGGATATCGTTGCGCCACCTTATGGTCGTGTAACCGCCATTGACATGAATTCCGGCGATCACCTGTGGATGATTGCCAATGCTGATACGCCAGATCGTATCGCAAATCACAGACTGCTTGAGGGAGTGGATATCGAGCGTACCGGTATCCCGACCCGCGCGGGTTTGTTGGTAACCAAGACACTGCTTTTTGTGGGCGAGGGTACTGGTGGTCCAGGTGCTAGTCCAATTTTCAGGGCAGTGGACAAACAAACCGGCGACATCATTGCCGAGATAGATTTGCCAAACAATCAATCCGGCTTGCCTTTTACTTATGAGCACGATGGCAAACAGTATGTTGCCATGTTCGTCAGCGGTGGTGGCCAGGCAGCAGAGCTGGTTGCCTATGCGCTGCCGTAAACCAAGACAGGAGTTAAGAAGCATGCGAAATATTCTGAAACGAGCATTACCAGGGATAGCGCTTTTGGTTTTAGCCTTGCCGGCAACGGCAGCCAACTGGATTCTCGATCCGGGCATGTCCCAGGTGGTTTTCCAGTATTCCTACGGCACCGATCCCTATGAAGGTCGCTTCTCAAACGTCGAAGCAACATTCGACATTGATCCTATGCGCCCCACGGCTTGCAACTTCGATGTCACTATTCACATTGAAGATATCGATGTTGATTCTCCAGAAGTGCTGGACTATTTGCTCGATTATGAATTGTTCGATGTGGATACCTGGCCTACTGCCACTTTCAAGGCAGAAAATTGCCGTCTTACCGGTGTCACATCCTTTGAAGCGGATGGCACTTTGACTATTCGGGATCAAACCAATCCGATTACTTTTCCTTTCGATCTGAGCATTGAAACTTGTGATGGCCAGGTTTGTTTTAACCTGACCAGCGAAGTGGAAATTCTGCGCCTGGAATACGGCGTGGGACAGGGATACTGGGCGAACACTGCTGAAGTACCCAACGAAGTGATGGTTAAAGTAGACGTATACGCAATACAGCAGTAATCAAGACTGCACTAGATAGTTACAGGTTCATTAGATGACATTTTTCAAGAACTCAACCCTTGGTCGCACACTGATAGTGTTGGCTTGTTCAGTGATGCTGGTTTCCTGCGATCGTTTGTTGACTCCAGATCAAACCACAGACATCACAGAGCTTCGCTCTGGTGCGTATACGCTCGATACAGATCACGCTGCCTTGTTGTTCAAGATCAACCACCTTGGTTTTTCTACCTTTATAGGTCGCTTCACCGATTTCGATGCCACCCTGGATTTCGATCCGGAGAACATCGAAAGCGCCAGTCTGGAAGTCATAGTCAACATGGCATCGATTAATGTGAACTTGCCTGTGTTTGAAGAGGAGCTTCGTGGTGACAACTGGCTGGACGTTGAAGCCTATCCGCAGGCAGTGTATCGCTCCACTGGACTGGTTGAAGCTGTCGACGAAAATAATTTCGTCTTTGGCGGAGAGCTGACATTTCATGGTGTTACTGCACCAGTCAATCTGGAAGTTGAGTTCCACGGTGGTGGGCGCAATTTCCTGACGCGCAGCTATACCCTGGGATTCTCCGGAAGCGCCAGCTTCCTGCGCTCGGAATTCGGCGTTGATCGATTTACCAGTTTCGGCGTGGGAGATGAGATCAATCTGGAAATTCATGTGGAGTTTATGGAAGGCGGGCAGGAAGAAAGCTGACCCGCGGTCCTCTGATTTCGCTTGGAAAAGGCTCATTCCCTGGAATGGGCCTTTTTTGTCAGCAAGATGTTTGATGACAATTTGATGCAGAACAAGCGTTTGCAGGAGAAGGCCGATAACATGGTTAGCTATCCTGTCCGATGGACAATTATGCAGATTGTGGCTAACCTGCAGACCAATAGAAGGGAGCGGTGCTAAACCAATGATTCAGAAACGCCATTCTTCACTGCTGGTGTTATTGCTGTCACTGCTAGCAGGACTCACAACACTACGGTCGCACGCCCAGTCGCTTGCAGTTACCCATTGCCAGGGCGAATGCCCTCAATATGCCTCACAGCTCTCGGCAAATCGTAATAATGTGGTAATTCATCATCTCTATGCTGCGGGTATTAATGGCAAGACTGGTGTACCGGACTGGTCCGCGTACCGGCTCACAAAAGAGGCGGTTGGCGTGGCATCCCTGTTACCGAGAACCTGGCATCCTGACAGGTTGGTCGAATTCTCTCCACTGGAAGACATTATTGTGGCTGATGCAGGCGATGCCGAGTTGCGCTTGTCTGAAACTATCAGCAATAGCAGTAACCCCTATGCCGGTGGCAGGGCGGCATTGGTCGAAGCGGAAGACCGGGCCCGTCTTGCTCCCATGACCAGTTTCGCCAACACGCCTTATTGGTCCGATCTGAACAATTTCAGCAATATGGTACCGATGCCGGCACCATTGCGACTCGGTCCCTGGTTAAGCCTGGAGCAACGTCTCAATAGACTGGTTTCAGAGGCTGGAGAGCTCTACGTCATAACCGGGCCTTTGTACGTGATTGCAAATCTCAGCGTTTCACCCTCCTCGCAGGATCTGAATCCCTCTGCTTACTACAAGATTGTTATTGATGGTGATTCTGTGGCTGCGTTTGTTTTTCCGGAAAACCTGTCTCAGTCTGATCGCTATTGCGACTACACTGCCAGTTATCGAGAAATCGAGCAGGTGGCAGATATCAGTTTCTTTCCTGGTCGCAGCAAAGTAAAACAGGCCGAGAATTTGCTGCAGACTCTGGGTTGCGTTCGCTAGCGCGTTTTCCTGCATAGACCAAAGGTTTCTCTATGCGCTCTCAACCAGGCTTACTCTTCTTACTTTGCCTCTACTGCGCCAGCGCCTATGGGGAGCTCGACCTGTCGGGTATCTGGATGTTGAGTGGCCCTTCCCGGGAGCGGGAGCTGGTTCTTACGGAGCAGGGTCAACGAATACAGAGTGAGTATGATTTACTGGTCGATGATCCCAGTCTCTATTGTGTGCCTGCCAGCACTTCGCGTGTCTGGGCCAATCCAAACGTGCGCATCGCCTTTGAGCAGAATGCAGACAGCGTACTGATCAAATATGAATTCTATGATTTAAGGCGCGATATCCCGCTGGGCGATGAGTCCGCGCTGACTGATACTCCAAGCACCCGGAATATCAATGGTACTTATTTTCAGGAAATGGGTTCCTCTATTGCACGTTATGAAGATGACCGGCTGATAATCGAGTCCCGCAACCATTCACCCGGGTACATACGAACGTCGCGTGGCGTACCGCAAGGGGAAGACACAGTCACCATTGAAGAGCTGTGGATTGAAGAAGGTGAGCTGCGTGTGATTCACACGCACATCGATGCGACGCTCTATGAGCAACCGTTCATTCTGGATTACACCTTCGTTCGCATCGAAGATTCGGAATTTCCGCTCTATGAGTGCACCGACGCAGATTACGATTGGTTCTATGAATTGAACGAGGAAGCAGAGGAGGATGCGCAATGAAATACAAAATTAGAATGCTTTTCAGCATGTTTCTACTTGTGCTGTTTCCGCATTTTTCTCCAGCTCATCATTCCACCAACGCGAACTTCACCCAGGAGATCATCTCCGTCGCTGGTGTTATTGAGAGAGTGCGCTACCAGAACCCACATTCATCTGTATTAATCAAGCAAATCGATGAAACTGGCACCGAACGTTTTTGGCTACTCGAGTCAGGTGCGCGCACTACCCTGGAGCGCCGTGGTGTTTCCTTCGAGCAATTGGAAATCGGCTCCCGGATCACTGCTACCGGCCGCAAGGGTCGGCGTGACTACACCATGTATTTGCAGAAGATTACTTTTGCAGACGGCAGTACTTTCGTTCCCGAACCAGATCCTGGCAGATAGCATCGTCTGCCTGAAAATCCGACTTTCTCCTGAACCTCCACAAGGCCCGTCTGGCGGGATTTTCCCTGCTGGTGTCTGACTAATTCTCCTATCGGAAAATCCGATAATTTCCATCGATATATTTCGTTTTACCGATTAGAGGTGAAACGCTACCTTAGCTTTCGACTAGCTATTTCTTTCTTATTGGAAGCTGACAGGAGGCATTTGATGCTTAGGAAAACGCTCCCGCTATTGACTGCAGCGGCAATCGGTCTGACCCCGGTGTTGCCGCTTAATCTTGCCCATGGGCAGGACGCACCAGACAATGATTACTGGTGGCCAAATCGTTTGAGTCTTGAGCCGCTACGGCAGATTGATCAGGGCTCCAATCCTCTGGGTGCAGACTTTGACTATGCTGCCGCTTTCGAATCACTGGATTTGGATGAGGTGAAGGCAGACCTGATTGAATTGATGACCACTTCACAGGACTGGTGGCCGGCGGATTATGGACACTACGGTCCATTCTTCATTCGCATGGCCTGGCACAGTGCTGGCACTTATCGAACCATCGATGGTCGCGGAGGCGCTGACGGAGGCATGCAGCGGTTTGCGCCATTGAACAGCTGGCCAGACAATGCCAATCTCGATAAGGCGCGTCTGCTGTTGTTACCGATCAAGCAGAAGTATGGCAGTGCACTTTCCTGGGCAGACCTGATGATTCTGTCTGGCACCGTGGCAATGGAATCCATGGGATTCGAAACGCTGGGCTTTGCGGGTGGCCGCATCGATGCCTGGCAACCGGCTGAGGTCAACTGGGGTCCTGAAGGTGAGTGGCTTGCTGCGGATCGCCGCGATGCCATGGGCAATCTTCAAGGCGCGTTCGGTGCGACCCAGATGGGTTTGATCTATGTGAATCCTGAAGGACCTGGGGGTAATCCCGACCCACAAGCAGCGGCTGATGCCATACGAGAAGCTTTTGGCAGAATGGCGATGAACGACGAGGAAACCGTCGCGCTGATTGCTGGTGGACATACGTTTGGCAAAGCTCACGGTGCAGCCAATCCTTCTCAGTATGTTGGCGCAGAGCCAGAAGGAGCTGACATTGCGGCCCAGGGCCAGGGTTGGTTGAGTAGCTACGGCTCCGGCAAGGGTGCCGATACGATTACCAGCGGCCTTGAAGGTGCATGGACTCACAGCCCAGCCGAATGGACCCATGGCTACCTGACCAATCTCTATACTTATGACTGGGTGCAATCGGAAAGCCCTGCTGGCGCTACGCAATGGATTCCAGCTCGCGGCGCCGCTTCTACCCTGGTGCCTGATGCGCATGATCCTTCATTGCGCCATGCTCCAATCATGTTCACTACCGACCTGGCGCTGAAAGTCGATCCAGCCTACCGCGAGATCACCAGCCGCTGGTTGGAGAATCCGGCAGAGTTTGAAGACGCGTTTGCGCGCGCCTGGTTCAAACTGACCCATCGTGACATGGGCCCAACTTCCCGCTATCTGGGCGACCTGGTGCCTGAACAGGAATTCGTGTGGCAGGATCCTATTCCTGCACCGGACTACCAGTTGGTCAATGATCGGGACGTGCGACGACTCAAGGAAGACATCATCGAATCCGGGTTGTCTGTATCTGAACTGGTACGCACCGCCTGGGCTTCGGCATCGACCTATCGCGGGACTGATATGCGGGGTGGTGCCAACGGAGCACGTATTCGCTTTGCACCTCAAAACAGCTGGGAAGCCAATGATCCGGCTGAATTGAACCGTGTCCTCGAAGTTTTGCAGGGCATCCAGAGCGATTTCAACTCAGGCAGTTCGCGCAAGCAGATTTCCATCGCGGATCTGATCGTGCTTGCTGGCGCAGCAGCCATTGAAAAGGCAGCAAATGATGCAGGGATAGAAATCGAGGTTCCTTTCGTGCCTGGCCGAGGCGATGCGCTGGAATCCGAGACCAGTGTCGAATCTTTTGAGCTGCTCAAGCCGAACGCCGATGGGTTCCGAAACTATTTTGCTTCCGGCAATAGTCGTTCACCAGCCGAAATGCTGATCGAGAAAGCGGCACTACTGGAACTGTCCGTTGCGGAGATGACTGCTCTGGTAGGTGGTTTGCGTGTACTGGATGCCAATAGTGGTGGCGTTGATCATGGAGTATTTACTGGTCGTCCTGGCACTTTGAGCAACGACTTTTTCGTAAATCTCGTTGATTTGTCCACCGAATGGACCCGATCATCTTCTGAGCAGGGCATCTATGAAGGCAGGGACAGAGATACTGGCGCACTGAAATGGACCGCAACACCTGCAGACCTGATCTTTGGATCAAACTCAGAGTTGCGTGCCTTGTCTGAGTACTACGCGTCGAATGATGCGGAAGCTGCATTTGTCCAGGATTTCGTAGACGCCTGGTCAAAGGTGATGAAGCTGGATCGATTTGAGATTTGAGCTGAAACTCAAGCCTGATTGGATGAACAATCAAGACAGAAGGGTGGCGCAATCTGCGCCACCCTTTTTTTGTTGTGGCGAAATGACCGCAACTATTGTGTCCTCTTATCCAGGAGTTGCACCCAGTTTCCTGAAGCTTCTCCTTTCACCAGGCTTGTTACCGTGTCCCTGATCATTGGATAGATCACTTGATTGGCAACAGCTGGGTCCAGATGTACCAGATTCGGATAGGCATTGACTTCGATCAGTCTGGCTCGTCCGCTGCGTTCGAATACGAAATCACAGCCAAGTATTGAATATGTCTCAGCTGAGCTTTCTTCAGTGATGAATGCGAATTCACGAGCAATCTCTCGATGGACCCGTTGCAATTCTGTGAATCTTGAATCCGATTCAATTTCTGCAACTGGTTCGAATTCGGTGCCGCCGCCACTGTAGCGCAGCGAAACCTGGGCTCCATAATCTGTTGAATCTGGCTGATAGGTCTCCCCATGTATGACCTTGTACCAAAAATGATGCAGGAAGGCCGTTCCATGCCATATCAGCATGTAACAACGAATGGTGTATTTTCGCCCGTCAATCAGATCCAGATCTGTGACTGCTTGTTGCAAGACATCGTTGCTCTCAAGTTGAAGGTCGGTTAACTCGCTATACCGATGGCAGCTCACCTGCTTGCCGCCTGCTCCATGTCTGTTCTTCACAAACCACAAACCGTCGGCGCGTGAACGGACGTAGGGAATCTCATCGATAGCGTTATAGGTGCATGGCAACAGGTCAGAGCGAGGTTTAAGTATTTCTCCGAGAACTCCCTTGTCATCGACAGGGTTGGTAATGGCCCTGGGCAGGACGCGCAGGCAAGGGCTGTAGTGAGCATGATTGAAGGCAGGAAGTGGGCCCGCGAAGGTGTCCCAGTAGGTGAACATTGCGTGTCCGTCCCATTGGACTTCCTGCGCTGCGCGTTGAAATAGTTTAGCTGCTCTGTTTCCGATAAATTCAATCATATGCTACTTTTAGCGCCGCCTTACGATTTCAGGTGCCAGGCAAGCTGGTGTGCGCACAGGCCTGCCTGGAATCCGGACAAGATTAGAAAAGTACAGAAAAGATTGTAACTTGCATCAATCTGCCAACACAGCTTACCAAAAAGGATGGTGCTTCTCCTGATTCACAATTCTATTGTGTCGGCGAGCAAGAATAGAAGGAACAAAAAGTGCGTAGTATAGATGACGATGTATTGGCAAGCGTGGAGTCGGCTATTCGAGCTGGACGCCTGTTTCGATATGCAGACAATGGGGGAGAACCAAGCCCTGCTCGCAAGCTTGAGATTCTCTTTGCAGAGCAGTTTGGCAGCAAGTACTGTCTGGCAGTCAATTCCTGTACATCAGCTATCTATCTTTCTTTGATCAGTGCCGGGGTCAACGCTGGAGATAGTGTATTGATCCCCGCATTCACGTTTATTGCGGTACCGAGTGCGATAGTCCAGGCTGGTGCCAGGCCCGTTTTGGTCGAAGTCGACGACAACTATGTGATTGACCTGGATAGTCTGGAAGCATCGATCACTCCAGAGACGAGATTCCTGCTGCTTTCTTATATGCGTGGCAGAGTGCCAGACATGGATGCGGTGCTAGATTTATGCCAGAAGCACAATATCACACTCCTTGAAGATGCGGCCCACAGCCTGGGCGTCAAATTCGGTCAGACATTGACCGGAAAATTTGGTCAGGCGGCTTCATTCAGCTTTCAGTCTCACAAGCTAATGGATGCAGGGGAGGGTGGCTTACTGGTCACTGACGATCTTGGGCTTGCAGCGCGGGCACTCATCTACTCTGGGTGTTATGAGGAAAACTTTCGCAAAGATGGGTTCGATGATGACTTGCTTGCGGCACTTTCTTCCCTGGCAAACTCGCTGCCAACTTTTAACTTCCGCATGTCGAATTTATCTGCTGCTGCATTGTTGCCCCAAATGGGCAAAATAGATGAACGCATAGCGCGCTACAATCGGCAGTATGACACTATCGTTCAAGTTCTTGGTGAATCTCCACATGTTCGCATACCTTCTTACCACCCCAAAGTTTCTCCTGTTTGTGACAGCTTGCAGTTCTATATCGAGACTGGTGTTGATAAGGAAAAGATTCTCAGTCTGAAAGAAGTCTGTGACAAGTTCGGATTGCCGGTTAACCTGTTTGGCTTCGATACCTACAACGCGCGTTGTTTCTGGAACTGGAAGTTTATTGAGGGGCAGGAATTGTCGAGCACAAGAGCATTATTGGAGAGAACGGCGGACATCAGGCTGCCGCTTGGCTGTGATGACACCCAACTGCTTGGTCTGGGGAAAGCCATAGTCGCTGCGCTAGGGGAGTAGCCAGCGTGGTACGGCGTCTGAATACCTGAAAGTCTCAAAAATTGTGATCTCAGGCTCGTTCTGAGTGGTCAGGAGATCATATGCTGTAACATGCTACTGCTTCTCAGCAGAGGGTAGGGGCGGGTAAAATTGAAGACACCGGGACCGACTGCTCAACAAGATTGTGGCTGGTCTCCCTAAGACAGATTAAACAGGACAGGCAAAGGCTTCCCAGGTATGCACGAACTCAATCTCACGGATGGTGATTTAACCCATCGCCAGGAAATCGTCCAGCTCTTGAAAATGTCCATTGAACAACAATGGCAATACTCCTATGTCACAAAGATCAGGAATCGTGTAGCAACGCACTCTCTGAGGCTGGTTTCTATCAATGTGCATGGCGCAACATTTTGCGTTGAGAGTGAAAATATGGATGCAGCGACTCTCAAGGGGAAGCCAGTGATGTTTCGGGCCCAGAGTGGCGGTGTGTCCATAGTATTTCAATCTCAGCTTGACCCCGGCAGCGATCCGGACTCCCACAATTCATCTTTGTTCAATTTCGGGCTCCCTTACAAGATAGCCTGTACACAGTTGCGAAAAACTGTTCGTGTCAATCTTGACGCCAGGAGAGAGGTGCCAGTTGTACTCTATCTTACTAACGGCGCCATGCTGGAAGGGACGGTGATGGACATCTCAACTTCCGGTGCCAAGTTCAGGGTCAACAAAAATCTGGGTAATGAGCTACGAAATTTACAGATTGTTGATGCTTGCAAAATATCACTCACGGATGAATTAACGCTGCAGTGTGGTGTGCAGCTCATCGGTATGATCAATGACGAAGAAGCCAGCATCAGTTTTCTGCGCAGCCAGTTTGTGCATATGAAAACCGAAGATGAAGACAAGCTCGAAGCTTTTATCAATGCGACGCTGGAGGAAGATTCCTAGCGTTCAACACACCCTCGGTTTGTCCTACTTACAAACCTCACACCACGACAGTTTGTCCCGAATAGCCTATTCCCAGCATATCCATGCAAATTAGTTGACTTTTCGAAAAATTGTATCAGAATACTGATACAGTAGAACAAAGTCTGAGCCAGTTTGCCATGAATATCACCATCAACCTCAAGGATGGCGTGCCCATATATCGCCAGATTGCCAATCAGGTCCGCTATATGGTGGCCTCAGGCATCCTGCGGCCTGGTGAAGAGATTTCTCCTGTACGCACGCTTGCGCTCGAATTGAGTGTTACACCGAACACGGTAGTGAAAGCCTACGACGAGCTGGAGTCGCTAGGGGTTATCTATAAGCGTCGCGGTGCCGGGACCTATATTTCCGATGCAGCTGTCACACTGGCTGATCAAGAGCGCCTGCGAATCATTCAGCAACGCATTGACGCATTGCTGGCTGAAGCGCATCAACTCAATTTCTCTCAACAGGAACTCAGCAAGCTAATCGAAGCGCGCCGGGCAGAGATGGATAAAAAAGGGGAATCTTCCAGATGAATCAAACTAGAGACACTCTGGTGATAGAAATCACGAACCTTGATCGCCGCTTTGGCAAGACCCAGGCACTGTGCGATATCAATCTCAAGCTGGAGAGAGGCATAGTGTACGGTCTGGTTGGTGCCAATGGTGCAGGCAAGACTACGCTCATCAAACACATTCTTGGCCTGTTGCGCTGCCAAAGTGGAGCGGTACGTGTGTTTGGTGAAGATCCAGTACTCAATCCTCAGCGAGCGCTCGCGCATATTGGTTATCTCTCTGAAGAAAGAGATATTCCCGACTGGATGCGCATTGCAGAGTTCTGCAACTATATTCATGCCTTTCACCCTTCCTGGGATGAAGACTACGCCAGGGAACTATTGCAGACCTTCTCTCTGGACAGAGACAAGCGTATTGGTGATCTCTCTCGTGGTATGCGTGCTCAGGTTGCATTGATAGGGGCGGTCGCCCATAAACCCGATTTGCTCGTCCTCGACGAGCCCTCCAGCGGGCTTGATGCCATCGTGCGCAAAGACATTCTCAATGCTGTGGTGCGGACTATTTCTGAAGAAGGACGTACGGTGCTGTTCTCTTCGCATTTGTTGGAGGAAGTAGAGCGACTCTCGGACCATGTGATCATGATCCAGGAAGGCAGAATAGTGATGAACGAACCCCTGGAGATGCTGGGACGCTCTCATCATGTATCTGAACTGCGTTTTGGGGAGATCCAGGCCACACTACCTCTTATGACAGATGTGCTGACGGTGTCTGGCGAGGGCAGGTCGTGGCATGTAATCCACTGCAGTAGCCCGGATCAACTCAGTGAATCTGTGCAATCTCTGCAAGGAGAATTAGTGTCGACTCGTCACGCCAGTCTGGAAGAAATCTTTGTAGCTCGCATTGGTCGTATCGAACGGTCAGAGGCTGGACAACAATGAATAATCCAACAACTGCTCTGATCTGGTTGTGTTGGCGTCGTGCCCGCCTGCCGCTGTTGTTGGTGCTACTGGCTATCCCGATTATTGCCACACTTGTATTGTTGGGAATGCATCCTTCTGACAGCGATGGCGCAAGAGAGAACACAGTAATTATCGTTGCATCAATTGGTATGTGGATACTGGGTCCGCTGGTGGCTTCGAGAGCCCAGGGAGCGATCAATACGACGCCTGGTGTTGGATTCCCCTTGCGTACAGAGTTCAGCTATCCGATCGGCACTCTCAGTCTTGTCCTGGTGCCATTCCTGTTTTCAATCGGATTACTTAGCGCTGGATTCATCGCTTCGGTCGGACTGCTCAGTTTCCTGTACCAGCTGCAATACCCCGACCTCATGGTGCATTTCATGGTGCTTGAGTACCTGATTATTGTGACTGCAATCGGTTGGAGTACGCGCAATGGTTTCGAAATGGCGCTGAGTTGGGCTGCCATCATTGTGTTTCTTTATCTTGGCTGGTTGATCCCGGACTTCAACTTTGACAACGAGACTTACGAATTTGTCGCCGGAGATTGGTCCAGCGTTCTGGTACCCACTTTGTTTGCTGGAATTGCCATACTACTCATGTTGATTGGAGTGAAGCGGCAACGCTCAGGAGAGAACCTGATCCTGCCAGAGCACCGAAATTCCACAGCCATGAATGGCAGAACGATCGCCTCGGTGTTTTACCTTGTAAAAAAACCCTGTCCGACAAGTTCGGGTGCCGCCGCTATGCGCTGGCAGCAAGGCCAATTCAGGGGAGTGCAAGTGGCGATAGGACTTGGTGCAACAATCGGCCTGCTTGTAGTGTTGGTGCTCGCTGCATCAAGCGCTCGTGGATTCTGGGATGGCCCGCTGGAACTCGATGATGTGCGCGGGTTTGCGATCATTTTCTTCTTCAGCGTGTTTGTGGCGCATCTGGCGTCCTCCTTCGGCATCACATTTACCAACGGCGCTGCTCGATTGAGTACTTTCGATCGGACGCTGCCAATAACCACCGCAAGAATGACCCTTATTCGTGTCAGCAGCGGCATGCTTTGCGTGGTAGTGGCAGCTATCGCAGAATTGCTTGCCATTGCAGTGTTTGGATCGCTGATGCTGGAAGACTTTCCCGAAATCCGGGCAGAATTTTTTGCACTTTTCAGCGGCATGTCCGAAGCAGGTTTGTTTTACATTGCCCTTCGCCTGATTCTTCTCTTCTGTCTGGTGTATGCAGGCACGGTATTGTGGGCAGTGTTCATCACCTGGTTTGCGATCAAGCCGAAGGAGATGACCATAGGTTTTTCTGCGGTGATGATCTATTTGCTCTTGCTGGTTGCAAGCCTTTCCATCTTCGTAGAAGAGACACGGTTCCTGCAGTCATCTGCTGCGTTCCAGGACGCCCATCGATTGGTGCTGGGCGCTGCAATTGTTTTCTCGGCGCTTTACTTGCTGCGTGTCCTGGTCAAGGCGCAAGTGCTTCAGGGTACGACTGTTATGCTGCTGCTGGTTGTTGGCTTCAGTCTGGCTTCACTGCAATTTATCGATTTGCAGCTGTTTGGGGCCCTGGAGGCGGAAGCGAGCCTGGCCAGGATTCTCTACTTGCATTCGCTGGGGCTATTGCCGCTGGCAGCGACGACGCTGGCTCTGTGGACCCAGTACCGGGTCAGGCATGGCTGAGACTATGTTTCCTGGCTTGTGTCTTAGAGACGAGAGAGAGGTAATCCTTCTTCCTGCCAGCGCAATATTCCGCCGTTGATATTGGCAACCTCCGCAAATCCTGCATCTCGCAACAAGTTGAAGGCGAGTACCGAGCGCTTGCCGCTTCGGCAAACAGTCATTAGCGGCTTGTCCTGGGGTACTTCTGCAAGTCGCTCCTTGAGTTCGTCTATTGGGATGGAAATCGCACCTTCAATCTGTGCAGATTCTTCCTGCAACTCTGCGCTTGAGCGCACGTCGAGTATGTTCACAATCCGCCGGTTGGCAGCTACCCACTGGGGAGTCACTTCCAGTACGCCGCTATAGGTGGTGGTCACTGGCGCCCATTCTGCATGTTGAGGGAGTTGATCCGCTTCAGGCTTGCCTGCTTTGAGGTTCGCCGGCACCGCAATATCCAGTTGCTTGGGGTGAGGAAGTTGCATGTTTTCCAGATAACCCACAAAGTCGGTCTCATTGGCCTCCCCACCGATACGTGGATTGAGCGCCCTCTCTTCGCCGATGCTGCTCGATGTTCGGCCTGCGTAGTCATGGGCTGGATAGACCAGGCAGCTGTCTGGCAAGGTGAACAAGCCACTCTTGATGGAATGGAACAGACGGCGTGCAGATCCTTGCTGAAAATCTGTGCGCCCACAGCCGCGTATTAACAAGGCATCTCCGGTAAACACCATGGAATTGTCTTCCAGCAGAAAGCTGACGCAGCCATCAGTGTGGCCGGGTGTTGCGATGACCGACAGGGAGTGCTTGCCAAAGCTAATATTCTTCCCAGGCACCGCGAAATCATCGAGGGGGTCGATGCCAGTCGCTTCGGAAGCGATTATCCTGCATCCCGTTTTAAGTTTCAGAAGCCAGGCCCCGGTGACATGATCTGCATGACAATGGGTTTCAAGGCAAGCGACCAGGCTAAGCCCGAGTTCTTGTAACAGGGAATAGTCCCGCTGGTGTTGTTCGAACACCGAGTCAATATAGATTGCCTCTTTGGTTTCAGAATCTCCCAGCAGATAGGTGTAAGTGCCGGAAGTCTGATCAAACAACTGTCTGAAAATAATTGTCGTGTTCATAGGCATACTTGCCAGGCAGGTGATTCAATTTCAACTACTGTGCGTCAGCACCGCGCAGTGTATCATGATGACATGATGTCTCTATGACGGGAGTGATTCATGCGTAAAATCCTAATCGTGACAGCATTGCTGTTATTCAGCATGCTGCAAATCCAGGCACAACCCTTGCCCGAAGCAACCGATATCTCCGCGATAGATATTGATAGTTTTATAGACAATCTGCCAAAAGATCGAATTAGCGACCGCGCTATCCGTGTGGTTGATCTCGGTGGCTACAATGCCGGGATATTCGCTGCATTTCGTCCCCAGTCGCAACCTGGCAGGGCGCTGCGCCATGACACGCCAGTGTCGGAGATTTACTACATGCTTTCCGGTACAGGTACCCTGGTTACTGGTGGACGCCTGGAAAACGAAGAGAACAATGGGAACAGCCGTCTCACAGGTCGGCCGAACTATGCAGGGACCGGAATCATTGGTGGAGTAAGCAGAACAGTTGTGCCTGGAGATGTCATTGTCATACCTGGCAACACACCTCACTGGTGGTCGAGCCTGGATACCGATATACGCTATCTTATATTCCGGCCCGATCCGGAGAGCCTGCTGGAGTTGCGATAACTGCGCTCAGCTCACCAGCGCCAACTCTACATTTCTGGGTTTGTGAGCCGCCTGATCCAGCAATCCCTGAAGCTGGATGACGTCACGTCCACAGAGGCCAACGAACTCGCAACGCAGCATGCTGATATTGCGTTCGTGATCGTAGGTCATGCCACGCACCTGGGCGCGCAGATCCAGTAGTGTGCCGTCCGGGAGGATCAGCTGACAATCGTCGATTGCCTGTGCCGGTTCCAGCTTCTGTGTCAGATCACCCAGTAGCTGAATTTTTGCGCCAGTGGTAGAAAGATCCATAAGCTGGCCAGCAAAAGGTGCGCCTGCGTTAGCAAACAGGTGTACTTTAACCTCTGGTTGATTGCGGAAATTGATGCGAACTGCCTTGCGTAGCTGAGTGAATCGCAATTTCTCCGGAAACTGAAACTTGCACTCACAAACTGAAGGGTCGAGGTTGGTTGGCATGGGGCTGGCGCTAAAGAGCAGTGTCAATCCGCCACTCTGTGCCCGGAAACTCACTGCATGTGCTTCCTGGGTAGCGAGCGTTAAGGCATCGCTATCCAGAATGAAGTTGTGGTCAAACACGTTGACATCAAGAACGGTGACTTGCTCGGAGCTGAGATGATTGCGAATCATCTGCATACAACTGAACTGCCATTTTTGCAGAAACGCAAGCTGTAGGAATTCTCCTATCTCATCTGCATCAGCACTTTCTCGACTAAACTCCGTATCCAGTTTCATAACTACCTCGAACTACTTAAAAACCGTATGAGTCTAGAGTAGGGTATTACAGGAATCAGAGAGTTACTGAGGTCACAAAATCGATTCGAATTCGGTCGCACTCGGCCACTTATCGTCGAATTTTTGCGATAGAGTTCGCAATTCTAAGCGCTTGCCTGCCATCAATTTTTGTAACTCTTTTGCCTTGATGAATGCCACTTCTGGGTTATACTGCGCTCCGCTGTGTCTCACGATCTGCAATCCTGCACACGAAATCTCACCCTCAGCATTGAACGCAGCTTCAGGCGATTTCCGTAGTTTCAGAAGAGTTTCGGACAAATAAATGAAAGATCTTACCCAGGGTTCTGTGATCAGGACCATACTGGCCATGGCTATTCCTGTGGCTGCCAGCATGCTGTTTCAGACTCTCTATCTGCTGGTGGATCTGTATTTCGTGGCAGCCATCGGGGAAGACGCGGTGGCGGGAGTGGGCACTGCGGGTACATTAATGTTCATGATCATGGCGCTCACCCAGGTGCTGGGGGTGAGCGCAGTGGCGATGATCTCCCAGGCGGTGGGACGTAAAGAGCAGGACACAGCTAATCTGATATTCAATCAGTCTCTGGTATTGGCGGCGATTTGTGCGCTGGCAACTCTGGTGCTTGGTTACAGTTTTGGTGACAGATATCTGGCCGGCATAGCCGCAGACACAGAAGCATTGGCACAGGGTTCAATATTTTTATGCTGGTTCCTGCCCACGATGGCATTCCAGTTCCTGATTATCGCAATGGCTTCTGCGTTGCGGGCAACAGGCATCGTCAAGCCGGCGATGTTGGTACAGGTCCTGACGGTGATCCTGAACATAATCCTGGCACCTGTTCTCATCGCGGGCTGGGGACCCGGGCCGGCGCTCGGTGTATTGGGGGCAGCGCTCGCCACGACGCTATCTTCAATTGTCGGGTTTGTCCTGCTGGTGATCTATTTCATCAAGCTTGAAAAGTATGTTGTGATCCAGCCACAGAACTGGCGTCCCAGGCTGGACATCTGGTGGAAGATGCTGGATATCGGGCTGCCTGCTGGTGGCGAGATGTTACTTCTGTTTGTCTATTTTTCTGCTGTCTATTTCCTGATCCAGGATTTTGGCGCAACAGCGCAAGCTGGTTTCAGTATCGGCGGCAGGGTCATGCAGTCGATCTTTATGCCAACCATGGCAATAGCCTTTGCAGTGGGCCCCATAGTGGGACAATGTTTCGGTGCCGATCGCCCGGACCGGGTTAAGGAAACTTACTATAAGGGTGTCTTGTTAAGTTCGGCAGTAATGTTAACAGTAACCCTGGTGTTGCAGTGGAACCCGGGATTGCTGACCAACTTCTTCACCGACGACGTAGAGGTTGCTTTGGTTGCAGCGGTCTTTCTACAAATTGTTTCCTGGAATTTTATCACTCAAGGTATCGTGTTCACTTCATCCGGTGTCTTCCAGGGTCTTGGCAATACACGACCCGCCCTGCTCAGTTCTATGTTGCGGATTCTGGTATTCGTGCCTCTGGCTTTGATGGTCAGTGGCAGGGCAGACTATCGGATCGAACACATCTGGTACGTGTCGGTCATCTCTGTTGTACTGCAAGCTTGCTTCAGTATTTATCTGGTAAGAAGAGAGTTTGCTGTGCGCTTTGGCGAGGTCGAAGCAACAGTCACAGCAGAATGAGCGTAGCTGTCTAGCTTTCTGCCATCTTGTCCTTGAAGTGTCGTCGGCACATTGAGACATAACGATCGTTACCGCCGATTTCCACCTGCGATCCCTCGCGAATGGGATTGCCATTTTCATCCAGGCGCAGGACCATGGTTGCTTTGGCGCCGCAATGACATATAGCCTTGAGTTCCTTCAGGTTGTCGGACCAGGCGAGCAGATACTTGCTACCCTCGAAGGGTTCACCACGAAAGTCGGTTCGCAATCCATAGGCCAATACCGGGATGTTTAATCGATCGGTGATTTCACCCAGCTGAAACACCTGATCTTTGCTCAGGAACTGGGCCTCGTCGATCAGAATGCAGTGCAATGCCTGTTTTCTATTCTGTTCGACTACCAACTGAAGTAAATCATCAGAAGATTTGAAGGTCCTTGCTTTCGTTTCCAGTCCGATCCTCGAAGTAACTTTGCCCACGCCGTAGCGATCATCGAGTTCGGGAGCGAGTACCAGGGTATTCATGCCGCGTTCCCGATAGTTATAGCTGGACTGCAGCAATGAAGTGGACTTGCCCGCATTCATCGAAGAGTAGTAGAAGTAGAGTTTCGCCATAGATCAGACTGTATCGGTATTTCTGTGGGTAGTCTTCAGGCGTCCTGCTCGAGGAGTATCGAGTTACTCAGTTAACAGAACGCTGTGGAAGAAGGAGTAGTGAGCAATGCAAGGGCCAGAGGAGCTTGCTGACAGCTTTCATCCTGAAACGTAGGGCTGGAGGCAAACAAGTCGTCGGCGGTGGAATCAGCCTGAAGTTTCAGATGAGCAAAGATTCTCCTGCCATTGTATGGAACAGGGGCCAGGTGTCCCTTGTCATTGATACTTGCCGGCAAGAGCTTGAGTCGCACCCAGCTGCGCACATTTCCGCCGATCAACATGATGCGGTCATTGGGCGCATCCAGCTTGACTACAATATCACAGTGCGAACGGGCACCTTCTCCAAGCTGTCGTCTGCGGGCTTCTATATTCTGATAACTGGGTCTGCTGCCCCGGCACAGCATGTCTCCAGGTTCGATAGCTTGCTCCCCGGGATCAAAGGCCACATAGGCTGCCATGGATTCATTGTCATCGCGTGCCATGATGGCCTGATCTATATAACTGTGATGTGCGATGGCTCGACGAAATGCTCGTGGATCGCCCAGTCCGCTTTCACACATGACCCAGGAGATGAATGCAGCAGACCAGGGATTACGCCAACGGGAACCAGGTCCACGGCTGTCCCAATATTGATTTTGCCGTTCAAGAATCCAGGCGCTGTCTGGCGTTGATGACCAGTAGCCTGCAATGGAGTCCGCTACCCGAACCGCTTCCCGGGGATCGATCATGGTGCGACGCCAGGGCCTGCGCTGGTAATCCGGATTGGATTCACGAGTAGGGACAAGGTCCAGTACGCTGTAGCCAAAGTATGCCCATTCCTGTGTGGCGACATTGACGATTCGACGACGCAGGTCCGCAGGGGAAAGTGCACGGCAATCCTGCATCGCGTAGCGCATTTCCCCAGGGCTGCCGGCTATTCTCTGGGAAGGTGCTTGGACATCGAAGACTTCTGTTGGCAGACGTTCCGATGGCTGATTTTGTGCAGCGCAAAAAGAGGCAAACAACAATAGTGCTGGCAGGGTCAGACTGCTTTGTGCTCTCACGAAATATCCCGGATTTGTTCTTGCTTGTGGGGCAATATAGAAGCATTGCTCGAGCAAGTCTATGACCAATTGTGCTGCTGTAAAATCGTGCCGCTATTCAGTAAATACTGACGGGATATGCTGGCTGATTAGTATTTGCTATCAACAACTTGCGCTCTTGGTGCTAGAGTACACAGAAAAACAGCTCGCCGCGCCAGCACTCCGGAACCGGGGAGTCTTTTGGTGGAGTCCTGTTAGCTTGCCAGGGAATTTTTCTCGAGCAAGCAGTTGAGTCATGAATAATGAAATCGAGCCTCAATCCAGACCCAGAGCCATGCTAGTAACAATTCTGTCGATAGTTGCCGTTCTCATCGTGACCGCGATGTACTTCGGGTCCACAGTCAATGGTCGGGTCATCGAGGAGCTCAGGAATGATCCGCAAGGAGTTCGAGCGCAGCGGGTAATGGCGATTTCATTTCCAAATGGCCGCACCATCCCGGTTAACTATCTGCGAGAGGGCAATACAGTCTTTGCCGGTTCGGACTTCGGTTGGTGGAAATCTATCGATCCTGCGGGTTCCCAGGTAGAGCTGCTTATCCAGGGAGAAACCTTTTCGGGCAGAGCGGAAGTCTCACAGGATGAAGGGTATACCTATGAGGTATTCGAGCGGCTCCGTCCTGATGCGCCAACCTGGGCTTCTCGCATGATGAGAGCAAAACTTGTGGTGATAGAGTTGGATTAGAATGGAAGTTCTTCGCGTCCCTGGAATTCATTGCCAATAATATTTATTGATGTCTGTTTACTACCTGGTTTTTCTCACGCTTGCAGTGTCCCAGCTGTTGTTACTGGGACTTTATATTCTGCTGCATCATCGCCATTCGGCACTTGGGGTGTTGTCTGGTTGCCTGGCGCTTACCCTGGTTGCGGGTCTCCTGGGGGAAGCTCTGAATGTCCTTGTCAGCGCTGATAATCCGACATTGCTTATCTATATGACCATGGCGCTCAATCGAATTGGCAACGTGTCAATGTTGCTGACCTGGTTGCTGGCGCTGAAACTGTTTGATGACAATTTTGATCTGCGCAGGGTGCATCTCGGTGTCTGGCTATTGATTAGCACCGCGCTCATAGCAAGATCCATCGGCAGTTACTATGCCAACTATGAAGTAGACATTGGATTCGTGGGAGGCGTTCTCACCTGGGGTTACTCCCAGACCGTATTGTTGGGTTTTTCTTTGGCCTCGATTTATGTGGCTATAAAAGGATATAGAAGCGACCTGGTAATTGAGCGTCGCCATGAGCGGGTAATTTTCGTTATTTGCGCTGCGATTTTGCTCTTGCTGATGGCTGGCAACCGGGGTATTTGGGTCATCACAGCCCTGACTGGCGGAACCCTGTTTAGTGCCACACCGATACCAGCAGTTGTCTATTCGATATATGCCTATTTTGTAAGCCTGGCGCTATTCCTATGGAAATTTCGTGTCATCGATCTTTCTGACAAGAAAATCAGAACCAGGGCGGAAGTTGATCCGCTCAGCATGGAGAAACTTGAGCAGGAGAAAGAATTGAGTAACCGGGTGAAGCAGGCAATGGAGCAGGAAAAGCTCTACCACGAGCCCAGCCTCACCGTCGCTGCACTGGCAACGCATGTGGGAAGTCAGGAGTATCTGGTTCGAAGGGCGATCAACAAGCATATGGGGTACAGAAATTTCAGCGATTTTCTCAATCACTACAGAATCAGTGAGACTTCACTGTTACTAACCAGTTCTGATGAGCCCATCTCCAATATTGGCCTTGATGTGGGCTACACCTCGCTTTCTTCTTTTTATAAAGCCTTCAAGACCAGGTATGCCATGACCCCTCGGCAGTACCGGGCTCAACACGCCGCTAAAGGTTGAACCAGGACGACTCGCAGTCCACGGATTGTTGATACCTGGCTCGCGAGTAAGCCAATCATTTCTGTTGTTCGTCCTTTTTTATCGCTATTTCGAAAACTGGAAGATTCAGCCCCCTGGATTGGCTAGTCTCATGGTCCAAACTGCTGAATTGAGCGCCAGACTGTCAGTTCCTGAAATGGCCCGATTCAGTTAAAGTAGCTTGTGTGAGTAATGTGCTTTTTCCCACGTTAGTTGTGGGAATCAATGGAGACATTAACCTGCTCATCGGGCATCTATTTGGTGAGATAAAACCAATTAAAATAAAGGGTTATGTTCATGTCAGTCAGAATTTGCAAGTTGTCCGGTGGCAGGATTGCCGCTGTGATAGCTGAAGTCATTTTGAAAACAGCAACTGGTTTTTCCCTGTTAGCGCTGTTGTCGCTTCCTGCGTTTGCCCAGCCCTATACCAATGACGGTGTGATTGCGGGCAGTGTGGTGAGTGGCCATGGCCCCGAGGCTGGTGTTTGGGTGATCGCTGAAACCGAGGATTTGCCCACCCATTTCACGAAAATTGTAGTGACTGATGACCAGGGGCGTTTTCTGCTGCCAGAGCTTCCGGATGCCCTGTTTAAGGTATGGGTCCGGGGATACGGCCTGGTGGACTCCGATCCCGTACAACTGCGCATTGGCGCTGAAGACGTTACCTTACAGACCTTCGTTGCCGATGATCCTGCCCTCGCAGCGCAGGTGTACCCAGCCAACTACTGGTACTCATTGATGGAAGTACCGCCGGAGTCGGATTTTCCGGGCACTGGCATTGATGGAAATGGCATTGGTGACCGCATGATCAGCCAGGATCGTTGGCTGGATATGACCAAACAAGGTTGCCAGCTCTGTCATCAATTGGGTAACAAGGCTACCCGTTCCCTGGATCACCTGAGCCATCTGGATTTCGATTCCAGTGTGGCAGCCTGGCAGTATCGAACTGCGATGGGTATTCGTGGCGCTTTCATGGCGGGCTATGCCAATCGATTTGGGCCTAGAGGCATGGAAATGTATGCCGACTGGACTGATCGTATCGCTGCGGGTGAACTGCCACCGACTCCACCAAGACCTGAGGGCCTGGAGAGAAATGTGGTGATTACCCAATGGGATTGGGGCAATGAGTCTTCCTATATTCACGACGAGATTACCACTGATAAACGTAATGCCCATCTGAACGCTGGTGGCAAGGTCTATGGTGTGGATGGCGGTCATGGTGCCTTGTTGGAACTGGATCCCTATACCCACGAGTGGGAAGAAATTGTTATCGCGGTAAAAGACAATCCCGATAATCCAGCTGTCTCACGCTTCGCCCAGCAGTTTCCCGTGCCTTCTGCCTACTACGGCAACGAAGCCTTGTGGCAGCGACCCGCAGATCCTCACAACCCCATGTTTGATGAACTGGGTCGCGTTTGGATGACTACGAAGGTGAGAGGCAATGATTTGCCCGAGTGGTGTCAACCCGGTTCCGACAACAAATATGTCCAGTACTATGCCACCAGAGGCAGCACGCGCCAGGCTTCCTATTACGATCCCGCATCCGGGGATTTTGGCCTGATCGATACCTGTTTTGGCACACACCATCTGCAATTTGGTTGGGGCCAGGAACGTATGCTTTATTTCAGTGGTGGCGGCGATGTTATTGGCTTCATCAATTCCCGCGTCTGGGATCAGACCCATGATGAACAACTCTCCCAGGGCTGGTGCCCAATGGTGGTTGATACCAATGGCGACGGCCAGATCACCAAACCCTGGAATCAGCCCGTTGGCCCATTGCGCGATCAGAATGAAGGTGGTGGCGGTGGTCGGCTGGTTGATGTGGACCTTTCTCTCGATACACGCATGAGTCCAGGAAGCTATGGCATCATTGCTGATACACAGGAAGAGGGTGTAGCTTGGGGCGTGGGCACGGAGTTTCCTGGTCGAATCTATCGTCTGGACATCGGTGACAATCCGCCGGAAAGCTGCATTACCGAAGTCTATGAATTGCCCGTTGTTGACGGAAAGCCACTGGGATTTGGTCCCCGCGGCATCGACATGGATCGCAACGGCATCATCTGGACAGCCTTGTCCGGAAGCAGCCATATAGCCAGTTTTGATCGGAGCAAGTGTGATGTGATGAATGGTCCCTCGGTGATCACCTCCCAGCACTGTCAGCAGGGCTGGACCCTTTACGAAGTCCCTGGTCCTGATATGAAGGGAACTGAAAGAAAGGCGGATTTTCACTATTACAACTGGGTGGACAACTTCAACACACTGGGTCTGGGTGAGAACATACCCATCGCCACAGGATCGGGATCGGATTCCCTTATCGCTCTGAACCCCGATACGCAAGAATTCCTGCGCATGCGTGTACCCTATCCCCTGGGTTTCTACTCCCGCGGACTTGATGGTCGCATCGATGATCCTGATGCAGGCTGGAAAGGCAGGGCGGTATGGGCCAACTACGGTACAAACTTTAATTGGCACACAGAGGGTGGCAAAGGAACCACGAGCAAGATGGTCAAGTTTCAGATTAGACCTGACCCCTTGTCTCAATAAGAATTGATCAATAAGCAATAGTTAGTATCTTTAATTGGGAGAAAAGCAGTAATGTCAAATGCACAAAGAATAGGACTGGTCATCGTCGCAGTAATTTTCGCAGCTATGATTGGCTGGGTATCGACCGCGCCCTACCTGAGCAATTCAGGGCTGGGACGAACACCCGGCATCATATTGGGAGGTACGCTTACTGAAACACCAGACGATTTCAGCTACCTCAATGACTCAGTGAGAGGCCCCCTGATGATGAAGCAGGCCGGCTTTCCACCGTTTGTAAATTACTTGTCATGGGTCGGTACGCCGGACGGCATTATCACTGCCACTCGACCTGATGGTGGTTTGTGGGCGCGGAGAGTTCGTGAGCGTGGCGGCGATGGTTGGCTTCGCGTTGGTGACGAGACGTTTGAGTTGGAAGCCATTGAGATTCTCGATGAGCGTCGTATTCCAATGATGCAGCAATGGGCTGCCAAATCAGGCAGGACTCTGGATGAGCCGCTGTATGAAGGCTCCGAACCGCTACGCGAATGGGAAGTCTTTTTCTGGCAGCCAAAAGGCTAGAGCCGACTTCAACTGTTATCAGCATGGGTGGTAATTGATGATGAAGCGAGGAATCGACAGACCACTGAGCCGGCGGTCGTTTGTCGGCTCAGCAATGACATTGGCCACTGGTTTTGGCTTTAGTGGCAACATGGCTTTGGCTGCATCCAACCCGCCGCCCATCCCCGTGCGATCCATCAACCACATGACATTGGCCGTGTCAGACCCTGCCGCTTCCTTGGAGTGGTATCAAGGTCTGTTCGGATTGCCTGTTGCCGCGCGACAGGGTGACACTGTCGTGTTGCAGATAGGCGATGGTCCCCAGTTTATGGCGATTGGTGGAAGTCCCAGCGACAATCCACGTATCACCCATTACTGCCTTGCTGTGGATGATTTTGACAGCGAACGATTGCTGGGCATCCTTGCCGATCATGGTGTTGCCAATACCGGTTCAAATGCTGCTATGGAGTCCCGCGTGCGCATGCGCGGGCCGGAATCTGGTGGTGCCTCAGAAGGGACACCGGAGCTTTATTTTGGAGACCCGGATGGCATCGTCGTGCAGTTGCAGGACAACAACTACTGTGGTGGTTCGGGTGTGCTTGGTGAAGCGTGTTTCGCTGAGCCCGAGCCTGCACCCACTGAAGGCTTGATTAAGTTAAGAGAATACAACCACTTCACCTGTTTTGTGTCTGATGCGCGACGTTCTCAACAGTTTTATCAAGGGCTATTTAGCTTCCCGATCGATACCTATCAGGGTCCGATGCCGATCTTCCGGATCGGGCGCGGTCGTGAATTTGTCGCCATGCCCCAGGTGCCTCCGCTGGCAGGACGAATACATCATGCCAGTCTCAATATTGATGACTTCGATGTTGATCGTTTGTTCTCCATTCTCGAGGGCTATGGATTGACTGTATTGGGAGAGGCAGGTGGCGCTGATGGACCCTTGCAAACCTATGTCACCATGCGCGGCGCCGATCGGGGTGGTGCCCTTGGCGGTACGCCAGAAGTCTACTTTACCGATCCCGATGGCATTCTTTTACAACTGCAGGACATGCGCTATTGCGGTGGCGCCGGCTATTTTGGCGAGGATTGTGGCACTGTAGCCAATCCCACTGGCAGGAATGCATAGGTTTACTATCGCGAAGAAAAACCAATGAAGAAACTCGTCGCATTCAGTTTTGTATTTTTAATAGCAATGTTGTTGCTGGTTAATGACTCGCCTGTCTCAGACCCAGTCTCTGCGCAAGCTTCGCAACAACTTTCTCCTCAACGACAGTTACTCAACCAATACTGCATTGCCTGTCATAACCAGGCCATGGTCAACAGTACGCCCGTTGATGGTGAGAATTTAATGTTCACCCAACTGCGGGGTCTTGGACTGACCCTGGATGTTGAGAATGTCGACGATGTGTCTGAAAACCCCGAGGTATGGGAAAAGGTAGTTCGCAAACTACGGGTGGGAGTAATGCCGCCGCCGGATAATCCCAGACCGGGGCATGAAGACTACACAGATTTTCGTCTGTGGCTGGAACAGCAGCTTGATGCAGTTGCTGCGATCCAGGTTGATCCTGGGCGTACAGAGGCCTTCCATCGATTGAACCAAACCGAGTATGCCAATGTGGTTCGCGATTTGTTGCAGCTTGAAATCGATGTGGATGAACTGATTCCC
Source organism: uncultured Pseudohongiella sp. (assembly GCA_965267495.1). Lineage (GTDB taxonomy): Bacteria > Pseudomonadota > Gammaproteobacteria > Pseudomonadales > Pseudohongiellaceae > UBA9145. The sequence goes on along the minus strand of OZ254078.1, from coordinate 2,952,513 downwards.
GCCGACCCTCCCGATCAACATGGCTTCGACAATAATGCGGAAGTGCTTTCGCTTTCTCCGGTGCTGATGGAAAGATATGTGTCTGCCGCACACAAGATTGCCGAGTTAGCGGTAGGTGCTGCTCCTCGTGGTCCTTCCATCAAGACTTACGAAGTACCACTGAACCTGATTCAGAATGACCGGCTTAGCGATGAATTACCCTTTGGATCCCGCGGTGGTGCTGCTGTCGAACATACCTTTCCCGTAGATGGTGAGTACAAGATTACTGTGAAGTTGCAAACCAACTACGTGGATTTTGTGCGCGGTTATGACCAGCCCCATCAGATGGAGATCAGTCTTGATGGGGAATTGTTGCAGGTAGTGGATTTTGGTGGCGATGCGCCCGGCACACCTGCACCTTATAGCTATGCGGGCAATATTCGCGGCAGTGATGACTGGGAAGAATTCATGATGGCTTTCGCTGAAGAAGGCTTCCAGATTCAGTTGCCAGTTAAAGCTGGTCCGCGCACGATCGGTGCCACCTTTCCTCGCGAAATGTGGGAGCCGGAAGGCGTGCAACAACCGCGTCTATTTGGCTACCACCTGGCAGTAACGGAGTTGCCCGATGCCAATCCTGGTGTTGGCAGCGTATTAATAGAAGGACCATTGAGTGTGGATGGTCCGGGTGACACACCTTCCCGTCAGCGCATTTTTACCTGTACGCCTGCAAGCGCGGATGAAGAACCTGCCTGTGCGCGGGAGATTCTCGGCAGTCTGGCGCGGCAAGCCTATCGACGGCCGGTGAACGATGAGGATGTGTCTGAGCTCTATCAGTTCTTTGAGGCGGGTCGCCAGGAAGGGGGATTCGATACCGGTATCCAGTTTGCCCTGGAACGGGTATTGGTTGCGCCGGACTTCCTGTTTCGCATTCAGCAGGATTCCGCAGATACAGCGCCAGGTGATGTTTACCAGATCAGCGACGTAGAACTGGCATCCAGATTGTCCTTCTTCTTATGGAGCAGTGGTCCGGATGAAGAGTTGCTTCAGGCAGCAGAGAGTCAGTCCCTGCAGGACCCTGGTGTCCTGGCTGCACAAGTTGAGCGCATGATGGCGGATGAGAAGGCTGATGCTTTCATTAACAATTTTGTAGGCCAATGGCTGTATATCCGAAACCTGGACAATGTCTATCCCTTGCCTTCAGCCTTCCCGGAATTTGATGAAAACCTGCGCGAATCATTCAAGCGGGAAACGGAGCTGTTTATCGATGACCAGATCCGCGCCGATCACAGCTTGCTGGACTTGTTGAGCGCGGATTACACCTACGTCAACGAGCGATTGGCGGCGCATTATGGCATTCCTGGCATCTACGGCAATCACTTCCGCAAGGTGACGCTTGATGGCGGACAAAGAGGGGGTCTGCTGGGTCACGGTTCATTGATGACGGTGACTTCCTATCCTAATCGAACCTCGGTAGTCCTGCGTGGCAAGTTTGTTCTGGAGAATCTATTGGGTTCGCCACCGCCGGAGCCGCCACCTAATGTACCGGCCTTGGAAACCAACTCGGATGGTCGGGAGCTCACCATGCGCGAAGCCATGGCTCAGCACCGGGAAAACCCCGCCTGTCGAGTCTGTCATGCAGCGATGGATCCCATAGGATTTTCTTTGGAAAACTACGATGCAGTGGGTAAGTGGCGTGACATGTTTGCTGGTGTCGATGTCGACGCCTCAGGCCTGCTGCCTGATGGTGCGGCGTTTGATGGTCGCAATGGTTTACAGAATTTGTTGTTGGAACGGCCCGATGATTTTGTCGGTACTGTTACTGAGAAATTACTCACTTACGCTCTCGGGCGTGGTGTCGAATACTATGATATGCCCACGGTGCGCGAGATAGTGCGGGCAGCCAGAGAAGATGACTATCGCTGGTCATCTGTGATTCTTGGTGTGGTTGAAAGCGCACCCTTCCAGATGCGGAGAGCACAACTATGATTATCACCAGGAAAAAACTATCACGACGTACCATGTTGCGAGGGTTAGGCGCGAGTCTGGCGCTGCCTCTGTTGGACAGTATGATACCTGCGCTGTCGGTAAGCCATGCCCAGGCAGCACAACCCACCAAGCGTCTCGGCGTGGTCTATGTACCTAATGGTATGGCCATGAAAGCCTGGACACCGGCTACGGAAGGATCCGGCTTCGAGATCACCCGAATCCTGAAACCCATGGAGTCATACAAGGATCGCATGCTGGTGATCACCGGCTTGAATGGGCCGCTGAGCAATGCCGGTGTTCATGCCAGTGCTTCGACTCGATTTCTCACTGGTGCGATCCCCAAGCGTGCAGAATCTGATCTGCAGGCGTCGATTTCCATTGATCAGTTAATGGCCCAGAGATTTGGCAATGAAACGCAGCTGGGTTCTCTGGAACTTGCACTGGATGAGAACGATGTATTCGGCTCCTGTGATATCGGGTTCAGTTGTCAGTACACCAGCACTATTTCTTGGCGTGATGAGTTTACGCCTCTGCCTATGGAAACGAATCCTCGCCTGGTGTTTGAGAGACTGTTTGGTGATATAGGTACTACCGATCCCACAGTAAGACTGCAGCGCATTCAGAAAGATCAGAGTCTTTTGGACTCAGTTTCTGATCGCGTCGCGGAATTGAACAAGGCAGTGGGTGCAGATGATCGCGCCAAGCTAGACCAGTATCTGGATGCAGTTCGTGATGTGGAGCGTCGTATCCAGATGGCAGAAGCACAGAGCGGTCGGGAACTGCCCAATGTAACTCAACCCTCTGGTGTGCCTGATACCTATGAGGAGCATGCCAAACTGATGTTTGATATGCAGGTGCTTGCTTATCAGACAGATCTCACCCGGGTGATTACCTTTATGATGGGTCGTGAATTAAGTGGTCGTACTTTTGCCGAGATCGGTGTGCCCGATTCCCATCATCCAACTTCACATCATCGTGATGATCCTGTGCTGTATGAGAAAGTCACCAAGATCAACGAATTCCATACCAGCTTATTCGCCTACTACCTGGACAAGCTGGATGCGACACCGGATGGTGACGGTTCCTTGCTGGACAATATCATCCTGCTCTACGGCGCAGGTATGTCAGACAGTAACCAGCACAGCCATCGCGGCTTACCGCTGGTGTTATTTGGCGGCGGTGCAGGCACCATGAAAGGCGGGCGTCATTTACGATATGCGGAGAACACGCCCATCAGCAATCTGCACCTGACCTTGCTGGACAAACTGGGCATGCCTCTTGAACAGTTTGGCAACAGCGAAGAGCCATTGGACTTGTTGGTTAACGTCTAGTTAGAGAATGATGGCGAATCCTAAAACCAAATTACGCAAGGCAGGAGTGCTGAGCACTCTGCTGCTCAGTGCTGCACTCTGGACCGTAGGTGCGCAGGCACTCGATTTGATTGAAGCTGTGCGTGACCAGAACAGCGATGCGGTGCGCTCACTAATCGCAGAAGGGAGTGATCCCAATCTAGCTCAGGCAGACGGTGCTACTGCGCTGCACTGGGCTGTGCACCGTGAAAATCCAGAGTTAGTTACCTTGTTGCTCGAAGCTGGTGCAGACATTAACGCCACTAATCGCATGGGCGCTTCGCCACTCTTTATCGCAGCGAGAAGCGGGCACACTGAGCTCATCGAACAACTACTGGATGCCGGTGCCAATCCCGATCTGCAACTCACCATGGGAGAGACGCCCCTGATGTCTGCCGCTCGAGCTGGTTCTGCCCTTGGCGTCAGTTTGCTAGTAGAGGAAGGGGCTGATGTTAACGTCAGGGAAAATTCCAGGGAACAGACTGCACTCATGTGGGCCGCTTCCCAGGGCCATACAGAAGTTGCTCGCGTATTGATTGAAGCAGGTGCCGATGTAAACGCGAAGTCCAGAGTTCGCTCGATGTTGATGTTTGTGGATGCTACCAACGGTGGTGCATTCGACAAAGGCCAGATGGAGAATCTTGGTGGATTCACGCCATTGCACTTTGCAGCACGCAACGGGCACACCGATCTGGCTCAAGTGTTGATTAGCGCTGGCGCTGATATCGATCTTGCCGCTGGTAATGGCGCCAGTCCTCTCGTCATTGCTGCGCACAGCGGACATGGTGAATTAGCGGTAATGCTGCTGGAAGAGGGTGCCAATCCAAACGCCATGGGTGCGGGTTACAACGCACTCCACGCAGCTATCCTCCGCGGTGATATCGCAGTTGTGGATGCGCTTCTGGTGCACGGTGCCGATCCCGATGTGCGTGTTGAGAGAGCAACCCCGGTACAACGGGCCAGTGAAGATTGGGTATTGAAAACGCCAACAGTCGGTGCGACCTCATACTGGCTGGCAGCGAGTTTCCGCGAGGCGGATATCATGAAGTTATTGGCAGACAATGGTGCCGACCCCTTGCAAACAAACCTGGAGCAGTTCCGTCGCCACCGGGAGCGCGCCCAGCGTGAAAATCCGCCAGAGCCAGAAGTGATTGGCGGCTTTGCCAGCACAATCCAGGCCGCTGTTCGTGGTGACAGCACCCGTCAACGCTACTATGTGCAAGCCAATCCCGATCCAGTGGGAGAGGAACGCAAGGCGCTTGAATCGGTGATTGTAGCGCTCGAACATGGCGTGAACATCGAGCATACAGATTTCACCAAAGCAACCGCATTGCACGATGCTGCCGCAAGAAACCTGGCAACGGTTGTCCGGGAGCTGGCTGAAAGAGGAGCCGAGCTTAATGTGGTCAATAGTCGTGGGCAAACACCGCTGGATTTGGCCATCGCTGCCGAGCGCAGACTGGGTATGGGTATTCTGGCAGAAGAGACGCCAGACTATGTCGGACCTACAGCTCGACAGGTATTGGAAGGCTTTGGAGCACTAACCGCATCTCAACTCTAGGGTCAGGTCTTGAAATATTTACTTCAACTTTTGTTCCCGCTTCTTTTGTCATCAGTTGCTCTCGCGCAGACGAGCGAATGGTCAGTGCCCCGAACTATTGATGGCCAACCTGACTTGCAGGGAGTCTGGGCCAATAACACACTCACCCCGATCGAACGTCCCGATATGTTTGAGGATCGTGAGTTTCTTACCGACGAAGAGATGGCATTTTTGCGGCAGCGGGTAAGTGAAATTACTGCGGGAGATGGGGATGCATTGTTTGGAGATGGCGCCTTTGTCGCGGCCATCTCGGGTGAAGTGCGATCTTATGACCCGACAACGGGCAATTATGATCAGTCCTGGTTGGTCGAACGTAATGTGCACAATCGCACCTCCCAGATCACAGATCCTCCCAATGGAAAGTATCCGCCCAGGTCTGAGTTAGGGGAGGCCAATGCGCGTGCGGCTGCAGCGCGACGTGGTCAGTTACCTGATTCCTGGTTGGATTTAAGCGTGGATGACCGATGCATTAGTTACAGCGCGCCTTATCTGAACGCTGGCTATAATAGTTACTGGCAGATCGTCCAATCCGCAGACCATGTAGTGATTGTGCAGGAAATGATGCACGACGCCCGCATCGTGCCTCTCACAGATATGCCTCATGCGCCGGACAGCATTAAGCTTTGGCATGGCGATTCAAGAGGCTATTGGGACGGGGACACTCTGGTGGTCGAAACGCGAAATTATTCCGACAAGAGTAGTTTCAGTCACAACCGGGCACGACTTAATGTTGAGCGCTTTACTCGCATCAGCGAGACTGAATTGCAATATCAGATTACTTCCGACCAACCGGACACTTTCTCAGCACCATTCACGCGCGAAATTATCTTCGACTACTCGGAACAGCCAATTTACGAGTATGCCTGCCACGAAGGTAATTACGCGCTGCCGAATATCCTCAGAGGTGCGCGCACCCAGGAGCGGTTGCAAGCTGAATAATCAGTGACTTAAGCAACAACTCCGGTTTCTTCAACACGATAGTTCAGGTCGAAATTCTTCAAGGGTAGCTGGCGCACTCGGGTGCCTGTCGCATTAAAGACGGCGTTGACCAGGGCAGGTGCAATACCTGGTGTTCCCGGCTCGCCGGCGCCACCTATATCATGACCGCTGTTGATGACATGAGTCTCAATAGCTGGGGCCTCATTCATTCTCACCGCCTGATAGTCATGAAAGTTGCTTTGAGCTACCGCGCCATTCTCAATTGATATTTCGCCATGCAATGCTGCAGTAAGTCCATAGATGATGCCGGACTCAAGCTGAGCGGCTATGCCATCTGGTGCAACCGCAAGACCCGGATCAATAACTGCAACGACTCGGTCTACAGATACGTCTCCGTCTGTGACAGTTACTTCAACAACCTGCGCGACGATTGAGCCAAAAGATTCCTGTAGTGAAATTCCTCTACCTCGTCCTGCTGGAAGCGGTCTTGACCATTGTGCTTCTTCGGCAGCTCTGGTCAGTACTGCGAGATGCCGGGGGCTGTCCTGAAGAAGTTCTGCACGAAATTCGAAAGCATCCTTACCAATTGCATTCGCTGCTTCGTCAATAAAAGATTCGGTAAAGAAGCCGTGCTGAGAATGGTCAACACTGCGCCAGGCGCCAAAGGGAACATGGACCGGGCTGCTGACGAAACCGATATCCTGAGCTGCCACACCGTAAGGGATAAGTGGCGCTTCGATTGGTTCATTCTTGTTGGTGTAGGTATTTTCCCAGGCGAGCAGCTTGTTCTCAGCATTGAATGCGGCACGGAATCGACTCTGTACCGCGGGTCGGTAAAAATCCTGCCTTACATCTTCTTCCCGAGACCAGATGAGTTGCACAGGTCTGCCAACTGCGCGCGCAATCAGCGCCGCCTGCATGGCATAGTCTGGCCGGGCTTTACGACCGAAGCCGCCGCCCATGGCATGGTTATTAAGGGTAACATTCTCAGGATCCAGTCCCAGGGCTGTTGCCACATCTCGTCGGAATCCCAGGGGGTTTTGGCAGCCTACCCAGATTTCGGCGGACGCATCACTGACGCGTGCGGTAGCGTTTAATGGTTCCATGCAGGTATGAGCGAGGAAGGGTACGTGATAGTCCGCATCGATTGTCATTGCCGCATTGGCGAATTCTGATTCGATATCTCCCTGCACACGATCGGTTTGACGATCGCTTCTGGCGGTCAGATCACGATCAAATTGAGCGAATATTTCATCACTGGATACAGATTCGAATCCAGTATCACTCCACTCCACCTTCAACTCCTGAATTGCGCGGTTTGCCGTCCAATAGCTGTCAGCTACTACGGCAACAGCTTCGGTGGAAAGTGTTTCACCCAACATGTTGCTTACTGAGGCTCGAGGTACGACGATAACGTCGACTACACCTTCAATTGCGCGTGCAGCTCGATCATCAACACTAACAACATCGCCTCCGGGTACCGGCGAGCGCACTACCGATGCATAGAGCATATCTGGCAGGCGTACATCCAAGGCGAACTTCGCTGTACCATCTACTTTCGCAGGAATATCCCGACGAGGTTTATGCGTACCTACGATCTTGTATTCAGAAGAGTCTTTGAAAGTTGGTATATAGGAGGGAGTCATCTCGGCGATTTGAGCGGCAAAACTGGCGTAAGGCTCGCGTCGATTCGACGCCTGGTGAATAAGATGGCTATCCTCAGTCGCAATCTCTGCTTCTGGCACGTTCCAGCTTTCTGCAGCGGCTTGTCGCAACATTTGCCGGGTTGCTGCGCCTGCAGTTCGCATTGCCAGGATTCCGGTAGTGCGAACACTCATACTGCCACCGGTAATCTGCAGGTTCAGGGAATCCGCAACCCGCATCATTGCGCCATCGACCGTAGGAATGGCGATGTCGGGAAAGTTGACGCCGGCCAGCAAATAACGACGGCCAGCTGAATAGGTAGCATATTCACCAATCGCTGGTGCTTCTTCCATACGCAATTGGTCCCAGTCAGCATCCAGTTCTTCAGCCAACATCTGACCCAAGGAAGTCTGTACACCCTGGCCCATTTCAGCGTGAGGAATGATGGCTGTAATGACATTGTTGCTGTCGATCTTCACATAGGTGTGTACCAGGTTCTCGCCATCTTCGCCGAGCTTGCTGGCGAGATCTCTTACCTGGTTGCCGGGACGCATCGCAATACCAATGACAACCCCGCCGCCGGCAACAATGCCGGTCGTTAAAAATGCGCGTCTCGTCCACTTACCCATGGTTCACCCCCGCTACGTTGTAAAACAGAGGTTCATTAGATGTGGAAGCGAGTTCGGTAGATTTGATGGCATCCCGAATTCGTCCATACATGCCGCAGCGACAGATGTTGCCCTGCATCGCAACGTCAATCTCAGCATCTGATGGATTAGGATTATTCTGCAGCAATGCCGCAGCTGACATTAGCTGGCCAGACTGGCAGTAGCCACACTGTGGAACCTGATGATCAATCCACGCCTGTTGTAAAGGATGTAGCTCACCTTCGGCTGGAGCAAGCCCTTCGATTGTGGTGACTTGTCTGCCTTCAACAGCCGAGATTGGTGTTACACAGGAGCGCATCGCCTGGCCGTCAATTTGTACGGTGCAGGCGCCACACTGTGCAATACCACAACCAAATTTGGTTCCCGTGAGCGCCAATTGCTCACGCAATACCCACAGCAACGGCTTGGATGGATCCACATCAACCGTTTGCTGAACACCATTTACCCAAAACGATGTGCTCATCATTTTCTCCATGAATTGTCACTGGGCACTGCTCGTTGCCCGAACTATTTGATTTTATTGAAGTTAAAATGTCTGCATCCAGCATTGAAGGGGACACTGCAGACAAAAAGTGCGTAGTATCTGTTTCCTATTTTCTGACATATTATGCACATTTTGTCAGATTGTCTATAATGTTTTCCTGGTTTATCTGACTGTGTTCCCTATTAGAGATAACATGCAAACCATGAGTAAAGAGAAAAGGACTTCTGCCCGCACCAAGGCCAAACAGGATGCGGTTCTTGATGCTGCTGCTGATGTGTTCGCGCAGTACGGGTTCAAACGTACAACGATGAATGATATTGCTGAAGCAGCTGGCATATCGCGTCCGGCGCTGTACCTGATGTTCGAAAACAAGGAGCACTTGTTTCACGAACTGGCAGCTTACCGAATTAACCTTGCGCTGCAGGCAGCCAATGACGTGCTGGATGGGGACGGCGACGTCACCGACCGCTTCATGGAATCCCTAATGGTTTTTGAGAAAACCTACACAGAGCCAGTCGCCAACTCACCTCACGGTGAGGAGCTTATCGACGTCAATCTTAGTCTGGCATCCGATGTGATGGCGAAGGGTTACGCAGACCTTGTCTCGACCCTGGCGAGAGTGCTGAAGGAAGCCGAAGAGGCGGGAAAAGTCTGTTTTGACGACACACGGATGACGCACAAGTCCTTTGTTGAGTTATTGCTTTCATCTATGAAAGGCATCAAAAAAATGGCTAGCTCAAAAGAGGAGTACAGGAAACAGACTCAGCAGGTGGCTCGAATCTTTCTGCAGGGAATCTCACCTAAGTAGCATTCCATTTACTCTGGAAGAGCCAGCGTCAGTAGCTCTGGTACGGGCGTGGTAAGGACCGGCAGGGAAATGAACTGCTTACCTTCCACTTCGTAACTCATCGGTGCGCCGCCTGGATTGGCAGGTAAGTCGATCGCAGCCAACTCTTCCCCAGTTGCTTTATCTCTTGCTATCAGCTTTGGTCCATAGCCCATATTCTGCCCGTGGATTAACAAGGTATCTGTGACCAATACGGGATAGCGGCCACCACCTCCCAGCGGCGGTAAATCCACGCCTTCGACTTCGGGCGCGTTTTCCACTCGTGCCATGCCGTCGCCATTGGGGACTTGCCAGAGAATTTCTCCTCTATTCATATCGTAGGCGGTGATGGTTGAGTAAGGGGGTTTAAGTAGCGGTAAACCGCGGGGACCTGGTACACCCCGGTTTGCCAGGCGATAGAAACGAAAATTCGATTCATCGGCAGGCAGAGTGCCCATAAAAGGCGTGAATGCACCATTGGAGCCGGGAACAAACAGTACATTTGACTCCGGATCGATACCGGCACCATGCCAGTTCGCGCCACCTCCTGCACTGGGTACGATAATAGTGCCGCGTGTCCCATTTTCAACCGGCAGACTGGGCGGCGTGAAGATGGGTCCATAGACATAGTCGTCGATAATTTCCAGAGCCTGTGCGCGAAGTTCGGGTGTGAAATCAATCAAATCATCTTCAGTTAAACCTTGCACAACGAATGCAGGCGGTTTGGTAGGGAAGGGTTGTGTTGGAGAAGTACGCTCCCCGGGAATCGTGCTCTGGGGTACTTCTCTCTCAATGATCGGCCATACTGGTACGCCGGTGGCACGGTCGAACACATAGATGAATCCCTGTTTGGTCACTTGCGCCAGTGCCTTGATTTCCCTGCCGTCGACAGTGATATCGATCAGGTTTGGTGCTGCCGGGGTATCGTAGTCCCAGATGCCGTGATGAATCATCTGGTAATGCCAGACCCGTTCGCCGGTGCTGGCATCCAGAGCTACCACGCTCTGGGTAAACAGGTTGTCTCCCGGTCGATGCCCACCATAAAAGTCGTTGGTTGGCGCCTCCGTTGGCAGATAGACATAGCCCAGTTTCAGATCGGCACTCATCTGTGTCCAAACACCACCATTACCGGTATAGCGCCAGGACTCTTCCTGCCAGGTTTCGACGCCAAACTCACCCTGTTGAGGGATGGTGTGAAAGGTCCAGATCACGTCACCCGAGCGGATATCATAACCGCGCACCCAGGTTGGTGGTCTTTCCTTGTAGTGGGGTCGATTTGAGGTGATGTGTTGCACTACCAACACATCGCCGACTACGACAGGTGGTGATACTCCTCCCAGGGGTTGTGCGCCGGTGTAGTCCAGTACATCCCGGTCTGCTCTGGGAATACCGTCGGTCATGTCGATGCGACCACCAGCAAAAGCCGGGTCCATTTCTCCCGTGCCAGCATCCAGGGAGATGATGAATCCATCGTTGGTGGTCATTAGAATGCGGCTTTCATCCCCATCGCTCCACCAGGCAACGCCTCGGTGGTGGAAACCCAGGGGACTGTTGGAAGGACCAGAAAGGTAGACCTGTGGATCGAATGTCCACAGCACTTCTCCGGATGCAGCGTCGAGTGCCGCAACCTGGTTTAGCGCTGTCAGCATATAAAGGACACCATCAATCATCAGTGGCGTCGCCTGTAACCTGCCAAAGGTGATATCCGCGTCGGGACCTAATAAAGACTCGAAGTCCAACTCAGCGTCGATAGATTGCCAGCGCCAGGCAATCTCCAGTTCGCTGAAATTGTCTCCATCGATCTGGTCAAGACTGGTGTACTTGCTAGAACCAGCATCAGCAGCATAACTGGGCCATTCACCATTCTGACTACCCTGCTGCGAGAGAGCAGGGAAAGCAATAAGCGAGGCCGTACAGCTAATCAGAGCAATCTGTAAGATAGCGCATAGCGATTTGGGGGTTATTTTTATTGTGTCCATGCCTGGCTCAGTGCCTCCCGATCAACGCGCTGGCCTCGCAGATAAACGTCGGCGATCCGGCGAGTGTTATTGATGTCTTCCAATGGATTCTCATCCAATATAACAAAATCCGCGGCTTTACCTGGCAGCAATTCGCCCACCTGGCTCAGGCCAAAGGCTTCTGCAGCGCGAGAGCTTGATGCAATGATCGCTTCCATGGGAGTCATGCCCATTCTCACAAACAGTGCCAGTTCAACATGGTCTGCATAGCCAAAAAAGTCGCCAACAGCACCTGCATCGGTACCAAGTATTATGTGATCTCTTAGTTGGTAAAAATTGTTCGACAGCATCGCGGATCGTTGCTCTGCGACTGGACTGCGAATAGGGGGTACGCCGCGATATCCACGGTTGAGTTCATTAAGAACTGCCGGTGGTACTTGACTGGAAAAGAAGGAATCCTGAAATGCGGGTACATAGTAGGGTTCGCTCTTGGTAATCATGCCCAAGGTGGGCACGATGTAGACATTATTGTCTCGGACCATTTCCAGATAAGCGGCATCGACAGGTACATCATAGGGCATGTGAATAAACCTGCGATTGCCAGACCTGATCAGAGACTTGTGATCATCCAGTGTCGTGGCATGCGCAATGATGCGCAAATCGACAGTGCGTGCTGTATCGAGTACAGCGCGATAAATCTCTTCTGACAGTTTGACTCCCGCGCCACGTCGTTCGTCGCGAACGTCCACCCAAATTTTGGCGATACCATAACCGTCTTCCGCAAGATCCCTCACTGTCTGGGCAGCCTCGGCGGCTTCAGTTATCGGGTGTACTCCCCAGTAGTCTGGATCGTCGGTAAATCGCGGATTAGGACCGCCTCCTCGGGATCCCATGCCAGGTGAAAGATGGTAGCGAGCACCGCCGATATTGCCCTTGAGTTGTTCTTGCTTGACCTGTCTTGCTACATCTTGCTTGTCGCTGCCAGTGGAGATAATAGTGCCGACCCCATAGTAGGCATGGCGATACAGGTGATCGATGAGATTTGCTTCGGTGAAGTATTGTGATCCCCAATCTCCGTAGGCTTCCCAGCCAAGATGTGCATGGGTATTTACCAGCGCCGGAATAATTGTTTTGCCGCTCAGATCGTGAACGATTGCATCCGCAGGCAGCGACACATTAGATGTGGTATTGGCATCGAGAATGACTTCGCCTCTGACGACAAGGACCCCATTTTCGATCGTTTCGCCGTTGCCAATGATCAGCCTGGAATTACTGAATACATGGGCTTGCTGATCCTGAGGAATTGGCTGAGCCAACACCACCTGCGTGCAGAGTATTAGCAGGATCGTGATGAGCGGCATTGTAGCGCTTTGTCTTCGCATCTTCTGACTCTGGGCTATTTGGAAAGAGACAACTCAATGAGTTTGACCCCTAGCATATCGAATCTCAATTCAACTTAGTTCCAAATTTCGAAATTAGGAGAAAAAACAACGGTTTCTGTTCCCACGGCATGCGTCTTTCAGCAAGCGCTGCTTTGATGAGACTTCGATTTTCCAGTAGGATGATTTGTTGGGGAGATCGTGAGTCCAATAATGAAAATACGAGGTAAATTGCCATGATGCACAGAATATTGCTTGTTCCATTCCTGGCGGCAGTTGCCACCTTCGGTTCCGTCGCGTTTGCCGATGACCACCTGCCTATTGTTGCCCCAGGTGAAGTTGGATTCGATGCCGATAAGCTGGCACACATCGAAGCACTTTTTGAGCAGAAAGTTGCTGATGGGGAACTGGCAGGGATCGTTACTCTGGTGGCTCGTCACGGCAAAATTGCCCACTTCAGCGCAGTAGGCTATCAGGACGTGCAGCGCGGCATCGCCATGGAGACGGACTCTATCTTTCGTATCTACTCCATGACCAAGGCAATTGCCACTACCGCTTTGATGCAGCTTTACGAAGAAGGAGCATTCCAGCTCACCGATCCACTTTCTCGTTACATTCCTGAATTTGCAAACCTTGAGGTATTGCGCACACCGCAAAGTGATATCAGCGATACGGTGCCTCTGGAACGGCAGCCAACTGTGCAGGATGTATTGCGTCACACGGCTGGGCTCTCTCATGGTCTGGGCAATAGTCCCTACGATCAGGCTTTTACCGGTTCTGGCATATTCGGTACACAAACATCGCTGGAAGAGATGATGACGCTACTCTCTGAAATTCCACTCATGAATCAGCCCGGATCACAATGGCGTTACAGTGTAGGTCCCGATGTGGCGCTGCGTCTTGTAGAAGTGCTGTCCGGCATGCCTGCAGATGAATACCTGGCGCAGAAAATGTTCGAGCCATTGGGCATGTCTGACACCGGCTATTGGGTAGGGCCCGATAAATCTTCACGACTTGGTCCGGTGCACTGGATGCGTGATGGGGAACTGGTCCCTATCGACGAAGACTATGGCAATCCGCAGGGCGGTGTATTGGTGGAACCCTGGTCGGTGAATAGCTACACCTTCGAGCATGAGTTCAAGGGTGGCAGCTACGGACTATTGTCTACCGCCGAGGACTACTGGAAGTTCGCCCAGGCCATGCTCAATGGTGGAGAGCTGAATGGCGAGCGTATTCTGGGTTCCCGAACGGTGTCGTTCATGACGACAGATCATCTTCGCGAGCATCAGCGATACAGTCCTGCCAATACCTGGGGCCTGGGATTCGCTATCACCGACCATCAGGGGCATCAGAGTTTTCCATTTAGTGAAGGTACGTTTTATTGGGCAGGTGCGGCAGCCACCAATTTCTGGATCGATCCGGTAGAAGATATTGTCGTTGTGGCTATGACCCAGCATATGGCGACACCAGGTACCGGCGCGATTCGCGGTCAATTGGCAGCGATGGTATACGGTGCCATCCTGGACTGAACGGCGGCAACGAGCTCCAGTCAATGAGTGACAATTCGCCGCCATTGGATGGCGTCACCGTAGTCTCTATTGAGCAGGCTATTGCTGCGCCGCTTTGTACCCGGCAGCTGGCAGAGTTGGGTGCCAGGGTGATCAAGATTGAACGTCCTGATGGCGGAGACTTTGCGCGTCACTATGATGATCGGGCAAAAGGCCTGTCGTCCCATTTCGTCTGGGCTAATCGCAGCAAGGAAAGTCTGACCCTGAATCTGAAGCAGCCCGGTGCGATGCAAGTGATGGAAAGACTGCTCGCCCGGGCAGATGTACTGGTTCAAAACCTGGCGCCATCCGCTGCCGCACGGCTGGGATTGGGATTCGAACAATTGGCGTCGCGCTTCAAACCACTCATTGTCTGTAATATCTCCGGCTACGGCGATAACGGACCCTATGCGGACAAGAAGGCCTACGATCTGCTGGTGCAGGCAGAAGCCGGTTTTCTATCTGTCACAGGCTTGCCAGATTCACTGGTTAAGAGTGGTATTTCCATAGCGGACATCGCAGCAGGCACGCAGGCACATGCTGCTATTCTCGCTGCATTGATTCAGCGTGGTAAAACAGCTGAAGGTAGTCGAATAGACATTTCCATGCTTGAGGCAATGGTCGAGTGGATGGGTTTCCCTCTCTATTATGCCCATCAAGGTGCCCAGCCGCCGGCCCGTTCAGGCGCGGATCACGCCAGCATCTATCCATACGGCGTGTTCAGCACCGCAGATGATGAAGTGATCATGCTGGGATTGCAGAACGAACGAGAGTGGCAGCAATTTTGTAAGCAAGCGCTTGGAAACACCGAGCTGGAGAAAGATGCTCGATTCGAGAACAATCAGTTACGTTCCGAAAACAGGGATGCCCTGCGGCAGATAATACAGCAGCAGTTTTCAAATCAGACAGCCAACGAAATCATTCAATTGCTGGACAACGCGAAAATCGCCTATGCCCGGGTGAACGACATGGCAGGGGTATGGAATCATCCGCAACTTCGGGATCTGCATCGCTTTGTGGACATTGATACGCCAGCAGGCAAAATTGAAGGCCTGCAGCCACCGGGCAGGAATAGTGGCTACTCGCCAAAACTGGGCCCGGTGCCGGCTCTGGGTGAGCACTCCGAGAGTATTCTTGCAGAGCTGAATTTTTCTAGCCAGGAAATCACACAGATGCGGCAAGATGAAGTAATCTAGGCTTACAGCGAAGTGAATGGAGCGGAGTCCATGAAGTCGATGAAGAGACGAATTCTACTAATGGTGGCCCTGTGCATCAGTACTGGCGCCATAGCCCAGGAATACCAGGTACCACGCACCGAATGGGGGGTTCCTGATTTGCGCGCCGTGTGGAAGCACGCTTCCATTATTCCCATGGAAAGACCCCGAGAGCTGGGTGAGCAAAGGGCTTATACAGAAGAAGAGGCATTCGCCATCGAGCGTGCCGAACAGCAACGCTTCGATCAGGACAATGAGCCCCTTGACCCGGATCGCCCTCCGCCAGAAGTGGCCGAATCGCTGCCCCCGATAGGCAATTACGATTTATTCTGGCGGGAAGATGCCCAGTTTATTCCCACCATCGATGGGGAATTCCGCACATCGGCAATTATTGATCCACCCAATGGCCGGCTGCCTGAACTGGAGGCAGAGTTCGCCAGCATGTTACAGGAGCGACGCCGCGATGATCAGGGTGGTCGGGGTCGCAGAAGCGATGGTCCTGAAGGGCGTAGCCTGGGCGAAAGATGTCTCGTCGCCTTCGGCAATTTGTCCGGCCCGGTAATGAGTCCAATCATTTACAACAGCAATTTACAGATTGTGCAGTCGCCGGGATACGTAGTGATTGTGGCCGAGATGGTCCATGATGCACGCATTATTCCGATCACTGATGAGCGTAGTCCTGCGGCTGAATCTCACCGCAAGTGGATGGGTGATTCTATCGGTCATTGGGATGGCGACACGCTGGTGGTTGAAACCAAATACTTTAATACCTGGCATCGACTACGTGGTCTGCCTGTAGACAATCTTACTGTCACGGAGACTTTTCGCCGCGACAGCAATAACAAACTCATCTATGGATTCAAGGTCAATGACCCCACGGTATTTACCGCTGAGTTTTCTGGAGAATACCCCCTGTCACGCATGGATGAGTCTTTGTATGAATACGCCTGTCATGAAGGAAACTATGGCATGGTGGGCATTCTCGCGGGCGCGAGAACTCTTGAAGTGCAGGGAGAGGGCGAAGATTAGACGGTTGTGATCGTTTCGATCGAAAGAACCTGTACAGCATCTTCTCCAATATCCCACTTTATGTTGAGGTCATATAAGGTCATCCCATAGCGTTTTTCATCATTCTTTTTAACTCTCCAGGCAGGACGAGGATCCTGCCCAAGAATGGCTGTGATGAATTCCCGCAAGTCCGGGTAGCTCCTGTTTAGTTCCTTGAGTGCCTTTTCCGCCTGATCACTAAATCTGATATCAATCGCTGAGCCAGGTGCCGAATCTGCAAATCCTGCAGACGCATCAGCGATACTGTCGGCGTAAGGTAAGTAGGGTTTGATGTCCAGAACCGGCGTCCCATCTAACAAGTCAATACCGCCGATCTTGATGGTAACTCCATTATCCTTAAAGCTGATGCCCAGGTTTTCAACGACCGAAATGCCAATAGGATTCGGGCGAAACGGAGATCGGCTGGCGAACACGCCTACCTTTTGTTTGCCTCCCAGACGCGGTGGCTGCACCGTTGGAGTCCACCCCTGTCCGGCTGTCATATGGAAGTGAAACAGAATCCACAGGTGGGAGAATGACTCGAGCTCCCTGCAGCCATCCTTGTCAGCAAATTCATTGGCAAGCAGGATTTCGCCTTGTGCCTGCTTGACCAGATTGGGTTGCCTCGGAATCGCGAACTTCTGTTTGTAGGGACTGCGAATCAATCCAATCGGCTGATACTGAATAATCGCAAGATCACTGCTGCTCAATCCTGCATCGCCTCATAAACCATGCTGGTGGCGATGTCGGCACTGAATGCTGTGTCGGTCGGGCCACCCCACTTCTGCACCATGAATACCAGGTAGAAGTCGTTTTCTTCGTCGACAATAAAGATTGTGCCGCCAATTCCCCGCCAGCCGAAGTTGTGAGGTCCCTCGGGATCATCAGTGGTCGGCTGCAAGTGAAAACCCAGTCCCCAGTCGCCGGTATTGCCGTAAAAGAAATAATCCCGGGAAACTTCGTCTCCCAGCGTTTTCTCGCGCATGAGGCTGAGTGTAGATTCCTGCAGGATCCGATTGCCATTCAGACTACCACCATTCAGCAACATGAGCGCGAAGCGGGCGTAGTCCGCGGCAGTGGAGTTGAGTCCATGTCCTCCTGCCAGCATCCCTCGGGGGATGGTATTGTCGGTCATGGGTCCATAGATCGCCTCCGCAATGCGAAAGGCTTTTGGTATCGGGACCCAGAAGTGGGTGTCGTGCATATCGAGTGGATCAAAGATGCGTTCCTGCAACAGGACATCCAGAGTCTGACCGGATGCAACTTCCAGCACTGCACCCAGGACGTCAGTAGAATGACCGTAATGCCACGCGGTTCCTGGTTCAAACAATACTGGCAGTCTGCCAATTCTTGTGGCCAGTTCTCGCGCTGTGATGGTGTTGAATTCACGCATAAAGGCCGCGTCTGCCGCGTCAGGATCAGGCCCGGTCAATACATCGGGAAAACTGTCTCTGTAAATCGGGCCGAGGGGAGTGTTCATCGCGAAAGGTTGCTGCACTATGCCCGATTGATGCGTCAGCAGGTGTCTTACGGTCATTTGATTTTGAGCAGGCCGGGACGTGTTGCCAGCGCTGTCTATTAGCTGCAGGTTGGCGAAAGTCGGAATGTAATCGCTAACAGGATCGTCAAGGTTCAGCATGCCATCTTCCACCAGGCTGAGCGCGGCAACACTGATGACTGGTTTAGTCATTGAGTAGATGCGGAAGATGCTGTCTTTGTTGACTGGTGTCATTTTTTCTGCTGTTTGCGTGCCAGCGGTTTCGAGCACGCCAACACCAGCGCGATTACCTACCCAGAGCAGTGCGCCTGAATAGTGTTCCATGTCCACGCCAAGTTGCATGGCGCGTCTGATGTCATCCAGTTCACCCTGGTCAATACTGAAGTTTGCAGGATGAATCGCTCTGAATGCCGATTGATTGCTGTTAGTGCGATCTGCAGGGAATGAGAGTTCAAATGTTGTTGGTGATGTACAGCCGACCAACAAGGCAACTGCAGCGGCAATTACAAGGCGAATAAACAATGGGAATCTCCTGTGTTGATTTGGTATGACATTGGCAAGTCATGGGTTGCGATTATCAGGGCACATGTCTTTCTTGAAGCGTTTGAAGTTTTTCACATAAGTGTCGGCACTCTTTAGCAAGCCGTGTTGTTGTTCTTCGGTGAGCGACTTGATTACCTTTGCAGGCGAGCCCATCACCAAAGAGCCATCGGGAATTTCCTTGCCTTCGGTGACCAGGCTATTGGCACCTATCAAACAGTTGTTACCAATCTTTGCTCCGTTGAGAATCACCGAGTTGATACCGATCAGGGAATTGTCCCCGATAGTGCAGCCGTGCAGCATAACCTTGTGGCCCACTGTGACATTCTTGCCAATGGTCAGTGGCACACCCGGGTCAGTATGCAGGACAGAGCAATCCTGTACGTTTGAGTTTTCACCGATGGTAATGAGTTCATTATCGCCTCTCACCACTGCGTTGAACCACACGCTGGCGTTATTCTCTATGCGTACATTGCCAATTACGGTGGCATTGTCGGCGACGAAGTAGTCTTCGCCGGCGATCTCTACCTGGTGTTCTCCAAGGCTGTAGATCATTGTCATTTCCCGGTAATTGTTACATTGTAACGATTATACAAAGTGTCACAAAATCCCGCCTTTAAAAGGTGTGGGGCATGAACAGCTGTTGTAGACTTCAAGCGTAGAGTACAAGAATAGAACAATAACAGGAGGAGCTGTAATGTCGTCATCCCGCATTCTTTTATCATCTCTCACTTTCTGTGTATCAGTGGCTGCGATTGGCAGTGTCAGTGCGCAAAGCGCGGATTTCATCACTGGTGAAGGAATTCCTGATCCAAACCCCATCGTCGTTCGCAATTGGGGTGAGCTGCCTGCAGGCAGGAACTGGGGTTCCACTGCCGGGATTGATATCGATCCTAACGATGGGCATATCTGGGCCTACGAGCGCTGCGGTGCCAGCAGCTTCGGTGGTGGTGTGCCAGTGAATTGCGACACCAATCCCGTGGATCCGATATTCAAATTCAATCGCCATACCGGTGAAGTGATGGCCAACTTTGGTGGGGGTATCATGCAGACACCCCACGGTATCCATGCTGCAGCAGATGGCACTGTGTGGGTGACTGATTTTGCCGCCAATCGGGATGGCACCAAGGGTCACCAGGTACATCAGTTCAGTGCCGACGGTGAACTGCTGATGAGTCTGGGTGTGGCCGGTACCGCTGGCAATGATGAAGTCCACTTCAATCAGCCCAATGATGTGATTGTCGGTCCTGATGGCTCAATCTATGTTTCCGATGGACACAATGGCCAGGGCATGACTTCCAATCAGGCTATGGAAGAAGGTCGGGCTGCCGGTAACACTGCGCGCATCATGAAGTTCTCTCCCGAAGGAGAATTCATCAAGCAATGGGGTGAGATCGGTGTTCGCCATGGTGAATTCAGAACGCCTCACGCCATGGAGTTCGATTCCTATAATCGATTGTGGGTAGCAGATCGGGGTAATCACCGCATCGAAATCTTCGATCAGGATGGCAACTACCTGGAATCCCGCTATGCCTATGGTCGCATCAGTGGCCTCTATATCACCGATGACAATATGGTCTATGCCATCGATTCCGAGTCCGGTCCTACCAATCATGTTGGTTGGAGAAATGGTGTGCGCATCGGCCCCGTTGATGAGGACAGGATCGTTGGATTCATCCAACCATTCGAGAGGCCCGATCGCCTCGGTCAGGGAACGGCTGGTGAAGGAGTTGCTGTTGATGCAGACGGAAATGTTTACGCTGCCGAAGGTCCGAACTCGCTGAGTTGGGCAGGCGGTGCATTCACCAAGTACGAAAGAAGAAGCAACTAGCCAAGAAATAAAAAGCCCGCGATTGTTCCACGGTCGCGGGCTTTTTTGTGTCTTGAATTAATCAGACTGGTTTCTGTCGGCTAATGAGAACCAGTGTTTTAACTGACTCTTTACATACTCCTGCATGTGACCTTCACGAAAGATTCCCCACTGAATCATGGCACCTTGTCTTTGCGCATCCAGTAATTGCACTGCTTTCTGTTTCGGCAAAGAAAGGGGAGGAAGGCGTTCGGCAATGGCGTCGTAAATCATAGCGAAGCGATCCCTGGTCAACTGATTGAGGAGTGGATTGCTAAAGTCCTCTCTTAACCAGAGCAGATGCTGTGGCAGCGTATCTTCGTCATCAATTCCGGGAGTCATTGAGACAATGAATTCTATGACTGCATCTTCGCCGACTTCTACAGGGGAATCATTCAGCCATTCTTTGAAGCGCTGATTGTCACGTTCCAGCACTCGTCTGATGAGGTCGTCTTTTCCTCCAAATCGCTGGATCAGCGTAGACGGCGCAATCCCTGATTCGTCGGCTGCATCGGACAAGGTAAAAGTGGGACCATTGTCCACCATAACTTTCAGGACGCTGTCGAGAACTTCATCATCTGTCAGTTTCTTGGTTCTTGGCATAGCTTCTCTTTCTTCTGCTTGAATATAAATGAATATTCATTTATATTCAATTCCAGGCACCTGATTGCGGATTCCTGTGCGATTCACACAGGGTTTCAAATTTTAAGAATCAGTTGAGAACAGGGGTATCGTTTAGTGATGATGAGTAATCCAATTGTGACGGTGCATATGGTTTCCAGCCTCGATGGCTTTATCGCTAAAAAGGACAATAGTATTTCATGGATGGAAACCACAGACACCTATGAAAATGGCGTCGATGGCGAGGACCCGGAAGCGTTTCTTAAGACTATCGATTGCTTTGTGATGGGATCGAAAACCTACGAGCATGTAGTGGAACTCTCACAAGACCATGGATGGCCTTATGGGGATGTGCCCACTTATGTGCTCACTAGTAAGAAATTCGAACCAGTAAGGGACACTGTGAAGTTTTACGCTTCAGATGTGGAAAGCTTTGTGAAAAGCAGGTCCGAGTATGCAAACATCTGGGTGGTTGGAGGGGCAGCCCTGGTTAAAGACTTCCTTAATCGAGGATTGGTCCATGAGATAAGGCAATCGATATTGCCCATTATCATAGGTGGGGGTACGCCATTCTACGATTGCATCGGACAGGAACACCTGCTCCATCTTAAAGATGTCACTGCATACAAGAATGGGATCGTTGAGCTGTGGTTCGAAGTGCTATCGACTTAGTTTACGATGCATATTGAGATCTTACTCAATCTCCATTAACACTTCGCCTGGGGTAACGCGATCGCCTTTGGCGACATTAATCGCTTTCACTGTGCCGGCAATATTAGCGTTGATCTCGGATTCCATCTTCATCGCTTCAGTAACCAGCACGGCCTGACCAGCGGTAACGCTATCGCCTTCGTTTACCAGCACCTCGACAACATTGCCCGGCATAGCTGCTGTCACATGGCCAGGCTCGGTAGCCTGTTTCCGCTTACCGCTTTCTTCGGCAACATATTCGTTAAGGGGTTCGAAGATGACTTCTTCTGGCATGCCATCAAGTGAGACATAGAGTTTGCGTCTACCCCCGCCAAATTCACCAACGCCTGTGATTGCCACGTCGTAAGTTTCGCCGTGCACGTCAAGTTTGAATTCCGTCGCGGTTGCACCAGAGGGCCGGTTGCCGCTGTCGATTGGCAGCAAGGCTTCTGGTTCAAGTGTGCCGTCCTTGCGCTGCTGTAAAAATTCCCTGCCCAGGTCAGGAAACATAGCAAAAGTCAGTACATCTTCGTCTGACTGGGCCAGGTCAGCGATATCCTTGCTCAGTTTGTCCATCTCCGCCGCGATGGAATCAGCTGGCCTTTCTTCTGAATAACTTTCATTACCAATAGCTTTTTTGCGAATGGATTCATCTACTGCAGCTGGCGGCTGCCCATAGCCTCCCTGCAAGTAACGCTTCACTTCATTGGTGATGGTTTTATAACGTTCTCCAGCCAGCACGTTGTAGACCGCCTGGGTTCCAACAATCTGTGAAGTGGGTGTGACCAGGGGAGGGTAGCCGAGGTCTTTTCTGACCTTGGGAATCTCGTCGAACACATCGCGGATACGGTCGAGTGCATTCTGGTCTTTAAGCTGGTTCGCCAGGTTGGACATCATGCCCCCTGGTACCTGGTTGATCTGTACCGAGATATCTTCACGGGTAAATTCGCTCTCGAATTGATGGTACTTCTTCCTGACTTCTCGAAAGTAGTCCCCAATTTCAGTGAGTTTTTCCAGGTCCAGCCCAGTGTCGTAGTCAGTATCTTTAAGCGCGGCAACCTGATATTCGGTTGCAGGGTGGGAAGTGCCATTAGCAAAGGAAGAAATGGCGGTATCGATTCGGTCTGCACCTGCTTCAATGGCCTTTAGCTGACACAGAGGTGCAAGCCCGGATGTGGCATGGCTATGAATGGCCAGGGGCAGATCCACAGCAGACTTAATAGCACTGACCAACTCGTAAGTACCGTAAGGCGTCAGCAGCCCTGCCATATCCTTTATCGCGATCGAGTCCGCGCCCATATCGCGAAGCTGCTCTGCCTGTTTAACAAACAGCTCAGCAGTGTGAACAGGACTGGTGGTGAAACAGATTGTGCCCTGGGCATGTTTGCCACTTTGTTTCACTGCCTGCATGGCGGTTTCAATATTGCGCAGGTCATTGAGTGCATCGAAAACCCGAAATACATCGACGCCATTCTCAGCAGACTTTTTCACGAAAGCGGCCACCACATCGTCAGCATAGTGACGATAGCCCAACAGGTTCTGGCCCCGCAGTAACATTTGCAATCGTGTATTGGGAAGTGCTGCCTTGAGCTGCTGTAGCCGTACCCAGGGATCTTCCTTGAGAAAACGAATACAGGCATCAAAAGTGGCGCCGCCCCAGACTTCGAGAGACCAGAATCCGATCGCATCCAGCTTCTCACACACTGGAAGCATGTCCTCAGTGCGCATGCGAGTGGCAATCAGGGATTGATGGGCATCACGCAAAATGACTTCGGTGACCTGGATACTCTTGCTCATTGTCTAATCCTTTGATTCCTTTATTCGATGGCAGCTACATGCCTGCGTAAGCCGCGATGGCAGCTGACAAGGCTAATGCGACATCACTGGGATGACGCTTATCTGAGTATTTGGACAGTTCCGGATGATTGGCAACAAAACTGGTATCGAAGGTCCGGTTCTGAAATTCCCCGTGTTTGAGAATTTGCTGGTAGTAATTTGCAGTAGTGCGAATGCCATGTAAGCGCATGTCATCTATAGCACGTTGCGCCCGACGAACGACTTCATCCCAGGTCAGCGCCCAAACTACCAGTTTGAGACACATGGAATCGAAATAGGGTGGAATTTCATAGCCGGTATAGATAGCTGTGTCCACTCGAACGCCAGGTCCGCCCGGCGCATAGTAATGAGTGATACGGCCAAAGCTGGGCAGGAAATCGTTCTTGGGATCTTCAGCGTTGATCCTGAGTTGCATGGCATAACCACGATAATAGATGTCATCCTGCTGATAGGACAGGGAATGACCTTCTGCAACTCGCAGCTGTTCACGCACAATATCGACGCCGGTTATCTGTTCCGTGATCGTGTGCTCCACCTGGATGCGTGTGTTCATTTCCATGAAATACACGTCCGTGCCTGAAAGCAGAAATTCAACTGTGCCGGCACTGCAATATCCCACCGCTTGCGCTGCCTTTACTGCCAGTTCGCCCAGATGATCTCGCATGGCGTCATCGATCTGCGGGCTGGGCGCAATCTCAATCAGTTTTTGATTGCGACGTTGAATGGAGCAATCTCTTTCATACAGATGAATGACATTGCCTTCGGAATCTGCCAGTACCTGTACTTCAATGTGCTTGGGATTAACGATGCACTTTTCCATGAACACTTCTGCAGAACCAAAAGCCTTGGTGGCTTCAGAAATTACTCTGGGAAACTGCTTGCGCAGGTCTTCCGCATCATCGCATCGACGAATACCGCGACCGCCACCGCCAGAAGTGGCTTTCACCATCACTGGATAGCCGATGCGTTCCGCTTCTGCCAGGGCTTCATTCACATCCGCAAGGTTGCCCTCCGAGCCCGGCGTGACCGGCACGCCTGCAGCGATCATTGCCTTGCGGGCTTCAGTCTTGTCACCCATCTGTTGGATGACTTCAGATTTCGGGCCAATGAAGATAACGCCTTTCTGTTCACAGAGCCTGGCCAGTTCCGGATTTTCGGAAAGAAATCCGTAACCGGGATGAATGGCGTCGCAGCCAGTTTCCACGGCCAGATTTACTATGCGCAAGGGATCGAGATAGCCTGCCAGCGGATCACTGCCCAGTGAATAGGCCTCACTGGCACGCTTGACGAACAAACCATAACGGTCCGGCTCTGTGTACACCGCCACAGAGCGGATATTTTGTTCGGCGCAGGCACGCACAAGGCGCAGAGCGATCTCGCCACGATTGGCAATCAGGACTTTTTTGATGCTGGATTCGGCCATGGGGCCGTTATTAAACACACTTCCCCATTTGGAAGCAAACCGCTGTTTGCGCAAGAGTTTTTTCAACTATAATGGCCGGGCTGTGAAATCCAGCACTTTCAAGTTTAGAAAGTCCCGAACGCTCATTAGGAACTTCATATGGAATTCGATACCGCCGCATTGACCTCACTGGCAGTGACATGGGGAGTACAACTCGTCTCTGCTGTTATCACCCTGATTGTTGGACTCTACATTGTAGGTTTTGTTGTGCGCCTGATTGGCAAGGTGCTGGAGAAGAGCAACACTGATCCATCCCTGACAGGATTTGTGCGCAGTCTGGTGTCCATCCTGTTGAAGATAATGGTCTACATCACAGCCATCGGTATGCTGGGTGTGGAGATGACTTCCTTTATTGCGATACTCGGTGCTGCCGGTCTCGCCGTGGGAATGGCCTTATCGGGAACTCTGCAGAATTTTGCCGGTGGTGTGATGATTCTGCTGTTCAAGCCATACAAAGTTGGCGATTTCATTGAAGCGCAGGGTTACTCCGGCTCGGTAAAAGAGATCCAGATATTTATCACAATATTGACCACGCCTGACAACAAGACGGTGATGATTCCCAACGGGCCACTGGCAACAGGCTCACTGATCAATTACTCGGCGCAGGAAACACGCAGAGTAGACTGGACCTTTGGCATTGGCTATGGCGATAAACTCGATAAGGCCTACGACTTGCTGAATCAATTCATAAAGGAAGATGAGCGCATTCACTCTGACCCTGAACCTTTTATGGCCTTATCTGAGCTCGCCGATTCCTCCGTCAACATCGTGCTGCGAGTGTGGGTAAATTCTGCGGACTATTGGGATGTCTATTTCGACATGAACGAAAAGGTCTATCGGCAATTTGAGAAAGAAGGCCTATCCATACCTTTTCCCCAAATGGATATTCACGTCCACAAAGACTAGTTACTGTATGTGGTGAAAACCTAAGCAGGCAGACTGTCGCGGATCTCGGAGACCAGGCGCTCTGCGGCACGACGAGACTGGCGGTTAATCTTCAGGCGAAGTTTGCCGCCAGCACTACCGGGAGTATTGCCGAAAGTGCGCAGGTTTTTTGCGCTCAAGACCAGTTCAGTTGTCCACAAACCCTGTTCCAGTCTCGCATTGGTTAAATCTTCCAGATTCACTTCTGTTACTTTCACTCTGGTCTTTAAAAAACCGACCATTGAGTCGAGAGTCTGATATTCAACAACTACCTTGTCAGATTCCAGGCCGATCACACCCTGAGACTCTGTTAGCCCCATTGGCTCCGGTACTGTGAATCCGACTATATTGTCGTCTTCAAAAAACTGTTGGAATTTGTTGTTGGCAACGTGTTGGGTGCGTTGCATAGCCAGCTCAACGAAGCCGGGCGCATAGCGCAGACCCGCATAGTGGCCGAGCAGGAATAGTCCCCATCCAAAAATCAGGTAGAGGGACCAGGCTGATTCACTGCTACTGAAAACATTGAGCGTGACACAAAGCAGGTTTACGGCAACAAAGATTGCACAATGAGTGCGAAATCTAGTCCACAGATAACGCTCCTTGTCCCGGGCTGCCTGCTCATCTTCCAGCAGTTCCACAGCGCGATCTATTCGGGCACTGTCAACGCCGACTTCCCTGGCAATAGAGAGTAGCTCGTCATAGTCGACAGCGTCCTCGCCAGATCCCGATTCGTCCTGCAAGCTAAGGCGGATGATTTCGGCAACCTCTTCGCTGCTGTATTTCCGCTGTGTAGCCGTGCCGGCATTGCTGGCAGTTTCCGATGAGCTTGTATCAATGCTGCCGGGCTCCTTGTCCTGTGCAGGCATGTCCATACCTCCTCCTTTGCGCTGATTCTGCAATTGGTCCTGGATAAATTCCAGGTGGATGTCGTGGTTCCCTGACTCTTTAGAGCAACTATTGCGCCAATACGGTCAAATCAGGCTGCAGGCCCCAGAATATCAGGGATTGGGTAGCATTCAGCTACTCAGGGCGACGCCTGATAGTGCTGGGGTTTATTGAAATCGCCTAGAAGTGGTGAATAGTACCAATCTCCCCAATAGGTCCGCTTACCGGGTCTGCGCGTCATTTTTGTCTCCATACTGTCATAATTCGGCAATATGTCATTGTTATCCTTATTTGTTTTCTCAGAATTCGCCCCCCTGGCTCAGCCCATCGGAGACACTTAAATGCCCAAACGTTGCCTGCACAGGCTAATGTTGATGATCTGTATTCAGCTCACCCCCCTTGCCCATGGCGCTGAGCTGGATGCGGAGATTCCGGACTATGAGCCGGTTCGAGGCATTTCCGGAAATCTCTCCAGTGTTGGTTCGGACACGCTGGCCAACCTGATGATCCTGTGGGGAGAGCAGTTCAGTCGCTATTACCCTAACGTCAATCTTCAGATACAGGCAGCAGGCTCTTCAACAGCGCCGCCTGCGCTCACCGAAAGCACGGCTAATATCGGGCCAGTTAGTCGGGAGTTGAAAGACAATGAGATCGAGGCATTCGAAACACGCTATGGTTACAAGCCTACAGCGGTTCCCGTGGCGATCGATGCACTTGCGGTGTTCGTCCACCAGGACAATCCGCTGCAGGGATTAACTTTGCCCCAGGTGGATGCAATTTTTTCATCTAACCGTCGCTGTGCGCATCCTGAATCCATAAGCTCCTGGAGTCAGTTAGGTCTGAACGGACCGTGGCAGCGCAGGCCAGTGCAGCTTTTTGGTCGCAATTCGGTGTCTGGTACTTATGGATTCTTCAAGGAAGTGGTGCTCTGTGGCGGAGATTTCCGCAATGAAGTTAATGAGCAGCCAGGCTCCGCTTCTGTAGTGCAATCAGTCAGCGCCTCGATTAACGGTATTGGCTATTCTGGTATCGGATATCGCACTTCCAGTGTGAAGGCTCTGCCACTCGCACAATTCGATGGTGCTCCCTTTATTGAAGCAACGGCTGAGAACGCTATCGCCGGACGATACCCATTGGCACGATTCCTCTATGTTTACATTAATAAGGAGCCTAATCGGGCATTGCCACCATTAGAGCGTGAATTTATCAGACTGATATTGTCAAAAGCAGGGCAGGAAGTAGTAAGTCGCGATGGCTATATTCCGTTACCTGCAAATGTAATCGAAGTTGCACGAAGAGATCTTGGTCTATAGCCGGGCCGGCCGCTTGTCCCAGATATCCACAAGCATGCTGATTGCTCCCGCGCCACGATTTTTCTAGCCACTCCTCGAAACTGATGCCAGAACAAGAACAACAATTAGATGAACACCATCCCGGTGTTACGGCTTCACCAAAGTTTCGCCAGCTACTGGATGCTTACGCCCGGCGATTTATTTCGCTGGGTGGTATGGGTGTCATCGTCACCCTGTTGTTGCTGTTTGTATTTCTTGTCTATGAAGTTGTTCCGCTGTTCCGGGCGGCTGACATTGAGCAGACAGCAATATTCAGAGCTGCTGCTTCATCGAATGAAGCGCCTTTATTGCTGGCCATGGAAGAGCAGGCAGAAGTTGGACTGCGCATCAGCGGTGAGGGAGTTGCAACATTTTTCAGTCTGGTGTCAGGCGAGATTATCGCAGAAGAAAACTTGCTTGCTGGTACTGAATCGCCTATCACCAGCTTTTCAAATGCAGCGGAAGACTCCGCAACTTTTGCGATGGGATTTGCCAATGGGCAGATTCTGATCGGCAGCCATGAATATGTTGCTGACTTTAGCCAGGCAGATAATCAACGGCGCATTATTCCGGAAATTACCTATCCGCTGGGATCGCAGATGCTGCCACTATTATTTGACGGCCCGGTCTCGACGATAACTGTTGCACGCAGGGATAACTCCCTGATTATAGTGGGTTCGGGGGAATCCGGTGAAATCAGGGCTTTTCGTGCAACGCGTGAATCCAATCTGTTCGATAACTTTGTTCCCGCATCACAGCGCCAGTATCGGCAGGAGTTTTTCGATTTGCCTGCGCCGCAGGATGGAGTGCGCTCACTGCATCTGGACGGAGATCAGCGCATGCTGCTGGTATTGACAGATTCTGGCCGCCTTCTTGGCCTGGAATTATCCGCTGTTTTTTCAGGCACAGTCCCCAGCTACTCCACCCTATACGACTTCTCTGCATCGCAATCCATTCCGCAGCGCCTGCAGTTCTTGCTGGGTGGGGTGTCGCTGCTAACCGTGGAAGCAGACGGTGCTGTGAATCAGTGGTTTCTTACTAACAGGCAAGGCGAGCCTGGCCTGGGACTGGTGCGCAGGTTTCCAGGCAATGGTGATGCTGTTGTGGATATCGCGATAGAACAGCGGCGCAAGAATTTCGTCGTTGCAGACGCAAGTGGATCAGTTCGGGCTTTCAATACCACAGCCAACCGGACGATCTTTGAAGAAAATCTTGGTGCTCAATCACCCCTGGCAATTGCAGTCGCACCTCGAGGCAATGCGCTGCTGCTTGAAACCGCACCGGGGGAATTCTCATTCTGGCGGGTCGATATTGCCCACCCGGAAGTGTCCTGGTCAGCTCTGTGGGAGAGAATCTGGTATGAAGGATATGAAGAAGCAGACTTTGTGTGGCAATCATCGGCCAGCACCAATGCCTTCGAGCCCAAGTATTCTCTGGTTCCTCTTTCTTTTGGCACATTGAAGGCAGCGTTCTATGCGATGTTGCTGGCTGCTCCTCTTGCCATCTGCGGTGCAGTCTATACGGGCTACTTTATGGCGCCAACTATGCGTCGAAAAGTGAAGCCGCTCATCGAGTTGATGGAGGCTTTACCAACTGTTGTATTGGGATTTCTTGCTGGTCTCTGGTTGGCGCCATTTGTCGAGAACAATCTGCTTGGTGTTTTCAGTGTATTGATCCTTTTACCGGTCTGTGTGGTGCTGACCAGCCTCATCTGGTTTCTGCTGCCCGGGAGGATCAGAAATCTGGTTCCGTCTGGTTGGGAAGCCGCAGTTCTGTTGCCTGTCGTTGTTGTAACCGTGTGGCTGTCCATCGCAATGGCCGCCCCGCTGGAAGTGTTGTTGTTTGGGAGTGACTTGCGCGCATGGCTCAGCGAGGAAATGGGTATTGGCTACGATCAACGCAATGCCATGGTGGTGGGTTTTGCCATGGGCTTTGCGGTTATTCCTACCATATTTTCTATTGCTGAAGACGCAATATTTACTGTGCCCAGGCATCTGTCTGATGGCTCGCTCGCTCTCGGAGCCACACCCTGGCAAAGCCTGTACCGGGTGATATTACCTACAGCCAGCCCGGGTATATTTAGTGCTCTGATGATCGGATTGGGGCGAGCTGTTGGCGAGACCATGATCGTACTGATGGCGACCGGAAATACGCCAATCATGGATATCAATATATTCGAGGGGATGCGTACCCTGGCGGCAAATATTGCCATAGAAGTTCCAGAGTCAGAGGTAAACAGCACGCACTATCGCATCCTTTTTCTCGCTGCACTGGTCCTGTTCTTATTTACCTTTGTCATCAACACAGTAGCAGAGGTAGTCAGGCAGCAGCTGCGTAGCCGGTACAGAGTGTTATGAACGCCTGGCAAGTCAAAGAATGGTTCAGAACCGGTTCTCCTTTTATCTGGATTAACGCGGGTGCAGTCGCCATTAGTATCGTGATGGTAGTGGGCCTGTTGCTCTTGCTGGCGGTTAATGGTCTAAGTCACTTCTGGCCGAAGGATGTCACTCGAGCAGTATATTCTCCCGAATTCTCAGGTTCCGAGGTCGTAGCAAGAGAGATCATTGGAGAAACATTACAAGTTGAAGAGGTCACAGCCGAACAGCTTGGTGGGGCAGGCTTCGACCTGATTCCTTCTGATTCCCTGTATCGGCGCCAGTTTTTCAAGTTTGGTAATCGCGATCTGACCGGGTCAGATTTTGGCTGGGTGGTTACAGATTTTCTTACGGAGCAGGAGAAGCCTTCAGATATCGTAGTGTTGGAACGACGGACCTGGGGAGATTTCTATGGATACCTGCGTTCGATCAGCGAAGACGGGCAGGTCATTTCGTCACAATCCATGAGTGAACAGTGGCGGGATTTTCAATTCCGCCTTGAACGAGTCAGCACACTGCAGGATCAGATTGAACAACTGGAACGAGAGGGAATCGCGCAAGCCAACTATGAAGTGGAGCAACTCCGCCTGAGACAAAGGCGGCTTGAGCTGCAAGACAGGGATGCCCCGGAAGCTCTCCTGGAAATCAGCACTGCCAGGACGTCGCTTGAGGCCGAACTTGAGTCTTTTCAACAGGAACTCAACGCACTGTATGAAGCGGCTGAACGAGACAGCGCTTCTTTTGAGGCAGCGAATGAGGAGTTTGTGGAAGTCTCATTGGCCGACATCGTACGTGCGTACCAACCGAACAGCATGAACTGGCTGCAGAAACTGGGCTTGTATTTTGCGAAGCTGGGAGAGTTTCTCACCGAAGAGCCAAGAGAAGCCAATACTGAGGGCGGCGTTTTCCCTGCGATTTTTGGTACGGTAGTGATGGTATTGCTGATGTCGGTGATTGTTACACCGTTTGGTGTGATTGCAGCGATTTATTTGCACGAGTATGCAAAGCAGGGCCTTGTCACTAGAGTCATTCGGATCGGTGTTAATAATCTGGCCGGCGTACCTTCTATAGTCTATGGAGTCTTCGGTCTCGGATTTTTTATTTATATTGTCGGCGGTGAGATTGATCGTCGTTTCTACCCGGAAGCCTTGCCGGCACCGACATTTGGCACTCCTGGATTGCTCTGGGCATCGTGGACTCTGGCTCTGCTAACGGTGCCGGTTGTAATAGTGGCAACTGAAGAGGGGCTGGCGCGAATCCCGCGTAGCTTGCGGGAAGGTAGTCTGGCGCTGGGAGCAACGAAATTCGAGACACTGACCCGGGTAGTTCTGCCCATTGCCAGTCCAGCCATGATGACCGGATTGATTCTGGCTATTGCCAGAGCTGCGGGTGAAGTCGCTCCACTGATGCTTGTCGGCGTAGTTAAACTGGCGCCTTCTTTACCAGTGAACGGAATCTATCCTTACATCCATCTCGACCAGAAATTTATGCATCTTGGCTACCACATCTATGACGTTGGTTTTCAGAGTCCGAACATCGATGCGGCAAGGCCTCTGGTTTTCGCCACAGCCCTGTTGTTAGTGCTCGTGATTGCTGCTCTTAACATAGTGGCAGCAACGCTGCGTAATCGCTTGCGCGAGAAGTACAAGTCTTTGGATGTATAATCCACACCTTTCATATCAACAAGCTTGAGCAGAAACCATCAGTGGAATCAGAAGAGAAAAGCACGGAGCAGAATCAGAATTCTTCATCTGATGTATCGGCTGTACGTTCAGACGCTAGCACCAAAGATGAAGCGGTTTGTATCGAGGTGAGTGGGCTCAATTTATATTATGGGCGTGAAGTGCATGCGCTGCGTGATATCGAGATGTATATTCTCCGCAATCGCGTAACCGCATTCATCGGTCCCAGTGGTTGCGGAAAATCCAGCCTCTTGCGCTGCTTTAACCGAATGAATGAGCTTATTGATGACTGCCAGGTAGATGGTGACATCAAGATTGATGGGAAAGACATCTATCTGTCTGATGTTGATGTGGCAGCCCTGCGTCGTCGTGTAGGTATGGTGTTCCAGAAACCGAATCCCTTTCCCAAGTCGATTTATGAAAATGTCGCTTATGGTTTAAGAATTCAGGGCATCAATTCTCGCAGAGTGCTTGACGAAGTGGTCGAAAACTCATTGCGTTCAGCAGCATTGTGGGAAGAAGTGAAAGACAGGATGGATGCCAACGCGCTGGAACTTTCTGGCGGTCAACAACAACGTCTGGTAATTGCCCGAACTATTGCAGTGGAGCCAGAGGTGTTGTTGCTGGATGAACCAGCTTCGTCCCTGGATCCAATTTCTACTCTGAAGATCGAAGAACTCATCAATGAGCTGCGTGAAAAATATACCATCCTGATCGTGACCCATAATATGCAGCAGGCTGCGCGAGTCTCTGATTTCGCGGCATTTATGGATATGGGACAATTAATTGAATTTGATTCAACCAACAAATTATTTACCAATCCTTCAGAAAAGCAGACAGAATCCTACCTTACTGGCCGCTATGGCTAGGAATTGACTCGATTTACCGCCCGTTTGAACGATAATTGTAATAATGCTGTACTACTTTAGTAGTAGGCTTAGCCCTCATTAATGAGAAATTTATGAATTCCACCGCAGGCGACCACGGCCTCCACATCTCCCAGCAGTTCAATGCCGACCTCGAGGAGGTCAAAAAAAACATGCTGGAAATGGGCGGTATGGTAGAAAGCCAGGTGCAAAAAGCCCTGGATGCGCTTATATCCGGAGACAGCGGTCTCGCTGCCGATGTGGTAAAAGATGACGATGCGATTGATGCCAAAGAAATGGCAATCGATCAGGAATGCAACCTCATCATTGCACGACGCCAGCCTGCTGCCAGTGACTTGCGTCTTGTCCTGGCGATCATCAAGGCGATCAGGGATCTGGAGCGCATCGCCGACGAGTCTTCGAAGATCGCCAAGGCGGCTATCAAAATCAGTGAAAAGGGAGAGTTACCTGGCGGTCTCCCTGAATTCCGTGCCCTTGGCCAACGGGTGCAAAAAATGCTCAACACGGCACTGGACGCCTTCGTGCGTCATGATGAACAGGCCGCCTTGCAAGTGGCCCAGGAAGATGCGGATGCAGATAATGAATATGCAACTGCCATGCGCACCATGATCACTTTAATGAAGGAAGATCCCAACGACATTTCCAAAATTCTTAATGTTCTATGGGCCCTGCGTGCCCTCGAGAGAATTGGAGATCATGCCAAGAATATTTGTGAACATGTCATCTACATGGTCGTAGGTATGGATGTTCGGCATGAAAAACTCAAGAAAATAGAAAAGCAGCTGTCCAGCTAGTTAGATCCAATTAAAATTCGCTTGTTGCTATTCAGGCAATCCCCCGCCTCATAAAAGCCCTCAGTAGAAGGGCTTGTCATCTTTGTGCAGGATATTGAGAATCATCTCTGCAAATTGCCACGGGAATACAGTTACACACATCCCGATGAACCAGGGTAGCAGAATGAACGGTGCGGGGCTGGAGGGGGAGAGAGTTTGTACGATCCCATTCAGAATGATAAACACAGTGAATGCCCATCCCAGTATGCCGATGACCAGCAGCAGGCAACTGAACAAGAGCCCGGCCAGCCTCATTCGATGCTCAGTCTGCAGAAGTGCCTGTCTGTACCTCGGCGCAGATTTCAGTAGAGACCTGCCCAGCAATGCGGTGATAGCAGCAAGGATGAGTTCTATAATCATGGGCTACATTCCTGCCAAGGACACAGGGGAATCCTGGTTATGATATCAAGACCGCATAGATGGCGTAGTTTGCTCAATTAGTTGATTTGCCGCTCTGTTTTCGCGCCGGCTCCTGGGAGACAAGCGGTTGCCGGTCTGGTGAAAGCAGGCATTGCATCAACAATGCTTGGCACTCCTCAGGATCAGGAACTAGAATAATTGCCGCTGGGAACAAACAGCACTGTCGAGTTCAGCGATGTCACTGGGATTACGCACAAAAATACTTTCATTATTGCTTGTCGTGGCTGCTTGCGGCCTGTACTTGTATTCAGGTTCAGAGATCACTGAATCCTCGGAAAATACAGCTAATTCCTCATCTTTCATTATGGGCACCCACCAGTCAAGCGGTGCTGTTTCGTCGGATTTTGCGGAGGAACAAATGTATTCTCCAAGCTCAAACTCCAGTTCAGCAGGTGGAGCCAGAGATCAACTTGTAGCGTCCCTACTCGACGCGATTGATGTCGCCGATGAAAAATCGCGAGTACAGATCCAGGATGAGGTTTCCAATGACTTCAGCGAGTTTCTACGATCTTATAGCAAGCCTGAAGCAGATCAATTACTCGCTGTTTTGACCAGGAGCTATGCAGAAATCAACCTGGTTGCTGGTGCCATCGCTCGTGGTGAATTAAGTGACGAACAAATAGAAATATTAAGAGATCCACAGTATGTGTTGAGTTCAATGCAGCGCTATCTGTCTGCTGTTGAGCTGGGTAAATTGGAAGCTGCGATGGAGGCGCGCTCAAGAGATCGCTTCGAGTTCTCTATGCGGCCAGCACTGGAGACTGCAGTTTCCAGCATGAGCGAAAATACCCAGACAAGGCTAATGGATCGATTATTTAGTGAAACCTACCTTCGTCTCAATCCTGATGGCATGGGAACTGATGCTGGCATGAGTACCAGAGCTGATTTGCAGCTGCAGGCTATTCGAGCTACTCGTGAACATCTGATGACCGATTTATCACCTCAAGAGTTTTCACAGGCAAATGAATTTCTCGCTCAGCAAGAAGTTGCTCAAGCTGCCTTCGGCATCATTTTCGACTAATTTAATGATCAGCAGTGAAGCTATGTCATTGGAATCTGCAGTGTTACCAATAGCCCTTCCGAATCAAGTCTTGACCAGGTGGCCGTACCTCCCAGTTCGTCGACTCGGTTGCGTATATTGCTCAGGCCGTTGCCTTGTATAGGCATTCCATCAAATCCATTGCCATTGTCTTCTATAGTCAGAACTAGCTCCGAATTGTGGGATGTTATATTGAAAACAACTGCTGATGCTTGAGCATGGCGAATAATATTACTCACAATTTCGCGAATAATCTGAGTTAGGTTAAATACCTGTTCAGAGCTAAGCTTATTATTGCTCAGGTCTGGAGATTGGTTCCATCTGCAATTGTGACCGGATCCTTCCAAACGTAATCTTGACTCTTCTTCCAGATCATTGAGACATGAAAGTAGCGGTTGTTCCGGGCTATTTGCGCGCGATACTGCGCTGCGCAAACTTGCCAATGCCGATCTTGCCAGGTCACTGATTCTGGGTCCATCTACTGTAGTTGAACTTGCATGAACTATAGAGAGTAGTTTCGAGCCGACATCATCATGTAGATCTCTATATATCTGCATACGTTCCTTGACGGCCGCTTGTTTTAGCTCCAGCTCACGTTTTTCGGCGAAGGATTTTTCGATAGTTCTCTTCCCGGCCTCTACTCTCTCCTCCAACTCCAGATTGAGGTTTTCTGCAATTGCCAATGCAGAAACAAATCGGTTTAGTAGGGTACCTGCAAATACAAGCATCAGAAGGGGGAATGCAAACTGAGACAGATAGAGGGCGCCTTCCCAGTCTTCAGCATCTGCAAAAAACACCAGGGCAAGATCATTGCCAAATAGTACCAGTTGCGCGCAGATCGTTAGAGAGATCGCGATAGCCAGCCGATTATGTGCAGTGATTGCATTTCTCACTACGCAGATGAGCAGATACCCAATGATCGAATTCCCCAAGGCATGCATAACATATGCACCTATCCACCAATATTCCATGGGCGCAAATAAATTCCACCCTGTTGCGATGCAACACCAGCCAATCATACTTCGCTCCGCTAGTGGTCTTGAGATTTCAGTTATGCGACTCACAAATATGAACAGGAAAGTTCCCCAGATATCCGCGCTTATGTGCACAAACGGAAGCCAGTAGCGATATGGAACGGGGTTGTAGTAGATGACCATATGTGTAACCAGCACGATCCAACAGGCGGCCATCCCTGCGAATATCAGATAAGTTTTGTCTTGAGGTCTAAATGCCCAGAGTATGAGCGATAGAACGAGTGAGATTAGTCCTCCGTATAGAATCCATTGGTTAATTGTGACTTGCCTGAAATGCCTTTGCTCGAAACTTAGTTGCAGTTGCTCAGCTTTGCCAAAAAGAATTGGAGCGAAAGTTCCGCCAAAGTATGAGGTCTGGAGTCTGACCAGTACCTCATTTTCTTCCGAAAGCCAGTTAGCTGATTGGATAGGAACAAGAAGGGGATGATTCCAGCTAACCGTCTGTCTCCCCGTTCTAAAGCTATCGCCCCCGACCCTGCTACCATTAACGTAGACGTCAATCGACAGGTTGTAACGATAAAAATAGAGCGCCATGAGATCTTCGCTGTTGGGACTGCTCAGCTCAAACCGCATCCAAATGACGCGACCACTCTCATTTGGGTCGCCAATTCTTGAGCCCAGAGGCAGCTGCAATGTTTGCCAGCTATCGTTGAGCCTCGGCAATTCTCTGGTGTCCAATTCGATATAAGACACGCTATCGATAATCAGCATGTCGTCAGCATCTGTTTGCGCTAACGCTGTCGAGCTGTGGAGCTGCGCGAGCA
This sequence comes from uncultured Pseudohongiella sp., assembly GCA_965267495.1. GTDB lineage: Bacteria > Pseudomonadota > Gammaproteobacteria > Pseudomonadales > Pseudohongiellaceae > UBA9145. The sequence continues at coordinate 2,915,223 of OZ254078.1, read as the reverse complement.
GAAACGCTAACAGTGGAAGTTTTAACAGAAATTGATACACGAAATACCGAGAACCCAGGTCGTTCATACAGAATGGAGTCTAGTTTAACATTCCGGTATCGTTATGCCCCCAATCTGGGGGTATACAATTGCTGTTGCTGACTCTATGGTTCACGAGTGAGCAACTCGCTCATCGGACAGCGCTAATGTTTGAAAATTCACACTGCTTGATCGTAGAAGACAATCCGGAAGCCCGGCGTTGGCTTGAGACTTGTGTATCCAGCGCATTTGGTTCGACCAAAACCTTTGTGGCGGAGAATCTAAGCATCGCTCGTGAATTGCTTGATGTCTCGGAATTTCAGCTGGCACTGATCGACCTCGGCCTTCCTGATGGAAGTGGGTTAGAGTTGATTTCTGATCTAAGACGACAGAGTTGTGATTGCTACATCATAGTGGCCACGATCTATGATGATGACAAAAATCTTTTTGCAGCACTAAGGCAAGGCGCAAAGGGATATATCCTGAAAGATCAGGACAAAGACAGAATCGTGAGCTATCTAAAAGGGATTCAGCACAATCGCCCACCGATCTCGGATGCTTCATCCCGTCGGCTGATCGATCACTTTAACAACAAAGGAGCTGCTCTGGATGGTTCCAGACTCACGGAAAGGGAAAGAGATGTCACCAGGCTAGTCGCCAAGGGCTATAGTGTGGATGAAACGGCATCTCTTTTGGAGCTGTCATCCGACACGATTAAAGGTTACGTGAAGAACATCTATTTGAAGCTTGGAGTGAACAATCGCTCTGAACTGACTATCAAAGCGATCAACCTTGGACTGGTTGATACCTGATTCATAAGTATATAGAAATACCCTGCCTTAATTGTCACCCCCTTTCGGGGGATATCACCTCACAGTGCCCGTCGCTAGAATCCTGATTCCTGCTGGTAGTGTTCTATTATTCAAGGCAGGGCAAGCCTACTTCGTCGAGGAATTACAAGATATGAGAAATTCTATGTTTGCACGTTTGTTCGGTTGTTTGCTCTATTTTTTGGTGGCCGCGCAGCCGGTTGCTGCCCAGTCTGACACACAACCCACTGTTACTGATGCAATGAACACGGTATTTGCCCTTGCAGAATTGAAGGCTCCTCAATACTTCACTGGGGGCGCAGACACGCAGTTTTTTGAGAATTACGTCTATCGGCTATACCCCGCAACCGGGATTTACCTCGCCTTTGCTGGAGACAATGTATTCCTGCTGGGCGGAGCATTTGGAGAGGCTATAGTCGACGCTGGCTCGATCAGCTCAGTTACGACTGCACTGGAAGCAATGGAAACACCAAGTGTAGATAGCTCCGGACTTTGGGATTTGACCATTTCCGGGACTGTCACTAACACAGCCTTCGGGGTAGGCACGACTGTGGACTTCCAGGGTCTGGTGATCAACGATATCCCGGCACCTGATCTAAACAATACAGACGAAATCAATCAGGAAATAAATGCAAGCCTGGAAGGTGTTGTGTCAGGAATAAGTGAAATTGTTATTTCAGTGGAGAACAACTCTGATACACAGCGAACATTTACCGTGACCTTCAATGCTGTGTCACCAACGCCTGGGGTAACGATTTCCTATAATCTGACATACAACTACGTGCGCTAAGCGAATTACCGCATCATTTGTCCTGCCCGAAATCGGGCAGGGCGGCTATGCTCTCCAACGACGCTAACTGGGTATGCTCTCAGTTTGGAATCGCTATCGTTTCTATTCCCCTAATCGGGTTATCATGCGCTGTTAAATCAGCAGTGTAAACTCGGAGTAGAAGCGACATGAAAAGAGTGTCTGGCTTAATTGCAATCTTGCTGTGCTCATGGACTACAGCCGTTCTGGCACAGGGGATTCAGCAAACCAAGGGGAATTTTGAAGACAAGTTCAGGCAGCTTGATGAAGTACTGCCCACGCCCAATATCTATCGCAATGCAGCCGGTGCGCCTGGTCATCAGTATTGGCAACAGGAAGTCGACTACGATATCAGCGTCAACCTGGATGAAGACAACCAGCGCCTGACTGCTTCAGAGCTCATCACATATCGCAACAATTCTCCTGACACACTCAGTTATTTGTGGTTTCAACTGGATCAGAATCGCTTCCGCTCCGATTCCATGGCGGTGATGAGTGGCACATTCAATCGGGCCAGCCCGGACTCAGACGACAATGATCCTGCCCGGATTAGCCTCGGTCAGCTGCGCGCATTGCAGTACTACGATGACAGCGATCTAGGTCATCAGATCAATGCCGTGGTGGACAGTCGTGAAAACTCTCTTGCTCATACCGTGGTAGGAACTCTCATGCGGGTCGATCTGGCCGAACCACTGGGCACTGGAGACGAAGTGGAGTTGCGTATTGATTTTGCTTACAACATTGTCAACGGTGACATTCTTTCTCCAAGGGGCGGCTACGAACACTTCCCTGATGATGAGCGAGAGGGAGGGAACTACATCTTTGCTCTCTCCCAGTGGTTCCCACGCCTGGTTGCCTATACGGATTACGAAGGCTGGACCAACAAGGAATTCCTCGGTTCGGGTGAGTTCACGCTCGAATTCGGCGATTACGAAGTGGCGATGACTGTGCCCGCGGACCATATCGTGGCTGCGACTGGCGAGCTGCAAAACGCAACAGAAGTACTGACTGCAGAGCAGAGGGAACGCCTGGATCAAGCAGAAGATGCAGCCAGGCCAGTTTATATCGTGACTCCGGAGGAAGCACTGGAAAACGAAAAGGAAGGCAGCAACCAGACGGCAACCTGGCGGTTTGCTGCGGAGAATGTGCGTGATTTTGCCTGGTCGACATCGCGGAAATTTATCTGGGACGCCAAAGGACATCATCAGCCGGGTGCAGACCAGGAGCTGGTCATGGCCATGTCCTTCTATCCGAAAGAAGGAGGGACACTCTGGTCCGATTTCTCAACCGAGGTCGTGATCCATACGCTGGATGTCTATAGCCGCTTTTCCTTTGATTTTCCTTACCCCACAGCGCAATCGGTAAACGTGGGGTTCGTTGGCGGAATGGAATATCCGATGATTACCTTTAATGGCCCGCGTACTACTCTCCAGGATGATGGAAGCAGGACATATACGCTGGCAGAGAAGCGTTTCATGATAGGTGTAGTGATTCATGAAATAGGTCATTTCTATTTTCCCATGATCGTGAACTCTGATGAACGGCAGTGGACCTGGATGGACGAGGGCATAAACAGTTATCTGGACTCGGTAGCGGGCAGGGAATGGGATGCAGAGATACCCTGGGGTGTTGAGCCAAGATATATCACTGATTATATGGCATCGCAGAATCAGGTGCCGGTAATGACCCAGTCTGACAGTGTATTAAGATTAGGGCCTAACGCTTATTCAAAGCCGGCAACAGCGATTAACATACTACGTGAAACTATCATGGGCAGAGAGCTTTTCGATTTCGCGTTCAAGGAGTACTCGCAATTGTGGGCTTTCAAGCGGCCAACGCCAGCAGATTTTTTCCGCACCATGGAGGAAGCCTCTGGAATTGATCTGGACTGGTTCTGGAGAGGCTGGTTCTATACCACTGATCATGTGGACATCGCACTTGATCGAGTCTATGAAATGCGTATCGACACGGAAAATCCCGATATTGATTTCGCCCGGCAGCGCGAATTTGAGAAAGCTCTGCCGCCCAGTGTTTATGTGGAACGCAATCGCCAGGAAGGGCGCCTGACCTGGGTAGAACGCAATCAAGATGTGCGCGATTTCTACGATGACAATGATCAATTTACAGTCACCAATGTTGAGAGAAACCGCTACAACAGTTTTCTCGATGGACTGGAAGATTGGGAGCGAGCAGTGCTGGATCGGGCGATTGAAGAAGATCTCAACTACTACTTGCTGGAGTTTTCCAATGAAGGCGGTCTGGTCATGCCGATCATTCTGCAGTTTGAATACACAGATGGTAGTAATGAAGAGATGAGGCTGCCGGCTGAAATATGGCGACGATCCCCTCACGCGGTGAAGAAACTGGTAGTCACCGAGAAAGATATCGCCGGCATTGTAGTGGATCCTCTGCAGGAAACAGCCGATGTCAATATAGAGAACAACTACTATCCGCGCCGGATCATTCCTTCACGAATCGAATCTTTCAAGGCTGAAGGTGGTGGAGGGCTCATAGGTCGGGACATTATGCAGGATATCAAGACTGAGTTGAGAACCGACGACGAAGATGAGGAAGATGAAGAATAGCGTCAGGATCAGGGGCTGTTTGCTGTTATTCATGCTGTTGTCGCTGCCGCTTATTGGCAGCGCCCATCAGCAGAAAACGGCTGTGACCCGTATACTGTTCAATCCCAATACGGGGAATATTGAGGTGATGCATCGATTCTTCGTTCATGATGCAGAACATGCCGCGACCCTGATATTCGGCGAACGCCAGACGCTCATGGAATCAGTGGAATCACGCGAATTGTTCAGCAGCTATGTATTGAACAGGTTTTCAGTGGAGGCGAGCTTCGCCGATGGGTCTGACAGGGCATTGGCGCTGGAATATGTAGGACAGGAAATCGATGGCCAGTTTCTATGGGTCTATCAAGAGATTGCTGCAGAAGAAGGGATCAGTGAATTAACTATAGTGCATCTTGCATTAAGAGATGTCTGGCCGGATCAGTCCAACCTGGTAAACATAGAGCGTGATGGAGAAATTTATAGCCTGACATTCCAGGGCAGCGATGAAGTTTTGAGTGTTAAGCTGGAAGCCTGATCCATCACTTTAAGAGCCGAAGAAGGGATCTGATTGTTGATTGTCTTTCGTTACCTGAGCAGACAAATCCTGCAGATTGTCGCTGTTGTGACCAGCGTCTTGCTCGTGGTCGCCCTCACGGGTCGGTTTATTCAATATCTCGGTGACGCGGTCGCGGGAGAGAAGGCCCCGGATATTCTCCTGTTATTGATGCTCTATCGCGTTCCGGAATTTTTGCTGGTTATCCTGCCGCTGGCACTTTTTCTCGCCATTATTCTCGCCTATGGGCGCATGTATGCAGACAATGAGATGGTCATACTCATGGGCTCCGGTGTGAGCCAGAAGCGATTACTGGCGAATACTCTGGGAGTCTCCCTATTGATAGCAATAGTGGTCGCCTGTATCAGTCTGTACCTGGCGCCGATGGGATTGCGAAAAAGCGAAGAACTGAAGCTCAGTCAGAATCAACTTACTGAAGTTGATCTTATTGTCGCCGGACAGTTTCAGTCTTTTGGTGACGGGCAACGCGTCACCTATGCAGAAAGAATTGGCAACGCGGATGTTCGCGGCAGACAATTGCAGAACGTGTTTGTGGCGCTTACTTCCAGAGATGGTTCTACAGAGGAACCACCGCGAATCATACTTGCCAATACTGCACGTCCCGAAATTGATAATTCCAGTGGTGCGCGTTACATGCGCCTGGATGAAGTGATGCAATACGATGGCACCCCAGGTAGCGGTGCCTTCACCATAGGTCAGTTCGATTCTCAATCTATTCTGCTGCCGGACCCGGAAGAATATGATGTGATCCTGGAGGAGTCGACGCTATCTACTATGTCTTTGCTGGGGTCTGCCGACATTGCACATCGTGCAGAACTTCAATGGCGCATTTCCACGCTGCTGCTGATTCCGGTAATTACGCTTATTGCTGTGCCGATGAGCCGGGTGAATCCCCGGCAAGGGCGCTACAGTAAGCTATTCCCGGCGGCAATGATCTATGTTGTCTACTTCGTGGCGCTTGAGTTTTGTCGTGATCGCATAGCGGAAGGGGAATTCAGCCCTGCTATTGGCTTGTGGTGGATTCACATCATTTTTGTCGCGCTGGGATTATTTGCTTTGAATTCAGGCGGAGCAAACAGGCCTGTTTTGAAGAGACAGGCAGCATGAATCTTCTCGATAAACATGTTCGCAATGCGGTGCTGCTTTCCATTGCAATTGTTCTTGGCGTTATTGTTTCTCTGGATCTGATTTTTTCGCTGATCGATGAGTTGGGGGAGTCCGGTGATCAATACACCATGGCGAATGCCCTGTATTTCGTTGCACTAACCACACCGACAAGCATCTACGAGCTGTTTCCGTTCGCTGCCCTGGGCGGCACCATTTTCGGATTGGGTGTGCTTGCGTCACACAATGAGCTGGTAGTGATGCAATCTTCAGGCGTTCACAAATGGCGAATTGTTATGGCTGTCCTGAAGCCGGCGCTTGCTGTCATGGTACTAGGCCTGGTTCTGGGTGAATACGTGGCCCCACCGCTGGAGCAAGTGGCCAATAGCAATAAGGCGATCCAGATAAGTGGCGGTGATTCAATCAATCCGGATACAGGTACCTGGCGAAAAGTAGGCAATGACTTTATTCATATTAATGCGATTGCGCCCGGGGGTCAGTCGCTCTATGGCGTTAGCCGTTACACGATCGACGAAGACCGACGATTGGTTTCAGCCAGCTTTGCGGAATCAGCAGAGTATGTGGAAGATCAGGATTCAGGCTACTGGCGTATGAACAATGTGCAGCAGAGTCTCTTTTCCGGAAATCAAATCGACACGGGAAACTATCTGGAGGAAGAGTGGCATGCAGAGCTTTCCCCAGAGTTATTGAGTGTATTGCTGGTTGAACCGGATCGGCAATCAATCTCAGGGCTTTATCGTCTCGCGCAATTTTTCCAGGCAGAAGGGCTGGATAGCGCTGTCTATTTCCTCGCATTCTGGAAAAAGTTATTGCAACCGCTTTCGACACTGGTTCTGGTTGTGCTGGCAATTTCCTTTGTTTTCGGTCCGCTGAGGGAGGCGACCATGGGCTATCGCATCTTCATAGCCCTGAGTATCGGTCTGGCATTCACGACGGTGCAACGCATGATGGAGCCGGTGAGTCTGATCTATGGATTCAGTCCGCTTATGGCTGTACTCACGCCAGTGTTGTTGTGTGCCATGGCTGGCTATTACCTGATGCGGCGAGTGGCTTGATTGCCCTGCCCTTGCTGCCAGCAAAATTCCGTGAACGATTCCTCACAAGATACAGGCTCCACGCCTCAATCAACGCTTTCCAGGGCTTTCTCCATTGACCAGTATCGGGGTGAGATCAACCGCCACTACGATTGTGAGCAACTGATTAAGGCTTTCGGTGAAATCCGCAAGATTCTTGAAGGTAAGGAAGCAGTTCTCGTTGCATCCGGTAGAAATCAGAATTTTTGCCTCCAGTTGCCCTGTCAGGACAGGCAGTTGCAAGTAATGGTGAAGCGATTTGCCGTGCAAACCGCCTACAAGGATTGGGTAGATCTGAACTTTCGGGAGACCAAGGCGCTGCGTTCATATCGGGCGGCATTGCACCTGCAGGCTAGCAGAGTCGGCACGCCGGAACCGGTTGCCTGCCTGGAGCGTTGTGTGGGCAACAGGCTGAAGGAGAGTTACTTCATCACTGTCTATCAGCCAGTGCGTGTGGAGTTTGGCGAATTCCTCCTGCATTTGCTGCATCATGAAGCCCGCTGCAGCAGGCTGATGCCCGTGCTACAGCAGGTGGCGCAACTTTGTCGACGTATGCATGATGCAGGGTTTCAACATAAGGATCTTGGTAATCAGAATATTCTCCTGACCGAAGCAGATGGCTCTGCAGGAGATGATCCAATTATCATCGATCTGAATCGGGGACGAATCCGCGGGCAGCTGAACCTGCAACAGCGCGGTGAAGATCTTTCCCGACTGAATATCCCCTCTAATTTGCAGCTGATGTTTCTCGATATGTATTGGGGTGGGCCGTCGCCGCAAACTTTGTTGCGTGCACATAGACGGCACCGGTTTTATTTTTATCTAAGGGTTGCCAGCAGGAGACTGCGGCATCCGTTCAGGGAGGCAAGGATAGCAAGAGCATCCCGATCGATTCCGGCGGAACAGAAGATGCCTGCCGCCAGAGATTACTGGATCTGGGACGACTATTCTGATCAACCTCTGGCGGCACTGGACAGGAGAGAACGAGTTCGCAACTATCCTTTCGGCAGAGGCCTGCGAATGTTTCGTGACGCAATACTGGCAGCGCCAGGTGTCTGGCAAAAATACAGGCACTATAAGGCGGGTGCCTTTAAAGAAGAAGTGAGTTTGCAAGGCAGTATCGGCATTGCCATTTCTCCCACTGAGGCAACCCTTGAGGCCGAACTGCAGCTACTCGCTGAGTTGGGTCCTATTCCAGTTCTGGTGAGGGTCAGTCATCAGGATGATGAGGCGCAACTGGCGTTTCAAATTGATCTTATCGACAGGCTCTGGACAAAAGGACATCCGGTCAAGCTGGCCTTGTTGCAGGACAGGAGGGCTATTAAGAATCCCGACACCTGGAGCCAGTTCGTACTTTCGGTGCTAGAGCGTGTCGGGAATAAACTGACATCTGTCGAGCTTGGTCATGCTATCAATCGGGTGAAATGGGGGGTCTGGAGTTTTGGCGAGCTGAGTAACTTTTATCGTGTGCTGCCCGAAATCTCGCAGCACTATCCTGATCTGCCAATTACTGGTCCTGCAACTATCGATTTCGAATATCCATTCCTTTTAACTGCCCTGAAACTATGGCCTGCGGAAGTGCCACGTGCGGCACTTTCTCACCACCTATATGTGGATCGCCGAGGCGCGCCAGAGAATCTGCAGCAAGGTTTCAGTGCAGTAGAAAAGTTTGCACTCGCCAGGGCAATTGCATCACAAGGCGGCAGCGAGGCAGTCGAAGTGACAGAAGTGAATTGGCCAATCCAGGGAACAGGGATTTATTCCCCAGTCACTCCGCCATTTGCCTATCCAGAGGCAGCGCGTGACACAGTGTTCGATAGCGGCGTTGACGAATCGACAGCCGCTGACTATATGATTCGTTACCTGGTGTTGGCACTGTGTTCTGGTCTGGTCAATCAGGTGTATTGGTGGCGGCTCGTTGCCCGCGGTTATGGTCTGGTCGATCTGCATGATAATTCAACACTTGGGCGAAGGCCGGCATTCGACGCCTTTAGGCATTTCTTGTTAACACTGGGTTCCGCACAATTGATACGTGCCGAGTTACCTGACATCAAGCAGGGTAAAGAAGGGCTGCACAAATTTCTGTTCAAGTGCCGGAACAACGAAACTATTGGGCTTTGTTGGGCCCATGGACCTGCTCTGGATTTTCCCAAACAGATTCCATGCGCGGAGATCCAGGACAGGGAAGGAAATACTTTGGACACTATGCCGGTCGAGTTGGCTGGATCGCCGATCTACTTCAGGAAGGTAGATTGCAATAAGCCTTAAAACGATCAATCTGTATACGAACCATGGCAATGCGAACTCGCTACATATTCATGAGATTGGCTGTTTACAGCCTTGTTCTCGGTGCCCTGACACTGGTGCTGGCTATTGATGCCAGTGCCGTTGACGCCAAATTTTTTGAAGACTCGCTAACAGAGCGTGTCCAGGAGGGAATATTGCTTGTTCTCGCCTTGGGCATGCTCTATTGTGCCTGGCGTCTGGCTGCGGTGAGCAATCTTGCAATCCTGTTCGCAGGCTTCTATATGGTCAGTTTTATTCGTGAGCTTGACGCCTTGTTGGAGCAGAATATAGGAACCGGTACCTGGCAGTTGCTGGTGACCCTGGTACTGTCTGCCGTGATTTACCGGGCCTACAAGAACTGGCCTGCATTGCATCATGAATTCGCTGCCAACGTGCCTACCTATAATTTCGGTCTGTTCATAGCTGGTTTTCTGGTCACCTTTATCTTCTCCCGGCTTATCGGCAGTGAAGAATTATGGATGGCGATTATGGAAGAAAGCTATCAAAGAAATGTCAAAAATGCCGTAGAAGAAAGTGTAGAATTGCTGGGGTATGCATTGATGTTTTTTGCTGGCATTGAATTCTTGCTTCGCTATCGGGGATTGACGGGCGAAGGCAATACAACTGAATTCTGACATTCGCCTAATCCACCATCTGGACAAGCAGTAGCTCAACTATGTCTGAATCAAAACCCATTTACATTTCCTATGCAGGACCTTCCTTGCTCGAGACTCCGTTGCTGAACAAGGGTTCCGCCTTTTCGGCTGAAGAACGCCGAACTTTTAATCTCATCGGCTTGTTGCCCCCGGTCTACGAAACCATCGATGAGCAGGTAGAGCGCTGTTATCAGCAGTACAGTAGTTTTGATGAGCCAATTAACAAGCACATCTATCTGCGTGTTGTGCAGGACAACAATGAAACGCTTTTCTATCGTCTGGTTACAGAGCATCTGGTGGAGATGCTACCAATTATCTACACACCGACTGTTGGAGATGCCTGCGAGCTGTTCTCAGACATTTATCGCAGTGCGCGCGGCATATTTGTCTCTTATGAGGAGCGAGATTATCTGGATGACATATTGCGCAGCGTCACCAAGGACAAGGTGAAAGTAGTGGTGGTTACCGATGGAGAGCGTGTACTGGGCCTGGGTGATCAGGGTATCGGTGGGATGGGAATTGCCATTGGAAAACTGTCTCTTTATACAGCTTGTGGCGGCATTTCTCCTGCTTACACTTTGCCAGTGGCACTGGATGTGGGCACGAATAATGAAAAATTGCTCAACGATCCCATGTACATGGGCATGCGCCATCCGCGTATCAGCAAAGAGGAATACAACGCTTTTGTCGATCAGTTTATTGATGCATTGGAAGAGCGATGGCCCGGTGTGCTGATTCAGTTCGAAGACTTCGCCCAGCCAAATGCAATGCCCTTGCTGCAACGGCACCGGGACCGGGTATGTTGTTTCAATGACGACATTCAGGGTACTGCAGCAATAACCCTGGGTACCCTGATGGCTGCTTGCAAGAAAAAAGGTGAATCCCTGAAAGATCAAACTCTGGTGTTTGTGGGTGCGGGTTCCGCCGGTTCAGGAATAGCGGAACTGATCGTTGCGGCCATGGTCGCTGAAGGTCTCGATGATGCACAGGCCAGATCACGGGTATTCATGGTGGACAAGGATGGCCTGTTGGTGGATGGCGCAGATAATCTGATGGACTTCCAGCAGCGTCTGGTACAGTCACCCTCCGCCATCAGCGACTGGAAGCTCTCGGGACAATCAAAGATTCCGAGTTTGCTTGATGTGGTCAGCAATGCCAAAGCAACCGTGCTGATTGGAGCCTCTGGTGTAGCAGGCTTGTTTACCGAGGATGTGGTTGCAGCAATGAGTCAGGCCAGCAGCCAACCCATCATCTTTCCTCTCAGCAATCCATCCCGTCAGGTCGAGGCTCATCCAGCGGATGTGTTGCGTTGGAGTGATGGACAGGCAATCGTAGCCACGGGCAGCCCATTCGGCACTGTGGAATTTGAAGGCAAGCAGTACGAGATCTCACAATGCAACAACAGTTACATATTCCCAGGCATAGGTTTGGGTGTGATCGCGAGCAAATCCTGTCGGGTCAGTGATGAAATGTTGATGGTGGCAAGCAGAACCCTTGCGGACCTGGCCCCGGCATCGGGAGATATCGCAGCAGGCATCTTGCCCCCGCTTACCAAGCTTGCCGAGATCAGCAAGAAGATTGCTTTTGAAGTAGGTAAAGTTGCTCAGGAAGAAGGGCATACCCTTGAAATGAGCGACGAAGACCTGCGAATGGAGATTGAGCGTAATTTCTGGACACCAGCCTATAGAGAGTACCGACGAGTCGCTATGCGAGCCCGTTAGGCACTGGCCAGTCCGGACCCCTTTGCGAAGTGAAACTCTTCCAGCTTGATGTCGTCGAGGCCTACCTGGTCAAAGGGATCTTCCATGGCGTCCTGGACGTTGTATAGTGATATCAGTATGAACCCATGGATCGTCGCCAATCCGTAAACCACCCACGGTGAGCTGGCGGACAGGTCATTGAGCAAGGTTGGAATAAAAACCACAGGGAACACATAGATAAATACCAGGCAATAGGCGCGCAGGCTGATCGGTGTGCCGTGAAGTTTAAGACCTACAGTGTTCTCAATGCTCTCATCCACATCTTTCAGAAATCTGATGATCTTCATCACTGTGCCGTTGGAGATCACATCGCGATGGGAGTTGACGAATTCGAAGACCTCATTGAGTTTCTCGCGCACGGCATTCTGGTCATAGTCACATCCTTTCAAAACATTGAAGAACATGCTGGATACACTATTGAGATTAGCTGCTACAAAGTCTCGATCTTCTTGTGAAAGCTTGTCGTTGTAGGCAAAGCAATAGTATGCGGAGTTTAAAGACGATTTGAATATGCTGAGCAGCTTGATGACACTGTCTCGCTTTCTGAAAGCCTCACGAATGGTAAACACGAGCGGGAAAATGACGGCGATGCTGAACAAGGTGACGTTCAGGTTATAACTGAAATCGAAACGGTAGCACAGGTAGGTAATGGAGACACACAGCAGCAGAACATATGCCGTCTTGCTATCGATAATCGCCAGATATTTTTGTAGTAATTGAGGTTTTTGATCGATACTCATAGATTCGATGCTAATCAAGTCGGGGCTGAATGTAAATCGAAACTGTAATGCCTGGCGTTGCGGCTCCCCCGGCACGAAGGTTACACTGTAATGATCATTCCTGACCCTCACCAGAGGCCCTGGATCGAGGAGCTAAAGATGAAGATTGTACAGATAGTACGAATAGTGAGAAGACTGATTCTCTCCGTCCTGGTGCTGCTTGCAGGTTCATGGCCGGCACTGGCTGCAGACTCTGACCCCCTGTTCGAATCCCTTCAGCCCCTGGCAATAACACTGCTTGGTCCTTTTGATCGAATCGACGATGAGCGGGACAAGGAGATGGAATACGAAGGGATGGTTCGCTATCAGAATGAACAGGGTGAAGCAGTTGAGCTGGACGTTCGCTATCAGGTCAGGGGCAACTGGCGTCTCAATCCTCGCAACTGCAACTACTCACAATTATGGTTAGATCTGCGGCGAGGCCAGCTTCCCGATACGATATTTGCCAATCAGAATCGTTTGAAGCTGGTAGTGCAGTGCAGGAGGCAGAGTCGCTATGAAGAGTTCCTTGAAAGGGAAATGCAGGCGTATAAGATTTATTCTTTGTTGAATGATATTAATTTTAGTATCAGGCCACTCATTGTTACTTACGAAGACAACGAGCGAGGAGACAGCCGAACGCACTCAGCGTTTTTGGTAGAACACCAGAACCGCATCGCTGATCTCTCGGGTATGGAAGAGGTTGAAGAAAACAGCATCCAGCCATCTCAGCTCGATCCTTTACGCAGTACGATCACGTCACTCTTCATGTATATGCTAGGCAACACAGACTTCTCGCTGATACAGGCAGCAGAAGGTGACGAGTGCTGCCACAACGCCAAGTTACTCAGGGATGCGAATGGGGTTCACTATCCAATTCCTTACGACTTTGACGCTTCGGGTTTTGTTGATGCCAGCTATGCGCCGGAACCTAACCCATCATTCAATCTCCGTTCAAACCGCTCTCGGCTTTTTCGCGGCTATTGTGTTGAGCGAGAGGTGTTTGAAGAAGCAGCCAGTCGATTCCTGTCAGTTCGCAGCGAGATCGAGGCAATTGCCACCGATCGACGCAATGCCAGTTTTGTTGAAGACTTTTTTGAGGTGCTAAGCGATCCACGGGATTTCGAGAGGGAGATAATCGATGACTGTCGCTAAGCGAATGACAGCAATCCGGGCATGCTATTCCTGGCTGCCCAGATTCGTGCTGGGATCTCTTGTTGTCTTATGGCTTGTTAACGGATCCATTGCTGCAGATTCCAGCTGGGAGGGCGTTGATCGGGTGGTCGCTGTCGGAGATGTGCACGGCGATTTTGATAACTTCGTTATCGCGCTTCGAGAGGCAGAACTGATCAATCGACGCAGAAACTGGATAGGTGGCAGTGCCCATCTGGTGCAGGTAGGTGACCTACCGGACCGGGGGCCGGATACTGACAAAGCCATAGATTTGATGAAAAAACTTGAACGGCAGGCAGCAGAGGATGGCGGCAAGGTTCACGCGCTGATCGGCAACCACGAAGCCATGAATATGCTGGGCGATCTGCGCTATGTACATCCAGACGAATATGCTGCGTTTCGCAATCGAAATTCCAGAGAATTACGTGATCGATTTTATGCCAACCATGTTCAGCAACGGCAGGCAACAGAACCAGACTTCGTCGCTGATAGTGACTACCGGGATAGTTTCGATGAGCAGTTTCCACTCGGCTACGTAGAGCATCGATTTGCCTGGGGAGCCGATGGTGAAGTTGGCAGCTGGGTTCGCTCACACAATAGTGTGATCAGGATTGATCGCACGCTGTTTCTTCATGCAGGCATTAGCCCGGCTGTGTTGGGCATGTCCCTGGATGAGATCAATCAAGCAATTCAGATTGAACTGGGTGGAGAGCTGGGGGAAGAGCCTGGCCTCTCCGAAGCAGAAGATGGTCCCTTATGGTATCGGGGTCTGGCACAGAATGATGAAGCCGCAGAACTCCCCCATGTTGATGCAGTATTGGCGTTCTATGATGTTGATCGTATTGTCATCGGTCACACACCAGGTCTTGGCACGATCGTGCCGCGCTTCAACGGCAAGGTGATCATCGTTGATTCTGGCATGTCAGAGTATTACGGTGGTTACAGCGCCAGCCTTGAGATTCTTGCAGCAGAAAATGGGGCCAGGGTGAATACCATCCAGGCAGGGCAGCGAATATCTATTGCCTCAGGAGAAGGCAGTCAGCTGAATTACTTCGAGGAAGTTGCCGGGCTGTTGCAGAATCCGCCAGGGGCGCTGCTTCAACACATCGAATCATTGAAGCAAGCGCCTGTCGCTGAGCCGGATGCAGAATCCGTAAGCCGCTAAAGCTCGCGAATCTGTACTTTCCTGAATCTCAATTCGCCTCGAGCCCACTGCAGACCAATCGGTCCTGAAGCCAGCTTGTCATCGCGTACATCAGCAGTTGTTTCCCCGTTTAGCTCAACAACCAGGTGATTGCCTCGCGCAGTGATCTTATAAACATTCCAGCTATCGCCAACTTTGGGGCGCGGTTCAGACACTGCCGCGATATGCACTATGCCACCGGTGCCGTAGTCAGGATCCGGACGTTGATCGAAAATATTGGCTTCATAGCAGTCCCGGTCTGTGATGCGGGCGGGATTTTGGCAGCGCATGTAGATGCCGCTGTTGGCGTCATGACTGGCCCAGAATTCAACCCGTATCTCGAAATCACTATAGCTCTCTTTGGTGACCAGCCAGGAAGCGCCGTTGCCTTCTGTGGCGCGAATGGAAGCGTATTCTCCAGTCCAGTTGGCATCGCCAACAATATTAAAATTTTCCAGGCCTTCGGTGCCATCGATGAGAGTGACCCAGCCATCCTGCGCGTGAGTGGATAAAGGAAGCGCGAAGGCAAGCAACAGGGACAACAGACCTCCCAGGTAGTTAGCAGTTTTCATCGGTTTACCTCGTGTGAATGAGTTGTTCAGGGATAATTTGTGACTAGAGAGTATACCTGTAGCCCGGTAGAATACAGATTCACTAATGCTGCCCAGCTTTAACCTGTATACAGCTAAGGTGGCTGGAGCATGGTATCTCTATATAGCTGAAGCTATATGATTGATTTTAGGGGGATTTTCGAATGCTGAAGTCAAATAGACTCGCCCTTGCCGGCGCAATAATGGGTATGAGCCTGTCCGCTGCACCACTGGGCTCACTGGCTCAGGAGGCGGGAGTACCCGACCTGACTGGTACCTGGACCAATGCTTCTCGTACAGGCTTGAGCCGACCACAGGGAATTGAAGACCTGGTCGTCTCGGCAGAGATGGCTCAACAAATGGTTGCCAATATGGGTCTGGCGGGTATACCAGCAGAAAACATCGCCGCTGGCCCTGCTGTTGATGAGGATACTGGTGCACCGCCGGCTGGATCTATCGATTTCGGACTGCGCGGCTACAACCTGTTCTGGACCGATCCTGGTTCCACTCTGGCCTATGTGAAAGGCGAGTTTCGTACTTCTTATATTATCGATCCGCCCAATGGCCGAGTGCCTCGCCGTGAGCAGCCTGAACCCGATTGGGAAGTGCGCAACTACGGCGCCCGTTACCTGACCGGTGTAGGTGAAGATGATGGACCCGAAGCTTTTCCGCTTGCAGAGCGTTGCCTGCTGGGTTTTGGCAACACAGCAGGGCCGGGAATGATGGGTACGCTTTACAACAGCACTTATGATTTCGTGCAGACCGACGAATATGTGATGATCGCGGTGGAGATGGCTCACGATGCGCGCATCATTCCCCTGTACGCGAATGCTGAAGAAGCACGAACCAATCGCAGACCATCCGTGTTGAAACAGTGGTTAGGTGATTCTGTCGGATGGTATGAAGATGGTCAGCTGGTCGTCGAGACTACCAATATCAACCCCAAGCAGATGGCAGAAAGTTCTGTGCCGATCACGGCAGAAGGCCGTATCATTGAACGATTCGAGCGTTACTCTGATACTGAAATCGTTTATCAGTTCACTGTGGAAGATGACAATCTTTACTTGCAGCCATGGACTGCAGAATTGAGCTTCCACGAGATGGATGGCGAGATGTATGAGTACGCCTGTCACGAAGGTAACCATGCCATGCCAGGTATGCTGGCGGGTGCCCGAAGGCTGGAACTGCAGGAAGAGTTTGGTTCTGACGACTAGGCAGACCCAGGCCCATAAGAAAAAGAAAGCCCAGCTGGTGAATCCAGCTGGGCTTTTTTATGCAACAGGCGATACCTGCTAGAGCTATTGTGTTGATCATGTCCGCACCGCAACCGTTATTCCGGTTTTCTGTAGGCGCAATTGGAAAGCTGTTTTTGGTAGGCGAGTTCTGTAAGATTCTCACCCGTAGTAAGCAGATCCTCTTGTAGCCGGTGTATTAGAACCAGTCTCTTCTCCAGCTCTGTCTGAGCTTCCAGCTCACCGTCGTGGCAGATATGTTGTACGTTGACGTTCAGTGAGTGATTCAAGTAGTGTCCGATCAACAAACTGCGATGGCAAATTGCAGGATCTTTCTCTGCGCAGAGCAGGGCAATCTTCCACTGCTTGTCTATACCTGCCTGCAATCGTTCTATGCCCTGATGGAAAAGACCAGACTTCATGAGACGATCAAACTGAACCTGTCCCGTATCATCGTAATGAGATTTGTCTTTTGATCGCGGACCCAGCTCTTCCCCCAGGTAGACATATTGAATGTCGTTTTCCAGCAAGCTGCGCCGCAGGCTTTCCCGGTGATATTCCGGGAAAACTTTGCTGTAGGGCACCGAACGAACATCAGCCACCGCGGTCACGCCATGCTGACCAAGTTGTCCAATCAAGATGTCTATGGGTTTAGTGGCATAGCCAATTGAAAAGAGGGTCATCTGGTACTTCTCAAATCACCTGGTCTTATCAGTTCTTCATGAATAAGCAGCCAGAGTAAAGGCTGTTTTACAAGAGCCTATGTTATCCTAGGGTTTTCCCCGGAATGCTGACACTATAAAGGCATGATCGATCAGAGTCTCAACTTTTTCGCTCTCGCCCTCGGTTTTGTTTCCTTCCTGGATGTCATGGTGGTGGTAGCGCTGTGGCTCAGCTACCAAACGGCGCAAAGAGAGTACCTCAGGGTCGCCTGCTTCGCTGGCATTTTTGAGGTGGTTCGTCACGGCGTCGATTTCATGGCGGGAATCGTAGCTGAATCTCCCACCTGGTACTTACTCGGGCAGGTCTTTCAGTTTGGTTCCACACTGCTGTTTATAGCCGCGCTGTTGCTCATCTACGAAACCGTCACCCGGACATACTATTGGATATTTGCTGCTCTCGGTCTCGGGCTGTTGGCTTCATTATTCTTGCAGCTTGTTAATTCACAGGTTGATTCTGTAGGACGTACTTACTATGAGGAAGCACCACTAATAGCGCTCAGTGCCCTTATGCTATGGCGCGCGTTGAAGACAGGCGACACATTTACTCCCGGCAAGCTGATTCTCGTTCTGGCCAGCGTCATTATCCTGGGAATCAGGTGTTTGTTGCCGGCACTCAATATTGATGATTTCTATCTGCTGTTCTATTACATGGAGTATCTGTCATTCACCTTGCTGTTGGTCGCTCTTGTGCTCTACGAGCTGGAGTTTTCCAAGCAGCAGGTAGCATCACTTCTGGCGGAGAAAACCCAGTCGGAACAAGACCTGCAGTTTATCGTCGACAACTCCCTTGACGTAATCCTGGTTTCGGACAATGTGGGACTGTTGCAGTCCTGGAGTGCCAAGGCGAAGGAATTGTTTGGCTATAGCCTGGAGCAGGCAGTTGGCAAAATTCACATGGACGATCTTTTTGTATCCAACTTCTGGGATCAGAATGTGGGGGATGAAGAAGTGCAGGCCAGGATGGAGAGCATCGATGGCAAGTCTTTCGTAGTCGATGTGCGCATGCGGGAAGTTGCGCATGCCGATGGTATCTATCGCCTCTTTGTTCTGCGTCTGGTGGAAGAACCGGGCAGCCATCTCACCAAGACCAACTAGCAAGCAGGCAAATACCGCTTCAACACAGCGCAAATTGCAGCACTTGCAGTCGTCAATCAATCCGGGGATACTCAGCTAAACCAACGACCTTTCTACTTGGGAGTCGAGGTGACTATGAAGCTGTTCATTCCATCTACCGGTTTTATCCCCGTGGCTATACTCGCCCTGCTGCTAGCCAGCTGTACCGTAGAGCGCCGTGTAACCCGCATGCCTACAGATGCCGAGATTGAACAGTACAACGCTTCCGTTGAGCCTGAGGAGCGGATCATTTGCCGGGATGAGACCCCAGTGGGAACTCGCATCAGTCAGCGAATCTGCCGCAGGGCTGGCGAAATCGAGGAAGTCAGCGCGCTCTCTCAGCGGGAGTGGCGCAGAATCACCTTGACCAATAACTAGGTCGATTCAGCTAATTCCATGAAATATCTACAATTTTAGCTTGTCTTGCAATTATCTATCGTTATATAAATCACTATATAACGCTCAATTTCCAGAGCAACAACACTACTGGTTTTCTGTAAGGCGCTACAAACTATGGGATTCACCGAATCTGACCTGACCGCCATCGCACTGACCCTTCGGCTTGCCTTTACCAGCACAGTGATTCTGTTGGTATGCGGCACACCCCTGGCCTGGTGGTTAGCAACAAGCACTTCGCGGTGGCGGGGATTGATTGGTTCTCTGGTGGCCTTACCCCTGGTGCTGCCACCAACAGTACTGGGTTTTTACCTGCTGATTGTCCTGGGACCGGGCGGGCCGATTGGCAAGTTGAGTAGCGCGCTGGGCTTAGGCACTTTGCCCTTTACTTTCTGGGGGTTGGTAGTGGGTTCGGTGCTCTACTCTATGCCCTTTGTGGTACAGCCATTACAAAACAGTTTTGCCGCCTTGGGCAGCCGTCCTTTAGAAATGGCGGCGACCTTGCGTGCTGGTCCCTGGGATCGTTTTCTTACCGTGGTGCTTCCCCAGTGTCGAGGGGGCTTTATCACAGCGAGCGTGCTCGGATTCGCTCATACGGTAGGCGAGTTTGGGGTTGTCCTGATGATTGGCGGCAATATTCCGGGTCGCACGAGGGTTGTTTCCGTACAGATTTATGATCACGTGGAGTCGCTTAACTACGCCCAGGCGCATTGGTTGGCAGGAAGTCTGGTGCTGTTTTCATTCCTTGTATTGCTATGGGTTTATGGCCGTCGGGGCAGTAGCCAATACGGTGGATTGATCAGTACGCCGGGGAGGGTTGGCTGATGAGTAAGCCGGCTCCACGCGCGGAAATGGGTGACATCGTTGAAGATGCAATTCAGATTCATGTGCAGACTCAATTGGGGGGAAACAGCAGCGCTGATGGCTTCAATCTTGACGTGCAGCTTACTCTGCCAGGCCTTGGGGTGAGTGCGACATTCGGAGCCTCCGGTTCCGGGAAGACAACATTGTTACGTTGCATCGCTGGCCTGCAAGCGATTGATGATGGATTTGTAAGAGTAAAAGATAAGACCTGGCACGAAACCGGCTATAGCATGGCGACTCATCTGAGAGGGGTAGGTTACGTGTTTCAGGAAGCGAGCCTGCTGGATCATCTCAACGCAGAGGACAATTTGCACTACGCAATAAAGCGAGCACCCGAAAACGGAAAATCAGTTGGCTCTGTGAAACTGATTTCCGATCTGATGGGCATTTCTCACTTGCTAAAAAGAATGCCGCAGCAGTTGTCGGGCGGTGAACGCCAGCGAGTAGCTATTGCTAGGGCTTTGCTGACCAATCCGGTATTGTTGCTGATGGACGAGCCACTGGCGGCCCTGGACCACCAGCGGCGCCAGGAAATATTGCCCTACCTGGAGCGGTTGCATCAGGAAATTTCCCTGCCCATCATCTATGTCACCCATTCCCTGGAAGAAGTGACAAGACTCGCCGATTATCTGGTTTTACTTGATGAGGGCCGTGTGCGTGCCCAGGGACAGGCTACAGAGCTTTTGGCCAGGCCTGATCTGAATCTGGGCAGTGGCGTAGAAGCAGGGTCTATTCTTACTGGTGAAATTGTGGAACATGACCCGCGTTGGCATCTGGCCAAAGTGCGGTTTGATGGTGGCGAGTTGTGGGTCAAAGATCGAGACGAGGACTACAGTGAGAATGCAGGTGCAAGTAAAGCAGTGCGACTCAGGGTACTTGCTCGGGATGTCAGCCTCTCGCTGGAGTCTGAGCATCGTAGCAGTATTCTAAATCGCGTACCGGCAGCAGTTGGCGACATTGTTGCGGGTAAGGATCCTGCTCTGGCGACCGTTCAACTGCATGTTGGCCAGAGTAAATTGCTGGCAAGAGTTTCAAGGCGATCTATTGCAGAACTGGGCATCGAATCCGGTTCTCAGGTTTGGGCCCAGATCAAGTCTGTGGCAATACTGAGCTAGGTGTACCAATCTTCATGCGTTCATCAGAATCACAGAAGAAGCCTTGAACAACGCGGCAACAGGCTGACCAATCTCCAGCCCCAGGGATTCACAACTGGTAGTAGTGATCATCGCGCATAGACTCTTGCCATCTCCCAGGTCGATGCTGATTTCGGAATTTACTTCTCCGCTACCAATCTGGTTTATCTTGCCGCAGAGTTTATTGCGTGCACTGGTGCTGATATCCGTATCGGTGCTGAGCATCACCCAGGAAGATTTTATAAGCGCTATGACTTCGCTACCTTCAGTTAAAGTCATGGCTGAGGCGCTGTCATTGGTGATAATGGCTACGATTTGAACAGTCTCGCTCAGTGCCAACACAACCTCGCTGTTGACGCTACCTGGCGAAATGCTGACAACCTTGCCGCGATACTGGTTGCGTGCGCTGGTGCGTAACAGGTTATTCTTCAAGAATCGCGCAACACCCCCATGATGCTGCAGGTTCTCGCCGAGGCGGGAAACGAAGTCCGTGTGTTCTGCCTGCAGTGCTCGCAGGCCAGTGAGAATGTCTTCTCCATAGGCAGTCAAGGAAGTACCGCCGCCATGAGTGCCACCTGCACTTCGATGCACCAGTGCCTGATCGGAAAGATTGTTCATGGAATCGATTCTATCCCAGGCAGTTTTGTAGCTGATGCCAAGCTGCCGGGCGGCGGCACTGATGGAACCACAGTCTTTTATTGCTTCGAGCAATTTGATCTGCTGTTCGTCGAATGCTGTCTGGTTGTCACTCTCGACAACCAGATGACTTTTCAGGGAAGTCTGTTTATCGCCGGAGCCTTGCTTGCGTCGAGCAGAACTCATGAGCTCTCAACATACACAATGAGGAAACTCATCCCAGACCAAAGCGCGGACGCAGGCGGCTGCCCAGGCTACTACCAACAAACGCAGCTACAAACCAGAGCCAGCCATGAAGACTGGTTGAACTGATGCCGCCGAAATAGGCGCCGATATTGCAGCCAAAGGCAATGCGCGCACCGTAGCCGAGCAACAATCCTCCAATGATTGCTGCGGCGATTGACTTGCCAGGAATCCTGAATGATGGCGCGAATCGACCTGCCAATCCTGCTGCCAATAATGCACCCAACATGATGCCGATGTTCATTACGGAAGTGGTGTCCTGCAAAATGCTGTTGTTCAGAGCAGCCAGAGATCCTGGTCGAGCCCAGTACTCCCAGCTTGATACATCGAATCCAAAAATGCCGATAAACTTGGCTCCCCACAGGGCAAAGGCAGCAGTAACTCCCCAGGGTCTTCCCGCCAATAGCAAGGTTGCGACATTAACTGCAGCCAGAGCCAGTGCGCCTGCCAGTAAAGGCCAGGGACCTCGCATTAAAGAGGGAGAGCTGGCACTTAGTGTACTTTCCAGTTCGCCATGCTTGCGCTTTTCCCAGGCGGCAGCGCACAGATAGACTGCAGCAAACAGGGCGAAACTGATAATGATACCGCCAATGACGCCGAAGGAGCGTGACAGTGCGGTTGGCGCAAAACCCGGTGCGTTTTGCCATACCGGCCAGTGCCAGCTACCCAACAGGGAGCCGGCAATGAAGGCGGCCAGAGTAATCAGCATCCGCGCATTGCCACCACCGGCTGTAAACAGTGTGCCAGAAGCACAACCACCTCCCAGCTGCATACCGATTCCAAACATGAAGGCGCCAATTATCACCGCCACATTAATCGGTGCCACACTGCCACGCAGGCTGATACCGCCAATCTCTCCCATACTGATTAACGGTGTGAATATGAGCACTGTGGTGGCCAGCATCAACATCTGGGCGCGAAGTCCGGCACTACGACCACTGATGGCCAGTTCACGCCAGGCTGCGGTGAAGCCAAAGGCCGCGTGATAGAGGATTACACCTGCGGCCAGCCCCACCAGGAACAGGCTCGCCTGTCGCCAACCTACATTGGCAAATACCATCATGTAGAAAACGGCAGCCAGTATCAGGCTGGCCAACACTGTATTGCGATTGCTTTGACGAGGCTTGTCAGCATCCTGAGGAATGGTGGAAGTCTGTGTCGTCATGATTTACCGAGCTGATCGATTCAGCGCTTATTGGTGGTCCCGGGTCGGCAGCTATTGAGTGCACACCCGATGCTCTCATTGTTGCGGAGAACAACAAAAAAGGCCAGCGCGTGGGTACCGGCAAACCTCTATTGTTAGAGCGGGTGACTCTGTATCGCCTTGCAGCAGCAGTGTGGAGCACCAAATTTCCAGCGATTGGCTTATCCAGGGTATTGCGGGCAGGCGAGTCGCGGTTCATTCACCTTGGTTTAACAGAAAGAGAATTTAACTCCTTATAAATCAATGAGATAAGATTGCAAGTCTGCTGTCTCGACCTGATCGGCATGTTGCGCTAGTCTCACTAGTTAGCCGGGACTATTCGCTCCAGCAGCAGTGAGCGACCAGGCCCAGGACAGACAGTTCGATAAACGGGCAGGCGGATTCTCTGAGTCCTGCTTGTCCTACAACAACAAGGAACTGGATATGGAGAAACACCCCAAGCTTGCTGAAAAGCTACAGCTCCTCTATCTGTTGCAACTCAATCCTCAGATCAGGACACATGCCGACCTGTCTCGCGAGCTTGGCATCTCCAAGCAGGCAGTAACGAAGTGGTGTCGGGGAGGTCAGACAAGCAGAGGTAATGCGATTCCCAAAGACCAGGTCACACCGGTATCTGTCCTGTTCGAGATAGATCCGATTTGGTTCTCATTACCCTACACCAGCTTCGAGAAAAAACTGAGAAGGTTTGCGCAGCAATCTTTAATTGCAAACAAAACGAGGCAAGTGAGAATTTCCACTGGGACATTGCCCAATACCGACCTCAATATCTACGGAAGAGAGTCCGAGCTGCAACTGTTGGACGAGCTTTGGGATGCAGCGAAAGTTAATGTTGTGGAGATCCTTGCCTTTGGAGGTTCCGGAAAGAGTGCGCTGATCAATAAATGGTTGTCTGAATTAAGCAAGTCCGGCTACAGAGGCGCCAAAAATGTGTATGCGTGGTCTTTTTACTGGCAGAGTGAGTCGGTCGATGTTCATTCGGCAGGTGACTATTTTGTAGAGCACGCGCTTGAATGGTTTGGCGACCCTGAGCCTGGCAGCGGGTCACACTGGTCTAAAGCGGCCAGATTGGCTGCACTGGTACGGTCTAGTAAAACCTTGTTGCTGCTTGATGGCCTGGAAACCCTTCAACATGCTGGCGCTGACAAGTTCGGCATGATTGATAATCCTGCAGTTAGTTTGCTGATAAAGGAACTTGCCTCAGACAATCACGGACTGTGTGTCATCACCAGCAGATTGCACGTCACCGACCTTGAATCATTTCTCGATGGCAGGGTGCTTAGCTATGAGATTCCCGCGCTGGATAAGCAGTCCAGCAGGCGATTACTCAAGCACCTGGGTGTGGTGGGGGCTTCCGGAGAACTCGACAAACTAGCGAGTTCCTACGCAGGCCACCCATTGAGTCTGGTGCTTCTTGCGGGATATCTCACTACGGCGCATAAAGGGGAATTGAGTCAATTCTCCACTATCAAAACTTCTTTTGCTGACAAGCACAGGCTTGGGTATCTGAAGAAGTTGATGCACGACTATCTGCATTGGTTATCGGAGCAACCTGGAATACAGGTACTGCGACTGCTCAGCCTGGTGGGTCGGAGTATCAGCATCTCTGATCTGATTGCTCTTGGAAGAGAGAAGGCGATCGTTGGTCTGACAGACAAACTGCAAACCTTGAGCGAAGTCGAGTGGAATTTCGTTATCAAAGACCTCAAGGAGACCAGGCTGGTTTCCCTGGACAGTATTGAAGGTGACAGGCTATTGGATTGCCATCCCCTGATCAGAGACTATGTGGACGAGCGTTTGTGTCTGGAGATGGCTGACGTCTGGATTCAGGGACATGCGATTATATTTAACTTCCTGTTGCAGAAGCTCAGTTATTCCCCCAACAACATGATGGATCTTGATCCATTCTTTCGTACTGTGATCCATGGGGTGAGGGCGGGAAAGATTGAAGAGGCATTCAACTTCTACTATGTGAAGATCAAGAACAGGCAATTTTCCATGCTCACCGAAGGATCACACTACGCAGACCAGGCCTGTATCAGGGCGTTCTTTGACAGAGAATGGGATAAACCGGTTGCTCAGCTGAGTGAAGATGCACAGCATTACCTGAGCATGTCTGCTGCAACCAATCTGATTTACCTGGGAAAAATCGAGCAGGCGATCGGCCCCTCAATCAAGAGTATTGAATGGTTCAGACAAAGAGGGGAGCACATGCATGCTGCACTGGCCACAGGACCCCTCATCTCAATGTATATAGCAACTGGCAATCTTGCGGCCGCCAGTGCGCTTCTGGATGATGTTGAACAGGATGTAGAAGGTGCTCAAGATCCTGTGCTCGAAGCCATGTTGAAGAATTTCCGGGCATATATTCTGTTTCTTGAAGGCGACAACGAGCAGGCTAAAGCGCTGTTCGAGATGGCAGAACGGGAATTGCTCAAGTTGATACCCGAATCAGACGTCCACTATCCGACCATCAGTTCCTACTATTGTAGATTCCTGTTGGAGACTGGCGAGCTCACTATGGCATTGGAGAGGTCACTGAAAACGATGGCCTGGCGCCGCAGTGGATCATGGCAGGTCGCATTCGACACCACCTCTCTGTTGGCGAGTGATGTCCTGGTGCTGGGCCTCGTTTTTCTTGCACTCGGTGATAAAGTCAATGCGAAGCTACAATTGGATCGCCAGGTAGAAATGTTTAAGACTGGTTGCGAGTGGTTGTATCTGCCTTCAGGGCTGAATTCACGTGCCCGGTTTCATGCAGCCACGGCGAACCTTGAAGCGGCGCTTCGAGATCTGCAGGAGTCCCTGGAAATATCGCAACGCACCGGCGCGCGTTTTGGAGAATGGGAGGCACATCTGGACATGGCTCAGCTCTATGCCTGTTGTGATCGTCATGAAGACGCCAGAACGAGTCTGCGTAATGCTGCAAATCTTCAGGGTATGAATCGATACAAATTCAGAGACAAGGAAATTCTCGAGCTAAGTGAGCGCTTGGCGATACACTAGACCTTTGGAAAGATATGATGGAGAAATGGGAATCGCTATGACGAAAATAAGAACGATGCTCTGCACAGTTTTGCTGTGTTCCGCTAGTGGACTGTCAGTAGCACAGGGCAGCAGCATTAATCTGGATGACATTAACTGGGGTCCTCCAGGTGGCGGCAATGGCTTTCCTCTTGGTGTACAAACCGCTCGTCAGGGAGTAGACCCCGAGACTGGCGGTATCACCTACTATGCACTGTTTCCGGCCGGCTCTCACTTCGATCTTCACTGGCACAGCCATGATGAGTACGTGGTTGTTGTGCAGGGCGAGTTGAGCATTCGTCTCGGCGAAGAGGTTCATCAGCTTGCTGTGGGGAGCTACGTGGTGATTCCCGGTTCTCTCAATCATTCCTGGACTGTGCCGGCCGGGGGTGAGGATGCCATCATCCTGGTGCGCAGGGCCGGGCCTGCGGATTTCCACTTCGTCAACCGCTGATCAAACCCGGCGATTTGTCCAGTTTGCCTGCTTCCCTCAGTAAATAAGGCAGGAACTCACCTTTTTCGGGCAGATTACAATTTGTTGCAAAGTATCAATGGTTTACGACGATTTGAATCCCTGGCTCCGGTGATAATTGGTGGACTTTGAGCAGGGGGGCTCTTATGCTTTCCTATCTACCGTCAGGGCTGTTTTCACTGTAATTTCCCATGTTCCGGGGACAATCCACAGGAGATACACAGCCAAACCACAGTATTCGAATATCCTGGAATCCAGGGGAAACAACATGACCACACGTTTCAATATAGCTCTTAAATCTGCCCTCGGCATCGCCCTGGGTGCTTCACTGTCTCTTGGTGCTGCAGCGCAGTCTGGCTCGCTGAAAGACAACTATGCAGACCTGCACCAGTTGTTTAATGCCATCGATGTCGCCCAGGGGGCGATTTATGATGCCATGGCTGAAATCAATGCCGATCCTGCCCTCATGCAGACGCGCATGGAAGCCCAGATGCAGATCGACATGATCAACAACATGGATCATAGCCACATGGGTCACGGTGGCATGCAAATGTCCATGCCGATGGACATGTCAGGCCCTTATGGTGAACGAGAAGTACAGGCACGGGTTCAGGTGGCTAACTTACTGCGTCGAGAACATTCTGATGATGCAGCGGCCGCTGCCTTCGAGAATACAGAATCCCTGCCAGTGCATGCTTGGCGTGTCCTGGCCTGGGGTCAGCAGTTCGAACGCAAGCTGTTTGATATCTACGCCGATAATTCAACTTCGCTGGCGCAGAAACGAGAACAGGTGGCGGCGGCCATCGAGGAATACCAGTCAGAAGATCCACGTCATGCCGTTTCTTTGATTCCCAAGGATGCCAGCCTCTACCTGGAGCATCCTCACGCTAACGGCGCCAAGACTGCGTTTCCAAGACTCAGCGGTCTACTCTGGACTAACCAGTGGCAACAATTGGCAGCGTTGGAAGCGATTGTAGTAGGCCAGCTGGATTCCCAGTTTTCGGGCACTGTGCCGGTTACCATGGAGCGCTATTGGAACAAGATTGGCAGTGATGCCGGTATGACCATGTATCCGATTCCGGTTGAGATGCCCAGCGTACCGGCAATTGCACCTTCTCTTTATAGTGAAGCGCCTGCCGCCGCGAGAATTATCGACAACCTGAATATGCTGGAAGCAGCCGTCGCAGATATCATCGCCTATCCGAACGTGGAGAATCGTGATGAGTTGCTGGAGACCATTGCCACCGAATTCACTTCTGATGCCGATAATGTTTACGACGAGATGAACTACCTGCTGTCGGCATTGCGTGGCGGCATTTTCAACCAGGGCGGGCCCGCCATCGGTGAACTCATGGGGTCGGAACGCAATCGGTCCCGGGAAGCCATGAACATGATTCATACTACAATCATGTCAGCGCCTCAGTAAGCGCGATGTGAATGTTCCGAAAGGCGAGTTTGTGCAAGCAGGCTCGCCTTTTTTTGTTTGTATATTTTTGGGGACTCAGCTAATGAAGAAATCACTGATCGCATGCTCGATTTTGTTTTTAGCCAGCACCATGGCTCTGGCAAACTCTGAGAACAAGGAAATCAGTTACCTGATTGATTCGCTTGGTCGGGATGGCTGTGGCCTGGTGCGCAACAAACGAAGGTTTTCTACACATAGCGCCAGAGCTCATCTGCAATCGAAGTGGGAGCTGAATGCAGCACTCGTGCACAGCACGGAAGATTTCATCACTAAGATTGCCAGCACCAGCGTAAGCAGTGGCGAACCCTACCAGATCAAGTGCCGTGGCAAGGAATCGCGACTGGCTGGTGAATGGTTTGGTGAGCGCTTGTCTCAGTACCGCGCACAGAAGCAAAGCTGATACCACCGGCCTCATCTCTGCAGCGCAACAGATAGGCAGGACCCGCGCGAACAGGCGAGTTGATTGACATCAGCTCGCCTTTCTTTTTGCCTCAAAAAATCCTGTTGACATATCCGTTCTAGGTGTCACACTACGGATATGACACCATTTCGAATCAAGCTAAACCCAGGCCAGTCTATCTTCGACCAGGTGGTCTATGCAGCCCAGAAAGCCATCCTGGGTGGAGCCTTGAAAGTGGGTGACCCATTCCCGTCGGTGCGAAGCCTCGCGGCTGATCTCAAGATTCATCCCAATACTGCACACAAAGTGGTGCAGCATTTGATTCAGGAGCGCTGGCTAGTGGCGATGCCCGGGCGTGGAACTACCGTAGCAAACCCGCCGGAAGCCAGGGCTGGAGACCGGCACAATTTGTTGAGTCAGGAAGTAGAACAACTGGTGGTAGAAGCGAAACGGGTAGGTGCCACTCTGGATGAAGTACAGGACTCCGTGGAATCCCACTGGAAAAGCCTGGAGATACTGAAGGTTGTGTCTGATGATCATTGAGACTCAGGAACTGTGCAAGAGCTACGGTCGGGTGCAGGTACTAAAAGAGATCAACCTGCAGGTACCGGAAGGTTCTGCATTTGCACTGGTCGGAACCAACGGTGCTGGTAAGACAACCACCATGCGCATGCTGGTTAATATACTGCAACCCAGCTCTGGTTCAGTGCGCATCATTGGTCGCGATTCCCGAGAGTTGAAGCCAATGGATTTTCAACAGATTGGCTATGTTTCTGAGAACCAAATACTGCCTGATCGGCTCACCATCGCGCAGTACTTCGACTACCTGCGAGCCTTGTATCCGCGCTGGGACCATGGCCTCGAACAAAGCCTGCGCAAACGCATGGACCTGCCGCCGGGTCGAGAGTTAAGCAAGCTCTCCCATGGCATGCGCATGAAAACAGTGTTGATTGCAGGCCTGGCATTCAGACCGAAGCTGTTGATTCTCGACGAGCCATTGAGTGGCATGGACACACTGACCAGGGATGAAGTGATAGAAGGTCTGTTGGAACAGGCAGCAGAAACAACGATTCTGATTTCTTCTCACGAACTGGCCGAAATTGAAAACTTTACCAGTCACATCGCTTTTATGGACGATGGCAATCTGAGTTTTCAGGAATCAATTGAGTCAATGCACGGCCGGTTTCGTGATGTGCATGTGACTCTCTCGGCAACAAAGAGCTGGAATGGAACTCCTCCTGCTCACTGGTTATCTCCTGATATTCAGGGGCACTCCCTGCACTTCATCGAATCTGAATTTCAGGGACGTGAAGTCTTGCAGGAGAAACTGAACAATTACTTTGGCGCGGTTCAGTTTGAAGAAGACCCCATGAGTCTGCGCGAAATAAGCAAAGTGTTGATCCGTGAAGCCAGAGTTTTCAAGTTGGAGAATGCAGCATGAGGCCGAATCTGCGTGTGATCAGAGGACTGGTTCGCAAGGACTTCTTCAGTCTGCTACCACTCATTTTGCTATCAGCGGTGATTTTCCTCGTCGTTCCTATGGTGGCAAACCTGGACATTGCTGGCATTGGTGGAGACCAGGAGTTCTGGGTATTTCTGCAGGCCAATGTGTACTGGCTTGGTTTCTTTCTGGGCCTGTTCCTGATGGTCTCAGTATTACAGCAGGATCCTGCCGAGAGCTTGAATCATGACTGGCTAACGCGCCCGATTGCCCGGATCGACTGGCTATTGGCCAAATTGCTATTCCTGTTGTTGTTCTTTGTATTGCCAGTGCTCTTCTCAAGAATTGTGGCCAATTTTTCGGCAGACATGGGTCCGGCAATTTCTCTGTACTATTCGGTGGGTATCGAGAGCTTCGAAGCAAGCATTATGTTCCCTCTGTTTCTGATGATGGCACTGCTGGCACCAACTCTGCGAAAACTGATCTCCCTAATGGTGATGGTATTTTTTGTTTTTCTGTTGCCGGGTTGGAGTGTGACCAGTCCGATGTTGGCGGCAGTAGGAATTGACTTGGGAGGAGACTACGATGCCTTGATGTGGGTACAGGGACTACTGATTGTAGTTGCCGGGCTATCGGGCGCTGCGCTGATATTCTGGTTCCATTACTGTCGACGGCAATCAAGAGCAGCATATCTCGCGTTTGCAGCGGCTGTTGCGGTCATGTTTCTGAGTGTTTACACGCCCCGAGGTCTCTACAACTGGGATCGTGCGATAGCGTTAAACGCAGCATTGATTAATGCCGACAACATCGAACTGGAAGATCAGGTCATACTTGAGCAGGCAACAGCCTGCTTCCCCGCGGCCTATGTCGACGACGTCAGCCTGACAGGGCAAGACAACGATCTGGTAGCACAGGCAAGATGGATCCCGGCATTTCTCGACGAAGCCGGACCTGGAGCACTGACTATTGCCACTCCCATACGCTATCGGGAAATGCTGGCGAACTGGATTACCCCTGAATATGATCAACGAGATCGAAGCATGGAATGGCGTCTTGATCGAATCCGTTCGAGAGCATGGCTTAGTGCGGAGACAGTTGCTGACGATGTGCAAATCAGGTTTTCAAATAACGCAGAAAATCGTTATGCCCCAATTTCGTCAACTGAGACAGCATACTGGCTAGTACCTGGAGAGGCAGTTGACCACTTTGCGCAGGACCCATCGACGCAGTTGACTCTCGAATTCGACGCAGTCTTGCTGTCACCCACATCCTACGAGTTGCCCGTTGACGGACAACACAGGTACTTTCCAGAACTTGGCTATTGTAAAGCAGAACTTGACAATGCGGCCGCGGAAATCACAGTGGAATGTCTCAAGCGGGGTGTGCAAGCTGATCTGGTTTCAGCGCACTACATCGGCATGGACAGTAGTCGTGTCGATAGCCTGGCCCGAACAAACCTGACCAATAACTGGATTGAAACGCTCAAGCGCCAGCGCTATGAACTGGTGCTTGAATCCTCGAACCTGTCTGACAACGCTGCGATTATTGTTTCTGCCTACAATGCGGAACGTGTACTCAGGAAGCGGCTTGTTTTTCCTGGCTTACTGGGCGACCGGCAATCAATTTGTCCCTTACCGAAAGACTATGCGGGGGGTATAGAACACCCAAATAGTTGGAGCGACAAGTCTAGCCATGAGATCAGCTACGTCTCAACCGAGCGCAATGTGCGCCTTGAAGTGTTGGACTGGCGGCAAGAAATAAAACCAGACGCGCCAACCCTGTTACTGCTGCCTGGGCTTGGCGGCACCGCGCATTCTTACGACGAAGTAGCGGAGCAGCTGTCTGAAAAGTACAACGTGGTCGGCATGACGCGCAGGGGCACTGGCGATTCAAGCAAGCCAGGTAGCGGCTACGATATAGCGCGATTGAGTGAAGATGTACTGCAGATAATGGATGCTCTTGGTTTGGATGACGTTATTCTGGTTGGGCATTCCTTCGGTGGTGAAGAGTTAAGCTATCTCGGCGCAAATCATCCTGATCGGGTGAATGGCTTGATCTATCTGGATGCAGCCTATGATCGCGTGTCGGTGAACTCAGGCGACACAACAAGGCGATTCAGAGAATTGAGTGTTCAGCTTCCTCAGATTCCGCCAGCGCGCCCAGATGAGTCTGTTTCCTATGAAGCATTGGACAAATACCGGCAACGTACCGGGCGATCCGGAAGCATTCCAGAAGGCGAAATCATTGCAAGTTACGACCTGAGCACTGGCAACATTAAGCATGATCAACTGTATCTCGATGCTTTAATGCGCGGCATAGTAGCGCCGGATTACGAAAACATTTCGGTGCCAGCTCTGGCTCTCTATGCCGTGGCTGGATCACCCGAATCCTTAATGGAAGCCTGGTACGATCAGAGTGATCCGGCATTGCAAGCCATTCTCGAAGAGTTGTATCAGCTGGAACGCGCGCGCAAACGTATTCAGATTGAGCGCTTCGAATCAGGAGTAAAGCACGGCAAGGCTGTCATTCTTGAAGATGCCGATCACTGGATTTTCATCACCCATGAGCAAGAAGTGTTGGATGCGATTGATGAATTTATCAGAGAGCTATGACGGGATAGATCTGCGCGTAGGCTGATACCAGGTCAGCAATGGCTTCTTCAGTAAATTCCTGCGCATGCACAGTGCGTATCGTTGCCCAGTTAAAACTCAGCTCATCGACTATCTCGTTGATCTCCGCAGTATCGCCTGCACGAAATGCAATTTGATAGTCCTCTGATCTGCGGGCCATATTTGTCTGTAGTGTGCGTAGCTGATTGCGTAAATCCACTGGGAGGAGGGCGTAGTAGCTGTCGATAACGGACTTGGGCATCGCATCTTCATCCAGAGATTCCAGCTTGCCTATCAAATCGCCAGTAATGGTGAGCAGCACAGTCTCCTCTTCAACTCCCTGCTGTGCGAAGCCCAACGGGCTGGCCGCAGCCAGCACCAGCAGAATGATCATGCCAATTGCCGCAGGTCGTATATTGCTTGCTGATTCCATGTGCAGAGTGTACCTGTCTTGGTGTTGACTTACATAGAAGCTCTATGTATTTTATACATAGTGTCTCTATGTATGGGCTCGTGAGCCCGCTTCGCCAGAGGAGTTGTCATGTCCTTACCCAAAGAGTTGGTGGCTGCTTCAGCCACCCCCATTGTGCTCTCCATCCTCAAGCAAGGGGATAACTACGGCTATGCCATTATCGAGGAAGTGCGGCGCGCT
Organism: uncultured Pseudohongiella sp.; assembly: GCA_965267495.1. Taxonomy (GTDB): domain Bacteria; phylum Pseudomonadota; class Gammaproteobacteria; order Pseudomonadales; family Pseudohongiellaceae; genus UBA9145. Next base: position 2,882,222 of record OZ254078.1, on the reverse strand, counting down.
TCCGGTGGTGAGATGGAGTGGGCTGATGGCATGTTGTATCCCATTCTTCATCGTTTGGAAAAGAAAGGTCATGTGAGCGCTTACCGGGAGCTGGCTGAAAACGGCCGCCAGCGAAAATACTACAGAATTACCGAAGATGGGCTGGCGGAGCTGGCGCGACAGCGCAGGAATTGGCAAAGCATGCATGACATCCTTACGGAACTGGGAGGGCCAGAACCATGTTTCACCTAGACCAGGCCATAGAGCAGTGGTGCGATTCCCTGGAGATTTGTAACGAGGACCGCGAGTCACACATCGACGAGCTCAAGGATCATTTGTATCGGGAAATCAAGAAACAACAGGTGCTGGGATTAACTGAAGAGGAAGCATTTACAGTAGCGACAGGAAAGCTTGGCGACCCTAAGACGCTACAAGCAGAGTATCAAAAAGTAGAAAACGGAAGTTTCATAGGACAGGTAGTGGAAGGACTGAGCTCAAAGGCAATTCGACTGTCCGCATCCGGTTCCACGGTCGCATTGGAGTCCTCTCTGAGAGTTCCATTCAAGACATTGCTCAGTGCATTGATTCCTTTTTTGCTAATTGCTGGAGTGAGCATTGCCGCCTATATAGCAAGTTCGAGAATCGTCGTCCTCGTGCAAGTGATCTTCCTGTTAGCCGTCTTCATTTTCATCATGTATGAGCACTGGCGTGGCAGGACTTTTCTGGAAATTACGCCCCATAGTATCAGGCAGCAGTTCAGATTGGGGCCATTCACCCTCAGTGACAATATCTACGCTACTGAGTTTATCTCTGAACTGGAGGCGAAACGCATGTTACCTGGATTCGATTTTGGTGTCTGTCGCGTGCAGTTCAGATACGGCAGTCGCATCAGGGCATTTAATGTTGGCTACTACATTGATGAAGCTAACTACATCATCGAAAAAATTTGCGAAGCGGTACCGGAGTTGCGAGAAAAAGAGAACGCTCTTGCAATGACCAATGCGCGCAGCAATCTCTCCAATTTTGTCTTTGCCATCCTGGCCCTTGTTCCCGTCGTCGTTTATTGGCGCATGGGCGCTGTTGCGAGCAGTATCGAAAATTATTACGATCAGCGTCCCCTTCAGGATGTACCTTACTCAACGGAACTGTTTCTGAGCTGGCAGCCGTGGCTGCCCTGGTTGCTTGGTTATGCCCTGCTGTGCACTGTGCCGTTCTTCTTATTGATTGCGAGGCAAATCAAGCCCGCGAAACTTGTCAGGAACCTGGAACGGCTGATCGTGGTTAATGGTGCTGTCAATTGGCTAATTTCAATTGTTGGGGGGATATTGCTGCTTTTGCCCAGGTTCTAATTTTTCTTCGTGCAATTAATCGCGCAAAAGAAAGCCCGGACGGTTTCCCATCCGGGCTTTTCTGTTCTGGGCTTATGACTGGTTTCTAGTCGTCGCTGCCAGCCAGTGAACGTTGCTCACGTTCGCGGCGTTCGGCAACTAGCTGCTCATAACCTTCCTCATCCAGGTGAGTAATGGCCAGCCAGGCGTGAGTCATCTCGTCACCAGTACGACTGCCACCATATACCCACTGATCGGGATCAGGGTTGTTAGGGTTATTGGCGGTATTGTCGTACCACTGCTTCAGTACCAGTACTGCGCCGGCAGGAATAAGTGGTGCGACATCTGGTTCATAGATGTGGCTGTGGTGCCAGGTGGCGCTCCAATTGGAGACCTGACTGATCTCTTCGGTGCGACCGGTTTCCGGATAGAAGATTTCCAGGGACGCTGCGTTCATGCGCAGGTGACCGTGAGGCTGGAAACTGTCCAGACGAATCGGATGGTCGAAGCTGTGAAAGCCCTGGGTCATCTGATAACCATGAGGAGGAATGATCAGATCATCCTGTTCATCAATGCGATACAGAGCCAGGTCCTGCTTATACACATCATTGGTCGCTTCATAGTCTTCGTCGTGAAACCAGAGACCGATCTCGACCACATTGTCTTCGATCATGGTGCCGGGAGCAGTTGCGCCCACACCACCAGGATACATGTGAATGCTCCATTGAATCATCGCGCCCTTGGGCAGGGTGCGGCAAACACCATCAGGTACCATTTCACCCCACTTGCCCATGGCGTACTCTGTCAACATGCCGTAACGCTGAAGTTCGCCTTCCTCATCTTCCATCCACACACTGGAATTGGCGTGGTGAACAACGGCAGCAGCGTCACCGCGCGGCTTCACCTGAACTGCCTTGATGCAGCGATCCATGGTCATGCCTGGATCAACGAACTCGTTGCTCCACAAGTCGTTGCCGCTGGCAGGAATATCGTAGGAGTTTGAGGGAACGATCAGATCCGGCTGACCCAGTTCGGCAGCGAAGTTCCATTCGCTCGGATCTTTCAGGTCAGGTGGTGGCAGGGCATTTTCCGGGTCACCCATGGGTGCGCCCGCAGCCGCCCAGGCTACGATCTTGTCGATCTCATCCTGTTCCATCCGCCAGTCACCGATCAGATCCTGAATACCGATATGCTGATCATAGGCGTAAGGAGGCATCTCCCGATTTTCCACGCGATAGGAAATCAGAGGTGCCCAGGGGCGGACCTGGTCATAGGATTCAAAGGCCATGGGGCCGATGCCACCTTCCTGGTGACAGACGACACAATTCTCGTTGATGATACGACCGATCTCACCGTTGTAGACCAATTCATCAGAAGACTGCGCCAGACCTTGGGAGCTTGCGGCAAGCAGGGCAATGGCTCCAAGCCCGGTCAGAGTTTTAGTGCTTCTCATGCTTCTCTCCTTCAAGTTCCTGGAAATACTCCAGATTTTATAGTTATTTCAATTACTTAGCTAAGGATGCAGGTTTGGGTACAAGCCCATTAAAGGCTCGAGTTTACCCCTAAAGCCGCAGGGGTAGGAAGCCTCAATTCACAGAAATGAAAAGGGGCCGATTAGCCACCTAATCGGCCCCTTGGGGAAATTACTGAAATCTAAGTTATTTCAGTGCTTTAGTCGTCAGAACCAGCCAGTGCTCGCTGCTGCGCTGCTTCACGCTCAGCGAGCAACTCTTCATAGCCTTCCTGATCCAGATGGGTTACTGCAATCCAGGCGTGAGACATTTCATCCCCGGTGCGGCTGCCGCCATAGACCCACTGATCCGGGTCAGGATTATTCGGGTTGTCGGCAGTATTGTCATACCACTGCTTTATCACCAGTACAGCACCAGCAGGCAGCAAGGGTGCAACATCGGGCTCGTAGATGTGGCTGTGATGCCAGGTTGCACTCCAGTTGGAAATCTGGCTGATCTGTTCTGTGCGACCGGTTTGGGGATAGAAAATCTCAAACGAGGCCGCGTTCATGCGCAGGTGACCATGGGGCTGGAAGCTGTCGATTCGCACCGGATGATCAAAGGAATGGAATCCCTGGGTCATGGCATAACCATGCGGCGGGATGATGAGATGGCCATTCTCATAGCCTTCGCGCATGCCGTACAGAGCCAGGTCCTGCTTGTACACGTTTTCCTGCTCTTCGTAGCCTTCTTCATGGAACCACAGACCGATTTCAACCACATTGTCTTCAATCATGGTGCCGGGTGCTGTTGCGCCAACACCACCAGGATACATGTGAATGCTCCATTGAATCTTGGCGCCGGCTGGTATGGTTCGGCACACACCTTCGGGAACCATCTCACCCCACTTGCCCATGGCGTATTCGGTGAGCTGGCCATAGCGCTCCCGCTCACCGTCTTCATTGTCTATCCAGACTGAGGAGTTCGCGTGATGCACGACGGCCGCAGCATCTCCCCGTGGCTTCACCTGAACTGCCTTGATGCACTTTGCTTCGGTGATACCTGGATCGACGATTTCATTGCTCCACAGGTCGTTTCCATTAGCAGGAATGTCATAAGAGTTGGAGGGCACAATCAGATCGGGCTGACCCAATTCCGCGGCAAAGTTCCACTCACTGGGATCCTTCAGATCTGGTGGCGGCAAGGCATTTTCGGGATCACCCATGGGGGCGCCGGCTTCGACCCAGGCAACAACTTTGTCGATCTCCTGCTGATCGAGACGCCAGTCGCCGATCAGGTCCTGGATACCAATGTGCTGATCGTATGCATAGGGGGGCATCTCCCGGCTTTGGACACGATAGGAAATCAAGGGTGCCCAGGGACGTACCTGTTCATAATTTTCGAAAGCCATTGGTCCGATGCCACCTTCCTGGTGACAGACCACACAGTTCTCATTGATGATGCGGCCGATTTCGCCGTTGTAGACTAGCTCATCCTGGGCCAGTGCCTGGAAGCTCAGCAGGGTCAGGGCGGACAGGGTGAGTAGTGCTTTTAAAGTTTTCATGTTCCTCTTCTCCTTTACCTCCCCGCGAAGGGGTCTCAGCAGAGTTATATTGAACCTGATACTTCAAAATGCAGGTTCCCCGAGTCTACTGCCAGAGGTGAAATGGAGAGAAGTGGATTGCATGAAAAAGGGCCGATTGGAGAGTCCAATCGGCCCTTTTATTGATATAGCTCAAAGCTGGCACGAGTCCAGCCCAAAGTTATCGAACGAACGTTCTAATCGTCGCTGCCGGCGAGTGAGCGCTGTTGCGCAGCTTCTCGTTCGGCGACGATCTTTTCATAGCCTGCATCATCCAGATGCGTTACTGCTATCCAGGCATGGGACATCTCGTCGCCAGTTCGACTGCCGCCGTATACCCACTGATCCGGGTCCGGATTGTTGGGGTTACCGGCAGTATTGTCGTACCACTGCTTGATGACCAGAATCTCACCGGTATCCAGCAGCGGTGCCTGATCCGCGTCGTAGATGTGGCTGTGATGCCAGGTAGCACTCCAATTGGAGATCTGGCTAATCTGCTGAGTGCGGCCTGTCTTGGGATCGAAGATTTCCAGGGACGCCGCGTTCATGCGCAGGTGTCCGTGTGGCTGAAAACTGTCGATTCTCACCGGGTGATCAAAGGAATGAAAACCCTGGGTCATGGTGTAACCGTGAGGAGGAATAATTAAATGACCGTTCTCATATCCTTCTCTCAAGCCATAGGAACGCAAGTCCTGCTTGTAGATATTGTCCTGCTGCTCGAAACCTTCTTCATGGAACCACAGGCCGATCTCTACCACATTGTCTTCGATGATAGTGCCGGGAGCAGTGGCACCTACGCCACCGGGATACATGTGAATATCCCAGCGAACCAGCGCATCGGCAGGAATGGTTCGGCACACACCGTCAGGCATTAATTCGCCCCATTTACCCATGGCGTATTCAGTGAGCTGGCTTTCGCGCTGGGGCTCACCGTTTTCGTCGAGGATGTAAACCGCCGAGTTCGCATGGTGCACGACAGCGGCTGCGTCACCACGTGGCTTAACCTGTACTGCCTTGATGCAGCGATCGGAAGTCAGGCCTGGGTCGACGAAATGCTTGCTCCACAGATCGTTGCCGTTGGCAGGAATATCCATGGGCACCGAGGGAATGATCAGGTCTGGCTGACCGAATTGCGCGGCGAAATTCCACTCGGCGGGATCACGCAGATCAGCAGCGGGTGGGACAACATCAGGATCACCAAGAGGTGAACCCTGATTCACCCAGGCAACGACAGTATCGATGTCTGCCTGGTCCAAACGCCAGTCGCCCTCGAGGTCCTGAATGCCAATATGCTGATCGTAGGCATAAGGGGGCATTTCCCGGTTAGCGACCTTCAACTGGATCAGTGGTGCCCAGGGGCGAACCTGATCGTAGTTTTCCAGTTGCATGGGTCCTATACCACCTTCCTGATGGCAGACCACACAATTCTCATTAATGATCTGGGCGACGTGACTGTTGTAGGTAATCTGCTGATCCTGTGCCTGCAGGCTTGCACCTGTCAGGGCGAGGATACCGCCAGCCATTACCGAAAGGAGTTTTTGCAGGGATCTCATTGGTTTTTCTCCATTCCTTTCGTTAGTGGGCTCAAAATAGCAGGAAATCAGCCTTTTTGGGGCTGTTGAGGGACTAGTCTACTCCTTTGGGGGAGAGGGGCAAGGCATGATGAGCGATACGGTCGTTTTTCCCAGGACAGAAAAAAGGCCGATCAGATTGCTCCGATCGGCCTTTTCTGTTCGCTTTGAGCGAGACTGTCTTAGTCGTCGCTACCTGCCAGTGATCGCTGTGCAGCTTCTTCACGCTCAGCCAGCAGTTGCTCATAGCCCTCATCATCGAGGTGAGTAATTGCTATCCAGGCGTGAGACATTTCGTCACCAGTACGGCTACCACCATACACCCACTGATCGGGATCAGGGTTGTTGGGGTTATCAGCAGTGTTGTCGTACCACTGCTTGATCACAAGTACTTCACCTGGAGCCAGCAGAGGTGCGTGCTCAGCATCGTAAATGTGGCTGTGATGCCAGGTGGCGCTCCAGTTGGAGATCTGGCTGATTTGCTCAGTTCGACCAGTCTTGGGATCGAAAATCTCCAGGGACGCTGCGTTCATACGCAGGTGGCCGTGAGGCTGGAAGCTGTCGATACGGACAGGGTGATCGAAAGAATGGAAGCCCTGAGTCATGGCGTAGCCATGAGGTGGCACCAGCAGGTGACCATTCTCATAACCTTCACGCAGTGGGTACAGACGCAGGTCTTGCTTGTAAACATCGTTGGTTTCTTCGTAGTCCTCATCGTGGAACCACAGACCGATTTCAACCACGTTGTCCTTGATCATTTCACCTTCCGCAGTGGCACCTACACCACCGGGGAACATGTGGATGTCCCAGCGAACCAGAGAGTTCGCAGGCATGGTGCGGCATACGCCATCAGGCATCAGCTCGCCCCACTTACCCATGGCGTATTCAGTCAGCTGACCATACTGCTGCAGCTCACCTTCTTCGTCATAGATATACACGTCAGAGTTAGCGTGGTGTACAACAGCCTTCGCGTCGCCACGAGGCTTAACCTGTACCGCCTTGATGCAGCGATCTGCTGTCAGGCCGGGATCGACGAACTCCTTGCTCCACAGGTCGTTGCCTGTAGCAGGGATATCGTAGGAATTGGACGGAATGATCATGTCAGGCTGACCAAACTGGGTTGCGAAAGTCCAGTCGTCAGGATTCGGCAGATCGGGAGCAGCTGGAACGATGTCTGCGTCACCAAGCGGTGAACCCTGATTTACCCAGGCCACGATGGTGTCGATTTCTTCCTGCGCCAGTCGCCAGTCGCCTTCAAGTTCCTGGATGCCGATATGCTGGTCGTACGCATAAGGAGGCATCTCTCGGTTGGCAACTTTCAGTTGAATGAGCGGTGCCCAGGGACGAACCTGCTCATAGTTTTCGAATTGCATCGGACCGATACCACCCTCACGGTGACAGACCACGCAATTCTCATTGATGATCTGAGCAACGTGCTCGTTGTAGGTGACTTCGTCCTGAGCTTGTGCGCCTGCAGACAGAGCCAGTGCTACCGCACCGCCCAGCAGGGCACTCTTAGATCGCACGTTTTTCATGCTGTTCTCCTCAAGTCAGGGATAGGGCTAATCTCAAACATAAAAATAGTATCCAGCGACCTGGAAAATGTCCATCAAAACCCGTGATTTTGGGTCGCTTTGTGCAACAAATTGCAACAGGCTGCAGCCCAGTATTTGTGAGGCCTGCAGCGGACTAACCTAGTAAAATAGTCGGAATTGTATTGGGAAAATTTCCCAACTGTGTGGCAGAAACAAAACGACCGGCCATGGGCCGGTCGTTAACCACAATTTATGTAAGGTTTATCTTACAGTTACCCGTTGATAAACATTGGTCCAGCAACACTGGTCGCCATTGGAGCTGTCAGGTGCGTCATGCACGTCGACTTTGGCTGCGATGATGTAATCACCAGGTTCAGAAAACGTGGCGTATACGTGGCCTGTGCCCGATGGGCCAGCAATTTCGGTGGCGTTGGCTGCAGGCTGGCGGAAGAAACGAAAGCGGGGATCGTCTTCGTCAAAAGGATTCTCAGGTACTTCCGTGGATTCGTGACGGGTGAACTCAACTTCACCAGGACCCTGGTACTTGCTGAAAGTTACGCCCATGGGCAGCGGTTCGCCGAAGCGGGGATCAGTAGGATCACGCTCAGCGGGGTCGGTGGCATTGACAATGATCTCGACCTGTTCTCCGGCGCGCACTGTTCCGCCGGGGAAGTCACCAATCTGGGCGTAAAGTCCGGCTGCCTGAGGGCCATCTTCACCAATGCCTACCAGCGGCTGCAATGCACCTTGTGGGCGTGGCCGAATGAAGTCCAGCTCATAGGCAGACGCACCATAACGACCAGGTACTTTCAGTTCTTCCGCATCGCCAGTCTTGATGTGCCACCACACGTCGGTCTCCCGGTCTGCGTTAGGTACTGTCACCACGAAGGCGCCAGTAGTGCGGCCGGAAGGGAAATGGGTAGGCTGCATGCCCTGATGTTGTTCAGGGACCAGATAGTTATTCTCGCCCAGTGGAATATCTACCGCTTCCTCGTTTCGATTAATAATGCCGAAAGAGAAGCTGGTAGTGCCGTCCTGATTGTCGATCCATCCTTCCAGTACTGGAATGATTGGCAGACCACCCGGAGGGGTAATGCTGAGGAATCGGCCATTGTCAGCTGACTGCGCCGAAACATTAAAAGCTGCAGTAGCCAGCAGGACGATTGCTACTGAAGCCAGGGATCTTGTCATGGTTCGCATTGGTGTCTTCTCCATATTACGAATTCGTCGCTATTAATTAGACATCTCGTGACTGGTTTGGTTTTCCTGTCACGATGGTAACTTCTTGTTAACCCGAGTTACTACGATAGATAAGGGACGCTAGGATAGCGGCCAAACAGCACCGCGTCTAGCCGCGAAGGGTGGGAATTAGTGCCGATATGTCATTGTTTTTTTACAAATTGTGACAGGCCAGCTTGCGCGCTTAAGGGTCTGACAGCTTCTGTAGCCAGCCGGATTCAAGCTAGCCGTTAAGCAGTAATGCAATGGCTTCAGCAATCAGAAAAGCAGCACTGGCAAGGATGCCCAGCACGGGGATGACCACGGGCACGGCGAAGGAGTCTGCTGGTGGTCCCTGCTCAGTTTTCACTCGAATCAAGGCGGCATTCACCAGGATGAAAACCACCAGCAGGATGGTGGTTGTGAAACGTGCCAGCGCTTCGATGGACAGACTCAACGCGGCAATGGCGATGATGACTGATACCAGTACGGTGGCATTGACTGGTGTCTGGGTGTTCTCCTGTAGCTGACCCAGACGTTGCGGCAGCAGCTGCTCCTGCGCGAGGCCATAACAGATTCGGGAACACATGATGATCTGAATCAGTGCCCCGTTAATGACAGCGAACATGCTGATGATAGTGATGAACCAGGGAGAGTTGCCCGTAGCTGCTTCATAGACGGCAGCAAGCGGCGCATCGGATTGTGCCAGTTGAGCAGGGGACAGCACCATCAGGGCGCTGGCAGTAGCCAGTGCATAGAGGAGCGTTGCTATCCCGAGTGCCAGGAAGATCGCCCTTGGCATATTCTGTTTCGGTTTCCTGACTTCTTCCGCCACGTTGACGATATCTTCGAATCCGATATAGGCGTAGAAGGCGAGAAACGATCCTCCCAACAACCCGGACCAACCGGCACGCAGTGCTGTCAGGTTTTGCTCGCTGGCGGGTGCTGGCTCTGTCTGGGAAAACTGAGCCACAGCAACGATAAGTAACAGCCCTGCGACTTCAACCAGGGTAATTACCGCTGCCGTCGACACTGACTGATTGATACCCCAGCTGGCCAGGGCGCAAAGCCCCATAAGCAGTACAATGATGCTGAGACTTTCAGGTACATTGATGAACACTTCAAGATAGCCGACGAAGCCCCGCGAAATAGTCGCCGCGGAAACAATACCGGTTAGCATCATCAACAGACCTACCACTACAGTGAGGCTGGGAATCTGAAATGCCTTGTGTACAAACAACGCGCCTCCGCCACTGAATGGGTAGCGGGCAGAAAATTCCGCAAAGCTGGAGGCTGTCAGACCAGCGACTGTGGCAGCCAGCATGAAAGCGAAGGGAGCAAGTGAGCCGGAAATTCCGGCGATTTCCCCGATCAGCACATAGATACCCGCGCCGAGGATGTTGCCCAGTCCATAGAGGGCAATCTGAGACATGCTCAGGTTACGTCTTAATCCGGTAGCTTGTTCAGTCATGCTCGTTCCAGCGCTTGTTTGATATGCTAGCGCCTGCTCCGACAGATGCCAGTTTACAGGGAATGTGGTGCGGAAGCGCATCCTCAGCAGGACTCAGATGACAGCTGCCAATAAAAAACCAATGTATTACGGGTGGAAGATCGTTTTCGCCATCATGGTGCAGCTTACTTTTAATAGTGGCCTGAGTTTTTACAACAATGCGATCTACCTCAATGCCATCGCAGCCAAGCCCGCCTTCGATGTGCAATCTGCTTCCATGGCTGTTTCAGTATTTTTTCTCAGTGGCGGCATTACTGGTCTGTTTGTAGCCCGTTGGGTGCAGGCCATGGATCCAAGAATTGCCATCTCCGTGGGTTCCGTCATCGCCGCGCTGGCACTCAGTTCGCTGCCATATGTTGCCAGTCTCTGGCAGCTCTATCTTGCCTATGCGCTGTTTGGCGTTGGATTTTCGGCTTCAGGATTGATCCCTGCCACGACGCTGGTGACAAGATGGTTCAGGAGGCGGCGAGCGATGGCGCTTTCAATTGCTTCTACCGGCTTGTCCCTTGGCGGCGTGGTTCTCACACCCTTGTGTGTACTGATGGTTGAACGGCTGGGATTTGAAATCGCTGCGCCCGTGATGGGTGTCATGTTCGTGCTTGGTGTTATTCCGGTTGCCTTGATCTGGCTTCGCCCAGAACCTTCCGCATTGGGGCTCGCCATAGATGGTGATGATATCTCCAGTACAGAATTAAATGATGCATCTGACCCCTCTCGTATTCATGAGTCGGGGCTTAGCTATGCTGAGGCTTTGCAGGGACGCTTTTTCTGGGCAGTCAGTCTGGCCTACATATTCCTGATGATGGCGCAGGTTGGAGGAATCGCGCATCAGTATGGACTGGCTCGTGAGCAGCTTGATGAGGCACAAACAGCCCTGGTGGTAGCGATTTTGCCGGTGGCGTCAATCATCGGGCGCCTGATTGGTGGTTGGTTGGTTGATCGCATGTCCATTCGCGTCTTTGCTATCGCCATGATGATTCTTCAGGCGGCGTCTCTGAGCATGCTGGCCGGTGGATTTTCGGTACTGACATTGTCCCTCGGACTGTTCCTGTTTGGCGCCACTGTTGGCAATCTGTTGATGCTGCAACCCCTGATCCTGGCGGAAGCATTCGGTGTGCGTGACTATGCAAAAATCTTCTCGGTGAGCAACCTGATGTCGTCCCTGGGAACGTCAATCGGACCTGCATTGTTGGGAATCGCCTATGCTCTGAGCAATAATCTTTATGCAGTCCCTTATGCGGCTGCGGCAGCCGCCGGCGCCATTGGTTTGTTTCTGTTCTTGTCAGGCGGACCGATTGCCCATGCGCAGGTCAGCACCACAGCTTCAGAAGAATAGAACCGAAGCGATGAATATCAGGTCTAAGTGAGCAAGTTCGCATGGGTATTAAGCTGAATTTGGTAAAGAAAATTTCTCTGAGTCTGGTGATGTTTGTCCTGCTATCACTGGGTGGGCTCTCACTGATAGGCATCACACCGGCATTTATCTTTTACGGTCCAGGCGTCGCGACCGGAATCGGGTCGAAGTTGCTCTGTAGTGCTGAATATGTGATTGGAAATTCCCGCGATCAGGCATTTGAGGACCTGGTGCAGTATTCCACAATTCTTTCGCAGATCTCCTATGAATACGATGATAGTACTCAGCGGGTTTCGACCTCACTTTTCGGATTGAAACCAAAGACTGCCAGTTATATTCCAGGCCTGGGTTGTGCCGTCGACTATGATGGCTATTCGCAACGCCGGGAATTGCAGTTGCAGTTGGCTGCGCAAAGTGAAGCTGAGTGGCCGGCGGGAGATTCTGTCAACAGTATAGATAGTAGTGTACAAGCCCTAACTGACAGCTTGTTGGCCGACGACAACCGGAATGGGCTCAATACACGCGCTCTGCTCGTGGTCAGGAATGGGCAGATTATTGCCGAGTCCTATGGTCAGCAAATGCATGCGGCATCCAAATTGCTTGGCTGGTCGATGACCAAGAGTCTGAATGCAATCATGTTGGGCAATCTGGAAATGCGGGGACTGATAGACCTGTCAGCACCCACCGGACTGGCCCAGTGGCAGGCAGATGAGCGTTCAACTATCCGCATTGAAGATCTGTTGACCATGACTGATGGTCTGGATTTTTCGGAGCAGTACAATCCAGGTGACGACGCGACGGCAATGTTGTTTACTTCCGCTTCCGCATCGGAATACGTGCTACAGAGACCGCTGGGGGCAACGGCAGGCAATCGGTTTAATTACAGCTCTGGTACCGCGAATGTGCTTTCACGGCTGTACACCGAGGCGCTCGGTGGTCCACAGGCTGCTTACGACAATTTTGTCTCCGCCATCTACCAGACCATGGCCTTCCAGAACGCTGTATTTGAAACTGACGCCAGTGGTGTGTTCGTAGGCAGCTCCTATTTCTATGCGTCGGCCCGGGATTGGGCCCGAATGGGTCAGCTAATGTTGAATGGTGGCCGGATCAATGGTCAGAGAATTGTGACCGAGGCATGGGTTCAGCGAGCCACAAGTCCAAACAACTCTGCCAACGACAAGGCTTATGGATATCAGTGGTGGTTGAACCGGGGGAATGAAGAGCTGCGCTTTCCTTCTCTGCCGGAAGATGTCTATTATGCGAATGGGAATCGTCAACAACTGGTGATGGTGTTTCCATCGCAAAACGCCGTTATCGTCAGGTTAGGGTGGACGGCTGGCAGATACCCTGCATCTGAAAATTTTGGCCGTATTCTTGACGTCTTATAAAGGCCTGCTGAACGGAACCGATAGTGAGTTTGTGTGCAGCCATTTTGTCACCAATCTGCAACAACTCTGCATTAGATTTATCGAGCCATGACTATAGCTGAGTATCCTGAATCTGCGCTGGAAGAGATTGATCCCCAGTTTTATTCCTATCTGCGCAATCCTCCCAGGCTTTCGTATACCAACCCGGACGATTCATGGCTTAAGCGACAATTGGTTTCTTCACTTGAGGTGATCTTCGGACGCAACAGGATAGAGTCTGTCTACTACCGTTTGAAAGACAATAATCTGTCGATTCAAACTTTCTTCGCCGAAGCCTTGGCTGAAGCGCAAATCAGTGTCTCTTACGATAGACAGCGATTGCGAAACCTGCCTCAACAGGGTCCGCTCATGTTTGTTGCCAACCACCCGTTCGGTGTTGTTGACGGCATTATTTTGTGCGACATGGCACTAAAGGCGCGCGGTGATTTCCGCATTTTGCTCAATTCCCTGCTATGTCAGGATTGCCAGTTGGCACCTTATTTCCTCCCTATCGATTTTGATGAATCCAGGGACGCGATCAGGACCAATATTCGCTCCAAACAGCTGGCACTGCAGTACCTTTCCAAAGACATTCCCGTGCTGATATTTCCTTCCGGCATGGTTTCTACGGCGGACCGATTTGGATTTGGTCAAGTAGTCGATGCGCCCTGGACTACTTTCGCGGCCAAGATCATTCGGGAAGCGAATGCGACGGTAGTGCCGGTATATTTTCATGGCCGCAATAGTCGCAAGTTCCACGTTGCGTCTCATCTGGCTGAGCCTCTGCGCATGGCCTTGCTGGTGCACGAAGCTTTGAGAATGTTTGGCCAGGAAGTGAGAGTGGAAATCGGTACGCCTATTCCGTTCAGCGATCTGGAGCATCTGGGAGGGCGATCGGCCTTAACCAGGCATCTTTATGAGCAGGTGCAGAAACTTGGGCGCAGTGCCGCCTAGGCGGCAGGTCTGTTTTGTTCGCCACTGCCCTTGAGGTTGGTAACCACCGATTCCATCGCCCGATTGACCAGGGATCCTTCGCTGATTATTTTCACGCCGCCATTCTTAAGTTCATGAGCGAGGCGCATGCGGGTAAGCTCAATGACTTTCTTGCCAGCACTGTCAGCGAAGAACAGCTTGTCAATGCTGTCAATCTTCGATGCCAGCGCGCATCTGATTCTTTGTCCTGCTGATCCCCGAAACTCTACCCATGCGCCGGCAGGAAGCTTGTCGATGCGCCGTAAGTCCGCATCATCTCGGGCTAATGTGGGCACGTCCTTCTGGTTGGCTGTGGTCAACCTGATCTCATCCTTCATGCTGCTGCTTCGCTGGCCGGGTGCAATGTCTACGCCTGCTTCAGCCTGATGGAAAGTAAACTCCTGAATCTGCTTTAGTTGGCGCATAATTTTGGTGATCTTGGTTTTCGAAGCACCACCAATTTCCAGCGCCTTGCTGAGATTGTCGATCAATCGCGGATTGATGCGTTCAAATCGTTCCCTGTCTCCAGCTTGTTTCTCGGCCTGAACAGTCCATAACAGCACATCGATGGTGCTCATCACCGGTTTCCATGATTTTCCTTCGGGGCCTTCCTTTAGAACCAGTTTCACCAGGAACTCGTGAAGATGGGTGTCCAAAAGATTCTTTATTGCGGGGTCCAGATAGCCTTTGAGTACGCGCTCGTAAATTTTCTGGCCCACATAGGCGTTTACATCATCAATGTTCTGACTGACATCTGATGATTCCCGCACTCTTTTTTCGAGATTCAGGTCTGTGCCGAGTTGCTTGCTGCGCGCTTCTCTCAGCTCATTGATGAGGCCCTGCAGAAAGTTGTTGTCGGGCTCCGCTTGCGTCAACAGCGTTTCCACTATCGTTTTGACTTTCTGATAGACAGGGTCCTCATCGAGGGTAACTGTCTGGGTCCAGGCGATACCGGCTTGTGCCAGCTCGTTCAGTAGAGCGCGGCCCGGGTGATTCTCATTGTCAAAAAATGCGGTATCAGACAAAGCCACCTTCATGATGGATATCTGGGTACGCCCGATAAGCTCTTTCATGACCACCGGTAGCGCCTGGTCTTTCCAGATAGCCTCATAGAGCATGGTAACCAGATTGATCACGTCACCCGACTGGGGAGCAAGCGCGTCCAGGTCGCCACTGCTTTGTTCGGCTTTGAGCGAATCGTTAATCGATTGCGCCACTTTTTCCGCGTTCATGGTGGAGCCAGGCAAGCCATTGCCGCGATTACTCAATAAATTGGACTGAATGTCCGTCAACATGCTCATCAGCTTGTGCTGCTGTTTGCGGAGATCTTCCTGCTCCGCTGCCAGATCTCCATCGGCGATATTGGCGCCGGCCGTGGCAGAAAGTCCCGGAGCGGCCTGCTTGCTGGCAATGCTTTGCACCAGGGTTTGCATCATGGAGAACATCTCTGCCTGTGCCTGGGGAGCAGGACTGGCGGGAGCGACTGGCGCTGCCTCGGGTTTGGCAGCCTGCTTGGGTTTGGGCCGCATGCGGGCTTCGAGTTCTGCCTTTTCTTCCTCTTCCTTGGCTTGCTGTTCAGCTGCCAGCTGGGCTCTGGCTTCTTCGCGCAGCTTCTTGCGCTTGGCGCGTTCTTCGGCATCGATATCCAGCTCTGGTAAAACGCCGAGATCGATGAGTACGTCATTGGCCTCTCCGATGATGTCATCGTAGTTGCCAAAAACAGTCTTGTTGAATTCACGGTAGATAGAGAGCAGATAGTGTGCCTTGAAACCCAATGGTTTGATCGCTTCATTAAAGCAATCACCAACCTGTTCTGGGTCGAGAGGGTTGTTGGTCTCGTCGATCTTGATGTTGGGAAACATGGCTTCCAGGCGAGTGAGGAAACTGCGCATTCCCTTGATTTCCTTGTCGCGCAATTGTTTCACCATGCCTTCCATGGCGATCATGGCTTCCAGGTAGTCGTGATCCACCAGGCTGAGGTTGTCATAACTGTCGGGTTCGATTTCCTCGTCTTTTACTACCAGCGTGGTCAGTTCATCGAAGTAATTATGGACATTGGTCATGAAGCGTTCGGCTATGCCGGGCGATTCTTCCTTGATAGGGGGAAGTTTGGCGCCGACAAAACGCATGGCCTGCGCTTCAATTTGCACACGCGCGTCGTCCACAGCCTGAATCAACAGCCGTGTCATGGCTTTGGTGGTAGCAAACTTGACCTTGTCCAGATGTTCTTTCATGGTTCCTGTCGCTGCTTTGGTGCTTCAGCAACTTAAGAAATTTATGCTGTGATATTAACGGGATAGCGGATTTCGGTACAGATTAACAGGCTGTTTAGAAACCGCATGAATAGGGGATTGTAGACTGAAAACAGCTTTCTGGCACCGCCTGCGGAATTTCAGCTGCTTCAGGATGTGGTTTACTGCACAAAATTTGATCACATTCTAGTCGATACAGCATTAACTGATTGAAAAATAAGCATATTTTTCGGAACGCTATTGATCCTGACTGTCCTGGAACAATGCCTGCCAGGTCTCGGGAACCCGCACTACTTTACCCTCCAGATCGGTCCAGATATGCCTGGTCTGTCCGGTCACCAGAATCTGATTGTTTTCCGGCGCAACAACCTCGTAGGCGAATGTGACCCTACGGCTTCGATTCTCCGCAATCCAGGTGCGAATTTTGACGAGATCCCCATAACGCCTGCTGTGCAAAAACCTGACCTGGGCATCCACCACGGGAAGCTGAAAACCACTCGCTTCTATGTTGGCATAATTGCTGCCAATCGCCCGCATGTATTCGCTGCGTCCTTCTTCGAAATAAACCAGGTAGGTGGCGTGGTGAACGACTCCCATGGCATCAGTTTCCGCGTAACGTACGTGAAATTCGGTTTCAATGATTCTTTGCTGCGTCATTCCCTGAGATTTATCCGCCATGATGCTGTCCAGATTCGAAGAAGACACATTATACGGCGAATTCACAACGCGGCGGACCGCAGTCTTTGGCATGGCACAAGGGCTTAGTACAATGTACCTTGTCCATTGGGCCCACTTGCCTCTGTCACAAGGAAGGATAATCCTGCCCGGAAGCGCACTATGCTGAATTTTCCAGAACCGCCAAAGGAATATAGCTCGGTATTTCTTGAAGAAACCGACAAGCCGCTGCCAGAAAAAATTGATCAGCGAACACGCTACGCGTTTTTCAGCACCATTGCCAAAGGTGGGAAATCTTTAATCAAGTCTTGCAAGGACCTGCATCTTTCACGTTTCGTTTGTTACAAGACACTGAAGCCGGAATTTGCCGACGATGAAATCGAACAGAAAAGACTGATTCGCGAAGCCCGCGTTTCGGCGATGCTGCAACATCCCAATACAATCCCCACCTATGAACTTGGCCGCGATAACCGGGGAAATCCATTCTTTACCATGAAGCTGGTTCACGGCTATACGCTTCGGGAATTGCTGGACTATCGTGAGCGCTACGATCTGACGCAATTGCTTGAGCTGGTTATACAGGTGAGCAATTGTCTGGTGTATGCCCATAAGCATGGTGTGGCTCATCGTGATATCAAACCAGAAAACATTCTGGCCGGACCCTATGGCGAAGTGTTGTTACTGGATTGGGGATTGGCGAAGGTCTGGCACCCTGATGGCAGCACCAGGGAAGAGGGCGAGTCTAAACCCACCCCAATCGAAGATATTACCTTGACCGGGCAGGGAGCAGTGCAAGGCACGGTGCACTATATGTCGCCCGAACAGATACAAAAAGACCCTGGCATCGATCATCGTACCGACATTTACAGCCTCGGTGCAGTGTTGTATGAGATTCTCTGTGGAGAAACACCGGCGAGCGGCGAGAAGATGCATCAGGTGCTTGAATCAGTGCAGTCTGATATACCGCCTGAGCCGGCGGAGGTGTCCAAAACCAAAGTACCGAGGCTGTTGAATGAGATCGCCATGAAATGTCTGGCCAAGAATCCAGAGGAGCGTTTCCAGACAATGGATGAGCTGGTCATGCTCTTGCAACAGGATTGGCGATCAGATTTATCCCGCTATTGATTTCAGCTGGGGCGAAATTGAAAACTCAAGAGGAGTAGATATGAAAGTTGCTTTTATCGGCCTGGGTGTCATGGGCTATCCCATGGCAGGTCATGTCAAAAACGCCGGTATGGACGTGTGTGTATACAACCGGACACAGGCCAAAGCGGAACAATGGTGCAATGATTATGGGGGAGACATGGCGCCTACACCGGCACTAGCCGCGCAGAATTGCGATGTGGTTCTGGTTTGTGTTGGCAATGATAATGATGTGCGGGAAGTTGTACTGGGCGATGACGGTGTCCTGGGTGCTATGCAAGAGGGTGCGATCCTGATTGATCACACCACTGCGTCTGCGGAGTTAGCCCGTGAGCTGTATGCAGAGGCGCAAGCTCAGGGAAAGCAGTTTCTGGATGCACCGGTTTCCGGTGGGCAGGCGGGTGCCGAGAATGCTGCACTAACGGTCATGATTGGAGGAGATGAATCCACCTATGATGCAGCGAAAGCTGTGATCGATACCTATTCGCGCTTCAACAAACTGCTGGGCCCTGCAGGCAATGGACAGCTGGCGAAGATGGTCAATCAAATTTGCATTGCCGGCGTGGTGCAGGGACTTGCAGAAGGTCTGAATTTTGCCATGAAAGCGGGCCTGGATGGTGAGGCGCTGATTGAAACGATCTCCAAAGGCGCCGCCGGATCCTGGCAGATGGAGAATCGCCACAAAACCATGCTCAACGATGAGTACGATTTTGGCTTTGCTGTGGACTGGATGCGCAAAGACCTCGGTATCGCCATGGCGGAGGCGAAAAACAATGGTGCAGAGCTACCGGTTGCTACCCTGGTCGATAGCTTCTACGCGGAAGTGCAGGGGATGGGAGGTGGTCGTTGGGATACATCCAGCCTGTTAACCCGTTTCACCCGCAAGTAGGCTGATTCTATTGATTATTGTTCATCAAAGCTCTAAGTTACCGCCTCTACTCGCGAACGTTCAGGGTCTATTATGCGTCTAAGTAACATCTTCCTTTTACTTCTCTCAATTTTGCTGGGCTCGAGTGCACTCGCACAGCCGCTGGATGAGTTTCCCAGAACGCCTGATGGAAAACCTGATTTAAGTGGCATCTGGCAGGCGATGACCAAGGCTCATTTTGATGTGGAACCCCATGCCGCAGCCTATGGACCTCACCCGGGCTTGATGGGTGCGCTATCAGCAATCCCCGGCAGTCAGGGCATCGTGGAAGGTGGGCGTATTCCTTACACCGAGGCTGCGAGACGTCAGCGGGATGAGAATCGCAGCGATGCTATTGATAAGGATCCACTGACCAAGTGTTATATGCCTGGTGTCCCCAGAGCCAACTACCTGCCGTTTCCTTTTCAGATCGTACAATCCAGTGATGTGATTCTGATCGCTTATGAATTTGCCGAAGCGAATCGAATCCTGTATGTGGATCAACCAGAAATTGTTTCCCAGGTTGATGCCTGGATGGGTCATTCCAATGCCCATTGGGAGGGCGATACTCTCGTGGTGAGCGTCACTGGTCAGATGCCTGATACCTGGTTTGACCGTGCAGGTAATCACCATAGTTGGGAAATGGTGGTGGAAGAGCGCTGGACTCCCTTAAGTGCTAATCACATCCAGTATGAAGCGACGATTACTGATCCCAACACATTCACTCAAGCCTGGACTATCAGCGTACCGCTGTATCGCCATGTGGCTGAAAACTATCAGCTACTGGAGTTCAAGTGCGCCGAGTTTGCTGAAGAGTATCTGTATGGGGAATTCCGCAAGCCAGGAACACCAATCGGCAATCCCCAGTAGTAAGGATTTACCAGAATCAGCAGGAACCCGGCTCTGGACAGCCGGGTTTTTTGTGTCTGCAGAATCCTGTTCTAATTCTCTTCTGCATGAAAACTGGCGATCTCATCCAATGATTTCCGGTTGATGTTTGGCACTCGGGTATTCTCTGCGGGATAACCTACTACGAGAATCATCACTGGCTTTTCCGTGTCAGGTCGACCAAGAATCCCGTTGAGAAATTTCATTGGCGCCGGCGTGTGTGTCAATGTGGCCAGCCCTGCATCATGCAGCGCAGCAATGAGAAAACCGGTAGCAATACCTACGGACTCAGTCACATAGTAGTTCTTCAGCTTCCTCTCCTCTTCATCGTGGCTGAATTTTTCGCCAAAAATCACGATGAGGTAGGGTGCAATTTCCAGAAAGGGTTTGTCGGCGTCAGTCCCGAGTGGGGCGAGCGCATCCAGCCAGTCCTGCGGTGCCCTGGTGGTATAGAATTCGCGCTCTTCTTCCTCGGCCCCTTCGCGAATTTTCTTTTTCAGTTCAGGGTCGCTGACCACGGCAAAGTGCCAGGGCTGCCGATTGGCACCGCTTGGTGCGGTGCCAGCCGCACGCAGACAATTTTCAATGACCTCACGCGGAACCGCTTGTGCCGTGAAATCTCTCACAGTCCTTCTGCTGCGTATGTTTTGGTAGAACTTGTCCGCTCGCGTCAGCATTTCAGCTTCTTCGAGACGCTGAAAAGAAAGTGGCACGCTCTGGATTTCTTGCTTGCTCATATCAGGTCCGCTGGAAACATTCCCGTCTGTGGATAGCTTGCGCAAAAAGCTTTAGCATCATTCCCGACTCAAATTTAAGAAGTCTGCCAAAGGGAGTGATTATGATGAGAATCCTGTTGTACCGCAATTTGCTGCTGGTCATTCTGGTGCTGGTAAGTTTAGGGTCTCGAAGCCTTGCCCAGGAAGATTTTGTCTATTGGCCAAATCCTGACTACGACCCCTCCATACCATCTGTTGAACAGGTTCTCGGTTATGAGCCCGGCGACAGGATTACCTGGCATAGCGATACCATTCGCTATTTCGAGGCACTGCAACAGGCAGCACCAGACAGGGTGTTGTTGCAGGAATTTGCACGCAGCTGGGAAGGCCGGCAACTGATCTATGCGGTGATCTCGTCGCCAGACAATATAGCTAACCTGGATGCAATTAAGTCAAATATGCAGCGACTGGCAGATCCGCGCATTACTGACGAAGATGCAGCGGCAGCGCTGATCGAGTCGCAAGCTGCGATTACCTGGTTGTCTTACAGTGTCCACGGCAATGAGATCTCATCTACCGATGCGGCCATGCTAACCGCTTATCACCTGCTGGCGTCTCGAGGCGATGATCGAGTAGCCGAAATCATGAACGACACCGTGGTAGTGATTGTGCCAGTACAAAATCCTGATGGCAGGGATCGATTTATCCATCATTTCACCAGTTCGGCAGGTTTGCTGCCCGATTCAGACAGGATTTCAGCAGAGCACGATGAGCCATGGCCGGGCGGTCGTACCAACCACTACCTGTTTGATATGAACCGTGACTGGTTTATTCAGAGTCAGCCAGAAATTCAGGGTCATGCAGCAGCCATGTTGGAGTTTTTGCCGGTAGCCTTCGTCGACGCGCATGAGATGGGGTCAGACGGCACCTATTTTTTTGCTCCCGAGGCAATTCCCTACAACCCTAATCTTGCTGAAGACCAGCGAGCGAGCCTGCAACTATTTGGACGTAACAACGCACGCTATTTCGATATGTTCGGGCTGGACTACTTTACCCGCGAAGTCTATGACGCTTTTTATCCGGGATATGGTGCCAGCTGGCCTTCCTATTTTGGTGGTATTGCCATGACTTATGAGCAGGCGTCTACCAGAGGCCTGGTTTTTCGCCAGTATGACGGCGTGGATCTGCACTATCGCGATACTGTGCGCAATCATTTTATTACTTCTCTCGCGACTGCGGAGACTGTTCAGGTCAATCGGGAAAAGTTTCTCACCGATTTCTACAACTACCGGGTAAGCGCTATTGAAGAAGGCGAGGAAGAAGAAAACCGAGCCTATATCATCCCTGCCCAAGCGGATCAGGATGCGGCAGACAAGCTGGCTGGCCTCCTGGGAAGACAGGGGGTGGAAGTGGATCGAGCCACTGCCGAGTTCAATGCCTGTAGTGAAACTTATCCCGCAGGCACCTATGTTATTCGCGCCGACCAACCTGCCAAACGATTTGTGCGCACACTTCTGGAGGTAAACGTTCCCATGGAGGCAGATTTCCTGGTGGAACAGGAGCGACGCAGATCAGAAAACCTGCCCGATGAAATCTACGATGTTACCGGTTGGTCCCTGCCATTGATGTTCAATATCGAAGCGCATACCTGTAATCGCACACCGTCAGGAGATTTTGTCCGCCATGGTAGTGACCTGGTCTTGCCGGGTTCCGTAATCGGTGGCCAGGCAGAAGTAAGCTATATCGTTCCCTGGGGTGAGGCGTCAGCGGTCAGATTTCTGGCGGCTGCCATGCAGGAAGGCATTGCCGTCAAGAGTAATGACAAAGCTTTCCTGAACCTCGATGACCGATATCCGGCTGGGAGTCTAATTATCGATGTGGCGGACAACGATGACGAGTTGCATGCCAGGGTTGCGCTGCTGGCAGAGAGCAGTGGCGCAGAAGTTGTGGCGGTCAATGATAGCTGGGTTACCGAGGGGCCGAGTTTTGGCAGCGCCAACGTGGTGCGGCACAACCAGCCACGAATCGCTATGGCCTGGGATGAACCCACGAATGCTTACAGCGCAGGTAATACCCGCTTCGTGATCGAGAGGCAGTTCGGATACCCGGTCACTCCAATCCGGGTAGATCGATTGCGCGACGCGGACTTGCGTCGCTATCAGGTCCTGATTTTGCCATTGGCAAATGGCGGTGGCTACGAGTCAGCACTGGGTGAATCGGGTATCGAGAACATTCGTGACTGGGTACAGCGGGGTGGTGTACTTATAGCCTTGGGCAATGCGACGCGCTTCGTTGCTGATCCAGACGTGGACTTGCTGTCGGTGCGCAGGGAACGTGCTGTTGTTGAAGTTGAGGCACCCGATGAAGAAGAGGAAGAATCAACAGTAGCCGGCCAATACCTGACTGAAGAGTCAGCGTATCGGGAGCAAACTGTGGCGCTTGAAGATCCTCCGGATCCCGTCGCCGGCGTGCTGGTACGAGCCGACGTGCATCCCGAACACTGGTTAAGTGCCGGGGTTGCTCCCGTACTTAATGTTTTGGTGCGCGGTTCTGATATTTACACTCCGATTCGAATCAATGATGGCGTTAATGTTGCCCGTTTTCAGGGGCCTGACGATTTGTTGGCAAGTGGATATATCTGGGATGAGAATCGTCGTCAGTTAGCATACAAACCTTTCGTGATTCAGGAGTCGCGTGGCGCGGGGGAGGTAATTGCTTTCACTCAGGATCCAACTGTGCGTGCCTACCTGGATGGGCTGAACGTAATACTGATGAATGCAATTTTCCGCGGTGCAGCGCATGCGAGACCTACTCGTTAGATTCTGAACAAGAAAAAGGCCGTCCGGTGAACCGGGCGGCCTTTTGAGTTTGCGGGCGGTTTCCGTTTCTTACCGCTCGATCGTGTAGATTCCTTCTACGTAGTTCAGTTCATTGATCGAATCGAGTAGCTCGAATCCGCCCACAAAGACTTCAGCCTGATCGCCGGTGAACGCGCCTCCGAGACTGGCATCAATCTGCGTGCTGATAACCCCAGCTGGATCCATTAACTGTCCACTTATTGGATTGAGCTCAACCATACCGTTGTCAATGAGGCCGTCGAAGTCCACAGACCAGGTTTGATCTCCGGCTAGCACTTGCAGCTTGCCATTGCTGATGAATCCGGTATCAAAATTTACGCCCATCTCGGCGATCAGACTACTGATGTTTCCAGCGCTTCCGTTGCCGATGAACGATGAAGCGATTCCTGATCGGTAGTTGAAGCTGCCTTGCATATTTGCGATTGAGCTCGCATCGAACTCTGCGAAGAACTCGTCAGTGCTGATTCTGACTAGTTGATCATCGATTTGTTGAACAGCAACCCAGTTGCTATCTACTGGGCGATTCCATGCGCCCCAGGCGATATCAAAAGTTTCCACCGAAAGCTCAGGGCGGCTCAGACCATTATTCCCATTGCCGTTTCCGTTGCCATTCCCATTCCCATTGCCGTTGCCGTTGCCATTTCCATTGCCGTTATTACCGGAATCGTCGTCATCGTCATCGTCATCATCGTCATCATCGTCGTCATTGGAATTGCCATTTCCGTTTCCATTGCCGTTTCCGTTGCCATTCCCATTGCCGTTGTTGCCAGAATCGTCGTCATCATCATCGTCGTTGGAATTGCCATTTCCATTGCCGTTGCCATTCCCATTTCCATTGTTGCCGGAATCGTCATCGTCATCGTCATCGTCGTCGTCGTCATCGTCGTTGTTGCCGCCGAGACCGAGTCTTTCCAGAATGGAATTCACAGTGTCTGTGACATCTACTGTTGTGTCGTCATCACCATCTGTCGATGAGTCGTCTGAGCTGTCGGTTGAGTCCCCATCATCGCTGTCGCTATTGCCGTTTCCGTTGCCATTACCACCGGCATTGTTGTTTCCGTTGCCATTGCTGCCCGCATTGCTGTTGCCGTTTCCGTTACCATTGCCGCCGGCATTGCTGTTGCCGTTCCCATTGCCGTTGTTGCCGGAATCGTCGTCATCGTCATCGCTGCTATTGCTATTGTTATTGCCGTTACCATTACCGCCCGCATTGCTGTTTCCGTTGCCATTGCCGCCGGCATTGCTGTTGCCATTCCCATTGCCGTTGTTACCGGAGTCGTCGTCATCGTCATCGCTGCTACTGCTATTGTTATTGCCGTTACCATTACCGCCGGCATTGCTGTTGCCGTTTCCGTTGCCGCCAGCATTGCTGTTCCCATTCCCATTGCCGTTGTTACCGGAATCGTCGTCATCGTCATCGTTGCTACTGGCATTGCTGTTGCCGTTTCCATTGCCATTGCCGCCGGCATTGCTGTTGCCGTTTCCGTTGCCATTGCCGCCGGCATTGCCGTTGCCGTTTCCATTGCCATTGCCGCCGGCATTACTGTTGCCGTTTCCGTTGCCATTCCCACCGGCATTGTTATCGTCATCGTCGCTTGTGTTGTCATCTCCCGAAGAATTGTCGTCCGCAGATCCGTCGGAGTCACCAGACCCTGCTCCATCGTCACTTGATCCGTCAGAATCATCGGATCCTGTTCCGTTGTCATCTCCTCCGTCGCCACTAGACGAATTATCCTCCTCACTATTGTCGTTGGACTCTTCGCTTGAATCTCCTGTAGATCCATTGTCTGAACTGTCGTCAGTGGAATCGGTGTCATCACTACCTGCTGAGCCAGAATCATCTTCGGTGGAGCTGGTGTCGGTTACCGGCGCAGAGGCGAGCGCCTGGCCATTTTGCAC
Organism: uncultured Pseudohongiella sp.; assembly: GCA_965267495.1. Lineage (GTDB taxonomy): Bacteria > Pseudomonadota > Gammaproteobacteria > Pseudomonadales > Pseudohongiellaceae > UBA9145. The sequence goes on along the minus strand of OZ254078.1, from coordinate 2,856,978 downwards.
TTGTACACAGGAAGAATTGTCGGAACATTTCAGAGCACCACTGCCAGTGGTTTCGTTAGGATTAACCTGAACCACTGCAACAGTTTCCTGCTGCTGGGACTCTGAAACACTCTCGCCAACTGCATCACCACCATCAACCTGCGCGAGCTGATTCGCATCGGGCGGGTCGATATCAACTAGTTGTGTCGTACCACCAACTTCGCCATCGAATGCTGTGGCAGCATTGGGTTCAGAATTTCCGCCGCCTGAGTTTGCGCCATCTGAATTTCCGGCCGCTGTATTTGCCTGCGCGTTTCCATCTGCCGAGTCCGCTGCGCCATTGTCTCCAGATTGGTCTCCACTGTCTTGATTACCGTCACCGGAATCATCGGCTTGTTGGCCATCTGAGCTGCCATCCTGATCATCGCTGTCATCATTATTCTGCTGACCGCCATTGCCATTACTATCATCATCGTCGTCGCTGTCGGTTGTAGTGATTGAGATATCAAGATCTCCAAGACCGGCAGGTTGAACCAATAGTCCTTCGGGTGGAGATTCCGGGGATTCAACAATAGCAAAGTCATAGTCGGCACCCAGACCCAGGTCCAATGTACCCACGGCGTTCTCGATAGTTGTGCCTCCATCGAATACGCCAGTAAGCAATTCTCCCAGTTCTGTAATGACTACTTCAAAATCAGTTCCTCGAATACCGATGGTGGCGAAGTTCGAGATTTGTGCTTCATAGTTTTCTCTGTTTTGTTCACCGATTGCGCCCGTAATAGTGCGGAAGCCACCTGCTACCAGTTCAATGGATGATCTGTCAGCTTCGGGGTTTTCTTCATACTGGTATTCTCGAATTACAAATTCGGTAGATTCTTTAAGCGAGATGATCGCTTTATCCACCATTCTAATTTGGGTGCGTGCACCTGCTGCGGTAAAAATGGTATCGCCAACGAAGACTTCTGAACGACGGCGCAGTTGGCGATCACTGCCACTGGTGTCGCGTGCAACCACATCTCCCTGAACCAAAACAACATGACCTGCAAGTTCAGACAGGTCGCTGTCGACCTGAGCAATGGAACTTAAAGGAGTCAAGGAGAGAGCGATAGCAAACATCGCAACAATGCAGCGATTGAGCAAGTGATTGGCTGTAAGGCTGCTCAGATTGTGCGAGTTCATGGTGGTGCCCCGGAAACTGCTTTTTATTTTTCAAGATCTATGAGTTATGCGCTCAAGTGAACTGCATATAGTGCTGGCTTGATCCAGAGCCAGACAGCGATTTATAACAAAAATTTGGACTAGCCGCTGTCTAATTCTGGTTCAGCTTGCCTATGGATTTCCATAGCATCTACATTGAACGCTTGTTATGGGCATTGAAGTTACCCGACTGGGCTGTGACTAATGTGACTCAAGTCATGACCGTAGGAAACCTGAACCTTAAGAATGTGATGGAGTTGGCAATTCCGATCTGTTTGCAGAAGGAAGTTTGAATGAATTGGCGGCGGAGCTTCTTTCCTTGATCAGAATGTTTCGCGTGAACGCTTTATAAGCTTGCATTGACAAGATTGTCGGCGCTTCGATCTTGCGCTGATCAGTGCCTATGACTTTGGTGGGGGTGAAGCGATCTCATTTGCAGCTCACCCCCATTTACAAGGGCGTTGCTCAAGCCAGCAGCAGTAGCATAAACTGTCCGTTTGCGAGCAAATCGATTGCCAGCCATCAATTTATCCCTTTGAAATATAAAGGAATGTTATGCCAACTCCATTGACTTACCCCACTTTCAGCAACGCGTTTCGCCGTCTTGTCGGCGCTGTTTTATTACTGTTCAGCTTGAGTCTTGTTTCCCATGCATTTGCAGAGGGTGGAAGGACACCCGTGTATGCAAAAAATGGTCTGGTTTCGAGTGCCTCCCGCCTCGCCTCTGAAGCAGGGGTTGCTGCGCTCAAGCAAGGTGGAAACGCAGTCGATGCCGCGATTGCGACTGCGTTTGCTATGGCTGTCACCTGGCCTACGGCGGGCAATATTGGCGGTGGTGGATTTATGGTCTATCACGGTGAAAACGGTGATGCCACAACATTCGATTTTCGAGAAAGGGCTGCTCTCGCAGCGACTGAACGCATGTACCTGGGTCTTGATGGCCAGGTGGTCAATAACTCGAATCACTTTGGTCCCCTGGCAGTCGGTGTTCCCGGTACGGTGGCAGGATTGTGGCTCGCTCACCAACGTCTTGGTTCTCTGCCCTGGGAAGACCTAGTGGAACCCGCAATCAGCCTGGCAAGCGAAGGCATCCCAATCACTTACGCACTGGCCTCAGGTTTCTCTCGCAATGCCAGCCGTTTTCGTCAGTACGATGCTTCTGCCAGAAAGTTTTTTCGTGAAGATGGTTCCTTTTACGAGCTGGGAGACACCTGGTATCAGCCAGACCTTGCACATACTCTGGAATTGATTCGTGACAACGGAGCAGATGGCTTCTATCGTGGTGAAAACGCGCAACGCTTTGCCTCTTTCATGGCCGATATTGGCGGCATTATTACCGAGGAAGATCTTGCCCAGTACGAGGCGATTGAAAGAGAGCCTATACGAGGCAGTTACCGAGACTACGAAATCGTGAGTATGCCACCACCCAGTTCAGGAGGTGTGGCTCTGGTGCAGATGTTAAATATTCTTGAAGGCTACGATCTTGCTTCCCTGGGTCATAACTCTGCCGACTACCTGCATGTCTTGACTGAAACCATGCGGCGCGCCTATGCCGATCGTGCCGAACACCTGGGCGATCCGGATTTCAATGAGGCGATGCCCCTGGATCGGCTTATGGATAAAGAGTATGCGGCGGGATTGCGTGCTTCCATCGACATGGACAGAAAGTCCGACAGCAGCCCGGCGCTGTTTGCGCAAGCCTATGAGTCGGAAGAAACCACCCATTTTTCTGTCGTTGATGGCGAAGGCAATATGGTCAGCATGACTTATACGCTGGAATTCGGATACGGATCCGCAATCGTGGTCGATGGCGGCGGTTACCTGCTGAATAATGAGTTGGGTGATTTCAATGCAGTGCCGGGCCTCACCGATGAGCGCGGTAACATTGGTACAGCGCCTAATCTGGTGGCGGCGCAAAAGCGCCCACTGTCCAGTATGTCACCTACTATTGTGGCTCAGGACGGCAAGCCATTGTTCGCCGTGGGTAGCCCGGGTGGCAAGACGATCATCAATACCACCATGCAGCTGATACTGAATATTATCGATCATGGCTTCAATATTGCCGAGTCAGTAGAAGCGGGGCGTATCCACCACCAGTGGCTACCGGATTTCACCAGCGTAGAATCCAACGCGCTATCAGCTGATACGCTTCGCCTCTACCAGGAAAAGGGTCATCAGATCAGGGAGCGCGGGTCCCAGGGTGCGGCCATGGGCGTCTATCATGACCGGGCTAACGGCCTCTTTCTGGGCGCATCGGATTCCCGTCGCGGAGACGGAGCCGCCGTAGGCTACTAAGGCTTTTTCCACGGAGCATAATGATGAACAGGGCAAGCACAAACAGAGTACCGATCCTGATAGCCCTTTCAATCCTGATGGCGTCAGCAAGCAGCAATGCAGATGAACACTACCAGCAGTTTGTTGGTGACTGGGAACTCGTGAGCTATATCCAGTTTCCTGCTTCTGGCGGTGAGCGCGACATGAACTACATCGGCTACCTGAGCTATGACGCGCATGGCAATATGACAGGGCTGGGTATGCCCAGAGATCTGCCTGAGCGCGCGGCAAGATCTTCGGAACGAACGATAGCTGGGTTTGCCTATTGGGGTGGTGTGTCGGTTGACGTGGAAGCGGGCACAGTCATCCATCATGTGGAAGGGTCTCCCATGGTTCCGCAATGGGTCGGAGGAGACAATGTGCGCTTCTATGAATTTGTTGATGATCTGCTAAAGCTCTCTCTCAAGGACGATTCCGGCAGAATCACCGCCACACTTACCTGGAGACGCCTGCCCTGAAATCCAGCCAGGGTGTTCAGTCTGTTTTCATGAGCTCCAAACAATCCAGTGCTTTAGCTCAAAGACTATCCAGGGAGTTGAAGGGCAATGTGCTCTTCGATCAATTCAGTCGCGGCCGCTACAGCACCGACGCTTCTATTTATCAGCTGATGCCAATCGGCGTGCTTATTCCCAGGGATGAAGAAGACGTCGAAATCGCGGTCAAGATCGCCGTCGAAGAAGGTATTCCGGTCTTGCCCAGGGGGAGTGGCACTTCCCAAAACGGACAGGCAATCGGGGAAGCCCTGCTTATAGACACCACACGGCACCTGAATAAGGTGCTGCAATTTAATCCTGAAGACAAGACAGTTTGTGTGCAGCCGGGCCTGGTGCTTGATCAGCTCAATCGATTCCTCAAACCTCATGGACTGTTTTACCCGGTAGATGTGTCAACTGCCAATCGGGCCACTCTGGGTGGTATGACCGGCAACAATAGCTGTGGTGCCCGCTCGATTCGGTACGGCAACATGGTTCATAACGTTCGATCCGTGGAAGCCTTGTTGGCGGACGGTTCAAGGGCCCATTTCGGTAAACACAATGGTGCTGCTTTGACTCCCGCTGCAGATCCATCACTACTGACCAAACTATCTGCACTGGGGAAGCGGGAAGCTGATGAAATCAGGGCGCGTTTTCCGGATCTGCTGAGACGGGTTGGTGGCTACAATATCAATGAACTCATTGAGGATGTGCCAAATTTTGGCCATTTGCTGGTTGGATCGGAAGGAACGCTGGGCTTCTTTCAAAGAATTCATCTGCAGCTGCAGCCAATGCCTGAACACAAGGTGTTGGGTGTCTGTCATTTTCCAACTTTCTACGAGGCGATGGATAGCACTCAGCATATCGTCAAGCTGAACCCGGCTGCTGTAGAGCTGGTTGATCGCACCATGATCGAGTTGGCCAGGGATATCCCTCTGTTTGCACCAACGGTGAAGCGTTTCGTTCGCGGTGAGCCCCAGGCTCTGCTGCTGGTAGAGTTTGCCGGCGAGAACCGGGATGAGCAGCTTAAACATCTGAACAAGCTTGTCGAGCTTATGGCGGAGTTGGGGTTTCCCGACGCTGTGGTGGAAGCTACTGACAGTGAATTTCAGAACGCCGTTTGGGAGGTGCGCAAATCCGGTCTCAACATCATGATGTCCATGAAAGGAGACGGCAAACCAGTTTCCTTTATAGAGGATTGTGCAGTAAGGCTGGAAGACCTGGCTGAGTATACGAGGCGTTTGACTGATATTTTCGAGAAACATGGCACAACCGGGACATTCTATGCCCATGCGTCTGTAGGTTGCCTGCATGTTCGCCCTGTGTTGAATATGAAGCAGCAGGAAGGGGCCAGTGCCATGCGTGCCATCGTAGAGGAAACGCTGGAGATGGTTCGTGAGTACAAGGGTTCTCACTCGGGAGAACACGGGGACGGCATTTCTCGTTCCGAATTCCACGAGCAGATGTTTGGCAGAAGAATGCTGCAGAATTTCGAGGAAGTTAAGAACCTGTTCGATCCGGGGGACACTTTCAATCCTGGCAAAATAGTCAATGCCCACAAGATGGATGACCGCAATATCATGCGTTTCGCTCCCGGTTACGCTCCCATTGCGCTTGATACCCAGCTCGACTGGAGCGAATGGCAGGGTTTTGATCGTGCCGTGGAGATGTGCAATAACAATGGTGCATGCCGAAAAGCCAATGTTGGCAGCATGTGCCCTTCCTATCGAGTCACCAGGGATGAACAACACCTTACCCGCGGTCGGGCCAACACGCTTCGCCTCGCACTTACCGGTCAATTAGGGGAGCAGGCATTCAGTTCTGATGAGATGTACCAAACCATGGACTTGTGTGTCTCCTGCAAGGGCTGTAAGCGGGAGTGCCCGACTGGCGTGGACATGGCGCGTATGAAGACCGAGTTTCTTTACCATTATCGTGGCCGCCATGGATTAGCTCTTCGCGAAAAGCTGTTCGCCTACTTACCCCATCTGGCACACCGCTATCGTAGTCTGGGAGCGCTGGTTAATTTGCGTGACAGGATTCCAGGCTTGCCCTGGCTCAGTGAAAAATTATTGGGACTGTCGGCCATGCGCAGCTTGCCGGTTTGGCGTCGCGATCACTTCAAGCCTGTTGTTGAAGATGCGGTTGTGGCTGAAGATGAGAAGGAAGTCGTGCTACTGGTAGACACATTTAATGGCTGTTTCGAAACCGAGAATGCAACAGCAGCCATGGCAGTGCTTTCTGCCGCTGGCTATCACGTGCATTGTCCGACCGCGGTCGACAAAAAGCGTCCGCTTTGTTGTGGGCGGACATTCTTTAGCAATGGCTTGTTAGACCAGGCGCGTGTAGAAGCGGAAAGAACCCTGGCAGCGCTAAAACCTTTTGTCGACCGCGGTGTGCCTATAGTGGGGTTGGAGCCATCGTGCTTGCTCACTCTTCGTGATGAGTATCTGGCGCTGATACCAGGAGAGGAAAGTAATGCGCTGTCGCAGCAGGCGCTGTTGTTCGAAGAGTTTCTCTGGCAGGCCCATGAGAAAAGGGAACTGGCCTTGAATCTTCAGTCACTACCCCAGCAGCAAGTGCTGGTGCATGGTCATTGTCACCAGAAAGCATTCGCTGCAATGAGTAGTGTGGAGAAAGTGCTCAATCTGATCCCTGGGCTGGAAGTTTCAGTCATAGAATCCAGTTGTTGTGGTATGGCGGGTTCTTTTGGTTATGAAGCCGAGCACTATGAGACTTCCATGGAAATGGCGAAGCTCAATTTGTTGCCTGCAATCGAAAAAGTCAGCGATGACGTGTTGATCGTTGCAGATGGCACCAGTTGTCGCAGCCAGATCAAACATGGTGCCCAACGCGAGGCGCTGCACGTGGCCAGAGTACTGCAAATGGCATTGGTTTAAACATTACGGGGCGTAGCTAAAGACAGGTGCAGTATGACTAGAATCCTGGTCACAGGAAGTGCAGGCCACCTTGGCGAAGCCATGTGCCGCAGTCTGGCCAAGACCGATGACGACGTTATCGGCATTGATATTAAGGCTTCTCCATTCACCCGGTACACTGGATCAATCGCCGATCCGGTTTTTGTGAAACGCTGTATGGAAGGTGTCGATACGGTGTATCACTCGGCAACCCTGCACAAACCGCACGTAATCACGCATTCCAAACAGGACTTCATAGATACCAATATCAGTGGTACTGAAAACCTGTTGCAGGCTGCAGTGGACTGTGGGACTAAACGGTTCATTTTTACCAGCACTACCAGTGTCTATGGCCATGCGATGCGACCCGCAAGTGGATCACCTGCAGTTTGGGTGACAGAAGATCTCGCACCCAAACCAAAGAACATTTACGGGATAACTAAGCTAGCGGCGGAGAATCTTTGTCGACTGGCCCACGACGAAGATGGTCTCGCTTGCATTGTGTTGAGAACTTCGCGGTTCTTTCCGGAAGATGATGATTCAGTGGCCATACGATCGCGATTCAGCAATGACAATAGCAAGGCCAATGAATATCTTAACCGAAGAGTCGAAATTGAAGATGTTGTAGATGCTCATCTGGCTGCCGCTGCGCGGGCCGAGAGCCTGGGCTTCGGACTCTATATTATTAGTGCCACATCTCCTTTCACCAGAGAAGACCTGCAGTCTCTCAACGTAAACGCCAGCCAGGTAGTAGAAAAGTATTTCGCGGACTTTCCGGAAGTTTATAAACAGATGGGCTGGGAAATGTTTGAACAGCTGGACAGGGTCTACGTGAATGAGAAAGCCAGGAAGGATCTGGGCTGGCAGCCCAGGGTAAGCTTTGCCTCTGTGCTTGGCGCGCTATCCAGTACAGGCAAGATGCCAAGCTCCGGGCTGGCCGCGCAGGTGGGAGTCAAAGGTTACCACGACAGGGAATTTGAAGGAGGCCCCTATCCTGTATAAGCACTTTTTTTGCGCATGGATTGCTTGTGGATTCAGATCAAACCAAGCATCCACATTACACAAACGGTGGCGAAAGACACCAATCCACCTACCAGTGTGGCACCGCCATAGCTGAACACTGCATCGGGAACGCTGAGTTTGGATAAGGAAGTGCAGACCCAGAAATAACTGCTGTTCACGTACTTGATAATCACAGAACCACTGGCACCTGCCAGCATTGCTGCCTCCGGAGACAGGCTTAGGCTGCCTAGCATGGGAGCGACCAGCGAGGCGGCTGTGATCACCCCGACTGTTGTGGAGCCGGTAATCATATTGCCAATGATGCCAATTACAAATGGCAACAGGATCGCCGGCAGGCCATAGTCGCTGAAAAACATGGCGATAAAATCTACCGCAGGGGTTCCCCTGAGAATCGCGCTGAGGGATCCGCCAAGTCCGGTTACCACCAGAATCATCGCCGAGGTTTTTAGAGCAGCCTCTACCCAGGCGTCGCGCGCCTTTTCCTTGTCATCTTTGCTCCTGATGTTGCGGTAAGCCAGCCACACTCCTACAGAGAGAGCCATCACCGGCCATCCCAGGTAGAGAAAAATCGTGCGCAATATGTGACCTTCTGGAAAGGTGAGGGCAACTACACTCTGGGTGCCGATGAGCAGAATGGGAATGACTATAGGCATGTAGGAAGACAGCGTGCTGGGTAACTCGTTCGGACCATCTTCATCGAGATCATCAATAGTGATGCCTTCAAACTCATCGGATGGCTGAGTTGCAATTCGGGGCCCGGCGAACATGGTGCCCCAGGCCCAGCAGGCCAGGGACCCAAACAGGCAGGCGATGCTGCCGAAGATGATGGTCTTGCCAATATCTGCCCCGACCAGCGCTGCCGCGGCCAATGGCCCAGGAGTTGGCGGTACGATGGCATGGGTAAGTTGCAGGGCACCAACCAGGCCGGTCGACATCACTGCGATGCCCACGCCCATGGTCTTGGCCGCAGAGTGCACCAGTGGATTCAATATGACATAGGCAACATCGGAGAATATGGCGACGCCGATAATAAATCCGGTAAGCGTCAGTGCCAGGGGCATGCGTTGGGAGCCAACCAGGTTCACCATTGAACGAGTGATCACCTGAATGGCGCCTGTATGTTTGAGAGCCTCGGCAATGATCGAACCGAGGACGATTACCACGCCAATGGATCCCAGGGTATTGCCGAACCCACTTTCGAATGCGTCGATAAAATTGTTTTGTTGTATACCGGGCAGAATGCCAAACAACAGGATTGGAATGAGCAGGGCAAAAAAGACATGCCACTTCCACTTTGCAATCAGAAACAACAACAGGAAAATAACGGCTGTAAAGCCAATGAGAGAGATCGCTGCGCTGGTATTAACTGCAGTTGCGGGGTCCATGTCGGCTCCTGTTACTTGTTATTCTTGTTGTTGTGCCTCTAACGCACAAGGTATTCCATGGCTGCGCGTACACCGCCAATCCGGTGCGGGATTTCCACCAGTTTTAATCCCATCTCAACGCCTGACAGGGTACCCATCAACATGAGTTCGTTGAAGTCGCCCAGGTGACCAATACGAAACACACGACCTTTTAACAAGCCCAGACCAGTGCCCAGTGACATGTTGAAACGTTCGAGAATGACCTTTCTGAGTTCATCAGCGTCATGGCCTTCAGGCACGAAGACTGCAGTAGTGCTGTTGCAGAATTCTTCTTCCAGCACACAGACATTGTCCAGCTCCCAGGCAAGCACCGCGATTCGAGTGGCTTCTGCCAGTCTCGCATGGCGTGCGATGACATTGGCCAGACCTTCTTTGTGAATAAGGTTCAGGGCTTCATCCAGGCCGTAGAGCAAATTGGTGCTTGGCGTGTAAGGAAAGTAACCGCGAGCATTGTGCTCAATCATGGTGTCCCAGCGCCAGTAAGAGTGTGATGATTCAGTGTGAGCAGCCCGTTCCAGTGCTTCCTTGCTGACTGCGTTAAAGCTCAAACCCGGTGGCAGCATCAGACCTTTCTGGGATGCGCTTACGGTGATATCAACTCCCCACTCGTCGTGCTTGTATTCAGAGCACGCGAGTGACGACACAGCGTCAACCATCAATAGGGCAGGGTGTTTGACCTTATCAATGGCGGCTCGAATTTCAGGAATCCGGGAAGTCACCCCGGTACTGGTTTCCGTATGAACCGCCAGTACGGCTTTGATTTCATGGTGGTAGTCTTCGCTGAGCTTTTGTTCCACCAGGCTGGGCTTGATGCCATGGCGCCAATCACCGGGCATCCAGATAATATGCAGCCCGAGCTTTTCTGCGACATCTTTCCACAGGGTTGCAAAGTGCCCGGTTTCAAACGCCAGTACCTTGTCACCAGGAGAGAGGGCATTGAGTAGTGCACACTCCCAGCCACCAGTTCCAGAGGCCGGATAGATAAAGACGTGGGAATCTGTTTGAAAGACCTTTTTCAGATTCTCGAGGACGCGTAAGGTGAGTTCAGGAAATTCCGGGCCGCGATGATCAATGACAGGCTGCGCCATCGCCCGCAGAACAGAGCCGGGTACATTGGAAGGCCCGGGTATTTGCAGAAAGTGTGCGCCTGCTCTGTAAGGAGATGAATTGCTCATAGTTGAACTACCGGCCTGCTGCTACTGGCCGGGTTGATAACTGGTCTCAAGATTGGCTTCGATGTCATCACGATAAAACAACACATCTCTGAACTCTCCATTGGCATACATCTCAGCCTGGTCGTCGAAATGGGGTGAATCGGGATCGCTTTGCAGTCCGCCAACGGTTATGGCTTTAGCGCGCAGTGGCTGACCAAATTCCACAACAGCGACAAAGCTGTTTCCACTGGTGCCATACATGCGTCTGGTACCGGGATAAGTCCTGGCACCGAAAGAGGCCAGTGCGCCCCAGCGGCCAGAAGCAAAAGCTACCGGTAGACTCGGCGCGTTGTCATCGAAATCCTGAACCAGGTCGCCATTCAGTCTTTGATAGCGATTGATTTCGCCCCATGGCACCTGCCAGGAACCGAAATCCTGTGTAAGCGTCGAGGCAGCGGTGCGCAGTGCCCCCAGCAACTGGGAAGGTGTGGAATTCTCCGTCATATACTCATAAATGTTGATGCCGGCCTGGCTCGCTTCGGCGCGTACATCATCCATCAATTGAGTCGCCCAATAGACCGCCAGGGAGGTTTCGACAGAATCAACGCTCCAGCGGAAATCCCAACCACGGAGCAGGTCGATGTACTCCAGCGTATCAGACGCAATTGAGAATACATCCGTGCCAGGAGCAGCAGTGATGTCTCCTGGATCTGCCTGAACGCGTGCCGGGCTATCTACTGCAGTTATCAGAAATAATCTGGGCACCAGTTCTTCAAAGAATGGGAGAAATGGGTCATAGGCTGCTTCTATCAAAGAGTCGAGGGTGAAGTCAGTTTGTCCCTGCAGCACACGCACCGCGTTTACACCGCGCGCATTTTCCGGATTGTTCGCCATGTACACTGGATAGTCTCCAGGGTCGGGACTATTGCCAGGCCCGGCTGCGTTAAAAGGCGTGTTGTTAGTATTCTGAATCCAGCCGTTGTCAGGATTGAAGAGAGTAATCGTCTCATCCACCGTGTGCAGAGGACCCCAATCGGTCGCAGGGTTACTGCCATCCAGCGGGCTGTTCCAGTCGAAGCTGGAATCACGCGTGGGTATGAAATTGCCATGCCAGTAGGCGATGTTGCCATCGCTATCTGCGTAAACAGTGTTGTTGGAAGAATTGGTTCGCAAGTCCATGGTAGCGGCGAACTCCTGGTAGTTGTTCGCTTTGGTTCGGGTATAGGATTGCGTTAGTGCTCTGATCGGTTCCTGCATCAGGGCGATGGCAACCCATTTACCGTCCTGCTCCCGAATGATTGGGCCATGGTGGCTGAAGTAGGCTGTGACCTGACGCTCTGCCATTTCATCACCCACCCTGTAGGGAAGCGTGATGACTCGTTCATCCAGTTTGCGCAAGTCTTCGCCGTGCTGATAGTAGTACCCATCATCTCTTTGCACGATGGTTTCCAGATACTCATCGATTGCATCGGCGCGCGATGAGGTGTGCATCCAGCCAGTGTTCTCATTAAAACCCTGATAGACAAAAAACTGTCCCCAGGTGACTGCCCCATAGGCGTTGAGTCCTTCTTCGCTCACCATGTGAAGCTCGGAGCGAAAAAAGAAAGAGGTGTGAGGATTGATCAGAAACAGCGCATTGCCGTTCCGGGTGTTCTCAGGCGCGATTGAAAACCCATTGGATCCACGGGGTTCGCCATCGAACGGCAGCTCTGCCTGGGCTACCATGCTGCCGCTGTCATAAAAATCCTGCAGGCGCTGGATGTTTACCCGTTCGATGTCGCCACCGATACTGCCCTCGGTAAAGCTCAGCGCCATCCAGGGTTCGAACTTGTGGATGACCCTGGGCTCTACTTCCGGATGTGTGTACAGGTAGTAGTTCAGACCATCTGCAAAGGCCACCATCAGTTCCTGCAGCCAGGCGGGGCTGACATCGAATTGCGCTTGCATATCCGCCGGGTCGATAAACAGCTTCATACGCAAATCACGAAACAGCTGCGATTCGCCTTCGGCTTCGGCCAGTCTTCCCATGGCATTGATGTAATTGGTTTCTACCCGATTGAAGTCATCTTCAGCCTGCGCGTAGAGAGTGCCAAATACTGTATCGGCATCACGAATACCGTAGATGTGGGCGATGCCCCAACGATCTCGCAGGATGGTGACGTTTGCCGCAGTTTCTTCCCAGCGAGCAATTTCCTCAGCTGTAAAGCGGCTCTCTGCAGTTGCTGCCTGCTCAGCAGCTGGGTTAGAGGTTTCGGTTTCAGGACTGCAGGCGACAAAAGCAAACAGCAATGCCTGAATGAGAATAATGCGTTTCACGTTCATGAATGCCTCCCGCTGATCAGGGCATTAGTGGATCCGGCGACCACCGACCCAGGTTTGTTCGACCTGAACCTGCCAGAGCTCCGTGGGATCGATCTCAAAAATATCGCGATCCAGGAAAATAAAATCTGCTTTCTTGCCAGGCTCCAGTGTGCCAAGCATGTCTTCCTGGTGACCAGCATAGGCTGCATCTATAGTGAAGCTGGCCAGGGCTTCCTCCAGGGTCATGTTCTCTTCCGGGTACCAACCATCTTGAGGATCGTTGTCCTTGTCCTGTCTTGTGACAGAAGCGTGCAATCCGTAAAACGGATTAGGGTGTTCGACCGGAAAGTCTGAACCATTGGCGATTCTGGCGCCGGAATTCATCAGCTTGCGCCAGGCATAGGCACCCTGGATGCGGAAAGGACCGAGCCGGTCTTCTGCCATGTTTTTATCACTGGTGGCGTGCGTTGCCTGCATGGACGGGATGACGCCAAGTTCGGAGAAGCGCAGTATGTCTTCGTAACGAAGTATCTGGGCATGCTCAACGCGATGTCTACGATCTCGCGTATTGGTTTCCGCCATGAGCTGTTCATAGCTATTCAGTACTTTCCAATTGGCGAGGTCACCAATGGCGTGAATGTTGACCTGGAATCCAGCGTTCATGGCCACCCGTACCAGGAAGTCCAGTCGCTCATCGCTGTAGCGAAGTAGTCCGCGATTGCCAGGTTCATCACTGTAGTCTTCAATCAGGGCTGCACCACGACTACCCAGAGCGCCATCGGAAACTACTTTCACACTTTCAATCGCGAAAGTGCCATCGTCACTGTAGAAGAATCCCTCATTGAGTCTATCCTGATAAAGCGGATCGCTGGCAGAGAGCATGGCGTAGACACGAATCGGCAAGGGATTGTCGGCGACAAGTTCCTTGTAGGCTCTAACCGTACTACTGCCTATGCCTGCATCATGGGCGCTGGTGATTCCATAGGTAGCTAATGAATTCATGGACGCAAGCAAGGCAGCTTTCTGTTCTTCGAAACTGCTTGCAGGAATCTGTTCGCGGACGTAACCCATTGCGGTATCAATAAAGGTGCCAGTAGCGTCGCCATTCTCATCCCGAATGATCTGTCCACCTACGGGGTCTTCGGTGTTCCTCTCGATGCCAGCAAGCTCCATGGCCATACTATTGCCCCAGGCAGCATGACCATCGACTCGACTCAGCCATACGGGTCGATCACTCACTACAGCATCGAGGCTTGTTGCGGTCGGAAATTCATTGCTATCCCACAGCACCTGGTTCCAGCCACGGCCCTGAATCCACTCCACTTCAGGATTCGCTTCGGCAAAGGCACGAACGCGTTCTGCTGCTTCCGCTTCGGTTGTTGTACCAACCAGATCAACGCGCAATAAACCCAGGCCGTAGGATAGAACGTGACCGTGGGCATCAATTAAGCCAGGAATCAGGGTTTGTCCTGCACCATCTATAGTAGTCGTCGCATCATCCGGAAGTTCTTCACCTTCGCCAAAGATCGCATCGACCGTATCGTCGGTGAACTGGATTGCATTGAATTGGATCAGGTCGTAACTGCCATTCAGTGTGTATCCGTTTACATTGGTGATCAGTGTGGTGTCTGCCAGGGAGGGGGCAGTGAAGCCTATAAAGCAGGCCAGGGTCAGGAATCTCATAGTGCTGCACTTCTTCTACTTATTTGGGGATAGGCAGAGGAGTCTAACACAGAGAAATCGAGGGTTTTAGCGGAACTCTCAGGCTTTTAGAGAGAGCTGAAAGATGCTCGGCTTGAGGCATGGATGCCGACATTCGCGTAGCGAATGCGAGCTTTCAAGTTGCAAGGGAAACGACGAATTGCCAACAGTAACCTGGAACCGACAGAGTCAAAAGTGCAGGGACGCACTTTGGCGGATAAATAAAAGCCCGGGTACTTCTCAGTAACCGGGCTTTCGAACGAAACTACTGGCTGAAATCTAATCGCCGTCGCCAGCTTCCACGTAACGGTAGAAACCGAAGAACATTTCCTGCCAGGTTTGTTCCCCCCATGTCAGTGTCTGAGAAGGATCCGGGTTAAAGGGATTCATCTCGGAATTGTCGAATGTGCCGGTGAAGACCATTTCGGTGCCTGCCGGTACGAACTTCGGATCCTTGAAGTCGTAAACTTTCTGCCAGTTGAACTGGTAGTTGGGCACATTAAGAATCTCTTCTTCACGACCATCCGGATAGACGAGCCTGAAATTGGCGTCATAGCCACGATAGTGCATGTGTGGGCCAAGCATGGTCAGGTAAGAATCCTTACGGAACTTGGCAGTGGCAACCATTTCGTGGCGTGCTTCAAACGGAGGAATGTTGATCTCCAGTTCTGCAGCAGAACCGCCCAGCACGGTCAGCTCGGGCTTTTCGTCCCACAGATACAGCGCGATCTCGGAAGCATCTACAGTTTCACGACCTGAAGTCGTGTAGTGCAACTGCAACATCAAGCCGCCACCTGCTTTCAAGGGAAAGCCTGAATTTTCAGGGTAAGTATTCACCTCGTTACCTGGCGCATAGGCACCCAGACCGATACCCTGATTCAGGATTTCAAACTCATTGAGGCCATTGGGGCCATAAGCAAATGCAATAATGTGGTGAAGGACGGTCGGATCACCAGCTTCGAATTCGATCGCCTTGACCCAGACATCTTCTTCCAAATCCAGGGGAAGTTGGATGTTGCGGTAGTCCTGCACACCTGTAGCGGGAATTTGCTGCGGAGGAATATCCACAACCATATCAGGTTCGCCGTAAGCCCATTTCACCAACTCCGGGTTGTATTCAGCCAGTGGGTCTGCGTCGTCGTTGTTCTGCGCGCCATCTTCTATCCACTGGACCAGCTTCTGGGTTTCCTCGATAGTGATATGTGCGACATCACGGAAATCGTGCACGTAGTCATTGTCAATTTGACCAGGAGGCATGCGCTTGGTGTACAACACTTCACGAATCATTGGAGACCAGCCCTGTACCATCTGATGGTTGGTCATGGCGAATGGTGCGATGCCACCCTCCATGTGACAGGTCACGCAGCGCTCCTTAAGAATTGGCGCAATATCGTTGGCGTAGGAAATGCTGGCCAATTGCTCGCCCTCAGAAGCAAATGCAATGGCATCGCCCTTACTCGCCACCTGGGATGCCGAAATCTCGGTACCAGCCAGCACTGATGACAGCGCTTCCGCTACGTAGTGCTCAGAAGGGCGTCGGGCGCGACTGCCTTCTGCCCAGCGATCATTGAGGGCACCGCGAAACACGACGGTACGTGATTCTGGATCAAGGATGACCACATCAGTAGCTCTCGCCAGCCCTAATTCCTGAGCGACCAGTTGCGTGTCGTCCATCAATATAGGCAGCATGATGTCGGCATCGTCAGCGACATCGCGCATCTCTGTCTTATCGTCCTCGCCAGTGGAGTCGATCAGGTAGAAGGCGACAGGCTGGTCAGCAAATTGCTCAACCACTTCGGCCAGTTCGCTGTATGCGCGGCGGACATCGCGGCTGTCTTCGTGAGCCATTATGACAACGGCCTGGTTGTCAGCAGCACGGCTCAGCTGGAAAAACTTGCCAGTGTGATCGATCAGCGAAAAATCGCTAACGCGTTCCTGGGCAGTGGCTGAACTGCTTACATAGATCGCCAGCGCAGAAAATACGGCAATCTTGGCAAGGGATGATAATCTCAACATCTTGCTCTCCTCATTCAATCGGGATAATCGCAGGGTTTATTTACGGTCGCATACTAGAGAGACCTGAGTAAATTGGCTTCCTGAAAATTAAAAAAACCAGCAAATTTCAATATTTGTATAGCTGTTTTCGATGATTTCAGCCTGGGGGCTGGATATTCCGCGGAATTTCAGCGTTTCCGGATATCAATACCGTTTTCCAGGCAATCGCAGAATTGGACGCCTGCTGGCCAAAATGGTTACCAGAATTTCGGGGCAAGGATGATCTGGTTGAGCAAAATACCCCTGAATAGTGTGATTGGCAGGGGCGGTTTTACGGCTGAGCCGATCTTGCTATTCTGCGCTCTTGTCTGCCATGAGAAGAACAAGCCAAAAGGCCTGAAGCAAAGAGAATGTCAGCCAGATATCTTATTCTGTTATTGGTTCTGTTCAGCTTTGCTGCTCAGGGACAACAATACAGGATTCAACATTGTTATCTCGGATGCCCCCAGGGCGCTGGCGAAGCCAATCCCCTGCTGATGCGCGCGATCTACACCTTGTCTTATAACACCGAAATGAAGACTGCGGACTGGGTTGCCTATGAAGTCCATCCAGGTGCCATTGGAATTGCATCAAGCTTGTCCAGGCAACCCCTGGAGGATAATTACGTGAGCGATACCCTTAAGGCTGCCGACTTTCTCGGTGGCGAAGACCAGGGCCTGGCTCGTGCGCAATATGTGCCGCTGGTGAGTTTCGCTGATACACCCTACTGGAATGAAGTGAACTACCTGACCAATGCGGTGGCCAGGAGCAGCAGTTTAAGTCAGGGGGCCTGGTATGGATTGGATTGGGCAGTTCGAAACCTGGTTAATCGGGAAGGATCTGTTTTCGTTGTAGCAGGGCCAATTTTTTATGCCGATAGTGAGCCTGTGACACTTGATACCAGCACAAGCCATCGTGTGCCGGATGCGTTCTTCAAGGTTGTGATCGATAGCGATAACAGAGCAGCTGCGTTTCTGTTCTCGCAACAAACGGCCGTCCACGAGCACCACTGTACCCTGTCAAGCAGTATGGAAGAGATAGAGTCTCTGTCTGGCCTGGATTTGTTCCCGGAAGGTGGCGACGACATCGAAATGACTTTGTCGCAAAGCCTTGGTTGTAGCTAGTTCAGGGATGCGCTTACTGCAGCTCGATCAGGAAGTAGTCGTCATTAAAGAGTTCCCTCACCATGCGTTCAAGTGACGCATTCACAGCTGCAGCCATACCTTCAGTCTCCGGTACTCTGCCGCGACCGAACAGGGTGTTCTCCCAGATAGTCCTGCCGCCGCCTTGTAGCTGAATCCGGGTTCGGATGGTGAGCTGTATATTCTGCACTCCGCCCCGGTCCATCATTTCCGTTTCACTGCTGATGATAGTGCCCACGATCTGCATGTCTTCACTATCGTTGACAAGTTCTACGCCACCTTTGGCAAATCCCTGCGCAAATGCGTCTCTGATAATTTCTGCGAGTGGCGCATTAAGCGTGTAGTCATCCACGAGAACGGTGCCGTCACCCACATCGCGATCGTCTCCAAATTCAGCGAGTTTGAGGCTTGGTCGAATCGTGCCGACGTTGACATTGCGGTCATAACTGAAATCGATATTCAGCTGCTCAGCGGCGAGACTGGAAAAGCTCATCAACAAGCAGACGATGATTGACGTGATTCTGAGTTCCTTCATGACTGTTCTCTTCTTTAATTCCGTTTCACGATAGTGATAGTGCTGCTTTCAGGATAATTGACAACTGGGCGGCATTCAAGTTGCGACGAAGGAGACAGCTTGCCCGATTGTTGAGACAAAAGCCTGCTGCGACCACAAAAAAGCCGGCTGATGCCGGCTTTTTACATGTGCTGCGAGTCTAATGCAGTTCCTCGGCTGGCCAGGGTGCGCCAGGCTGATGCTCGGTGATCGGACGCATACCCTTGAACAGAAATTTTTGTATGCGTTTCCCTTCATAGGTTTCGGTGGTGTAGAGATTGCCGTTGGAGTCAGTCACTATACTGTGCGGTGCAAAGAACAATCCTGGTTGACGACCACCTTCACCAAATTCGGCCAGTACTTCCAGAGATTCCCTATCAAGAATGTGAACGTTGAAATTGCCACCATCGGCGACGTACAGGAACTCCTGTTCATCATCCGGAGAAAAGCTGATATCCCAAGTCGAGCCTGCGAGCGTCAAAGGTGCCACTTGGCTTTCTTTTACATAGGTACCGTCCGGACGAAATACCTGAATCCGATCCGCACCTCTGTCACATACATAGATGAGACCGTCTTTTGAAGGTTCTGCGCAGTGCACTGGCCCGACAAATTGTTGAGGTAGTGGTTCGTTGGGGTCATAGATCACTCTCTCATCAATTGGTTCGTTTCCATAGGCTCCCCAGTACCGCTTGAATGCGCCCGTAGCAACGTCGACGACGGCCACGCGCTTGTTGCCATAACCATCTGCAAAATAGGCTTCGCCTGCAGAGGGATCGATAGCAATTTCCGCCACACGACCGAAAGAGGTTGTGCTCAGGCTGTCTACCGGCTCACCGGGAATGCCGATTTCTCGCACGAACTGACCATCACGAGTAAAGACCAGCACGTGAGAATCGCCGGAGCCATTGCCGCCGATCCAGATATTCCCGTCAGGCGCCACTTCGATGCCATGATTGGATTCAGGCCAGGTGTAGCCATTGCCCGGACCACCCCAGGCATTAATCAGGTTGCCTTCAGCATCCAGTTCCAGAATGGGTGGTGCGGCGGTACAACATTCAGCACGACCCCGGTCGAGTCCGAGTTCCTGATTCATAAACATGCTGTCCTGATCGCGATGGACAACAAACAAGTGATCTCTTGCATCAATGGCAATCCCGATTGTGCGGCCCAGAATCCACTTGTTGGGGAGAGGTTGAGGCCAGAACGGATCCACCTCGAAATGCGGAATCATGCGGTCATTATTTACCGCTTCAGCGGACCGCTGCAGTTGCTGCTGGCCGACGCTCAAGACTACAAACAGGGCAACAGCCAGGGAGACAAAGATAAGGGGTTTCTTGGGGGCAGTCATAGCGGTTTCCTTTGTTATTCGAGTGGTTGAAACAACTACTGGATAGAGAGACGTTACCACTAATTCACTAGAGGGTAAAAAGCTTTGAACAGGCTGGCCTGGATAGTTGGAGATGCGCTGATGTGAGCCAGGGATGGCGACATTTGCATAGCAAATGCGAGCTCTCAATTCGCCAGGAAAACCGCGTTTTTACGTCAGTGAATTGAGAGCGACCGAGTCAAAAGTGCATGGATGCACTTTTGATGAGAATCTATAAAAAGAAAAACCCGGCCGAAGCCGGGTTTTTTTGATTCTGAACAGAACTTAGAGTTCTGATGCAGGCCAGGTAGGTGCGCGGTCACGTTCAGTTACTGCACGCATACCCTGGTACAGGAATTTCTGTACACGCTTACCTTCGTAAGTCTCAGTAGTATAGATGTTGCCCTCTGAGTCGGTTGCTATGCTATGAGGTGCATAGAACAGACCTGGCTGGCGACCACCATCACCGAAAGTATAGAGCACTTCCATGGAGGAGCGATCAATGATGTAAATCTTGAAGTTCTGGCCATCAGCCATGTAGATGAACTCCTGCTCTTCATCAGGTGAGAACGCGATATCCCAGGTGGAACCCTGTGCCAAAGTGGCAGGGGTATAAATGTGCTCGCTGACATAAGTGCCATCGGGACGGAAAATCTGCACACGGTCGGCGCCGCGGTCACACACATAGATCAGGCCGTCGTTGGAAGGCTCAGCACAGTGAACCGGACCGCGGAATACATCGGGGCCAGGCTCGCCTGGTGTATAGGTGTCATCGGCATCGTCATCGATGTCGGTGCTGCCGTAGGCGCCCCAGTAGCGCTTGAATGCGCCGGTAGCAACATCGACTACAGCGACACGCTTATTCACATAACCGTCTGCGAAGTAAGCTTCACCAGCGTTTTCGTCGATGGCGATTTCAGCAACTCGACCATAGGCAGTTGTGCTGTTGCTATCCATTTCTTCACCGGGAACACCGATGGTGCGGATATATTCTCCATCTCGGCTGAATACCAGGACGTGAGAATCAGGTCCGCCGTTGCCGCCGATCCAGACGTCGCCATTAGGGGCAACTTCAATACCATGGTTGGATTCTGGCCAAACATACGGCGCGCCTTCTACAGGGCCACCCCAGGCGTTAACCAGGTTTCCTTCAATATCATATTCAAGAATGGGAGGTGCAGGTGTGCAGCATTCGGCAACCCCAAGGGCCAGGCCGATTTCTGTAACACCACGGAACATGTTTTCTGTGTTTCGATGCACTGTGAAGATGTGGTCTCTTTCATCCACGTCGACACCGATTGTGTTACCAGTAATCCAGTGATTTGGCAGTGGCTTCGGCCAAAGTGGATCAACTAGAAAGTGGGGGGCCATCACATCGTTGCTGGCGGCAACGGTAGGCTGTTGTAGCTTAGATTGACCGATTCCCAGGACTACCAGAGCGACAACAAGGGAAGTACCAATCGCTAGTTTCATCTTTGTCATTATTTTCTCCTCATACTGCCCTGACCAGTTGCCTGGAACAGGCGTCGAAACTACCAGAGCCAGTGGCCGAGTATACTGCCTATATCCCAGACAGTATACTCGCAGCCTCCTAATTCCCCAGAGCACTTGTAAGATTTTGTTACAGCTTTGAAGGGCTTGCTTGCACCCTGGGGATGAGATCATTATCCTGCCCAGCTACTTACAATTTAAGTGGCTGTAATTTAAAGAAAAACAACGAAAATGAAGAAGCATTTAGAAGAGACTCGTTGGTCAAATTATCTCGCCAGAGCCCGAATCTGGCTGCTGTTGACCGGACTGCTTTTACTGCCGTTCACAGTTCAGGCTCATGACATTCCTTCCCGTGTCACTGTATACGCATTCGTCCAGCCTGAAGGAAACCAGTTAACCGCCTTGCTGCGTGTCCCGATGGAAGCATTCGGGGAGATCGTCTTTCCATTGCGGGGTCCAGGATATCTGCAATTTTCCGAGGCTGGCCCGGAGCTGCAGGAAGCAGCAAGGATGTACATTACAGAGTCCCTGCATTTCTACGAAAATGGCGTGGAACTCAGCGACAAAGAACTGGTGGCTACCCGGGTCTCCCTGCCTTCCGATCGTTCCTTCGTTAATTTTGATTCGGCCATGGACAATGTGCTGAGCCCACCGCTGGATGACAGTGTCGATCTGTTTTATCGCCAGGGAGTGCTTGATGTATTGGTCACCTATCCGATTCAGGCGGAAGATTCAGATTTCTCAATTGAGCCGGAGCTCGGCACTCTGTCTGAAGAGACCAGGACTGTGTTGCGTTTTCTGGTGCCCACTGGTGCAGAGAGAGTATTCAACTATCTCGGCAATCCCGGACTGGTGGAGCTGGATCCTCGCTGGTACCAGGCTGCTTTCCGCTTCATCGAAATGGGTTTTCTCCACATTCTGGAAGGGATCGATCATCTGCTGTTCTTGTTCTGTCTGGTGATTCCCCTGCGCAGTATCCGGGCGCTGATTCCGGTTATTACCTCTTTCACCATCGCGCACTCCATTACGCTAATCAGTTCTGCCCTGGGAATGGCGCCATCCGTGCTCTGGTGGCCGCCACTGATTGAAACGCTAATTGCACTGTCCATTGTTTACATGGCATTTGAAAACATAGTGGGTGCCAAAGTGGAGCATAGATGGGTTGTAACTTTCGGTTTTGGTCTGGTGCATGGCTTCGGTTTTTCATTCCTGTTTAGCGAGACCCTGCAGTTTGCAGGTGGGCATTTATTTTCATCGCTCCTTGCGTTCAATATTGGTGTTGAACTTGGTCAGCTACTCATACTTCTGCTGGTAATTCCTGTTTTGAATCTCACGTTCAAGTATTTTGTCGAAGAGAGAATAGGCGGCATTTTGTTGTCCGCATTGCTGGCGCACAGCGCATGGCACTGGATGCTGGAGCGTGGGGGTCAGTTGTCACAATTTCAGCTGCAGATGCCGATTCTGGATGCGCTGTTCTTCGCTGCCCTGATGCGTTGGGCGATGCTGTTGATCGTGATCGTAGGCGTACTGTGGGCAATGTATGAACTATTCCGCCGCCTGTCTCTGATCGAGAGTTTCGCCAGCTATGGCCCGGTGCAGCGAATTCGGTCTGAAAACCAGTCAGAATCAAGCATTTGAGCGATAGTTGGTTGTGCCGAAAGGCGCCAAAATACGCTAGAATCAGTTAACTCCCCCCTGCTTTGATTGGAGAAAATCATGAACAGAGTTCTATCCCTGTTTTTTGCGGTAGGCACACTGATAGCCGGAGCAGCAAATGCGCTCCCTGAGCGTGCTGGTGATTTCGCCCTGCTGGATACCGATGGTCAATTTCATCAGCTGAGCCGCTATCGCCACATGGATGCAGTCGTGCTGATGGCATTCGATGCCAGCTGCAGTTCCATGGATACTGCGGTAGCCCGGTTTGCTGAAACTCAAGCCCAATGGGCTGACAGCCAGGTTGCTTTCGCATTGATCAATGCTTCTACAGACCAGGATCTGTCCAGTCTACGGGCGGCCGGCTCGGGTCTGGGTACAGATTTGCCACTGCTGATAGATAGCGGTCAACTGGTCTCTGAAACACTGGACTTTGCCACTGCCGGTGAAGTGACAGTGCTGGATCCGCAAAGACTCAACCTGCTCTATCGAGGCCCTCTGGAAGACTCAGTGAATGAAGTCCTGGAAAGTGAACTTGCAGGTAATGCAGACGAAACAATTATCATGCCTGCCCAGGGTTGTGCGCTGGAATACCCACAGCAGGAGCAACACGCCTCCACAGTGCCTGACTACGCCACGGAAGTAGCACCAATCGTGGCGGAACAATGTGCTTCCTGTCATCGTGAGGGTGGAATCGGGCCTTTTGCCATGGACAGCCACCTGATGCTGCAGGGCTGGTCTCCCATGGTGCGCGAAGTGTTGCTCACCAAGCGTATGCCACCTACCCAGGTGGATCCCTATATTGGTCATTTCGACAATGCCCGGTATATCTCTGATGCTGACTTGCAGACGCTGGTTCACTGGATTGATGCTGGCGCACCTCGCGGTGCCTCCGCAATCGATCCACTGGCCGAGCTGAGTTTTCCTGATCGCCGTGAATGGCAATTGGGTGAACCCGATTACATCATCAAGGCTCCAACTCATGAAATTCCAGCTACCGGTGTACTGGACTATATAAATGTGGATGTTGAACTTCCCTTCGATGAAGATAAGTGGGTGAAGGGTGTGCAATATATTGCTGGTGACGAATCTGTACTTCACCACCTGCTAACTTACGTAACAGCCCCATCAGAATACGTAGCCGGTGAAGCAGCAACGGTTAACACCGCTACCCGATTTCTCGAGGGTTATGCGCCGGGCAAAGTGGACGCCATGATGTTTCCAGAAGACACAGGTGTTTACATTCCCGAAGGCCACAAGCTGACCATGCAATTTCACTACACTACCAACGGTAGAGCGACTGTAGATGAAACTTTGCTGGGCTTGTATATGTACGACGAACCCCCGTCTCATGAAAACTTCACCCAGTCCGTCTCCGGGTTGTTCCAAATTCCTCCTTATGCGAGAGATCACAAAGCGCAGGCGCAATATGTGTTCTCAGAAGATGTAGTAGTGACTGGTCTTCGTGCCCACATGCATTTCCGCGGTAAAGACATGAAGTTCACCGTGGAATACCCTGATGGGTCGACCAAGGATCTCCTCAGTGTGCCGGCTTACAGTTATGCCTGGCAACCAACCTATCAACTGAGTGAGCCGGCATTCCTGCCGGCAGGCACCAAGGCTCATGTCACTGGTACTTTCGACAATTCGGAGCACAATCCGGCAAATCCCGATCCCAGCAAAGAGCTGACTTTTGGATTACAAAGCTGGGATGAGATGTTTATCGGCTATTGGACTTATCACGAAGCTGATTCGTCCGATTAGTCCGGGCTCTTATAGCTAATCACAGAAAGGCGTCAGGCTTTGGTCTGACGCCTTTTTTATGACCTGGAAATTTCAGGTTTCCGAAGCTTAATTCATTGAATTTACTGGTTGTTCTGGCCGATACAGTAGATTGGCCCGGTCAGCTTTTACTTGCTATGATTCGGGGCCTTAAAACTCATAATAAGAGACCCTGGACGAGCGCCGGAGAGTAATCGCCAGGACAGCTTCAAGCGGAGAGACTGCTTTATGTCATCTATCTTCATCGTGCTTTTTGGTCTGGTTGGATTCTGCTTTGGATGGTTCGTCTATTCCAAGTTTATCGCTGAAAAAATCTATCAGCTGGATCCCAATTTCGAGACTCCTGCCCATAAATTTAACGATGGTGTGGACTACGTACCCACCAACAAGTTTGTCTTGTGGGGTTCGCACTTCACTGCGGTAGCTGGTGCTGCGCCAATTGCGGGTCCTGCTCTTGCGGTTTACTGGGGTTGGGCGCCCGCCTTGCTTTGGGTGACTTTCGGTTCAATATTTTTCGCTGGGGTTCATGATTTTGGTGCGCTCTGGGCGAGTAACCGGCACGATGCGAAATCTATCGGCGCGCTTTCTGAAAGCGTCATCGGTAAGCGAACCCGTTCTTTGTTTATGGTAGTCATATTCCTGTTGCTGATGCTGGTAAATGCCGTGTTCAGCACAATTATCGCCACTGATATGGTGATCTTTCCCACTTCAGTGTTTCCCGCCTGGGCAGCTATTCCGGTGGCAATTTGTGTGGGTGTGCTAATCCGCAAGAAAGTGAATCTGCTGGCAGTTTCCGTTATCGGTGTGGTGATTCTCTATTTCACTATCTGGGTAGGTAGTGTTATGCCACTTTATTTGCCGGGCACTGATGACCCTGAATTCCTGCTCGGTCCCAACGGTAACTGGATCATTATTCTTTTTATCTATGCAGGTATCGCTTCAATGCTTCCTGTGTGGTTACTGCTGCAACCGCGCGACTACATTAATGGTGCGCAACTGGTAATTGGTCTTATTGTGATGTACTCGGCCGTATTGTTTGCCATGCCGGAAGTATCTGCGCCAGCGTTTAATCCGAACCTCGCTGAAGGTACGCCACCATTGTTCCCGATTCTATTTGTCACCATTGCATGCGGTGCGCTATCTGGCTTTCATGGCATTGTGTCTTCCGGTACCAGTTCGAAACAGCTTAGCAATGAAAAAGATGCACGCTTTGTTGGCTACCTGGGTGCGCTTGGTGAAGGCTCACTGGCATTGATCACGATCGTCGCGGTGACTGGTTCGCTGTATGCAGCCAATGCTGCTGATTGGGGAGCGATCTATACCAGTTTCTCCACAGGGCCCGGGCAAACTGGATTCATCGAAGGCGGTGCTGCTCTGATCACCAGTGGCTGGGGCATTCCCGAAGCTTTCTCCCAG
The DNA here is from genome assembly GCA_965267495.1 of uncultured Pseudohongiella sp. GTDB lineage: Bacteria > Pseudomonadota > Gammaproteobacteria > Pseudomonadales > Pseudohongiellaceae > UBA9145. The sequence continues at coordinate 2,831,037 of OZ254078.1, read as the reverse complement.
ACCATGCTGGCCACCATGGTGGTTTTATTCGCCGGTACGACTATGGATGCTGGCCTTCGTCTGCAGCGTTATATCGTTCAGGAGTGGGGCTCGATCTACAATATTGCGCCACTTAAGAACAATTACATTTCAACCCTGATCGGAGTTGGTTTCTGTTTACTGTTGGCATTTGGTGTAACTGCCGGCAATTATCCCGGAGATGGTGGCAACCTGATCTGGCCTGTGTTTGGTGCAACCAATCAGATTCTTGCCAGCCTTACGCTGTTAATTGTATCCATCTACCTGATGAAACTGGGTCGTCCTGCAATTTACACACTCGTGCCCATGGTGTTCATTATCTTTATGGCTTTCTGGGCCAGTGTCTGGTACCTGATCGACTATTTCCAGACTGAGCGCTGGTTGCTGGTTATACTGAACCTTGCTGTTATGGTTGTCAGTGTGATGGTGATGCTGGAAGCTATGTCAGTCATCTCCAAAATTCGTCGTGGCGAGCACATTGGCACAGACGATGATGCAGTAGAATCTGCAAAGGCTAGCGAATAGCCTGGTCAGGAAAATTGAATGCAGGCGTTGGTAACAGCCTGCAAAAAGGGAGTAGATGATTGTGTGTGACACATGACCCTACTCCTTTTTTGTTGTGCTGATTAAACTGTTTTATCAAATATGGACTCTGGCGAATACCAACAACTCCTGAAACAAAACCTGGGCGAACTGATCGATGTGATCTCGGTGCATGATGAAATCGATTCAAGCAATAGTGAAGCAATGCGGCTTCTCAATAGCGGTGATTCTGCATCACGGTTAATCATTGCTCGAAGTCAGTCTGCAGGTAAGGGCAGACGAGGGCGGCAGTGGATCAGTCCATACGACAGTGGTATCTACATGTCGCTTGTTCGGATACTGCAGGGAGGTTCAGAAACTCTTGCCGGGTTGAGTCTTGTGACTGCCCTGACAGTATGGCAATCCCTCGTAAAATTGGAGGCCGTGCGCAGTGGCAGCACCGAGAATATCGGGCATCTACAGTTAAAGTGGCCGAACGATGTGTTGCATCGAGGCAGCAAGCTGGCCGGCATCCTGCTCGAATCCCGACAGTTACCAGACCAGATCGCGGTAGTCTTTGGTATTGGTATCAACCTGTCGTTCTCCGCAGAGGAACAGGCCGAGGTCGATCGCAAGCTGACTAATCTGGGTGACCTGGTAGCAACACCAATTGTCCGGATAGAGCTGATCGCAAATTTGGTTCGAGCATTGTGGCATGGGATAGACCGGTATCTAGAGTGTGGCTTTGAATCCTTCCAGCAAGATTGGAATACTGCTGACGGGTATATCGGACAGGACGTAATCATCGACAATGGCGCGGAAAAATTGACCGGTAAACACCGAGGAGTCGACAAGGCCGGCGCGCTGTTATTGGATACGCAATCGGGGCGGCGACGAATATCCGGTGGTGAAGTCTTTCCATCCCTCGGTCTGGCCTAATGGCGTAATAAGAGCTCGTTGAATCGTGAATATTCTGGAATTAGACCTGGGCAATACGCGAATCAAGTGGCGTCTGCTTAGCAGCGAAGACGGTGCTGGGGTTGTCGAAGGCATCGAGGGTGTCGCCGACACAGTGCAGCAGCTGCTGACCTCCGATTTCATCCGGCAAGCGCCCGACTTTGTTCGTTTATCCAGTGTGCGTGCAGATGACAGTGTCTCTAGGTTGCAGGACTGGATTTCAGCGCATTGGCAGCTGGAGTGCTCTGTTGCTTCAGTCACGCCGACCTGCGGTGGTGTGGTTAATGCTTACCAGGATGTCAGTCGAATGGGCGTTGATCGATGGCTGGCCATGTTGGCGGCATATAGTGTCTTCGAATCTTCCTGTCTGGTGGTCAGTGCGGGTACCGCCCTTACTATTGACCTTGTTGCAGCGGATGGACAGCACCAGGGTGGATACATATTGCCCGGACTGACCATGATGGCCCATGCGCTGCAATCGAATACCGGCATTCGTCTGCAAGGCAAGGCTGTGCAAGTGTCGACGCGTCCCGGCTTGGTGACTGAAGAGGCGGTATACAATGGTAGCCTGGCAAGTTGCACAGCGCTGATTGAAAAAAGCGCTGCGGATCTTGAGAGACAAGACCCCGGTGTGAATATCGTGCTTTCGGGTGGGGATGCTGCAATTCTCAAGGAAGCGCTACAACAAGGAGTGGCTGGGAAAGTCTCTATCCGGCCTAATCTTGTGCTGGACGGTCTCGCTATCGCCGTGCCCGCGCCACAGGAAGCTGTATCCAGATGAAGTACATCCTGATCTTGTTAGTACTGGTAAATCTGGGTTTTTTCGCCTGGAATTCTTATCAGCCTCTGCCGGTTGCGGAAGAGGCTTCGCCAAGGCCTCTGCTCAATACGGGCCTGACATTGGTGAGTGAGTTTGAAGCTGATACCAGTGCTCTGGCGATTGAGGCACGCAGGCAGTGTTCACTGGTAAGTGGATTTGCTGACTCTCAAGAGGCCGAAAGCTTCATGGAGCTGGCCCGCGTCAGCGGATTGGAGGCTTTTTTGGAGCTGACACCATCCACCGAACCAGCCCAGTTTCGGCTCTATTTACCGCCGACGCCCTCCCGAGAGATCGCCAATCTCACTCTGGATGACATCGCTGACCGACTGCAGGCGGCAGAATTGAGCGTGGATACTTACCTGATTACCCGTGGTGATCTGGAAAACGCGGTGGCCCTGGGTGTCTATGAAGATCGCGGGGCTGCAGAAGCAGTTCAGACCCAGGTTTTGAGCCTGGGATATACCCCTTTTATAGAAGAAATAGCAGGTCCGGCAGCCGCGGTTCAGGTATGGCTTCGACCGCCCAATTCCGATCGGATCAATGACGCTGAATGGCTTGATTTATCAGCAGAAATTGGCAATTTGACCCGCCTTGAAAATCTCTGCCAAACGATTGCACAAGCATCCCAATTCCAATAAAATGCCGCCCCTGAGTGAGAGAGCCAGGGATTTTGACCCTTGGGAGATCTTTTGGGAGGGGTTCCCGAGTGGCCAAAGGGATCAGACTGTAAATCTGACGCGCAAGCTTCGGTGGTTCGAATCCACCCCCCTCCACCAACTGAATCAACTGTGTGAAGGTGATCAGTGAAGTGGATGAACGGCGAACTCGCTTCGATCTGGCGGGTATAGTTCAGAGGTAGAACCCCAGCCTTCCAAGCTGGTTGCGCGGGTTCGATTCCCGCTACCCGCTCCAAATCATTTAGCAGTTGGATTAGCGAAACTGCTGAGCTTTTGGCCAGCGGACAGAGGCATTGATTTTAGTGTTTCGGCTCGCTTAGCTCAGGCGGTAGAGCACTTCATTGGTAATGAAGAGGTCCCCGGTTCAACTCCGGGAGTGAGCACCAGAATTGCTTGTATCTTGTTTTGTTGAGATCAAGCTCAGGAAAGAAAAAATTTCGAAAGTAGGGGCTGTCTAGACATGTCTAAGGAAAAATTTGAAAGAACGAAAGTCCACGTTAACGTAGGAACGATTGGTCACGTAGACCACGGTAAGACGACGTTGACAGCAGCACTGACGAAGGTGTGTGCGGAAGCTTATGGTGGCGATCTGAAGAATTTCGATGAAATCGATAACGCCCCTGAAGAGAAAGAGCGTGGTATTACCATCGCGACGTCTCACGTTGAATATGATTCCCCGAACCGTCACTACGCTCACGTAGACTGCCCGGGCCACGCTGACTATGTGAAGAACATGATCACCGGTGCGGCACAGATGGACGGTGCGATCCTGGTGGTGAGTGCGGCTGATGGCCCCATGCCCCAGACTCGAGAGCACATCCTGCTGTCCCGTCAGGTAGGTGTTCCTTACATCGTTGTGTTCATGAACAAGGCGGACATGGTAGACGATGCGGAGCTGCTGGAACTGGTTGAGATGGAAATCCGTGAGCTGCTGGATCAGTACGAATTTCCTGGTGACGACACACCGATCATCATCGGTTCTGCGTTGAAGGCCCTGGAAGGTGACGACTCTGACATCGGTGCCCCTGCGGTACAGAAGCTGGTTGAGACACTGGATGATTACATTCCTGAGCCTGAGCGTGATGTAGAAAAGCCTTTCCTGATGCCAATCGAAGACGTGTTCTCCATCTCTGGTCGTGGCACGGTAGTGACTGGTCGTGTTGAGCGCGGTGTGATCAAGGTTGGTGAAGAGATCGAGATTGTTGGTATCAAGGACACTGAGAAGACCACCTGTACTGGTGTTGAGATGTTCCGCAAGCTGCTGGATGAAGGCCGAGCTGGTGAGAACGTGGGTGTACTTCTGCGTGGTACCAAGCGTGAGGAAGTTGAGCGTGGTCAGGTACTGGCTGCGCCGGGCTCAATCACGCCACACACCAAGTTCGAGTGTGAAGTGTATATTCTGAGCAAGGATGAGGGTGGTCGTCATACACCATTCTTCAAGGGTTATCGTCCCCAGTTCTACTTCCGTACTACGGACGTGACTGGCAACGTTGAGCTGCCTGAAGGCACTGAGATGGTGATGCCTGGTGACAACATCAAGATGACAGTTGATCTGATTGCACCGATTGCGATGGACGAAGGCCTTCGTTTCGCGATTCGTGAGGGTGGTCGAACTGTTGGAGCTGGCGTAGTTTCCAAGATCATCGAATAAAAGCAGGACCGAAATTTTCGAAGCCGGAACTCTCCAAAGGGGGGTTCCGGCTTAGTCGTCTTTAATAGAAGCAGGTTCGAGAGCAGTTTATCGAACCCAGAATTCGGCTCAGCGCATATATAAAAGAAGAAAGATTGCCGCCCTGAACTAGTGGCGAGCGAGGGCGCGGAAGTCGAGGCGAAAGGAAATTTTGAAGTGGGAGTTTACGGTTGGTAAATGACTACTTCAAAATTTCCTTTCAACGAAGGATTCCGTGCCTGCAGCCGGCACGGTCCCGAATCAAAGGCCAGTAGCTCAATTGGCAGAGCAGCGGTCTCCAAAACCGCAGGTTGGGGGTTCGATTCCCTCCTGGCCTGCCATTTAATGGCAGCCATGGTGTAGAGATCGATTGGTTTTACACAGGTTTATAAAGACAGAACAAACGATGGTTGAAAAGATAGAAAGCGAAGAAGGCAAACTGGATTGGGCGAAATGGGCCGTGGTGGCTGTCATTGTTGCCGCCGCAGTCTATGGCAACTCCTACTTTGCTGCCGAATCACTGCTAATTCGCACAGTGGGGCTTCTGGTGGCTGCGGGAATCGCAGGTTGGATTGGTTCACAGACTGTGAAAGGCAGGGCCTTTATTAATCTCTGTCTAGAGGCTCGGGTAGAAATCAGGAAGGTCGTTTGGCCGACCAGGCAAGAAACAACGCAAACCACGATCGTCGTACTGATCGTCATATTCATCGTCGCCCTGATCCTTTGGTTGCTGGATTGGGGTCTGAACGGTGTTGTTTCTTCTATTATAGGTTAGGGATAACCCCAGAGGACGGAAATGGCTAAACGCTGGTATGTAGTCCACGCCTATTCGGGCTACGAGAAAAAAGTGATGCACGCTTTGAAAGAGCGGATATCTCTTTCCGGCATGGAAGACTACTTCGATGAGGTGCTGGTACCCACCGAAGAAGTACTGGAAATGCGAGCAGGTCAGAAGCGTAAGAGTGAGCGCAAGTTCTTCCCGGGCTATGTGCTGGTACATATGGAACTCAACGACGATACCTGGCATCTGGTGAAAGAAACACCGCGCGTGATGGGTTTTATTGGTGGTACGGCAGAGAAGCCAGCACCAATTACCGATAAAGAAGCGAACAAGATTCTCCAGCGAATGGAGGATAGCGAAGAAGCACCGACTCATAAGATTGTTTATGAGCCAGGTGAAATGGTCCGCGTTATCGATGGGCCCTTTAACGATTTCACCGGTACGGTGGAAGAAGTTAACTACGAAAAGAGTCGCCTTCGCGTTGCTGTTTTGATTTTTGGTCGCTCTACACCAGTCGAATTGGAATTCGGTCAAGTAGAGAAGAGCTGACTTCGGTTGGCCAACAGGTGCCGCTCCATAGTGAGTTGGCTTTTCGATCCCTTAAACATCTAGCCATGTTCAAGGGTGGGCAGGGGAGTTGTGTTCTCAAGCGAATTCTTAATTGAGTTCCTAAGAGAGACCAACGCTTGAACCCAAGGAGATAACACAATGGCTAAGAAAGTACTGGCTTACATCAAGCTACAGGTTGGTGCAGGTCAAGCAAACCCAAGTCCGCCGGTAGGGCCCGCATTGGGCCAGCACGGCGTCAATATCATGGAATTCTGTAAGGCGTTCAATGCCCAGACACAGGGCACTGAGCCAGGCTTGCCAATTCCAGTTGTGATAACGGTCTATGCCGATCGCAGCTTTACCTTTATTACCAAGACTCCACCTGCGGCAGTGCTGTTAAGAAAAGCGGCTGGTGTGAAGAAAGGTAGTGGCCGTCCGAACACAGAAAAGGTTGGCAAGGTGAACCGCGCACAACTGGAAGAGATCGCCACTCAGAAGATGCCAGATCTGACTGCAGCTGATATGGATGCTGCTGTCCGCACGCTCGCCGGCAGTGCCCGCAGCGCTGGTCTGGAAGTAGAGGGGGTAGAGTAATGGCCAAGCTATCCAAGAAAAGAAAACTGATTGCAGAAAAAATCGAGCCAGGTAAAGCCTATCCACTGGAAGAGGCGGTTACCCTGATTTCAGAATTCGCATCACCCAAGTTTAAAGAATCTATTGATGTATGCATCAACCTGGGCGTTGATCCACGCAAATCCGATCAGGTAGTTCGTGGTTCTACTATTCTTCCAGCAGGTACTGGCAAGGACGTTCGCGTCGCAGTATTTGCTCAGGGAGCAAACGCCGACAAAGCTAAAGAAGCTGGTGCTGACATCGTTGGATTCGAAGACCTGGCTGAATCCATCAAGGGCGGCAATATGGACTTCGATGTGGTAATCGCCACACCCGATGCCATGCGTGTTGTTGGACAGTTGGGCCAGGTGCTCGGTCCTCGCGGACTGATGCCAAACCCGAAGGTCGGCACAGTCACACCAGATGTTGAGGCTGCGGTGAAGAATGCCAAGGCAGGTCAGGTGCGATATCGCACAGACAAGAACGGCATTGTTCATGGCGGAATCGGCAAAGTGGGATTCGATGGAGCGGCTATCCGGTCCAATCTCGAAGCGCTGCTGGCAGATCTCAAGAAGGCCAAGCCGTCTTCGTCCAAGGGTGTGTATTTTAAGAAGGTTGTCATCTCGTCCACCATGGGTCCGGGCGTACTGATCGACCAATCTTCACTGACTATTTAAGAAATCATAAATGGGATCAGAGTAAATTTTTTACTCTGACCCATTTATATAAAGGCTTTGGTTGGTTTCGTTTGCAGTGATCTGCAAGCCGAGATCATCAAAGACCGTAGGTGAGGTAGTGCAGGTACTGGCTCTCTCTTAATTTCCTACGCAGATGGTGAAACCAGAACCGGATTTTGTAACTCCTGTTCTTATCACCGAACTAGATGGCAATGATGTTCATTGCCGCAAACGTGGATATGGAATGCTTGCAGTAATTGAAGCATGAAATATCTGAACTGAAGGAGTTAGCAAGTGGCTATTCGACTTGAAGACAAGCAACAAATAGTCTCGGAAGTCAATCAGGCTGCTAGTAGTGCTTTGTCCGCAGTGCTCGCCGATTATCGCGGTGTCACTGTGGAGGACATGACTGCGCTTCGCAAGAATGCTCGTGACAACAAAGTTTATCTGCGCGTAGTAAGAAACACGCTGCTCAAGCGTGCGGTTGCAGATACTGAGTTTGAGTGCATTCAGGATGCGCTGGTTGGTCCAACAATTATCGCGCTTTCTCAGGAAGATCCCGGTGCCGCTGCGCGCGTGCTGAAGGATTTCGCCAAAGAGAATGACGATTTTGAAATCAAAGCCCTGTCCATCGGTGGCAACCTCATGGAAGCGAACCAGATCGATGTGCTGGCAAAACTGCCAACACTGGATCAGGCACGCTCTATGTTAATGAGTGTCATGTTGGCGCCTGTCACCAAGCTGGCCAGAACTGTTAATGAAGTGCCCTCGAAAGTTACTCGAGCGGTTGCAGCGGTTCGTGACCAGAAGCAGGAAGCAGCCTAATTCCTTTGATTTTTCGATTATTTAATTAAGAGCAGGAGATAAGAACCATGTCTCTATCACGAGAAGAAGTACTAGACGCAATTGCTGATATGTCAGTAATGGACGTAGTCCAGCTGGTTGAAGCAATGGAAGAAAAATTTGGCGTATCTGCAGCGGCCGCTGTGGCTGCAGCTCCAGCAGCTGCTGCCGGTGGTGATGCTGCCCCAGCCGAAGAGAAGGACGAGTTTGATATCGTTCTTGCTGCGGCGGGCGACAAGAAAGTTAACGTCATTAAGGCAGTTCGCACCATTACAGGTCTCGGCCTGAAAGAAGCGAAAGAAATGGTTGATGGCGCACCTTCCACACTTAAGGAAGCTGCTCCGAAGGCTGAAGCTGAAGAAGCCAAGAAGGCTCTGGAAGAAGCTGGCGCAACCGTTGAGCTTAAGTAATAAGCGGCAACACCAACACAATCGCACACCGGACTCGACGGGATCGGGCTCGGTGTGTGCCTGTGTTTGATAGATAGTAGTAAATAGCAGGGTACTGAACCCGCGCGGTTCGAAACCACAGACAGAACTCAAAGCTAGGAACACAAAATGGCCTATTCGTATACCGAGAAAAAGCGAATTCGAAAGAATTTTGGCAAACTGCCAAGCGCTATGGACATACCTTATTTATTGTCCATACAGATTGATTCTTATCGACAGTTTACTCAGGCCGGCATTCCCGTCGAGGAACGCCTGGATCAAGGCTTACACGCCGCATTCAAATCTGTATTCCCAATTGTCAGCTATTCAGGAAAAGCCGTCCTGGAATATGTCAGCTATGAATTGGGTAAGCCGGCATTCGATGTCAAGGAATGTCAGCTTAGAGGCTCCACTTATTCAGTGTCGTTGCGCGTCAAGGTACGTTTGATTCTCTATGATAAGGAATCAACGACCCAGACCATTAAGGACATCAAGGAGCAGGAAGTCTACATGGGTGAAATCCCATTGATGACTGAGTCTGGCACATTCGTTATCAACGGTACTGAGCGCGTAGTGGTTTCTCAGTTGCATAGATCACCTGGTGTGTTCTTCGATCACGATCGTGGCAAGACGCACAGCTCGGGCAAGTTGCTCTATTCTGCACGCGTTATTCCTTACCGTGGTTCATGGCTGGATTTTGAGTTCGATCCAAAGGACATGGTTTATGTGCGAATTGACCGTCGCCGGAAACTTCCTGCGACTGTATTGCTGCGTGCTCTTGGATTCAGCTCACAGCAAATTCTGGAAATGTTCTACGAGAACAACACATTCAAGGTCAAGAAGGGCAAGGAGCCAAGCATCGCTCTGGAGCTGGTGGCCTCACGCTTGCGCGGTGAAGTGTTGACGTTCCCGATCAAGGACAAGAAAGGCAAGGTGATCGTAGAGGAAGGGCGCCGAATCACCAGCCGCCACATTCGCCAGATGGAAACTGCAAAACTTACCGCATTGGAGGTTCCTTCAGAGTTTATTGAAGGCAATTCACTCGCGGCTGACGTAATAGATGAAGAAACCGGTGAAGTTCTGTTCCCCTGTAACGCCGAAATCACGGCGGAAATGGTAGAACAGTTTATCGAAAAGGAAATCAAGGAATTCCATACCATATTTACCAATGACCTGGATTGTGGGCCTTTCGTATCCGATACCTTGCGAATTGACACTACCACTTCTCAGCTGGAAGCAATGGTTGAGATTTATCGCATGATGCGTCCAGGTGAACCACCAACGAAGGAATCTGCAGAAAATCTGTTCTCAAATCTGTTCTTTTCACCAGAGCGCTATGACCTGTCTGCTGTTGGTCGCATGAAGTTCAATCGTCGCCTGGGCAGACCCAGCGCCGAAGGAAATTCAGTTCTGGACACAGACGATATCGTTGACGTGTTGAAAACCCTGGTTGGTATTCGCAACGGCTTCGGCTCTGTTGATGACATCGATCATCTGGGTAACCGCCGTATTCGTTCGGTAGGTGAAATGGCCGAGAACCAATTCCGCGTTGGACTGGTTCGTGTTGAGCGTGCTGTTAAAGAGCGCTTGAGCATGGCGGATTCGGAAGGGCTGATGCCTCAGGACATGATCAATGCAAAGCCAGTTGCTGCGGCGATCAAGGAATTTTTTGGCAGCAGTCAGCTTTCCCAGTTTATGGATCAAAACAACCCGCTCTCTGAGGTCACTCACAAGCGTCGCGTCTCGGCTCTTGGGCCGGGCGGGCTGACCCGGGAACGTGCCGGTTTTGAAGTACGAGACGTACACCCGACTCACTACGGTCGTGTCTGTCCAATTGAAACGCCGGAAGGTCCAAATATCGGTTTGATCAACTCGCTGGCGACCTATGCACGCACCAACGATTTCGGTTTCCTGGAAAGCCCTTATCGTAAAGTGAAGAACCACAAGGTAACTGATGAGATCGATTTCCTTTCAGCTATTGATGAAAGTGATTTCGTCATTGCACAGGCCAGTGCCCCGCTCGACAAGAAAGGCAATTTTGTCGATGACCTGGTCACGGTGCGTTACAAGGGTGAAACCACGCTCAAGCCCAAGGAAGAGATCGACTATATGGATGTGGCGCCACAACAGATGGTCTCTGTTGCTGCCGCACTGATCCCGTTCCTTGAGCACGACGATGCTAACCGGGCCCTGATGGGATCGAACATGCAGCGCCAGGCTGTACCAACGCTGAAGACTGAGAAGCCTCTGATCGGTACCGGTATGGAGCGCAACGTGGCGCGAGACTCTGGTGTTTGTGTTGTCGCATTTCGCGGTGGTGTTATCGAGAGCGTTGATGCCGGCCGTATTATTGTTCGCGTTAACGACGATGAAACCGACGCTGGTGAAGCAGGTGTGGATATTTACAACCTCACCAAGTACACCCGTTCCAATCAGAACACCTGTATATCCCAGAAGCCTCTGGTGAAAGACGGTGATGTGATTGCCCGCGGGGATATCCTCGCTGATGGCCCATCTATCGATATGGGGGAACTGGCCCTGGGTCAGAACATGCGCATCGCCTTCATGCCCTGGAATGGTTACAACTTCGAGGATTCAATCCTCATTTCAGAGCGCGTGGTAAAGGAAGATCGATTCACCTCGATTCATATTCAGGAGCTCACCTGTGTGGCTCGAGATACCAAGCTGGGATCGGAAGAGATCACTGCTGATATCCCTAATGTGGGTGAGGGTGCCCTGAGCAAGCTGGATGAGTCCGGCATTGTTTACATCGGTGCTGAAGTGGGTGCTGGCGATATCCTGGTCGGCAAGGTCACTCCAAAGGGCGAAACTCAGCTGACACCGGAAGAGAAACTGTTACGCGCAATCTTTGGCGAGAAAGCCTCTGATGTGAAAGATACCTCGCTCAGAGTGCCTACGAGTGTCAAAGGCACTGTAATAGATGTGCAGGTCTTCACGAGAGACGGTCTTGAAAAAGACCAGCGCGCTATCGAAATTGAAGAAATGCAACTGGCTCAGGTGCGCAAGGATATCGATGACGAATATCGAATCGTCGAAGATGCTACCTATGAGCGTCTGCAGAAAGCCCTGGTTGGTAAAGTAGTTGCTGGTGGTCCCAAGCTCAAAAAGGGGCAGAAAGTCACCAATGACTACCTGAGCAACCTGCCACGGGAAGACTGGTTCAAGCTGCGCATGTCCAATGAGGCAATGAACAAGCAGCTCGAGCGTGCCGAAGAGCAATTAAAAGAGCGTCAGAAGGATCTGGACGAGCGCTTCGAAGACAAGAAGAACAAGCTTACCCAGGGTGATGACCTGGCGCCGGGCGTGTTGAAGATTGTCAAGGTATACCTGGCTATCAAGCGCACTATCCAGCCTGGTGACAAGATGGCAGGACGCCACGGAAACAAGGGTGTGATTTCGGTAGTCATGCCTGAAGAGGATATGCCTTATGACGAAAACGGTGTTCCTGTGGACATTGTCTTGAATCCACTGGGTGTGCCTTCGCGAATGAACGTGGGTCAGATTCTGGAAACTCATCTGGGTGCCGCTTCAAAGGGGCTCGGTGAGAAGATCGGAAAGCTTCTCGATGCCCAGGCCAAGATCACCGAAGTCCGCAAGCTGGTTACCGATGTCTACAACAAGATCGGTGAGCGTACCGAAGACATCAAGTCTCTGGACGAAGGAGAACTGTTTGAGTTGGCCGGTAACCTGCGTGCAGGTGTACCCATGGCAACACCAGTATTTGATGGTGCGGCGGAAACTGAAATCAAGGAGATGTTAGCCCTGGCTGACATGGCTGACAGCGGTCAGGTCACCCTCTTTGATGGCCGTACCGGCGACGCTTTCGATCGCCCAGTAACAGTCGGCATCATGTACATGCTGAAGCTCAACCACCTGGTTGATGACAAGATGCATGCTCGCTCCACTGGTTCTTACAGCCTGGTTACCCAGCAGCCGCTGGGTGGTAAGGCGCAATTCGGTGGTCAGCGATTCGGGGAAATGGAAGTGTGGGCTCTTGAAGCCTATGGCGCCGCCTATACCCTGCAGGAAATGCTGACAGTGAAGTCCGACGACGTGGCTGGACGTACCAAGATGTACAAGAACATCGTGGACGGAGACCATCGAATGGAGCCGGCGATGCCCGAATCGTTCAACGTGCTGGTCAAGGAGATTCGTTCTCTTGGCATTGACATGGAATTGGATGTCAGTGGCGAGTAGGGCGCATCAGTAGCGTAAAGAACGGTTCGTAGAGAAGAATTATTGATTATCGAAGTCTGGCCATCACATGGTGGTCAGCGGAGGAAATAGAATGAAAGACCTTTTAGGGTTGTTGAAATCTCAATCGCAAACAGATGAGTTTGATTCTATTCGAATTGGCCTGGCGTCGCCTGAGATGATCCGAGCGTGGTCATTCGGTGAAGTTAAAAAGCCGGAAACCATTAATTACAGAACTTTCAAGCCTGAGCGAGATGGTCTGTTTTGCGCCAAGATCTTTGGTCCAGTAAAGGACTACGAGTGTCTTTGCGGCAAGTACAAGCGTCTCAAGCATCGTGGTGTGATCTGTGAGAAGTGTGGTGTAGAAGTTGCTCTTTCGAAGGTGCGACGCGAGCGCATGGGTCATATCGAGCTGGCCAGTCCTGTTGCTCACATCTGGTTCCTCAAGTCGCTGCCTTCCCGTATTGGTCTGCTGCTTGATATGACGCTGCGGGATATTGAGCGCATTCTGTATTTCGAGTCCTTTGTGGTAACCGAGCCAGGTATGACCACTCTGGAACGTGGTCAATTGCTTACTGATGAGCAGTATTACGAGGCCATGGAAGAATGGAGTGATGAGTTCGAAGCCAAGATGGGTGCGGAAGCTGTTCAGGAACTCATGAACGACATGGACGTGGAAGCGGAAGCGACACGTCTGCGCGAAGAGATCCCTCAAACCAATTCTGAAACCAAACTGAAGAAGCTGTCCAAACGCCTGAAGCTGCTTGAAGCCTTCGTCGATTCCGGCAACAAGCCCGAATGGATGGTGATGAATGTCTTGCCAGTGCTGCCACCGGATCTCCGTCCTCTGGTACCGCTGGACGGCGGTCGCTTCGCGACTTCTGATCTGAATGATCTCTATCGTCGCGTGATCAACCGCAACAACCGACTCAAGCGTCTGTTAGACCTGAACGCGCCGGACATCATTGTGCGTAATGAAAAGCGTATGCTGCAGGAAGCGGTGGATGCACTTCTGGACAATGGTCGTCGAGGTCGCGCGATCACTGGCTCCAACAAGCGTCCGCTCAAATCCCTGGCTGACATGATTAAAGGCAAGCAGGGTCGTTTCCGTCAGAACCTTCTGGGTAAGCGTGTGGATTACTCCGGCCGTTCTGTAATCGTGGTAGGTCCGACATTGAAACTACATCAGTGCGGACTTCCCAAGAAGATGGCGCTGGAACTGTTCAAGCCTTTTATTTTCGGCAAGTTGGAGCGTCGTGGTCTTGCAACGACAATCAAGGCTGCCAAGAAGATGGTAGAGCGCGAGACTGCCGAGGTCTGGGATATCCTGGCCGAAGTGATCCGCGAGCATCCGGTACTGCTGAACCGTGCGCCTACGTTGCACCGTCTGGGTATTCAGGCATTCGAGCCTGTGCTGATTGAAGGTAAGGCGATCCAGTTGCACCCACTGGTTTGTGCGGCTTATAACGCTGACTTCGACGGTGACCAGATGGCGGTACACGTGCCATTGACGCTGGAAGCGCAATTGGAAGCACGTACCCTGATGATGTCCACCAACAATATCCTGGCACCAGCCAATGGTGAACCAATCATCGTACCTTCCCAGGACGTGGTGTTGGGTCTGTACTACATGACTCGCGAGCGCGTGAATGCCAAGGGCGAGGGCATGGTGTTCAGTAATGCCAAGGAAGTGCTGCGCGCCTACGATTCCAAGAACGTGCATCTGCAAGCGCGTATCAAGGCGCGTATTACAGATACCACCGTTGATGAGAATGGCGAAAAAGTCGTTAACACAGAACTGGTCGATACGACTGTTGGTCGCGTGTTGTTGTTCGATATCGTGCCGGAAGGCCTGCCGTTCTCCATGGTCAACCAGAAGATGTCCAAGAAGCCGATTTCCCAGATTCTCAATGCCTGCTATCGCAACGTGGGCTTGAAAGAAACGGTCATCTTCGCTGACCAATTGATGTATACCGGCTACAAGTACTCGACCATGTCCGGTTCTTCAATTGGTGTTAATGATTTCGAAATTCCTGATGAGAAAGCTGCAATCATCGATCAGGCCAACTCTGAAGTAGTCGAGATCGAATCCCAGTTTGCTTCCGGCCTGGTAACCCAGGGTGAGAAGTACAACAAGGTTATCGATATCTGGTCCCGTGCCAACGACCTGGTGGCCAAGTCAATGATGGAAGGCCTGTCTTCTGAACCTGTGACAAATAAAGAAGGTGATGAAGAGGAGCAGGAATCCTTCAACTCGGTCTATGTCTATGCGGACTCTGGTGCGCGGGGTTCTCCTGCCCAGATTCGTCAGCTGGCCGGAATGCGTGGCCTGATGGCTCGTCCGGATGGCTCGATTATTGAGACGCCCATTACAGCAAACTTCCGTGAAGGGCTGAGCGTGTCCCAATACTTCACCTCGACTCACGGTGCGCGTAAAGGTCTGGCCGATACCGCATTGAAGACGGCTAACTCTGGTTACCTGACTCGTCGCCTGGTGGATATTTCCCAGGACCTGGTAATCACGGAAGAAGACTGTGGTACCACTCAGGGCCTAACCATGGCGCCAATCATCGAAGGGGGCGACATCATCGCACCGCTGGGTGATCGCGTACTCGGTCGTGTGCTTGCTGCCGATGTAGTCCACGAAGATTCAGGCGAAGTGATTGCCGAAACTGGCACGCTGATTGATGAACGCATGGTTGAAAAACTGGAAACCCAGGGTGTGGACCAGGTATTCGTGCGATCACCAATCACCTGTGAAACCCGATTCGGAATCTGTTCCCAGTGCTATGGCCGCGACCTGGCTCGTGGTCATCTTGCCAATGTAGGTGAGGCGGTTGGTGTTATCGCTGCCCAGTCTATCGGTGAGCCTGGCACCCAGTTAACGATGCGTACCTTCCACATCGGTGGTGCGGCATCACGAGCGACTGCTTCTGACAGCGTGCAGGTAAAAAATACGGGCACCATTCATCTCAACAACATGAAGACGGTTGAGAACTCGAAAGAAGAACTGGTCGTGGTATCCCGTTCCGGTGAGTTGATTGTTCACGACACCAATGGACGCGAGAAGGAACTCTACAAACTGCCTTATGGGGCCATCATCACGGTTGGCAAAAAGAAGGAAGTTGAAGCCGGGCAGATGGTTGCAACCTGGGATCCACACACTCACCCAATCATTTCTGAGGTGGCTGGTAAGGTGGCGTTCGAGGCCATGGAAGAAGGCATCACTGTACGTGAACAGACTGATGAGATTACCGGTCTGACTACCTGGAGTGTGATTGATCCGGCAGAGCGCGCTTCTTCGGCGAAAGAACTGCGTCCAGCTATTCGTGTCATCGATGGTAAGGGTAAGGATGTGTGTCTGCCCGGTACTAATATGCCTGCTCTTTATCACTTGCCGGCAAACGCCATCATTTCATTGAAAGATGGCGCGGATCTGAGTATCGGCGATGTAATCGCTCGTATTCCTCAGGAAGGTTCGAAGACACGTGACATTACCGGTGGTCTGCCAAGAGTTGCTGACTTGTTTGAGGCGCGTAAGCCGAAAGAGCCGGCCATTCTCGCTGAGATTTCCGGCACCGTCAGCTTCGGTAAGGAAACCAAGGGCAAGCGGCGTCTGGTCATTACGCCTGTCGACGGTGTGAATCCCATTGACGGATCTGATCACTACGAAACCCTGATTCCCAAGTGGCGCACCATGACTGTGTTCGAAGGTGAATCGATTGAGAAGGGTGAAGTGGTCTCTGAAGGCCCACCCGCACCGCATGACATTCTGCGTCTGAAAGGTGTTGAAGCACTTGCCCAGTACATCGTGAACGAAGTGCAGGATGTGTATCGCTTGCAGGGTGTGCGTATCAATGACAAGCACATAGAAGTCATCGTGCGTCAGATGCTGCGCAAGGTGGAGATTACTGCGCCAGGCGATTCCAACCTGATCAAGGGTGAGCAGATGACTTACACCCAGATCCTGGAAGTGAATGACAACCTGGTTGCCGATGGCAAGGAGCCAGCCAGGTTTGAGCGCATGCTGCTGGGTATTACCAAGGCTTCATTGGCGACAGACTCCTTCATTTCAGCGGCATCGTTCCAGGAAACCACGCGCGTGCTGACTGAAGCCGCGGTCACTGGTAAACGCGATTTCCTTCGGGGATTGAAGGAGAACGTGGTTGTGGGTCGATTGATTCCAGCGGGTACCGGCCTGGCTTACCATGAAGCCCGCAAGAAGCAGGCTGCCGAGGAGTTTGACGGCGAAGGTATCAGTGCCAGCGATGTTGAAGCTGCGCTGAGTGAGGCCCTGGCTGAAAGTGCCGAGAGTAGTGATAGTGCTGCCAGTGCCGAGGAAGCAACCGAGGAGTAGTACGAAACTGGCTTGCAGGCCTCGAGTTACGGGGCCTGCAGCAATTCTGACAAGATACGGAAAGGTTGACTAAGCGGGGAGAGGTCATTAAACTCTCGCCTCCCTTGTCAGCTACCCAGGTCAGTAGACCAAAAATTGATGACAAGAGAACAGGAACCCTGAGACCAATATGGCCACAATTAATCAATTAGTTCGCAAGCCGCGCAAGAGCAAGATCAGCAAGAGCGACGTGCCTGCGCTGCAACGATCTCCGCAGAAGCGCGGGGTTTGCACTCGCGTCTACACCACCACGCCGAAGAAGCCAAATTCAGCACTTCGCAAGGTTTGTCGTGTGCGCCTGGTTAATGGCTATGAAGTTACCTCTTATATTGGCGGTGAAGGCCACAATCTCCAGGAGCACTCCGTAGTGCTGATTCGTGGTGGTCGTGTGAAGGACCTGCCTGGTGTGCGCTATCACACTGTCCGCGGTAGCCTGGATACTTCCGGTGTGGCTGATCGCAAGCAACGCCGGTCGAAGTACGGCGCCAAGCGTCCCAAGTAAAACAGTTCTCCAAACAGTTACAGAGCCAATCACAAGCGCAAGGAATGCGTGACTCATCCCGGCTCGTTAAACAATGGGATGAGATTGAGTAAGGCCGGGTGTGCAGATTGAAGCCGTAGAGTCCCGGATTAACCTGAATTAACATGAGGTCGTCTAATGCCTAGAAGAAGAGAAGTGGCAAAACGCGAAGTTTTGCCTGATCCCAAATTCGGATCAAAAATCCTAGCAAAATTCATGAACCATGTGATGGTTGACGGCAAGAAGTCTGTTGCCGAGAAGATCGTCTATGGTGCTCTCGACATCGTCGCTGAAAGAAGCGGTGGCGATCCACTCGAAACTTTTGAAAAAGCCCTGGACAGTATCGCGCCCATGGTCGAGGTGAAGTCTCGCCGTGTTGGTGGTGCTACCTATCAGGTGCCGGTTGAAGTGCGAGCTGAGCGTCGCAGTGCCCTGGCCATGCGTTGGCTGGTGGAGCATTCACGAGCCCGTGGTGAGAAGTCCATGGTATTGCGCCTCGCTGGTGAGATTAGTGATGCTGCAGAAGGTCGCGGCAGTGCCGTTAAAAAGCGTGAAGATGTACACCGTATGGCTGAAGCCAACCGCGCGTTCTCACACTATCGTTTCTAAATCTGTTTTTAATTGATCATCTATTATATTTGAGGGTAAAGCTGTGGCTAGAAAACACCCACTGAGCCGTTATCGCAATATCGGAATTGCCGCCCACGTGGACGCGGGCAAGACCACCACTACCGAACGGGTTCTGTTCTATACCGGCATCTCGCACAAGATTGGTGAAGTGCACGATGGTGCTGCCACCATGGACTGGATGGAGCAGGAGCAGGAGCGTGGTATCACCATTACCTCCGCTGCCACTACCTGTTTCTGGAATGGCATGGACAATCAGTACGATGAGCATCGCATCAACATCATCGACACCCCGGGACACGTGGACTTCACTATTGAGGTGGAACGTTCTTTGCGGGTTTTAGACGGTGCTGTAGTTGTTCTGTGTGCCTCTTCAGGTGTTCAGCCCCAGACTGAAACTGTATGGCGTCAGGCAAATCGTTATGAAGTACCCCGCATGGTCTTCGTCAACAAGATGGACCGCGCCGGCGCTGATTTTCTGAAAGTTGTTCAGCAGATGAAAGATCGCCTGGGTGCAGCTGCCGTTCCCTTGCAGCTGGCCATCGGGGCAGAAGACGAATTTGTCGGTGTCATCGATCTGGTGAAGATGAAGTCAATCGTCTGGAACGAAGAAGATCAGGGCACAACATTCAATTATGAAGACATCCCTGCTGATCTGCAGGCGCTGGCTGATGAATGGCGCTCGCACATGGTTGAAGCGGCAGCGGAAGCTAACGAAGAAGTCATGGAAAAATACCTCGAGGGCGAAGAGCTCAGCGAAGAAGAAATTATGAAAGCCATTCGTGAGCGCACTCTCGCCAACGAGATCGTGCCAGTTCTGTGTGGTTCTGCGTTTAAGAACAAGGGTGTGCAGGCAGTGTTGGATGCTGTTGTTGACTACATGCCTTCACCCACAGAGGTGAAAGAAATCGAAGGAGTTTTGGAAGATGGTTCTGAAACTACCTGCCCGGCTGACGACAACGCGCCTTTCGCGTCATTGGCTTTCAAAATTGCCACTGACCCCTATGTAGGCACGTTAACTTTCTTCCGTGTGTATTCCGGCACGCTGAATTCAGGCGACACGGTCTACAACCCGCTCAAGCACAAGAAAGAGCGTGTGGGCCGAATGGTACAGATGCACTCCAATTCTCGTGAAGAGATCAAGGAAGTGCTGGCAGGCGATATTGCTGCGGCGATTGGCCTGAAAGATGTGACGACAGGTGAAACCCTGTGTGACCCGGACAATATCGTGACTCTGGAGAAGATGGACTTCCCGGATCCGGTAATCTCGGTTGCAGTAGAGCCCAAGTCCAAGGCAGACCAGGAAAAGATGAGTATTGCCCTGCAGAAACTGGCACAGGAAGATCCGTCTTTCCGTGTTGAGTCCGACGAAGAATCTGGTCAAACCATTATCTCCGGTATGGGTGAGTTACACCTGGATGTATTGGTTGATCGTATGCGTCGTGAATTTTCAGTGGAAGCGAATATCGGTAAGCCTCAGGTGGCCTATCGTGAAACCATTCGCAAGACAGTGGAGATTGAAGGCAAGCACGTTAAGCAGTCCGGTGGCCGTGGTCAATACGGTCATGTCTGGTTACGCCTTGAGCCTCTCGATCCTGATGCCGAGTACGAATTCGTCAACGAAATCGTTGGTGGTGTGGTGCCCAGGGAATACATCCCGGCTGTGGACAAGGGTGTCCAGGAACAGATGCAGAATGGTTGTCTGGCTGGTTACCCACTGTTGGCCATGAAGGTCACACTCTACGATGGTTCTTTTCACGATGTGGACTCCAGCGAAATGGCATTCAAGATAGCCGGTTCGCTGGCGCTCAAGAAAGGCGCGTTGGAAGCAGACGCCGCCTTGCTTGAGCCTATGATGGCAGTGGAAGTTGTGACGCCCGAGGAGTATATGGGTGACGTGATGGGCGATCTGAATCGTCGTCGCGGTATAGTCGGCGGCATGGAAGACAGTGCCAGCGGCAAAGTCATTAATGCCGACGTACCACTGGCAGAGATGTTTGGCTATGCGACAGATTTGCGCTCCGCAACACAGGGCCGTGCAACCTACACAATGGAATTCAAGAAGTACGCGGAAGTGCCCGGCAATATCGCCGACAGCATTATCGACAGCACCGCGGCTTAATTACAGAACTAGATAAGGTAAGAGGAAACTACAGTGTCTAAGGAAAAATTTGAAAGAACGAAAGTCCACGTTAACGTAGGAACGATTGGTCACGTAGACCACGGTAAGACGACGTTGACAGCAGCACTGACGAAGGTGTGTGCGGAAGCTTATGGTGGCGATCTGAAGAATTTCGATGAAATCGATAACGCCCCTGAAGAGAAAGAGCGTGGTATTACCATCGCGACGTCTCACGTTGAATACGATTCCCCGAACCGTCACTACGCTCACGTAGACTGCCCGGGCCACGCTGACTATGTGAAGAACATGATCACCGGTGCTGCGCAGATGGACGGTGCGATCCTGGTGGTGAGTGCGGCTGATGGCCCCATGCCCCAGACTCGAGAGCACATCCTGCTGTCCCGTCAGGTAGGTGTTCCTTACATCGTTGTGTTCATGAACAAGGCGGACATGGTAGACGATGCGGAGCTGCTGGAACTGGTTGAGATGGAAATCCGTGAGCTGCTGGATCAGTACGAATTTCCTGGTGACGATACACCGATCATTATTGGTTCTGCGTTGAAAGCCCTGGAAGGTGACGACTCTGACATCGGTGCCCCTGCGGTACAGAAGCTGGTTGAGACACTGGATGATTACATTCCTGAGCCTGAGCGTGATGTAGAAAAGCCATTCCTGATGCCAATCGAAGACGTGTTCTCCATCTCTGGTCGCGGCACGGTAGTGACTGGTCGTGTTGAGCGCGGTGTGATCAAGGTTGGTGAAGAGATCGAGATTGTCGGCATCAAGGACACTGAGAAGACTACCTGTACTGGTGTTGAGATGTTCCGCAAGCTGCTGGACGAAGGCCGAGCTGGTGAGAACGTGGGTGTACTTCTGCGTGGTACCAAGCGTGAGGAAGTTGAGCGTGGTCAGGTACTGGCTGCACCTGGTTCAATTACGCCACACACCAAGTTCGAGTGTGAAGTGTATATTCTGAGCAAGGATGAGGGTGGTCGTCATACCCCTTTCTTCAAGGGCTATCGTCCCCAGTTCTACTTCCGTACTACGGACGTGACTGGCAACGTTGAGCTGCCTGAAGGCACTGAGATGGTGATGCCTGGTGACAACATCAAGATGACAGTTGATCTGATTGCACCGATTGCGATGGACGAGGGCCTTCGTTTCGCGATTCGTGAGGGTGGTCGAACTGTTGGAGCTGGCGTAGTTTCCAAGATCATTGAGTAAATCTCAATATTAGCTCGAAGAGGCCAGCTTGGATTTTCCAAGCTGGCCTTTTTTATGCTGGTCTAACAGCGAATGAAAATGGATTCTCAGAGACCAGCGGCAAGTGTTACACTCGGTAACGTCACACTATTCGACGATGCTGTACGGCAGAATCTCAACTTCGAATTCCGGAGGTCAAATGAAGAAGTCAGTTTTCTCTATGGTGAATTCCTTGCTGCTTGGCGTTTGTCTGCTGACAGCAAATCTGGTCGTTGCCCAGGGAGTTCCCCTGGCGGTTGAATCCCTGCCGCTGGGCAAGGACATCGGCATAAGCTCAGGCCAAACAGTGACGCCTGCTTATGAAGGTTGGTATGTAGACGATGATGGCATGGTTGCCTACTCATTTGGTTACTACAATCGCAATACCGAAGAAAAGCTGGATATACCGGTTGGACCAGCCAACCGCATTATAGGTGCGCCTGATGGAAATCCTGACCAGGGACAGCCCACTCACTTTTCCGTTGAGCGCCACTGGGGTGTATTCACAGTAAAAGTACCTGCCGATCATGACGGTGAAATTGTCTGGCATCTGGAGAATCAGGGCAGAACCTTCCATATACCAGCAAACAAGCATACAGATTTTATTATCGACGCCATTGTTGGTGATGCAGGCGGCAATTTTCCGCCTGAGGTTCGTTTTAGCGAAGAAAGTGTCTGGGGTCATGGACCTGCCGGCATAACAGAAGGACCGATTGATGCAAGAGCTGGTCGGGCAGTCACTGTCAATGCCTGGGCACAAGATGATGGCAAGGGCAGCGGGCTCGCCTCATTGTTTCTGGCGCAAGGAGGTGCTACCCCGCCAATGAATGTGGACTGGTTTAAGCACAGAGGTCCAGGCTCAGTAGAATTCAGTGAGACAAACAACAAAGTTCCGGTCGAAGGGGGAGTCGCCACAACAGAGGCTACTTTTTCGCAACCGGGAGAGTACGTTCTGCGAGCGCGGGTTACAGAATTCTCTGGACCCGAAATGTCAGGTCATTCGCAGTGCTGTTGGACAAATGGTTTTTTAAAGGTAAACGTTCGTTAATGCACAAGAAACTTAGCTAAGAAGGATGTCTATCCTTCTGAAGGAGACTATTCAAATGAAAATTCTCAAGAAAGACACTTTGCAGCTTGTATTGGCGGTCGTTGCTCTGCTGGTACCGGCAATGTCAGTCGCACAGGAAGAGCTCACCTGGGCTGAAGATGTCATGCCGATTTTTCAGCAGAAGTGTATGGAGTGTCATCGACCAAACTCAATTGCGCCGATGGCGTTGCAGACCTATGACCAGGTACGACCCTTTGCGCCAGTCATCAAATATCGAGTGGAAAACCGGGTCATGCCACCCTGGCATCTTAATCCCCAGGTTGGCATTCAGGAGTTCGTCAATGATCGGGGCCTGACCCAGAGCGAGCGCCAGACGATAATCGATTGGGTGGACCAGGGAGCACCCCAGGGGAATATGCGAAACGCGCCATCTCCAGTGGAGTTCAACGACGAACTGGTCTGGCGCCTCGAAGAGCAAATGGGTTCGGCGCCAGATCTGATGTTGAAATCCGAGCCTTTCGATTTGGCGGCTGTCACTCAGGACAAGTGGTTCCGCCCCATGGTGGAAACTGGTCTGACGGAAGAAAAATGGGTCAAGGCAATCGAGATTCGGCCAGTTGACGATGCAAGCCGTCGCGTGGTGCATCATGCTTTGGCTTTCCTGATTCAGAATGATACTGAAAGAAAAGGACTGCCAACGGATGTTGATATTCCATTCGGCCCAAGTCTGTTTATGGAATGGGCGGTTGGAAAAGCGGGACAGATCTTTCGGCCAGATTCAGGCAAATTGATGTTGCCTGGCTCGCAAATTATGTGGGAAGTGCATTTGCATGCCATGGGGGAAAGAGTGCCAGATGCACAGGTGGAAATTGGCGTCTGGTTTCATGACGAGCAGCCTGCCCATCGAACCATTCTCAGTATGTTGGACGCCCAGGGCCCACATAGTCTGGATATTCCTCCTAATGAGATTGCAGTGACTCAAGGCACCTTTGTGCTTTCGGCTCCCGCGCGAATAGAAAACTTCCAGCCTCATATGCATATGCGTGGCAAGGCCATGTCCATGGAAGCCATCTTTCCCAATGGCAACCGGGAAGTGCTCGCTTTTGTCGACAACTTTCAGTGGAACTGGCAAATCAACTACGTGTTTGGTGAAGACGCCGCGCCGATTGTGCCCGCTGGTACCATGCTCATAACCCGTGCATGGCATGACAACACAGCGAACAATCCCAATAATCCTGACCCCAATCAGTGGGTTGGTTGGGGTGATCGCACCGTGGATGAGATGGCGCACAACTGGGTCGATGTCACTTATCTTGGTCAGGAAGACTATGAGAGGATGCTGGCAGAGCGGAATGCCAGGTTGGCACAGCGCCAGAGCGGCTCGGACTAGAAGAGTCTGCACTCATCGTGTTTTGCCCGCTCAGGGCGTGGCGATTATAGGATTCCGGAACCAGGCTTATGTCCATGGATGGACTGAATGCCTGCGATGCCGAAACCTATCCGCTTAAAATCTTACTCAAACAGCCGCATTCAAGCTGGTGAAGCCATGCCAGTTATCGGACTGTCAGTTTCTTTGCTGTTTTTCTTTTTATGCTGGTATTTACCGAACGATAGCAGCAACGGAATCAACACCAGAGTGATTGGAGTGGCGAACAATTCTCCAAAGACCAGCGAAACAGCTGCGGGCTTGAGATACTGAGCTTGCTCCGACGTTTCACTCAGTAGTGGCAGCAGTCCACATACAGTGGTCACTGTTGTCAGAAAGATTGCGCGCAATCGACTCTTGCCTGCTTCGACCAGGGCCTCGCTTACTGGAAAGCCTTCTCTTAACAGTTGATTAAAGCGTGTCATTAATACCAGGGAGTCGTTAATCACCACACCCGTCATCGCCATCAGGCCAAACATTGATAGCAGGCTAAACGACAAATCCATCAATCCGTGACCAAGTATTGCGCCGGCGAAGCCGAAGGGAATTACCGACATGATCACGAATGGCTGCCAATAGGATTGCAGCGGGACAGCAAGTAACACATAGATTAACAGTAGCGTCAGGATCATGGCTTTTCTGAATCCGGTTTGGACTTCACCAATTTCATCGAATTCACCTACCGCTTCAATGATGACCCCAGGATATTTGGCGTTCAGATCTGGAATTGCCTGATCGGACAGTCGTTGCCAGATCGCCTCGGGTGAACTGATGCTGCGGTCCTGGTTCCAGTAAACTGTCACCACTTCATTGCGGTTGCGCCGATATAAAACTTCCGGCTCACGACTATGGGTGAAGTGGCTGATTTCTCCCAAACTGACATAACCCCCTTGGGGAATGCGAACAGCGGTATTTTTGAGCTGTTCAAGAGTTCGCGCGTCATCTTCCGGGAGCTTTACCTGAACCAGCATTTCCTGAGAATCGTCCAGTAGTCGATGAATCTCAAAATTACCGAAGGCGCCACCGACCAAAGTGGCCAATTGCCGTTGGTCAATACCCAGCCGGATGCCTCGTTCATTCAAGTTTATGTTCAGCTGGCGTTTCCCGCTCTGACTATCGTCGTAAACGTCATTAACACCAGGGAGCTGATCGAGTTCTTGCCTCACTTCTGCAGCAACCTGGCGTGCCAGCGCACGATCATTGGCAGCAACGGTGATTGCTGTGCCACCCGCCACTTCTTCAGCCAATCGATAACTCACCGCGTAACTCCCCTCAAGCTGTCCAGTAGCCTCTCTCCATGTGTCGAGGAAGCGGGCACTTGGAATTTCTGCCAAGGCGTTTTCGCTTAGCTCGGCGGTTAGTTCAATACTGAGTGGGCCAGTCATTGCAACGATGTATCTCTCTATCGGAGCGTCTGGCAATTGATACTCATCAGCCAGTATTCGATTGCTTACTGCGATTGCAGTTTCAAGTTGATCTGCGTTACGCAAGGTCAGGGATCTGGCTGCGTCCTGATCCATGTCAACTTGGACGGTCGCAAAACGACCTGGAATTTCAGGAAAAAAGGTGGAGGAGATCAGCCCTTTGTTGAGGGCGCCATAGCTGAAAAGCATGACGCTGCTAAATACCATCAAGGCGGTCCATTTGTTGTTGAGCGCCTTTTGCAAAGTGGGTTGATAGACTTTTCTGCTGAATCGTTCCAATGCGGAATTGCAGAGATGGCGAATGCTCAGCAGTAGCCTGGTAAAGGAGTTGGTGGTCGAACTGTCGCGATATTCCATCGCTAAATGGGTCGGCAATATGAATTTACTTTCGATCAGGGAGAAGATCAGCGCGAAGATCACTACAGCGGAAAAGCCAGCAAGGACTTTCGCCAGCTCGTTTTCTATCCACAGCATGGGCGAAAATGCCGCGATCGTAGTTAGAACGCCAAATACGGTCGCAATGGCTACTGATTCTACGCCGCGCCATGCTGCCTCCTTCGGGTCCTTAGTGTTTTGTCTCGCGCTGTGAATTGCCTCTCCAACAACAACTGCGTCATCAACCAGTATGCCCAGGACCAGAATCATGCCGAACAGGGTGATGTCATTAATACTATAGTCAAGGGCAGGCAAACCCATCAGTGACAGTGCACCTGCGACAGAGATCGGAATTCCAAGTGCGACCCAGAATGCGAGTCGAATCTCCAGAAAGATGCCTAATACAATCAACACGATGATAAGGCCTTGCCACGCATTAGTACCCAGTAAATCCAGCTGTTCTGTTATATAAGGTGCCATGTCAGCCATAACTGCGATCTTCATGTCGTCTGGCAATGTAGGTTCCATCTCCGCGATTACTTCATCTATGGCTGCACTGATTCGCATCAAGTGGTCTTTTTGGCTGGTGTTCACCATAAGCGTGACTGCGTTGGCATCGTTGTAGCGCACCAGTGATTCGTCTTCCTGGAATGTGCGTCGGATATCAGCAACATCTCTCAAGCGCACGCTGGTCTGGGCATTGTTGATGATGGGGAGACGTTCAAGCGCCAGCAGGTCGTCCGCATACTGGCTGCCACTCAGAGTAATTGTGCCTCTGGCAGTCTTTAACTCCCCACTACGAGTCTCCAGTGACCACTGGTGAATTCGATTGGCAAGGTTCTCCATATCCAAACCATAGCGCTGCAGAGCTTCGGCTCTTGGTTCGATCAGCAGTTGCTTTTGGCGCTTGCCCCAATTCAAAACTTTCGAAATCTCGGGGTGCTTTTTTAACGCCGTCTCGACTCGTGTGGAAACTGTTTGCAACAGGTCCCTGTCTTGTCCGCCGTAGACAATGACAAATGCTGCAAGATTTCCATATTCATCCCGAAAAATACGCGGTCGTTCTGCCGCGTCGGGAAAGCCGACAATACTCTCCACTTCGTTTCGCACGTCCTCCATTAATCTGTCGAGATCAATGCCGGTATTTTTCTTCACAGTAATATTGGCTGAACCACGCCAGGACTCACTGCGGATGCTATGTATGCCAGGCACCCCACTAATGGCATCCTCAATACGTTGTGTAATTCCCTCGTCGACCTGCCGCGGAGTACCTCCCGGATAAGATACGGAAATTGTTAGCTGGGTCGCTGGAATCTGTGGAAAGCTCTCGACCCGAAGCGTGTTGTATGTGAGTAAGCCGGCGACAAGAATGAATGCCATCACTAAGTTTGCCGCTACGGGATTATCCAGAAACCATCGGGTTATGAATTTCACAAGCGTTGTTCTCCTGACTTGTAGGTATCAATCCGTTCAGTTACGCGCTGACCACTCAACATGCTGCTCGTTGGAAAGCGCACCAGGGTACGTGCGCGTTCCGGTGCCTGTCGAAAGCGAAACAGAACTGATTCCGGCGTTTCATCCAGTAATTCAATTGATTCCTTAACCAATACTCCCTCGCCAACGCTCCAGACATTTCCGTCTTCTGTGAGTGCAGTTGCCGGTACTTCAACAACATGGCTGAGCATCCGCCCTTTTAAGAATGCCCGGACTTGTTGATTGGGCAGCAATGGATCTGTATGGGAATAGGGATTCTCGACACTGAGAGTCAGACTTCGTTGACGTGTGACTGGATTCAGCTCCGGACTTATGTACCTAATCTTTGCCACCCATTGTTTTCCATCCGGTGTGATAATTTTTGTCGATTGCTGACTGTTAAGTGGGCCAAGGCGTTGCCATTGATCTGCTGACAGCTCAATAATGATGTCCACTGACTCACTCGAGGCGATGCGAAAAAGTTCTTCACCAGCATTGATCCACTGCCCGGGAGAAACACTTTCGCTGACCACTATTGCATCGAAAGGCGTTGAAATAGTCGCGTTAGCCAACTGTTGTTCTGCATTTTCGATACCAGCTTGTTGGGCTGATAATTGTGCCTGCGCTGCTTTGACATGGGGTTCCCTACGGCCAAAGGCAGAAGTGGATTCCTTGAGTTCTGTTAGCACATACTGTTCGTTTTCTATCTGAGCAAGTTGCAATTCCGCTTCCGCGACGTGTGCGTGTGATCGTGCAAGTTCGGCGCGGTACAACTCGTCTTGAAGTTTTAACAACACGGTGCCTTCGCTTAGCAAAGTCCCGGGATTCAAATGTTCGTTTAGAAATTCTACGCGCCCGGAAACCGATGCTGTGATCGCAGTCGGCCAACGTGCCTGGCTGAGTCCGAGTGCTTCCACTCCGAGCGTGATCTGGGTGGGGCGCGCTTCCAAAACAGTTACTGACAAGACTGGCGATTGACTCACTGTTGCTTGCTCGTCTTCATTCGGCCCGCTCATTGTCCAAATCAGAACTGCGCAAAATCCAAGCGTAGCTACAATCGACAGGAGTCTTCCTTTTCGGATCAGTGGCCTGTTCACAGCAAAAACTCCTTACGGTTAGCAAAATATATGATACAGTGTTGTATCATATCTCTTTAAAAGTTATGATACAACCCTGTTTCATAAATCTAGTAGGTGGCTATGACAAAAACTGAGAATTCTTCAAGCTCCCCGGCGGCACAAAATACTGATGCCCGTGTTGTAAAGTCGCGAAAGGCACTGATTCAGGCAGGGAGACAGTTGCTCAACAAGAACTACGAAACCAGTATGAGCGAGATTGCGAGCCATGCCGGCGTCGGGAGGGCAACCTTATACAGGTCATTTGAGACCAAGGAGGAATTGCTGCTTGCCATAGCAAAAGATTGCTTGCGGACCTTTGATCTGGCCACTGAACACATAGAGAACGAGGCGAAATCTGCCCTGGACGCTATTCGCATGTTCTATCATGCGATCGTGCCCCTGGCCGAAGAAATGCAGTTCATTATTAATCTCAGCAGCTTTGCTCCAGATGATCTGGAACTGGTGAAACTCTATGAGGAGCAGCAGGAGGACATGCGAGCTTTGGTCGAGATGGCAAAGAAGGAAGGTTCGGTAAGCAGAGACCTGGCCACAGACTGGGTGGTCAATGCGATTGATGCCTTGCTCTATCCTGCCTGGATAATGAGAACTGTGAAGGGCTACTCAGACGAAAAACTGGCGGAACTTGCTTTTCAGACATTGTGTCGCGGCGTCAGCGTGCAGTGAGCTAAGAATAAGCGGTGTCCAAGGATTTTACGCGCATCGGCAAAAAAATCGAAAATATCCCACATAAATAGTGGGAAAACACCCGATTTTGCAGTAGCCACAACTCCGCTGAAGGCCCCAGAATTTAAGGCTTTGCGGCCTGCATTTCCTTGACTAGCCAGTCATACCCCTATAAAATTCGCATCCTTTTTTGGCATTATAAAAACAACGGCCAGGAAAGATGGCAGTAACTTGTTCTTTTACAACGATTTTTTGGAGTTTTACGTAGATGCAAAATCAGCGAATCAGAATTCGCCTGAAGGCTTTCGATCACCGTCTGATTGACCAGTCTACCCAGGAAATCGTGGAAACTGCCAAGCGCACCGGAGCTCAGGTCAAGGGCCCGATTCCGCTGCCCACGAATAAAGAAAGATTTACTGTACTGATCTCGCCACACGTCAACAAAGACGCGCGTGACCAGTATGAGATCCGTACCCACAAGCGACTGCTGGATATCGTCGAGCCGACTGAAAAGACAGTCGATGCTCTGATGAAGCTGGATCTGGCGGCAGGAGTGGAAGTACAGATCAGCCTCGGCTAGTCCCTGGCAAATAACATAACCAGGTAGTGAGTAATCAGTCCTCGCTACCCTTTTTTAAAAAGTTTTGGCGCACTGAAATATCTGGCTGTCCTCCCGGCTCGGAAAGAGGCGAAGCGACGGCAAACCAAGTGCAACGCGTCAGCGGCCAGAGCGGGTTTGAGCCCCTTGCACTAAGAGGTCTTATAACAATGTCGATAGGTTTAGTCGGTCGAAAAAGCGGCATGACCCGCGTTTTCACTGAAGAAGGCGCTTCTGTCCCGGTTACCGTGGTGGAGGTTCAGCCCAATCGTGTCACTCAGATCAAAACAGCTGAGACTGATGGCTATAGTGCAATCCAGGTAACTACCGGTTCGCGCAAGGCTTCTCATGTCAACAAGGCCATGGCCGGTCATTTCGCCAAGGCAAATGCCGAGGCCGGTAGCGGTCTGTGGGAATTCCGCACTGATGACCTGGAAGAGATGGAACTTGGTAAAGAGATCACCGTGGAATTGTTTGAAGCTGGTGCCAAAGTGGATGTCACCGGTACTTCAAAAGGAAAGGGTTTTCAGGGTGGAGTGAAGCGTCACAACTTTCGTATGCAGGATGCCACTCACGGCAATTCAATCTCCCACCGTGCGCCTGGTTCAATCGGTCAGTGCCAGACGCCTGGCCGGGTCTTCAAAGGCAAGAAGATGGCAGGTCAGATGGGTTCCGAACAAAAGACAACCCAGAGCCTGGAAGTGGTCAGGGTAGATGCAGAAAACAATCTGCTGCTAATCAAGGGAGCACTACCAGGTGCAACAGGGTCAAATGTCATTGTCCGTCCGGCGGTCAAGGTTAAAAGGTAAGGGTAGGTAAGTCATGGAATTAGCACTTGCACTGCCCGGCAAGAAAAAGGGCAAAGAAACAGTTTCAGTCTCTGATGAATCTTTCGGTCGTGAATACAACGAGCCACTGGTTCATCAATCCGTAGTCACCTACATGGCTGGCGCGCGCCAGGGAACGGTAAAGCAGAAGAATCGTTCCGAAGTACAGGGCGGCGGCCGCAAGCCATGGCGCCAGAAGGGTACTGGCCGTGCGCGCGCCGGTACCATCCGCAGCCCGATCTGGCGCAGCGGTGGTGTGACCTTCGCAGCACGTCCGCAGGACTACAGCAAGAAACTGAACAAGAAGATGTACCGCGGAGCAATGCAATGCATTCTCTCAGAACTGATCCGGCAAGAACGACTGATTGCCGTTAATGATTTCACAGTCGAAAGCCATAAAACAAAAGACTTGGTTAACAAGCTTAAAGAGTTCGAACTCGACAACGTCCTGATCGTTTCAGATCAAGTAGAAAAAAATCTTTATCTCGCGGCACGCAACCTTCACAAGGTTGATGTGTTGGACGTGTCTGGTGTGGACCCTGTAAGCCTGATTGGTTTCGAGAAGGTGCTGATTACCGTTCCTGCGCTTAAGAAGATTGAGGAGATGCTGTCATGAATCAGGATCGCATGTATTCAGTCATCCTTGAGCCTCATGTCTCTGAGAAATCTACATTGATGTCAGAGGGAAGCAATCAATACGCCTTCAAGGTTGCTGTTGATGCTACCAAGCCGGAGATCAAGCAGGCTGTTGAATCGATTTTCAATGTAATCGTGGAAGATCTCCAGGTATTGAATGTGAAAGGCAAGACCAAGCGCTCAGTTCGCGGCAAGGTTCGACGTCGCAAGAATTGGAAGAAAGCTTATGTCCGACTCGAAGCCGGGCATGAAATTGATTTTGCTGAGATCGGTTGATCGGGAAAGAAGGTAGATAGAGGGTTAAGTCATGCCAGTAGTTAAAGCAAAACCGACATCACCAGGACGTCGTTTCGTCGTCAAGGTTGTCAATCCCGATCTGCATAAAGGCGAGCCATATGCACCCCTCACTGCGCCCAAGTCAAAGACTGGTGGTCGTAACAATAAGGGACGCATTACTCGTCGTCACCAGGGCGGTGGCCACAAGCAGAAGTATCGCATTATCGATTTCCGTCGCAACAAAGACGGCATCGAAGCCAAGGTTGAGCGCCTGGAATATGATCCTAATCGCTCTGCCAACATAGCGCTGTTGCTGTACGCCGATGGTGAGCGTCGCTACATCATTGCGCCGGCCAAGATCTCCGCAGGCGATGTGGTTCAGTCCGGTGATGATGCGCCAATCAAGGTAGGTAATTGCCTGCCGCTGCGCAACATCCCGCTGGGAAGCACAGTGCATTGTGTGGAAATGAAGCCAGGTAAAGGTGCGCAGATTGCGCGTAGCGCAGGCACCTCGCTGCAACTGGTTGCCCGGGAAGGTGACTACGCAACTTTGCGATTGCGCTCTGGTGAGATGCGCAAAGTACTGAGCGAATGCCGAGCAACGCTTGGCGAAGTGTCAAATTCAGAACACTCACTGCGTTCACTGGGTAAGGCTGGCGCCAAGCGTTGGCGTGGTGTGCGGCCAACGGTTCGTGGTGTTGCCATGAATCCGGTTGATCACCCTCATGGTGGTGGTGAAGGTCGTACTTCTGGAGGTCGTCATCCGGTATCTCCCTGGGGTACACCTACCAAGGGTTACAAGACAAGAACTAACAAGCGTACTGACAAGATGATTGTCCGACGCAGGAAATCAAGCCGCTAAGGCAAGTGATAGAGGAATTTATTCGTGCCACGTTCACTTAAAAAAGGTCCGTTTCTTGATCTTCACTTGATGAAGAAAGTACAGACTGCTGTTGAGAACAATGACAAGCGACCCATCAAAACCTGGTCGCGTCGTTCCATGATCTCTCCGGAGATGATCGGTTTGACCATTGCGGTACACAACGGTCGACAGCATGTGCCTGTGTTTATTAGCGAAGATATGGTTGGCCACAAATTGGGTGAGTTTGCTCAGACACGCACTTATCGTGGCCATGCTGCGGACAAGAAGGCGCGCTAGGAGTTTACGATGCAAGTTTCAGCAAAATTAAAAGGCGCCCGCCTGTCAGCCCAGAAAGCAAGACTGGTTGCTGACCAGATTCGAGGCAAGGGCGTTGAAGAAGCGCTTGAGTTGCTCAGTTTTAGCACCAAGAAGGGCGCAGGCATTATTAGGAAGGTTTTAAATTCCGCGATTGCAAACGCAGAGCACAACGAAGGTGCAGACGTGGATGAGCTAAAGGTAGCAACTATTTATGTTGATGAAGGTATGACAATGAAGCGCATTATGCCCAGAGCCAAGGGCCGTGCAGATCGCATTCTGAAGCGATCCTGTCATATCACCATCACGGTCGCGGATTAGGAGTAAAACGTAATGGGCCAAAAGGTACATCCAACAGGCATTCGCCTTGGCATCGTGAAGAGACATACCTCTACCTGGTTTGCCGAAGGGAAAGAATATGCTGATAACCTGCTGAATGATTTACAGGTTCGGGATTTCGTCAAGAAGCGATTGGCTAATGCTTCCGTATCCCGGGTAGAAATTGAGCGTCCAGCCCAAACCGCCAAGTTGACTGTTTATACCGCGCGACCCGGTATTGTCATCGGCAAGAAGGGTGAAGATGTAGAAAAACTCCGTGGCATTCTGTCCCAGAAAATGGGTGTACCAGTACAGATCAATATTGAAGAGGTCCGTAAGCCGGATCTCGACGCACAGCTGGTTGCAGACAGTGTTGCGCAGCAGCTCGAGCGCCGGGTGATGTTTCGCCGTGCTATGAAGCGTGCTGTTCAAAACGCCATGCGCCAGGGCGCTGAGGGAATCAAAGTGCAGGTAGGTGGTCGACTGGGAGGCGCTGAAATTGCGCGTTCTGAGTGGTACCGCGAAGGGCGTGTGCCTTTGCATACCCTGCGTGCAGATATCGATTACGCCACCTCTGAAGCTAGCACTACTTACGGCATCATCGGCGTAAAAGTGTGGATCTTCAAAGGTGAGATTCTGGACCTGGATGAGGCGATTGTGCCGACACAGCCCGCGGCGAATTAGAGGTAGAAAGACGTGTTACAACCCAAGCGTACAAAATTTCGCAAGATGCAAAAGGGCCGTAATCGTGGTCTGGCACATCGAGGCAGCAAAGTAGATTTCGGTGAATATGGCCTGAAGGCCGTGTCCCGTGGTCGACTCACTGCGCGGCAGATCGAGGCGGCACGACGTGCCATGACCCGAAAAGTGAAGCGTGGTGCGAAGATCTGGATTCGTGTATTTCCGGACAAGCCGATTACCCAGAAGCCACTGGAAGTGCGTCAGGGTAAAGGTAAGGGCTCCGTTGAATACTGGGTTGCCCAGATTCAGCCAGGCCGAATCATGTTTGAAATTGAAGGTGTCGATGAAGAATTGGCTCGGGAGGCGTTTTCTCTTGCTTCAGCCAAGCTGCCTTTCGACACTACTTTCGTTAAGCGAACGGTGATGTGATGAAAGCGAGCGAGTTGAGAGAGAAATCAATAGACGAACTGCAGACCCAGTTGCAGGAGCTCTATAAGGATCAGTTTAACTATCGCATGCAGAACACAACTGGTCAGCTCGGTCAGGTACATCTGATTGGCGATGTGAAGAGCGATATTGCTCGCATCAAGACCATCATCACTGAGAAACAGAAGAGTGAAGGTTAATCATGGCGGACAGTGAAATTCAAAGCAGCCAGGAAACGCTGGCACGCACAGCATCCGGCAGAGTTGTAAGCAACAAGATGGACAAGTCCATCGTTGTATTGGTGGAGCGTCGGGTGAAACACCCTGTATACGGCAAGATCATCAAGCGATCCACCAAGATACAGGCCCATGATGCCAACAACGACTGCTTGATTGGTGATGAAGTCACCATCAAGGAAGTACGTCCGATTTCCAAGAACAAGTCCTGGTCTCTCGTTTCCATAGACGAAAGAGCGACCCAGGTTTAACAGTATTAGAGGTAATAGGTCTGTACCCGTTGATTGGGTACCAGATGGAGCGAATCGATGATTCAAGTGCAGTCATATTTGGATGTTGCCGACAACAGCGGCGCTAGACGCGTAATGTGCATCAAGGTGCTGGGTGGATCTCATCGCCGTTATGCACGTATTGGTGATGTCATCAAGGTCACTGTGAAGGAAGCAATTCCTCGCGGCAAGGTGAAAAAGGGACAGGTGCTTAATGCGCTGGTTGTTCGCACCAAGAAAGGTGTTCGTCGTGGCGATGGCTCTTTGATTCGATTTGACGACAATGCAGCGATCTTGTTGAACAACCAGGAAGCGCCCATTGGTACCCGTGTATTTGGTCCGGTTACCCGTGAGCTGCGCAACGAAAAATTTATGCGAATTATTTCGCTGGCACCGGAAGTACTTTAAGTAATCCGGCGCCAGAGTAGAGCTGAGAGATAGAGCAGAGAAAGAAAGATGAACAGATTAAGACGTGATGATGAAGTAATTGTTATCGCCGGAAAGGACAAAGGCAAGCGCGGCACTATCTCTCAATTGGTTGGTGATGATCAGGTGCTGGTTCATGGTGTGAATATGGTAAAGCGTCACACCAAACCAAACCCGAATGCGGGACAACCAGGTGGCATCGTGGAGAAGGAAGCACCGTTGCATATCTCCAATGTGGCGATTTTTAATTCTGAGACCGACAAAGCTGATCGCGTCGGTATCAAGGTGTTGGAAGACGGTGAGAAGAAGCGCGTCTTCAGATCAAACGGTCAGGAAATAGATTAGTCATGGCTCAGTTTAGAGAGTATTACCAGAAAGAAGTGGCCCCTGCGCTAATGCAGCAGTTTGGCTTCGGCAATCCTATGCGCGTCCCAAAAATCACCAAGGTGGTTCTGAACATGGGTTTGGGCGAGGCTGTGGCCGACAAGAAGATCCTAGAGAATGCGGCGAATGATCTGGAAATGATCAGTGGTCAGAAAGTTGTTGTGACCAAAGCGAGAAAGAGTATCGCGGGATTCAAGATTCGTGAAGGTTGGCCAATTGGTTTGAAAGTCACTCTGCGTGGCGAGCGTATGTATGAGTTCCTTGAGCGTCTGGTAGGTATCGCGATACCACGTATTCGCGACTTCCGTGGTCTTAGCCCGAAGTCATTCGATGGCCGCGGTAATTTTGCCATGGGAGTGAATGAGCAGATTATTTTCCCCGAAATCGATTATGACAAGATCGACACCTTGCGTGGATTGGATATCACTATTACTACGACAGCACAGAATGATGATGAAGGTCGTGCCTTACTGACAGCCATGCGTTTTCCTTTCCGTGGCATGGCGCCAAGCGCGGACGAGAAAGAAGACAAGAAACCTGAAGCACAGCAGGAAGCTGCCCCGGAGGAAGCACCTGCAGAAGAAGCACCCGCAGCAGAAGAAGCACCTGAGGCAGATGATTCTGCGGATGAAGGTAAAGAGGAATCCTGATATGGCTAAAGCTTCGATGATAGCCCGAGAGAACAAGCGAGCGAGAACGGTTGAAAAGTACGCGGCCAAGCGTGCTGAACTGAAAGCCGTTCTGAAGGACGTCAATGCCAGCGATGATGAGAAATGGCAGGCACAGATCAAGCTGCAAAAAATGCCGCGAGATGCCAGCCCCATTCGTCAACAGCGTCGTTGTCGTGTAACAGGTCGCCCCCACGGTGTGTATCGCAAGTTTGGGCTGTGTCGAAACAAGTTGCGTGAAGCCGCCATGCGCGGAGATGTTCCAGGCCTGACCAAGGCAAGCTGGTAAGCGAGAAACGAATTATGAGCATGTCAGACCCAATTGCAGATTTTTTGACCCGTATTCGCAATGCGCAAATGGCGCAGTTACCGAATGTGAGCTGTCCTTCTTCCAAGATCAAGGAAGCGATCAGCAAGGTATTACAGGATGAGGGCTATATCAGTGGATACGCCATTAAGGAAGAGGGTGGCAAACCAACGATTAATGTAGAGCTCAAGTACTTTCAGGGCAAGCCAGTGATCGAGGAGATCAAGCGTGTTAGCCGTCCTGGTCTTCGAGCATACAAAGGCAAGGAAGATATACCAAAGAATCGCGCTGGTCTGGGCATCGCAATCATGTCCACGAACAAAGGCCTGATGACTGATCGTCAGGCGGAGGCCGCTGGAATCGGTGGTGAGGTACTTTGCACCGTTTTCTAAGCCGGTGCCTGTGAAATTTAGGAAAGAGTGACGTAGCAATGTCCAGAATAGCAAATGCACCAGTAGCACTACCCAAGGGTGTCGAGGCGACCATCAGCGCTTCTCAGATCTCTGTGAAAGGCGGAAAAGGCTCTCTGGAGCTCGCGCTACACGCGCTGGTTGGGGTTGCGCAGGAAGGTGAAGAACTGAAAGTCAGTGCCCGGGATGAATCGCGCACTGCCAACGCTATGGCAGGTACTTTCCGTGCGCTGATCAACAATATGGTTGTTGGAGTGAGTGAAGGCTTCGAGAAGAAGCTGGAGTTGCAGGGAGTTGGTTATCGAGCCAAAGCCTCTGGTCAAACAGTAAACCTGACCGTCGGTTATTCCCATCCTATTGACTACAAATTGCCAGAAGGTGTGAAAGCGGAAACCCCTTCACAGACAGAAATTGTTATCACAGGTGCAGACAAGCAACTAGTAGGGCAGGTAGCAGCTGAGATTCGCGAATTCAGACCACCCGAGCCATACAAGGGTAAGGGCATTCGCTATGTAGACGAGCGCGTTTACAGAAAAGAAGCGAAGAAGAAGTAATTCTGGTAACTAGATTCAAGAGACTGGAAACGAAATGAGTATCAAAAAAACATCTCGACTTCGCAGAGCGAAGCGAGCAAGAGCAAAGATCAGTGAGCTGCGTATGAATCGTCTTTGTGTGTATCGCTCACCTAAGCATATTTATGCCCAGATTATTTCTCCTGCTGGTAGCGAAGTGCTGGCAAGTGCTTCAACGGTGGAGAAAGAAGGTCGTAGCGGTGCAACAGGTAACATTGAGGCTGCCGGAAATGTTGGCAAGTTGATCGCCGAGCGCGCCAAGAAAGCAGGAATTGAGCAAGTGGCATTTGATCGCTCAGGCTACGCCTATCATGGCCGGGTGAAAGCTCTGGCTGAAGCAGCTCGCGAAGGTGGATTACAGTTTTAATCGGGATTCATAGTCCCAGGATACGACG
Organism: uncultured Pseudohongiella sp.; assembly: GCA_965267495.1. Taxonomy (GTDB): domain Bacteria; phylum Pseudomonadota; class Gammaproteobacteria; order Pseudomonadales; family Pseudohongiellaceae; genus UBA9145. Next base: position 2,793,208 of record OZ254078.1, on the reverse strand, counting down.
GATTATTTGATATGGCATTTAAAGAAGAGTCAGGCGCAAACGAAGAAGGCCTGCAGGAAAAGCTGATCCAGGTGAATCGTGTAGCCAAGGTGGTTAAAGGTGGTCGGATTTTCGGTTTCACCGCATTGACTGCTGTTGGTGATGGAAACGGCCGTGTGGGATTTGGTCGCGGCAAGGCACGTGAGGTGCCTCTGGCGATTCAGAAGGCCATGGAGTCTGCTCGTCGCAATATGATTACTGTGAACCTGGATGGCCACACGCTGCAGTACCCCATTAAGGCGCGCCACGGCGCATCCAAGGTTTACATGCAGCCAGCATCTGAAGGTACCGGTGTTATTGCGGGTGGTGCCATGCGCGCAATTCTGGAACTTGCTGGTGTGCAAAACGTACTGGCGAAATGCTATGGCTCAACCAATCCTGTGAACGTTGTGCGAGCAACCTTTAATGGTTTGCGCGATATGCGTTCTCCTGAGGAAGTTGCTCTGAAGCGCGGCAAGAGCGTTGAAGAGATAGTGGGATAGTGAACGAAAATGGCTAAAGCAAACAAGACAGTTAAAGTTACTCTGGTCAGAAGCCCGATTGGCTCGCTGCCCAAACATAAGCTGTGCCTGCAAGGTCTGGGTCTGCGTCGCATGCATCAGACTGTGGAAGTAGAAGATACTCCGGCGGTGCGCGGCATGATTAACAAGATCAGCTACATGCTCGCAGTCGAGTAAGACTGTATTAAGGCAGAGAGACGAGCAAGGAATATCGAGATGCAACTGAATGAATTAAGCCCAGCTGCAGGCAGCACCAAAGCCAAGAAACGTGTAGGTCGTGGCACCGGCAGTGGTTGGGGCAAGACCTGTGGTACTGGACATAAAGGCCAGAAATCCCGTAGCGGAGGCACGGTCAAGCCGGGTTTCGAAGGTGGTCAGATGCCACTGCAAATGCGTCTGCCCAAGTATGGCTTCACTTCGAGAGTAGGTCGCCAGACTGCGGAGATCCGTACCAGTGAGTTAGGTCTTGTTGATGGTGATGTAGTGAATCTGGATTCTCTGCGTAAAGCCGGACTGATCACATCCAACATCACTCGCGCTAAAGTCATGTTGTCGGGTGATGTGTCTCGCAAACTTACTATAGAAGGTATTCGTGTCAGCAAAGGTGCGAAAGAGGCTATTGAGAAAGCTGGTGGCAAGGTAGTCGAAGCGGCGCCAGTCGAGAAGGCCAAACCAGTGAAGAAGGCAAAGGCTGAAGCAGCGCCAGCGGTTGATGAAGCGCCAGCAGCTGATAAAGAGTCAGAAGAGTAATTCAGAAGCAATAGACGAAAATGGCAAATAAACCCAACATCAATCCAGAAAACATCGGCGCCGGACTTGGCGAGCTCAAGTCACGCCTGCTGTTTCTGTTGTTTGCGATTTTCGTCTATCGCATTGGTACCCATATACCGGTTCCTGGAATCGATCCATTACAGCTTCAAGCTTTCTTTAATCAACAGGAAGGTACGTTTGCGGATCTCTTCAATATGTTTTCCGGCGGCGCACTGGAGCGGATGAGCATCGTGGCTCTGGGCATCATGCCCTATATTTCCGCGTCTATTATTATGCAGCTGCTCACCGCGGTATCACCGCAACTGGATCAGCTGAAGAAGGAAGGTGAATCAGGTCGCCGTAAGATTACCCAGTACACCCGTTATGGTGCATTGGTATTGGCGACTGTTCAGGGTGCAGGTATGACAGTCGGCTTGTTGGCTCCCATGGCCTACAACCCTGGTCTGGCTTTTAATCTCACCGCGATTATTTCTCTGGTAACCGGTGCCATGTTCCTGATGTGGCTGGGTGAACAGATTACCGAGAAGGGCATTGGTAACGGTATCTCGATGTTGATATTTGCCGGCATTGTCGCTGGTTTTCCGGCTGCGGTTGGTACTTCGCTGACACAGGCCTACGAAGGTCAGATCAGTGGTGTGCTGTTGTTGGTTGTGGGCCTGATTGCTATAGGTGTTATCGCATGCATCGTCTATGTGGAACGTGCCCAGCGCCGCATCACCGTGAACTACGCCAAGCGTCAGCAGGGTCGCAAGATGTACCAGGCCCAGTCCAGTCACTTACCGTTGAAAATTAATATGGCGGGAGTTATTCCCGCAATTTTTGCCAGTTCCATTCTGCTGTTCCCAGCATCACTTGGGCAATGGTTTGGGCAGTCTGAAGGCGCAGAGTGGCTGCAGGATCTGGCTTTGTTAATTGGCCCGGGTCAGCCACTGTATATCATCATATTCAGTGCCATGATTATATTCTTCTGCTTCTTCTATACCGCACTGGTTTTTAATCCGCGGGATGTGGCAGAAAATTTGAAGCGCTCTGGCGCATTTATTCCAGGCATTCGCCCTGGTGAACAAACTGCCAAGTATATCGATGGCGTGATTACGCGTCTGACTATGTTTGGTGCAGTTTACATCACCCTGGTTTGCCTGTTGCCGAATTTCATGCAGATGCTGGCCAATGTGCCCTTTAATCTTGGCGGTACAGCACTGTTGATTTCGGTTGTAGTCACCATGGACTTCTGGTCGCAAGTGCAGTCACACCTGATGTCACATCAGTATGACTCTCTGATGAAGAAGTCCAAGCTGGGTAATTACGGCCGTTCAGGAATTTAAGCCCTAGCAAGGGAGAGTAACGATGAAAGTACGAGCATCAGTCAAGAAAATCTGCCGCAACTGTAAAGTGATCAAGCGCAACGGTTCGGTACGAGTGATTTGCAGTGCAGAACCCCGACACAAGCAGCGTCAGGGTTAGGTACAGGCAGAATAAGAGTTTAGAGACGGAGTAAATCTATGGCACGTATTGCCGGGGTTAACATACCAGACAACAAGCATATCGTGATTTCACTGCGTTATGTGTTCGGCATTGGGCCGACTCATGCGAAGACTATTTGTGAAGCCACTGGTATTGAGCCTTCAACCAAGACCAGCGATCTCAGCCCGGAGCAGCTCGATGCCGTCCGTGCAGAGGTAGCCAAATTACCTACTGAAGGTGATCTGCGTCGGGAAATCTCCATGAACATCAAGCGATTGATGGACCTGGGTTGCAACCGGGGTATCCGTCATCGTCGTTCCTTGCCAGTACGCGGGCAGCGTACCAAGACAAATGCCCGAACTCGCAAGGGTCCCAGGAAACCGATACGTAAATAGAAGAGATTAACTGGAAAATTTTCGATAGAAGCGATTCAGATTTCGATCGAAATAACTGGAAGACAACATGGCCACATCGACATCAGGCAAAAAGAAATCGCGTTCTACAGTGGTAGATGGAATCGCGTTTATTCATGCTTCTTTTAATAACACGATCATCACAATCACTGATCGTCAGGGCAATGCCCTGGCCTGGGCCACCGCTGGTGGTTCCGGATTCCGTGGATCAAGAAAATCCACGCCTTTTGCTGCACAGGTAGCAGCAGAAAAGGCAGGTAAATCTGCGATGGAGCTGTACGGACTGAAGAATCTGGACGTTAAGGTGAAAGGTCCTGGTCCGGGACGCGAATCTGCCGTACGTGCATTGAATAATTGTGGCCTCAGGGTGAGCAATATCACTGATATCACCCCGATTCCTCATAACGGTTGCCGACCGCCCAAGAAGCGGCGAGTGTAAACTAGGAGAAAAAGTATGGCCCGCTATCTAGGCCCCAAGTGCAAGCTGTCTCGCCGGGAAGGTACAGATCTTTTCCTGAAGAGCGGTGTGCGCCCTATAGACAGCAAATGCAAGACTGACACCATTCCTGGTCAGCACGGGCAGCGTCGTGGTCGCCTGTCAGACTATGGTGTGCAGTTGCGCGAAAAGCAGAAGGTAAGACGTACCTACGGTGTGCTGGAAAAGCAGTTCCGTGGTTACTACAAGGAAGCAGCCAGACGCAAAGGCGCAACCGGTGAAAACCTGCTGCAGTTGCTTGAATGTCGCCTCGATAACGTTGTTTATCGAATGGGCTTTGGCTCTACTCGTGCCGAAGCCAGACAGTTGGTTTCTCATAAATCTATTATGGTGAATGGCGAAGTCGTGAATGTGCCTTCCTATCAAATGAATGCAGGCGACGTTGTGTCCATTCGTGAGAAATCCAAGCAACAACTGAGAATCAAATCTGCATTGGAATTGGCTGCGCAGCGCAGTGACGTAGACTGGGTCACTGTCGATTCCGGCAAGCTCGAAGGCAAGTTCACGCGTATTCCGGATCGCGAAGATCTACCTTCTGAAATCAACGAAAGTCTGATTGTCGAGCTTTATTCCAAGTAGTGCTAACCACGCAAAGGGTGAATATACATGCAAATTTCTTTATCTGATTTCCTTACGCCGCAAGTGATACAGGTTGATGAGTTCGACAAGTGTCATTCTAAGGTTGTGCTGGAACCGCTTGAGCGCGGCTTCGGTCATACTCTGGGTAACGCCTTGCGTCGTATTCTGCTTTCTTCCATGCCAGGTAGCGCGGTAGAGGAAGTGGAAATTGATGGTGTGGTTCATGAATACAGCACCATTGAAGGAGTACGAGAAGATGTCATTGAGATCCTTCTCAATCTCAAAGGTGTAGCGGTTGTCCTGAATAATCGTGACGAAGCAGTGTTGAGTCTGTCCAAGAAAGGATCTGGCACTGTGACTGCGGGTGACATCGAACTGGATCATGATGTTGAAATCATCAATCCGGATCACGTTATTGCGAATCTGAACAATAACGGTGAGCTCAACATGCGCATCACCGTACGTAAGGGGCGTGGCTACTCACCTGCCGATTCGCGAAGTGGTGATGAAGAAGAAACTCGTGCTGTTGGCAAACTGTTACTGGATGCTTCCTACAGTCCGGTGGTACGTGTGTCTTACTCGGTTGAGAACGCTCGTGTTGAGCAACGTACCGATCTGGACAAGCTGATCATCGACCTGGAAACCAATGGAACTATCGATCCTGAAGAAGCTATTCGCCGTGCCGCTACGATTCTGCAGCATCAGCTGAGCGTGTTCGTGGATCTGCAGAGCGAAATTATTGCTGAGCCGGAAGAGCATGAGGATGAAATCGATCCTATTCTGTTGCGTCCGGTGGATGACCTTGAATTGACAGTGCGTTCTGCCAACTGTCTCAAGGCTGAGGATATTTACTACATCGGCGATCTGATTCAGCGCACAGAAGTTGAGCTGCTGAAGACGCCAAACCTGGGCAAGAAGTCTCTGACTGAGATCAAGGACGTGCTGGCCACTCGCGGACTGTCACTGGGTCTGCGCCTGGAAAACTGGCCGCCATCGAGTCTCAAGTCTGATGACCGGGCTGCGTAAGGCAGACTAATAAAGAAGGTAGAAAGTTATGCGTCATCGACACAGCGGTCGCCAACTGAATCGTAATAGTTCGCACCGCACAGCCATGTTTCGCAACATGACTGCTTCACTGGTAGAGCATGAGATCATCAAGACTACGCTGGTGAAGGCAAAGGAACTGCGAACTGTGGCGGAGCCCCTGATTACACTGGCCAAGAATGACAGTGTTGCCAATCGTCGTCTGGCATTCAGCCGAACCCGCAACAAGGCGACCGTTGGCAAATTATTCAACGAACTGGGACCCCGCTACGCGGATCGCCCGGGCGGTTATATCCGTATTCTCAAGTGCGGTGAGCGTGCCGGTGATAAAGCTCCCATGGCCTATGTGGAGTTGGTAGATCGTCCGGTGCATGATGCCGACGACTATGATGACGCAGTGGAGTCTAACGAAGAGGAATAAAGTCCTTCGAGTAACATCAAAAACCCGGTCCGCTGATTCATCTTTATCAACCAGAATCGCTGATCGGGTTTTTTATTGCTCGACTGTAAGCAATAAGCCTGATCTAACAAGGAATCCCTATGCCCGGCTCATTTCATCCACCAGTACGCACCCTCATGGGACCTGGTCCTTCTGACGTCAATCCACGCATTCTGGAGGCCCTGTCGCGTCCGACTATCGGGCATCTTGATCCGGCTTTCATCACTATGATGGATGAAGTGAAGTCATTGCTGCAGTATGCCTTTCAGACCGACAATGAATTGACCATTCCGGTTTCCGCTCCCGGATCCGCAGGCATGGAAGCCGTGTTTACCAACCTGATTGAGGCAGGGGAGAAGGTGGTCATTTGTCAGAATGGCGTGTTTGGCGGCCGCATGAAAGAAAATGTGGAGCGCTGCGGGGGTGAAGCCATTGTGGTGGAAGACTCCTGGGGCAGCGCTGTTGATCTGGATAAAGTCTCAGAAACCTTGCGAGCAAATCCGGATGCCGCGGCACTGGCATTCGTACATGCGGAAACATCAACTGGCGCACGAAGTGATGCCAGGGCGCTTTGCGAACTCGCACAACAACAGGGCTGCTTGTCCATTGTCGATGCCGTAACTTCTCTTGGTGGTATTGAAGTGAGCGTGGATGCCTGGGGTATTGATGCAATATATTCGGGTACCCAGAAGTGTCTGTCCTGTGTGCCGGGACTCTCACCTGTAAGCTTCTCATCCAGTGCAGTCGAGAAGATTCAGAATCGCAAAACCAAAGTACAGAGCTGGTTTCTCGATACCAACCTGGTGATGGGCTACTGGGGGGGTAATGCCAAGCGGTCCTACCATCATACTGCGCCGGTAAATTCTTTGTACGCGCTTCATGAAGCGCTCACTATTCTGCAAGAGGAAGGGCTCGAGAACGCCTGGCAGCGACACGCGAGAAATCACGCCGCTTTCGCTGCTGGTATAGAATCGCTGGGACTGAGCTTCGTTGTGGAGCCAGAATTTCGCTTGCCACAACTGAATGCGGTTGCCTTTCCTGATTCTGTTGATGATGCTGCGGTGCGAAGCGCTCTTCTCAATGACTACGACCTGGAAATTGGCGCCGGACTGGGTGCGCTTGCAGGCAAAGTATGGCGCGTCGGTTTGATGGGTTTTTCCAGCAATCCAACTAATGTCAATCTGTGCCTGTCAGCCCTGGGCAATGTGCTTAGCGCACTTGGACATGACTGTGATCCAGCGAGTGCCGTTGCCGCAGCACAGGCAGTCTATTCCACTTAAACGCTCCGGGCCTGATTCACAGGCTCAATCGCAGCGCAACTTGTTGTTGTGCTTCAGGAACCACCATGGCCAAGGCCTCGATACGAGACTACGCAGAATTGTTGTTGCTCTCCGCAATATGGGGATTTTCCTTCCTGTTCCTGCGTGTGGCATCACCCGAACTCGGTCCTGTTTTCCTGGTGGAGATGCGTGTATCGAGTGCCTTGATTGTGATGTTGCCCCTGTTGCTGTGGAAAGGGAAATGGGGTGAGTTCAAACAACACTGGAAGATGGTTTGTGTCATTGGTTTGTCCAACATGGCGATACCATTCTGCTTCTTTGCTTATGCAGCGCTAAGCGCCGGTGCAGGGCTACTCTCAATTATCAATGCTACAGTGCCTTTCTTTACAGCACTGCTTGGATTTCTAATCTTTAGCCAGCGACTTCCCTGGTTGGGAGTGGCGGGTATGGCTGTTGGATTTTCGGGTGTGGTGGTGCTGGCAGTCGACCCTGATGCGCTTGGTACAGGTTCCGTATGGGCCGTTCCTGCTGCATTGTTTGCCTGTTCGCTGTATGGGCTTGCCCTCAATCTTGTCGCTTACAAAATGCAATCGATCTCTGGCATCACCATTACTACCGGAAGTTTATTGATATCTTCAATCGTGCTTCTACCATTTGCCGTGACAAATGTGCCTGAATCCCTGCCCGGCATTGAGGTGTGGTTCAGCGTTCTGACACTTGGTATCTTGTGCACCGGACTGGCCTACCTGATGTTCTACCGACTGGTCACACGCATCGGGTCCAGCCAGGCAATCATGACGACTTATCTGGTACCGATCTTCAGTATCTTCTGGGGAAACCTGTTTCTTGCGGAGAGCATCACATTATTTACCATCATTGGCTGTATGCTGGTGCTGCTGGGTGTGGGTATGACCACTGGGCGGTTGCCCTGGCCCGGCAAGAAAGGCCACGAAGCTTAGGAGAATCCGGGGTTTTCACCGGAAATCTTGCGTTAAATCAGTGGCCTAGAATATTTACCAAATTGTTTAGGTCTGCAATACCTGCTAAAGTAATTAAGACTTCTGGTCGTGGTGAACAGTGTCAACTTCACCCTGTGCGATGAGAAGTCGAGCGACAAGCATTGTGTGAAAATCGCCATGCTTGTCAGCAGTGTGATTGACCTAATTTTGTTGAGTGCATCAGTACAACAATCATGCAAGCAGAAACCGCAATCGCAGTAGAGGCAGAAGACGAAGAAGTCGAGGTAGAAATTCCGGCTTCCAATCAGATCGATCTGCAACCGCCTCCCTTTGCTGAAGTTCACGATGGTCCCGAGTATGAAAAATCGGCGGTCACCGTAGAGCTCACTAACTCCCATCGCCTCAAAGGAACATTGCTTCAGTTCAATGCTTCATCGGAAGCCATCTCCATCATGGAGCCCAATGCGGTTACTCCGACAGAGCTGGAAATGTCTTCGGTTAAATACATGCGACTGGAGAAACCTTATCAGCTGTTAAAACAGGCTGGCTCCAGCAACCCCGGCGGTATCAATATGGATGCCGATGCCCGATCATTCGAGGTCTTCTTCAAGGACCAGTCTGAACTATCCGGCAATACCTTCGGTACCCGCACCGACAAGAACGGCATTCACCTCTACGAACAAACCAAGGTTGGGCGAAAGTGGCGTTATTGCACTCACCTCTTTGTTGCCCATGCCGCTGTTGATAATCACATCATTGGTGGACAGATCGGTGAGATGCTGGTGGAAGAAAAGGCCATCTCCCAGGAAGTCCTGGATGATGCGCTGCAGGACCAGCAGGAAGAGCGTTCACGGCTACTGGGTGAATACCTGGTCACGCAGAAGATTGTGGATTCAGCCGAACTGGAGAACGCGCTTTCCCGACAGAAGCACATGCCCAACCTGAAACTTGGTGAGATTCTGGTTGGCGAAGACCTGGTAAGTGAGGCTCAGCTTACCGAAGCGCTGAAGGAACAAAAGAAGAAACGAAAGGGTGCCTTGGGTGAGATTCTTGTCAATCGTGGCTTGATTGCCAAGGAAGAAATCCAGCAAGCGCTGGCCAAGAAGTTAGGCATTCCGTTTGTAAACCTGCGTGAGTTTACTGTCGAGCCAGATGTTATTCGTCTACTCACTGCCGCAATAGCATTCAAGCACAAGGTGGTGCCTCTCTACGTCTATGAGGGCAAGATTGTAGTTGCTATCGAGAACCCAATGGACTGGCAGGTAACCGATGCACTGAGTTTTACCATCAACAAGTACGTTGAGCCGGTAATGGCTTCACCCGAAGACATTAACTGGGCATTGCAGTTTTACTATTCCTCGGAAGACATCGAATCCACTATCGCGGAATACGATGAGGACATGGAAGTTGAGGGAGAGGATGATGACTATGATTCCACCATCTTTTCCGCAGTCGAGACTCAGCAGGTTACGGACAACGTAGTCGTAAAGATTGTCAACAAGATCATTGAAGATGGTCATCGACAGAAGGTATCAGACATCCATATTGAGCCGGGCACGGGCAAGCAAAAAGTCATCGTGCGCTTTCGTAAAGACGGTGTGCTTACTACTTACTATAAATTTCCCAGTAAGTATCGCTCGGTCTTCGTTTCCCGAATCAAGGTCATGGCTCACCTGGACATTTCCAACAAGAACAGGCCGCAGGATGGCAAGATCAATTTTCGCCATTTTGCGCCAATAGACATTGAACTTCGTGTTGCTACCATTCCAACCCAGGGTGGGATCGAAGACGTTGTGATCCGGATTCTGTCCGGCGGAAAGTGTATGCCGGTCAATGCGATCGGTCTGAGCACACCCAACCTGGACAATTTGCTGGCCGGTGTTTCGAAACCTTATGGGCTATTTCTGGTTTGTGGTCCTACCGGTTCCGGTAAGAGTACTACGCTTCACTCGATCCTCAATTACCTGAATAACAATGAGCGCAAGATCTGGACTGCAGAAGATCCAGTGGAGATCACCCAGCCCGGTTTAAGGCAGGTGGAAGTTAACGAGAAAGTCGGCATGACATTCGCCCATGCAATGCGCGCTTTTCTCCGCGCTGACCCGGATATCATTATGGTGGGTGAGATGCGTGACCATGAAACTTCTGGCACAGCAATTGAAGCTTCTCTCACTGGTCACCTGGTGCTTTCCACGCTACACACCAACAGTGCCGCCGAGAGTATTGTGCGGCTGCTGGATATGGATATGGATCCATTCAACTTCGCCGATGCCATGATTGGTATTCTGTCTCAACGGCTTACCAAGACTCTGTGTAATTCCTGCAAGAAGTCCTATGTACCGGAAGACAGTGAAATAGAGTTTCTCGCCACGGAGTATTGTCGGGAAGGGATTCCGGATGGCACTCGCTCTGATCCACCGGAAGAGGCGGTGCAGAAACAGCTGGAGCTGTGGAAGGAGGAATTCTCTCATGATGGTGAGTTCACTCTTTACAAGGCACCCGGGTGCCCGGCCTGTCTCGACACTGGCTATCGTGGTCGTATGGGTGTGCACGAACTGCTGATGAGCACGCCGGATATCAAGAAGATGATTTTGCGCAAGGCACCTGCCGCTGAGATTCATTTCGAGGGTGTTGCAAGTGGCATGCGTACCCGCAAGCAGGATGGTATTGAGAAAATCCTGATGGGTTACACTGACTATACCCAAATCCGCACAATCTAATTGACGTAGCGGCTACGAGAACGCATGACTTCGTTAAAAGCGTTTCTCGAGCCAGTCAATTACTGTCAGTAAACTCCTGACTCAAAAAACGCTTTTGCCTCGTCCTGCATCCTCTCGCTCGCTACTTAAGATTGTCCCTTCGATAAGCTGTCGCCTGAGCCTGGTCTTCGGTTCTTAAATCCAGTGTCAGGAACTGGATTTATGGCTCCTGCGGGCGTAATCTTGAGGCCTATTCTTTCTCAATCTGAGGAGAAGAAGATGGCCAGAATCAGCATTAGAACATGGCCGTTTGGCGCATTAGTTGTCCTGGTAATGCTTGCCTCAGCTGTAACGGCGCAACAAACTGAAATCCCCCGACTCAGCAATGGGCTCCCCGATCTGCAAGGCACCTGGGATTTCCGCACTATCACACCACTGCAACGCCCTGTTGAACTTGGCAACCAGGCGACCCTGACGCCAGCACAGGCAGCGGAATTTGAAGCAGCGCAGGTTGAATTACGCAATCGGGATAATTTCACCGATACCACACAAACTGGTGACTACAACGACTTCTGGTATGACAGAGGAAAGCAGCTCGATGGTGACGTCAGAACTTCCTTAATCATTTCTCCGGAAAACGGCCGCATACCGTCTCTGACCGAAGCTGCGCAAGCGCGGAATGCGGAACGGCGTCGACTGGCCAGCTTGAATGAAGGTATTGAGGTTCGCCCCTTGTCTGAACGATGCATCATGGGATTTAACTCAGGGCCTCCCATGATACCGAGTGCGTACAATAATAATGTGCAATTGGTGCAAACCGAAGATCATTTCATTATTCACAATGAGATGGTGCACAACGCACGCATTGTGCGGATGGATGATACCGAGCATCGAGCTGCGCCGCGTAAGTGGGAAGGTGACTCAATAGGCTACTGGCAGGATGACAAACTAATCGTGGAGACACGTAATTTTGCTGGCGCAACGTCTTTTGGTAATTCCAGTGAGAACATGCGGCTCACCGAAAAATTCTGGCGCATTGATGACAACACGATTGGCTATGAATTCACGATCGAGGATCCAGGCACCTGGACTGAGCCCTGGACTGTAATGTTCACCATGGTTTCAGCGCAGGAACCGATTTACGAATATGCCTGCCACGAAGGCAATTACTCAATGGCTGGCATCATGGCAGGTTGGCGAACTTTGGAAGTGCAGGAAGAATTCAGCCCTGAACCCTAAACGGAATTGGACATCCAGTGGATCTCACTTTTCATACCGCCCATGCAGGTGATGCGTCGGAGATTGCTGTTGCGCACAATCAGTGTGTGAGAATTGACTACGCAAGTCATATTCCAGGTCAATATATTGATATCCCGGTGAGTGAGCGCAGAGTTGAAGCCTGGAGGGGATGGATTAGTCGTTCCCATGTTTGCACAGTGTTGGCTCGCATTGATGGTGAACTGGTTGGATTTGCCACGATGCAGCCAAACAATGACGGATTGTCAGCAGCGCATTCTGCAGAACTTATAGGTGTTTTTGTTCTTCAGGCCTATTGGGGGCAGGGAATCGGTCATGCGCTTTTTCAGCGGATGTTGAAGGAAGCAGGGGATGCGGATTTCATTGAAATGGTCTACTGGGAGATCGAATCAAACGTCAGCGGTAAAGAATTTTATCAATCTTTGAATTTTGAGAGCGATGGTAACCGGCGCACTTTTCTTGAGGAATCTCACAAGGCAATTGAAGAAATGAGGTTTTGTCGGCCAGTCTGAGTTAGCAAGATCGTAGTCCCCTTTAATGATTGGGCATAAAAAAACCCGACCAAATGAACTGGTCGGGTTTTTTGTTTGCTCTAAGCTTGTAGCTAGTGCGCGCCAGCTTCCGCTTGTGCCGCTGGCAGGGCCATCGCGGTCAGCTTGGAGCCTGTTTGCAGCATGATGTATTGGTGTCCATCATGGACCCAGCTGCTCATACCATAGCGGTTGCGTGCTGGAACTTCGATTGACGCTTCAGTTTCACCGGTTGCCTTGTTGATGGCATACAGCATCGGTGTGCCGTCAGTTGCAGTATCTGAATACACCAGCATGTTAGGTGTTACCACCATGGGTACCAGTGCGCCGGTACCAGTGTTGGGCACATCCAGACCCATATCATCAATCACACGTTGCACGCGCGCTGGAGTTTCACCTGTTGGGATCATCCATTCGTGCTCACCGGTGTTCATGTTGATCGCCGTGATTCGGCTATAGGGTGGCTTGTAGAGCGGAATGCCGGCTGGGTGGCGAGGAGCACCTGCACCCGGACCATTGGCATACTGCGCATAAGTCACGCCAGTTGGCAGTTCATATTGCAGGTCTGCTTCTTCACCGGGTACCAGCTGAACTGCACTACAGGCAGTATGTGAAGACACATACAGAATATTAGTAGTGGGATCCGCTACTGAAGGTGAAGTGATGTTGGCACCACCACCGCCGCCTGGGCAGAACATGGCTGCACGTTTGCCTGACTCATGTCCGCGCTGAATAGGGGGGTTGAACAATGGGCCCATCTGGTAGTCCGCGTAGGCTGTGATAGCCTGCTGACGCAACTCAGGAGTCCAGTCCACCAGGTCATCAATGCTCACACCCTGGATATCGAAGGGGGCAGGTCTGGTGGGGAAAGGCTGAGTAGGAGACAGCACTTCGCCGGGTACCGTGGATTGGGGAACCGGTCGTTCTTCGATCGGCCAGATAGGTTCACCAGTCAGTCGGTTAAACGCATACACAAAGCTCTGCTTCGTGGCCTGCATGACTGCAGGTATTTGCCCCTGTCCTGGTACATCCAGGTCCAGCAGTACCGGAGCCATGGGATTGTCATAGTTCCAGATATCATGGTGGACCATCTGGAAGTGCCACACCCTCGAGCCGGTTTCCGCATCGAGTGCTATCAGGCTGGTGCCGTACAGATTGTCGCCAGGACGGAAACCACCGTAGTAATCGATTGTTGCACCGTTAGTTGGAATGTAGACGATGCCAGCTTCCAGGTCGGCAGAGATCGGTGCCCATGATGAGACATCTCCGGTCCATTCCCAGGCATCGTTTTCCCAGGTTTCATGGCCATATTCACCTGGACGGGGAATCACATTGAACTTCCACTTGAAGTCCCCTGTGGACTTGTCATAAGCGAGAATGTCGCCAGGAATCATCTCGATGCGAGACTGGTGATAACCCTGTTCAGCAGAATTGCCAACGATGATTGTGTCATTAACCACTACCGGTGGAGATGAAGCGGTGATGTAGCCCACTTCAAGTGGCACACCTTCATAAGGATCATAGGGGTGACCGAGATCAGCCAGCAGGTCTACCACGCCACTTTCCGGGAAACCATCGACAGGGACGGGCGCGCCGAAACCATCCAGCGGCTCACCGGTCTTGGCATCCAGGGCAACCAGGAAGAAGCCAGGTGTGATCACATAGATTACGCCACGACCATCTACTTCAGAATAGGTAACACCTTTTCCATAATCGGCACGCATGGAGTATTCCCAGCGGCCGGTGTTTGGCAGGCGATAGCTCCAGATAGTCTCTCCGGTCTTGGGATCGATGGCCACGACGTGGCGGCGAGGTCCGGCTACGGTATACAAGGTGCCGTTGATGTAGCTCGGTGTAGATCGGCCACTGACCGCACCCATACTGGCGCCATCCCATTCCCAGGCGACTTCCAGTTCATCGAAGTTATCAAAAGTAATTTCACTGGCAGGAGTGAAACGAGTGTTGCCCAGGTCATTGCCAAGGCTGAACCACTCAATGGAGTCTTGTGCCAGCAAGCTTCCTGAAAAAGCAAAGACCAAGGCGCCGATTAGGGCGGATCTGAGACGTTGCAGGATATTTAGTCTTATTGTCATTTTGCGCCTCACTGAGAAGAATTGAATTCAGTTTCGCTGTGCAGGAGTCTGTGGGCGTCTTTCTCTGTGAATTTATTCAATGAAATCAGAGAAATACAAAACCCCACGGGCAATCCCGTACCACTTTGAGGCTAACTGATGGACCCGGCTTTGTCTACGCTGAAAAAGTAACCAAGTTTTACAGCTGTGGGGTTCAACTCTGCAGTTAAAAACCCTTAAATATCAGGCATTTGAAAGCCTGCAGCAGTCAGCTGCTGGAGCAGGTCCTGCTGCTCGGAATCGGTCAGGGAAACCAGGGGAGGACGCAGCTGCCGCCAGGCTGGCTCTTTGCTGTAATCGGCAGTAGCAGACTTGAGCGCTGAGATCATCGGGAAGGACTGGAATATGGCTCTGATCTGGTTGAGTTCCTGCTGTTTCTGAGAGGCATTTTCCCCTTGCCAGTTTTTATACAGATCCACTATTGCAGCGGGATTCACATTGGCGGTTGCCGAGATACAACCAGCTCCTCCGTGCTGCATGTTTTGCAGCAGAAATGACTCTGAGCCACAAAACACCCGAAAGTCATCGATGCCCAACTGATTTAGCAGCAGGGTATTATTCCAGTCGCCGGAGCTATCTTTAATGCCGGCGATATTGTCTGGATAGTTTTTCGCCAGTCGCTCAATGAGTGCAGGGCCGATTGAAACCTGTGAAATCGGTGGGATATGGTAAAGATAAATTTGTAATGTCTGCTCTCCCACTCGCTCAATAAGCTCAGCGAAGAACGCATACAGACCGTCATCGGACACTCCCTTGTAGTAGAAAGGGGGCAACATCAGCACCCCCTTACAGCCGAGGGACGCTGCGTGAGTGGTGAGTTCGATGGCATCCGTCAGGGCGCAGGCACCAGTGCCTGGCATCATCCGGCCAGGATCGATGTCATCTGCACAGAGCGCTTCCATGAGCTGTCTTTTTTCCTTCACCGAAAGAGAATTCGCTTCGCTGTTGGTGCCGAAAACCGCCAGGCCGGCGCCCTGGGAAACTAACCAGCGACAATGCTTGCCCAACAGCCTCGCATCCGGAGTCAGATCTGCAGTGAAAGGCGTAATGACAGGCGCGAGAACGCCAGTGAAACGGGCCTGGGACAATTGAAAACTCCTTTTCTCAAACTAGTAGCTTAGCTATAGTCCCATAGCTTTCGAGAAGCAAACAAGCAAAGGCTGTTTTGATGCTCAAACTGGTGATCGGAAACAAGAACTATTCTTCCTGGTCCATGCGCCCCTGGGTGCTGATGATGCACTTTGGCGTGGAATTTGAGGAGATACGGATTCCCTTGTTCACCGAAGGTTATCAAGAGCGCCTGGCTGAATACTCCCCAAACTTGAAGGTGCCCGTGTTGGTCGATGGCAATCTCACTGTTTGGGATTCCCTCGCTATTAGCGAATACATTTGTGAAAAGCTTCTTCAGGGCCGGGCTTTACCTGAATCTCTGTTTCAGCGTGCTCAATGTCGAGCCTACTGTGCTGAAATGCACAGTGGTTTTCCCCTGATTCGTAATCAGTTGCCCATGAATTGCCGCTCCCGCCGTCGGGTGGAAATTGGCCCTGAACTCAAGGGTGAAATTGCTCGCATAGAGGCGCTGTGGGCGGAAGCCAGAGAGGCGAATAGTGTCGTAGGTCCTTATCTTTTCGGCAGTTTTTCGATGGCAGATGCATTTTTCGC
The DNA here is from genome assembly GCA_965267495.1 of uncultured Pseudohongiella sp. Lineage (GTDB taxonomy): Bacteria > Pseudomonadota > Gammaproteobacteria > Pseudomonadales > Pseudohongiellaceae > UBA9145. The sequence goes on along the minus strand of OZ254078.1, from coordinate 2,776,944 downwards.
TCCCATCGCCCTGCGCTTTAGAACCTATGGAATCAGCCTCGATTCCGACGCCATGCGCTACCTGGAAACGCTGGTCGAAAACCGGGCTATCCAGGCCTGGGTCGCCGGTGCAAAAGAGGAAGATGAAGAGCTCCCCGATTTCGAATTGGGGGAGAAAATCGATTCCTGATCAGGGCAATTTTCAATGCCTTAACTGGTCCAGGAAAATCTTCAAAAAACTTCCTCAAAATCGTCAATTTTCAAGCCCTTAGACCGATATGCTAAGTAGAAGAACTGGGCATTCCCAGGCCTTCCTGCTGGCTCAATAAAATTTGAAGAAGTTGATCACAATAAGGGCGCATCAATGTATCTGGATTATTTCTCCCTGACGCGACATCCGTTCCGCATCACCCCAGATACTTCCCTGTTCTATTCCGGTGGCTCCGACGGCCGGGGCGTGGTGCTGGATGCCATGTTGTACGCTATCGAGACTGGCGAAGGCATCCTGAAGGTCGTTGGAGAAGTGGGAAGCGGCAAGACCATGTTGTGTCGCATGCTGGAGGAAAGGCTCCCGGATAGCATCGAGGTTGTCTATCTGGCAAATCCAAATCTCAGTGCCGAGGATATTCTCTACGCCATTGCCTTCGAGCTGAAATTGCCCATCCGTCGCGACACCACGAAACTGTTGGTGATGCAGCAGCTACAAAACTACTTGCTGAAACAACATGCTGCGAATCGAAAGGTGCTGGTTATTATCGAAGAAGCACAGGGTATGCCCCTGGAAACTCTCGAAGAGATTCGCCTGTTCAGCAATCTGGAAACCCATCGTGACAAACTGATGCAGATCATTCTGTTCGGTCAACCGGAACTGGACAAGAATCTCAGTGCCAAACACATTCGCCAGTTGCGGGAGCGCATAACACATAGTTTTTATCTGAGTCCGCTGAAAGGCGAACAGGTTGGCGACTATATTCGATTTCGATTGGGAGCAGCTGGTTGTCCCTGTCCCAATTTGTTCACTGACGGTGCCGAAAAGCTTATTGCCAAAGCTTCTGGTGGGCTGACTCGCCGCATCAACATTCTGGCAGACAAGGCATTACTTGCCGCCTTTGCCGACAATGTTCTGGAATCGCCAGAAAACCTCAGCCCGGACGTACCGCCGGTTGTCAGCTGGCGACATGTAGTCGCAGCTATTCGAGATAGCGAGTATTCCTCATTTGCCATGAAAACCTTGTTTTCTCCGTTGCGACTCTTTGCTGGCAGCGCAGTCGTCGTTTTCGCGGTGCTCTCCATCTTGTTCTGGCCCCTGAGTACAGGCGAAGCCAGACGGTTGGAACAAGCTGTATTGGCAACTGACGTGCCAGTGGCTTCACTGCGGCAAATTTCTCTGCCTACCGACACTGCCCAACCAGTACCGGCATTGGAGATAGCCGAAATTCAGCTCGAAGCTGAGCCTGAACCGCCTGTCCAATTCGAGGAGCAGCAACCGGAAGCAGATGTAGAGCCAATAGCGCTTGTTCCTGAAACCCGGCCTGAGGGAGTGCCGCAATCGTTAACATCAGACCGGCTTGCGCCGGGTCGAATCGTGGCGTCTATAGACTGGCTAAACAATGTCGACCGAAATGGCTACACCGTGCAGTTCATGTCCGGAGAGACCGACAATATGGACTTCGCAGAAGGTTTCCTGGCGGAGTTGCAGAGTCATGATCTGCTCAATGATTCCTACATGTGCATGTCTGTAGTGAACGGAGAGAGCTATTGGACAATTAAACATGGCACCTTCCCGGGCTTGAGTATTGCGCAAAATTTTATCGATCAGCTTCCAGATCAACTTTTTGACTATAAGCCTTTCGTGCAAAACATTAGTAGTGTCGAGTGCAATGCCAACTTCTCAGTGGCCGCACTTATCCTGGAGTAAACAAATGAATTCTGGAGTGTGTAGTAAAATCGTTTTCTCCGCCCTCGTTCTTGCAGGGGTTTCTGCCTGCAATCTGGTGCCCTTGCCTCCACCCGCGTCAGATGCGGAATTTGAAGTGGATAATCGGCATATCACTGCTCCACCCCAGGAAACCGAGACCGCCGAAATACCGGAGATCGTGCAATCCATCCCGTTGATCACGCCGCCTCAGGAAGAAGTGCCCTTGGAACTGTATTCTGTTGTTGTTCAGGATGTGGAGGTGCGTGAATTACTTTTCGCCATGGCCAGAGATGCGAATATCAATATTGATGTGCCCATGTCGGTATCCGGTGTTGTGAGTATCAACGCAATCGATCAGACACTGCCTCAGATTCTGGAGCGCATTTCTCGCCAGGTCGATATTACCTGGAGCTTTGAACAGCCAGACTACCTGATCGTGCAGGCCGACATCCCAGTGTGGAGAAACTACCGTATAGACTATGTCAACATTGCTCGCAGTACCCAGTCCGCTGTGAATGTATCGTCTGCTGTGACCGGGGGTGTCGGTGATGATACCGGCAGCCAGGAAGGCAACAATTCAACAACAACCCTGGCACAAACATCGGCGAATGAATTCTGGGCTACCTTGTCCACCAACCTGGCAACACTGCTTGGAGAAAATCTGGAAGAAGAAGGCGCAGCCAGTTCAATCGTCATCAGTCCGGAAAGTGGTCTCGTCTCTGTGCGTGCAACAAGCCGTGAACACGCGGCGGTCTATGACTTTATTGAGAGCGTGCGCACCCGTTCACTCTACCAGGTGATGATTGAAGCGACTGTTGTCGAGGTAAACCTCAATGACCGGTACCAGGCTGGGGTCGACTGGTCTGCACTGGCTAGAGACAACGGTCAGGTCAGCTTTTCACAAAGCCTAACTGGATTGAACCTGGATACTGCACCCACCAATGTGCTGACTATAGATAAGAGTGCCGGTCCTGATGGTATCACGGCGACTATCCGCGCCTTGTCCGAGTTTGGTGATCTGCGTGTGTTGTCCAGCCCCCGCTTGATGGCACTGAACAATCAGACCGCAATGTTGCGGGTTGTTGATAATCGCATTTATTTCACCATCGAGGTTGAACAGGGATTCCCGGCCACGGCCACGAGTCCGGCCATTCCACCAACTTTTACCAGCTCGGTACATACGGTCCCGGTTGGTTTTACGATGGCAGTAACACCACAAATTAGTGAAGATGATCGCATCACCCTGAACGTGCGGCCGACAATCTCGCGTATTCTTAGATTTGTGAATGACCCCAATCCGGCACTGGCCGATGCACAGGTAGTTAATTCCATTCCAGAACTGCAAATACGGGAAATCGAATCGGTGTTGAAGGTGGACAGCGGTGAGATTGCGATTCTCGGCGGGCTGATGCAGGACACAATCGATACTGATGTGGCTGGTATTCCAGGTGTGAACCGGGTACCGGTAGTGGGTGATTTATTCAGTTATCGTGATGACAACACAATCAAGACCGAACTGATCATCTTTATTCGCCCAGTGGTGATTCGACAACCCAGTATCAATGGTGATCTAGAACAATTCAGGGAGTTTCTGCCAACAGCAACAGTTGGTAGTGTGCGTAACCAAGGCAGCTCTGATCAGTAGCCCGCGGCCCAGGCCAGAGAGAAGAATCCATGAGCCTTTTAATGGACGCGCTGCGCAAAGCCGAAGAAGCCAAGAAGCAGGCAGAGCAAGGCGATGAAGCGAAACCGGAAGAGCAGCCCGATGCAGATTCAGCAGCTGCTGAGTCTGCACCCGCCGGCGATAGCGCCGATTCCGGTAACATTCCCGATGTAGCCCTGGAATTTGAGTCGGAGGCTCCACCAGATGAAGCTTCACCAGAAAGTGAGGCGACGGAATCCCCCGAGCCTGATTTGGTGCCGGAGTCCGCAACAGAACAGCTTTCTGAATCGGATGGAGACAGTCTCAGCCTCGAGCCAATCGATGACCGGCTAAGCAGTGCCACCCGGCAAGGCTTCGATGCCGACTACACACCTGACTATTCCGCGGAATTGACCAGCACTGCCAGCTCAGTGGAGCCGACTAAGGCAGTTGAAGACACCGCTGACGAATCTGATTCCATGCAAGCGCATACGGATGATGACTTTGAAAGCGCTGAAGATTCGAACGAGGAAGAGTCTTCGTCAGCACCGGAGTATGGAGTCGTAGTTAACAATCCGGAAGCCGTGCGCGCCGCGCTTAGCGCCAGTCACGAGAAGTTGCAGGCACAGGAAAATCTGGAACGGGCTATCTCTGAGCCTTCGCCAGAGCGAATGATTGCTGATAGATCAGAAGGTTCACTGCAGGATGAGATAGAGACCAACAATCAGCGAGACGAAATCGTTCCTGAGACCAAGGACAAGCTGACGCTGACACCCCAGCAGGAAACGATAAGCGAGCGCTCGGCCGCAAGCCGCTCGGGTGCCAGAAATCTGTTTGCCGCCAAGCAGCAAGGTAAGCGCAAACGCTTGCGCATACGTCGCTCCACCAAGATATGGGCAGCCCAGATCACCATCGTTCTTATGGTGGCAGTAGGTGCCTATTTCTATTTCTTCGTGGTGAACAATACAACTGATAACTTCAATGTGCCTGCACAGTTCCTGGCGAATCAGGATAGTTTTTCCGAGAACTTCAACGAGAGCCTGGAGGTAGCTGCAGTCACTGAAGAACCAATTGAGGAAGAATCGATACCTCTTGACGGCGATTTCAGTTTCGAGATTCCTGAAGAGACGGCGATTGATGACGCGGCACAAGTTATTGCTGATGTCGATGCCGCAGAACAGGTCAATGCTGATGCTGAACCAGAAACCGAAACAGCGACCACAGGACAAGCAGACATCGCGCCAGCTGTTGCTGATTCGGAGCCAGTGGTTGCAGACGGTCAAGAGCAGCAATCCGCGCCGGGCGAGCTTGAGCCCGAAGTCACACAGCAACTGGTGCAATCACAGGGCCCAAGCAATACCATCAGTTTTACCCGCTCTGGATCCTCAGGTGGGGTAGATCCTCTGCTGCGGGATGCTTATGCCGCGTTCCAACGAGACAACCTGGTGCTGGCTCAAAGTCTGTACCAGCAAGTGTTGAGCAATTCGCCCCGCAATCGAGATGCACTGCTTGGCCTGGCAGCGATTGCCAATAGTAATGGAGAAAGAAATCTTGCAATGGAGTTGTATTCGCGACTCCTGGCCAGAGACCCAAGTGATGCGGTGGCGCGCGCCGGCCTGATGGGGCTCAGGCCCTTGGGAGGACCAGAGCAACAGGAGCGGGAATTGCGCCGCCTGATGGAACTTCATCCACAAGTTGCTCCGGTTAACTATGCGCTTGGCAATTTCTATGCTGGCCAGAGTCGTTGGACTGATGCGCAGCGACACTATTTCAATGCCTTGCAACAGGCAAAAACCGATGCGCTTCAGGGGCTGCCGGTCAATCCCGACTATGCATTCAACCTGGCAGTCAGCCTCGAACATCTCAACCAGGGTGCAGCAGCTGAAGTCTATTATCGGGAAGCGGTGGCGTTTGCCGCTGAGTTTCCAGCCAGTTTCGATGTGAACATAGCTAGGGAGAGATTGATTGAATTGGCCGAGGTAAATCTGTGATGAGTGAAGCGACAGAACAGGTGCCCAAGAAGCGGCTCGGTGAAAAACTGATCGAAAAAGGCATGATCACTGAAGATCAGCTTCGCATTGGTCTGCATGAACAGAAGATACGAGGCAAGCGCATCGGTGCCACCCTGATAGAGCTGGGATTCGTCACCGATTCAATTATTCGCGATGCACTAAGTGAGAACACTGGCTACAGCAGCGTCGACCTCGCTAATGTGGTGATTGATGCCAACGCTATCGAGATGGTGCCCCAAGATGTAGCACGCCGTTTTAAAGTACTGCCTCTCTCCTATGATGTTGATGCAAACAAGCTCACTATCGCCATGGCAGATACGTTTAATATTGTCGCGCTGGATCAGATTCGCGGGCTGCACGATAACGAACTGGAAATAGAACCTGTGCTGGGTGGCGATGCAGATATCGCCCGGATTACTGAAGAAATCTATGGTTTCGATCTTTCCATTGATGGCATTCTTCAGGAAATTGAAACAGGCGAAATCGACCTGGATGCTGTACAAGCGGCCGGAGGTGATCAATACAATCACCCCATGGTGCGATTGGTCAATGCATTGCTTGCCGACGCTGTGCAAAGAGATGCGTCAGATATCCATTTCGAACCGGAAGAAGGATTCTTGCGCATTCGATATCGAATCGACGGCGTACTTCGTCAGGTCAGGTCGCTGCATGAAAGCTACTGGCCAGCAATGGTTGTGCGATTAAAAGTCATCAGCGGGATGAATATCGCTGAATCCCGTGCACCCCAGGATGGACGAACGTCCATGTCACTAATGGGTCGGCAGATCGACTTTCGTGTTGCTTCACAGCCCACCTCTTACGGTGAGAATGTTGTCTTGCGTGTGCTGGATCGGCGCAAGGGCATTGTGCCGATGGAGCAATTGGGCCTCAGTGAGTCTAACCTGCATACACTCAAGCTCATGCTGGCAAAACCCGAAGGGGTGATACTGGTTACCGGGCCCACAGGCAGCGGAAAGACCACAACCCTTTACTCTGTGCTGAGTCATATCAACACAGAAGCAATCAATATCATGACCATGGAAGACCCGGTAGAGTATCCCATGCCCATGATTCGCCAGACTTCAATAAATGAAGCAGCCAAGATGGGTTTTGCAGAAGGTATTCGCTCAATGATGCGTCAGGACCCGGACGTCATCCTGGTTGGTGAGATAAGGGATGATATTACGGCCGAGATGGCTTTTCGCGCTTCAATGACGGGTCACCAGGTGTTTTCGACTCTGCACACCAATTCAGCAGTGGGTTCCATGTCGCGCCTTTCGGACCTGGGCGTGTTGCCGGATATCCTGTCAGACAATTTGATCGGTATCGTTGCTCAACGCCTGATTCGTCGTCTCTGTACAAAATGCAAGCAGCCCCAGGAGGTTGGTGAGCTAGAGCGAAAGCTGTTGGGCCTGGATGATGCAGTGCAGAATCTTACTATCTATGCGCCAAAGGGATGTGCCGCCTGTGATCACACAGGCTATCGTGGCCGTACTGCGATCGTGGAAATATTGCGCATCAACGACTACATGAAAAAGCTCATTTCCCAGCAAACTTCAGCACATGAATTGTTGAAAGCAGCTGTTGCAACCGGTTTTAAAACTCTCGCCGATGATGCCTGTCGGCGGGTTATCGAAGGACTGACCAGTCTGGATGAGATAACACGCAAGGTAGACCTCACCAGCAGAGTCAGTAGATAACATCAAACGGGACGCCAGGTGGCACTCTTTAATTACAAAGCCGTCGATAACAGAGGGCGCAAACATAGCGGCAAACTGGATGCTGCCAATGAGATGGATCTGGAGAACCGTCTCGCAAGAATGGGTCTGGATCTGGTGCGCGCCAGATTTGTCGAACAGCGAAAATCTCTCTTTCTCAGCCAGCCAATTCGCCGAATCGACATTATTAATTTCTGTTTCCACATGGAGCAACTCACCAGATCAGGGGTGTCTATCCTTGATGGCCTGATGGACCTGCGTGACAGTGTTGAGCAGGCGAATTTCCGAGCTGTAATCGCCCAGATAATCGAAGATATTGAAGCTGGCAAGAAGCTTTCAGAAGCACTGGCTGTGCATCCTGCGGTGTTTGATGAAATGTTTGTCAATCTTATTGCCGCTGGAGAGGAAAGCGGACAATTGCCCGATGTTTTTCTGTCACTCAATGGCATGATCAAATGGCAGGATGAACTGATCACGTCCACCAAGAAATTGCTTATATTCCCGGCCTTCGTTGGAGCAGCAATTGTTGGCGTAATCGGGTTTTTGATGATCTATCTGGTGCCGCAGTTGATCAATTTTATTGAGGGCATTGGATCAACATTACCACTACACACTCGAGTGCTCATTGCTACATCAAATTTTATTGTGGCTTACTGGTATCTCTTTACGATTGCCCCGCTGATAGTTTGGTTGCTATTGAAGACTGCGGCATCCATGAGCGAAGAGATCCGTTACCGACTTGACGCCCTGAAGCTCAATGTCTGGCAAATCGGCCCGGTGCTGAAGAAAATCATCCTGTCCCGTTTCGCCAATCTCTTTGCCCTGATGTACAAGGCGGGTATTCCGGTGTTGAAATGTATTGAAATCACTGAAAAAACAGCGGGCAATGTGGCGATTCGATACGCCTTGTCAAAAGCCCGTGAAGAGATACAGGAAGGGCAGGGAGTTTCCGACAGTTTTCGTAATACCGGTTTGTTCCCACCCCTGGTGGTGCGAATGATTCGCGTCGGCGAAACAACCGGCCAGCTGGATCAGGCGCTCCTGAATGTGAGCTACTTCTATGATCGGGATATTAAGGACTCTATCGAGCGAGTTCAGGCGCTGATTCAACCTATCATGACTATCGTTTTGGGTGGCATTCTGGGATGGGTGATGTTATCAGTGATGGGGCCTGTTTATTCTTCAATCAGTAATCTGCAACTATAGGTAGTGAAGTGCTAGGCATATTGGGTGGACTGGGGAGGAAAAAATCCAAACGCATCGCTCTCATTGATGCGGATGGGCTTTCTGTCTATGTGCTGCACAAGGGGCAATTGATTCACGATGCCAAGTTTTCTGACGAGGATGTTGGTTATACCAATTTCCGGAACTACCTCACTGAACAGACTCTGTCTCCTATTACATTGCTTGTGGATACAGTTGCTGAAGATTTTCTGGTGGAATCACTGCCTCACGTCAGCTACTACGATCGTAAAGGATTTCTCAATCGCAAATCACTACAGCATTTTCGGTCGCTGGAGTATCGCTCATCGAGTGTCGTTGGCCGGGAACCTGGTGGCAGGAAGAATGACAAGGTTCTTTTCAGTGCATTGACCAAAAACCAGATAGTCGAGCCCTGGATTCGTGTATTACTGCAAGAAGAGGTGCCTATCCAGGGGGTCACCACACCGGCATTTGCTCTGTGCAAAGTCGCAGAGCACTACGAGCTGTTGTCCAGTAAAGATACATTGCTGGTCAATTGGGAGGCGACCGGTATTCGTCAGACCTTCGTATCCAATAATCGCATGATGTTCAGTCGACTCACTCAGACTAGTGCGGTCACTAATGACGAGCTGGTGAGCGATATTATGGCCACTTGCCGACAGTCGAAGGAATATCTGGAGCGCATCGGCCTGACGAAATTCGGAGAGCAACTGGACCTGCATATTATTACCCCACAGCTGGACAATGAAGAATTTCATGAGCATCTTGGCGAGGGCCTTTTCCGCAAGATCGAACATCACCGCCCTGCTGAGATGATTGCTCCGGATCACTATCATGGATCTGATAGCAGCAAGACAGCCCTTATACTCTGCCTGGATTGGGGAGTGCGCCATGGACAACTGGCAAATCGCTATGCTTCTCCTCCCGTCTTGCGCTTCAACGACCTTTGGCAGGTGCGCAGAATCATCTACATCACCTGCGTTGCTTCTGTGTTAATCAGCGCTGGCATTTTTATGCCGCTCTTGTTGGATGCCACCAGGCGCTCAGCCCGGATTGATAGCTTGATGGAGCAGATTCTGCCTATTCAGCTTCAGTATGATTCGCTAACGGCGGAATTCCCTGCGACTCCAATTCCATCGGAGGCGATGCAGTTGGCAGTGAGCAATTATCAGTTGTTTAACGAGCAGATTCGCAACCCTATTGAATTGATGCGTGCTGTGAGTGCCGTAGTAGCTAGATTTCCTTCTGTCACCTTAAGCTCTGTTGAGTGGGAACTGACCGGGCTTAATGAGGACAATACAACTACCGATGCGTTGCTTGCCGGAGAGGCCTCACCGTCAATTAATCTGGTAGGGACGGTGCGCGGCGGAAGCAGTATCGCTACTTCCCAGCGCCAACTTGGCGTCTTTCTGCAGACCCTTAATCGAATCGAAGGTGCAGTTGCAACACCGATTAGCCTGCCGGTTGAATCCGGGCCTGATGGTGAGGTGAGTACGGTAATTAACGACGATGCTGTGGATGCCGAATTTGCAATTCGGGTCAGGCAGGAAAGTTAGTCATGGCGCTGAGAAGAAGAAGCATCAGAGAAGACATTCGCTGGCTGAGGGGCCCGATGATCCTGTTGGCGGTCGTGCTGGCACTCTCAATTGGTGCATATTTCGCGGCGTCATTCTATGGCAACGATATGCAGCGCAGAGAATTCAATGCCACGACAGATATGGAGCTGATTTCTGTTCAGGTGCAGGAGATCGCACAGGAAGAGCAAGCGGTAGTGAACAGTATCGGTGTCTACAACACCATGGAAGCCAACGGTGTCATGGGTGAGGAAGATCGGGTTGCACTGCTGGAAGAAATTACCGATATCCGCGAGCGTTACCTGTTGTTTCCTATCAGTGTGGCGATCGGTGAACAGAATCGATTGCTATTGGAGTATGGGGAAGACGTGGACTTCCCCGATGATCAGATTACCCTGAGGTCGAGTCAGGTACAGGTTCGGTTCTCGTTGTTACATGAGGAAGATCTCACCCGATTCCTGGCCGACATCATGGACTCTGGCAGGTTGATGGTGCCGACCAGTTGCACTGTAACCGCTGCGCTGGAAGATCCCGACATGGCCAGGGAGGTTGTACAGCATCAAATAGCAGCTTGCGATTTTAATTGGTATACGTATCAGAGGGAGCCCTATCTCGGGTTTTAATTCCTATGATCAAAATAACCTTCACCATAGTTTTACTGCTGACGCTATTGCCCTATTCGGCACAGGCACAGACGATTTTGCGGCTGTTCTCAACGCCTGCGGAACGTGCGGATCTGGAAAGGCAGAGGCAGAGCCTGTACAGGCCGGGAGCAGTACCGGAAATTCCCGAACCCGTTCTGGATCTGGATATTGAGTTGCCGGAGATTATTGAGTCGGCGCCGGTGCCGGATGTGATCTACCGCCTCGGCGGCAGTATGCAAAGATCTGACGGCCTTTATACGGTGTGGATCAATGACCTGCCAATCAATCAGGAAGACTTGCCTGACAACATGGAATTGTTGCAACCCTTTGCACAAGGATCTCTGCGCATCTCTGACCCGGACAGCGGTGCGAGTTACGACCTCAAACCTGGCCAGGTCCTGAATCTGACCCTGGGGCAATTGTTTGAATCCTACGATTTTGAGGAACCGCCACCTCTCACGGAAGCTGCCGCCTCCATCACAGAATCAGAAACTCAAACTGATAATCTAGGCGCCGAAGTTTCGCAAGACAACCAGGCGCAGCCTCAATAACGATGAAACACCCAGCTATGCCCAGACCCGGTCTCCAGAAAGGAGTGGCCGTGCTCATCATGTTCGCCATCCTGTTCATGGCGGGTGCTAACCTGTTTATTTCATTCGCCAACAATAACGTCGTTGCTCTCGGCAGTGCCGATCAGTCGGGTAAGGCATTACAGCAAGCCAAGGCCGCATTAGTAGGTTATGCGATGATGTATGGTGACTACTTCGGAGCAACCGGAGCCGGACCTGGTCACTTGCCATGTCCTGATACCAACAACGATGGTGCGGAAGATTCTCCATGTGGTAATAACGCCTTAGGCAGGTTGCCGCAGTCTATTAATGTTGCCTTGCCCGCTCCTGGTTCTACCCTGCAAATGTCGGACTACAACTACGGTGTTGATGAAGAGATCTGGTATGGATTGTCCAATGCTGCACGGCGTAGCCCCGCTACTGCGTTCAATACCACCACTGTTACAACCCATACAGTGGATGGGCAGGCTAATATTGCAGCAGTATTAGTTGCGCCCGGCCCGGCACTTGCGAGCCAGTCGCGCCCCAACAACAATCGTGCGAATTATCTGGAAGGAGCCAATGCTGCCGGAAACAGTTTTGTCAGCACTACGGGGACCGGTCCGGATAATTTCAATGATCGGGTGCTGGGAATTACTGTTGAGGAAATCATGATTCCGGTCACTGCTCGCGTTGCTGAAGTCATAAAAGTCGAGATGGACAGTTTTCACGCGACAAATACACGCTATCCTATTGATCAGGCAGAGTTCGATGGTGCGATCGCGACTCTACCAAATACGCTGCCTGTCTGGTTTGCCAACAACAACTGGGGTGCCGTTTCCCAGTATCTGCAGATCACCAATGATTCCGCCGATATTACTTTTAACGGTTGCCCCAATATCACTTATACCCTGGACAATATTGCAGGCAGCATACGTAGAGCGGGAAACAGTTGCTAAACCATGAAATACACTAGCACTCCAAAACACGCGGGTTTCAGCCTGATCGAGATGGCGGTGGTCATGGTCATTCTGGGTGCACTACTGGGAGGACTGCTGGTTTCTCTCAGCTCAACCCAGGAGATCAACTACCGTAACGATGCAGAAAACCAAATTGATGAGATCATCGAAGCGCTATATGGATTTGCCCAGGCCAACGGCAGACTTCCCTGTCCAGCGACAGCGGCCAGTAATGGTGCTGAGGACCCTGCTGGAGGAGGCAACTGCACTGAATTATATGGCTTCGTTCCGTCCGCCACACTGGGACTGAGCGGCGCAGTAAACGGCGATGGCTTACTGGTTGATCCCTGGTTAAGCCCCTATCGCTACAATGTCACTGAAGCAATTGGTACCTCGAACACATTTACTACTGCCAACGCAATGAGATTGGCTGGCCTCGCAGCACTGGCAACCGCAGCAGACCTGCGAGTTTGTACAGATGCTGCCTGTTCTACTGTAGTCGCTGATAGATTGCCTGCCGTCGTCGTTTCCCTGGGGGCTGACTGGGCAAATTTCTCCGGCACGGAAGAAGTAGAAAATTCTGGTGAAACTACCAGAGCAGGGTATCGACACGCCAACAACACTGATTTCGCGGTATCCACTTACATAGAAGATGTCTATGACGATACTCTTGCCTGGATGTCAGCTAATATTCTTTTCTCTCGCATGATTTCAGCGGAACAACTTCCCTGATATTCTCTTGTTCCTGAAATCAATTACCTGAAAGACTGCCATGTCTGAATCAGACAGCGAACAGCTTATGGCTGAACAATCGGTCACTATTTTGCTGGTCGAAGATGATCCCGCGCTTCGATTGGTTATGCGTGGCGTAATGGAGAACAACGGCTATGAGGTCATGGAGGCCGACAGCCGGGTTGGTGCCGAAGCAGTTTTACAAGAGAATCCAGATATTGCTGCAGTAGTGCTCGATCTGGGGCTTCCGCCATCGCCACACACTACTTCTGAAGGTCTGGCAACAATCAAGCTTATTATTGAAGGATTGTACCCGGCAAAAATTGTCGTGCTCACTGGCCAGGACGAAGAAAGTTCCGCGCTGGCGGCAATTAAAGAAGGGGCTTTCGATTTTCTTGCCAAACCATCCAGTTCTGAGGACATCCTGAGTGCGGTACAGCGTGCTGTGCTGTTCTACCGTAAGGAAAAGACCCTCTCTGAAGAAGAGGGGATGACGCGATTGCAGATCAATGCAAAAGTCGCCGATGGTCTCAAAGCAGTTCGCGAGGAAGCAGAAGAGAAACTGGTGCGCAAGGTACTGAAGGATACCGAGTTCAATGTTTACCAAAGTGCAGCAAAGTTAGGCCTGAAACGTGAATCGATTTACTACTTCTTGAAGAAATTTGGTATCAAGCGCGAATGAATGGCTGCAGCTCGGCCTGCTCAATAGATTTCAATGGCTAACCTCTATCCTTATCTTATTCTCATTGGCTTCAGCATCATCGTGGCCACGACCTGGTTGTTGAACCAGGCCAGACGACGAGCCCATATTACCAATGAGCTGGTGGCTTTAAATCAGGAGCTGAATTTCGATCTGCCGGATTTTCTGCGACAGTGTTGGTCGCCGCTGCAAAAAGCCGGATTCAGGGGAATCAGCTGGCAACTCAACTGGTTCGGCTCGCAGATTTCCCATCTCGAAGGTGCAGAGGGGGATGTTTCCATTGAGCGAAAACTGGAAGTGGAAGATATCAGCCTCGTGGTGAATCTGTTCGATGGCAAACGACGCTTTGAACAACGCTACTTCAGCACGCTGGTTTCAGAAAGTTTCTTTCTTCTTCTCTATACGGATATGTGGGTGAAGTTGGGCACAGTGCAGGGCGCATTCGCTCAGTCAGCGAAGATGAGTGTGTTTCTGCAGCATGATATGAAAAACATCGTCCAGCTTATCAGCCTGGTGGCGGAACAGCTTGATTCGACTCCAGAGCACAGGCAGGACAAACTCCTGGATAGCCTGCGGGCGGTGATGCCCACCTTGCGTGAACGCTCGGAACGCTTTCTCAGCACCCTCTCTAACAGCCAGCCTGGAGACAAGCAGGAGGCCATCAATCTGTGTGATTTCCTTCACAAAACCGCGAAAATCCATGATTTAAGCATCGCCATTCACGGAGATGGCCAGATTCAGGCAAATGAGCAGTCCCTGAGCAGCATTTTCGACAACCTGTTCGGCAACTACATCGATCAGACCCGCAGAAATCCTGGCTCGCAGCCAAATATTGAAATTTCTATCGAAAATGGCGGGGACAATATCAGCATTTCTGTAACCGATACACTGGGCCAACCCTGCAAGTGGCCAGAGCGGCTATTTGAGCCATTCTGGAGCGAAAAAGGGGATGGGCTGGGAATTGGTCTGTATCACGCCAGGCAGCTTGTTTCGGGGCTTGGCGGCACTTTGCAGGCGTCTACCCCCAACGACGCACCCATGATATTTGTGGTTTCTCTGCCGGCTTCTGTGTAAAAAAAACCTACATCTTGCGGGTCCCCGGGCCGAAATATATAGTGGCGCCAGATTTTGCGGTACTACTTGAATTTATTAAATTTTTTGCAAGAAAGATTGCAGGAGTAAAACAAATGAATAACTCAATTAAGGCAATGCGAACTATGAAGCAGCAGGGCTTCACCTTGATCGAGATCGCCATTGTCTTGGTGATTATCGGTCTGCTTGTGGGTGGTGTTTTACAAGGTCAGGAGTTGATCGAAAACTCTCGAGTGAAGCAGGCGGTTAAGGACATGAACGGAACTGCCGCTGCGGTATTCGCTTATCAGGATCGCTATGGCCGTACCCCTGGCGACGATGGTCCTACGGCGACTGTACAGGCTCGCGGCACTAGCTGGAACAGTGCAAACATCGGTGGTGACGCCGATGGCCGACTGGAGATTACCCGCAACCAGACTTTTAATGGCACCGGTGAAGGTGGTCCCTTCTGGCGTCAGTTGAAGGCTGCCGGTTTTATCTCTGGCGACCCTGCCGATACTGGTGTGGCTGCACAGCCTACCAACTCATGGGGCGGTCTGATTGGTGTCACTTCCCAGGTCGCCAATGGTGGTCTTGGCGGCAACAAGGTTTGCCTGAGCCAGGTTCCAGGTTCTGCTGCAATCGCCATCGACAATGAAATGGACGATGGCAACGGTGCAACTGGTCGTCTGCGTGGTACCCAGGGTACTTCTGGCCAGAATACAAACCCATCCAACAACGCACTTGGTGGCGGTGGTGTTTACTCAGAAGATAACGAATACACGCTGTGTTATCGCATGTGATCCTTTTCTTTAACGCATCTAAAAAGCCGGCTAATGCTGGCTTTTTTATTGCGTCAAAAAATTCCCCTACATCTTTTCTCAGTCGTCGGGTTTCACTGGCGTCGAAGTGTGATTCGTCATAGACGTAGTAGTGTGCGAGCGAGCGGCGAGAATGCTCAATAGAAGCATTGGCCAGATACCAAGGTGAATCATGACATCTGCGGTGTTGAAGATATAGTTCCAGTAAGGAATAGATTGGATGTCTATAAAGTCTATGACGCTGCCATGTACCAGCCTGTCGAGTATATTGCTGGCACCTCCTCCAACAACGAAGCCGAAACAAATATATTCATAGCGTTGCAACTGCTTGCTGAACCAAAGATAGGCGACGACTCCACTCAGGATACCGATACTGACTATGCCAAATAGCCAGCCCGAGCCCTGGGCAAGGCCGAATATTCCGCCGAAGTTGCGAACATGGGTGAAGTGAATCAGATTGTTGACTTCCAGCGTGGTATTCACAGCGATATTGTTGTTTACCCACAAGCCAATCGCCTGGGACAACAGCAATGCCGAGACAGCAGTAGCAAAAAAGGCCAGCATGTTGAAGCGCTTATCGGTCAACTGAGCATTCCATTCCGGGGAAGAGGTATACTAATCCTGATGGCAGTCAAGCATACCACAATGCGCATTTTCTCCCGTCGTGTACTGGCATGAACGACAAATCAGCGAACAACAAGTCGCAGTCCCAACGGAGCTTGCATCGAAGGCGGGTGTTGACGGCAACTACCTATCTGTTTTTGAAACGTAGCAAGCGCTATTTGCCACCTGTGGTCAGAGCGATCACAGGGATCATATTGCTGTTTCTGGGATTCCTCGGTTTTTTACCAGTACTGGGTTTCTGGATGATTCCGCTGGGTCTGGCGTTAATTGCAACCGACTTGCCTCCGCTGGGTCGCTGGATCAGGAGGCGAGTATGGGAGAGTCGCCGTCGTCACTTACAACAACGTTAGCGCACTAACTCAAAGGGTTGGTCAGCGTAGACGGAAATAGAGAACTCTCCGGCTTCACTCATCTCGATAACATTGTGGGCGCAATTGTGCATGAGTGGTGGTTTCCACAGCTCTTCCATGGGCAGGTCTTCAATATGTGCCAGTACAGTCTTGATCAGAGCCCCATGGCTTACCACGGCGACTCGTTGATCCAGAGACTCCCGGCCAATCATCCTGATAGTTTCCACTGCTCTTGCCTGCATATCGTAGAAGCTTTCCGCTCCTGTCACATTGAACTGATGTGGTTCATGCCAGAAATGCCGAAAGGAGGCAGGATCTTCTTCCTCAATCTCATCGTAGAGACGTCCTTCCCAGGGGCCAAGATGAATCTCCCTGAGGGAATCCAGGTAGGTAATTGCCTGCTGGCGATCTTTGAAGGCATGCTCAGCAGTCTGGCGCGTACGCAGGCTGCTACTGCAAAATATTTTATCGAAATGCAGATCTCTGAGTTTCTCGCCTAGCTGCCTGGCTTGCGTAACACCCAGATCAGTGAGTCGCGAATCGCTCTGGCCCTGAGCACGACGTTCTTCATTCCAGTCGGTCTGCCCGTGACGGATTAGATGTAGCTCCATGAGGGCTGCCTTAGGAATGGGAGCGAGTGCGACTTACGGCCCGTTGCCAGCCTTCATATTGAGTCTTCCGCCATGCGTCATCCTTCGCAGGCGAAAAAGCACGATCCAGTTGCCACTTCTCGGCAATTTCTGGAAGCGAGTTAAAAAGACCCTGTTGCAGGCCTGCCATGTAGGCAGCACCCAATGCCGTGGTTTCAGTGATTACCGGCCTATGCACTTCAACATTGAGTACGTCTGCAAGTTTCTGCAATACATAATTGTTTGCAACCATGCCGCCATCGACGCGCAGGGTTTGCAGAGAAGCGCCGTCGGCCCCTATAGCATCAACCAGATCCCGTGTCTGATAGCACACCGACATTAGTCCTGCGGTGACGACTTCCTTGATGCCAGTGTCACGGGTCATGCCGAACAGGGCACCCCTGGCATCGGGATCCCAATAGGGCGCTCCCAGGCCGGTGAAGGCAGGTACCAGATAGACGCTTAGTTCTTCCGAAGTTTGTTGCGCCAATGCTTCGGAATCCGCCGCGTCACTGATGAGTTTGAGGCCATCCCTTATCCATTGCATGGTAGCCCCGGCCATGAAGATGCTACCTTCGATGGCATAGCTGGTTTCGCCATTCAGCCGATAGGCTACGGTACCCAGCAGCTTGTTCTGTGATTGCAATAAGTTGTTTCCTGTATTCATAAGCAGGAAACAGCCCGTGCCATAAGTGCTCTTGGCCATCCCGGTCTCAAAGCAGCCCTGTCCAAACGCCGCTGCTTGCTGATCGCCGATCATGCCGGATATGGGGATCTCTGCGCCCAGTATGTCAGTCGAGCTGGAGCCAAAATCGGCTGCACAGTCTTTGACCTCTGGCAACACGCTGGTCGGAATATCAAATTTTGCCAGTAACTCTTCATCCCAGCATTGCTCGCGAATATTGAATAGCATGGTTCGCGAAGCATTGGTCGCATCGGTAGCATGACTTGCCCCATTGCTCAATCGCCAGAGCAGGAAACAATCAATAGTACCGAAAGCCAGCTCGCCCCGTTCTGCTTTCTCTCTGGCTCCTGGCACTTCGTTGAGAATCCAGCGTAACTTGGTCGCTGAGAAATAGGGATCAAGGAGCAATCCTGTCTTGTTCTGGATATTGTTAACCAGCGCCTCATCCTGCTTTAGTTCGTTGCAATACCCGGCTGTGCGTCGATCCTGCCATACGATCGCCTTGTAGATGGGTTCTCCGGTATTGCGATCCCAAACGAGGGTGGTTTCCCTCTGGTTGGTGATACCTATACAGGCCAGATCGGCTGCAGTCAGGGCGGCCTGCTCCAGTGCGGCCCGACAACTATTGAGAGTGGTCTGCCAGATCTCCTCGGCGTCATGTTCAACCCAACCATTGTGAGGGAAGTGCTGGGTAAATTCTTCCTGACCAACAGACAGTTGCTTGCCACTTGTGTCAAATACCAGTGCTCTGCTGCTGGTAGTACCCTGATCGATCGCAAGAATAGCTGAACCCATGGACAACTCTCTCCAATATTTTTTCGTGATTGTCTTGCTGTGATCTGGCTTTGTTACCAGGATCACACAAATGCAAGCGATTGCAGGCGATCATGGTACACTACTTCCAAGCTGTTTGTGTGTTCTCTACCTTTCAATTAGCGCCCTGTGTAGTACCTTGTGAGTTTCACCGAATTTGACTATGACCTGCTGGTAGTTGGTGGCGGGATTAATGGTGCGGGTATCGCTGCCGACGCTGCCGGACGCGGACTGCGTGTGCTGTTATGCGAGAAGTCTGATCTGGCCGGCGCGACTTCCTCCTGGAGCAGCAAGCTCATTCATGGTGGTCTCCGTTATCTTGAGCATTACGAATTTAATCTAGTCAGGAAATCTCTGAAAGAACGGGATGTCCTGACTAGTGCAGCTCGTCATCTGGTTCACCCGATGGCGTTTCAAATACCGATGCTCGACAACTCTCGTAATCCTTTGTTGATGCGTTTGGGCTTGTTTCTCTATGACAACCTGGCGAAGCGGGTTCACTACAAGGGTTCGCGTAGTGTTCGTTACGAAAAATATGGTGTGCTCAATCCTGCAATCAAACGCGGATTCGAATACTGGGATGCGCAGGTAGATGACTCGCGACTGGTCCTGGTGAATGCATTGCAGGCTCAGGAACACGGTGCGGAAATTCTGACGCGGACCGAATGTGTTGGTCTGGAGGCTATACCGGAAGGTTGGCAGGCCAGTCTGGTCGACGATACCAGGCAAAAGGAGACGAGTGTCAGCTGTAAAGTTGTGGTCAACGCAACAGGCCCTTGGGTAGGGTCATTGTTTGAGGCTTTGCAAAAAAAGCCGGCGCCATATGCGCTTCGCCTGGTTAAAGGCAGTCACATCATTGTGCCGCGGCTTCATGAAGGCGATCATGCCTTTCTGTTACAACACCATGACGGCCGTGTCGTATTTGTTATTCCCTACCTCAAGGATTTTTCACTGATTGGAACCACTGAAGAAGAGTACAGTGGTGAACTGGACCGAGTCGATATCTCCCAGAATGAAATCGAGTACCTGATTTCTATCTGTAATCTGTATTTCAAACAATCAATCAGGCGATCAGATATCGTGCATAGTTTTTCAGGTGTGCGACCCCTGATCGATGAGTCTGGCAAGGCTGCCAGTAGTGTGTCCCGGGACTATAGGCTTGTCGTGGATAAGTCACCTGCTCCGATGATGTCTGTGTATGGCGGCAAAGTAACAACCTACCGCCTGTTGGCTGAACGCGCTGTGAATCAGCTGGGACAATTCTTTCCTCGTATGCGAGGCGCCTGGACAAAAAGGGCGAGACTTCCAGGCGGAGATTTCGAAATGACTGAAAACCTGTTTCAGGAGTTGGCGAAGGACTACGCCTGGCTCGGCCCTGACATAATTACCCGCTGGCTTGGCGCCTATGGCACCCGAAGCCTGTTGATTCTGGAGAACTGTCGCAGCATAGGAGATCTGGGAGTGCGCTTTGGCGCCAACCTCTATCAACGGGAAGTGGATTATCTGCGTAAACATGAATGGGCTCGCACTGCCGAGGATATTCTTTGGCGACGAACTAAGCTCGGCTATCAGTTCAGCGACAAGGAAGAGCAATCCCTGGCCAACTACCTGCAGCAAACTTCCTAAGTCAGGTTTCGGCAGGGCGAGGTTCCGAGCCCGGTCTGTTCAACAAACCAATGCCTGTTGCCGCAAAGGCTATTGCCACAACAGCGTTGAGATAGTTGAAGAATGCGTAGGGTGCATAATCAAGCACGGGTACGTTGAGCGTGGCGGCGTAAAACGCGCCGGCAGTAGTCCAGGGAATCAGTCCAGTAGTGAGGGTCGAGCCTTCCTCCACGGAGCGGGATAATATCGCGCTGTCCATGCCTTCCTGGTCATATTTCTCCCGAAACAGCTGGCAATTAAGAATAATCGAAATATAGGCCTCACCCATCGCCATATTCCCTATGAAGCCGGTGCCTATTGTGCTGGCAACCAGGGCTGCCGCGTGTTGAACTCTGGCAATCAGTCCGGCCAGCAGGGTGCGCAGGAATCCTGCGCTGTGCATGATCCCGCCCAGTGCCAGCGCCATGATTGCGAGCAACAGAGTCCAGCTCATGCTGAATATTCCCCCACGACCCAGCAGCTCATCAATGTTGTTGATGCCGGTATTGCCGGGTGTATTGGCCCACAGTGAATTGAGTACTATGTCGAAGCTATCTCCTTGCAACAACATGGCAATACACATTGCTGTCAGTATGCTGCTGCTCATACTGATCTCGGGAGCAAGTCTGCGCAGGCTGCAGCCGGCAAGTACGACGATGGGCAAGAGTGTGATAGCTGGCGCTAGTTGATATGAATCTGCCAATGCCTGTTGGATGGCACTCAACTCATCTGTGCTAAGCAGATTGTCTGTGTATCCAAACCCTATTACCGAGAACAGGACCAACGTCAGTAAGAATGTCGGTATCGTGGTAAACATCATGCTGTAAATATGGCGATAGAGATTGGTGCCGGCACTCATGGCAGCAAGATTGGTTGTGTCTGATACGGGAGACATCTTGTCGCCGAAAGTCGCCCCGCAAACGATCATCCCGGCAACGAGAGGCAAGGGCATGTCCATGGCGCTGCCAATGCCAATAAATACCACACCCAGGGTACCGACAGTCCCCCAGGAGGTGCCGGTGGCCAGCGACATAAAAGCGCAAAGCAACATGCCCAGAGGTAGAAACAGGGCAGGAGAGATCCAGCTCAATCCGTAATACATCAGTGCGGCAATAGTACCTGCGTGCATGAAGCTGGCGATAACCATCCCGATAAGGATAAAGATATAGATCGCCGGCAGTGCGCGCGCAATCGCTTCACTCATGAATTGTCTGATCTGGCCAAAATCGGCACCCAGTAGCCAGGCGTTGCAGCCAGTCCAGATCAGGCAAAGAAACATCAGTGCATGCAGGTCTATGGCAAGCCAGAACAGGCCGAGTGCGATCACCATAATGACGACTATGAAGGTGAGCGCTGAGTGCGCTAGTGAGGGAGTCTTGATGTTGGTGGAATCCAATGGCTTAACAGGGCTGCTGGTAATTTACTTGAATTTCTCAGCGAGTGCTTTGCAGCGGGCGGTCCAGGTCTTTTTGATTTTGTCTTTGTTGGCGCTTAGCTCGGCAGGCAGATTTACCTGCAATTTGAGTTTGGTCTTGTCAGCTTCAGGGCTGAACTGCACGGTAATCCGGCTTTCAATGTTGGGCAGATTGCTTTCGGTCCAGCTGAATACCAGTTTATTGGGAATGCTCAATTCCCGATATTCACCACGATGAGAGATCTCATTGCCGCGGCGATGAATCTTGAAATCGAATTCTCCATTCTTGCGCACCGTGTTCTCAAGACTGATGATTTTTTCTGCCTGTACTTTTGGGCCAAACATCCATTCGCCAATGAACACGGGTATAAGCCAATGATCACACACTCGTTGTTGATTGCTATTGATAATTCGGGTCAGGGAAAAGCTGGTCGGACTGCCGTGTTTCGCGCCAGTGTCACTAGGAGAGAACATTGAAAGCTGATCGTTGCTCATTAGTTGTTCACCGCATAGGGATTTGCGGGCATCAGCTCGGATGCCAGGGAAGCTCGGCGTGATGCTTGCCTTGGGCCGTAATGCTCGGCAAGGTATTCCAGGATACTGGCTTCAACTTCAGCGGGGAGCTGTTGCAGACCCTGGGTTTCCTGCATCCAGTTGATACGGCTCTTCCAGACTGCCTGGTTGCCGGCATTTTGTGTGATCAGCTGAGCGGAATGACAGGCCAGGCAAATTCCTCTCACACTCTCCCATCCTTCTGCGACGATGAGACCTGTTGCCGAATCTGTTTCCTGGGCATTCACCAGACCTGCCATCAGTGTCAGAACCAGAATACGTTTCATCACACAGCCTGTACTGCCACTCGATGGCAGGCGTTGTTGAGATAGCCCCGGGGATTCCAGCCAGGAACTACCATAGGTTGCGAACGACCCCGCTGGTCCATGGCTCGTGCCCAGATTTCATAGTAGCCGGGTTCCGGGAATTGTACCCAGGATTGCCAGTTCTGCCAGGCCAGTCGGTTGGCGGCGGTGCCCACCGCAGTCGGTAGCCAGGTTGCTCCAAAATCGATAGACAGAAATACACCGCTGATCTGATTGTCACCAGCCCAGGCATGACCCCGCACTACCAGGCGCTGTCGAAAGTCATGACTGATGCCGGATTGTGGAAAAGTAACCAGCGACTTCACTGGCATGGATTCGATGATGCGCATGTCTTCAGCGGGCACGCGACTTCCGGGAGCCACAGGAGAAGCAGGGACTGTATAGGAAGGCGCAGCCATCTTCTCGCCATCGTGAATGCGGTCCCGAACCACAATGCGATTCAGCCACTTACCGGAAACTGAACCTGGCCAGCCGGCACACACCATGCGCAGTGGATAGCCATTCTGGACCGGGATGTCTTCGCCATTCATTGACCAGGCAATGAGTGATTCCCTCTCCAATGCCTTGTTGATTGGCACACCCCTGGAGATCGGGTCCAGTTCGGGATTACCACTGATATGGGTGTCCGCTCCGTAGTAGCCCACATAGACTGCATCTTCGGCGACACCACAGTAATTCAGCACATCTCTTAGTCTCACACCTGTGAACATCGGGCAACCTACTGCGCCAGTGGTCCATTGGTTGCCACTCGCAGCCGGGACGAATTCACTTCGACCATTGCCGCCACATTCCAATTGTAATTGTAAGGTGACCTCTTCAAATCTCGCCCGTAAATCGGCGATTGTGAATGTAGTGGGGCGAACGCAGGATTCGCCAGCGATTTCCAGGGTCCAGTTATTAGGATCGGCATTTTCAGGAGGAATACCGTTGTTGCGCACAAACAGATAGCGGTTGGGAGTAATATCATCATCCAGTAAGTGTGCTGGTGTTTCCGCGTTGACGGGTCGGTTGTTGAGAACAAGCAGTCCGTCCTTACCTTCGATGAAATCGCTTGCGCCCTCGGCAGCGAATGCGGCTGGAATGAGACCGGCGGGCATATTACGCGCAAAAGGAATGCTCATGCCCAGGCTGGCACCTAATGCCAGCAGGCCACTTTTCTTGAGAAAGCCACGCCGACTGACCGGGTGACTCTCACGACCCCATAGCGTGTAGTCTGCAAGAACCGGATCAGCAGCATAGAGTTCGTCGATGGAAGCAGGCGTGGTGGGATTACGGCGATCACTCGGCATGACAGCTTGTCCGTTCTCTAGCAGGGCAGGTGTGATTGAGATTATCAAATTCAGCCATACCGGTCCAAGCGACTTAGAGCCGTGATGATGTGTCCCGGCAGAGCTTCAGGAGGGAATACCAACACCGCGCGCCATCAGTGCGGCCAGGATTGGTATGAATACAATCATGGCAATTTCCAGACGCAGGCAAATGAGGACGGGTCTGGGAACACTTAAGGTGTCGCCTTCAAAGTTTCGGTGTCGGAAAAAGAACAAAGCCGGATAGCTTGCCAGCAGCAAGAGCAGAATCACTAAGCCCAATTTGGCGATAAAGACGGGGTTTACTGCATAGAAGGCTGCCGGTTTGCCCACAACAAACCACAGCACCAAACCAAATAATATGAGCAGCAGGCTGCTTATACCGCAGAACGCATCCACGCGGGCCAGATTACGCGCGTCTTCTCCATTGATCGTGGTCTTGATCGCCATGTTCTCGATGACAATGCCAGCAACGAGGGCGACCACGGCAATAAGGTGAAGGTAACGGAAAACAACGTAGCTCATATGGGAAATCTTTGAATAATTTCAGTGATGCTATGCGGAGACTGAAAACCAGGGAAATATTAAAATCAGTTGCGGATTCCTGATCATACTGCTTGACTCCCTGGGACTCAATTTCCTGCTATGCTTGATAGTTGCCATAGCGAGCAGCAGGCACCGGCTGCAGATTGGTAACCAGCACACGCAGGGAGAAATGAGAATTGAGCATTAGGAATTGCAACAACGCGGCCGACTTTCGTCGCCTGGCGGAGAAGCGCCTGCCATCGCCACTGTTCCACTATATAGATGGCGGTGCCGATGATGAGGTTACCTTGCGGCGTAACACAACAGCATTCGATCAGGTGCGGCTTATCCCCGATGCCCTGGCGGATCTTACTGGCATGGATCTGAAAGTTAAGGTATTGGGCCAGGACATCGACTGGCCAGTGTTCTGCTCACCCACTGCGATGACTCGTCTGTTTCATCATGAAGGAGAGCTGGCCGTAGCCCGTGCTGCCCACGAGCACAAAACCATGTATAGCCTTTCTTCCCTATCCACCACCAGCATTGAAGAAGTGGGGGCCAGTACACCGGGTCCCAAGTGTTTCCAGCTCTATATTCACAAGGACCGGGGCATGAGCTGGGAGTTTATTGAGCGTTGCAAGGCGGCAAACTACGCCGCTATTTGTTTGACGGTTGATACTTTGGTCGCGGGTAATCGAGAGAAAGACCTCTACACGGGCATGGTGATTCCACCCAAATTTACACTCAAGAGTTTAATGAGTTTTGCTACGCACCCCAGCTGGAGTTTTAACTACTTGTTTCGCAGAAAGTTTGAATTGGCCAATGTGGCCGGCCGCATAGCAGATGGAAGCGGCAAGCTTACATCTGTTGTTGGTTACATGAATAGTCAGTTTGATCGTTCAATCACCTGGAAAGACGCTGAAGAAGCAGTGCAGCGCTGGGGCGGGCCATTCGCTATTAAAGGAGTGATGAGTGTTGAAGACGCCAGAAGAGCTGTTGATATTGGGGCCAGTGCTGTGATGATTTCCAATCATGGCGGCAGACAGCTGGATGGGAGCACTGCACCATTTGATCAGTTAGGCCCAATTGTTGATGCAGTTGGTGATCAAATTGAAGTCATTGTAGACGGGGGTGTGCGACGTGGCACTCATGTGCTCAAGTCTCTGGCTATGGGAGCAAAGGCCTGCATGATCGGTAGAGGATATCTGTACGCTGTAGCCGCCGGTGGTTACGCAGGTGTGGATCGGGCCCTCACCAGGCTCAGGGATGAGATCGAGCGGGACATGATATTGATGGGCTGCTCTTCACTTGCAGAGCTGAATCGCAGCAAGCTGCACTTTGATTGAGGAAATCACTGAGAGTGGCTACTTTCGCACCCACTGTCCATTTGCATTCTGAATGTAGTGCCCGGATTGCGTGGCCTCAGCGGCACGTTCTGCTGCGACCGCTGCTACCTGTTGTACGGTGATGCCATTCTGCTGGGCGATTTGCTGGTAGCGGTTGCGACGTTCACCGTTGACCTGTTCAACCAGCGCTCTCACATCGGCTGGTATCGAGTTCACCACGAATCCCACATAGCCATCCCGTTGTTCGCCAACCAGGCCTTGCTGCTTGGCTTCCTGCAAAGTAATGGCGAAAGCTGTCATGGTGAACGTCAGCAATGTCATCAATATTAAACTTGTACGGATAATTGTCTTTATCATGGCAGGTAGCTCCCTAGAACAATCCGCTGTCTTCACTAAAAATGTCATCCAGGTCCTCTTCAACCTGGACTCGAATTTCGTGTTCAATGCGCACATTGAGGTTTATGGTTATCGGCTCATTGGGCACAGCCACCTGTACCGTGGGGGTGCAGGCAAAAAGGCTGGCGAGTAGAAAACCGATTGCTGCAATTCGAAAGACAGTATTCATAGTTCGACTTCTCGATGATTCCTGTTCAGTCTAGTGTTCACTATCTGAATCAGGACTGAATGACCGACTCAACGATTCTGCAAGCGTTGTTCGAGTCGTTCTGAAATTTCCTGACCCGCTTTCAGACTTCTGAGCAAGCTAGGAATATTATCGGTTACATTGACGTTGAGATTAATTTCCTGGCCGCCATTCATGTCCGGATTGAAACCCTGCAATTGTACTTCCATCAGCAAATCACCATTCTCATCATAGTAGACCCGGGTATCGAGGGTTTCATACTGATAATTGGACAGGGCATCGTTGACCAGCTGCATGGTCTGATTGGCTGCTGAGGCATCTGATCCTGGCGTGTAGCGAATATTACCGCCGGGTCTCAGGGCAGCAACCAGGCCGTCATTGATCAGGACCTTGCCGTTCTCCAGGGAGACTGGCACATAGCCACTGATCAGGCCATCGACAAATAGCTGCGGGTAGCCCGCCAGCCCCACAATAGATTCCAGATCCAGGCGTGACAGGACAACAGTCAGATCCTGATCAAAGCTATCCGGCTGGAGGCGAAAATCGGCTATTTCCACCTTGCCTCCGAACATTTCTGAGTTCAGCTCACTGACGAGCATCTCTCTTTCGGCAGTATTAAAGCTGTATTGCCAGTTGACATCCTGCGCAGGCATTCCTATATCAACCACATCGATGCTGGCACTTAATGCCGGTGTACTAACGATTTCAGTCCAATCACGAAATTCTCCCGACAAGTAACTGTTAAGCCCTACCACAAGAGTATCTTCCACATGGCCACTGAGCCCGTCGAGCTGTAAAGTAATTGGGCCGCTTACTTGTGATTCCTCATCTTGTAATACCCAGTCAATCCGGGCTGCGCCAGAAAGGGTGCCAGCCACTATATCCATGTTCAGCCATTTCTGTTCAACAAAGGTCGAAAGCGGGCTTGAGTCACTGAACTGAGTTTCGTTCAAATTGAATTCTGCGTGACCCTCCCGGTTCACCAATGAATGATTGATCGAACCCTGCAGTTGAGCCTGATCGAGATCGACTTGCTCGCCGAGAGAGATGTCTACACTGCCAGCAAATGCCTCATCAAAATAGTTGATGGTAGTTGCGAACCCTGGATTGACAAGATTGACAGCATCGGAACTAAGGAGGAGGTCACCAGTGTCCAATTTTATGCGCCCCCGATCCACGTCCCCGAGTATGAGGAATATCTCTTCAATGCGCAGATCTCCCGCAATCTGCCATTGTCCGTAACGGGCAACATCGATTGTCAGTGAGGCATTGTCGGTGCTGAATTCCAAAAGCCCCGGGAGTTGTTCAATCTTTAGTCCTCCACTGGCGCGCAAATCCTCGCCGCTGGCGCCGGCAAATTCCCAGGCCGGAGAAAAAATTTGCAGCTCCGCCGTCGCTGAACAGCGATTCCAGGTCTCACAGCTTGCGCGCATATTGGTAAGGCTGGATTCCGCATGAATTCCCAGCTCATCTCCAATCCAGGAATAGTTTTGCGTGCTGTCGGAAATCTGCACGCCAAAGCCACTATTCACCGTATTGGGAGTCACAGCGAGTGTCACGGGCAAGCCGAACTGGGCTACCAGGCGGGATTGATCGGTTCCTGCTAATACTTGTAAGTTGGAATTTGGTGCTCCAACAGCGGATACGGTTGCCTGGAGAGATTGCAGTAACAGTCCAGAGTCAGCTGTTTCAATTGTCATGCTGTGTTCGAGTTGTAGCTCCTGATTGACCAATGCCCAATCGCCAGGAAGTCGTTCTGTCAGTTTGGCAATAACCTGCAGTTGTCCTGTATTGAATGCAAAGCTGCCAGCCATAACGAGCTGGGCGTCGAATAGCTCGACTTCCTGATTACCTTCGAGAAGCAGCTCATCACCCCGGTTAATTCGGGTAGCTATCTGCACTCGGTTTGTATCCAATGCTTCAGTGTCCATTGTGAACTCGAGTTCCGGCACACCTTGCCAGGAACCGTCCAGAAACAGTTGCAGTGGTGAGGTCTGGAAGTCCAGTCGTGTGCTTAGCAAGCCTGAAGTCATGTTGGCTCTTGCTTCTTCTATAGTAAGGGTGTCGAGAGGCAAGTGAGTGATTGAACGGTACAGGCTTTGCAGGTCCAGTTGCTCGACTGTTCCGTCAGCCCTATTGGTGACGGAATCCTTAAGGGAGACCTGTAGTGATTCAATATATACTCCCGCCACTTCACCATTGAGAAGCTGTCCAAGGGAGTATTCAACTCGAATGTTTCGCGCTGACAAGCTGATGCTGGCGGAATCGGCACTGAGCAAGCTGGCAGATGCGGAATTTGTGCCTGTCTTAACTGACTCCAACGACTGAAGACGAAAGCCTGCCGCAGCCAACTGTGATTGCAACACAGGTCTGAGGATCAGTGCCGGATTCGAGGCAACAATGCCTGCCAAGATAAGCAACAGGAGTAGCAGGGAAAGCAGAAAGACTATCGGTTTGGGCATCAATTAGGTCCTTACTGATCAGCTGCTGCCAATGTTAATTCAGTCAGACAGTATCCAGTCATTAAGCTGTTCCTGCTTTCGAGTATTGCGCAGTTTGCTGCTTTTAAATAGTGCAGCATTGGGCTGATTGCACTTCCTCAGGGCGACGATGGCCTGGTAGCCGTTCTCCAGGCCCCTAAAATCAAGACCGAATTCTGGCATGTTTAATGCTGTATGAACTACTACAAGGAATCTGTTGCGCCCTGTATCCGACTCTCTCCCTCGGTAGACAGGCACAGCATTGAAAAGATTCCTGTATCTTGGGCCTGTTTTAGGTAATTACGCTCATATCGTGAAGACGGTATGAGCGTTTTTTTTGTTGGCATTCCCGCAGGCACAGTCTGCCGGCGCGGGGCCACTGAGCTTGCTGCCAATTTCATACATGACGGCGGCACCCGGTTTCCTGTACTCTATGCGCCTTTTTCCTACTGACGGAGTCAATTGTGAGCCAGTCAGCCAAAATCTCTGATAGCACTGGTGATCCCCGAGGCGCACTGTGGCCAAACTACAGTCCCCCCGATGACCCGATATTTAGCCATGGCAAGGGCAGTGAGTTATTCACTACCAATGGAGAGGTTTATCTCGATTTTCTCAGCGGCATCGCAGTCACCAGTTTTGGTCACGCACATCCGCACCTGGTAGCAGCACTACAGGAGCAGGCTGGAAAATTGTGGCACCTCTCCAATCTGTTCCGCATTCCAGACGGCGAACGGCTGGCGAAACGGCTGGTTGAGCACAGTTTCGCGGATCAGGTGTTTTTCGCCAATTCCGGTACCGAAGCTATCGAGGCAGGTATTAAGGCGGTCCGCGGATACCAGGCCAGCATTGGCAAGCCTGAGCGATTCAGGCTTATCGGTTTCACTAACAGTTTTCATGGTCGTACTATTGCCGCGCTGGCAGCTGCAGGCAATCCCGCACATACCAAACACTTCATTCCAACTGATTACGGCTTCGATCAGGTGCCCTGGGGAGATGTTGACGCTGTCGAAGCGATGATCGGCGAAAATACTGCGGGGATCATCGTGGAACCGGTCCAGGGAGAAGGGGGCATCAGACCGGTAGGCGCAGAATTTATTCAGTCACTGCGTGCGATCTGCGATAAGCGCGGTTTGTTGCTGATGCTGGATGAAGTGCAATGTGGTGTGGCCCGGACCGGTAAACTGTTCGCTCATGAACATTTTGGTATTAGGCCCGACATCATGTCGCTGGCTAAAGGTCTGGGTGGTGGTTTTCCCATGGGAGCCTGTCTGACCAGCGCCGAAGTGGGTAAGCACATGGTGGTGGGCACTCATGGCAGTACTTTTGGGGGCAATCCTCTGGCGATGGCCGTGGGTAACGCCATTCTTGATTTGGTGCTGGAACCTTCATTGTTAACCGATGTAGCCCAGAAAGGAGCGACGCTCAAGGCAGGTCTTGAATCCCTGGTGGCGGAGCACCCGAACAAGTTGCAGGCAATATCTGGCCTGGGTTTGATGATAGGGGTGAAATGTGTAGTACCCAATACGGAATTCCAGGCTGGTCTCAGGGAAAACAAGCTATTGGTGGGCACCGCTGGCGACAACATGATCCGACTGCTGCCTCCGCTGAATGTTTCCGATGCGCATATCCAACAGGCATTGGATATCATCGGTGAGACGCTCAAGGCAGCCTAGATTCCTAACGCTGCTCCAGCTGGCTCGCTTCCATCATGACATGGAAGATCACATTCTGTTCCATTACGCCACGAATAAGATCTGAGCCAGGTCCTGCTGCATAGATGGCCACATCTTCTCCAGCGTGAGTTTCGGAACTCAGTGGCACAGCCACCTGAGGCTGAAATTCAGGCGTGGTAGTGTCCACATCCGTGAGGTCGCCTCGTCCGGCTCGCGCATATCGCGTCACTTCATCAAATCCGACGCCATTGGCATAGCCGAGAGTAGTGTAGGGTAAACCATCGCTGCCCAGGGACGGAGTCTCTCGGGGATTGCCCGAACTATCGAGGCCTACGGATTTGCCCAGAATAGGATTGCCGCGCTTTGGGTAGCCAGCAATGGTAAAAACATGACTGTGATCGGCGGTCACGATTATCAGCGTGTCGTTGAGATCAACCATTTCCATTGCCGTTCGCACTGCGTTGGACAGTTCTATAGTGTCCAGCAGGGCGCGGAAGGGATTGGTGGCATGGTGAGCATGGTCGATGCGTCCTGACTCAACCGTCAAATAGTATCCTTCTTCATTCCTGCTGAGGATTTCGATCGCCTTGGAGGTCATCTCACTCAGGCTGGGTTCACCTGCGGGGTCATCTGGCCGGTCATATTCATACTGCATGTGTGAAGGTTCAAACAGGCCCAGTAGGTGATCTGTTGTAGTCGGATCAATCGCGTCCAGCTGC
The DNA here is from genome assembly GCA_965267495.1 of uncultured Pseudohongiella sp. Classification (GTDB taxonomy): domain Bacteria; phylum Pseudomonadota; class Gammaproteobacteria; order Pseudomonadales; family Pseudohongiellaceae; genus UBA9145. Next base: position 2,745,753 of record OZ254078.1, on the reverse strand, counting down.
TCCTTGTTCCACACATATTGACTGTTAGGTGACAGCTGCTCCCATTCTGCAGCCAGGTTACGGCCATCGAGTCTTGCTCCAGACCTATTGTATTCAGGGTCATCAGTTGAATTGGGCAGAAAACTGGCTCTGCCGCCGCCCATGGCGACTTCAAGACCGTCACTACCCAATACTCTGCTTTGAAAATCTATGAGTTGACTGGCTATGTCGGCACAATCGCCGGGGTCAAAGAATCGTTGAGCATCAGCATCGTCTTCAAAATCCCGATCCATGATGTGGGCATAGTTAGCCGCCGGAGTGGCGTGGGTTAACCGGGCTGTAGTCACAACTCCCGTGGCGAGTCCACGCATCTCTGCGCGCTCCAGAAAAGTAAGGGTCTGATTGCCTGTTTGGGTGCCGCAATCACCGCGAACCACGTTTTGATTGACACTGATCAGGCCAGCTTTGGTTTTGATTCCCGTAGCCATTGCCGACATGGTGCCGGCAGAGTCAGCAACCTGCGCGTTGGTGTTGTATGTCTTTGACAGCGCCAGGCTGGGGAAATTCTCAAAGCTGAGTACGTTTTCCTCGCCAGTTTCTCCCCTCAATTGTCCTTCGAAAATGCGCGCCGCAGTGACAGTGGAGATACCCATGCCGTCACCGATAAACAGGATAACGTTGCGCGCCACGCCGTCATTATTGCGAGAATTACGAAGCTCAAGATTGCGGGAGACTGTTTCCTGGCCTGCAGCAAACCACTCCTGGGCACTATCCTGTGCCACAATTGGCTGACCGCCCAAGATCAGCAGTGAAATACAAGTGGCTGTGCTTATTGTCGTGCGCATGATGAATCCCCTGGCAGTCCTGTTAACATGCGAAGCTTGCCACGGCTATATTACAGGAAAAAGAAGCAACTACCCCAGAGCGGAGAGCATTGGATGAAGATTCGTATCAAGTATTGTACGGCTTGAAACTATAAGCCCGAAGCAGACCGTGTGTCTGCAGAGATCGAAGCTGCTGACAGGCAGGTTGAGTTAGTTGGTGGCGGAGGAGGTGTTTTCGATATAGAAGTCGATGGTCGGATGATTTTCTCCAAATTCGACAGCAATCGTTTCCCCGAGCCCGGTGAAATTTCGGCGCTTTTGACTCAGCGCTGAAGGCGGGAAATAATTGCCAGAATGGCAGGCGTGAGATCAGGTTAGAAGATTGGCTACCAGTATAATTGCGATTACCGGTCCTTCAGGCTCCGGCAAGACCCATCTGGCCCAGTCTCTCTATCGAGAGATGCAATCAGCTTTTCCAGGCCTGGCTATCGATATTCTCGCCGAAGATTCCTATTATCATGACCAGACCCATGTGCCAGTAACAGAGCGGGAAAAGGTCAACTACGATCATCCCCAGGCGCTGGAACATGAGCTGCTGTTGGAGCATTTGCTGCAACTCAAGGCAGGTGAGCCGGTACATGTGCCAAGCTATGACTACAGCCTGCATACCCGAAGTGAGCAAACCCGACAACTGTGGCCGACACAGTTACTCATCCTGGAAGGGATACTGTTGCTGAGTCATGAAAGGTTAAGGGAACATTTTGATCTCAGTTTGTTTGTCGATACGCCACTGGATATTTGTCTGGCCCGTCGACTGCAGAGAGACTGTGAGGAGCGCGGTCGAAGTCCCGAATCGGTAAGGCAGCAATTCGAGGCGACTGTGCGGCCTATGTTTCACGAGCATGTCGAGCCCACACGGGAACATGCTCATGTGGTGCTGAGCGGAGTAGATCCAGCGCCATCAATGGCCGACAGAGTGCGGCGGGAACTGGAAGAACGAGGCTATCTGTGAATAGTGACGGCATAGCACTGACAAAGGAAAGCTAAACTTATGGACTCTCTGATTAGCCTGCTCGGCATCGCTACGCTATTTGCTATCGCTTATGGTCTCTCCAGCAGTCGATCTCATGTCAATTGGCGTACCGTAGGATTCGCCTTATTGCTGCAGTTTATTCTTGGAGGCATAGCACTTTACTTGCCGCCAGGCGTAGCCATTCTGAATGCCATTTCAACAGGTGTGGCCAGTATCCTCGATAACGCTCAAGACGGCATAGACTTCGTGTTTGGGCCAATTGGCGCCTTCGAGGTCGGCTTTATCTTCGCCTTTCACGTATTGCCGGTTCTGGTCTTCTTCTCTGCACTGGTATCGGTTCTCTACTATCTGGGTGTCATGGGATGGCTCATTCGGGTAATTGGTGGTGGGCTGCGGGCGTTGCTTAAGACGAGTAAGGCAGAGTCCATGTCGGCAACTGCAAATATTTTTGTTGGGCAAACGGAAGCGCCACTGGTAGTTCGTCCCTACATTGCCACTATGACTCGCTCGGAATTGTTCGCCATTATGGTAGGAGGCATGTCAACAGTGGCGGGATCAGTTCTGGCTGGCTATGTGTTACTGGGAGTGGAGATTCAGTATCTCCTGGCGGCCAGTTTCATGGCGGCACCCGGCGGTTTTCTGATGGCTAAATTGTTGTTACCTGAATCGGAAAAAATTGAGAACGAAGACAAGGAAATTGAGCTGAATTTCGAAGAGCACGTTAATGTGATTGATGCGGCAGCAGCGGGTGCCAGCAGTGGCATGACCCTGGCGTTGAACGTTGGTGCCATGGTGCTGGCCTTCGTAGGTTTGATTGCCTTGTTAAATACATTGTTAGCCTGGCTGGGAAGCTTCGTCGGTTTCGATCAGCTTTCACTGCAGCTTGTGCTTGGTTATGTGTTTCAGCCGCTAGCGTTCATTGTTGGCATTCCCTGGGAAGAAACCCGCATTGCCGGCAGCCTTATTGGTCAGAAACTGGTTTTCAATGAGTTCGTGGCCTATGTGGAGTTCACGGGCATCATGACTGACATGAGTGAGCGTGCCCAGGCAATTGTCACCTTTGCCTTGTGTGGCTTTGCCAATTTTTCATCGATCGGTATCGTGCTCGGTGGCGTGGGCATGATGGCACCAAATCGACGAGGCGATATTGCCGAACTGGGCTTGCGTGCGGTGTTTGCCGGGTTTATGGCAAATATGATGAGCGCGGCAATCGCAGGATTCTTCTTGTCTCTGTCCTGAGACTAGTAGTCTTTCTTCAGCCCAATTTCCACGAGTCGCTGATCCAGATATTCGCCAGCGGTTATAGGGGGGTATTTCGAGCCCCCAGGGCCTGCGCACTGCGGCAGGCAATTCAGGCTGGCATTGCTGTGCGGATGCAGGAAGAAGGGCATTGAGTAGCGCGAGCTGTTCTGGTTTGGCGGGTTCACCACGCGATGAACAGTCGACGGCAACACATCATTGGTAAGTCGTGACATCATGTCACCTGTATCCAGCACGATTTCCCCTTCATTGCTTTCAACTGGCATCCAGTTGCCGTCACGATCCAGCAGTTCAAGTCCTGAATCGGTCGCACCTACCAATAGCGTCAGTAAATTAATGTCCGCATGGGCAGCCGCTCTCATGGACTTGGAAGCATCGAGACCTTCCAGACTCGGGTAGTGCAACAAACGACAGATCGAGTTGCCGTCTGTGACCATGTCCTGGAAAAACTTTTTCTCGAGCCCCATGGCTTCACCCAGTGCTTCAAGCATGGTCTTACCCAAAGATTCCAGATCGTGATAGAACTGTTGGAAAAACTCCCTGAAGCCAGGGATTTCTTCTGGCCAGACATTGGCTGGGTAGATGTCATGGTAGATGCTGCTGGTAGCCACATCCGGGCCGATATGCCAGAACTCTTTCAAGTCAGCGTGGGGGTTGCCCTTTGCATTTTCACGACCGAATGCGGTGTAGCCACGGGCGCCACCAGGTCCGCTGTCGTAACGAAGTTTGAGTTCATCTGGTAGTTCAAAGAGTTGCTTGGCCAACGCGTAGGCACGATCAAGCTTTACCTTGTCAATATTGTGTTCCTGCAGAATAACGAAGCCGTATTCTTTCAAACCCACATACAATTCGTTGATGAATTCATCATGTTGATTGTGCAGATCACTCAGCTTGAGTCGCTTGATTTCCTTACTCATGGTTTGAATCTGTCTGATCGTCGCCAAGCACAAATGCCGCTGGCAGTAGTGTGTCCATCTGATATTCCGCCCTGGCCTCAGTATCGCAGACGGAGAGAATTTTTGCATCGGCGCCAAACTCGCGAATCACCTGCCGGCAAGCGCCGCAGGGTAGGTTGGGCTCATCCGTGGGCGTATAGACGACAACGGCAGTGATCTTCCTGGCGCCGGCGCCGACAGCCGTGCAGATCGCAGATCTTTCCGCGCACTGGGTAAGGCCATAAGAACTGTTCTCTACGTTCACTCCTGTGTAGATTCGTCCCTGTTCGTCCATAACAGCAGCCCCGACAGCAAATCCACTGAAGGGCGAGTAGCTGTGTTTTACAACGGCGCGGGCCTGTTTAATGAGATCTTCCAAGGGTATCGCTTCTCTTTGGCATGGGGCGCAACATTATCGCCGTTGCCTGGCTGCTAGTCATGGATTATCTGATACTGGAGTGGCCTGATCGGCGATATAGTGGCGCGCTTCAACGGGTTTCATCAGTGCATTACTGACCAGGGCAATAGCCAGAAGTACCGCCATCAATATCATCGTGGAATTATAGAGGCTACTGGTAGGGTCGGTGGTTCCGGGAGGTACTATTTCCATGAGTCTGGCAATGGTAACAGTGTTCTGGGCTACCAGATCTTCGAGCTGGGATACGGGTGCGCCAAACTGATTTTGAAAAGCCACGGGGTCAATCCTTGCGACCAGGTCATTGATTGCCTCACTCACGGAATTCTGTCGAAGTGAGGTGATGGCGAGTGGGCCGAGGACTCCCGCTGTGCTCCATGCGGTCAGCAATCTCCCGTGAATCCCTCCCACATAGCGTGTGCCAAAGATGTCAGCCAGGTAGGCGGGAATGGTAGCGAAACCGCCACCATACATGGTGAAGATAATCATGGTTGCGCCATAAAAGTACACCAGCCAAACCACTGACGGACTGGCGCTGACCTGTTGTGCCGTCCAGGGAATGGACAGATAGAGCACAATGCCCAACACAAAGAATACCCAGTAAGTATTGCGTCTCCCGATGTAGTCGGAAGCACTTGCCCACAAGAACCGACCTACCATATTGAATGCGCTGATCATGACCACGTAGGTAGCAGCAAAGCCCGCATCCACAAGCTCTGGCAGCGAGCTGCCGAAAATTTCCGTGATCATGGTCCGAGCGACACCCAGTACGCCAATACCAGCGGTAACGTTGAGACAGAGCACGATCCACAATTGATAGAATTGCGGTGTTTTCAATGCCTGATCAATATCTACATGTCGCGTGGTAATCAGTCCGCCACGATCTGCTTCTTCAGGTTCGACCCATCCTTGTGGTTTCCACCCGGGTGCTGGCAGGCGATAAGAGAAGGCGGCGATTAGCATTACCACCAGATAGATCAGACCGATAACCAGAAATGCTCCCGCAACACCGGCGTTGCCGGTATCAACCAGGTAGACTCCCTCGGGACCGGCTAAGGTCATGTCACGAGCTTCTGCGGCACCGACGATGACGACCTCCCTCAGCTCATTACCCAGCTGCGCAAATCGCCTGCCAGCTTCGGTAATGAGGGACACCTGATCCTGAGTACCAAGGTATTCCGGCGCACGGTAGAACATGCGAATGAAGTATTCTTTCATCGGCGTACCGATCATGGCTCCGCCGCCGAAACCCATAATAGCCATGCCAGCTGCCATACCGCGTCGGTCAGGAAACCAGCGAATCAGTGTACTTACCGGAGAGACATAGCCGAGCCCCAGTCCACATCCACCGATGACACCGTAGCCCAGATACAGTAGCCAGAGCTGATGTGTCATGATGCCGGCAGCGCCAACCAGATACCCGCCACCCCAACAACAGGCGGCAACAACGCCAACCTTGCGGGGTCCAACTTCTTCAAGCCATTTACCAGCAAACGCAGCCGCCAGGCCGAGAAACACAATAGCGACGGTGAACACCCACACCACTTCACTAAGACTCCAGTCGTCGGCCGCACTGGTTACTACACCATGAACCCGAATCAGGGATGGGTTGTAGATGCTCCACGCATAGACTGAACCAATGCACAGATGAATGGCGACAGACGCCAGGGGAACTCGCCAGCGATTGTAGTCTGGCGCAGCGATAATGCGCTCTTTGGAGAGAAGTCCGGACACGTTTGCAGAGCCTGTTCTTGTTGTTATGGCTGTTAAGCTAGCCTAACTCTTTACAACAAGCCATCACTTCCTAATGAATCGTACTGCGGTCAATAAATCCGTCCGCATTGGGCATTTCGATTTGCGGTAGCGTCTCGGCGTTGAGTACCTGATCTTCTCCGACAATGCCATTGAGGTACAGGACATAGGCGACTACCTGGTAGACCTCTTCATCACTCAGAGATTTTGGGCGATCGGCTGGCATGGCGCGTCTTACGAAGTCAAACACAGTGCTTGCATAAGGCCAGTAGCTGCCTACGGTGCGCAGTGGCGGCCCCTCAGACTGCATATCACCGCCGACGATAACAGTGTTGCCTGAAATTCCCTCTCCATTTGCTGCATGGCAGGCCGCACAGTTGGCATCATACACAGCCTTGCCCTGCCGTGCCGTGCCGCTGCCGGAAGGGAATCCTGTGCCATCGGGCTCTGCAATCAGGTCGAATTCGGATAGTTGGTCTTCGCTGATAGGAGTGCCAAGTCGCACAGTTTCCTGTGAACTGGCCAGGAAGGGTAACGCTGCTACAGCTGCGAGTATTGTTATAGGGGCAATTTTTCTAAGCATGTGCATCGCGTACTTCTCCCGCATTGTTGACAGACCAGCTTTGAATACCGTGATAGTGATAGGTGGTAATGCGTCCGAGTTCATCCAGTATAGATTGCCGTGTAGGCTGAACATTGCCGGCGCTGTCGGTAGCTCTGCTTTGCAGCACTGCGTTACCACCGTTCCATTCCCAGGGAATACTGAAGCGGGTAAGTGCCTTGTCGTGTTGTTCACTATCAATTAGCGCATCGGCCCAGCTTCTTCCTCCATCCGCACTGACTTCGACCCGGCGGATGCTGCCAGATCCTGACCAGGCAATACCGGTGATTCGATAGATTCCTCTCTGTTGTAGGGTCATTTGACCAGAAGGAGAGGTAATCAAGGATTTCGTTCCCATGGGATAAGTGAATTGCAGGCTGCTGCGATCAGGCAGTGTATCTGTGTACTTGCTGGTCTCGTCGCGGAAATTCACCGGACCATTAGTCAATTTTATCTGGGTTAACCACTTCACACTGGTATTGCCTTCCCAACCAGGATTAAACAGGCGCATGGGATAGCCCTGACCAGGCATCACGGGCTCTCCATTTTGAAACAGGGCGATCATGGTGTCGTCCAGGGCCTTCGCCAGGGGTACAGACCGACCCATGCTTGCTGCATCGGCGCCAACTGCTGCAATCCAGTTCGCCTGGGGTAATACACCAGCTTCATCAAGCAAGGTAGAAAGGGGAATTCCTGTCCATTCTGCGCAGGACACCAGGCCATGCAGACTTTGGGCAGTACCGTTAGGGTCGGGTGTCTCTCTTCTCAGTACCGCTCCGCTGTTACCGGAACACTCCAGAAAATAGACGCGACTGACCATCTGATATCGCAGCAGATCTTCATAGCTAAAAACCAGTGCTTGTCTGACCAGGCCGTTGATAACCAGTTTGTGCTGCGCTGGGTCGATATCCGGAATGCCGGCATGATGGCGTTCGAAGTGCAGGGCATTGGGGGTGATAGTGCCCTGCAGATGTTGCAGCGGCGAACGGGAAGCACCGCCACCCGGGTAGATGGGGTTTGGATTGCCGGACGTTCGCATCATGTGTTCAGCATGTGCTGATCGTGTGCCGTAGGGACTGGCACCAGGGCCTGGCTGCTGTGACCAGTCCGGAATTTCCAGCCGGAGGCCGGTGTCGGCGCCCATTACTGATTGGGCTACAGCCATACCTGCAGCACCCAGGCCGATGCCCAACAGATGGCGGCGATTGATCAGACCGTTGCCGGCAACTTTTTCCAGTTCCTGCTTCTTCATCACTAGCTTCCCTGTCTGTTTTAGTTGACAGCGACGAATCGCTTGGCTTCCTGTACCGGTGCCCAGGAATCATCATTCCAGATGGACAGCAGTTGTTCATACATGGCGTCTGCTTTTTCCTTGTCTCCCATTGCCGCATAGGCCCGGGCCGCACCCAGAACTGAAAGTGGACGGTTGGGGAGCCTGAGTAGCGAAGCTTCAAAAAGCGCTGCCGCCTCTCGTGACAGGCCGAATGCCAGGTGAATTTCACCAGCCAGTTCGTGAACCGGCTTCAAGGGTGTTGCAGCACCATTGGGCAGGCGACCCTGTTCTTCCAGGGCAATCGCATCCTGCAGCAGGGCGAGGGCTTCTTCCTGTTGCGGTAAGCCATCGGTAGTCAGGCCTTCTCTCAGAAACTCTTCTGCCCGTTTGGATTTGGTCAGCGCCACGACTTCAGCATGCATAATCTGCATGTCATCATTATTGGGACTGTCGGAAGCCAATTGTCCCAGCCTTTCTCCTACACGTTCCGCAAGATCCAGGTCGCCAAGATTGGCAGCGCTCATGCCGAGGGCCAGGAGCTGGTGTACGTTGAGGTCGTTGCTGAGATCCTGAATCCGCCACTGTCGTGTCTCGATCGTGTGTCGCGCTTGCATGATATTCAGCGTGCCTTCCGATCTGCGATCGCCCGGATTCTCTGCCAGCGTTTCACGGGCACGCTCAATCCACAGTTCTGATCGTGCCAGATCGCCTCTTTGCAGATCGCCATACTGACCCCAGTCTGATGCATGATTTTGTTCACCAACTGCATCACCGGGTCGCCAGAGTTCGCGGGCAACCTGAAAAGCGGACTCATTCCACTCCGCCACCATGTCCCACATGCCGTGCTGAATGAAGATATGAGATGGCATATGACGAGCGTGAGATACAGCTGGAGCGATGTCCCGGTATTTGAGTGCTGCTTCCAGGGCGATGGGAGCATGAACGGGGTCATCAAAGGCGTGGATAACATAGTGTGCAGCGCCGGGGTGGTTGTCGTTCTTCTTGAATAACTGCAGCGCCAGAGCGCCTGCCTTCATGTTCATTCGCTCTCGCATGTCGCCGGAATGTCCAGCAGCCGCCAGCGTGGAGACAATATAGAAAGCCATGACTTCGTCATCGTTGGGATATCTGTTATACAGATCCTCCATTGCCTGGTTCCAGGCAATTCGTCTCTCAGGCATGCCTCCCGGTGTCAGCGCATAGGCTTCGGCTGCCTTGAGAAACCCCTTCTCTTTGTCGTTGGGTGCTTTCGAGAGCCGCAGTGCTGGCGTGGGTGCCAACTTCATTAATGCCTCACCAGGGCCATCGCTGATCGCGCCGAAAAAGGGGTGCTGATAAGTAAACACCTCGCCCCAATAGGCCATAGCGAAATCAGGATCTATTTCCTGGGCACGCCGAAACGCGGCCTGCGCCTGGGTTGTGCCGAAGCTGTGCAGATAACCGACACCCAGCATGAATTGCTCCTGGGCTTCTGGACTGTTTGTGGATGTGGGAAATTCGTAGGTGCCAACCCGCGGAATATCAGCAGCCTGGGCGCTAATGGAAATGACGAGGAACGCGGTACAAGCAGTGAAAAAAGTCTTAAAAGACATGATTTAACCCCAATATTGGATGTTGATCTGGCTCAAGGTTGCCAACTCTGCAGCTCCTTTGCAAATGCTTCTCCAACTCCAGCAGTGGCGACAGGCGACAAGCTGTAGTATGTTGATTCTGCTACTTTTTTCAGGAGTAGCATTGCTGAGCTTAGAGACGGGCGATGAAGATCAGATTCGAACTAATGGTGTTGCTGTTGATCATGAGTGGTTCTACTCAGGCGCAGACGACCGGCTGTGAAAACCTGCCAGGCTTCGCGGACTTTGATTTTTGGGTAGGAGAGTGGGAAGTATTCGACAACCTTAGCGGTAACCGGGCAGGTGAGAACAGCATCAGGAAAATGGAAACGGGTTGCATGCTGCTGGAAAGCTGGACGGGTATTAATGGAAGTACAGGAACCAGTCTCAACTATTATAATCCCGTCACGCGAGAGTGGCGGCAGGTCTGGGTGTCGGCGGGTGCCTATTCAATAGATATCGTTGGAGGACTTCGCGGCGACGCCATGGTGCTGGAAGGTAGCATCTATAACTTTGCCGGCGCCGTATGGAATTTCAGGGGCAGCTGGACTCCTAATGAAGATGGCAGTGTGCGCCAGTTTTTCGAGCAGTTTAATCATGACTCTGAAGTATGGGAGCCATGGTTTGATGGACGATATGTCAGGAAATGAAATACATGGAAGTCAATCTACCCGCAGGGAGGCTTGAATAGAAAAGACATGAGGCATCTGAACTACAATCACTTGCTGTACTTCTGGACGGTAGCTAAAGAAGGCAGCATCGCCAAGGCAACCGAGATCTTGCATCTCACACCACAGACTATTAGTGGGCAATTAAAAATACTCGAAGAATCTGTTGGTGAGCCTTTGTTCAGCAGAGCCGGCAGGGGCCTCGTGCTCACTGAGTTTGGGCATTTGGTGTTTCAGTATGCGGATGAAATATTTTCTCTGGGTGAGGAACTCAGCGTTCGTCTGAAATCGAAAGACGCCAGTATGGCGGCTGGATTACAGGTAGGGATTACTGATTCAATTCCAAAACTGATTGCCATGCGAATTTTGCAGCCCGCATTGCAGGGTGAAGTGCCGGTCAAGCTGGTGTGTAAAGAAGGCTCGCTGGAATCATTGCTGGGTGAGTTGGCAGTGCACCAGTTGGACATGATCATTTCAGATTGCGCGATCCCTGCCGGTTTGAACGTGAAAGCCTATACTCATGCACTGGGTGCCAGTGATATCGCTTTCTTTGTCAAAAACAGCTTCGCCCGGCGTTACAGTAATGGATTTCCCGATTCCCTCAATGATGCGCCCCTGTTATTACCAACCGCAGGGAATCCAATCAGAAGCGGTCTTGAAGTCTGGTTCGAGAAGTATGACATCAACCCCCAGCTCGTTGCAGAATTCGAGGACAGTGCTTTGATGAAGGCGTTTGGGGAGGAAGGTCTGGGCATTTTTCCCTCGCCTGAGGTTATCCGGGAAGAAATCGAAATGATGTACAAGTGTCGAATGCTGGGCAAGGCCGACAGTGTGCACGAATTTTATTATGCGATTTCACCGGAGAGAAAACTCAAACACCCGATCGTGCTGGATATCATTGAAGCAGCCAGGGCTAACCTGTTCGGCGAATAGCGCTATTCTGATAATGATTCAGACGTCCAATCTGTCTGGTATGAGCGACAATTCTGCGAAACCTCTGCAGCGTACCTTCAATGGCCTCGTTACCATCGGGGTGTTCAACTGACACCTGGCAATTGCCCGCCGCCAGGTTCGGCGAGCTGGCGCTGCAGCGATAACGCTTTGGCATCGCGCCGTTAGCAGGGAGCTGGCTAAATTCGATATTGATAATAGACACACTGGCGCTGAGCGAAGACAGCATGAGATAAGCCCGTTGCTCTATCGTCGTCAGCCATGATTTATCCGCAAGATTTTCAACTTTAATAGTAGCCATGTGATGTCAGTCTGTTGTTATGATCAAAATTGAATCGAGTCTCTTTTCTACCTGAGCTCTGTAAGCTTAAGAATTTCAATAGTTCCATTCAATCTGAAAAATCTTGAGCTGATATTCGATTTTTCGGAACTCTTGGAGGCTCTCCCTATTGTGCTTTTTCATTGAATATAAGATGGCGTGCTGCTCACAGGTCCAACAAATCAATACCCAATGCGAGCAAGGCTATCTTCTGTCTTAACCAGGCAACTTCCGCCGCAATAGCTTCAAGTTGTGCCTGGCCCGCAGCAGTTTCCCGCGCATTCAATAAGAACTGGTCGCTGTCTCCGGCATCGAATCGAGCGAGTTCCTGTTCTTCCAGTTCCTTGGCTATTTCCGCCTGATCAGCTCTTAGTTGGCGCAACTGATCGAATGTAGCAAGCTGCAACAAGCTCTCATTGAGCTGCACAGACAAGCGGTCGAATTGCACTTGTCGGTTGAAATCCAGTTCGTTGACGCGCGCCAGGGCAGAGGCGCGATCTGCCTTCGCGCGATTGCGCTGCAGAGGCACTGAAAAATTCAATCCCACATAGGATTCAGGCCTGTCCAGAGAGCTCGGGCCACTGCCGAAATCGTTGCCATACTTCACTTCGAAATCCAGTGTTGGCAACAGGTTATTGGCAGACAGTCTCGCCCGGTTTCTGGCGATTTCCAGTTCGGCATCCAGTTCCTGCAAGCTTGGATGCGCCCCGACGATGCGGTTCTGCCAGGACAGATCGAACTGATAAGCATCAAATGGCCAGCTCACCGGCAGTTCAGGAAGTACCAAATCGTTGGCGCTGAGATTTGCGTCATTGTCACCGCGCCAATAGAACAGGAGTTGTTGCTGCGCTCGCATCAATTCCTGCTGCGCTTCCTGTAATGTGATTTGCCTGGTCAGCAATGTGGTCTCAAACTCGGTCAGGGTAATGGCTGCAAGGTCGCCGTTGGCAACCCGGGTCTCAATGCCTTCCCGCCGCGTTTCCGCCAATTCCACTAAAGAGGCAGCGACATCGGTTACCAGGGCGGCCTGGTACCAATTCAGGTAGGCAATCAATCCCTCGAAGAGTAATCCGTTGATGGTGAGTTGCTCTTCGATTTGGCCAATGGTTTCGGTAAATGGCGCTTCGAACAAGCCAGCTCTTCTTTCATCCAGGTCCCGATCCCTTAGCAGGGAAAATGACAGGCCAACACTGGCTTCACCGCCGGTCATCGTATTGAAGAAATCCTGGTAAATTGGAAAATCCCCTTCTGATCTGCGGTAGGTCGCACTGATCTCAGCACCTGCGATTTCCAAAGGTTGGATCACGCCCTGCTCAAGATATTGCCCGTCATAGAAACCATTGAGTCTGGACATCGTGGACTGATTGATGGCAAGGTCAAAAGCACCCTGAGCCCGTTGCGAAGCAGTTTCTGCCTGCATGCGACGGGCGCGAGCCGACATGATGATTGGATGATGACTGCGAATCGACTCTATGAGCCTCTCCATCGTCAGGGCATCTGCTGTCGATTCAGTACTTGCTTCCTGAGCACTTGTATCAGTTGCGAAGAGGAAGAGGGTGCAGCCACTGAAAACCAGGAGTTTAAGTAGCTGTTTCTTCACTGGCTTGCTCACTTATATTGGTGTTAACCGGCGGGAATGCATTTAACTGGCGCCACAACTCGTAACCGAGTTTCACCTCTTCCAGTAAAATCCAGCCACGAACCCTGCTGCCCAGGCGAACATAACGCTCTTCAGGCCAGCCTCCCTCGCTGAAATCTTCCCGAATCCAGACTCGAAATCTTCCTGAAGCATCAGCGATGGGTTCAACGAATTCTACGGTGCCTGCGAAGGTGCCGAGTGAGGCGCCGGGCCAACCGCTGAATTGAAACATTGGCCAGCCATCAAATTGCATGCGCACCTTCCGACCTGGATAGATTAGCGGCGCATCGAATCCACTGACCACCAGGGCAACAGACCGCTCAACTCCATCCGGAATGAAGGAGGCCAGGATATCGCCGGCGTTAACATAGGTTGATTCTCCGGCTGAAAGTAATCGCAGTATGGTGCCATCGCTGGGAGCTACCTTGGTTTGGATAGACTGCCGCGCGAGGTTCACTCGCACACGATTCAGTTCGGCAGTTGTTGCGGCGACAGTAGCGCGCAAATCTTCCAGGCGGATCTGGACCTGTTCAACGTCTCTCTTGGAAACCAGCCCCTGCTCAAAAAGATTCTGGCGTCGTACCAGATCGTTCTCGGCAGTATCCAGCGCGTTAATGTTCGCGGTTTGTTGCTGTTCCATGGCACTGATTTCGGCAGTCAGTCTGTCGATCAGATCCTGATCTGTATCGCGAAGTGTGACTACTGGTTCACCTGCCTTTACCCGCTGGCCTTCCTGCACATGCCAGGTTTCAATCTGGCCCGGCACCAGTGCCGAAATGGCCTGGGTACGCTGCCCGGGGTTCAGGGTGCTTACGGTGCCCTCGCCATAGGCAGTCTGAACCCAGGGCGTGAACCACAACATAGCCGCTGCAAAACTGATTACCAGAATCAGGACGGCGGTAATGACACGATCGGCACGGGGCACATTTAGCTGGCCCAGAGTCTCGATGTGCCCCAGATAGCGATTCTGAATAGGATTGGAAGTAAGAGGGATCATGCAGGCTCTCCTTCGATGCTATCCTGTGGTGAAATTGTTACTCCACGTGAAGCATTTCCGCTGCTGTCTCTATCGCAATGCAGAATGCCATTGAAAGCGCCAGCTTCTGGCTTGTCTGTGAAATACAAAATACTGAAGGGTTGATTCTGTATGGTTTTTAGCAGGCGCGAGCGTAGCATTCTCGGCATGCTGTCGATGTCCTGGTTGAGTACGACCAGCTTGGGGACGGCCAGCATAGCTGCTGCGAGTTTGAGCAGTAAAACATCTGCCGGCAACAGCGGTGCACCCATCGAAGAAATCAATGTGTCTATACCATCAGGTAAGGTTGCAATTGCGGCACTGAGGCCCACCTGATCCAGCACATCAGTCATCATGGCAGCTGTGGCATCAGGAGCCGCTAGCCGCAGATAGTCTTTGATAGAGCAGTCCACAATAAGGGAGCGATCTACAAACACGATGTCATGGCGAAGGCCATAAATATCATATTCAGACAGCTCTCTGTCTCCCAGCCTGATCCAGCCTTTCTCCGCCTTTCTGTGATTCTTCAACACTTTGGTCAGCGCGCGTTGAACCCAGAGTTCGTCGCAACTGACAAAGACTTTGGCGCCGGCCTCGATATTGAATTCAAGGTGGAGTTGTTTGCCCAAATGGGAGAGCTGTAATCCTTTGCATTGCAAGGTTCCCTCGCTGGGAATGATCAGATCGCTCTCATGGAAGTGCTCCTGCGGCAACTCGAGAATTTGTCCCAGCTTGTCTGCGGCACCGAACAGCTCGTAGTAGAGCTTCAGGTAGTTGGTAAACTGGGTCAGTCCAAAGAACACCGCAGACATGATCAGCTCAGCGGCTACCAGTTGACCTATGGAAAGTTCGCCACGAATCACCAACCAGCCTCCCAGTCCAAGGAGAATCGCGCTAGCGAGCGCATAGAGGGCAAGAAATGAGATTACCTGGCTAAAGGTATATCGAAAATGTGCGCGGTGGCAGCTCACGTATTCCGCAATTTTCTCCTCGGTTGAACAGCCAGCATGATCAAGGTGGCGCGCTGACTGAAAGAATTCGTGAGCTGAAATGAGGCTGCTTAGCCATTTCGCAGAATCGTACTTGGCTTGAGACAGGCGAATAGCGGTCAATCTGGCGCCTCTGCCCCATATCACCCAGATAAAGTAAATCAAACCGATGATCACCATGTTCAGCGCAAACAACATGGGGTGATAGAAAGAGACCAGGGTAAAACCGACTACCAGTGACAGGAGAAGAGCAAAACCGTCCACCACGAGTGCAGGAATATTCTTCTGCAGGGTCATGATGTCAAAGTATCTGTGAATCAGGGTCGCGTTTCGCCTGCCTTCAAAAACACTATGAGGAGCCAGCAAAGTGATGAGACTGAGTTTCGATGTCAGTCGGGCATATACATGCCGTTCATAGAGCTCCATGACTTTGGTGCGCAACGCTGTTAACAAGCCTGATAGCAGCAGTGTCAGAAAGAGCACAGTGGCCAGGATCAATATTGCGCGAGTGGATGCGATGTTTGCCACTGTGTTGATCAGGGTTTGCACTGCTATCGGGACAGACAGGGTCAGGAGTCCAATCGCGATGCCATAGACAAGCGCCACGCGGATAAATCCCTTCTCCGGTGCAATCAATTCCGCAAGTATTTTTCTGGCCCGCTTCAGATCAGGCTCATTCGAAACTTTCGAGGAAGTTAAGTCGGGTGATTGTGCGTTCATCAATAGGTCTGCTCGAATTTCCTGGGCAAGCTGTTCGCTTGCCCTGTCTTAAAGACTTTCCTCTGTATCCAGGCACTTTCCTGGGGCTCAAAACAAAGCAAGACCACATCCAGCCGGCACAATTGGAACCGGACATGAGTCTTGCTCTCAGTGATTGTCATTATTACTCGAACTAAATGTGTTTTTAATCAATAAAACCCGAACAATCACTTCGGAAAATTTGGATAAAAAAAGCCGCAGGAATTCAGTATGTTAAGTCTCGTGTCCTGAATAGCTAATGCAGCGTGCGAGGTGCTGAAGTGAGTCTCAAAAGAATATTTGGCCTGTGTGCTGTGCCAGCTCTGCTGTCGTTGACATCAACGCCGACACTCGCGCAAGACTTTTCAACACTGAACGGTGCCTCTCAGCTTGTTTCTTCTTCTGTGGGTGCTACAGAGGCTGGCCTGATTTATTCAGCTAACAACTTGCAATCGTTTGTGGCTGTAAAGGAGCAACAGCAACATGCTATTGCACAACTCATCGAAGAACGGGGCGCATACGGCCATGGGCTGGATGAGGCGCATAGCACGCTGGGGCAGCTCTATCTGGAGAATGGCGAATTCAGCGGAGCGGTACGGGAATTCAAACAGGCGTGGCATCTGAGTCGTGTAAATTCGGGACTGTACAGCGAGCAACAGCTCCCTTATCTGACCAAGCTTATTCAGGCTCAGGTGGAGCTGCAGGACTGGGAGCAGGTGCAACACCTTCATCAGCTCGGATTTCATATCGCTAGTCGAGTCTACACACCAGACGACAAACGCTACCTGGACGCCGTTGACTACTACACCAGCTGGCAGTGGGAGGCTATCAGGGAGCGTCGCAATTTCAGGAACTTTGATGAGGTCTTTGCTTACGCGCAGGAGCTTAGTGCGTTCTATTCAGAAGTAATAGATCGAATCGAGCATTCCGGTTCTGACAATACAGAGGGCCTGGTTAACCTTGTGCTAGGAAAAGTGCGCACCGACATTTCTATTGGCAGGGCGCTGTTGAACTCAAGATTAAGTGGCAGTGTGCTGGGTCCTGGGAGTTTTATCACAGAGACTGAGTGTTTTAACGGCGGCTTGCCAGGTGGTTCTGGTATTCGTCATTGTCGAAAGATCCACCTGTCCAGCTTCAACCTGGAGAACGGTTCATCCATGGCAATTAATTTCGCTCTGGGCAGGTATCTCAAACAGGTTGATGATTCTTTGGCGCGGCTGGAGAGAATCTGCGCCACCAGGAACAACCTCAATCGCGTGGAGAAAAACTGGGTAGAAAGCCTGGTGGTGAATCTGCGTGCAGAATCCGAATCCGTATTCAGACCGGTTCGCAGAACTTGATCCCCGGAGGTGAACACATGTGCCAGATAATTATTGATAGTAAGGTAAGTGAAATTGACACTCGAACCCTGGAGATCAGGCTGGAAAATCTCCTGCAGCTTCTGGGTACTCAATTCAAGGCTATCTATGTATTGATCCGGATGAAGTGTGAAGTAAACAAACCAGACCTGAACTATCGCTGTGAGATTGAAGGCGTGAGCCAGACTTCGAGCAGACTGATGGCCTGCAGTGAAGACAGCCACATGATGTCCGCAGTCAGATCTGCCGTAATCAAGCTTGGGCAGGAGTTAACTCCGCTTGATCAGCCAGGCACTGGTCGTCAACCTGATCGCCCCGGGGAGTACACCGCTATAGGCCGTGCAGTGTAAGGACTGATTGTACTGAGGGTTTTTCACGCATGCGAAGGTGGTGGTCCTGGACATCAGGAAAATCCTTAATGTCCACTCCGTCACCAGCCAACCAATTTGAGATCGTAAACAGATAGGCATCACATACTGAATAATCTTCTCCCAGTACCCAGGGGCCCTTGAACATCTCCTGTTCAATCAACTGAAAGCAGGCGTGCATGGTCTCGGGTACCTTTGCTTGCATGGCAACTATCGCACTCTTATCATCTACCCAACGGCTGCCGCGAATTTTGTGCGCGTGGGCAACATGTACGGTAGCGCATAGATAGGCATTGAATTCCTGCAGCTTGGCGAGCTGAAAGGGATCTGCCAGCGGAGCCAGATTTGCCTCAGGGAATTGTTGCGCCAGATAAAACAAAATGGCTGGAGTCTCTGTGATGATGCCCTGGTCAATCACCAAAGAAGGCACCCGGCCCTTCGGGTTTACTTTCAGATATTCAGATGATCGCTGTTCGGTTGAGCTGAAATCCAGAACACGCGATTCGTAATCTGCATTAACTTCTTCAAGAACAATATGGGAAGCAACTGAAACTGTTTTAGGGGCGTAGTAAAAGATCATATGAGTAAACTACCTTGACGATGGATACCTGAATCAATCAGCGGATTGTAGCAGTATGAACAGCAATGTGATGAATAGCGGTATTGCGAGCGCGCAACAAAAGATTGCTGCAGAACATATTTGCACAATGCGACCTCTCCACAAGGCTTGTCCACCTTCTACGATACGGGTTTTTTGTAAAAGTGAATAACCGACTGCCGGATATCTTCTTTGCCTGACTACCTGGGATCCATAGCGATACAGGTAAATCGATGTCAAAAGGACAGGTGCGACCAACACCAGTGTACCTAGAAACACGATTTCCGGATGAGCAATGAGAAAAGCCAGGTTTTCTTCCAGCCATAACATGATGACTGAATCGAAATTGGTGATGAGCCCTATCAGGAAGCTTCCAAACAAAATGGTTGCAAGAAGCACCCACAATACGATTCTTCGCGCTCGTGGATCGGCTTCCTGAAATTTTTCTTTCTCTGAACCGGGCATGCCTGCTCAGACGCGCTGCTTGATATCCTGATAGGCAGCACGGATGAGCTCAGCCAATGCATTGGAATCGAGGTCTTCATCAGGATGGATTTTGACGTGCCGCATGCGTTTTCCCTGCCCTTCAAGCAACTGTGCTGGATCTTTCAGGAATGCTCCGTTGAAGAAACCTACATTCACATGGGTTTTGTATACATTGACATAGCCGACAGCCGCTTCCTGAATACAGGCGGTTGGACAACCGTCATGAAGTTGTTCGTTAACGTCATCGCCACATTCACGAAAGCAATCAAACCACTTTCTTGCAATGGCGAAGAGCTGTTGTGGATCACCCGACAGCCACTCTTCCACTGCTTCGTAACCCCCGGGATCATAGGAAAGTGTAAATAAGTTTTCCATCAATTGGTTGCAGGTTCCTGGCATTGCCAACAGGTTTCAAATGAGCCTGTATTGACTTCACCACAGCTGGCGCACTGCCATTCCGAGCCTTCTTTATCGGGAGCCAGCTCGTGCTTTATCAGCTCAATTGCTTTCGCCTGATGTTCGTCCTCATAGACCCAGAGTTCAATTGGAACCGCTTCGAATCCTACATGGCCGCCACTGGCGTGAAACTCGTTTTTGAGGAAACTGCTAATATCATGCATGTCCAACAGAGATTTCGCTGAATGAACAATGGCCAGGTTTTCGTGAGAGAAGACTTTGTGCATAGTAGTTCTCCTTAAACTGCTGACTCGATAATAAACTGGGCACCCTTTTCGGCAATCATCACCGTAGGCGCATTAGTATTGCCCGAGGTGATGCGGGGCATGATGGAAGCATCAACAACCCGGAGTTTGTCGACGCCATGAACCTGCAGTCTATCATTAACGACGCTGTCAGTATCCTTACCCATCTTGCAGCTGCCCACTGGGTGAAAAATTGTGGTGCCTAGATCTCCCGCAGCTTTCGCCAGTTCCGAATCGGTCTGCAGATCTGGTCCTGGTTTCCACTCTTCAGGCTCATAGGCTGCCAGCGCCTTGCTGGCCATAATGCGTCGGGTAAACTTAAGTCCATCAATAGCAACTTGCTGATCTTCTTCGGTGGACAGGTAGTTCAATTTGATCGCTGGGTAATCCTGCCACTGCTTACTCTTGATACGGACATGGCCGCGGCTACTGGGACGGAGGTTGCAGACACTGGGTGTGATGGCATTGAATTGATGCAGGGGTTCGCCAAATTTATCCAGGGACAGCGGCTGTACATGCCACTCAATATTGGCATTTACGTGCTCGTCATTACTCCGCGCAAAAGCGCCCAGCTGGGAAGGTGGCATGGTGAGTGGCCCAGTCTTGAACATCGCGTACTCAAGACCCATCCAGGCCTTACCGAACAGTGAATTTGCCCGCTGATTGAGAGTAACAGTGTTGTTGACTTTGTAGACACTGCGGACTTGCAGATGATCGTGAAGGTTTTCACCCACTCCAGGCAATTCATGTCTAAGTTCTATTCCAAGTTCCTGTAGCAGACCGGGTGGTCCAATGCCGCTGAGTTGCAGGATTTGTGGTGATCCTATCGAGCCAGCAGACAGAATGACTTCAGCATGTGCGTTGAAGTTCACGGATCTTTCGCCCTTAAGGTTTACCATCACGCCATTGACTCTTGCTCTGTCCGTTCTGTCATCAACAATTAACTTTTCCACATGTGCGTGCGTATGGATCGTCAGGTTGGGCCGATTGCGTGCGGGATCCAGGAATGCCCTGGTGGCACTCCAACGACGACCATTACGCTGGTTCATCTGGAAATAGGCATTGCCAAAGTTGTCGCCACGATTGAACTCATCGATCTTGGGGATACCGCACTCTTCAGCGGCATCGCGCCAGGCATCCAGGATCTCCCAGTTGACTCGGCGCTCTTCGACACGCAGCTCGCCACCTTGTCCATGAAACTCATCGGCCCCATGCTGGTAGTCCTCTGATTTCTTGAATACCGGAAGTATGTCGTCCCAGGCCCAGCCGCGATTGCCCAACTTGGCCCAGTGATCGTAATCGCTTTTCTGACCGCGCATATAGATCATGGCATTGATAGAGGAGCATCCACCAAGCACCTTGCCTCTTGCATAAGCGATGCTGCGGCCGTTTAGTCCTGTGTCAGCTTCGGTGTGGTAGCACCAGTCAGTACGCGGATTGGCAATGGTGTAAAGATATCCCACAGGAATATCGATCCAGAAGTAGTCGTCATTGCCACCTGCTTCCAGCAGGAGAACTTGCTTATCGGGATTTTCCGATAATCGATTGGCCAGTACGCAGCCAGCAGTACCGGCCCCAATGATGATGTAGTCGAAGTCGCGCATAGAGTAGACTGGGCACTTTTCTGTTTGGCGGCGAGTGAGCGGTCATGATAACGCAATCTGTTTGAGCATAAACCATGGATGACTCCCAGGCTGAATTGCGCAGCAGTCTTGAAAATTTTCTTGCTGAGCCACGGCCAGAAGCGCGTCGAATATTTCATGGTCGTGGTCAATGTTACCCGGGCCTGGAATATCTATGCATCGATTGGTATCCGCCTGTGGTCCTGATTTCATTGTATAAGGACAAGGAGCCCGCCGTTGATTTACAAGAATTGCTACTCACTTCTGATGTGCATGGCCAGGTCGGCTCAGTTGTCGTGCAAAGACGATACGAGCGGAATGCACCTGCTGAGGTAATTCACGGAACTGTGCAAGAGCAGCTTGTGGTTGAGGAGAGTGGGATGCAATTCGAAGTGCATCCTGGACGACGACAAAATGCAGGTTTGTTTATGGACATGCGCCTGGTGCGGAATTGGCTTATTGAAAACAGTGCGAATCGCAATGTGCTGAATCTGTTCGCGTACACCTGTTCCCTCTCTGTGGCAGCGCTGGCAGGTGCAGCAAGCCATGTAACCAATGTAGATATCAGCAAGACCAGCATTGCCTGGGGCAGGCGCAATCATGACTTAAACAATCAATCAATGGATCGGGTCAAGTGTATTCCTTACAACCTGTTTACATCCTGGGGCAGGATCAGGCAATACGGCCGTTATGATTTGGTTATTATTGATCCACCAACCAGGCAGCGAGGCTCATTCGAAGCAGAAAAAGATTATGGTGCCGTGGTTAAACGACTGGGCAGCTTGTGTAGTCCGAGCGCTGACATCATTGCCTGTTTAAATAGCCCGTTCCTGGACACCAACTGGTTGTTGACATTGTTCGATCGGTTTGCGCCTGAAGCGGTGTTTGTGGAAAAGCTCCCGGTGGCTCCCGAGTATCAGGATCGGGAGCCTGAGCGTGGCTTAAAGATCTGCAGGTTTCAACTGAATTCGGCTAGTTCTCAGGGTGCACTATAAGCAGGTCCGATTTCAGATAATCCAGCACCCGTGAAGCGGTGTTTCCAATGATCATCTCCGCAAGGCGGGAGCGGGATAGGGCGCCGGTCACCGTGATGTCTGCACCCAGGGACTCCTGGCAGTGGACGATTGCATTCATTGGCTTCTCATCGATCAGGTGTACCGAAGACTCTGGAATATCGATGTCCTTGAGTAATTCATTCAGTGCATCTTCATGGGTCTTATGAATAGCCTCTGCATCTGCGAAAGGGCGGGCGGATTTAGGGCAGGCATGTACCACGTGTACTGTGCCGCCAGTCAGGTCTCTGGCCTGCATCGCATAATTTAGGATCTTGTAATCCAGCCCTTCCGGTTTGTGATGGCTGTGTACTGGATCCACCGAAGCCAGAATCACTGGATTTTCTCCCCATTCCTGATCCTTCGTGAGTAACAGCGGTTTCTTGCAGCTCTTGATCAACTGCCAGCTATCGTGGGAAAGGTTGTGCTTCTCATGTGGTAAGCGCATGTGTGCGTGTTGCACGACCAGGTCAACTTCCAGGTCCATGGCCTCGTTGGTGATTTGTTCGTAACGTGGGTAGGTCCAGTGGACACGGCTGTCTACCTTGTAGCCCTTGTCTTTCAGAGCATCAGCAAAAACTTTGAGACGGCCTTCCATCTCGGCAATGAATTGTTTGCGGTGTTCAATGGCGTCCGGCCCAAAATCAGAATAGCTGTCGTGCAGGTATTCTTCAAAGCCGCAACCCACCAGATAAATTTGGGCGGTCTCAGGGTTGTTGATGAACCCTAGTGCCTTACGGATTTCCAGTGGCTGGTGTTCCGGGTTGTCGTGGAAATCCTTGTAAACATCCAGTACTACCAGGATTCTGTTAAATTCGGTCATAGTTTGTCCTTGATCAGAAAGCAGCGGTAAAACGCGCAATAGTATGTTTAGAATAGCAGCTTAGGGGGAGATTCACATGTCTACTGAGCCAGAAAACCAGCAGGAATTGCAGGGAAGTGATGAGAAGGGCGCAGCGGTTCGATTTCCGCCTCCGGCAATTTTTGTGCTGCTGATCTTTGTTGGTGCCGGGCTTGATTACCTCTGGCCTGTTTCAGTCGGTGTGCCCGATAGTTTCGAACCCATTGGAATCGCAATAACTCTGTTCGGCGTTGCGATAGCTATCCTGGTTAACGGCACATTCAAACGAGTAGGGACTGCTATTGAGCCTTGGAAGCCCACAAGCAGCCTGATCACGTCGGGATTCTATCGTTGGTCCCGCAATCCCATATATGTTGGATTCTGCCTCTTCAATATTGGCATTGGTATCTCTTCCGATAGTCTTTGGATTCTGTTGACCTTTATACCGGGGGCCGTGCTGGTTTATTACATCGCCATTGCCAGAGAAGAGACTTACCTGGAACAAAAATTTGGTCAGGAATATCTGGACTACAAGGCTAAAGTGAGACGTTGGATTTAGAGGGAAGGATAATGCTAGAAACCTTAGCATCGTACTTCATATCTCAAACACGTTTTCTCACTAGTAATCGCCTAAGTTCTCACCTGAGTGATTACCTGTTTAGCGACAACACCCTAATTCAAATACCTGTTAAACCATGCGACCATTTCTGCATGTACATTACTCAAGTGTGGTTCTCTAAACGTTTCATGCCCCGCATCTACGGCCACCAATCTGCTATCAACTCCTGCTTTGTCTAGCTCAGCTTTCATTCTGACGCTATTTCTTTCAAAACTCACGGCTTGATCATTAGTTCCATGAATTAGCAGGACCGGAGGGTCATCAGAAGAGACATGATTGATAGGAGACATCACGGAATACAGTGCTGGATCAAAGTCCAATAATCTAGCGCCGAACAACTCCAGATCAAAGGCCGGGTCCTGAACGTCCACCGGTGGCATTAGTGCTATAACCGCCTCAATATCGGCAAATGACCGTTCTGATGGGTCAATTGACATGCTCAGCAAGAGTGCCAGAAACCCACCTGTGCTTACTCCAAACAATCCTAGTCTGTTTCTGTCAACTCCGAACTTCAAGCTATTGGTTTTAATGTCTGCAATTCCCAGTTTCAGTGCTTCATAGGCATCTGGAATTCGATAAGTTGGATGTGCAGGATGGTAAAGCTGAAACAAGGTGTAACCTTCGTCGAGAAACACCTTCCAAAATGGTTTTACGATATTCAAGTTGTCAGTGCCAGACACCATGCCGCCACTTACTACCAAGATTATCCCTTTGCCATTGCTTTCAAGAGGGGCTTCGACATCGTAATACATCGCCAAGCCATCTCTGTACCCATAAACCTGGTGCTTGGTGATAGCTGTATCTTGAGCGTTGATGAAAGCTGCATTGCCAAGAAGCCCAAATAGGAAAACATTTGTTATCAATTTAGAAAGCACTTGCGTTAGTCCTAATGCAGGTATCAGAGGCTCCGTTTAATATGCGCTGAGCTTTTTCTTCCAACAATATAAGTAAGCTAATGAATGCAGCGGAATGGAGAAAGGTCAACCAAAACAGTCCAAAGAAAAACTGACTACGACTTAACACCCAGCCAGTTGAGCCCGGACCGACAGAGTAAAGCAGCGCAACTCCAAGTATACAAAAGTAGATTGTCGTAGTTCTTATTGATCTTAGCAGCTCGGAAATTCTCAATAGCTTCGAGCGGTTGATATCGGTTTCTTTCTTGATGAGAAAATTGCTTAAATCAATAATGAGATCTTTGTTTCGTATCTGAATCAGAAGTATCAGGCTGAAAGAAGATATAACGCCGATTACGATATCAGTTCTTCCAATGTGTAATACGAAGTCTGACATTAATAGAATTATCAAAATCAAAAATGAATAGAAGACAGAAACGATTGTGCCAGCCAGTACAACAGTACTGTCTCGAAGTATCCAGTAACAATATTGCTTTGCTGTTTGATTCCAGAACCACAGTCGGGCTTGGCGATCGCCTCTTGAAATTCTTACTTGCGCATATTCTTCACAAAGGTCACCGATTAGAAAGTCTCTTAGTCGATGTGATAAAACCAATTCAAGAATCCAGAGAGCAACAACTGGGGGCTGTGCAATGTCAGGTTGTTGGGATTTGTTGCGGTGATACCGACCCATTGGCTTTGGATGCCCTTTATATTGCTAAACCAGCCCACATCGTAGTTAAGTTTGACTTAGAAGCTTGAACTGCTAGCTCTCCTTTCGGAGTCACTCTCAAGTAGCTTTTTGCTCTGCCACCCCTGGTAGGGGTTGGAGGGCCAGCTTCACTCGTTATTAGTTCCTTATTGAGTAATCTGTCTATTGTTGAATAGAGAGATCCGATAGACACTTCTCTGCCTATTTCCTTCGCAAGCAGACGCTTTACAGAAGCCCCATAAGCATCTTCTCCCAAGCGAATAATTGCCAGAAGTACTAGCAGCTCAAACTCACCCAGTCGCAGTTCTTTAGTCATATCTCGCTACGCAACGCATATACTCTTCTTTGTAGAGTATATACATATCAATGTCAACTTCGATTTAAAAGTAAATTGGAGTCTCGCAGGAATTCAACGGGAACTTTTTGAAGTACCACCATGCCCGTAGTCAGGAAATTGGCCCTAGCTGACTCAGATCCAAAGAATTTCCCGTCATGGTTGATCGGTAATCCAGCAGGGCAGGGAAAGACTCGTGATACACGTAGTTCCTGAAGGAACCGAAATATGTTGACTTTTCCGTTTACAGGTGTAAATTACGTTTACATATGTAAACGTAAAGTTGTGAAGGATATGAGTTCAAAGGCGAAACTAGCTAATTCAATAACCGAAGCTGAGCTTGAAGTAATGAAGGTGCTGTGGGCCAATTCGCCGCTGTCTGCAGCCCAGATAATTGAGGCAATAAAATCCACCAGGAGAGCAAATTCCGCAACGCTTAAAGTTCTAATCAACAGATTGTTGAATAAAAAGGTGATTTCGCATAAAGAATCGGGGCGGAAATATATCTACTCTCCGAAAATTGACGAGGCTGAATTTTACAAGTTCAAGACAGAATCGTTTCTCAGTACATTTTACGGCGGGAAAATTACTCCCTTAGTATCATTTTTTTCCGAACAGGAGAAACTGACGCCGAATGATTTGGCAGAGCTTAAAGAGCTAATAAAGAGGTTGCCAAAAAAATAATGACCAACCCGACCTTCCTTTTGCTGCTCATCAATTTCACAGCGCTCCTATCTATTCAAATCGTAATAATTCTGACGATCAGAAGATTTGTTTTGTCGCATTTAGGTTCGGAGTTTACATACAATATCTGGCTCTTGTTGCCAGTTTGGTTCCTGGGGTCTCTTTCCTATGCTTTAGCCAGTCAAGCGAATTTCCCTATTGAGATCGAATTATTCGCTGCTCCATTTTCACTAGCAGACAATATTCAGCTAGCAAGCAATCAAACTAGCGAATCCATGGC
Organism: uncultured Pseudohongiella sp.; assembly: GCA_965267495.1. Classification (GTDB taxonomy): domain Bacteria; phylum Pseudomonadota; class Gammaproteobacteria; order Pseudomonadales; family Pseudohongiellaceae; genus UBA9145. Next base: position 2,719,204 of record OZ254078.1, on the reverse strand, counting down.
CGGCTATGAGTTATTTGGGGGATTCCTGCTTCTTTGGCTTGCAGGAATTTTGTTTCTCTGTGCAATACATATTTTTCGATACTTCACTTTTTCGAATTATGTTTCGACACTAGATAGTGTGAAAAATAGCCATCAACTAGTCGAGCAAGTGTACAAGACTGGTTTTTCAAGAAACGTCAGAATAGTGGAATGTAAGAACTTAAGCAGCCCGGCACTATTTGGGATTTTGAACATGATAATTCTAATTCCATCAGGATTTGACTCTGAGTACTCGCATAAGGAAATTCGGGCGATGCTCTATCACGAATTTGTTCACTACAAAAGAAGAGACAATGTAATTAACTTGATTGCGCTGGCTACTAGAACTCTATTTTGGGTAAATCCTCTCGTGCATCTGGCATACCACGCATTTCGGACGGACCAGGAGTTAAGTTGCGATGCTATTGTCTTGAATGAGCTTGCGGACATCTCCTGTGTCGATTATGGCAATGCGTTATTGAAGTCAGCAGCGAACAAAGGGGGATTCCCAGAAGGCGCAGGGCTATCGACTTGGATCAGCAGTAGTAAACTTCGGAGGAGAACAGTTATGTTAGAGAAACACAATGCAGGAGACGGGCTACTGAGGCAGAAAGTGACATGGTACACGGTATTTTTCTTCGTCGGTTTAGTCTTTTCATTATCGATTTCGCCATCTTCTATTGCGCAACAAAATAGAGCGACCGAAGCTGAGCGAGTGTCAGCTGAAGCTAATAGATTGATGAACGAGAATCTTCATCAACAAGCATACGAGTACATCGCTGAATTCGAGACCGAACTCCAAGGAGAGCCGAGGTATGCGTTAACCTTAGGTATAGCAGCCATGGAAGCCGGTGAATTGGAGAAATCTATCGCAACCCTTGAATTATTGGCGTCGAGAGCCGATGTTCCCGTGTATAGACATCGAGCCCGTCTGGAGCTGGCGCGAGCGTTTTATGTAATGAATGATTTCGATCTTGCGGAAAATATGCTTCGCCAGGTATTGGATTCGAATCCACCGCAAGCTGTAAGGGAGAACATCAATCAGTTTTTAGATCTGATATCGAGTAGCCGTTAGCCTAAAGATATTATGGGTTGAGTTGGGAATGTTCTCCTCTAAACCTGGCTACCTATCTCAATATCTCAAATGTAAATGTACCTCGTTGACGCTGACCAAACTCATCTTCTGTTTCCACTACAACATGATGTAAACCTGCCGGCAGATTGTCTGGTAATTCTGCTTCCCAGATATGAGATGAGCGGGTGGGGTCGCCCGTTGCAGATTCTGACTCGGCAAACCTTGCATGGATCCTCTCAACATAAGGGTCGGTTCTCACTGTATAACGCATAGGTATGAATTCGGCGCCATCAAGAGAGTACATCACAGAGTCACGTATACCCCCGTCGAAAAGATTGACCACCAGGAGCGTGTTCGGAAGCTGATTGCCGCGGTGTACACTGCCTGATTCTGGAGAGACCAGTAAGGGGTCGAGAGTAATGCGGAGCCGCTGATTACTATCGGGGCCAAAAGGGAAGGGAACAAATTCCGGAACCAGGCTCCGGTCTTCAAAGTGCAGGACATAAAAGCCATTGGGGTTGCCATCCTGCATCATGGCGTCGCGTACACCTCTCATATCCTCAGGGCCGGTTGTCCAGCCATTGCCTCTTACTTCCGCCAGGGTATGGGCTATCCAGGGCTGTCCGCTCCAGCCATGCTCATGATTGATCTCTACTTTCCAGCTGTTGCTGGTGTCGTGACCAGCCAGACCATAGAGATTCGAGAATGGCTGCAGAATCTCCAGCAGTGACTGAAAATTTTCCGTGTTGGGTCCGGTTGCAATATCTGATATGCCATCATCGGCTTCCGCGATAAGCGGGATGTGGGTCATGATGACAATGAATTTGTCCCGATCAACATGGGAGAGATCGTTGGCCAGCCATCGCAGTTGTGTATCGGGAATGAATCCGCGATAGCGGCCATTGGCAAACTCTCGTCCTGCACCTGCGTACTCCACGTTATTCAATGCCACGAAATGGACTTCTCCCTGATTGAAGGAATAGTAAGTGGGTCCAAAGTGACGCTTGTAGGTTTCGTTGGCAAAGTAGGCATTGGGTGAAGCGAAATTCATGTCGTGATTGCCAGGTACATACCATTGCGGGATATCCATCAGGCTCATCATGACCTTGTGGCGGTCGTAGATAGCCAAATTGTCATTGGCTACATCACCTACCGTAACCCCGAATGCCACACCGTAGGGGTTACCAATGAGGGGATTGATCAGGTCTTCGCGCAACATATCCTGGCTCAGATCATATCGGGCCTGGGTGTCGGCAAAACCATGAGCAGTGAAGTCATTCGCTTCGCTGTCATCTTCCAGCAGAGGGAAATCGACAGAACTGGGAAGCGGACCGGATGGCTCAATTACCGGAAATGCCCACTCAACAGATGTGCCCTGAATGACAGCAGGTGTGCCTTGTGGATAGTGGCGGTAAAAGAACTGAGGAATATTGTTGTCATCCAGCGGTACACCGTAGCCAGCAGGTTTACTGATGAAGAGCATTTCGTTTGCTGCGATATCGATGCTGTAGCTGCCATCAGCGTCGGATACCACGACCCTGCAACCATTGCTGACGGGTACCCTGGCTACGCCTCTCTCGTTGCTGTCCCGGATTCCGTCGCCATCGGCATCGAGGAATACCACGCCACGGGCTGTTTCCACGCCAGCCCGGGCAGTATTGCATTGTGCGCTAACTTGATGGCTAAAAATCAGAAGAGCGGCAATGAACAGAGCGTACTGATACATCGACATGTCCTGGTAGGTAGAGACTGTCTCATTGTAGTCGTTGCAGTTGACTATTCAATGACAGCAATGAAATTCACCTGCAGACAGGCAGGGACGTGATAGCATGCAAATTCGAGTTGAAAATCACGCATACCCATTATCACTGGAGATCGGAGTAGTCATGACAGTAGGTGTACAGCAGAAAATCGGTTCCGGATTCGAAGCCAAGTCGGAGCCTTCACAAATACTCGAAGGCATAGAGCTGGCCGGTAAGGTCGCTATTGTTACAGGCGGTTATTCCGGTATTGGCCTGGAAACGACACGAGCGCTGGCAGGAAAAGGGATGCGGGTCTATGTGCCGGTGCGCGATCCGGACAAAGCGGAAGCGAATCTAGCCGATGTGGAAGGTGAAGTGATCGCCTTGCAGATGGATCTGGGAGACCTGGATAGTGTGGAGACTTTCGTGTCAGAGATATTGGAAAGGGAAACGTCTCTGGATTTGTTGATCAACAATGCAGGCATTATGGCTTGTCCTGAAACCCGGATTGGAAAGGGTTGGGAATCTCAGTTTGCAGTCAATCATATTGGCCATTTCGTGCTGACCAGGGGTTTGTTGCCGATTCTGCTTGCAGCTGATGCGCCCCGAGTTGTGTGTCTGTCGTCAATCGGGCACCGGCGTTCAGACATTCTCTGGGATGATATCCATTTTACCGACACGCCCTACGAAAAGTGGACCGCTTACGCCCAGGCCAAAACCGCCAACGCTCTGTTTGCCCTGGGACTCGACATGAAATATCAGGATCAGGGTTTACGCGCTTTTTCGGTGCATCCTGGCGGCATTATGACCCCATTACAGCGCCACCTGGGCAACGAGGAAATGCAGGCACTGGGGTGGACTGATGCCGATGGTAATCTTTCGGAGCAGGCGGCCGCTTTATTCAAAACCCCGTCCCAGGGATGCACCACCACGCTTTGGGCTGCGACTTCCCCACAGCTCGCAGATACCGGGGGCCTTTATTGTGAAGATTGTGACGTGGCTAACCTGGCGACAGAAGACTCGCCGCGTTACTTCGATGTGGCTCCGCATGCGGCGAGCGAAGAGAGTGCGCTACGACTCTGGGACCTCACCGAGCAAATGCTGGCCTGAAGATTGCAGTGCCTATAAAGAGTTTTGCATAAGCAGAATAGTAGTGAGGACTGAACTATGGCCCTGCCACGAATTGCTATAAACGGATTTGGTCGAATTGGTCGCACTATCATGCGTATCGCCAAGCAGCGCGGACACTATGATGTTGTGGCTGTGAATGATATGGCCAGCATCGATCAGCTGGCATATGCGTTCAAATATGACAGCATACACGGCACCTGGCCTGGCGAGGTTAAAGTTGAAGGGGACACCATGGAGATTTCCGGTGATCCTTTTCAGGTTCTCTGTCAGCCGGATCCTGCCAGCTTACCCTGGAAGGAGCTTGAGATTGATTATGTCATTGAAAGCTCCGGTGCGTTCCGAACGCTTGATGCTCTGAACAAGCATCTTGACGCAGGCGCCAGGCGTCTCATTTTAACAGTACCCTGCAAGGATCCACTGGACGCAACGCTGGTGACTGGAGTTAATGATCATGTGGTAAAACAGGAAACCCAGATCATCAGCAATGCCAGTTGTACCACTAACTGTGCTGCGCCTCTGTGCAAGGTTTTACACGAGTCATTTGGCATCAAACGAGGGCTGCTCACTACAGTTCACGCCTATACCTCCAGTCAGCGTCTGATTGACTCACCTCACAAAGACAAGCGCCGTTCTCGTAATGCGGCCACCAATATTGTACCCACGTCAACAGGCGCTGCTCGTGCGGTGGGCTTGGTGCTGCCGGAATTGGCTGGACGTCTTGATGGTATGGCGATGCGCGTACCTGTGCCTGACGGTAGTCTTGTGGATCTTACCGTTGAGCTGGAATCGGATGTCAGCGTGGATTCCGTGAATCAGGCTATGGCTGCTGCCGCTAATGATTCACTCAAGGGGATACTCTCCTATGTGGAGGAAGAGCTGGTAAGCAGCGATATTATCGGAAATACGCACTCCAGCATCTTTGATTCCAAACTGACCCAGGTCATTGATGGACGCATGGTGAAAATTGTCAGTTGGTATGACAATGAATGGGGCTACAGCACCCGGGTCGAAGAGCTGATTGGACGACTTGCGGACATGGATGGGCTCGCCAGCTGACTAGATCGGTCCTAACGGGCTGGGTTCGCAGTCGTCATACTGCCGGGTCCAGCTTAGATTGCTGATTAACCACTGCCCGTCTCGTTTCACCAGTTGAAAGGAGTCAATGCCACAATGGGAAAATTCCCCATTGATATGGAAATCATAGGGCGCCCAGAAATGCGCGATATTGCCTTCTATCATGACTGTCGGGTCCCAGTAACGTTCCACTAGCACGGGGCCTTCCCCGCTGAAGCGATTGATCATCTGTGTATAGTTGATGAGATTGAGTTCTTTATCTTCAGGCGGATTAGCAGCCCAGATGCTCAAGGAGCCCTGAATAGTCAGAGCCCGTAACTGTCCCCCGTCGCGTGCCGTCATCGCTGCGAAGAACTGATCTATAGTCTTAAGAATTGCGTCCCGCTCGCCTGTCTCTTGTGCATGGGCAGGAACAAGAAAGATTGCTGTTACTAATGCAACCATGCTGCAGAATGATTTTCTAGTGACCATTGATTGTTTCCTTTGTTTCGCAGTTTATTAGCGTCTTCCGGTACTTCTGCTATTAGGCTTCGGCTTATCCAGCCTTCAGCAATGAAGATACTATTGCTTGCTAAAAAGTGCTATAAATCCACGCCTTTCGGCGCGAATGGAATTCCAGCTTCAGCCATGTTTCTATCCAGACTCGTTCAACTTCTCTTCGTCGCGATCCTGCAGTTTTCGGCTGTGCCGAACTTTGCTGCCGAAAATCTGCAACCGCAGGCTGCTCCTATTCCAGAAGGATTGGAGACGATTGAATTTTTCAGCCCTGCGGTCAATCGCAATATGAAATTCGATATCGTTTTACCGTCTGACTATGAGCTTGGCGAACGGCGCTATCCAGTCCTTTATTTGCTGCATGGCTATATGCAGAACTATACGGTCTGGGGGCGAAATCTGGCCGCAGCCTTTTATGCAAGGGAAGTGAAGGACCTCATTCTGGTACTACCAGATGGAGGCAATACCTGGTTTGTTAACTATGCTGGCGAGGCGTCTCACAACTGGGAAGACCATGTTGTAGTAGATGTGATTTCCTACGTCGATAGCAATTACCGGACAGAGGCGCGCCGGGAAGGGCGTGCTATCTCAGGCTTGTCCATGGGTGGCTTCGCTGCCTTGTCGCTGGGCCTGCGACATCCCGAACGGTTTGTTTCTATAGGCAGCACCAGTGGCGCTCTGAGTTGGGCACGTACCCAGGCTGCGGCGCTGGAAGCAGGTATTGATGGCCAGGATGTGAATATGCCTGAGCGCAGCGCAGTGGAGCAGGCACAATTCGAACAAGCTGATGCTTTTATAGCCAGTGTTATAGATATTCCCGGTTTCAGTACGCAAGCGGAAAGGACGCCGGCCGTAAAGCCTTTTTCAAACGCAGCAGCGGCCAGGGCATATGATCCATTTGAAATCATCTATAATGTCCCGAAGAGCCAGATGCCACACATTTATATTGATTCAGGGACTGAAGACGGATTGGTTCGAGAGGCGAGAGAACTCGCGCAGATTTTGATGTTAAACAATGTGCCCTTCGACTATATGCAATCCAGGGGGCGGCACAACTCCGAATACTGGCGCAGATCAATCGGACACATGATGGCAATTCAATTTGAAGTCATGCAGCGTGCTTTGGGCAATCGGCCCTGATTGGGATGCTGGAGATCGAATGGCTGGGGGAACCATGCAAGCAGATGTACTAAGTCAGGCACAGATCGATGAGTTTCATCAGCGCGGTGTGCTGACTATTGATTTCGGTTTCGACTCAGATTTGTTGGACCAGATAGTAGCCAAGGTTGATCCGCTCTACGACGATTCCTACCGGGAGAATCCGCTTGTACCTACCCGGGTGCAGGATGCCTGGAAAAAAGTAGACGAAATTCGCCGATTGGCGGTTGATGAGCGGGTTCTTGTTGCTCTCGAACAACTACTGAAGCGCAAGGCCTTACCTTTCCAGACGCTGAACTTTCCCATTGGCACTTCCCAGTATGCTCACTCCGATACCATTCACTTTAGCACCATGCCTGCCGGGTTTATGGCAGGGGTCTGGGTGGCGCTGGAAGATATCGATCTGGAAAATGGTGCACTGCTCTACTATCCAGGCAGTCACAAATTGCCTTATTACACCATGCAGGATCTGGGTCTCGGTCATGGATATGAGCACTATCATGAATATGAGCAGTGTATTCAGGATCTGATTGCCGAGCGGGATCTGCAGCCTGAATATGGTGAGGTAAAAAAGGGGCAGGCAATTATCTGGCACGCAAATTTACTGCACGGCGGGTCTCCACGCAAAGACCTGTCCCGCACACGGCACTCGCAGGTGACCCATTACTATTTTGAAGGCTGTAAGTACTATACGCCGATGGAAAGCACTGCCAGCAAACCCCAGTTTCGGCACCCATTCTGGATACCGGAAACCGCTGACTACACACTTCCGGAAGAAACCTTTCGTTCTCCGCTAATGAGCAGAATCTATTTGAAGATTCGTCAGCTGCTCGGCAGAGTCTAGCTTCAAGATTTTCAAATGTCCGTTCCTACACTGATACGAATTGATGAAGCATTGTGCCGCATCAATCGCCAAGCGGTTCTCGATATTCCTGTGTTCACAATCGCCAGGGGAGAGCACTGGTGCGCATTCGGGCCAAATGGTGCGGGCAAAACCTTGTTGGCAGCACTGCTTTCCGGAAAGCGTCGGGAATCAGGGACTTATGTCAGTTATCACCAGGAATTCGATCCGGCACGGGACTGCTTGTTCGTGTCCTTTGAAGAACAGCAGCGCTTGTGGCAGCAGGACAATCGACTGGATATGAGTGAATACAGCGAGCGGGTAGAAGATCGTGGCACGGTGGTTGCTGATCTTGTTCACTCAGCCCGATCTCTGAGCCCTGAGCCAGGCCTGTTTGAAGACATCATTGCCCAGTTGAATCTGCGGGAACTACTTCACAAGGGCATCAGATTTCTTTCATCGGGCCAGATTCGCAAGGTGCTCATTGCCAGAGGAATCTATGCTGCGGTTGGAGACGGCAACAAGCTTCTTATTCTGGACGATCCCCTGGAGTCCATAGACAGGGATTCGCGCCAACGCATTGCTGCATGTATCGCCAGCTACCAGGACTCAGATTTCGCCAGCTTGCTGTTATGCCGGCGGCAACAGGATATCTTGGCGGCTTGTACGCACCTGGCGGTGATGGACGAGCTGCGAATACTGGAACAGGGGGTTCGGGAGCAAGTGCAGAGAACCGCCAGCTATCAGGCGATGATCGATGCCCAACCGAAAATTCCCGAATTTATTCCCGCGACGAACACCATTGGAAGAAAGAAGTCCGACGACTCGACAGCTAATCTCATTGAGCTTCGTCATGTCAGTGCCAGCTACGGAGACTTGCAGGTGCTTCACGATATCAACTGGATCATGACGTCAGACGACCATGTGCTGATCGAAGGGCCTAATGGGTGTGGCAAGTCAACCTTGTTGAGTCTCATAGATGGAGAAAATCACAAGGGATATGGTCAGGAGGTCTATCTGTTTGGTCAGCGCAAGGGCAGTGGTGAGAGCATCTGGGATGTGAAATCTCACTTCGGCATTGTGTCCAATGAACTGCATAACAAGTATGTGAAAGGGTGGAAGGTGCTGGATGTGGTAGTGTCTGGCTATTTCGATTCGGTAGGACTCTATGACGACAGTGGTTCAGTTGAGTGGGATGGAGCCAGGGCCTGGCTGAAAACGCTCCGAATCGAAACGCTGGAAAAAACTTACTATCACGAAATATCGTTTGGTCAGCAGAGACTGGTGCTGCTAGCTCGCGCCATGGTCAAACATCCAGCAGTTTTGATTCTTGATGAACCTTGTGTCGGTCTCGATGACTATCACAGGCAACTAATACTGGGAACGCTCAGCAGGATAGCCGAACAAACGCAAACCCGTATTGTCTACGTCAGCCACGTGAGTGACGAGGAGCCGGACTTTGCCACCCAACGCTTGCGCTTCGTAGAAGCGGGTCAGGGTGGCTACACGGTGCGGCAGGACAAGCTCTAGCCGCGTATGTAGTTTTCCAGGTGTTCGATGGTGGATTGCTGGTCAGAAATGATGTCTTTGACCAAATCGCCCATGGACACCATGCCACCGACTTTACCATCGTTTACAACAGGCAGATGACGAATCTTGTTCTGGGTCATGATCGCAAGCGATGCCTCAACGCCATCGGTAGAAGAGACAGTAATCACCTTGTTGCTCATGATATCCATGACCAGAGTCTGTTTCGATGCCCGGTCTTTGAGTATGACTTCACGCGCATAGTCCCGTTCTGACAGGATACCTACCAGCTTCTCCCCATTCATCACCAATAGCGCTCCTACCCGCTTTTCGGCGAGCATCTGAACCGCCTCATAGACTGTTGCATCAGGATTAATTGACCAGATTTCGTTGACTTCTTTCTGGTTCAGGATTTGTTGAATCGTATGCATACCTCACCCCTTATTTTGTTATTAAATGGGGTGACAGCAATTAATTCATTCGAGTCAGTGTGATATTGGCGTAGCCTGCATTGTTAAGATAAAAACCCGGACTGTCGTTCACAAAGAGTCGAAGATTGCCGTCACAGGAAGCAACGAAGCGATAACTACCACCAGCTTCATCGCTGTTCAGGTCTGTAATGCCGCGCAGGCTTTCCCGCCCGCAGTTGGCCTGAAATAACATTAGTTCAAACCAGCGATGAGATTGGGAACGTCGCGTAGCACCCAGCCATTGAAACGGCATCAGACTATTGTCAAATCCAGTCTCGTCCAGTAAGTCACCTTGTTCGTTTTCTTCGATATAGCTGTCGATCCAGTTGCTCAGGATTGTGATATCTAAGTCATAAGTGGCGCCCGCATTCAGATTTACACCGGTATCAAAATTCGATTCAGATGTAAAAAAATGAAAATTTGACGATTCACCAATAGACAGGCCTGGCCCTGGATTGTCGCGGTTGAACAGGGTGATTGTAGGTACTGCGCAGGCGTTTAGTGCGCAGACAAGGATTAGAAGAATGCCTTTTGAAGGTTTGCTTGGACTGCTATTCATCGCTACTTCTTTACCGCTCAGGTTGAACTCAAGTTGAGTCTACCTCGCTTTTGCTGGGCTGAGAAGTAACCCTTTCCTATTTCACTGGTGAGACAGCTGTGCAACTTCAGCGTCATGGGGCATACTGCCAGCTAGTGAACAAACTACAGTAGAGAGCAGGATCATGAGCAAAGTTAGCAGGTACGGCATACTGCTGTTTTTAATCGCCGTACCACCATGGGCATTGAGCCAGTCCGGTGTTGCACCGCTGGAAGATCCTATTCCAGGGTCCATTACAAAAGGGGATATCCTTGTAGCAGCAGAACCATTTGTACGTCTGCCGAAAACAAGCGATTCGAGTACCCCGGGCTCTACCAATGCGGCATGGGCGCGCCTGCAGTATATGTACCCACTCCCCGACGATTCTGGTCGCCTGGCCATCAATGACTTACGAGGACTCCTCTATCTTACTGACCACGGGGGCAGCGAACCGGTTGTTTATCTGGATGTGCGGGAGTATGACATTGGCTTCGATGACTCCATGTTCCCAAACGAAACCGGGCTGGCAGGTTTCGCCTTCCACCCCCAGTTCGCGCAGACTGGGGCGGCGGGATACGGCAAGTTCTACACTGCATACAGTGCAGATTCGGCGAGCGGGATTGCGGACTATCTCGATCATGACGCCGATAACCACGAGAGTGTCATTCGGGAATGGACTGCCGAAGATCCAGGTGCGTCACGATTCTCAGGCAGCAGCAGAGAAATATTTAGAATTGGTCAGTTTGCCCAGAATCATAATATAGGCAATCTTGCGTTTAATCTGAGCGCGGAACCCGGTGATCCAGATTATGGCATGCTGTATTTCACCCTGGGTGATGGCGGAGGGGCCAATGATCCCAGTGAGTACGGACAATCCCTGGCGGAGCCCATGTCCAGTATGGTGCGCATTGATCCCCTTGGTGGACGCAACGGTTCCGCCTACGGCATCCCCCCAGACAATCCCTTTGTTGGTCAGGCTGGCGTTGCTCCGGAGATCTGGGCATACGGATTACGTCATCCCCAGCACTTTTCATTTGGGTCAGACGGTACGCTCTATATCAACGATATCGGTCAGGCGCAGATAGAGGAAATCAACATTGGGGTGGCGGGTGCTAACTATGGCTGGCGCCTCAGAGAAGGCACGTTTGCAACCGCTTTCGGCATTGGGGGAGTGCGTCCCAATCCAGTCTATCCTATACCGGCAGAAGATGAACAATTTACCTATCCGGTGGCACAGTTCGACCACGATGAAGGTAACGCGATCAGCAGCGGCTTCGTTTATGAGGGCACCGCGATTGCACAGTTGCAGGGGAAATATGTTTTCACTGACATGGTGACCGGCCGCATCTTCTTTATAGACGTGGAAGGACTAAACACCAGCAGTCCGGCGGAGATCAGTGAGTTGCGTGTGATGATCGGAGGGGAAGAGGTCAACCTGGCAGAGGCAGTTGGATTCCCCAACACTTATGGTCGGGGCAATCGTGCTGGCCTGCGCCTGGGCATCGACGGTCGCGGTGAACTCTATTTGTTGACCAAGGGCGACGGCTGGGTCAGACGCCTGACGGCCAACGTTGAGTAAACTGCTACTGCATTTACCATTGTGAATATTACGATTCTTGCCAACAAGGATGTCGCAAGCTGTGTTGCGCTCAACTACTTGTTAACAACACTGCACCCCCATCAACTGTCGATTTTTCTTTCTTCCCGTGTAGGCAGTAAACCCTTGCCTGAGGTATTGCGGCAACTGAAGTTTGTTGAGCAAGACCTGTTCAACGAACTGTTGTTTCCAGTTCAACAATTGCAACCGAAAGCTTCAGCACAGTTGAAGGGATTCGGAAAACTGGCAGAAGCCGTAGATCACCGTATGGCAGAGTTAAACAATATCAATTCGGAAGAAGGATTGATGTTGTTCCGAGAATCCGCACCCGATCTGGTGCTTTCTATTCGCTACGGCGTCATTCTCAAAGAAGCAGCACTGGCGATACCTCAGCACGGCGTGCTGAATCTGCATTCTGGTCTACTACCAGCTTACAAGGGCGTGATGGCCACGTTCTGGGCTCTTCTGAATGGTGAATCTGAAATCGGTACAACCTTGCATACCATCGATGATGCAAGCATCGATACAGGGCGTGTCGTTTCCACTTCGAGTATGCAGGTAGACACGCAGCGTTCTTATCTATGGCATGTGCTGGGTTTATACGAAGAAGGTTGCCGACAAATGGCGGACGCCGTAGCAGCGATTGCACAGGGAGCGCCCATGCCGACAAATCCACAGCAAGGGCAAGGTCACTATTTTACTTTTCCTACAGAGATCGAACTGGAACGATTCAGAGCGAAAGGTTGGCGTCTCTGGGATCCGCAGGATGTGGTAGATCTCGCTCGCCGCTTTGTAGGCAAGCCCGAGTTATCTATACTGCAGTCATGAATAAACCTGTGGTCATATTGTCAGCATTATTGTGTAGTTTATGCAGCTGCGCCTTAAGCGCAGCAGAGCAGGCAGGGGTCGCTTATGTGGTTGTAGTCAGTGGAGAAGCCACTGTGATTCATGAAGACGGCAGCCAGAGCCGCCTGGAGAGACGTTCTGAGATTCAGGCGGGAGATCGTATCGCCACCGGCCCTGAATCCTGGCTGCAATTACGCTTTGCAGATGCAGCCATCCTTTCCCTATCCTGTAATTCAAGCTTGTTGGTGAAGGAATATCAGTATCTGGATCAGAACGATGATCGGTCTCAATTGCATCTGGAGTCAGGACGTGCGCGGACCATCACTGGCACTATACAACGGTCCACTACAAGGTTTACTGCCCGAAACCTAATCATTAGTCCCAGCGGCACTGATTACGAAGTCATGATTGACGAAGACGACAATTTTTTCTTTGCTGTCTACGATGGCGCAATTCGTATCGAGAGTCTCTACGGCGAATTAACACTCGGTGCAGCACAACAAGCACAGTATGCTCGAATGAATACGGAGATCGGCCTTGAGGCAATGCCATTGAGACCGGCGCAATTGGGCAACGGTGTGTTAGGCGGCATCGAGTGCCCGTGATTCTATGGTTCCCAGGGCAAGTGATTGATCGCATTGAGCTGGGGCTAACGACTATATTAAGAGGTGAAATATGAGTGATCTGGTGTTGTATACCAACCCCCAATCTCGTGGACAAATTGCTCACTGGATGCTGGAGGAGCTGGGCGAACCCTACGAGACGCAGTGGATTGAGTATGGAGAACAGATGAAGGGCGATGAGTATCTTGCTGTTAATCCCATGGGCAAGGTTCCTGCGGTTACCTATAAGGGGAAGGTAATTACAGAATGTCCGGCTATCTGTGCCTACCTTGCTGCGGTATTCCCGACCAGGGGCCTGATGCCCGCTGCTGATGATCCCGCTCTCGCCGATTTCTATCGCTGGATGTTCTTTGCCGCCGGCCCTATCGAGCAGGCTGTTTCGGTCAGGTCAATGAACCTGGAGCCGGAGCAACTGAATACGCAATCACTGGGTTTTGGCACCTATGAAGATACCATTAATACACTGGAGATGGCGCTGCAAGACGGGCCTTATATTTGTGGCGAACAGTTCACTGCTGCTGATGTCTATGTAGGATCTCATGTGTACTGGGGCTTGCAGTTCGGCATGCTGGAACAGCGCGCAACGCTCGAGTCTTATGCTGAGCGAGTGCAGGCGAGGCCCGCACTGCAGAGGATGCAGCAGCTGAATCAGCAGCGTATGGAGCAAAGCGAATCATGAAAAAGTGGCACCTGGCGCAACTGAATATTGCCAGAATGCTGGCAGCGATAGATTCTCCGCAACTGGAAGACTTTGTAGCCAACCTGGATCGCATCAATGCTCTTGCAGACGAGGCAGAGGGATTTGTGTGGCGCTTGCAGTCTGAATCTGGAGATGCCACAGCATTCAGGCCCTTTGACGAAGATGTGTTGGTCAACATGTCTGTGTGGGAAGATTTGGATAGCCTGCACAACTATGTGTATAAGACTGCTCACGTAGAAATCATGCGCCGTCGCAAGGAATGGTTTGCCCGACTAAGAGAAGCTTACACGGTGCTGTGGTGGATTCCCGCGGGACACAGGCCAGACATGGAGGAGGCGAAGCTGCGTCTTAACAAGTTGCGCAGTGAGGGTCCTGGAAAGGACGCATTTACTTTTGCTCATCCTTTTCCGGCGCCACAAGGCGACACTGAGATGCAGGACAGGATCTATCCTGATGAATGCCCAGCGTGATCCCGGCGTTAGCAAATGCCAGGGCATTAACCAAGTAGCGTTTTTAGTGTAGTCGCTGCGAGAATTGGGTGGCTGAGACTAAAGTAGCCTGAAATTCAAATCCAGCGGACAATCGGCAATGAAACCCAACTAATACCAGTAGCAAGACGAATCAAAATCATCGGAGTGTTGATCACTTTATCTTTACGGGTGACAGCTGAACTGTAAGACATTATTGCCATTAGTCCTTCGGAGGCCAGATACAAAGTGGGGGAAACAGAACTGGAGAAGCTACTTGCACTCATGCAGCCAAGGCTGTTGGAGGGCCAGTTCGTCTTCTGTACTTTGGAGAATGGCAGCCTCCCTGATGCTGTCGGGCTGACGCCGCTGGCAACTTTTCAGGAAGAGGAGGGCTTGAGCCTGCTGTTGGAAAGAAGCGAAGCCGAATCTGCAGGACTTCAGTTCGATTCCGTCTTTCGTGGTATCACACTTTCTGTGCATTCCAGTCTGGATGCAGTCGGATTCACCGCAGCTGTCGCGAGCAAACTGGCAGCGAATGGCATTCCGGCCAACGTCATCGCTGCCCACTATCATGACCATGTCTTTGTGCCTGAAAGTCGGGCCGAATACGCCTTGCAACTGCTCACGGAACTGGAATCCTAACCGGGATCGACCGCCCGTTTCCTGAATTGGCCAGATTCAGCCCTTGCTGCGCAGCAGGCTGAGCTGCGCTATAGTTGCAGCTACCTCCTCGAATTACAGCCCACAAAGAGGCCGCCCAATGTTCAATCGTCGTTGTTCCTCATTATTTTTGTTGCTCCTTGTGCCAGGTATTCTGCTGGCCCAGTCCACTCAGCGTCTTCAGATTGAAGGTCTCGATGCGCCTGTTGAGATTCTCAAGGATCGCTGGGGTATCTCGCACATCTATGCAGAAACCGAGCACGATCTGTTTTTTTCGCAGGGTTACAGTGCGGCCCGTGACCGGTTGTTTCAATTTGAGATTTGGCGAGCACAGGCCACTGGCACGACCGCAGAAATTTTGGGTCCTCGTGCTATTGAAAGAGACCATGGCATGCGCTTGTTCAAATTTCGAGGTGCGATGGTAGAGGAGATGAATCACTATCATCCCCGGGGAGTCGATATCATTGGCGCCTTTGTGCACGGGGTGAATGCTTATATTGACGAGGCGCTGCAAGACCCGGATGCCTTGCCATTACCGTTCAAACTGCTGGGCATTGAACCCAAACACTGGTCCGAGGACGTCGTAATCTCCCGACATCAGGGATTATTAGGCAATATTGGTCTGGAATTGCGTACCGGACGGGCAGTTTGTGAGATTGGTGCAGAAGCAGTAAAGGAATTGCAGTACTACCATCCCCATGAGCCGGATTTAACACTGGATCCGATGATAGATTGTGAGTCGTTGATCGAAAATGACATTCTGCACCTCTACAATGCCTACAGAACAAGCTTGCGTTTCGAACCTTCAGACATAGTGCTCGCCAATGCGCGAAACGACGATTCTGCGTTTCAACAACTGGCATCAACTCTCGATGCAGAGCAGGCCGACCTCTATAAGCATGATCTGGATAATATTGGCAGCAACAACTGGGTAGTAAGCGGCGACCTCACTCAGGACGGGTGGCCGATGATGATCAACGACCCCCATCGAGCTCAATCAGTTCCTTCACTCAGATACTGGGCTCATTTGGTGGGTCCAGGCTGGAACGTCATAGGTGGCGGCGAACCTACCATTCCTGGAATCTCCATCGGTCACAACGAGTTTGGAGCCTGGGGTCTGACTGTATTCAACACCGATGGTGAAGATCTCTATGTTTACGAAACCAATCCCGACAATCCCAATGAGTATCGCTATAACGGTCGCTGGGAACCCATGTCGATTATTGAAGAGACAATTAATGTACGTGGTCAGAGCCCCGAAAGGGTTGAATTGAAATATACCCGGCACGGTCCCGTTGCCTTCGAGGATGCAGGGAAAAATCTGGCTTATGCAGTTCGGCCAGCCTGGATGGAATTCGGTGGTGCACCTTACCTGGCATCGCTACGCATGGATCAGGCCACAAACTGGGAAGAGTTTCGCGAAGCGTCCAATTACAGCAACATTCCCGGCGAAAATATGATCTGGGCGGATAGAAAAGGCAACATCGGCTGGCAGGCGGTTGGCATAGCGCCAATTCGAAGAAATTTCAGCGGCATGGTGCCAGTACCTGGTGATGGGCGTTACGAATGGGATGGTTACTTGCCAATCAAAGCCAAGCCCAATGAATTTAATCCAGAGCGGGGATTTATCGAAACCTCGAATAGCAACTACACAACTCCTGATTTTGAATATCTGGATGCCATTGGCTTCACCTGGACCGATCCCTATCGGTGGGCTCGGGGAAGCGAAGTGCTGGGATCAGGTCGCAAATTCAATATGCAGGATATGATTGCCCTGCAACATGACTATCTCTCCATTCCTGCCCGCAGCCTGGTACCTTTCTTCAAAGACTTGCAGGCTGATGATCCAGTGGTGGAGCAGGCAAGGCAGATGCTGCTGGACTGGGATTTTGTCCTGGATCGGGATTCGATCGAGGCCGGCATCTATGTAGCTTTCGAACGGCGCTTGCTGGATAACATTGAACTCTTAAAGGTGCCCGAGAGCGCGCAGGCCTATCTCAGCGTAGGCATGAAGACGACTATCGATATGCTGCTGGCTCCCGACGGCGATTTCGGTGCAGATCCATTAGCCGGCCGGGATGAGTTTCTGTTGAGTACACTTGCACAGGGAGTGGCGGATCTGAGGGAGAAGCTGGGGCCAAATGTGCAAAACTGGGTTTATGGTCAGGCCGACTATAAACATGCACTCATTCGTCATCCACTGAGTGCAGCAGTTGACGAACAGACCCGGGCGCGCCTGGATGTAGGACCACTGCCGAGAGGTGGAAATGGATTCACCCTGGGTAACACCGGCAGCGGAGACAACCAGACTTCTGGCGCCTCCTTTCGAATTTTTATCGATACCCGTGAT
This sequence comes from uncultured Pseudohongiella sp., assembly GCA_965267495.1. Classification (GTDB taxonomy): domain Bacteria; phylum Pseudomonadota; class Gammaproteobacteria; order Pseudomonadales; family Pseudohongiellaceae; genus UBA9145. The sequence goes on along the minus strand of OZ254078.1, from coordinate 2,701,850 downwards.
TGGGACAATACCCTGGGCATGAATACACCCGGTCAGGTGGGAGATCCGGATAGCCCATTGTATGCCAATCTGTTTGAGTTATGGGCTAACGACCAGGTGTTCCCAGCGTTCTACTCAAGAGAAAAAATCGAATCAGTGTTGTTTGAGAAACTTGAATTGCAACCGGCTAACTAGGAAAGTGCATGTTTAAGTCTGTCAAACCCCACGATCGATTCTCGGAGACCTGCCAGCTGAATCCGCAGTGGGTATCTGAGCAGGCTTATGCAGTTGGTGACACTAATCCCGTACACCACGACGCAGAATTTGCACAGCAGACCCGGTTCAAAAGGCCTATCGCCAGCGGTACTCATACTACAGCATTGTTGCTGGCTTTAACGGCTTCCCATTTTTCTCAGCATTCAGCGATGCTGGGTCTGGACTATTGGGTAGGTTTTAAACGACCTATATTTGCTGATGAAAGCATAACCCTGGAGTGGCTTGTTATTCGTGTCACTCACAATGAGAAACTCAACGGTGATATCGTCGAGTTGCGCGGACGAATTCTGGGAGAGGACGGCAAGACTTCGTTGGGTGCAAAGGGCAGGCTGCTCGTTACCGAAACGCTTTAATCCTGAATGAGAGGGCTGAACAATGGATAAACTCGATTCCGAAGGTACAAGACTTCCCATCAAGATAGACAGTACTTCCAATGGTGAATATGAACCCATTCCTATTTCCGAGGCCAATGAGCAGGGCAACCAGCTTGCTTTTGAAAAAGCGACTGAGTACGCAAAACACAAAGGGCAGAGCAGACGTCAGTTCCTGATTTCGAGTTGCGGTGCGGCCAGTACTTTGCTGGCAATGAACCAGGCCAACGCCTATAACGGGCGTACGGGAGGATTTTTTGAATTACGGGATGAGAGCGCCCTGGATGAAGATTCTGCCTATGCCCAGCTTGGAGGTGGAGAATTCATCTTTGATGTACAGGGTCACTATGTCAATCCGGAAGGTGACTGGCTTAGTCGTATCCCTCCGGATGCCAGACCTTATGCGGGTATGGAAAAAGCCGCCTGCGAAGCGGGTAATACCGGGGGCGATCGGGGCTATCTGGGTTGTCTTGGTCAGAGCGAATTTATCAAGGACATCTTTCTGGACAGTGACACCGACATTATGGTGTTGTCCTTTGTGCCTTCTACCCGTGAGACCGAACCCGTCACAATCGAGGATGCCGATGAAACCCGCCGCATCGTCGCTGATTTGGAAGGCAGCAAGCGCCTGATGATCCATGGCCGCGTAAATCCCAATCAGGAAGGTGATCTGGAAGGCATGGATGAGCTTGCAGAGAATTGGGACATTTCCGCATTCAAGACCTATACCCAATACGGTCCCGGTGGCGTTGGTTTTTTCCTGAGCGATGACGTGGGACGAGCCATGATCGAGAGAGCGCGCCGCCTGGGTGTGCGCAATATCTGTGTACACAAGGGACTGCCTTTTGGACCACAGTCTTATGAACATAGCCAGTGCTCTGATATTGGTGTGGTTGCCAGGGATTATCCGGATATGAATTTCCTGATTTATCACTCTGGATTCGTGGCGGGCAATCAGGAGCTGGCTTTCGAAGATGGGGCTGGTCGGGATGGAATCGACACATTGATACAGTCTCTGGTGGACAATGACATTCAACCAGGATCTAACGTGTATCCGGAATTAGGAAGCACCTGGCGCTTTCTGATGCGAGATCCGGACAACGCGGCACATGCTCTCGGTAAATTGCTGAAATATGCTGGTGAGGACAATGTCCTCTGGGGGACAGACTCAATCTGGTATGGCTCTCCCCAGGATCAGATTCAGGCTTTCCGAACTTTTCAGATCTCTGCACAGTTTCAGGAAGAATATGGTTATCCCGAGATCACAGCAGAGATTCGCGCCAAGGTTTTTGGCCTCAATGCCACCGTTCCTTACGGTATCGATGAAGCTGAAGTAAGGTCACTCACCGGTAATGACTTTGTCACTACTGAAAAGCTGGCCTATCAGGAGAATCCCCAACCCAGTTTTTTGACCTATGGACCAAAGAATCGCCGCGAGTTCCTGAATTTCCTCGCCTGGGGCGGTTAGCGCTGCAAGCTAAAGCTAATGAGGGAGTACATACCCAGGAGCAAAGCTGCAATTGTGAACAAGGGTAGCTCAAGGGGCTGACTGCTCTGCAAGGCCGGGAGAGCAGCTACGGTATCCAGATATAGTCGCGAAACAACAAGAAGCTGCTGCCATAGTTCAGCTGCACTGTTGCTGATTAGCAGCAACAGTAAACAGAGGATGACCATGCCGGCCAAAACTCTGGGCATGTAACTTCTGTTTTGACCCAATCTTGCCAGTACCCTATCAGTAAATGCCTTATTCGCTATTTGAGGTGATCGGGAAAGCAGGCTTTCAATTTCGTCGGATTCGATTGCGGATTTCACGATGCTTGCTCCGATTGATTTGAGGCATGCAGTAACTGCTTTAGCTTTTGCTTGCCCCGGTTGATATGGGTTTTGACGCTGCCTACAGGAATTGAGAGTACTTCAGCGGCTTCAGTGTGTGACATGCCATAGCTATAACACAATGAAAGTGCGGCGACTTCCTCCTCCCTCAGCTGGCTCATCGCTCTTTCCAGATCCAGTTGTTCATTGGATATGGATTCATAGTGATTGGCAACAATCTGAAACTCTGCAGAGAATCGATTGGTCACTTCGGTTCTTCGATTCTCTCTGCGCTGGTGTTCAAGAAATCCATTGTAGGCAATCTTAAAAAGCCAGCCGGAGAAACTACCTCCTCCAGTGTATTGGTTCAACTTGCTATAAGCAGTGACAAAGGCGTCCTGGGCGATATCGTCTGCCAGGTCATAACGGTGCGTGAGACGTACCAGGAAAGCCCTCAATCGCCCTTGATGCATTCGCACAAGGCTGGCGAATGCTTCAGTGTCCTGAAGCACTCGAGCCCGATGAACGAGGGTCTGTTCCCTGGTCAATAGATTTGTAATCGAATTGGCTATGCGTCTTCTTCCCGCCAGCGATATTTGCCGGAGACCAGGTAAGCTATTCCTATAAGTACCGGTATCAGGCCGATGACTGCCTGGCTTAGTCCAGACTGGAAAGCAATACTTAAAGTGAGTGGTAACCCTATTGCCAACCAGATCAGACCGGTCTTGAAGTCAGTCTTGTAATTCTTGCTGTTACCAGCGCTAAGCAGATTCATCATTTCAGAATCTACATTGCCTCCCAATTCTACAATTTTGACCAGCGTGTCGAGCTTCTTGACTCGGGACTTATGCAGATAGAAGAGAACCACACAGAGTATAAGAAGTGTGGCTAACGGCAGGCTAAGGGCAACGATGACGTCCGGGCTCATAGTTTTGACCTCTCAATATCAATAATCAGGTACTAAACATATGATGGGTGGAGAGTGCCTTTTGGATTCAAATTTTTTCATAATCATGCACTTCGACGGTGAGGTGCTGAATCGGCAGGTGGTCTGGCACCAGGGATTTGAAGTAGCCCGGAGATTGCGGTACTCGCGAGACCACCGATACCACTGCAGCATGGATACCAGGTCCTACCGTCCAAAGGTGCAAGTCCACCACGCGATGATTGGTATCACTCTCTATGGCGTCACGTAGTTGCTCCGACAGTTCCCGAGACCCCTGTTCATCCAGCAATATTGCACTGGTTGTTTTCAGCAAGCCAAGCGACCACCTGGCCACCAATACCGCACCGACGATTCCCATCACTGGGTCCATCCATACGGCGCCATAATATTTGCCAATCAGCAGAGCGATTATGGCCAGAAGAGAGGTAAGTGCATCGGCCAGCACATGCAAATAGGCAGATCTGAGGTTGTGGTCATGATGATGATCATGTCCGTGATGGTGATCATGATCGTGGGAGTGGTCGTCACCAAGTATAAACACAGAGGCGCCATTGACGATCAGCCCTAAGGTTGCGACGAAGATTGCCTGGTTAAATGCAATTGCAACAGGATTGACCAGCCTCAGGACTGACTCCCAGGCCATCATAGTAGCGAACACCGCCAGCAGGATAGCGCCGGTATAGCCACCCAGCGTGTTGACTTTGCCGGTACCAAAACTGAAACGTTCGTTGTGAGCGTGGCGGCGGGCATAGATATAGGCGAATGCATTAATTCCCAATGCAATCGCATGGGAGCCCATGTGCAGGCCATCTGCCAGCAGTGCCATGGAGCCGTAGGCAATGCCTGCCACGATTTCCACAAGCATCATCGTGGCGGTAATGGCGATAACTATTAGAGTCCGGGTTTCACCAGGTCTTTTCTGATCCTGGCCAAAGCTGTGGGAGTGCCGCCATCGATCGAGTACTTTTTCTTCCATGCAGGCATTCTAAACCAACAGGGCCAACCGGTATAAAGAAGAATCTTTGATTTGAGCTGCATTAATGCGAATCCGCAGCTGCTCAATGAGTCTAAGCCACTATTGCCTGCGCAAGATCAAGCCGGGTAATGATCTTGTCTGCTCGTTTCTCGTCCACATCGAAAACGGCCAAAATCTGGAACAGGGTTTCCTTTTCCATCCGACCAGACTTCCACAGATTATATCCTTGCGCAGCGAGGCTGCCGGCTTCCAGATTTCTGGTAAGCGCACAGCGATGTTCATAGCTTTCATCAGCTATTGCATTGCGTTTCAATTGATCGAACTCATTGAGTGAAAGCAGATACTCTTCAGGCATGCCCCATTCGGCAGCGATGAAGCTGGACAGTCGGGAACAGTTTTCAGCCATCAGCCGCTGCAATATCGGAAAGTCTTTAATTGCTGAGAGATCTTCGTCTTTTGTTTCGTTTGAGAGAAGGCTGATGATGGAAACACTGCCAATTTGGTGGACGAGCCCCAGCAGATAACTGGCGAAGCTGTTCTCGTTGTCGCTCAGTGACTGACAACTTTCGCCGCTTTGCAAACAGAATGACCATAATTTCTTCAATGGCTTCTTGTAGCGATGGGACTTGGTAGTCATGGTATTGCGCATCATGACTGTGGTCGCTACTTTCGTCACTCCATTGATTCCCAACAAAGCCACCGCTTTCTCAATGGAATCGATCTTTCCTGCCCGGGTCAGGTAGAGCGGACTGTTGGCGATATGCACTACTTCACCAATGAGTCCAGCATCTTCAGCGATGATATCCCTGATCTGTTTAAAATCTGCGTCTGCATTTTGCAGCAATTGTAATAGTTTGATTAATACTTTGGGGGGCGATGGAATGAATTTCGCCAGTTTATCCTGCTCCTCAATGCAGGCCTGGGTGCGGTGATAAATCGATTCTTCAATGCCTTTAAGCGCCGGTGGGTATTCAAATCCGGTTTCCAGAACACTCTCCAGGAATTGATTGGTAACTTCTGAAGAAATGATGATGCGTGGATCAGGATCACTCATGATGTTTGCGTTCAGACCTCTCTCGTTTTCGGTGACTGTCTTTCGTCCATTTGTTGTTTCTGCTGTGGTGAGGAACAGCTCCCATATGCCCATTGTCACCCCATTAATATCGTGAGATATTGAGCTGGAATAAGTTATTTTTCAAACTGTGACAACGTGTCGCATACGCAGATTGATAGTCTGGAGGCATTGATTTGTTATAGTTAGGAAAAAGTTTTCCCCCTGTTTGGAGTTAATATGAAAAAGTACCTGATATCCGCGATGTTGCTGGCTTGCTTCAGTATTGAAGCAGTTGCCGTGGAAGAACCTCCTGCTGACCTGGCAGAGATCACCAATTTTCGCCAGTACAGCGCCACATTCGCCAGTGCGGGTCAGCCAACCGCGGAACAGCTTCAATCAGTGGCAGATGCGGGCTTTGAGCGGGTGGTCTATATCGCATTCACCAACAATCAGAATGCATTACCCGATGAAGATCAGATCGTCAAAGGGCTGGGTATGGAATACATGCAGGTGCCTGTAGATTTTTCCAATCCCTTGCCGGATGATTTTTATGCTTTCGCAGATTCTATGCAGCGTAATACTGGCAAGAAAACCCTGCTCCATTGCCAGGTGAATGCAAGGGCAACCGCCTTTTCGTTTTTGTATCGGGTCATTTACGAGGATGTTTCCATAGCTGATGCCAAGGCAGACATGAACACCGTGTGGCAACCTAATGAAGTCTGGCGAGACTTTATCTTTGAGGTCATGGATCAGAATAACCTGGACCCGAATTGTGACGACTGCGACTGGACGCTGCCACCACCCCGAGGTCAATAGTGAACTCGCTGGAGATTTACCTCACCTTTGAAGACCAGTGCGAAGCTGCTTTCAACTTTTACGCAGAAGTATTCAGTGGTGAAATCACCTGGATTAGCAGGTTTTCTGAGATGCCGCCGGATCCGGCGTTTCCGGTAACTGATGCGATCAAGAATCAGGTCATGCATGCCACGCTGCAATTGAAACCTGGCGTCATATTGATGGGAAGTGATTCAGGCGGCAGGGAAATCATCGTTGGAAATAACTATACGATTTCCGTTAACGCGGCATCACGGGAAGAGGTGGATCAGTTTTGCGCTGCCCTCAGCGACGGTGGCGCTGTGAGCATGCCGCCGCAAGAGCAGTTCTGGGGATCTTATTTCGCATTGTGTACTGACAAGTTCGGCATCAATTGGATGTTCAGTTTTGAGTTGACTGAACAACAGCAGTAAACACGGCGTAGCAGCAAGATGCAGACACAAAAAAGGCGATCCGAAGATCGCCTTTTTTATTACGGTGTATGCAACTAAAGACTAGTCGTCTCCACCCTGATTCAACTCTTTCCATGAGTAAAATCCCATGAACATCTCTTCCCAGGACTGTTCTCCCCAATTCACTTCGATGTTGGGGTCCGGGTTGAATGGGTTCTGGGCAGAGTTATCGAATGCGCCTGTGGCAACTATCCTGGTGCCACCCGGGACTTCCAGGGGCTCTTCCAATTCGTGTGCCAACTGCCAGTTGAAGGAGTAGGCCGGGACAGAAAGAAGCAACTCTTCGCTACCATCTGGATACACGGCGGTGAACTTCATGCGTTTGCCTCGGAAGTGCATATGAGGCATCAGGCTGTGAATCTCCGAGTCGTTCTTGATATAGGTGACCAGTTCCATTTCGTGATCCTTGGCACCTGCGGGAATCGCGATAGTGAATGCATTGCCTACACCGCCACCCATGCGTTCTTTCGGCACGTAATCTTCAGGATAGAAATAGATGCCGACTTCCGTCTCATCAGTTTGTTCCTTGCCTGAAGTGGTGTAGTGCATCTGGAAACTCAGTTTGGTGCCTGCTTTCAACAGGCCGCCGACACCTTCCGGATTCAAAGCCACGCTGTTACCTGGGGCATAGCCAGCGATAGAAGCCTGATCGACATCCCCGCCGCCCAATAGTGCGCCTACATCGATATCTGGATTCTCTCTGAAGATTTTGTCGATATCTGGCTGTTTGCCTGCTGCCACGGCAGCGAACATTTCACCACGAATGGCTGCAGCACGTTCCTCTGGCAGGCTGTTGATAGCCTCCATGAACAGGGCTTGTGGATCCTGGCCACCGCCTGGGGGTACAACAGTCGTAATAATATGATGAAGTACTTCCGGCGCACCCGGTGCTACTTCACTGCCTCGAACCCAGCGGTCTTCATCCAGTTCAAGATCAACGACCAGATCCATGTAATCGACAACACCTGTAGGAGGTACAGTTGTAGCAGGAATCTTGACAATCATGTCAGGTTCGCCAAGCGTCCACTTGGTGTCAGGCCAGGTCAGTTGGGTCAGAGGATCACCTTCACCGGCAACATTGGCACCATTGTCTACCCAACGCACCAGCTTTTGCATGTCTTCATCGCTGAGGTTCATCTCGTTCTTCATCTTGTGGCCGACTTTGTTGTCGATCTGACCAGGAGGCATACGCTTGGTCAGCACCACTTCGCGAATCATTGGCGACCAACCCTGCACAGCAAGCTTGCTGTCCATGGCGAATGGCGCAATGCCACCTTCGCGATGACATTGGGCACAGTTCTCGGCAATGATTGGCGCGATGTCGTCAACGTAGGAAAGGTCAGCATGTTCTGCCGCGTTATTGGCAATTACTGAACCGTTACCTGCAACAGTAAGCAGCTCTGCGTCGACATCATCGATCAGCTGCTGAAGTGCTTGCTCTGTCTCAGCCTGAATCGGGCCACGATAGCTGATCTCGAAAGAAGCAGGATCGTAAACCACTACTTCATCCATGCGATTAATACCCAACTGTTCAGTCACCAGATGGGTATCGTCCATCAGCACTGGCAGGTCCAGCCCAAGTGCTGCGATATCCTGTGCTACAGCATCACGATCAGATTCCTGACCGGGGTTGAGCAGGAAGAATTCGGTGCCTTGCTGTTCGAATTTGCTGCGCAATTCAGTCAGGGCCGCAATGGTCGCTGCGTCAGTAGCGCCGATGGCCTGAGGTACAATCACAATGGCTTGCTGGTCGTCATACCAGGCCATGTGATGCTGCGCACCCAGGTGATCGATCAGGGCAAAATCACCGACACGCTCACCGGCGAATACTGAAGTCGCGGTTAAAGCTGCGGCAAAGGACGTTATAAGTCGAAGAGATGTTTTCACAGGAAGCTCCCTTTGATGAATTTTGAAAATCGAGAGGGTGAAAAATAGGTTACAAGCAAGTTAACTCGGACTAGTGTACCTATTTTCATTGGGAATGCAGCTATTTTTTGACTTTTTTGTTACCAATCGACTCAAATTGTTGGTTTTTTGCTCAGCCCGACCGGCTTCAACTAAACAGTAGTTAATTTTGATAGAACCCAGAGAAAACGAGGCCTCAGAACCTAGTTACTAACTATTGCAAAGGGTTGAATTGCGCAAAAAATGTGCAATTCTCGGTAACACTTTGGGTAACACTTCAGTTGTACATCAAGATTCTGTGCCCCCAGTCCGTAATTGTCATGAGCTCTGCCAATTTGAATAAAGCCAGAATACGAGAAGAACTGCAGGCTGCTGAACAATGGATCTACAAGCCCGCTTATTCAGGTCCCAGGTTCGCTACAGAACTGCTGGCTGGTGAGTTTCTCGCGGAATCGGAGCAAACAGCAAAAGCCCAGGCGCGCCTAAGTCGCATCACCGCTCATGCCCTGGATCAGGTCCGGTTTTATCGAAACCTGCCCTGGAAGCCGGCATACAGTGCTTCCGGAGTCATTGATCCCGCGAGCTGGTTGCAACTCCCTTTGTTGCAAAAGAAAGATCTCATTGCTGAAGCAGATGCCTTGCGTGCTGATAGTTTGCTGGATGACGAGCAACTGCAGGGCTTTAGCAGAACGTCTGGCACTACAGGCGAACCGGTGAGCGTTCAGCATTCCAATGCCAGCAGAGCCATGTTTGCCTGGCTCAAACAGAGAGAACTGCGATGGTTCCGATTCGATCCAAAGGGAGTTCACCTTTCGATCAGGCCTGGAGAGGAACTGGCCAGAACCCGGGAGGGTAACAGATGGCCAGATGGCAGAGTGCTGCGAATGGCAAATTGGCCGTACTTGCAACAACTGTTTGAGACTGGCCCCGCATACGGTTTTGCCAGCACCAATCCGGTAGCTAAGCAGCTCGAAATTCTTGAAAAAATACAACCGGATTATCTGTTGATGGAACCAGCAACCCTGGAAAATTTGGCACTGCAGAACATCTCCCGTGAAACTACAGGCAGATTACGTGCTGTACAGAGTATCTCTCAAACATTGACCAGCGAGATGTTGCAGACAGTGAGCAAGAGCCTGCGTGCTCCCGTCCTCCAAAATTATGGTTTAAACGAAATTGGTTTGGTGGCGTCCATGTGTCGGGAAGGTCAACGCTACCATGTGCATCAGGAGCATTGTTTCGTGGAATTGATCGGCGAATCCGGAGAGCCGGTGGCGCCAGGTGAGCGTGGCAAACTGGTGGTGAGCAGTCTGCGGAATTCGGCTATGCCATTGTTGCGCTATGATACTGCAGATTCGGCCGAGCTCGCTGACAGAAACTGCCCTTGTGGTCGAAGCCTGCTTTCATTCACAAAGATAGAGGGGCGATACCGGCGCCTGGCACAGTTGCCGGAAGGTTCCTACCAACGCTTCAAGGCAATCCAGCAAGAGGTCAATCGATTGACGCGGGAACATCAGCTAAGCATCAGCCAATATCAGGTGGTTCAGGACAAAGATGGCGATTTTATGATCATTGTGGATTGTGGCAGTGAAGACTTTGAGTTGCTACTTCCATCCCTGCAGATTGCCTATACCAAGGCGTGGCCAGCCCAAATTCATCCAGGCCTGACTTGTATGAGAGGTAACGGTTTTCGTGGCCTGGAGAAGCGAAAGTTTCAGATTTTCTATTCCGAGCTTATGCCCGACATGTAGGCTAAAGATTTGACAGATTGGCAGCTACTGTTTTCGGCAGCTGCTTCCCTTAAACTTGGCTGAGCGCCAATAGAGACACCTGCATTGAACTGGTTTTTCATCATTCAACGTAAGCTGTGGCAGTAAGGAATTATTGATCGGAAAATTGCTTGTCATGAAAAAGGCAGTATTACTGTTAAATCTGGGTACCCCAGCAGAACCTACCGCAAAAGGTTTGCGCGCCTTCTACAAACACTTCTTCTCAGATCCCTTTGTCTTTGACTTCAATCCTGTTGGGCGATGGTTGCTCCGCAACTGCATCATCCTGCCTTTTCGAGCGCCCCGCATTGCCGAAGACTACGCAAAGATATGGATGGCAGAAGGGTCCCCTCTCAAAGTCTATGCAGATCGCATGCAGGCCAGCGTGCAATCACAATTCGAAGCCAGTGGCGCAGATGTGATGGTGTTGAATGGTATGGCATATAGCGAGCCCTTCGTTGCCCAGAGCATGGCTGAGCTGGAGCAAAGCGGGGTAGGTGACATACTGGTGATGCCCATGTTTCCGCAGTACTCCACGGCCACCACGGCTTCGGTTTTCCATGCTGTGCGCGAAGCGACGGCGCGATGGCAGCAGGCACCTGCACTCCATTTCATCAACGACTTGTTTCAGGAACCTGCGTTTATTCAGGCCTGGGCAGGGCTGATAGGCAAGCATCTCGATCCGGATACTGTTGACCATGTCATATTCAGTTATCACGGCGTCCCGGAGAAAACGATCAGGCAAGCTGATGAAGCTGGTGTCTGTCAACTTGGCGCTTGTTGTGAGCAAGTTAGTGACCAGAATCGTCTGTGTTACCGAATGCAATGCGTACAAACCACCCGCGGTATTGCCGCGGAATTGGGTTGGTCAGAGGACTCCTGGTCCCTGGCGTTTCAATCAAGGTTTGGGCCGCTACCCTGGATTCAACCTTATCTGGATGAGCATATGGAAAAGCTGCTTGGTGAAGGCAAAAAGCGTATTGCTGTAGTGACACCCTCGTTCATCAGTGACTGCCTCGAGACCTTGTTCGAGATAGGAATCGAGTATCGGGAACAGTTTGAAGAAGCCGGCGGGGAGTCATTCCGGTTGCTACCCAACCTCAACGACGATCCCGACTGGTTTCGCGCCGTATTTGAGATTGCCAGGCAGCATCTGCAAGCAGGAACTACACTATAACTGCAGCGCGTGAATACGGCTGATTACGCCCAATTTCAGAATTTTCCGATCCCGTTTATTTGGCGGATTGTGCTATGGTTTCACCGTATTTGCGTAGCGTATCGAGACTTTCAGTTGTCTTGCGTTTTGGCTAATTTTCAACCGGTTCAATAGTGATAGAACACGTCAAATTTCTCTGGAATGGTGGTCTGGATCCCGGTACCGCCAGCCTGCTAAGTCTGCGTGAGCGCAGAACCCTGTCTACGACCATCTTTTGCGTTGTTCCGGTCGCCGTGTTGCTGATCATTTCCAATCTCTATACCGGTGGTGAGCGGGATAACCTCTATATCGCGGCTGCTACCGGTGTGCTCATGCTCAGCCTCTATGTGCAGGCCTTTGCAGGCATGCATCTGTTGGCAGGAAATCTGTCGATTTTCGCATTCTGGCTGGTAATGGTAATGGCCATGAGCACGGTAGGCGTGGGAGGAAACACCTGGGCCTGGCTATTGTGTCTCCCGGCGATCAGTACACTGGTCGCAGGCCGACTGGCTGGGGTTATCTGGGCATTGATCTGCGCAGCCACACTCTGGGTATTTGCCTGGCTGCAGTACAGCGGTTATGAATTTGCATTCGGTCAGCAACTCGAGGGAGTTGAGCCGCTGACTCTTGCCTTTGAGGCAACGCTGGTCTTGTTGATGTTAACTGCCGCCATCTTCGTATTCCGAAGTGGCCAGCACAATGCCGAGGTGAAACTCAGCAACGCGGTGAATCAACTCGAGAAAGAAGTGCACGAACGTACGCTTGCCGAGGCAGAAGCCCGCAGTTCGGAAGCGGCGAAGGCCACGTTCCTCGCTGCAATGAGCCATGAGCTTCGTACTCCTCTCAACGGTGTAATTGGCGCTTCCCAGTTACTGCAGCGGGATGGTGGCTTTTCGGAGAAGAAACAGGAACTGGTCAATGTCGTATTGCGTAGCAGCGAGACCCTGTTGGAGCTGGTCAATAACGTGCTGGATCTCTCTCGCCTCGACTCGGACAGCATTGAGTTGGAAACCATCCCGATAGACCTGAGGGAATTGCTTAATTCAACAGTTGCTCCACTGAAGTTTCAGGCTCGCGAGAAGAATATTTCTTTTAATGTGGTTGTTGAAGATGATATTCCGCCCTGGGTAAAGGGAGACCCGACCCGTTTGCGTCAGATCATTCTCAATCTGGTGGGCAATGCAGTGAAGTTTACCAATAGTGGTGAGATTTCTGTCGTCATGGATACCGCACTGGAACGCATTCGTCTGAAGATTGTCGACAGCGGCATTGGTATTGCCAACGATGCTCAGGCGAGTCTGTTTGAACCCTATGTGCAAGCAAGCCCTTCAACACAGAGAAAGTTTGGAGGCTCCGGTCTGGGGCTGACTATCGTGAAGAAGCTGGTTTCAGCAATGAAGGGTAAAATCATGGTGGACTCGGTTCCTGGCAGGGGATCTGTGTTCACAGTGTTTCTGCCACTGGAAGCTTGCCCGGCACCGATCAAGCGTCCCGCTAATGCCAATGAAATTCGCTTGCCGGGCCTTTCTATTGTGGTGGCTGACGACAATGCAGTTAATCGCATGATTCTCTGCCGCATGCTGGAAGAAGATGGTCATGACGTGGTGACCATGTCTAACGGTCGCGAAGTGCTTGAATACATGCCCAACCATGAAGTCAGTGCCGTGTTTATGGATTTGCAGATGCCGGTTATGGACGGTGTTTCGGCCTTGAAGCGGATCCGTACCATGGATGGGAAACGGGGCAAGACACCAGTGATCGCAGTGACTGCCAATGTGGTGACGGAGACTAAAGAAGAGATGAAACGGTTGGGAATGAACGGTTTTCTCACCAAACCGTTTCGTCAAACGGAGCTGAGGGAAGCCCTGAAAAAAGCCGTACAGCCCACGCCCTACGGGCACTAAAGGCCCAGTTTTCTGATTTGAATCAATATCCAGTTTCTGCCAGCAACTATGCTTCCCCTATCGTTCACCAAGTGAGGAGGATAGGGCTATGTCAGAGCATGTCATTGAAGACAATGCGGCAGAACGTGAACAGCTGGTACCGATAGTGACGCGGATTTTTGGTCTTTATGTCACTTTGCTGGTGCTAGGATATTTCGTAGGGAATTTTATCTACCAGATCCCCTAGGTTTCACTGCACAGCACGGATTGCGTCATAGTGACGCAGCCGGTCTTTTTGGTCCCGCGAAATGATAGACTGGCTACATCTTCAATCAAGAAGGAGGGTGCAGCCTGTGATTCATATCAAAAATATGGTCTATCTGATGGTGGTGCCTGTTGCGACGGCTTTACTCTGCTGGCTGCTTATTGCCAGTCTCTTAGCCTGAAGCCAGGCAACGGCAAAGAGAAAGAGAAAGAGAAAGAGAAAGACAGATAGTCTATTTATTGCTCAATTAAAAAAGGGACGCATCGGCATGATGCGTCCCTTTTTTTGTTTGACACGGTGGCGCCTAGGCTTAGCAGGCGCCACAGATCTTCTAGGCGCTGATCGCTCGCTTGACCAGGTTCTGCAATAGCGGAACCTTGAAGCCATTGTGGGCCAATACTCTGGCACCTTCGCTGGCCATTGTCTTAACCGATTCACCAGTCTGCTCGTTCTTGGCCTGGCCACGAACGGCGTTTTCGATATCAGTCAGGCGTCGTGGTGTAGTTTGCACCGCGCCAGCAACGATTCGCGAATCTTCGATATTGCCGCCACTTACCCGGAAAGCGGCTGCGATATTAACCAGTGAGAAGTCCCACACGTTTCGGTCTGCAACCTTTTCCCAGTAGAAAGTCGCATTGGCCCAGGTAGAGGGAATCCTGACGGCAGTCAGAATGTCACCAGGACGCAAAATCGTGGTGTTCTCGATGTCATTGGCAGGACCTACAAAGAAGTCTTCCGCAGAGACGACTCTTTCTCCTCCGGAGTTCTGAATCACCATGCTGGCATCGAGAGCAACCAGGGCAGGGGCAGTATCTGAAGCACCCGCCGCCACGCAGCGGCTCTGATCAAACAGTGCATGTTCGCGATTCATACCCTGTGGCGTGTCTGCATAGCACAGGTTGCCACCAGCGCGATAACAGGACAGGCCGCGACGGTAGTACCAGCAGCGCACATCCTGAGAGACATTGCCTCCCAGCGTTCCAATGTTGCGAATCTGCGGGCTGGCAACCACAGAGGCAGCCTGTGACAGCAAGGAGTAGCTATTCTGAATCAGTTCGCTTTCAGCCACTTCTGTCAAAGTAGTGAGCGCACCAATCTCGATGCCATCGGCAGTCTCTCTTATGCCTCTGAGAGATTCGATACCACTCAGGTCGATCAGGGCTTCGGCGGATTTCGCACGATCCTTCAACCAACCGTAAGTGTCCTGACCACCGCCTACCAGCCAAGCTCTTTCGGCGAGGCGATCAGCTATGGCAAGCGCGTCTTCAACCTGTACCGGCTGGTACAGTTCCATATTTGGCATTACGTCATGTGCTGGCATAGGTCACCTCAAAATGTATTTGTTCTAAGAGAACCGGTTCCAGAACTGTAGCTGTTACCGGCCAGGTGATTGATGATCATGTCCGTGGTAGTCGGTGCTGTGTTGAACATGTGTCCACCGAGCGCATCGCGAATCGCACTGGCAAGTGCTGCCGCTGCTGCCCCCTGCGTAGGTTCGCCGATACCACGACCGCCCGTCGGGTTTTGTGGATCGGGGATGTTCACACCGCCGGCATAAGTTTCTACCGGCACGTCCATATTGGTTGGTGGCTTACACTGGTAGATACCGGTATTGGCTGGCAGTCCGTTCTGTGGATCATAAACGTGACGCTCATAACCGGTCAGTCCCACACCCCAGACTGCGCCACCGCGCATGGCATTGTCAAAATTCTTGGGATGCACCACGGTGCCGCAATCGGCGACCGCTGCGTAATCAAGAATCTCGTACTTGCCGGTATCTGTATCCAGTTCGATTTCCATGAAACCAACCACATTACCAGGCGGTTGACCGACACCAGGGATATTATCCTTGGCAACACCGATCAAGCCGGTACCAGCCAGACCCTGAGTTGCGATCTGGGTCAGGGGATTGATGTCATCAGGGTATTCTTCGCCACTGAATTTGCCACCCAGTTCCATGGCACGTTGTGCCGCCTGTCCGTAGGACATGCTCTGGCTGGGATCTTCTATGTTGAAGACGGTTTCATTGCCAATGTCGTAGTCTTCCGGTGCACCACCGAAATCCATGGCTGCGATTTCCTTCATCTTCTGGATTGCATCCTGGGCAGCCACCCAGTTGGTGCGGGTATGAGTGAAGATGGTATTGGAGCCGCCCTGACCGGAGCTGTGAGGCAGGTGTCGATCACTGCGACCGCGTACGATCTCACAACGATCCCAGGGAATTTGCAGCGCCTCGGCAGCAGCGCGACAGGTACCAGCATAGGAATAGGTACCCAGGTTGCCGACACCACTGTGGATGTAAAGTTTGCCATCGGTGCCAATACGGACCAGGCCATCGTAGCCGCGTCCACCAGCGCCGTGATAGCCAATGCCTACTCCCACGCCTCGGACTTTGCTGCCACCGACTTCGCGTGGTTGTGCAATACGCTCTGCCCAGTTGAATTCTCTGGCACCTTGCGCCAGTGCTTCACTGATAAAAGCGCTGGTAACCGGACCCTGGCCGCCACCCTGGAAGCCATCACTGTCCAGTGCATTAAGCTGGCGAATGGCAACCCGATCCATGTTGATTGCTTCTGCCAGCTTGTCCGTCATGGGTGCTAGCACAGATGCCATCTCATTCTGACCTGGTCCCCGTTGCGCACCTCGTGGCGTGGTATTGGTATAGACCGAGATGTGGCGGAAGCGCATGTTCTCAGGCTGGTAAGCCACCGTGACGTGCTGGGCAGAGGAATTGCCGCTACCACCGCCAGTCATGCCGCCATCGTTAACAATAACCAGATCCACTGCTGAGACCTTGCCATCTTCTTTGACACCGACCTTGATCCAACCCTGCATACCGGAGCGGGCGGAGCCGATATAGAACTCCTGCTCACGGGTAATACGTAATTGTACGGGTCGATTCAGGACGCGGGAGAAATGGCCGGTAATCGCCATGTAAGGATACGGCCCAATCTTGGAGCCGAAACCGCCGCCGGTGGCTTCATTGATGAATACCAGATCAGCAAGATCGATATTCAGCATGCGGGCCAGGCCAGCATTATTGGCGCTCTGACTCTGTGAGGAACCATGGAAGTAGCACTTGCCATTCTCCCAGTAGGCCATGCAGGTGCGCGCCTCGAGAGAATGATGGGGATAGCCCATGGTGACGAAAGGCTCTTCGATCGTGGCTACGGCCTCGGCGAAACCTGCTTCGATATCGCCGAACGCCCATTCATTGGTGAATTCAGCACCTGCAGGTTCGCGGCCCGCCTTAAGTGCATCAATAGCACTCTGAGGCCACTTGATGCTCTTGATCTGGGCACCCACGATAGGAGATCCCTCCGGGCCCTCTTCCTGGGTGCGCACCAGGGCGTTGCCGTCAGGATAGGCGTCGGGACCACCAGGAGCCAGGCTGTGCAGGGGGTCGACCACAAAAGGACGTCGCTCGAAATCTACACGGATAGCATCCAGTGCAGTTTCGGCGATCTCTTCTGAGGTGGCTGCTACTGCCAGAATTGGTTGGCCTACGTAGGTGATGTGTTCAGAAGCCAGTGCCGGATTGGCAGGTGGTGCTACTGGTGGCAGATCATCGGCAGTGAAAATGCCAACAACACCATCCATGCGCAGTGCTTCTGAAGCGTCGATATTAACCACCCGACCGCTTGGCATCGGGCTGGTGAGCAGGCGGGCAAATACCATGCCCTCTGCCTTGTAGTCTTCAGCATACTTGATCTCGCCCGTGACCTTGCCGGAAACACAGGGAGGAGTGAAATCTTTTCCTATATGTAAACTCATGCTAGTTGCCCCGATGCGCGTAGTACGCCGTTGATGTAATGTTCATAAGCTCCACAACGACACAGGTTGCCCGACAGGCCGGCGCGCACTTCTTCCCGGGTCGGTCGCGGATTGCTGTTCAACAAAGCAACCGCGGACATCACCTGTCCAGGTGTACAGAAACCACACTGTGGAGAGTTTTCGGCGATGAATGCCTGCTGCACTGCATGCAGGGTGCCGTCTGCTTGTTTGATACCTTCAATAGATATGACCGCCTTGTCTTTCACGTTGTGGGTGAGCACCGAACAGGCGTAATTGGCAACGCCATCAATCAGCACTGTGCAGGCACCACATTCGCCCCGGTTGCAACCAATCTTGGTGCCGGTCAGGTCGAGCTTGTAGCGCAGCGTGTAGGCGAGAGTTTCCGAAGGCATGACATCTACAGGTCGACTGCGCCCATTGATGTTGAGAGTTATCAAGCGCTCGGCGGCCCCTTGCCCGGACTGGGCATTGGCGAGGTACACCCCGGCACCGGTGGTTGCTGCCGCACCGGAGAAGATGACCCCCTTGATAAAACGTCTGCGTGTTAGTTTGGGATTCACTGACATTGCTCCGTTTTAAGTTGACAAAAGGCACACTGAAAGCAGGGTTTTAGCGTGCGCTATGTTCTTGGTTTTATTGCACATATAGCTACCTGGCAGGCTATTCTTTTTTGCCCTGAAAAGCAATATAGGCGCCCCGGGCCAGTTCCGCTAAACCCCCATTTTATGGGGCCTGTAGGAGGTTGCCTGGGTGGGCAGCAAGAAATGTTGCAGACTGTCACAAAGGCGCCAGCGGATTTTGATCGGTGCAGACTTGAACCGGACTAAACCCGGGCTCACAGGGGATGATCAGTACTGGATTTCAAAGCTGACGGCCAGCTCGTGGGCGGAGGCATTTTCCTGCTCAGCTGGGGGAGTGTCCTGCAGGGCTGCCTGTGCATGCCGGGGCTGCGTGATGTCCTTTTTTAACAACCTCCTGGAAAGTCTGGAGAGCCGCTTGCTGCTAAAGAATTCCTCGGCCAGCAAGCCGAACTGCATCACGTCGACAAAATTGCCGCCATCGCCCGGCCGCATATGTTGTCTCAGCAAGCCTTCCTGCTGAAAACCCAATGCCAGAGTGCTTTCCCGGGACCCAGGATCGTCGCTATAGATGAAACTGGACAGCTTATTGAGTTTGAGTGTGTTAAAGGCATGGTCGAATACCAACAGGGTTGCCTCCAGCCCGGTGCCGGTAGTTCTGTCTTCGGGATTGACGATGCCGACAAGAAATTCTGCTCTTCCTTGAGAAACATCCAATGCGGCCAGTGCTGCCAGACCGATAGCTTCCAGGTCTGAGCCGTTTCGTTTGTTGATTATCCATTCAATCTTGCCCAGTTGCTCGGCTGGAATCCGGCTGGCTTGATCAAGCCTGGTCCTGATTTCCGCCAGGGACAAATTCCTCACCTGGTTTCGCCGGTAGGCAGACCAGAAGCCATCATCCTTATCTATCGAATGGATGTATTCGGCGTGAGTGGGCGATAGTTTCTCAAGCACAATGTGTTCGCCTGTCAGGGTGGAAAGTCGATTCCTGTCTGTTTGCGTGTTGCTCATTGGGAGTTGTTGGGAATACTCCAGATTGGCATTGGAGAGATACTTGCCTTTGCGGTTCGATTCTACACCTTCGTTTGCCGGCAATGTGTCCATCTGGTTACCGGTGACATAACTAAGTCGATTGTTCTGTTGTTGAAACCTGAGCATGTCATGACAGATCTGTGCGTACTGTTGCTGTGACAGCAAGTCTGGTCGCTCTTTGAGATTGAGTTCAAACTTGCGATCGTTGGCTGCGGAGAGATAGTGAATATTTTCCTTAAGCGGCAGTAATAGACCTTCCTGCTCTGCTGTTTCATAGAGCGGTGTTCCGCGCAACGGGACATAGGGAAAGAAATAAAAATGTTCCGGCGCAATACGGCGATTAAGTTCCAGCGTCGCCCGCATATTGTCTGCTGTTTCCAGGGGCATGCCAACGATATTGAAGGTGAGGCGGTAGATGCCTGCTCGCTTGCAATTGTCCGCAGCTTCGATCACCTGCTCATTAGTCATCTTCCTGCCCAGCATGCGACTGCGATAGGCTTCGTCACCACTCTCGATGCCGAACCAGATGGTATGACATCCTGCGTCTGCAGCCATGTCGCAGAAATCCTGGTTCATAATCTCAACCCGGGAATTGATCGAGAAGGGTAACTTGATTTTTTCCTTGTAGAGCGCAAAGAAGGCTTTGACGAATTTCAGATTCGACAGGAACAATTCATCCCAAAACTCGAAGTAGCCTACATTGAATTTTTCTTTCAGACGAGCCAGCTCATCTACCAGTGCTTCTGCATCATATTTTCTCAGGAAGGTTTTTTTATTCTTCCAGTCTTCCAGCAGCGGTGTGTTGCAACAGTAGGTGCAACGATAGGGGCAACCCCGTCCAGTCATAACGGGCAGGACAATTTTTCCCTTAGGACCAAAAATTGAAGAGATGACGCTCTGATAACCATCGTGGCGAGCGAAAAGATCATAGTCAGGGAACGGCAGGGCCTGCAGGTCCTCGATCTGGTGCGGATCGGTCTTGAATAGAGAACCGTCAGAGAGTTTTTCCCACATGCCATCCACGCCGGTGTCAGCCGTCCCCTGTAGGTGTCGCAGCAGGTTGGCCATGGCCCACTCTCCATCGCCGACGCAAATAAAGTCCACGTCAGGATTGCTTATGGTTTCTTGCTGGGAAAGCATGGCCTGGTATCCGCCAATGACGATTGCCAGATCGGGAATGACCTGCTTGATTGCCTCGAGATAGGGTTCAGTCGAGTACCAGTGGGGACTCATCAGGGAAAAAGCGATTACGTCCGGGGATAACTTGCCTATAAGTTGGGCGTACTGTTGTGGGGAGAATCTGTCAGGGTAGCGTCCGATCAAGATAGGCGCCAGGAGTATTTCAATGTTCCCAAATTCGCGTTTCAGATAAGCCGAAATGCTGGCGATGGGAATGGATACCTCGTTGCCGTCCGGCGAATAGAAGCTGAAGACAACTCTCAGCTTCTTGTCTTGTTTACTTGCATGCCAGCGTGACAGGGAAACAGGGTAGGGCTGCGACGTCGATGATGCCGTAATCGATGAACTGGCTATGATGGAAGCTTGAGTCTGAGACATGGCTAGGCTCAACTACGAAGGGCGATACCCGAAATGGGTCTGGAGCTTGTGCGACTTAGTTTGGCCTAGTATTTCTCGAGAGTAAACAGGCCGTTAACATTGTTCAGGCTATTGATTTCATCGATTAAATCGAATCCACCGACAAAAGCCTCACCCTGATTGCCAGTAAAGACACCGTCGATATTACCCGACACAGAGTCGCTGATTAACTGGCTGGCGTCGTATAAGGAACCCGATATATTACTGAGGTCCACGTCACCGGCATTGAACTGGCCGCTGAATCCCACATCCCAGACCTGGCTGCCAGCCACTTGTACCTGCAGGCTGCCATTGGAAATGGCACCCGAGTCGAAATCCACAGCCATGCTGCCCACCAGCTGGGTCACATCTCCTGCACTGCCTGTTCCCAGGTGGGAAGAGGCTAGCGTGGTCTCATAGTTAGCCGTACCGCTCAGGTTTGCTACTGGAGTTGGGGTTACCAGGGCCTGGAAGTCGTCTGTGCTGATAGCGACCTGGTTGGCTACCGCGGTGTCTTCCACCAGCACCCAGTTTTCTTCGACCGGATTATCCCAGGCGCCCCAGCTCACACTTTGAGTCTCGAGAGTGGCGTCTGGCAGGCTCAATGGCAGTGAAGTGTCTTCGAATAACACGTTGCCACCAACGGTCTTGGTGTTGTCGGTAAATCTGAATCCGGTCGCAAAGGCCTCACCGCCACTGCCCAGGAAAAACCCACGCACGATGCCAGTAAACGGATCTGTGCCACCGCCATCGGTGACATTGCCGACCAGACTAAAACCCACGCCAAACTGATTCGTGCCTGAACTACCCGTATCAATGCTGCTCTGGGAAGTAGTCACCCAGGTTTCGGTCGCATCTGAACAACCGACTGCGCCTCCCTGGCATACAGTCATCAGGAAGTTGTCGATATCGCCGGTACCGAAATCCACATCGAAGGAGCCAGTGATTTCTGGTGTGCCGCTGGCGGAAGCTAACAGAAATGAAGAAACATCGAAGCTGGCGGTACCGGATAAGCTCGCACTTGGAGTCGGGGTACCAGTCAGGAATGGGATTTCACCAGTAAAAGTCGTCACGCTGCTGTCGTCGTAGACATTGTCATAAACCCGACCAGGGTTTGGACCAGACGTCACCCAGATACCCCAGTCCAGGTCGTAACCATCAACATCGTTTACCAGGTTTGTGGTTGAAGCACCTGCATCCCGTTGAACGATTTCGGCGCCAAATACCGGGTTGAAACTGCCATCATCAATTCCGTCCGATTCGAACAAACTTGAATCGAAATAGAATTCGTTTCCGACAAGAGTTGGCAAACCAGATGCACCATCTGTTGCGGCACCTGACCATACTCCACTCGATCCTGCTGGATTGTCTAACCCCAAAGCTGCGATTCCGTAGAAGTTCAACTGTGAGGCGGTGGTGTCATCCAAAACAAAAGTCGTGGTGACAGGAGAGTCAAAAAGAATAGCGCCACTAACGAATCTATCCGGATTGTTGTCTAGCTCATTCTGAGCGGTTGCATAGTCAACACCTGACGAAGCGCCTTTGCCAGAAAAAGAGAGCACGAAACCTTCAGCGGATGATCCTACGAAGGATCCTTCAAATGTGGTTTCGATAATGGTGAATTGTCCTCCTGGTTGAGCTGCCCAGCTTGAACTGCCAGATATGGAATTGTTGCTCGTGTCAAAAGCTGAAGTGTGTAGATTGACACTCCAAAATCCCGTGCCGAAAACAGTGGAGTCGCACGGACCTGCCCCCAGACAAAAACTCATATCACCGGAAATAAAATTTACCGAGTCGAAATCAACATAGAAGCGGCCAGTGACACCGGAAACACTGTTGTCAGCGAATCCACTGGCAAATATCAGCGAGCTGTCTATGGTGCTGAATTCCTTGGTTCCAGTAATTGAGCCAAGGTTGGTAGGTGTGAGTGAGACCGCTACAATCTGCTCTGTTAGCGGTTTGCTGACGACACTATCAATACCGTAACTGTACTCATCGAGTTTGATATTGGTGCCGCTACCATCGAGCCAGCCGCCCCATTGCACATCGAATCCACCCACATTATTGACGAACGGAGAGGCGGCAACACCGTCCAGGCGAACGATATCCGCATCGTCTGTGGTAGAAGGTGTAGTAAAAATATCGTTCTGATCCTGCGCAAAGATCTTGGTACCGGAACTCAGATCTGAAGCGACGCCGATCAGTGGTTGCTGGGTTTCGAGAATGGACAAGATGCCTCTGCGTGTGAGGGCGGACGCTTCTCCACTGCTCAGTTCTTCCAACGGTGATGCACCAGTTGGTGTGAACAGGGCAACGCCATCCAGGATCTGCTGCGTGCCGGTTAACTTGCTGCCATTCTCCAGCCAAAGGAAGCCATTTACGATGCCATAGCCCCCGGAATCACCAGTAAGGAAACCTGCATTAGCCCCATTGAAGTTGACTGTTGTGCCCTCATCGTCGGTGATGGTGCCGGCAAAGTTGATCCAGGGATAAATACCATTGAAGTCTTCATTCTCCACCAAATCTGATAACCAAATCTGGTCAGCATCTGCGCAGCCAGTGCCACCCATGCAGGCGCGCATGCGAAACTCGTCAATGAAACCGGTACCAACATTAAGTGAGTAGGATCCTGATAATTCAGTGAGTGGCGATGCATGATTCGCTACCAGGGATTCGGTAATGACAAATCGGCTGGATCCGGTAAGGCTGCCCACGTCATTGATGTCTGGCATGGGTGCACTCCAGACAACTATATCACCCAGTGCCTGTTCGGTTGTTGAGGCATCCAGGTAATCTTCAAAGAAGGTTGCGGAAGTGCCATTGACCGAGGTCCATGTACCCCAATCGAGATCCGTGAATCCACCCACATCGGTAAACAATGTATCCAGGGTGGCATCATTCTGTTTTACAGTTTCGGTCCAGGAAGCCAGGCTGGCTGCGGTAGACTCTGACGCGGCGGCAATATTGTTGGTAGCAATCCAATCGGGCTGAGTGAGATCGGAAACACTACCGCGGAAAAATCCGGCAGCAGAAAATTCAGGGTAAAATATGGCGCCGCCAAACCTGTCTACTGATACAACTTCTGCGTCACTGAGAGCAAGGGTGGTCGCGACGGGGGTATCGAACAGGATGACGCCATTGATAAATCGATCTGGACTGTTTGTTACATTAGTCTGAGCGGTAGCAAAGTCTATTGTTGAATCGGCGCCCTGGCCGGTAAAGCTGAGCACGAAGCCGTCCGCGCCACTTCCTACAAAATCCCCAGCCGATTCTGTTTCCAGCACAATATAGTCGCTGCCGACGAAACCAAATTCCTGGTCCCAGTCGGACATGGGATTCAGGGAAATCTCATCTTCGAATTCGAATTCCCAGAGTCCTGATCCGAACACTGTGGAATCGCAAGGCCCGGAGCCCAGGCAGATTTGTACTTCTCCTCCCAGGATATCGCCGCTATCGAAGCTAACGGTGAATCCTCCGCTTACCCCTGTGATTGTGTTATCAGCGAATCCGCTGGCATGAATCATGTA
Organism: uncultured Pseudohongiella sp.; assembly: GCA_965267495.1. Taxonomy (GTDB): domain Bacteria; phylum Pseudomonadota; class Gammaproteobacteria; order Pseudomonadales; family Pseudohongiellaceae; genus UBA9145. Next base: position 2,677,626 of record OZ254078.1, on the reverse strand, counting down.
ATCTGAAATGTTGGTGAACTGTTTCGTGCCGGTCATGGATGCGATATTCGAAGGAACAAAAGACACTGCAATTGCTTCATTTGAGATGGGAAAAGCGCTTGTGCTGTCTATGCCATATCTGAATATTTCATACTTTAGATTGGTGCCACTGCCGTCGAACCAGGTACCCCATTGCAAATCAAAGCCACCCACGTTATCAACAAAAGGCGAAGGTGTTAGATTGCCCAGTTCCAAAAAGCGCACATCGTCCTCGGAAGAGCTTGGTTTAGTGCCGTCTATGCCTTTTGCATAGATTCTAGTACCGGACGTGAAGTCAGAGGCGTAACCAACCAGGGGAGGCAATCCACCTTGGCGAATAGCAACCATCCCTGTGCGTGTTAGCGAGGATATATCTGAGCTGGATAGTACCTGCAGCGGAGCAGCACTGGTTTGAGTGAAGAGCACAGCACCGTCCAGCAGTTGGGTTGTACCGGTTAGCTTGCTGCCATCTTCGAGCCAGCGAAAACCTGAAGCCACGCCGTAACCGGATGAACTATTGCCAACCAGGTTACCAACATTATAGCCATTGAAATTGACGGTTGACCCACCCAACTGGGTGATTGTGCCCGATAAAGACAGACTCGGAGAAGAAAGACTGAAAAACGCATCTTCTATCAGGTCTGTTGTCCAGAATTGCGTGCTTGTTCCACAATTGCTGCCACCAAGGCATGCCCGCATTCTGAATTCGCTGATTTGGCCATTGCTGATATCAAGAACCAAAGAACCTTGAATGTCGCTGAGTGATGGAGAGTGGCCAGCTAATAAAGATTCCGTGATTACAAATCGAGTAGGACCCGTCAGGTCCGACAGGTTTACCAGATCTGATCTGGGTGCTGATAGTGCAACGATGTCACCTAATGCCTGCTCGACACTGGTGTCATCGAAGGGATTGGTGAACAGATTAGCAGAGGTACCACTGACCGAAGTCCAGATACCCCAGTCCAGGCCAGAAAAGCCACCAACATCAGTGACAAGTGTATCAATGCTTGCGTTATTCTCCTGAACGATATCCATCCACTCATAGAAAAAGACATCCAGGTCGGTGACCTGTTCGAAAGCGACCGTATCAGTAACCGTCCATCCTGCCTGGCTGACGTCAGTGGCGCCGCCAAACACGACGCCGTCAAATTGGCTTGTGGGCAGTGAACCTGAAGATTCCGGAATGACAATTGCCACACCTAATCTATCGATGTTTGCGATATCGGCGTTATCAAGGACGAAGTTCACATTAGTGGGTGAAGAGAACAGTAATGCGCCATTAATAAAGCGATCTGGATTATTGAGCGCCTCATCCGCAGCGGTAGTGAAATCCACGTCGGATTCCGCTCCTGTTCCCGCAAAGGTCAGTACAAATCCTTCTGCGCCCGACCCAAGGAATTGTCCGTTAACACGGGTGCGCAAGTAGCGGTAGATGCCGCTGTCCAGCTTGCCGCCGGTATCAAAATCATTGAGTACACCATTGATCAGCGAGCCATCGAAGTCGATATCCCAGGCTGCAACTCCCAGGTCACTGGAGTCGCAAGCGCTGGATCCGAGGCAGATACGGGTTGAACCGTCATAGATTCTCGGCACCGCGAGATCAACCCAGAATTCGCCACTCACACTATAAATGCTGTTATCAGGAAATCCTTGCGCGACGATATTGTAATTAGGTATGAGATCGAAGTGCTTTTGCCCTGTGAGCGGGGCTATGTCAGTCATCGTTGGATTGACAACAACGAGTGGCACGGTGATATCAATGTTCTGAGTGGAGTCAGACAGGTTGGTGAACAATCGAACCGGCGTCGTGGCATTTGCATTCCAAATCGCCCATTCAAGATCGAATCCGCCCACATTGTTTTCGTAGTTGATAACCGGCGCACTGCTGCGTTTTAAAACGAAACTACTTGTCCCGCCATTGAGTTCTCCAGAAACTATTCCCGTCGCTGTGTCCTGGGGCCCATCGCTACTTCCAGCAATCAGGGAATTTGAGAATCCCACGCCGGAGAAGGCGGCGACTGCAGCTTGATCCAGGCTGGCTAATTCACCTCCGCTTAGAACATCAAGGTCCTCAGTGCCACCGCTTGATTCAGGTTCAGGTTCAGGCTCGGGTTCTGGTTCAGGCTCGGGTTCAGCTTCGGGTTCGGGCTCGGGTTCGGGCTCGGGTTCAGGTTCGGGCTCCGGCTCAGGTTCAGGCTCTCCCTCGTTTTCAGGTTCGGGCTCTGGCTCTGGTTCGGGCTCTGGTTCAGGTTCTGTTTCCGGTTCAGGCTCGGGTTCAGGTTCAGGTTCAGGTTCGGGCTCTGGCTCTGGCTCTGGCTCAGGTTCGGGTTCAGGTTCAGGCTCAGGATTCGACCCGGTGTCGGTGTCGTCTTCTTCAGGTCTACAGGTGGCAGCACTACTGTTTACGGCACAATCGATAGTGCCATCGCCGCTGGTTTCATTAGGGCTTACCTGCAGGACAACGACCTGTTCGACAACCGCTGAGCCGGAGGTATCGACACCAATAACTGCCTGCTGGTCGGTTGGAGTGAGAGTCGGCGCAACGCTGCCGGCATCGGTGCCGAGCAGTGTTGACACTTGTTGGTTGGGTGCCTGGGTAGTTGTTGCCAGGTCACCCAGGTTGTTGCCATCAGCGCCAGCCACTTGTGTTGCGGCATCAACTGCATTTCCAGTAGCAGTTCCAGTGTCAGGGGCAGCATCAACGGGAGCAGCATTTGCCGGCGTATCTGCCGTCGCATCGACTACATCATTAGCGCCATCCACCGTGCCGGCATCATCCTGATTGCCGTCGACCGGGACCTCTTCATTTTCGAAGTCCGGGGCGTCTCCATTCGCCTGATCCCCATCGGCTGCTGTGTTCTGTCCATTGTCATCTGCTGCTCCTGCATTGTCCTGATTGCCATCATTGCCATTGTCAGCATTATCCGGGTTCCCGGCGTCCCCATCTCCGGCGTTGTCCTGATTAGCATCGTCCCCGGCGTTGTCCTGGTTGTCATTATCGTCGCCGGCAGCATTGTCCTGATTACCGTCACTGCCGTCTGCATTGTCCTGGTCACCATCATCGGCGTTGTCAGTGTTGTCGCCGCCATCATCGGCATTGCCGCCACCATCACCGCCGTCTGCAGCACCATCCCCGGTATCGTCACCATCGTCGTCTTGCTCTGGATCTGACACGGTTAGCGTTGCGACCAGGCCCAACTCGTTAGGTTCAAGCAGCAGGCCGATGGGTGGTTGATCGGGTCCCAGCACGGCCGCGTAGTCGTAGTCTTCCCCGACTCCAATCCCCAACTGGCCGAAATCGTTGGTAACGTCAGCAGTGCCGTCGAATATACCCACATAAACTTCTTCCAACGGCGCTGCGTTGCCATTGGGCAGTATGCCGAAAGGGATGGCGACGGAAAAATCTGTACCGCGGATACCGATGGAGGCGTAGGGCGTGTCCACGCGATAACCGGAAGGATTCTGATCACCTATACTGCCTGTTATGGTGCGAAAGCCGCCTTCGATCAATCGCATGGTTGAGGAATCAGTATTCGGATCGCCCTCATAGTTGTAATTGACGATTTCGAAACGAGTTCGTTCCTGCAGCGAAACGATGGCCGAATCAGCCATGCGGATTTGTGCGAATGAAGAGGTATCGGTAACGATTACATCGCCGACAAAGACTGCAGAGCGTCTTGCCAGTTGGCGGGCACTTCCTGTGGGCTCTACGGCATTCACCTGACCGTTTACGGCCACGACTCTGCCAGCCAGGTCTTCTTCGGCGGCGAATGAAGCAGGTGAATAGAGTGCCAGACAAACCACTACGAAGTGGTAGCACGTAGATTCCAGAATGTTGCGCAGGGCAGAAATCATGCCTGATAGCTCGCTACTTCAGAGTTATATCTGAACACTGTTTATATTGTTATTATGTCCACTAGAGCGCGACTCGACTATCGAGGCTAGGTTAGCGAGAAATAGTGAACACCAATTTCTGGTCTGGAGCCGAATTATTCTCGCACAGAATTAGCCAGAATGCCGCGCTCGTTCTGCTGCGCACGGATTTATACTACCTGTTTGGTATTGGCTCTCTAACTGGGGATATCACCAGTTTCCGTACCTGTATCAGCAGAATATGTGAAATGATCGACATTTGATAAATAAACTGCGGCCCAGCTGGCTTGCTATGGTGTGAGGTAAGCGCGTGACCTTGACGTCTCTTCGAACAAACTCCCTGCAATTACGTGATATCTTCCCCGCGTTTTTGTTTCTCAGCAATGCAGCCATCGCGCAGTTCGACCTGTTGCCAGAATCCATGTTCACGATTGCCGAATTGACAGGCTATGAACGCACGTCCACTCATGCGGAAGTGATCAGCGTCATCGATGCATTGGACGACGGGACTGATTTGATGCATCGGGAATCTCTGCTGCTCACCCGCGAAGGTCGGGATGTCCCCATTGTTGTCCTCGCCAACCCACGCATCACTTCACCAGAACAGGCACAGGCATCTGGCAAGCCGGTGATCTACATTCAGGGCAATATTCACGGTGGTGAAGTAGAAGGGAAAGAAGCTTCACTAATAGCCATGCGCGATATCTTGTTTGGCGACAAGCAGCACTTACTTGACAAGCAGATCATTGTCTTTGTGCCTATCTATAACGCTGACGGCAATGACGACATGGCAGACAACAATCGTCCCAATCAGGAATTCAGTCCGGTGATGACGGGAGTTCGTACCGCCCATGGATTGGACCTTAATCGCGACGGCATGATTGTGGAAGCTGATGAAACCCAGGCTTTATACCGGAACGTGATTCAAAGATGGGACCCGGACTTGTTGGTTGATCTGCACACAACCAATGGTACCTGGCACGGTTATTCCCTTACCTACGCGCCTTCTTATCATACCGCTGGCGACCCCAGTACCTCTGACTACACTTCTGATGTTATGTGGCCGGAATTACAAGGGTCAGTCAAAGACAAGTTCGATCTGGATTTCGGCTGGTACGGTGGTTATAACTACAGAAGCTGGCCGCCAACTGAGTTGCGCACCTTTCACCACGCACCGCGTTATATCACCAACAACATGGCGCTGCGGAATCGGATGGCAATACTCAGTGAGACTTTTTCCCATGACCGATTCTACAAACGGGTCCATGCCGCCAATGTCTTTGTGGAAGAGATTCTTGAGTACACCAATCAACATGGAAGTGAGATTCGTCGCATCAATCGCGAGGCCGATGCGAGAGTTGCAGCATCGACCATAGGGACAGAGAAGGGTGTGCAATATGAAATGATTCCCAGAGAAGAGCCTCTTGATCTGCTCACCTATAGTTATCTTCCATTTGAAAAATCCGACGGCAGTATAGATCTGGTGCGAAGCGCCGAGCTGGTTACGATCGAGGGAGTGGCCAACTACAATGCCTTCCGTCCCACAAGGACAGCAACCGTTCCCAGTGCCTATGTATTCAGTTCAGCTTTTTCCGGATTGGCAGACAAATTGCGGCAGCACGGCATATGGGTGGAAACTCTGGAAGCAGATGCGAGTTTCAATGGCCAGACGTTTGCCATCAATGAGATTGGCAAACAGGATTTTGTGCAGAACGGACACAGAAACTCACTTTTAAGGGGCGCATTTCGCGATGAGACCCGATTTTTTTCCCGCGGTGATTTCATCGTCTCGATGAATGATCGTCTGGCCAATCTGATCTTTTACCTTTTAGAACCAGAATCAGATGATGGCCTGGCTTATTGGAACTTGTTTGATGAATACCTGGAGCCCGCGATGGCACAGGACGGAACAGTTGACTATCCGGTATTCAAAGTACTGGACTAAAAGTATCCCGGGGCGAATGTGATAGTGTCTCTGCTATTCTTCCCGGTTTTAAGGTTTCTACTATGACGCAACCAGTCTGTTTGATCGTTGGTGCTGGTGACTACATCGGAGCAGCTATCGCACGTCGATTCGCCGCCGGAGGATTTACTGTCTGCCTGGGTCGCAGAAACGGAGAAAAATCTGAAACTCTGGTGAAGGAAATCGGAGAGCAGGGTGGCAAAGCTTTTGCCTACTCGCTCGATGCACGGGAAGAATCCCAGATTGAAGCGCGATTTGCTGCGATTGAGCAGGAAATTGGGCCACTGGAAGTTGTCATTTCCAATCCCGGGGGCAATGTCAACTTTCCCATCCGGGAAACCACCGAACGGGTATTTCGCAAGGTATGGATGATGGCTTGCCTCACCGGATTTCTCACCGGTCGTGAGGCAGCCAGGTATATGGTGCCTCGCGGTAAGGGCTCCATCTTCTTTACCGGTGCAACTGCGAGTATGCGCGGCGGCAGCGGTTTTGCTGCCTTCGCCAGCGCTAAATTCGCCCTGCGTGGCCTGGCACAAAGCATGGCCAGGGAATTGGGGCCAGAAGGCATCCATGTAGCACATCTGCTTATCGATTCGGGCGTTGATACCGAATTTGTTCGCGAGCGCATGGAGAAGCGAGGTATCAATCCCGATGAACTGCCCGAGAATACCTTGATGAATCCTGCGTCCGTGGGTGATGCCTATTGGATGCTTCATCACCAGACTCCTGATGCATGGACCCATGAACTGGACTTGCGTCCAGCTGCAGAAAAATTTTAGAGAGTGCTATGACAATTAAAGTTGAGTTCCATTTTGATTTCGGTAGTCCGAACAGCTACTTCAGTCATCGGCTTATTCCTATGATAGAAGCCCGCACAGGGGTCAGTTTCGACTATGTGCCTATACTCTTGGGTGGTGTATTCAAGGCGACCAATAACAGGTCTCCTATGGAACAATTTGCCGGCGTCAAAAACAAGAACGAATATCAGGCGCTGGAAACCCAGCGCTTTATCAGCCGTTATGGTCTTAGTAAATATGAGCGCAACCCGCATTTTCCTGTAAACACACTTCACCTCATGCGAGGCGCCGTTTATGCAAGAGAAAAGGACTACTACAAGGACTATGTAGAAGCGATGTATCAGTGCATGTGGGAACAGGGATTGGACATGGGAGACCCTGATGTCATCAGTGAAGCATTGACCGAAGCTGGCTTGCCAGCGGAGGAGATTATTGCCGGCTCGCAAAATTCAGAGGTCAAACAGGCGCTGATAGACAGTACCAGCAGATCAGTGGAGCGCGGTACTTTCGGATCACCCACCTTTTTCGTTGATGATGAGATGTTCTTTGGCAAAGACAAATTGCGAGAAGTAGAAGAAGAGATCGCGATTGCATCTCCAAAAGGAGATTAAGAATTCTGATCGACTTTAATTGATGGCACAAAAAACCCGGTCACTTGCCAGGGAGACCGGGTTTTTATTGTAGTCACACCGAACTAGAATTCGATCTGGATACCCAGACGAACTTCATACAGTGAAGCATTCTCACGCAGGTCGTTAATTGTGTCAGGGCGGAAGCTGTTGAACACATAGCGGTTCTGATCATCCAGTGACATATTAACCACTTCCTGGGAGAAGAACTCATTGTCGTACTGTACTCCCCAACTGTCATTCAACATGTTCAGGAAATTGTAGACTTTGAGGTATGCACGCGCTCTTGCGCCAAAGAAGAGTGGCAGTTCCTGGTCGATACGCAAGTCCATGCGAGTAGACCAATCGGCGTGAGACTCGTTTCGAGGCAGGAAACCTCCAGCAAAGCCAGTATAGCCATTGGCGCTAATGAACTGGTTCCAGGCAACCGCATCAAAACCTGGCCCAAGAACGACATTGGGATCGTTCAGGCCTGGTATATACAGCTGATGACGGCCGAACCGCTGATCCCCTTCAAGTGGCTGCGAACTCATTACGAAGCTTTGAGGCTGACCCTGCTTGCGAAACAGCAGGGCAGTAATACGCGTTTCATGGCCTGGAATGAATTCTCTACCATAGCTCACACGCGCGGTAAGACGGTGTGGTGCCACATAGTTCGAAGTGGCAGGAGTAGGATCAAGCAGAGTCGTAGTCGCCAGATTGTCAAAGTTGGAACCGGCGGTTGAAGAAGTCATTGGGCTGACATCGGTTTGATCCGTGTAGGAGTATCCCAATACCCAATCGAGCCCCCAGTCATAGGTTTGCTTGGCGACAATCGATGCAGAGAATCCTTCTCCTTCTGTGTTGGCGTTGGTGAGCATGAAATTACTCTCGCCACGGACAAAGTCGAAGATTGGCGCACCGGCAGCGGTCACTCCTACCTGATCCTGAGAGATATCCTCGTAGTAGGCTGGATTGTCCTGCTTGGAATACAGAATGTCACCGTCAATGGTGAGGCCATTGTCAAACGTATAGGTTGCCCCGAGGGCGTACTTCATTTCCGAAGGCTGTTCGTAGTTAGGATCAATGAGGGACAGGTTCTCATCTGATCCATCGGCACCAGTGGTGGCTGCAACCTGGTCTACAAGTTCCTGCGGGACGTCATAACCAGGGCGACCCTGGCGGCTCAGTGGGACATCATTGAGCAGAGAGCGCGCGCCATCGAAATTTCGGAACTGAAGCTGAACATTGGACAATCCATCGTTGCTCCAGGCATTAGTGATCCAGACGTTGGGATTACCGCCTGAGTACAGGCCAATACCGCCGCGAACGGTGAGGTTGTAGTTCGCTTCCCAGGTGAATCCCAAACGTGGCATCCACAGATCAACACCATCGAGGTTGGCATCGTTTCGAACGCCAGCAGTATTGAAAAACGCCTCGTTGTAGGTCGGGCGGTCAGTCATGCTCATGCGCTCATAGCGCAGGCCGCCAACCAGGGTCAGGTTGTAGTCCGGGATATACCATTCATCCTGGATATAGAAGATATCCATGTCGTTGCCATAGTTGGCAGCAGCATCATCAGGATTATTGGTACCTCCACCGCTGCCGTAGTAAACACGGCTTGGACGGCCCAGCTCAAACTTGTCGATGCCTGACAATCCACAAAGTGGATCATCAAAACGGCCCTGTGCGGTGAGTAGTGCGCAAGACGCAGGATTGTCACCGGAGTCATCGAAGTAGTCGTATTCACCACCATTCGAGTGCTGAACAAACTGGTTGAACACTTCGAGTTCGTCGCGCTCATAACCAAATGTGAGCACGTGATCGCCGACCAGATACTGTCCACTGAGTCTGTAGAATGTTGACTCCCAATCAAGGTTATTTGCCTGACGAGAGTCGTCGGCACCCAGGTAAACCACATCACGATCGAGACTGATCTGATGGTCACCAAAGTCATTGGGACCCACGGTGTTCTGGGCGTCTATCATTTCATTGGTATTAATGAAAATGTCTGTCGAGAAGGCGTCCGTCCATTGGGACTGCAGCTTCACGGTCCAGGTTTCCAGCTCAGCACCTTTCTGGTAGAAGTGATTCGCAAATTCGAACTCGTTGCTGTCGCTGTCGGAAGCACGATCCTCTGTTCCATCGTAGCCGTTGTGTATCAGCGCAGCTGTGTGATTCTCGTTGATGTTCCAATCGAGACGAACTATGTAACTTTCAGTTGTTTGTACACCGTTGCTGGGTTGACCACCGGGATCATAGTTGTAGACACTGTTGGCGATGTTGCTGATGCGATCAAAGTCGCTCTGGCTTAACCAGTCTCGTTCTTCGCCGTTGGAAGAACCTGCGAAACCCTGAGCGATAAACTCTGGCGCTTCAGATTCTTCATAGGCGGCAAAGAAGAACAGACGGTCTTCCATAATCGGGCCACCAACGGAAAAACCATAGTATTCCTCGTCGTAGTCAGGCGTATTAAAGGTGGCGAGAGAGCCATCTTTACGCTCCAGAGAGTCGCCACGCAGGCCATCGTTGGTGCCTTCAAAAAAGGCAGAACCGGTCCACTCATTGGTGCCGGACTTGGTTACTGCATTGATGTTACAAGCGCTGAAACCACCATAGGTCACATCAAAAGGTGCCAGCTCGGCAGATACCTGCGCGACAGCGGCATAAGGGAATGGCATGCCTGTGGCTGTGGCATAACCATTGCTGTTCAGTCCAAAGCGGTCATTCTGGGCGATACCATCAAGGCTGATGCTGTTAAATCGGGGATGCTTGCCTACACAGTTTACCTGCGAGTCTCTGGCGTCACCGTCAATATTGAAGCGGGGATCGAGAGAGTAGACATCTCGGATATCCCGGTTGTAGGCCACCATGGTGTCCAGTTCGAATTGGCCAAAAGTGGCTGATGGTCCTGCAGCCACATCTACCAGTGTGTTTGCCTCACCGAAAACCAGAATCTCCTGGATTTCATTTGGGGCACCCATATCAATGCTCAGGTTGTACACGTCACCCAACTCGATGGAATCGATAGTAACGGTCTTGGTGTTATTGATGGTGACGATATAAGGTCCACCTACCGGCAGGTTGGTGGCATAGAAAGTACCCGTGTTGTTTGATTGCAGCGTTCGGGTCGAGCCTGTTCTGGAATCCTGTACAACCACAGTGGCATTGACCAAAGGATTGCCGGAGCCGTCTACGAGTCGACCGCGGATCGCGGATGAGGTGTCCTGTGCAGCGAGCTCGCCGGAATATCCGGCGCCAGCAATACCGAGGCACACAGCAGTTTTCTTGCACTAGGTGGAAAGCGCATTTACTCCTCCTGATAGATAGATTTCTAATTTGTTGTTAACTACCGAACGCGTGTTGTTATCGTTGTTGCGCTTCACTGCGCATCCGATTCGGCGTATCCCTGTTATAACGCGGCAATTTTAAGTTCCTGCTATTTGCAGTTTTATGACATTGCCCGGGATTTCTTCTGCTTCTTGTTATATGGATCGCCCAATCAATCGGCTGCGTCAATGCGCCAGATTTTTGCTCCCCAGAAGAGGATCAGGAAAGATGACGGGCCACCATCGCGTTCAAAGCTGTCACGATTTTGTCACATGGTGTTGGGCTTTCCCAAGGGTTTTTTGTGCATTCGGGAAACAAGCAAATAGTAACTGATTTGCTGATCAACTATTGATCAATTTCTGGGTGATAATTAATCAATTGAGATAATGAAATCCAAGTTTTAATTGGCTACTCGACCACAAACTGACCCATCATTCCCGCGTCCTCGTGTTCGAGGATATGGCAGTGGTACATATAGGGCAGTTCAGGGTCGGCATAGTTCTCGAAAGTCATCAGAAAACGAACCCGTTGACCCGGCCCTACCTTGACCGTGTCCTTGTAGGCTTGTTCGTGGTCCGGTATAGCGCGGTTGTTGCTACCCAGGATTCGAAACTGACCATGGTGAATGTGGAATGGGTGCATCATCGGTGAATCATTGTAGAGTTCCCAGATTTCGGTGGAACCGACCGGGATCCTTTCATTGATGACATCCATGTCCATGGCCGCACCATTGATGCTGAACATGGAGTTCATACCGCCCATTCGTCCACGGCCTCTGTTGGCACCACCGCCCCCGCGGCCCCGGCCCATCATACCCATTCCCATGCTCATCGAGAGGGTAAACTGCCGCAGCCGGTCTGCAGAGTTCTCATCGATTTCACGATAGCGGGACAGTACCGCAGGCAAGTTGGCAGAAAGGCTTAGATTGGATTGAGGGCGTATCGTCAGGATCTGGAACTGTTGCTGGTTCATCGTGTGCATGTTGCCCATCATGCCTGTGGTCCTGAATGGGGAGTCTGCAGCCATGGGCAGGCTGATCAGATTCACTTCTTGCCCATCGGAAAAATCAGCAACTACTTCGCAGCGCTCACCCGGCGCCAGTTCAATGCGCCGCATGGGGACAGGAGAGGGCAGGAAACCCCCATCACAGGCCAGTTGTTGCATCTCACGACCGTCACTGAATGCCAGGTTGTAGGTGCGAGCATTGGAACCATTCAGCAATCGGAAGCGCAGCTTGCTGGTGGTGGCGACAAAGTGTGGGTTAACTGTGCCGTTCACCAGGATGGTGTTGCCGAATAAGCCAAGCATGGAATCCATGGGCATGGAGGTATAGCGAAAACTGCCATCGGTATTGAAGTTGCGGTCCTGGATTATCAGCGGAATGTCATCGACTCCATAGTCGGAAGGAATGTCCAGTGCGCGACTGTTGTCATCGTCGATGATCAGCATGCCAGCCAGACCTTTATAAACCTGCTCCCCGGTGCGGTGAAGCATGTGAGAGTGATACCAGAAGGTGCCCGCTTCCTGATTGACCCGAAACACCGCATCCCAGCTGGCGCCCGGTTCTACAATCTGGTGTGGGCCGCCGTCGGCAGCGGCCGGCACATGCAAACCATGCCAGTGCACAGTGGTGGGTTCTTCGAGTCCGTTGTTAACTGACAGGGTGACTGCGCTATCACGGCGCAAGCTCAGAGTGGGGCCGAGGAAGCTGCCATTGAAGCCGAATGTGGGTGTCGACACACCCGGGAAGAATTCAGAGATTCCGCTGCGTACATTGAGTTGGTAGCGCTGTCGATTGTCTGATAACTCACCTGAGAGCAGGGGTGGAATGTTCAGTGGGCTCGTTTCCTGAGCCGATTGCCCCCACAGAGTTGCAGGCAACAATAGTCCGCTGCCCAGAATCGAAGAAGATTGCAGGAAATTACGTCTTTGCATGGAGCCTCACCAGTATTAGAACTTATCCAGACCAGTGTACCGCCAGCCACCACGAATACATTGTTCTACGTTAACAAAGTCAGGAAAAGCACTAGCTTTGCAGAATATTCTTGACGAATTTTCCTGTGTGGGAGCCCCTGGCTTTAGCCAGCTGTTCCGGTGTGCCTTCTGCGATGATTTTACCGCCACCGCTGCCGCCCTCCGGGCCCAGATCGATAATCCAGTCGGCTGTCTTGATTACGTCCAGGTTGTGTTCGATGACCACGATCGTATTGCCATGATCACGCAGATGATGCAGAACTGCCAATAACTGCTTGATGTCATGGAAATGCAATCCAGTGGTAGGTTCGTCCAAAATATAGAGCGTCTTGCCGGTATCCCGTTTGGAGAGTTCCCGGGAAAGCTTCACCCGTTGTGCTTCACCACCAGAGAGGGTGGTGGCAGCCTGTCCCAGGCAAATATAGGTGAGTCCTACATCGATCAGTGTCTGCAATTTTCGCGCAATTGCCGGGATGGCATCAAAGAATTCTCGTGCGTCTTCAACGGTCATCTCCAGCACTTCGGAAATGTTCTTGTCTTTGTACTTTACTTCCAGTGTTTCCCGGTTGTAACGCTTTCCGCGGCATACATCGCAGGTAACGTACACATCTGGCAAGAAGTGCATTTCTACTTTGACGACTCCGTCACCCTGGCAGGCTTCACAGCGACCGCCTTTTACATTGAAGCTGAAACGTCCGGGTTTGTAACCGCGGCTGCGTGCCTCCTGGGTTCCTGCAAACAACTCCCGCACCGGCGTGAAAATACCCGTGTAGGTGGCAGGATTCGAGCGGGGAGTGCGGCCGATGGGGCTCTGATCGATATCCACAACCTTGTCCAGGTTATCCAACCCTTCGATAGAGTCGTATGATGCAGGATTCAAAGTCGAAGCCTTGTTCAATCTTGTTGCGGTGATCGGGTAGAGTGTGTTGTTGATCAATGTCGATTTTCCTGACCCCGATACACCTGTTATGCAGGTAAACAAGCCTACAGGGATGGTCAGGTCAACATTCTGCAAGTTATTGCCACTGGCACCTTTTAGGACAAGTAGTGTGTCTTCATCGTAGGCTGTGCGCTCTTCAGGTACAGCGATAGTTTCCTTGCCGGAAAGATACTTCCCGGTCAGTGATGCTCTGGTTTTTTCAATTTTGGCAACAGGCCCCTCTGCGACGATTTTGCCACCATGCACGCCAGCTCCTGGCCCAATGTCGATGACATGGTCGGCGCTGCGTATCGCTTCTTCGTCATGCTCCACTACCAGAACCGTATTTCCCAGGTCACGCAAGTGGAAGAGCGTATTCAGCAGGCGATTATTGTCTCGTTGATGCAGGCCTATTGAAGGCTCGTCGAGGATATACATCACGCCTACCAGGCCGGCGCCAATCTGGCTTGCCAGGCGAATGCGCTGAGCTTCACCACCTGAGAGAGTGTCTGCACTGCGACTCAATGTCAGGTAATTGAGCCCCACATCAACCAGGAACTTGAGTCTGTCCTGTAGTTCCTTGAGGACTTTCTCAGCGATAGTGGCGCGTTTGCCGCTGAACCTGAGCTTCTTAAAATATTCGGCCGCATCACTAACCGTCATCTCAGTAATGCCAGGCAGGTTCAGGCCTTTGATCAATACGTGTCGGGCGTCTCGCCTCAGTCTGGTACCTTCGCACTCCGGGCAGGGTTGAGAGCTGAGATACTTGGCCAGCTCTTCTCGCACCATATTCGATTCAGTTTCCCGATAACGGCGCTCCATATTGGGGAGTATTCCTTCGAAGGGGTAGCTTCGGGTATAAGTATTGCCGCGATCATTCACATAAACGAACTCGATTTCTTCCTTGCCACTGCCACGCAACACGATTTCCCGATGTTTTTTCGACAGCTTGTTGAATGGCTTATCGATTTCAAAGCCATAGTGGTCGGCCAATGAGGTCAACATCTGGAAGTAATAGATATTGCGCCGGTCCCAGCCACGAATGGCCCCTTCAGAGAGGGCAAGGCTTTCATCAACGATGATTCTGTTCTCATCGAAGAACTGTTTCAGTCCAAGACCATCACAGCTGGCACAGGCACCCGCCGGATTATTGAAAGAGAACAGCCTTGGCTCCAACTCCTGAATGCTGTGTCCACATTTCGGGCAGGCGAAGAGTGCAGAGAAGACCATGTCTTCTTCCTCTTCATCCTCCATATTGGCAACCACCGCCAGGCCATCCGCCAACTGAATAGCAGTTTCAAAACTTTCTGCCAGCCTTTGTTGTAAGCCTTCCTTGATCTTCAGGCGATCGACCACGACATCGATGGAGTGTTTTTTGTTTTTCTCCAGCTCCGGTGGATAGTCGATTTCGCATACCAGGCCGTCTATTCGCGCCCGGATGAAGCCGCTGGTGCGCAGTTCATTGAAGACATGCAGATGTTCACCTTTGCGATCTCGAACGATGGGGGCGAGCACCATAATCCGGGAACCTTCAGGCAGTGACATCACCTTGTCTACCATCTGGCTCACTGTCTGGGCTTCCAGCTTGATATTGTGATCCGGGCAATGGGGTTCACCCACTCTGGCAAAGAGCAGACGCAGGTAGTCGTATATCTCGGTGATCGTTCCCACGGTAGATCGAGGATTGTGAGACGTGGACTTCTGCTCGATGGAAATCGCAGGGGAAAGTCCTTCTATATGATCAATGTCAGGTTTCTCCATCATGGAGAGGAACTGACGCGCATAGGTAGACAGCGATTCCACGTAGCGGCGCTGACCTTCTGCATACAGTGTGTCGAATGCCAATGAAGACTTGCCCGAACCTGACAGTCCGGTGATCACAACCAGTTTGTCGCGAGGAATGGTGAGATTAATGTTCTTCAGGTTGTGGGTGCGGGCACCCCGAACTACGATCTTATCCATGAAAATCTCGGGCGAGGGTAAACCGCCCATTATCAAAGATTATGATTACGAGAGTAAAGCTGCGCTTGGATTAGCTTAGGATTATTTGTTATTCAGGCAACGGATTGTGCAATAGCGATAGAGTTGGATAGCTGTTTCCTCGACACGCCGTGAACCCGTCCATGGGGGCTCGAGCTCGGCGTCCATGCCTCGCACGGTCGAGGAAACAGCTATCCAACTCTATCGCCGGTACATCTTCCAACTCGAATAGATGTTCGATTCAATCAGGCAATTTTGAATACGTGGCACAATAGCTGAGAGCAGGATGCTTTACTCTCGAAAGTGCTGGAGGTAGTGGAGGGAGAGGGGCTATGTATGCGACTAGCGTCCAGGGGTGAGGCAAGCGAATTTGAAAGCGTTAGCTTTCTGCGCAGCCGAACGACCCCAATCTGTGATTGGGGGCTGGACCGGGAACGCGGGAGGGCCAGGGATGGCCCACCGGAGCGTACATAGCCCCTCTCCCTCCGCTGCCGACCATCTCAAATCTTTCAAGCATCCTGCTTTGCACTTGATTGTTTTTTGACCAAGGAAATGTCTTCAATTTCGCTTCTGCTTGATGGCTTGTTGGCGAATTTCGGTGGAAATTTCCACTTCTAAAGAGCGATGGTATAGACTTGATTGATTGAAGAACTCTATCCATTCAGGGAGGCCAATGTGGCAAGTCGCGGTGTAAACAAGGTAATTTTGGTCGGCAATCTGGGTAATGATCCGGATGTGCGCTATATGCAGAACGGTAATGCGGTGGCGAACGTGTCACTGGCTACCAGTGAGACCTGGAAGGATAAGAATACTGGTGATCAACAGGAAAAGACTGAGTGGCATCGCGTGGTCTTTTTCAATCGCCTGGCAGAAATTGTTGAGCAATACGTGAAGAAAGGTTCAAAGATCTATGTGGAAGGGCGTTTGCAGACTCGCTCCTGGGAGCAGGATGGCGTGAAGCGCTACACGACTGAAATCGTTGCCAATGAGATGCAGATGCTGGATTCCCGGGGTGGAGCCGGCGCCGATTTTGGAGATCACCAGGCACCGCCGCAGCAGTCAGCTCAACCCCAGGGTCAGGCGGCCGCAGCACCACAAAACTTCGACAATTTTGACGACGATATACCTTTCTAAACAAGCATTAGAATTCAGTAATCGATCAATAAAGAAAGGCGCCTCGAAGGCGCCTTTTTTGTCCGATGTTTGGTTCCAAATTACTGAGGTGAATTCGCAATGCTGGTGGTAGCACCAAGCGTGGTACCCAAATAGGCGGCCGTCGGCTGGACGATCAGCATAAATATCCAGAACCAGAAGGGATAAGGGAGCATGCTCATGTTCATGATGACCAGTCCCAGGAAAACTGCGCCAATACAAAGTCCATGGCCTCTATGCCTGCCTGCCCCAAGCCGGGTGGCCAGCCAGGTGATTAAAAACATGATGCCTCCCCAACCGGCGCCGCCGAGAAAAGCCAGTATCCAGCTAGGGTAGGTGGCTACCTGGCGTTCGACTTCTTCACGTGTGCCGCTGAAGTTTTCCGGCCAGGGATGCAATATCGAGCTCAACAACTCCACAGCTATCAGCAGGACGAAAGCTACTACGAGGCTCAATACCACGGCGCCTATGCTACGGAGGATAGATTTCGCTCTGGCTTGGTCCATAGCAGGAATAGGGATCAGAAATAAAACGGGGGATTGATCAACAATCCCCCGTCTGTTTTTATGAACTTTTTCTAGGCTTATCGATCGCGATAGCTGGAAGTTGGTGGCAATTGAGCGCCACTGAGGTCACTGGGGATACTGGTCTCACGAACGACAGTGTGAGTCAGCGTGCCAATGCCTTCAATGCTGGCCTGGATGGTTTCACCATCAATCAGATAGCCGGATCCTGTAGCGCGTTGTACCCGGCCAGCACCAGTGCCGCCTGAAGTACCACTCTGCATCACATCACCAGGGAAAACGGTGATCAAGGACGTGGCATATTCGATCAGCTCAGGGATGTTGTGAATCATGTCACCTGCCTGCGCTTCCTGCACAGTCACGCCGTCAACAACAGTGATCTGATGCAGCCGCTCCATGGGATCACCATAGAATTCCTTGGGCACGATCCATGGACCATGAGGTGCGAAAGTGTCGTGGCCTTTACCGACGAACCAGTCAGAACGTACGCCATATCCACCTGGTGGGCGACCACCGCGGTCAGAGACGTCCATTGCAACCATGTAGCCGAAGACGTGGTCATAAGCACGGGTGGCGGAAACGTATTTGCCAGTCTTGCCAAAAACGATTGCCATCTCGACTTCATATTCAATCTCGTCACGACCGTAAGGCATGATGATGTCTTCACCATCACCGACTACAGCGCCGCGAGTTGGCTTCAGGAACAGGTAAGGTACACCGCGATTCTCCTGACGCTCACGAGTGCGCTGGCGTAGTTCTTCCGCAGAACAGCCTTCGCATGCGTGGGTATAGAAATTGACAGCCGCATTCATAATCTTGCTTGGGTATTGAATCGGTGCCTGGATGTCCACGTCATCCACGTCATGAACGTAAGCAGAGTCTTCATCGAGCAGATCTTCAGCGACGAGCCAGTTCATGACTTCGTAGACGCGAAACTTCAGACCATATTCGTATTGTTCGATGAGGCCGATCATGTCGTTCGGCATATCGATTGTGTTGTATTGCCAGCCAAGCTGCATGGCACGATTGGCGGCGGGCAGATCAACGATTAGTGAATCATCGCGTACCACCAGGCCAACAAACTGACGATCGTTGACTGCAAAGGTGCCTACCTTGAATGGTTCAACCGATTCATCCGCCTGGGCAAACACCTGCACTGGTGCGGCAAGAATGGCCAGCGCCGCTGCAAGCGTCAGAGTGGATAGGTACTTTCTTATCATGATTTTCTCCCGTGCTGGGCACTTACAAGAAGAGCAGGGTTTGGGGTCCCTAATTATTGCTGTTTTATGGCTATCTCCACCCCCTGAAGACAGGCATCAAAAGGTATAACCCTCTCCAGCGCTTGTCCAGAGGCCAAGACACTAAAAAAAGTGACATTTTGTGGAGCCGTCAGCCTGTGTCAGCGCAGCCGGGCCGTGAATGGGCCATACAGGCAGGGCAGGTGATAAGGTGTGAGCAGATTCCCGTGAAACCCGCGCCAGGCTTGACTTCCAGAGGTGTTTAGCTGAAGTTTAGAGGTCAAGATAGCTATGTCACTGATTTGAAGGCGAAATCTCCATGCGATTGTTCCTGGCAGGGGCCCGCAGCCCGACCGGCAAGGAATTGATAGAGATCCTGCGTAAACGCAAGATCCGCTTCCTGGCGCCGCCAGAAAAGCACTTCGACCCGGACAATGGAGTCGCCATCGCCAAGATGGTTACCGACTATGCACCCACCCAGCTCATCAACCTGACCGATTTCATCTCCGGAAATCACAGTGCATTGCGGCGTGCAGAAACCACGGCGGATCGATGCCACAAAATTAATGCTGAATTGCCTGCGACGCTCGCAGAAATCAGCAATCACCTGAACATTCCCATGATTCATTTTTCCAACGCCTATGTTTTCGACGGCGAGAAAAGGCTGGGTTATAACGAGAATGACACGCCAAACCCTCGCGGTTTCTACGGGCTATCATCCCTGGCTGGCGAAGAAGCAGTACGTGAACACAATGCGCATATCATCTTGCGTGCGGGCTGGTTGTTCGGTCCCTGGAAGCGCGGGCTGATCAAGACCTGGGTTCGGAATGCGCAAAGAAATCAGGGGCGGGTTGAAGTTACTAAAAGAAGATTCAGCCCTACTTATACCGGTGACATGGCGGCGACGATATTTGCAGTCAGCCAGCAGGTAGATTGCGAGGCTAATGTGTGGGGGACTTACCACTATAGTGGCCTGGAATCTCGCGATGAGGCAGATTTTGCCGAATTGACGCTGAAGTTTGCCGCCAACTATGACGAACGTATCTATCAGCTGCTGGACAGTCTTAAATTCGTACAGCAAGAAGTCAGACCTCCAGAGATTCGGAATTCCACTCTCTCCAGCAAGAAAATCTTCGATACTTTTGGCATCAAACAAAAGTCCTGGCGTGGCCACCTACAGGATGTGGTGAAGGGTCTTTACGAAGGGCGGGGTGCTGATTCCAGTTCACCGCAGGACGCTGACTCCGCAGCCAGCGATGCAGCTTGAGGTAGCAATGGCTTCTGGACAACCGGGCGAACTTACGCCAATTGACACAGCGATCAGTCATCTGCTGCCCGATTTGCCACGCATCTCCGATGCAGAACAAATTCAGGCCCAACAATCACAGGGTCGAATACTCGCTGCTGATATCAGGGCGCCGATTAATGTGCCGCCATGGGACAACAGTGCCATGGACGGATATGCGGTCAGGGCAGAAGACGTGGTCTCAACACCGGTGCAGCTCAGTATTACCCAGCGAATTGCAGCCGGGGAGACAGGCTCAGCGCTGCAAGCTGGAACTGCCGCGCGAATCTTTACTGGTGCGCCCTTGCCGCCCAACGCTGACGCGGTTGTCATGCAGGAGAACACGCGGGCAGAGGAGTCTGAGGTGACAATACTGCAGGCAGCGATTGCAGGAGAGAATTTGCGCCGTGCCGGGGAGGATGTTTGCCTAGATGAGCGTTTGTTTGAGGAGGGCCATCGACTGCGACCACAAGATCTGGGCGTGCTGGCATCGGTGGGTATTACTGAGTTGTCAGTAAAGCGCAAACCCAGGGTAGCGCTCATGACCACGGGTGATGAACTGGTGCTGCCTGGCACCGAACTAAAACCCGGTCAAATATACAACTCAAACTTTTACTCGCTGGCGGCCCTGTTGGAAAACCTGGATGCAGAGGTACTGGAACTTGGTGTGATTGCTGACGATTTCGACCAAACCTGTGAGCAGCTGCGAGCTGCCGCAGCAGAAGCGGATTGTATTATCAGTACCGGTGGTGTTTCCGTTGGTGAGGAAGATCATGTGCGGGCCGCAGTTCAGTCATTGGGACATCTTGATCTATGGAAGCTGGCCATTAAACCTGGCAAACCTTTTGCGAGTGGCAAGCTGGGCAATACACAGTTCTTTGGCTTACCCGGTAATCCAGTATCAGCTTTCGTCACCTTTCTGTTGTTGGTGCGACCATTCCTGCTGACCATGTTAGGCTGCAGGAAACCCTTTCCGGACTGGTTGTCGGTCGAGTGCGGGAGCGATCTTGCAGTGTCAGGAGAGCGACAGGAATACATGCGGGTAAAGCTGATATCAGGACCCGATGATCAACCCTGTATTGAACCATTCAACAACCAGAGTTCCGGCGTTGGGTCGTCCCTGAGTGTGGCCGATGGTCTGGCGGTAGTGCCGCCGCACACTGCCGTAGCCAAGGGCGATAAATTGAAGTTTCTACCGTTTTCGCAACTCATGTATTAGCAAGGGCAGGCACGGTACTCCACAGCATGCGCAATCTACTCACAATCTTCATTTTGTTGGTACTGCAAGCTTGCGCGGCACCTGCACCGGAGCCTGTAGAAGTGCCAGAAGAAGAGAGTGGACTGCAAATACGCACTCTGTCAGAAGCGGAAGTTGTGGAGGGGATCAACAGCCCGGAAGGGCAGCGGCTTATTGCTGACATCCTGTTTGCGGGATTGCAGGCCCTGGATGCGGATCGCTTGCTGACGCCGATAGATGACAATGCTCACGCACGCTTTCAGCGTGTGCTGGCCTACGATCCTGACAATGAGATTGCGCTCCAGGGATTGCAGGATATCGTAGCGCGCTACCTGGAACTGGCCAGTGAGGCGACCAGGCAAGGATTGTTTGAAGAAGCAGAAACTCTCCTGGGGAGAGCGCGATTTGTTGATGTCAGTCATCCCGGCATTTCGCTAGCTGCAGAACAATTGGAATCGGAGCGTGATTCGGGAGATTTATTTTTCAGTTTTGAGGCAACAGCGCTGGCGCGAAGAAGCGATGCGGTGCAACAGCAACTTGCTGAAATCGCACGCCAGGCTCAGGAGCACAATGCGTTTTTCCTGATCACGGCACCAAGTGATGATTTGGCGCGCTGGATGTTTAGTGTCATGCGTGAAGCAGTCGCAGGTTATCGATTGCGTGGCAATATCGAGCTTGCCTCTCGAGCCTCAATCAGACTGCGATTGCCGGAGACCGAAAGCTGATGTGGGCAAGAATCAAGGAAAAATGGCAATCGTTTACGGGATTGTTCCGCTTTAAGCCGGAACAATCTGGCTGGCGTAATACCATCTTCACAATTCTGGGCTTTTTACTGATCCTGATCGTATTGATCGGAATCTACTGGAGTGCAGAGCCTGATCCCTTTGACGTGCGCCAGAATGCTAATGAAAAACTGGCGATATCCGGGCATGCGAATGTTGTTGGTGCGACGACTACCGCGACCCTGATTCGGGTTACCGAGACATTGATGGACAAACCGGGTGGTTATCTGACCAATGATGTGATGCCGCCAGGTTTTTATCTGGACAATATTCCCAACTGGGAATTTGGCGTATTAGTACAGGTCCGCGATCTCTCCCGGGCTTTTCGGGAAAATTTCAGTCGCTCACAATCCCAGTCTACTGAGGATCCAGACCTGATCGTTGCCGAACCCAATCTGCATTTCGATAACGATAGCTGGCTGTTTCCACCTACCGAGGTGGAATATGGCGGCGCAGTTGATCGTCTCTATTCCTACCTGAATCGCATAGCCGATCCAGCGGTTGTGGATGCGCAGTTCTTCGCCCGTGCCGACAATCTTTCTGCCTGGCTCATCAACGTGGAGTCACGCCTGGGTAGTTTGTCTCAGAGACTCAGCGCCAGTGTCGGCCAGGCGCGTATTAATACCGATGTGGCCGGAGAAGGTGGTGCTACTCAATCAACTCCGACCAGTTCGGAAGTTTCGGTACGTACTCCCTGGCTGCAGATTGATGACGTGTTCTACGAAGCGAGGGGAGCAACCTGGGCGCTAATGCATTTCCTACGCGCGGTTGAAATAGATTTTGCCGATGTGCTTGAAGACAAGAATGCCACCGCCAGTCTGCGACAGATTGTCAGGGAGCTGGAAGCCAGTCAGCGTACGGTATTTTTTCCGGTGATTCTGAATGGTTCTGGCTTCGGTGTTTTTGCCAATCATTCACTGACCATGGCGAACTACATCTCCAGAGCAAATGCCGCCATTATTGACCTGCGAGATTTGCTCGCCCAAGGTTAACTATGTTGATTTCGTTCTTTCGCACTTCCGGTCGATTGCTGGTTTTCGGCAGCGGACTTCTGTTGGGCATCCAGGTACCTGCATTTGTAGATCAGTATTCCCAGCGTGTTGACGCCCATTACCGTGAAGTCAGCGCAAATATTGCCGGGTTCCAGCGCACTGCCGATGAATTGTTTGCAGGTGATCTGGGTGAGCTGGTGGAGTATTACCGGAGCAGCAACGATCCGGTATTTGAGCGCGATGCAGAGAGCGTGCAAACAATTGTCGAGCGTTACGCTCGACTTAGTGCCGAATACCAGGCCATGCAGGCAAATCTCGTTGCAGTCGCTATGCATGTGTTGTTTACCGCCGATACAGAGTTACTGGCTGAAACACGCAATCAATATAGTTATACCGTACCCCTCAATGGAATTGCTCTACAATGGGGTCTGGCGGCGGCGGTAGTGCTTTTTCTCCTCGCCGAACTTTCTGTGGGTTGTTGTGTAGGATGTGTTCGACTGATAAAAAACAGAAAGCTGCGCCAGGGGCATACGCATTAAAGGAAGCCAGATAATTTGAAGAATGTCCTGAATTTCAAGCGCTATTTCCCTGTTCTACGGTGGTTGCCGCAATACAGCAGCGAAAAGCTGTCGGCAGACCTGATAGCTGCGCTGATCGTTGCAATCATGCTGATTCCCCAATCCCTGGCCTATGCGCTGGTAGCAGGAATGCCAGCGGAAACAGGTCTCTATGCCAGTCTGTTTGGTCTGAGTCTCTATTTCTTGTTTGGCACTTCAAATACCTTGTCGGTTGCACCGGTTGCTGTGGTTTCCCTGATGACAGCAGCTGCGCTAGCAAAGCTGGATCTCGCAACTACCAGTGAATATGTTGCAGCTGCTTTCACGCTCACTTTTCTTTCCGGTGTCATGTTGCTCGTCCTGGGCATACTGAGACTGGGTTTCATGGCAAATTTTATCTCCCACCCGGTGATCAGTGCTTTTGTCACAGCATCGGCAATTATTATTGCTCTGAGCCAGGTTCGTCATCTGTTGGGTATTGAGGCTTCCGGGCAAACTGTGTTGGAACTGCTGCCATCATTAGTGATGAATCTGAGTGCCACCAATATTCTCACCCTGTTTTTTGGAATCGCTTCCATAGCGGGCATTCTTTGGTGTCGAAATGGCTTGAAGACAGTTCTCAACAAGCGGGGTGTGAGTCCGTCAATCGCCACGACATTGTCACGTTCTGGCCCTTTATTGGTGACCATCATTGCCGCGTTGCTGGCATTCATCTTCGATGTGGGGCGCTACGATGTCGAATTGCTTGGCGCGATACCGGCAGGACTGCCTGATCTGCATTTTCCCGGTTTCACCGTCGAGCAAGTACGGGCTTTGTTGGGTTCGGCGGTGCTGATTTCTATTATCGGCTTTGTTGAATCCATTTCTGTTGCCCAGGTCCTGGCTGCGAAGCGCAGGGAACGGATCGACCTGGATCAGGAGCTGGTAGGTCTTGGCACTGCGAACCTGGGGTCTTCGCTCGGTGGTGGGTTTCCCATCAGCGGTGGTTTTTCCAGATCTATCGTTAATTTTGAGGCGGGAGCCGCTACCCCTGCAGCTGGTTTGTTTACCGCAGTGCTCATTGCGCTAGTGGCATTGCTGTTCACTCCCTTGTTGTTCTGGGTGCCGCGCGTCTGTCTCGCTGCAATCATTCTCGTCGCGGTGTATTCCCTGATAGATTTCTCAATGCTGGGCAAATCCTGGCGCTACTCGAAAGCAGATTTTGTCGCTGTAGCATTGACCTTGATTCTGACTCTGGCAGTAGGAGTGGAACTTGGTATGGCGGCAGGAGTTCTGGTTTCCATATTGATTCATTTGTACAAGGAATCCAAGCCTCACGTGGCGGTAGTAGGCAGGGTAAGCGGTACGGAACATTTCCGTAATGTAAATCGCCATCAAGTGGAGGTGTTTCCTAATCAGCTTTCAGTGAGAATTGATGAAAGCCTGTATTTTGCTAACACACGTTATTTGGAAGAACTGATCTTCGAGCTAATAGCCGACAAACCAGAGTTAAAGCATGTCATCCTAATGTGCACTGCGGTTAACAGGATTGATCTCAGCGCCCTGGAAACTTTGGAAAAAATCAATGAAACCCTTGATGATCTGGGTATCAAGCTGCACTTATCAGAAGTAAAAGGTCCAATTATGGACCGACTGGCGACCACCGGCTTTTTCAAGTCCCTAACTGGAAACAACTATCTGATACACAATCAGGCAGTTGAAGACCTGCGTTAGCGCTCCGCCAGATTCAAGCCGTCCATGCAAGAAATCCAAGATAAGCCAGATAAGCTGTGAGCAGCAGCAGGCCTTCACGCCGACTGAGTGTCAGTCCGCTCTTCGCCAGTGGCAATAGTGCGAGAGCGAAGAGCAGCATGACCACAAAGTCCACGACTGAAACCTGGCCACTGTAGACGGGCGACACCAGGGCGGTAAATCCCAACACGCAGAGGATATTGAAGATATTGGAACCAACGACATTGCCGATGGCGATGTCCGGCTCCTTTCTCCAGGCAGCCAGCGTTGCGGTTGCGAGTTCAGGGATACTGGTCCCTATCGCTATCAGCGAGAGTCCTATCAACGCTTCACTCACTCCGATGAATCGAGCCAGGTCAACGGCGTTGTCCACGAATACCCGACTACCCGCAACCAGCAATACCAGGCCAGTTACGATGAGCAGAATCTGCAGCGGCAGTTTGCCCACATCGTCTCTGATCAATAGCGGAGCGAGATCCACATTCAAGTCTTTGGGCACGGCTCCGGTTCTGGCCTGTCGATAGTTGAAATAGATATAGGCGAGCAATCCGCTGCTGAGTACTACGCCCTCTGTCACACTGATCTGCTGGTCCAGCAGCATGTAACCCAGCACCAGGCCGCTACTGATCATTACCGGTATTTCCTGGCGCACCAGTTGGACTTCGATCCTGATGGGATAGATCAGTGCTGTCACGCCCAGAATCAGGCCGATATTGGCGATGTTGGAGCCAAGCACGTTACCCAGTGCCAGCGCGCTGTGATCGGAGCTTGCAGACATCAGGCTTACCGCGAGTTCAGGTGCGCTGGTGCCAAAAGCAACCACTGTCAGCCCTACCACCAGTGGGGAGATGCCCAGGTACATGGCCAGGCGGCTGCTGCCACTGACCAGGAGTTCAGCGCCGAGACCAAGAAGTAGTAATCCTGCCAGCAGAAGAAGAATTGTTACCAGCATTCAGTATTCTCTTCCTCCGGTGGCAGCGGCGCGAGAATTTATTTGCCGAAGTGGTAGTAAGTTTCTCTACAGCTTCACCACCATCTTGCCAAAATTGTCACCGCTGAATAGCGCAAGAAAAGCATCGACTGAATTTTCTATGCCTTCAACCACAGTTTCCTGATACTTGATTTTGCCTTGCTGTACCCATGGCTCCATTTCGGCGAGAAATTCAGCTCGCATATCACCATGATCAGAAACGATGAATCCGGTGATGCGAAGTTTCTTGCCGACGATGAGCATCAGGTTTCTTGGTCCCGGAGAGGCCTCGTTGTAGCCAGAGATCATGCCGCAGGCAGCAATACGTCCGAAGGGATTCATCACGTTCAGCGCTGCTTCCAGATGGTCACCACCGACATTCTCGAAATAAACATCAACACCATTGGGGGCCGCTTCACTCAGTGCCTTGCTAAGGTTGTCGCAGCTTCGGTAGTTAATCACAGCATCCACGCCACACTCATCCAGCAACCACTGTGCCTTGGCGTCGCTGCCAACACTGCCAACCACCCGGCAACCTTTGAGTTTGGCAATCTGACAAACATTGGCGCCGACGGCTCCAGATGCGGCAGAGACAAATACAGTTTCACCTTCTTTGGGTTCACCGAATTTCAGCAAACCTACATAGGCAGTCAGGCCCGGCATGCCAAGGGTGCCCAGGTACAGTGAGATGCGCTCCGGGTCAAAGGGTTGCAGCGGTGAGAGAGTCTTTGCATCGGCAACAAAGCGATCACGCCACGCGGCACCGTTAAGAACGTAATCCCCGGGCTTGAATGCTTCTGCTTGGGACTCGATGACTTTGCCGACAGCGCCTCCATACATGGCTTGATCCAGCTGATAGGCATCAGCATAGACTGCATCTTCTCGCATGCGACCTCGCATATAGGGATCCACCGACATGTAGATGTTTTCTACCAGCACCTGTCCCGGCCCGGGAGGTGCTAGATCAACTTCAACCAATTTGAAATTCTCCGCACTGGGCATCGCCTTGGGTCGGCTGACTAAATGGATTTCCTTTGCGTGATAGTTGCTCATGTTGTTTCCTTGACTACAGTAGATTCATGAATAGCTTCGCTGCCGCTACGGCGATTGTAAACGATTGTGGCTACCAGGAGTGTGGCGCCTGCGATGTGGTAGTAGATCGGTAGAGGTGCCCACATCAGCAATACGGCGCTGATGAGTAGTGCGATAGCTGTCGCAGCGTTGATCTTTGCTTCCAGGTGCCATTGCAACACCCCGGCGAGTGCATAGAGCCCCATGGATGCCCAGAAGAAGACTTCAATGCGTTCGGTCCAGGTACCCGATACCAGCGGTGAATAGGCAAACAGGATCGGCACCAGGTAAAGTCCTTTGGCTACCATCCAGCTGGTCAATCCCGTTGGAATCGGCCGTGTGCCAGCGATACCTGCTGCGGCAAATGATGCCAGACATACAGGCGGTGTTACATTGCTATCCTGTGACAGCCAGAAGATGATCAGGTGCGCGCTGAGCAACATGCCAGTGAGTAATTCTGCCGGCAGCATCTCCTGGCGAATCAGCTGTTTCATCTGCAATGGCATTTCCTGCAAGGCTATCGCCGGGTCGCCACCATAAAGCCCAATGGTGGCGGCGACATTATTGGGCAGATCACCTGCCTGTAAGGCTTCCAGAAGTTGTGATTGACTGATCAGGTCAAAGATCAATGGTGCTGACAGAGTTGCCAGCACGATGTAGGACGCGGTGACCGGTAAGCCCATGCCCAGCACCAGGGATGCAAGGGCAACCAGTATCAGCGTGATCAAAAGTGACCCCTGAGCCCACTCAACAATCATTAATGAGAAAGCATTGCCCAGCCCGGTTGTGGTTACGACATTGATCACGATGCCGACAGCTACCAGCAGCAAGGCCGTGGCAACCATGTTGCGCACACCATCCACGGTGGCATCAAAAATATCCTGAATGCCCATGGGTTTTGGTGAGAGCCAGGACGCGGCAATGACGCTGATGATGGCAAAGGCTGCAGAGCTTGTTGGCGTGCGACCTGCGATCAGAAATGCGACCAGCACTGCGAGAGGGATGACGAAGTGCCAACCTTCCTTAAGCACATCAGCCATGGATTCTCCCTCTGCATCCAGCTTGGGTGTAAGTCCAAGACGCTTTGCCTCGATGCGTACGAAATAGGAGACAGTCATGAAGTAAAGCAGGGCCGGAAGAGTAGAGGCAGCAATTACTGTGAGATAACTGATTTGGGTATAGCTGGCCAAAACAAAGGCACCTGCCCCCATTACCGGAGGCATTAGTGCGCCGCCGGTGGATGCGGCCGCTTCGACGCCGGCAGCGAAACGGGCGGGGAAGCCGGATTTTTTCATCATTGGGATTGTGATCACACCAATAGACACGGTATTGGCGACTGCTGAGCCGGTTACCGACCCCATCAGGCCCGAGCCGACGACGGAAACCAGTCCGGCACCGCCCGTAAGTCTCCTGGTCAGACAATGGGCCAGGCGCACAATGAAATCTCCAGCACCCGATTTCAACAGAAATGCACCAAAGATGATAAACATGAAAACAAAGGTGGATGAGATATTGGCGGTCAGGCCGAACATGCCTTCGCTGGTAAAGTAGGAGCGGTAAAGCACCGTTTCCATACTCAGTCCGGGAAAAGCGAACACACCACCGATATAACGTCCAAGGAATAGGATGTAGGAAAGACTAACCAGAATCAGGATGGGCATGAACCAACCGGTGGTTCGGCGGGTGAATTCCATGGCCAGTCCAATTGCCAGGATGGAAAACACGTAATCGCTGGTGATGTATTCGGTTTCCCTTGCGTAAAGTGCATTTTCAAACAGGATTAGATAGGCCGAAGCGGCAATCGCGATGCCGGCCAACGCGATATTAATCCAGTAGGCGGGGGAACCTTTGCTGACTTCTTCGTGCTCGTTGTTCATGAGGGCACAAATGGCACAGAATCCGCCGAAGTGAATCGCTGCCAGCCAAAGCTCTGAAATGCTGGCGAAAACGTTGCAATAGATGTGAAAGAGGGCGAAGAGAAACGCGCCCCAACGAAGGATGGGCGACTTCATTGGGCGCTGGCCTGCCCTGCAGGCGTTGTGTCAGTTGGCTGTTCCTCAAGTATTAGTCGCGCTGGAATGTCCAGACCAATTTCACGATAGTAACGCAGCGCGCCGGCATGCAAGGGTGCGCCTAGTCCCTGCACTGCGATATCAAGACGCATATCTCTTGTGGCGCCATGGATGTCTTGTAGCGTTGCCAGGTTTTCCCATATGACTTTTGTGATGTGATAGACGACGTCTTCAGGTATATCAACTCGAGTGACGAGAACGTTGGGTGACGCAACAGTACGAATTAGCTGATCCTGGTTTGGATAAGTCCCTGGAGGGAAATCGTACCAGTCCCAAAGCGGATACTTGGCATTGAGTTGGTCCAGCTGTTCCTGAGACCAGCCCAGCACAGTCATGCGGTCACCCAGCAGAGCATAAGCCTGGGTGATTGAGCTTACTGGTGCGCCGGCAGGAATATTCATGCCGACGATATTGCCGTCCTGCAAGGCGCCCACGGTGGGTCCATACCCCATGTAAGCGAGTGAAAATTTTTCCTCATAGGGAATGCCAAGTGTCTCGAGGATGAAGCGCCCTGTTTGTTCGGCGCCAGAGTTTCTTGCTCCCAATACGTAGCGTTCACCATCAAGATTGTTCAGATCCATGATGTCCCCGTTGCTGGTGAGCTCTTCCAGCAGGACAAAATGTTCTACGTTTTTCCAGAGCGCAGTAACGCTGCGCATATTGGTTTGCGGATTACTGACTGGTCCCTCTCCAGCCCAGGACCAGGCGCCAAAGGGGCCCTGCAGAATGGCAAATTGCGCTTGATTGTCACGCAACAGTTTTACGTTCTCAAATGATCCTGCGGAGCTGATTGCTGTCAGGGATATTCCCTGGCTCTCAGATAATTGAGCGTGCGCAATAGTGGCAATGGCGACTCCCACTGGATAGTAGGTTCCGCCAGTGGTTGCAGTAGTCAGAACGTAGGGTCTGGCACGGCTCAGCTCATCGCTACAGGCGCCCAATACCAGGGCCAGCACGAGCAGAGAGGAAGCTTGCAGATGAATTTTGATGCGGGTTTTGATCACTGCTGTAGACCGCGCTTTCTTATTGTGGAATCGGCCGGTGAACGCGGGGTTTGCGGCCGAAAAGCGGCTTCGATGAAAGCATATTTGCTGTCAAAGCTCAATTGTCGGTCAGTCAGTGGGAAGTGAATGCTAATCCTTGTTTTCAGTTGTTTTCCGGTCTGCGCCCAGGGTATCCCGCACGGTGCCAGCGAGGGGTTTTTCCCGGTCCATGGCTTTTATTAATGTAGAAGCTCCTCCGAAAACAAATGCACCCATGGTGACGCCAAAAATAATTGAGATGCGTAGAAACATGTGAATTTCGATGCCGGTGAAGTATTCGCCGGCTTCCGCAATGAGGTTGACGAGAACGAGAGCGATGCCGAATGAGAGCCATACAACTTTTTTCATGAGAGAAACCTGTTGCTGTCCAGGGTGTCAGAGGCCGCTTGGAAAAGCTGCATGAATAAAGAGAGGAATCAATTCGAGAGTAACAATATTCCTCTAATCTGGCTAGCGTCGTGATGTGTGAATACAAAGACATCATCGACGAAATCACCGTTAAGTGAAGTGGCGATCAGATCGCCCGTGCTCACTTCGCCGGAGATATCAATAGTCAGTTCTGGTTCTTTACCGGAGATTTGTTGTAGCTCAGGTGAGCCGCTTATTCTCAGATTGTCTATGATCTCTCTTATATTGATCTCATAGTCATCCCTGTCTCGACTGTAGCCCAGCGGACCAAGAAATTCAGTCTCTTCTGACCGAGGTTCGATGCTATCAATAAAGATTCGTACCTGGTTATTTACCAGAGTGAGCAACTCTGCGCTTTCCAGGTTTTCATTTAGATTCGCGGTTGCTACAGGAATCGCCTCAGCAGATTCCAGCGCTTCGATCTCGTCCGATAAATCTTCATAAGCGCCTGCCAGGCGAATGACTGAAGGAAATCGCAAATCAACTGAAACTTTTCGCGCAGGTCTTCTGGAAAATCGTTCGCCGTCGTTGGGATAGATAAAGGCTTCAATAGCAATGCTGCCAGAAAGAGCCAGCCATACGAAGATGTCACCTACAGAAATGGGTTCAACCCGCCACAACCAGAGATCTTTCAGGCCGTCCTCATTTTCATCGTAAAGAAATGTACTCAGCACATTGCCGCCGGACCTGAGCACCTGTTGTGGTTGTGTCAGATCCATACCATTTTTTGAGCCCTGATAGAGTGAGACTTTGCCTCCTTCCCGCAACAGCAAATCGTCAATGCCGTCTGCATTCACATCATCCAGTATTTCTTCGTGGGTGAGCGCAAGCACACCGGTGAGATTGGAAAAATCCAGATTATCGATGTCGAATTCTCCCAGCTCTTCCTCTATTGCTGCGATATCCAGGAAGTAAGTAGGCGTTCTGGGAAGGTAGTTCTCACCATCGCTGTCGGCAATGAATACATCCAGTCGCTCGTCGGTGCGTGAAATCAGGTCATCTTTACCATCATTGTTTACATCACGCAGCTCCAGGACCGGGATGCGTACCGATTGACCTGCAGAACGATTGAATCGATTGAGATCCAGTTCTGTGCGAAGACGCATATCGGAACGAATACTTAGGGGAGGCTCATAATCACCTCGCGCATCGTTGATCAGGATATTAATGACACCAGCGCCGGGAATAACCAGATCTTCGAGGCCGTCATTGTTGATGTCTCTGGAGAAATGCAAGCGGTTCACGCCCTTGGAAATGAAACCAGGCAGGTCTGACTTGATAGTGAGTGGTGCTTCGATTGTTTGATTGGATACAGGCCAGACCCGGGCCTCAGAACCATTGATCAGTGCGATGATGGATGCCTGATTGTTGTCACCGTATCCCCGGCTGATATCCCAGCCCACCGATTCGTTAGCGAAATCGATCTCGGCGTAACCCGCTTCGAAGTCGAAGCCGGTCGGGTTTTGGAAATAGATCCTGAGAGTATTGTCCACGATCAGGATCAGATCCTGTAATGCATCGCCGTTGGTGTCGGCAATGACTATGCCTTCGGATTCGCCGGGGAGACTGAAAGGCTGATGAGAAAAATCAGGTGTTGCTGCCAGCGCCTTGCCAGCCAGCAAGCTACCCAGAAGAACAGTGGTGCATGGCCCCAGCTTCATGGCAAAGCCACCAACAGCGTAGAAGTAGTGCCGTGTCTGAGCAACAGGTCTGGCAGATCATCACCATTCAGCTCCAGCACTTCGAACTCGAATACATTGCGAGGAGAAACGTATTCCCAAAAGGGTTCTTCAGCTATCTGTAACTGATGATCTATTTTCTTGGCAGCCAGTGTGCCATTGGCGGTGACATACAGTGCGTCCAGGGCGCCGTCGCCATCTACGTCGTGTCGCAAAGTCATCTGTTCAGACAGGCCGCGAAAATTATCCGCAGAAAAGCTCTCCTCCAGTCTTGAATTGGTCCTGCGGTTAAACACCTGGCCAGGCTCCGCAGCATTTCGACCATAGATTAATTGTGTTCGATTAATGCTGGCGTTACGAATGGCATCAACTACGGGCACAGTATAGAAGCTCGCAACCAAAACCAATTCACCTGCAGTCAGTTCCAGCACATCCAGGTTCATATCGTAGCCAGAAAATCGCATAACCTGATTCGGGCTTGAGAAATCGAATTTGCCACCCTCATTCAGATAAAATCTGGCATTCCAGTTATTTCCATCCCCCGAAAGCCTGAGCAGATCCGAAAGCCCGTCGCCATTAAGATCTACAAGCTCCAGATCACCCTGTGAGTCCAGGTCGCCGACCCAATCAGCTTGTTGCGTGAACAGATTCTCCTTGCTCTGGAAATGAATATTCATGCGGCCCATGCCGTTATCGCCGGCGTTCAGATAGGCAATATCCAGCAAGTCATCTCCATTGAGATTTGCGAGTACAGCAGTAGGCATCCATTGATCGCTGCGCAGTAAAGCCCTGTCAGCCACAGTATCGGCGTCCCACTCTTCGATGAAATTGTCAAAAGGCGAGGGCGCTTCTACATTAAGTTCGACGACCACGCCCTGTTCAGCGTTGATACCCAGATTGGCATCAAGATCTACATCGTTGCGAGCTCGTTGGACAGGTGTGATGTCTTCGTTGAGAGTTCTGAATCGAAGTGCCAGCTCAAATTCTTCACCCCCTTTGCCTAGAAACAGACCGTATTCATCGTTGCCTGGCAGCAGCAAGTCGATTTGTCCATCACCATTTATATCGGTAGGGATATTGATGAATTCCACCTGTTCCTGATCAGGGATCGCGGCGATCAAATCCCATTCCGCCAGCAGCTTTAGATTGCCGGCATATCCTGAGATATTGGTGGACAGGCTGAAGACGCCATTGTTGGCGAACAGGACAAGTTCCTGGCCAGGATCGGTGCGTAAATCAGCGAATCCGATGGCGATGATTTCGGTTTTGACTTCCACGCGCTGCGGGCTTGCATCGAAGCTGCCGTCTGACTGTTGGTGATATATGTGCAGCTCCCGACCCAGCCCGGGATCGAAATGCGATACTACAATGTCCCTGGCCCCGTCACCGTTCATGTCTTCCAGCATGATAGGCTGCCAGTTCTCTTCGCGCTGAAGCTCGAAAGCTGCATAGTTGTTCTGGGCGCTGAGAGAGAACGGTAGTGTCAGCAGGACCGTTGCTAAGGCTTTCACAAGCGGTGACAAGCAAGCATCGCTGGAGGTTGCTGGTGTGGTATTCATCGCAAGCTGGTTGAGTCTTTATTCGGTGGATTCTTCGACCAACTCACCAGAGTCACTGGTGACATTAATAAGACCGAGCACGGTATGAGATCGTTCCCCTTCCGTCTGCTGATAACTGTACAGAGAGAATAGCCAGAAATCGAGGATAGTCAGTGCCTCGCTGTCCGGATTGAGGCTCGCTTCGTAGCGAAACAGAGGGCCCAGGCTGATGCGGCTGAGTCTTCTGCCTGGATCCCATAAGGTAAGGTCAACTTCGTCCATTCCCTGACCGTTGTAGCGCGTCAGCGTGACATCACTACCCAATTCATGATTTTGATTCAGACGGGTAACCAGGTCTTGCGCAGAATTGAGAGGCCTACCATCCAGTGCCAGGATCAGGTCACCTTGCCGAATGCCGGCTGCTGGCAGGGGGCTGAGTGGAAAAATCTCAACCACTCTGGCAGCCACCATTCGCCCGCTGTTGCCAGTATCAATCAGCTCGCTTTCATAACCTGCCCGCGTGGCAACGGGATCAAGCCGATACAGTTCTATCGGTGGGGGGTTATCTGCAAGTAAACGTGCAATCACTGTGGCCTCAAACACCGTGGTGTTGCGTTGCACCGTAAACCGATGATTTTGTTGTTGGGAGTCGCCGCCGCTCTGTTGCAGAGTGAGCAGTGCATCGGGGTGATTGGTCTCGATGTCATTTACTGCCAGTACCACATCACCGACTTGAATACCCGCGGTGGCGGCAGGACCGTTTGCAGTAACGGAACGCACCCTGATACCGGGAAGCGTTGCCACATTAAACAGGGAATCGCTCTCATTCACCGAGGTGTCGAGTCCAAAATCAAGCTGCTGTCTCGTGTCGTAGTCACCGAAAAGGGAAATCTGTTCGCTGGAAAGGGTCACGGCAGGTACCAGTACTGCTGGCTCATAACTGACACAGCCCGCGAGCAGCCAAGCAAGCAGATAAAGCAGTGTTGATCGACGTCTCATGGTAATGATCAAAGCTTGCGCCTGGATAGGATGATTAAAGCGACTCCAACAAACAGTATCAGCGTGGGAACAGGAGTCCAGGTATTCATTTGCAAGAATCGCTCATCGATCAAGACGTCGGAGAATCCTCTCACCAGGCGACTCACATCCTGCAGGTAGGACTGATCCAGCAATGAGGGCTGGTAGTTTGCATACAGATAGTACCCATAGTCTCCCATTGTAGATTTGAACAGGTCCAGTGCCAGCGTCAACCCCAGTGCCCCAACCACTGCCTGGGTCGCGTTGTTTGCTGCAATTGAAAACAAGATTCCCATGGCAATGGCTGCAGGCAGGGGAAAGAGTGCGAGTCGCAATCCAAGTGCTATTTCCTGGCGAATTTCTGATTCACTGATGAGTTCGAAGCCATCTTCCATGACCGGACCAAATTCCCACAACAGGCTACTGAGCAGGTAGCTGGTCGCAAACAAAACCAGCACAGAGGCCAGTGCGAGCAGATGCAGACTTACGAGCTTAGCCATACCGATGGAGAATCGGCTGCTGCTGCGCAACAACAGGTGTCTGATAGCGCCGCTGTCTCGTTCGCTGCTGAAGCTATAAGCGGCCTGAGCAACCAGCAACAATCCAAGTACAGTCAGGCCGTTATTGAGGCCGTCCACGAAGTGCCCCCAGGCATTCGCGGCTATCGCTGATTCGAAATCCGCGCTTCCCAGTAAATTACCCCTGGCCTCGGCTCCTGTTTCGCTCAGCTTGACCAGCAGATAACTCGCCAGAACAAAGCAGGAAGGTATGAGCAATACGAGTCTGGCGCCCAGGGTGTGAGTCGCTACAAAGAATTCAGAACGCAGGGCGATGATAAATCCTTTCAAGTTCATTCCTCCGCCGTTGCCCGTCGAAACAAGCTGTCCAGAGAGGCGCGCTGCGGCATCAAGCCAGATACTGGAATGCCTGCATTGACCAGCAAGGCATTGACTACAGCCGGCTCCAGATTGTTCAGTGACAACTGCAGAATTTCCTCTTCGTCAGATTCCAGTAATTGGATATTGTCATTGTGAGCGAGAATCTCGCGGGCGTTTTCCGGTTCGCTTGTGGTGATAGTTACGCGGCAGGCAGATTCTTTCAGTAGCGTCTCTATGCTGTTATTTACCTGTATCTGGCCGTGGTGAAGGATGGCAATATGAGTGCACACTTGTTCCAGGTAAGGGAGTTGATGGCTGGAAAGCAGAAATGTTGTGTCGTGCTGTTTATTGAATCGGGTGATCAGATCCAATACATCATCCACGCCACCAGCATCGAGCCCATTGAAGGGTTCGTCGAGAACTATCAGATCCGGATTTCCCAGCAGTGCCTGGGCGATCGAAGCACGCCGCTTGTTTCCCAGAGAAAGGTTTTTGATCTTGAAGTTCGAATACGCCTCGATGCCAAGCATTGCTTCCACTTCTGCGCAACTCCGAACGCAATCCGTGCACAACAAGCTTGCGTGACGCAGACATTGACGTATCGTCAGATTGGGGTTCAGGCTCGGCGTGTCGAAAATCGCCACAATACGACCGTGGCTTAGATAAATTTGCTGGGGACTCAGGCCCAGCAGGCGTATTTCGCCACTATTGTATTGTTGTAGCCCTAACAAGCATTCCAGGGTTGTGGTCTTGCCGGAACCGTTTAGGCCAACGAGGCCATGAATCGCACCAGACTCAACCTGCAAGTGCAGATCCTTAATGACCGGGAAGTCACCATAGCTCTTGTGCAAGTTGGAAACACTGAGTGCTGGTGTGTATGCAGACTGTGTCATGCCACTATGAATCTAGCTGGCCAGAACTGTGTAGAACCGGGGCGATCTTTCGATCGCCCACTTTTTATAGATGATGTAATCAGTCGACGAACAGGTCTTCGACCTGCACTTCCTGAACTGTGCCAAACTGTTCCAATTCCTCAGTGTCAATAATTGAGAGATCACCAACGATTGAAATAAGCTTGGCGCGATCTTTGACGTGTTGTTCCTGGAATTCTATCAAATCATCAAGATCTGTTTCCTGCAACTCCCGGAATCGGGCTCGGCGTGGATCGCTTTCAAAACCCTGACGTTCCCAGGATCTCACCGCGCCAATCACTTCCCTGAAATTCAATTTGGAAGTGCGGTAGCGATTAATCTGTGCGTTAACAGCCTCGTCGTAGCGTTCCGATGACTGCGGCATATTGTCGATCAGATCGATAAAGGCAGCGAGAGCATCGACCGTCTTGTCCGTTTGTGTACCAATGGCACCA
This sequence comes from uncultured Pseudohongiella sp., assembly GCA_965267495.1. GTDB lineage: Bacteria > Pseudomonadota > Gammaproteobacteria > Pseudomonadales > Pseudohongiellaceae > UBA9145. The sequence continues at coordinate 2,640,624 of OZ254078.1, read as the reverse complement.
AGCATGAGGTTTTCCGCGTTCAGTCTACTGCCTGGCATGTAACGTGCTGAAGCCGAGTAAGCGAGTGCTCGCGCCTCACGCAATTCCTGGAATACCACACTGGACATACCACTTCCGAAGTAATTGGTGTACAGAGATGCCATGACGGAGTCTTCTGGATCAAATTCGCCATCGGCAAATTCGATTCTCACCTGCGCTTGTGCTGTCTGACGGTCGACTACCAGAAGCTCGGTGTCTTCAACATCCCGTGCCCGGCGGAATCGGTATTCGGGTGTGTCCGCCAGTTCATCAGTAACGTTGTGGTGGCGCCGCAATACCTCGACCAACTGCTCAAGCGGCATGGAGCCTGTATAAGCGATGGTGTGTTTGTAATCAAGTAGCTGCTCTGGCAATCCCAGCAACTCGTCTACCTGGGTGTCGAGGATTTCCTGGGAAGTCATGGACTCCAGCATAGGAGATTCTTCGCCATAACGATTGTACATATACAGTGCTTGTGCAATGGCTGGTGGAGAGCTCTTCCTGTCTTCCCGTGATTTCAGCAGGATGCCTTTCAATTGTTCCAGTGTTTCGCTGTCGCTGCTCGGTGTCTTGATGAGCTCCATCATCAGCGCCACCGAGTTTTCGAACTGATCATCCAGGCCGGAAATGGCGAATGCTGAGGAATTTTCGCCAGCACCAAATCTGAACTCTGAGCCCATGCGGTACCATTCTTTCTGCAACTCTTCGTTGCTGAGAGTAGCCGTTCCCGCCACGTCCATCAGCGCGGTAGCAAGACCCAGTTTCTCGTTTTCTTCAGTCCCGACTTCCACATTGACCGAAAAAGTAAACAGATCATTGAGCGGATTCGGCGCGTAGTAGAGATCAACACCGGGTGCGAATTCAATGACCCGGTAATCCTGGTCGGCTTCAACGAATACGGGTTCTATTTCATCGACTTCCATGGCCAGGATGCGCGCAGCAAATTCTGATTGGCGTGATGGATCGATGATGACCGGATCAATTTGTGGCTTTTCTACTTCCGGCACTTCGTTTTGTGCGTCTTCACGGTATACAGCCACATAGTCATCGCCAAAATACTCATTGGCCACATCCACCACATCCTGTTTGGTAAGTTGTTCCATTCGGTCGATTTCGGCGATGTGATAATCCCAATCTGATTCTTCGATGAACGATTGCCGCATCATTGTTACGCGGGCAGTGTTGAATTCCAGACTGGCTTTTTCATTCTTCAGAAAGTCGTTCACGATTGCTGGAATGATCCACTCTTCGAACTCGCCGGCTTTGATGATGTCGATCTGGTCCAATAGCAACTGTTCCACTTCTGCCAGTGTCTGATTCTGCTTGGGTACGCCGTAGAGATTCTGGGTACCAAAATCATTAAGGAACAAAGGGGAAGAGCCAGCGTTGGACACAAGCTGCTGTTGGTTGAGGTTCAGATTAATCAGTCCGGCCGTGCGATTGTCCAGAATCATGTCCAGCAGGATCAGCGCTTCTTTGTCTTCACTGCCGTTAGGGGCGGTGCGAAAAGCAAGTTGTACCTGTTCTTCCCCAGGGTACTGCACGGTTCGCCGTTCAGCTCCTTGTAAGGGAGGCTCGTCCCAGGGGCCAACCTGAGGTATCTCTTTTCTTTCCCAATGGCCAAAGCTGTCGGCAATCAGGGCTATAGTCGAGTCGATGTCGATGTCGCCGCTGATAAAGATGCCCATGTTATTCGGCACATAGTATGTGTCGAAATAATTTTGAATATAGACCAGTGATGGATTCTTCAGATGGTCAACTGTACCAATCGTAGGTTGTTGCCCATAAGGGTGTACTTTCCATAGCAATTCGTCTACGGCTGTACCAATGATGCGCCCGGCATTATCCAGCGTGCGATTCTTTTCTTCATAAACTGTTTCCAGCTCCGTATGAAAAAGCCGGAATACCGGTTCGACAAAGCGGTCTGATTCAATCTCAGCCCACTGCTGCAGGCGATTAGCGGGTAAGCCAACCTTGTAGACGGTTTCTTCATACCAGGTATGTGCATTGAGTGCACTGCCGCCCATGCTGTTGTAGAGCTTGTCGATTTCATTGGGAACCGCAAACTCGGCGGCCAGTTGTGCCTCGCTATTAATCTCGGCATAAATTTCAGCCCGTCGTGCCGGATCTGTTTCAGAGAAATGCTCTTCGTAGAGTTCGACGATTCTGTCCAGGTGAGGTTTCTCAGCCTGGTAATTGAGCGTTCCCAGATTCTGATTGCCCTTGAATAGCAGATGTTCCAGATAGTGTGCCAGGCCAGTGGCATCGGCGGGGTCATGTTTGCTGCCGGCGCGAACAGCTATTTCCGCATAGAAACGAGGCTCTTCGTGGTTTTCAGTCAGATAGACCCGCAGGCCGTTGTCCAGCTCAAAGATATGAGCATCCAATGGATCATCGGGGTTGCTGGTATTGATGCGACGATAGCCGGTATTCGCTGCCGACTCAGTCTGGACTGAGTCCACGGGTGCTGTGCCGGAGCTGCTTGGAGATTCGCTACAGGCTACAACAAATAAGCCGGCACCTATAAATAGAAGAAAGTGCTGCAAAATGGCCCTGTGATGGTTCATGACTGCTCCTGAATTTTCATTGCTGTGATCATAGCGCGGTGGCTACTGGTCACGTTTGGTTCGCTGATCCACTATTTGTCCAGATTGAACCAGGTGTCGGTGTTGCTGGACTAGTTATCTGCTCCTTCGTTCATGGTCTGGCTTTGCACCATGCCGGACTGAATGCGACTGAGAAATTTTTCCGCTTCCATCATCTGGGCTTCGCCCAGTTGCTGTCGCAGTTCCATACGAGCCGCTGTGAGCAAGGCTAGTTGTCTTTGCGTTTCTGTCACAGCATTAGATTGAGGATTGAGGCCTTCACGAATATTGCCGCCCAGGTGCTTCAAAACGGTATCGAGTACTGTCTGTCTGTCGCTTTCATTCAAGGCTGGCGCATAGCGTGTAAGTTCCATCGCGAAGGTGTTGCGCTGCTGCCTTTGCAGAAAACTCGCTTCATAGTCATCGAATTGTGCAAGCTGCGCATCGTTGAGTACGGTAGTGAGCTGCGTCCGCAGGTAATCTGCAGAGGCAATTTCTTCCAGCCTGATTGAGGAACTGGTGCCAGCCGCCCGCTGTCGACTGGCTTCGACACGCTCCGCGAATACACTGGCAATAGCAGCGCGCACCTCGTCACTGGCAGCTGCAGTCAGTTGCAGTGATTCTACAAAATCTCCATAGCGAACATTGGCCTGCATTTCAGCCATCTGTCTGGTGATATCCGTATTTGAGCCGGGCGGCCGATTTCCTGTGTAACCAGGTGGTGGTGCCACTGAGGTATCAGGGGGTTGGGCTCCATGGAAGCGTGAGCTGAGATCGTCTGTGGTTCTAAGCCTGGATTCACCCTGGATTTGTTCCTGGGCATCCTGCAAGGAAGCAGACAGATTCTGCAGCTGAATGTGAGCCGAGCGGAGATTGAGCTCCAGGCTTTCAACTTCCTGTCGTCTGGACGCCAGGGCCGTATTGCTGTCAGCCAATTGTGCGCGCAGATTTCTGTTTTCCAGGAATTGCCAGGTGGCCAGCACACTGCTGCCGAGCGCCGCTATCAGTAATGCTGTCTGGGCTTTTTGCAGTACTTGCATTGTAGATTGACGGCTTCCGCTGCGTGAAAAGCTGTCTATGGTAAGGAAATCAGACCAAAAAACCTATTGTTATGCCCCCGCGGAAGCAGCCATTTGTCGCTAAATAGCAGGGTTTTGCGTAATCGGGCGTATAATCAGCCACTACCCCCGATACTGGTAGGGTTCCGCCTCGAATATGAAAAATACTTTTAAGTCATTGTTTTTATGCGCTTTTGCAGCCTTATTGCTGGCTTGCAGTAGCGCCCATTTCAAGCAATCGGCGGATACAGAAACCTACGCAACCATCGATCAAAAGACCGAGCTGGTGCCTGGGATGACTTCCCAGGTAGTCATCGACGAAGAGAAAGAGATCAATCTGGGCCCCTATCCGGTCAATAACCAGCGATTCGAGTTTCTCGATAATGAAGCTGAGAGTGAGGTAGGCGCACGAATCCTCAGTCTGAATGCTGCCCTTGAACTGGCCTTTCGGCACAGCCAGGAGTACCAGACTCAAAAAGAGCTGCTCTATCTGCAGGCCTTGTCGCTCACTTTCGATCGATATCGATATGTGCCGGTGTTCAATTCCGTGACTTCGGCTGACTACCAGTGGGACGCTCAGGACCAGTTCGTCGCCGATATGGAAGCGCTTACTGGCGTGGATGCTGTCGACAAGGGTGCTTTGCTGAATACCAGCGAATCCACTTTTTCCAACACCAGCCTGGGAGCACGCTACTTTCTTAGAAGTGGCGGTGCCATTGCGCTCAATCTGACCAGCAATTTCACCCGGTTTTTGACCGGCGATGTGCGCGAGTTTGGTACGGGTGCGTTAATAGGCTCATTCACTCAACCCCTGCTGCGGGACTATGGCACAGCGATTGAAACTGAAAACCTGATGCAGGCTGAGCGCAGCCTTCTTTATCAACTGCGCAGCTTCACCCGATTTCGCAAGAGTTTTGCAGTTCGCATTGCCAGCAGCTATTACCAGGTGCTGCTCAACCGGGAAACAGCGCGAAACAACTATCTTGGTTTGGAGGCAACCAATCTTTCACTGGAGCGAGAACAGGCGTTCCAGGCTGAAGGGCTGACAACACTGTTGCAGGTAGGTCGACTCGAGCAGTCTTCGCTGCAGGCTGACCTGAACTGGACGACATCGATTACCCGTTACAAGCGCAGTCTGGACAATTTCAAGATAAGCCTGGGACTCACAGCGGAAGACAATATTGTTCTCGATGACAATGAAATGGCGCTGATTGCTGAAACTGGTATGGACAGCCCCGACATCAGTCTTGAGATGGCGAGAAACATGGCCTTGCAGACGCGACTGGATTTATACACGCAACTGGATCAGGTGCAGGACGCGGCCCGCAAGATTAACGTGGCTGCCAATGCTCTGGAGACTGCCCTAGATTTTAGCTTTGTGGCCAGTGTGCCAAATTCGACGACCCAGGCTGTCGCAGAACTGGATTTTGAAAATGCAGTGTATACAGCCGGTCTTGATCTGGATCTGCCATTGGATACCAAGTTGAATCGCAACAACTACCGCCGCACACTGATTACCTATGAGGCGGCAGTGCGTAACTATTTATTGGCTGCAGACAACATCGAACTGGACGTGCTGGATGCGTGGCGACGCATGAACGAAGCCCGCAAGCGCTTCGACATCAGCCAGGCCAGTGTGCAAATCAATGAACGGCGGGTTGAAGAGGCGGAACTACGAGCTGAGCTGGGTCTCGGAGATATTCAGGACACGGTAGACTCGCAGAACGATCTGACGGCAGCACAGACGGAACTGGTGCGCTCAATCGTGGCCCACAATGTGGCCAAGCTGGAATTCTGGCGGGATGTAGGTCTGCTTTATGTAGACGACACCGGCCAATGGGAGGAGGGCATCGATGAGCCCCGATAAGGAAACAGCCGGCAAGCAAGCAGCTGAGGTCTTGAGCAATCTGATTGCCCGTCTGCCCGCGCCGTTACGAGACCGATTGCTATCCTGGCAGACCCGGTTTCTGACGGCCCAGAAATCCACCCAATACCTGATTAGCGGTGTTGCCGCTGTATGCGTCCTGGCCTTGCTGCTGAGCCTTGGCGGGGGCAGCGGTGATGGCAGCGAGGCGCTCACATTCACTGCGCGGCGTGGAGATCTGGATATCACTGTGCTGGAAGGAGGAGCACTGGAAGCATTGCAGTCCCAGGAAATCCGTTCGCGGGTAAAGGGTCGCGAGGGAGTCAAAATCCTCAACATCATTGAAGAAGGCTACCGGGTCACCCAGGATGATGTGGACAACGATTTGATCCTGGTCGAATTGGATACTGCTGCCTTGATCGATGCGCAGCTAAACCAGGAAATTGCGGTTGAAACAGCCGAGGCAAGCTTCATCGAGCAGAAGGCACAATATGAAATTCAGCTTAATCAGAACATGACAGAGCTGAATGATGCGCGACAGGCTATGCGTTTTGCTCGCCTGGACTTTGAAAAATTTCTGGGTGCCAGTATCGTCGGCGACATCATCGGCGAGTTGGAAATTGAACAACGCCTTGCCGAAGCAGAAGCCGCGCAACTTGCCAGCCAGAATGCACAAACAGCTACAGTGACCGTCAACAACGCTCAAGCTGCGCCTACGCCGCCAGCAGATTTCGATATCGCCTCCCTGCCTCCGCCGATGCAGGACCGGATTCGGCAGATGATGGCTGACAACAATGGCGAAATACCTCCGCAGATGCTGGAACGCATGCAACGCTTTGCATCGGGAGATATTACGCCGGGGCAGGGTAGACCGGCGGGGGGATTTGCTCCGGGAGGCGGACGTGCAGGCAGCGGACAGCGAGCTGCGGCAAACCTGCCAACGACGGAATTAGCCGATGTGCGACAAACTTCTGAACCTGCCTCGCTGACCCTCGAGACGCTTGAGAGTGATCCAATCGAACAGAGTTCAACACTGTTGATGGATGACAGCTACATGGCTATCCGCAATAAGATCGATTTCATGCAATATGCAGATATTGAGCAGCTTGAAGATGGCGAAGCGAAGCAACAGTTGCGGGCCTTGCTTGATGAGTTGCAAGTGTCTCAGGAAGAATATTTGTTGGCACAGGACCGTATCGAGGGACAACGACGCCTGGAAGCAAGAGGATTCATAACGCCTACCGAACTGGAAGCAGAGGAACTGAATCTCAATAAGGCTTCCAACAAGCAACAGGAAAAAGAAACAGCGCTGGCGCTCTATATTCAGTACACCTTTCCGAAAGACGCCGAACAGAAGTTATCTGATTATGAAAATGCGGTAATGGGATTTCAGAGACAGCTTATCGATAATATTGCAGAAGAAGCGCAGCAACGGGCGCGATTTCGATCGGCTGAGCGCAAATTTAACCTCGAGCGGGTCAAGCTCGCGGATGTAAATGAGCAGATCGAGGCAGCGACCATCAAGGCAGAACGACCGGGATTGGTTGTTTATGGTGCTTCCGACCAGAATTCCTCGCGTTTCCGTCGCAGCAGTGAAGAGGCAATAGCAGAGGGAGCCACAGTACGGGAGCGACAGGCTATTCTCACAATCCCGGACATGCGTGAAATGGCTGTAAAGGTGAACATCCATGAATCCGCGGTGCAGCGGGTTGCTGTGGGTCAGACGGCAAATGTGTCAATTGACGCCTTTCCTGACGTGCGTCTTACTGCCGTGGTTACCAAGGTGGCAGTTGTTGCAGATTCTGCCAATTCATTCATGAATCCCGATCTGAAAGTCTACCCCACTACCGTGAAGATCGACGGAGAGCATGACTGGCTGCGACCTGGCATGAGTGCCGAGGTGGAGATCCTGGTAGACCGTCTGGAAGATGTCATCTATGTGCCTCTGCAGGCTGTATCTTACTTTGATGACAAGCGCGTGGTTTATCTCTTACGCGGTGGTGAACCACAGATGCGTGAGGTTGAAACAGGCACTTTTTCTGAATCCTTCATCGAAATCCGCAGCGGTTTGCGCGAAGGAGAGGAGGTCCTGCTGCTGCCGCCACAACAACAGGTGAATGAGCTGGCGGCAAACTGAAGCCTGCTCTTCCCAAGTTCCTCCGATGAACAATCTCGACTCCATTGCTCAATCTACCGGGAGCAATCTTCCTCCCTCAATGACCGGTCAGGGCGCAGATCTTGTAGCGCGACTGGAAGATATTCGCAAAACCTATTTCATGGGATCGATCTCCGTGGAGGTGTTGCACGGCATTTCCCTGAATTTTCAGCGGGGTGATTACGTGACCATCATGGGTCCATCCGGTTGTGGTAAATCCACCCTGATGAACATTCTTGGCTGTCTTGATCAGCCAACCGCCGGAAAATATTTTCTCGGCGACGAAGATACGTCACAGATGAATGATGATGATCTCTCTCAGATCAGGGGTGCACGCCTCGGGTTCATCTTTCAATCCTACAATCTGATACAGCAGCTCAATGTGCTGGAAAATATCGAGATGCCTCTGTTCTATCAGGGTTATGGAGAGGCCGAAAGCAGGGAGATCGCACTGGGGCTCGCGGATCGAGTGGGACTGGGGGATCGGGTCGACCACAAACCTTTCGAACTCTCAGGTGGCCAACAACAGCGAGTTGCAATTGCGCGTGCCTTGTCCGTCGATCCATTGATCATTCTGGCTGATGAGCCCACTGGAAACCTGGATTCCAAATCCGGTGCCGAGATTCTGGCCCTGTTCGATGAATTGCATGGGCAGGGCAAGACACTGATTATGGTTACCCACTCTGATGAACTGGCGGAACGATCCCGTCGTCGAATCCGCTTGTTGGACGGTACGGTAGAAAGCGATGAGCGATCTTAGTCTCAATCCTCCAATAGCAACACTAGGTCATCGAGCCCACAATCGCTTCAGTCTGTTGCGCTTCAAAAAGGTCACCCAGGTTGGCCTGAAGAGCATTTACAGCCACGGATTGCGTTCCCTGCTAACAGTGCTGGGTATTGTGATCGGTGTGGCCGCGGTGATTGCTATGCTTGCAGTGAGCGAGGGGGCGTCTTATGAGGCGCAGCAGCAGTTTCGCGATCTTGGCGCCAACAATATATTGCTGAAGAGTGTGAAACCGGTCGAAGTCGAGGAAACTTCCAGGCAGGGATTCGGTCCCCCACAGGCCATAGTCTATGGTCTCACCAACGCAGATATTCGCACGATTCGGGATTCAATCCCCGGGGTGACCAATGTGATCGCCTCCAGAATAGTCAAAAAGAACGTGTGGAATCTGGGTAATAGCCTGAATACCGATGTGGTAGGAACCTCCATCGACTATCCCATTTCACGAAACTACAACCTGAGGGCAGGGCGATTCTTCTCGGAGGCTGAACTGCGTGATCATGCAAATGTGGTGGTGTTAAGTGATGAAGTCGCTCAGGTGCTATTCCCGATTGATAACCCTCTCGGCAATTCTGTACGCATCGATGATGATTACTACAATATAGTCGGCATCATGGAGTCAGAGGGATTTTCCAATCTGGGTCAAAACCAGGCGGGAAGTTCCAACTCAGCGCCAAGTCGCATTTTTATTCCTATCACTTCCTCTCGTTCCCGTTTTGGCGAGACGACGACGCGGCAGACAGCCGGTGGCGTGGAATCAGAAACAGTAGAGCTACATGAGGCGATTATCCAGGTGGACAATCAGGACACTGTGATTCAGGTTGGTGAGGTTATCAACCAGATTTTACAACGCCGACATCGTGACCTCGACTATGCCATAGAGGTACCGTTGGCACTGCTGCGCCAGGCTGAAGCCAGCGCGCTACGCGATCAGATTGTTGCTGGTGCAATTGCAGGGATATCCTTGCTGGTTGGCGGGATCGGCATCATGAATATCATGCTTGCCAGTGTGACCGAGCGCACGCGAGAGATCGGCATTCGGCGCGCCCTGGGTGCAAAGAAGCGAGATATCGTCACCCAGTTTTTAATTGAAGCGGTAATTCTGTCAGGAGTTGGTGGCCTGATCGGCGTGGTGTTGGGTGTGACGATTCCGTTCTTTATTTCAGTGTTCTGGGGCATGACCACTATCGTTACCCCGATTGCGCCGCTACTGGCATTTTCAATCTCTGCCTTGATTGGCGTCATTTTCGGCATCTATCCCAGTATGCGCGCAGCGGATATGGACCCGGTAGAAGCCTTAAGACACGAGTAAGGCTCTGCTTAATTCAATGAATCCGGCTATACTGAAATTGTTGTTTCTACCTACTGGTTAGCCTTTGTCAGAATCTCGCTCGCGTATAGCTCGATCTCTCGAAGAATTTCGTGAACGGCTGGCTTTTCAGGATGCCTTGCCGCAATTGGTTTCTCTTGGGGTTCTGGCGGGAATCGCTTCATCGCTGATCATAGTGGCGTTTCGATGGCTCATCGAGACACCATTGCTGACGGCCTTCGGTGAAAATAGCGACAATTTCGAAAGTCTGTCACCGCTACTGCGATTCTCAGTTCCCTTTGCAGGTGCTGTGTTGTTGGGCCTGATTCTCTCGCGGGTGAAAGCGGAACACCGATCGGTTAGCGTGACCCATGTACTGGAGCGCTTGCATAACAATAATGCAAAGCTGCCTGCTTACAATATTGTGCTGCAATTTCTTGGTGGCATTGTGGCCTTGCTATCCGGCCAGAGTGTCGGTCGCGAAGGTCCGAGTGTGCACCTGGGCGCGGCGGTGTCTTCCCAGCTCGGTCAATTTTTCAGGCTGCCTCACAATAGTTTGCGCACCCTGGTAGCCTGTGGTGCGGCGGCCGCTATCGCGGCTTCTTTCAATACACCCATGGCGGGAGTGGTCTTCGCCATGGAAGTCATTCTCATGGAATACACGATCGCCGGATTCATTCCGGTAATTGTCGCTTCCGTGCTGGGAGCGACCATCAGCCAACTGGTACTCGGTGCAGAGCTCTCTCTGGGAGAAAGCAGTGAAGTTATAAATGTCTTGTGGCAACTGCCGTATCTGGTTTTTGCTGGTGTGTTGTTTGCCATTGCCGCCGCACTGTTCATTCAACTCCACCTGGCTTTCTTTGGTCTGCAGCGTTATTCCATTCTGCTGCGCTTCACATGCATAGGCCTGGTCACGGGTGCAGTGGCCGTATTTATTCCCGAAATTCTGGGCACAGGCTATGACACACTCGGTTCCGCCATGAGTGGAGAGTTGTTGCTGGAAGCGCTGCTCGCGATCGCTGTGGCCAAATTACTGGTGACGTCGATGGCAACGGGATTAGGTATGTTGGGTGGACTCATTGGCCCGACGCTTGTAATAGGTGGTTGTCTGGGTGGCGTGGTTGGCCTGATAGGTGCCTGGTTCGTGCCGGAAGCCGCTAATACAGACCTGTATGTGCTCCTGGGCATGGTCGCGATGATGGGCGCTGTTCTGAATGCTCCCCTGGCCGCCCTGGTTGCCATCCTGGAGCTGAGCAGCAATCCATCCATTATTTTTCCTTCTATGCTCACCGTTGTGGTTTCCTGTGTCATAGTACGCGAGGTTTTCAAATATGAAGGGGTATTCGTCGAGCAGCTCAAACGACATGGTCACAACATCAATGAAGGTGTAGGGAAAGGGTTTCTGGCGCGCATTGGTATCGGCAGCGTGATGAATCGCTCCTTTATTAACTGTGCACCGATGCTGAGTTCCACTGACGCAAGGCGGATAGTGAGCGACAAACCTTTGTGGCTGGTTTTCCAGATGGATGGCGCATCTGCATTGTTGGCAACTTCCGAGTTGGTGAGAGAGCTGGAGCAACTGGGAGAAAGCGAGTCTGATATTGATCTCACTGCTTTTGGCAGTAGAATTTTGCAAACCAGCGAGATCAATGCCCTGTCCAGTCTGAGAGAAGCCGGAGAGCTGATTACCCAGACCGGCGCAGATGCCTTGCTGATTGTCTCGCCCGAAAGCACGGAGCGCGCTGTGGTCAAGGGAGTGGTGACGCGACAAACGATGCTTGCTTATTATGGGATGTAATTCATGCCGGGAGTTGATATGAAAATGCACAAGTGTTTCATCCTGCCGCAAATCTTTTTGTTGCTCACGCTTCTGCCTGGCAGCGTAACTGCCCAGGATGCATCTTCCGGGCGGTCCTATGACGAAAGTGCCGACCTGGCGCAGCTTGCAGAACATGACAATGAGCGTATGCGATTTATTCTGCTTAACTCCCGGGTCGTCGATAAAGAGTCCTTGTGGGCGCCATTTGCAGATGCGCTCGAGCGCTTTTCTTCTGCTCGCTATGAGCAACTGAAACCACTGGTGCTGGAGAGCGATATCCCCGCTTTGCAAGCGGCTGTCGCTGCGGGAGATCTAAGCTATGAAGAGCTGACGCTCTTCTATCTCTATCGCATAAAGCAAATCGAGAGCGACCATGAGAGATATCTCAATGCAGTCATTGCGCTGAATCCTGATGCTCTGGATAGAGCTCGCGCTCTCGATAGGGCACGATCTGGAGCGCTGGAGATGGATCGTGATCCCATCTTCGGCATTCCTGTGCTGCTCAAAGACAATATCAACGTCGCGGGTATGGCGACCACGGCCGGGGCGGTGGCTTTACAAGATAACCACGCAGACAACGCATTTGTGACAGAGCGACTGCTGGCCAAGGGAGCGATTATTCTGGGCAAGGCCAATCTGAGTGAATGGGCTTACTTCTTCTGCGGATCCTGCCCCTCTGGCTATAGTGCGATGGGTGGTCAGACCCTGAATCCTTATGGTCGTTTTGATTTTGGCACTGGAGGATCCAGTTCCGGAAGTGGTGCCTCGATAGCTGCGAACTATGCCGCAGTTGCTATCGGTTCAGAGACATCTGGATCAATTCTGTCTCCTGCCAGCGCCAACTCCCTGGTCGGGCTGAAACCTACCACCGGCAGTATCAGTCGCAGTGGTGTAGTACCCATTTCATCGAGTCTCGATACAACGGGTCCAATGACCAGATCGGTTGCTGATGCGGTGATTCTGTTCAATGCCATGACTGGCTACGATCCTGATGATGCAGCGATGCCACTACTGAGTGTCGATATGCTGCTTGAGTATCGTGAACAATCATTACAAGGCAGGCGTCTGGGTGCGCTCGATAGCTTTGCTGACGATGAACTTTATCAACGATCACTGGCAACCATGACTAATGATGGTGCCTCAATCGTGGAAATTGCGATGCCTGAGGTAAACAGGGAGGGGTTCAGCGAACTTCTGGGCGGAGAAATGATAAGAGACCTGGCGCTATATCTGGAAAATCATGCTGCAGCTGGGCAGCCAATTGATTCTGTCGATACTCTGCAGGCATTTAACTTGATTGATATGGAAGTTCGAGCACCCTATGGTCAATCAGAAGTGGATATGATGGTTGATCTGCAAATGTCGGCCGCCGAACTGGAGGCACTGCGAGCCAGGCTGCAAGACGGTGCCCGTGCATCTATGGAGAGCATGTTTGCCAGCGGAAATCTGGATGTGCTGGTGTCTCTCAATAATCAGTCAGCTGGATTTGCAGCGATGGCGAACTATCCTGCCCTGACTATTCCAGCAGGCTACCAGAATGACGGCAGACCGGTGGGGATTACCTTTATAGCACCGCCTTTCGCTGAGCAGGTATTGATAGATATTGGTGCTAGATTCGAAGCACTCACCGAAGCGCGGCGAACGCCTTCCAATTACCAGTAATTTTCTGTGGTGATGTGACCCGGCGTTCGACGTCGATTCTTGGTGAAACCTCTGGTCTTCAATACTTCCGTCACATCCTTCACCATGTCTGGATTCCCGCATAGCATGAAATGGGTTTTCTCGGGAGTCATGGTCAGGTCTACCCCGTCTTCAAGATCCCCGTTGTCAATTGCAGCCGGAATGCGACCCTGGATTGTGTTGGCTACCTGTTCACGACTCACAAATGCCTGAAAGCGGAAACGGTCTCCATAGCGGGATTTTAATCCGTCAATCAGGTTGAGATAGCGCAGATCTGCTTTTGTGCGCACTGCATAGACAAGCGCAATCTTCTCAAAGCGTTGCCAGGGTTCTGCCGTGTGCAGAATAGAGAAGAAAGGCGCAACACCTGTGCCTGTGCCGAGCATCCACATTTCTTTTGCCGGCGGTACTTCATTCAGTACAAAGAAGCCATTCGATTGTTTCTTCACCCATAACTGATCGCCTGCTTCCAGTTTTACCAGCGCATTGCTTAACACACCGTCAGTCGCAGTATAGAAAAAGTACTCCAGTGGATGTTGACCAGGAGAGCTGAGATGCGAATAGGGACGCGCTATTCTTTCGCCGTTGATATCGAGCGCGAGACTGGTGAATTGACCAGCCTGGTAGTCATCAATTTCCGCATCAATCCGCAAGCTGAACAGATTTTCGGTCCAGTGAATATTTTCAACTACGGATCCCTGTACCCATTCAGCCATGTTGATTGCCTGTGTTTGCTACTGCGGACTGGAACTATGGTATGAATTTATATAGTCTGCGATCAAGTTTGTGAAAGATAGTCGCAAAAAGGACTACAGTATCAATAAGAATAAGGAGTTGCTGTGGGATTCAGCTGGTTTGAAATAGCACTTTGGAAACGCATTCTTTCCGCAATGGTTCTGGGGGTTATTGTGGGAGCCGTTTGGGGTGAAGGTGCCGCCAGCATTGGTTGGATGGGCGATCTGTTTATCCGCCTTATCCGCATGATTGTAGTCCCGCTGGTGTTTGTCACCATCGTCTCCGGCGTGGTTTCCATGGGTGATCCTTCCAAGCTCGGATCCCTGGGCGCAAAAACCATTTTCCTCTATATGCTCACCACGCTGGTGGCAATTACTATCGGTCTGTTTCTTGCGGCCGTGTTCCAGCCGGGTGTAGGGGTAGATTTGACTGGTGCCGAAGCGCAGACCCTCGAGGATCCCATGTCCATGACCGAGCGTCTGATGTCAATTGTGCCGGAGAATCCTTTTGCTGCGCTTGCTGAAGGAGACATCCTGGCCACTATCTTCTTTGCCATTCTTATAGGTGTCAGTTTGCTGACAATCGGCGACCAGGGCAAACCGGTAGCGGATTTTATGGATGCCTCCAGCGAGGTGGTACTTAGAATCACTCACTGGATTATGGAGGCAGCGCCGTTCGGAGTATTTGCGCTCATTGCGCGAGTGACGGGAGCGCAGGGTTTTGAAGTCTTGTTAAATGCCGTGGTACTTGCCGGAACCGTATTAACAGCCTGCGTGCTGCACGTGGTAATCATGCATGGCGCAATTATCATGAAGTGGATGTTGAAGCTCTCCCCGCTGAATTTTTTCAAGGGTGCAAGAGATGCCATGTTAGTGGCGTTTTCAACTTCATCCAGTGCTGCAACATTGCCAGTTTCCATGTCGGTCGCGGAAGAAAATCTTGGTGTAAAACCGATAGTTGCTTCGACGGTGCTGCCCATAGGCGCAACCATCAATATGGACGGCACTGCCTTGTATGTAGGTATCGTCTCGGTATTTGCGGCACAGGCTTTTGGAATAGAGCTGTCCCTGGCAGATTATTTCCTGATGGCGGGTACCACTACCCTGGTATCGGTGGGTACTGCTGCGGTTCCAAGTGCTTCCTTATTCCTGATGTCTGCAGTCATGGACACCATAGGGATGTCTGCGGATCAGATCGCTGTGACTGTGGGCTTTATCTTCATCATCGATCGACCGCTGGATATGTTGCGGACAGTGATCAATATTACTGGAGATTTGTCTGTCTCGACCGCCGTGGCAAACTGGGAAGATGAATTCGACAGAGAGGTCTTTGACAAACCCCTCAAGTATTGAGCTATTGCTGGGATGGCTCTGTCGAAAAGATTTGTATGGCCTGGGTCTGTCCTTGTCCGTCCTGGATAACGACGTTGCTGCTACCACCAATGAATGCTGCTCTTCCTCCAACAAAAGGTCTGGCTTCCTGGTTAATGGAAAGTGTTTGAGTCCTGATTACACCGTTTTGCTGTTGCTCTAGCTGAAAAGCCTGGTAGATTTCGAGCTCTTCTTCCGTCAGCAGAAAAGACAGCGCTTCCAGTTGTGCCTCGGGGCTGCTCAGGGCGAGCATCTGTTCGCGTAAGGCGCGGGCATTGTCCTGCTCCGGATTATTTCTGAGTTCTTCTATGGCATCCATGCGTAGCTGGTTCTGTTCCTGAATGATATTGCTCAGTCCATCGATGATGACTTCCATGCGTCGTTCATCGACATCGAGCTCTCGTAAAAAGCCACCGTATAATCCCTGGATAGACATTAGCTGTCCCAGTTCGTCGGGTTCGAGAGCGGTTAGCTGTTTCAGCAGGTCGGTTCTTGAAGCTGGCTGGGAATTTGCCTGCTGCATCTCTACCACTATCCGTTCACGGATCCGTTGTTCCAGTTGCACGACATCAGGGTCGATCTTTGCTTCTGCGAGAGTCAGTTCGTTCTCCAGAGACAGTACTTGCGACTGACTGTTCGCCTGTTCCCGGCGCAAAATATTGAGTTCAGTTTCATATGCGACTTGCTGCTCCGCAAATGTCTCCAGTTCCTGCTGGAGTTGCGCCACGTAGTCCTCGAAACTGGCGAGCTGCTCCTGTTGTAGCCTGGACTGTGCTACAAGCTGGTAGGTAGTGATCGCGCCTCCAAGAAGCAGGACGCCGAGTGCGCAGGCAATGAGTTTATTGTTCATTCTGTAGTGTATGTTGGGTCATGAGCCAAAGCTGCTCGCAGTGTAGCAGGTTTAGCGTTTCAATTTGTCCGCTTTATGTCCAGACCGGTGACTGGATTGAAACTGTGGCTGTCGTTTCAGAATGAATAGGTCATAGTGGCGCCGATGCGCAGATCCTGATCGAAAACCACCAATGGAGATCCGCCGGCAGAATGAATGCTGATCAACTGTCCGCTTAGAGCCCAGTTGTCGTCCATGGTGAAGTCAGCACCAAACAGTACCAATAGAGAATCTCCCTCCAGGTCACCTTGCAGGGTGGAAGACAGTACCAGGTCACCATTGCGCAGTGAGTTGCTGTAGCGGATCAACCAACTACCGAACACACCGTCGTTCACCAGGGTTTGTCCGGGCATCAGGCCCTCATTGGCATCCAATAGTTTCTGTGCCTGAATGCCCAGGCTCATATTTTGCTCATTGTCGATGGCATACTCGAAGCCAAATGACGTGCCAAGCTGATCCTTGCGGAGATTCACCGGGGTGGAGAGCGCTGTGGCACCGGGAAAGGCGAAGCTGTTCGCAAGTACATTGTGGCTGAAGGCCAGGTCGAAGTTCAGCAGCAATTTACCAATGGCTCGATTGGCACTGAATCCCAATAACAAGAAGTCGTTGATATTGGGCCTGGCGTTATCTTCCCCGGGCAACGGCGCATCATAGCGGAGCTGGTTGTCATAGAGATAAGCCGCCATCACCGCGATATCGCTTCCTTCAAAAGTTTTTTTCCATTGCGTGCCAGCTTCAAGTAATACCTTGCCGCTGCGTTCGAAGTCGGGCAGGTTATAACCCGGATCGAAAAACAGTGGGCTTCCTCTCACTGGCGCAGGATTAAACTCAGGGTAGAGATTGATAAAGCTGGAGAAACTGCTGCTATTGTCATCACCGAAATAGTCCCAGATAAACATGGGTTGATTGAGCCGGGCATCTTCTATATCGATAATGGTGAAGTCTCTGAATTCTGTGTGATTAATGATATCCAGTACGGAGTTGCCGACGGTTTCGCCCCAGACCACAGTCTGGTTGCCAAACTTGAAGCTGTGGGCGCCGCTGCTGTACTGAATAAATAACTCATTAAGCTGACCTTCCTTGTTGTTGTAACCATCAACGTCCGCCATGTAGTCCTGGTCCCAGTACAGTCGATACCATGCGCTGGCTTGCAGAAGCCAACCTGGCGCAAACGGATTTTGATAACGAACGTTGAACTGCAGTCGATTGTTTTCGAAGTCAGCTTCTCTGGGGAATTTGCCGAACTGTCCCAGGTCGACAGAATGATTGTTCACCTGGCCGGAAAACTGCTGACTGATTCTGACAGTGAAGTCATCGAGCCAGGATTCTTCCTCTTGCTCCGCCTCGTCATCGAAGGCGCCGCCAAAAATATCGTCATCGAAGCCGAAGTCCGCATCGGGATCAAAAGTCACATCAGGGTCCAGCACCAGGGGACTGTCCTGCTGCCCGCTGGCCATAGGTGCGATGATGGCCAGGCACAGTAGCAGGCCAGGCGGGCTAGGGCGAAACCAGGTCATAGTGGGTCGCTAGTCGACCTGCTGGCGAAGCTTTTCCAGTTCGGTTTCGCGAAAAGCCACATCGGTCAGTGTGCGCGTGGTGAGAAATTCATCTTCCACATTCACATCGGTGTGAATTTCGACGATGGCCATATTGGACAGACGATTACTCACCAGGTTCATCATGGTGAGAGAGCGAGCCATCCAGACATCATTCACCAGCTCCACTCTGGAAGCGAGCAGGCGTTTGATTTCATTGTCGTACTGATCAAACATTTCCACACGCAGTACCACATAGCGTTCCATATCTACGTAGTTCACCGTCCGTGAGTAGCGGGATTTACGGGCTCGCTCTTCATTGGGGATCATTTCAATTTTCCACACTTCACGGCCCGCTTCCGTGGTTTCTTCGACAATAGTGATCTCGTATTCTTCGAGCTTGCCTGTGTCGGTATCTTCGGTGGTGAACTCGGAGCCAAACACCGATGCTGGCTCTGAATCATCATCGGAGTTGCCGCTGGCTATGCGTTTGACCCGGCCCAGTGCAGACAGATACAACCAGGTCTCATTGTCACGGGCAGTATCGTCATAGGCGTAGGCAAGCATACCCACGCCACGTTCCGCAGCGGGCTCCAACACGATAGTGACGTTCTTGGTGTCCTTGCCGTCAGCACCGTAGTTTTTGCCTACCGACTCGAGAGATTTCACTCGAGGCCGCTCGGCACAGGTGATGCGATTGTCTTTGATGCCGAAGCGACAGGTGGAGAGTTGCATTCGGTTAAATGCCGAGTCCGATGTGGCTCGCTGGTTTTCTTCCACCAATTCCATGATTTCCAGGCCACTGAGCTGCTGTGCATTGGCGCAGAACGCAATAGTCAGGGAGGCTAGCAGGGTGATGCCAGTCTGGTAGTTGCTCAGCTTCATGCCATTTTCTCCATAAACGTAATTCTGGTATCGGCATCTTTCACGCCAAATGTGGGCTTGAAGATCATAATCATAGCTGGAATCAGAAACAGATCGCAGAGCAATGCGACGAAGATTGCGGCGGAACCGAAGAAGCCCATCTTGGCCATGCCCAGATAGTCAGAGAAGCTCAGCAGTGCAAATCCCAGTCCCAGCACCATGGTAGTGAACATCACCGCCTGGCCTACGTCGCTGATTGTAGTTTTCAGTGATTCGCTGACACTGCCGGTCTTGATCAGTTCAACCCGGTAGTGGGTCATGAAGTGAATGGTGTCGTCCACCGCGATACCGATAATCAAAGGTGCGATGAGTAGCGTGTCCGTATCCAGCGGAATGCCAAGTATGCCCATGAGTCCGAATCCCAGCAGGGCCGGGATGACGTTGGGAATCATCGCCATTACACCGCCCTGCAGAGAACCCAGGGTGACAATCATGATGACGCTGATCACAGCAATTGCCATGGTGAAGCTGGAGAACTGGGAGTTGGCGACTTCATCGGCCATACGCATCAACAGTGCCATGGAGCCAGTTAAATACACATCCAACTCGGGAAACTCAGCTTCCAGCGGACTGAAGACCTCTTCAATTTCCACTGCGATTTCGTCAAAAAACAACTGATATTGGTAGGAGCCGGCGTTGTAAATATTCAGCGTAATATGGGAACGGCTGTAGTCATCTGATACCAAGGCTCGTCTGTCTTCAGGGTTGGCACTGTTAAACAAATACAGCAGTTGCGAAATCATCTGCTCATCATCGGGCACACGGTAGTAAGCGGGATCCCCGTCACTCATGATTTCGTAAGTGTCTTTGACTATATTCGCCATCGAGTTGGTGCGCGTCACCTGGTCTGCATACCGGGTTTCGATGCGGGTCTGTAGTTCGTCGATCGCCTGCATCAAGCGTGGGTTGTACAAGCCGTCCGTCTGATTGGTATCCACCATGATGACCATCGACATGGCACCTGCCATGTGTTCATCGACAGTCTCATAAGCCACCCGAATAGAGCTGCCTTCTTTGGTGAGCTCCGTCATATTGGAATCGATTCGAATCTGGGTCATACCCCAGGCACAGAGTAGAAAACCGGCAGCGAATATGGAGACCACCAGCCAGGGTTTGCGCGCCACGATGTAGGGTACATAGGACAGTATCGATTCCTGCCAGTTCACTACTACATAGGTAAGTCCAGTGATGAGCGTGATATAGCTGCCAACATAGGGACCAAGGAATCCATAGACAGCGGAAACGTAGACGATGCCAATTAACAGCTTCTTTCCGATATAGAGATCATTCCATCTCTTGCCCAGACGATCAGCCAGGCTGGCATCTCCTGCGCTGGGGGCGCCCGGGTGCCAGACATCCAGAAGGATAGGTAGCAGGACCACAGTGAAAAAGAAGGCCATGAACACGCCTGCAGCAGACATGAATCCGAACACCTGAATCGGCAGCAGGTCTGAAGTGGTGAGTGCCAGCACGCCACACATGGTGGTGATGGTGGTGACCATGATGGCCAGGCCGGTCTTACCATAGGACAGGGACAGGGCTTCGTAGTGTTCCTTGCCACTTCTTCTGTAGGTGAAGTAGGCGCTCATCACGTGGACGCAATCGGCAATGCCTACTGCGAACACCAACAGTACAGTCAGGGATATCATTTGCGAGATGGTGACTCCCATCCAGACTGTTATGCCCCAGGTCCAGGCCATGCTCGCGGCGATAGTCAGCATTGGCCATAGTACGGCGCTGAATGATCGAAACAGGATGTACAACAGCAGGGTGAAGATCAGCACCATGAGGATGCCAAACAGTTCCATCTGGGTGAGGGTATCCATCATGAATTCCATCATGGGTGGATTGCCCACCGGGAAGAATTCAAATTGCTCACTATACTTGTCATACAGCGCTTTTGACGCCACATGGAAGGCGGTATAGCCGAGCATATCTACCGGCTCGAATGAAACCTCCTGAATCTCGGCGCTCTCATCGAACTCCAGATCGAAGCTGTCACCGGCGCCTGGATCGCTGAAAGCATCGACATTGTCGAATGTATCGAAATTGATAAAGCTGTCATCGAGTACGATCTCTGCCGCATCTACTGCCGGCACATAGTCCTCAACCGGCTGTGCACCGAAGTCTGTCTGAATCATCACCGCGCCGTACTGGGCGTCGGCCGAATAGAAGGCGAGCAGATAGTCTTCCTGGGCCAGCGCTCGCTCCCTGATCGCTTCCAGTTCTTCGTCACTCTCCGGTAGTTGGGCAGGTACCAGACGATTGGACAACAGCGTGTCGCCGACATTTTCCTGTACCCGAATGTTGGCGATAGATTGCACCCGGCGAATATGGTTGAGCTCTTCAAATTCCAACTCAATGCCATTGATCTGTTCTGGATAGTTAGCGGGATCCAGCTCCTGCCAGAATCGCAGGTCATCGGTGAGTTGTTGTATTGCGCTGAGTGATTCCCGCGAGAACACATTGCCATCTTTGGCGCGATAGACCAGGAAAACAGAATCGTCGCTGCCGAATTGCCGGCGGTACTCATTGAGCGCAAACATGGCCGGGTCTTCCTGATCCAGGAAGCTGTCGGTGGTCATATCCAGTTCGGTGCGCGTAAAGATGCCCCAGACCATCAGTGCGGTAATCACAAAGAGTCCGGTTAGCACGAAGGTTTTGAAGCGCAGAACCTTGTTGGGTGCCTGAGCGAATGCTTCGCTTAGTGCCAGAAGCAGTTTTTCCATGCACATCTCTCCATCGCGAGTGCCCTTGGCGGAGTACGACAGGGCATATTCATTTTTTGATGCTCTCTAAGGTCAAGCGAATGCTGCTCGCATGACGAATGTGCTGCTATTGATTGCAGCTCTTGAGCTTTTCCTGACAGGGGTTCAGGAATCAGGCGACTGTGCAATGTCTCTGATTGCGACCCCGATACTGATAGCTAATACCGGGTGACAGGCATTATAGAAGAAAGTCGCCGCGGCTTCTAATAGGTTAACTTGCTAGCTGAGGTCGCAATTCATACAGATTCGGTTCAATCGCGGTTTGTCGCTGCATCAGGGGCAGCGAAAAACGTCGAATTGCTGCCGGCCATTGTTGATATTGGTGGTCGCGACAATGACGTTGCCACCCATATTTGCTGCCTCATTGCGAGCCAGGGTAATTAACTCCTCGCGCTGAGCTTCAGTGCTTCGATCAACCAGTATCAGTCGATCCATGGTGGTTGAGCTGGCTCTCCCAAGGCGTTCACATCCTGGCACCTGGTTTATGGCACGAATTTCTACTTGTTCACCAGCACTGGTTAACTGCACCCAGGTACAGGCATTCATCAAGGTCAAGATTGTTATCAATACTCCGAGTTTTGGCATGGCTTACTCCATGAAGGGCACTGGTCTGGAAGGCTATGTTACCATCCGACGACTTTCGCTTACTGATTCATGATAAAGAGTTAACTGCTTGTCGAATCTCATTGAAAACCTTAAAAATATTGTTGGTTCCGCAGGGTTCCGCGAAGGAGCGGATGTGGATTCCAGATACTTTAAGGACTGGATGGCAGCCCGAAACGTCGCGCCGGTCTTGTTACTAAGACCAGAGAACAGCCAGCAGGTTTCACGAATTCTTGCTGCCTGCCATGAGGCCGGTCAGCCCATTGCGCCTCAAGGTGGGATGACAGGCCTGGTGTCGTCAGCCGCACCCATGGAAGGAGAAATCGCACTCAGCCTGGACAGAATGAAACAAGTTCTGGAAGTCGATCCCTTCACCGCCACCATGACGGTGGAAGCGGGTGTGGAGTTACAGACTATCCAGGAGCAGGCAGATGCCAATGGCATGCAGTTTCCATTGGATCTGGGTGCAAGAGGCAGCTGCACGATTGGCGGCAATCTCTCTACCAATGCCGGTGGTAATCGAGTGATTCGCTATGGAATGACCAGGGATCTGGTCTTGGCTGTGGAGGCTGTGCTGGCAGATGGGACCATCATCGATGGCATACACAAACTACGCAAGAACAATACCGGCTATGACCTGAAACAGCTTTTTATCGGCAGCGAGGGGACTCTGGGTGTGATCACCAAAGTGGTGTTAAAACTCTCGCCCAAGCCCAATAGCCAGGCAGTGGCGTTCTGTGGTGTAGAGAGCTTTGACAAGGTGGCCAGGCTACTGGTCCATGCCCAATCCGGACTCGGCGCAAATCTCTCTGCTTTCGAAGTGCTCTGGAATAACACTTATCTGCTAATCGATGAAAAAGTACCGCATGTGAATGTACCTCTTACCAGTCATCACCCTTTTTATGTGCTGGTGGAGAGCATGGGTGCGAATGCAGAACGAGATCTTGAACTGTTTCTCAGCGTGTTGGAACAGGCAAGCGAAGACGAGATCGTGGCGGACGTTGTTATTGCGGATTCCGACAACAAGATCAGCAATCTCTGGGCGGTACGTGATGGTGCTGCCGAAGTCATGGGTATCGGCTATATGCACGCCTATGATGTCAGTCTGGATATCGCTGACATGGGGTATTTCGGTGAAGAGGTAGAAAGGCGTCTTCGGGAACAATGGCCGGACGCGGTGATGGGACTGTTTGGGCATATTGGTGATGGGAATGTTCACATCATCATCAATGTTGGTCCCGATACCAAAGACTTGCATCTTGAAATTGATGAAGTGATTTATAGCCTGATACAGGAATTGCATGGTTCAATTTCGGCAGAACACGGAATCGGCACGATGAAGAAGCAGTTTCTACCCTATAGTAAGAGTGATGAAGAAATAGCGCTGATGAAGACTTTGAAACAGACATTGGATCCAAAGGGTATATTGAATCCAGGAAGAATTTTCGAATAGAGAAGAAGCCAAGGAGAAATCAATGACTAATAATCTGCAGGGAAAGAATGTTGTGGTAATCGGTGGCACTGCCGGTATTGGACTTGCTACCGCGGTTGCAGCCAGCGAGCTTGGTGCCAATGTCTGGGCAGCGGGTCGTTCGCAAGCGCATATTGATAAGGCTACTGAAGTGAGCAATGGCAAATTTCAGGTACGTCAAGCTGATACCCACGATGCGGAGGCGCTGGACAAGGTCTTTCGGGAAATGGGTACGATAGATCATCTGGTGTCAGCAGCGGTTGGTGGAGAGCGCACATTAAAGCCTTTCCTTGAGCAAACCCAGGAACAGTTCCAGGCTGCCTACGACAAGCTCTGGGGATATTGCAATGTAGTGAGAGTGGGTGCCCCTTATCTGGAAGACGATGGGGCGATCACATTGGTCAGTGGTTCACCGGCGCGCAAGATTAAACCGGGCCAATCACCACTCAGTTGTGTGGGTGCTTCGGTGGAAAACCTGGTGCGATGTCTGGCAGTGGAAATGGCACCTATCAGAGTCAATGTGGTTTCTCCGGGAACCGTGGCAACCGCGATGTTTGATCATTTTGGTGCGGAGAAGGAGGAGAAGATGAAGGGAATGACTGCCAGCCATTTGATTAAGCGAGCCGGGACTTCGGAAGAGGTGGCGCGGGGGCTGATTTTTGTTATGCAGAATGGGTTTGTTACGGGAACGACGGTAGATGTGGATGGGGGAAGAATCTTGAGTTGATCTGGCTTGTAGTTTTTCTGGATAAGTGGCGTTTTCCCCACAGTGGCCCCGCGCTTCGTCGCGTGCTGATGAATGGCTGCGCCATTCTGGAGTTGATTCTTTGTGGAGTGGTGTTTTCCCCACAGTGGCCCCGCGCTTCGTTGCGTGCTGGTGAATGGTTGCGCCATTCTGGAGTTGATTGCTTGTGGAGTGGTGTTTTCCTCACAGTGGCCCCGCGCTTCGTTGCGTGCTGATGAATGGCTGCGCCATCCTGGAGTTGATTGTTTGTTGAGTGGTGTTTTCCTCACAGTGGCCCCGCGCTTCGTCGCGTGCTCGGCGAAAGGCTGCGCCTACCTGAAGGTATGCCTTGCCTATTCGCCTGCGCGGCTCCTCACGCGGCATCCACTGTGAGAAAAAAGAGGTTCCGGAAGCACACTGTTTTAAATTTGGTGTCTGGTTGGAAATTTTGAAAAGAGAGTTCTTTTCTTTGGAGTGAGATGTGGTTGAGGTAGTGGAGAAGCTGGCGGGTGATCCGTCCATGAGTTTGATTGACGCGATCTATACGCGGCGTTCGGTACGCGGATATCTGGACAAGGAAGTGTCTCAGGAGACACTGGACAGGATCTTTGCGATTGCGCAACAGGCGCCCTCTAATTGCAATGTGCAGCCATGGAAAGTCTATGTGGCTTCTGGCGCCTTGAAAGACCGGCTAAAGCAGCAGATGGTTGAGAATACGGCGAATGGGGTAAAGCCCAACCCCGATTACGAATATCGCGGCGATTTCGTCGATGAGTATCGTACTCGCCAGGTAGAGTGTGCCGTGGCTTTGTACTCGAAAATGGGTATAGAGCGCGGAGACAAGGCAGGGCGCATGCGCGCAGTGTTGCGTAATTTCGAATTTTTCGACGCTCCTTATATCGCGTTTATTGGTATGGACCCAAAATTTGGCACTACAGTGGCGCTGGATGTGGGCATGTGGGCACAAACTCTGATGCTGACCATGGTGTCGTTTGGTCTGCACAGTTGTCCGATGGGTACGATGCGCAACTACCCTGATCTGGTACGGGAAGCCTTCGATATCCAGGATGGTACGAAAATCCTATTCGGGATAAGCTTCGGCTACGAAGATTCATCGGTGCCCGCGAATGAGACTCGCACAACACGCGACTCCATTAGCGCCAATGTAGATTTTCGCTCTGCTTGAGAATCAGCAATGAGGTTGGCTGCTTGAAACCTGTTGTACTGCTATACGATCTGGACAATGAGCTGGTCGATGAGTGCTCCACGCTGATCGGTCACACAGGTTTGTATACGACAATCAATACTTACAATGAAACCAATGCCATGGAGGTATTTCAGCAATACAACCGTGGATTCGGTTTTCTCACCAATCGACTTTCCTGTCTGATTACCGGCTGGAACAGCTACAAGAAGCCCAGGGATCAGTTGCTGTTCAGACTACGCGGACAGGAGAATCGCAGTCCATTGCGGAGTTCCACGCCAGTTATCATCATTACCGAAGATCATCGCCATGATCTCAAGCAGATTGCTTTGGATCCCATGGATGGTTACGTGGCAGCCTATCTGCACGTGGATGAATATCACGATGTCATAGCGGACACTTTGCACAAGGTAGTGTTTGGTAATCGGGCACATGAAATGAACTCCATTGCCTACGCCAAACATCAGCAGGAACCAAACGATTGACGGCCATCTTTGCTTGACTCTGTTCCAGGGTCGGTAAAGCGTTTCAGGCCATCACGACTCAAAACAGACTTCAGCAGGAGGAATGCAATGAGGCAGATTTCAATGACTTTTCTATTGTCGTTGCTGTTGCTCGGCACGATGGCCCAGGCACAGGAACCGCAGCGATTTGTTCGTTACTCCCAGGGAGACGGCGCGATTCATTGGGGCATGGTGCATGAGGATGGCATCTATCAACTGGCCGGGGCGCCATACAACACCATGGACCATACCGGCGTGATCGTGCAACGCGAGGACGTCAGGCTTGAAGCGCCGGTTGAGCCCAGACTCGTGTTTATGACGGCCTTCAATTTCCGTAGCCACATAACCGGTGAACCGGCCGAATATCCTGGATTGTTTATCGTACCGCCAAATTCCATTATCGGTCCTGAGGACGCAATCGTTCGACCAGCAGAATCGCGCAATCTGCACTACGAAGCCGAAATGGCTATCGTAGTTGGCAAACGGGCAGAGAATGTGGCTGTCGAGGATGCGGCAGATTATATCTTCGGCGTCACCGGCGGCAATGATGTCAGCGAACGTGCCTGGCAGGGTGGAGATATTCAATGGGTGCGCGCGAAAGGTTCACGTGGATTCAATGCTGTTGGGCCCGCGTTAGTGCGCGGACTGGATTACAAGGACATCCTCATCACTGGACGTCACAATGGTGAAGTCGTGCAACAACAAACCAGCTCCGACCTGATCTTCAATATGGAACAAATGGTGAGTTATATTTCTCACTACTTTACCTTGGAGCCAGGTGACATGATCTGGTCTGGCACCATGGGCAGTACCAGGGCAATGGAGCCAGGGGATGTCTATGAGGTCGAATTGCAAGGCGTAGGTGTGCTGCGTAACGAAGTCGTCCAGGGCAGGTAGGCTGTATCTGCAGCATTCAGACTACATTGTGCACAAATCAGATCGCTCGTGCTGTCCAGCTTTTTAGTTGTTGGCAAAGATTGTTATATTCACTAACTAGTGGCGAACAGCACAACGGCGGTTCTTTGTTCTAAACCCAAGCAATTGAATCTATTAGAGAAAATAGCTGGTCTGATAATTGCAGTACCTAAGGGCAAGCGCAATTAAAGGAATTCACCATGATAGAAGTGTTAAGAATTTTCGGCATCATGATGGCAGTGTTCCTGCCAATCGCCATGCTGGCTTTTATTCCGCAATATTTCTCCTACAAGCGGTCAACCAACGCTCAGATCATCAAGCTACAGAATGAGATGGAAGCGAATTCCACTGAAGATCTTGAAAAAGAAATTGCTGAATTGAAAGAAAGGATCATCGTGCTGGAAAGCATCGTGACAGATCGCGGCTTCGAAGTGGAACGGAAGATCAGTAGTCTCTAGCCAGAGAGAAAACCAGTAAGGTGCCAGGGAGACCTGGCACCTTATTTTATTCTGTAAAGACTCTTAGCCCTGCTGAGTCATGCAGAAGACGTTCAGTTTATTGCCATCCAGATCTCGAAAGTAACCGGCGTAAAATCCACTATCCCCTCGCGGGCCTGGAGCGCCTTCATCCTGTCCACCAAGTTCCAATGCTTTCGCGTGTACACTATTGACCTTTTCCGGGCTGTCGACCGCCAGGCCAATCATAACCCCATTGCCGACGGTGGCAGGGTTGCCATCAAAAGGTTTGGTAATAGACACCCCCGGCGATCCCGGGCTTGCAGACCAGGCGATAAACGACTCCATCTCCATAAATCGACCAGCGCCCAGTTCCGCGAGTAATGCATCGTAAAACGCTGCGCCTTTTTCAATATCGTTTGTACCCAGTGTTACATATCCAATCATTGTGAGTTCCCCTCCACGGAGTGAGTGATAGTCCGAATCATTCGGATTAAATAGCCAAGTCTTTCACCTGTTGATAACGAAAACAATTAACTGTGTGGTCATTGACAAGACCGGCAGCTTGCATAAAGGCATAACAAATAGTGCTGCCCACAAACTTGAAACCACGTTTCTTGAGATCCTTGGACATCATGTCGCTCTCTCGGGTGCTGGCAGGCACCTCTTTAGCGTGCTTACGTTTGCCATCAATGGTTTTACCGTCTACGAATGACCAGATGTAGTCAGAAAATGAACCCGTCTTCTGTTGCACGGCTTTGCAGGCCTGTGCATTGCTGCGGATCGAGTAGAGTTTAAGGCGATTTCTAATTAGCCCGGTGTCCTGCAGGTGTTTTTCGATGGTCTTGTCGGTCAATCTTGCGACCTTGTCGATATCAAAATTCTTGAAGCACTTTCTGTAGTGCTCGCGCTTCTTCAGGACGGTGATCCAGCTGAGTCCAGCCTGCTGGCCTTCCAGGCAGAGAAATTCGAACAGGAGCTGATCATCGCGAATGGGTATGCCCCATTCCTCGTCATGGTAGGCCAGATAGAGAGGATCTTCTCCTGGCCACCAGCATCTTTCTGGCACGGCATTTCCCCCTGTATTCCCATGCCAGTTTGCCAATGGAAAGCGCATGAGATCTGAAGTGGATAGATACTGTATATAAATACAGTACTAGTCGCAAGTAAAATTTGGCAGCGTTTTGCCTGTCTATGTTGCTGAAATAGATTTCTCCGATCCGGGTCTTGTTTGTCAATAGATCGCTGATTGTAAACTCAAATGCGGAGCTTCAATAAATGAGTTCCTGCTGTGTAGTGCCAGAAACAGTAATGCGAACTTTATTCGACTACCGAATTAACAATGGAATTCCCAATGAAACTTAAGCTGATATTTTCTGCCAGCCTGTTCGCAGTGCTCTCAGCCTGCATGTCAACTTCGCCACAACTGGGGCCGGATGCCAGTGCCTGGCAAAATTATCGCAGCTGGTACAAGGCCACACCGGAGCCGGAGACGGGCGATCCGACTGGATTTTTGGGAGGTGTACATGATGGAACCCGAGCCTATCGGGTGGTTTACGTGAATCAAATCGGAGAAGCGGTCAACCGCGGGGAGCAGGGATTGCCGTATCCGGAAGGCAGCATTCTATTGAAAGAGAGTTTCAATAATGAAGCTGCCCTGAACGCCGATCGCAATCCCGATCTGACCTTGATGATCAAGCTGGCCCAGGGAATGTCGCCGGAAACGGGTGATTGGGAATATGTGCGTCCCGACGGCGCGCGCGGTACCGGTGATTCCGGGCTTGGTGCATTCTGCAGGGACTGTCACTTGTATGCCGCTGCTCACGATTATAACTTCATCAATTCGAGGTTTTACCAGAACCGCTAATGCTGCGCTGATATACCAGCGCCAGCTGAATTAGTGATAATCTCTGCGCACAAAGTTTCCCGACTGCAAAGGAGATTGTTCCCATGTCCAAGTCAATATTTCGTTGGAGCGCTACGCTTCTGGGTTTTGCATTGATATGCAGTATTCAGGTAGCTGGCGCCCAGGATCGTTCCTATGTGAATCCCAGCGCCGGTGACAGTGGAGCCCCGTTCAGCGGTGCTGTACTTACGGGAGATACCTTGTACCTGTCCGGCATGTTGGGATTGGAGAATGGCCAGGTGCCCAGCGATCCAGCTGCAGAAGCGCGCAATGTGCTGGATGCTATCCAGGCTACCTTGATCGAGGCTGGCATGACCATGGACGACCTGGTCTATGTACAGATTTTCTGTTCAGACGTGGCTCACTACGATGCCTTTAACCAGGTTTATCGCAGTTATTTCACGCAAGAGTATCCGGCAAGGGCCTTTATTGGTGCCGGCACACTCTTGTTCAATGCACGCTTTGAAGTTCAGGGTATTGCGGTTCGTCGCTAGTTTTGTGTGCAAGCGGGCTGCGCAGTCAGCCCGCAGCCGTTACAAACTATTACAACTCGGCGCTGTAGAAACACGCTAAGCGGTTGATATTGTTATAGAATTAGAATCAAGAATAAGATCCTGCTGCTTCATCGGCAAATCGGTACAACAAGGAACCCCTCATGACTTCTGTAGCCAGGCTCCAGGTCAGCGCAATTGGCCTGGGAATGCTCTTTGCGTTGTCGTCCAATCTGATCAGCGCGCAAGAGATACTCAGCTCTGAATCAGTGCGTCCAAGAACCGCGGCAGCAAGACTGCTAAACGCTCCAATTATAGATGGAGACGTCAGCGCAGATCAGGCCTGGGCACTGGTTGAACCCACCAGTGGTTTCACCCAGGTACGTCCGAATGAAGGCCAGCCAGCGACGGAGCGCACTGAGGTCTACATTGGCTATACAGATGACACGCTCTACATTGGAGTCATCGCTTACGATGACAATCCACAGGCGATTCTTGTCACCGATAGTCGGCGAGATTCTGATCTGAGTGATACGGACAGTTTCCAGGTCATCATCGATGGATTGCAGGATCGACAAAACGGTTACGTATTTGGCACAAACCCTTCTGGTATGGAATATGACGCCCAGGTCATCAATGAAGGTGGCAGTGGCGGCTTCGGTGGAGGCGGCGGCGGTGCCGGTGGATTCAACCTTAACTGGGATACCACCTGGGAAGTTGAAGCACGCATCACCGATCTGGGATGGAGTGCGGAGTTTGCCATTCCCTTTGTAGCCTTGCGTTACGGTAGTGAAGACGAACAGACCTGGGGCATCAATTTCCAGCGTAATATCCGTCGTAACAATGAAGAGTCTTATTGGGCACCACTGGATCGCAATTTCAATCTGAACCGGGTTTCAGAGGCTGGCTATGTGGAAGGCATCGAAGTCCCTGGCCAACGGCTGTTGCAGGTCACGCCTTATGTGCTGAGTCTTTCCGAGCGCGGCGGCGACTTACCTCCCGGCACCCAGTCACGAGAAGAATATGGCCTTGACCTGAAGTGGGGAATCACACCCAGCCTGACGCTGGATGCCACTTTCAATACGGATTTTGCTCAGGTAGAAGTAGATGACATCCAGGTGAACCTGGATCGATTCAGTTTATTCTTCCCGGAAAAGCGACCATTCTTTCTGGAAAACGCCGGACAGTTTGCCATTGGTAATCCGCGCGAGGTAGAGCTGTTTTTCAGTCGCCGTATCGGTATTAATCGCGGCGTACAGTTTCCAATTGACGGGGGCGGCAGACTCACCGGCAAGATCGGTAATAGCACCAATGTTGGCTTGCTGCGCATGCGCACAGAAGGCATAGAAGGCTCTGTGCCGCAGAATGATTTCTCCGTTGTTCGGGTAAATCAGGAACTACGCAATCGTTCTGCCATTGGCATGATGTTTGTGGAGCGTGATGGAGACGGCTCTATCAATGGCAATCCCAGTGAAGATATCAATCGCACCTATGCGGTGGATGGTCGCTGGGGCATAGGAGAATACACCGTCATTCGTGGTTGGCTTGCACAGACAGAGACACCTGGAATCACCAGTGACGATACAGCCGGTGGCGTCACCTATAGTTATAACGACGAGGACTGGTCTCTTGGCGCCGGGTACAGCGAAGTAGGGGATAGCTTTAATCCCGAAGTCGGGTTTGTTGCGCGCCGCGGCTTTCGCAAGTACACCGCAAACTGGCTCTATCGTTATCGTCCGGAAAACTGGGGTCAGCTGCAGGAATTGCGTCCTCACATGAATTATCGTGGTTACTGGGATTTCAATGGCAACCAACAAACAGGATTCCTTCATGTGGATAATCATTGGGAATTCAACAGTGGTATGGAGATTCACACCGGCGTGAATTTCACCCAGGAGGGCGTGTTCGAGCCCTTCGAGATTGTTGATGGTGTGACCGTGCCGGTGGGAGACTACGAACACGAAGAATCCCAGCTTGTCTATTTCAGCAACCAGAGCGCACCCTTCAGTGTGAACTTTCGTTCAGTCATCGGTGGATTCTTCGGTGGTGAAAGAAATAACCTGAACTCTACTATTCGCTACCGGGTCGGTGAGAAATTTACCAGCGAGTTAACCTGGAGCCACAATAATATCGATCTGCCGGTTCCCGGTGGTGATTTCGAAGTAGATATCGCGCGTATTCGCATGACCTATGCGTTTACGCCGCGAATGTCTATACAGACTCTGGTGCAGTACAACAAGCGTGATGATGTGATATCCACAAACCTGCGATTCGCCTGGCTGCAGTCGGCTAATGCCGGCTTGTTTATCGTTTACAACGAAGTGGATGAGAGTGGTTTGTTTGCGCCCCGTGAGAACGCGCAGCAGTTTGCTTTGAAGTATTCGCGCATACTGAACATCTTCAACTAAAAACGCACTTCGCTGCTTGCTTGCAAGAAGTTCTAGTCCTTTTCCTCCAGTATCTCCACGATACCTTCGCGTATTCTTCGGGTGGAGATACTCACCTCGATCAGAAATAGAACCAGACCACCAATCATCAGCCCCATGGCGCCAATAAACAGGGAAGCAATCAGGTAGGACAGATCTGACAGGATTAGCTCTCCTATAAATAGCGTCATAATGACGAAACAGACCAGCAGGGCGGCTGAGACGAAGAGGCGCAATGACCAGTTCACCAGGCGAATGCGATTCCAGAGCGCTTCGGTTTCGGACTGCAGGGTCTGGCGATGATCTTCGTGTTTCTCGTGAGCAAGATGAGTTTCGACAATGCGAGCGCGATCTACTACCCGCCCGAGCCGGACGGAAAGTACATTCAACATGCCAGCAATTCCGGCAAGCAGGAACACGGGTGCAACGGCGAGCTGAATGACACCCGCAATGGTTTCGATGGCGTTGATGTCCAAGCTTGATACCTAAGTTATTGTTTAGCCAGCTGCGCGGGCATCCAGGTCTTTCCAGTGACGATTACCGTTGCCCGGCGTTCGAGTCAGGTTGATCCAGATCTCTGATGCCGAGATGTTTATCACACCAGCCATCCAGAATGTGGTGCCAAACAGCACTTCCACACCAATGTCAGTGGTCGACATGAGGATGCCCAGGAGAATGCGTTCTGTTGATACCGCCAACATCAGGCCCCAGGCGCGGATGGCCCATTCACGATGTACACCAAATTTCTTTGCCCGGATGGAGGTATAGGCCTTGTAGAAGCAAAACAGGCTATAGACTGCAAAGAATACCGTCGCCATGGATTCGTTGAAGCCCTGACCGTCCACATCCATGAAGGGATGCAGGATGCCGATAAAGCCTCCGGAAAAGGCAGCGATAGCGCCAGCCGTAAGCCAGATGCGCCCACTCCAGCGATGGAAATTGATGTGTTTCTTGCGCATCGAGCGCATAAACTGCAGCGGCCCGAGGCCAAACATGATCAGAGCAGGGAATAGATGGGCCCAACTGGCAGCAGAAAACTGCACGTAGCGACCGTCGAAGGGATTAAAAGTCTCGATGGGATCGGTAAACTCGACGGAATTCGCTTCCACCAAAAATTCCGCACGCAACAAGATAGACGTCAGGCCGTTGAATATCAGCAGCACCACGGCAATCCAGCCCATCACTTCCAACACCTTGCGCCAGGTACGCAGGCTAGGCGCGCTAAATGCCGCCTCCGGCGTGAGCGAATCCGCAGTTATGTCAGACATTGTTCCCCCTTAAAGCATGCTCATTTGCTTTTAGACGCTAGCTTAGCCGCCGTGGTTATCAAATACCATAGGAGATATAATTACCCACCCACGCGCCCGTAGCTCAGCTGGGTGAGTGCAAGCGTTTTGAAAGCGATAGGTTTCAGCGTAGCGCGAACGACCCCAATCTGTGATTGGGGGCCGGACTAGAGTAACAGGCGCAGCCCAACCTGAAGCCAAACACAGAATAAGATAGAATCACCAAATCACGCGCCCGTAGCTCAGCTGGATAGAGTAACTGGCTTCGAACCAGTTGGTCGGGAGTTCGAATCTCTCCGGGCGTGCCAATTACCTTACTGATTACATTCATCTTTTTGTTAATCACTCTTGGAATTGCATAGTTTTGTCATAGTACGGATTATGCAACCACCTGCTTGAGATACTCACCGAGCTTACTGCTCTCCTTGTTCCTGTCTGCCTGCCGGAGCCATTTGGCATAGTTTGTCTGTATTACTTGCACGCTGTTTCCACACTGTGTTGCCAGCCAATAGATGTTGACCCCTGCCATGATCTGCATGGTTATATAAGTAGCACGAGTTACGTATGCGGGCCTGTGTCTGATCTTCAGTCTCTTCAGTGCAGCTTCCCAAACTTTTCTGGGGCTGCTTCCTGTCATGATTTGTCCACCAGAGCGAGGTGCTCTGAATAGGAACTCTGACTCACCTGCATCTGGTAAGGCCAGTGAACCTTCTATTGCCTCCAGGGCAAACTCATTCAGTTCAACATCTCGTTCTCTGTGAGTCTTGGTTTTCGCTTTGCCCAGTTCGGTCATGGCCTTGTTGACCTTGATGGTGTTGTGCTCTCTATCCAGATCATCTCTGACAAGTGCGAACACCTCAGAGGGGCGCATCCCTGTGAAGAAACAGAACTGGAAGTACAAGCCCCACTGCTCACTCTTGTTCTCCTTGATGTCATTGATGACTAGCCAGGCTTCTTCTGGAGTGAGCGGATCTGGTCTCTTATCCTGGTTCTTCTTGAACTCAATCATCTCCATAGGGTCTTCTGTAAGCCAACCTGCCTTTCTAGCATAGCGGAACATACAACGCAGTGGAGTGAGGGCATCATTCCTGGCTTTCTCACTGCTCCACTGAATGCTAGCGATAGCTTCCTGAATCTCAGTGAAGTGGAGAGAACGGTAGTCTCTGTCTTTCCACTTTCTCATCCATCTGGATTCAATGGTGCATCTGTATTTCTTCAGTGTGGCAGGGGAGACTTCCAGTTGATTCAGCCATCTCATGGAGAGTTGGAAGAAGTTCTTAGGCCTTCCACCTACAGCCTGTTTGGCTCTGGGTGAATCGGGGAAATAGTCAGCATAGGAGAAGGTGCCATTGAGGAGGTCTTTGTCCATCCTGTTGGCTAATGCTTCTGCAGACTTCATCCCTCTACCATTCACAGGAAGAGGGAGAGACTCAAACCGCTGCTTGCCCATCCATGAAAAGATGAACTGTATGCGGTTGCCTCTTGGTCTGACTGTTACTTTCCTCTCCTGACCCATGCGTTCATGCCTGCAATAATTAAATGTCTTCTTCCGTCTGGTGCTTGGCACCATTCAATTCCTTCCACCAGTTCACCCCGGTCAACTTTTCGGTCCAGGGCCTTCTTTGTATATCCCCAGGGGTTTGAATCAAAAAGAACTGTTTCGTTCACTTATTCTTTACTCACTTGAGGTAGTAGAAGCTACTGAGAGGGATTGTTCTGGTGGATTGGGTAATGGCATCCAGCAGAATACTTGAAATTTATCTCGATCTTCCCATGCGTCTCTGATCGGTGTTTTTAGTACCCAAAGATTTGGTTTGATATGATTCGTTAGCCATCCTTCGGATATTTTCAAGTCGTTTGTCAGGCAAAGAACACTTGTTCTTTCTTCTGGGAGCTTATCTTCCACAGAAATCCATCCGCTCCCTCTTTCGCCCCCGGTAGCGGTGAGGGCGCCATGGCATTCATTCAGCACATCAATTAGATATTCACTAAAGCCCATTCCTGGCTTCCAAAAGTTGGAAGGCTTCCCCTCAATAAAATGCTTTGCGTCTAAGACTCTCTCTGCCAGCTCATCCAGACCAGCATTGGGGGAGGGGCGTATGTTCCAAGCTTCAATAGGGCCTTGTACCCGGCAATCCTGACACTCAACCATTTTCTTTAGAAAATCTGGAGATACCCAATCAAAGGTATTAAGATTTTTACTTCTACAACACGGACAAGGCAGCAGCTTTTCCTCTGGGTTAGTCATTGGCTTTGCTCCTAATCTCCTGCTGAACTAAACAGTTGTGCATCCAGACCAGATAGCCAGCATCGGCAAGATATTCCTGTATCTCTCGGGGCTGATAAATAAAATCAACCGGGTCGCAATTGTCTGGAACTGTCGCCCAAAGAACCAACATCAACAAGGTGCTGCTCATTTCTCAGGCCCTCCCTGTAGGTGAGCCCTAGCCCCAATCAGCACGTCTCTCAATTCAACATTCGCCGGGACGTTGAAAACATCGCTATTAATCATTCCTGTGAGTCCTTCTATAATTTTCTCCCTCTCTCCGCTGGGTTGGGTGTTCTGCCGTTCCAATAGAGTCATAGAGTTTGCTGGGATACTCCACAGTCCTTTCTTGGCTGATGCTCCACACCTATTGCAGCCCACCATTTCATGAACAACACCTTTTCGGTCCATATATTCATGGCCATCGCTAACATCATGGGAAAAACAGAAGGGACAAAAGCCGTACTCCTGTGAGGTAGTGGGTTGTTCTGTGTTCTTCTCAGTGGAGGAGAGGGCTTGCCTGAAGTGATCTATAAGGATGCTGGCATCTGCCTCCAAAGCTGTATGTTCATCTTGCTGCAAGTAGGCTCCTCGCCATTCCCTAATGCTCGTTTTTATTCTGTTGAACAGCCCCTCTCTAATAGACACCCCCTCAGATTGGGAGTTGAGGGCTGCAAGCCTTTCGCTCACTAATTCTGGTGACCAACCGCCACAGTAAATACCCAGTGTAGGGTTGCGCTCGTCAAAGATAAGTGGGATGTCGTGTTCGGCAAGCAAATATCTATACCGCTCCTGCTTCTGCTCAGTCATCTTCATCCTCCCACTCAAACAATTTGATAATCTGTTCTTCGGTCTTGCCTTCGCAGCATTTGGAACATGAGCCGTATGAGTGAAAACAGTGAGTGCATGTTTCTTCCCCGCAAATCCTACAGGCCCATGGTGGACCATCAGGTATCGCGGTAGATATTTCATCGCAAGAGTCACACTTGTAAGCCAATCCCACGCAGACAGCCATCACCCAGTCTCCTTGGATAAAAGCTCGTTGTACCTATCCCACGGCAGAGTGCTATCTCCTTCTCTGTGCTTGAAAATATCGTCAAGCAGTTCCCGCAATCTCTCTATCTCATCTGCCTGGGACCGGATTGTGTCAAGCACATCGTTAAAGGATTTGGTGCTAATTGTCCGATGTTCACTTTTTGTGTTGGGTTCTGGCTGTACTTCTATTTTCAGCCCAGCAATTAGAACATCAGGTGTTATATCTTCACTCATTCCCATTCCCTCTGCGTTAATTGGTGGGGTGGCTCCGCTAGACCCGGAGCGATGGCTTATATAGCGCGCTTGCTCGTCAGCTATGTATGTTCCTGCAGCCCAACACCCCATTGTTCATTTCAATACAGCCCTAACTGACTTGCTCGTAAGTCTGCTTTACAACATCCTCAGCAATCAGCCATCTGTCTTCTGGTTTATCAGGGTTGAAGGCAATCATGTCCCCAGCTTGGGGGCTTCCATTGTTCTTATCAGTATCGGAAACACTGACTCCTTCCATTTCGATTTGTTCAGTCCAGGGAAACATTGGCTGAACCCCTTTCTTCCTGAAGTGCATTAGATTGATTGTGTCTATCTTCATCTTCTATTCCTTCCTTCCGGTACGTGGTCTATACCGAACTGCCAAGATTGGTCTCAGCGCACCCCAGAGAATCTTCGTTAAGCCTGCTGCGAGCTGTAATCACCTGATGTGTCAAGAAAGCCAAATGTTCCAGAAGTTCAGTTGCTCCGTACATTTGGATGTGCTTCTCCAACTCCCATTCTTGGAAAAGTCCGTCAATTTCCCCTTGGCGATAATTCCCACAGTCATGGTCTGTGACTCTCTTTATGGTTACTAAATCACAATATGTAGCACTCATTCTCTATCTCCTATCAATCACGGTTGGGGGCTTAGTCACTCCAGCAAGAAATCTCTTCGTACAGTGCTTCTTTTGGAGTAAGCAGAAAGTCGTCATTGTTTTCAAAAGCGGCTATAGCCTGTGACCAGGAGAACTCAATGTCTTGCTGCCAGCGCCTACTTGGATTGAGTCTACAGAGACGCCACATTCGATATGCGTAACGGATCATCCACCAATATTTCCTAATCATTTCTCTCTCCATACTTCCGGTAAAATCAGTTACCGGAATCTCTCCATCCGCTGTGCTTCAATAGCCAACTCTTCCGCAAACTCCTTCAACTTCTGTCTGATCATCTCTTCACTCAAAACGCTGACTCCTCAATCTGTGGCGCTATGTCTACTTCCTCCATACGTCCAGTGTTATGGTCATAGAAGGTCGGAAATGAGCGCCCTGTTGCAAAACCAAAATCTCTATCCTTCAAACACCAGATGTGTGTGGTGTTCTTCTCCACATCACTCTCTGCCATCACGTTTCTCTGGTAGCCCATGATGTAGTTGCTGTACTGCTCCATTGCCCTGGAGTCTTTCAGCTGCTCCAGCTTTGGCCTGCCACCTTCAACGTGAGGCTTCTGCTCTTTCCCCCTGGGTGGGTTGAGGTGGCAGTTGTAGTAGAAGGTGACACCGCTACCGAGAGCCAGCTCCTGCATATCAGCCATGATCCTGCCCAGGGCATCATTCTTGTCTGCTTCTCGGGCAACAATGGAGGTCAACAGATCAATGAAGAAATCATTCACACCTTCCACTGTATGTAGGTAGTGAACTGTCTCCATGATCTTCTCCCAGTCCTTACCGCCTGAGTGGTCATAGATGAATATCCTGTCTTCCAGGAGGGAGACCTCTCTGGTGATCTGGTCCTGGGTGAATGCACCTTTCAGTGCCAGGTCAGGACGATGAAAAGGAAGGTTGGCAAACTTGCCTGCAATGGTTCTTGCAGTTCTCGCTGGATCTTCCTCAAGCATAAAAACAGCAGGTCTGGCTTGGTCGATCTCAAGAATAGTTTTTTGGACTTCTTTGAATCCTTCTGTCTTGCCCACGCCAGAGCCTGCTGTGAAACCGTAGATGTGGCCTACGTGTCTACCGAAGGTCCACTCATTCATGGTGGGCCAGGGCCACGGTTTACCTTCAGTGGGCATAGTGGTGGCTCTGGCCTTAAAGTCTGGGTCACTCAGTGTGATGATTGTTTCTGGTCTTTCAGGTTGTGCCTTGAAGAGGGCAGTAACAAACTCCCCCTCCTTCCTGGCTAACAACATTGCGTTAGGATCGTGCTCAGATAGTCTGACTCCTGCAGCTTTCCCTCTCGGGAATAACTGCAGTGCAGACTCCTGTGCAACTGGACCAGGGTCCTTGCCAGCTTCCGTTTGTTGGTCCAGGCACAGGAGAATCAGGTCGAACTGTCTCTGCATGAGAAACTTCAGGTTTCTCTTGATAGAGGAGGAGGCAGAGGAGGCACCGTCAGGTACAGACAGCACCAGGATGTGGTTGTTGTACTTGCCCAGCATCTGATAGGCAGACAGGGCGTCTATTTCTCCTTCTACTATTAATACCTTCTTGTGTGATGGTTTCAGTAGGTGCATACCGAAGAGGTCACAGCCTTTCAGGTCACCCAGCTTCCAGAATCTTTTATCTGGTCCTCTGACTTTGTAGCCAGCGAACTTACCGTCCACGTAGTAGGGGTAATAGTGGGCAACTCCAGGCTCATGTTTGACGCCATAGTGTTCACAGCTGAATTTATCTATCAGGCGGGGGTTGATAGGCATGTAAGCCAGTGACTGGACACGATCTATCTCCGCTTGGTGTTCTGGTGTGGTGGTGCTCAACTTCTTTTCCTTCTGTACTGTTCCTTTGTAAGGGTCCTGGAATGTGGTGTTACAGGAGAAGCAATAACCGTCATTGCTACCGTCCTCCTGCTGGAACACCTGCAGGGCATCACTAGACCCGCATTCAGGGCAGGGGATTTTCTCTATGCATTCTCCTGACATCAGGATTCCTCTTGCTTAGGATCCCAGAATCCATCTCTCACTAATGCTGGTGTGTTGACCAGGTCTTCTATCTTTTCCTCGTCTGCGTATGGCAGACACTGGCTGCACAGTTCAGTATCACGGTCGTACTGCTCCATCAGCCTGTCACAGGCTTTACATCTCATCCCCGATTACCTCCTTGTAGTCTGGGGACTACTGCTTGTTGTTTTTGCTAGGCAGCCTGGCTATCAGGCTCCTGTTGTTGTTTCAGTTGTTCTTCAATCCAGATGTTCAGTATCTGCTGTGTTGACTCTGACAATTCCTGGAAAACACCGTGCAGTTCTGCAATCTTCTCCATAGCCACTTCTCGGATTTCAGCAGGAGCACGTACCGACTCCACCTCTCCGCCTGTTAAGGCGGTATCAATACGGGCAAACAGAGTCCCGTAAAGTTCGGCTAAAGCTGTGGCTAATACGTCATCTCCCGTTCGTGCTCTATAGGCCTTGCAGTTGTCCGAGAGTCCGTCGAGGTTGTCATGCAAAATCTGGAATGGTGCCAGCTTAATCAGTTGTTGTTCGGTCATATCTTGTGCTCCTGGAACTCCGGTCTGAGTTCCTTAATAAAGGTGTCAATGATTCCCTCTGCAGCATCAATGAACTCAGGGTCTGCACAGTTGGCCTGCATTCGGGCTTTCAGTTTGGATTTGCAGGCGTCAGCCTGCTGATTGAATTGCTGGAGGTTCATGCTGCTATCTCCCAATCCAGTTCATCTTCATCCTCTATTGCTGACGAAGGTGAGTGGCTAGGTGCATAAGGTTTCGCTGCATCAAGGCAGTCTTCATAGGATGGGTGAATCTCACCATCAGTGATGTGTTCACCGGAGGGCAGTTCAAAAAAGAACTCCCAGGCAAATGGTTGTCCGTGGATGTGGAAGGAGATGCTACTCATGAGTAGACCCTCCTCTCTTCAGGTGCTGTCTGATCATCTCAGCCAGTTCACCTGTAGTGACTATTAGTGGTGGGGTGATTGGATGGCGAGTCATAGTGGCACCCCTAGAAGCTCCCACTCAGGGAGAGTGTGTAGGTAGATAACTTGCATCGTTGTGGTCCTGCGTGGAGCTGGACGGTGATAGCAAGAGCGGCTATCCAGGTATTCATCCAGCGGTTACCATTATATCAAAACTACTGTATATATAACCAGTACTTTGACTGCCATAAAATCCCCCTCTGCCTGCTCCTACTACTGAAATTCAAGAGCAGGAGAGGGGATCACCACACCGATGGTTAACCTGAATCGTCAAAGCCTTGCGGGGCCATAGCTTCCTCCTTCTGTTCCCTGCCTCGGCCCTATTGTCTTAATTATCAGGGCTTTACGGCTACTTGCTGTTGATTAAATGCTGTATTACACAGCACAGTATTACTATTTGCTGACTAGTTTAACCCAGACAAACAAACAAAGCAAGTATGTATTTGTACGAAAAGTTCGTACTACTTCAGGAGGTGGTCGATAAAAACGAACACGCAGGCGCCTACGCACTCGTCCTTAGCTGTCAGCTGGACAGCAGGGTAGGGGTCTTTGAACTTCAACAGCTTGGTACCTGGACCCATCTCCAGTTCGCCCAGGGTGTAACCCATGTCAGGCTGGCTGGTGATGTTGTACAGGAAGTAGGGCGACTCGCTGTTCTCAGGGCGGACAGCAGGGTCGATCACCGGGCGGGAGCCAGGCGGGATGTACTTCAGGGTGTCCGGTCTATGGGTGTAGGCAAAGGATTGATCAGACCAGGAGCCCATCTTGCGGACCCCAGAGAAGGTGGCTGCTTCTATATCATCGCGGGGAAGTTTGTTTGCAATGAACCCTCCCACTTGCTCCAGGTTAAGGAGAGGGACGAGATCGGTTTGCCTGAGTTCGTCTTCTTTCACTTCGAGGACCTCAGCTATTCTGCCAAGATTACGGGGCTTCTTACTCTTCCCCGTTTCTATTCGCCTGAGCCCCTCCAATGACATTGGAACTGCTTCTGCTACTTCCTCTAGTGTTTTGTTCTTGGCCTGTCGGGCTCTTCTCAGGTTTTGTCCTATAGTGATATCTGTCATCGGGTGCGGAGTTTACGGTGATAAACACCTTTTACACAAGTAAAACTAAAGAAAACTTAAGTTTTTCGCAAGCTTATCTACTAACACACTAATAAATATGTACTTTTTGTCAATAGTTATCCACAGTTTATTACGCATAAGTTGTGAATAACACGATTAATTGCAGAATGACAACTACAAAAAAGTAAGAAAACCCTGTACTATCCCTGTCAATAATATCGGCCTTGCGCTGAGATAATTAATGAGATCAGGGGTGGTTATGGCGTAGTCACAGTACCGTGTCGTTCGGTGGCCTATAACCCTGGTGATGTGGAGGGACACAGTGCCCATAGGCTACGCACCTAAAAGAGATAAACAGTTTGACGTTTATCTTGATGAGAAAGAACGAGACACGGTTTCTGAGGCTGAGGTCTCCCGCTTGCTGTCCTGCCTGGATAACTATCGGAACCTGCGATCCAGGCTCAAGAGTGTGTTGCTTGATCTCGACTGGCAGAGGATTAAGGCGTCTAGGATGAGTAGCAGAAGGCCGATTCCCCGCTTAGGTAGGAGGAAACGTACTACGAAGAAAGCCCCTGTGAAGGTCAGGACTCTGCCTCCCTGACAGCCTGCCTGACCAGACACAACGCTCGATATTGCCTGAGCTGGATAGCAGTTCTAGTGGGTATCTCACCTTTGGCGTAGTACTGCTTGATGGTGTGATAGCCAACACCCAGGGCCTGACCTACCTCTGTTTTGCTGAGATCCAGCTCAACCCGGATAGCTTCAAACTCCTCCAGGGACATCGGTCTGTCATCGGTGTAGATAGGCATGGTGTGGGCATTCTACCTGACTCCCGCTAGGCTGCTAGTTCTAGCTCAGCCTCTGCAATTGTGTTCTCGAGGAACTCTGCAGCTTGTGGATTCGGTAGCATGTTGAAGTTTAGAGCTAGACGCTGACAGATACTCTGTATTCGTCCTTGCATCCTAGCCACATCTTCCCTTGCATGAATCTCTCTGGACTTGGTGAGTTGTCCCTTTACGTGTCCCAGACTGCGGGACTTAGTCTGCAGTTTCTCAATGAGAATGATCAGCTCTCCTTTAGTCATGGTGTGGTGCTCCTGTGTTCTATGGTTGGGGGTGGTTAGCTGATTTTTTCTACTCTGCACACTTGATGCCCTTCTCGGGCAAGCCGGTTTGGTATTCGCATGGTAGTCACAGCGCCCACCGACTGCTCTCCCGTATCCTTGTCTTGCATCACATAGATGATTCGATATGGGCAGCTACCTTGAAGTTGCTTGATTGAGTTTCTCGTTTCTTCGGTCATCTGCATTGCTCTTACTCCTGATTGGTTAAAGGGTGGCCCTTCCTTGGGCCTAGGGGCTTACTACTTGTTCTGCTCGGTGTGGTAAGTCCCAGGGGGCTCCTGGCCCCCTCTGTTGGTGCATTTATTCAGTAGATTAATTACTATCAGATAACCTGATATATCTGTAACTATGGACTATGATAGTGATAATATTACCATCTGTCAAGCTTTGAATAGTAAATAAATTACCATCAGGGTGTAGCAGGGCACGGAGGTACAGGGCACTGGGTAGGAAGAGGTTTACTAATGGTTGTCACCAGGTAGACTAAGAGTTGTCCCACCAATTTAAGGAGAATAAGAATGAAGAGGTTATTGATAGTGTTAGCTCTTGCCCTGGCTACTGTTAACACCGCATTTGCAGGTTGGGTAGGGCCTATCCGAGTGGCTCGAGGAGTGCCAATTTTTTTATACGGACATGGGGGTGTTATGTACTACCAGATTGACCACTCCCTCAGCGGAAACTTGCCGGGTGGCGATGCAGTAAACCAGGTGTTTCCAGTTTATGACCAGTCAGTCATGGTGAAAGGTCCAGCCGCTGTGGGCCCAGTAGACTTGTATGTCAATATCCCTTCGGATGACAACAACGCCACCAGGCACGTCCTAGCGTCACCCGGTGGTGGTGATGTTGTGGTGATTGGCTGTGCAGATTCTCCGGATGGTGTGGTCGTTGGAATCTCAAACAGGGCCATACCTGCAATCCCAAGTGCTAACTGTAACTGA
The DNA here is from genome assembly GCA_965267495.1 of uncultured Pseudohongiella sp. GTDB lineage: Bacteria > Pseudomonadota > Gammaproteobacteria > Pseudomonadales > Pseudohongiellaceae > UBA9145. The sequence continues at coordinate 2,596,830 of OZ254078.1, read as the reverse complement.
GCCCCTGCGTGGTCCTTAGGCTGTTGACCACGCTGTGTGCCACCAGGTTGACCAGTGGTTTAATGTTGGTTGACCAGGGCACACGGGGACCTGTTGTAGACAGCAGGTCATAGGCGGGTGAGGGCAGAGGAGCAGCCCCCGGGACTGTATGGCGAAGCATCAGCGGGGGCAGGGGGGTCCTTTCTCTAACCACTCTATATGTGCGAGCGGGTATATCAACCTTAGAGCTGACTCTAACCTTCCTGACCCCCTGTAATACCTAACCTATTGATTTACTTACAATCACTATTTCCGGTAATTACTATTACTGGAATTATCTGTATGAATAGTGACCAATGGGACGCCAGGTTAGTAGGTTTAGAAGCCCTGGACCCCCGTAGGAGACCCCCACCCCCAACAAACCGAATGTGTTCAAGTCGAAGTCATCCTGTCCCTACATTTTGGGGAAATCTGAAATAGGGGGAGGGGGAGTTCCTGAGCCTCCTGAGAATCATTCTCATCTTCCTACTGAACACAACGGTATCTCATAGAAGAGGGGAAGAAGGGAATCTACCTCCTGTACTTACTATTTCATACTTTTAAAGGTAGTATAATGTTGACTTTTACTAAAATATATGGTAAAATATTACTGTAAATACAGAGTTCAGAAAGACAGAAGTACTGTCTCTCAGGAAATCAGTAACTTACAGGTTCCAGAAGGAACAGGAGTTCAGTAACTCCCTACTATTTTTCCTAATGAAAAATATTCCTTCTGAGAAGCTTCTGGATCAAACAGAAGAACAGTTACAAACAGTCTTCTGACTAGTTTGATCCAAACAGTAATACAGTTTAAGGCCACAGGTCTGTCTGAGATTCCTGCGTCTTCTCAGACCATACAGAAGGGCAGACCTCCTATTATTTCCTGGCGTTCTGTTAGCCTTCTGGCTAACGCCTAATCCCCATCCCCCTTTATCCCCCTTCCCCTTGAGGAACCAGCAAGGATGCTTGAAGCCCTCTCAAATCAACCACTGTTATTCCAGATGTTCTTCTGGTCCACTCTGGTGGTGGTCTACTTGGCAACTGTTGCCTACATCTACTGTGCTTCCTGTTTCTCCTCAATCCTCATCAACAACCTGCTGGATCTGCGAGTGTCTGCGATGGGCCCTCGAGACAGGCGACAGTGGTTCAGGGCGAGGAAGTTATGAGCAAAGGATCAGCCAGAAGGCCTACCCAGGTGAGCAGAGAGGTGGCAGATGCTAACTACGTTGCTGCATTCGGTGAGAGTCGACTGGATAAGATGCTGAGGGAACAGAGGGAGAAGGAAGAGCAGCAGAAGAAAGAAGACAAGTGACCACTATTGCTCACTCCCCTGGACTAATTGCATACGACTCTCGAGAGATGGGAGATGGAATAGTTTGGGATGATGACTGCAACAAACGCAGAACCGTAGATGAGGTGGAGTTCTTCTTCTCAGGTAGAGAGACCGATGAGGATAAACTCATCCAGGCTTACCTATCAGGCGAAGTCCCAGAGAATCTGGACAAGATAGACTGCCAAGCCATTGTAGTCGATGGAGACAAGGTACTAACTGTCATCCTCAGCAAGAGTGATGGCTTCGTCATACAGAAGGAGAGACCAGATAACTGTTTCTCACTAGGATCTGGCTCTTCTTTTGCACTAGCTGCTATGGACCTTGGCCTTGATGCCAAGGAAGCAGTTCAAGCAGCAGCTAAGAGAGACCCCAACACAGGCGGAAGAATCCGCACCTTCAAGATTAAGTAAGAGTAGCCCCAGCTCGGCCACGGCATAAATGGGGCCCACTTTAAAGAACTAGGGCAGTAACCTGGTAAGTCTCCCCAGGCTAAAAAGAGAATACGGCAGTTTCTAGTTTCTGCCAGCCTATCTCAGCGGGTAAGTGAACAAGTGTCACGTCAGGCTCATTACCTGAAAAGCCGGGGCAGTACCGGAACCCGCCACCAAATTTTGAGGCAGGGCGAGAGCCAAACCCGCTCCCACAAGATAAGAGTCTGGCAGGGACCTATTAGGATACAGCCCCCTGTCTCAAATCAAATGAGCCCGACAGCCCTCACAAGGGGCTCCACCAAGTCCCTGGGGGTGCAATGCCCCTGGGGCAACCCTTTCAATGACTACACCCCAATTCCTTGATCGCTTAATCCTGCAGGCTGTGCCGCCTAACAAGTGGCTGATCTATGAACCTTTCCGGTACAGGACCCATTTGAACAGGGAGAAGGGGTGGGTCATCAAAGTTCCAGTGGGATTTGAAAATGATCTGGCGTCTATCCCCCGCATCTTCCGAAGACTGATCCCTCAGAACGGAAGGCACAGATGGGCAGCTGTTATCCACGACTGGCTGTACCACAACAAGGGAGTCATCGGGAATGTCACTGTCTCTCGCAAGGAGGCAGACCAGATATTCCTGGAAGGCATGAAAGCTTCTGATGTCCCGCTCTGGAAACGAACTGTTATGTACCTAGCTGTCCGCATGGGTGGATGGCTCTTTTGGAGAGAATAATGTCCCCCAACTTCAAAGCCTTCCTGGGTGTTCTGCTGCTAGCAGGGCTCCTGTTCCTCCCCTCCTGTTCCTCCCTGGAAGCGTTAGCAGTCACACCTGAAGACAATGCCTTCGCTTGCTTGAAGGGTTCATCTAACGCTGTTGGAGGAATTGTAGGCGGCAATGTCTCAGGCATCACAGTTGAGGTACCAGCAGGTACTGACACTACTAACTGGACAGCACAAGACTGGAAAGACCTGTCAGAGGCTTGTGACTAATGCCTGAGTCCATCACCAATGATCAGGAACTCTACCAGGCCATGGGCCGCATTGATGAGCGTACCCAACACATACAAGAGAAGGTAGACCGCATGGAAGGTGATGTTGCCACCAAGCGAGAGCTTGAATCTCTTGAGAAACGGGTAGAGAAAAATGAAACCAAAATATGGACTGCAGTCTGGTCAGCACTAGTCGGACTAGCTACAGGTGCAGTTGCACTTTTGGTCTCACTCTTTAAAGGAGCCTAATGGGAGACGTAGTCGAACTGGAAGAGGCAAAGAAGTCCAAACCTCGAAAAACCTTTGCAGACAAAAACTATGATGACCTGGATGAGAAAAACCAGAAGTTTGTAGACCTCTTTGTTGAGATGAACCCACAAGGGAAGGCTTATGCAAATGCCAACCTGTGGAAGAAGGCAGGGTTTGATGCCAAAGATGATGAACTAGCCAGCAAGTACGCCAGCAAGAAGATCAAAGAGCTGTGGCACATCATTGAGAAGAGACTCAATGAGCGTCTAGCCCGCAGACAGCCTGTCTACCTGAAGCGAATGGAAAAGCTTTCGGAGCAGGCTAACTCACCAGCAGTTGCTTTCAACGCAACCAAATATCTATTAGATCAAGGCCACGTCTTCACCAAGTCAGAAGAGGATGAAGACAAGGGCAAACTCACGGAAGAACAGATTGAAGCCAAGCTGAAGAAAATTGTTCAGCAGTTACTTGGCAAGGAAGCCACCTCATAGAAGCCCGTCTCCAGGAAGAACAGGCTCTCAAGTTACTACTTACAGAAGACCCAAGACTCGCTCATGAGTTTATTGAGCTGTCTGAAGAACTTGAGCAGCGCAGAAAGTTCAACAGAATCTCTCAATACATGCCATACGAATGGCAGGAGAGGTTCCACAGGCTAGGTGCAACTTGCCCCCAGCGCCTCCTGATGACAGGAAACAGGTGCGGTAAGACTTTCAGTGGAGGCGCAGAATTCTCTTACCATGTCACAGGGAAATATCCTGAAGACTGGAAAGGGCACAGGTTCAAAGGTCCCCTAACCAACGCATGGGCTGCAGGTGTCTCCAATGTAAAGACAAGAGACATCGTACAGAAGGAACTCTTCGGCGAACCCAAAGATCCGAAGATGTTGGGAACCGGAACAATCCCCAAGGAAGACATTGTTGAGACTATCCGTCTTCCCGGTGTTCCCAATGCGTTCTCTGGTGCTGTTGTTAAGCACTACGATGAGAACGGAGTGCATGATGGTAACTCCATGATCTCTTTCCTCTCCTATGAGATGGGGTTTGAGAAGTTCATGGGGGATGCAGTGGAACTCATCTGGTTGGATGAGCAACCTGCTCAAGACATATTTGCCCAGGCTGTTCTCCGAATCCTGGACAAGAAGGGAATCATGTATATGACCTTCACCCCAGAGACTGGTATGACACCAGTGGTGAAGGACTTCATGGAAAACCTTCAGGAAGGGCAGGCTCTGGTAAGAGCTGGGTGGAAAGACTGTCCTCACTTTGACAAGGACAGAATCAAGCAAGCATTAGCAGCACTTCCACCACATCTTCGTGATAAAGCTATGAATGGTGATCCAGTTTTCGGATCAGGATTAGTATTTATTACGGCGGAAGAACAAATCGGGGTAGAGCCATTTGATATCCCGTCTACCTGGAAAAGACTCTGTGCTATCGACTTTGGTTTCGATCACCCTTGTGCTCTGGTCTGGCTGACTCAGGATCCTAACACAGGAATTATCTATCTCTACGATTCATGGCGTAAGAGTGAAATCCTAAAACCTCTGATAGCTGCTGAGATCAATGGTAAGCCCTACCGACCACCAGTCATCTGGCCCCACGATGGAGAGAAGAGAGACCCAGGTACTGGCATAACAGTTGCCCAACAGTACCGAGACTTAGGGGTCAACATGAGCCCCCGTCACTTCCACAACCCAATAGCGCCAGGCGACCCGAAGAAAGGCAACCAGAAAGTAGAACCTGGTATTGAGGCAATGAGTAATGCCTTTGAGCTCGGCACATTCAAAGTCTTCAAGACAGAGGAAGAGTGGTTTGAGGAATACAGAAACTATCACCGAGAGAAAGGGAAGATATACCCAGTGGATGATGACTTGATGTCTGCTACCCGCTACGGCTACCAGTCCTTTGAGACCTACGCCCAGGTCTGTGATTCCTCAGATTATTTCTACAACCCAAGCAAGCAACCCGATTACGACCTAGGAGCTTACGTCTAGTTAATGCCTAAAAAACTCGATAATGAGGAGCTGCTAAAGCAGATTAAGCAACTTGATGGTGAAACCATCGGAGGTGCTAGCGAAGACGATATCGCCAAACAGATTGCCACCTCTCTAAAGTATTACTACGGAGAGAAGTTTGGTAATGAAAAGCTGGGAGAGAGTTCAGTAATCCTCCGCATTGTTCAGGATGTCATTGAAAGTCTGATGCCTGAATTTATGGAGATATTTGCAGGCGGGGAGAAGGTTATTGAGTTTCGCCCTGAGGGGACAAACGATATTGAGCAAGCGAAACTGGAGTCAGACTTCGTCAATGATTTCTTCCTGAATGATGATGAAGTCCAGGGCTATCTGGTTCTCTACGATTACATCAAGGACACCCTCCTTTGTAAGAATGGATACTGCTACACCGCTCCCGAAGATGTTGACCTAACAGAGCGTGAGGAGTTTGAGGGACTCACAAAAGATGAGATGGATTTCATTCTCGCTCGAGAGGATGTGAGCCTAGTTGATGATACTTGGGAGCAAGACAAAGACACAGGACTTAACTCTTTCGCAGTAAAGGTAAAGGGCTCAGAAACCAGGCAAAGAGTTGAGGTTATTCCTCCTGAGCAAATCTCTATTCATAAGTCTGCTACCAGCACTGATGACTCTCCATTTGTGAAGTGGCGCTCTCCGACTGACAAGCAGGAGCTAATGAAGCTCGGAGTGAAGGAGGAAGACATCAAAGGAGGGGATGACTCCGCTGACAATACAGAAATTCCAGATGCCAGGAACTCAATAGACAATACTGACAACCTGCCTGCAAGTGATGATCTGTACCTTGATCTCTGCTTCATCAGAACAGATGCAAACGGAGACGGTATAGAAGAGCTTCTGCTGGTTAAGAAGTTCAAGGGTACGATTGTCGGAAAGCCAGAAGAGCTGGAAGAGATGCCAATCTCTTCAATGACAGCTACTCGTATCCCTCATAAGCATCACGGCATGTCTGAGTATGACATGGTGGGCGATATCCAACTAATTGCTTCCACCATCATCCGAAACATCCTGACTAACCAATATAAGATGAACAATGCCCGACTGGAAGTAGTAGAGGGCATGGTGAACATCCAGGATGCACTGAACAATGTCCCAGGCGGTATTGTTAGAAGTAAGATGGCAGGGCAGGTCAACCCAATACCCCCTGTCTCTCTCGGTCAGCAGCCTTTTTCTCTGTTGGAATTCTTCGAGCAGGTAAAGACCAGTCGATCAGGGGTATCCAGTCGGTCTAACTCACTAGACCCAGACCTCCTGAATTCTAATGTAGCGACCAGCTCAGTACACAAAGTGATGGAAGGCGCTCAGGCACGAATCAAATTGAGAGCTAGGCTCCTTGCTGAGACTGGGCTCAAGCCGATGTTCAGGAAGCTTCACTCCTCTCTCCGCCGATCCGGTGGAAGAACATTTACCTTCGAGCAAGAAGGTAAGTTCCACCCCATCGACCCATCAAAATTCCGTAATCGCAATAAGATGCGTATCCGAGTTGGCCTGGGACATGGATCTGTCAATGAAAAGCTGATGCAGCACAACATGATCATTGGTGCCATGGAGCGGATAGGAAATTCCCCATACGGTCAAATGATCATCTCACCAGATGAAGTTTATAGGGCAGGCATCAGGGTAGCAGAGATCGTAGGGGATGCTGACCCTTCTCGTTACTTCAAAAACCCTGATGGTAAGCCACTTCCACAGCCACAACCGAATCCAGACATACTGCTGAAAGCTCAAGCCCAAAATTTTGAGATGATGAAGTGGGCAAAAGAGCATGATCTGGACGTGGATAAGTTTCTACTGGATGTAGAAAAGTTTGAATGGGAACAGGAGAAAGACATTGCTGAAATTGCTCTGGAAGCTAGTCAGGAAAGAGGAGTCGACGTATAGCGACGAAGATCGGCTTATCAAAGCTCGAGAACGATCGCTATCCGCAAAATCCCTTTCAGAGAACGAGTTCCTTCAAACTGTGTTTGAGGAGATGTCTGTAGGCTACATGGAAGTATTAGGCAGTGTGGACCCCGTCGACGTGAAAAGACGAGATGACATTCATAGCCGCCTTGTCGGGCTAAGAGAATTTAGAGATTACGTGAACAGCGCCATTGAAGAAGAGGCGGTAGTTCTGCAACAGATCGAACAGAAAGAATTGGCCATGAAGGCCCTGCACTAAACTAACCTAGTAAAAGGATTTACTTATGGATATTACAGAGACCAACCCTGGAGAGGGAGTCACTGAAGAAGCTCTTGTTGAGAGCTTACTGATTTCTGAAGATGAAGACAGTGATGGTACTGCAACTGAAACTCAGAAGGATGAACAGGCTGAAGAAACTGATACTGAGGATAATACCGAAGAGGAAGGTGAAGAGTCTGATCAGGAGTCCGAGGATGAGGACACTGATGAAGAGAACGACACTGATTCAGACGAAGAAGAGTCTGAGGAAGACCAAGTCGGACTGGAAGATGATGATCAAATCTCCTGGGAACAGGGTGATGAGACGATTTCAGTAACTGGCAAGGAACTCCGAGAGGGCTATCTCCGACAATCAGATTACACCCGAAAGACGCAAGAGCTTGCCAAAGAGACCAAGACGGTCACTGAAATGCAGGCAGCCCTGGCTCAGGAGTATCAGAGCATTGCAGGTGGCGTAGAAGTAGAACTCCAAAGGTTCGCTGATGTGAATTGGGATCAACTGGAGAAAGATGATCCAGTTGCATTCAATGAGAAGAGAACTGAGTTTCTGGAGTTGAAGGCAAAGCAGCAAGAGGCACAGGAACGTGCCACTGAGTTGCAGTCTGAAGCTCAAAAGAAGCAGCTGGAAGAACTCGAAGCCTACGTCAATGAGCAGGGTGAGCTGGTGCAATCCCTCATTCCTGATTTTGCTGACCCTGAGAAAGCCAAACAACTCACCACTGATATCAAGGAATACGCGCTATCTATTGGCGTGTCAGAGGAAGAGTTTGGTCAGGTTGTGGACGCCCGACAGTGGGTAGTACTTCACGATGCTATGCGCTTCCGAAAGGCACAGGAAGCAGCCTCCAAGAAGAAGGAGTCTGTGAAGCCGAAGATTGTGAAGAGCAAGAAGGCAGCCCAAGGCAAGGATGATGCAAAAGCAACTGGTAAGAAAGCTAGGGACAAGTTCGTCAAGTCGGGTTCGGATGAGGATGCAATTGATTTCCTCTTAACAGGAACAGATTAACATTCAAAAGGAGTTTGAATGGCAGTACCAACAAATACTGAACAGACCTTTACACAGGTCGGTATCAGGGAGGATCTGACTGATGTAATCAGCAGAATCTCTCCAGAGGACACCCCCTTCCTAACAATGGCGGGTAACGGCAAAGCCGACAACACTTTCCACGAGTGGCAAACAGATGCGTTACGTTCAAGTGCGGACAACAAGCACGTTGAAGGTGATGACACCACTGCTACTGCTGTAACGCCTACTGTCCGTCTGGGCAACTACACCCAGATTTTCAAGGAATCAGCACAAATCGCTGGTACCACTGAGGCAGTAAATCGAGCTGGTCGTGCCAGAGAGATGGCATACCAAATCCTGAAGAAGACTAAGGAGTTGAACCTTGACCGTGAACGAGCGTGTATTGGTATTTCCAATGCCCGAGTAGCGGGTAACGCTTCTACAGCTCGAGAGTTTGCAGCTGTTAACTCTTGGATTACAACCAACACAAGTCACGGAACAGGCGGTTCTGCAGCTGCTGGAACTGGTGCGGATGTCCCAACAGACGGAACACAACGTGCCTTTACTGAGGCGCTTCTGACATCTGTTCTGGAGTCTTGCTACACAGAAGGTGCAAAACCTTCCCAGCTTTTTGCTGGCGTGTTCAACCGTTCCGCTATAAGTGGTTTCTCTGGTAACGCAGATAACATCAATCGTGAACAGACTGATAAGAAGGTAATCAACTCAGTCACTGTTTACGAAGGTGATTACCATACGCTGACTGTTGTTCCTTCCCGTGAAATTCGATCTCGAGACGTTCTCGTCCTCGACCCGGCAATGTGGAAGATGGCAACACTGCGGAACTACAAGCAGACCCCTCTTGCGAAGACAGGTGACTCTGAGAAGCGTCAGATTGTTGGTGAAGAGACTCTGGTTTGTATGAACCCGAAAGGCAACGGCTTTGTAGCCGACCTTACCACTTCTTAATCTTAGGAGTTTATGCAGGGAGCTTGTCTCCCTGCAGTCTTTTATGTCTGACCAAATTATAGAAACCTACCACTATAGTGCTCATGTAGATGAGTTAACTATAAAACGGACACAGGATGTCTCGGACATTCTCAAACACAACGCTGAGGTTCGGAGAGAGAACCAAATATCCTCTTTCAACCCTCATAAGCATGCATTTTTGAATCCAGTCGCTGAGATACCAATAAATGTAATCGCTCAGTGGCTCCAAGAAGACCCCCCCTTAAATATGTTTCTAGTTGGGTCAGATCCCGACCACACCAAGCGATTCAGACAGAAAATGAATGACAACGCATACCGCGACCTCCGCCTGTCTAACACAAGGATTTAATGGCCCTCTACGCAGATTATTCAGAGTTACAAACCAAAATCCTGGACTGGATTGATAGGCCAACTCTCACCGCGAAGGTTACTGATTGGATTGCCTTGGCAGAGGAGAGGCTCAACAGTGAGTTAAGACTTAGAGGAATGTTAGTTACTGAGTCAGAGAGTTTTACCAGTGAGATAGATATGTCTACTGCGTTTACCTCCCCTGTTGAAGGTGACCCAGTTTTCTCCATCCAAAGCCTGCACTATGTGACACCAGAGGAGTTTGACACAGTCTGGTATGGCTCTGATGCAGGTAATCCAAAAGTCTACACCGTGAAGGGGGGTAAGGTGCTTGTAGCGCCTGTCCCAGCTTCCTCTGTCTCTCGAGATGCAACCTACTTTCAGAAGGTCACAGCCCTTTCGGGAGTGAACACCACAAACCTCTTTACTTCAAATGCCCCAGACACATTGTTCTATGCGACCTTGTTAGAGGCTACTCCTTGGCTCAAGGATGACGAACGAATACCAATCTGGCAGGGCATGTATGACAGGTCACTCACTTCAAGGAATGCATGGCTGAATCCAAAAGGAGGTGAAGAGTAATGGCCTCCACACTAACAACCTTTGCAGGGATCAAAGAGAAACTCCGGAGAGATATTAGGACACTATGCAGAAAGCATGGTGCTATGAAAATCTTTCAGGAACTTATTGATGACCTCGAAGAGTATCTTGCGTTAGCGGAAGTAAAGCTCAACAGAGACCTGCGTATTCCTGCAATGGAGCAACAGGCAGTCCTCACCACATCTAATGGTGCGGCAGCTGTTCCAACTGATCTTCTCTCGATCAAGATGATTGAGACCAATGAGACAGACACTCCTCCCTTGAAAGAGAAGGATGCAGATTATCTGGCCTCCCTCTCCGATGACGTGGACACACCTTGTTTCTGGGCCAGGAAAGCACAGACTCTTGTCTTCAAGCCCGTACCCTCAGATGGTACCCAGCTTGACATGATCTACTACAAATCCCTTACACCTCTATCCGATTCAAACACTACCAACTGGTTTTCCACCAATGCCTCTGATGTTCTCAGAGATGCAGCTCTTTCTGAGCTGATCATGATGATTAATGAAGACCTCTCTGAGCACTATGAACAGAAATACCAGCAATCAAAGGCACAGGTTCAGGCGATGTCGGAGAAAGTAGACTTTCAAGGTGCCTCCCTCCAGCAACACAACCGATCAGAGACTCCCTAATTAATGTCAGACCAAGCGACTAGTCCCTTTTCAGGCGGATCTTCAGACCAGGTCCTATTCCCTCTGAGCGTTACAGTTGCAGACGCCCTTGAACTGGTTCGAGTGAACAGTGGAGGTAATGGCTTTGAAGCTTCAGGCTTCACCATTATTGATGATGACACGATGGCAACAGCCTCTGCTGTCACTATCCCAACCAGTGAGAGTGTAGTTGCTTATGTAACTACTCAGTTGGCAACAGTGAATAGCCTAGCTGAGATTCTTGCCCTGAGTAACACCACAGGTGGCACTAACCTGGTTGTCACAGCTGGTGATCAGATCACTACTGACACGATAGTTGAAACAACAACAAACGCTGGAGTAACAGTAGAGAGTGTTGTTCTGAAGGATGGCCTGGTTTCAGGGAGGAATGTCGCTACTGATGGAACCAAGCTTGATGGTATTGAAGCTAATGCGGATGTAACAGATGTTACTAATGTGACTGCTGCTGGGGCCCTGATGGACTCAGAAGTAGATGCAAATATTAAGACCCTCGTCCTCCCTGCCAGCACCACTATCTCTTCTTTTGGTGCAACACTCACTGATGATGCCAGTGCTGCAGCTGCAGCAACTACCTTGGGCCTGGGAACCAGTGACAATGTAGAATTCAATCAGATTACTTCGTCCGGGCACATGGCTGTAGCAGGTGCTACCGTTCAATCATGGCCCACAGCGTATAAAGCTATAGACGGACCAAGCAGCTCTGTGATGTTTGATAACACGCAGGGCGATAGCCACATTGGTTTGGTTTCTAACGCTTACTGGGATGGCTCTAATTGGAGATACAGGGCCACAGGAACAGCAGCCTACGTTCGTGTAGCAAACGGGGAGATAAAATTACGACAGGCAGCTAGTGGTACAGGTGGTAACAACATAACCTGGACAGACGCTCTGTCATTTGACACTTCGTTCAATGCGACCCTCGCCGCTGATTTCATTTTAGGCAAAGCATCCGCCCCCACCATCCGAAGGGATGTATCAAATTCTGGCCTAAGTTTAGCAGGAGGTAATTCAAGCACTGACGGCTTAAACATGACGCTCTACGGACCAGCAGATAGTGATGCTAATGACTGGAGAGTACGTGCGGGAACCACAGAGATTCTTCGATACGATCATAGCCAGAGCAGGTTTGATTTCAGTAAGGACATAGAAGCTTTAGGACTCTACCTAGGAGGATCTGTAGCCGCCAACCACTTAGATGACTATGAAGAAGGAACTTGGACTCCTGTTGGAGCCGATGCGGTTAGCGGAGGTAATGAAGCCTCTACGACATCATCTACGGGGACTTACACAAAAATCGGAAGGTTGGTTTATGTCACTTTCGTACTGGATGGCATTGATACTACAGGGCTAACTGGTGGAAACGATTTTCACATTACAGGTCTTCCTTTTGCCACAGCAGCGGGAACCCCTCTAGCCAGTGGGGGCGTGACTTTAGAGAACGTCTCTTTCACCGGATTTGTGAATGTGCGGGCGATAAACAGCAACCTCTCTCTATGGGAGACAGCTTCAGGAGCGGCAGATGATCGCATCATGGTTTCACAACTGACTAGCTCCACTGCAAAAGTGCAGGGGTATGCATTCTACATAGTTTCATAATTTGACCAACACTTTCCGAGACAACTTAACATGGCACTTCAAAAAGACACACGAATTGACAAGATTGAGATACTTACTGAAATAAGTACAGTGCAGGTAAGGGAAGCCACAGTCATTACTGACGATGGTGTTGAAGTCTCTCGGTCCAACCACAGACACACTATTGGGCCAGAAGATGACTATTCTAATGAGCCTGATGAAGTTAAAGCAGCCGTCGCTGCTGTTCGAAATCCTGGATTGATTGCTCAGTATCTAGCAGCAATATCCTAATTTCCTCATTCAAAGGACTGAATGACCCAAATCACTGAATTAGCAAAACTCAGGCAAGAGTTAGCTTCAGGCATATTCCCCTCCACCTACGATCTTCAAATTCCCTTATGGAAAGATGGGGAGAATGTAGAGTTTTCTTCTACAGGTGTTAGAAAGATAGAAGGGTGGACTGCACCTCTTACCAAACTGGCATCTGTGCCTGTCCGGGGGATGGTAGACCAGAGGGATTCCTCTGCTGGCCTCAACCTCTTCTGGGGGACTGTATCCAACATTTATAAGTGGAACTCATCCACTGTCTCAGCTGTTGGCACGGGCTACTCTGGAAACACTGACTCCTCAGCAACAGTAAACGCCTCTGTATGGAGCATGCTCACCTGGGGAGACTGGGTACTCGCTACAAACAATATTGACACTCCACAAATCTACAAAGGGACTTCGTTTGCTGCTATGGCAGGAGGAGTTCCAACTCGGGCAAGAATTTTTCAGAAGCTAGGACCTCACGTCCTGGCATTCAATACCAACGCTGGTAGCACTACTTACGAATGGTGTGACACGGATGATCCAGATGATTGGACACCAGTTGCTGACAACAGAGCAGGTAATAACATCATTCGAGAGGCAGAGTCAGAGTTCGTCTGTGCGGTACCTCTCGGAGACAGGATTGCTGTTTACTGCCGCAATCAGATGTTTCTCATCACCTACTTGGCTAATAGTCTTGTGTTTGGTCACAAGCTGGCCCTGGAAGGGATAGGGGCGGTCTCACAAGAGTCTGTTATCTCAGTTGGTTCTCTGAACTATGGACTGATGAGAGACAGAGTCTTCGTCACCAATGGTGGAGGCCAACCAAAATATATCGACACCCCAGAAGTTAGAGACTGGCTGCAAGAGAACTTCAATGCGGCCCAGGAAGAGAAAGTCTGTGGCTACCATGAGTACAAGAAGAATACTGTAACCTGGTACATCCCAACCTCCACTTCAGAACCTGACAAGGGCATCTCCTACAACTATGACAACGGTGTATGGAGTTTTCTGGATCACGGAAGAACCTGTGCTAAGGAGAGAGGTGCATTTGAATATCCAGTAGTCGCTACCAAAGACGGAGACATCTACTTCAATAACTTTGGTGATGATGCAGATGGCAGCTCAATGACTGCCTGGGTCAGATCCAAACCTGTTGACCTCGGTGACCCACTTTCCATCAAAGAGATAGACAACCTCTGTATAGGCTGGGAAGGGACAGGTCTCACATACCGCCTCGGCTACCAAGATCAACTGGATGACTCAATCACCTGGGGAAGCTATAGGGCAGCACCAGCAGGGTTTGCCTTGGACGTGATCAGAGACCTCAGCGAGGGCACAGGAAGGTTCCTTTCAATAGAACTATATTCAACAGGCACTGGAGACTCCTGGGAAGTCTCAGCCATTGATGTAAACGGACGAATAGCAGGGACTCGCTAATCAGCACCGACACTCCAATACTTCCTCAAGCCCCACAATCTGAGGAAGAGATTCTCAGATGGGCAGAAGAGATCACTGCAGTCCTGCAGAGGGTAACTGATACCACCTCCATCTCCACTCTAACTGAGATTGAGAATGCTGGCCTTCCAACGCTTACCGACGATCAGGGAAGAACAATTTGGGATGAGGATGGAGCATGGATATATGCAGCCGATGGCACTCTCCCGATTGCCCCCAATATAGTCCAGATTGATACAGCGCAACTTGTTGATGCTGCAATCACCACAAACAAGATCGCTGGACTTGCAGTAGACACTACCAAGTTGGCGGCTCTCTCAGTTGAGGCTTCCAAGCTGGCAACAGGGGCGGTGACTGAAGACAAGATATTTGACAATGCTGTTACCACTGCAAAGATTGATGCACTAGCGGTAACAGCAGCAGAGCTTGCTAACTCTTCAGTCACTGCAACTAAGATTGCAAATCTCGCTGTCGGGACTGCAGCACTAGAAGATGCAGCTGTTACCAATGCGAAGATAGCCAGCCTGTCAGTTGATAGTGCTCAGATCGTCTCTGGTGCAATCACGTCTGCAAAGATTGGCACAGCAGCAGTGGGCTCAGCAGCTATTGCAAACCTAGCAGTAGGCACAGCACACATTGCTAACGGTGTCATCACTTCAGCTAAGATTGGTGATGGAGAAATCACCACAGCCAAGATTGATGACCTGGCAGTAAACACAGCCAAGATTGCAAATTCAGCAGTAGGGTCAGCTCAGATAGATGACTTAGCTGTGACAAACGCCAAGATTGGCAACCTAGCAGTCACTACAGCAAAGATTGGCAATTCCACAATAACAGGCTCCAAGATTATTGCAGGAACCATTGAAGGTTCACACATTGATAGTGCAACCATCACCAACTCCAACATTGCCAACTCAACTATCACTGGAGCCAAAATTGCCTCTGCCACAATTGACACTGCCAACATTGCCAGTGCTGCTATCACCAATGCAAAGATAGATGATCTTGCGGTAGACACCCTACAAATCGCAGACAACGCAGTTACTCAGCCTGCTGCAGCGTCCACAGATGCAAACAAAACCCTAACTACCTCCTGGCAGACAATGGAGGATGTTGTTGTTGCTTGGGGAAGTTCTAGCCTACCAGACTCTGTGTTTGTTATGGCCTGGGGTAACGCAGTAGCCAATGGCACTGGTGCTGATTCTATCGCCCTCAGGGTGAACTCAACAGACGGAGGTTCAGCAGGTGATGTAGCTGTCTCTGCTGCTTCCGGACTCTCTGTAGCACTCTCTACAGCTTGGCGGTATTCAAACCAAAACGGAACTGTAACCTACAGTATCCAGATGAAGAGAGGGGGAACAGGAGGCAGTGGCTACAAGGGTAGAGGAGTTGGAGTCTTCGTAATAGGAGTACGAAAGTAGTATGAGCAAAACGGTTGTTTATTTCGACGCAGTTACTGGAGCTGTAGGGTCAATTAAGACGATTCAAGCAAACATGGTGACAGCAAATGCTAAGGAAGGACAAAGCTGGAAGGAAGTCCAGGAGAACTACGACCCTGCGAAAATCTATGTTGATATCCAAGCCGATGAGATCAAAGACAAGCCAGAACTCCCTGTCACTATCTCTTCAACTCAGTTTTCTGTAGACGGACAGCTGGACATGACAGGAGTTCCAGCAGGAACAGTTTTCAATCACCCAGATGGTTCAGATGTTGTTGATGATGGCGTCATTGAGTGGAGCACAGATGAGCCAGGTGACTACAAGTTCGTATTGGAATTGTTTCCCTACTTAGAGAAGGAGATTTGCTGTGAAGTTTCAGCATAGTCCCCGCTCAAAACTATCCAATAGAGAGAAGAGAAAGTTTGATGCCCTCAGGGACACAGTTCTCCAGATGGACCTGAAAGATGTCAATTCCTACGTGGACAGTAATGTGAAGAACCTGGCTCAAGCCAGAACCCTCATGAAGAAGTTGATGAAAGTTGTATTGATTATTGCCCAAAAGGAGTTGGAGCATGATCGAAGGGAGCTACGTCAGTCCAGATAAAGTCTCAATCCTGTGGGACCAACTTATCCCCCTCTTTGAAAAAGTCCTTCCTTACAACAATGAGGAGATGACACTAGAGGACATCAAGCTAGATTTAGACAGGGGAGACATGCAGCTATTTGTTGTCTGTATCCCGAACGAGATTGTTGCCTTAGTCACAACTGAGATTGTTGAGTACCCACAACACTCCGCCCTCAACATCTGCCATTGTGCAGGTGATCACTTAGAGGCCTGGATTGAGCTTGAGCCAATGTTGGTAGAACACGCCAAGAGGAACAATTGCAAGGCGATTGAGCTTAGAGGGAGAAAAGGCTGGGTAAAGAAACTTCAGGATTACAACTATAGGGAAAAGAACGTAACACTTATCAAGGAAGTTAGTTAATGTCTTCAGGCGCACCTAGAAGCACCACACAAACAGTAGAACCAAACAGTCTGGTTCGACCACACCTCAACAACCTATTTAATGCAGCCTCCCAGAGATTCAATCAGGGAGGTCCTGAGTTCTTCCCTGGGTCAACGCTTGCGGAGACATCCCACGAGACTGGAGTAGGTAGGGATCTTGCTACGGGAGCAGTGGCTAACATTCAGGGGATTAACCACGGCACTCAGAGTGTATTGGAAGACCTGGCAACTTCAGATATCACCAAGACACCACACTTCCAGAGTGCCATGGATGCAGCTATCAATCCGGTAATGAGAAACTTCAAGGAGACAATCCTCCCTGCAATCAATGATGGAGCCTCTTCCAGTGGAGCATTCGGGGGTGCTAGGCACCAGATACTGAAGAATCAAGCTGGCTTGGACGTAGCAGACA
Source organism: uncultured Pseudohongiella sp. (assembly GCA_965267495.1). Classification (GTDB taxonomy): domain Bacteria; phylum Pseudomonadota; class Gammaproteobacteria; order Pseudomonadales; family Pseudohongiellaceae; genus UBA9145. The sequence goes on along the minus strand of OZ254078.1, from coordinate 2,579,787 downwards.
GGATTGGAGACATCTCCTCTCGGTTCGCTTTCAATGCGCTCCAGGAAGGAAACCGAAACAGGCAGTTTGCAGTAAGCGCAGTACCCCAGCTGATTCAAAACACCCTGACCCCTGCTCAGGTGTTCAGTGGGGTGGGCGCTCAAATTGATAATGAGTCACAGGCTCAGATTGATGCTGATAGAGAGCGATTTGAGTTCAATGAGCGCAGACCAGACTTTGCTATCAACAACTTTGCAAACATCCTCAATGGTGTTCCAGGTGCTACCTCTACTACTCGAAACTCAGGAGGCAATAGCGGCCTTCTGACCGCAGCAGGACTTGCAGCCCTCTTCGGCGGAGGATTGTTCTAAATGGCAATCTTTGCACTACCAGCAGTAGCGACTGCAGCAGGTACAGCAGGGGCAACAACAGGATTTCAGCTAGCCTCGATGGCAGCGCCTGTAGTAGCAGGAGCAGGGAAAGCCTTGGGGGCATTTGGATTGTCCCAACTCCTGGGGGGCCAGTCTCAGCAAGCCCAGCCCTCTTTAGCTCTACCCCAACAGGCCCCCCAGCAGCTCCCTACTGGACTGGAAGCACGATTCAATCCCACTCATAGATTCAGATCATTGAGGTTCACTTAATGCCCTTGCCTCTTCCTCAAGCTACACCTCAGATTGTTGAGGTTATGGACCCACGCAGAATAGCTCAACTAAGAGCAGCTGGAGTTCCTGAGATACAGAAGCCAAACCTCTTCCAGAGACTGGGAGGAAAGTTTGAGTCATTCAGCAACCGAGTCGGTGACAAGCTCAGCAACCTCAGTGATAACGAGAGAGCGGGGGTGAAGGCCTTCGGGTTTGGTCTACTGGCAAACAGAGACCAGGACTTCCTGCAGGCAGTAGGTAATGCTGGGCTGAATGCACAACAGTTTACTCAAACCTTGGACTACCGGGATCAACTGCAGACATTGCGAGAATTGCAACAACTGAGATTGTTACAAAACCAGAACAGACCTCGTCTACAGCAGTTCACCAAAGTCCTACCTGACGGTAGGCACCAGAAGGGATTCATTGACCCCTTAACGGGCGAAGATTCATTCCAACCTGTTGGATCACCATTCACTCCTGGCTCTATTGGAAAGGACTTGGGAGATGCCCTTGGCCCTCATCTGCGACCAGACACTCAAAGTGATCTTGAGGGAGAAGTCCTGAGCCAATCCCAAGGTGTTACTCAGCTTCAGGACCTAATCAAGTCAATAGAAGAGAACCCAGGCTCTGTTGGAATTATAGGTTCAGCAAGGGAGACCATAGGTGGTGTTGTCGGACAAATCTTTCCTGCTGCAGGTGAAGCTATCTCCCCTGACTCTCTTGTAGAGACCAGGACCAAGATGAGAACTGTGATTGCGCCTCTGATCAGTACGATCACTGGAGACACCTCCGGTAGGTACTCTGATAGAGACATCCAGATGACAAGAGAGGCTTCTCGTGCTCTGGACAATGCCTCTAACGCACAGCAAGCAGGAACTGCTCTCAGCACTATCCTGCAGGTGATGGAAGGAAGTCTGGACAGAAACCAGGACCTTCTGGGAGCAGGATCTGCTTTAGGCAACCTGGAACCAATGGGTAGAACTGAAGCAGAAGCCTTCCTAAGGGAAAACGATACTCCCGAGAACAGAGAGTTCTTTGCAGACATCTACGGACAACAAGCACTGGAGGCAATTCTTGGCAGAGGCCAATAAAAACCCTTTCCTGGTTCCTGTTGATACTGGGAACAAAAATCCATTCCTGGTTGACACCAACAGGTTCCCCAATCGTCTGGCAGACAATGCAGCTTCAGAGGCTATTCAGTCTTCCGAGTTGTCCAGTGCCCTGGAAGCACCAGTTGATATTTCTCAGGACCTTGATTCGTTTTTAGATAGGAGAGCTATTGCTGGTCTGGAGAAAATCCAAGACAAGGCCAACCTGTTGCAGGAACGTAGGCCACAGGACGAAGTCAGAGTGGTTCAAGACGGCAGAGGGACAGAGAGGCTCATGATTCGGCTGGAGGGAGAGGAAGCCTTCCGGCCTGTAGACATCTCAGGTGGCTCTTTCAAGGGCGAACTTGGAGACCTGGCGGGTAACCTGTTGAACTTTGAGACTCTCCTGGGTACGGCTGCTTCTTTTCTACCTGGTGGTCCAGCAATTCGAGCTGGGAGGACAGCTCTCGGTACAGGCGGAGGGGATATCATTGATACCGCTATTGATAAGTTACAAGGTCAAGACACCAGGGATACCGGAGAGGTCCTTACTGATGCAGCTGTGTCTGCAGCGATTGGGGCCGGAGGTGAAGTAGCTTCCAGTGGGCTTCAAGGGTTTTTCAATTTTGCTTTGAATAGGGGGTCAGTAAAGCCCTCCATCAGAACACTTCAAGATAGTGTGAGGGAAGCCAACAAGATAATTGAGAGTGATCCCCACTTGAGAGAGGCGACAGTCGGGCAGCAAGGGAATAGATTTGTAAGAACAGTTGAGGCTCAGTCTGAGCGATTAGCAGATCCCATCGTCGCGTATAAGTTAGGACAGTCTCACGGACTGGAGGCATCGGTCCGAGAGTTTGCTGGAGAGTTGGACTACTCTGCCATTGATGATGAGGCCCTAGACAGGATTGTAAACAATGGGAGATTCCAAGCACGTCAGGAAATAGCAGATGATTTGCGGATAGGTAACACAGATAGAGATGCTGGAGGCAGAGCACTCCAATCAGGCTTGTTTGACCTAGAGGACCCTTCCTCTTATATTGCAGCCTCTACTGTGAATATTAATCGAAAATTCCAACAAGCCTCTGAACTCGCCTCAGGTCAAGATATTGCTTTTGACCTCAAACCTATTCGTGCCCTGATCTCTGAGATTGAACAAGGAAAACCTGTTCCTGGTGGTGGCAATGCATCTCCAGAAATAACAGGAGAGTTAAGGGCAGTAATTGATTCTATAAAAGGAATTGAGGGTGACCTGATCCCCAATACTTTTGAGATAGACGGGCAAGCCTTTAGTGGATTAGAGGCACTAAGAGAATATCGTACTCGTCTCAATAGTTTCTTTTCTGACCCCACTTTAAGGGGCACGGTAGAGGAAGCAAACGCGAAGAGACTTCGTGCTGAAATCACCAAAATGATTGAGAACCCTGTGGGGGGTGATGACAGCTTCGTAAAGGCACTCCAAGCAGCCAACACTGCATATAAGGAGCAACAAGAAACCCTTGAGTTAGATTTCATCAGGCATATTGCAGATTCAGATGAGCCAGGGCAGTTGATTGACTGGCTGGTGTCCTCTGAACGTCCACAGAATACTGTGCAGGTGTTGAAATCATTAGTCCCTGAGGGAAGGTTCAGACAGATACAAGATTCAGTTGTTTCTGACCTGGTGAACAACCCTGGTCGGATCAGTAGTGCATTGGACGCAGTAGGCAGAGATCCCCGGACCCGAACAGTTCTCTTGTCATCTACACAACAAAGACAACTTTCACAGTATGCACAGCAAGTAAGCCGAATTGACAAGTCCCAGCTATCACAGCTTGTAAACAATCAAACAGCAATGGGGGACCGGGCCTTACAACTGGTCACAGAGGGTACCCCTACGGATATCAAGCTACTGGAAGAGGAAGGAGTGGATGTTGCCTCTACTTTCCTTAACAAGATGATTCAAGATGCTACTGAGACTGTTGAGGGTAGGACCTTTGTAAATCCGAAGTCGTTCTCTGACAACCTGGAGACACTGTTCCAGAGCGCACAAGCTACAGAGAACATGAGCAGATTGTTTGATGATGAAACTTTGAAGTTCATTAGGGACAGGCAGCGGGTTGCTTCCCTATATGCTGGCCTAGCTAATGGTGGTGGGGCAGGGCTACAAATTAATGAGCTTGTAGCTAATGTTGCCAGCCTAAATCCAGCCAAAACTATCACAGCTGCAGCACAGATTAGGTTCTACGGAATCTTAGGGAATATCCTGACCTCAAAACCTTTCCTCAGATATATGAGGCTGGCCAAGGACCCTTTTGACAGTCAGGCGGTACGGACTGGCACAGTGATTACCAGCATTTTGGCAGGCCAACAGGCCAGCCAGGAGGGGGGGGGTAGAGTAGTTCGTTAGAGGAGACTACTCTTTCACGAAAAAATTGTTAGATGGGTCCGGTTCAATTAAGCCCGAGAATCAATCCGCTTAACGCGAATCTTCATTTAGACAAAAAAATTTGGTGTTTGAGAGGGATGAAGTCGTTCGGGAGGCTCTAATTTCTTTCTGTCTCGCTGATTTTGTAAGCACATAAATACAGCAACAAGGGTGCCTATCCACGCAATGGCAGATGAGAAATCGTGAAGGAATGATACAAAAGTATCCATGACAATCAGCCTGCTCCTATCACAACAAATTGTCAATCTGGAATGACAGAAGGATTGAACCATACGAATGAGACTTTAAGACCTGTCATGATGGGTAGTTTTCGTTATTTGACCCCTCAAAAATATCTACTTCCCCTGATGCAACTGAAGTGTTGTTCTCTGTAGATTTAGTATCCACTTCAAACCCGTAAGAAGTCTGAACAACGTATTGCTTTATTACGAACCAGGCGGTTCCCCAAACAAGTGAAAAGATTGCAAACCCAACAGGAAACTCTCCATATCCGTCCATCCACAAATTCATCCGAACCAATCCTGGCAGGACGAAGGGGATAAGCAAACATATAAGAAGGAATCGAATGACCTTGAGTGTAGTAATGTTGGACTCTACTCTTTGAGCGGCTCGTTCTTCCTCATTTAGTAACTCTTCTTCAGTCTTCATTGTCTAATCCTTGTAACGCTGGATTAGGCTCACTGCCTTCCTCTTTTCTCCACACTCCAGGAACTTCCACGAGTAGCACCTCATCATCTTTGATTATTTGGAATACAGTGACGAAGCCCCCCTCCATTGGCTTGATGCCACGAAATAGCCCCTTGAAGAATGTAACCATGCAGACACCTTATTCATATTAGATTTGTGGGTTCCTCATTCAAGCTATCACACAGATTGTGGTAGGCAATTAATTCTTTAAAATTGGGGGAAATCACCGGAAATTTATAGGTTTTTGGTGAACATTGAATGCAAATTTAGGCATGGAAATCTGTATTTCCGCCAACCGGGAGAGGAGGAGGGGGTACCCCCACTACGTTCCCTTGAATTCTTAGGGGTTTAACCCCATGGTATAGCCCACATTGATAATCCCGGGGCTCACAAAACCATGGAAGATTACGTACAAAAACTACATGAATCAGTAATTGCCACGTTAAACCTAGCTATAACCAGGCTCTATAGGCTCCCAGCTGCAGAACTTAGAGTGGCTAAACCCTCCCTCGAGGAAATAATTAGACTATGCGCTTTGTTCCATAATGTCGTAGAAAACACAGATATTGATGGAGAATTCCTAGAAGCTATAGACGTATTAAAGGAAGCGTCTGCAGCCGCTAAACGTGATGACGAACAAACTCTTACTGATTGCGCATATCATTTAGAGGATTTTTTAAGTAGAATACAGTCCTAAACGTACAAATACATACTTTTTCGTACAAAGGAGGCCCCAATGGATAAAGAAACCTATGAAAGGGCTGAGGCGATACTAGCTGAGATTCGTAGACTAATTAACGAAGCAGCTGACAAAATAGAAGCTTCTAAAGAAGTAAATAAAGCAGCCTAAACCCTGAGACATAAGACTAAAAAACCCCATCTGGAGAGATTCAGGTGGGGTTTTTCTTTTTGTGGTACTGTAATCCAATCCCACCTGATTGGAGATATTCCCCATGAAAAAGCTACTTATCGCTTTCGCTTTAATGAGCCTGTCTAGTCAGCTATTAGCACAGGGTGGCATATATGATGGGATATGGCAGGGGTCAAATGGGGACTTTGCCACTGTACGGCAGAATGGAGACTCGCTGGTTGTAATTCTCTTAGATTCCAGTCTACTGCAGTGGGACGCTTATCAGGGAATACTAACTGGGACTAGATCAGTAGTGAGCACGGTAGCCAGCTTCGGTATCGCTACACTTCAGCTAGACTTCACATCAACTGAGACAGCAGTAGTAACCATCGTATCCTGCACGCCAACAGAACTAGCGACATGCTTATTCCCAAACGGAACCCAGTTCAATGCAGTCAGGATATTCTGACCTTGTTCTGCTATACTCCGCCCCATGGAGCTTAAGAACTCCCTCGTTGCGGCCTCACACCCCCGTTAGCTGGTGTATTTTTTCGCCTACGGTTTATGCCGGGGGTCGGATGAATACAAGACTTGCCGGTTGAGTCGCTCATTGAGCCACTTGATCCGCGGGAAATAAGTCCGGCGTTTCTTCGAGGCGTTCTTAAGCCCCTGGCACCTATTCTGTGCCGTGTTCAATTAAGAGAACTCGAGGAGGTCATCATGACCACACTTCCACACAACCTCAGATACACCCTAATTGGCCTAAAACTCAACCGTAGAAGGCCAGTAGCGGTGGTCCGGGTACATTACGACCTGGAAATAGAAATCAAAGAAATTTGAGTGAAATTGGGGCCTTATGGCCCCTTCCTAAACTACTGGATGAATCCACAGGAAAGGCCCTCTCAGGAGCCTGTATCACCGTGTATCACTGACACGGACCTTCCACTATACCTTGTAGATTGTTACCAAGCTACCCACAAGATGGTCTATGTGTCGCTGTAGTTACAATTTATTACACTTCTGGGGATAATTCGGTAAGGTGTGTATCAACTTCTGAGTTGAAACGGAGTATATTGCAGTGATCCTCAGGAGAGTGAGGATTCAGGGGAGGACCTACAAAGCAGCAAAATAACAACGAAGGGCGAACCCAGAGAGGAAGGCCCAAACAACATTGAAATCGATCTCAAGGAGTAATAAATGGCTAAACAAACTGATACCCAAACAAAGCCAGCAATACGAATATCTAAGAGGACTTCTTATGACCCAGGCCGTCACTATCAAGGATTTCCGGACTAATGGATTTGAGTTCACGAAATCTGGGAGAAACATTCACGCGACTGTTGAAATAGTAATTGATGAAGAGCTACTGAAAAGGGATGTCAGTGCTGCTATCTTAAAAGCAATAAATGATGATCAGATCTGGTTGAAGACTGGGTCCGACACAAGTTGACCTCAACTGGATAAGTCCTTTATCCAAGTTATCAAAACACTACATATTGGGTTTGCCAATACTCGGCGCTGGCTCTAGTTCAAGAATTTGAACGAGAGTTACAAACTGTTGCAAATCTTATATCCCTCTATAAATGACTATCGCGGTATTTAACTGCAGTCGATTGCAGCCAATTACAGTACAAGCCCCGTAAGAACTGGGCTACACCCACATTGGTTCTCACAATATTTTTCTTGGAAAAAACCTTCACCTCCTCTAGGTTCTTCTGCTATAACTGGCGTATGGCAGCTTGTTTATAGACTTAAGCAATAAAGTCTACTGGGCTGCTGGCCTCTCTCGCATTCCGCGAAATAAAAGCTAGATAAGCACTAAAGTCCAGCCCCAAAAACACAATAGATAGTATATAGGTGTTGTTCGCCTGTGGACCGAGGAAAGTGAGATGAGACACAAAGAGCCTGCCAAGATATTGAAGCAGAAGCTGGTCATGAGCGATTTCATGACCGGGTATGACTACTACCAAATCACTCTGAAAATCCCCGTTGATGAGCCTGGACAGAAAATGGCCATAGTTGCTGAGGTCTACAAGGCAACTGAGCTGGAGAAGTGGGCTGAAGAGCAGGGAATTGCCATCAAAAGAGCTTCGTCTGCAAAAGAGGACAAGAAAGAAGAGAAGCTGGATCTTGGCAGAGTTGTCGAGAGGTATGCCCCACTTGTGTCCCAGATCGCTGACCTATTAGCCAGCCGCTTTCCTAAAGAGGTCCAGTATGATGATCTGGTTCAATCAGGGCTAATTGGACTCATGGAAGCAGCCAGAAAGTGGGATGACAGTAAACGTGGCAGCTTTGAAGTTTATGCTGGAAACATGGTCCGGAACGCTATGATGGAAGGTGCGAGAGGGGGTGAGTGGCAGCCTCGATCAATAGACAGGAAAACAAGGAAGATAGCTGCAGCTATCAAGGTTATTGAAGAACGGACTGGTAAGGATGCGAAAGATAGGGAAATTGCTGAAGAGCTGGACATTGATTTAGACACTTACTATTCGATTCTGCAGGACGCTGCAGGGACCAGGTTGTTTAGCTTTGAAGAGGTTCTGGCCGCTGAAGATTTGGAGAATGATCTAGCTCCAGGCGAATCACCTGACCCTTCAGAGGGGCTCCAAGGGCAGGACTTCAAAAAACACTTATCCAGAGCCATTGATAGCCTCCCTGAACGAGAGAAGATGGTACTGTTTATGCGCTATGATGAAGAGATGGACCTTGAACAAATCGGCGAAGCCATCGGTGTGAGTGAGTCCCGGGTGAGCCAGATTCATAGCCAGGCTGCTATGAGACTCAGGGCTAGACTTTCTGATTGGCAATAAAAAAGGCCCTGACTAGGGCCTACATTTTCAATCATATTGGGAATAATTGCTGCTTAATGTGACACAGTTCACAGCACTGGCACAAAGGGTGGAAAACCCCCTTTCCGCCTAATTTAAAAGAACTACACTCTAGTGGTCTGCTCATTCAGGATCACTAAAATGAAAAGCCTAAAAGTCCAGGTCGTTGGCGTAAGATTTACATGCGGAGGCCCTATTACTGTATTCAGTGCTGAAGTAGGAGGTGAGCTGTACTACTTCGAGCTTCAAGGCCTTCACACGGACTCAATCATAATTCCCGTATAGTCACTGGCTGTATGAATTTATCCCCACCACAGAAAAAAGGGACCCTCTCAGGTCCCTTCTGTAGCAAGCGGTGCCCCCGTAGCTCAATGGATAGAGCACTCCTCTTGCGAAGGTGGGGATTCCAGTTCGAGTCTGGGCGGGGGTGCCACTAGTACTCTTTTATAAGTATCTACCTGTGATCTCCTCATACCTCTGTAGAAACTGCCAGGCTGCATAGTGTGGAGCAACTATGTCGATACTCCTGTCGACCTCAAAGCCCTCAGGCAACTCCTCCAAATCCGGATGGTCCGGAAGCAACAGGTGCCTCTCCACCAGGTAAGCATGCCTGTCTGCCTCTTTGACAACCGGATGTATACCAGAGTCAACCGAAAATACACCTGAAATCACCCTCCAGACACCTTGCTCAATAGCCTTGTACTCTGGTAGCAGGGACTTCAGTGGGGTCGGTAGGTCACAGCAGTAAGCCTCCGCAGCATCATGCAGTAGGGCTTGTAGCTGGTGTTCCTCCGGTACCAAGTGAGAGACATAGATACTGTGCTGAGCAACAGAGTAGGGGGTCTCAGTGGCCCCTGCAAAGCGAGGCACTCTACTCAGGTGAGTAGCAATGTCTTCCAAACAGATTTGTGAAGGGTCAGGGGTGGGGAAATCAATCCTTCTCCCTGAATTAGTTAGCATCCATGTCATGACACTCTCCCTCTTCCGTGAGTATCTGTTGATATATTTGCAGGCAGTGGATGGCTTTCTCTATCTGCTCAATCGGGTCACCTTTCAGGCCGATCCTGCTGATATACTTGATAGCGTTACCAGGCAGGAAGGGGATTCCATTCTTGGTGACATACTCAGCAGGCTGGATTGCCATTCCTTTGTAGTGGTCTCCTCCTACCTGTACCTCTGAGGGGAGTCCAGCATCCCCCAACAGGTCCACTCTGTTCCCAGTCCTTGGGACTTCACAGTGCAACATCTCAGTGAACCTCACCCATAGAAGAGCCATCCAGTCTTCCTTCTGTGTAGGCATGCTCACAGCACTCCTCAATGAACTCCACCAGCTCCATGTTGTAAGGGATACCAGCTTCATCCAACTTCTTGATGATGTCTTCCTTACTCATATTGATTCCCTGATAGCAGTCAGGAGTTGGTGACCTATCTTGTCCTTGTGGCTCTGTGCTTCTCTGCGATACTGTTCCGCCTTGATAGCCTCCTCCTGGGCCTCTTCGTAGTCCCTTACAGCGCGTGTATAGACCGCAGTTAACATCCTGATGTCGAGGGCATCATCACTATTTGTGAGGAACTCAAAGTCACAGATATTTACGGTCCGATGGCTGGTGCCGTGCTCAAGGAATGGATGGTTCTCATGAAACGAGACATTCATAACTTTTGATTCACCTACACAAGGGCATGTATTGACAGTAACTTCAGTCCCTATTGGAATAACTTCACCTAATTGCATCACTGTTTCTCGAATCGCAATTACTCGATCTCCTTTCTCAAACTCACTCATAGTATCCCTCCCATGATTCATACTTGAATGTGGCCCTGGGTAACCCGGCATACTCTCTACGCATGTCGATATGGCAGAACCCAGGATGTAATCCACATGACCATCCCTGTTGTTCACAGTGAGCTACGAAATGTCTCTTCTCCTCACCATCCCAATCCCTCCAGTTCACATCGAAGGCACAGCACCCTAGTAGTGATCTCTCACCTTCTGTCAGATGCAGTGACCTCGGGTGGCCTCCCACTCTCTGATTGTGCTCTGGTGTTCTACACGCAGAGTTAAGGGAGAGAGGTTTGCCCCAGGTTAGCCTCAGGTAAGACAGTCTGATCCCTACATTGGGCGCCAGTCTGATCTTACCTGTGCCCTGGCAGGCCAGCTCATGTGCCTGGAAGAAAGGAGTAACAAACTCATCTGGATCAACAGGGATATACCCTTCCTCTGTGTGACTCCAGATTTCAGTCTGCATCTTCTTCAGTCTCCTCCTGTTCGTCTTCAGGGCCGGAGGGGGAGGCAGTTACACCTGTCTCTTCAACTGCATCCACAATCTGAACCTGGCTGGCCTGCACTGCCACAGCCACACTGTTGAGAAGGTTTTGCAGGTTCACCTGAACCACTGTCAGGGCATTCTGGATATTCTGTAGCACCTGTACGAAAGGCACTGTCTGTGTTGCTTCAGTCATTGGTAACAATCCTTTGTTCTGTGTTGTGTTCCTCAAGTGCCAGCCCCAGCTTGTTAAAGCCTTGAGTGAATAGGGCCATTGTCTGGGCATACTCAATCAGGAGCTGATCCATGAGGGATAGAATTTGGGCTGCAGACTGGAGGAGATTGTGAGTCTCCAGGAAAGCCTGCATATCTGGTGAGAGGTTTTCTTCCTCTTCTGGTTTGTGTTCCACACGCAACCTCCTTGTTGCAGTCAATTTCATTTAGTAGGGCATGCTCACCATAAAGCTCCAGACACTTCTCGTTATAGGCCTCTGCAGCTTCTTCCTCCGTAGCATAGGTGCCCAGGTTGTAAGTCTGGTGTTCCTTCCGGATTGCTGCAGTCCAGGGGAGCTTGGCTGTCTTAGGGCTCTTCCATACTCCCTTGTACTTACTGGCGCTGTTCCTGTGAGCGGGTCTATTAGCGTTGTTCTTGGTGTGATCGCTTGCCCTGAGGTTTTCTATCTTGTTGTTCTCACGGTCTCTGTCTCTGTGGTCAACAACAGGGGGACAGTAACCGTGGTGGTAGAGAAAGATGAGACGGTGGGCTTTGTATGACTTCTTGTTGATGCCTATACGCCCGTAACCATCTCTATCGGGTATTCCAACTCTGACCCCATTCCTTACCAGGAAACCTTCAGGGTCATAATCGAATATCTCTTTAAGTAGTGCTTGAGTTATCCCGTTCTCTTCCTCCCGACTCACATACTTCTGAGGCATCCTTGCCCTCCTGATGTAGTCTGATGAAGTGCTCTGCATCCACTAGTGCGAGTGGCTTATGATTGTTCCTCTTTAGAAATACGATAGGCTCATAATCGCCACAGTTAGCTTCTGCTTGTTTGTAGGCGTCCCAAAGGTTCACCCTTTCCTGGCATTTAGCTTCAATGGAGTAGGGGAAAGCTAGCCTAGCCACTCTTGCTAATATCAAGTCTTCTCCCCCTGCCCCCATTGAACGGCTCTCAATGTCCTCAGGGTGAATAGAGAGTAACTCTATGAGTTTGTCCCTGATCCACTGCTGGAAACGTCTGCCTTTGGCTTTGGCTGATTGGGCTTTCATTTGCTTGCCCAGTAGGCAAGCCCCAGTACTCCTCCAATCACAACCACCCAGATTAGAAGTGAAATCCAGATAGGCGAGAGAACCCACCACCAACTCCAGGTTGCAACAACACCAACCTCCGCCAGCTTCAACCCTACAAAAAGAAGTGTGAGCAGTGGGACCAGAAGTCCACCAAAATTAATTGACACACTGCTATCACTCATCTTCTTTTTCCTCTTTAAATTCCAAAAGGGCAGCCCTTGCTGTTTGGTAGAAAGTGTCCATAACGGCTTGCAGTCTCTCCAACTTGGCAACCGCTGCATCTACCGCCTCTGGTCCATAAGCAAAGACATTGAAATAGGCTCCGTTGCTCCCGTCATTGAGCCTAAGAGTTGTCTCAACTGAGTGCTCGTCTACTTCCACAAACGCCTGAACTGATTCAGCATCTCCAGGCCCTGTCCCCAGGAACCTCTTCTCATTCATTCTGATATTGGTAGCGTCCATAACTCTCCTTTTTCCTTTCTCATGTGCAGCAATCTTCCATTCTCTGTCATTGCTGCTTCCCAGTTGTCCCCGTACTTCTCCTCATACCCCTGCCTCACATAGAGATACATCTCGAGAGGGTCTTCCATCTTCTGGATCGGATCAGTCTTGAAAGTTCTCCTCTTACCGCCCGACTCAGACAATCCAACTATGTTGTCTGTCTTGTCCCCCGTGATCATCTGAGTCCAGAAGGACCTCTGTCCCTCTATCTCTGATACCCAGTTAAACTGATTCTTGCTGTAGTCAAAGTGAAGACCAGGCACCATCCTTAGGTCTTTATCAATGGTGCAACAGCAAGTCAGCGGTAAGCGTAGCCCTTTGTACTTGTTCCACTCCTGCCAACTGAGGACACTGCAAGCATCATCTGCTTCAGCGCCTTCAACTGTGATGGCATTGTGGTGGTCTATCAGGTATTGCTTCAGTTCCTGGTAGTGGACAGGTTTTGGGGAAGCAGGGGGTAGGTGGTCGGTTTCCTCTAACCATTCCAGCCATTGACCTTGCTCTCTAACCTGTTCTCTCTTCTCAGGCCCCCACCTCAGTCCTTTGTAGGGAACCAGGGTGGCAATCTCTTCCCTGAAGTTAGACCCTCCTGTGAGGAAGACTCGATACTCAGTTGTGTGTAGTGCATCCAGACACTTCTGAATGTGTCTCTTACAGATTTGTAGAGCGTGTGCTAGAGGTTCAGCCTCAACTCTGGAAGCTTTGATGAACTCTCCATTGTGTTTACTGGCGAACTCTCTAGCTAACTCGATATCTGTGAAGGGGATTTCTACCTCGCCCATCTGTACTGTATGGATGGACTTCTGAGCAGCGAATCCGGCTATATAACAGAGGGGATCTCCGTCTATAAGTGCCAGCATTAGAACTCCTGCTGGAGGTTGCCGCTGTTTACTGGCTGATTGACAACAGGTGCGGGGGCGTTGGTGTATGAAACTCCGTCACCAACAGGTGCAGCAACCCCTGCTGTCTGTACTGGTGCAGCCTGGGCTTGAGCTACCACCTGTTCCTGTACAGAGGGGGAACCCCTCAGGTATGAGGCAATCTCATCAGCCAGACCAGTGACAAAAGAAACCAGGCTTTGTGCATCAGAACCAGTCCTGTTGGCCTCTACTGCCAGTTGAGCAGCTACCTTCAGGGCGGTCTGTTTGACAGACTCACCGCCACCAGCTGGACCAGACTGACCGCCCTGGGGCTTGCTAGTAGCCTGTCTTACCTCAGGTGGAACCTCTCCCTGGCCGTAATCAGTGATGTCAGTGAACCCTCTGTCATTCTTGGTTTTCTGCAACCAGAACTTCTGACCAGGTGCCATGGTCTGGGCATCAGCAATAAGGGTAGATTGGGGAGGGAACTTGCCACTGTTCTGGTGGAAGTTCTGTTCGCGGGTTTCACCTTTGCAGGTGTAGATTAGTTTGTGACCAGGATAGGTCTTGTCTTTGCCTTGAATTTGCACGTTCATCATGAACGCTACAAACTCACAGTTGAAAGCAATGCTTTCTCCGATTTCCATACTCGATCTCCTTATCGTTAGTATGGGTGGGTAGATTTTCTCCCACCTTTATATTGTACCATTTATTCCATAAATGTCAACTAAAAGAATCCTGTTGGTATTGCTATTGTTACTCCTCCCCAAACTGAAAGAACTCCAGTGATTACTACATATCCCCATCTGCGCTCTATCTGAGGGAGATTTCTGTCTCTAGCTACCTGCATGGCGAACACTAAAATAACGAAAGTGAACAATGCACTTATAATTAGGTAGATACCCCCTTCAATATTGTTGGTATTGTCTTCAGAACTACTTTCTGTCGACGAATTAGTTGCAATTACCTCATTCTGTACATCGATGTATTCCTCAATTGCGTCAGAGACAATTGGTGATGAAGCCTCAGATGCCAAGTTATCGAACATTGCGCGCACTTCGTCATTGCCCAACACTCCTTCGTTCTGGAGGACAGCCATTCGACTAATAAATCTAGAGATGTCTCTGCTCTCTTCAGCATCGCCAATCTCTCGCTCTAGTTTTTCTCGAGCAAGGCGAAGGCGATTTAGCTGATCCTCTCGATCTATAACTGTTACTTCCGTAGTTGACGAAAACCAAAGGTTGATTGGGTGCCCAAAGAAAGAATAGAGATTCACGCCAACTAGAATAACGACCGCTGCAGACAGAGCGTAGGGGAGAATTTTCATTATTGTCTCCTGAATATCGTAGTTATCTAACCATAGCAGAACCTATTTACACTCTGCTACCTCCCAGTAGTCATAAATATCCCAGGGCCAAGCTCCGTCTTCATCCTGCAGTAAACGGTAGTAAGTCCCTCTGGCCCTCACAATGGGGATGAAGAGATTGTTCCATTCATCAACCACCGGGAAGCACTGTTCATACAGTTCACTCAGGCCCATCAGATCATCAACGTGTAGCCTGTTGAAGAGAGGAGAGCTATACATGATCGCTACATTCATCTCTGAGTGTTGCAGACCGAAGCAGTGGCCTAACTCATGCTTGACCAACCTGACCACGTTGTAGCGGGTGAGAGAGTCTGTTCCCAACCAGATATCACACTCTGTGATCTCCTGAGTCTGTGTTATCCACCACCACTTGGCATTAGCCAAGACTGTATCTTGTTCGTCGTAACTGACACCTGGTGGTAGGAACTGCAATTCAAGTACAGGGGCAGGGGCGCAATACACTGTGGTATATCCGTCAGCCCCTGGTGCCTTATGTAGATAGCCACCGAATGCATGTGGAACTGGTGAGAAGTCCTCCAGTGCATTGATGACGGTTTGCTCAACATAGTCTGGGCAGCCATCTCCCATGAACCAGTTGAATGTTGATTGCCAGTGTTCTCCGTTGTACTCATAGGCTGAGGCTGAAGAACACATGAGTAAAGTGAGAATCACTCCACCCAGGAACGATTGCATTTTCGACATCCAGACATACCCTCCTTGGTTAATCTGTCTTCTCCATTTACCTCGACGAGGTCTGCCCTACAGAATGGACAGTACCCGTCGAAGGGGAAGGGGTCCCACTGAGTGTGGAACTCCTGTTGTTTACTGATTACCTCCTGTCTGTGTTTGTTCACCTTGTCCCTCCTTGGACTCAAAGTTGCTGCACTCCTTGGTGCCCCAGACAGGGTCGAACAGGAGTGGGTAGATGAACCACCCGTTCCTTATTCCATGAGCGTTTCCAGTCATATCCTGATCTGGATTTGCGCATTGAATATGACAGTTACCAGGTACACTTCTTTTGTGTATGCATTGATGACAATTAAGGCCAGTCATTAGTGTGTCTCCGCCCAGTTAGCCCCTATTTTGGCTTCTCCAGCCATAGGGCAATTCAATTGATAAAACTCACCTGCTCTCACAATGGCATTGGCGCACAACTCTCCAGCTCTTACTGCGTGAGACAGTAGGGTGTCTCTCTGCCACTCGTCATGCATGGTGATGATTAGTTTGCTGTCTAACTCTTCTTCCCTAATCCACTTGTCCGAGTAACAGGTGGCAGTCTTCATAATCACCGCTCCAGCTGCCTGGAATAGAAGATTGAGAAGTGAATGTTTAGAGCGAGGCTGGAGCTTTCTGCCATCCAGACCTCTCAGATAGCCTCTGTGTTTAGCAGTGGCCTGTACTCTATTGATGAGGTCACCAAGGGCAGGGATACCCTCCATAAACCTCTTCCTGACTTCAGCACCAGCCTGCTTGATGGACACACCAGGTGGCCTTCTGTCCACCATGGAGCCCAACTTGGGATCTAACGCACCATAGATGAAGGCATATTCAATGTTCTTGGTCTGCCCCCTGGAATCCACCATATCTCTGACGGTATCCCAGAACATCTGATGGGGGTCTCCCTCCAGCACTGCTTGTGTGAAGTCGGGGTCATTGAGAAAGTGGGCCATGACTCTCATCTCGAGCGCCATAGCATCTACCCCAACAATGACCCTTCCTTCGGGTGCCTTGTAGCACCTTCTTATAGCTTCTCCCCAGGGAGCTTTTGGAGAGGGCACGTTAACCACACCTCTGTGCCTGCTCCTCCCTGTTGGGGTTCCTTGAACAACAATACCTGCTGTGACTCTTCCATCTCTTCGCATCAAATTGAGTTGCCCCTTTTGCTCGTCCTTTAGATTGAGCAAAAACCCTCTTCTTGCTGACAGAATCAACCGCTGTGCAATAAGCTTCCCTGTTTCCCCCTTAATCGTAGACAGAGATTTCTCCGCTTCTTCGGTGTCGTCTCCAGCCTTCGGAAGTTGGGGGCTACCTTTCTTGGTAAATTGCGTGGGTATCCATCCTTGGTTCAGCAGGTACCGTTTTATTTGATCAAGAGAGGTCAACTCGAGTGGCCTAAATTCCACCCTGCAGAATCCCTGATGATCAAATTCGATTAGGGGGCTCTCATCATGTGCATCCAGTGGGTCCAACCCAAACCAGTTGCAGATGAAAGAGGTGTATTCCCCCTCTGTGTTGTGGCAGTGGTGATCCTCATACCACCGTGATTCACCTAGCTCCTCCCGGAGTTCAGGTTTTACTTTGTCTTTGATGTAGCAGAGGAGAGGCAATGGGTGGAGCTTCCGGTCGATTCTCCTGATCTTCTCATCGAAGATCTTCACCAGCCTCCTGGCCCTCTGCTCATCAAAATCCACACCATTCTGTTCCTGGACAGCAGCTATCTCTGAGTTCTTGTGCTCCAGGTAGATGGCGTTAGTCCAATCAATTCCGATTTCCTCATCAGCAGCCTGCTCTCTCAGCAGCCACTCATGGGTGAGTACGTTAATCTCAACATCAGTTTCACACCGGGTGAGCATGGCAGGTGAGAAGCAGTCCCACTCATCATGCTCTGGTTTATCTATGCCCACCCTGATACCCCAGGCAGCCAGGCTGTGAGTACCCACCTTTTTTACCTGGGTCTCATTGAATTGCTTTGGAGGAGGCCTGTCTGGTCTCTGCAGCTGGGACAGGATCAATGTGTCTGTGATCTTCACCCAGGGGGCAGGCTCCCAGCCGAACAACTTTTTAAACAGGGGCAGGTCATAGATGGTGATGTTGTGACCTATCAGCTCCTCAGCTTGATCCAGCAGCGTAGACAGCTCAGATGCAGTGGGCTCAATCAGGGTGTGTTGCTTCCCTGACTGAATGTCCACAGCAACCAGGCACCACATCTTGTTGGCCTCTGATTGCCACACTGGGACATTCAGGAGTCCATTAGCTTCTGCATCGAAGACTAGCCTCATAGTCAGGCAGCCTCTCTTTGAGACTCATCTCGAATACTTGCCACCCAATCTGGAATCTCTTTCTCACTGTCTCTAAGAGTTTCCAGCATCCATCTTTCAGTTGATGACCACTTCTCATCTTCCAAGAGTCTGATGATCCGCTTTAGTACCCGACCGCATAGCTCCTCATAGCAGCCGCCCTGAAGATCAATCCCTAATCGGTCTTGCCAGTGTTGCCTCTGGTAAGGGAAGGGGAGCACCCGTTTTATGTAGTGCTTCTCTGGCATTTCCGGGATGTGAGATTGGGCCCAATACAGGTCGCCAGTGATGATTAGGTAGTCACCGGCGCAATCCAGGTTGCCTCCGCAATACAGGTTGCCTCCGCAATCCAGGTTGCCTCCGCAATACAGGTTGCCTCCGCAATACAGGTTGCCTCCGCAATCCAGGTTGCCTCCGCAATCCAGGTTGCCTCCGCAATACAGGTTGCCTCCGCAATACAGGTTGCCTCCGCAATCCAGGTTGCCTCCGCAATACAGGTTGCCTCTGCAATACAGTCCGACGATTTCTTTTCCAACGGACCATGGCACATCACACTCAATTCTGAGATTTCCTTGTGCCCTAACTACGCCATCTTTATCTCTAAGAGCGAGCAATTCGTCTGTGTTGCTAACAACTTGTGTCTCACTTCTCATTACGCTGCCTCCTGTACCTGTTCTGGTGGCTCAACAACTTCCAGGACATCATCACCCCAGCAAGACAGGCACTGTTCAAAGAAGTCTTCCCAGTCCCCCTCGCTGTCAATCATGAAAGAGCCTTCCAAGAAGGCGATAGGGCCTTCCAACTTCTTGCCTGAGTGAGGGTCATTGAGCTGGACGTAATCCCCCTCAAAAATCAGTTCCCCGTTCTTGTCCTTTCTTCCGGTGAATACCGGAACATCTCCCAGGGAGGAGGGCACAAAACCTGCTGACCCTTCTGCTGGTGTTTTCACTATCAACTGCATGACGGATTCCTCCATTTGTCATAGTTCTTGTCATAGTTTTGGGTATCTATGGGGCAGTTAGGGGTAGCACTGCTTCCCATGGAAAATGTAAGATGTGAGGTAATACGCGGGATACAGCGTGATCTGAGGGTTTCAGAAAACGCTATAAAAAGAGGGGAAAGAGTTCGAATCTCTCCGGGCGTGCCAATTAAAAAAGGGAGCCAAAGGCTCCCTTTTTTAATTGGTAAGTCCTGGAGGACTTGGTTCGAACTCCCAGTTCGAAAGCTGCGAAGCAGCGCAGACGTCGCGCTTGCGCGACGCCCGTAGGGTGAGGAATTTGCGCCCACGCAAATTTCGAATCAATCTCTCCGGGTGGAGCCGGAAGGCTCCCGGAAGATCGCACTTAGCTCCCAGTTCGAAAGCTGCGAAGCAGCGCAGACGTCGCGCTTGCGCGACGCCCGCAGGGTGAGAAATTTGCGCCCACACAAATTTCGAATCAATCTCTCCGGGTGGAGCCGAAAGGCTCCCGGAAGATGGCAGCTAACTCCCAGTTTGAAAGGAACAGACCAGAATCGCTCCCGGCGATTCTCGACACGCCCACGACCATGTGGGCGAAGCTCCGCAGACAGCGCGAACGCGCTGCCCGCAGGGTGAGGAATTTGCGCTCACGCAAATTTCGAATCAATCTCTCCGAGTGTGTTCTCAAGACACCTGTATATCTGCGAGGGAATCATTGTGAGGAGAAGTAATCCGAATCAGACTCTTTCTATTTACTATTCGCCGAAATTATTTCTTGCACTATCGTGTTTGGAGACAGGTGTCAGGCTATTTCTGAATATCCGTCCTCTGTGCTTGGATCAGCGAGGATCAGGTTTCTAATAGACGACTTCAATTTCCGGAAACCTGCTACCCAGATTTGCCAATGCATCAGACGTTTCTCCTTTGAGGTGGGTATCGAAAAATGAGAGCACTGATGTGTTAACTATCCTGGACATAAGGACTGGATCAATATCCCCAAGCTGGCCCCCCTGAGAATAAAGCCAATTGGCGAAAAAGCCTATATCACTGAAATTGAAGTGGTTCGCGCTTGGAATCTTGAAAACATAGCCTGGAGTATGCTGCAGCTTATCAACAACCAGTCTGTGCATTGCAGAAGGCAGGAAAAAGTCATCACTGACCAGATAAAGCATGGGCTTTTGGAGTGGTGGATGATCAATCGATAGCAGGTTGTACCCATCCAGGTTGACACCGGCACGGAATCGCGGGTTGGCGTAGAGAGAGTGAAATGCAGTAAAGCCACCCATGGACATGCCGGCAATTCCGATGCTTTGTGGATCCAGCTGATTTGCAAAGAAGTCAATTTGATTCAAAACACTGCGTACTACAAATTCCTGGTCGGCCTTCCAGTAGTCTATGACATCTGCATACATTTTCGTGGCGAGAGGGGTGAGTTGCGTGATTTCTCGAGCTGCGTCCAGCGTCACATTCAGATTTTGTGCATTCTTGATTCGCACTTCCTGTTCGGTGACATCGTCACCATCCAGTTCATTGCTGGCTTGAGAGTAGATTTGTAGAAAATTGTCATTGCTAGCAATGCGACCGTCAGGAAATTCTACATACAATCCGGTATAGCTGTGATCTATTGAAATGGTGACATAGCCATGGCTGGCCAGCGATTCCATTAGCGAAGAAGATTGTTCGGCATATCCAACTACAGCACCGTGGGAAAACAACACTACAGGAAAAGGCTCAGCAGATTCAAGAATTTCGGCATCAACATAGGCATTGGTGCGAATCTTGCCGAGGTGACTGAATATAAAGGGAGGGAGGCCTACAACTTTTGCCAGTTCCCGGCTCATGGAATCGCCATGCTGCCAATAGAATGAGTTCTCAGTTGTTGGTGCGGCAGCGGGATACCATGTTCTGATTCGTATCTGGCGGCTCATTTCTGGATCGTCTGCATACATTTCTGTGCGGGACTGATCCTCAAGGTAGAATACTCGTGTTCCCACACGGTGAGGTCCATCGGGTTCGGGGAGGCTGAACAGTGGGAACAGGTTCAGCATCAGAGCACTTGCGCCTGGCAATAGCAGAAGAATTATTAATACCATGAATCTGGCTAACCATGGTCGGCGAAGCTTATTGTCTCCAGCACCTTCAGATTCAGGGAAGCAATAACGTATCGCCATAAGAATTGAAGTGAGTGCAATAACAGTATATGCAGGAACAAGTTGCCACAATACGCCTACCAGCATGAGTTGAACCAGCATTGCAGTCAGGCTACTCAAACTGCCAATCCTGAATAAAATCCTGGAAACTTGCGAGCGGCCGAACCAGCTCACCACTGTCAGAGCTGACAGCACAATCAATAACAAATGTAATAGGAGCATCTAGGCCTCCAATTTGGGAAACACAGGTATTGAATCTGTCGAACAGGCCTTAGACGCAGCGATAAATAAAAAGTTACAACGGAAGTCGAAGGGTGGAAAGCCACCGGGAATAGATTCAGCCATCTTTGATTGCCGGAGTATAAATAGTAAATTCAGCCAGGCTAATAGCAGATGGAGCAACGCATGAGATGTATTTCAACACCAATAGGCAGTGAAGCAGATGGCACTGCACCTATCTGGCAAGCGACTCTGCCCGATGCAGAAACATTGAATGCGAAAATGTCGGCCGAAATTCTACACTGGTCGGAATCCGTCGCCGACGCAGGTTCTTTTGAGGCCGATGGTGTTTCCTATTTCGACAACAAGTGGTTGTCGGGCAGCAGCTTGCAAAAATCAGCTGATACTGAATTGCAGGTACTAGTGCAATTCATTGAAGAAACCGCAAACGGACTGCTCAAAAATTCCGGATCATCTAATCGACTCAGTATCAAGACAATGTGGTCAATTGTCAGCAAGCGTGGCCTGACCGGCAGAAGGCATAACCATAGCGGATTGATCTCGGCAGTTTATTTCGTCGAAGAAGGAGACAGCGGGGTGGAAGCCGGCGGAATTTTACAATTCTATGAACAGAGGACCGCCAGCAGACCTACGCTTGAAGTTGTTCCCAAATCCGGAGAGCTGCTGTTATTTCCAAGCAGCCTGGCGCATTCCGTGACAGCTTACCGGGCAGATCGTCCGCGAATTGTGGTTTCTGCCAATCTGGTGCTTGCTTAGGCTTGTGATCCCCTTCACTGCCAGCACTTTTCCTACATCAATCCAGTTAAACTCATTGCACAATATTGTCGTAATACCTGTTACCGAGATCATGACGGGACGTTTTGCGCAGGTAGTAGACATGGAACCAGGCAATGGCAAGACTCGCGAGATCGTGGACGGGGCTGAAATTCAGGAAATCCTGCAGTCTGCGTTAGTCCATGAGTGGTCGTTCTGTTATCTCTCCATGGTGCGTAACCACCTGTCTTCCCATTCGACCAAACTTTTTGCCGTCGATCCCGAGGCGGGTACCATTACGGTGAGTGCGGACATTCTGGATGCACTGACCCATTCCATGACCAATATGGTGTTCTTCCGTGCTCGCAGCGGCGGTATCTCAGTTGTCTTTAAATCAACCCTGGTAATGCCTTCAGATGGCGCGGCTCTAAACAGTAAATCTGAACACTGTGATTTTGAGTTTCCCGACACCTTGCAATACTCCCAACAACGCAAGGCAATCCGCATAAACCTGACTGATCGCGAAGATATTCCAGTAACCCTGTTCGTCAATCTTGGTGTGCGATTCCAGGGTAAGGTGGTGGACATTTCTGAAACCGGTACAAAGATCGTTTTCGATGGCAATCTGGCGAACCAATTGGAAGGCTCAGAGATTATTACCGACTGTCAAATGCGACTTCCGGATGAGTCCTGCATTGAAAATCGGGTCCGGGTTCTCGGGGTGATCTATGATGAGGCACGAGACCAGAGTTACCTGCGCTGTGAATATGTAGAAACCAATATGAGCAGCGAAGCGCAGATCAAGAAACTAATCGCCGACGCGCTCAGTGAGATGAATCAGCAGGATATGGCGCTGGCAGTCTGATTCCAGATCGCAAACACCGTCTCTTCAAAATCGTTTGCAAATTTTGTCGAATCGCATAATGGCGAGGCGAGGAGTTGCTGGCGCAATTCAGTCCTGTGTTGCTGCAGCGCCGGCAAATCCTGCGCCAGTGCGACTACTTTTTCAAGGTATTGCTCTTCTGTTTCTGCTATCCATTCATCGTGGCCGGCATTTTTCAGGATGCTTACACCCTGTCGTGCTGCCAGCGTATCTCCGGCGAGCGTTATAAATGGCACTCCCATCCATAAGGCCTCAATGCTGGTGGCACCGCCGGTGAAAGGAAACGGATCCAGTGCAATGTCGACTCTATTGTAGGCAGCAAGATACTGCTCCCTGGACTCTGGTCCTTCCATAACGATACGGTCCTGCTTAACGCCACGTTGGGCGAATTGAGCCAGGAATCCTTCTCTTGCTCCTGTATCACGAAGCTGCGGTGATTTGAGCAGCAATCTACTTGCTGGTATTGCCTGGAGCAACGCTGACCACATTTCAATGACTCGACTATTGAGTTTCGTCAGGTTGTGGAAGCTGGCGAATGTAATGTGACCATTCTGCAGTGCGGGCAAACTGGAGCAAGTGTAGTCACAGCGGGGAGTTGAAAAACACCAGCGCGTAGTCGGCAGATGCCATAGTTGCTCGCTGAAGTACTCTTCACTGCCTGGCGGTGAAAGATGTGGATCCGTCAACAGGTAGTCGATGTCGCTGAGGCCTGTGCTTGCAAAATATCCCAACCAACTCACCTGAATGGGAGCAGGTTTGCTCGCAAATAGCGGCAACCTGTTGTTGGCCGTGTGGCCGGAGAGATCGATCAGGATATCAATCTCCTGATCGTAGATCAGCCGGGCAGCGGCTGAATCAGATTTGTCGTGTAGCTGAAACCAGTCTTTGAAAAAAGGACGGATTCGGGCGCTCAAATCATCCTTTTCGCTGGTACAGCTAAACGCGACCAGGTCGAGCCTGCTTTCGGCGAGTGAAACCAGCAGGTCTTCGAGAAAGTAGCCCACTGGATGATTACGCAGGTCTGCGGAGACAAGACCGAGACTTAGGCGATCCGGGTTTTTTTGTAGCGGCCTTCTGGGAAATGCCGGCAGGGTGTGTTGTTCTAGCGCAGCGGCAAAGGCCTGCACAGCCTGCAGTACTTCGTCGTTACGGTGATCGGTGAGGTAGTTCTGTGCCATCAGCAGATTACTATGTGCCTGAAAATTTCCCGGCTTGAGTTTGATTGCCACGCGGTATTTCGCCAATGCTTCCTCAACTCTACCCAGGTCTTTCAGTATATTGCCGCAACTGGAATAGGCCTCACTCAGCCCAGGTTCCAGTTGGATAGCGCGTTCACAGCTCGCTAAAGCGGCCTGCAATTGACCCAGCTTGCTCAATAGAATGCCGCGATTCAGATGTGCACCTGCCAGCTCTGCTTGCCACTCGATCGCTTTGTCAAAATCAGCGAGTGCCATCTCGTGTTTGTTCAGGCGCATCAGAGCAGTGCCGCGATTGGTATAAGCCTTGGCGTTTGCTGGCTCCTGCTCAATTGCCTTGTTGTGAGCCGTGACTGCTTCTGGCAACTTCCCCTGACCCTGCAGAATCAGGCCAAGAAGATTATTAAGTGCAAAGGAATCGGCCTCTGTGTTGAGCAAATGTCGACAAGCTGATTCAGCTTTTTGCAATTGTCCTGACTGATAGAGCTGGATAAGCGCGTCGAGTTGTTCCCGGGTGGGAGTCATGGGCTCAGCTTGGCTTGCTAGTGCTGTTTTTTCGGAAAACGCTTGTTTTTCAATAAGCCGATCTGGCACAGCTTGTATTCGATAGTAGTAGTGATTACCGCCAGACCATACTTCACTGAACGCCGCAGATTTATTGATGAGGAGTCAGGCATATAGCGGGTAGGGCAACTGACTTCTCCGATGGCATAGCCCTGGGTAATTACCTGAACCAACATTTGGTTGTCGAACAGGAAATCATCGCTGTTCTCATCCAGCGGTAAGGCTTCCAGCAGGGGCCGCGAAAACGCCCGGTAACCACTGTGATACTCGGACAATTTGAATGGCAATAGCCAGTTCTGGTATGCCGTGAGGATTCGGTTGGCGATGTACTTGTAGAGTGGCATGCCACCTTTCAGGGCGCCTGTACCGAGAATGCGTGAGGCAATCACACAGTCATAAACGCCGGACGCAATCATGGATACCATGGCAGTAACCAGACGCGGTTCGTATTGATAGTCAGGGTGCACCATGACGACGACATCGGCCCCGAGCTCGATCGCCTTGTTGTAACAGGTTTTCTGATTGGCACCATAACCCATGTTGGATTCATGACGGATGGTATGGTCTATGCCCAGTTCCCTGGCTACAGCCACGGTCGCATCGCTGCTGCAATCGTCCACCACAATGACATGATCGACAATGTCATGAGGCAGTGACTGATAAGTGCGCTCCAGTGTTTTCTCCGCATTATAAGCGGGCATCACCACAACTATTTTTTTGTCATTAATCATTGCTGAGTTTCTTCAGATGCATGGATAACACGGCACCGGTGCCTGTAAACGAAGTCAGTACCAGTTCCAATACTGCCAGTACTGAACTAAGCGCGACAAGTGGTGCATACAGCAGTAACAGGAAAAAGTTACGCAATGACATTTTCGACTGCAACAGGGAGTAGAAGTGATTATGGGGGAGAGCCGGAATACTGTTAAGCATGCTCTGCAGAAATCCATAGAGGTTCTGATCGAGCGAAAATGTGCTGGTAGTACAAATGCTGAGCTGCGCTGCTTCCATTTGCGAGCTTATGGCGCGTTGGGTAAAGTGATAAAGGTGTCGCGGCACATCAAGATGAAACCATCTGCTGCCAAACAATCGCGCTTGCAGACTCCCGTAGTTAGGTACTTCAATAAACAAGCTGCCTTGCTCATCGAGCAATTGATAACAATGCTGCAATGTTTTTAGAGGTTCAGGAAGATGTTCCAGGACATGCCAGATGACGATGATGTCGAATTTCTTCTCAGCGTCTACAAGTTGTTGCAAACTCGTGGTTTCAATGTCGGAGAGTTTTTCAAATCCTGAACCTTCCCTTTCAAGGCCCAGCACTTGATGACCCAATCTGCGAAAACCGTCCAGTAACACGCCACGGCCGCAACCTATGTCCAACACGCTAAGCGACCCTGACTGCAATCCATGGGCAGAGAGTAATTGTTTGGCGCGATTCCTGGCGCTGAATCGCGTCCACCATTCAATCAAGGAATTGAACTTCGCATCACTGGAAGTGTAGTACTCGGTGCTGTAAGCACGATTCAGCTGCTCCTCACTGGGCAGTGGAGAGGTCCAGGCCAGCTTACAGGACTCACACTGACTAATGGAAAACCCTGCTTGCTCACCACTTGAGCCCAAAGCCAGGGGGAGTGGCGCTATCTCTGGATTCAGGCAATTGCACAGATTTTTAGTCAACGGCTACATCCCTCTTTTGCCGGGCTAGATCAGTATAGAATTGCGCTACAGGAGGGGTCCAGCAGCTTCTCCAGACCATACCATGAGAAGATGTAGTTGCTGCTGGTAATTAGTCAGACTTAGAAGCAATTCACAGTTCCGTCTGGATGCTGCCTGTGAGCGTTGTAACATATTACTCTGTAGGTCCAGCCTTGAAGCTGTCATGGCAGCCTGGCGTAGCGGATGTTAATCAGCATTCGTTATATGGCAGTTTATCTAGCCATCATTACTCACATGCACGGTGAGTACATCGCAGGTGGCGCCATGGAGCAGACTGACAGCCGTAGAGCCCAACATCATCTTCCATCCAGAATGACCATGGCTACCGATGACAATGGCATCGGCTTCCAGTTTTGTCTGTAAGTCTCGAATGCTTGCGGCGGTTTCCCCGGAAAGCAGATGGTGACGGCTAATGCCGTTGGCTGCTGCAATCTTGTCCAGATTTTCTGTGGCTTTGGATTCTATTTTATCCTGGAGTTGATCCGGATCCAGCGCATAGGACTCCATACCCCATACCTTGGGGACTGGTTCAACAACATGAGCAAGCTCCAGCAGTTCAACATTTTCGCCAACAAGCTCTTTAGCACGATCAATGACGTGCTGTGAGCTGCTTGAAAAATCTATTGCGACAATGACACGGTGGTACATTTTCTCTCTCCGTTGGATCACTCACTCCATTACATAGTCTTACACTTATAGGAGTATTGATCCAGAACAGGCTGGACTGATGTAAGCCTAGCTGCCATCGACTGATGCAGAGTCAGTCTCATCGGCGACAAATTCCAGAATATCTCCCGGTTGGCAATCGAGGGCTTCACAGAGTGCTGCCAGTGTTGTGAAACGAATAGCCCTCGCCTTGTTATTTTTGAGTATGGACAGGTTGGCCAATGTAATGCCTACCTGTTCAGAGAGTTCTGTCAGACTGACTTTCTGGTCGAACATGACCCGGTCCAGGTTGAGTACTATTTTCATGATCTACACCGTGTAGTCTTGCTCTTCTTTCAGTTCAAAGCCAACTTTAAAAACTTCTGACAACACAAACACAATACCGGAAGTAAACACGGCTGATATCCACGGCAGCTCAATCAGGGATAGGGTAAAGCCTTCAGTCTCCAGCCGCGGCTGAAGGTACAGTGTCATACACAACATATACGCATAATAGATAAACCAGGCAGCCAGGATAAGAACAGCGATTCGTCTTGTATGTTCCGCGTTGTCTTTGGTGAAGGGCACCCTCTGATAGAGAGACAACAGAACTTTTTCCCCGTGACTGAAAAGTTGATGCAGTACAACGAGAAGGGCAGAGAAAATGACTCCTACCACCAGAATTAGCGCATCCGGAGTACGGGTGAGTTCCACTGAGCCGCGTAGTGACTGCAGGGTGCTCGGTTCGCGTGAGACCAGTGGGCTACTAATTGCATAGACGTCTTCATTCAATTCGATCTTGAAAGCATGATCCAGTGACAGGCTTCTGTTGGAATCGGGTATGAATGTAATGACGAAGACGACGATTATCACAACAAGACCGCTTGCATAGACGAGGTAGCGGCACAGGCACACAAAGCCAAAAAGTGCCCCTCGGATGGACATCAGGTTTACCATCCTGAGGTCCCCGATCAGCCGCCAACCGCCATAGAGAAAGGTGGCGAGTATCAGTGCTGGAATAACAAATGAAGTCATGGGGAAGATCTCCAGAATAGAATTTATTGATAAACGATAAATTATTATTGATATTCGATCAAGCGCAATAGTCACAATAGCTTGCTGTGGTGAGAGTTCCCAGGGACTGAGAAAGGTGGTGATCTGGCTCGCCAGAATGGCAATCCAGCTAGCACAAGCCCCGTAATCCTTGAGCTTGGCGGGGAATCACACTAGACTTCGCCTGCATCCTGACGAAAACCGCGGCAGCAATAATCAAGCCCGCTGCGGTTCCCGAACACGCAAGACTGCAAGCGTCTATAAAGATAATAGAGAAACAAGAGGTCAGAGCGATCTGATTCGGCAGACTGTCGCCCCCAAGGTGAACCTGCAACTGAGAACAGTTTAAATAGGAGAAATCTATGCTTCGTCATTTCATTAAGATTGTCGGCATTGCAGCCCTGGCAAGCGCAGCAAGCACTGCGCTGGCGCAAAATGCTTACACCAGTGCACATCATGACTATCGTGTAGTCACTGTTGCCGACGGGCTGGTCCAGCCCTGGTCCATGTCCTGGCTACCAGGTGGTGACATGCTGGTCACTGAAAAGCCCGGCCGCTTGCGGCTGGTACGCAATGGTGAATTGCTGCCCGAAGCCATTCCTGGCGTGCCTGAGGTTTTCTATCGTGGACAGGGTGGTTTGTTTGAAGTGGTGCCGCATCCTGAATTCAACGACAATCGCTGGGTCTATCTGACCTATTCCCGCGTTGAAGGTGGTACTTCAGTGACTGCAATCGCGCGCGGCACATTCGAGAATGATCGTCTCAACAACACCACTGAAATTTTTGCTACCCAGGCAGAAGGCTTTGGTCACTACGGTGGCAAGCTGGTGTTTGATGGCAATGGTTATATGTTCCTCACCGCCGGTGACCGCATGGCGCCACCAGTTGGCACCAGGGAAGAACTCTTGGCCCATCCTGCTCAGGATCTCAGTAATCACAATGGCGTAATGATTCGCCTGCATGACGACGGCCGTGTTCCTGATGACAATCCATTTGCAGGTGAGCGCGGTGCGCTTCCCGAGATTTGGAGCTACGGACATCGCAGTCCTCAAGGTCTTGCCATTCATCCCGAAACCGGCGATCTGTGGGAAACCGAACATGGCCCGCAGGGTGGTGACGAACTGAATCGCATCGAACCAGGCAATAACTATGGCTGGCCTGTGGTTGGTCGTGGCGTGAACTACGGTGAGTTTGGTCGTCCCATTCACGTGGGTATTGCTGAAGAAGGCATGACTGGCCCAACACGCTTCTGGGTACCTTCAATTGCTACCTCTGGATTGATGGTCTATAGCGGTGACAAGTTTCCATTGTGGTATGGCAACATCTTCGCTGGCGGGCTCGCAGGTGAGCAGGTCGCGCGTCTGCAACTGGATGACAGCTATCGCAATGTAGTACTGGAAGAAACTATTGCTTACGGCATGGGGCGGGTACGCGATATTCGCCAGGGTCCGGATGGCTATATTTACCTGGCCATTTCCGATCGCGAAGGTGAACCAACAGCGGTTGTTCGCCTGGAGCCAACTGATTAATCGGATCTCTTCGATTGAAAAAAGAAAGGGGCTCATCGGAGCCCCTTTTTTTATTCCCTATAAGAGTATTCTTGCGCTGTTTTCAACGCAGGTCTGCGACTAGCTCACGGCAGGCCAAGTAAAATTTCGACGCTGTGATGTAGAGGCTCCACCAGGCTGAAGCTGGCAGCGACAAGTAACAAGAGTGATAGTTGTAGCCCCGCATGCTGCAATAGCGTCGTCGACCGACCCTGGACGAGAGCCATGATCCGTTGCTCGATTTCCGCGCCGGTGAAGTGTGACAGAACAACCTGGCTTTCAATGTTCCAGTGTGCTGGCGACAGCTTCTGTACTCTCAGCAAAGTCTCGGCAACGTCCAGGTCGCCGAATTGTTCTGCTGCAGAAAAATCGCAGGCTGATTCGATCATGAGATGCAGGTCTTCCAATAATTTGTGAGAGAGCTTCCTGGGTAACACCAGGGTGAACAGGTTGGCGATCAGCAAGCGGAGATTGTCATGGCGTCGTGAGTGAGCGGTTTCATGTGCCAGAATGACGGCCATGTCCTGCCGGGAACAACGATCTCTCAATCCTCTGGTGACATAAATCTGGTTTCGCCACCATCCCAAAGTGAATACCACGGGCTGTGTAGCATCCAGAAGTTGGTAGCCATCATGAGGTGCGGACATTTTTTCCAGCTGCTTGCGCAGTCGTTTGGAGGTCTGCAAATTGTAGACAAGGCGGTACAACAACAGCGCTGTGAACGCCGCAATCAACAGCAGTCCCAGGGGCGCCAGCCCCGGTGTGGCTATTATTGGCATATGGGCTGCACAATCCTCATGGCAATGAACGGACACAAGGCTTGGGAAAGACGGTGTGAACAACAGCAGGGTTGAACTGAAACCGAGCAGGAAGGGGAAGGCCAGAAACAGCAACAACAGGTTGCTGGCAAGCGCAGGGTGCCACCTCAGTATCTGCTGGCGAAACAGGGGATAAAGCATGGCCAGTACAGCAGCGCAGGCAAACCACAATACAATCCAAACCATGGCGAAGGAACCGAGGACTTCCAGGAGATTAGTCATTATGCTCTTCTCCTGGTTTGAATGAGCTTCCTGAATTTATTTCCTGCCGTTTCTGCTGGATTAGTTTCTCCAGTTCATTCAGTGCATCGTCATCCAATCTTGCAGCAACATTCACAAAGC
Source organism: uncultured Pseudohongiella sp. (assembly GCA_965267495.1). Lineage (GTDB taxonomy): Bacteria > Pseudomonadota > Gammaproteobacteria > Pseudomonadales > Pseudohongiellaceae > UBA9145. The sequence goes on along the minus strand of OZ254078.1, from coordinate 2,549,119 downwards.
TACTGAGAATAGTGTCGGCCTGTCCATCGTGCAGGAGTTGAATTACATCCACTAGCATGGAACCCAGTAATTCGCTGCGCGATTTCTGGGCGAAGTACTGGTAGGCATGGCCTTTTTTCTCTCGCCGCAGGCAGCCCTTACGCACCAGTCTCTCCAGAGTAGTCTGCACCGTGCTGAGCTGGCAAGGTGCGTCATTGGATAGATGCTCGGTTACGCGTTGCGCAGTGAGACCTGGATCAGACCAGATCAATTCCATCACCTTCAGTTCCAGCTCACCGAGTGAGTTGGGCAAAGTGTTGTGAGAACGGCGTGTTGCAGACATGGTGTGCTTGAAAAACTTCTATTCTGAATAGGTGTTTGCTAACTCGGTATTCTTGTCCGATTCACTTTAACTTATTGATATTTAAAGCGATGTGTCAGGACCTTGTAAATCATTATGCGAACATGGTTGCTCACTTGCCAGGCTTTGAGCAGACTTGCGCCTGCTTGAAGACCGCCCACATTATTGTCTGGAGTAAAGTTTGTGTCTAGCCACAAGTTGTCACTTGCCATTGCCAGTAGCCTGGTTGTCAGCCTGCCCTTGCATGCGCAACAGCGTATTCAGGAAGTTGAAGTCATAGGCCGGGAAGTGAATTTGGTGGGCTCAGCCCTGAGTGCGTCAGAGGGGCGGGTGTCACACAATGATATAGCCCAGCGCCCACTGCTTCGTACAGGAGAAGTGTTGGAATCTGTGCCTGGTCTGGTGGCGACACAGCATAGTGGCAGTGGCAAGGCCAACCAGTTCTTCCTGCGCGGTTTTAACCTGGATCATGGCACCGATTTCGCCACCAGCATCGATGGTATGCCAATTAATATGCGCAGTCATGGACACGGACAGGGCTACACAGATCTGAATTTCATCATTCCTGAACTGGTTGAAGAAATCGTTTATCGCAAGGGTTCCTACTACGCGGATGTAGGGGACTTTTCCGGCGCAGGGGCTGCGCGAATTTACAGTCGCGATGATGCTCTGCAGAACGGGGTAAACCTTGCTGTCGGTGAGTACGGATTTGGTCGTCTGCTTTTTACCGGTAGTCAGGAAAGCCTGGGCGGCGATCTGGTGCTTGGTCTTGAGCATCAGATCTATGAGGGGCCATGGGATGTGGTTGATGAGGATGTGGGCAAGACTAATTTGTGGTTGAAGCAGAACTGGGAAGGCGAAAATGATCAATTTGCTGTTTCTTTCATGCTCTATGACAACGAGTGGAATTCTGCTGACCAGATTCCGGCGCGTGCAGTTCGCAGTGGCCAGATTACAAATTTTGGCTCGATTGATCCAACGGTCGGAGGAAACTCCTCGCGTTACAGCCTTTCCGTGAACTGGCAACGGGATCTGGCTTATGGAGCCCTGAGTGCCAATGCCTATGCAATCGACTATGACATGGAGCTCTATTCAAATTTCAGTTACTTCATTGGTCCACAAGGGGACCAGTTCCAACAAGTGGACAATCGTCGCATCTATGGTGGCGATTTCGCCCTGGTAATGCCTACTCAGTGGGGCGCGCTGGCGGTCAACAACACCCTTGGTGGTGAGTTACGTATCGATGCGATTGATGAAGTTGGATTGCGGGCAACCGCCCAGCGGAACTTTCTCGGTAATATACGTCTGGACGAAGTGGATCAATCCAGCGCAAGCCTGTATTGGCAGAGTGAGTTGCAGATCAACGATGCCCTGCGTACTGTACTCGGCTTGCGCTACGATGCTTTTGACTTCGAAGTCGATGCACTGGCCGCAGCCGACCCTGCTACCCTCGCTGCCAATTCCGGTAGTGCCGATGATGATATTTTTACGGCTTCATTCAGTCTGATCTATGCCATCAACGAAAACCATGAGCTCTATGCCAGTATTGGTGAAGGCTTTCATAGCAATGACGCTCGCGGTACTACCATCAGCCTGGATCCCGTAGAAGGCATTCCAGTAGCGCCGGTAGATCCCCTGGTTTCCACCCTAGGCTCTGAACTCGGATGGCGCGTGTTCTTCAATGACCGGATTAACGCCACCCTGGCACTCTGGCAACTGGATATCGATTCAGAACTCTTGTTCGTGGGAGATGCGGGGAACACTGAGGACACCGGCGTGGGTAGCGAGCGCCACGGTGTGGAACTGACTACTTACTATCAGCTCAATGATGCCATTGGAGTGGACTTTGAATATTCCTGGACCGATGCCGCGTTCGAAATACCGGTAGATGGTATCGATGCAATTCCAGGAGCGCTGGACAATGTAATCAGTGCAGGAATCAACTATCAGCCCAATGATCAGTTTTTCACGCAGCTGCGCTTACGTCACTTCGATGATTTTCCTCTCGATGGTGGAGTCGAGGCGGCAGGCAGCACCCTGCTGAATCTGCGCCTTGGCTATGCTTTCAACGACAATCTCAGTCTGGCGCTGGATGTACTTAATATCACCGATTCAGATGATCACGATATTGAGTATTTCTATGAGTCGCAGTTGGCGAACGAGGCGGCGCCAGTCGAGGACCGCCATTTTCATGTGTTTGAGCCACGCTCAGTGCGCTTATACCTGGACTACCGCTTCTGACTAAAAACGGATTGTGGAGAATCTTTGCCAAAGCACTGACCCAAATTTCCGGGACAGTCTTTCTTCAGGTTGCCTCGATCTCAACCCCAGACTGAATTTTCGGCTTTCTGCGTTGCAGCACGGGTTGCAAGAGTCTTCTGTAGGCCAGAGCGAGTCCAGTCCACACCATGATGATGCCAAAGAAAGACACCAGGCCTGCAACAGTCTGACCCGCAATACCCAGGTACTCGCCCGTGTGCAGGAATCGATAGACAGAGCGTACCCTCTGATTGATTGGTAAATTATCGAACTCAGTAACATTCAGGATGTCACCATCTGTGCGATTAATCGTGAGCGTCTCTCTGAGTTGTGGTCTCCTGCCGTTGCCTCTATCTACTTGAGCAGTGACTGTTGATTGGTCTCCCTGGGGTATGGTGAGGGTGATTGCTTGCCATTCGTCGCTGAATCCTTCGGCGGCTGAAAATAATTCGTCGAGAGTCAGTGTGCTGCTGCCGGCTGCTATTGGCGCGGGTGTTTCGCTTGCTTCGACGATCAGATTACTTCCGCTTCTGTCAGTACCAAAGGCAGCAAAGAGCAAGTCACCTGTCCAGCGAAAAGAAAAGAAGGAGCCCGTGACAGCAAGAATCAATAGCGGGACTGCACACCAGATACCAAAGACGTGGTGCCAGGTAAAATCCCTGGCCTTGCTGGTAGGGTAGGGATTGCGATCCAGCAGCAGTCGCGAGCGGACCACAGCCCAATTCCAGATTTTTGGCATCCATAGGTAAATGCCACTGACGATGATAAATACGAACATCAGATTGCTGATACCAATGATCAGCCGCGGGACGCGACGATTTTCTGAAGAAGCGTTGAACCAACGATGAAAGCCCGTGATATTGCTGAAGGCAGCATCGACCCAGGGCGCGGCCGGTTCCATTTCTTCGCCAGTGTAGGGATTCAGTTGCAGGCTTGCTCTGCGACCTGCCCGCACATTAACTGGCGCTCCAGGGTTACGGTCAACAATCAGTGAAGCTTCGGCCAGCTCCGGATTCTGCGCTACCGCAATGTCGTACAGTGCCTCGAGGCTGAGACGATTCTGTTGTTGATCTTCAGGAACGAAGCCAGTACTGGCAACCCAGTCTTCAATCTGGCGCTCATAAGTGAGGATAACGCCGGTGACGCACATGGTAAGAATGGCGAATCCTGCCACCACACCGCAGCTCAAATGAGCCCAAAACAAGACTTTTCGCAGCACTCGACTATCCCCTGATTTACTGATTTTTCGACGAGAAACGGTATGTTATTGCGAATCATTCGCATTTGCAACATTGCAGGCCCTGACAGGGAATTCTCTGTAAATAAAAATGTAATTGATAATTATTCTCATTTAGATTAGTCTGCCCCTCTTTGACCACCTACCAGGAGACTCCGGAGCGATGACAAGCTGTAAATTCGCCCTCATTAGCGCAACTTCATTTTTGTCTGTATTGGTAAATGCAGCAGCTACGGCACAAAGTGCGGACTCGAATTCGATCGAAGAGATTGTTGTACGGGGACAATTTCTGTACCGGGATCAGGTGAATGCCCTGAGAACACCGACACCGATCATTGATGTGCCGCAGAGCCTGTCAATCGTGACTGCTGAGCAGATCACGCAGCAGGGCTTCACCAGCATAGGTGACATCATCAACTACACACCAGGGGTGAATACTTCTCAGGGTGAAGGTCATCGCGATGCCGTGGTTTTTCGTGGAGTTCGCTCCACTGCAGATTTTTTTATCGATGGCGCCCGCGATGACGTGCAGTATTACCGACCTCTCTACAACCTGGAGCAAGTGGAAGTCTTGCGCGGTCCCAATGCGCTGTTGTTTGGTCGAGGTGGAACAGGCGGTATCCTTAACCGTGTCACCAAGAAAGGAGTCATAGGAGAAAACTTCACGAACTATCAGGCTGGCGTCAACTCCTTCGGCGAGCACCTGTTGCAAGTGGATTCCAACTTTGCTGTGGGCAACGACTCAGCATTTCGCATTAATGCTTTCTATGAAGGGCTGGAGAATCATCGTGATTTTTACGATGGCGAAAGACTGGGACTCAATCCAACAGCAAGATTCTCTCTAGGGGATGCAACGATCGTGGATTTGTCTTACGAGTACGTTGACCATCAACGCTTCATTGATCGCGGCATACCTACGGGCGCTGATGGCCGTCCGGTTGAAGCCTTCGAGGAAATAGTCTTTGCTGATCCGGCACTGAATATCAACGAACTACAGGCCCACCTGTTTCGAGCTGCTCTGCAGCATGAGTTCACTGACAACCTGAAGGGCAACTTCAATGCTTTCTACGGAGACTATGACAAGCTCTATCAAAATTTTTATCCCTCTGCCTATGACCAGATAGCCACACCGCTGCAGGTTGACCTGGATGCTTATCTCGATACAACTCGTCGTGACAATCTGATCTTGTCCGGTAATGTGATCTGGTTGGCGGAAGGTGGCGGGGTGAACCACACACTCATCGCGGGTGCCGAATACATCGATACGGGATCGGATCAGGATCGATTCAACTCCTACTGGAATACCAATAATGATGATGTCGAGACATTTGCCATTGAACGGCCCTTGGTGTTGAACGGTGGCATTGGAATCAATGCATTGGGTCAGGCAGCCACCAACAGCTTTGGTACTGATCTGAATGACGATACCAGGGTCGGCATTGATGTGCATTCTCTCTATATTCAGGATGAAATCGAGATCTCAGAGATGCTGGACGTGATTATTGGGGCGCGCTACGACAGCTTCGATATTGAGGTATTCAATGTTGTAGCCAATGACCGACGTAGCCGCAGGGACGATCAGGTCTCACCGCGGGGCGGTCTGGTATTCAAACCCATGGAAAACGTTTCTCTCTATGCGAGTTACAGCGAGTCTTTCCTGCCACGCAGCGGTGAACAGTTCGCCAATATCAATGGCAATAATAACCAGCTCGATCCCAATACCTTTACTAACCTGGAAGGTGGAGTGAAGTGGGACATTAATCCAGGATTGAGCTTCACCGCCGCAGTCTTTGAAATTGAACAGAGTTCGCCCCAGGTAGCTGACAACAATCCGGAAACCCTCGATGTGATCGACTCCGATATCACCGGTTTTGAACTGCAGCTGCAAGGACAGATCACCCAAAGCTGGTACGTCTCTGCCGGGTACAGCAATCTGGATGGTGAACAGGTAGACAGATCTGGCGCAACCGGATTGCGTCCGAGAGAGCTGCCGGAGCAGATGTTCTCCCTGTGGAATACCTATCAGGTTTCTGATCAGTTTGGACTGGGCCTGGGTCTGACTCATCAGGATGACAGCTATATCAATAACAGCAACAGTGCGATTCTGCCAGCCTACACACGTGTCGATGCAGCACTGTTCTATGATATTTCACCGGACTGGCGCATTCAGCTCAACGTCGAGAACATGACTGATGAGCTCTACTTCCCGAATGCGCACAGCACACATCAGGCGACGGTGGGCAGGCCGCTGAACGCACGCCTGACCGTCATCAGTAATTTCTAGCGACAAATTCCCTCGCCCGAAACACAAAAACTGGTATAAATGCACTCAACTGAGCGGAATGCTTCAGGAGAGTGCTAATGCCAGGAACAAAACCAATAACAAGACAAATGGCAGCCCTGGTCATGCTTGGTCTGTGCTGGCAGGCGATGGCGCAGACGCCGGCGGACCTTGCCCATGGCGTGAGGAACAACCTGCCCAGACCTTATTTGACTCAGCGGAACTGGGGTGTACTGCCTACCAACACCTCAGCATGGGCAGCTGTCACCGCAGTGGAGCCTTCACCGGATGGTCAGTTTATCTATGTCATCCATCGTTGTTTCGAAAACTCCTGCGAAGATCGGCCAGAAGATCCTGTGCTCAAGTATGACTACGAGGGCAATCTGCTAGCCAGCTTTGGTGCAGGACTGTTCATCTTTCCTCATGGTGCAACTGTAGACCATGAGGGCAATCTCTGGGTCACCGATGCCAGGTCCAATGATGTGATTGGTCACCAGGTTTTCAAATTCAGTCCCGAAGGAGAAATTCTGATGACGCTTGGACAGGCCGGAATAGGGGGCAGCGGTCCTGACTTGTTGTACTGGCCCAATGATGTGGTCATCGATCCGCGCGATGGTGATATTTTTGTCACCGATAGTCATCGCAATGGCTTGAACAACCGCGTTATACATTTTGATCGCAACGGCAACTTTCTCAATGAATTTGGCGAGAAAGGTTCGGGTCCGGGACAACTCAGTGAACCGCATACTATTGCCATGGATTCACAAGGTCGCTTGTTGGTGGGCGACCGGGAAAACAATCGCATTCAGATATTTACCCAGGAAGGGGAATTCATTGATGAATGGCGGCAATTTGGACGGCCCAGCGGTATCGCGATCACGACCAACGACACCATCTACGTGGCCGACTCCGAATCTGGTCCAGACACTGGTGCGGGAGAACTGATGGGCATTATGAAAGGTATCCGAATCGGTTCTGCTGTCGATGGTAGTGTCCATACTTTCATCGAAGATGCGGAACCCCTGCGCGATGATCATTCCGGTGCCGAGGGAGTAGGGGTGGATCACGAGGGCAACGTTTATGGTGCTGTGGTTCGACGGCGTATGCTGGAACGCCATGTGCTGGGCAACAACTGATTTCGAGAAGGCATCCTGATGACCACGCAATTCAGCCATCGCATCGCCACTGATGACGACGTGCCGGCAATCATTGAGTTGATGCAGTTGTCCATTGAGGAAAACATGAAAGCCTTCCTCACCACTGCAGAAATCGAGGCAGCCAAGGAGACGATGGGAGTTGATCAGACCCTTATCGACGATGGCACCTATTTTCTCATCGAATCGAATCTGGCTGGCGAATCTGTGCTGGTTGGCTGCGGCGGCTGGGGAAAACGTCGTACCTTATATGGGGGTAATCATACCAGGGGACGGGATGACAGTTTCAGTGATCCGGCAACTGAAGCGGCCAGGATTCGGGCCATGTACACCCATCCCGACTGGACGCGTCAGGGCATTGGCTCGCTGTTGATCCAACTGGGAGAAGATGCGGCAAGAGACGCCGGTTTCTCTCGTATGGAGCTGGGATCCACGGTGGCAGGAGAGGCGCTATATCTGGCCAAGGGTTATAGAGAGGTCGATCGGGAGAACCACCAGGGCGCCAATGGTGAGGACAACCTGGTGATCAAAATGGAAAAAGCCCTGTGACAGAATCCAAAATGAGTCCAGCCAGGCGCCGATTGCTTTACTGCTTTGCTGGTCTGGTGTTGGGTGTAGTAGCGGCGCTCATTCTCACCCTGGTTTTTCTTTACCTGTTTCCACTCATTACTGGCCTGGGTAGTGATGAAATGAGCCAGGGAATTATGGGTACATTGCTGATGGTTTTTTCGGCACCAATCCTGGGCCTGCTTGGAGTGGCGATTGCCTACAAGCACTCAATCAAGAGCGATTGAGCAGCAATGCTTTCAGGGTAAATTCCACTCGAAGCGATACTCAACATCTTCGACAGCGATCGGTTCATCAAGCACGATGCGAGGCTCGAATCTTAGCCTGGTGGCTGCAGAAATGGCTTCACTGTCGAACACGCCTGCGGGTTCACTATTCACCACTGCGATGTTGCTTACGCTACCCTCTGCAGTAACGGTAAAACTCAGCTCGACAAATCCTTCGATACCTTGTTCGCGTGCAGTTTCCGGATAGGCTGGTGTGATATGGCGCATGGGAATCAATTCACGAAACTGAATGGCATCTGCTTCGGGCGCAGCCTGCGGCAGATCTTCATCTTCCAGTTCGAATCGAAAAACCCAGCGCACATCCTGAATCGTTTCATTACGGGGATTCTCAAAGCGCATGCCTCTGGCGGCAGTCATAGCGGCGCTTTCAAAATAACCGGGAGGCTGTGCCTGAACCGTATCGATGCTGTTGGCAACTACTGCTCCGTTAGCAGTGACATTGAAACTCAGCATGACCCAGCCTTCCAGATTCATGCGCTGCGCCGAAAGTGGATAAAGTGGCGTGGGGATATTGTAGGCGAACAAACCCTGAGTCAGGTTGGGTGGTGGCAGATCGGTCAATGAGGACTCCAGGTTGCTCCCTTCCCGGGTGGAGCAGGTGCCAAGGATTCCCGCAAGTGCGATTGAGGTCAGGAGGGAGCGTTTCATTAACCTGAGGTTCCTAGAACGTGCTTCGGACCTTCAGTGCTAACTCCATGCCGCTACCGTTGCAGAAATCTTCAAACTCTTCCACGATGCCCAGGGCAGTGGCGCCAACAAAGCGGGTACGCTTGCGGCAGAAGTCTGCGTCAGTAATGTTGTTAGATTCCAAACGGAAGGTGAAATTGCCCCAGGCTCTCTTTTCTACATAGGCGGAGAGTCGCGGCGCTTCAATAAACTCTTCAATGTCGTCTACATCAATGGCCAGTCGCCCGGTGCTGCCATTGGAATTGTTTTCGTAGTTAAAGCCGTAAGTCAGGCCATGGGCAGTCAGATCGTGACGAAAGCCCACGTTAGCCTGCCAGCGACCATTGCCACGCTGACGGCGCTTGATGCCAAGGAAGGGATCGGTGAATTCCGAATCCCTGAGTCTGATTCCCGTGGTGAGCAGTGCATTCTGGATACCCAGGGTATCCAGCTTGGTGCTCATATCCAGGTTAAGACCATAGCGCTTGCCATCGCCGATATTGCCACGGGCAGAATCCAGATTGTCAGGTCCGGTGGAAGCGTCAACACGATCAATATGGTCGGTGACATCCCGATACCAGAACTGTGAATTGACCACACCGAGGTCTTCAGGGAGGCGCATTTCGAAGTTCAGTTCATAACGCCATGATTGTTCCTGGCGAATGTCTGGATTACCCGCCTGAGTATTCTGGTCTTCATCGCTGCCATCCACGGAAGTACTGAAGTCCGAGAAGCTGAGTTGATCCACATCCTTGCGCACACTTGCCCGAAGCTGGAAGGCGGGCGTAATGTCAAAGCGATAGTCTACACGGGGGCGGATAAAGTCGAAGTCCCGACTGTTACTGACATCGCCAGATTGTTCGATAGTGGAGGTTTCCCATACCAGTGAACTTTCCAGGGACATGCGCTGATTGATTTGCCAGTTGTGATTGGCGAAAGGTTCATAGCGCATTTCTTCCACAGTTGTGTTGGCATTGGCGACTTCCACCGGCACCAGATTGCCGAATGCTGGCGAGCGTTCACCTTCTGTATCCACACCCAGCAGCAAACTGTTGTCCCTGATGGTCTGGGCGCCTTCAACACCCAGCTCGATACCCTGCTGTGAGCTCAGGTCGAAAGTGTAGGAAGTCCGCGCGATGCGTTCCCGGTCCCGACCGCCAGTGCGTGTGAACAAATTGGGTACATTCTCGCCATCGATTACATTGGTTCGATTTCTAGTGAAGGAAAAATCCCTGTCATTAACGATGAAGAGAAAGCGAAATGTGCCTGCTTTATTGAAATCATGCTCGATGTCGCCGCCCAGTTCCCAGGCGTCCCGGGCACTGATATTGTCTTCATGTTGCAGTCGAATGCTGTTTGCCAGTGTGTCTTCGATGGAACGATCCATGACATCCGGGACTTCGCCCCGAGTCTCATATAGCGCATTCAGCTGCACCATTGTCTGGGGAAAGCTGTAACCCAGATTGGCGCTGGTCTTGAATTCTGTTTCGTCACGCACGCGAAATTCTCTGCGGACTTCCTGTAATTCTCCGCCAGGGGTAAAGCTGAATTCCTCGCTCTCCCAGTTGCGGTAGCGGGGATCTGCTTCAATGGCAAACAGGTAATTGAAATCACCGGATTGTCCGCTGTAGGACAGATTGCCACCAGGATCGAAAGTGCCGTCCTGGACACGGTCTGTTCTCAGCTCAATGGTGGTGCTGGAACTGGAAGGTACATCCAGCAATACCACATTGACCACCTGGCCGGCACCGCGCACGTCCAGCTCGTCAGAGGTGCCACGAATGATTTCGATATGCTGAACCTGATCTGCAGAGATGCGCTGCAACTGGCTGCGACCTTCATTGTTTTTGCCAGTGATGCGCTGACCGTTGATCAGTACCTCGCCAGCCCCGGAACCCAGGCCGCGACCACCACCTCCACCACTACCACGCAGCGCCAGGCTGATGCCCGGTATGCGATTGAGCATGTCGTTGGCAGAAACTGGAAAATACTCGGCGAAGTAGGATGCCGGATAGACGATAGTGGAATCGTCGGTAGGGTTTTCTTCCTGTGTCAGTTGTGCAACTGCCCGAGGAGAGATAGTCAGGCAAAGCGTGCACAGCAGACACAGAAGACTACACAGAAACAGCTTGTCCCGGATTGATCCGTTGCACTCAGTGATCATGGCTCTAGTAATTTAGTCGAACGTGGCGATCAGCAATCCATGCTCTATACGTTTGAGCGCCAACGGTCCTTCTCAAGATATGTGCTTATTATATCGACAGATTTTTGAGGACTTTGTGACATTTTGTGGGACTGGACCGTGAAATGGGCCGCAAATGTGGCAAGACCATGGCAATCGAGCCGATATACTACTGATGCAGCGGTGTAGACCAAAAAATGGGGCGCAGGCGCCATCTCCGGTCGGCACTGCTACAATCCTGAAATACTGATTGCTGCCAAGACCTGATCCCCCGTGACCGACCGCCAGGCTCCGCTATTACTTTTCCCAACTCACTACCTGGGCAACTTTATTCTCGGTTTGCCCTGGGTGTTGAGTGTGTTGCGGCAACATCCCCGAGCGGTGCTGGTGCTGGATACGCAGTTCGAGGATCTGGCTCGTCTGGTCCTGGAGCCCGATGTGCAGGTGTTGCTTTATCCGCGCAAGGAAATCTCAAAGGGGCAAAGGTTTTTCACACGGCTCACCCACTACTGGAAATTTATTCGGGCCTTGCGCAACACTGGCAGTGAAACAGTGCTGGATCTGGAAGGGGAGCGCTTCACTGGTGTGCTCGCTCGACTGAGTGGTTGCAGCCACCGGGTTGGTCCCACCGGAAAAAGGGCTGAGACATTTTACACAGACATTCGTGATCTCAATTATCAGAATCATCGCTACAACGCCTTCGGAGAAATAGTGGCGGGCTACACCGATGGTGCCTTGCCAAATAGCAATTTCACTTATCATATTGATGATCACAGTAATACTGCTGTCAAGGAGTTACTGCAGGATTGGGATGGAGATCGTGCATTGGTGGCGATCCATCCTGGTGCAAGCGTGTCCTATAAGCTCTGGCCCCGTTCCCAGTTTGTGGAGCTGGTTAAGCTATTGGACAAAAAAGACTGCCAGATAGTCTGGGTGGGCGCCGGTGAGAGTGACAGTGAGATTATTGACGATGTCCGATCCCAGTTAACTGAAATCGGAACTATCAATCTCTGCAACCGTCTAAACTTTGTAGAGCTCACCGCGCTTTATAAGCGATGCACATTTTTTGTAGGCAGCGATAGTGGCCCGATGCATCTGGCTGCATCAACCGGCTTGCCGGTATTCGCCCTGTTTGGGCCCAGTGATGAGGCGATCTGGGCACCGTTGGGGGATAACAGCCACCTGGTGCGAAGTGCTCAACCCTGTGGTGCAGATTGCAATGCATTTCATTGCAGTCTCGACTATCGATGCATGAAGACCCTCGGAGCGGATCAAGTGGTAACAGCAATCGAACAAGCTCTTCCGGAAATCGGCAGCAAAGCTGCTGAGGCTGTGCCGCTTGCCGCGCAGAAGCTGTACACCACAATTCCTGTCAGCGTTTACATCATTACTCTCAATGAAGCTGCCAATATTGGCGCCTGTCTCGACCGGCTGGTGGAATTTGACGAAGTGATTCTTGTCGACAGTGGCAGTAGCGATGGCACTGTCGAGATAGCCAGTCAATATCCCAATGTTAAAACATCATTCAATACCTGGAATGGATTCAGCGCGCAAAAAGCCCATGCCCTGAGTCTCTGTGAAAATGAATGGGTATTGAATGTGGATGCTGATGAAATTATCACTGACGAATACATCGATGAGCTAAAGCGGGTGGTGGCAGAAAACAAAGTTGATGCCCTGGAGTCGGCACGCATTCTTTATCGTTGGGGGTCTGAGCCAAAGAATTTTGAGAAGAAGGACAGGCTCATTCGACTGTTTCGCAAGAGTGCAGGCCAATATCTTCCCCGCAGGGTACATGAGAGCATCTCTATAGCAGGAGAAGTTGCTCACAGCGAAGCTCTCATCAAGCACTACGAAAATCTGACCTATACCCAGCGAATCGACAAGGCCAATAAATACAGCCAGGCCCGGGCCGAGGACAAGTTTGAGAAAGGTGCCAGAGGTTCGGTGCTGGTATTGATCTTCGTATTTCCCCTGACCTTTATTCAGATGTATTTCATCAAAGGTCATTTTCTTGACGGTGTTGATGGTTTGCTTACCAGCATGAACTCGGCGTTCTACGCCTTCATGAAATATGCCAAGCTATGGGAGCTTAAAAAGGGTCGCGGTCGTAAGCAATAAACCAATACCCAGGCACAGGATCAGCTTGCCATAATGCAGCTTCCCTGGTTCAAAAAAGCACTGTAGTCATTCAAAAAATCTCCCTCTATTTACGCGATTCGCAGCCAGCAATCAGGCTTTATTTTGTCAATCAGAGCGATAGCGAAAATCTATCATCAGTTCCGATATTTTAATCTATTCTTATAACCGGCAAGCCCTAGAATTTCCCATTTTCACTCTACTCTTAAGAGGATGGTAATGGACGAAATCAATAATATTCTGGTTCCAACAGATGGCTCAGAAGGCTCACTAAAGGCCGCAAAATTGGCGGGCAAGCTGGCCCGGGCACTGGGAGCCAGAGTGACCGTGTTAACGGTTCAAAGCGATGAGTTTTTGCTCGAGCATTCCTGGGGAGCAGCACAATTCATAGGGGGCGCACCAGAAGGGATGAATACCGTGGAACAGATTCGCGAATCTCTTGAAAAAGCGGCCCGGGAAAAAGAACTGCCTGCTACCACTGAGGCATTAGGGCAATTGGACAAGGACGCGGCGTTGGATTTTGCCTGGGGACATGCCGCTGAAGAAATCATCAAGTATGTCGCAGAGCACCAGATTGACCATATCGTGATGGGATCCCATGGGAAGTCGGGTCTCAAGAGGGCGTTTCTGGGTAGTGTGAGTCAGGCGGTGGCCAATCAGGCGGTCTGCCCTGTCACTATTGTGAAATAACTTGAAGCAAACCTAGCGAGTGTTCCGAATTTGTGAGCACTCGCTATGGGCAGATTAGCTGTTGTCGAGAATCGCGCCAGACTGCGGCGTCTACAAAAATCTCTTAGGGATTGTTGGCAGATCTGCGAAAGTTTGCTGGTAGAGATTGAACATAGTCATCAATCTTGGTTTCTATTTCGTCCTCACCGATATCCAGCAATTCCAGCACATGCCGGAGTATCAATAGACTGGACTCAAGCAGTTCCGGAAAGACCTGGTTTGCCCCAAGAGAGACCAGTTCGTCATAGTGGGAATGATTTTGACATCTGACAATCATGGGTACGCTCTCATTGCTTTGCCTGATTCTGCTGAGGGCCGATTTTCCTTCCTCGATTGATTTGAATGTCAGCACAACCAGGCGAGCTGTGGAGAGATGGCATAGATTCAGGATTTCCACACTATTGCTGTCGCCATAGACCACGTTCTTGCCTTTCTTGCGCGCCTGCTCCACGACTTCAATGTCTCGGTCGATAGCGATGTAGGCAATGCCGTACTGGTCCAGTACTTCAGTGAGCATGGTGCCCAGTCTGCCGTAGCCGCCGATGATGACGTGATTGTCCAGATGGAGGTTTATTTGCAGCTGTTTGCCATTCTCACCATTGCTGGCAAACAGTTTGCGACTGATGGTGGCGGCATGTCTGATCAGGAAAGGGCTGATTATCATGCTAAAAATCGCAATGATGATAATGAATGAGGCCTGGTCAGGAGGGATTACCTGACTGGCGAGAGCCAGCGCCATCAGCGCGAGACCAAATTCACCGGCCTGCGCCAGGTTCAGGGCGACGGTAGTGGAATCCCGCCATGAGTAGCCGAGCATACGTACAACCACGGCCACTGCGATGCCCTTGATTGAAATCAGGCCCAGCGTAAACAACAGAATTCTGAGCCAGTAGTCGGCAAGCAAACTGAGATCCAGATTCATGCCGATAGTCACAAAAAACAGACCCAGCAGGATATCCCTGAACGGGCGGATGTCGTTTTCAATCTGGTACTTGGTAGGTCCTTCGCCCAGCATCATGCCAATCACGAATGCGCCCAGAGTCATGGAGAGGTGAAAGGTATGCGTCAGCCAGGCGGCGAGTAAAACGATCACCAGCGTTGTCAGCACGAAAATTTCCTGGGAATTGCTCTTGCTGACTTCGCTGTAGATTGGCGGAATGATCCACACGCCGACTGCCAGGAGCACGGCTATCAACAGCGCAGAATTGATTGCTGCAGTAGCGAGTGCCGGTAGCAAATTATCGCCGCTGCCTGAAGCCAGCACCGGAACCATTATCAGGAAGACTACCGCTACCAGATCCTGGAATAACAGCACGCCCACAGAAAGCTGACCGTGCAGGTTGTGCAGTTGTCGGTTGTTGGCAAGCTCGCGGGTGACGATCGCAGTCGAAGACAGGGCAAGACTACCCGCGATAATAATGGCAGTCTCCAGGCTCGCACCCCACAGATAGACCGCGGCGAAGAAGATACCGGTACAGACCACGACCTGAAATCCGCCCACACCGAATACGGCAAAGCGCATGGTGAGCATTTTCTTGAAACTGAACTCAAGACCGAGTGCGAACAGCAGAAAGACCACACCAAACTCGGCAATAAAACTGAACTGGGCCGGGTCGCCAATCAGTCCGAAGCCAGAAGGGCCTATTGCTGCGCCCACAATCATATAGGCCACGATGGTGGCCATGTTCAGGCGTCTTAACAACAGCACACCCACCAGGGATAGTGCCAGGATAGTCAGATACTGCTGAAATAATGCTTCTGACATGAATCAGTCCATCGGAGCTTGGTCTATAAATAGAAAGGGCCAGTGCAAGCTGATCACACTGACTGTGACCATCTTACACTGACCCCTGGCTACTTGTTGTGCTGTTTCTTTATTGGGTCAGGTAGCGGGCAAACTTTTCTGCGTACTCGGTATCGGGGTCGCTGATATGTCCAGCCAGATTATCCCGTCCATCCATATGCAATTTAAGGAATGCCATGGTGAATCGGCCTAGCGTCTTCTTGTCGCTGCCGCTGTTGGTGACCAGCATATGGTCTCCCTCAGCCATCTCCAGATACACCTTCTCACTACCAACACTGTCAAACAATAACTTGGCATGCTGTTCAACCGGTGCTATCTGGTCTTCTGCGGTTGCGATAATCAGAGTTGGTGCCGTGATGTCTCCGTAGTCACCCTCGAAGGACTGACCCAGTTCGCAACAGTAGGGTGCCAGCGGGATAGCCGCAGCAATATCACTACCCAGTGCAGAAGCTGCCGCTAAAGTAGCCCCGCCTCCAAGAGAGTGGCCCATGATGGCGATCTTCTCAGGGTCGATCTTGTTGTTCACCGGCGATTCCGCGTTGCTGTTTTCAGACTTGATGAAATCCACTGCGGCAATCAGTGCATCCGCGCGCTGTGCCAGGCTGTCTTCGGTGGTATTGGTCTCCAATATAAAGACGCTATAACCAACCGATGCGAGTACCGGCCCCCACCATTCATAGTTACTGGGTGTACCCCGATAGCCGGGGACGAAAGCAATGGCACCATTGGGTGGGTCGAAGCTAAGAGTCAGGGGGTAGAACACCATGGCACTGGCAAACGCATCGCTGTCAGGCTGGGCATCATAGGTGCGAACCTCGTAGAGGCGTTCGTCGAATTCTCTACCCGCTTCCAGTCCTATCACCCGCCCTTCCGGACGGTAACGGCCCTGGCTGTTGTCCTGGGCAGATAATGTGCCGGGGAAGATCAACAGGCTGATAACGAGCGCCGCCAACAAGCCTGCGGTCCACAATACTCTTTGTCTGGACAAGGTCATTTCAAAGTACCTCTGGTTGTTATTCTGTCTTTCAGACTACTCAGTAAGTGCTGTTTGAGGCACTTAAAGAGAATGCCCTCAAATATAGCAAAGAGTCAGGGGGGCGCAAACCAGAGCAAACCGCCTGAAGACCAGAAATCTCGCGCATTTCAGGCAATTTTTGTTGAATCCAGCCCAATCGTTGCGTCCCGTGGGCATCACGCTATATGCTCCCTTCTCCATTGACAGCATTGAACTACTATCATGACTCTCACTTCCTTCTATACAGATCAGATCAAGCGCGTTGCCATGCATGCAGCGCTGGCTCTGATTCTGGCCATTCCTGGCAGTTTCAGTGCCGCACAGGAATTGGGCGACCATCAATATACTTCAGAGGCAATCCAGACTGGTTTGCGTATCTACAATAGAGAATGCGCGCTTTGCCACGGTCCCCAGGGTGACCTGGTCAGCGGCATCAACCTGCGCCGCGGAGAATTTCGCACCGCATCATCAGATGCAGACCTGCGCGCAGTGATCAGCGAAGGTCGGGCACAAGGACAAATGCCTGCCTTTGCCCTCGGGGACGAAGAGCTGAGCGGAGTGATTGCCTTTATTCGCGCTGGTTTTGATCCTGAAGGCGTGGCCGTGCGAATTGGCGATCCTGTGCGTGGCCGGACTCTCTTCGAAGGAAAGGGCCAGTGTAGCGATTGCCATCGGGTAAATGGTGTGGGTCCCCGCACCGCGCCTGACCTGAGCAATATAGGTTCACTGCGCACAGCATCGAATTTGCAGCTCAACCTGATTGATCCCGGGGCGGCCATATTGCCTATCAACCGTCCGATACGGATTGTAACCAGGTCCGAGGAAGTGATTACAGGACGGCGCCTGAATGAAGATACCTACACGGTTCAGGTAATCGACTCAGAAGAGCGCCTGCGCTCTCTGGTCAAGGAAGATCTTGTTAGCTATGAGATCAGTGATCAACCCAGCAAGCAGCCCACTGCATTGAACCCTGATGAAGTGGCAGATGTGATTGGTTATCTGTTGACCCTCGACGGTCGCGGAGGTGTGCAATGAATAAATCAATAAGCCTGAATTCAGTCATCAGTCTGTTTCTGTTTTGCGGAACGGTGGCCAGCGCACAGGTTCCCTATGAGCGCATACTCAATGCGGCTGATGAGCCACATAACTGGCTCACATACAACGGTGGCTATATGAGCCAGCGTTACAGCACTCTTGATCAGATCAATCGCAATAATGTGGGCGACCTGGAACTTAAATGGGTGTTGCAGAATCAGGTTTTTGGAGCCTGGCAGTCAAATCCGATTGTTGTCGATGGCATTATGTATGTCACTGAGCGACCCAATAGTGTGATGGCTGTGGATGCTATTACTGGCAGGGTGTTCTGGAAATATGTGCACACTCCTGATGGCAGGAATCGAGTCTGTTGTGGCGCCAACAACCGGGGTGTCGCTATTCTTGGCGACACGGTCTATATGGGTACGCTGGATGCTCGCCTGATCGCACTGGACCGGATTAATGGTCAGCTACTGTGGAATGCTGAGGTGGGTGATGTAAGTCTCGCCTACTCCGTGACCATGGCGCCGCTGGCTGTTAAAGACAAAATAATAGTCGGAGTAGGGGGCGGTGAGTTCGGTATCCGCGGCTATGTGGCAGCATTTGATGCCAATACCGGCGAACAAGTCTGGAAGACTTACACCATCCCTGGTCCTGGCGAACCGGGTCATGATACCTGGGACGAGGACGACTGGATGTATGGTGGTGCGCCTGTGTGGATCACTGGTTCCTTCGACGCAGAACAAAACCTGACCTTCTGGGGCGTCGGTAATCCAGGTCCGGACTGGAATGCCGGGCAGCGACCAGGAGACAACCTGTATTCGGATTCGGTAATTGCGCTTGATGCTGATACTGGTGAACTCAAATGGCACTTCCAGTTCACCCCCAACGATGGCTATGACTACGATGCGGTACAGGTACCCTTACTCGCCGATATCGACTGGAATGGTCGTGCTGTTAAAGCCATGATGTGGGCCAACCGCAATGGTTACTTCTATGTGCTGGACCGAACCACCGGCGAATGCCTGATTGGCAAGCCCTATGTCAGAGTAAACTGGTCCAGTGGTCTGGATGAGAATTGCCGACCGATTCCCACGCCTCAGCCAGAAGGCATGCCAACCTTTCCAGGTAATCAGGGCGGCACCAACTGGTATCCCCCTTCCTTCAGCCCGCGCACCGGACTGTTCTACTTCAGCGCCTGGGAAGACTACGCAACCATCTATCGAGCAGAAGAACAGGAGTACGAACCGGGCCAGGCTTTCCTGGGAGGTGGCTTTTCGGTGCTTGCGCCTTCACCAGGCGCGCCGACTATTGGTATCGGCCGCACCAATCCCATTAACAATTGGACTGACGAAGTCGGTCATGCATCGCTGAAAGCCATGGATCCCAACACTGCTGAAGAGGTCTGGGAGTTCGAGCAATTCGATGTCAGTGACAGCGGCATGCTTACGACTGCCACGGATCTCCTCATAACCGGCGGCCGGGAAGGCTACTTTCATGTGCTGGATGCAAGAGATGGCGAATTGCTCTACCACAAGAACCTGGGAGGGCAGATTGTGATGGCGCCAGTGACCTATATGGTTGATGGCATCCAGTATGTTTCGATTATCTCAGGCAACAGCTTGTTTACATTTGCTCTCAAGGAATGAGAAACCGGAAGTGAAACTCACAGACACACAGATCAATACCATCGCACACCTGGTAACCATGTTATCAGTCTTAGCCGGGGTAGCATTTGTGATCTGGGAGCTGGAGCAAAACCGGGAGCTGGTACGCCTGGAAATGTTCAGTGAAGGCACCATCGCCAATCGTGAGAGTACCTTGATGCAGGCTGGAGAGAATCCTGCTGTGGTGTTAGCCAGAGCCTGCGAGAATTCAGCGCAACTCACAATAGAAGACATGGTCATCCTGGAATTTGTATTCAATGAGACCATGGAAACAATCAGTCGCATGCGTCTGCTGGAGCAGGGTCTCTATCCAGAAGGCGCCTGGCAGGGCCTGTTACTGGAATCTCGATTTGGCTTTATTTTTTCCATGCCGGCAGGTCGGGCCTGGTGGCAGGCCAGGGACACGATTCCAGCAATCAAGGAGCCGGTTGATGCTTATCTGGAGACTCTCGGGCCACCGGACTGTGCTGATCGCTATGGGGAATGGAAATCGCTTGCATTGACCATAGAGAAAGAGCGGAACATGTAGCGCTGCCACTATGGAATTCGCCTGGGATCGCAGTAATCCTTTTGTCATCGAAGTACAGGCTGCAGCCGAGCATGTAGATGGCTATGGTCATGTTTCCACTCACAACTATGTGAGCTGGATGATCGACTGTGCTTTCGCGCATTCCACAGCACTGGGATTGCCGGAAAGCAGATGTCGTGAAATGGCCAGGGGGATGGCTGCAGTTCACCTGGATGTGGAATTGCTGGGCTCAGCCTATGAAGGCGATGAACTCAAGGTCGCTACCTGGATAATCAAATCCGATGGCAAGCTGAGGCTCGGACGGCATTGTCAGATCATTCACGGCAGTAGCGGCAAGACCCTGGCCCGGGGCGATTTTGACTTCGTGTGCACGAACCTGGATAACGGCCGCCCAACTCGCATGCCTGTTGAGTTCCAGCAAACCTACGTGATCGAGAGCGAAGAAATCAGCGCCTGACCGACAAACTTTGTTACTTTTCAGTGAGTTGAAGCTCTAGGAATCCGTCCTAAAAGCTGGATAATTTGCGCTCAGAGTATTCCCCCTTTCTGCTTGAGGGATGCATTCCGACAAGGTTGCCAGGCGACGCTGTTCAGCCTTACTATCCAAAGGAGAAATCCATGCAACTTATTGATTTAAGGAGAGTTATTCTAGCGCTCCTTATTAGCATCAGCCCCCTGATGGCCACCGCGCAAGACAGCGTCGAGTGGTTCACCCTGGGTAACGACTTTGCCCATACCCGCTATACCCCTTCCGATGAGCTAAGCCCTGACAATTTTGGGGATCTGGAAGTGGCCTGGGAATGGGATGGCGCCAGCTTCGGCGCTGTGAGTGGCCGTTCCACACCATCCTATATCGATGGCCTGCTCTACACAGTAGCTGGTTACAATCGCCACGTGATCGCGATCGATCCCAAGACTGGCGAAACAGTCTGGTCATATCGAGAGCCGAAGACACCTCGCGCGGAATATTCCATGCGCGCCGACTACGGCAAGGGTGTCGCTTTTGGTTATATCGATGGCCGCGGCGTGGTCATCATCGTATCTCCCGGCTTTTTCCTCACTGCGCTGGATGCCAAGACAGGCGTACCATTGGAAAACTGGGGTACACCCGTACCTGTTGAGGGATTTCCGGAAAGCGGTGTAGTAGATATGCTCAAGGATCTGGGCCATCCCTATGATCCCTATGAAGGCATTCCACTGGAAGTGGGCTATATCACTTCTTCCTCGCCACCTATCGTTGTTAACGACACCATCGTTGTTGGAAACTCTGCCGAGCAGGGTTATCACCAGGCCCGAATCGAGAACGTGCCAGGTGACATTCTTGGCTATGATCTGCGCACCGGTGAGTTCAAGTGGAAGTTCAATGTCATTCCAAAGCCTGGCGAATATGGTCATGAAACCTGGGAGAACGATGCCTGGGAATGGACTGGTGATGTCTCCTCATGGGCGCCACTGTCCGCCGACCCGGAAAACGATCTGGTCTACATTCCTACCAATAGCGCAACCATCGATTACTATGGTGGCTTCCGTCCTGGCGACAATCTCTATGGTGCAAGCATCATTGCATTGAATGCCTCGACCGGGGAACGGGCATGGCATTTCCAGTTTGTGAAACATGAAATCTGGAATTTCGATACCCCGACTGCCCCTGTATTGATGGATTTGACGGTTGATGGGCGCAATATTCCCGCGGTCGTGCAGGCAACCAAGCAGGGTTGGTTGTATACCTTCAATCGCCTGACTGGTGAGCCCGTGTGGCCAATAGAAGATCTGCCAGTACCACCTTCAATAGTACCTGGCGAAGTATTGTCGCCGACTCAGCCACACGTAACCTGGCCGGAGCCTTATTCGCTGCAGGGATTCAGCGAAGATGACATGCTCGATTTCACGCCGGAGCTGAAAGCACAGTCAATCGCGGCCATGGAAGACTACACCATGGGTGGTCTGTTTAATCCACCGATTCATGCGGACAACGCCGACGGTAAGTATGCGGCTATGAACTGCCCTGGTGGCGCCGGTGGTGTGAATATCACTTCACCCCCCGTGGCTGATCCGACTACCAATACGTTCTACGTGTCCGAGCACACTGCCTGCTTCGCCTTGCGTTTGATTCCTGGCGAAGAAGCAGATTTGCTGTTTCCCAACTCAACTGGTGTTACCACGGCGCAGTACGCCAATGGAGTGCCTGGTGCGACTGCGCGTCCGCCTCGCCATCCAAGTGGCCTGCCTATCTGGAAGCCGCCCTACAGCACCATCGTGGGTTACGACATGAACACGGGTGAGAAGAAGTTCACCATTCCAACCGGTGAAACACCGCAGCGCTACAAGGATGCCTTTGAGCGGGCTGGTGTCTCGGAAAGAGAATATGGCAACACCGGTACCGGCGCTCTGGTGCCAATGGTGGTAACCCCAACCATGCTGGTTTACTCGGATACTGCTACTGACGGCACGCCGATGTTGTGGGCACTGGACAAGGACAGCGGTGAAATACTCGCCGAGATCGAGGCGCCATCGCGCTCCAACTATGGCATGAGCAGCTGGACCCATGATGGTCACCAGTACATCATGCTGCAAACCGGTGCGAAGTTGACGGCGATGGCTTTGCCTGCAGCACAGGATACTGGTGGCGGAGCCCATTGATCGATGAGGCGAAAGTCCTTTCCGGGGCTTTCGCTTTATGGACTCCTGCATTCCAGCCTGAAGGCAGTGCAGCTATCTGAATTCAGATGAATAAAAAAGGCGGCTACTAGCCGCCTTTTTTGTGTCCAGGTTTTGCTAGAGTGTTGGTCCGGCCTTCACCAGGCGAGCAGCCGCCGGGTCATCTGTAAACTTTTCAAAGTTCGCAATAAACAATGCGGCGAGTTCTTGTGCTTTGCTTGCCCACTCATCTGCCCTGGCATAGGTGTTGCGCGGGTCGAGTAAGCGCTCATCCACACCAGGCACACTCGAAGGAATCGCCAGCTTAAAGTAGGGGAGGCTAATGCACTCGGCCTCATCGATGCTGCCATTGAGAATGGCATGAATAATGGCGCGAGTAGCTTTGATGGAGATGCGCTCACCGGTGCCGTTCCAGCCAGTGTTCACGAGATAGGCGCTGGAGCCCGCTGCTTCCATACGCTTTACCAAGACTTCAGCATAGCGACTGGGATGAAGTGAGAGAAAAGCAGCACCAAAGCAGGATGAGAAGGTGGGAGTTGGCTGGGTTACACCTCGTTCGGTACCGGCGAGCTTGGCGGTAAAACCAGACAGGAAATGATACTGGGTCTGATCGTGGCTCAGCTTCGCAACGGGCGGCAATACGCCAAAGGCATCGGCAGTGAGGAAGATAACCTGTTTGGCATGACCGCCACGGGATTCTGGTTTGACGATATTGTCGATGTGGTAGATAGGATAGGACACGCGGGTGTTTTCCGTTCGCGAATTATCCGTGTAGTCGATCTTGCCCTGCGCATCGACGGTGACGTTTTCAAGCAGGGCATCGCGACGGATCGCGTGGTAGATTTCAGGCTCGCTTTCCTTATCAAGGTTAATGGTCTTGGCGTAGCAGCCGCCTTCAAAATTAAACACGCCATTGTCATCCCAGCCGTGTTCATCATCACCGATGAGTGCACGCTCGGGATCGGTGGACAAGGTTGTCTTGCCAGTGCCAGACAGACCGAAGAAGATCGCAGTCGAACCGTCTGTACCGACATTGGCAGAACAGTGCATTGAGGCAATTCCCTTTAGCGGCAGCAGGTAGTTCATCATCGAGAACATCCCTTTCTTCATTTCGCCTCCGTACCAGGTGCCACCAATGAGCTGAATGCGTTCACTGAGATTGAAAGCGATAAAGTTCTCGGAGTTGAGACCATGCTTCTGCCAGTTTGGGTTGCTGCACTTGGCACCATTCATCACCACGAAATCCGGCTCAAAATTTTCCAGCTGTTCGGCTGTCGGGCGAATGAACATGTTCTTGACGAAGTGCGCTTGCCAGGCAACCTCGGTGATAAAACGCACGTTAAGGCGCGTGTCTTCATTGGCACCACAGAATGCATCCAGCACATAAAGCGTCTTGCCGCTCAGCTGCTCGGTGACCAGGTTTTTGAGCTCATGCCAGACCAGCTCGCCGATGGCCTTGTTGTCATTGCTTCCCTGGTCCGACCACCATACGGTGTCACGGGTGGTTTCATCCTTGACCAGATACTTGTCTTTAGGAGAGCGCCCCGTGAATTCTCCGGTGTTCACTGACACCGCGCCCGACTCAGTCAGCAGCGCACGCTCAAAACCGTCAAGAGCGGGATCAGTTTCATGCTCGAACAGCAATTCATAGCTCGGGTTGTAGTAAATCTTCACAGCATCACTGATGCCGTAAACAGAAAGATCCGGGTAGATTAGATTTTCTTCAACTTGCAGAAGGGCTTGCGATGACATGGGCTTCGCTCGAGTTATTTAATTGAGAGTTAGAAAAGTAGTATTTTTACAGAACTTGTTGGTAAACAAGTGTCGCGAGAAAAAGTGCGCGATTGTAAAGGGATCAGGTCGAAGTGACCAGTGAGAATGGCAACTTTGAAGTTGCGGTTTTCATTCATTGACCATGATAGCGACCGGAGTGCTCCGGACATTAGTAGTTCAAGAAATACTACGGTCTGCTAACTAGAGTGCTCAAATTTATCGGGTGAGTTTTAGCGCGGCACAGTCTGGTTCCAGTCCAGCGCCTGGTGTTTTTCCAGAATTTCCAGCAATCGGTCGATGGGTACGGCCTCAAGCGTGCCGCGGGAGCTACTCACCGTGGTGGCTTTGAATATTGCGTTATAAATCGCTTCTTCAGTGGCTTCAGCAGTAGCGGCAAAAATTGGTGACATGGACTCGTTGACCATGACCTTGATGTCAACCGGTTCCCTGCTGAAACGGGGCTTACGCACGGAGGGGTCGGTAGAGAAGGCAATCACATAGTCCCCAGATCCATTGCTGGCATAGGAGCCGGTACGACCCAAACCCATGATGGCGCGCACCCCCAGTCGATCCAGATTGCGTGCGGTGAGTGGGGCATCAGTCGCGACAACCAGCATGATGGAGCCGTCCTCCCTGTCTTCATCACCTTGTGGTCTGACGGCATTGCGATAGGGATAGGTGCCCAGTTCGCGTCCAACAGGCGCGCCATTAATGGTCATATAACCGCCGAAATTGGTTTGCACCAGAACGCCGACGGTGAAGCCCCCCAGAGATTCCGGCAATACCCTCGAACTGGTGCCGATGCCGCCTTTCCAGCCAAATGCCTGGGTACCCGTGCCGGCACCCACACTACCCTCGGCAACCGGACCTGAGCTGGCATTATCCAATGCAGCAAAAACCTCGTCCCGCTGAACAGGGTCCGCCCACATATCATTCACTCGTGCGTCATTGGTCTCCCCTACGATCGGATTCAGTGTGTGTTCCCCCATGCCTGGCTGTAAGTAATTCCATTCTTTCAAGGCGTTCGCGGCACTCCAGACACACAAGGTGCAGGTCAGGAGTATCGGGGTTTCTATCTCCCCGAATTCTCTTACCTGGGTTTCTCCAATCAATTTCCCATAGCCATTTCCAACGTGAATCCAGGCAGGAACTGGATTGGTGTAGAGGTTGCCTGGTGCGGGGATGATGGCAGTCACACCGGTGCGAATATCATCACCCCGAATGACCGTTTCATGGCCAACCAGGACTCCTTCCACATCGGTGATAGCATTGTGCTGGCCAGGCTCAAAGACACCAACGATGACCCCGGCATCCCGGGCGCGAGGTCGATCCTGGGCGGTTGCGGAGACTGCAGCGACCATCAGGCTGAGCAGCAGAGCGATGCGGCAGGCAGGGGATTTCGGGAACATTCTCTATCCTTTTATAGTTGGTCTACGAACTTAGTCTATCAGGCTTTTTACAGGGCTGGTGTTTTGCACTATGCTGGATTTTCACCCGCCACATCTATAACAAGAAACTGAGAGGGAGCCGATTATGACTACCGCACACCGCGTATTCGCTCTAAGCAGAAAACTCTCCATTGTCCTCACACTGATATTGCTACCGCTGGCCTCTGCCCAGAACTTTCCGGTACATCCTGCTACCCAGGACCCGGCCGTCAGAGTCACCCTGGATACCCTGAGTGAGTGGGAAGAAGCACTGTCCAACTGGGGTCGCTGGGGACCTGAAGATCAATTGGGGACCCTGAATCTGATCACGCCGGAGAAAACCAAACAGGCCGCTGCACTGGTGAGTGAAGGCATCACTGTTACCCTGCAGCACTTTGTCACCGCGGAAAAGACTATTGATAGCCAGACCTTTGGTCCCTATGCGCACTGGATGAGCAGGGTCGATCCGGTTACCGGATTACCGAGCTTTGCGCTGGATGAAATTCAGTTCTCTTTGCACGATGGCATGCTGTCCCACCTGGATGCCCTTTGTCATTACCGAAAGGAAATTGATGGTCGTTACGTTATCTTCAATGGCTATCCACAAAACCTCACAGCAACCGGTTGCGAGGATCTCGCTATCGACAAGATGGGCACCTCTTATATTACCCGAGGTGTGTTGGTCGACATTCCTTTAATGAGAGGTGTGGACTACCTGGATCCGAGCACGCCGATTTTTGTTGAAGACCTGGAAGCCTGGGAAGAGTTTGCAGGTGTCACCATTGGCAGCGGCGACGCTTTGTTCGTGCGGACCGGACGCTGGACTATGCGTGACATGCAAGGGCCCTGGTACTATGGACAGAGTGGTGCTGGCCTGCATGCATCGGTTCTGCCCTGGTTGCGCGAGAGAGATGTTGCCATATTGGTTGGTGATGCAGTGAATGATGTGCAACCTTCGGGAGTGGAAGGCATCAATCGTCCCATTCATCAGTTAACCCAGGTCAATCTGGGTTTGCCAATAGTCGACAATGGCTATCTCAAAGATGTCTCTGCCGTCGCCCGTCGATTGCAACGCTGGGAGTTCATGACTTCCATTCAAATCAATCCAATCAAGGGTGGCACGGCCAGTCCATTTAACGCCAACGCCACGTTCTGATCTGCCGGGGGCTTTTCGCGGTTGTTTGATCGCTGTTAGCCCCCGAAATTCTTTGGCTGCAGACACAGTTTGTTGCTTTGTGCGAGCTGCAAAATTGTGTAGCATACCAGCACCCTGTATGCTGAAGAATAAGAATGTCCTATAGAAATCAGCCAGTTAGCAGTCTTCCTGCTGGCACTGCCATTGCCAGGTTTGTCAGGGCACTTCTTGCTCTCACACTCTTGCAGGGTGCTTCCCTCGCCAGTTCCCAGGAGATTATTGAAGTTTCCGAAGATGTCCTGCGCACAGTGATGCGTGGCGCAGAAAGTTTTTCCGCTAAGGAAGGCACTCCACCTGTTTACAGAGCCTATAAACGCGATCCGGCAAGTTCCGAATCGGAATTGCTTGGCTACCTCTTTGAAACGCCGGATTACCCGCCGGAGGAAGTTGGTTACAGTGCTCCGATCGATGTGTTAGTGGGCGTCGATATGCAGGGCACTATCACCGGCATCGAAGTGCTCCACTATATCGAATCTTACAAGAGTATCCGCGGCGACTTTATCAACTCCGAATACTTTCCCAATCAATTCTCTGACAAAAACATCATTGAAGATTTCAGGGTAGGTCGTGATATCGATGGTATCTCGCGTGCCACTATTACCAGTTGGGCCGTTGCCAGAGGTGTACGCGATGCGGCGCGCCGGGTGGCCGAAGTGTATCTTCCTGATTCCGAGTATGTCGCTACTACCAGTAGCGATGCGATAGCGCTGCGTGTGTTCGAAGATCAAAGCTGGCAGGAAATGATTGATAGCGGCCTGGTGAAAGAGTGGAAGATTATTCAGCCAGACGGTACCGAGCTTGATCTAACCCTGGCATTCATGGGTCACGATGGTCTTGGTGCCATTCTGGTTGGCGAAGATGACTATTCTCGTGCTGATCGTGATGCCAGTAACCGCTCTCGGGACGGCAGGATGGTACTGGTGGGCATTGATGGCAACTCTTCAAGACCTTTCCGTCAGGAACGCCTGGCTGTAAAACAAGGTGAAGAAATTTATCCCATTGAACGCCGTCGTTTCGTATACGCGGGAAGCGCGGACTATGGAAAAGTGCAAGGCCATATGCGATTTGCAGGTGCCATGGTGTTAATGCCGGAGATCGACCTCGCGAAACCATTTAGTGTTCTGTACAGCACCGAAGGCACTGTCGGTGAGTTTGGTGGCATTCACGAGATGGGCTACCAGGTTCCTCCATTGGCCCTGGCCCTTGCGCAGGGAGGAACGATTCCGGCCGATCTGCTCCCTGAAGTGGAAGAAGAGGAAGACTATTACGAAGAAGACAGTGTACTGTCCAGCTTGCTCTATGATGCACCTATTGATGAGGTCATCATGATTCTGGTGATATGCGCCATGGTGATGATTGCCTTCCAGCTCAAGAATGCCAGAATTCGCTGGGCAACCCTGGCGGTCACTTTGATCTATCTCGGCTGGATGGATGGCGGCTTTGTTTCTGTTTCACATATCACTAACGGCATCAAGCTCGGTCCTTCACTTTTTCTCAGTGACCTTCCGCTACTAATCATAATTGTATTTACCGTGGTAACGACCCTGTTCTGGGGGCGAATTTTCTGTTCTTCTCTCTGCCCATTTGGTGCGCTTCAGGATTTCATTACGCGATTCGTGCCGAAGAAATGGCAGTACACGGTACCACAGGCAATTCATGACAAGGCCCTTTATCTCAAGTACGGCATATTGGCGTTTCTGGTGGTGATGGCAGTAGCCTATGCTGATCTCAGCCTGTTTCAGTATTTTGAGCCATTCGGAACCGTATTCTATATCTCTCGCTCAGTACTGTTGTGGGGCATTGCTGTAGCCCTGTTGATCGCTGCACTGTTTATTCCCCGCTTTTATTGTCGCTATGCCTGCCCACTTGGTGCGGCTCTGGGGGTGACATCACTGATCTCACCCTGGCGCATCGAGCGCGTTCCACAATGTGATGTCTGCAAGGTTTGTGAACATGCCTGTCCAACGCAGGCAATTCGTGGACCTGACATTGATTTCAAGGAATGTGTGCGCTGCGATATTTGTGATTACAAGCTGATCGCGAGATCCGGCGTGTGCAAACACGATATGGAAACCGTGAAAATTCGAGTGAAAGACTGGCAGCCCGCAACCGCTTGAGTGCCACAAGCACAACTTCTCTCCACCTAAATTACCAGATAGATGAGCAGTGCTATCAATCCAGCAATCAGTGCATAGGGCAGCTGTGTGATCACATGATCCATGTGGTCGCTACCCGCACCTACAGAGGACAGAACCGACGTGTCTGATACTGGTGAGGAGTGATCGCCGAATATGCCACCGCCAACCACTGCAGCAACTGCCTGATAGACCAGGGGATCATCGGCAATATTGCCGCTGAAGCTATAGGCAATAGGCAGTACAAACGGCACCATCAATGCGTAGGCACCCCAGCTCGTGCCCGTGGAAAACGAAATCAGTCCGGTAATCAGAAAGGTTGTTGCCACGAACAGGGATGGCGTCATGAAGTCTGCGAAGCTATCCAGAATATAGTCGGCGGCACGTAAATCTCCGGTGATGTTATTAATGGCATACGCGAGTCCCATGAGTACTACTGCCGGCATAACGCTTTTGATGCCACGCATGCCAATATCCATCAGTGCGTTAATACTGGGCACTACTTTCTTTATATAGAGAGAAACACTCAGGTAGGTGACAGCAAGCATGAATGCTTCCGCGATCTTCATGTTACCGAATACAAAATAGCTGATCAGAATTGTGCCGAAGACGATGGCAATAGGAATAGCGAGATCGAAAGTTAAAGAAGCATCTTCACGACGGGTATCGAGCAAGTCTGCGCCATCATCGCTGATCATCGGCACAGCACCATCCCGGAGTACTTTGCCTTCTGAGCGAGCCCGGTGCTCCGCTTTACGCATGAATGAGATATCGGGAAATACCTCACGGCTTACCAGCAAGGCAATGGCGAGAGCCAGCATGGGGTAGAAATTGTAGGCAATGGCATTGGCAAACACCGCAATGGCCTGATCCAGACCCGACACCGGTCCGCCTTCTGCGGCAATCAATCCCGCCAGGTAGGCGCCCCAGGACATGAAGGGCACCATCACACAAACCGAAGCAGTCGTTGAATCCAGAATATAGGCCAGCTTCTCGCGAGAGACTCTGGCCCGGTCTGAAAGCGGTCTCATGATGGGGCCTACAATCAGTGGGCTGAAATAGTCGTCGATGACGACAAGACCTAGTGCCCAGGTGGAAGTCTTGACCTGGCGGGATGTGTGACAATTTTTTGAAACCTTGTCGGCAAACCTGGCGATGACACCTGACACCTTGAACAATTCAAACAACATGCCAATGAAGACCACTATCAGTGTGACCCAAATGAAATCGCCATTGAGTGCATCTTGAAGCAGGTCGCTGAAGATATAAACGGGATTAAACCACCAGCCGTGAGTGCCTATGCCGATCATCAGAACGCCCACAACACAGCCAGAGAGTAAGGCAAAGATGGCATTGCGGGTGATGAAAGCGACGGTCAGCGCAGTGACGAGGGGGAGTAGTGAAAATACTCCGAAATTCAGTTCAACTTCCATTGTAGCTACAAGCTGCCGTGTGGCGATGTCAATCACACAAGTGTAAGGCTGCCTGCAGCAATTTCCAATTACTGCTATGCGAATCCGGACTAGCTGCGGCTGGACATCAATTGAATATCCAGCTAGTTTTTAGGCCTTCCATTCCTTGATCAATACCAATAATTATTAGCTGGAGAGCCCCATGACCCATCGCCGCGAACTACTGAAATTCCTGGCCGCAAGCCCATTGCTGACGACTTTTGAGGCGTTTGCACAGGAAGTAGAGGAAACCCTGGGGCAGCGCCTTACCGACCCCAGTGATGTCATTAATGTTTTTGAGATGGAGGCTGTCGCCAGGGAAAACATTCCTCCCGCGCACTTTGGCTATTTATCCACCGGAGTGGACAGCGATGACACCCTGCGTGCCAATCGCGATGGCTTCAATCGTTTTCAGATCAAGCCTCGTCGTCTTGTGGATGTCAGTGAATTCGATACCAATGTTTCGATTCTGGGATCAGAAGCGAGATCACCCATATTTCTTTGTCCGGTGGGCAGCCAGGGTGCCTATCATGCGGAGGCAGAGTTGGGCACAGCGCGTGCTGCGGCAGCGAAAGGGCATCACATGGTGTTGTCTACCCAATCATCGACTGCGGTTGAAGATGTAATCGAAGCGCGCGACGCACCCATCTGGCACCAGCTCTATCCCACTACACGTTGGGAATACACTACTGCCATGCTGCAGCGGGCCGAAGCTGCAGGTTGTACCTCTGTCTGCCTGACTGTGGATTTGCCAGCTGGTCGAAACACCGAAACCCAGTCGGTGATGATGCGTGAAGACACACGTACCTGTACCGACTGTCACCGCGGCCAATCAAAACCCATATTCGATGGCCTCAATATGCGTGGAGTCGGATTGAATAATCCCAACCTGACCTGGGATGTGATTGGTCGCATGAAAGAAGTGACCAATATGAACGTCATCATCAAGGGGCTGGAAGTTGGTGAGGATGCCAGCCTCGCTGTGGAAAATGGCGCTGACGCTATCTGGGTATCCAATCACGGTGGACGGGCGACAGAAACCGGCAGAGGCAGTATCGAGTGTCTGCCGGAGATGGTTGCTGCAGTCAATGGTCGAATTCCAATCATCATCGATGGCGGCTTTCGTCGTGGCACCGACGTCTATAAAGCTCTGGCGCTAGGCGCAGATGCGGTTGGGATAGGAAGGCCATATTGTTGGGGACTTGGTGCATTCGGACAGCGGGGGGTAGAGCGCGTACTCGATCTGCTGAATCGTGAGCTATTGATTGCCATGCGCAGCAGCGGTACACCGACCCTGGATTCCATCAATTCCGATTACATTATCGATGCGGGTTATCGCGTACCGCGAGGACGGCTTGGCCGAGAGCTGCTGTAGTCTGTGCTTCCGCTCAAGGTTATTGAAACAGCTCTTTAGTATTCGAGTTGCTCAATAGAAAGCACTGATAGTAGAAGAATACTGTCATTGGCAATAGTAGTGCGAGAAATATTGTTATGCCTGGTGACATCGCGGAAATTTGAGCTTGTGAGTATTGTTCGGAGTAGATTGGTCCCAGCTCAAAAAAGGATGCTATAAGTCGAATCACGGCCAGGCTGGAATGGATGGCAATTGCCCAGTAAGCTAACAACGCAATATCTCTGGCAGTCCGGCTCATAGAGAAAATTCTGATTCCGCAAAATATTGCCAATATGCCAAGATAAAGGCTTAATCCAAATCCAGTTTCAACTTCCTTTTGATAGTAACTCTCCAGGACAGGTTGCAATACTACTTCCAGAACAGTTAGCAGAACCAATATTGCTCCCCAGGCAACAAGCACTATCGCCCCGACCTTAAGATTTGGTGGAAGCTGGCTGCTTCTGGATTCATCTAACAGTGAACCTGGCGGAACACCAAGTGCAGTTGCAATTAGCCTAAGAGTGCGGGGCGATGAATTTCCTGTCGATTCAAGCCGCTGTAGCGTTCGAGAGGTTATTTTGGCTTTCTCTGCCAACTCTCCCTGAGTCCATGATTTGCTGTTTCTTAATGTTCGAAGTTTCTGTGTATTAATCTTTCTATTCATCGAATTACCAGGTGTTGATCGATTAGAAGTTGGTTTAGTACGACATTCGTACGAAATTTGCACGAAATTTTCGATTCAATTGTATTAGCTGAGTCGACGGCTGATGGTTCTTAAGTTAGTTTACCGGTCAGTGGGATTCTGCAACTAATTAAGATTGCAAAATAGCTGAGTCCATTGCAATCAACACTATTTGGAGGAATCTACAATGAAAAGATTGCTTGTGCCGCTCGCGCTACTTGGTATCTCCTGTTCTACGCCATATCAACCGGTATCAGATTCTAAGCTCGCCTTTCTTACTCGAGGTTATCAGGTTTCCGAATTAAACGAAGATATCTATGAGGTGTCCTTTAGAGCTGCGTCTCACGAGGAATCCAGAGCTCGTGACTTCGTGATAATTAGATCAGCAGAAATCTGCTCATCAGACAGATTTGAATATTTTAGAGTGCTTCTCGACAGGTCAGCGGGAGGAAGATCTGAGTCGGTTATTCTTGGATTAGTCCAGAACAGCACGCCTGTTCTGGTTGTCAACAGAATTCAGTGTGTCGATGACGGTGGAGCTGAGGGTGCCATTGCAGTCGCTCGAGTTCTCAATAAGCTGAGATCGAAATACAGCCTTTAAGGAATCCAGTTCGATCGTGCAGAGCTCAGACTAAGGTCGGTCGGCCAATCTGCCTGAGCCACCCAGCTCGTAGTATACAATCGGTACGAAATCGATTGCGGTCCAGCTTGCTTCCTGTCCCCACTTGGCATCGTAGTCGGCTGTGATATTTGCTGCCATGACTTCGTCCAGATGCATGCCCTGTTGAATCATTCCGTAAACCTGGTTACGAATGTCGGCAATCATGTCGCGAAATTCGATCATCGCTTCACGACCCACAACTTCCAGACCGTGACCAGGAATAATTTTTGTATCAGGACCCGCCAGGTCAATTCCCTGGTCCAGCGCGGCCAACGAACCTCTGACGCTACCCCCATTGAATACATCCACCACGGGATAGCTGGTTGTACGGAAAACATCGCCGAGATGCAGCACATCGGATTCCGGAAAATACACGAATACATCACCATCGGTATGGGCAGGTGGAACC
Organism: uncultured Pseudohongiella sp.; assembly: GCA_965267495.1. Taxonomy (GTDB): domain Bacteria; phylum Pseudomonadota; class Gammaproteobacteria; order Pseudomonadales; family Pseudohongiellaceae; genus UBA9145. The sequence goes on along the minus strand of OZ254078.1, from coordinate 2,515,444 downwards.
AGGAATGCGCGAGCTTCCTCGCCATTGACATGGAATCCCACCTCGTTGTCGAAAGTTATTTCCGGTATGGCCCGTTCACTGGGTGCAGGTGCAAAGCTGCCACCACCCCGGGGAAAGCGATTGCGTTCGAAGAAAAAGCGGCTGCGGGTATTGTCGTGGGCAAAGATAAGCACGCCCAGATCTCTGAGGGGTTCGTTACCACCGATATGGTCTGGATGGACATGGGTATTGACCAAAAAGCGAATCGGCTGATCGGTGACCGAACGGACAGCTGCCACAAGACTCTCCGCCATGGGTTCAAACAGGGAATCCACCAATAGCACGCCATCTTCGCCAATAGAAGCACCTATATTGCCACCACCACCCGGGCGCGAAATCATATAGACGTTGCCTTGCACATGCTCAATGCTAAGTACTGTGTTGGCTGCTGCGGTTTGTGCGCTGGAGGAAACAGCGAAAAAGCCCAGAACCAGTGCCAGTGAGGTGACCAATAAATTCTTCAGCCGCATGAATATTCTCTCCAAATCGTCTCAGGATGCTGTCGAGTTCTTTCAAGTAGTTGGTAACTATATCTTTTTGGAGGATTATCAGCCAGCAATAGCGGCAGAAGGACCAATGTGTGCCTCAGTGTGCTCGGCAGTGTCAGCACATTGTGGCAGGTGGGTATATCTGGTCCTTGCTTTGATTGAAGCAGGGTTGCTGTGATCTCAGGTGCATGTAGCATTCAACCTTTGCTACTCATTGCTATTAAGGAGAATTGACGCTTTTACGCGCCTCGTTTCACGGTGCAGCTCCATCCAGATTGCCCTGACTTCTTCAGAAGTCGACTTTTTCGCACGAACGATGGCTAACAGTTCCAGCGGATTCATATCGAGTTCACGTGCTACCAGAAGACATTTCTCTTCACTCATCATGCCTTCCCTTCGAATGCGACTTACGTGCTGCCTCGAAATGTCCAAAAACCTGGCGAGCTCCGCATCGGTTTTAAATCCTTTGCTTTCGATGAGTTGATCCAAATATATCCCCAAATAGCTCATGAGCAATCCTTCCATGAAAAGTAGGGAAAATACCTACAAGCTTGTCAACTGGAAACGTGACAAACACTTTACTAATTTTGAGTAGATCGTTGTCAGCTAGTTATATGACGGCTTGCCAAATATTATGGTTAAGAACTATCTATTGGTCAGTGACAGAAAACTCCGATACCGATGAGATTTCTGTAAGAAATTGTGTAGGACTTTCACTGGAGATCTATCAAGTATCGACCAGCTCTTCAGTATTTTCTCGCTTCAGAAACCAGAGTGGAATTTATTCCGTATTAGACGCCAACAGTCTTTGAAGAAACATTTTCGATCTTATCCAAAGGTGATCCATCGCTATGAAACCGAATTTGAAGTGGCGCAATGTGATAGATACCGAAAAGGCCAGCCTGGAATCGGAAGGAAACTATGGAGCAGCCGTAAGGGCTCAAATCTATGCAGTCTTCAATAAGCTGCCACTTATATTACTGGCAGACTTTCTGGTAGGTACTTACTTCCTGATCGCTCTGCTATTTATGGGTGGAGGTTGGAAAGCGATAAGCTGGTTTGGGATTCTTGTACTAAGTTGCGGTATTCGGGCTGCCTTCGTTTACGGACACAAGCGAAATCCAGGCGCCATCTTAAAAAGCACAAAAGCTGTATGGAACTTTGTGCTAAGCGGTGCGGTTATCGGCGGAATTGTCTGGTCAGCAATCTGGTTATTTCTATCTTCTGAAGCTGGCCTGGTTGAATTTGGATTGGTTGTGCTTTGGCAATGTGGTGTTCTTGCTGGTGCTGCTGCATCACTCTCGATATCCAGGAAAGTATTCTTCGCATTCATTACTCCTCCCATAGTTGTGACCTTTATTTCCCTCGGCATTCAGGATGCGAGTGGGGTCGCTATTCTTTCCGGTGCTTTTTTGGCCTATGTACTGTTCATCGTGCCCCTTGGATTACATATTGGCAGTGAACTGAATCGCGGTATAGCAATTGAATTAACAAATCTCAGTCTGGAAAAGGAGCTCAATCGCGAACGCAAGAAACTGGAACAGCAAGATCTGCAAATCGTTAAGCAGAAAGCCAGGGAGAAAGATCTGCTGCATGAAAAGATTCTGGCAGACAAGAAATTGCTGGCTTCAGCGGAAGAGCGTTTATTGCTTCTTGAGTCCATTGAAGAAGGTATTTTTGGCATAAACAGTATCGGGAAGGTGACGTTTTTAAACTCTTCGGCTCTGGGGATGCTTGATTACAATGAGGATGACATAGTCGGTGAGAAGGTAACCAGAATCATTCGACGTCGAGGCGTACGCGCGGATACTTATCTGGCGCAAAGTGACGCGATTACTTCCTGCTATCAGAAAGGTCATTCATCTAATGGCATTCAGGGTGAATTTGTAGGTAAGGGGAAAAAGATACTACCAGTGCGATTCTCCTGCTGGCCAATTAACAAGGAAGGGCGAATCATTGGTGCTGTAGTGAGCTTCTCGGATATATCAAAACAAAGAGAGATGGAAGCTTTGCTGATTCAGTCCCAAAAGATGGAAGCGATTGGGCGTATTACCGGTAGCGTTTCTCATGATTTCAATAATTTGCTTACCGTGATTATGGGCAATCTGCAATTTCTCCGGAAGCACGCGATTTGGGATGACCGATCGCTTGACCTCATCAGCCGCATAACAACGGCGGCGCGTAGAGGATCTGATCTGGTAAGTCGATTGTTGAGCTATAGCAAAGATCAGGAACTCATCCTCGAATCACATGACATCAACAATCTGCTTTTGGAAACGAAAGGTTTCCTAACGAGGGTTCTGGGAGAAAATATTATTCTCGAACTGAGTATGAGTTCTGAAGACTGTTTCGCGAGAACCGACAAGACTCAGTTACAGAATGCAATTCTCAATCTTTGTGTAAATGCCAGAGATGCCATGCCAGAAGGAGGACGGCTGAATATCTCAGCAAACAAGGTACGTCCGGCGTGGGGGCTAGTAGCCGGAAAACCAGGCGCAAGTTATATAGAGATCAGTGTCCGTGATAACGGTGTGGGCATGTCTGATGAAGTACAGGAGCAAATATTTGAACCATTTTTTACAACGAAAGAATCTGATAAAGGTTCTGGATTGGGCTTAAGTACTGTTTACGGTTTCCTGCAACAATCTGGCGGGAATATCACTGTCAAGAGTACGCTGGGGAATGGAACAACATTTAACCTGTACCTGGAAGAATCAGAACCGTCAAAGCCTATCGTCGAGGTAAAGCCCGAAACTTCTGCAGCGAAGTACCATGGCACCATTCTCGTTGTTGAGGATGATGACAACGTCAGAAGTGTTGCTGCTCACATGCTGGTAGATGCCGGGTTCGAAGTAGTCACGGCGAAAGATGGAAAGTCTGGTCTGCTTCAGTTTCACAAACACCCGGAGATTGATCTGATCTTTTCCGACATCATGATGCCAGGAGGCATGACAGGAATTGAGATGGCACAGAAAATCCTGAAGAAAAGGCCCGACGCGCCAATTTTGCTGGCAACAGGATATGCAGAAAAAGTGCTTCGGGACAGTATTCCGCAAGTAGAAAACGTAATCTGTGTGCCTAAGCCCTACGATACCAATGAAATACCTAAAGTCGCTCATTCACTTATTGACAAGGTGGCCTCATGAATACAGTGCCAATTCATCAACCTGCTTCAAAGTTGTTAGTCATAGATGATGACGAAGGAGTGTCGGATCTTATCGAAAAAATATCCAGGGAACTGAAGTTTTCGGTGAACTGTATTCACGATTACGAATCCATCGGAAGCACGTTCAAAAGTTTCAAGCCAGATATCATTTTCCTCGATCTAATGCTGCCCGGATATGATGGTATTGAAGTGTTGCATTACTTTGCGGAAGAAGGCTGCAAGGCAAAGATCATCCTCATTAGTGGAGTAGACAATTCAACGCTGTCTTCAGCGGGAGAGGTAGGTCGTATGAACCGGCTAAATATAGTCGGTACATTAAAAAAACCATTCTCTGTGGAGGACATAGAGAAAGCATTACTGGAGGAGGCGGATAATTCTTGTCGTTTTACTTCTGAGGCATTTCAGAGTCTGCTTGGTCCCGGGGAATTCAGAATTCTGTGCCAGCCTTGCATGGCAATAAAAACCCTGGCCGGGGAAGGCATGTCAGATTTGGACATATCGGTGCAGTGGTTCCGCAGAAGCGGACAATATTCAATGCTACCGAATCAATACATGCCAAAACTGCTTGAGTCGAATATGGTGTCAGAGTTCAATCACGCGGTCATTGAGATGAGTTTCGCCATTTTCAAGACTTGGATTGACAAGGGTCTGGATTTTGGATTGGTGATAAAGCTGGATGATGAGATGTACAGTGATGCAAATCTACCAAGCTATGTACTCAATTTATCGAGGAAACTATTGATTCCTCCTCAGAAGCTCACCCTGGGAGTGTCTGAGGCGACAGTATTGAGCGATTCACCCCAGGTACTGGATGTGCTTACGCGTTTCAGGATCAACGGATTCAACATCTCGGCTGAAATCAGTAACACAGAGACCACAGAGTTAGAACGCTTACTGCATCTGCCGATCAATGAACTGAGACTGGTTAAAGAGCTCATTCGAACCGTACCCGGTAATGTTGATGCAGAATTTAACATCAGCACTCTAATCTCGACCTGCGACAAACAGGGCATTGCTACCCGCGCTGAGGGAATCGAGACGGGAGCAACCATGGAATTCCTCTATAAATGTGGTTGTGCCTACGGTCTGGGAGACTATTTCTCAGAACCGCTCAAATTCTATGAATTGGAGAGCTTTATCTTACAAGGGGAAGCGCTGGAGGGAATGCCAGCTCTGGAATTGGTGCAATAGGGTTTCAAGGAGAATACGGGAATCGATTATACCCAGGTTTCCCTGATGAGCTCTTTTGGAATTTTGCCGACAATCTTGTCATGGAGCTTTGGTAGTTTTGACCAGTGCAAACCGCCGTTGTAGTGGTGAGCAGTGTGATAGCCGAGATTACCGGTAAACAGGTTATACCAGCGATTTACATTATTGAAAGAAGCTTGAAACTGGTCGTCAGTGCAGCGCCCCGCATGATGCTCATAGGTGGCCCATGCAGTCATAAACATGCCCATGCACATGGGCAGAACGAACAACAGCATCCCCGCAACTGGCTTGTATACAACCAGGCCGATGACTATGGCAAAGGTGAGGGCGGTGAAGGTTAAAAACTGTTTCTGCTCTATTGGAAATTGCTTCCCAACCAGATAGCCACGATAGTAGGAGGTGATCGAGGTAAGCAGGGAGTATTCCAGTTCTCCCATCTGGCTGCCGTCTTTTCTCTTCCAACGACTCTGATCCTTGCTCTGATCGAGAAAGTTTCGATGATGGCCGTATACGTGATGTAGCACCCATAGATTGGTTGTAGTTCCGGTGTGCAGGGCGTAGAAAAATTCCAGTAGCCTGTTCAGGGGCGTCTGCCTGAAGGTTGGTGCGTGTTGATGGTGATGATTCCAGGCGCAGATTTGCGACTTCGGGATGATCATCACATAGAAGTAGAGAGCGAGGAGCCAGGGGTTTTCCAGCAGGAAATAGAGCAGAAAATCGATCGCGCTGAGCGAGAGAATAATGAAAACAGGCCAGCGATCCTCTGCGTGCTTGAATGCCGCAAGCTGCTTACTACCCAAAATGACTTCCCTGTGACTGCTTCCAGTAAATTCTCAGCGTCTATTGTAACGAAGCAGCGGCACTAAAACTACGATTGGATCAAATCTGCTCCATCAATACTGATCATGGCGTTTCAGCCAGGCCATAGCATAGGGTAGGTCCGCTTCATCCCGGCCTTTGGGTGTCATGTCCATGATGTGATAGGCACTGTTGAAGATATCCAGGCCGCGGGCATAGGTTGAGTAGCTGTGATAGATACTGCCATCCTCGTCTTTCTGGAACACACTGAATCCAGGCGCCTCATCCATGGAGAACGGAATGGTATTGAAGTTGTAGTTCGGTTCTCCGGACTGTTGCTGTGCCTCGGTAAATGAAACGGCGAAATCGAAGTTAAAATCGCTGCCTGCAGAGGAATACCAGTCGAAATCCCAAGCCATGCGCTGTTTATAAGCGTTGATTGTTTGCAGCGGCCCGCGGGAAACAACTGCCAGGCTGATATCCCTGGCGGCCAGGTGTTTTTGCGTGCCATTGTAGTTGTCTGCCCAGAATGAACAACTCGGGCAACCTTCATCCCAGCCGGGTCCTAACATGAAGTGATAGATAACCAACTGAGATTGATTGCCGAACAGCTCTGCCAGGCTCAGCTCACCCGCTGGCCCCTGGAAGCGATAGTCTTTTTCAATTCTCGTTTTTGGCAGCTGGCGTCTTGCTGCACTCAACTCATCGCGCAGACGAGTAAATTCTTTTTCCTTGTCCAGGAAAGCCTTGCGCGCATCCAACCACTCCTCACGACTCACTATTGCCTGGGTCATTGTTTAAGCTCCACATTCAATACTATCGTCTCTGATAAGGAGCGGCTGCCCTGTTTCCAGCCAGGTTTTCAAACCTGACAGGATAGTCGGCCAGCCACCGCCCACATTACGATAAGTTGTATTTTCCGATTCGAATTCATCATGTACGACCAGAAGTCTGCACGCATTGGCGTGCAACTCTTCGATTTCAAAAGTTACCCTGGAGAATGGATCCCGTTCATCATTGGCCGCGGTGTGGCCACGAAAGCTGTACACAATCTTTGAAATTGGTTTGCATTCCAAAATTTCACCACTGATGATGTCTTCACCTTCGGGATTGAAATACTCAATGCTGTCTCCAGGCTGCCAGCTGGACTTCACTTTGAGATCGAAGAAGTAGTGCTGGGTAATCTCCGGGTTGGTCAATGCGTCCCACAGCAGCGCGTTGCTGGTTTGAATGATAATGTTATAGACATGCCTGGGTTTCATGCTTTTCTTCTCTTGGTTTTCTCTTCGATGCCAGCCTTAAGATCAATGAGTCCCGTTGCCCAGGGAGCGGCAAACCGGGATATCCAGCGGTCGGCAATCTCCTGAATCGGGACCGTATTAAGGTAGTGATACTTGCTGCGACCAATCTTTCTTGTGCTCAGCAATTGCGCCTGCTCAAGAATTCTCAAATGTTTCATCACCGCAAAGCGCGTGATATTCGGAAATCCGGCCTCCAATTCACTCACCGTTTGGCCATCACATTCAACCAGCGCATCGAGGATTTCTCTCCTGGTGCTATCACTCAGTGCTTTGAAAACTCGATCCATGGTCAGGAACTATATGTGACCATAAGGTCACATGTCAACTCCCAAAAAAAGGGCAATCCAGCCAGACCAGATTGCCCTGTTTGTTAATTGCTGGCCTGTTGCCTTTCTTTTGCTCGTCCGGCGCTGAGTATATTCTCAATGGCATAGTTGCCCTCATGACAGGCGTACTCATACATGACGTATTCGGGATCTCGTGTCAGAGGCATTGAGAAGGTAAAGGGGCTGGAGAAATTTACCGGATCGTCCACTCTGGCTTCCCACAAGATGGTGTTATCACTGACTCTGGTGAATCTTTCCACAACATGGAGCTGGTCGCTGGCAGGGACGCCCTTGAGTCGACCACCTGCAGTACTATTGGCGATCATCCCCCGATTGTTGAAGTTCTTTGATTCAATGACCAGGGTATCGCCTTCCCAGTGGGCAACTGAGTCCCCCATCCACAGCTTTACCTTGTCATCGATGTGATCGGATTTATTCAGACTGATGGTGCGCACATCGTGAATCATCTCGTACACAATCGTGAATGTATCGTCGGTCTGAATGAACCGGTAGGCATTGTTGTAGCCTGCCGGCAACATAGAGCCGGGAACGCCGCGAGTGATACAGCGATCCCATACGGTGTGATAAATATAGTGGTTCTCCACATTGGCGAAAAAGAAATCCCGGGTTGCCAGGGCAGACTCACGAATGGGTGCGCGGCCATTAGGGGGGTCAATTATCATGGAAGTCTGCCCGGTCGAGAGCACCGTGTCTCCTGAATCCAGCCATATCTGATTGTAGCCGCCTACATTGCCGCCAGCCTCAACCACGATGTTGTTATCTGCCCGTTCGCGCCGTTCGGCGATGTTGCGTTCCATGGCTGCAATCTCATCCTCGCTGAGGAATGCCCGATCAGCGAGAGATGCGGGCCGCTCAATGGGAGTGATGGTGTCATTGGTCCATACACCAGAGAAATCCGGTTGGCCGTTAGCATGCCGGGGAGCAACATAATCCTGGGCACTTGCGGCTGTTGTCAAAAACAATGTCGAGTAGATTGCTGCCCAGGAGAGAGACTTGAACATGTGTGGCTCCTTGAGTGAAGCGGTGATGATTATTATGTATTGCAAACAAAAAAGGGGTCCGAATCTATGCGACCCGACCCCTTCTTGCTGTACTCGCAGATTTACTCGCTGTCTTCAGTCAGCCAGGATAAATCGTCTTCGTCTTGAACCAGGAGTTCGGTGCGGTCACGGCGTGCCTGCTCAGCACGTCTGGCCTCAGTCAGTACATCCTCTGGCATGTCACGGCCGACGACGATACCCCGAGGTGTGGTGGGCGCGTAATAAATACGCGCATTCGCCATCTCGTCAGTGGTGGCGGGTCCATAGACAACATCCTGCGTAGGATCAGGGTTCCAGCGATTGCCTTCAGAGTTGTCGAACCACCAGCTCATGTGTAGCGTAGATCCGGCAGGGATCAGCTTTGGCTCTTTATACTCGTACTGGAATTGCCAATTGAAGTCATACTTGGGAATCCAAAGCAGTACTTCGCGTTCGCCATCGGGATATTCCAGCTCATAGCGCATGGCCTTACCGCGATAATGCATATGCGGGCCCATGGAGAGCAGGAAGATGTCTTCTTCGACTTCGAAGGTGTTGTTTACTTCGTAGTTGGAATGTCCCGCCGGGATTGTCCAGCCACGGTGAGGTAACAGGTTGGTCTGCACTACATAGTCGATCACATCACCATCTTCATAAAACTTGAAACCGGCACGGGTATTGTCAGCAACGCCAGTGCCCGGGCCGGTGTCCTTGTGGTAATGCATGTTGACTGTAATGAAAGGATCATCAGGCAGGAGCACACCCCAGCCTTCGGGGAACTCAAAAGGTCCCCGGCCAGGCACGCCGACGCCCATGTGACTGGATACGATGTGATGCACCCAGGGACCGCCGGGATCCAATTCCGCCCTGGAAATCCACTTGGGATTTTCATGGGCACCTTCAGGTACTGGCATATGCACGGTTGGCTGCCAGTCTTCGATTTCCGGGCCCACATAAACAGGCTTCTCGAATCCAACGACCAAATCGGGATTCCCGATCCACCATCCGGATTCCGGCATGGCGGTGCCGACGCTGTGATTCGCCACAGTATTGGCGGTTTTATTAGGATCGCCTTCCAGCGCACCACCATCGACCCAGGCGATGAGCAGCTCTTTGTCTTTCCTGTCTATGTAGCGCTCGCCCTTGAAGGTCCCGCGATGACGCTCATGCGCACCCCAGGGAGGCATATATCCTGTGACCAGGGCATTCTTGATCAATGGCGCCCATATCTTGGCCTGTTCATAGTCCATCAGCGACATAGGCGCACTGATACCACCCACATCCGGGGGATTGTCCTGGTGACAGGCTGCGCAATTATTCATGAATACTGGCAGCGCGTCCTGATAAAAAGTAGGAGCGTCCTGGGCAATCGCCGAGGCACTGAAGAGGCCGGCCAGCAGCAGGGAAGAGAGCAACGAAACAGGGAATTTCATGGCATTTCCTTTTAATGGGAAGGATTCTTTTAGTAATCGACGAAGCCTAATCCCAACTATGGATTTTGTCTATAGGCTTAATCCCCAGTAGTCGCGTCTTAAAGCCGTTTAAGCCTTTGAAAACAAGCGATTTTTAGCAGATCTACATGGGCCGCTTTCGGCTCGCCAATCTTCATCGGAAAATTCGATTAATTCCATCGAAATAAATCGTTTTACCGATTAATAGCAAGTCATTATCCTAGCCTCACTGTTTAGTTATTTACTTATTATTTTTTGAGGTGAGTCATGAGTGTAAAGCGAGTTCCCGACGTGGTATTCAAGACCCGGGTCAGGGATGAATCTATCGAAGGGGATAACCCGTTTCGCTGGCAGGACGTGAGCAGCGATGAGATTTTTGCCAATCGCCGGGTTGTCGTGTTCGCACTGCCAGGCGCGTTCACGCCAACTTGCAGTAGCACCCATTTGCCAGGATTCGAAGAGAAGTATCAGGAGCTTCGGGATCAGGGTATCGACGAAGTCTATTGCCTGAGTGTCAACGATGCTTTTTCCATGTTCCAGTGGGGTAAGCAGTTGGGCGTCAAGAACGTAAAACTGTTACCGGATGGGAACGCGCACTTCACCCGTGGCATGGACATGCTGGTGAAGAAAGAGAACCTGGGATTTGGTGATCGCTCCTGGCGTTACTCCATGCTGGTGGACAACGGCGAAATCAGGCAGCTGTTCTGTGAAGAGGGTAAGTGTGACGATTGTCCGACCGACCCCTTTAAAGTCAGCGATGCCGACACCATATTAGCTTATATCAAATCTCTCGACGCGCTAGCAGCCTAGTGCTGCAGTCGACTCCATCCCCTGGGTAGTCGATAAGCGCTTTTGTCAGAACGGCGGTCTGTTCGCAGTTTGAACAATTCCCCATTACACCGCCGTTCTTTTTTATTTTGTCTCCCTTCTAGTTCGGATCCTGTTCGAACAACAGCCGCAGGTGCGACCGGTAGTTTTGTACCTGGTCAATCAGGGCCTGATTGTCATCATAGGCTTTCGCCAGAATAATTCCGCCTTCCACGCAGGATGTAAACATGTCAGCCAGAGAGTCCACGCTAACATCCATGGAAGGTTCATATTTGGCCATAATGTCTTCCAGCCGTTTGGCGATCATGCTGCGCCATTCCTGCATGCCCACCTCAATGCGATGCCTGATTTCTGTATCAAACTGTTGGGTTTCATAAGTGAAGGCTGCAGCCAGACAGCCAGGATGGACATCAGTCATGCCGGCGACCATTTCCGTGAACAGATTGAGAAAGAGGAGCGCCCGCTGCAGGGGATCCTCACTAAGGCTATCCGCACGTTTGCTCAGATCAGTAAACACATCGGTGTCCATCTGAATGTAGCGATCGATCAGCGCCTTGGCCAGCTCCGCCTTGCCGGAGAAATGGTAAAAGAATCCGCCCTTGGTGATCGCCGCCTTGTCGATTATCTCTTCGATGGTTGTGCCGGCAAATCCCTGCTGGAGAATGATCGATTCCGCAGTGGCAAGTATGCGTTCGCGGCTGCTATTGGACCTGGTTGACACCCGTTAACTCCTGCTACTGCGGCATTTTTAGAGGCGCTTAACTATACCAACAGTGCAGTTAATTTGCAGAAGCCGGGAATTTCCAATTACCAGATATTCGAATTGGGCATAAGTAATTGAATTCATGACAAATGTGAGCCAGGTCATATTCTTACTTTGGGTCCACTAGCTCTGTTCGGCGTAAATCCCTAAACTGCGCAGCCAATTGATAGGAGGCGTCTGCCCCTTTCACAGCCAATAAGATAACTATTCGAAATAAGAGAGATTCGGAGCCTACGCACAGGTTCTGACAGGAGAGTTTTGTGATGAAACATTTGCTTTTAACGATAGCGGGAGTGATGGCGACGGCAATAGCCATCAGTGTCTCCTTTACCCAGTCGGCCCAGGCTCAGTCGGAGCCAGTGCCTTTGTACGACGATCTGGGTGACTACCACTACCCAATCAGCTCGACGATCCCTGCCGTGCAGCAATACTTCGACCAGGGGCTGCGTCTGTACTATGCCTTCAATCACGCCGAAGCGATTCGTGCCTTCAGGGAAGCGCAGCGACTCGATCCTGCCTGTGCAATTTGCTGGTGGGGAGAGGCGCTGTCCTGGGGGCCAAATATCAATCTGGCCATGGACACGCCTTCGGGCCTCGCTGCCTTCGCAGCTATAGAACAGGCCCGGGCGCTCAGCGATCAGGGCAGCGAAAAGGAACAGGCGCTGATTGAAGCACTCGCTGTGCGATACGCAGCGGATGCGCCAGAAGCGCGCGCCCATCTCGACCAGGCCTATGCGGATGCCATGGCAGGATTGGTAAGCCGTTTTCCCAGTGACCGGGATATCGGCGTGCTCTACGCGGAGGCCTTGATGGATCTGCGTCCGTGGGACTACTGGAATGCGCAGGGTCAGACCCAGCCGGGAATCGATATCGCACTCGATTATCTACAGGCTGCTTTGGCAGAAAATGAAAAGCATCCGGGTGCCTGCCATTTCTATATTCATGCGGTGGAGGCAGTCTACCCGGAGCGGGCAGTACCCTGTGCTGAGAGATTGGCGGATCTGATGCCTGGTGCAGGACACCTGGTCCATATGCCCGGCCACATTTACATTCGGGTTGGCCGTTATCTGGATGCAGTTATGGCCAATGAACACGCGGTGCATGCTGATGAGACCTATATACAGGATCAGCATCCAGGTGCAGGGATGTACACGGTAGGTTACTACCCGCACAACTATGACTTCCTGGCTTTTGCCGCCATGATGATTGGGCAGAGTGAGACTGCAATTGACGCCGCCACTAAAGTAACTTCACTGATGCCCGCTGAAATGTTCGGTGCACCAGGTATGGATTTCATGCAGCACTGGCTGGTGCGACCACTGCAAATGCATGTGCGTTTTGCACAATGGCAGGAAATACTTCAGGTAGAACGACCGCCTGAAGCCTACGTACATTCTTTGGCAATCTGGCACTATGCGCGCGGACGGGCTCTGGTGGCAAGGGGTGAGCTTGACGCAGCACAGAATGAGCTGGTTCAGCTAAGGGCTATAGCGCGCAGTGATCTGGGAGATCTGAAAATGGAATTCAATCTGTCCTCCGATCTGTTGGCCATTGCAGAAACTGTGCTGAGCGGATGGATACATGCTGAGAATGGAGATTATGAGCAAGCAATCGCGGCCCTCGAAATGGCGGTAAAGCTGGACAGCGAATTACTCTATGGTGAGCCACCGGAATGGTCAGTTCCACCCCGGCAGGATCTGGGTGCAGTCTTGCTGCAGGCAGGTCGTTATGCAGAGGCTGAGGAAGTGTTCAGCGAGGACCTGAGCAAGTTTCCGGAGAACGGCTGGTCTTTGCACGGTCTGAGCCAGGCCTTAATGCGCCAGGGCAAAGATTCGGCTGCGTTAAAGGTTCAGTCAGATCTCGAGCATGTCTGGGCGACGGCTGATATCGATCTTCACTAACTCAGGAAAAGATAGTTTGATAAAAAAGGCGGACCTAAGTTCGCCTTTTTTAATTCTGAATAAGTCTTCATGCCCATGGATCGTCCATACGGCTGAAGAAGTCCTGGTGGCCACTGATAATGCGATCTCGTGTTCTAGCGTCAGGTGTCACATCATATACATTTCTGTCGAATGATCCGCCGAGCAGAATGCCGTCACTACGAGGAAACATGTAGTGCCCATTGTTGCCAAGAATAATGTAGTTGATTTCATCCTGGGGTAGCAGAAAACTGAGTTGCCCCTTAATAGGCAGCATGTCAGTGTCATTGAACAGATCTTTTGCACCTAGTCCTGTGCAATTAATAATGACAGGTTCACTCAGGTTCATCAGCTCCTGTTGGCTATGAAACTCGCGAATGTTCAGCTTTCCTCCAGCAGCATGAAAATCCTGGATCAATGCTGGCAGGAAAACTGCCGGTTCAATCAACATGGTATCGTAGTGATAAACATTATCAGCATCGAAGGGATGTTGGTCCCGGCTCATATCGATTCGTTGTGGATAGAGATAAGGGTATTGTTCGGGTAGCGTATCGCCTTCCAGTGGTCGCGGTAGTACATGGTAATTGCTGATCCATCGGACGCCATAGCGCGGCCCCACCAGATTCTGAAAATAGCGATAGGAATGTTGCATTGCCAGTTCGTACTGGCTCATGAACGCTGTGGTAGTAAACGGTTTGTCGAACACGGAAGTGGCCGACCACTGTCCACCAGCTATATTGGAAGTGGTGTTGGGAGGCAAATCTTTGGAGTAGATGGCGACTTGCCAACCCTGATCCTGCATCAGTCGCGCAGTAGTCAGACCCAGAGCGCCGCAGCCCAGCACTGCGCATTGTTTGTGAGGAGTCTGGGTGGCCAGCTCCATGGCCAGGTGTGATGAGCCCCAGCTCAGGGTGATTCCGCCACCACCATGCCCATAGTTGTGTATCAATACCTTGTTATTGCGACGTTCGGCGCTCACATTGAAGCCGTTGCGACGAAATGGGCGCAGACCCGCGATGGTGCGAATCACCCTGTCTTCACTCACATTGACGCGCCGAATCGGTAGCCCGGAAGGGGTGTAATTACGCCGCTGTGCGTTGAGTGAGCTGGTACAAGCTGTAGCGGCAAACAGAGGCAACAGTGCGCTGGCACCGAGGAATTGACGTCGACTGGGCATAATTTGAATCTGGGTCGCTATCTTAGGGATCAAAGCATAGCCTAGTCATGCCGCGAGACAAAGGTTTCGACAGAGATTACTTTTTTGTGGCACAAACGCATCTGTCATGCAAAATCATGCATTTGTATTAGCAGTCCCTGTTCACTTTGGAGATGTCAGGTTATGTTGAAAAATAAAGAATTGAGCCTGAAGCAATTGCTGTTGAGCTTCAAGGCCAGGATCGGTATTACCTGGGGTCTGGTTGGTCTTGAAAACATATTGCTTTCGCTGATCCCCTTGTTTATTGGTCTTGCCATAGATGACCTGTTGCAAAGTAACTTTGATCAATTGGTCACGCTGGCCTTCCTGATGACTGTGCTGGTAGTGGTTGCTGTGACCAGGCGGGTCTATGACACCAGGGCCTACGGCACTATTCGCGTGCAACTGGGTGAGGAATTACAGCAACGACACCAGGAACTGCCGGTTTCCAACCGTAATGCGCGCCTGAACATGAGTCGCGAGTTAGTGGACTTCCTGGAAGAACAGGTTCCGGAGATCCTTACTGCACTTATTCAGATCGTGGTTGCCCTGTCTATTCTTGCAGTGTTCCATCGTTATCTCGCCTTGTCTGCTCTGGCCGTGACTCTGGTGATGATAGTGCTATACAGTCTGGTGCATGCCCGCTTCTACAGGCTCAACGCCAGTCTTAACGGACAGATGGAAAAGCAGGTGAGTATTCTTGAAATTTCAGGTACGGCAGAGATTCTGTCGCACTTGCGCAGTCTGCGCAGATGGGAAGTAAAACTTTCCGATACCGAGGCGCTGCTCTATGGCGCCATATTTATCATGGTGATTGGCTTCATAGTCTTCAATCTCTGGTTTGGTACATCGCTGCCGGATATCACCACAGGAACCATCTATTCGATTGTCAGTTATAGCTGGACCTATGTGGAATCAGCCATTGTGCTTCCGTTTACGCTCCAGTCTCTGACTCGACTTAGCGAAATCACTGAGCGCATTAACCGAAAGACGCTGGATTAGAGCGAGTCATTGTGCATCCAATAGCGATCTGGTCGCATCTGTATAGTCAGGAGGCGTAGATTCGCCTGATCCTGTACCATGCAAACACTGAAATGGAGGGAACTTAGTGATGAATAAGCTTCTAGGCAAGATCTCAACCCTGTGTCTGATTCTGGTGTTGGCAGCTTGCGCCCAGACAGCTTCCGGCCCCGACTACCGCAATGAAACTGGCGCAAACGGACTGCTCACCCCCAGAGCTGTATTTACTCGCTATGTGGACGCCCTGGGTGGAGAAGCGGTGCTCCGCTCCCATGAGTCCAAAACCCAATCCGGTACATTCGACCTGACCAGTTTCGGGGTTTCCGGGACTATGACCATGAAGACGTCGGCGCCGAACCTGGTTCTGCAGGACATCGAGCTGACGGGTCTGGGCGCTATCAACAGTGGCTTTAATGGTGAAGTAGCCTGGGCTTCCGATCCCTTGCAAGGATTACAGCGATTGACGGGGCAGACACTCAAGGATATGAGTCGGCAGGCAGAGTACTTCCTGCCACTCACCTACGCGAGTGTATTTCCGCAGCAGGAAACCGTTGCTGTGACGGAAATCAATGGCGAAGAAGTATATGAGTTGAAGCTCACTGACGAAGATGGCGGCGAGACTACTGCCTATTTTTCCTCCGAATCCGGTTTGATGATTCGTACTATTGCCAACATCTCTTCGCCGCTCGGTGTTGTTAGAACAGTGACTGATCTACATGCCTACGATGAATTCGATGGCGAGTTTTTACCAGTCTCTCTCACCGTTGATCAGGGAGGTCAGCAGTTCGGTGTGACTATCGATTCAGTCACGTTCAATGACGTTGATGAAGACGACTTCGCTCCGCCGGCTGGTCTCTAGTTATCAATTGGAATTGCGATAGAAGGTAGTGGAGGAGAATGATATGCGTCTGGTAGTGAACAGACTGTTTCTGATCGTGGCGGCAGTTGGATTTAGCGCCGCAATACTGGCTGCAGAATCTCAACGTTACGAGTGGGATCTGACGGAAATCTACCCTGACCTTGCAGCCTGGGAAGAGGCGTTGGCTGAAGTGAATCAACGCATTGAAGATCTGCCTGATTATCGTGGCACACTCGGTCAGAGTTCGGCAGCGATGCTGGAGGCATTGCGCGCGTACTCCGATACCAACAAGGAAGCAGCCCGCGTTTATGTCTATACAAGTCTGCAGCGAGATGCAGACCAACGGGAACCGGACGCTCAGGCAAGGTTTAACCGATCCCGGGTCATGTACTCCAACTTCGAAGAAGCGACATCGTGGATCAGTCCTGAACTTTTGGAAATAGGCGAGTCACGAATCGAACAATATCTCAATGAAGAGCCGGCCCTGGCCGATTTCGACTTTCTGCTTGGTGATGCACTGCGGCAGGAGCCCCATACCCTGTCTCAGGAAGTGGAGAATATTCTGGCCCAGGCGAGCATGGTGCTGTCTTCTCCGGAACAGATTTATGGCAACTACGCCAATGCCGATATTCCCTGGCCTACGGTTACCCTGAGCGAGGGAAATGAGGTGACCCTCAATCAGGCAGGTTACAGTTTGTGGCGAGCCGCGCCGAATCGTGATGACCGAAAGCTGGTATTCGATACTTTCTGGGGAGCCTGGAACCAGTACGCAGATGGCATGGGCGCTACGCTGGCGGCAGAAGTGCAGTCCAATGTGTTTGGCGCGCGCGTGCGAAACCATGATGGTGTGTTGTCTCACAATCTTTTTGATGATGGCCTACCGCCTCAGGCGTATACGCAGCTGGTCACTCAGGTGAATGAGGCTTTGCCTGCTTTCCATCGCTACCTTGAATTGCGCGGTCGTATGCTGGGTGTCGATGATTTGCGTTACTACGATATCTATCCGCCGCTGGTAGAACTGAATACTGGCGTGTTTGATATTCAGCGCTCCAAGCAGATCACTATTGAGGCGCTGCGGCCTTTTGGAGACACCTATATAGAACTACTGGAGTACGGCCTGTCGCAGAACTGGATGCACAGTTATCCCCGGCCAGGTAAACGCTCCGGAGCATACATGAACGGTTCTGTTTATGATGTGCATCCCTATGTATTGCTCAATCACAATGATGACTATGAATCGCTTTCCACATTTGCTCATGAATGGGGCCATGCGGTGCATTCATTGCTGGCCAATGACAGTCAGCCGTTCGAAACAGCGGGCTACAGCACATTCATTGCTGAGATGGCTTCTACCATCAATGAAATTCTGTTGCAGGAATACATGATAGCCAATGCACGTACCGATGAAGAACGTCTCTACTATCTGGGTGGCGCCTTAGAGCAGATACGTGGCACCTTTTTCCGCCAGACCATGTTTGCTGAATTTGAACTGGCAATCCATGAGGCTGCGCAGGCAGGCGAGCCTCTGACCGGCCCACGCTTTACTGAGATCTATGGTGATTTGCTCAAGCGGTATCATGGTCATGATTTGGGAGTACTGACTATCGATGATGCCTATACTGTTGAGTGGGCCTATATTCCTCATTTTTACTACGATTTCTATGTATTTCAGTACGCCACTTCGATTAGCGGTGCTGCCTGGTTCGCCGAGCAGTTTCTGGCTGGAGATGATGCTGTCAGAGAAGCGTTTATTCGTGTGCTAAGGGCAGGGGGTTCAGATCATCCCCATGACATTCTGCTTAACGAAGCAGGACTGGACATGACCCAGGCGGAAGCCTATGAACCAGTGCGTCGTCGTATGATCGATCTGATGGATCGCATCGAAGCGCTGTTGTAGGTGCCTGGTAGCATATCGATAGAGAAACTGGAAAGACAAAAAAGGGCCTGCGCCAAACGCAGGCCCTTTTTTATTTCACCTGGATATTATTTCCAGATTCTTTCAACTAGTCGGCGAAGCTGGCGCTGCGCTTGGGATGGGCAAAAAGCCACTCGACCACTTGCGCGCCATAAGTATCGGAAAGTACCGGTGAGTGCGCGCCGGCAGAAATAGTCCACAGTTCGGCGGAACCTCCGGCATTACAGCCAACGTTGTATTTCAACACACCTGTTTCGTATCCCGGCAGGCTGGCATCGAGATCCCGTTGTTCGCGACCACGTCCCTGCGCATCGCAGCCATTGTACTGTGCCCAGCGGCGTACCGAGCCGAGCGCGCTGGTGTAGCGATTCTCCTGAATTTCGCCGCCGCCGTAACCGATCACGCTATCGGCTGTTCCATGGATCTGTAGAACATGAACAGGGTAGTCAGGTTCGTCGCCCGGGCTGGCATCATTGGCACCTGCCAGGCTTGCGATGGCAGCAATAGTTTCTGAATGTTCGCGTGCCATGCGGTAGGACATGAAACCGCCATTGGAGTGACCAATGAGATATACGCGCATGGGGTCGACGTTGTAGCGTGACTTCATCTCATCAATGATCGATTTGATGTAAGCAACGTCATCGGTTTCGACGCTATAAAAATTGCAGCAGGCAATTGATGCGTTCCAGTAAGGATTTTCGTCACCTCCTGGTTCCTTCCTGCCATTTGGTGTCGCCAGCAGGAAGTCGTAATCGTCCGCGATAGCGCTGAGACCCATGTATCGATCAGTGCCAGCACCGCTGCCAGTATAACCATGCAGGGCGACGATCAGCGGGGCGGGCACGTTCTCATCATAGTCATCAGGTACGGTGACGGGTATTTCACCGCGCCCCAGATCAATCGACTGGGCCATGCTTAAAGGAGCAAGCAGGGCGGTAAAGATTAACAGTGTAAAACTTCTGTAATTCATCGCTATTTCTCTTCGTGTTGTTGATATTCAAGTCAGGGTTTAAGAATAAGTTTGCCGGTGGTTTTGCGGCTTTCCAGATCGGAGTGAGCCTTCTGCACCTCAGCCAGTGGGTAGAAGTGTTCAAGTCGCATTTTAAGCTTGCCGTCTGCAATCCATTTAAATACATCGCCACTACGCCAATCCAGATCTTCGCGGGTGGCAAGATAGTCAAACAAGGTAGGGCGAGTCAGAAATAGAGAACCCTTGGGGCCAAGGGTTGCCGGGTTGAATTCTGTCACCGGCCCGCTGGCGTTGCCGTAGAGCACCATGTAGCCAAACCGGGAGAGACAATCTATGCTCTTCTCGAAAGTGTTCTTGCCAACTGAATCATAAGCCACATTGACGCCGGCACCATCGGTGATACGTTTCACTTCCGCTTCGAAATCCTGTTCCGAATACAGAATGACTTCGTCGGCACCGGCCTTTCGGACCAGTTCGGCTTTCTCTTCCGTTGATACGGTACCGATGACGAAGCCTCCCATCATTTTCACCATCTGAATCAGAAGCAGGCCTACACCACCAGCGGCAGCGTGGATCAGGCAGCGATCACCAGCGTTCACTTTATAGGTAGACTGGCACAGGTAGTGGGCAGTGCAACCCTGCAGCATGGCCGCTGCACCCTGATCGAATGAAACACCGTCGGGCAGGCTGACCAGCTTGTCCTCAGGTACAGCAGCATAGTCTGCGTAGGCGCCGGCTACGTTGGTATAGGCGACTCGATCTCCCTGTTTGAAACGGGACGTGCCACTGCCAATCTCCATGACAGTCCCTGCCGCTTCCAGGCCGAGAGTTGCTGGCAGGGGTATTTGATACAGACCTGTACGTTGATAGGTATCGATATAGTTGATACCTGCAGCCTCGATCTTGACCAGGACCTGCCCTGCTTCAGCTTGGGGGGCATCAATGTCTTCATAAGACATCACTTCTGGGCCGCCAAATTCTTTGACTCTTACTGCTTTCATGAGTTTTCTGCCTGATCTGTCGCGCTGAAAAGACGCTCTTTATCGCAAATAATCGCAGCGCTGACAATGCAGCTGCTGTGCGCGTGCTGGACCTGGCCCAGTGTCGGGTTTATGCTCGACCCAGGATACTCGCAGGATTTCTGCAAACCCCCAATAATAAGAAGCAGGAATACCCCGGAGGTAACAAGATGATCAGAGTTTCAGCGCTGTTTGCCTGCCTATGGCTGATGTCCGTTTCAGCATTCGCCCAGGACGCCCGAATCGAGCTCAATGAGCGCATGGTAACGGCGGCGAATAATTTTCTCGATACCCTGACCCGGTTCCAGCACAACCAGGCCGTTTATGCCTTCGACGATGAAGAACGATTGAACTGGCATTTTATTCCCAGGGATCGCAAAGGTGCCGTGTTACGCGGCATGTCCGATGAACAGCTGGAGGCAACAGGGCAGCTATTGCGTACTTTCTTTAGCGCATCCGGTTACTCTCAGGCCGAGTCCGTGCGCAAGCTGGAAAATGTGCTCGCGGAAATCGAAGTGAATGGACGCTTCGAGCGAGATCCGGAGCTGTATTACATCACCATCTTTGGAGAACCAGGCATGGATACGACCTGGGCCCTGCGGTATGAAGGTCACCACCTGGCATTTAACTGGACATTCGTTCGCGGCATGGGCATCGCCAGCTCACCACAATTTTTTGGCAGTAACCCTGCAGAGGTGCGCTCGGGTGCACAGATTGGGACACGCGTACTGGGCGCTGAAGAAGATATCGCCCGTGAGCTGGTGACTTCTCTCTCGGCTGAGCAGAGGACCAGCGCCATCCTGCAGGGCAATGCGCCACGCGACATTATTACTGGCGCTGACAGGGTGGCAGAACGCCTGGAAGCCAGCGGTATCACCTATGATGAACTGACTTCAACACAGAAGCTTACGCTGATGCGACTGATCGAAGAGGTCGCCTCGGTACAGGCTGCGGTGCTGTTTGCAGATCGGATGGCAGCTATCCAGGAACAAGGTGTGGAGACTATTCGTTTTACCTGGATCGGTGGATTGGAAAGGGGAGATGCTCACTACTACCGGGTACAGGGTCCCGGATTTCTGATCGAGTACGACAATGTTCAGAACGATGCCAACCACATACATCTGGTGTGGCGCGATTTCGATGGAGACTTCGGACGGGACTTATTGCGTCTGCACTATGAAGCAGTGGCCGCTACCTACGGGCCAGGACATCAGCACTAGTCGGTGAAGACTTAGGCGGAGAAACATAATGAATGACAAGCTATGGATTGATCAGTTTTCGAAACAACTCAGGGCAGTTTGTCTGTGTTTAACATGCCTGCTGACGAGCAGTCTCGCACTCGCCCAGGCTAGTACCAGTCCCGATCCCCAAATACCGACCAGCCCTGTTTTGATCAGTAGCGCCGATGTGGCCAGCATCCGTGTAGTGCCTGTTGCCAATGGGCTGGAGAACCCGTTCGACTTCGCGTTTCGAAACAATGGCGACGTTCTTGTTACGGAAAGGTATACCGGCAAGCTTCGCCTGGTGCGTAATGGTCTATTGCAGGGGCAGGATATTGCAGGTGTGCCCGAAGTGTATTCGGAAGTGTTCCGTGCCGGATTGATGTCTGTGGTCGTGCACCCCGATGACGACAGCCTGATCTACTTCACCTATACCAAGGGACTGGTTGTGGACAATGAGCCTGAACAGAAAGTTGCCCTGGTACGCGCTCGCTTGCAGGACAATCGTCTGGTGGATGTTGAAGAAATCTTTCTTACCGAAGGATTTGATCGCGGCATCGCTGCAGCGAAGCTTTTGTTTGCGCCTGATAACAAACTGATGATGAGTGTAGGCGGAGCCTATGTATACATGGGTTACGGTGATTATGCGCAAGATCCTGCGGTGCACTACGGTAAACTCTTGCGCTTGAATGATGATGGTTCTCCAGCCGAAGACAATCCCTTTGTTGCTTCAGGAGAGTACTTGCCTGAAGTGTACAGTGTCGGGCACCGCAACCAGATTGGCCTGGACTATCACCCGGAAACCGGTGCCTTGTGGGCAGCAGAAAATGGTCCTCAGGGTGGTGACGAAGTGAACATTATTGAACCCGGTGCGAACTATGGCTGGCCCATCGTTTCCTACAGTCGGCAATATCGCGGCGACTGGATCTCTGAGCTTCAGCAAGATGCTGAATTTGTCAGTCCGGAAATTATCTGGTGGCCTTCTATTGCGCCTTCGGGCATGAGCTTCTACAACGGCGATAAATTTCCTGCCTGGCAGGGCAATCTGTTTGTCGGCTCGATGATGGAAGGCAGGATTCCCGGTTCCGGTCACCTGGAGCGCATCGCTTTCAATAGCCGCGGAGAGGAAATCAGGCGAGAAAGTCTGCTCAGGGAGCTAAAGGCCAGAATTACTGCAGTAAAACAGGGGCCCGATGGTTACGTCTATGTGCTGGTCGATGAAGCTGATGGTGCCTTGTTACGCCTGGAGCCTGTTGATTAAGTGTAGTGACTATTCATATTCACATGAGTTTTCGAATCAGGCTGATCGATGTTCAGTGATAGCCAATTGACCATACTGCTATCGCTGCTGTTTATTCATAGCATTAGCAGCGCGGTATTTAGCAACGCAGTCCTGGAGGTAGAACCCAAGGCGCGAAGACGAGTTGTGCTTCTCATGTTGCTGTGGTCGCTTCCGGTAGTTGGTGCAGCCCTGGTTTACAGACTGCTCGACCTGCATTGGTTCAGCAGCGAGGAAGGATCCAGCAGAACCGGAGGCGTTACTTTCAATTTCCTGGAAATTGACGCGATTTTTAATCCTGGCTCGAAACATGTTCTGGAAGAACAGCAGAGAGAGAAGATGGAAATCAGGAAGCAAGGCAAGGAGAAGTAACTTTTTGCAAACTTACAATACTAAAACCCTGACAAGAGGTTATTACTGTGCATCTACATAGAATAATTCTGATTCCACTTGTGCTATTGCTTGGCAATGTTTCAGCGGCCACTGTCGATGAAGTCAGTACCGAAGCTGGCACCTATCGGGGCGTCGATTCTGGGGTAGTCGATGGTGTCACTGTGTTCCAGGGTATCGCTTTCGCTGCGCCTCCAGTCCGCGATTTACGCTGGAAGGCGCCCGAGTCCCCCATTCCGTTCGCGGGCGTACGCACAGCAGACCGGGCAGGGCCAGCCTGCTGGCAGGCACGCAATGACATGAATAGCCTGTATGCGCGGGGTAATCTGAACAGGTCCGAAGATTGTCTCTACCTCAATATCTACACGGCGGCACAAGATAGTGATGAACGCCTGCCAGTGATGCTGTGGTTTCATGGTGGGGGTAATACGGCAGGACACGCTGCGGCACAGATCTTCGATGGTTCAAATCTTGCCGCCAGAGGTGCCGTGGTGGTAACAGCAAATTACCGTCTCGGTCCATTTGGTTTTCTTGCCCACCCAGCCCTGACAGCGGAATCGGAACAGGGCGCTTCTGGAAACTACGGTCTGATGGACCAGGTTGAAGCCTTGCAATGGGTGCAGGACAACATTGCCAGTTTCGGTGGTGATCCAGACAGGGTAACCATATTCGGCCAGTCTGCCGGTGGCGAAGATGTTTGTCTGCTGATGGCATCGCCACTTACAGATGGTTTGGTGCATCGGGTGATTGGCCAGTCGCCCTCTCAGGGCTGCATCCGCCTGGAGCGTAGTCTGGCGCTTGGGGATGACAGCGGTCACGCCCGCGGTGAGCGTTACATGGAGAGTATGGGTATCAACGGTCGTGGTGATTCTGCAT
Source organism: uncultured Pseudohongiella sp. (assembly GCA_965267495.1). Taxonomy (GTDB): domain Bacteria; phylum Pseudomonadota; class Gammaproteobacteria; order Pseudomonadales; family Pseudohongiellaceae; genus UBA9145. The sequence goes on along the minus strand of OZ254078.1, from coordinate 2,491,373 downwards.
TAGCGGCAATGCGCGATCTGTCGCCGCAACAAATTATCAGCTCTGGGAGTCCAAATGGCCCCATTGTTGATGGATGGGTACTACCAGACACGCCAGCAAATCTTTTTGCAGCGGCAACCCACAATCGTATCCCGGCAATGATGGGTGGATTGGCTGATGAGTACTTCGGGCTGCAACATTCGGCTGCAGAGATAAGCGCAGCGCAACTTGACGAAAACCTGCAACGCCTTTTTGGAAACTCGGCGGCTGAGATCAGTGAGGCTTACGCGGATCTGATTGAGGAATCGCCGCTGTCGGCCCGCAAGACCATCGTTGGAGACAATGGTTTCATACGCACCGCGAGAGACTGGGCACGCGCCATTCGCGCCCGGGGTGACGACGCTTATGTCTACTACTTCTCACGCAATCCGCCGGTTTATCGTCTCTATGTCCCTGCGCAGCCAGACCTGAACGATGATGGTGGCCAACGCAGATTCGGTGCCTATCATTCGGGCGAGCTGGCCTATGTTTTCGACAATCTCGATGTTGTCGGAATAGGCTGGGACGAAGAGGACAGGGCGCTTTCGGAGCAGCTCGCAGATTACTGGTTTAATTTTGCAGCAACTGGGGATCCTAACGGGCCGGGTCTCCCACAATGGCCTGTGTTCGACCCTTCATCGGATGCGGTGCAGATACTGGATGCAGAGATATCTAATCAAGTACATCCAAGATTGCAATACATGGATCTCATGGAAGCAGCGACGGACGATTAGCTGGTCTTTCTACGATTTTCTATTTGAATTGCCAGCTATCTCCTGGCTGCAAGCTGGACTCTGCACCTGTTCCATCCAGCCACTCCCTGGCTGCTGAGTTGCCCAGCAGCCAGGCTTCCCAGAATGCTGTAGTCAAGGCCATGATCTGAGGATGATGGGCGGGGTTTCTTGGATTCTGACTGGCACTGATATCCCTGTCGGTAAAGGCATGGTGTTCACCTTCGAATAACACCAGTTCGTACTTGCCCCCAGGGGGTAGTGCCGGGTAGACCAATTGTCGCTGCTCGGCAGTGACATCGTTGACTACCGATTCGTCCAGTGTCCCGGTCATCAGTAACCAGGGTAATTCGACTTCGCCAAACGCTTCTTCAACTGTACCCAGCCCTGGAGGACTTGGGCTGAACACCACCGCGGCCTTGATGCGCAGATCCTGTGTTTCACCAGGAATAGTCGGTACTTCTTCGCCACTGGTAGCCATGGTGGTTCTGGCGCCAAATGAATGGCCAGACATGCCGATCTTTTGCAGATCTATTTTGGAGAACAAGTCGTTGTCAGGGTCGCCAGTCCAGGTTTCCAGTTGATCGAGCACCGCGAACACGTCTTCCACTCGGGCAATTGAATTACTGAGATTTGCGGCTTCCTGAAATGCAGCAAGTATTTCACTTGCGGGTAAGCCTTCATGGAATGAAGTGTCACTACCGGGATGTTGCAGGTTAATGACGTTAAATCCTCGCGCTGACCAGTGCTCTGCCAAATAACCCACGGCGAATCTGTCGCCGCCAAGACCATGGCTGAATAACAGGGTCGGTGCTGGATCACTGCGCTCAGCCAGGTACATGAGCACAGGAATTTCACGATCTCGGTTTTCATCGAAGACTACCGTGTCGACTATCTGTGCTTCATTGAAGATCGTAGTAAGAGGGTCATAGCCACTTAGTCCCACAGTCAGAGGATTGGCACTGTAATAAATTTCTCCCTCATTCGCCGAAGTGCTGTAGGCAAAATAAAATTCAATTGCCGTGTTCTGTACACCAAGCAAAGCAAGCGGCGTGTTGTCCAGGACCGTCAGCGTTTCAGTAGTTGCCAGCGTAATGTCTGATACTCGTGGGGTGAGCGTCTCAAGCAATCCATCCCAGGCAATAAACTCTCCTGAACTGACCTGCATGTACAACTGCTGACCAGATTGCGCAACCACATATAACCTGGCTGTGCTGCCGACGTGCTGTGCTTCCGGTTGAATTTCAACAGTAATGTGTAACAACTGACTGGGATCAAAGGTGGAGTCGTAGCTCGCGCCAGCATCAGCGGTGGCGCCGGCGAAAAACAAGCTACTGCTTTCCAATCCGGACACGGTTGTTCCAGTCAGGGTGTTTGGTAAATCACTGCCAGCACTATGCGCTGAGAACAGCGAGAGGATGAGCATGAGGCAGAAGCGTGTACGAAGGATCATGAGAACCAGGATGGATTGACAACACTATTCAAAACGCGCGGCTGGGCAATGGGTTTACGCGTTGGACTTGTGCTGCGGTGTTGGCAGGGCGCGCCAGGCGATCGTGCTGCGCTGAAGCAATTATAACGCCTGCTTAGCAGAGATCGGATATGTAAAAAATATTGGTATTATATACTTTACAAACCCACTGGCTAGGTGTACAGTTCGCGTAATTCTAGGAGGTTTGCCATGTTCGACGATAATGCAACCAACATTAAGACTGTCTCTGTATCTCAAGTAGACGGCCAAGCCGTTGTGACGATAGAACTCCGAGACGCTGACAATCTAGACAGTGCAGTGGAGACTATCTCGATCGCTGTCGTCGATGAAGTTCGCGAAAACGCCGCTTTAGCCACGTTAAAAGCCCGCGCTCTTGGTCGTGCTGTCGAAATTCTTCAGCAAGAGGTTCGGCACGCAAGGCGTGAGATTTAGAATGAGTCATAGGTAAAACCATGTGCAACTTAACTGCTCCCCACTTCCAAGACGCCGACGAAGCCCGCAAGTACCTTGAGGAACTGCGCTGGCCCGATGGTGCTATCTGCCCTCACTGTGGAGAAACAGGAGCATGGCCCATCGAGGGCGGTCGTAAAGGGCTGTACCGCTGCAAGAAGTATCAATGCCGTAAACAATTTACCGTAACCGTCGGCACTGCATTCGAGGACTCAAAAGTGCCTTTGAACAAATGGCTGATGGCTACTTACTTAATGTGTTCTTCTAAAAAAGGTGTTTCCTCCAAGCAACTGGAACGCACTCTCGGCGTGACCTATAAAACAGCCTGGTTCATGTCTCACCGTATTCGGGTAGCCATGAAAGAAGAACAATCTACTCCTTTCGGTTCCGGTAGTGGTGTCGTCGAAGTGGACGAAATCTACATCAAAAAGAAAAAGAATACCGTTAAACGTCGTGGCGATCAGCACAAGCAAAAAGTAGTTTCACTCGTTGATCGCGACACAAAGAAAGTTAAGTCCGTCAAAGTGGGCAGGATCAACGCCAAGTCGATCAAACCCATCTTAGACAAAGGAATGGCTAAAGAAGCCACACTAATGACTGAAGAGGCTCACCACTATTGAGAACTACTTTTCAGTGTTCAAGTGTGGCATGAGAGGTATCAACCAGCACTGTAATGAAGATCATTTACAGCGCTATCTCACAGAGTTCGACTTCCGCTATAACTACAGGGAGAAACTAGGTTGTGACTATGCCGAGAGAGTTGATATAGTTCTCAAGCAAATTGCTGGTAAACGTCTAACCTATCAAAGCCCTAGTCCGTAGCGAGAAATACGATATAGAGCGTGAAGCTGAACGCCTCGCAAAACGTATGTTAAAAATTCAAATCGACAGGTGGGAAAGGGCGAAGACGACTAACGCTTCTTCTCTTTCTTAGAATTCTGTTTGCGCTTTGTCTTTGGCGAAGTATTTAGCATGCGCTTTAAAACTTCGTCCATCTGCTCTTTTTCTTTTCCCATGGTCAATGAACCATTGGTCTTTGCCCAGTAACTTCTTTAACAACTCGATCAATGGCATCTTCTTCCATTCCGCGGAAGACTGGAACGGCATCTAAATGATTTGATGCGCGATCTTGGAGTTTTGAGCTTATACCTTTCTTTGATTCCAAAAGCGCCACCACCGAACAATCAATGTGCTTATTTTCTGCATAAGATTGAAGTAGAAGCGCTTCTAAAATCTTAGATTCTGATGTTCCAAAATAAAGTGCAACGGGTTTGCGACCTTCAGATTGAATTACTAAATCAACAACGTTTTCCTTTAAAGATTCATGCACAATGCCTGACTCAATTAAATCTGCCTTTCCTTTTATCTTTTGATGAATCATTTTGGTCGCATCTTCTTTAAATGTGCTTGCGACCCTCTCTTGCGTTAGTAGCAAAAGATCTTGCACGCGCAACATGAATGCAAGAAAACGCATTGAAGCCGAACCAAGCTCAGACTCGGTCAATAATTCGGTGGAGAGTTCGCCGTTTTCAGTATCAAATAAAACATTGTATTCGCTCAACAAAGCATTAAATGCATCTGAGCGTGTTTTTGATGATAAATCGACGCCATTGGCTTCAATCATTGATATAGATAAACCATCATCTTCTATTCTGAATTTCCCGGATTCATCAGGACCGATTACATAAAATCCCAAAGTATCACCGTCTTCATCTTGATACCCAGTGCCAATGGCAAATCCATCGGATACCTGGCGAACAGTTAAAGTTCCGCAAAATTCTTTACAAAGTAGCTCTTGTATATCCATAGCTAATTGGCAAATAAATCATCTGTTTGAGGGATGCTGTCCAATCTGAACTTTCTCACCGCTTTGTTGTTCGCATCAGTCTCAGTTGATATGTGAAAGTCTTGATTGCGATGGTAAGAATTTGGGGCTGGAAGCCTCATAAAATGTCCTTTTGTGCGCCCGGGAACCGCATCTTCTAGGACGGGACATACATGTAAATGCCACCCCGGATGGGTGGAATGATACTCGTATTTGGCTATTACAGTCACCGGATTCGAGTCTACTGCAAGCCAGCAGTAATACATCTCACGATCAAGCCGGTAAAAAATCAACAGCCGAAAATCCATTTCTAAGCTGTTGAATTTTATGATTTTCCATGTATGCACCTTCCTAACCATCTTAGTCTTGCCCAGTAGCGGGAAGGCGCTTCTCGGCATCAGCTGGCCACTTTTCCAAGTGCCTGAATCTGTAATGGTTTTCGGCGCTCGGACTATTTCTTTGAGGTGCATCCCCCATGATAGTCCGAAATTTGTGGGAATTACTATTTACCGAGAATCTGACTAAAATTTTGCCACATAGCTGTATAAAAAACCAGTAGGTTTTCTATGTATATAATGTCTAAAATATTTGACATATGTTGCCTGCTTGATTATGGTGTAAAAAATATTTGACATTCAGATATTGCCTAAACCATTTTTCTTACGGAGGTATCATGCTCAAAATAGCGATAGGACTGCTTGGGGCTTTGCTTGCATTAGTGGTCGCAATGCACGGATTTGGACCTCGTTTGCATGGACAGGGCAGCAATGACCTCGGCTTGTTTGAGGCGATGCACGATCAAGCCACCACCCAAGCGCCACCTGAAGATGAAGGGCTTACTTTCAGCATGGCGCAAAACGATGATTTCTATCTTTGTAATGACCCATTTTTCGAGGGCATCTATGAGGTCATTGTGGAGACCTATGCCGATGGTGTTGACAATGTCACTGAAGAGGGACTTTCAGGTGCAATCTTTGGTTTCATTCGCAATTGGACCCCACTGTCGGTCGAAGAACGAGAAGGCTGGGTTGCGCATATTCAACTGATACCAGGGCAATTAATCGAGATAGTTCGTGAGGATCCAGCAGTGGTTGCAAACTGCGATAATTTCAGCGTGGCTATACTTGGTCCACCCTGATTGATTTGTGGAGTAATGAGCCATGGAAACCACCATGTCATTTAGAGAGAAGAAGGCCTGGGTGACGATGATCGCGTTGGTCGTTGTATTCCTGCCATTTTTCTATCTCATTGCTAATGCCTACCATCGACCTGAGCCCAACTACGCATACCTCACGCATCTGGTCCTGATCGCCTTCACTACCTTCCTGGCGCTCGAAGTGATCCTGGTACTGGCGGCACGTTATCTGTCTCCCGAGGACGCGGGCATTCCAAAAGATGAAAGAGATCAGTTATTTGCCTTTCGTGCCGCAAGGTCAGCCTACATCGCGCTGATTTTATTGATTGTCCTTGTGACAATTCCGATGATTCACATGGAGGGTCGAAATTGGGGATGGGGCATGGCTTACCTGGGGGCAATTATCGGTGCAGAATGTCTGCGGGCAATTGCCCTCATCGTTCAGTACCGCAGAGGTTACTAGTGCCCGAACTACCCATCCGTAACAATATACGTGAACTGCGGAAGCAGGCAGACGACATGACTCAGCTTGAGCTTGCCAGAAAAATTGGTGTGACAAGGCAAACCATCAATGCGATTGAGCTTGGGAAATACTCTCCATCTCTGGAAGTTGCGTTCAGGATCGCCCGGGTCTTTGATAAGCCCCTTGAAGATGTTTTTCAATACGAGAAATAAAGGGAAGCTCAAAATCTCGGTACAAGAACTGGTGTGTTTTCTACATAACTACGATAAGCGGCATCTGATCCCCATTTCTCTTCCCCTCTCTTCTCAAGCAATGGAATGCCGCTGACTCTGATGAGTAGCAAGGCTACAAAGAAGGGTGAGATCAATGTCACAAATTGCCATCCTGCAAGTACAGGAAGCGCCATGATAGCTATTCCTGACCACAAGACTATCTCGCCGAAGTAGTTTGGGTGACGGGATCTGGACCATAAACCACTTGTGATGAATTTGTCCGTATTACCAGGGTCTTTTCGGAATGCAGATTTCTGTCTGTCAGCAACCACTTCCAACACGAAACCAATCGCCCAGATCATCACTCCAAGATAAGCAAAAATCCCAAGAGGTTTCTGTTCAGCCGAAGTCATGGCTGCCAGTCCGGCGGCCATGGTAATAAATACCCAGGCACCGCCGAGGGTCCAGGTGAAGGCGAAGCGAAAGAAACGTTTCTTGATCTCGTCAAAGCGCCCGTCCTTGCCTGCTTTACGAACTCTGATGAAAAGAAAGCTGCCCAGCCTCGCTGCCCATATAGTGATCATCAGGCCAATGAGTTGGCCGCGCAGATCCATCTCGGGAATAGCAACAAAAGCCAAGCCGACTGTGGCGATGTAGGAAACCGAGCCTGTCAGATCAAAAAAATGTTCCGTCTGAAACATGAAAGAGGGAATAAATACCGCCCAATGGAGGAGAAAACCCACGGTAGCGCAAAGGAAAAAGACGGGAAGGGTGCCAAGGCCAGCACTCCCCTGGCTACCGGCCCAGGCAATGCCCAGACTGATAATGAGTATGACAACGATAGCTATTATTGGTTTTAGAGCTGTCATGATGAGTTCCTAGTTTAGTTGCAGTTGGATAATGTCTCCATACGCTGTGTCGGCGGCGCTTGGTTCAATTCTGGCATGGCTGGCAGCTGGAAGTGAATTTAATTATGCTTGCAATCGGTACAACAGGAACGGTCATGTCTCAACTCTCGCCATCGCCCGTGGTTTGGCGCCCCCTGGAATGGATGCTGAATAACAGCAGCCATCCAGTGCTGCTGGTGGGCCTGACAGTGTTTCTGCCGCTCATTATCGTGTTCAGTGTGAGTGGTGCTCTCTATCCCGCAAATGTTCCACCCTGGTCAGATAATCCAATTGAGATCACAGGACTGTTTCTGATGATTTCGATTCTGCCAGCCTATCTCGCCATGTGCTTTACGGCCTCCCTTCGCATGTCATGGCAAACCCATAGCCAGATTTCGGCATGTTTAAGTAGCAGGGCAGAGCATGAGTCTTTACGTTCTCGTTGGTTGAGCTGGTGGCCCTTAGGCATAGTCTTCGGTCTCATTAATGCCTCGGTCAACACCAATTGGGGGTCGCTCAACTTTGATATTGCCGCTCCGCAGGCTGCGGTGAGCTATGGCATTGCTACTGGTCAGTTCATCATGTGGATTATTGTTGGCCTGATCCTGTTCTTTGCAGTTCAGGAAGCACTTGCCCTTAACCACCTGGGAAAGAAGGTAGAAATTAATCTTTATAATCTGGATCGCCTGAATGGCTTTGGTCAGAATGCACTAAACAATTTCTTGATGATCGCAGGCGCGCTGGCCCTCACTACATTGCAAGCACTGGATCAGGAGTTTCGATGGCTTAACTACCGTAATGGATTGATTGTTGGAATACCCGCTGCACTAATTTTGGTACCGCTTCCAATCTGGAATGTACATCGCCGAATTATGTCTGCCAAAATGCAACTGGTAGGCGAGCTGAATGCGCTGATCGAGCAACACTCTACTGCTTTGGGGGATGATGAGCTGGAAAAACTTAATCGACTGCTGGTCAGGCGAGAGCAGATTCAGAATTTGAGAAACTGGCCTATGAGTATATCAATTGCTACACGATTTCTGCTTTACGCTTTCATCGTGCCCATGGCCTGGGCGGGTGCTGCAATGGTAGAGTTTCTGCTCGACAGTATTCTGCCTGCCTGATCCTAGTCGTTAATGCTGGAATTGGTCTTGCGCGGGGCTACGGGTAAATCTACAAAGTCCCCATCTCTTTTTTCTGCCGCTGCAGTCATTGCTTCCTGAATCTCATCGCGCTGCAACATGCTGGCATTCCAGGTGACGACATAGTCCAGGGCGTCATCGGTGCTGTGATCACGGGAGTAGTTAATGATTTTCTTGCTGCCATGTATTGCCAGCGGTGCCTTGCGGGCAATCTCTTTGGCGATTTTCATCACAGCAGCCATCATGGATTCCTGATCCGGATAGACGCTGTTTACGATGCCATGCTTTTCCGCCTCGGCTGCCGGCATGCGCCGCCCTGTATAGGCCAGTTCCTTGACGATTCCCTCGGGTAACAAATTGGTAATGCGTGGATAAGTGCCCACATCGGCTGTCATACCGATGTTGATTTCAAAGATGCAAAGAAAAGCATCTTCGGTGGCATACCGCAGATCGCAGGCAGTGGCGAGATCAACACCGGCGCCGATCGCACCACCCTGGATGGCGGCCAGCACTGGAACCGGACACTGTTCGAGACAGGTGAAGGTTTGCTGCAGTCGTTTCACGTTCTGATGGAAGCGAATGCCCTTGAGGCGCGCCTGTTTGATCGGGTCTTCCTTGGCGCTGTTGCTTCCTCCGAATGTGGCCGTGTCCATGCCTGAACTGAAGTGAGGCCCAGTTGAGGAAATCACTACAACCCTGACTTCGCCGGATGCTTCAATTTCCTGCATGACAGCAGGCAGTTCATCCCAGAACTCAGGGATCATGCTGTTGCGTTTTTCTGGCCGGCACAGCACAACATGAGCAATGTGCTCGCTGATACTGAGCTCAAAACATTGATAACTCATCTGCTACTACCCGGAATATTGGCTACTGACTTCGCTGAATCGTTTCGTCTTCCAGTTGCGGATAGTCGATACCCAGTTGCTCAAGGTAAGTGTCATAGCGAGATGGATCGTAATAGAGCTCTTCCAGCAGTGGTTTGAACTCCGCCATGATATCCGCATTCTTCTCTATTGCGGGCGGATCATCAGGACCGATGAAGGGGATGTACTGCTCGTTGGCCGTCTGCACGTCGTCGAAGTAGGCCTGTGCTTCATCCACGAGGGTGTCGCTTTGCAACAGATCCAGCATGGTCGTGGCAATTACTTTTGCACCAGCTTCAGCGCCCTTGTGTGCTATGGGTGTCGCCATTGCCATCGCGCTGGACCAGTGATGGCCCTGCAGACCTCGTACATTGGATGGATAACGCAGGGTCACGGTGGGCACGTTCCAACTCACATCGCCAATATCGTCCGAGCCTCCGGATACAGGATTTTGCAGGTCGACTCCAATAGGAGGTATCTCCGTAGCCAGACCTTGCGGATCGTCGTTGCCCATGAGCTGCTGCAGCGCGCGGGCAAATTGTTGGTCATCTTCAGACCAGGTGGGCAAGCCTACACCTTCAATATTGGCATACATGGCTTCCGCTATCGGTTTGTTAAAGTGACGTGGATAAGCTGCACCGACCACCCGTTGGGTCATGGCGGTGTCAGTCATCATGGCGGCGCCTGAAGCAATGTTTTGCAGGGTCTGGTAGTTCTCACGGATTCCGTCTGCTGTGACTTCGCGGATGAAATACCAAACCGAGGCATAGGAGGGCACTACATTGGGTTGGTCACCTCCATTGCTGATCACGTAATGAGAACGCTGCAGTGGATGTAAATGTTCGCGACGAAAGTTCCAGGCAATATTGGTAAGCTCGACTGCATCGAGGGCACTGCGTCCCTGCCAGGGATCACCGGCACCGTGGGCTGCGACACCGTCAAACATGAATTCAACAGAAACCAGTCCGGTGCCTCGGGCTCTGCCCCAACTCACTCCCATATTGTTTGATACATGAGTAAAGAGTACTGCGTCCACACCTTCAAACATGCCGTCACGTGCATACCACGCCTTGGTGCCCAGCAACTCTTCGGCAATACCTGGCCAGATTACTATCGTGCCTGGCAGGTTTTGCCGCTCCATGATGTCTTTCACTGCCAACGCTGCAACAATATTTACTGCCTGCCCTGAATTGTGACCTTCACCATGACCAGGTGCGCCTTCGATCATCGGTTGTCGATAAGCCACACCAGGCATCTGTGAAGCCCGCGGAATGCCATCCACATCGGAGCCCAAGGCAATCACGGGTTCGCCACTTCCCCAACGCGCCCACCAGGCTGAAGGTATGCCGGCTACAGCTAACTCAACATCGAAGCCATTGTCTTCCAGGATTTCAGTGAGGTAACGCTGGGTTTCAAACTCCTGAAAACCCAGTTCAGAAAATGAGAATAGTGAGTCAACAATTTCCTGCACCATTTTGCTGCGATCTTCTACGCCATCGATGGCCTCTGCCTTGAGTCCTGAGAACGCAGACTGGGCTTGAAGGGGCAGAGCCCAACACAGGCTGAAGGCGATGCTGGTGAGTAACAGGGCGATGCGTTTCATGCGGGTATCCTCTGGCTGAAAGCTGCAGATAGGGTACGCTGTTTTAGTATTCTTCGCCACAATACCCATTGACCCTGTGTGGTCGGCAGCGGCATCATGCCAAAAGGATACTCAATAACAAAAGTAACAGGAGAGATCTGATGGAATCACTGACAACGGGAGTAAGCTGGTGGGCAGTAGGGATCAGTACCGTACTGTGTTTCATGTTGGGCGGGCTGTGGTATTCGAAACTGCTATTTGGCGAGAAATGGGCTGAAGGCGTGGGTGTAGATATGCAGTCGGGCAATCAACAACCGGTGCCGGCTCTGGTTCTGCAACTCATTGGCACTTTTTTGCTGGCCTGGTTGATAGCTCTGGCAGAAGCTATCAATGCCTATCCAGCAGCGGTACTGATCGTGTTGACCACAACGGTGCTGCTGATCGCAGCGAACCTGTTTTCAGAGCACACGCTCTATGCTTCGCTGGTTCAGGGCTTGTTTGTTGTTGCGATGGCGATAATTATGGTGCTGTGCAATCTGGTGCTTTAGATTGCACAGCCAGGATCAGGTGCCGGAAGGTGGGGGTCGCCCTGAGCCTCCCTGATTGCCGCCCCCGCCACCATCGTCTCCACCTGACTTATCAAATGAAGGGTCAGGTGTTCCTTTATAACAGGCCAGCACCCACGGATATTCATTGATCACGTAGTAACCATAGCTGCCCTTCCACATCATGCCGTTACACTCGTCCAGGTCACCGCTGCCAGCTACATACTCATAGTCATCCCGGTAAGTGCCATCGTAACTACCGCCCGGGTCGTCGGCACTGCTGGGGCGGGTGCCAGACTTTAACTGATAGCTGCTGGTGGCCGCGCGTACTGTGCCATTGTCATCTATATAGCTTCCAAAAATCGGAAAACCATCGGCAGCGAAGCCGATCACCGGTGACTCCGTATTTGCTTCCTGATCAAACAATGCCATCGGGTTGCCATGATAGTGATAGGCGCCAGTGGGTTGGGTATGGGCGTTATGCATGTCTGTGCCGAATTGGTTCAAGGGGCTCATGGGGTCTAGACGCCAGGGTTGGTCGATGTCGTTACAGCCGATTCGCTCATCACCAACGTTGAAGCATGCTGCCGCCAGGAGATCCAGTTTGACCCCATTCAGCATGATGGCGTTGTCGGTAGTGAGTGAAATTTCGGTAATTGCAGAAGCGAAAACCGGTTCGATGGGAATGCGCACCTCGGTGGCGACCTCGGACACATCAGTAGCAAAGGCCGCACTTGAATCATTGAAGTCGTGGTTGGGGATATTGTTGGTGGTGATTACACATTGTTCACCGTCAACGCTGATAGTGATATCTCCCGCATAAAGAATATTCCTCGTGAGGTCCCGCACAGAAGAAAAACTATTGTCAGCGTAGTAAGAGCAATTTGCGCGGCGATTCGTAAGAATGGCGTCGCTGAGGTCTGTCTCAACCAGCTGATCCGCAATGAAATCCTGTAGCGTGCCAACCAGCTGAAGCGTGTCCCCCAGATAGTTGCCTTGAGCATAGATTGCATCTCCGCGCACCGCCAGATAGATGCCTGAGCCCTCGTAAAAACGGGCATAGTATCCCTGGATTTCCTGTGTCTCCGGATTGGGGGGGTTGAGCAGTTCCGGAAAATTCGCCTCAGCGAACTGGAACAGGGTAATCGCGTTTTCGCGTGTGTCAGCGCCAAGCGACGATGCAAGGCCAATGCAGGCCACAAAGGCCAGGAGTCTGCGGAGTATCATGTGGCGGCTCTCTTAGGCGACGAAAGTTTTGCAGTGTATCACTGTTATAGTCATACGGCAGAAGTCACAAAAACCTTCGCAATTAACTAGAGAGATGGCGCTACGCCTCTTGGCTCCATTAATCCATTTGCCAATGCGGTACCCAGCTGCAAGCTGTGGCGATGAGGGCTATATTTAGCGCTCTACACACGGTAAGTTAGGCTCGTTGTTGTCAATTCAGGCTCCATGTCATGCACGAAAGTAGTCACAGGATCTGCAAAAGGCTTGCGCTCGCTCTCGCTTTGGCCTGCTTGCCCCTCGCCGCTCATGCCCAGCTTGATTGCAGCGGTAATCCGCAGCTTGCGCTGCTGGATTTCTGGTTCGGTGAATGGCGAGTGGAAAACGAGAGCGGTGAGGCTTTGGGAAGAAACAATGTTTACCGGCTCCTGAATGGTTGCGTGATTCAGGAACGCTGGCAGGGAGTCGGTGGTGGTGTGGGCATCAGTCTTTTCTATGTGAATCCCGAAACCAACAAGCTGAAACAAGTCTGGGTTACCGGGCAGGCGCTCTCACCTGGCGGTACCAAGGAGAAAGAGCTGGTTGCAGGTGAACTGGGGCAGTACGTACAGTTTCTGGGCAGTTATCCCAACGGTGAGGAACGTGTACTTGATCGCACCACCCTGACGCTGCAGGATGATGGCGGCATCATGCAGCTCATCGAAATTTCCCAGGATGAGGGACTAACCTGGCAGAGTTCATTCCGCGGTCTTTATCGAAGACGGTGAAGAGAATAAAGCAGATAAGGTGAGCAGCATGCAGAGTATTTGTAATTATTACATCTCGATTCTGCAGCGCTGGAAACTTCCTGGCAGAGAGTTAGGAGTAGATAGCCTTGAGGGCTTCCCGAAGGCTTGAGTGTTGCGGTTCAATTCCCAACTCAGTCAATCGAGTGCTGGTGATATTGGAGCTGGCCAGCAAGGCCGCATCGGCTAGTTCGCCAAACATCAGTCGAACCACTGTGGCTGGCAACGGGGGTAGCTGTGGTCTTGCCAGTACATCACTTAAGGTCCTGGCAAACTCTCTGTTGCTAAGCACTTCCGGTGCGACCACATTGAGTGGTCCCGAAAACTGTTGATTTTCTATACACTGCACTATGACAGCGACGGTATCTGTCAGACTGATCCAGCTCTGCAAGTGCCTGCCGCTGCCCAGTCGTCCTACTACTGCCAGCTTCAATGGCAGTACCAGATTTCCCAGTACACCGCCGTGCTCGCTAAGCACCAGGCCAAACCGAAGTTTGACGGTTCGAATTGCCGCCAGTGCTGCATGATCCGCTGCTCGTTCCCAGGCAATAGACAGGCTGGCCAGGAAATCGTCACCAGGAGGGCTGTCTTCATTAGCAGGCTCATTGCATTTGTTGCCATAGAAGCCGATCGCTGAGGCAGAGACCAGCACCTCGGGTGGTTGTGGCAGTTGCGTCAGTGCCTTGCAGAGAAGCTCTGTGGTGAAGATGCGACTGTCCCAGATTTGCTGTTTTCGTCGCTCTGTCCAGCGACCTTCAGCAATGCTGGACCCAGCCAGATTAATTACGGCAGAAAGTGGAACACTTTCATCCAGCACTATGCGCTTACTGTTTGTGTCGATCTGAAATGCTGCGTCCCTGTTGTTTCTCTCCAGGGCATAGACCTGGTATCCCTTATCAGCAAGTACCCTTGCCAGGGCAGTTCCGATTAAGCCGGAAGCGCCAGTGATAAGTACGTTCTTGGAGTCTGGAATTGTTGGCATCTTTGACTATCAGAATGGTACATGGCAGTGCAGAAAAATTCATTACGACAAAGAATCTGCTCTGGATTTGTTTTCAGGTATTTTCCTGCCTTACGAATCGACAACTGAATTTTTTTGCAAACAAGTTGATCCGGGATTTCAAAGCCACCGTTTCCCCCAGTGCTGTTATTAGTTATTTACCTATTATTTTTTCTTTGGAGGTTTCCAATGTCGGTTTTTCGACGCACCTTTCGCCACACTACACTCGCAATTTTTGCTGTTCTGCCTCTGGCTTTCTCAAGCGTCCAGCTGCGAGCTCAAGACATCGTTGATACCGCAGTTGCTGCGGGTCAATTCAATACCCTGGTGGCTGCTGTACAGGCGGCTGGCCTGGTAGACACCCTGAAAGGCGAAGGACCTTTCACTGTATTCGCGCCAACTGATGAGGCCTTTGCTGCCTTGCCGGAAGGTACCGTTGAAGACTTGCTGAAGCCCGAAAACAAGGATCAGCTGGTTGCCGTACTGACTTATCACGTGGTGCCCGGCAAGATCATGTCTACCGATATCGCAGGCAAGACTGCTTCAGTTGCCAGTGTGCAGGGTTCAGCCTTGCAAGTCGACGCCACCAATGGCGTGAAGGTCGATGAGGCTACTGTTGTAGCAGCTGACATCGAAACTGACAATGGAGTGATCCATGTGATCGATCAGGTCGTATTGCCTGAGTAAGAGTCCTAACCGCTGAGCAATATGCTCAGTTATCCCTGAGTGGATTGGGCCAGTTCCCCGCTGGCCCTTTTTTTTGCCTGCAAACCCTGCTTGGCGCTGTTCGGCATAAGGAATAAGGCAGTGGTCATCGAGCACTGATTGTTACATGTTCCACACCGAGGGTTTGTCCAGCAGTTCAATGACTTTTCGCTCTGTAAGTACCCTCATTCCCAGCCTCTGGTCTGACACCCCATGCTGAAGTTTATAATCAAACTGAAGCGTATCTTCCGATTCCCTTGCTTCAAAATAGCATCGTTTGATTTTGGCATCTTCATCAAACAGCTCATCCAGTTCGATCAGATGAGAAGACACCAGAAACAGACAATTGGTTTTGGTCTGAAGACGACTGATTACTGCGAATGACGCTTCCAGGGCGTCTTTTACATTCGTCCCTTTGAAAGGTTCATCCATAATCGCCAGAACTTTAATCCCTTCATCGATAGATCTGGCTATAGCCTGTACATTGTTCACTTCCGCGTGGAAATAGCTGGTACCGGAGTGAATATCATCCGAGACACTGATGGAACAAAATAGTTGCTCTACCGGTGTGAAGCTAAAGCTTTGCGCTGGTACTCCCATGCCGAGCTGTGCAAAGTAAAGAGCAATGGCCGCACTGCGCAGGTAGGTTGTCTTGCCAGCCATATTCGGTCCGGTCAGGAACAGCAGTCTTGATTGCTGGTCAATTTCAATATCATTGGCCACGGCGTTATCGATCTGTGGGTGAAATATGCCGACGGCTTTCACTTGAGTTGGACCTTCTATCAGGCTTGGCAGACAGAATTCATTGATCCGTGTGGTGTCTGCCAGTGAGATGAGGGAGTCAATCTGGTAAACCATCTCGAGCAGCTCGAGATAGATATCTTTTTGGTAGATTCTGAAGGCCTGGTCCAGTCTCAGAATTTTGAAGAAACTCAATGAGCGCAGTGAACTGCCTGGTATTTCAGAGATTTTTGATTCCTCCAGAATAGTTCGGATTCGGTCGCAGAAATGTACCACCTCGCCCTTCAGCGCCGTCGTCTCCAGGACAGCCAGGAATTCCCGCAGCCCAACTACAAAGAGCGCGGTATATTCAACACCCCGGTAAACTTGTCTGTACTGGTGAGCGTCGAACATTTTCAGCGCCAGGGCACCTATACCGAATTCAAACCAGTTCCTGTGGGTTACAAATCGAATGGGGTCTTTCTGGTATCGCTCAAGCCTGGACATCAGGTAGAAGCGTATGCTGTTAAATACCATCCTGTTGTCGTTGATTGATGCTACTGCCTGTTGGGTTTCCTGAATTCTGCTGGCATTCGAGTAAGGATTCTTCATACGCCACAGCAGCTTTTGTTTGCCTCCATAGGTATTGCTGTGGTTGCACAACTCGAACAGGCTCTTGCCCTCGCTGCTGGATTCAAATATTTCCAGGTCAGTTTCGGTGGCTTCTGGAATTCTCAGTCTTTCTTGCTCGTTTAGCGGGCAGTCACCCAGATTGGAGAACAAGCGCCGAGATTTGCTCTTTGAGCCGATGGTGTTGCGCGTGAAGGAACGCAGTCCTGTGAAATAGCCGACTTTCATCGCTTAACTCTCTCCATGCAGGCTTTGGAACAATCTCCTGCTCATTTGTGTTGCAAGGGCTGTGTGCTTTACATCCGTATTTTCTGCTGTTATAAATGCAACACTGTGTTATATATATAACACCTTAATTCTGAATAGGGAAGAGAGACAGCTGTGACCCCATTAAGTCGAAGAGAGAGCGAAGTGCTCGATTGTGTTTACAGGTTGGGCGAACCAACTGCCAAAGAAGTGCAACGGGCGCTGGATGATGCTGCCAGCTATTCCACGGTAAGAACGCTGCTCAGAAATATCATGGAGAAGGGGTGGCTGACTCGGAAAGAACAAGGACTTCGCTATGTCTACTTGCCTACGGTCAAGCCGCAGAAAGCGGCGAATCAGGCAATCAAGAAACTGATTTCAACATTCTTCAATAACTCCACTGCCTCTGCTGTGAATTCATTGCTGGAGATGGACAACGGAAATTTTTCCACCGAGGAAATTGACCAGCTGGAAAGACTATTGGAGCTGAAACGCAAGCAATCAAAATCCTGAACTGGGTGACGTGTAGATGGGCTGGTTGATAGATGCTGCTGTTGAACTGGAGCTTCGTGACGTGAGCGCGTCAATCATGTTGTTCGACATTTTGCTTCGTTCCCTGCTGCTTTACAGCGTCGCTTGCTTCGTTAATGGGAAACTGGCGATTCATGCGACTTCAAGCTCCAGACATGGATTCTTGACTGCCGTACTGCTCCTCATGGGTTTGCTCCCAGTTTTGCCTTCCCTGCTCAGCATGCTGGTTGATCCTTCAGCTGTGCACGCCCTTATCGTGCTCCTCTTTGTCGAAAGTTCATCCGGTGATGTTTCTGGAGTAAGCCAATACCTGGTGGCTGATGTGCTATTGGCAACAGTTTATTGCCTGGGTGTAGTTTACTGCCTCTCCAGACTGATGCTGGCATTGTTCGGCTTGCGCACCTTAAGACAATCCGCCGACTACGCCATGGCAAAAGAAGATGTCGCTCTACTGCAGCAGGTTCAGGCTGAACTCAATGTGCAATCCAGGATTGGTCTCGCGAAATCTCCTCGCTTACAGACCCCGGTTACATTTGGGCTTGTTCATCCACAAATCTTTATTCCTGAGCTGTGGGATGCATGGTCGCGATCGGAAAAATTAACCGTGCTGCGCCATGAGTTGGCGCACGTGAAACGATCGGATTGGCTGGTGAATATCATTGTTGGCTTTGTGGTGAGTCTCAACTGGTTTAACCCATTTATCTGGTTGCTCAGAACCAAAGTGCAGGCTGAGTCCGAACACGACTGCGATTTTACCGTACTCAGTCTGGGCTCTCCCAAGTACGCCTATGCTGGGCAACTATTGAGTCTGGCCCGCGGGAATAGTGGTGATCCGGCACTGATGCAAGGTACAGCCTCGATGATCGACGTCGGGGAACTAACAGATCGGGTCGATGCAATCCTGAATTATCAGACGAGGCAATCCCAATCTACGAACTGGTTTGTCAAGGCAATCATGCTGGCGACATTAGGATGCGGTGGCTTCGTCTCTTTTTCAAAGGCAGTTACTGTAGAAGACGCATCCCTGTTTCGGGACGCACAACTAGTCTACAAGGAGCAGCCAATCTACAGCTCACCAGGCATATTCAATGGCATGGAAGCCAGGACCCGGTTGAGATTTGACGTTGATGAACAAGGCAGAGTGATCGAAGCAAGCATTGAGGTACTGAGATCCTCTTCACCTGAAGTCATGGTGCCGCCAGTGATTGAAGCTGTGAAGCGCTTCAGGTTTCTGCCACGCATAGAGCATGGTCAGGCCGTGGTAGCTGCAGACATGGAATATGAATTCAGCGTTGGAGTTTATGAATCCGGTTTCAGGAAGCAGTAGTGAACCCGGGCACGACAAATTTGATGAGGAAGCTTGAGTGATTTTCAGAAATTTACTACTTGTTGCTGGCGTGGTCTTTTCACAATGCTGTCTTGCGGCTGAAGACGCTGCTAATTGGGAAATAGCCAGCAGACTGGTCCCGGCTCCCGCAGGGGCCAGCGAAATACTGTTCAACTCAATCGCGACAACACCACAACCTGATGTAGTTGAGAGCCGCGGTAGTCCGGCAACGGACGAAGGGTGGATTGAATTGATAGCAAGCGCTACCACCACTATTCCGCTAGGTTTAATCGAGCAGGCAATGAATGTCTCTATTGAGCGCACTGAGATGGCAGCTGTGAGTGTATATGAAGTGACTCCCGCTGAGATTTCCATTGACCATGCTCAAGATGTCTTTCTCTATCTGCATGGCGGCGCCTATGTTTTCAATGCGGGTGACAATGCGGTAAGCGAAGCCGCGCTGATAGCCTCAATGGCTGGCATGCGTGCTATCGCTGTTGACTACCGAATGCCGCCTGCAAGTCCGTTTCCCGCAGCGGTGGATGACGCTGTCAGTGTTTATCTACATCTGCGAGAGTCTTATCAGCCAGCTGACATCGCCATTGGTGGTTCGTCGGCGGGAGCAGGATTGGCAATGGCAAGCCTGCATAAACTCAAGCAACTGGGAGAGGCGCTACCTGGATTGCTCTACGCCGGATCCCCCTGGTCCGATCTAACCAAGACCAGTGACTCACTCTACACCAATGAAGGTCTGGATCGCATCCTGGTAACCTACGATGGCTACCTCAAAGGTGCAGCTTCGCTCTATGCGGGTGGGCATGATTTGACCGATCCCTTGTTATCACCGGTCTATGGAGAATTTGGTGGATTCCCACCAACCATTCTGGTGACCGGGACCAGAGACCTGTTTCTCAGTGATACGGTGAGGACCCATCGAAAATTACGTGCCGAGGGAGTGGAAGCTGATCTCCATGTCTACGAGGCCATGTCCCATACAGGATATGGCTATATGCTTCAGGCGCAAGCTCCCGAGGCTCAGGATTTCTATCGGGAACTCATCTCTTTCATCAAGAAGCACATGTGAAATGACCATCGTGCAAATTTTGTTGATTACGATTTTGCCAGCCTGCAACTAAAGTTTGCAGTCACCTATACTCAAATTAGAAAAACAAAGTGGCACTATTTGACTTACTGTTTCTAGCGCTAGTGAGTGGACTGCTTTGTTTGTCCCTGTTTGGTGGAGGCTACTCAACACAGTATAAGCCGCGAATGGTCCTGGCAACGTGGTTGCTGCTTCTACTTGGGCTGGGGATTAATGGCTTCAAATGGCAGCTATTGCCTGCGTATAGTGTTTTCCTGTTCCAGTCTCTCAGTCTGCTGAGGAATAAGGATGCCGGTGCAGTCTGGAAAATCCTGGGCGCGCTGCCCGCAGTCCCACTGCTCCTGGTTTCATGCTATCTATCCCTTCAGTTCCCGATAATCAAAGTTCCTGCCCCTTCAGGCCAATACGCAGTAGGCACGTTTGACTATTCAATAAGTGATGCAACTCGTCCGGAACGATTCGATCCTATTAGGCAGCGGGAGCTCTATGTGGAAGTGTGGTACCCGGCGTCCTTAGGCGATTCCGATAAATATGACAAGAGAACGCTATGGCAGGAACTCTACTCAGGCAGTTTCGATCTGGTCTCATTGCTGACCCTGTATCTGAGCCGCGTCGAAACACACTCACATATTGCTGCGCCTGTTGCGCAGGAAGGCAGATTTCCTATTCTGGTATTTAATCATGGGATGTTCCTTTTCACCTCGCAAAATACTCAGTTGATGGAACATCTGGCCAGTCATGGCTATGTCATACTGAGTATCGCTCACCCCTTTGAAAGCCTGAAAGTGAACCTGGAAAGTGCAGGACCGGTGCTGGCCAGTTTCAGTCAGGCACCCGATATTGCAGTTGAGCCTGGATTGCCTGCACCTGGATTCTCTCAAGGCCTGGAATCACTTGTGGGTACGCCAGTATCTCTTCGCTATGAAGAATTGCACCGTATCCTCGATGGATTTCGCGAGTTCTCCAGCGAATCAGATCGAAGAAATTATGTGGCGGAAGTCATTACCAATCGCTCTGCTTACGACTTGCCGCCAGCCTGGCAAGAAGAGTACCTCTACAACTATCTGATTTCCGAGTTATCTATTGTTGAGAAAAATGTTTCGACATGGGTCGAGGACATCGCTTTTGTATTGGACGAAATTCGTCTGTTGGAGAATTTTTCTCCAGGTTTCACAGCAAGCGTCGATGTGAGCACTATCGGGATTATGGGCATGTCTTTTGGAGGAGCCGCTGCTGGTGAATTCTGCAAGACTGACATTCGATGCAAAGCAGGATCAAATATCGATGGTTTTCAGTTTGGGGAGCATTGGCAATCGCCACTCTTGTCTCCATTCCTGTATGTGTACAGTAAGGAATTTGCGGGAAATACCGACTGGGCGTACTTGCAAAGCGCAGCAAACATGCACATCTACAGCATAGATGAATCCAATCACGTTGACCTGACAGAGCTGGTCTACTCTCTTCCGATACTGAGAACTATTGGCAGGTCTGGAGGCGTTCCGAGCGAGTCTGCTATTGAGATCCTCAATGCTTTACATCTCAGATTTTTTGATCAGCACCTGAAGAATGGACCTGCTGTTGGAGAAATTGAAACGGAATATCCGCAACTGGACAAAAGACAGCTCCATCAGTAGCGCCGTTTTTCCCAGACTCCACAACAGTTGCCACAGAAAATTGTCATCAAATGAAGGTTGGTGACAGCGGATCTATGGGTTTTTCCATAATTTACGAATGACTTATTCAGCTCTGTTGCCGGAAAATGAGCCGAGGGTTCTTCCTCCAGATTCCAAAGTGCCTTCTAGCTCGCCATTTTCCAATAACTTGCCAATGAAGGTGAACGACATACCAATATCACTATCAAAACTAAACTCAAACTCTTCATTGCTGTAAGTTCCTGTAAATGGACCATTTAACAGTTGGCCTGTATAGACCCCCTCCAGAACTTCATCAGCTTGCTGCATAAGCTCGATGCTGGCATCTCCTGCATACTCGCCCAATATAGTGATGCTCAATATCCACTCTCCTGACAAGTCGGAACCACTGCCAGCAAGCTGTTGATTGACATATTTTTCCAGCGCATCGAGCCTGTCTTTGTGTAAGGATTCACCTGATGAAATCTCGATATCCAGTATTTGATAAGTTTCAGAGTCAGGATTGAACGCCTGCCAAGCAGGCAGATTTGAATTATTGGGATTTCCTTTTTTAGCGAATTCAACCCAATAGCTGCTAATCAAATCTGCCAGTTCCAGATCTTCTGTTTTGGATGAGCTGGGATTCAGATTGTTAAAAACATAAGGTACTTCCGCCACATGCGGTGCTGGGGCCGCTGGTGAAAACCTGTTTCGGGTAAACTGGTAGAAGTAGGTGGCATTTCCAGCGCTGGTAATCGACCTGGCCATTTCACGAGCTGGTCTGCTAAACCAGGTGTCAGTGATGAAGTCTGTTTCTGCTCGTCGGATGTCGCTGTCGTCCAGTGCCCCGTAGAATTGCAACAGCTCGTCTGCGTGCTTCCCAAACAAACTTGCTTTTTCTCGTCGTTGTTGCAGTGCGGTCGCAGGGATATTCCTGGTGAAGAAACTGCCTTCGCCATTGTTGATGCCAACGATGAGTGGTACCGAGTGCACTCTCCCGTTTCGGAACACATGAGAGGGCAATTCGTTCAGCATCCAACCATCAACGACAGCCTTTGTGCTTACTGAAATCTTTAAGGCTTCTTCGGCAGGCAAGTCTCGCAGTCTGGATAGCAATTCGGATTCACTAATCCTGGATGATGCCTTGGATCCATAGCCAGATTCTTCGAAATACTTGTCTACAGCTTCGATCCCGATGTCTTCGGCGCTTGCACTAAATCCTGTTGGTTGCTGAAGATAAGTGATATTGCCAGGGCTCAGCCAGGCACTTTCGACAATCGCTTTGTGAAACAGGCCCTCAGCTAATGGGGATGTCAGCAAGAGATAAATGCTGGTTGCACCTGCAGATTCTCCAAACAGGGTTACATTTGCCGAGTCGCCACCGAATACCTGAATGTTTGACTGTACCCATTCGAGCGCGGCGATTACGTCCAGAATGCCGTAGTTGCCAGAAACATTTTTATCAGACTCTGAGCTTAGAGCAGGGTGAGCAAGAAAACCCAATGCCCCTAAACGATAGTTTATAGTGACCAGAACAACGCCTTTGCGGGCAAGCTTGCTGCCATCAAAGATTGGCATACTCCCCGAACCACCTGACCAGGCACCTCCATGGATCCATACCATGACAGGAAGCTTGTCTGAGTTTTCCTCCGCCGGCGTCCAAATATTCAGAAATAGGGAATCTTCGTCCCATCTCTCTGAGGTCCCGAATGATTGCGGGCTTACCGCTCCAAATGCTGATGCGTCCCGAATCCCGGCCCAGGGAGCAACGGCTTGTGGGGGGCGCCAGCGAAGGTCTCCTACGGGTGGAGCAGCATAGGGAATCCCTTTGTAAACCCGAATACTGTCCTCGAGCTGAGCGCCGGATATGAGTCCGGAGTTCAGTTCAATCGGATCTTCCAGCGCCGCTAAAGGGAGCGCAATACATGATAGAAAAATCAATAGTGCTGCAAGATGCAGGCTTGCCCGGAGAGTAGTTCCCATAGTTGAAACACCAATTCTCTATATTGAGTTTGGCTGAATCTACCATTTCGGAAACCCCCGGTTTTGTCCATTTTTGCCATGAATGCGAGCAAATCCTGCTAGTGTTCCCACCAGCGATCAATCATCCGATCATGCCTCTCTCTCAGCGGCAGCAGATAGGTGGATCGGTTAGTCTCTGAATTTACCCCCTGGATCTGCATGTAGTTGAACAATGGGGCGTTTCCTACCCAGTATTTAGATCTCGGGAACCAGCAGCCTGCAACGTAGTAACTCGCCAGATTGAATTTCTGTATCGCTCCGGAGTAAACGAATTTGGCGTACCGGGATCGCTGTACAGAAATAGTGTTCATGCCTGGCAGGGAGTGAGCCGCTGAGTTTGTTTCCAGTGCTACCATCAGCACGATGCCATCGCCTTCCATTCGCTCTTCTTTCGGCACGCGGTAGGTGATGATCAACAGTTCATTTGTATTTGAATCGGCCAGCCAGGTCTCATCAATTTCCGGTCTCCTCTGCTTGAACGATGCAGCAAGCGCCGAAATTCCTGGCAGTAGAGAAGTATCAGCAAAGCTGTCGATGTCTTCCTTGATCTGCAATCCAATAAAATGCTTTTCTTCTCTCAATATAATTTCTGGCTCAAGCGTCAGCTCTTGCCTGGAAATCATGTTGAGATAGGGCTGGCTGATGCGCTGCTTGGCGCTTGGTGGATTTCTAAGAAGATTGTTTCGAAATCTTCGAGGAGGAAACAAAAATCTCGTTTGAAATGCTCTGGTAAAAGATTGCTGAGATTCAAATTGAAAGTCGAGCGCAATATCAATTATCGGTCTTTGTGAGCTTGTAATCTCAGACATTGCTTCAGTCAGGCGCCTTCCCCTTACATAGTCCATGATGCTATCGCCGGTTCGTTCCCTGAAAATTCGCTGAAAGTGGCGAACTGAATATCCAGAAATAGCAGCCATGTCTTCAACTGTAATATCGGACTTCAGGTTTTCTTCGACATAGTCAACAAGGTCTGTAATCCAGGGCATCTTCGGCAATGACTCTAACAGGAAAAGTATTTATGAATTGTAAGCGCTTTTAATTCTCAGGACAGTCGTAGATACACAATCGAATCTTTGATCGCGGTACTTAACAGGTTCAATTTTGAGTATAAATTAAAGCGGATTATCCTGAATGAACTGGATGACGGCGGCTGCAAACTCTGCGCCCTTATCTTCCTGCAGGAAGTGATAGCCACCTTCAATGGTGACGTGTTGTTGATCCTTGGCACCAGGCACCAGCTTCTGGAATACTTTCTCACCGCCCCTTGTGATTGGGTCACCATCACTGAAGGCTGTGAGAAGTGGTTTCTGCCACTGCTTGTAGACTTCCCAGGCGGCACGGTTTGCTTCCGTGGCAGGATTGTCCGGGGAAATGGGAACCAGTAGAGGCATGGCCAGCGGGCCAGCCATATAGCGTCCGTTGGGGAAGGGTGCCTCGTAGGCGGCCATAATGTCTGCGCCAAACTTGGGTGCGGCGCTCGGGTCGGCAGGATCGCGGGAGATAATCTTGCCTACCGGCATGTAGCTGGCTTCCTGCATTTTGATCACCGCGTTACGCCACTTCATGAATGCCTCGGTGCGGCCGTGGTCACCGGTAGGTAGACCTCCATTGGCGACAACGATACGTGCAAATCTGGAAGTGTTTTCCGCAGCCACGCGCAAGCCAATCAGACTGCCCCAGTCCTGGCAGACCAGAGTGATGTTGTTCAAATTCAATGCCTGAATGAAGTAAGTAATGTTCTCTACATGGAAGGCATAGCTGTGTGTTGCAATTTCTGCGGGTTTGTCAGAACGACCGAAACCTATCAGGTCAGGTACGATGACACGCAAGCCCGCATCTGCAACAGGTGGCACCATCTTGCGATAGAGGTAAGACCAGGTAGGCTCACCGTGGAGCATAAGCACGACTTCGCCATCGCGACTGCCTTCATCGAGATAGTGCATGCGGTAAGCATTGCAATCGATGTAATGGGGTTTGAAATCAAAGCCGGGCAGATTTTCAAAACACTGTTCCGGGGTGCGGTAGATGCCCGGGCTTATTTCGTTGACTTCGTCGCTCATCGTAAAACCTCTCCATAAAGGTCATAGTCATCTGCAGCGGTAACCCTGGCGCTCACCAGGTCACCAATCTCTATGTCTGGCGGTTGATTCAGGTAAACCAGGCCGTCAATTTCTGGCGCATCACCTCTGGAGCGACCGATCAGCTCAGACTCGCTGCATTCGTCAATAATCACTTCTATTGTCTGGCCGATTTTCTTCTCCAGCCTTTGGGCGCTGATACGCTGTTGGGTAGCCATGAAGCGTTCCCATCGATCTTGTTTGATAGCTTCCGGCACTGCATTTGGTAGTTCATTGGCGCTGGCACCTTCCACCGGGGAGTACTGAAAGCAGCCTACCCGATCCAATTGTGCCTGTTCGAGAAAATCCAGTAGTTCTGCAAAGTCTGCTTCGGTTTCTCCGGGAAACCCGACGATAAAAGTGCTGCGAATGGTAAGTTCGGGACACTGTTCCCGCCAGGATTTTATTCTTTGCAGAGATTTTTCGGTGGCAGCCGGTCGCTTCATGGCTTTGAGAATTGGCAGGCTCGCATGCTGAAAGGGAATGTCCAGGTAGGGCAGGATCTTTCCAGCCGCCATCAATGGAATGACCTGATCCACATGCGGATAGGGGTAAACATAGTGCAGGCGCACCCAGATACCCAGATCGGCGAGCGCATCACTAAGTCCCAGCAAGTTCGCTTTCACTGGTCGGCCCTGCCAGAAGCCGGTTTGATACTTGGTATCGACTCCATAGGCGCTGGTGTCCTGAGATACTACCAGCAATTCTTTTACACCCGCATCGGCCAACCGTTGTGCCTCATCGAGAACTTCGCCAACAGGTCGACTCACAAGGTCGCCACGCATGGAAGGAATGATGCAAAAGCTGCAGCGATGATTACAGCCTTCTGAGATTTTAAGATAAGCATAGTGTTTTGGCGTGAGCTTGATGCCTTGAGGCGGTACCAAATCAACAAAGGGATCGTGAGTCCGCGGTGGCGGTACAGCTTCATGGACTTGTGCGACCACCTGTTCGTATGCATGGGGCCCGGTAACGCCCAGTACATTGGGATGGATGTCAGTAATATTCTTTGCCTGGGCTCCCATGCATCCGGTTACCAGTACCTTGCCATTTTCCTGCAAGGCTTCACCAATGGTATTGAGAGATTCTTCCTTGGCACTGTCGATAAAGCCGCAGGTATTGACTACGACAATGTCAGCGTCTTCATAAGTGGGGACGATGTCGTAACCTTCGATGCGAAGCTGAGTGAGAATACGTTCCGAATCTACCAGGGCTTTGGGACAACCCAGGGAAATAAAACCTACTTTGTGTCTGGAGCTCATAGTGCATCCCGCGAATGCGAGCCGCGATTATAGCCCCTATGGTGTGGCAAGTGGATGACTACCAGGCGCCGAGGATAGCGCCCATTATCGTCAGCGCCACGACACAGTAGCCACCATTGATGCAGAAAATCTTCAGGGATCGCATCTCGAACAAATAGAGAATACCGAGAAATGCGGCTACCCAACCAAGCCCCGCTGCGAAACCGGCGAACAAGCCGAATGAGAAAGTTGCCTGGGCACCGATAAACATCTCCAGATTGATCGAGGCCACCAGCGCCAACAGTAAGGACAGTCCGAAGACCATGGGCATGTTACGCCTGGCCAGTTGGTCTTCCGTAAAGCCAAATGCGTCCATCCAGGCTCGGCCAAAGAGTGGTCCGTACCAGAGACCGCCAACCACGAAGCTGGAAATTGCAGCGACGATGACGGACAGCCAGTTTATGTTGGATACTGCGGTGCCTGCGTCCATGGTTTACCTCCTAACTGTTTTGATCGGCCAGCGCTTTGACCCGGCTTGCCAGTTCACGCCACTGTTCCTGGTGCATGATATGTCCCATCAGTGGGTCTGCCCACAATTCGGCACCAGCAATTTGCTGGACAATAGCCTCTCCATGAGAAGCGGAGAAGTAAGGATCTTCACCGCCGTGCAAGACGAGAACCGGGACTTCTATTTGTTGTTGTGCCTCCCACAGACCTGTGGTTGAGATTGCCGCCTGAATTTGCCTTGCCAGACCTTCCGGGCGATAGGCGCGATCAAAAGCATAAGCCAGTCTTTCTTTGACAAAACTCTCAGGAAATGGATAGCCGTTGCCCCATAGCCACTTCCAGTATGCAATGCCATTTTCAATGGCCTGATTCCTCGGCACCGGAGTCAGTACTGCTGCATTCTTCTCCCTGACTGCCGGATCAACCTGTGGACCATCATCTTCAGGTCCAGCGCCGCTGCCGCTCATCACAACTGTGAGCGATGACACGAGTGCGGGGTGACGGAGAGTCAGCCAGCGAGCAATAAATCCTCCCAGTGAAGCTCCCAGAACATGTACCGGCCCTTCGTTCTGATGTCGGATGACTGACGCAACATCATCCGCCATATCCAGTAATGAATAAGGATCCACCTGGGCATCCGCAGATGGGCCAGACAGTCCGCTGTCCCGGTTGTCCAGTCGAATGACCTTGAACCCCGCTTCCGTGAAGTGATTGCATTGCTCTACTGGGTACTCCACCGATCCGATTTGCTCTCCCAGTCCTGCAATCAGGATGAGAGTGGGCCCACCGCCATCGCTGACAAGCTCGTAGTGGATGTCGCAACTTCCATTTGCAGCTACAGGCATCAGATCTTTATCCGGCCGCCAGGCGGGCGCGCTCCTGGTCAACCAGTACTCGACGAAGAATCTTTCCCGATGCCGACTTTGGAATTTCATCGACGATCTCGATGAGCCTGATCTTCTTGTGGGGTGCGACCTCCGTCGCAACAAACTGCAGAATGTCTTCCGCAGTGATGTCTTCTTTTAACACCACAAACGCTTTCGGCACTTCACCGGCTTCTTCATCGGGGCTTGGTATCACTGCTGCATCGCCAATAGCGGGGTGGCTAACCAGGATTGCTTCCAGCTCTGCCGGTGCTACCTGATAACCCTTGTACTTGATCAGTTCCTTGACTCTGTCGACTATGTAGAAGTAACCGTCTTCATCGGCATAACCGATGTCACCGGTGTGAAACCAGCCTTCTTCGTCGATGCAGTTTTTTGTCGCTGACTCGTTGTTGAGATAGCCCGCCATCACATGGGGTCCGCGGATACAGACTTCACCTTTTTCACCGGAGCCCAGCTCTTTGCCAGTCTCACTGTCAACGATTTTCGATTCGGTATTTGGTAGAACCGGCCCTACCGAGCCCAGTTTCTCAGGGGGTACCGGTGCGTGGTTTACCTGGGATGCGCCAGCAACTTCAGTGAGCCCGTATCCCTGGTAAATTTCGCAGCCCAGTCGATCACTACAGGCCTGTTCCAGTTCCGGACCAAGCGGTGCCGCACCGGACCCGATAATGCGCACACTCGACAGATCGAAGTTATCGACTATGGGTTGTTTGGCCAAAGCCAGAATGAGTGGTGGTACCAGGTTCAAACTGGTGATCTTGTAATCCTGGACTATCTGTAAAAATTGTTCGAGATCGAATCGAGGCATGGTGACCAGTGTGACGCCTCGATAGACTGCCAGGTTGAGTATTAGCACCATGCCATAAATGTGAAAGAAGGGCAGTACGCCCACCATGCGATCGGTTTCGAAGAATTCATTCATCTCACAGCTCAATACCATATTGGCTACAAGATTTTCGTGGGTCAGCATCACCCCTTTTGATAGTCCTGTGGTGCCACTGGAGTAGGGCAGGGCAACCAGGTCTGTTTTAGGATCAATGTCCACTGGCGATACCTTGCCATCATTGTTGAGCAGACTAGCGAAAGGTGTACAGCCTTCCGCTTCGCCGAGTACGAAGACTTCTTCGATACCCGCTTCTTCAGCCGCAGGCAGTGCGCGGTCTAAAAACTGGGGAATGGTTACCAGGAAGCGAGCGCCGGAGTCATTGAACTGGTGTATCAATTCCTTGGTGGAATACAGGGAATTGACCGTGGTGTTGATGCCGCCAAGCTTGGCGACGCCAAGGAAGATGACGCCGTACTCAGGGCAGTTGGGGCAGAACACAGCCATGACATCACCCTTGCCGAAGCCCCGTTTTTGCAGTCCAGCAGCGAAGTGATCTATTTGCGTGCGTAGCTGCAGGTAGCTGAGTTCGCGACCGCTGCTGCCATCAATCAGTGCTGGTGCATCACCTTTTTTGTCAACCTGATGTAACACCGCTGTAGTGAGATCGGTGTTGGGAATGTCGATGTCTGGTTTGTCGCTGGTAAAAATCAACCGTCTTTCCTCTTATTGTTTTATCGTTCTGTTCACCTGCTCACTCTGGTCGGTCAGCACTGTCAGACAAAAGACTATGCCAGCCAAGATTAAAGCTCAATCTTCTTCGTTTTGAGTATTACCGAGTTGATCCGTCAGTGGATCTGTCCGGGATATCCGGTACCCCATCTTCTCTCGGCTGATATCCACATAGATCAACACCAGAGCCAGCATGGCGCCATAGCTAATGAAGTAGAGGTCGCCTTCGATACCGAGTTGAGGGAATGCGAAGTATCCGAACAGCCACAATGCGGCAATGCAGGCTGGCAGTTTCGGTCCGTCCTTGCGTGCCAGTTGCAGTACGTAAAACCACAACACAATTAATACCAGCCAGTGGGCCAGGAACAGCATGGCTTGCTTACTGAACTTCCGAATCGCGAATGGTGACCAGAAGATCAGTGACGCCCACATCAATTTCCAATTGATTGAAGAGCGTAGTGAGCTGGCCGCGATGATGAGTCTGGTGGTTGAAGAAATGTTGCAGTGGAAAACCCAGTCGGTTATTAAATTTTTCGCCCTTCATGTTTCGATAGGAAAATGGGGTATTGAGGTTTTCGTCGTTTAGATCCTTGGCAAAACCAAGGATGGCATCGTCTAACAGGAGTCGTTGTTTCGCCAGTGTTGCCAAATCCTCTGAAATTATTTCATCCAGCGACCGGGGCTGGTGCATGGTTTTGATTACTTCCAGTGATTTGAAGTCGGCAGGGTGATCAGCAAAACGGCGCAGCCAGATGATGTCGGCTACCACCAGGTGATTGAGAGTACCGAGGATGGAGCCGAAGAAGGCTCCCATGTCTTTCTTGATATCCGCTTCACTAAGTTGTCGCGCACACCGATACAGTTTCTCATTCATCCACTGGTTGTAGGTCGCCATGTGGAGAAAATTTTGCGCCTGCATGGTTTTTGATTGACTCAGCGAATCAGGTAGACATGCCGCGAGCAGCGATAGGCCATACGGCTTCTACAGTTTCACCGCGAATGGCGTACATCTGGTTATAAAGATTCACCACAGGATCGCAATGGGACACGATGAGTTCCATCTTGTCGCCGACCCGGTAAGTGCGGGAAGCTTCCTCTTCATAGCGCAGGGTGCCAAACTCGTCCGAACCCGAGCTGTAGCTCATACCCGATTCTCCTTTGACCCGGGCCCAGGGCCTGTTAATAGTGCAGGCCTTGGCGCCGGCATCGGTGGTGCAGCGACCTTCGTACTGGTCGTTCAATACGGTGGTGAGGATGGTGAGCGCAGTCTGGAAGTCATCATAGATTGCATCGTCACGTTCACCGCCGATATCCAGATATTGGGCATCCATGAATACATAGCTGCCTACCTGCACATCGGTGAGTCCCCGGGTCTGATGATCGATATTGTAAGTACCGGTGCCACCGCCACTGAATATTTCAGTAGTCAGACCACTGCTATTAAACAGATCGAAAGTTTCGGTTGCGGCGACCAGTCTTCCCAGGGTCTGGTCACGTCGCGCTGCGAATCCCTGGACATGCTGTGAACCACCGTCATAACAGAGCAGTCCCCTAAGTGTGAGACCTGGCAGTTGATCGATAAGTTGCGCCAGTCGAAGGGCCGGTTCACCGGGAGTGATACCTGTGCGGTGTCCGCCAGGATCCACATCGACTACAACATTGGCGACGATGCCGAATGACTCGGCGGCTTCCGATAACAGGCGTGCATTCGCCATGGAATCTGTCGCCTGAATAAACTGCGCGTTCTCTCGGGCAAGTTGCATAGCGCGCTTGATCTTGGTGGGAGTTACATTGGTTGTGGTCATCAGAATGGGTTGAATGCCATGATTAAACATCACCTCGGCTTCACTGACTTTGGCCGTGCAGATTCCTAGTGAGCCCGTATCCAGTTGGCGCTGGGCGATGACCGGACACTTATGTGTCTTGGCGTGGGGGCGACTGGCGATGCCATTGGCTGCGGTTGTGGATTGCATAGTCTGGATATTGGATTCCAGGGCATCCAGATCAACACACAGGGCAGGTGTATCCAACTCCCACTTGGACACATTGCGCTGCATTTCTCCATTCACATAGAAGTCACTGACTTCCTGTGCGGTATAGCCGTGCACTGTGCTAGAGAATCCCAGGGCAGCGGCACCTGTCGCTGTAGACTGCAGGAAACGGCGGCGTGACAAACTGCGCGCGGTAGGGTCGGTTGGCTTGGCCATGATGTGGAGCCTCCATAGCTAGTTATGACTCTCTGATTGAGATTGACGGGCCTGATCCGCAGTCTACACCGAGAAGCAGGGTGTTAAACAGCCTGGAGATTCTAAACAGTCGCGAGCAGGCCGCTTTCGGCAATCCCGTCGAAAATGAACTGCACGGCGAGGGCAGAGAGCAGCACACCCATGATCCGACCTACTACCTGCATGCCTGTAGTACCCAACAAGCGATCTATCTGGGCTGAGAGCAGACACATGATCAGGGTCATGCCGACGATGATGAGTATGCTGGCGATGACAATTGCCTGCAGGGCGATGTCCCCTTCGGTGTTGGCCATCAGCAGAATTGAGGCGCCCATAGCACCGGGGCCGGCGATCAGTGGTGTGGCAAGGGGAAATACTGAAATATCCTGTTTCGATTTGGCTTCCTCGTTTTCTTCATCCGTGGTTGAGGTGCTGCCGGAATGACGGGCAAACACCATGTCGATGCCAATCAGCAGTAACAGTATGCCACCAGCAGCACGCAATGCGGCCAGGGAAATGCCCAGGCCTGCCAGCAGAAACTCTCCAATCAGCGCAAAGATTACCAGGGTGGTCGCGGCGATCAGACTGCCGCGCAGGGCCATTTGGCGGCGTCGCTTGTTAGGTGTGCCAGCGGTAAGACCGGTAAACACCGCAGCCACATCCAATGGGCCGATAGTGGCGAAGAATGTGGCGAGGGCAACACCTGCGGTTTCCAGCATGAGAGAGTCCATCGAACTAGCTTACCCTTCTTCTTTCAGTGCGTGGTCCACGGCTTCCTGGCAGTGGATGGTCGTAGTGTCGAATAGTGGTAAAGCCGTCTGCTCCTGTTTCACCAACAGGGCGATTTCGGTGCATCCAAGAATAACGGCCTCGGCACCTCTCTGCTGCAAGTGGCTGATAACTTCCAGGTAGTAGTCGCGGGACTTGTCTTCAATCTTGCCCAGGCAAAGCTCTTCATAAATGACTTTGTGTACTACTTCTATTTCTTCAGGCGTGGGAATGAGCACTTCCAGCCCAAAGTTGTCGACCAGTCTTTGTTTGTAAAATGCCTGTTCCATGGTGAAGCGGGTACCCAACAATCCTGCTTTGTTGATACCGGCTTGTTGCAATCGTCTGCCAGTGGCATCGGCAAGGTGTAGCAATGGGATATCGATAGCGGCTTCTACCTGTGGAGCAACCTTATGCATGGTGTTGGTACAAATCAGCAGAAAGTCTGCGCCTGCAGCCTGTACTCGCGCAGCTGCCTCAGCCAGGATGACCCCGGTAGCGTCCCAGTCATCTGCGTGCTGAAGTACTTCGATTTCATCGAAGTCAACGCTGAACAGGGCAATCTTCGCTGAATGCAAACCACCCAGTCGCGACTTGATGCCCTCATTGATTTCCCGGTAATAAGTGCTGGTAGATTCCCAGCTCATACCCCCCAGCAGGCCAATGGTTTTCATCTCAGCTATCCAACACCTTTTCCAGTTCGAAAAAAGAGAAAGCCCACGGATGTGGGCTGCCAATATTTTAGTGGCTTTTCCTCAGCCATACCATGTTTTCTGAACCTGAATGAAATACACTGCGCGCTGCAGAATGCATTTGTGATCGCAAGTTGAGGATGTTTCCAGAGTGAGAAATCTAGTCAGATTCGGATTATTTTCTCTGTTGTTAGCTGGCTGTTCGCTGAGTACTGATACGGGTATCCGTCCGGCAGAATTTGTAAGCGTGCCAGAAGGCGGACCGCTACTAACTGAGCTGCGATATTTCACGCGTAACAATTTCGTCGGTGAGCCGATCGAAGGCTACCTGGCGCCAGTAGTAATGATGACGCGTCCGACCTATGAGGCCCTGTTGGCGGCAGCGGAAGAGCTTGCTCAATTTGGCCTTGGCATCAAGATATTCGATGCCTATCGGCCCCAACTGGCTGTGGATCACTTCGTGCGCTGGGCCGAGAATCTCGATGATACCCGAATGAAGTCTCGATATTATCCACAAGTGGACAAAGCAAACCTGTTCCGTGATGGTTATATCGCTGCCAGATCGGGTCACTCCCGGGGTTCAACAGTTGATCTCACGCTGGTTTATCTGCAAAGTGGCGAAGAGCTGGATATGGGTACTCCCTGGGATTTTTTCGATCTGTCTTCCTGGGGTGAAAGTGAAGCAGTAACGCCACAGCAGAGAGCCAATCGCGCATTGTTGAGAACGATCATGGAAAAACATGGATTTAGTCCAATACGCGAGGAGTGGTGGCACTTTACGCTTGTTGATGAGCCTTATCCCGATACGTTTTTCGGTTTTCCGGTAGAGTAAGTTATGAGCGTCATGCGCAGGCGCGCGCTTAATCAATTTCCCATGGTATTGCTAACTCTGGTGAGCATTATCCAGGCCCTGGCGCTGGAGTTGATGTGGGGAAAAATCAGTAGTGGCGAAGACTATCTGTGGGAATTGAGCATGAGTGCATTGGTGGCGTGGGGCACTATCAGTGTCACCCTGTTGGGTATTCTGCAGGTCTGGATTCTTTACGCCACACTTGTCATAGGATTTACCTGGTTGCCAACCTTGCGAGACTCGGTGCTGCCATTTGTGCTCGGCATTCTGGAATTTACCATGATCAGTCTGGTTGGCCCGGAGTTCAGTGCTTTGTGGTTGTATGCGCTGGCTTCCCTGTTTCTATTTGGCAACTATGTGGCTCATGTGTCATTCAGACGCGCACGGGAAGAGCCTGACAACATTGCCTTCTTTGCCGGTCGGGAGCCAGCTACCTGGAAAGATTTCATGTGGGCTTTCAGCAATATCGGTTTGCTGATTGTCTTTGGCATGGCATACACGGCTCTTCGTGGACCCGCCTGGCTGGCCTTGTTGTCTATAGTGTTCGCTAATTTCTCACTTGTTGTGCAGATTGTCAGCTCTCGAAGATTATGGCGGACGATTGTGGGGGCCGACGCGGCAGCCGGCGATCAGGACTGAATGTCAAGCGTGATGACTGAGAATAAACCGCGAGTACTGCTTTCATTGCCTCATATGGGTACCAGTCATGTGGCCAATAGTGCTGCCGTAGAAACCATGATGTTGCGCGATGACCGGGTTCGGTTGCATGTTACGCGTTGTAGTGGTGCTCCGTTTGAAAGCAACATGAACGCGGTAATCAGAGACTTTTTGTTAGGAGATTGGGATTTCTGGATTAACCTCGATGACGACCAGGCGCCACTGAAGAACCCGATTGATCTGATATTTCTGAACAAGGACATCATCGGATTACCAACGCCAGCTCACAAGTGTGGACAGGAAGACTCTGGCAATCCATTCTATTGGAATGTCTATGCCTGGGATGAGCAGAACCAGGTGCACCGTCCACATCAGGCGAAGAAAGAAGATGGGCCGCTACAGGAAGTGGATGCGGTTGGTAGTGGTTGTTGGGTCGTTGCCCGCAGGGTGCTTGAAGCCGTCAAGCAGCCCATGGCCGTTCAGTACGATGAAAACGGTGTAACAAAGGTCGGTGGAGATCTTTCTTTCTGTGGCAAGGCTCGTGCCGCAGGCTTTAAGGTTTTCGCACACTACGACTATCCTTGCCGACATTTTAAAACTGTCGATCTTTATGAAGTGATGCGTCTGCTGCTGAGAGCAAAAGAAGGGAAACTGTAAGATCAGTTCGCCGAATTCATCCGCTGTCGGACAGAGCGCAATAAGGCCATGCCGATTGTGGCAGTAGAGATTGCCAGCAGATTAAAAGCGATATCTTCCCAGTCAAACACTCGTTCGGGTAAAAGATACTGCAAGCCTTCATCGAGTAAGCCGGCCAGGCTGCAAATGAGTATGGCCCAGAGCGCTGGAAGTTCCGGTTTCTGTGTCTGCTCGTATCGTTCTGCCAGCGCCTCGTAGACGAGGACTGCGAGGACGCCGAATTCCAGCAAATGACTTCGTTCTGGCAGGCTCAACCGCACTGCGAGTAGTATGAAAATCGCCGACATGCCAAGGACAATTCCCAACTCGATACCGGCCGGACGCACCCGAAGGCCCTGGCTGAGAATAGTGATGGCGACCAGGATCATGCCGCTGAGGAAAATCCCTGCCAGCATTGTTTCATTGATTGACCCAATTAGGGCTGGTCCAAAAAACAGAGCAGCAAAAATAATTACCAGGACAATTGTTGCCAGAGTCCAAAAATATTTTTCGCGTTTTGAGTGAAACATTCACTTGCCAGTGGAACTGTGTTGAGTTTCGATAGTCGCAGTGTTTCTGCTCGTAAATCCGATCAAGGCAACAGATAGCAAAAGAACGATCGCCACACTGGCAGGATCATAGTGGGAGCCAAGAACAGGGAACATCATCCAGCTGACGTTATTCATGGTGTGAAAAAGCGTTGCTGCAAGCACTTTCTCTCCTCCTTTAACGTAGAGCCATACGATCAGGATTCGTCGACACATCGTGCCAATTGCCCACCAAGCTATCCAACTGAATTCGCGCTCTGCTTGTAACAGTGGGATGACGTGCCATATCACGGCGACTGCTCCGACTATCAAGCCGGCGGGTAGCAAGCCATAGTTTCTCACAAGAGGCCCAGTCAGATACGCAGTCCAGCCCAGCTCTTCAGCAAGCGCAGCAATCAGGAACAGGGAGAACAGAGCCAGAAATTGCACGAGACTGATTTCGGGTGCAGGCAGTGTAACCCCCTTTAGAACAAGTAAGGCGCCAGATGCCGCAGTTACTAGGGGCATGACTCCAATCGCGAATAGCCATACCCAGGCGGACATCTCTAAATCCACAGCGTTCTTCAGGTAGCTTCTAAGTGCTGGGAAGCCACCCACTTGCCAAATCAGAAAACCCGCAACAGTCGCTGGGCATACGACCATCAGCGAGCTGACGGGAAGTCCCGGCAAGATTTCCGAGCTCACAAATGCGCCGAACAACCAGAATGGTATGGACAGCAGGAACACAAGAATAAGGAATCTAACAGGGAAGATGGGTGTCGGGTCAGGTCTCAAGGAATTCCTCCCGCGGTGATTCAAGAACTACCTAGTTGCAGGTTCCGGAAAGTTGCTCAATCCAGTCGCTCAGCAGCTCAATACCTTCCTCGTGGACCAGAGATCTACCAAGCTCTGGCATCATCTCATCAGGCTCTTGTGACTGCATGCGATAGAGAAGAATAGATTGTTCCGGTTGCCCGGGCACGATGCTGTACAGCATATTACCGGCACCGCCACCGGCTGCCACGGGTGGTTTGCACAAGCCCATATTGACCAGTTGGCCGTGGTCGCCATTGAGAATCAGGTTGGATGTATCTGCTGCACCGTTGGGATTGTGGCAGTGGCCGCAGTTGATATTCAGGTATTCCATCGCCCGGGCTTGCAAGTCACCGTCATTGTGATAGCTGACAGTTTCCAGTCGCATGGGCGTTGCGTCAAGCCAGCCTCTCGCTACCAGGTTTTCGATTTCCAGTGCGAGGTCGCCATCTTCTGCCTGGTAACGCTTATAGCTTAGTTGCCGAGTGACTGCGGCCAGGGGTTGCAGTTCACCGTCGGGATGTTCAGTCACATGACATCCGGCACACTGATTCTGATTCGGTACGAAATAGAGAAATTCTTCGGCGCCACTGGCTGTCTGCAGGCTAAGAGGCTGGCTGGTGCCAGCGACTCTCAGAAAAGCTTCCGTCTCTTCATCGTTCCACACATAGGGAAACGCATCCCAGCCGGCTTCCCTGCGTACCAGTAAGCGTGTTTCCATCAGTCGATGGTCTGAGAGGGCAACGGCGTCGCGTATCACTTCATCGGTTCTTACTGGATCGCCTGCATTGTTTGTCGGGTAATAAAAGGTCTTGCTGATCACCGTACCCACTGGATAGTCTAACTCGCCATCAACCAGGCTGGCTTTTTTTCCTTCTGGAATCCAAAGGGTCCGTAGTTTTTGCGCGTAGTCGGTGAACAGGGCATTGGCCGGTCGAAAGATCAGGGTTTCCGCTTTTGGTGTCAAAGTAGCGTTGTCGAGCGAGAACAAACCCCAGTCAGAGAGTCGACTGGGGTCTTCAGTGTCATGGAAAACTGGTGGCGCTTCAGAACACGCGCCCAGTAAACCGCAAATGACCAAGCTGCTTGCAATCAGGCGCATGGAGTATTGACTCAGTCGTCGGTAGAACTCAGTGAGATCACCTGCAGACTTGGTAGCGTGCAGTCATGATTGCTGGCATCAAAAGATGGTGCCGCAAAGCCATTGCTTGCATCCAGGTTAACAAAGCTCAGCTCTCCATTGTTGGCGAGGCATAGAATCTGGTCCGGGCTGGTACCTGACACCAGGGTTCCATCCCAAACGATGTCGGGAATGGCCTGGCCGGTAGCTGCCTGCAATGCCTGCAAGGGCTCCGAATCAGGAGTGGTGCCGCCGCCATTGAACTGGTTGTCATGTATGAAAATGGCTTCCGGGAAAGGATCGTAGTTAGGGTCCTCAAAGGGTCGCTCGGTGATGTAGTAGCTGACGATCATCACATTGGAGGTATTGTTATCGGTGAATTCATTGCCGAATACTTCAATGCTGTCATTAGCCAGGACCATCAGGCCTGTGCCAGCGGGAACTTCACCAACAATATTACCTTCCGGGGCGAAATTGTCGGTATTGTTATTAACGATCTGGTTGTTGAATACACGGGTATTGCGTCCACCTTGTATGGGCAGGTTGGGCAGATCAAAAACGAGAATACCCCCGGTATTGTTGCTCGCCACGTTGTCATACACATCAGCGAATGTAGAGTTTTCGATCTCGATGCCTGCCACATTGTATTCGGCGCGAGAATTGCGCACGATGATTTGGGAGGATTGTCCCACGTAGATGCCAGCATCGGACGCCCCGATTGCGATCGCTCCATCAATGAGGATGTTGCTGGATTGCACTGGATAGATGCCGTAGGCACCGTTAGTCGTCAGCGGTCCGCCAGTCCACTCGGTACGTACATTACGAATGGTGACGTTGTTGCTTTCATTGATCTTGAGCGCATCACCGACAGTGTCTTCAATCGCCAGGTTCTCAATCACGAAATCGTCGGCGCTGACCAACAAGCCTTCCGCTCCCTGAGCCTGGTCGGCGAATGAGAGGACGGACTGATCCATGCCCTGGCCGCGAATGGTCACGCCATCGACCGTCAGTGAGAGGCCTCGGCTCAGTGTATGGACGCCCGCGGGAATCTCAATCACATCCCCGGCTTGCGCCTGAATGAGTTGCTGTTGCAGGGATTCCTCGAAACTCAGTTCTGGTTCTGGCGCTGCCTGTTCGCTGCAACTACTGAGCAGGGCGACAATACCGAGCAAGATCAGCATGGTCGAAATAGATGGATTGCGGTGCTGCATGAGATTCCCCCTCTAGCATGCTTTGCCACTGGACTTGAGCGCTGCAGTATAGGCCGCGTACAGGTCCCGGGCAAATTCTGCATTGCAGTGCTCCGGCTGAAGGTAGGTGTGGCGGGCTGGGTGAGTTATCCTAGACTATAGATTCATGAAATACTGGTGTTGGCATGAACAAGAACACTAAAGCGCCGTATCTGCATCCTCTCAAGCGCAGACAGTTTCTGCGGGGTAGTGCCGGTGCCATGGGTGGTGCCTGGCTGGCATCCTGGCCCTGGCAGGAGCTGGCTGCGCAGCAGCTGTTGGAGACCGAAAGTACCTGGGATGCGGGAATCGTTCGCCACCTGTTACCTGCAGTCGATGATTCCCACTTTCTGATCAAGACTTCCTTGAACAGGCCTCTTGCAGAACCTCCACAACTGCGAATTCGTAATGGAAGTAGTGAGAGTATCGTTACCGGCTATCGAAACGATTCCATTGGAGAGTTCTGGCAATTCTATGCAAGCGAATTGCAGCCTGATACCCAGTATACGCTTTCATTGATCAGCAGTGCAGGTGAGCAATTGTGCGACACCTGGCCCCTGGCTACTTTTCCTGAGCCAGATCAGAGACCGGAGCAACTCCGCGTTTTGTTCTATACCTGCGCCGGCGGGCCAGAAGGGGAGTACTTCGGCGTCGGTGACAGGCGGGGTAATCTGCCCATCGCCATTCGCCGTCGACTGCTGCGACGAGCATTGGCCTTTGCGCCACAGGCGGCGGTGGCCAATGGTGACCACATTTATTGGGATCTCCATACCTGGCAGGGAGAGAATGCCGGACAGTTAAGCCCAGCGGGACAACAGTCCAATTTTGACTTTGCTGCACGTGTCATGGGTGGCAGCAATGAGCAGGCGATGAAACTTGCCGCTGGACCGCAAATCGTGCCTCTGTATGGCACAGACTTCCGATCCACGCCCATGTACTTTCTTCAGGACGATCACGATCACTGGGAAAATGATTCACCATTGACCTATCCCGTACCCTGGTTTCAATTACAGCTGGCGCGCACTACTCAGCAGCTCTATTACCCAGAGTTTCTCGCTGATCCAAGCCGATCTCCTGGTCTGCCATATTCCCATACCAGTCCCCGAGGAGACCTCTCGGAAAGTTTTGGCACCTTGCGCTACGGTGATCTGTTGGAAGTATTGCTTTACGATGTGCGGCGTACGCTTAAGGTGGGGGAGCTCAACGCGTTATTTCTGGATCGAAATGTAGAGAGCTGGCTGGCAGATCGCACTGCCTCGAGGGATACCCGGCACCTTGTTCATGTGCCATCGAATCCGCCCGGTTGGACAGCGGGTAAATGGGGTGAATGGTATCCCGATGTCTTGCATCCTGAAACGGGACAACTGACCACGCAGATTCCCAAACCACACTGGCAGCAGGGTTGGCTCAATCAACATGATCGCATCATGCAGGAAGTAGCAAATATGCGACATCGCAACCCACTTTTTATTGTTGGTGATTTACATGCCACCGGCGTAGGTACCATGCATGGGGCGGGGAATCGGGACTTCAGTGACAATCCCATCACCAATATCCTCTGTGGGCCGGTCAGTACTTCCATCCGCGGTTTTCCATCAGTGGTGCGAGGTGTCTCGGCTGCGCCATCCCAGTACCTTGATTTCGAAGAGCAAGTACCCCCGTTCGAAGAGCATGGTTTTACGCTCGTGGATTTCGAACGCGATCGCATAACTGCACAGCTATTCAAGTGGGATGTGAACAGTCAGCCTCTGGAGGCAATCGATTCGTTGCAGCCTTACTACACAGTTGAACTGGATCGACCCTGATCATTTTCAGAGCCTATTAGTAAACCCAGGTATCGAAGAAATCTGACAAATCTACGCCGCTTGATTCTTCCATCGCTGACTGGAAGTCTCCGGAAGACACTGACTCACCCCAGTGTTTCTGGGAATAGTGTCTGATTCCTTCCCAGAACGCTTCGTCCTCCAACAACTCTCTTAGAAGATGAACGACGTAGCTGCCTTTGTCATAGACAATCGATCTGTCTTCTCTGGAAGGATTTAACCAATTCGGAAAGACAAGTGGCTTGTCATACCCCGCTGCCTGCAGGTTTTCATACTGCTCTCTCGCAGCCTGAATATTCTCTTCATAGGCCGATCTGCCAAATCGATGTTCCAGGTAGGCTGCGGTCATGAAACTGCCCAGCCCCTCATTTAGCCAAAACTCCGCCCAGCTCAGATTGGTGATGTTGTTTCCCCACCATTGATGAACAACTTCGTGTACACCAAGCCAGATGCTGGTTTCGTCGGCGAGCACTCCTGAGCCATACCGCTCTCCCATTACTGCCATGCCATTCAGCTCTTGGCCGCTGCCATTTCTTAGTAGTACTTGAGTGTAAACTTCTGATGGATAATTGATGCCGGACTTATCTTCAAAAAACTGAATCATATCCCTCGTATCTTTGAATATTGTTTCCAGTTGCTCGGGGGAGAATGTAGTAGGCGCCAAATAACGCAGAGTGGGAACTTGCGAGCGATCAATAAACTCAGAAAATTCTCCTGCGGCAAAACCGAAGAGATAGCTGGGCATAGGGCTTAGCTCCAGCCACCGGATCTTACTTTTTTCGCCAGGCAACTCTTGCCTTTCTACCAGCTCACCAGTAGCAGCGACCAGAAAATGCGATGGAATGATCAGTGTAAGATCGAACTGCGCTCTTGAGCCCGGCGAATCGATAGCAGGCATCCACTGGCTGGTTGAGAATGCGGTACTCACCTCCGCGCCATCATCACTAAAGCGCATACCAAATCTAGGCTTCCCCTCATACTCAATTTGAATTCTTGACGAGTTCTCACTTAAACCGCCAGGTATTGATATAGATAAAATGCTTTCAGATTTCTCAAAATTCAGCGGACTACCGCCGTGGGACACAGACAGGATATTCAAGTTGCCTGCATTCAGCTCTATCGAGTTCATGCTGGATACCCTGCTGTTCACATGGATCAGCAAAGTGCCGGAAATCGATTTTTCATTAAGGTCTGGTTCCAGGGATAACTCGTATTTGTCGACGTAGTCGACTGCGGAAACTTGTGAGTTCACGGCAGATGTATTCAAAATGCAAAGTAACACGAGCGAGAGTGAACCAAGATACTTCCGCGTCTTAGTCAAAGCGTTATTTGAAAACATAAATCTAGTTGCCAAGTATCCAGTGAAGGCCTTGAGCTATTGTTGCAGGGTAGGCAGTTTCATGGATCGCTTCCGGAACTACATGCAGTTGAAGTGTTGATGAGCCTTTTCCGAGACTGGAAAACAAAGAGTAGTAGCTGCGCGCGTCTTCCAACAGGTCATTTGCGGCGCCGCTGAATTCAGGTGATTCGAGTGATCCTACACCCAGGAATATCTTCGCAGCTTCCAAATCTTCGGTCATTTCAAGTTCAGCTGTCTGCCGTAATACAAGTTTGTCATCGTACCAGAGTGAAGGGCTGCCCAATATATATCCATAAAATGTTTCCGGTTTATTGGTGAGTACATAAGCAGCAAATAGCGCACCTAATGAGTGACCGCTATAAATTCTCCTATCGGGAGCAGCACGAAAATTGGATTCGACATAAGGGAACACATAGTTTTCAAAGAATCGCAAATGATCGGCGGCACCTCCAGTATCACGTTCCCAGTTTTCCTGTTTCGTTGGTGTGTAATCGCGCACCCTGCTATCAATCGGGCTGATACCTCGCTGCCATGAGACGCCCACCAGAATGGCAGCAGACATTCGGCCTGAATTCATCGCGGTTTGAGTGGCAGCAGAGGCCAATGGGAATGCAGTCATCGCATCGGTTAAATATACGACTGGAAACACGCGGTCCTGCGAATTCTCACTGTTGTATGAACTGGGTAATTTTATGAAGAGCTCGTAATCCCTTTGCAATCCTTCATCGTGTATTTCTACAACTTGTGAATTTGGGATGGCAAATTGTTCTTCGTTTTCCTGGGACAGCGCCAATATGGGCGCCAGCAGAAGTATGATGACTTGTAGTAGTTTCATGACGCCGAATTTGCCAGATTCTGAATAGTGTAGAAACAAAAAAGGCGGCTCAATAGCCGCCTTCTCATTGAGGTGAAAATTTAGTTCGATGATCGAGACATTGGGCGCATGCGAGGTCCCAGATACTGTTCGTCAGTCGTAGCGTCGAGCCACTCTACTGTGCCTTCATAGATAGTTAGCTGCATGGCATCCACGTCAGGGTGAGCGCCATGCCAGTGCTCGACACCTGCAGGTGTCCAGTAGGGTTCGCCAGGATGAAATTCTTCGATGGCGCGACCCCGAATCTGATGCAGGCCGATACCTTCTTCAATCATCAGCAGTTGTCCCCAGGTATGACTGTGCCAGGAAGAACGTACGCCGGCAGGAAACAGGATGCGAATGTAGCGGGCATCATCAGGCGCCTGGCTTACTTGTGGTGCACCGCCCTGGAAATTGCTGGACTGGGCTGAAATCACATCGGTCTGGGTAAGCAGTACTACCAGCCCAAGGCTTGCAGCAGCGCAGACCGAAGTGATAATTTCTTTGAATTGTTTCGGATTCGAGCTCATGTGGCGCTCCGATATTGTTCTGGGAATAGATGGACTAGGAGTAGAAACCAAGCGCCTCGGGAAGTCAACACTCTGGATTCGGTAGGGGGTATAGCAATTCCCTGTCCCTGGTAATTATTTGCTATGCTCTGGCCTTCAAATTGACCGCAGAACGAGAATAACAGTGCGTCTTCTTTCTTCTTATATAGGTATAAGGTCTTCATCTATAGCAGTCCTGCTGATCTGCCTTGCTGGCAATGTCACAGGGCAGAGTGCCAATCCCCTGGAAGGTAATGGCCGGGCGATTTTTGCTGGTGGCGCCTTGTTCCGTGCCCAGTGTGCCACCTGCCATGGTGCTGATGCCCGGGGTATCAGCAGCATCGACGCTCCAGATCTGACCATGATCTGGTCAGAGCGGGAGCTGGCGGCCCAGG
Organism: uncultured Pseudohongiella sp.; assembly: GCA_965267495.1. GTDB lineage: Bacteria > Pseudomonadota > Gammaproteobacteria > Pseudomonadales > Pseudohongiellaceae > UBA9145. Next base: position 2,447,263 of record OZ254078.1, on the reverse strand, counting down.
ACGTCTACAACGTGATTCGGGATGGCGTACCGGGCAGCATTATGCCGCCCCATGGGCTCACCGATACGGAGTTATGGATGCTGGTGGCGTTTCTGCAGAACGTGGCAGTCGAAGGAGTCATCGGCCTGCCTGCCGGTGATGTCGACAATGGGAAGCAGTTGTTCGCTCAGCACTGTAGCGAATGCCATCGGGTGGCGGGGGAAGGCGGAAGTCTTGGGCCGAACCTGTCTGGTATCACCAAACGCCGTTCACTGGAAGCGCTGACAACATCGGTGCGTGAACCCAGTGTACTGATTGGCAGAGGATATAAACCGCTCACCGTTGTTACTGCGGCGAATGAAACAGTAACAGGGGTATTAAAGAGCGAAGACGCTTTTTCTTTGCAGATGCTGGATCGTTCGCAGCGCTTGCGAGCATTTCTAAAAGCGGATTTGCGTAGTATCGACCGCGGTGACAGTTCGCTCATGCCAAGCTTCGGTTCAACCTTGCTGGGAGATCAGGAACTGATCGACCTGCTTAATTATCTGGATAGTCTGTGATGAATATTTGTTGGCGAACGTCCCGCTTCAGGAAAATCATCGGTCAAGCACTGACCAGAACAGGCTCTGCTGTCATGTTCTGTGTAGCGGCTAGTGCCGCAGCCCAGCCCGGCGCGGGCCCGAGCTATGAGGATATTCTTGCCGGCTTCGCCGATCCGGAACGCTGGTTGACCTATTCGGGGGATTACTCGGGTAAACGCCACAGCCCGCTGACACAGATCACGCCCGATAATGTCGATCAGCTCCGCCCTGTCTGGACGTTTCAAACGGGTACAACCACTCGTGGGCGTGGCTTTGAAACAACACCACTGGCAGACGATGGTGTGTTGTATGTCACCGGATCCAACAACTATGCCTGGGCGATTGATGCCCGCACCGGCCGCACATTCTGGAGCTATCGACGCAATCTCCCCAATGATCTGACCTATGGTGCCAGTGCACCGGTTAATCGTGGCTTCGGCATGCTCGGTGATCGCTTGTTTATGGTGACACTGGATGCCCATCTCATGGCGTTCGATCGTCGCAATGGTGACATTCTGTGGGAGCGTGAGTTGGCGGACTACCAGATTGGCTATGCGGCAACACTGGCGCCCCTGGTGCTGGATGACAAGATTATTGTCGGTATCTCTGGTGGTGAGTATCGAACCCGCGGTTTCATCGATGCCTTCGATCCGGTTTCAGGTGAACGCATCTGGCGTTTCAACACCATTCCAGGCCCGGGGGAGTTTGGCAGTGACACCTGGCCAGACGATCCGGAAGTATTGGCTGCCGGGGGCGGCGGTACCTGGATGAATGGCAGCTATGATCCGGATCTGAATCTGATTTACTGGGGTGTGGGCAATCCCAATCCTGACTACTATGGGGAAGTTCGCCCAGGTGATAATTTGTTTTCCAATTCTCTGGTGGCGCTTGATGCAGATACCGGTGAACGCCGGTGGCACTATCAGTTTACGCCCCACGATCTAAATGACTGGGACTCCAATCACATGCCAGTGCTCGCCGAGATTGAGTGGCAGGGTGAGCCACGGAGGGTAGTCATGGTAGGCAACCGCAATGGCTTCTTTTATGTGCTGGATCGCGTAACCGGAGAACTCTTGTTAGGAACGCCTTTTACAGGCACTACCTGGGCGAGAGAAATCGGTGATGACGGACGCCCGATTATTCTCAATGATGGGAGCCAGGGTTGTTTGCCGGATCCCTGGGGTTCCACCAATTTCATGCCGCCTACGTTTTATCCCGGTCTGGATCTCTTCATTCTCACCGCCCGGGAAACCTGTGCCACCTTCGTACCGGAAGAGCCTGCCAATGTGCCCGGCCAATCGAATTTTGGGGGAACGGTGTTAATTGATGCAGAACAGGGCAGTGGTGCCCTGCGTGCGCTGGACGTGCATTCCGGCGATCTGGTCTGGGAATTCACCTATCCCTCGCCCACTTTTGGCGGCGTGCTCAGTACGGCATCGGGCCTGGTGTTTGCAGGGGATCATGAGGGCAATTTCATGGCCTTTGACGTGGAGACTGGAGAGAATCTGTGGCATTACCAGACAGGCTCCAGAATCTGGGGTGCGGCTGCCATGACCTTCATGCTGGATGGCCGCCAGCTGGTGCTGATTCCGGCGGGTACTACCCTGACCGCTTTTGCGCTACCAGAATAGTCAAAAAATCCTTAGAATCAGAGGATTGCAACGAATTGTTACCCGCGGGATGCGCGGGTGCCGATATCTATTACACTAGCTCAATTACACGTTTTCCGGTCTCGTTCCGGCCTAACGAGAAAACAAGAGGTAACCGCAATGATTGCCCGTAGATTTCAAATCCTTGTATCCCTGACTGCCCTGATGACTTCGGCGCTGGCCTTGGCTCAGACCCATGATGCCAGTGTCGCCAATCATGATCTTCATTATTACGACATCGAAGCTTTCGATATGCAGGCAACTGATGTCAACTACGCTGAGCATATCGCACCGATCCTGCAGCAAAGCTGCGTGCAATGTCATCGGCCAGGCGGCGGTGGTCCCATGTCCTTCATGAGCTATGAAGAGGTTCGTCCCTGGGCGCCGGTCATCATGTATCGCACCGCTATCCGTGACCGCATGGGCGCAATGCCACCCTGGTATGTGGAAAAAGACATCGGTATCACTGATGGTTTCGAGAGTGATTATTCCCTGTCAGACATGGATCTGGCGATGATTCAGGCCTGGGCACAGAATGGTGCGCCCCGGGGCAATCCCGATGATGAGCCACCGCCCCTCGTGTTTACCGACAGCAACGAATGGACGCTGGGCGAACCCGAACTGGTATTGCGCAGTCGTGATATGACCCGTCCCGCAATTGGCCCGGACTGGTGGGGAGACATAGGTATTGTGCCTACTGGTCTGACTGAAGACCGCTATGTGAAGTCTATTGAGGTCAGGGAGATCAATGACATCCCCGCAGATACCGGTACCAGCACGGTGGGTGGCCGCTACATCTTTCATCATATGACTTACTCCAGCGGAGTACTGAGCGAAGACGGTAGCTATATCGATCCCGAGACCCGTGTCAGCTGGCCAATTCACGAAGTAGGCCGTAATGCAGACGTATTCCCGGACTCCGCCGGTCGATTGCTGCAAGCCAATTCAGCCTTGCATCTGGGTGCCGCACACATGCACTCAAATGGTCGCGAGACTACAGGCCACCTGGAATTTGGCATCACCTTCTTTCCTCGAGGCTATGAACCCAAGTATTCCCGTCGCGGTCCCCGCACCGGAAACGGCATTGATCTGGATGTAGTGCCTAACCAGGCCAACCAGGAGCTGTCCAACTACGTGGTGCTGCAGGAGCACACCAAGATCATGGCCTTTGAGCCGCACCTGCATGCGCCTGGTGTGCGCATGTGCCTGGAAGCCATCTGGGGACACAATATCTTCACCCTTAACTGTGTTGGCTATGACCACAACTGGGTGAAGCAATATATCTATAAAGAAGATCGGGCACCGTTGCTGCCGAAAGGCACAGTGCTGCGAACCATTGCGTTCATGGACACCACGGAAGCGAACCCCAATCTGGCAGATCCAAGAAACTGGGCAGGCGGTGGTCGCCGTTCCGTTTCCAATATGTTCATTGACCTGGGCTATTCCGTGACCATGACGGAAGAACAGTTCCAGGAAGAGATGGCCATGCGACGCGCGCAGATGAAGGACCGAAACGAATACGATGTGGGATGTCCGCTGTGCTGGGCACCGGTGCCTGAATATGGCACCGCGAGTGACGACGACTGAGGCAGGCAAGATGACACGCAGTAGCTTTGTTGGGTTGATTTTTCTGATAGTAATAGACATCAGCCTTTCCGCCTCGGCTCAGGAGCGCAGGATGCTGCTCAGTGGCGAGATTGTTTCTCCAGCCTATGAAGGTTGGTGGCCAAATGATGATGGCACATTCAAATTGTTTTTCGGTTATATGAACACCAACTGGGAACAGCAGTTTGATATTCCTATTGGCCCCGAGAACTACTTCAATGTGGTGGACGAAGCAGCGCTGGATGAGCTGACTTTAGATGCCTACGATGCCGCCAGTGCCGATATGGGACAACCGACCCATTTCTATCCCCGGCGTAATCCGTTTCTGTTTACCATCGATGTGCCTGCAGATTTCGGCGAGAAAGAAGTGGTGTGGACATTGAAAAGCCAGGGTAGGGTGGCGCGGGCCTATGGCAGTCTCTATCCAGACTATCGCATCGATCCCCAGGTGATCTCTACGGAAGTGGGAGGCGCTTTCGGTAGCCTGGATGATCGATTGAGGCAGAACATTCCGCCTGAGCTGGAGGTTCAGGGCGACAGTTACCGAACGGTGACAGTTGGTGAGCCCTTGTCCCTGTCGGTGTATGCCAACGATCCAGACGATTTTCCTGCCCGCTCCAACCGCCCGGCGCCACGAACACCGGAGCAGATTTACAGACCGCCAGCCTCTATAGTGGCCATGTCCGGGCCTGGCTTGCGTTTTTCCTGGTCTGTTTATCGTGGCCCGGAAGATGCAGCGACATTTGAGCCAACTCAAATGAAGACCTATACGGATACGCGTGTTTACGCGAACTCTGCCTGGTCACCACCCTTCATTATTCCCGAACCACCAGAAGACAATATCTGGAATGCGACGGTGACTTTTGATGAGCCGGGTGAGTACGTACTGCGTGGCATCGCCAGTGATGGCTCCATGTTTACTTACCAGAATGTGAACGTAACGGTTACCCCGTAGTTTAAACTTCTAAACCTGATAAAAACGCCCGGCAATGCCGGGCGTTTTTGTTTCGGGGGATAATCTGATTTTGATAGTGTGTTGTCGGGATAGTTGTTTCTCAATCGTCTCACTATTGAACGGCAGTGTTTATTGGCAAATGTCGCTGGACGTTCAACAACTTACTGTTATCTTGTTGAGGAAAAAACTATGCAATACCTGTGTTTGATTTACGAAGAAGAAGCAAAAATGATGTCGCGCTCAGAAGAGGAGCAGCAACAGATCATGGCTGACTATTGGGCGTTCACTGGGGATATCAAGGAGAAGGGCCAGTTTGTTGCCGGCGAGGCCTTGATGCCTACGGAAACTGCAACCACAGTTCGAATCCGGGATGGTAAGACCGTTACCACTGATGGTCCATTTGCTGAAACCAAGGAGCAACTGGGTGGGTTTTATCTGTTGGAATGTAAGGATCTGGATGAAGCCATCGCCCAGGCTGCCAGAATCCCCAGTTCAAAATTCGGCTCCATTGAAGTGCGCCCGATCATGGTGTTTGATCAGTAACTCCCTATGGAAAAGAACCATCACATTACCCAGGAGCTGATTCATCGCCGAATTCAGTCTCGCCATAGTGTGGCGCAGGCGGCTCTGGTTCGGCGCCTGGGTGATATGGATCGGGCCGAAGATGCCATGCAGGATGCAGTGGTGAAGGCGCTCGAAGTCTGGCCTCAGCGTGGCATGCCTGAAAACATCGTAGCCTGGCTGGTGACCACTGGCATGAATGCTTTTCGTGATCGCTATCGTCGTGAATCTCGTGGCAGGGAAATTACCGAAGAACGATTTGCCGCGGAAACCGATCACCAGCAACAAGTCGAGGAGTCGGTGGATGATGATGTACTACGCCTGATCTTCATGTGTTGTCATCCTGCGATTGCGGTTGAGAATCAGCTGGCACTGACATTGAAGATGGTGATGGGTTTTTCCCAGAAAGAAGTTGCCAGTGCCTTATTAATTCAGGAGCGAACACTGGAACAGCGACTGACGCGTAGCAAGCGTAAGATTGCCGCTGCGGGCATTGATTTCTCACTACCCAACGCTACACAACTTGAAGCGAGAATGCAGTCGGTGCGGCAGGTTCTCTATCTAATCTTTAACGAGGGCTACTATGGTTCATCTGGTGCGCTTCTCGATCAGGCAATCTGTAGAAACGCGATAGTTTTGTGCCGGTCACTTTGTCGATTGTATCCCGAGCCTGAAAATTTGGGTCTTCTGGCGCTGATGTTGTTTCAGGATGCCCGGGCACCTGCGCGACTAGATGCTGAGGGTCACCTGGTAACGCTGGATAAACAAGATCGCAGTTTGTGGCGGGCTGCTCAAATTCGGGAAGCAGATGTGTTGTTGCAGAAGGCACTCCGCCATGGGTGCTCTGATCGATATCAGTTTCAGGCTGCGATAGCAGGCCTGCACTCCCTGGCAAAATCCAGTGACACGACAGACTGGAAACAAATCGTTGGCCTGTATCAATTGCTACGCAATAAGCAAGACGATGCGATAGTCAGTCTCAATTATGCAGTGGCGTTGTCGTATGCAGGCGAAGGCGATCAGGCTGCTCGGATTCTGCAAGCCCTGGAAGCTGAATTGCAGCACTACAGTCCTTACTGGGCAGCCAGGGCCAGATTGTCTGAAGTGCAGGGAGACGTGGCTGCCCGTGCGAGTGCCTTACAACAAGCTATTCAGCTCAGTGGATCTGAGGAAGAACTCAGACACTACCAGATTCAACTCGATCAATTGCAGGGAGGGACAGAGAATTCTGCTTACGCGATACACTGAGCTGCCCCAGTGATTAAAGGCCGGGTGCTCAGTGGCAATGCCTATCAGCGTGGGGTATGCTGCGGACAAAATGATAAGGCACTCTCTGTGAAGTTCCCCATGAAGTTGCTGGCCCGCGTTCCTTTTTTGTTGTTCTTTTCCTGCTTCGCAGCCTTTGCCATTGCTGCCGAAGGTATCAGTTTTCCCAAGACTATCGCCTGGTCCGCGTACCCAACCGGCACTGGTGGATACAGTCAGGCTGTTGCTATCGGTAACATCCTGCAGCGCCAGTACAGTACTAATCTTCGCGTTATCCCCGGTCGCAATGACGTTTCCCGACTTGCCACATTGCGAGCTGGTCGCGTGCATTTTTCTGCTGGTGGATCTGAGTCGGTATATGCCCAGGAAGGCATTCTGAACTTCGCGTCGCGAATCTGGGGGCCGCAACCGGTTCGTGCTTTGCTTTCAAATTATTCCGATGCTTGCTCCTTTACGTTTGCTACCGCCGCCGATGCGGAGATTCACAGCATCGCAGACATGAAAGGGAAGCGCATGACCTTTGTGCAGGGAGCGCCCTCATTAAACAATGCGACAGCGGCACTATTGTCCTATGCTAACCTGACTTGGGATGACGTAATCGCCGTAGAAGTGGGTGGCTACAACGCCTCTATCGATGCGATTCTCAATAATCGTGCTGATGCTGCCGGTGGTGCCTGCAACTCGCCACCATTCTTGCGGGTAGAGGCTTCACCTCGCGGATTGCGCTGGCCCGCTTTACCTCACGATGATCTTGATGCAGTGGACAGAGTCAGGGCTCGTATTCCCTGGTACGTACCACATATCGCTGTTGAAGGGCCGCAGATACCGAAAGAAGGCATCGAAGTGTTTTCTTCTGCCTACCCTTTTCTGGTAGGTATGGCGGATTCTGATGAGACGATGGTGTACAGCATGGTCAAGGTGATGCTGGCACATTTCGATGAATACAAAGGAAATGCACCTGGCGCTAATGGCTGGGCTATAGACAGGCAAAAATTTGAACAGGCCTTTGTGCCATATCATCCTGGTGCAATTCGCTATTTCAAGGAAATCGGCATCTGGACTGATGAGGCTGAGAGAGTTAATGCGGCCAACCTGAATCGACAGACCGTACTCAAGACTGCCTGGGATCAGTTTCTACCCACTGCGCCAGAGGGCTATGAAGAATTTGAGCAGGCCTGGTTACTGGCAAGAGAAGCAGCGCTTGGCAACGCTGGTTTAATCACACTGGGCGAAGGGCTGTAGATTCTATGGCTAAAGCCCCAGCCGCGGTCAGGTATCGCAATCTGCCTGAACTCTGGCAGAAGGTCATGGCAATCATGACCGCTATCTCCATCATCCTGGCGGTAAACCAGATTTTTAACCTTGGCTTCTTCGTCGGCTACGTCATGCTCGACAGCCGCTACATGTATCTCATCACCGGCGTGATGCTGTGTATGGTGTTCATCACTTTTCCTGCCAGCAGGCACAGCCCAACCCACGTGCCCTGGTATGACATCGCCATCATGGTGGTGATTGCTCTGATATTTGCCTACTACGCCTATTTCGCGGAACGCATTGTGCTCGAAGCCTGGGAGTACACCGCGCCGACGATCGGTGTGGTTCTCGCCCTGGCAACCTGGGTAATCGTGATGGAAGCGGGGCGAAGAGCAGGTGGCTGGCCGGTATTTGTCATCGTGGCTATCTTCTCTCTCTACCCAACGTTTGCAGATTTGTTACCTGCTGTTATCGCAGCCTTGAGTATACCTGTGCAGGACGCAGCCATATTTCATGTATTAGGTGCTGAAAGCCTGTTCGGTATTCCCATGCAGGTATTTGCCCAGCTGGTTTTCGGCTTTCTTCTGTTCGGTATTTCATTGCAGCATACAGGTGGAGGTCCGTTCTTTATTAACCTGGCTTTCGCACTACTCGGCCACCTTCGGGGTGGGCCAGCCAAGGTCTCGATCTTCTCCAGCGGCCTGATGGGCTCCATGAGTGGTGGTCCGATTTCTAACGTTTTAACCACCGGGCCCCTGTCTATTCCAGCCATGCAGCGCATTGGTTTTTCAAAAGACTATGCAGCGGGTGTGGAGGCCTGCGCCTCTACTGGTGGTGTGTTCATGCCGCCTATCATGGGTGCGACAGCCTTTGTCATGGCCAGTTTTCTCAATGTCAGCTACGTAACCGTGGCCATCGCAGCCATCGTGCCATCTCTGCTCTATTTCTTCGGTCTGTTTGTTCAGATTGATGCCTATGCGGCACGCAAGAGCCTGGCCGGACTACCGAAAGAAGAGCTACCAAAGCTTTCTACCGTATTTCGTGAAGGCTGGTACTTCATTGCCGTGTTCATCGCCCTGATCTGGATGCTGGTCTATTTGCAGCGAGAAGCCATCGCGCCTTTCTATGCCACCGCTATGTTGCTTGTAATCAATCAGTTCACCAAGCATAAGTTGAACCTGGAGAGGTTTTTGTCACTGGTCGCAACGCTGGGCAAGCTGCTGGCTGAACTTGCGGGTATTCTAGCAGCCATTGGTCTAATCATCGGTGGCCTGGCAGTGACTGGCATAGCCGGCACCATCGCCAATGATCTGGTTTATCTGGCCGGTGAGAACGTGGTGATCCTATTGTTAATGGGTGCACTTACCAGCTTTATTCTGGGCATAGGCATGACGGTCACCGCAGCCTACATTTTTCTCGCCATTGTGCTAGTGCCAGCCCTGACCAATTCTGGTCTGGATCCATTGGCCAGCCATATGTTCGTGATGTACTGGGGCATGCTGAGTTTCATTACACCTCCTGTAGCGCTCGCTGCCTTTGCGGCGGCTTCCGTTGCCCAGGTGTCTCCCATGCGAGCTGGCATTGAAGCCATGCGGCTGGGGGCGATCATCTATGTTGTGCCTTTCTTCTTCGTATTTAATCCTGCTCTGCTGTTGCAGGGCTCATTGCTGGAGAATTTACAGGCGATTTCAACAGCTCTGGCAGGTGTCGCCCTGGTCTCTGCCGCTATTCAAGGGTACCTGGTTGGTCTTGGTGATCTTGGAACTGGGTCAGGTGGCATCTTTATCCGTGTCCTCATTGCTTTAGCAGGGCTGACACTTGCCTTGCCTGCTGGCGGCCTGTTTGGTTTTAGTCAAATTGCACTGCTTGCGGTAGCCGCTGTGTTTCTTATTGTCGGTATCCTGTTGCGGGTGGTACTGAAACCCCCGTCACTGCAGTCTTCTGAGCGAGAGCAGGGTGCTCCTTCCTGAGTGTCATTGCATTCCACCTGAACGTAGACTAGGCTCTGTACAATACTGACCAATACATACCTGTTTCTGTGATTGGTATGAGTGAGGTGTTCCATGCGCTCCCACAGAGTCTTGTTCTGTTCTCTTCTGTTGTTAGTTGTCCAGTCTGCACAGGCACAGCTGGAGCCCATCAACAATCGACCCAATCCCTATGCTTCAGTGGATAACTGGGTGAATCTTCCGGACGGTCGTAGCTGGGGCTCAACAGCGGGTGTAGATATCGATCCAGATGGTCGACATTTATGGGCGATTGATCGTTGTGGCGGAAACAGCTGCGCCGGTTCTGATCTCGATCCAATTCTGAAAATTGATCCCGATGGCAATGTGGTTGCAGCGATCGGCGGTGGGTTGATGTTGTTCCCCCACGGATTGCATGTGGATCGGGATGGCAATGTCTGGGTTACCGATGCCCGTGGTCCGGATCCCAATGATCCAACAACGGCGGGAAAAGGTCATGCCGTGTACAAACTCAGTCCGGAAGGCGAAGTCTTGTTGACCCTGGGTCAGCCGGGCATGGCTGGCAATGGAGGCGATGCTCTGCTGGAGACTCCCTGCGATGTGGTTACCGATGCCGATGGCAATATCTATGTAGGCGATGGTCATAATGGTCAGCAAACTGATGCAACAGCCGATACTGTAGCCCGCATCGTCAAGTTCGATCGCCGTGGAAATCTTATCGCTTACTGGGGAGGTTGGGGCTCTGCAGCAGGTCAGTTAAAGACGCCACATGCGGTGGATATCGATTCCCGCAACCGATTGATAGTGGGTGACCGTGGCAACAATCGTATACAAATCTTTGCGCTTGATGGCAATTACATCGGCGAATTCAAGACTTTCAGTCGTCCCAGTGGCATCTACGTCACCGACGATGACATGATCTATGTTGCTGATTCAGAATCGGAATTCGATGATGTGCGTAACCCGGGCTGGGAAGCAGGCATTCGCGTGGGATCACTACTGGACGGCCTGGTGGATTATTTTATAGATGGCACAGTGGAAGCCTATCCGGACGGTTCCAATCCTGAAGGTGTGGCGGTGGATGCCGCCGGCAATGTTTATGGCGCAGTGGTTTCGGGAGGCGGCGCCATGGTCAAGTCATATCGGCGATAATGATTCTGATTTCAGATACTTTCGATTCAAGCTAATTGAAAAGTACCCTATGCCGATGACAGTGAAGCCCAGCAGGATTAGCGCCACGGGCCAGCCTACCGAATCCGCAAAATACTCAGCCGTGAAATAGATAATATAGGCGATTACCGAGAAGGTGCTGATCGTCAGAGTGATGCGGCTGCGCAGCACCATGACAGATAGCACCATGCCGCCAAACGCCAGCAATGGGTAAAGCATCTCCATCAATACTGAGTCGAAGATCTGCGCGAAGGCAGCGCCCAAAAAACCGAATGAACCAAACAATAGCAGTAGTGGTACCAGTCTCGCGTTCCAGTCTTCCCTAAACAAATGCGCATAAATTAGATAGCTGGCTGCAATACACATGGTGAGATAGTCGTATAGATCACCACTGGCCGTTGGTAAGAGTGAATCCAGTAACAGGTAAGTAAAGGCAGTCCCATTGGCAAATGCGAAAAAACTTAGCACCAACCGTTGGTGATACCAGGTCAGTAGAGCGTAAAACGAAAACACCATCCCGATGGTCAATGTGATGGGCCATGATGTGTCGAAATTTGTGCCCATCTCATCAAGCGTGATCAAGGCCCCACCGGGGACCATAAGCCCCCCGACTGTGTGAAAAACACTACCAATCTCTTTTTCGGGTTCCTGCATCAAAAACCAGGATCCCACGCCAGCAAAAAGTAGTCCAAGGCCTAAAGTAATCGCGATGCGGCTGAACGTGTTGAGATCATCCCAGAGCTGGGCTACCAGATAGATTACTCCCAGGGAAATGAAAACTGCGCCAATGACAAATAACAGACGAGTAATAAGACTCGTGGGTACACGAGATTCTGATAGTGTAGTCTGCTGCTGAAATTCGGCATCTCTATCATTTGACAGCAGCTGGCGCACTTCTGCTTCACTAATCTCTCCGATCTGCAGTTTGTGTGACAATTCTGCTAAGAGTTCTTCCTTATTCATGCAGCAGTCACCTCGCAAGCAACCAGCCAATAAAGCGAAAATCGTTTTGATAGTAAGGCTGCTGGGATTGATTGACCAGATTCAGTTCTCGTCTGGCGCTTCCTCGCGTGAGATAGTATCCATAGCGGTTGCTATAGCGAACGAATGGAAAGAAGTTTCCACCACTGGCGTATTGCCATTCTACGGCTGCGCCGTCTGGTGAAGTCATCCGCTCGTCGATTGACAGGCGCTGTGCTTCAACCAGGCTGACTTCTTCACTCAGATCGAGTGTTGTGTCGTGGATAAACAAGCGTGTGCTGTAGTTCTCGTCGATATCCGGTACACCGTCATTGTCTGAATCCAAATCGGCTGGTAGGGCATTTTCTACTATTCGTCCGTTCTCTACAGAATAGCGATTCTGGAGATGATTGCTGCAATAGTAGTTGTAGGGAGAACGACCTTCCGTGCAAGTCGCGTAAACAAAATCAAACTCTGTGGTGAGTGATTGAGAAGGGACATAGCTTGTGATGAAGACCACCATGATGAAGATCAGTGGTAGCAGAAATGCTACACCGAGCAGGATTGCACGCTTTCTTTTTTCGTCCATTGCCAACCGCGACCATTAGCTTCGGCTTTTGACTTCCGAGTAGCGTGTGAGCGTCTCCGGATCATTGTGAATATGATGTTCGATCAGCTTGACCAGATCCCTTTTCGATACGAGTCCAAAGTTCGCTATGAAATCTGAATTTAAAACCAGGGAAACGAACAGGACTATAAACAGAAGCGGATAGAGAAAGCCCACATCAAAGCCCAGAAACCTGAGCACAGCCACGAAACAGATGCCAACAAAGAAGAAGGAACGCATGGCAGCTTCCCGGTCAATCTGGCGCTTGGCGCGCAGCACAAGCTGGAAATCTCGTTCATTCATGGCCTTGTTCTCCTGCCAGGGAAACAGCGATTAGGCTAGCAGAATCGCCAGTCCAGTTCATCCACTATCAATGCAGACTGTGAGCCAGGTCTATCGGGCGGGGCTCCAATATCCAGAATCTGTCCGTATTCCTGCCCCTTGCTGCAAGCTGGTGGTAGGCCGCCTACAATGCCGGCTGGGTTAAACTATAGTGGGTATGGGAGTGATTCATGAATAAGAAAAACCAGATACTTGTGTTGCTGCTGATGCTGAGTAGCTGGCCGGTCACGGCACAACGGCAGGCGGCCTTACCCTTTGAGCCGAGTAGCGACTATCCATTCGGTCGGGCCAATCCCGAGGCGCCTGCACAACTGCAGCAGTTTGCCTTCATGATCGGAGAGAATGACTGTAGAGAAGAGCGGCTTAACAATGCCAGTGGTGAGTGGGAAGAGGGTTTTCGTACCTGGGATGCCCACTACTATTTGAATGGCAATGCAATTCGTGACACAGGTCGGTCTGGAAATGCGACTAATGGCAATATACGAGTGTTTGACTCGGCAACAGAGCAATGGCATGTGACTTACTTTTCCACTCCGGTCTATGGATCGGGAGTGTGGAGTGGCGGCTTGGTGGAAGACCGCATAGAACTGGAACAGCCACAAAAGGCGCCTGGTACGGAAATCGAAGGTATCAATCGCCTGACATTTTTTAATATCGGTGAAGACAGTTTTCAATGGAAAGGGGAGTGGGTAAGCCTGGATGGCTCTACAGTATTCCCCTACTGGCGCATTAGCTGCACCAAGCGACAGTAGCTCATGAGTTGACGGGACCCGATGAAAGAGTCAATTTGCTAAACAATGGTATCTTGTTTAACTTGCCCGGCATGACAAGTCTGGCAGAACGAGGAAGAAACAATGATTACTGTCAAACGAGGCGTACAATCGCTGGTCGAGGAAGCTGAAGCTGGCATTGTCACCCTCAGTGCTGCAGAGGTGGATGCTCGCAGCGAAGAAGCGGGCACACTGCTCATAGATTTACGGGACATTCGAGAGCTGCAACGAGATGGCACCATTCCTGGTGCCATGCATGTTCCTCGAGGCATGTTGGAATTCTGGATTGATCCGGAGAGTCCCTACTATCGCAAGGAGTTTGCTGAAGCGGAATCCCTGATTCTTTACTGCAACAAAGGATCTCGTTCGGCCCTGGCGGCACAGTCTCTGCAGACCATGGGAGTTGAGGATATTGCTCACATGGCAGGGGGATTTGACGCCTGGCAACGAGACATCGGCAGGATTGAGAGTCTGTCGCCGCGTAGTAAATAATCATCACATCTCCTCACTGGACGCAGCGGTCTCAGACTGGCTATGATGCTCTCCCGTGTCGAATCTGTGACCCCAGGGGGAGATGATGAAAATAATAAATTCCCAACGATTATCCCCGGCAAATCCATCAAGTAGCAGCCGCAGGAAGCTTTTGCAGGCCATTCCTTTACTGGCGTTGGCCCCAGCAGCGCTCGGTCAAAACCCAAGTCCTGTAGCAGTCCGCAAGATCCACTCCTTTGATATCAAAGTGCAGGACGTGCAGCGATCCCTGCGCTTTTACCAGGATGTTTTCGCGGCTCCCGTGCAGGCCAGACGGGGCGACAGTATTTATTTAAGAATTGGCGAGGGACCACATTTTTTCTCTATTTCTCCAGTGGGTCCCGGCGAGCAAGTAGGCTTCAGTTATATAGGTCTAAGTGTGGCCAATTTCGATGTGGACAGGGTGCAAAACCAACTTGAGGCCTTTGGCATTGCACCTGGTAGCGCGCCGGGCCGAAATGAGCAAGGTCTGGATCTTGCTTCGCGATCCTGGGTGGTGAACAGGGGGCAGGCCAGGGAACTCTATTTTGCAGACGCTGAAGGACTTGTTTATCAGCTCAGTAGCGAGAGTTATTGTGGTGGCAGCGGCCCACTGGGAGAAAACTGCAGCGATGTGGAGCCAGCGCCTGGCCCCGGTATGATGGAGCTCATTGACTATAGTCATTTCACTAATTTCATGTCCAATCGCGATAGGGCGAACGACTTTTACACAGCCGCATTTGGAAAGACATTCCAGGCCTACCAGGGGCCACTTTCGCCGGTGATTGGTGTTGGTAACGGTATCCAGTTCCTGATGTATACAGGTGGAAGGGAAAGTGGAGCGCCAAGCGCACCAGGCAGAATTGATCATGTTTGCTTCTCGGTTACCAATTTCAATGTGGACCGTATCCTTGCGCAACTCACCGACTATGGACTGGTAGCCAGAGAAGATGCTTCCAACACGCAACCCCTGATGCACTGGATTAGTATGCGTATGCCTAACCGCGGTGGTGCCGACGGGGGTACACCGGAGTTGTATTTTACTGATCCTGATGGCATTCGTATTCAGGTACAGGATCCTGGATACTGTGGTGGCACTGGTTACTTGGGTGACAGTTGTCCCCCATTAAATTAGAAATATTCTGGAAGCATTAATATAGGGAAGTGACATGGAATATCGATATATAGGTCGAAGCGGGCTTCGGGTTTCGCCTATCTGCATGGGCACGATGAGTTTCGGCACCTGGAGTGACAAGAGCGATTCTTTCAAAATTCTTGATACTGCTTATGAACGGGGCATCAACTTTTATGACACTGCCGAAGTCTATCCCGTACCCCCTACTGCAGAACTGGCTGGCCTCACGGAAGAAATATTTGGCCAGTGGATAAAGACCAAGCCCCGCGATGGGTTGATTGTTGCCACGAAAGTTGCCGGGGCTGCATCGGGGTGGTTCGTGCCACCGATCCGCGAGGGACTCACTGCCATCGATCGTCATCACGTTGAGAGAGCTGTCGAGGGCAGCTTGCGTCGACTCGAGATCGAGTATATAGATCTCTATCAGGTGCACTGGCCCGATATGGTTGTGCCGATTGAGGAATCCATGGAAGCACTCAATCGCCTGGTGGATGCAGGCAAGGTTCGTTATCTAGGGACCTCCAATGACAATGCCTATGGTTTAACCAAGGCGAATACGGTGGCTGACTATGAAGGCCTGGCCCGGTTCGAGTCCATTCAGAATAATTTTTCCCTGCTGAATCGCCGCTTCATGGATGAGTTAGCAACAGTCTGTCGCCGTGAGGAGGTGTCATTGCTGCCTTATTCTCCTATCGGCGGCGGTGTGCTAAGCGGCAAATACAATGGCGGCGAAGTGCCCGCTAATTCACGTTTTGCTGACTATCAGAGTGCCACCGAATTTCGTCAACGGGCAATGGCAGAACGTTTCGTCAACAAGGGTACTCTCGCGAGTACCGAACGATATATGGAGATCGCCAGGAATGCGGGTATGTCTCCGGTGACGCTGGCCACGGCATGGAGCATGCAACACGACTTTGTGGCATCGACCATTATCGGAGCCAGAACTGCAGATCAACTGGAAGAGTCACTGGCTGCCCTGGATCTGCAGCTCGATGATTCCGTCATGAGTGAATGTGATGAGGTGCATGCCGAGATTCCTTATCCTATGGGTTAGTTTGCTGGTTGCATCGCTGGTCCAGGCACAGCCTGTGTTTATCAGCCATTGCCTGCTTGCCTGTCCCGATGTTTCTCGTCCAGACACGGAAGTGGTGGTGCGTCATCTCTATGCAGCCGCCATGGACCCTGATTCCGGGCTGGCGGAGTGGGTGGCCTACCGGGTGTTAGCCGATGGAGTGGGAGTTGCTTCTCTGCTGCCCCGCTTCTGGCAGGAAGATGATTTGCTCAGCAGTGCTGTGTCGGATCTGGCGATAGGCAGCAGTCCTGAGTTGGTGCAACCTGATCTGAGTGATGCCCAGGACAGGGAATACCGAATCAATGAAATCGGATTCGATACCGGTGACCAGGGTCGGCTTGCGCCTATGACCAGCTTTGCGGGCACACCTTATTGGGACGAGTTGAATTATTTGAGCAATATGTCTCCCTTGCCGCAGTCTCTTAGACTGGGTAGCTGGTCCCGGCTTGATCAGGCCATCAACGAGCTCACCCCAGAACTGGGAGAACTCTATGTGATCAGCGGGCCTCTCTACAGTTACTCCGGTTCGCAGAGCGAACCGCAGCCGCCGTCCAGTTATTACAAGGTAGTTAGTGATGGCAGCTCGGTAGCAACTTTTGTATTTTCTGACAATTTGCCGATTCATGCAGACTTCTGTGATCAGCTGGCAACACTCAGCCAGGTGGAGACACAGCTGGACCGACAGTTATTGCCAGGCGTGGCAAATCTGGATCAACAATTTCTGCAATCTGAACTGGGGTGCCAGCGATGAATGATCACAATCAGTACGTCATCGCCCCGGAAACCCGGCCAGTGCTGCCTGTTGCCGACAGTGATGCTGTGTTTCCGGTTCGTCGGGTCTACTGTGTGGGGCAAAACTATGGCGATCATGTGCGTGAGATGGGAGGGAATCCGAAACAGAATTCGCCAGTATTTTTCAGCAAACCTGCCAATGCCATAGTCATCAACAACAATTCCGTGGCCTATCCACCCGCGACTGAAAATTTGCACTATGAGGTGGAGCTGGTGGTGGCGCTTGCCAGTGGTGGCAGCGGTATTCCTGTGCAGAAAGCCTTGCAACATGTCTTTGCCTACGGAGTGGGTATCGATTTTACAAGGAGGGATTTGCAGACTGCAGCAAAGCAGGGTGGCAAGCCATGGGATGCTGCCAAGGGATTTGATGAATCCGCTCCAGTCTCCACACTACAACCAGTCGCAGGCCAGCATCCGGCTTCGGGACGTATCTGGTTGCAGGTGAATGGAGATACTCGTCAGGATGCTGATCTCAGTGACATGATCTGGTCTGTCGCTGAAATTATTGCCGAGCTGTCTTCCCTGTTCACCTTGAAAGGCGGAGATGTCATTTTCACCGGCACACCTGCTGGAGTCTCTGTAGTATTACCAGGCGATCGCATACGCGCTGGTATCGACGGAGTCGGTGAATTAGAGTTCGATCTCACCGGGGCAAGATAGCGTTGACAGCCGATCAGCTTATGCTGTTGCTTATTCTGGCTGCCCTGCTGGTGATGCTGGTCTGGGGTCGGATCCGCTATGACATCGTTTCTCTGGGAGCGCTGTTTTGTGCCAGCTTACTGGGCCTGGTACCGCAGGACGACATCTTCAGTGGTTTCGGTAGCCCGGCAACTATTACTGTAGTGTTGGTACTCATTGTCAGCTATGGGCTGACAAAATCAGGCGGTGTTGATTATATACATCGCTTGATTGAGCCTTTCTCCAATCATCCCATGTTACATATCACCGTGCTGACATTCGTGGCGGCAATTCTATCCATGTTTATGAATAATGTGGGTGCACTGGCGCTATTAATGCCAGTCGCAATTCAGTCAGCCAGTAAAGCAGGGCGTTCGCCGGCAACAATCCTGATGCCGTTGTCATTCGGGTCGATATTGGGCGGGCTGGTTACACTCATTGGGACGCCTCCCAATATCCTTATCGCAAATTATCGTCAGGAAGTTACTGGCGAAGCCTTTACCATGTTTGATTTTGCTCCGGTTGGTGGTGGGATCGCCATCTGTGGCATCGCGTTCATGCTCCTGTTCGGCTGGCGGCTGGTGAAAGTACGCAAACAATCGGCCGGGCTTGATCTGTTCGATATTGATGAGTACCTGTTTGAAACGAAGGTTAGTGAAGGGTCGCCAATAGACGGCATGCGCACGGCAAAACTTAAAGAGCTGTTGCACAATAAGAAGCTGGACCTGGTGGCGCGGATCAATGGCGATGTGGAGCACGCGCCCCCCGACGGGCGATTCAAGATTAGCGCGGGAGACTACCTGATGATCCAGGGCCCTCATGATGATGTTCAGGAATTTGCTGCCGAAGAGGAATTGACGCTGCATACCGCCATGAATCAAAAGGATGCTTTCTCTCATTCTGAAGACACTGCGGTTATGGAAGTAGTAGTTACCGCCAATTCTCCCCTGAGCGGACGCACACCCGCGGACGTGAACTTCAATCGCCGTTACAGGGTTACCTTGTTGGCGGTGTCCCGTTCAGGAACACCTCACCAGAGCCGATTGCGCAATTTTGAGCTGGAAAGTGGCGATGTGTTGTTGCTTCACGGTGAAAGAGAGAATATCGAAAGTGCTGTATCCAGAATGAAATGCTATCCACTGGCAGAGCGGGCCTTCGATACGAAAGTGGCAGCCAAGGCACGCCCGGCACTGATTACCTTTGTGCTGGCTATCGCCGCTACAGCCCTGGGACTCATGCCAATACAATTGGCACTGGGTATCGCCACCGTGGCGATGGTGGTCACGCGCATCATTCCCGTGCGGGAATTCTATGATGGTGTTGATTGGCCTGTGGTCGTACTGCTGGGGGCAATGATTCCGCTTGGCAGCGCGCTGCAGCAAACCGGCACTACTGATCTATTGGTGAATGGGATTCTGGCAGTAGCAGGTGACCTTTCTCCTGTGTTGATTCTGGCCTTATTGCTGGTTGTGACCATGACTGTGTCTGATGTGTTGAACAATGCGGCGACAGCCATCCTCATGGCGCCGATTGCCTATAATATAGCCATCGCTCTCGGCCACAATCCTGATACCTTTCTGATGGCGATCGCTGTTGGTGCATCCTGTGCTTTCCTCACGCCCATAGGGCACCAAAATAATGCATTGGTGATGGGCCCGGGCGGATACCGTTTTGGAGACTACTGGCGCATGGGCCTGCCCCTGGAGATTGTGATTGTGACAGTGGCGATCCCCTTGCTGCTATTTTTCTGGCCTTTGTAGGCAATGTCCCATAAGTGTGCTATATGGCACTTTGTATCCATAACTTCTATGCGTTATGTTATCTGATGGCTTAAGAAGAATTCTGCACAGATGAGAGTCAATTGGAAATCTTACAATGCTGGGCCTTTCTTTGATGAATTGATCAGCAGTCCGGGCTATGCTCGCAAGCCTGCAAGGCGGCTTGCCAGTTACCTGCGTTCCCTAAACCATGAGGATTTGCTGCAAAAGAAAACTGCGGCAGAACTCGCTATCAAAACCATGGGTATCTCCTTCACCGTGTATAGCGATGCGGGAAACATCGACCGTGAATGGCCCATGGATATTATTCCACGCTTGATTGCCGCGTCCGAATGGGATCAGACCAGCAAGGGATTAGAGCAACGGCTGCGCGCACTCAATTGCTTTATTCATGATATCTACAATGACCAGAAGATTCTGAAACACAAATTGGTGCCGGAAGAGCTGATTCACGATTCAGGTAATTTCCGCAAGCAGTGTGTTGGCATCAAACCCCGCTACAATGTCTGGGCGAACATTTGTGGTACGGACCTCATCAAGGACCGGGATGGTCAGTTTTACGTACTCGAAGACAATCTGCGAGTTCCGTCTGGTGTTTCCTATATGCTGGAGAATCGCCGTGTTACGAAGCGAGTGTTTCCAGAACTCTTCGACAGTAATTACAATATTCGCCCGGTCACCGACTATCCGGCAGAGTTGTTCGATA
Source organism: uncultured Pseudohongiella sp. (assembly GCA_965267495.1). Lineage (GTDB taxonomy): Bacteria > Pseudomonadota > Gammaproteobacteria > Pseudomonadales > Pseudohongiellaceae > UBA9145. Next base: position 2,426,926 of record OZ254078.1, on the reverse strand, counting down.
TGTTGGCATCGCTGTCCCCGCGCCAGGTGAAGTATCCCTCTGTGGTGGTACTTACACCAGGTATCTTCAATTCTGCTTACTTTGAACATTCCTTTCTTGCGCAGCGCATGGGTGCTGATTTGGTAGAAGGGGGGGATCTGGTAGTTGAGGATGACAAGGTATACATGCGCACCATAGACGGCTTGTCTCCTGTCGATGTGATCTACCGGCGCATTGATGACCTGTTTCTTGATCCTTCGGTGTTTAATAAGGATTCGGTGCTTGGTGTCAGCGGTCTGTTTAATGCCTGGGTTAAAGGCAATGTTGCTCTGGCCAATGCACCGGGTGCAGGCGTCGCAGATGACAAAATCATCTACACTTATGTGCCAAAGATCATCAAGTACTACCTGGACGAAGACCCGATTCTGCCTAACGTCCCCAGCTATCTGTGTATCGATAAGGCAGAGCGTGATCATGTGCTGAAAAACCTGCACAAGCTGGTAGTCAAACCAGCGAATGAATCAGGCGGTTACGGCATGCTGATAGGCCCGCAGGCGAGCAAGAAGGAGCTGGCAGAATTCAGGCGTCGCATCAAGGCTGACCCAAGAAACTACATGGCGCAGCCTCTGATTTCCCTGTCCACGGTACCCATACTGGGTGAGCGCTCGGTGGAACCTCGGCATGTAGATTTAAGACCCTTTATCTTGCAGGGAGCCAAGTCCTATGTAACACCGGGCGGTCTTTCACGGGTCGCCATGGTGAAGGGCTCCTATGTGGTGAATTCATCCCAGGGCGGTGGCAGCAAGGATACCTGGATAGTGGAAGATTTCTGATGCTGCTGTCGAGAGTTGCAGAACGGGTTTACTGGCAGGCGCGTTATATCGAGCGGGCCGAGAATACTGCGCGTCTGCTCAGTGTGTTTTCCGCGCTGTTGATGGATCTGCCCCAGGGCACCAAGCTGGGTTGGCACACGCTGATTCAGATTACCGGCAACGAGAAAGGATTTTCCGAGCAATACAAGCAGGCCAGTGAGCGCAATGTGATGAAATTTCTGTTGGCAGAGGAGAACGGCGTATCCATTTTGAATATGCTGGCCTCTGCACGCGAAAATGCGCGCACCACCAGAGAGGTCATGCCCACGGAAGCTTTCGAATTGATCAATGAAATGTATTTTGCGGGCAAGGACAATGCAGATGCTGCAGTTGGCAGGGCAATTCGTAATGAATTTCTCGACGACGTGGTGGCAGACTGTCAACAAATCTGGGGCCTGCTGGCCGGTTCCATGAGCAGGGATGCGGCCTATAGTTTTGTTCGTCTGGGTCGCAGCCTTGAGCGTGCAGACATGACCAGCCGAATTGTCGATGTGGGTTCAAGCAAGCTGCTGCCCGAACTGGAAGTGGAGCAGGGAGATGCCGATGCCAGGGAGCCCTATGAGAATATACTGTGGATGAATGTATTGCGTTCACAATCAGCCTTTCAGATGTATAGGCAGCACGTCAGGGAACGAGTCAAAGCGGAAGAAGTGGTTCGATTTCTCCTGCAGAGCGAAGAATTTCCCCGTGCGACAGCGCACAATTTGACCACACTGACCAAGGTGCTACACAAGTTGCCAAATCACTCGAAAGTGAAGTGGCAGGTAGACAAGACGCGTCGTCTGATACGTGACGCGGACATTGACAAGTTGCTGAGGCGCGGATTACTTAAATACCTGGATAATGTGCAAAAAGAAATTGCCACTATTCATTTTCGCATCGCCAATGCCTGGTTCCTTCCCAGTAAAAACTCCTAGTCCATGAAGAATTTTCAATGTAGCTGCGGTCAGACGCTGTTCTTCGAAAATACGCGATGCCTGCATTGCGGCGAGCAAGTGGGCTTCGATCCTCAGACCATGACCATGGGACCGGTAGCAGGGCGCAAGCTCTGCAAGAACGGGATTGAGTACGATGTGTGTAACTGGATAGTCAACAATTCAGATCATGACTATTGCGTCTCGTGCAGCCTGAACCACACCATTCCCAATCTGCTATCACCGGATCGGAGGCGCTGGTGGAAAAATCTCGAACACGCCAAGCGACGTCTGATTTTTTCGCTGCTATCACTGCATCTGCCAATCGTCAGTAAACAAGAGGACGTCTCAGGCCTTGCTTTCGAATTTATCGAGGACAAGCGCACCAACCCTGGTGTTTTCGAAGAGCATGTGAGCACCGGTCACGAAAATGGTCTGATTACAATCAATATCGCCGAGGCAGATGAGGTTAGCCGGGAGATTACCCGCCAATATACAGGAGAGCTGTATCGAACCCTGCTGGGTCACTTCCGCCATGAAAGCGGACACTACTATTTTCATCAACTCGTGAACGTGAATGGAAATCTGGAACGGTTTCGGGAACTTTTTGGTGATGAGCGCCAGGACTACGCAGCAGCGCTGGAAAATTACTATGCTAACAAAGACACTATGGTCAAGGACCCGGACCTGATCAGTCATTATGCGCAGGCTCATCCTCTGGAAGACTGGGCAGAAGTGTGGTCTCACTACCTGCACATGGTTGATACGCTGGAGACCGCCAGCGCCTATAACATGCAGCAGGGCTCAACTCATTTTGACGATATCGATGAGTTGATGAGCAAATGGTCGGAGTTGTCGATTATGCTGAACGCACTAAATCGAAGTATGGGATTGGAAGACGCTTATCCTTTTATCTTGTCACAGACTACGCTGGCTAAGCTTCGCTTTGTTCACGGCCTGATTTATCCCAATTAGCCGCCCAGGCCAATGGTGGCATCAGCCGGAATGCTTCCTTGAGTCGTTCGTCCCAATTGCGTTTCAGATCTCGGAGAAAATCACTATCCGCTTCGAATCGTAAGGGCTCCTGCATTTCCAGCTGATTTTCTTTCACTATTAACAGTTCAACTGGTGGGCCCACACTCAGATTGCTGCGCATGGTGGAATCCATGGATACCAGAGCGCAAAGTGCACAGGTATCCAGATTGAGATCGGGAGTCAGAATGCGATCGAGGATTGGTTTGCCATACTTGCTCTCACCAATCTGAAGATAGTTGGTATCTTTGGAGGTGGTGATATGGTTGCCCTCGGGGTACACCAGTATCACCTCATGAGGATTGTTACGAATCTGTCCACCAATGATAAAGCTGGCTTCAAAATTCTTGCCTTCAACCGCGCGCTTGTCCTGCTGCTCGCGACTAATGTCCCCGATGTAGTCGGCAGCGTCTTCGATGCTATTCATTAGCAACAGGTTTTCCGGGGCATGCTGCTTGATATCGCTCTTTATCTTGGCGATGGTTGCCTGCGTGGTTGCAAGGTTGCCGGCTGTGAGGATGACGAATTGTTTTTCACCATCAATACCGAAGCGGAACATCTTGCTATATGTGGATACCTGATCGATGCCGGCGTTGGTGAGTGAATCTGAACAAAACACCATGCCTGCGTCGACGGATACTGCTACGCAATACGTCATGTAGAACTCGTACAAATCTAACGCGCTAGATCATACTAAGATAGCAGGCGGGATAATAGGAATATTTGTAATTTGTGCCCAGATCAGAACTGGCGTGGGCTGCAGTACGCTCAGGATGTACTGTTGGTCATCCCGAGGAGAAGGAGCTGGGTACTGAGAAATCTAAGCGGAGTTTTCTGACAGATCGTCAAAGTCGTCCCATTCGTATTCCAGGGCGATGCGCTTGGAATCGAGTCTTTCCTCAATACGGCGTCTCAGTTCGGTAAGGTTTGACTTTGGAGACGGAGCTGCTGCTTCCTGCTCAGCTTCTGTGCTCAGGTCGGCAGGCATCTCGAAAAGCTCTGGTGAGCTGTCCAGGCCGTCTTCCAGATTTGCTTCTTTCATAGCGCACCTCAACTCATGATTGCATCAGCGGAATAGTCTGCACTAATCCGTATATCGACTTCTCACTGAGGATTCTTCAGTAAAAATATGCATTCTGAGGGCAATAAATTGCAGTCTTATTGCAGAATTGCGATGCAGTTCGGGTTTTTGGCTGGGGAGGAGGATTCAGTGAGCTTGCTGACGTTCAATCGCCTGTTCACGCAATAGTTTTTTGGCGATCTTGCCTGAAGCGATTCTTGGCAGCTGTTCCTGATGGAAGTAGATGGTTTGAGGAATCTTGAATGCGGCTATCCTGTCATTGAGAAACTGCTTGAGCTCTTCTTCCGCCAGTGTTTGCCCTGGTTTTAACATGACTGATGCGCAGGGTACTTCGCCCAGTCTCAGGTCGGGCACGCCATAGACTGCTACTTCGCTGACAGCGTCATGTTCATGAATAGCGTACTCGACTTCCGCGCAGGCAATATTTTCTCCGCCACGAATGACGATATCCTTGGCCCTGTCCATAATGATGAGGAAACCCAGCGCATCCAGTTTGCCAATGTCGCCAGTATGAAACCAGCCATCAATCAGCACTTCGGCAGTGGCCTCTGGTTTATTCCAGTAGCCCTTCATGAGAGTTGGACCCTTGATGCAGATTTCACCGACCTGCTCCTGGTCCAGAGTGATACCTGATTCGTCCACAATCTTCACTTCTGTAACCGGTGGAGTGGGTCGACCAGTGCTGTTGGGGCGTGCAATGTAGAACTTACCGGTAATGATTGCGCCGATTGCATTGGTTTCTGTCAATCCATATCCCAGACCGGGCAGGGCGTCATCGGGAAACTTCTCCAACATCAGACTGAGATGTTCCGGTGGGCGCGGGGCGCCGCCACTCTGCACTGCTCGCAGGCTCGATAAATCGGTACTGGCAAAATTCTTAGAGTGCATCACTTCCCAGGTCATGGTAGGGACACCGTGAAGCACGGAGATACGTTCTTTTTCGATAAGCTCCAGAGCCTGGTCTGCGTCCCACTTATACATCATGACGAATTTGCGGTGGTAGATGAAACAGTTGAGAAACTGGGCATGACTGCCAGTAACGTGGAACAGGGGGACATTGGCCAGCATCGCGGGCTGAAAAGGCGGGTCCGGCTCTAGCAATTCCGGTCGCAGGATTTCATTTATCTCCTTAACAAATTTCCAGGTGTACAGTGCGTTGATGATGGCTCGATGTGTGGACAGTACTCCCTTGGGTTCACCAGTAGAGCCTGAGGTGTACATAATGGTTGCACTGTCTTCAGGTACCACAGCCAGCGCCGCGATTTCTGCCTCACTCAGCGGACTGGTATCCTCGATCAGCGTAAAAAATTCATTGGGCGCGTTTTCTTGTGCGGGTTTGATCAATATCGCACTCACATTGAATGATTGCAGATGCGGCTCCAACAACGCGGCGCGTGCAGCATCGGCGAAAACCAGCCGGCTGCCGCTGTCCTCAAGTCCATATCCCAATTCCGGTCCTGACCACCAGGAATTCATCGGTACAGCAATAGCGCCAATAGTTGTGATGGCCATATAGGCCAGACACCACTCCGGGGAATTTCGTGCGCAGATAGCGACCCGGTCGCCGGCTCGAATGTGATATTGCTCGATAAGCAGGCGAGCCAGTTTGCGGGACATCTGCAGGGATTCGGCGAAACTGAATCGCTGTTCCTCATACACCAGGAATGGAAGAGCCGCTTCCTGAAGCCCCAGGGCAAACAATTCGCCCAGGTTGTTTGGCACTTTCGTGAAGACAGGCGTATCAACGCCATCAATATTCTCGATACCGACCGCAAGAGGAGCATCCGGCGCCTTATGAGCCACTACGATCTCTTTGAGCCTGGTCAGATCCTGGCGAATCTGCTCATCGCTGAGAACTTCGATGGTCATTTACTAACTACTCAGCTTTGAATTCGACAGTTACTTTGCCCATGGCCCGGCGTTGAGTGAAGACATTGAAGGCTTCGACAAATTGTTCAGCAGGGTAAGATTGAGTGACTACCGGATGCAACTTGCCTTCTTCGAAGAATGTCAGCAGCTCCTGGAAGTTCTCCTCATAGGCTTGGGGTTCTTCCTTGCGGAATCGACCCAGAAAAACACCGACCATCGATGAACCTTTCAGCAGCGCCAGATTTGCCTTGTATTCAGGTATACGCCCACTGGTAAAGCCAACTACCAGCAGCCGCCCATTCCAGTTGATGCAGCGGCAACATTGATCGAAGAGATCACCACCGACTGGGTCATAAATCACATCGGCACCACGATCAGCGGTTAGCGCCTTCACTTTTTCCTTCAGTTCACCATCTCCGTAGCTGATAGTTTCATCAGGATTGAGTTGCCGCACGAAGTCCAGTTTTTCCTCGCTGCTGGCCGCAGCGATTACGCGGGCACCCATTAACTTGCCCAGGTCCACCGCAGTCATGCCAACACCACCGCTGGCACCCAGTACCAGCAGCGTTTCTCCTGCCTGCAGTTGAGCGCGCTGCTTCAGGGCATGATAGGAAGTGGTGTACACCATTGCGAAGCCAGCGGCAGTGGCGAAATCCATGCTGTCAGGAATGCGATGAATGCTGTTGGCTTTGACAGCAACCTGTTCAGCCAGGCCTCCGATACCCGGGATAGCCATGACCCGGTCTCCGACCTTGAAACTGTCAAATTGCGCGCCTACTGATTTAATCACGCCACCCACTTCAGAGCCCGGGGTAAATGGCATAGGTGGCTGGAACTGGTACTTGCCCTGAATCTGCAGACCATCGGGAAAGTTGAGGGAAGCAGAATGAACTTCAATGATTGCCTCATCTGCGGCGGCTTCCAGGTCCGGCAGATCTTCCATGACCAGGTTTTCAGGTGGGCCGTAAGACTTGCAGAGAACAGCTTTCATAATAGGAGTATGTGCTTTCGCCAGGTTTGCCAGGGTTTAAGGAAGCGCCGATTCAAGCATGAATGGCAGATCACTTCAAACCACTGGTATCAGTGTGGTATTTTGCACCGCAACTTTTGATTCGCCTGCCAAGCTTTATCCAGATGAACGAACAAGAACGTCGCGAGTATCTCCACCGCATGGGATATGATGTTTACTACCCTCGTTACCAGATACCTGGTGCCAGACCCTCGCCAGATTACGATTTCCCGGCAAGTTCGCAAACGGATGACAAGGCACCAGCTCATGACCTTCAACGCGAGTCGGCACCGCAGCCTGAAACCCTCGTAAGCACACCAGGCAAGTCGGAAACCGGTAGACGGGTCCAGTCTGTAAAACCTGAACAGCCGCCGGAGAATCAGGACGCCGACGATCTCCGCTTCAGTTTGCAGTACTTCGCTATCAATGAAGTATTGGCCATTATTAATGAAGCACCTCATCAATTGCGGGGAAAACAAAATCGCGACAGCATGAATTTGTTGCAGGCCATCCTCGACGCGCTTTTGCCAGATGGTGAAGACTTGTCTCTTGCTGCGGTGGAGTTTGCCTGGCCCATCGCGGAAGGGCTTGCCGCCGCCGATCCCAGGCGGGCTGCTGCGCTGGCCCTACAGGGTTTTATCAATCAGCGGCAGGAACAGGATCAATTTTCGAATCTGTTGATCTTTTCAGGACAGATCCACAGACTACTGCTGCCTCAAGCTGCTGATGAAAGTTATGGTGATCAGGTGTCAGAGCAATTACAGAGCCAGTTGACCGTGACCCACAGCCTGCAATCGATGCTCGTGCATCCCTTGTTAAAACGGGAAACCTGGGCTCATCTGCAGCCTTTGCGCCAAAGACTGCGGGTCTGAAACCTAATTAGTTCGCCATGGATCGACAACTTTCTTCAGCAACACAGTTTTTTGCTCGCACCATGCGCAGCAGCGATGTGGATTTGGTGGTGCAAAACGAAATTGCTGCCTATGAACATCCCTGGACGAAGCGCATCTTCGTTGACTGTTTACGTGCCGGCTATCAGTGCTGGGTGCTGGCCAACAAGCAACAGATCGTGGCGCATGGAGTGATGTCTGTTGCAATCGGAGAATGCCACTTGCTGACCCTGTGTGTGCATCCGGAATTTCAGCGATTTGGATACGGCCGGAAATTGTTCTCACTGCTAATGGATCGGGCTCATAATCTTGAAGCGCGGCAGTGTTTTCTGGAAGTGCGGGCATCGAACGAGGCGGCCATCAGTCTTTACCAATCTATGGGATTTACGCAAATCGGAGAGCGGAAAAACTACTATCCTGGTAATGATGGCAGGGAAGATGCGCTCATCATGTCCAGAGATTTACCATTGCCTGGCTAGGGCAAATTCTCGCTATCGCTTAGTCACTGAACTTGCCCAGGGCTCGACTCAGCAGCTTGAAGCAGGCAATTATCGTCAATGCTGCCAACATGATTGCCAGCACCATCAGTACAGTAGCCAATAGAATATTGAGTAGTTCCTCCCGACTGATATTCTGCCAGGCAGCAATGCCCCACAAACACAGTGCGCCTATGGTGATGCCAGCGAGTATGGCCGCGGTTTTCTTGCGCACATTGATCAGGGAGAAGATCATGGTTGACCGTCCAGGTTCTGGAAACTGCTGGTACATTCAGGATAGCGCTTACAGCCCCAGAATTCACCGTTCTTCCCCTGTCGTTTAATCAGCAGATCACCGCATTCCGGGCAACGGAATGCCGGTTCCGGTTTGCCGTCCTGATCTCTCAGGGTCACCTTGCAACCCTTGCTATAGCCGCTACAGAACCAGTAGTCGCCTCGCTCGGGCGCAGCCTTGACCATGCGCCGGGTACACAAGGGGCAACGCAGCTGCTCGTCTATGTCGGTGCTGGGTTTACCATCAATATCATTGCGGGTGGTTTTGCAGTCCGGGAATCCTGTGCAGCCCCAGAACGGACCCATCTTGCCTTGGACACGGCGCATTGGTTTCCTGCAATCCGGGCAATACCAGGTCTTTTCGGAAGCGGATGTATCGTCAGTTGCGGGCATTGGCAGATCAGCGATGGCTATAAGCCTGGAGGGTGAACTGGAGTTCTAATCCTGCCGGTGAGAAGAGTCAACTCTCATCCCTTCATTCTTGGTGATCTGGTTACAAAATACTCTCAGGCGAGGACACTCTGCAGTGCTGAAAGCAAGGCACGATTTTCAGCTTCGCTGCCTATGGAGATGCGCAACTTGTCCTGGAGTCGATCCTGATCGAAATAGCGCACCAGAATTTTTTGCGCTTTCAGTGCCAGGTAGAGCTTTTCTGCTTCCTGTCCAACCGGTACCTGACATAGTAAGAAGTTTGTCTGGCTGGGTGAGACAGTGAAGCCGAGACTGGCCAGATCATCAGCGAGTTGTTGTCTGGAACTACGCACTTTGGCCCAGGTATCGCCGGCATAGTCAGCCGATCCCAGCGCTGCCGTGGCCAGCCGCTGTGACAGCAGGTCGGTGTTGTAGCTGTCTCTTGTCTTGTAAAGCATCGGATCGATCAGGCTCTGGTTGCCTATGCCATAACCAAAGCGCAGGCCGGCCAGAGAATAGCCCTTGGAGAGAGAGCGCAAGAGCAGCACATTGTCCCGATTGACTGCCATTGGGATGGCATTGTAGTGCTGGTCGGGATCGACGAAGTCCACATAGGCTTCGTCTATCATCAGTATGCCGTCGAAATTGCTGGCTATTTGTTCCAGGGTGTCGGTCCCCAACAAGCTGCCCGTCGGCGCATGAGGATTTACCAGGATGCAAAGCCTGGCGCTGCTCTTATGCAATTGTTCGATGAAGTTGTCCGGCATGGTCCAGTCGTCTTGCAGGGCAATTTCCTGCAGTCGGCAATTCTGGATATCAGCCAATACTGGATAGAGCGAATAGCTGGGTTGTGTTGTGGCTACCGTATCGCCTGCTTCCACGAAAGTGGTCAGGACCAGTCGCAACAATTCGTCACCACCATTGGTGGCAATGATGTTGCATGCTTCGATGTCATGCAGCTCGGCTGCCATCTGACGAAAGCCCAGGGCAGTGGCGGGAGGATAGCGACGCAGGGATGCTACTGCCGTGTCCTGCAAGGCCTGGGCGACTGCCGGACTCGGCGGATAAGGATTTTCGTTGGTGTTGAGCTTGATGATGTCGTCTCCATCAAGCTGTTCACCCGGTGTGTAACCCTGCATGCGAGCTATGTTATTGCGCTCAAAACTCATCTTGAAATGGCGTCAGGCGAAGTGAAGAGGCCGAAGGGTAAAGCTATTGCCTTCAGCGAGCAAGTGCCGTTGGAGCTGGCAAGACCAGGTAGCTTTGCACGCGATTGTGCCAACCCTGCAACCAGCGTTGTTCGTTTCGGGACGGCGGCGAGTTGGCGACCCGCTCCTGCAGGAGCTGTTTCGCGGCTGTGACAAAATCCTGCAGGCTGTTTCCTTCACCATCCATGCGCAGCAAAACTTGCTGTAATCCCCAGCCCTGTTGCTGATAACGTTCAGCGTTATTCAAGCCGCTACCCTTGAAGTGGAGATAGTCGATCAGTGCGTAGAGACCCAGGGGCGGTTGAGAATTGGCTACGCTGAACAGTGCCTGCTGCAGTTTCTGCTGTTCCGATGCCGGGGTGTTTTCGATGATGGTCTGCGTGCTGTCTTCAAATCGCTGTACGATGAATGCGGCCTGCAAATCCCTCGTTTCAAACAACAGCTGTCTGAGTGCTGAAAGCTCCGACTGGTCGTAATCTGCGTAGAAGGATTGCCGGTCAGACCAGGGATTGTCTGCAGTCAGTGGCTTATTCAGCCACGCCGGCAGTACTACCCCGTGGTCCTGCAGAAACTCCAGCATCTGTGGAAAAGTTTCTTCAAAGCTTCCGGCCTGGCCCTGCCGATACCAGATAAAGTGACCAATGCCGAGGGAAGGAAAGTCTTCCCCCTCATTCCAGTGGGTAAGGCAGCTATTTAGGCCATTGCACTCTTTGTCGTAAATCTGCTTACCCAGCCAGGAATAATGTTCTGCTGGAAGTGATGGGAGCGCCGCCAGTGAGCTGGACGACATGGCGTAACTCGCTGACAAAACAAGGAAAAATCGGTTGAAAGTAGAAAAAATAGCTGGCATTTTCTAGAGCTTGTACAAATAAGTGGACAGGATAGTCCAGACCACACAAAATGCGCGCGAAGTGCCGTAGTTACTGGGTTTGACGCCAATTGACCGCTACCGGTTCCGTTACTTCCTGATTTAGCGCACTCTCTGGTATAGAATTAATCGGCTAATAGTCGGGAAAACACGACTTTTTATTTATGGCAGAAACAGCAACCACAGAAGAAGTTGAAGTCGAAGCGCCGAGTGTCGCAGACGCAGAGCAGGGTCAGCAAAAGGACGAGTTTGTCGGCAAACTGTCCAAGATCTATCAGAAGCTCAAATACAGTAAAAAGCTGAATGTCGCGATGAAAGAGGTTGAGCAGGATTTGCTCGATCTTCTGGGGGTGCGGCTGTTTACTATCTGGCAATCTGTAGACAACGGAAAAGAGATTCTCGCCACATTTAAAGGTGGCGATCCGGACGATGACAATTCTGTTGAGATTCGGGTTCCGTTCAGTACCACTTCATTGGCTGGCTACGTCGCGCTCAGCCAACGTTCCCTGATTATCAAGAATGTGAAGGACAGCGAGGAGCTGACTGACATTCATCCTCGCCTGCAATTCGATAGCAGTTTCAGTGACGCCAAGGGTTGGGCAGTCAAATCGCAAATTGTGGTGCCTATCAAGGATGAAATCCTGCTTGGGGTAATGCAGCTGATTAATTTCGAAGGCGACAGGGAATTCAGCAAGGAAGACCTGAAACACGCCATGATGGTCAGCCAGATGCTGGCCAAGCAGTTTCGTTCCTCCCTGCAGTCCACCCAGGGACCTTATGACTACCTGGTGCAGAAAGGCAAGATTTCCAGCGTAGAACTGGAAGATGTCACCAACAAGGCTTCTTTGTATGGCGGGTCCATTTCCCGGACGCTCATGGAAGAGTACAACATCGAGGCTGACATGATCGGCAAGTCACTCGAATATTACTATCGAGTGCCCTACATGCCCTATAACTCAGAACATGAATTGCCGGTGGATCTGCTGGAAAACATCGGCGTCAGTTATTTGCGCAGCAATCTCTGGTTGCCAGTAGCAGGCGACAAGGAAGAGGCGGTCATTCTTATCGATGATCCCTCAGACTATCAGCGCATTATGGAAATCCAGGGCGTCGTCAACGCCCGCAACTATGCCTTCAGGGTGGGATTGCCTGAACATATTATTCAATTTCTCCGTGGTGACGATGGAGGCGATTACGAGGAAGGCTTCGACGACATCTTTTCCAATATGGATGAGGACGGCGGAGTCGAACTTGAAGAATCAGATGACGACGATGAAGATGAAAACCTTGCCGCCACCTCTGCGATTATCCAACTGGTGAATCGCATTATCACGGAATCAGATCGTCTCGGTGCTTCAGATATTCACATTGAGCCTGGTAAAGACAGTGCCCCTGGTGGCGTCCGTATCCGGGTAGATGGTCTCTGCCGGGAGATCATTAAGATTCCTAAAGAGCACTGTAATGCGCTGATTGCCCGTATCAAGGTGATGTCGCGACTGAACATCGCCGAGAAGCGATTACCCCAGGACGGCAAGTGTAAGCTCAAGGTTCGCGGCAAGAAGCTTGAGCTTCGTGTCGCTACCGTGCCGACAGTACAGGGAGAGAGTGCGGTATTACGTATTCTGGCGGCTGGTGCAGCCATGCCCCTGGAAAAGCTCAATATGACACCGCAGAACCACCAGAAGGTCATTGAGTTGTCGGCTAACCCGCTAGGCTTGTTTCTGGTTGTGGGACCCACCGGTTCTGGTAAGACCACAACACTGCACGCTGTACTTGGTCATATCAATAAGCCGGAGCGAAAGATCTGGACTGCAGAAGACCCGGTGGAGATTACCCAACCGGGTTTGCAACAGGTGCAGATGATTCCAAAGATTGACTTCACCTTTGCTACAGCAATGCGCGCCTTCCTGCGTGCTGACCCGGATGTGATTCTCATCGGTGAGATGCGTGATCATGAAACAGCAAGTATCGGTGTAGAAGCATCACTTACTGGTCACCTTGTTTTGTCCACCTTGCACACCAACTCTGCACCGGAAACGATTACGCGTCTTCTGGATCTTGGGCTTGATCCGGTAAACTTTTCTGATGCACTCCTCGGTGTCTTGGCGCAACGCTTGATGCGTACCTTGTGCCCGAAATGTAAGGAACCAGTCAAACCTGATCAGAAAGAGGTTGACCATTTGATTGAGTCTTATGGTGGTATCGATCTGCTGAAACAGGACATGCCTGATTACGATTTTGACAACGTGGAATATATGGCCGCCAATCCTGAAGGCTGTTCTGATTGTGGCAACACCGGCTACAAAGGTCGTACAGGTATTCATGAATTGCTGGTAGGCACCCAGACACTACAAAGCATGATTTACAACAAGGCCCCTCTGGAAGAAATCCGGGAGCAGGCCATGAAAGATGGTATGCGTACCATGAAACAGGACGGTATCTACAAGATTTTCCAGGGCTTTACAGACTATGCCCAGTTGCTGCGCGTCGTATCCGAGTAATCCCTGATTTCCCTGTCAGCCCTCACGCCGGTCGACCAGACTGGTGAATCCCTTGAGCGACCAACTGCAAGCCAGTCCACAATTCTGATTTGAACCAGTTCAAAGTTCCGGGAATTGGCATCGTACCCGGCAATATTCCTACCTTATAGTGAGAATATTCGGTGCACACGAGCGCCGAAGCAGGAGGGGTTATGCAGCAAGCGGGTAATGAAAGCAGAGATTTCAGTATCATCAAGCCCTTGGTGCTGGGGCTCATCGTATTTCTTACGCTGGGAGTAACAATTGCGGGGGAGGCCTTGTCGCGGTTTGGGCTGGATGACAACTACGCCTTGCTTTTCTCAATTGCCTTTGTGTTTGCGATTCTGATTCTAAGTCGCAACCTCTACATGATCGCCATCGTGCTATTGGGAGTGATCGTAATTAATCTTCCTGAAACAACGCTGATGCGCTACAGGCTGGACCAGGATGTATTGTTGGCCCTGGTGTGCGCGGTAATACTGGTACCCACCGTCTACAAGCTGGTATTCAAGTGAGCGGACCAAGCGCTCTCATTCCATTAAAACTTCGGCATTCAGCATCAGATTGGTGATCAGCCATTCGCCGTCTCCGTAGCGCAAATCGATGCTGGTCTCGAAAGCGGTAGAGCCCATTTCCATGCTGACTACATAGTGGGCATCTATTGTCTGTCCAGGTAAGGGCAGGACTCCCGCGGTTGATGTACCGGTTATGCTGGTCATGGCCTGCAAGGGACCCAGGGTTTCCATCGAAGCGAGAAGATAAGTGCGGATCGAGTTTGCGGGCATGGTTTGTAACCAATCTGGATGCGCCGCAGCCAGTATGGGTTCGGCACTGCCATTGCTGAAGCTGGTCTGCAGCAGTGTAATTGCAGTCTCCTGACTACCGTTATCAAGCTGGATTTTGCGCAAGGCGCCCCAGGCAAACAGGGCCAGCGCAAGGAATAAAACCCCAATCATCATGGGTAAAACAAGAGAGCGGCTTCCGAACACGATATCCTCTGAAAAATGCTTTAAGAACGAACGGTATTATAGGGGGAAAAACTTCAATAAAAACAGTAACAAGAGACCGGGCTGATTGAAGAGATGGCGTTTACCTCGCTTTTTTATGCACAAAAAAGTCCGGTGCGTCATAAAACCCTTAAAAAACCCGTGTTTTATTTTTGCTCGACCCGTCAAAAAAGCCTAAGCAACTGAATTATATAGGGAAAATAGTTTGACTAAAATTTAGACAAAATATGGCAGTCGCCGGAGATTTCGAGGCTGGAGGCTCGTTGAAAGAATTTACCCACTGACTTATCCACAGATTCTGTGGAAAAAAACGACCGGGACCTGGATGTAGGAATTTTCAGTAGGCTCAAAGGCTTAATCGGATATGCTAAAAGAATGTTTCAGCTAGCGTTTCTAAATGAACAAAATTGTCATAAAAAAAGTTGCTGCGATGGCTAATATTGTCAATCATTCAGCCGACCCGATTTAATAGGTCCTGTCTTAAATCGGTGTAGAACGCTTTGAAAACAGGATTCAGACGCAGTTACTTTGGCTGCTGGTGCAGAAAGAGTAGATGATCGAGTTTACTAGCGAAGTTCCTTTCCTATGGCGGCTCAGCGCCGAGAGCAGTGAAGGCTATTGCTCTGTCTCCATGGTTGTGCCCTGTCCACCTGAAACCCAGATTCAGGACTTTACTATCGAGACCAATATCCAGAGCCTGTCTTCTGACAGCTCACGGTCAGAAACTGAAGAAACGCTTGAATGGAATCAGGAAGACATCGATCTCTTTATCAAGTTGATTAACCAGCGAAGACTGCAGGTGAACCAGCCCATGGAAGAGACGGTGAGGGTGGATCTTTCAGATCCGGACATTATTGAGATCATCAATGTTGTCGCAGCGGCCGGATTCGGTGTTGCGTTCACGTCTTACGGATTGCTGAACCAGGCAGATGGCACTTTTCCGGTTTTCAGTTTCGATGTGGGTTCACTTGCCTCCCTCAATACCGTCACAGGATTCAAACCTTGCGTTGTGGTCGATATGGAAGATGATGATGTGGTTTGTGTCTTGCTGGATGACATCGAAGTGAACTCCAGGGAACTGGATCTGGATCAGCTAAGCAGGCATGACCTGCTGCTGGTGAAGCGTATGGATATTCTGAACCCTGAATTTGCTGAAGCGCGAGTACGCCCCGGAAACAGCACCCTGCACTAAGCCTCTCTCAGTTTCAAATAGTCGAGAATCTGATCCGCAGCTTCTTCAACGCTGAGCGCTGTTGTGTCCAGAACCAGCTCGGGACTGGTCGGCGGTTCATAGGGGCTGTCGATGCCCGTAAAATTTCGCAGTTCTCCAGCGCGCGCCTTGAAATAAAGTCCCTTGGGATCCCGTTGTTCGCACACTTCCAGCGACGCAGCCACGAATACTTCAATAAACTCGTCTTCATCGAATAAGGTGCGTGCCATCTCACGCTCCGCCTTGAATGGAGAAATGAAGCTGGTAATCACAATCAGGCCGGCGTCGAGCATCAGTTTGGCAATTTCCGCGACGCGACGAATATTCTCCACCCGATCAGCCGCGGTAAAGCCCAGGTCCTTGTTCAGTCCGTGACGTACATTATCGCCATCCAGTAAATAAGAGTGTCGGGATTCAGCCAATAGTTTCTTTTCCAGCAAGTTGGCAATGGTCGATTTGCCGGCTCCCGAGAGTCCAGTAAGCCAGATTATTCTGGGTGTCTGATTCTTGATGATGGCACGGCTTTCCTTGTCGACGTCCAGTGCCTGCCAGTGAATATTGCTGGCTCTTCTCAGTGCGTGACGGATCTCTCCTTCTGCTACAGCTTCATTGCTGCTCCGGTCCAGGAGTTGAAAGCGCCCCAGTTTGCCGCAGGTGAGTACGGGATCGAAGATGACCGGTGTCGTCAGGGAGACATTGGCAACTCCATCCTGTCCACATGCCAATGTGTTGGCTGCTATCTGCTGCTCGCCATCGTCACCGAGACGGTATTTGAGACGACTGATGCTGGCGTCTGCCAGGCCTGTAATAGTTTGCAGGCGATAGCTACGTCCGGGCAGGAGTTCTTCATCAGCCAGCCAACTCAGATTGGCCTCAAACTGATCCGCATATTCCGGACTTTGGTCAGCGCAGGACAGCACATCGCCTTCCCGGAGCTTTACCGAATAGGCCAGATCGATAGCAAGGTTGGCGTCAGCGGATGCTGATTCTACAGCACCGCCGTCATGCTCCAATGAAATGATGGTAGTTTGCTGCCCGGCAGGGACAGTATTTACACAGTCACCTTGGGCAATAGTGCCGCTAATTAACAGTCCTTCTACGCGATTCTGTGATTCAACTTTGCGAATCAGCAAACGCATTGGTTCCTTGTTCTTGTCTTCCATGGATCTATTGCTCTGCGTTTTTATTTTGCCCGTTGATTAAACCTTCTACCTACCAGTGCCGAGGCGATATTAACTTTTTGAATATCGATTGCGCCGCCTGCGATACCCCAGCCCCAGGCATCTCTGAGTTTTTGCTCTATAGGAAATTCTCTGGAGTAACCATAGCCACCCATCAGTTGCATGGCTTTACCAGTCACATCCCGCACCATTTCGTTGGCATAACATTTGGCGATAGAGCTTTCAGCGACGCTCGGCAGCCCCTGCTCAGCATTCACAACAGCACGATACAACAGCAGACGGGCTGCTTCGAGTTTCATTTTCATCTCTGCTAAATGAATCTGCACTGCCTGAAAATCCACCAGTTCCTTGCCAAATTGTTTGCGCTGCTGGCTGTAATCGAGCACAAAATTGAAGGCAGATTGTGCAACAGCAAGCGACATGGTGGTATTACCACAGCGCTCGAGATCGAAGGCGTCCATAAGTTTGCTGAAGCCGCCGGCTGGCGCCAGCAGATTCTCGGCGGGTACAGTGACATTCTCTAAGAACATGTCGGCGCTATAGACTCCCCGAAATCCCATGTGGTGATCCCGTTTGCCAACGCTCAGGCCTGGACTGTCCTTGGGCACTACCACAGCACCAATGCCTTTTGCGCCGGGTGCATCAGAGAGTCGACAATACACGACATAAGCTTCCGAATGGCCGGCACCCGAACACCAGCGTTTATTGCCATTGATGACTATCTGCTCACCTTCAATGCGGGCTTTGGTGCTCAGATCAGTGAGAGCAGAACCTGCTTCCGGTTCCGACATGGAGACTGCGACTACCACATCACCGGAACACACCTTCGGCAATAGCTTACGTTTCAGCGCATCACTGCCGAAGTGGGCAATAGCCAGGCAGGGACCGAAGCAGGATTCGAAAATTGGAAAGGCAACGGCGATTGAAATTCTGGCTATCTCTTCCAGGACGATGACCGCATCGAGATGACTTAATCCGCCCCCGCCAAATTCAGCTGGCAAATTGACGCCGAGATAGCCCAGTTCCGCGAACCGATGTCGCAATTCCAGGCTTACAGGTTCGTCAGACGCTTCGATCTCCCTGGCAATGTCGGGTAATTCCTGTAGTGCAAACTTGCGCACGGATTCCTGTAGGGCCTGTTGCTCGGCGGATAAGCTGAAGTCCATGTTCTTGTCCTTGTTGGAGCGAAACTTTCAGAAGGATGTTCATTGTAGAGCAACACAGCATATTGTCTAAATTGAGCGTAATTGTCCGAAACCGAGGATTGTGCTGTTTGAACAGAGCGTCACTGCTATAATCGCCGCTTTTTTGCATCCAGAGCACCAGTTACTTCCTGCATGTCTAACGAGAATTTACAGACCGAGATCGATCGTCGGCGCGTGTTGGCGATTATTTCTCACCCTGACGCCGGTAAGACAACTATCACCGAGAAGCTGCTGCTGTTTGGCAATCTCATTCAGGTTGCCGGTACTGTGAAGGCTAAGAAATCTGATCGCCATGCGACTTCAGACTGGATGACCATGGAACAGGAGCGCGGTATATCGGTGACCTCATCGGTTATGCAGTTTCCTTATCTGGAGCGCATGGTGAATCTTCTGGATACGCCTGGCCACGAAGATTTTTCTGAAGATACTTACCGGGTACTCACCGCAGTGGATTCGGCTTTGATGGTGGTGGATGGTGCCAAGGGAGTGGAAGAACGCACCATCAAGCTGATGGATGTGTGTCGGCTGAGGGACACGCCAATCTTCACCTTCGTGAATAAGCTTGACCGCGACATTCGGGATCCTGTCGAAATACTCGATGAGATTGAGGAAGTGCTCAAGATTCGGTGTGCACCCGTAAACTGGCCTTTGGGTATGGGCAAGGAGTTTAAGGGTGTTTATGAACTGGCGACAGATCAAATCGTGGTTTATGAGCAAGGGCAGGGGCATCAGATTCCGGAAGAAAGGACTATCCAAGGTCTGGATTCCGATGAGGCGCGTGCGCTCCTCGGGGAGTACCTGGAAGACTTCAAGGAAGAGATCGAACTTGTTAAGGGAGCCAGTCACGAATTCGATCAGAAAGCCTATTTAAAGGGAGAGCTGACCCCTGTGTATTTTGGCACGGCGCTGGGAAACTTTGGCGTGCGCGAGATGCTCAATGATTTTGTCAACTGGGCGCCTGCACCACAGGACAGGGAGACTGAGACTCGAAGGGTAAAGTCCCGGGAGGACAAGTTCTCCGGATTTGTATTCAAGATTCAGGCGAACATGGATCCCAATCACCGCGATCGAATCGCGTTCATGCGAATCTGCTCAGGACAATATAATAAAGGGATGAAGATGCGCCATTGCCGAATCGGCAAGGATGTGAAAGTCGCGGATGCGGTGACATTTCTGGCGGGAGACCGGGCACGGGCAGAAGTGGCGGTTTCGGGAGACATCATCGGCCTGCACAATCATGGCACTATTCAGATTGGAGACACCTTCACCAATGGCGAAGAGCTTAAATTTAGAGGCATTCCACATTTCGCACCTGAATTGTTCAAGCGCATAAGACTGAAAGATCCGCTCAAGTTGAAGCAGCTGCAGAAAGGCCTCACCCAGTTATCCGAAGAGGGATCTACCCAGGTTTTCATGCCTCTCCGTAATAATGATCTGATCGTTGGAGCGGTGGGTGTGTTGCAGTTTGAAGTCGTTGCCTATCGACTCAAGGATGAATACAAGGTGGATTGCATCTACGAGCCGGTGACGATTCATGTGGCGCGGTGGGTGGACTCGGAAGATGTTGGCAAGCTGGATGAATTCAAGCGCAAGGCCCATGATAATCTTGCAGTTGACGGCGGCGGCTATCTCACTTACCTGGCGCCGACCAGAGTCAATTTGAATCTGATGGAAGAGCGTCATCCGGATATCGCCTTTCACTCTACCCGGGAGCACTAACGGGCACGCATCATGGAATTCAGCGTTTCAACTCAGGATGGCACGGCCCGTCGTGGTGAACTGCGGTTTCCGCGCGGCAAGGTGCAGACTCCTGCTTTCATGCCCTGCGGGACCTATGGCACGGTCAAGGCCTTGAATCCTGCTCAACTCCTGGATACGGGCGCTGAGATTCTGTTGGGTAATACTTTTCACCTGATGTTGCGACCAGGTACCGAGATCATTTCTCGCCATGGGGATCTGCACGATTTCATGGTCTGGCAAAAACCGATTCTAACTGACTCTGGCGGATTTCAGGTTTTCAGCCTGGGAGAGATGCGCAAGATCTCGGAAGAGGGGGTTAAATTTCGATCCCCCGTGGATGGTGCTGAAGTGTTTCTGGGGCCGGAATCGGCCATCGCAGTGCAGCACAGACTCGGTGCCGACATCATCATGGTGTTTGACGAATGCACTCCCTACCCGGCGAGTGAACAACAGGCGAGGGAGTCCATGGAATTATCCCTTCGCTGGGCTCAACGTTGTAAGCAGGCTCACGGCGAAAATGCTGCTGCACTTTTCGGTATCGTTCAGGGTGGGATGTTTAAACAACTGCGTGAGCATTCTCTCGGCGAATTGGTGAATCAAGGATATCCCGGCTACGCCATTGGTGGTCTGTCAGTGGGTGAGCCCAAGGAAGAGATGAATGAGATCGTCAGGCATCTGACGCCACTGATGCCGACAGATAAACCACGATACCTGATGGGCGTTGGTACTCCGATGGACATAGTTAATGCGGTGTTGCAGGGAATAGATATGTTTGACTGTGTCATGCCTACACGCAACGCTCGCAACGGTTACTTGTTTACATCCCGGGGGTTGCTGAAACTGCGTAATTCACGCTATCGCGAAGATACCGATCCAATCGACAGCAATTGCGACTGTTACACCTGCCGACACTTCAGTCGCGCCTACCTCCATCACCTGGATAAGTGCAAGGAGATACTGGGTTCGCAGTTGAATACAATTCACAATTTGCACTACTACCAGAGCCTGATGAGTGCATTGCGCGGGGCTATAGAACAGGGTAGATTGAGCGCCTTTGTCGCCCAGTTTGAGGCCGATCAGCAGCTTTTAGCAGAATAGTTGGCGCAGGCAGACAGCAAATAAGTAGCAGTAATCACTTGAAATAAGCCCGTTCATCCCAAGATTGTCTACAATTCGCCCTGCACCTTGATTATCGGGCAGTGCGAGCAAAGAAGCTGCCAGGCAAAACCAATAATTTCCAATAATTCCCCGAGAGAACCATGGATCTGATAAACCTGATAATCCCGACTGCCCATGCCCAGGAGGCCGGGCAAGCCCCGCAGCCATCCCTGACCTACAACCTGATTCTGTTTGGCGGCATGTTCCTGCTGTTCTACCTGATTCTGTGGCGTCCACAATCCAAACGTGCCAAGGAGCACCGCGAGCTGGTAGACAGTATCTCCAAGGGGGATGAAGTCATGACCTCAGGAGGCCTGATGGGTAAGGTCACCCGGGTAAGTGACGATTACATAGCGATGGAAGTGGCTCAGAATGTGGAGCTCAAGTTGCAGAAATCTTCTGTAGCTGCTGCTCTGCCCAAAGGCACGATCAGTCAGATCTGATTTTGTTCCCCAGCGACCAAGGTTACCTGCATGCTAAATAGATACCCGCTCTGGAAAAACCTGCTAATCCTCGGTGTAGTCGTACTGGGTTTATTGTATTCGGCGCCCAACCTCTATCCCGACGATCCAGCCGTTTTAATCAGTAATGAGAACTTTCCGGTTTCGGAAGGTGATCTGGCTGCGGTTACAACGGCGCTTGAAGCGGGACAGATCGAGTATTTCGGCGACGAGATCACCGATCTGGGCCTGCAGTATCGGTTCAATAATGTCGACGATCAGTTTCGCGCCAAGACGGTTATCGAGGAAGCACTGAGTGATGACTATATTGTTGCCCTGAATCTTGCGCCCACTACGCCCGGCTGGATGCAGGCGATTGGTGCCGGCAAGATGAATCTTGGACTGGACTTGCAGGGTGGTGTCTACTTTCTGATGGAAGTGGACATGGAAGCTGCGCTGGAGCGGCGCATGGAAGACAATCTCAGCAATGTTCGCTCCATCATGCGAGAGCTGCGCATTCGTACTCGAGGAATCTCTCTCGTCGATAACAGTCACCTGGAAGTTCGATTCAGTAATTCTGCAGACCGGTCAGAAGCCCGATCGGAGTTGCTGGACAATTTTCCGGAACTTCAGTTCCAAAATAGAGAATTTGATGATCTGTATATTCTCGATATGCGGCTTACGCCGGATATACAGTTACAAATTCAGCGGGACACCTTGCAGGCCAATCGAACTACCCTGTTGAATCGTGTTGATGCGCTGGGGGTCGCGGAACCCACTGTACAACAACAAGGTGCCGATCGAATCGCGGTCGAATTGCCAGGTGTCCAGGATCCAGCTCAGGCTATTCGCATTCTGCAACGCATTGCCACGCTCGAATTTCATCTGGAAGCAGAACTGGGTGCGCCACGCAGTTCTTTCGAAACCTATCAGACGCCTGATGGCATTCTTGTGGATGTAGATAACGATGTGATTCTTCAGGGTGATCGTATCAGTGCCGTGCGATCGACACTTGATCAGAATGGCTTGCCGCAGGTGCAGATCAATCTTGATGCACAGGGTGGCAACCAGATTAATCGCGTGACGCGCGACAATGTCGGTCGCAACATGGATATTTTGTTGATCGAAACCAAGTCGCGGACTGTCAATTCCCTGGATGACGATGGCCAGGAAGTTGAAGACATCGAATTTTACGAAGAGAAGCGTCTCATCAGTCACGCCACAATTCGTACAGCATTACCCAGAACGTTTGTGATAACCGGCCTCACGGCCCGGGAAGCGAATGATCTTTCCCTGTTGATTTCCTCCGGCTCTCTGGCTGCTCCGATGACGATTGTTGAGCAATCAGTCATCGGTCCGTCCATGGGTCGGGAAAATCTGGAAGCAGGTTTTCTCGGCGTGCAGATAGCCTCTGTGTTGGTAGTGTTGTTTATGCTCGCCTACTACCGGGTGTTTGGTCTGGCCGCCAATGTTGCCCTGATTATGAATATCGTACTGCTCATTTCAGTGATGTCGCTGATCGGTGCCACGCTCACCCTGCCGGGTATCGTCGGTATCGTACTCACGGTTGGTATGGCGGTAGATGCCAATGTGCTGATCTTCACCCGCATCAGGGAAGAGCTCAGTAATGGGGGTTCGCCTCAGCACGCTATCGATGCGGGTTATAACCGTGCCTTTACCACCATTCTCGATGCCAATCTGACCACCTTTCTGGTAGCGGTTGTGCTATTCACCATTGGTACCGGACCGGTGAAAGGTTTTGCTGTTACCCTGATGATCGGTATCGTCACTTCCATGTTTACCGCCATCGTAGGCACTCGCGCACTGGTTAACCTGATGTACGGCGGGCGTTCGGTGAAAGACCTGTCCATCGGTTCCTATTTAAAACCCAAACCTGGCACTTCCTGACTCAGATTATGTTATTCAAGAAAGAAATCGATTTTATGGGCGTGCGCAAGATCGCAGGAGTAATCTCTGCCCTGTTGGTTGTGGTATCCATAGCATCATTGTTATTCAATTCACTTAACTTTGGTCTCGATTTCACCAGCGGCACTTCTGTGCGTCTGAATTATTCCGAAACTGTTGATGTGAATGGAGTCAATCAGGCGCTGTTGGAAAACGGCTATGAAGATGCAGTAGTGGTGACCTTCGGTTCGGATCGCGATATTCGCGTAATTCTGCCGGTAGATGACAATGTGGCAGAACAGGATCAGGCAGAGCAGGCAGCACTGATCGGAGAGTCTATTGCGCAATTGCTCAGTGCCAGCAGTAGTGCTGATATCACCTTGCTGGGTTCAGACTATGTCAGTGCCAAGGTGGGCGAAGAGCTGGCAGAGCAGGGTGGTCTGGGGATGCTGGTCGCACTGGGAATCATCATGGTGTACATCGCTGTGCGATTCCAGTTCAAGTTTTCGGTGGGGGCCGTTGTGGCCCTGGCTCATGATGTCATGATCACCCTGGGCATATTCTCGATTTTTAATCTGGAGTTTAATCTCAATACCCTGGCTGCCATGCTGGCAATCATTGGTTATTCACTTAATGACACCATCGTGGTTTCCGATCGAATTCGCGAGAATTTTCGTCGCATGCGCAAGGGATCGCCGGAAGAGATGGTCAATACCTCACTGAACCAGACGCTCAGCAGAACATTGATCACTTCATTGACCACTTTGCTGGTATTGTTTTCCGTACTGGTTATCGGCGGTGAGGCGACGGAAGGCTTTGCCGTTGCCCTGATAATCGGTGTGGTCATCGGAACCTACTCTTCTATCTACATCGCTTCCAATGTCATTCTTTACATGAATGTAACCCGTGAGGACCTGATGATCCCGGTCAAAGAGGGTGCTGAGCTGGACGGCCTGCCCTAGGCCGCTTATTTGCAGCGCAATAGCTGCCGATACATTGTCTATAGGATCTCTACAGGCACTTGGCGATGTGCTTCTTTATTGCTATGGTTTAGCCCGTCCCGAAAGCTCAGGTTAAGAGGCTGAATTCCTTTGAATTTTCAGGTTAAGCGGATTCGCAAACTTGCTGCACAGAGTTGCCGACTGGCAATGCTGATGGTGCTGCTTGGCTTTTCCTTCCTGGCTCAGGGCCAGTCGACCCAATTGTTTCCGCGTCCGGGGGAACTGGAGCCTGCAGTCCGGTTCTGGACCCGAGTCTACACAGAAGTAGATACTCGCAGTGGCTTCCTGCACGACTCGCAAAATCTGTCCGTGGTTTACGCACGCCTGCCACTCGATCGTCAGCAAATTGAGGCACGTCGCGGTCGCATTCGCCAGGACCTGCAGGTGCTCGCCGGCGGCAAGCGCAGTGATCTCACCGCCTCACAACAGGAAATCCTCGACCTGTGGCCAGCGAATGTAAGCAATGAGACTTTAAGGGCTGCCGCGTCAAACGTACGTTGGCAGCTGGGACAATCGGATCGTTTTCTCGGCGGCCTGCAGCGTTCCGGTGCTTATCGGGCCCACATTAATCAGGTGATCCGTGAGAAAAACCTGCCTATTGAGCTGGCTGTGCTACCTCATGTGGAATCTTCATTTAATCCCAGTGCTTATTCCAGTGCTGCCGCAGCAGGGATGTGGCAGTTTGGTCGGGCGACTGGCAGGCGTTTCATGCGCATTGACCACATTGTTGATGAAAGGATGGATCCCTATATCGCCACGAATGCGGCGATGAGCTTGCTCGAATACAACTACTCTGTGCTCGGTACCTGGCCCCTGGCTCTGACAGCCTATAACCATGGTGCCGGCGGGATCGCACGAGCCGTACGTGAAACTGGTACGACTGACATAGAGACCATTGTGGCTAATTATCGCGGTCGTGCATTCGGTTTCGCATCCCGTAATTTTTACGCACAGTTCCTGGCAGTGCTGGATGTCGAGAACAATGCACGACAATTTTTCGGAGATGTGCGTCTGAATCCTGCGCCTAATTTTCGTGTGGTTGAAACTGATGCCTATATTGATGCCGAGGTGTTCGCTCAGTCCCTGGGCATCAGCCTGGGGCAACTCAGGGATGACAATCCAGCTCTGCGCCCTGCAGTGTGGGAAGGCAACAAGCGTATTCCCAGTGGCTTCCCCATCAAGGTGCGCGAGGAAATGGTAAGCAGTGGTAATTTGCTGGCGTCGATTCCCAATGACTATAAATTTGCCGTGCAAACACCTGATGTTGCTTATACCGTCGTGAGTGGAGACAGTCTCTCGGTGATCGCCCGTCGATTCAACACCTCAGTCTCACAGCTTGTGGCACTTAACCAGCTACGCAGCAGGGATCGCATTTCAATCGGACAGCGCTTGTTGTTACCTCAGGAACCTGGTGGTGGGGACTTATTGATCGCTGACAAAGTGCCTGATGATGGCTTGTATACCGTGCGACGCGGTGACACCGTATCACTCATTGCGGCGCGCTATGGTGTCACTGAAAGCGATCTGCTCTCCAGCAATGGTATAGCTGATCGAAATCGCATCTATCCGGGTCAGCAGATCCGCCTGCCAGGATTCGAACAAGAGGAAACCCAACTCGCAGTGATTGATGCCAATCTGCGACCCGCGCCTCCAACCCAGATTCAATATTCTGACGGTGTGGTTGTGGGTGGTGAAGCGCTGCCGGAGGAAGAACCGGACAAACCAGCTCCACCACCAGCGATCGAAGAGACTACCGAGGAATTGGCCCTGGTTGAAGAAACCACCCAGCTAGCGCTGGTCGATGAGTTGCTGCCACCAGCGGCAGTTCTACCTGACAACCAGGAGCTGGACAATGCAGTCTCACTGGAAGAACAGGAGGCAGAGGCTATAGATCCTGCGCTTGATGTGGCCGAAAGCAATGAACAGCTGGTAGAAGAACTTTCAGCAGATCCATCTGACTACACAGTTGCCAGCAACAATACCGTGGAAATTCAGGCATCAGAAACTCTTGGCCACTATGCAGAATGGCTTGGCATTCGCGCCTGGGATATTCGGAGACTGAATGGTATGGCTTATCGGGACCCGGTCATCATTGGTGAACGCCTGCGCCTGGATTTTTCCAGAGTGAATATTGCCGAATTTGAACGCGCCCGTCGGGAATTCCATTCCACCCTGCAGCGAGAGTTCTTTGCCAATTACCGTATTCAGGATGTCGACAACTACAGTGTGAGTCGCGGTGACAATATTGGAAGCATCGCTCGCGAGCGTTACTCCACACCCATCTGGTTGTTGCGCCAGTACAATCCTGAGCTGGATTTTAATCGTATCCAGATCGGTCAGGAGATCGTATTCCCCTTGCTGGAGCAGGTTAACTAGTCTTCCAGCTCCAGGCCCAGTCGGGAAAACAAGGCCAGATATTGTGCCCGTACCTGCTGTGCGGTGAATCTCTTTAAGGTCACCCCTGAGAGCCGTCCTTCAGCACGTTTCTTCCCGGCCAGTTCTTTCAGCGTCATGGCAACTTCACTGGCAGTGGCTACATCGTCCTGCAGTATCTGGTAGAGAAACTCTGCAGGCAGATATTCGGGGTAGGCAAGGGCCTTGGGTGCCAGCGGTCGGCAACCTGCCTGACAGGCTTCCTGAATGGCCAGACCCTGAAAGTCGTGCAGGGCAGTGGAGAGCACCACATCGCACTGGCCCAGCAGTTTCCGATAATCGGCTTCCGCCAGGTAACCGAAATAGCCCAACTCTGTTCTGCCTGTACTCTCCTGATCGTGAAGCAGACGCCTGAGTTCGGTGAATTCTGTTGGCTGATCACGAAATTGCTGCCCCACGATGTGAAAGCGCAGTTCGAGGTTTTGTTGCTTACAGGCTTGCACAATTGCCAGCAGGAGAGCTGGCCCTTTGTCATATTCCCAGCGATGGTTCCACAACACCGTTAGCAATTCGCTATTCCCTGAATCCCTGACTCCATAGCTTTCGGAAGGCAGGGCAACAGGAATGATTTCAGCGGATCGCAATTGTCTCAGGGCCTGTTCCGGTAAGGACTCTGGCAGGGATTCAGACAGAGTCTCCACTCCTTTCAAAAAGCTCTCTCGGTTGTAAGCACTGTTAAACAGAATCTGGTCTGCACACAGGGCGGAGTAGATTGGCACCAGGACAGGTTCAATATTATCAGCACGTTGTCGCCCTGGCGGATAGGCGAACTGATTTTCATGAAAGTAAACTATGGTGGGTGGCTGCGCCAATTGCGGGCATAGGCCACGCAGCGTGGCGAGGTCTACCATGGAAGTTGCAATAAGAAGATCATAGTCCTGCTCCAGCACTTGTTGCTCCTGGTACGCCCAATGCAAGCCATTGCTGCGGATACGCCAGGAGAAGTGTCTCGGAGGCAGGCTGAGACAGGTCCATTGCCACTCGGGAAAGCTGGCGCTGAGTCGCTGCCACCACATACGATGGCTGACTGCGTCATAGCCCGACAACAGCAGCACGGATTTACTCATCCTTGATCCCGCTGCTTTGCTTCTGTCGTTCAAACCCGTTAGTTTTGCTTCTCACAATTCAGACTCTGATATAGCTAAAGGTGGAAAGTCGGATGATCAAATTGTATGGCATGCCTCTCAGTAACTACTACAACATGATCAAGTGTGTGCTACTTGAAAAGGGTATGGAATTTGAAGAAGTTCTAGTCAAACCGAACCAGGAAGCCGATTACCTGGCCAAGAGTCCGATGGGAAAAGTCCCCTGCATCGAAACTGAGCAGGGCTTTCTCTCTGAAACTGCAGTGATAATCAATTATCTCGATGCCCTGGGTCAGGGACCCAGCTTCTACCCGAATGATCCCTACCAACGAGCCAAGGTAGAAGAACTGATACACGGCATGGAGCTCTATATTGAACACCCTGCTCGTCGCCTGTATGGCGACGTGTTCTTTGGCCGTCCTGCGAGCGATGAGCTGAAAGCAGAAGTCAGGGAGCAGCTGGAAAAAGGATTTGCAGCCCTCTATCGCCTGGCAAAGTTTGATCCTTACGTGGCTGGCAATTCGCTCAGCTACGCAGATTTTTTCTTTCGATTTGCGGTGGGCCTGGCGACAGTGGTGGCAAAAAAAGCCTGTGGCTGGGATGCCTTTGGCGAGTTTGCCGAGGTGAAGACCCTGCTGGCGCTGATGGGAGAAAGAGATTCGGTGCAACGCGCCCTTGCTGATCAGGCTTGAGGGCACTTGCCGGACTCGCCCTCTGAAAGCTAGCGATGATGAGTGCGCTCTAGCACACCCTTGTTTTCACTCATATCCAGGATGGTATCGATGTTGGCAGCGATGTCATCTGCGGTGGCCGATGTGCCAAG
Source organism: uncultured Pseudohongiella sp. (assembly GCA_965267495.1). Lineage (GTDB taxonomy): Bacteria > Pseudomonadota > Gammaproteobacteria > Pseudomonadales > Pseudohongiellaceae > UBA9145. The sequence goes on along the minus strand of OZ254078.1, from coordinate 2,398,316 downwards.
GTCAACGCCCACGTTTTCTCTCACATCGGCTGAGTAATAGCGACCGCCCATGGCCTGAATGATACGACCATTCGGTGCTTCCTCGGCGCACAGAAATACTACGGCAGGTGTGACAAGCTCGGGTGCCAGCTTCTCCGCACTATCTTCAAATCCGGGGAGGTTCTCGGTCATTCGGGTGGCGGCGATTGGTGCGATACAGTTGGTATAAATATTATACTTGGCGCCTTCGAGTCGAAGTGTATTCATAAAACCAACCAGACCCAACTTTGCTGCACCATAGTTGCTTTGCCCGAAGTTGCCAAATAATCCGGATGTTGATGTGGTCATGACGAGTCGACCATAGTTCTGCTCGACCATGACTGGCCAAACCGATTTGGTCACGTTAACGCTGCCGGTCAGATGTACATCCATGACCGCATGCCAGTTTTCGAGTTCCATTTTGGCGAAAGTCTTGTCGCGCAGGATACCAGCGTTATTGACTACGATATCGATACTACCCCAGCTTGCCAGGGTATCGCTGACCATTTGTTGTACTGCGGCGAGATCGGTAACCGACGCTCCATTTGCCATTGCGGTGCCGCCCGCAGATTTGATTTCCTCAACGACTTGCTCGGCTGCGCTCAGTGAACCCCCTGTACCATCAACTCCACCGCCCAGATCATTGACGACGACTCTGGCACCTCGTCGGGCCAGCTCCAGGGCGTGCTGCTTGCCCAATCCCCCTCCTGCGCCAGTAACGATTGCGACCCGGTTTTCAAAACTGATGCTCATGGCTTCTCCAGACTAAGCAGTGAATAGAATTGACTGAGGAATTGATACTCAGCTTCACTCAGAGATCGCGCATTCTATGTCGCTGGCCCTGACGCTGCAATGTGGATGACAGGATGAGAACGGTTGCGGGTGAGAGATAGCAGTGAATTCGCTATCATCGCAGACTGTTTTTCCTTATCAATTTTGTTTGTCAGAAGGTGGCGACTTAGTGTCAGAAATGGAACCGGTACCTGCAGCCACTGTCGTGTTGGCAAGGGATGGTGTTGGCAGCAGCGGCATTGAGGTGCTGTTGCTGCGTAGAAATTCCAAGCTGGTATTTCATGGTGGTCATTGGGTGTTTCCAGGCGGACGTATCGACGTGGAAGACTTTCATGCCGCCGGCAGTGAGCTGGAGTTCAAAGCGGCGCAGCTGGCCGCTGTACGGGAAACCAGGGAAGAGTCTGGCATTGAGATCAATCCAGCACAGCTGATCCATACGGCACATTGGACAACGCCCCCAAACCTGGCGCGGCGATTCTGTACCTGGTTCTTTGTCTGTCCCTTGCGCCATGCGGTCGATGTGACTGTCGATAATGATGAGATACTCGACTTTCGCTGGTTATCGCCGCGCCTGGCTCTCGAAGAAGCGGCGCGGGAGGTGCTGATACTGCCGCAACCAACCCGGGTTACCCTGTCTGATATCGCGCTGTTCGATTCTCTTGATGAACTGGAATCGGGGGTTAACGCGAGTGAAATTCGGGTGTTTCCTGAGGATTCGCCGTACTATCGCCCGGAAGAGATGGGTTGTCCCTGAAAATTCGGTCGTCAACGGCACTGAAATGCTGTCGAAAAATCCGCTTAATGTGCGGAAAATGTGACCCTTTGCAGGTGATTTCGGGCCAAACCGAGACTATTTGCCGATCAATGGCAGAGGCGGGTGTTTTCCCCTCTACAGGCAGCGCAAATCCTTGCTTTTCTGGGCTGGATAGTGGGATAGTTAAGGCCATCAAGGTGACACTTTCTGCTGTTCGCTGCGCTCAGCCGGAGGTCGGTAATACCCCTGAAACACCGGCTCTACATTGAGCTCCAACAGGGCTTGCAATGTCCCTGAAGCGGTATCCTGTAAGGAGTCAGGCATTTGCTTAAAATTTGATCAAAAGTTACTGATTCCGCTGAAACCCACACCTCGTTAGAAGAGACCTCATGCCAACACCCACATTTGAAAATCTTCGCGAAACCTTACAGCAGCTGCGGCGACGCCGTAGCCAACTTTTTCTGCTCAAACAGGGCAGTCTCCATGTCATTTCCCTTGCTGTTGTGCTGTTGGCAATCAGCCTGTTGGGTGTCTGGCTTGAGCCAGGTAAAGCCGGATCTCTATTACTGTTTGCGCTGGGCGTTATAGCCGCCGCTGCCATCTTTTACCGTTTCTACTATTTACTGAACCGCCGGCATACTGATGATCGCGCTCTGGCGCACTACGTCGAGGATCATATTCCCGATTTCGAACAGAGACTGCTGACTTCGCTGGAATTCACGGAAGAAGATTTACAGCACGGCAAAGCCGGCGTTTCTTCTCAATTCATCAAACAGCTTTGGCAGGATGCGCAGGTGCACGTCCAGCGTCAACAGAGGCAGGTAGAAGCAGTTACACCTGTTCGCGATTCCTGGATATCTTTCGCTTCCGCGTTGGCGGTTATCGGCGTTGTGACTGTCGCCTTTCTCAGTTCTGATGCGTTGCTGCAGGCAGGTTCCCGGCTGGCCTGGCCTTTCGCGATTGAAGAACCAATCATCATCGTGGAAATTCCGCCTGATATAGAAATCAGTGTTGAACCAGGTGATGTTGAGATGCAGCGTGGCGAGAGCATAACCATCATCGCCAGGGTGAGTAACGCGACGCCGGATATGGTTAACCTGCGGCTACAGGATGACAATGTAAACTGGCGCGATGTGTCGATGACCCGGGATGGCACTGGCAGCGACAGTGCCTCATACAGTTATTTCATTCCTTCCATACAGGAAGACACTACCTACTACATAAGCTTCAGCGAACGGGGTGAACAAAGTTCACAGCAATACTCTATCAGCCTGTTCGATCTGCCCCAGATTGAGCAGATTGACGTGGCGTTCGACTATCCGGATTACACCGGCATTGAAGACCTGCTGGAAGAAGACAGTGGAGACATGATCGTGCCAGAAGGCACACTGGTGAATTTGAGTGTCACTTTTAACAAGGCCATCGAAAATGCACTGCTGGAGTTTGACGAGAATGTCCGCGACGACGATGAGGAATTCAATCCGCCACCTCCTTATCAGGATTTGCAGCTGGATATCGATGGCAATGTAGGCACGGCCAGTTTCACTGTCAATCAGGATGGCGTCTACCGAATTTCTGCCACGGACTTTTCCGGATTGCAGAGTCAGAATCCGCTGGACTATTTTATTCGTTCCATCGCAGACAATCCTCCAGAGCTGGCGCTGAAGCGACCGGGTCGGGATCAGGATGTGATGCCCCTGGAAGAAGTCGTTCTGGAAATGGATGCCAGTGATGACTATGGGCTCAGCGAATTCACCCTGAACTATAGCGTGGTGGGTGCGGACGAGGTACAGGTTGATTTCCTGCCTGAGAGTAACGTGCGCAGCGTATCCGGCAATGAACTGATCTATCTTGAAGATCTCGGTGTGGAACCGGGTGATTTCGTCAGCTATTTCCTTACCCTTGCCGACAATAATGGCCTCGAAGGCCCTAACGAAGTGATCTCCGATATTTATTTCCTTCAGGTCATACCGACCGATCAGGAATTTCGTCGTAATCCAGGAATGCAAGGAGGCGGTGGCGGTGCCGGCGGAGGACAAGGTGGAGATAGCAGCGCACTGGTATCGATTCAAAAAGACATCATTGCGGCAACCTGGAAGCTGCGCAATCGACAGGGAGAAGCCTCTCCAGAAGAATTCAGTTCTGATGCGGAAATTATTGCTGAGTCGCAGCGGGAAGCTACCGGGCGTGCACGCATGTCCATTGATCGTCTTGCCGAAAGACTGAATTTTTCAGATGACACTTATGATGCTGCAGTAGAAAACCTTTCGCTGGCCATTGATCAAATGAATCAGGCCGCCAACGAGCTTGAGCTCGAACAAATCACATCGGCATTGCAACCGGAACAACTTGCCTTGCAGTACATTCTCAAGGCAGAAGCCAGCATCAACCGCACCAACATCAGCATGCAACAAGGTGGTGGTGGCGGCGGGGGCGGTGGCGCCCAACAGGAACGGGAAGATTTGCGCGAGCTGTTTGAAATGGAAATGGGGCAGCTGGAGAATCGCTATGAAAATCCCAGCAGCGCCGGTGGTGGTTCCCGAGAAAATCAGGAAGAAGTGAACAAACTGGAAGAACTGGCGCGTCGTCAGGAAGCCCTGACGCGAGCGCAACGCAATCTCGCCCGTCGTGAGGAACAGCTCACCGAAGAGCAGAAACGTCGTGAACTGGAACGCCTGATGCGCCAGCAGGAGCAATTGAGTCGCGAAGTTGAACAATTGGCCCAGCAGCTGTCGCGCAGCCAGCAGAATTCCCAGCAGGCTTCCCAGAGCAGTGCCCAGTCGCAATCCCAGTCCCAGTCTCAGGCGTCGTCATCCTCCTCAAGCAGTCAATCGGGCGGCCAACAACAACAGCAAACTGCCTTGCAGCGTGCCGCACAGCAGATGCAGGAAGCTGCGGAGAGTGATTCACCATCTATTGCAGCTGCCCGCAGCCAGAAGGCCCTGGAGAATCTTCGTCAGCAGCAACGGGAATTGAACGAACAGGGAGAGCGTTCTGTTAATCAGCTGGCACAAAACCTTTCGCGCCGTGGTCAACAATTGCTGGATCAGCAACGCCAATTGCAGGAACAGATCGCTGAAACATCCCGTCAGCAGGGACTGGGTCAGACTCGCCAGTCTGTCCGCAATGATGAGCGCTTGCAGGAACTGATCGAGGCTCAGCAGCAACAACAGCGGGATCTGGAAGAGATCGATGACATGCTGCGGGCAATCATTGCGCGCGGCAGCAATGAAGATCAGCGCTTGATGTCGCAGGCACAGTCAGCATCAAGAGAATTGCGACCTATTCAGGAAGAGATGCAGACCAGCAACCGCGTATTGCGTAACGGCATGGTAAACCTGGCGGTAGATATCGAAGAAGAAATCGAGGACCAATTGCAGGAACTGGCACAGTCCCTGGCGGCACTCGATCCTTCCAACACCGGTTCACCTTCTGATCAGATTCAGCAGGCAGCCAACGATGCAGAAGCGTTGCGGGAACAGATTGAAGAACTGCAGGAACAGGCCCTGGCATTTAATGAAGCCGGACAGCAGCCTGGAAGCGGTGTGCCCAGTTTGCGAGAAATGCGCGATCAGTTGCAGCGATCACAACAACTAGCCCAGCAATTGCAACAGCAGCTACAGCAACAGCAGGGGCAACAGGGACAGACTGGTGGCCAACAAGCTGGTGGTCAACAGTCAGGCGGTCAGCAAGGCCAGGCCCAGGCCGGTGGTCGACAACAAATTGGCGGTGCCCGCGGAGGTAATCCACAGGATCGTGCCGGTATCGGGGGTCGGGTCACCACCGATGGAACTAGCCTGCCCTGGGGTAATGCGCGTTCTATTCGCCAGCAATTAACCCAGCAGGACATCGAAGATTTTCTCAGTCAACCGGATTTATTCCAGCAGTTGTTGCAGCCTATTCTCGAGTTGGAAGGGGCCCTGCGTGCCCAGGCGGAGCTGGATGAAATCAACAATAAGCTCTATGCAGCAGCCGATGAAGAAATTCCCGAAGAGTATCGGGAGCTGGTCGAGCAATATTATCGCGTATTGTCCGAAAGTCAGGGGTCTAGCAATTAGACCCAGTAGCAGATGCAATACACGGAACCCAACCTCTTTACCGCATTAGCAGAGGGCGATCTAAGCTTCGCCTACGGCATCAGCCCATTCGTATTCCTGATTCTGGTTGTTCTGATCGTAGCCGCGGTTTGGCTCAGCTACCTGAAAACTACGCGGCCACTGAGTGCCGGCTGGAAGACTTTCTTCGTCATTACCAGGTCGTCGGTGCTGGTGCTGTTGCTGTTCTGCTTGCTTCGACCAGTCATCAGTACCATGCAGGTTTCACCACAGGAAACCTATCTCGGCGTGATATTCGATGATTCCCAGAGCATGGCAATTGCCGACATGGGTGGTAGTAGCTCTCGTCGGGACGTGGTCAATGATGTGCTGCTTGATGGGGGTGTGCTTGATGAATTGGCAGAATCATTTCAGCTGCGTAATTTTCGTTTCGACAAGGAGGCTGAGCGTATTGCCGGTCCAGAAGGTCTGTCAGAGTCTGGTACTGCTTCATCAATCGCAGATGCGCTGGAGTATGTCGATGCTCAGCTAAATGGCTTGCCGCTTGGTGGCATTGTGTTGGTTACCGATGGTGCGGACAACAGTGAAATTGATCCCGGCATCAAGGCAGCCGAGTTTGGGACCCGCCAGGTGCCAGTATTTACCGTTGGTGTAGGTCAGGAAGAGATTCCTCAGGACATCGGGATTGTCGATGTAAGTGCTGCGGAAACCGTGCTGGAAGGTTCCGTATTCAATATCTCCGTCGGCCTCAATCATCAGGGTTATGAGGGCCAGGAAATCGAACTGGCGGTCAGAGACGGCGATTCCATTGTGGAATCACGAGTTATTACTCTAGGTCCGGAAGGCGTCACCCGACGCTACGAAATGGAGCTGACGCCAGAACGTCCGGAGGCTATCGTTTACGATCTCGAGGTGGAGCTGCAGAGTGGTGAAATTATCGAACAAAACAATGTGTATAGTTTTCTTGTCGATAATAGCGAAAAGGAGCCACTTGACATTCTTTATCTCGAAGGGCATCCGCGTAACGAATACAAATTTATTCGTCGGGCGGTGGAAGAAGACACTTCCATTCGGCTAGCAACTTACCTGCAGACCGGTCCTGAAAAATATTATCGACAGGGCATTACTTCACCTACGGAGCTCAGTGAAGGATTTCCAAGAGACAAAGAATCCTTGTATCAGTATGAGGCGATAATCCTGGGCGATATTGAAGAGAGCTTCTTCAACGCTGATCAGCTGCAGATGATCGAGGACTTCGTGGCCGAACGCGGTGGTGGATTTCTGATGAGCGGCATGATCGATGAAGAATTTATCAGCACGCCTATTGCCGACATACTGCCAGTGACCCTGGTGGAGGAGAATTTCCTGCCCGGTCACTTGCGAGGTGGTATTAGACGTGGCAATCACGCCACTGGGGAACTCTACTTTCCGCGCCTGACCAATAACGGCCAGTTCTCCCCATTGCTGCGACTGGCCAGCGATGATGCAGATAATGACAACCTGTGGAGACAGCTTCCTGAGCTTCAGGGCATCTACGTGACAGGCCGTATCAAGCCCGGTGCCACTGTGCTGATGGAGCATCCAAGTCTACAGTATCAAAATCAACTACTCCCTATCCTGGCAACACAACGCTATGGAAGTGGCCGAAGTGCCGTGATGGCTACCGCCAGCAGCTGGCGCTGGCAAATGATGATGCCATTTGAAGATCAATCACATGAAACACTATGGAGACAGATGCTTCGCTGGGCAGCAGTATCTGCCCCGGAACGAATCACCATCGAGTTCGATCGGGAGTTTTACAATGTAGGTGATGAGGTCAATATCACAGCGACCGTTTTGGATGACAGCTATGAAGCTGACAATAACGCTTCGCTGTATATGCAGACTACCGACCCCCTGGATCAAATCAGCGATACGGCGATGGAGTGGGATATCGAAGAAGATGGCGTCTATCGTGCCAGTTTCACAGTCGAGGATGAAGGCGTCTACAACCTGCTGGTAGATGTAGCAACAGTAGCAGGTGAAGGTTCGGCAGGCGGTTCTGAGAAACGCGCTGCTTTTGTGGTCACTCCCTCTCTGCGGGAATACACCAATGCTGAAATGGACAGTGGATTGCTGGCAAGAATTGCGAATGCAAGCGGAGGTACCTATTTCAACATCAATGATGCCGCGCAGCTGGCCAACACGATTGAATTCACCCCAAACGCCTATTCCCGTGAAGTCCAGATTGATCTCTGGGACCAGCCCTGGTTACTGGCCTTGTTGATAGCGCTGCTCTGTATGGATTGGGTGGCACGACGATTGCGAGGCTTGTCATGAGAAACTTCTCTGTGAAGTGGTTTAGGCAGCTGGTACTGGGCACGGCTTTATCGGCTGTTGTAACACTCCTGGCTGCGCAGGATGCTGTTGATAGTTACTTTCTTGACCGACCTGATACCAGGAAATATGCGGTGATTATTGTTGGACCCGCAGTAGGCGAAACCAACGAACAACGATTTCGTCAATGGGGCTTTTCCCTGCACGATATTCTGGCCAGGGACTATGGCTACAGTGCCGACACGGTCACCTTGTTGTATGACGATGGCAATAGCAATTTTGTCGGCGGGGATCGAGTCGATGGCGCCAGTGATCGGGAAGGGATCGAACAGAGTCTCAGTAATCTGCTGGAGAGAGTCGAGACTGGTGATCAGATCACCTTATACCTCATCGGTCACGGTTCGGGTGCAGAAGAAGAGGCGAAATTCAATATTGTTGGCCCTGACATGACTGGCAATGAATTTGCCGTCTTGCTGGATCAGTTTGATCGGCAGGACATGGTAATTATCAATACAACCAGCGCCAGCTTTGGTTTTTCTGCAGCCCTGTCCAGTGAAGGCAGGGTGGTTATCTCTTCTACCCGCTCTCCTTCTGAGCGTTACGATCCGATTTTCTCAGGCTATTTCATTGAGGCGCTGGAACAACGCAATGGCGATCGTGACAAGAATAACCGGGTTTCCATGCTGGAAGCTTTCGAATACGCCAAAGCCAATGTGGAAGCCTGGTACGCAGAACAGGGCAGACTGGCGGCAGAGCATGCAGGCTTGGATGACAATGGTGATGCCTTGTTCTCTCTGGAGCCTGGATTCGAGGATACTGACGGGCGACTTGCCGAGATCGCCTATATTGACACTCTGGTAGATGACACCAGTGGACTTTCCAGTGAAGCACTTGCACTGAAGGCCAGGGTGCAGGAGCTGGAACGATCCGTATTCATTCTCCGGGGCCGTAAGGCGGAATACCTGGAGGCGGATTACTGGCAACGCATGGAACAATTACTGGTAGATCTTTCGCGTGCTACCGCAAGCTTCAATGAAACTGTTGTATCAGACCAACCAGATGGACAAAGCAATGACTAATCGTATTCGATCCAGGCTGATCTCGTTCACGTTTCTCCTCAGCGTGCTTTTTGCCCAGGCTGCCAATAGCCAGGATGATCCCGCTGAGTCAGGTGATTCGGCATTGTATCGGGCTGAGCAGCTGATGCTGAATGGTTCCTACGCTGCGGCCAGCGAGATGTTTCAGATGGCCGACGGTCTCGATGAAGCTGACGGGCTTATCGGTGCCAGCAAAGCCTATTACATGATGGGCAATCTGCGCGATGCTGAGCGCGTTGTGGCAGATGCCATTGATGATGACGACTATGCAGATACTCCACTGCTCAGTACACAACTTGCAGAGATCAAACGGTTTCAGGGCGAATCAGCCGAGGCGCTGGAAATCCTGGAAGCCGTCGTGGATGGTCTGGGCGAACCACCTGTCCGCAGCCTGGTGCAGTACGGTAGCCTGCTCAAATTCCGCGGTCAGAAAGAAGCCGCCTTCCAGGTGCTGAACCAGGCAGTGCAGCGTTACAACAATGGTCTGGTGTTCGCGTCAGAAGATGTTGCAATGGTCGCACTGGCCAGCTGGTTGCTTGGCAATGTTTATGATGCCAACAGTCTCTTCGATGAAGCGACCCGAGCAAACCCCAATAATCTTGAGGCTCATACACTGTGGGCGGATTTGTTCCTGGAAAAATACAATGCCGCCGATGCGGAACGTGGCTATCAGGATGCGCTCGATATCAATAGTCGTTATGTCCCGGCTCTGGTAGGTATCGCCCAGGTTGTCGGTGACGAGCGTTCTCTGCAACGGGCTTTGGCAATCAATCCGAACTATGTGCCGGCGCTGGAAACCTACGGTCAGTTGTTGATGATCAATAGCAGGGAAGATGAGGCCCAGGAGTACTTCCGACAAGTGCTGGCACTGAATCCCGAATCTCTTAAAACCCTGAGCGTCCTTGCAGCCAGCGCTGCATTGGAAGAGCGGGAAGCAGATTTCAACAACTTTAAAGCCCAGGTCGACGCATTTAGTCCGGGCAACCCGCAGTTTCTTGGCGACATCGCTGACAGCTTCGGCAAGAACTACCGATTTACGGAGGCGGTTGAGTACGCTCGTGCCGCCATCGCGGCCGATCCGGAATACTGGCAAGGTTACACCCTGTTGGGCAATAACCTGGTCCGATTGGGAGAGGAAGAAGAAGGCAAGCGGAATCTCGAAATCGGTTTCGACAACGATCCCTTCAATGTAATGACTTCCAATATTCTCAAAGTGTTTGACACACTCGAAACTTACGCAACGCTGGAGAGCGAACACTTCAAAGTACATATGAGTGAACGCGATGCGGATATTCTCTGGCCGTACCTGGAGCCCTTGCTGGAAGAATCCTGGACTACGCTGACCGCGAAGTATGGCTTTGAACCTGAAGGCCCAATTCTGATCGAGGTGTTTGAGAACTCACAAGACTTTGCGGTGCGCTCTGTCGGATTGCCTGATATTGGACCGCTGGTAGGCATCTGTTTTGGTAGGGTGATTACCTTGATTTCCCCTGACACGCTGGCTGCGAACTGGCAGGAAATCGTCTGGCATGAATTCATGCACGTCATCACCCTGCAGATGACCAACAACCGCATGCCAAGATGGCTCTCTGAAGGCATATCAGTCTGGGAGGAAAGAGAGGGTCGACCCTACTGGGGCAGAGATCAGGGACTCGATCTGGTGCGTGCCGCTGAACAGGACAAATTATTGCCGGTAGCCAGCTTGAATTCAGGATTCTCTGGCGCACGCAACAACGCTGATCTCAGCTTCGCCTATTTTCAGTCGTACCTGGTGGTGGATTACATCACTGAAGAATATGGATTCCCCAAGTTGGTAGAACTGATCAATCAGTATGCCTTGATAAAGGAAGACAGCGAACGCTTCGCAGAAGTCTTCGGAATGAGTGTCAATGAATTCGACGGTGGATTCAGGAACTGGATTGACCGACGGGTACAGGAAATCAATGTCTATGCGCACACTGAAGATGTTCCTGATGAAGGGGATGGTCACGGTCACGGTATTCGGGAGAACAGTAGTGCAATCCTGGCTGAGCTCTATAACAATGCCTCTCTGAAGCAACACATGCGTTCGCGTATCGAAGAGAATCCCAGGGATTTTCAAGCCTTCTTGCAGCTCGGCATTGTCCTGTTCAAGGAAGAAGCTTTTGAAGAGGCAAAATCTTATCTGCAGACCGCCTACGAGATGTTGCCATCCTATACAGGCTATCCCAGCCCGCCCCTGGTGTTATCGCAAATCTACGAGCGGGAAGGCGACCGGGATATGCAACTGCAGTGGCTCGAGACTTTGTTGGAAAGCCTGCAGCACGATTATGGCTCGGCAATTATTCTGGCAGAAGCATCGCTGGAGCAGGGCGACTATGAACGCGCTGCCTACTATATAGATCGGGCCTTGCAGGTAGATCCCTATCGTCAGGATGTGCATCAACTCAAGGCTGACTATGCCATGGCTATCGAAGACCCCGAGCTGGCAGTCACTGAATTTGAAGTGTTAATGAAACTGGAGATCAGCGACCCTGTGGAAGCACGCACCAATCTCGCTGAGGCCTATCTTCGCAACGGTCAAATTGCCGAGGCGAAACAAAACGTACTCTTTGCGCTGGAACAGGCACCGAGTTTTGAGCGGGCCCAGCGTCTGCTGCTGGAATCCGTAGAAAGGGAAGGGGCTCAGTGAAACGCAGCCAATCGCTTATAGCCAATCTGTTCTGCTGTTCGCTGTTGTTTGCAGCTCAGCTGGCTGTGGCGCAGGTGGTGCGGCTTGATGGGCTCAGTGACAACGAAGATCTGTCACTCTACGGTGACGACATTACCGAGTTCACCTGGTTGCGCGGCCAATACACCAATCATGGTGGCGGCCGGGGCGGATTTGGCTACCGCAGAAGAGGTGGCTGGTGGGACACAGATTATCCTGATTCGGATGAGAATTTTCTGCGTGGCGTTCAGCGCTATACCAATGTAGACACCAATCCCCGCAATCATACCTACCTGCAGCTCACAGATCCTCGCCTGTTTGAACATATCTTTCTGTATATGAACTGGAAGCGGGTACCTATAGGCTCTTCCTATTCCGGTCCCAATTTTAGCCCTGAGGAAATTGAAGTGTTGCGTGAATTCATGCTGCGCGGGGGCTTCGTGATGGTGGATGATTTTTGGGGACAACCACACCTGGATGACATGTTCATGGAAATGGGCAAGATCTGGCCAGACCGCGAAATTATCAAACTGGATACCAGCCACGAGATATTCCACATCTTTTTTGATATCGATGAGCTGGCCCAGGTGCCGGGCAGGATGGTGACCTGGGATTTTGGTGGTTTCATGAACCTGGACGACCCCAGTTACCCGCCAGAAGTCTATGCAGTCCTGGACGACGATGGTCGCGTCATGATGGTGGCCAACTACAACACTGATCTTGGAGACGGATGGGAACATACATTTTATGAAGCCTATCCAACCAAATACACCAATGAGGCCTACAAGATAGGTATCAATTTTCTAATATACGCTTTTAGCCACTGATGGACGGGAACAACTAATGGCAGAAACAGAAGAAGTACTGGATATAGAGAATCAGGATGATATTGCCCTGGTCAGGCGCATGCAGGAGGGCCGCGACCAGATCGTTGCCGAAATCAAGAAAGTCATTATCGGCCAGGAGTCGATAATTGACGAACTACTGATCGCATTGTTTGGTGGTGGTCACGTACTGGTGACCGGTGTGCCAGGTCTTGCCAAGACATTATTGATCAAGACTGTGGCTGATATATTGCAGGTAGACTTTAGCCGAATTCAGTTTACTCCGGACCTGATGCCTGCAGACGTGGTAGGTTCGGAGGTCGTTGAAGAATCTGATGGCGCCCGCCAGCTGAAGTTTGTCAAAGGCCCCATTTTCACCAATATCCTGCTCGCCGACGAAATCAACAGAACGCCGCCCAAGACTCAATCTGCCTTGCTGGAAGCCATGGAAGAGAGGCAAGTTACCGCTGCCGGCGTAACGCATCCAATGTCCAAGCCCTTCTTCGTATTGGCAACCCAGAATCCGATTGAACTCGAAGGGACCTATCCTCTCCCCGAAGCACAGCTGGACCGCTTCATGTTCAAAATTGAGCTGGGTTATCTGTCTGAAGCTGATGAAGTGACAGTGGTGAGTCAGACCACGCAGACTCATGACAATCCCCTGTCTCATCCACTGGGTGGAGAAGATATTCTTGAGTTTCAACGTATCGCTCGACAGGTGCCAGCCGCTGAGGCAGTTATCCAATACGCAGTTCGCCTGGTGCATGCATCCCGTCCCCAGAGTGAAAACTCTCCCGACTTCATCAAGGACTGGGTAAGCTGGGGTGCAGGTATTCGTGCTTCTCAGAACCTAATCCTCGCGGGAAAGGTGAGGGCCTTGCTACTGGGTCGCTATAACGTTTCCTACGGCGACGTGAGAGCATTGGCGCCGTCAGTATTCAGGCATCGCATACTGTTAAACTTTCATGCTGAGGCGGAACGCATCACCACAGATGATGTGATCACCAAATTGCTGGATGCAGTGCCGGAACCGGCTGCGGAGATCTAGGGTAGTTACAGACCCCCGCTGCAATCATGACTGAATCCCTTAATTTTCTCGATCCAACCGTGCTGGCAGGGCTTGATAATCTCGAGCTCCGTGCGCGCGTTGTGGTAGAGGGTTTCCTGTCTGGCTTGCATAAGAGTCCAAACCGGGGATTCAGCGTCGAGTTCAATGATTATCGTCACTATCAACGCGGCGATGATATGCGTCATGTGGATTGGAAGCTCTACGCCCGCAGCGACAAGTTTTATATCAAACAGTATGAAGATGAGACCAACGTCCGCTGCATGATTCTGCTCGATACCAGTGCTTCCATGGACTACACCTCCGGCGGTGTGAGTAAACTGAATTATGGGGTGACCCTGGCATCGGCGCTGGCTTATTTCATTATGCGACAGCGCGATGCAGTAGGATTGATAACCTTCGATGATGAGATTCGGGAATATATTCCGGCACGCTGTCGTCAGCCTCATTTGATGCGCATTCTTCGCGCCCTGTCCCAGGTGGAATCGGGGCACAAGACCGATGCGGTAAAGCCCCTGACTGACCTTGCAGCCTCCCTCACCAAGAAGAGCATTGTGGTCCTGATCACAGATATGCTTGACGATGAGGAGCGGGTAATCAATACGCTGCAAAATTTGCGGGGTATGGGAAACGACATCATCACCTTTCAGATTATGGATGATGCAGAGTTGAACTTTCCATTCAATGAAGCTTCTGAATTTATTGACATGGAGAACAATGAAACTTATATCACTTCACCTGCTGCGATCCGTAAGGCCTATCTGGAAAACCTGAATGAATTTCTCTCATTCTGTCGCAAGAAGTGTCAGAGTAGCGGCGTGGATTATGCGCTACTGAACACGGCCATGCCCCTGGACGAGGCGCTGTCTTCCTATATGTCAAAGAGGGCCAAGAGCTTCTGATTCGCCATGGTATTTCTCACTCCCATATTTCTTCTGGGTCTGCTGGCGGCGCTGATACCGGTAGCAATCCACCTGATCCGCCGGGAGAAACCACCCAAGCTGATGTTCAGTAGCATCCGCTTCCTCAAGAAGACATCAAAGAAGCTGGTCCTGTTTCAACACTTGCAACAAATCGCGCTGCTATTACTGCGTGCCGGCGTTATTGCACTTTTGGTGGTAGCTTTCGCCCGACCCTTGTTCAATCAGTCGGTTGCGCGGCTGGTAGATTCGGATCCGGAATCAGCGGTGATCCTGCTGGATGTGTCCATGAGCATGCGCTATGGGGATAACTTTGAGCAAGCCAAGGAAGAGGCGGAACGAGTCATAGACCGTCTTTCCAGCGGTGATCAGCTTGCACTGATTGCCTTTTCCGACTCTGCGGAATTGGTGCGAGAGCTGGATACTGATCTGGATGCGATGCGAAATCTTATCCGCGACATTGAAGAGCCCGGATTCGGTACCACCCGTTATTACCCTAACCTGCGACTCGCCGATCAATTACTGGAAAACTCCAATTTTGATAACCGTGCCGTCTATCTGATTTCCGACTTTCAGGACGCGGGCATGCAGGCAGCGGATGAAGGCTGGAACCTGGCTCCTGGCGTTGCCCTGACAACGATCGATGTTGGCGATCCGGAAAGCAGCAATCTGGTTTTAACGGATGTGCGTTCTCCAGTTCAATTGCTGGAAGAGGCGGTGGAACAACAGATCCTGGCCCGGGTTCGCAGTACCGGTACCCAGTACCTTGATCGAGGGGAAGTCTCTCTGAGTATCAATGGACAGATGGTTGACAGACAGTCTGTCAATCTGGCGGAACGGTCAGAAGAGGTGGTGACTTTTACCAGCACCTTTGACATTGAAGGCACTTACGTTGGTGAAGTGAGGGTATCTGGAGATGATTTTGCTGATGACAATGCCTATTACTTCACCGTTGATGTGTTACCGAAAATTCGGGTTCTGGTAGTGAATGGAGAAGCTTCTGAGAACTGGTTTGACGATGAGGGTCACTGGTTCAGTCTGGCAGTCAGCGGCACTGCCGGTTCTCCCTTTCAATTGACCGCCATAGAGTCCAGTGAATTGAGTGTCGCGGCTCTGGAACAGAATGATGTGGCCGTGTTGTTGAATGTAGGAGATCTGAATAATCAACAGGCTCAATCCCTGGCGACTTATGTAGAGTCAGGGGGCAGCTTATTGATTGCTCCTGGTGATCGGGTTGAGCCTGACTTGTTTAATCGACAATTCGCGGCTATTACTCCCGCCCAGTTGCAAACCCAGGGATCATTGGGTCGAGATGACTATCTGGTGATTGCAGATTACGATCGCCGGCATCCCATTTTGCGACCATTGCAGGGTGACTGGTCGGCGCGCTTCCAGGGTCATTGGTCATTAAGTCCGGTCGCAGATGCCGATGTGCTAATGCAATTCGATAGCACAGAACCGGCCTTGGTAGAACGCGATATCGGGGAGGGTCGGGTATTGCTGTTTGCTTCTACGCTTGACCTGGAATGGAACAATCTGGCGTTACAGGGCCTGTACCTGCCCTTTGTGCACGAAACCCTGCGCCATCTGGTGCAATCGGAAGCCAGACAGCGTGACTACGAAGTGGGTGACAATATCAATCTGGATCCTGAGCAAACTGGCAGAGAGATCAGTGTCACCGACGCCAGCAGCAGCCCGCTGCCTGTTAACGCCGATGCCATTGTTGCCGCCACCAGGCCTGGCATTCTCAATGCGACTATCGATCAGACTGCTGTGCGTCTTGCAGTGAACTTTCAATCGGAAGAGTCTGACTTTACCCGGGTAGCACCGGAGACCCTCTATGATGCTGTGATCAACCCGGATACCAACCCTATACAATCCAGGGAAGTACAAACAGCGCAAATGATTGAGGAACTGGAACGACCACAACGGATGTGGTGGTACATCCTGGTTGCGGTGATGCTGATTTTGCTGGCCGAAGCTGTAATCGCCAACCGAACTTACCGCTAACAGCCTGGGTCAGGTCTGCAGAACTGATCCGCGACCGCTGCCACTTTTCCCCCTGCTGAAGCCCTGCTTGCAGCATCCCTTTTCCAGCTTGCAGAAGATCACCGGGATCACTGATGACCCGCGACTGTCACATTTATAACTGGAATTTGACGGGAATAGCCGGAAATTGTTTCAATTTCAGCAACTTGAATGTGACAATTTCATTACGCACCGAATTTGTGCGTCAAAATCTAAGTCATTGAAAATAATAAATATTTTTTGGAGAATTGTAACAATACTGAAATATAACTGTAATTTAAGTTCAAAATTCCCTTGATAATTAGGCACTTATAATTCATCCTCCGAATATGACAGAGGCATGCCTATGATTCATCTCTTGCAGCGAAATCCATCGACCCAGGGCCGGGGCAGACACCCGGAACGATTCACTCCAATTGCAGTGACACTATTCCTCTCCGCACTCCTTATACAAAATCCACTCGGGGCACAGACTCAAATCGAGGCAAAACCGCTGAGCAGCGCTCCCGAAAGCCTTGCCTTATTGGCCTCTGATGTTATGCAGTCCTCTCAGTTACTTGCTGATGAGTACAATCTGTATGACAACACCCAGCTTGACGCATTGTTTGTACAGGGGAGGCAACAGCAGGAAGCCGGTAATCATGCATTTGCGGTGGAGTATTTCGAACGCGCCTGGCAGTCGAGCCGCGTGGCCAATGGCCTGTACCACACTTCCCAGGTCCCCCTCATCGAAAGCATGATTGTCAGTGAAATCGAGCTCGAAGACTGGCAGGCGATTGATGACCATTACAGTTACCTGGAGCTACTCTACACACGTCTTTTTGACGAGACCCAAGCAGAATTGGAAGAGGGATTGCAGAAAGTCTCCTCCTGGCACATCAATGCATTCAATCTGAACCTGGATGGCAAACGGGAGCAGCACTTGCGAGAGGCTCGCAAAGTCTTGAAGTTGAGGCTGGAAGTCGCAAACAACACACTCCCTGCAGGACATCCCAGATTCGATTTTCTACATCAGAGCATTCGACTCAGTGAGCAACACCTCTTTCTGATGTCTGAACGTTATAAAGAGCAGCTGAGAAGGCAACAGCGCGCTGAAAGAGATCGGCTGTTGGCGACATTGGATTGAGCATCGGGAGCGATGTTCTGGAGAAGGCGCTAAAGCGGAGACTTGAAAGCCGCTCAATGCTTTAGAAAAGGGGGGAACAAAGAAGAACTCCCAAGCTCCGAGCTTTAGCTCTCTCTACTTCACACCGTTATCCATTTCCGGGCTCGGTAAAGAGTGTCTCGATATTAGCACAGCTGTGCAAAGCCGGGATTGCGGTAACAATTTATCACAAAGCCCGCAACAAACGTTTACTCAGCGCATCTATCGAGCGTTTGCTCTATAACGCATCCCTATTTGATTATTGGTCCTGCCAGGATCAGTGTCGGCGGTAAAGTGCCTGGTCGCACACTTAGGATTGGGCATCTTGTTCAGGAATTTCGCTGTCACCAGTTTCAGCATCTGCATCTTTCGAAAGAATGCCCAGTCGTTGTGCTCGTTTCTCCCAGTTGGCCCGCGCCAGCGCTTGCATGTCCTCATCATTGTCAGACTCGTCTACAATCTCGAGACCGAGCAGTGTTTCAATGATGTCCTCCATGGTTACGATGCCGTCCATGCTGCCAAATTCGTCAACGACCAATGCCACGTGTTCCTTCTTCTCCACGAAGGTATCGAGCAGTTCAGGTATTGGGAGAGTCTTGTGTACCACGATGATGTCGCGGCGAATCTCATTCAAGGTCATATTGTCTTTGTCTTCGACCAGGTTCAGCAGCATCTCGTCTTTGAGCACGTAGCCGACGACATTGTCGTTCTGGTCGTGATAAATCGGGATGCGGGAAAAAGGCAGGTCAGCATTCTGTTCGTGAAATTCTCCGATAGTCATGGAATCACTGGCAGCGATTACCACAATTCTCGGAGTCATCACGTCTTTGACCCGCACCCTGGAAAATCGCAGCAGGTTGTGAATGATCGCCTGTTCGTTTTCTTCGAGAACGCCGCTTTCATGGCCGAGCTTGGTCATTGCCAGGAAGTCAGTTCGACTGAGTACCGGTTTGTCCTTGTCTTTCTTGAGATGGCGCGTGATGTAATTGTTGACCCAGACCAGCGGGGCGAGGATGAACAACATGACTTTCAGGATGCTCACGGCAAAGGGTGCCAGCGCCTCCCAGTTGTTTGCACCGATGGTTTTCGGAATCAATTCTGACAGGTAGAGGATCGCCAGAGTCATCAAGCCTGCGATGAGCGCTTCCATGCCGATGAGTGAAGTACCGAATATGACGATAGTGTGTTCGCCGAACAATGCCGATGCCTGCGAGCCTACGCCGACTGCGCCTCCGGTATGGGCGA
The DNA here is from genome assembly GCA_965267495.1 of uncultured Pseudohongiella sp. Classification (GTDB taxonomy): domain Bacteria; phylum Pseudomonadota; class Gammaproteobacteria; order Pseudomonadales; family Pseudohongiellaceae; genus UBA9145. Next base: position 2,379,368 of record OZ254078.1, on the reverse strand, counting down.
TCGTATTCAGGGTCAGGATCGCAGCGAGAGGTTGATCGATATCAGCCTTGAATCGCGCCAGATCCTTGGCAATTCGCGAGTTTTGCTGTTCCTGAATGCCGACATAGGCGGGAGTGATGCTCAGTAGCACAGCTTCCAGGATGGAGCAGAGGAAAGAGAAGCCAATACTGATCAGGAAATAGGTGACTAAGAGTCCCATCAGGTCCCTAAGCGAGATGAGCAATAAAGAAATTGTGACATGAATGATAGATCAGCGCCAGAATCCCATCTGGCGCTGATGATCAGGAGGCCAGGCTCGGTGCTTCCGCGCGGGGTCGTAGCCCCGGTATCTTGCGCAAGGTGCTGCGGATCGAGTCGGGCAACGCCAGCATTGCAGGTGTGACGATCAGCGTGAGAATCGTTGCAAAAGACAGACCGAATACGATCGTTGACGCGAGTCCCGCCCACTGGGACGCAATGGGTCCGCCTATTTCGATTTCCGCACCCAGCAGGTCGAATGAAATATTCATTGCCAGTGGCAGCAGACCGAAGCCCGTTGTAAACGTGGTGAGAAACACGGGACGCAAACGCTGCACGCCGGTGTGCACAATGATTTCCCGCAAGGACCATTCCGGATGATCCCTGCGCAACACATTGAATGTATCGATCAACACGATATTGTTGTTTACGATAATCCCGGCGAGAGCCACGATACCAATACCGGTTAACATCACACTAAACGGCATCCCTGTGGTCAACAGCCCCAACAATACGCCAACGGTAGACATGATTACTGAGGAGAGAATGAGCACCGACTGATAGTAGCTGTTGAACTGTGTTACCAGCAGAATAGCCATCAACGCCATGGACAGGGCAAAAGCCTGAATCAGAAAAGCTGCCGACTCTTCCTGTTCTTCATTAGCGCCACGGAATTGGTAGAACACACCGTTACCTGGTGGGTTTGCCTCCATGTACTGCTCAACTTCGATTAGTTTATTGGCAGCGAGAACACCGGGAGCAGGATTGGCACGGACATAAACTACACGATTGCCATCGACCCGTTGAATTTCGCTGACCTTGCGCTGTGGTTCGCGGGTCACAAAACTGCTCAGCGGCACCGGTCCATTGGCGGTGCCGATGCGGACGCTGTCCAGTTGATGCAGACCGCGGTACTCCACCGGATAGCGTACCCGGATATCCACTTCTTCTTCACTGTCATTGGGTCGATAGTCTCCCATGAAAATGCCATTGGTCAGCAGTTGGATAGCTGAACCAATTTCCGACATGTTGGCTCCCAGCATGGCAGCCTGGGCCCGGTCCACCTGAATTTCCCATTCAATGCCTGGAATCGGCGTGGTGTCATCGATATCAATGAGACCGGTCATCTCGTTTTCCATAAATTGGCGCAGTCTGCTCGCTTCCACGAACAGCTGGTCAAGATCTTCTCCAGAAAACTCAACCTGAATTTCCTTGCCCACAGGTGGGCCCTGTTCCACAGAGACGATTTCTGCGCGAACGCCGGGAATGGCTTCTACCGCTTCCCGATACATATTTTCAATTTCGAAGCCGTTTATCTCGCGAGTTCTGCGATCGGTAAGTTCGATGAAGATGGTGCCAATCAGGTCGGGAGCAGCAGCCTGGCCGCCTCCCATTTGTTGTCCGGCACCAGATTGGGTGACGATACCGTCAAAGTATCCGATCTCTTCGATGCGATCTTCTGCATCCAACATGATGTCTCTGAGCTCTGAGGCGGAGAAGTTCCCCCTGGCAAAGATTTGCACCTGAGTTTGCATGGGTTCTGCAGACACGAAAAATTCGAAGCCGGCTCCGAAACGCACATAGGCAAAAATTACAGTAAACAAGGTGGCGATCGTGATCATGAGCACAGTGCCTGGAATGCGCACGGCGAAGTCCAGGATTCTGGCGTAAATGCCGGTAATTCCGGAAACTTTCTGGGGATCGCCATCTTCCAGATTACGCAGGTAGGCTTTGTCCGCCTCGCTGGAAGTGCCTATAAGAGCGCCAATAGCAGGTGCGAATAGCAATGCATAAAACAGGGAACCAACCAGGACTGCGAATACGGTAATTGGCAGGTAGCTCATGAACTGACCGGATACGCCAGGCCAGAACATGATGGGCAAGAATGCCGCCAGTGTTGTGGCAGTGGATGCGGTGATTGGCCAGAACATTCTCTTAACAGCAGCTTTGTAGGCGTCCTTGCTGTCCAGACCTTCTGCCATCTTGCGATCGGCAAACTCCACCATCACGATCGCGCCATCAATCAGCATCCCCAATCCCAATAACAAACCAAAAATCACCATGAAGTTATAGGTGAAATCCAGCATATTGATAATGATGAATGCAAAGAAGAATGAGAAGGGCACTGCCATAGTAACGAGCAGGCCAGAACGGACGCCAACGGCTGCAATCACCACGATAAGCACCAGCGCCATCGCAGTGGCCATATTTCCGGTCAGGCCAGCGTTTTGTTCGAGAGTGATCGGAATAGTGTTGTTGATATAGGAAAGCTCTACTGCTGGTGGCAGAGTAGGTCTGATTTCCTGCACCAGTGCATCGATGTCTTCCATGGCCTGGATCAGATTGGCGCCTTTCCGTTTCATCACATTGAGGGAAATGGTCTGGGTGCCGTTGGAATAAGAGAAGCGTGTTGCGTCCTTGAATGTCCGGCGGACATCGGCGATATCTGAAACAGTCAGAACACCAAGATCTGTCGAGGCCAATGGTAAGTTGAACAAGTCATCAGCAGTTTCAATGAGGCCAGGCACCTTGACAGAAAAGGCTCCCTGTCCGGTATCAACCTGTCCCGCAGCGATCAGTCGATTGTTGCTGGTCACAGTCTGGACAATGGCGCTATTGGGAATGCCGTATGTTTCAAGCTTTGAAGGATCTATAACTGCCTCAAGCAACTCTTCTCGATTCCCCACCATCGGAGATTCCAGCACATCAGGCAGCAATTCAATTTCTCTTTGCAGGTCTTCAGCAACCCGCAGCAGGGTACGCTCTGGCACTCCTTCACCGCCAATCGCGATCTGCACGATGGGCATTTGCACCGCAGAGACTTCCTGAATGATGGGTTCTTCTGTGGATTGTGGAAATCGTGCCTTGGCCCGATTAATCGACTCGCGAATCTCAGCCAATGCGTTAGCTGAATCGAAACTGATATCAAACTCAGTAATGATCGTAGCCGCCCCTTCGCTGGAAAAGGAGCTAACTTCGGTAATCCCATCGATAGTCTTCAGTTCCAGCTCTGCTGGTTTGGTCAGCAATCTTTCCGCATCCTCGGGAGAAATCCCTTCGTGAATGATAGTCGTGACCACCACAGGAACCTGTACATCAGGAAACATCTCGATCGGGATGGCGCGATAGGAAATAAGTCCAGCAATCAGTGTGACTGCGAAGATACTCAGTGTGGTACGAGACCGGGCGATTGCAGCATCAATATACTTATACATGGCAGAATAATTCCTGAATCTAGTTGTCCCAGTCGAAATTTGCTTCCACGATCTGGCCCGGGAACACGATTTCCTGGCCTACGGTTACCAGAGTGATAGTGCCACTCAGGCCGGTGACCCAAATGCCAGGATTAAGCTGATTTGTGTCATCACCCACGATGGTGATGTTGCGGAATGACACCCGGCCATTGCTATCAAGAAGCTTGACACCTACAGTGCCGTTATCGTCCAGTGTTAATGCGGATGAGGGTATGCGATGCGCCTGCACTTCGGAGGCATCGACGAGGATTTCAGTAGTGATACCTTCTCGTATGGTTTCCTGGCTGGGATCCACTTCCACTTCGATACGATAACTGCGTGAGATTGGATCCGCTGCGCTCGCCAGATAGCTTACCGTGCCAGTGACTGCCTGTCCGTTCAACAGCCGGCCAATAACTTTGGCGCCAGTTTCTATGCGGCCAATGTCCTGTTCCGGTACCAGGCCTACGAGCAGCATCGGGCTGTCATCCAGTACCGATGCACAAACGCTGCCCACGTTTAACAGATCACCCATCTCAACAATGCGGGTTTCCACTTTGCCAGCGAAGGGCGCGACTATACGGGTATTCTGCAAGGCGATTTCTGCACGCGTCACTGCTGCTGCCGCCGATTCAGTGGCAGCTTTGAGTTGTGCAACCACCACATCCGATTGCAGATCTCTGGCTTGCAGATCGAGAGCCGCAGCGTATTCGAAATCTGCTTGTTCCTTTCGGGCCTGGGCTTCCTGCAGGTTGGCTTCGCGATCGTCAACAGCGATTTCGCAGAGTAAGTCACCTGCGTTTACGCGGCTGCCACGTGCAACCGGATTATTGACGATACGTCCGGCCACTTCAGCGCGCACTTCCACATGACGAAATGCCTGGGTACGACCTCGTACCAGCAGCTGCTCCACGTAGGATTCCGGACGGATTCTTTCAGCGCGAACACTGATGACGTCGGGAGCTTCGTTAACAGTGCCAGTGCTGGAAATCGCCTGAATCACGGTTTCCGGCTCTTCTGGAACTTCGGCAGTGCTGGTGCTGGAGCGAGGGATGTACATCCAAACTGCCACCGCTGCGAGAATTAAGAGTGCTACGATCTGTTGCTTTTTCACACTGGCCTCCGGCCTTTGTTGAGCAAGCCACTTTGCCCAACACGCAAACTAATAGAAACACGCAGGGGTAGTGTCACTACGCCAACTGCGACAGCCTGGTTTTATGCGCGCTTGATTTGCTCGTCCCTGTTGTTTGGAATCGGCCCTAATCCGGGGGCCTGTCTATAGTCGCCACACTGCAGATTGCTGCAGCCTGTGAAGTGTTACGTATTGTAACGGACAAAAATCATCATGCAAGTAGAAATTTGGCCCAAACAGCGCGATTTCTCTGCATTTCGGCGTAAAACCGGGATTCTTCAATTACGGCCGATTTGTGCTAGTTTTGCGGCTCGACCTATCCATCAGAGCAGGACATCAATGTGAAAGATCTTAGCAATCGAGTTGCCATCGTTACTGGTTCCAGCAGCGGCGTCGGCGCAGCGACCGCCCGGCTGCTTGCCAGTCAGGGTTGTCACCTGGTGATTAACTACAATGCCAACCAGGGCGGGGCCGATGAGGTGGCAGCGGACTGTCGGAAACACGGGGTTGAGACGCTGGTGATTAAAGCCAATGTTGCTGAAGACGCTGATTGTCAGGCCATGGTGGCGGCCGCCTTGGAGAAATGGCAGAGAGTAGACATCCTGGTAAACAATGCAGGGACCACAAAATTTGTCGATCATCACGACCTGGATGGGCTCGACAAGGATGATTTTCAGCGTATCTACGCGGTGAACGTGATCGGTGCCTACCAGATGATCAGAGCTGTCGCTGCCCCCATGCAGCAGCAGGAAGAGGGTGGTGTTGTGGTGAATGTCGCGTCAACTGCTGGTGTGACCGGCATTGGCAGTTGTGTCGCCTATGCCGCTTCTAAAGGTGCAATGGTGACGCTGACGCTGTCCATGGCTCGGGCGCTTGGACCAGCCTTGCGGGTGAATGCGGTCTGTCCTGGCTTTATAGAAGGGGACTGGCTCAAGGATGGCTACGGTGAGGAACGCTATGAGAAGCTCATGGCTTTCAACCGTGACAATGCGCCACTCAAGAAAACAGCAACTGCCGATACTGTGGCCGATGCCATTCTGCATTTTATTTCCGGGCCCCAGGTGGTCACTGGCGAGACTATGATTGTGGATGGCGGCAGACATCTGTCTACAGCACCGTTAACGCGCAGATAGTCCGGGTAAACCAGCCCGATAAATTAGCGCGCGACCGGGCGCTTCTGTAGTTTGCGTTGCAGAGTACGGCGATGCATCTTCAATTGGCGCGCAGTAGCGGAAATATTGCCATCGTTTTCCTTCAGCACTTTTTGAATGTGCTCCCATTCCAGTCTGCGCACCGACATGGGCTCCAGTTTGCTGGTTTCTGCGCTGCCTGCTTGTTGCTCAGTCTGATCATCAAGTAGTGATGCCAGAATTTCTTCTGTGTCTGCAGGTTTGGCAAGATAGTTGTCCGCCCCAAGCTTGATCGCTTCCACCGCCGTAGCGATGCTCGCATATCCGGTCAGTATCAGGATGCGAATCTGAGCATTGCTGCTCTTCAAGGGTTTGATAAGGGACAGGGAAGTCTCTCCACCGAGATTCAAATCCAGAATGGCGAATTCGAAGGGACTGGATTCTATCAAGGCCAGGGCAGCTTCACTGTCCTGAGCGTGACTCACCTGAAACTGGCGTTGTTCCAGTGCTCGACTGACTACCCGGGAAAAGACTGCATCGTCCTCCACCAGCAATAAGCGCTTGTTTTCAGGATTCAAGCTACACCTCTCCTGCTTGCGGCAGTGGCAACCTGATCAACGTCAGGGCACCACCAATTTTAAGGTTGAACATTTCTATTGTACCGCCGAGTCGTTGGACGGCGGCATTGGCCAGAAAGATGCCCAGCCCCATGCTGTCTTTGCGGGTTGAGATAAAAGGTTCCCCCATGTTTTCCATGACTTTTGCCGGGATGCCGGGCCCATCATCATTGATAGATATCTCCATTTCCTGAGAATTATCTTTTGTTACCTTGAAAGTCACTACAACGTTTTCCCGTGCCGCCTTGATGCCATTCTCGATAATGTTAATCACAGCATGCCTTAGGCTGAGTTCAGATGCGACCAGTGGATCTGCTTCAGCTTCTATTTCGAATTCGACTGCGGCAGTTGGGTGGATATTGGTGATGTAGTCCGAAATATCCGAAACAAATTCGGAGAGTAGTATATGTTCGACTTCTGCAGGCTTGTCTTTATGATAATAACGTATCAACTGATTCAACGAATCTTTACAGCGAGTAACCTGTTGTTTGAGTACAGAGATGTCCTCTTTAACTTGGCTATTGCTTAGCTGATCCTGATCGAGTTTATCCAGATCGGTCAGAAGTATAGACATTGTTGATAGTGGTGTGCCCAGTGCGTGCGCAGTGCCCGCGGCAAGAGTGCCAATTGCCACTAATTGCTCATTCCGCATCTCATTCTCTCTGGCTTTGGCAAGATTAAGCTCTCTTTCGCGAATTGCATTAGCCATACGTGTAAGGAATACACTGATCAGAATGGCGCTCACCAGGAAGATGATCCACATGCCAACCAGGTGCAGCTCAAAGACTGTATTCTGGTCCATGCCGCCGCTCGACATGTTGTGATCGGCACCCAGCTCCAGCAGCAAAAAAAGCGTGTAGATGAAGATGCCGCCGCAGGCGAATGTGTAGACATAGGCGGCAGGCAGCAGCGTGGCTGTCACTGCCAATAGCACCAGCAGGTAAGAAATCAGGGGATTACTCGCGCCACCGGTGTTGAGTAACAGCACGAACAGAATCACCACATCCACCAACAAGTGGCCGAACAGCTCTCTCTGGCTAATGACAGATGCGGCTTTCAGTCTCCAGAATCCGACCACTACAGAGACCACCACGGCACAAATCAGCAGAAAAATCAGATTGATGGGGATAGTGAGAGAGGAGAGATTCTGGAATACGATCAGGCCGAAAGCCGCCAGAATTGTTACCAGGCTTCTAAGCAATAGCAGGCGCTGCAGCCCCTGCCGTGCCAGCGTGGCCTGATCGATATCGCCAGGTATAAGAAATCCCAGCAGTTTGCCTAGTCGAGTGTCCGCCATTTGCCCGCTATTCTAGCCGAACGGCGGTCTGAAAACAGGCCGTTGCTGCAACTATGAAAAGTCGTGTCGGCAAGGTATATTGCAACGCCCATCGTATTGCTCTGAAACACGTGCCTACAGACCCTGAAAACAGGCCTTCCTCTGTCGTCGAATTGCTCGAAGCAATCCTCTCGCTCGAGGGCGAGGAAAATCCGCTGCTCTGTTACGGAATCGGTTCCCATGGGCAGTCATTACCAGCGATGCAATCTGCGTTGCTTGCTCATCTGCAACAATTGATTCTCGATAGCAGCTCAGAAGGGGATTCAGTGCTGTTGATAGGTCCCAGCCTGGAGCGACTGGTAAAAGAGGGTGGTCTGAGCAAGAGAGATGTTGAGGGAGTCACAAATCTTGACACAACCATAGCCTCACTAAAGGAATTACGAGACGACTATCAGCTCGTTGCCGTGGAAGGCAGTATACGTTATCTGGACCAGTTACCCATGTTCACGGCAGTCAGGAAGATGCTGCGTAACAATGGTTCTGTGTTGCTTTTCGGAGAGTACCTGGACGACGACTCCGCAATTGCAAGATCCGAACTGGCTAATTTGTCTTCTCTCAAACAACTCTCTGAACGCCTGGGATTTCAGTTGCAGCTGGAAGAGCAGCATAGTGATGCAGCTGCTGCGGGATTACGCTTATTCATCGAAAGCGTGGAAAAATCCAGAGAAGAATTGCTCCAGAAGAAGCTGCTTACTGCAGAGCGACTTGATGCTCTGCAAGCTGAGCTCAATTGGATGCGCAAGGAATTTGCCACTGGCAGACGTTGTTTCAAGATCTTCCGCTTCAATAAACTTGTCAATCCGCCAGGTGAGTATGCCCAGGCTGAGTACAGTGATATTCATTCCTTTGAGCCAGAAGAAGTGAAGCAACTCTTCGAAGCCAGTTTCGGTGTGGATTTTGATCCCCAGTTGTGGCACTGGAAATATCAGCTTGGCCAAGGCACCTGTGTTGTCGCCAGAGAAGCGCCGGGTAGAGCCATTGTGTCTCATTATGGTGGCGCGCCCAGGAAAATTGATTACTTTGGTAAACCACAAATGGCAATCCAGCCCTGCGATGTCATGGTGCTGCCCGAAGTGCGGCGGCAATATGGCAAGAACAGCCTGTTCTTCAAGACTGCAGCGACATTTTTGGAAAGGGAGATTGGTAATACGGTGAACCAGTTGCTGGGATTCGGTTTTCCCAACCAGAAAGCGATGAATATTGCCTTACGGCTTGGCCTGTATGAAAAAACCGATGATTTTGTTGAAGTCACATATCCAGATACTTTCGCCAGCGATTCCGAATACAAGATCGAAGATGTTGATATCGACAATGCACAGCACTGCCGCTACATAGAAAACTTGTGGCAGGCAATGCGTGTTGGATTTCATGAGGGGATTATCGGTGTGCGCGATGCCTCTTATCTTCGCTATCGTTATTTCGATCATCCATTCGCTGCACGCGGTCAATTTGAGCGTATCTTTATCGTACCGGTGGAAGCTGCCGAACCGCTGGCGATGGCCGTGCTGAAAGAACATGATCAGCACAGGTTGCTAATGGATGTATTATGCCCCCATGAGCACCTGCTCGAGGTATTGGCACTGATCAGTCACTACAGCCACTTTGGATCTCCCAACATGCCATTGAAATTGTGGATCACCCGCGCATGGCTGAACATAGTGGAAGCGCCAGGGTCTACTGTGAATGAATTGGGTATTGAGATACCCTGTAATAGCTGGAATCCGGGGCCCAGTTCTACGGTTCTCTACGGTGCCTGGTGGCTGACAGCCGGTGATATGGATTTCATGTAGTGGCCACGACACTGATGATATAGTGGCTACCATAGAGAAGAACAAAACATAGACAGGTAACAGAAAACAACAATCATGAGCGCTGCCAACATTTATCAACAAGATCTGGATATGAATGCGGCAAATTTTGCAGCACTGACGCCGCTCACATTCCTCGAACGAGCGGCCAGCGTCTATCCCGATCGCACTTCAATTATCCACGGCGATACACAATATACCTGGTCACAGACCTACCAGCGCTGCTGCCTATTGGCTTCGGCACTGGAGAGAATGGGTGTGGGTGAAGGCGATACCGTTTCATTTATGGGGGCGAATACTCCTGAAACCTTTGAGGCTCACTTCGGTGTTCCCATGACAGGGGCGGTACTGAATGCATTGAACGTGCGTCTTGATGCGAAAGCAATCGCTTTTATACTCGAACACGCTGAGACCAAAGTGCTGTTCACTGACCGGGAATACAGTGACACCATAAAGGAAGTACTGGAGATTGTGTCCAACAAACCCGTCGTGATTGACATTGATGATCCCTATTTTGAGGGCGGCGAATTACTGGGCGAGAAAAATTATGAAGATGCACTCGCCACTGGCGACAGCGAATATCGTTGTTTTCAGATTAAAGATGAGTGGCAGGCGATCAGCCTGAATTACACTTCGGGTACCACGGGAGATCCAAAGGGCGTAGTGTTCCACCATCGTGGCGCTTATCTCAATGCGGTCTCCAATATTCTGTGTTGGGACATGGTTTCTCATCCTGTTTACTTGTGGACCCTGCCGATGTTTCACTGCAATGGTTGGTGTTGGCCCTGGAGCCTCGCTGCGGCAGTAGGAACCAGTGTTTGCCTGCGACATGTTCGTGATCATGCCATTTTCGAAGCGATTAAAAAGCACCAGGTCACCCATTTCTGCGGCGCTCCTGTGGTGCTGAATACACTGATCAATGCACCCGACGAGATGAAGGAAGGTATCACTCACAAGATCAAGGCCATGACAGCAGGTGCTGCACCGCCAGCTGCAGTGATCGCTGGCATGGAGAACATGGGTTTCAATGTGACTCATGTGTATGGATTGACGGAAACCTATGGCCCTTGCGTGGTGTGTGCCCCCCAGGCTGAATGGCAGGGAATGGATACTGAGCAGCGCGCAGAGATGCTGGCCAGACAAGGAGTTCGCGCGCCGCTGCAAGATGAAATGATGGTTGCGGATCCAGAAACCCTGCAGCCAGTACCTAAGGATGGCAAGACCATGGGTGAAATATTCATGCGTGGCAACCTTGTCATGAAAGGTTATCTAAAGAATCCAAAAACCACCCAGGCGTCATTTGACGGAGGCTGGTTTCATTCCGGTGACCTGGCTGTCTGGTATGAAGACGGTTACGCCCAGATTAAGGACAGGTCGAAAGACATCATCATCTCAGGTGGTGAGAATATTTCTTCTCTGGAAGTAGAATCTGTATTGTTCAAGCATCCCAAGATACTGGAAGCAGCGGTGGTTGCCAGTTCCGATGACAAGTGGGGAGAAGTGCCCTGTGCATTCGTGAGCCTCAAGACAGGTGAAGAAATGACTGTTGAAGAACTTATCGCCTATTGCCGGGATGAGATGGCGGGATTCAAGATTCCCAAGAAAATTGTTTTTGGTCCCATAGACAAGACCAGCACGGGTAAAGTACAGAAGTATCTGCTGCGTGAGAAAGCGGAGCAAGTGGAACTCGCTGTAAAGAAGTAGTAGAAACAATAAATAGTTAAACTGAAATACTCTGCAATCTAGGAGATCTTATGAAAAACTTTATGAGCAAGAGCGCTGCGCTGATTCTTTGTGTATTCGCAAGTCAGCTATTCGCGCAGGACGTACCTGAAACCATTAGTGTGACCAGCTCCATCTTTGATCATCATGGTATGGTGCCAGAGGAAAATTCAGCCTATGGCGCCAATACTTCCATTGATATTAACTGGTCCAATTTACCTGCAGGCACCGAGCAGCTGGCCCTGATCTGTGATGACCCTATTGTGGTTGAGATCGGCATGATGGAAGCGCCCTTTGTACACTGGGTTGTGTACAACATTCCAGCCAGTGCTTCTGGTCTGCCTGGTGGGCTGGCCAGTGATGAGCAAATCTCTGCGCCAGGTCTGGAAGGTGCAATTAATGGCCACAATGGTCTGCGCCGCCCAGGCTATTTCGGTCCCAGGCCCCCGGCAAATGGTCAATTGCACGCCTACCACTTTCGCGTGTATGCGCTTGATAGCGAACTCGATCTGGCACCGGGACTCAACAAGGATCAATTGCTGGAAGCAATGGACGGGCACATTCTGGCAACTGGAATGTTGATGGGTCACTACGAAAGAAAAGAGTAGTGTGCTGAAGTCTTAGTGGGAAAAAAGAAGCGGGTCAGATGACCCGCTTTTAGTTTCTGAGGTAACAATCTCAGAGAAATGATTCGCCAGCGCGTGAGAAAGCGAATCGAAGGGTTAATCAGTAGTGCTCGATGATTTCTCCAGTCACCGCACCCGCTTCGATGTTGAGTTCTACTTCCTGGTAGAGATGTATGTCTCCCAGCACCGAGGACTCTGCATCGATGGTTAGCTCAGGTTCCCGATTACTGAAATTGAAAAAGCGATCCCACCAATGACGGCGACCTCGCACAACGACGTCGCCTTCAACAACACTGCCATAAAGAAGTTCGATATCGCCATTGGAAGTCTCTACATTTTCTCCTACTTTGGTGTCTCTTAATCTCAGGCGACCGTTTACGGTTTCAATTGTTGCCGTGACTTCGGTTCCAGGTTCAGTTGATATTCCTCCATTCACAGTTTCCAGTGAACCATTAACAACTGAGTTTTCACCGACTCTGATACCGCCATTGATGGTGTGGGCTGAGCTGATAACAACCTCACTATCCAGGTCGATGGATCCGTTGACTGTAGACACCTTGTTGGCACTGGCGCCATCGGAAAGCTGAATACTGCCATTGACCGAAGAGACATCACCGACCTGTTCGTCATTATCGACGGTGACGCCAGCATTGATCCGCGAAATATCGCGGGATTCTTCGGCCGCGGCATCGGTGGCGAAGACGTAGCTCCCCAGCAGCATCACCAGCAGCGAAGCGGTGCCAAGACGAAGTGAATGATTGAATGCAGACATGGTCAATTCCCCTAACTATTCTGTAATTCCCTACTCTTAGAGCAATAAGCTTGCCAATATTTTAAATCCTTAAAAAACAATTAGTTACAATAAAGCAATATAAGACTAGCTGCCCGGTTTGGTTAAAATCACTATCGAAGATGGTGAAATTTGTCAGTGATGAGCATGTGCTTTACAGGGTGCAGGGGATAGGATAGCTTGCTGCGTGCATTCCCCGAGGCAGGCTTGCGAGTTGGGCAGCTGCCCTGGCAATAGCTGGAGATGAATACAGCAGTGGACAATCGACCAATTTTTTTAAAACCCGGCCACAACGCTGGTGACCTGGTGGAATCCACCCGGTGGGACATACTGCAGGAGCAGAGAGGCCTGGTAGAGGTGGAAGCGCATTTGCCGGACCATTTATTGAATCCGAGAAAACAACTGTTTGGTGGTTTTACCGGTATCTATGTGGACATGATCTCACTCTACACCTGCCGCACCTTGTTTAGTGATCCGAAAGACTTTCAATGGTCTGCAACAGTGAATATGCGCATCGACTATTTCGCCCCCGTGTTAGGACCCCGCTTTCGACTTAAAGGTGAGCTGGTCAATGATGGCAAATCCACTTGTCTGATAGCCACTCACTTCTCGGATCTGGAAGCTAACAAGCTGGTTTACGCTATCACGACTTTGCGCAAGAACCCGCAACAGTAGCTATGTCCTGCCGATGAATGACAAACCCTTCAAAGTGCGTCACAAACAATTTGAGTATTCGCCACTGTTGCAGGGAATTTATCGGGGGATGTTATGGGTGCATCTACCCATGCTCTTCCTGGGTGTGGAAGTTTTTCTTGCCTATATTGCCTTGATGTTGTTCCTGGGTTTTGGCCTGAGACCTCTGTTGGAACGAACTGGCTTGTATCGACTATTCGCTCATAGTCTGGTGGTTTTTGAGGAGAAAACCAGCAAACGTTTTCTGGAGAAGCGTGCAGCAGAGATTGATCGCAAGGCACGCGACGACAAATACCGCAAGAGACGCCTGAAGCACCCTGATTTGCCTAAAAACTGGTAGTTGGTTTTTTACAGCGACAAAAAAGGCAAGGATTGTTTCCTTGCCTCTTGAGGATAGTCGCCGGAACAAGCTATTTTGTTTCCGGTTGCTAAAGACCGGGCCTACATGGCGTAGCCTTTCTCGTCATGATCGGCGATATCCAGACCTTGTTGTTCTTCTTCATTGGTGACCCGTAATCCGCCGGTAATCACGGCAACGAGCTTAAGCAAGCAGAAGGTGAGAATAGCCGTGTAGATGCCTGTTGCCAGTATGCCGGTGATTTGCACCCCGACCTGTGATCCGATAGTGGTGCCTTCTGCCAAGCCGTTCCCGCTGAAAATACCCAGCTCAGAGGAAACCAGCACACCTGCCAGGAAGGTCCCAACGATGCCCCCAACACCGTGAACCGGGAAGACATCCAGCGAGTCGTCGATCTTCAGTGTTTGTTTCAGATAGGTAGTGGCAAAATAACAAATGACACCGCCACTCATGCCAACGATCAGGGCGCCGGCAGGTCCGACGCTACCGGAGGCGGGAGTGATCGTAGCAAGTCCTGCCACCATTCCTGTGATGGCGCCGAGCCCGCTGGGCTTACCAAACTTGATCCACTCAATAATCATCCAGGACAGCGCCCCGACTGAAGCTGATATATGGGTGACAAACAGGGCCATCCCCGCTGCGCCATCTGCCGCCAGCGCGCTGCCAGCGTTGAAACCAAACCATCCCACCCAGAGCATCGCCGCCCCGGTAAAGCTCATGGTCAGGTTGTGGGGCAGCGTGGAAGAAGTGAGAAAATCTTTGCGCTTGCCGATTACCAGTGCGGTCACCAGTGCGCCGACCCCGGCTGTGACGTGGACTACCGTACCACCAGCAAAATCGATCAGACCCATCTGGCCCAGCCAGCCACCACCCCAGACCCAGTTGGCAACGGGGAAATAGACCAGCAGAGTCCATAGCAGGCAAAACAACAACATTGATGAAAACTTCATGCGCTCGACCCAGGCGCCAACAATCAGCGCAGGCGTGATGATGGCGAAAGTCATCTGGAATGCGGCAAATACGGTTTCAGGAATGTCTCCGGACATGGAATTGATATCGATACCAGCGAACAGGGCCTTGCTCAATCCGCCCCAGTAAGGGGATTCCGAGGGTCCAAAGGCGATGCTGTAACCAAGCAATAGCCACAGAATAGAGATGCTGACAGCAATGGCAAAACACTGCATTAATACAGAAAGTACGTTCTTGGTCCGCACCAGGCCCCCATAAAACAGGGACAGTCCGGGCAGGGTCATGAATAGTACCAGGGCTGTGGAAGTGAGAATCCAGGCTGTATTGGCGCCATTAAGCTCATCCTGGGCCAGTGCCAGTGAGGGGCTGCAAAGCAGGCCGATAGTGACAAGTAGCTTTATTGTTTTACTTATAAAAGGAGAGTGCATTGTTATAAACCTCTACAGGGCGTCGTTGCCGGTCTCGCCGGTGCGAATTCTGATGGATTGCTCCACATTGGTGACGAATATTTTTCCGTCGCCAATTTGGCCCGTCCCTGCGGCTTTACAGATTGCATCAATGGCCTGGTCTGCCAGTTCGTCTGCGACGACAATCTCAAGCTTGGCCTTGGGCAAGAAGTCGATAACATATTCTGCGCCTCGGTAGAGCTCTGTATGCCCTTTTTGTCTGCCGAATCCCTTAACTTCGGTCAAGGTCATGCCGCTTACGCCCAGTTCAGAGAGTGCCTCACGCACATCGTCAGCTTTGAACGGTTTAATGATTGCGGTAATTAATTTCATTGTGATTCTCCTGCATCAACTTGAATCGTTTTCTGTTGAGCGGGCTGGATTCATTCTTCGTTGCTGATATTTGCTGTAAAAAGCAACAGCTTGTGAGCCGCCAGAAAACGCTTAAAAACTTTATCATGGCAGCTGAGAAAGCACCATCGCAGAGCGTTTCCAGGCGCGTTTTTAGAACATGCTGTAGTTTTTTGAACAATTATGGTGCAAAAATCGGCTCAATCAGCTGATCGCTGATACCAGGAGACTGCCGCTTACCAGAATGTTCTGGACTTTGAGAGATGCCTGGCTTTAGTTTTCGGTAGTAGGAAGAAAAAAACAGGGAGCCAATGTTGAAGGGGAAGGAAGGAAGAAAATCAACATTGGCTCCCTCAGTGGGGAGGGACTGCTTATGCAGCGACGCGCTGCTGAAGACTTTTTACTGACTGAATCAGTGGCAGCATAACCAGGACGAAGATGACGATGTAGCAGATGCCAAGCAGCTGCAGCGCCATGGTGATGCCGTAGATCTCTGCGACGTAGCCGATCACTGGTCCGCTGACGATAAATGACAGTCGAAACAGAAAGCTGGCAAATGAGTTTGCTGTCGCCCGAAACTCACTTGGCACTCGACGGTTTAGCGCATTGACCAGAATCACCTGTTTCAGTCCGCGCCCAACGAAGAGCAGTAAAGCGATGGCAATGCCAATCCAACCTGGAAACCAGGCCATACCGAACTGGCTTACGATGGGCAGTATGCCGATGATTAGCAGTGCGCCCGCCGCGCCAAGATTTCGCTCCAGTGCAAATCCATAACGGGTAGCAAGTGCAGCGGTCAGGCTTTGCACGCACCACAACACGCCAAATACTGCCAGCGATAATCCCTGCGCTTCCCAGTAAGGCTGGATCAGCCAGATCACGTTGAATGTGGCCAGGCTGTACAGCGGAATAGCAATGATGATCTGACGCAGTATCGGATCGGTGCTAAACAAATGTCGCAGTATTTCTCCTATTTTGATTCTGTCTGCCACAGCTTCGTCGCGCCGATACGGTGGTTCGACTATGAACAGCGCCAATAGCAGGCACATCCAGGCGGAGGCAGACTGAATCAACACCATCAAATCGAAGGAGTAAAGGGCAAGCGCTCCACCCAGCAGTGCTCCCAATGCTTCAGCGATACACTTGCTGACTCCCAAGTGAGCAATGCTCCTGCTGTGTTCGTTGTTCTCCTCGGTCTCGAGTACTTTCTGCGTGTCATAGAGCAGGGCAAGATCCGCGCCTGAGAGCAGGCTGAAGGCGATACCCAGCGTAATCTCAAAAACCATCAGACTGATAAAGTCATTAGCAAAGTTGAGAAGAAAGTAACCGCAACCGTGCACGATGCTGCCGATCAGCAAGGCGTTTCGCCTTCCAAAGATATCTGCAAAGTAACCGGAAGGTGCCTCGAGTAACACTATGGTCGTGGCAAAAACCGCTTGCAGGTAAAAAATCTCGGCGAGACTAAGCCCCTTTGACGCAAAGAAAGGTACGATTACCGGCACAATCACCATGAAGCACTGGAAAAAAGCCAGGCCATAGATCATCGGTATATTTCTGTGCAGTTTTGCAGGCACAAAGTCCCCCTGTACGGGATCAACTAATCCCGTAGTAAAAAATTATGATCAAAAAAAAAGACCTCTAGGTTCTTGAACTTAGAGGTCTTTTCTTCTTAAGACGTTTCAGACTATTTGCTGTCAGAAAATCACTCCAAGTCGACCTCCCAATTCTTACCCACGCGCACGCAGAACTGATGGCCAAGGGAGACCATGGTCGCGGGCATGCTGGTTAGAATCGAATAAGTGTTCATTGTTCTGAAGTCTTTACAAAAAAATCCAAATAAAAATTTCTCGACGCGCGCATTGTACTCTTATCAATCGATTGGTCAACAAATTTCTGGCGTAAGCGTGTGACTGCAGTCACTCAGTGGCCTTGTTGTTCTTCTTCCTTGAGCAAGTATTCAAGAGAATCTCTTTTGCCACCCCACAGAGATGCGAGTAGAGAACCACTGATGTTGTGCCAGACACTAAATAGAGCACCAGGCAGGGCTGCAGTAGCAGAATAGAATTGCAGTGCCAACGCTACACCCAGGCCGGAATTCTGCATACCCACTTCAATAGCGATGGTATGACTTTGCTTGAGATCGAGGCCCAGCAGCCTGCTGAGATAGTAACCGCCACCAAGGCCTCCGAGATTGTGCAGAACGACTGCGGCCAGTGTCACCAGACCAACATCCAGAAGACGATCGCTGTTCAGTGCTACTACGATGGCAATGATGAGCAGAATAAGCATTATTGAGAGCGTTGGCAGCATTGTAGTGACCCGCATGACCACTGCCTGAGCAAAATGCCTGACCAGACTGCCTACTGCTACGGGGAGCAATACCATTTGCAGGATACTGATCAGCATACCAAGACTGTCTACTTCGATAGTCTGGGACAGATAGAAAGCACAAAGCAATGGAGTCAGTACCACGCCAAGTAAAGTGGAAGTCACTGTCATGCTCACGGATAAGGCCAGGTCTGCCTTTGCCAGGTAGCTGATCACATTAGATGCGGTGCCACCAGCGCAACTACCAACCAGCACCATGCCGGCAGTGAGTTGATTAGACAGCTGCAGCAAGCTGGCCAGGGTCAAGGCAAGCAGCGGCATCAGCAGGAACTGAAGCAGGACTCCAATAAAGATCGGTTTGGGCTGCTGGATGATACGAATAAAGTCATCACGATTGAGATTGAGTCCCATGATGAACATCACCAGTGCAAGCAAGGGTACGATGAGGTCCCCCAGACCGGTGAACCAATCTGCCTTGAAAAAAGCCAGCAAAGAAAGCAGCAGTGCCCATAGTGGGAACAGGGAGTTAAAACGCGCCATCAGCAGTCCGGAGATCTCGAAACAGGCAAGCATACTGGATGTGTTGCCTCAGTAAACCCTCCTGAAACCGCCCACTACCGGCTATCGCCGTGGCCCCCGACAAGACAGCTAATGCAATGGAAATACCTGAAAAGCCCGATTTTCGCCGGACTCAGCCGAATCTGATGGCCTGCAAGGACTGGGGCCTGCCTTCAAAGTAGCGCCCTGATAGCAGGCTAGGCTGGTCGCCAGGGGAGAAAAATGATGAATCAGCACTTCCTTAAGCTTAAATTCAGGCTGGATACCCATAATGACGCGTTAATCGCTGTAACAATTTGGAATCTGGAGACGTCATAGTGTTGATGGCCAGATTCTGTCAGGAACGGCGGTGCTGGCAATATAATGATGCAACACTAACCCGCGGGGAACGAGCAATGATGAAGAAAGCACTGTTGATGGCCATGGCTATCGCACTAACCGGATGTCTGGTGACGGTCGATTCCGATTCACGTCCGATTACAACAGTCTGGAATGAAGGTGAAGTGACGCGATTGCAGATTGGTCAGAGTGACCAGAATTTCGTGCGCAACTCCTTCGGTGATCCGGTAACAAAGCTGACCTATGCAGATGGCACAGAAATCTGGAAGTATCGTAATCGTGCCGAGAAGGACACGGAAGTAGGCTTGTTTCTTGTCTTCTCTGTGGATGTGGAAGAAGAACGAATCGAGACCCTGTCCATCGAATTTGTAGATGGTATTGTGAGCAACTACTGGGTTGAAGAAGATCGCTTCTAGATCCCTGAACTGATCCCAAGGTTAATCTGGCTGTGGTAGCGCACCCAGCCAGATTTCCAGTTCATTCCAGTTTGGCCGGAATATGTGGTGCGCGCCGGGTACCAGGGCGGCGTCAACCCTTGCGCCTGCCTGACGCAGCAAATTGGCATCCGGTTCCAGCTGTCGATGCCAGCGAAAATCGTCTTTCTCTCCCACCCGCAAATAAACAGGTAGACCATTCAATTGTTCAAAGCGGGTTTCATCCCAGATTCTGCCGGGGGCAGCAACTACGCCCAGGTAGTCCTGCGGGGATTTGGCGGCAATAGCCAAAGCAGCGCTGCCTCCTCTGGAGATGCCCACCAGCAGCGCTTTACCCTGATTCACGCGATGACTGTTGCGTAATCTGGCAATGATCTCAGGCATCAAGCTGGAATTCTCCACGAAAAACTTTCTCCCCTGATTCGAGATTGGCACGGCCACGGCCCAGCCTCGCCGCACCAGTTCCTTACCCATCCAGAATTGTGCTCTGGCAATAAAGTCATTGTTGGAACCTCCGGTCATCAGGATGGCCAGTGGAGGCGGAGAGGGATTGTGGTCCGGTTCGAACCAGAGAACACGCACACTGAGGCCATCATCCATAACCAGAGTATCTTCAGCAGCCGTTACCCATACTGGGGAAAACAACAGGCAAAGAAGGATGAAGTTCAGGCTCGCTCGCATGGCTTGATTGGCGTGTTCTGTATACGTGTTATAGGTGGCAGTGACTGGCTTCTTGGTGGCCATTTCCATAAATTATAGCAGTCTGGCGAGTTCTGCCCTTGTTGATGAGATGAATAACCTCTGCCAGCAGGTGGTTTTCCTGCAATTCTGCCAATCCTGGCCATTCACCTGGCTGTGCAATGTAACCTTTTCAGGCCGCATCCGTCCTTAGAATCAAATGTTAGCGCAATATCAGCAGGCCATAGAGCAGTATCGGCAGCGGGTTTATTCCTTTGCCCACTATAGCCTGCGCGCCAGAGAAGATGCGGAAGATATTACCCAGGAAGTCTTCATCAAGCTCTGGCAGCACTGGCAAAAGATTGATCATGGCAAATTGAATGCCTGGTTGATGCGAGTTGCGCACAATGCGGTGATCGACCATGTACGTCGTGGCAAGAACCAGACTGAGAAAATCGATGATTATGCAGAGCCGGAAGATCAGGCTACCAGTCAGGACGAGGCCGGTGCCAGCATCGATCAGGAGGCATACAGGACTCAGCTCATGCACTGTATTCGATCGCTGGATGACCCATTCCGCAGCATCATCATCATGCGGGATGTGCAAGGCATGAGCTATGGAGACATCCAGCACACGCTTGATATGAGTGAGAGTCAGGTGAAGGTTTACTTGCACAGAGCGCGGCGAAAACTTCGGGAGAACGAAATCCTGAGAAATATTTTTCAGCAGATGTCGGGCTCAGATAGTGGCAACTCCAACAACAGGCCAAATATAAGAATTGTGAAACCCGTGAGTGACTAATGTCAGTCACCACTTCAGGAAATAAATTGTAATGAAGACAGACAACAACGATTCGCAATGTTATTTCGTGCAGCTGCAGTTTGACAGCTATATAGATGGTGAGCTGGGTGAGAGCCAACAGGCGAGTTTTCTGCAACATGTGAATTCATGTGCCGAGTGTGCTGCAGAGTTTCGCTATGCCCAGTCTATCCAGGATCAACTAGTCGATCTGCCATTGCTGGATTGTTCAGAACAGTCCTTACTGCCTGCCCGAAAGCTGGCAAGCCAGGACTCAGCTTCCAGCAGTGAAAAGACCAATGTACTCGCGCAACTGTTTGCAGAATCGAAGCAATGGTTAAGTGCAGCACCAATCTTCCTGCGCTACGCAGTACCCGTGTTGTTGCTCGCAACCGTGGGTTTGATTAGTTTGCCCCTGCTCATCTCTGAGCCACAAACTTCTGAAGACAGTATACCGATAGCCGCGGTACAGCTTATCGATCCCACAAACACTCAGCTTGAATATAGTCCAGAGGATGTCGCCCAGGCATTGAGGGATCTCACCGTGGCGATTGAATACTTGAATCAGGTCAGCGAGCGAACGGAGAGTATGGTAGGTGGCAGGTTCCTGATGCGTCCACTGCAGGATCGACTAAACGCTTCATTTGAGCGTGTGCGTAACAACGTCGAATCCGAAATTGCGGGTGAAGATATCTAGCACTAAGGAGCCGCAGAGCTTCAGAGAAATGCCATTGCCCGTTGGGCGTTGGAATGTTGAAAAGCGAGGTAACGATATGAAATTAGTTAGGCAAGTTATATTGAGTGCGGTGACACTCTTGTTGGTTGTACCTATATGGGCGGCAGATAATTCGGTGCAGGATCATCCTGGCTATGTTGACTTTTCCAGTCTCACTTCCCAAGCCGCAGCCGAACCTACTGTGGAGATCAGTCTTCGTGCGCCGATTCTGGCGATGATGACAAATCTCATTCGAAACGAAGACGAGATGGCTGCGGATTTTGTCTCCAAGCTATTGAGAGTATCGGTGAACGTGTTTGAAAGCGATGCCGTTGACGTCTCTGAAATCTCTCAGTCGATGTCCGATATTGCTGCAGATCTTGATGCCCAGGGTTGGGAACGAGTGGTTCGGGTTCGGGAGAATGGAGAGCATGTAGATATTTACATGCGTATTTCTGACGACGGCGAATTGATTCATGGCATCACCATAATGGTTGCAGAGCCTGGTGATACGGTATTGGTCAATATCGTGGGTGAGATTAGTGGTAATGATATAGCCGCTCTGGGTCGGAGGTTCGATATCGACGAGTTGGCTGACCTGGAAGTAGAGCAAAATTAATCGGAGGCCTACAGCATGATTCGAACGCTGACCCTATTGGTATCACTTGTAGTATTGAGCAGCTGTATGTCGTTTTCTGATCGTGCAATGCGACCAGTAAGGAACTCTATCAGTGCGCAATTGCCGGAGATTCGTCTCGAAAAAGAGATGGCAGTAGCAGTAGGGGGTGGCATGTTCGACTTTCTCGACATTATCACTGTCAATGAAGCTGATCTGTCAGAAGTGGATCACTTGCAGGTTGCTGTCTATCAGGTCTATCCACGCGGTGGGAACAACCGTTTTAGCGATGACGTATTCCAGGAGTCTTTGCGTGCCAAAGACGCCTCGCTTACCTGGGAACGCATCGTGAGAGTACGCGAAGCACACGAGCAGGTCTGGGTTTATGTGGGCATGGATATTGATCGCCAGGCATTGGAAGCGGTGTCGGTATTCATTGTTGAACGAGACGAGTTGGTGTTAATCAACATGGATGGTGATCTTCACGATATGATTGAATACGCGTTTGGCCCAGCGCGTGGTCATCGCGGTGCCTATACTTCGGGCTGATCGTACGGTCGACTGTCATGCGCGGATAACACCACTTAGCATATGGCACCGCGGTATTCGGCGCCAAGCTCTCAAGCATCAGCAATTTCCAAACATTTACAATCATTCGGCGCTTATGCCCGGAATGGGCAGTACCGCGATTCAGAGATTCTTGCAGTCGCTTTGAGTATGCGAATGGCGAACCCTCATAGTAGAATCTGGAATAGCCATACCAGCACTGGCACTTCACCCTGCACTCACTAGTGTTTCGAATACCAATAACAATATAAAGGTGGAAGCTATGTTCAGAATTCACAAGTCAATCATTGCTCTCTTGCTGCTTTGTGCAGCGAGCATGCTCGCTACTGCCCAGGTTCCTGTCAGCGTAGAACGAGATGTTATCTATAGTCGTGTCGATGGTGCTGCTGTCCTTGCCGACATCGGCTATCCACTTCAGGGAGCGAATCATCCGGCCATCATCTATGTGCACGGCGGTCGCTGGCGAGCGGGGGACCGGAACTATCGGGAAGCCCTGCAGGTTGCTGAATGGGCAGGGCGGGGCTATTTCGCGATGACTATCGACTATCGACTCGTCGGTTCTTCTCCAGCGCCGGCTCCCTATCAGGATGTGCAGACAGCGATCCGTTGGGTGCACGCCCATAGGGATCAATACGATATCGACACTGACAGGATCTATCTCATCGGTGACTCGTCCGGGGGACATCTTGTGGCCCTGGCGGCTACTCTGGGCGAAGGCCCCTATGAACGCGTTGGTGGTTGGGAAGATGCCAGAAGTGATATTGCGGCAGCTATCAGCGTGGCTGGACCTTATGAGCTAAATACATTGAGTTGGGGAGACCTCTGGACACCACTGGAAGGAGATGTGATTGAGGCGCGGGAAATCGCTTCCCCAATCAGCAATCTGGGGCCCAACACCAAACCGATATTGGTGATCCATTCAGACGATGATCGCTCAGTGCCAATTCGGCAGGCAGTGGATTTCGTCTCCCGACTCGAACGCGCAGGTATCCCACACGAATTTGTGCACTATACCGATGCCGGTCATATGCGCATTACAGAAGACGTGATACAGGAAACCCTGTCATTTATAGAGGACCTGGAAAGGTAGGAACCAATAGAAGAATTTCAGCAGCGTAAATCTTTTTTCGTGTCGCTTATTCTGCGACGCGCTGGACTGCGAGCTCGCTCACTTTGTTCAATTGCGAAGCTGCCTGGGGATCCTGCTCAATAAAGTTCGCTAACTTCGATCTCATATCTGGCGACCAGAAGCGTTGCAGGTGATCAGCGACTTTCGCAATATCCGTTTCTTCATCCGCACCGCGAGCAAGGTTCGCGGTGATCTGATTCACCATCTTGATGAGATGTTTGAGTTCCGGATCTTGCATCGTGCTTCAGCTCTGGCTCATCCGCTCGCTGTGACTATAGACTACATGGCGGTTGCCCCTTGAAAATCCGATCAGGCAGACGCCGGCCTCTTCGGCAAGCTCTTTTGCCAGCGTAGTGGCCGCAGAAACAGCGATGACGATAGGTATATTAGCCATTGCTGCTTTTTGCACCATCTCGTAACTGGCACGGCTGGAGATCAGCAGAAATCCCTCTTCTTGTAGACGCCCCTGCAGCAACAGGCTGCCGATTAATTTATCCAGTGCATTGTGGCGCCCAACATCTTCGTACAGCAGGCAGATCTCGCCGTTTGTGTTACACCAGGCGGCACCATGCACCGCGCCAGTCTTCGCTTGAACAATTTGCTTGCCAGTTAACTGCGCAGTGGCATGATTCACTGCCTCATGGGTGATCGTGAGACTTGAATCAACCGGCTTCAACGGCAAGCGAATTTGCTGCAAAGATTCGGCGCCACAAATTCCACAGCCAGTCCTGCCTGTCAGGTTTCGTCGTCGCTCCTTGAGATATTGAAAGCGTTCACTGGCGATGGTCAGCTGTACTTCGATACCCGACTCGCTGGTGACGATCTGGGTATCAAAGACCTCATCTGGATGAGAGATGATGCCCTCGGTAAAGCTGAAACCTGTTGCAAATTCGAAGAGGTCTTCAGGAGTCGCCATTAGCACGGCATGAGAGATTTCATTGAAGACCAGCGCTATTGGAACTTCGCTGGCTATGCAATCGAGGTGCTGCTGCAGCTTCTTGTCGCGTTTGTCGGAGTACTCGCTTACCTCGAGTTGCAGGAATGCTTGTTCCTTCATTTTGGCTTGAAGTCTGCAATCAGAGCCATTTGTTGCTTCGAAAACTGCTGGTTTTGATCCTGCCAGGCGGAAATGTCCTGCACCTTGCGTAGTTGAACAGCCGTGACCTTGTATTCCGGACAATTCGTCGCCCAGTCAGAATTATCAGTAGTGATGACATTGGCGCCTGTATCCGGGTGGTGAAAGGTCGTATACACAACACCTGCTTGTACCCGGTCAGTAAGCTCTGCTTTCAGGGCAGTTACGCCTGCCCGGCTGCTCAGTTCAACCCAATCTCCCTGTTCGATGCCACGTTCCTCTGCGTCATGGGGGTGGATTTCCAACACGTCAGCTTCATGCCAATGCATATTCGCGGTGCGCCTGGTTTGAGCGCCCACATTGTATTGGCTGAGGATGCGACCCGTGGTCAGCAACAGTGGGTACTTGCGATTCACTTTCTCATCGGTCGCGACAAATTCGGTTATAGCGAAATATCCCTTGCCTCGAACGAATTCGTCGACATGCATGATGGGTGTGCCCGAAGGTGCTTTTTCATTACATGGCCATTGAATAGAGCCTTCTTCGTCCAGGCGTTGATAGCTGACTCCCTGAAACGTGGGTGTGAGTGCCGCAATCTCATCCATGATTTCTGAGGGGTGGCTGTAATTCATCGGATAGCCGAGTGCATTTGACAGTGCCATGGTGGCTTCCCAGTCTGCTTTGCCGCTGAGTGGCGCCTGGGCCTTGCGCACACGCGATATGCGACGCTCTGCATTGGTAAAGGTACCGTCTTTTTCCAGGAATGATGCCCCTGGTAAAAACACATGGGCAAATCTGGCAGTCTCGTTGAAGAAGATGTCCTGAACGATGAGGCAGTCCAGACTGCGCAAGGCTGCCTCAACATGTTGCGTGTTCGGATCCGACTGGGCCAGGTCCTCTCCCTGACAGTACAAGCCTTTGAATCGGCCGCTTGCAGCTGCATCGAGCATGTTTGGAATTCGCATACCGGGCTCAGGTTTCAGCGTGGTATCCCAGGCGGTTTCAAATTCCTGTCGGACGTCCTGAAGTGATATATGACGATATCCAGGCAATTCATGGGGGAAAGACCCCATATCGCAAGCGCCTTGCACATTATTCTGTCCCCGCAGCGGGTTGACACCAACACCTTCTCTGCCGAGGTTGCCTGTCAACATCGCCAGATTGGCGATGCCCAAGACCATGGTGGAGCCCTGGGAATGTTCGGTGACACCAAGACCGTAGTAGATTGCGGCATTGTTAGCATTGGCAAACAATAGTGCCGCGTCGATGATTTTCTGTGCTGGAATGCCGGTAACCGATGCTAAGTATTCCGGAGAATTATGTTCAGCCTGAATGAATTCCTTCCAGCTTTTAAATGTGTCTGATTCACATCGCTCCCCAATAAATTCTGTTGCTTCAAGTCCTTCACGAACGATGACGTGTGCCATGGCGTTGATCAGCGCAACATTGGTGCCAGGAAGCAAATCCAGATGATAGTTGGCGCTCAGATGAGGGCTGCGAACCAGGTCAATGCGACGAGGATCTACAACGATGAGGCCCGCACCCTGACGTAGCCGGCGCTTCATGCGAGAAGCGAAAACCGGGTGCGCATCAGTAGGATTGGCTCCGATTACCATGATGACATCGGATTTCTCCACGGACTCGAAAGTCTGGGTGCCTGCGGATTCGCCCAGGGTGGTTTTCAAACCATAGCCAGTAGGTGAATGGCAAACTCGGGCACAGGTATCCACGTTGTTGTTACCAAATCCCGCCCGCACGAGTTTCTGCACCAGGTATGTTTCTTCATTGGTACAGCGGGATGAAGTAATGCCGCCAACCGCATCAACACCATGCTCTGCCTGGATCGCGCGAATCTTCTGTGCGGCAAATTCCACCGCCTCACCCCAGCTCACCTGCCTCCAGGATTCATCGATGCTGTCGCGAACCATGGGTGTCTTGATTCTGTCCGGGTGACTGGCATAGCCAAAGGCAAACCTGCCTTTTACACAGGAGTGACCGCTGTTTGCTTTGCCGCCCTTATAGGGAACCATGCGAACGACCTGATCACCTTTCATCTCCGCTTTGAATGCGCAACCCACCCCGCAGTAAGCGCATGTTGTAATGACACTGTGTTCCGGCTGGCCGGCGTCAATGACAGTTTTTTCCATCAATGTCGCGGTAGGGCATGCCTGTACACAAGCGCCACATGACACACATTCAGAATCGAAAAATGGCTCGTCACTGCTTGCAACCACCTTTGAATCAAATCCCTTGCCCGCAATGGTCAGCGCAAAGGTGCCCTGAATATCTGCACAAGCCCGCACACATCGGGAGCAGACGATGCATTTGCTCGGGTCAAATTCAAAATAGGGGTTGCTGTCATCACTGGCTGCATCAAGATGTGAGCTTCCTTCATATCCGTAGCGAACTTCACGCAAGCCCACCTCGCCAGCTACATCCTGCAGCTCACAGTCACCATTTGCGGAGCAGGTCAGGCAATCCAGGGGATGATCGGAGATATATAACTCCATCACATTGCGGCGCAGTCGTGCCAGCGCGTCTGTCTGGGTCTTTACAACCAGACCTTCTGCCACAGGCGTCGTGCAGGAAGCGGGATAACCTCGCTGTCCTTCAATTTCAACAAGACACAGGCGGCAGGATCCGAATGCCTGCAGGCTATCGGTCGAACACAGTTTCGGCACATTAATGTTGGCGAGCGCCGCTGCACGCATGACTGAAGTACCGGCGGGCACGGTAATTTCCAGACCATCGATCGTCAGCGACACAGCATCTGCATCGGCAGAAACCGCTGGAGTGCCGTAATCCCGGTTTGGGTCTTCAGCAATTTGACCCGCTCCGTTCGCGGGGTCGTAGTATCTGATGACTACTGCTTCATTCATGCTTCGACCTATCTTCCAGCTTCTTCTGCTGCACTTTCCTCTGCTGAACCTTTTTCTGCTACATCTTGCACACCAAAGTCTGCAGAGAAATGCTGCAGTGCGCTGCGTACCGGAGAAGGAGTCAGGCCACCCATGGCGCAGAGGGATCCTTCTTTCATGGTGTCACAAAGTTCTTCCAGTAAATCAATATATTGCGCTCTTTCCCGGGCGTTGTCACCCGCCTCCTTGATATGATCAATAAGCTCCACACCTCGCACTGAACCGATGCGGCAAGGTGTGCATTTACCGCAGGATTCGTGTGCGCAAAACTCCATGGAAAAGCGTGCTTGTGCCAGCATATCTACCGAATCATCGAAGGCCACAATGCCCCCATGGCCGAGCATGGCGCCGATTGCTGCGAATGCTTCGTAGTCCAGTGCTGTGTCCCATTGGGACTCGGGTAGATATGCGCCCAATGGTCCTCCCACCTGAACCGCTCTTAAGGGTCGACCGCTACGGGATCCTCCGCCGAAGTCCTGTAGTAACTCGCGTAGTGTGAATCCAAAGGGGAGCTCCACCAATCCACCCTGTTTGATATTACCGGCAAGCTGAAAGGGCAGGGTGCCTCTGGATTTACCTGTGCCATGGTTGTGATAGCACTCCGGGCCCAGGGCAAGTATCCCGGGAACGGCAGCAAGGCTGATTACGTTGTTGATCACGGAGGGCTTGCCGAAAAGACCGGCCACAGCAGGCAATGGTGGTTTGGGTCTGATTTCGCCACGTTTGCTTTCAAGACTCTCCAGCATGGCGGTTTCTTCGCCGCAAATATAGGCCCCGGCTCCGATGCGCAGTTCAATATTGAAGCCTTGCGCTTGCCCCATCAACGACTCGCCCAGATAACCATTCTCGCGTGCCAGATCGATAGCTTGTTCCAGAATTTCTTTGGTCAGCGGGTACTCTTCGCGCAGATAGATGAATCCTGTCTCGGCACCTGTTGCAAGTCCTGCGATGATCATGCCTTCGATGAGGCAGAATGGATCTGATTCCATCAACATTCGATCAGAAAATGTACCCGAGTCACCTTCGTCCGCATTGCAGACGATGTATTTTTCCGTCCCAGGCGCATCAAGTACGGTTTGCCACTTGATGCCAGTGGGAAACGCCGCGCCACCACGTCCTCTCAAGCCAGAATTTTTAACGTCATCGACAATTTGTTGTGCTGACCTGGTCAGTGCTGCCTTGAGTCCCTGAAAGCCACCGTGCTCCTTGTAATCTTCGATGGAGAGCGGATCGATGATGCCAACCCTGGAAAATGTGACGCGTTGTTGTTTCGCCAGATAGGGAAGATCCTCTACCTTGCCCAGATAACAAGGATGCTTGGGTATGGCTTGCCAGGGGTAGTCTGCCAGTAGATCCTGGATGCCTTGAGTATCCAGAGGGCCAAAGCCATGGCGTTCGCCTTCTATTTCGACCTCCACCAGGGGTTCGAGCCAATAGAGGCCCCGTGAGCCATTGCGTACAATGCGTAAATCGAGATTTTGTTCCTGAATCGATCGCGCCGCGGTAAGAGCAATCTCGTCAGCACCTCGTGCACAGGCACTCGTGTCTCTGGGAATAAAAAGGGTAACTGACCCCTTTTTTTGGGTATCTGGCAATTGTGTACTCTCATCTGCATCAGTTAGTTGGGCGATCAATGCGTCAAATTTTGCTTCACTCACTTCACTGTAAACCTTGTTTCCAATACGCAGGGAAGGGGAGCAGGCGCAGTTGCCAAGGCAATAGACAGGTTCCAGGCTAAAGCGCCCGTCTTTGCTGGTCTGGTGATAATCGGTTTTGAGGCAGCGACGAATATGTTGTTCCAGTGTTTTAGCACCTGCCGCCTGACACGCCTCGGCCCGGCATAGCTGAATCGTATGCTCGCCTGCTGGTGTCGAGCGAAAGAAATGATAAAAGCTGATAACGCCGTGCACTTCAGCGCGAGAGAGGTTTAAGGCTTCAGCGATGTGGGCAACAGCGTCTGGGGGGATATGACCTAGCTGTGCCTGTATCTGATGCAATAAAGGCAACAATGGGGCGGCCTGGGTTCCCAGCCTGGCAACAACAGCCGCGACCAGGTCTTCCAGATTCTCGTGCTCAATTTCGATTTGCTGCTGCCTGGTTTCCATGGGCAAGAAATGTCTCCACCTGCTTCTTGTTCCAAAGGTCGATAGTACTCGCTTTCAGAACGATTCTCCTCAATCGTCCAGTCCTATTATTTCCATGCGCTCACTACCAGCCACGGTGATTTGAATGCCATCGATTGTGGTAAATGATCGGTCCTGTAGCTGGAACTTATAGACCTGATAGCTCACTGGCTCTGCCTGGTTTTCCCGGATCAGATTAACAGTGAGCACCTGGTGATCGTCACGCCAATCAAAGTAGAACAGGGCTGCACCGATACCTGTCATGAGCACGAGCAACGAGTAGGCAGCAGTGCGCATATCTTGAGACAGCTCGTCCTTTTCTGTGCTGTTGGAGTTTTCAGCAGAGCTGCTGCCAGTTCTGGCTTCCGCAATCTGTTGCTGGCGAACATAGAGGTAGGCGATAGCGATTACCGCAAGCGTCAGTAGAATTTTGCCAAGCATGACCAGGGTCCGTTGCGCGGGAGTTAGCAGATAGTACCATGGCAGTGTGCTCTCTCAGGGAGAAACTCCTCCCGGCCATGAGCTATACTTTGACAAGGCGTTCTCGAAATATTGGAGAGAACTGCCGGTCAATTGTCCAATCAGAGCAGCAATTCCACCCAAGATTACGCCAGCGAAATGTCCGATAAGGAACAGACAATCTACGTGCCCCAGGGCATGCCACCGCTGGATCTCAGTGGGCCGACGACTTCCTATTTCGAATTTTGGCCCATGTGGTTGATGTATATCCCGGTGGTGCTGCAATGGCTGCTGCTTTCATTGCGCTATCGCAGTCTTACCCTCCCGCTTATTGCCAGCCCTGCAGTGCCACTTTCTGGCATGGTGGGCGTGGAGAAATCGGCAGTCTTTGAGGTGGCAGGAAAGAAAGCACGGGATTGGATTCTGCCCTGGCATGTCTACACCGTTACTGGACAGCCCATAGACCTGCAGGTAGCCCGGATTGAGCAGGAGCTCGGTGCCAAGGGAATTGTTTATCCTGTGGTAGGCAAGCCAAACATTGGCTGCCGGGGAGCAGGTGTGAAGCTGCTGCAGAACCGACAGGAATTAGTTGACTATGTCATCGCGTTCCCGGCGCAGGGCAGTATCCAGTTTCAACAATTGAGCCATTGGGATGCTGAGGCTGGCGTCTTCTATGTCAGGCACCCGAACAGTGACGGAGGCGAGATCACATCGCTTACCATGAAATACACGCCCTATGTACTAGGTGATGGCAAGAGTACGCTGGGAGCACTTGTGGCCAGTGATCCCCGGGCAGGCCAGCTACAACATCTTTATGCCGAGCGCCATAGCAGGGAATGGCAACAGGTCATACCGGAAGGAGAACCTTATCGACTGGTTTTCTCTGCCAGTCATTGCCGAGGCGCTGTCTTCAGAGATGGAAAGGACTATATCGACCCGCGCCTGGTTGCTGCCCTGGATCGCATATTCGATGATATCCCCGGTTATCACTATGGGCGTCTGGATATCAAGTTTCGAGACCTGGATTCACTGCAGGCTGGCGAGCAATTTGAGATTATCGAAATAAATGGCGCCAGTTCGGAATCTATCCATATCTGGGATCGCAACGCCACTCTTGGGGAAGCGGTGAAGACGCTGTTGCAGCAATACAGCACGCTGTTTAAACTTGGTGCCGCCAATCGAAAGCTCGGCTACAAAACCCCGGGACTGGTGGCGCTGATCAAGGCATGGCAATTCGAATCTCAGCTGGTAAAACAATATCCCAACAATGACTAACCCCTGTCGGCTTCCGGTAAAGCCCCGAATTCTGGCCTCATTGCTGGAGCGTGCACTCGGACTGCATACCCTGGGCAAGATTTATGACGAAACGCCCCGCGGCCTCGACCCCTTCCAATTCCTCGACGAAACGCTGGATGCTCTCGGTGTAAATATCGAGATAGAGAATCCGGAGCTACTGGAAGAGATTCCCAAATCCGGCCCGGTATTGATCGTTGCGAACCACCCTCTGGGCGGCCTCGAAGGTATGGCAATTGCGAAAGTAATTGGTAAGGTGCGTCCGGATCTCCAGGTGCTCACCAATGAGCTACTGCGCCTGATTCCCGAGCTGGCTCCCTTGTTCATCGGGGTCAATGTGCTATCTAAAAATGCAGCAGCGGGCAATGTTGGCGGTATCAAGCAGGTTCACAAACACTTGAAGAGTGGTGGCGCGATTCAGCTATTCCCGGCTGGTATGGTATCTGCTTATGATTTTGGGCAGGGACGTATACAAGACAGGGACTGGAATCGCTTGGCTGGGCAGTTGCTACAAAAATACCAGTGCACCTGCATTCCGGTTCATGTGGGCGGCCGTAATAGCAGTTATTTCTATGGTGCGGGCATGATTCATCCTCGTTTGCGTACTTTACTGTTGCCGCGGCAGCTCGCCAACAAGCAGGGGTTTAACTTGCCACTCAAGTTTGGACGACCAATACCCGCTGCGGAATTGCGTCTACTCCACAGCCCGGTTGCGATTACCCAGTATTTGCGCGTGAGTACTGATGCACTGGGGCAGAAGCTGGAAGAAGACAGCAAGTTGCCCTCGTTGGAAGGTATTGAAGAGATTGACCCAACTACAACGGCTACTGAGGTAGATCAGGCTATTCGTGATCTCGAGGAGTTCCGCCTGGTTGAGCACGAAGAATTCGATGTCTACTGTGCGCCCTACGACCGGCTTGGTGCAATCATGGAACAGATTGCGATTGCTCGTGAAATCACGTTTCGTGCGGTAGGTGAAGGCACGGGCTTATCCAAGGACTCGGATGAATTTGACCCACACTACCTGCATCTCTTTCTTTGGGATAAGCAGGAGAGTCGTATCGCGGGCGCTTATCGTGTCGGTTTGGTCGATGAAATCGTAGCCAGGCACGGTGTGAAGGGTTTATACAGCCGCTCTCTATATAAGTATGATGACGCATTCATCAAGCAGCTTGGCTCTGCAATCGAAATGGGGCGTTCATTTATTCATCTGGACTATCAACGCCGGCCCGTATCATTGAATTTATTGTGGCGAGGAATTGGTCAGATACTTGTCAAAATGCCCAGGTATCACACTTTATTCGGTTCCGTCAGTATTTCACGGGAATACAGTGATCTGGCAAGATCTTTGATAGCCGATACCTTACTCACTAATTACAAGGCGAAAGAATTTGCTCCGCTGGTCCAGCCCATTACTCCGCACAAAGTCGAGAACAGGGTATGGACAGAGGACATGTTGGCCGAACTGGCCAACGTAAAAATGCTAGGCAAGCTAATAGGCCGATGTGATCCGGGAAAAGCAGTACCAGTATTATTGCGGCACTACCTTTCGCTCAACGGCAAGCTTGTTTGCTTTAATATCCACTCCAACTTCAATAACTCGCTGGAAGGACTGATAATTGTCGATGTCAGAAAGACGGACCAGAAAACGCTGAATCGTTTTCTGGGTGCTGAAGGTCTCAAACATTTCATGTCTTTTCACGAGCTTCAGGATTCGGCCTGATTGTGGCGAAATTTATAGCCTTAATGCAATTGTTTGGAGCTGCGCTATTGGCACTGGCCAGCGTAGCAACTCTGGTCAATCTTGTTCTCATTTCTCTGCGCCAAACCGACAGTATCGGAGTGGCCAATACGCTAATTGGTCAGGGAATTCTGATTATCTTCATGTCCGCACTGGCTACAATTCTGTATCGAAAAGGTAAAGCAGGCCTGTCGAGCAGCCAGGCTGAATCCAGTTCAGAAGCCTCATAAGCCTACCCAGCACTGGTCGCGAGACCCTGCACGAGAGTATAATTCGGCGCTTTTAATCCGCGCCTGAGCGTTCAGATGATTATCTTCGACGAACCTAGCCGGTTCGCCCAGTTCCATGAGAATTGCGTCGCAACTATCGGAAAATTCGATGGTGTTCACCTTGGTCATCAGCTAATTCTGGATCAGCTAAAACAGCAGGCTGAGCAGCACAATCTGCCGGCTGTGGTAATCCTGCTCGAGCCCCACCCGGAAGAGTTTTTCGCCAGCAAGCCTGATGATTGCCCGGCTCGTCTGACCACTGTAAGAGAGAAGCTTGAGTTGCTGGAGAGCTTTGGGGTCGATTTCGTATTTCAGCTGCATTTCGATGAAGCTACCAGTCGCATCCAGGCAGAGGATTATGTGCGGGATATACTCGTCAATGGTTTGGGCATACATTGCCTGATAGTTGGCAATGATTTCAGATTTGGATTTAAGCGGCAGGGTGATTTCAGCTTGCTTGAGCAGATGGGTGAGCAGCTGGATTTCGAGGTTATCGAAACAATGGCCTATGAGCGCAATGGGCAGCGAATAAGTTCGACTATAGTGCGAGAGAAGCTGGGCGATGCCGATTTTGACCTGGTTGAACAACTGTTAGGCAGGCCCTACTCCATGAAAGGCGAAGTTCAAAAGGGTCAGCAATTGGGCACGGATTTGGGTTTTCCTACCTGCAACATTAATCCGCATCGACGCAGAATTCCCTTGCATGGAGTCTACGCCTGTCGGGTACGGCTTGTAGATCGCTTCTTTCAGGCAGCAGTTAACATTGGTTATCGGCCGACAGTGACCGATTCAGGTGATGCCCTCCTTGAGGCGCATATCCTCGATTTCGCGGAAGAACTCTATGGCAAAACCATTGAAGTAGTTTTTCTGAAAAAGCTCAGAGACGAGATAAAGTTTGATGGGCTGGAAGCTTTGAAGGTGCAAATTGGCAAAGACGTGGAGTTGGCAAGAGAAGTGTTTAAGGCTTGCGCTTGAGCGGCACAAGGATGCTGTATAGAAAAGGAATGAGTTCCAGGAAATTATGACTGACTACAAAAGTACACTGAATCTACCCCATACAGATTTCCCTATGAAGGCTAATTTGGCTCAGCGGGAACCAGTCATGTTGGAAAAGTGGGAATCGCTCTCGCTCTATCAGCGAATCTGTGACAAAAATGCTGGCAGGCCCAGGTTCATATTGCACGACGGTCCTCCTTACGCCAATGGCGAGCTGCATCTGGGTCACGCTATCAATAAAGCGCTGAAGGATTTTGTCGTGAAATCGCGCCAGATGAGTGGTTTCGATGCGCCTTACGTGCCGGGGTGGGACTGTCACGGATTGCCGATCGAACACAATGTCGAAAAGAAGAAAGGTAAAGCCGGGCAAAAGATTGGCTTTAGTGAATTCAGACAGGCTTGTCGGGACTATGCTGCTTCTCAGGTGGAAATCCAGAAACAGGGATTTATTCGTCTCGGTGTTTTTGGTGACTGGGACAATCCCTATCTGACGATGAACTTTCGCACTGAGGCAGACATTGTCAGAGCTGTTGGCAAGATTGTCGCCAATGGGCACCTGGTAAAAGGATACAAACCTGTCTACTGGAGCGTGGTCGGTGCTTCTGCTCTGGCCGAAGCGGAAGTTGAGTATAAAGACAAGCAGTCTTTTGCAATCGATGTTCGATTCCCGGTAGCCGCAACTGCAGAATTTCTTTCCTGCTTTGAAGATGCCGGCGATGCTGATGTCAATAAAGCAACCAGCGTAGTCATCTGGACAACCACTCCCTGGACGCTACCTTCCAATCAGGCCGTCTGTCTGCATGCAGAGTTGGACTATGTGCTGGTGAGTTGTGATCTGGGAGAAGGTGCCGAGCAACTACTTGTGGCTGCCGACATGGCAGACGATGTTATGGCGCGCTACGGTGACAGCAATTACAAGATTGTTGCCAGGACAAAGGGAGCTCAACTTGAGAGACAACTGTTAAATCATCCATTCGTTAACAAGGAAGTGCCTCTGATTCTGGGTGAGCATGTGACTACCGAGGCCGGCACAGGTGCAGTGCACACAGCGCCCGATCATGGTGTAGATGATTTCAATGTTGGCCAGGCCTATGGGATCGGAACGCTCAACCTTGTTGATGAGAATGGCGTATTCGTAGATGGTGCGGGGCAATTTGCCGGTGATCATGTATACAAGGTGGATGAGAAAGTGATTTCTGTGTTGAAAGCAGAGGGAGCATTGATCGCTGAAGAAACAATTACCCATAGCTATGCCCATTGCTGGCGAACCAAAACGCCTCTCATTTATCGGGCGACGCCACAGTGGTTTATCAGCATGACCGAGAAAGACCTTTTGGGTGCGGCTCTCGGTGCAGTGCAAGACGTGAAATGGATTCCCGATTGGGGTCAGGCTCGAATCGAGCTGATGTTGAAGGGCAGTCCGGATTGGTGTGTGTCCAGGCAACGTACCTGGGGAGTGCCCATTACCTTGTTTGTTAACAAAGAGACCCAGGAGCTGCATCCCCGAACGGCAGAGTTGTTTGAAGAAGTAGCGACTCGCATGGAAGAGCGAGGAATCGATGCCTGGTTCGATCTTGAAACTGAAGAATTGCTGGGCGACGAGTCTACTTCCTATGAGAAGGTATCGGACACGCTGGATGTGTGGTTTGATTCCGGCGTCACTCATTTCTCAGTGCTGCAACAACGGGAAGAGCTGAAGTTTCCGGCAGATCTGTATCTGGAAGGCTCGGATCAACACCGCGGCTGGTTCAATTCTTCCCTGAAGACATCCATTGCCATGACTGGCATCGCACCCTACAAGGAAGTGTTGACTCATGGGTTCTTTGTGGACGCGGAAGGCAAGAAAATGTCCAAGTCGCTTGGCAATACGGTGGCGCCAGCGAAAATCTACCAACAGTATGGTGCTGATATTCTGCGTCTGTGGGTTGCTGCCACAGACTATCGCGGAGAAATGACCGTATCTGAAGAGATATTCAAGCGTGTCGCTGATTCTTACCGCCGGATTCGAAACACAGCCCGATTCATGCTGGCAAACCTGAACGGATTCGATCCTCAGGGCGATACAGTTGCCAGTTCGGATCTGGTGGCACTTGATTACTGGATATTGAGGCAGTGTCAATTACTCCAGGCTGAAGTCATTGAGCACTACCATGCATATAATTTCCTGAATATCTACCAGCGTATCCATAATTTCTGTGTCATTGAGTTGGGTGGATTTTATCTTGATGTCATCAAGGATCGACAATATACAACTCCTGAGAACAGTATTGCGCGACGCTCAACCCAGACAGCCATGTATCATGTGTTAGAAATGTTGAGCAGGATGATAGCGCCAATCCTGAGTTTTACCGCCGATGAGATTTGGCAGAACATACCTGGCAAGCGGGCCGAGTCCGTATTCCTGAGTGATTTCGCTGATAGTCTTGAGCTATTGTCAGAATCTGAGGCATTCCCGGATCAGTTCTGGAAAGAAGTGATGGCCGTCAAGACTGCGGTCAATAAAGAACTCGAAGTTAAGAGAGCTGAGAAGGCTGTCGGCTCCGGTCTCAGCGCCGAAGTTGATCTTTACTGTGATGAACGATTACAAAATCTGCTAATACAATTGGGAGAGGAACTGCGTTTCGTGCTTATCGTCTCCAGAGCCAGTGTTGGTCAACTTGCAGATGCACCAGCGGACGCCAAGCTTACCGAAGTAGATGGCCTGTCATTGCAGGTCTCGGCGTCGAAGCATGCAAAATGCGAACGTTGTTGGCATCATCGGGAAGATGTAGGTAGCAATGAGTTGCATCCAGGTCTGTGCCTCCGCTGTGTGAGTAACATTGATTCCGATGGTGAACAGCGCCAGTTTGCCTGAATGGCCACGGCGCTGAAGCTAATGTCTTCTGTCAATTCAGATACCGCGATTGAAACTGGGGCCAGCATAAAGCTGCACTTTTCTCTGGCGCTTCCTGACGGTGCTATCATTGATTCCAATTTCGACAAGTCGCCAGCCAGCTTCAAATTGGGCGATGGCAGTATGTTGCCCGGATTCGAAAAGGTTCTGATGGGTCTGAAGCCAGGAGAGGAGATTAGCGAACGAATTCCTGCTGCCGAAGCTTTCGGTATGCCCAATCCGCAGAACCAGCAACGCTTTGCCATTGATAAGTTTCGGCATTTGCTGGAAGATGATTCGATTCCTACCGAGCCTGGTAGTGTAGTGTCTTTCAGGGATCCCGGCGGCTTCGATTTGCCTGGCGTGGTGGTTGGAATCGACGAACAGACTGTGGAAATCGACTTCAATCATCCCCTGGCAGGTAAAGATATCATTTTTCGGGCGCTGATCTTGTCAGTGCTGGCTCCCGATGAGCAGGCTGTTGAATTGCGATTGTGAGAGATGGTAGTGCAGAGCCAATGAAACAAGCTAACTGGGCAACATCAATAGAGACGGACTCGCCAGAAATCAAGCTGGCTAACCCACGTGGTTTTTGTGCTGGCGTCGACAGGGCAATTGATATTGTTAACAGGGCACTCGATATCTTTGGTGCCCCAGTCTATGTGCGTCATGAAGTCGTCCACAATCGATTTGTTGTTGATGGTCTACGTGAGCGCGGCGCAATATTCGTGGATGAACTTGCTGATATACCCGCAACTGATGAGCGGGGCCGCGCATCCATAGTCGTATTCAGCGCACACGGTGTCTCTCAATCTGTTCGAGCTGAAGCAGAAGCCCATGGCTTCAAGGTATTCGATGCTACTTGCCCATTGGTAACCAAGGTGCACCTGGAAGTACTCAAATTCAGTCGTTCGGGCAGAGAATGTGTGCTGATCGGCCATCAAAACCACCCGGAAGTGGAAGGCACCATGGGCCAGTATGATCACAGCCAGGGAGGCGACATCTATCTGGTGGAATCGATATCAGACGTAGAAAAGCTTGCAGTTCGCGATCCGGAAAAGTTGTCCTATGTTACCCAGACCACACTGTCTATGGACGACACCTCTCGCATCATCGATGCCTTGAGAAAACGCTTTCCGGCTATCAAAGGGCCCGGTAAGAAAGATATTTGCTATGCCACCCAGAATCGCCAGGATGCTGTAAAGCAGCTGGCTCTGGAATGTGACATTCTGCTGGTCGTTGGCTCGTCCAATAGCTCGAATTCAAATCGGCTGCGCGAACTGGCTCAACGTCTGGGATGTGACGCTTATCTAATCGATAGCGTCGATGAGATCGATCCAAAATGGTTCGAGAACAAAACCCAATTCGGCGTCACCGCCGGTGCCTCTGCTCCGGAAGTATTGGTGCAACAGGTGGTTGAACATCTGCATACGATGACGGGTGGTGCAGCTGCAGAATTTCCTGGGGTAGAGGAAGACATCGTTTTTTCAATACCCAGAGAACTCAGGGCTTAGGCAGGACTTGTGGCCAGGGCACAACCTTCGGTCGACACACTGTTGACTCGATTTGACGACGAAGTCGATGCTGCCTTTTATCCTTTTTTGGTGTTACAGCTAATCGAACAACAATCAAATCCGGCTTTCTCCGAGATTCGCCAGGCTATCGCGGCGCTCAGCGAGGGCAAGTATGTACGCAGTGAGGCTTCAGACAAGCAGTTGATTGGCAGAATGGACAAGACTTTCGGATTGATTGATTGTGTCGGAGGTGAAACCGGTGACAGACGATTTCGTCTCAACAAAAAAGGATCAGAACTTCTCAACTCTTCCCGCGAACAGGTGCTGGCACCGTTACTCACTATCATCGCGACAGGGAAATCCCTGTAGCTCTCTGTCACAGAGAGTGTAGCTGATCCAGTTTGGCCTGTAGTGCGCTGCGTGAATTGCTTGCCTGCTCAAGCTTGTCCTTTTCCTTGGTGACTACCGCTTCGGGTGCATTGCTGACGAATTTCTCGTTCTCCAGTTTTGCAGAAATCGACTTGATCAGCTTGTCCAGCTTGGCTATCTCCTTGTCTAGCCTGGCTCTTTCTGCATCGACGTCGATTAATCCAGCCAGTGGTACAAGTACTTCAATATCACCATGAAATCCCGTGGCTGATGGCGGCGGCTCCTGGGTATTGTCCAGGCATTCGATCTGTTCCAGTTTGGCCAGTTTTTGCAGGTAGACGCGATAGTTGTCCAGATGCTTCGCTTCTTGTTCATTGCAGCCGCGCAAGAATACGTTGATTGTTCTGGCCGGTGAGACGTCCATCTCGCTGCGAATTGTCCTGATGGCTACAATGATACCCTTGAGCCATTCGATGTGCTGTTCCGCTTCCTGGTCAACCTGACCTTCATCGAATAGTGGATAAGGCTGCAGCATGATGCTTTCCCCCGTAATATCCAGCAGCGGAGAAATCTTCTGCCAGATCTCTTCGGTGATAAAAGGCATGAAAGGGTGCAATAGCCGCAGACTCTGTTCCAGCACAGTAAGCAAGACTCTGCGGCTTGCAGCAGCTTCGTCAGGATTCTCTTCTTCACTCCAAAGCACAGGCTTGGAAAGTTCGACATACCAGTCACAATACTCATTCCAGATAAACTCATGCAACGCCTGAGAGGCCAAATCAAAGCGATAGTCCGACATGGAGTCAGCCATGATTTTCGCGGTTCCTTGAATTCGGCTTAATATCCAGCGATCGGCAATTGAGCAGTGATCCCGGTCAATGGCACTTGTTATGGCCTTGCCTTCTGAATTCATCAGCACGTATCGCGCTGCATTCCAGATCTTGTTGCAAAAGTTGCGGAAGCCCTCCATCCGACCGATATCAAATTTGATGTCACGACCCGTGGATGCGAGGGAATAAAAAGTATAGCGCAAGGCATCGGTGCCATAGCCTGTAATTCCATCTGGAAACGATTCGCGTGTGTGTTTCTCTATTTTCTCCTTGATATGAGTCTGCATCATGTCGGCAGTTCGTTTCTCAATCAGCTCATCAAGGGAAATGCCATCAATCAGGTCGATGGGGTCCAGGATATTGCCTTTCGATTTGGACATCTTCTGGCCATGTTCGTCGCGAACCAGACCCGTGATGTATACCTTTTTGAATGGAATCTCGTCGGTGAATTTAAGTGTCATCATGATCATTCGGGCGACCCAGAAGAATATGATGTCGAAACCGGTTACCAGCACATCGGTTGGATGAAATTTGTCGAAGTATTCGCGATCATCGGGCCATCCCAGTGTAGAGAAGGTCCATAATCCCGACGAGAACCAGGTGTCCAGTACATCTTCATCCTGGCGCAGGGCAAGGCTGGCATCCAGGCCATATTTTTCGCGCACCGACGCTTCATCGGCACCTACATACACATTGTCTTCATCGTCATACCAGGCGGGTATACGGTGGCCCCACCACAGCTGTCGGCTGATGCACCAATCCTGAATGTTGCGCATCCAGGAGAAATAAGTGTTTTCCCAATTTCTGGGGACGAACTCGATATCACCATCTTCAACCACCTTGATGGCTGGGTCTGCGAGTGATTTGATCGCAACGTACCATTGATGTGTCAAATAAGGCTCTATCACCACACCACTGCGATCACCTCTGGGAACCTTCAGCTTGTGGGGTTCAATTTCAACCAGCCGACCAATCGCCTGCAGATCTTCAACAACTTTCTTGCGTGCTGCGAATCGATCCAGGTTTTGGTATTCGACTGGCGCATTCTCGTTAATGCAGGCGTCAGCCGTTAAGATGTTGATGATCTCCAGATCATGTCGCTTGCCTATTTCATAGTCGTTAAAATCATGAGCAGGAGTAATCTTCACACAGCCAGTTCCAAAATCCATGTCGACATAGTCGTCGGCAATGATGGGGATCTTTCTGTTACAAAGTGGCAGGTCTACTTCTTTCCCGACTAGGTGCTTATAACGCTCATCATTGGGATGCACAGCGACAGCGGTGTCTCCGAGCATGGTTTCCGGTCTGGTTGTAGCGATTGTGAGCTCGCCACCTTCTCCAGCAATCGGGTAACTGAAATGCCAGAGATGGCCGTCTTCCTCTTCTGATATCACTTCCAGGTCGGAAATGGCTGTATGCAGTTGTGGATCCCAGTTGACCAGCCGATTGCCACGATAGATCAAACCTTCGTCGTAGAGATCAATGAATACTTTTTCCACGACTTTTGAGAGCTGCTCATCCATGGTGAATCTTTCGCGAGACCAATCGAGCGAAGAGCCCATACGGCGCAGCTGCTGCGTGATAATGCCGCCCGATTCTTCTTTCCAGTCCCAGACTCTGTCCACAAAAGCATCGCGCCCGACTTCCTGTCTGCTGCTGCCCGCGGCATTGAGTTGTCTCTCAACTACCATTTGAGTGGCGATGCCAGCATGGTCTGTGCCTACTTGCCACAGGGCGCAGCGGCCCAGCATTCGATGGTACCGGGTCAATGCGTCCATGATGGCATGCTGAAAGCCATGACCCATGTGAAGCCGACCAGTGACATTTGGTGGTGGGATAACGATGCAGTAAGGTTCACCGGAGCCCTGGGGAGTAAAATATCCTCTCTCTTCCCAGGTCTTGTACCAGTGATCTTCTAGTTGCTGTGGCTGAAAAGTCTTGTCCATTGACCGTGCAGGGGATTGGCTTCCAAAAAGGCGCAAGTATACATGATTGGCGGGCTGGATTTAGCCTGCTTACAGTTTGTGGGTTTCCGGTTGGCAGCCCTGTGCCTGATAGAAGCGATAGCTGTTTCGTCCTGCCTGCAGAACGTCCGGGTCTGCATTGAGGATTTCATTGATCCGCTTGAATTTTTGGGGCTGTTGACAGGCTCCAGCCGATAGATTGATAAGCACGTCGTCCATGTTATCGGGGTAGGCACCGGTACTCACCAGGACGGATTCCTTGCCACTGGATTCGCTGGCGAGTCCATGGGGCACAAAACTGGCAGGCTTGAATTGCCACAGCAAGTCATCTAGCTGAGCAGCCTGTTCGGCCGAGTCGGCATGGATCAGCACCCGATGCCCAAGTGCCACGGCCTTTTCTGTCAGGCGACAGGCAAACTGATAACGGCTCTGTGTGTCTTCGCTGCTGAGCGTGTAAAAGT
This sequence comes from uncultured Pseudohongiella sp., assembly GCA_965267495.1. Lineage (GTDB taxonomy): Bacteria > Pseudomonadota > Gammaproteobacteria > Pseudomonadales > Pseudohongiellaceae > UBA9145. The sequence continues at coordinate 2,336,876 of OZ254078.1, read as the reverse complement.
TTACCTGGGTCACTGTATCAGGGCTTTTGCCTGGAGAGGTATTCAATCAACAGACTAACTGGCCGGCCTGTTGCGCCTTTTTTGGCGCCAGAATGCCAGGCACTTCCGGCGATATCCAGGTGAGCCCATTTTTGTTTCTCGGTGAATCTGGAAAGGAAGCAGGCAGCGGTGATGGTGCCCGCCCTCGGACCACCAATATTGGCGATATCGGCGAAGTTGCTGTTGAGCAGACTCTGGTATTCATCCCACAAGGGAAGTTGCCAGGCCCGGTCCAGGCTTTGCTCGCCACAGTCCAGCAGGGTAGTGGCCAGCTTGTCATTGTTACTGAGTAGCGCATTGACATGAGAGCCGAACGTCGCAACGGCAGCGCCAGTCAGTGTGGCAATGTCGATAATACTGCGCGGCTTGAAGCGCTCTGCGTAAGTCAGGGCGTCACACAATACCAGACGACCTTCCGCATCGGTGTTCAGAATTTCAATAGTCTTGCCTGAAAGGCTGGTAACTACATCACCTGGTTTTGTGGCGCGACTGCCGGGCATGTTTTCTGCAGCTGCCACCATACCGATGATATTGACAGGAAGTTGCAAGTCGGCAACGCAACCCATGGTAGCAATCACACTGGCAGCACCGCACATATCAAATTTCATCTCGTCCATGGCGAGTCCTGGCTTAAGGCTGATACCACCGGTATCAAAAGTAATACCTTTGCCAACCAGTACATGAGGCTTGCTGTCCTGCTTTGCGCCCTTGTAATTAATGATGATCAGTTTGGCTTCTTCTGCTGAGCCGGCGCCTACAGACAGCAGAGATCCCATGCCCAGGCGGGCCATCTGTTTTTCCGACAGGACCTTGGTGGTCAGGCTCTTGTGACGCGTTGCCAGTGCCTGTGCCTCATTGGCAAGAAAGGTCGGTGTACAACGATTACCGGGCAGATTGCCCAGTTCCCTGGCGCGATTGATGGCTTCACCGATTGCCTTGCCTCTGGTCAATGCTGCTTCGAGGGTTTTGCGGGTTCCATTCAGGCCCGCTCCCAGCGTTACTGAGCGGACAGCAACGGCCTTGGTTTTCTTGCTCTTGGTAGTGTCGTAACGATAACTGGCCACCTCCATTTCCTGGGCCATTCTGGCCGCCAGCCAGCTGGCGTCCCTGTCCGCTGGAGCCAGAGAATCGAGCGCGTAATGGGTGCTGGATGCCTGCAGTCTGCACAGGGCTCTGCTGGACTGACTCAGCAGCTTGCCACAGGCCATACCGTCCAGCTTCTTGCGTTCTCCAGCACCTATCAGGAGCACGCGATGGGCACTGATGCCAGTGATGTTATACAGCAGCGTGGTGTCACCAAGTTTGGCAGCAAAATCACCAGACTTGAGCAGTTTGCTGACGACATTTTTGCCAGCGCTATCCAGAATTCTTGCCTCGTCCGATTGAGTGCCTTTGGAAAACACGGGAACTACCAGGCAGTCGGTGGCCAGTTTCTGGATGGATCCACCTTTGATCGCGTATTTCATAACTCTGAATTCTGCTCCATGGGGGTTTAGGGGTCGGTGGCTGCTGCCTCGGAGCAGCCAATCCTAAAGATATTCAAATAGTTAAGCAAGGATATAGATGGCGTGCTACTTGCGTCTGTTATTGGCAAATTTTTTTCTATAAGATGCCGGGACTTTTTAAAAAAAGTACTGAATCAATTGATTAAAAATTGAACAAGTTTTTCTGCAAGGATTCGCAGAACTAAATACCTTTATTACTGTCTGAGCTAGCTGAGCAATCACGAAGTACAGTAATCGCATTCACTGTTCCATCGAGAGAGGAACCCGACATGCCAAGAGTCAAGGTCAGCAATCCCGAGCAATTTGTCTTTAGCATGGAGCATAGTGTCGGCATCAGCGACTTGAACTATGCTAAACATCTCGACAACACTGCCATGTTACGAATATTGCAGGAGAGTCGATTGCAGTTTCTCGCCAGTCTTGGATTCAATGAAGCAAATATTTTTGGACTCGGCATGGTTGTCACCGATCTTGCTACTGATTTTCGGTCTGAATCTTTTGCGGGTGACAGATTGATTGTGGATGTTGGTGTGGATGATTTTAATCGCTATGGATTTGATATCTGTATGCAGGTCACCAACAGCGCACTAGAAACTGTAGTTTGTCAGGCAAAAGTTGGCGTGGTTTTCTTTGACTTCGATAAACACCAGATTGCAGAAGTGCCAGCAGCATTCATCGGATTGCTTGATCAGCAGCGGGATCGCGTTGCCTGACTGATTAGAACAATTGCTCAGAAGGGACGATGGTCACGAGGCACAACTACCACGCGTGAGCCTGACCACCGATCATGCAGGGCGTCACCCTGCGCATCTACATAAAGCCACAAGTATCCCAGCCCAAACAACAGGAAAGCAGGCCATGCCAGTGCAAATCGTCGCAGTGCCTGTGACAGGGTCAGCGTAAACCCATCTTCATTCTCTACTCTCAGGCGCCAGGCCAGCATACCCAGGGTCTGGCCGCTGCGCATCCAGAAATAACAGTAGAACAGCGTGCAGCTAGCCAGCATCAGGATGAACAGGATAGTACCCTGCACCGGATTGGTCTGGACCCGGTCTCCAACTACCTGATTGCTTTCAGGCCCGAAAAAGAATTGCACGATAAAGCCCAGCAGCATCCAGATCGCTGCTACCAGGAAAGCGTCGTAGAGCAGGGCAGCCAGCCTGCGAAGCAATCCGGCTCTGGGGTAGTCTTGACTGGTATTCAAATGGTTCTGTCCTTCAGGTCCGTCAAATTTCGTCGTGATGACTGAACCCTTGTTCTCTTGCTTGCCTCAGGCCGAGCCCTGGATTGTGATGGTTCAGTGTCGCAAGGCGATGAGAGATTGGCGCAGCCCGTCGCGGGATAGGAATCTTGCACCGATCAGGCTGATCTGATCCAGCATGCTCAAATTCTGCCCCTTCCTTGGGCCCGGCAGTATATACCTGAAGCTAAAGCGGACCAATATAGGGAAACTTTCGGTATTACAGGCATTTATTTCCTTGTCAGCCACAGTTTTTGTTAGAATGCCCGCCCCTCGCCCGGGGTCAATCCGTCAAAACGCACCGGACCAGGGCGGGAACAGGAAGATTCATGAACAGCCAGCCGCAACCACGACATATCCAACTCATGGACACGACTCTCCGTGATGGCGAGCAAACCCAGGGCGTATCGTTCTCTGCCAATGAGAAGATGAATATCGCCCGGGCCCTGCTGCAGTCACTGAAAGTGGATCGCATTGAAGTGGCATCTGCCTGTGTTTCTGAAGGTGAGAAGCAGGCGGTTGCTGCAATCACCAGCTGGGCTGAATCTGAGGGTATGCTGGACCGGGTAGAAGTTCTCGGCTTCGTCGACTACAAGCGCAGTGTGGACTGGATTCAGGAAGCAGGCGGTCGAGTCATCAATCTGTTGGCGAAAGGCAGCGAGAAGCATTGCCGGGAACAATTAGGCAAAGACCTGGACAGCCATGTTGCGGACATAGCTCGCACTGTCGAATATGCAAAAGCACAGGGCCTACAGGTCAACATGTACCTGGAAGACTGGTCCAACGGTTACAACAATAGCAAGGACTATGTGTTCGGTTTGATCGCTGGAACAGCGCATCTGGGCATTGGACACTACTTGTTGCCGGATACTTTAGGCCTGATGTCGCCTGATGAAGTGCATGAAGCGCTGTCTGAGATGATAGGTGAATTTCCGGAGCAGGAATTCGATTTTCATCCACACAACGACTATGGCCTGGCGACAGCCAATGTGCTCGCAGCAGTTAATGCAGGTATCAATACTATTCACTGCACGGTCAATTGCCTGGGCGAGCGCGCAGGCAATGCCTCCCTGGCAGAAGTCGCCGTTGCGCTGAAAGACAAAATGGGCATGCAACTGTCCATCGATGAGTCAAGAATCGCAGTACTAAGTCGCATGGTAGAGAATTTTTCCGGGAAATGGATCGCTGCAAATACGCCTATTGTTGGTGCCGATGTGTTTACCCAGACTGCCGGTATTCATGCGGACGGGGATTTGAAAGGCAATCTCTACGTCACTGATCTGGGCCCGGAACGCTTTGCACGTAAGAGAACTTACGCGCTGGGCAAGATGAGTGGTAAGGCGTCATTGATCAATAATCTTGAAGAACTCGGCATACAACTGAGTGAAGCTGAGCAGGCAAAAGTGCTGGAGAGAGTGGTGCAGCTAGGTGATTCCAAGCACGTCATTACCTCTGAGGATTTACCTTTCATCATAGCCGATGTGATGGAGAGCAAGGAATATCATCACATCACTTTGCTCAATTGCTATATCAACACTGGATTCAATGTTGAGAGTACGGCCAGCATTCGGGTTTCCATCGAAGGAGAGGAACTACAGGGTTCCGGTTCAGGCAATGGTGGCTTCGATGCATTTATGGATGCCATTACGCGATTGCTCGATGCGCGAGAATTTACCATGCCTCAACTGGTCGACTACGAGGTGCATATACCAAGAGGTGGGCAGACCAGTGCGCTGACAGAATGTATTATTACCTGGGAGTCCGGAGAGAGGGATTTCAAGACCCGCGGTGTTGATTCCAATCAGGTCCTGGCAGCTGTGAAAGCAACCCTGAGAATGATCAATCTTCTAATGCAACAATAGGCAGTCAGCTGATTGTCACTGCTTGCTATAGTCTGGACAATTCTTCCGCAACCAGATCACCAAATGAATCGGTATTGATAATCTTGGCGTCGCTATTGGGTGACTTCAAATCTGGCGTAGTGAAACCCTGGGCGAAGACGCTCTGCATTGCGTGCCAAACGTTTCTGGATTCCTGTTCGAGCCCAAAACTCATTTCCAGCATCATGGCGACTGAGCCAATCATGGAATAAGGATTGGCAATGTTCTCTCCGGCGATATCGGGTGCTGAGCCGTGGGAGGGTTCGTAGTAAGCTTTATCCGGACCAACACAGGCTGAAGGCATTAGTCCCAGGGAGCCCAGGATGCCACCACCCTGATCGCTGAGAATGTCTCCGAACATATTTTCCATCACCATGACGTCAAATTGTCCGGGATTCAGGCAGAGGTAAGTCGCTGCGGCATCGACAAGTATGTACTTGACCTCTACGTCCGGGAATTCTTTGCCGACTTCTTCAATCACTTCATTCCACAAGACGCTGGATTTCAGCACGTTACTCTTGTGAATGCTGTGCAGCACTTTCTTACGTTTCTGCGCTGTCTCAAAAGCAACGCGAGCTATTCGTTCAATCTGCACTTCGTCATACTCAAGGCTTTCATTGACGAATCGTTTGCCGTCCTCATTAACACCAGTTTCCTTGTTTCCGAAATACAGACCACCGACGAGCTCCCGGATTATGATGAAATCGATACCACTGCCAATAATCTCTGGTTTCAGGGGAGAAAAATGGGCTATACCTTCTGGCAGATACACCGGGCGGAAATTCGCATAGGTGTCGTAACGGCGACGTAAGGGGAGTAGTGCACCGCGTTCTGGTTGCATATCAACAGGGATCTTTTTTGACTCTTCATGGCTCAGGCCGATCGGTCCTTTCAGGATGGCATCTGCGGAATCGCACACCGCTTTTGTTTCCTCAGGAAATGAATGGCCATGACTGAAATAGGCGCTGGCACCAAACGGTGCATGTTCGAGCTCAAAATTTATGTCATTGCGCTGGGAGACCAGTTGCAGGATCTTGACTGCCTCGGCAGTAATTTCAGGACCTATACCATCGCCATCCAGAAGTGCAATCTTGTAACTGCTCATGATTATTCCTTTCGCCTTCAACTCTCTGAGGTGTAGCTATTATAGCTTGTATGGTGGTGCCGATTGCTGTCAGCTGCTGTGGCAACTTTTGAACTTGCGGAAATTTCAGAGGCCACGGCAACTTTAAACGGCGCGTAATTTACCACGCGTTCCTGTGAGTGAACAGAGATTGTGCGGAAATGGAAAGACCTGATTGAAAGATCGGGGAAAGGATGCTCAGCCAAGCCTAGTTAAGGGCTTGCAGTACCACAACGACCTGGCGAATAAAGATAAGGGTCAGGATGATCACAATGGTGTACACCACACCGTCGCCCAGCTCCATGCCGAAAAAAGTCTTCGGTTTGCCGCCTCCGGATTCGCTGCCGGAATCTGTGGAGCTTTCTGTGTGCTCATCGTCGAAGCTCATGGCTTTGTTCCTTGATGCTGACTTTTTGGATCACGTAACTGAACATATAGGCTTATCGGCTACATTGCTACAGACTTCAGTGATTCGCCTGGGAATACCCGCCAGCTTTTTGTCAGACTTATGCTGTATTTTTACTTGCCATTGCTGCGTTTATGACAGCTAAGAAAATGGTACCAGCGGGCGGACTCGAACCGCCACGCCCGTGAAGGCAATGGATTTTGAATCCATCGTGTCTACCAATTTCACCACGCTGGCATCTTCATTGGCCGGATTTGAGCCGGCTGATCCGGATTCCCTGGCTGGGGACAATAAACTTGCAATATCAGCTCCAGGCCACATAATCCGGCGCATTCATTATACCAATTGGCCCTTGCTGCGCAATCAGTGGGGCTTCAGGATCAAGCTTTGCAATTGAGTGAATTTGCATTTGAATTGCCGGAAACCCTGATTGCCAATGTGCCAACCAAGGCCCGAACAGGGAGTCGCTTGTTGTCATTGGATGCCAGTTCAGGGGAAATCCAGCATGGCGACTTTCCTGACTTGCTTGGGCATCTGCAAGCTGGTGACCTGCTGGTATTCAATGACACCCGTGTCATTCCCGCGCGTTTGTTTGGACACAAGATTTCCGGGGGGCGGTTGGAAGTGCTGCTGGAACGATTCCAGGAGCAGGGTACCGCTCTTGTGCAAATCCGTTCCAACAAGCCACTGAAATTGGGTGCTACTTTTTTCATTGTGAAGAATCCTGATGACAGCGGATCCCAGCTTGCTGCGCTGCGGGTTGTGGAACGTAGAGAGGCATTTTACGTGGTGGAATCAGCCTGCGATGAGACTATCCCTGCACTACTGGAAGAGTTCGGCCATATTCCCTTGCCGCCCTATATCAAACGAGAGGACACCCTTGCAGATCGCGAGCGCTACCAGACCGTATATGCGCGACAGCCTGGTGCAGTGGCAGCACCCACGGCTGGCCTGCACTTCGATGAGGCTTTGTTGGCCGCAATCAATGATCGGGGTGTGGAAACGGCATTCCTTACCCTGCATGTTGGGGCGGGCACGTTTCAACCTGTCCGGGTAGATGATGTTGAATCTCATCGTATGCACAGTGAATGGATCGAAGTAAATGAGGACGTCTGTGAAGCGGTGAAGCGCTGTAAGATGGCAGGGAGGCGAGTGATTGCAGTTGGTACCACATCGGTTCGAAGCCTGGAAACAGCAGCGCAGGCTGGCATGATGGCACCGTTCCGGGGTGAGACCGATATATTCATCTATCCCGGATATGAGTTTCGTGTTGTGGATGCCATGGTCACCAATTTTCACTTACCCGAATCTACTTTATTGATGCTGGTTAGTGCCTTCGCATCTAAAAAGATGCTACTTGACGCTTATAAGGAAGCGATTGAGAGGCAGTACAGGTTTTTCAGCTACGGCGATGCCATGTTTCTGTTTCGTCGTCGTTGAATGAATCTGGTCGAGAATCAGACGCCATCTTTACCGTCTGAATCTGCTATAATTCGCGGCCCCCAAACCAATCTAAAGGAACTATGTCGATGAAATCCCCAGTTCGTGTCGCTGTAACTGGAGCAGCAGGTCAAATCAGCTATTCTTTACTGTTCAGAATCGCCGCTGGAGAAATGTTGGGTCCCGATCAGCCGGTTATCCTGCAGCTATTGGAGATCACACCGGCACTGGAAGCGCTCAAGGGCACAGTTATGGAAATTGAGGATTGTGCCTTTCCTCTCGTCGCCGGTATCGTGCAGTCTGATGACCCCAATGTGGCTTTCAAAGATGCAGATTACTGTCTGCTGGTTGGTGCCCGACCACGCGGGCCTGGCATGGAGCGCAAGGATTTACTGCAAGCTAATGCTGAGATTTTTTCAGTTCAGGGTGCAGCCCTGAATGCCCATGCCAGTCGTCATGTGAAAGTGCTTGTAGTTGGCAACCCGGCCAATACCAACGCGCTGATTGCCTATCGCAACGCGCCAGATCTGGATCCCGGGCAGTTCACAGCGATGACCAGGCTCGACCACAATCGAGCCATCTCTCAACTGGCGGCCAAGACAGGAAATCACAGCACCGACGTGCAGAGCATGATTATCTGGGGTAATCATTCAGCCACACAGTACCCGGACATTCATCATTGTAAAGTGGGCGATACCGCTGCCCTGGATCTGGTTGATCAGGCCTGGGTCACTGATGAATTTATTCCAACTGTGCAACAGCGTGGTGCAGCAATCATTGCTGCCAGAGGTGCTTCGAGTGCAGCTTCGGCAGCCAACGCTGCGATTGAACATATGCGAGACTGGGCCTTGGGTAGTGACGGCAAGATCGTCAGCATGGGTATTCATAGTGATGGCAGCTACGGTGTGGAAGCCGGTCTTATTTACTCTTATCCAGTGACTTGTGCAGAAGGGAAGTATCAGCTTGTGCAAGGATTGGAGGTCAATGCTTTCAGCCAGGATCTGATGGACAAGACCGAGCAGGAACTCAGGGAAGAACGAGACGCAGTAGCTGAATTACTGCCTTGATGGCTTGCGCGTTGAGTGCGCAAGCCTGATGAGGGGATCTGAGCCCGGAGACTCTTCGAATGAGCAGAGACAGGTTCCGCATACTACGACAGCGTCAGTTCTGGATCTTCCAGTTTTTCGGCTGGAGCACCTGGGTGCTGATGCTGGTGTTGCGGGATCTGTTCTTTGTGCCTCCAGAATACATCTTTCCCCGCGCGCTGGTATTCGGCCTGGCTGCACTGGCCGGTGCTATTCTTACTTCAGGTCTGCGCTTTCTCTATCGACTGGTTTGGGAGCGTGGCTTCATCGTTCGCTTTCTGGTGACCTGGTTCGGTACACTGCTGGTTGCCTTGATCTGGCAACCTTTCCGAAACTCAATCGCGCTGCTGCCCTTTGGTGAAACGCTCGATCTCTCCAATATTGGGGCTGAAGACCTTTTCGATGGTGTATTGACATCAGCGTTTCCGATTCTCATCACCTGGAGTGGTCTTTACTTTATCATCAAGTACTATCAGCTTTTCCAGGCGGAGAGAGAAAAAAGCCTGCGTTCCGAAGCCCTGGCCCATGAAGCGCAATTGTTGATGTTGCGTTATCAACTCAACCCGCATTTTTTGTTTAATACACTCAATGCCATTTCTACCCTGATCTTGCAACGTGCAACCGAACAGGCCAATGAAATGGTGACCAAACTCAGCAAGTTCCTGCGCTATTCGCTGGACCATTCGCCGCTGGATAGGGTCAGCCTGGCGCATGAACTGGAATCTTCACAGCTCTATCTCGATATAGAAAAGGTAAGATTCGCTGAGAGGCTGCAGATTCTCATGGATGTGGAAGAGGATGTGCAGTCGGCTCTAGTGCCTACAATGTTGTTGCAGCCAATTATCGAGAACTCAATTAAGCATGGCATTTCCAAATCTGATCACGGGGGCATGATCAGCATTCGTGCACGTAAAGAGGGCAGGAGACTGGTACTTGAGGTCACAGACGATGGGCCCGGTCTGGCAAAAGAACATCCCAGCCAGGAACTTTTAGCCCTCTCTGATGGTGTCGGCGTCAGTAATATCAGAAATCGGCTCGAAGAAATTTATGGCCAAAAGCACAAGCTCGAATTTCATAATGCAGAGCCTACCGGATTGACTGTTAGAGTGGTGATTCCCTATGAGCGAAAGTAGCCAGAATCTATTAACTGCGATTGTCGTCGACGATGAAGCCCTGGCGAGAGAGGGCTTGAAGTTGCGATTGGCGCAAATCAAATCTATCTCAGTAATGTGCGAATGTCGTGATGGCAAGGAGGCGCTCGCTGCTATAGTGGAGCATGAACCCGATATCGTATTTCTTGATATTCAGATGCCGGGCATGACCGGACTCGAATTAATCAGTGAAATTCAGGGTGATGTATTGCCGATGATTATCTTCGTCACCGCCTATGATGCTTTCGCTATCGACGCATTCAGGGTGCATGCGGTCGATTATCTGTTAAAACCCGTGGAAGATGAGCGCCTGAAGGAAGCAGTAGATCGGTGCCTGCAGCGAAAAGCCGAGAGAGCAGCCGGTGAAGAAAAACAGCGGCTCCTGGATATGGTTGTAGCGCTGAGCGGCAAATCCGAATCCGCAATTGGAGAGATACTGGAGAGTGGGGAGGAGTTGGTTGAGCAGGTTGATCGGCTCGCAATCAAGGATGGCTCTTCAATCACCTTCGTACCAGTGCGTGACATCGACTGGATTGATGCAGCCGGTGACTACATGTGCGTCCACGCCAGAGGTGAGACTCACATCATGCGCACTACCATGAAAGATCTGGAAGCGCGACTGGATCCAAGCATGTTTCAGCGCGTGCACCGTTCAACGATAGTCAATCTTGACCGGGTGGAAAAAGTCTCATCCCATATCAATGGCGAGTTTCATCTCACACTGAGTTGTGGATCTACACTGAAGATGAGTCGCTCCTATAAAGAGAAGGTTAAACACTTCTTCTAGATCCTTAGTTCAATTGAATGTGGTCCAGAGGTAGTGCGGTAGTGTTTATGACTTCTCTCAGCATAAAGCTGGAATGCACATCACTTACGCCCTCAATACGAGTAATCTTGTTGAGTAAGAATTCCTGGTAGTACTCCATATCCGGCACGATCACTTTGAGCTGGTAATCTGCTGACTGTCCTGTGATCAACAGACATTCCACTACCTCCGGATAACCGCTCACTATTCTCTCAAACTCCTCGAACCGGTCGGGTGTATGACGATCCATGCTGATCTGGATCAGGGCTGTCAATTTCAGGTCAAGGCTCGATGGGTCGAGCAGGGTAGCCTGGCCTCTGATGATTCCTGCGTCCTGCAATTGCTTTACCCTGCGAGCGCATGGTGAGGGTGAGAGACCGATGCGTTCCGCCAGTTCGAGGTTGGTGATGCTGCCATTTTGTTGCAGCGCATTGAGAATGCGCTTGTCCATTCTATCCAGTTGCATACCAGGCTCCATTCTGTGCTACTTTGGCAAGCATAGCAGCATAATTGGATATAAACACTATAAATATCCCATATAATAGTTAAAAACACTCAAAAAACGCTGTATTGGTGGCAACTTTGCATAGAAATGCCAAAGGGTTTTCTCTATGATTGTCCACCTTGAAAGCAGGGCTGGCGTTCACAAGACACTGGTTCTGTATCAGCCACCCCAAAAGGGTGCAGACCTGAGTATTCGCTGGAACAAGTAAATGGAGAAGACGGTGACCAGCAAACGATTCGACCACAGAAAATACAAAGCCTTTAAACCAATCGCTTTGAAAGATCGCAGCTGGCCAGACCAGGTGATCGACAAGGCACCTACCTGGTGCAGTGTTGATCTACGTGATGGTAACCAGGCCTTGATCGAGCCCATGTCAGTTGAGCAAAAGAAAAAGCTCTTTGCGCTGCTGGTCGAGGTGGGTTTCAAGGAAATCGAAGTTGGATTTCCTGCTGCATCGCAACCGGATTTCGATTTCGTACGCTGCCTGATTGAAGAGAATCGAGTGCCTGATGATGTCACGATTCAGGTGCTTACCCAGGCTCGTCCGGAACTCATTCAGCGTACATTCCAATCTCTCAAAGGTGCAAGAAGAGCGATTCTTCATGTCTACAATTCCACTTCTGTGGTGCAGCGGGAAAAAGTATTCAAGACTGACAAAGCTGGTATTGTCGATATTGCAGTTGCCGGTGCTCGCGAAGTTAAGCGCTGTGCAGATCTCGCACCCGAAACCGATTGGGTATTTCAGTATTCTCCTGAAAGTTTTACTGGCACAGAAGTAGATTTTGCCGTCGAAGTCTGCGATGCAGTGAATGAGGTGTGGCAGCCCACACCGGAAAACCCTTCTATTATCAATTTGCCTGCAACTGTTGAGATGGCTACCCCGAATGTCTATGCCGATCAGATCGAATGGTTCTGTCGTCATATCAAAAACCGGGATTCTGTCATTGTCAGTCTGCACACGCACAATGATCGGGCATGCGCAGTCGCCGCTGCCGAACTTGCGGTGATGGCAGGCGCTCAAAGAGTGGAAGGCACATTACTGGGTAATGGCGAACGTACCGGCAATATGGATGTGGTTATAATGGCCATGAATCTGTATAGCCAGGGCATTGATCCGGCGCTGGATCTCCACGATATGGACAAGATCGTCTCAGTTGTGCGGGAGTGCACCCAGATCGATGTGCATCCGAGACAGGCCTATTCCGGTGATCTCGTCTTCACTGCATTTTCCGGATCGCACCAGGACGCTATCAAGAAATGTCTGGATGTCTATGAAGAGGGTGCACCATGGGAGATTGCTTACCTGCCAATAGATCCACGTGACATCGGACGTACTTATCAGGATGTTATCCGAGTCAACAGTCAATCTGGAAAAGGCGGCGTAGCCTATGTACTGGCTAACAAGTTTGGATTTCAGTTGCCGCGTTGGTTGCAGATCGAATTCAGCCAGGTAGTACAAAAGGTGACTGAAGAGTCGGGCCAGGAAATTCATCCTGATGAAATCTGGAATCTGTTCAACCGTCACTACCTGAATAACGAAAAGTTACTAAGTCTGGAAGATTTTACTATCCAGAAGTCTGATGGCAGGGAGACTTTCTCAGCCCGACTCACTTACTTTGGCAAGGATTTGGAAATCAGCGGTGAGGGTAATGGTGTGCTTGATGCTTTTGTTGAGGCCATCAAACAAGCGATACAGATTGATTTCGAGATCATGGAGTACGGTGAACATGCCCTCGGACAGGGCGCCGATGCAGAAGCTGTGACTTATATTCAACTTAAGTGCAACGGTCAGCGTTATTCCGGTGTCGCCATAAGCAAAGACATTATCGCATCGTCTTTGAATGCATTTATGGGTGCAGCCAGTCAGCTACTCAGCGAACAACAGGTGGCAGCCTGAGGACAATCAAGGAACAGCGGGCCGGACTGTAGCAGAATGATCTCTCACAAGGAGATCGCCAAGGGGTTGGCTGCGCAGTCCGGAGGCTTGCCTGGGGGATTCAGCATATCAACCGCCATTACGTAAGCTGTGAAAGGAATTTTCGCAACGCACTGTCTTGCTATAGGGAGTTAACAAGTCCCTGATCATATTATTGCGATTCCTGTATAGATTTCTGCATGCTAAAAATCCTGCTTTCCTATTCACTGTCTTCGTTCTTCTTCGGTCTGTTTGGCGTCAATTGGGATGCGGTAGATCGCAGAATAGATCGTGACTATCCCGGTATTTCATTTGTCTCCACCGATAGCCTGTTGCAGCGATTCGCGGAACCGGACAGTTTGCCGGTAATAATTGATGTACGCGAAGCTGAAGAGTTTTCTGTCAGTCGTTTGCAGGGGGCATTGAATATCGAAACGGCTGAAGAAGTGGCCGCGCAGATTGCAGCCACGGACACCCCCATCATTGTTTATTGTTCGGTAGGTTATCGGTCAGCAGGTGTAGCGGCAGAGCTGGAAGCGCTGGGCTACACCAGCGTGCTCAATCTTCGTCATTCTATCTTTGAGTGGGCAGATCGGGGTTATCCCATGGAGAACGGCAGGGGAAACACAGAGAAAGTCCATCCATTTAATACCGCCTGGGGCTCCCTGGTAAATAGTGATCTGCACGCCTATGAAGCCGAATAAAAGCCAATTTCACTGGTTTCAGGCAAACTAAATCACCCTTCCTTGCGACTTTACTCATAGAATCAGTATTCTGCCTGGTTGATAACCCGGCTTACTGTCCGATAAATAGAGGTATGCTTTTGCCTCTATCCGGGACTGGTGTACTGCTTCGATGAATAGGACTGAATGGCTATGAGCTTGGTCGATGAAGATGAGGCGCTGATTGCGGCTGCTCTGAACGGCTCTGCGTTCGCCTGGGAAAAACTGGTTCGTCGTTACGAGAACAAAGTTTACAACCATGGTTTGCGCCTCATGGGAAACCCTGCAGATGCGATGGACCTGGTGCAGGAAGTCTTTCTCGGCGTATACAGGAATCTGCACAGATTTCGAGGCGATGCCAAGTTCAGTAGTTGGTTATTCAGGATCGCTCACAACAAGGCAGTCGACCTGAATCGACGCAAACGTATTATCTCGGGCTCTACTTCGTCGGTAGCTGGGGATGATGGCGATGAATTCGATTCTTACGCTGGAAAAGAGGATGTCGAACCCGATACCAGCCTGAGGAGATTTCAGCAAAATCAGGAAACCCTGGCATTGCTGAGTAGATTGCCATTCGATCAAAGAATGGTAGTCGAATTAAAAATCTATCAGTCACTAACATTCGAGGAGATAGCTGCCATGCAGGATATCTCTGAAAACACAGCAAAGACACGCTTCTATGCGGCACTTCGCAAACTGAAAGGCGTGGCGGAGGAACAACATGTCCTGTCCCAAGACTGAACACATTCTGCAGGAGTACTTTTCGGATGACCTGGCACCTTTAGCCAGTGAAGAAATAGAACGGCATCTGTCACAATGCGCCGATTGCAGCCGGGAATTGGAAGCAATGTTGCTAACCCAATCCCAGTTGCAGCAGTGGCAGAACGAAGAGGTTCCGCATTGGGATAGGGGGCTCGAGTTATTCCGCCGGGAACATCGAACAAACGAGCATCGGGCCCGCTGGTTTTCCTGGTGGCAGTGGGGGCCAACGGCAGCCACATTTGCCATGCTTTGCCTGCTCGTTTTCAATACTTCAGTATCCACTTCCGGCGAAGGTGTGTCGATTTCATTTGGTAGCAGCGCTACCAATGCGGCACTGGATGAAGCACTGGCTGAAACCAGGGCGCAGCAGCAAATGGAATTTGATGCGATGATGGTGCGCTTCGAGGAACGTCAGGATGCAAACAACCTGCAACTTATGCAGGCATTGATGGCTCAAACCCAGCAAGCAACCGCGGACAATCTGGATCGTATATTTACCTATTTTGAAGCACAGCGAATGGAAGACCTTCAGGCGCTCAATCAAAGTTATCAGCAACTGGCAGACAGCGACTATGCCACGATTCAGTCATTACAGGATTTGGCAAGATTCGTCAGCTTTCAGGGTTCTTTACCCTAGGCTATGGCTGACGCTTTCATCTGCACTGGAAAACATAGAATGATCAAGAGGCTGAATAGTATTGTTGCTGGCTCGCTGTTACTGGTTTCCTCGACCCAGGGGCAGCCGGCAGATTTGCCTGCAGTGCAACGTCAGTTGGCCATTTTTGCCGGCATTCTGGAAGAGTCATTGCAACTTAACGAATCCACGGGTCTGTTTGGCATGAGTCTTGGAGGCGTGGAATCTCTGTATCTGCATGCTCAGGGTGCTGTATTCGAAATTCGCACGCCATTGGCAAATCGCCGTAATCGCATGGGACTAGCCTCCTTGAGTACAGCAATGCAGGCACTGCAACTCCGCCAGAACCCTTTTCAGTCAATCAGTCTGAACGCTGAGCGTGCCAGTGATGCGCAAGCTGTGCAGCTTACAGAAGCGGCAAGTTCTGAAAATACCTACCGTCAACTCCTGGATCGAATTGCAGCAATCGACTATTCAGCTATTGCCCAGGGCGCTATGCAGCAGGCCAGTCAATCCGCTCGCGCACTGCGCGCACTGGATTCTGTCGACGATACCGCGTTTGCCGATCTCAACGCCGAGATTGCGCAGATGAGAGATAGCCTCGATGGTCAACTGAGCAACCTCCGGGAATTGGAACGGGAAATCAGAGAACAGGTTGCCAGCAATAGTCAGGCCTCGGGGGAAAGCTTTAGCACCAGACTGGATAGTTTGCTGCAGAGTATGGAGCCCATAAAGGACCAGGCTCTGGAAAAAGCCAATGATCTGCGCGCCCAGGTTGAGCAGGCAGAACTGGATTACACCCAGGCATGGCAGCGCGATCTGGTGGAGTTCCAACAAAATCTTTACCGCAGCCTGTGCGACTATGGAGACACTCTGGATGCGCTGGCAACATCAGATAGTGTCTCCGTGATTCTGAAAGGACTAGGTGAAGATCAGGGTGATAATCGTCGCACAGATCTTATCCACATTGTCTCCAATGGATCTATTTTGGCCTGTGCATCGGGCGAAATTTCGGTTTCCGAACTGCAGGAAACCGCCATGATCTACACCTACTGAGCCGGTTGTTCCTCAATATGTGTGAAATGGTGACACTCCAGATTTCGGGCTTGGTCTTGAGCTTGGTTATCCTTTAAAATGCCTGCCATATGGGCCTCGGCGCTTCAGCACGGTAAATAAGCCGCTACCAAGCTGGGAATTCAGGTGCCCCGAAAACTAAGAATCCAGTGTAGGAGATATAAATGGACTGCCCCAAGTGCAATTCAGAGATGCAAGAGTTGAAGATTGAGACCTTGCATGGTCAGGTAATTATCGATAAGTGCAATAGCTGCAACGGATTATGGTTCGATAAAGGCGAAGCCGAACAATTGAAGGGTGACTGGATGGCAGAGTTTGCTGACAGTGGCGATCCTGACGTGGGCAAGACCTATAACACGGTGCGAGACATTCAATGTCCCCGCTGTGGTAAACCAATGAAGAAGGTAAACGATCCGAAACAAAAACACCTGGAATATGAAGTTTGCGAAGAGCATGGCATGTTTATGGATGCCGGAGAATTCACCGATTACAAACATGAGACACTGCTGGATATTTTTCGCGACGTAATATCTTCGCTGAAGAGGCGCAGCTAAACACATGCCGTCTACCTGAACTGTATAAGGTTCAGTTAGAATTCGAGAAATGCCATCTTGGGTGATGCCAGATGGCATTTTTTTTCGACAGTGAGTCCAGGGGCGGGAGTTTACCCAGATCAGTCCATTGACGTCTTGCATCGTGAAAGTCCGAGCCTAGAGAGAGATAGAGATTTCGCTTAACGGCAGTTTCGCAGAGAAACTTTCTTATTTTCGGCTCAATATTGCCATAGCTGCCTTCAAGGGCTTCTCCACCGGCATCAACAAAATCCTCTATTAAAAGCAACATTTTGCTCTTCGAAAAACCATAACGCCCGGGATGTGCCAGTACTGCGATTCCACCTGCGTTAACGATAGCATCTACAGCATCTGACATTTTGCAGCAATCGAATGGCACATAAATTTTCCCTTTTCGAGTCAGGTAACGAGAGAAAGCTTTTTGCCAATTTTTCGCGTGACCCGTATCGATGAGAAATTCAGCAACATGACTGCGTGTCCAGGACTCACATTTTAGTGAGGCGAAATGCTCCAGTAGGCCGTCAATACCCTGTTGCTGAAGTTTCGCCGCCATCTCTTGAATGCGCTTTACTCGCAGCTGTCGTTGCCGTGCGAGCAGCTGCTGCAGATTCGTATCAAGAGGTGTGATGCACAAACCCACAACGTGAATTTCCTTGCCTTCCCACAAGCAGGATACTTCAACGCCGGGAATCAATTGCAGATCTGGTTCTGTCCATTCTTCTGCTAAGTCCCAGGTGATGTAGTCATGGTCAGTAATCGACAAATGTGTAATACCATTTTCCCTGGCACGATCGACCAGATATTTAGGACTATGTTGCCCGTCAGAATAGAAGCTGTGGCAGTGCAGATCAGGATGCATAGAGTTGGGATTCAGATTCCCGAATTCAGGGCCGATTACCTTAGCAATTGAGTTGGATCAGTGTACATATCGATGAGGTTTGCTGTAATAAACTGCGCAGAGCTGGGGTCTCTACCTGGTAAGCATTTATTGAGGCTGTGATTCAGTGGGTTCTGTTTCTCTGCGAGATCGATGTTCTTTAGTGGGCTCAATTGCCATGTGGTATAGTCAGCAACAGTTTACATCATTCTGTGACGATGATTGTGAACAAAACAGGGTGTCAAGCACTTCATGAATAATTCCTCCGCCGCACGTTCGGCAGACTCAGAAGCTGCGCAGCTTGAAAAGCTGTTGCAGGGTTGTCTGTATAGTCTCGACCAATGTGACAGCTTGTTGCACCAAATAAGCGAAGATTCCTTTCAGCGGTCCAGGGAAGGTATTTCTTCTATCGGCGCTCATATGCGACACATCCTCGATCGATTTCAGTGTTTCTTTGCCGGGATCAATGGCCCTTGCATCGATTATGATGCGCGCAAGAGAGATAAATCCATTGAGTCCAACCTTGAGGCTGCGCAATTCGCGACGACTTCAATCGCCAGACGCCTGAGGGAAATGAATACCACAGCGTCGACACAGGTCCTGGTTCGAGAGTCGGTTCATCATCTCAGCCCAAAGCTTGAAATTGACAGCACCGTAGCTCGAGAGCTCATGGGTCTCATTACCCACACCACCCATCACCTGGCCATTATTGGCATGATTGCGAGGGATCTGGGCTATACACTGGATGGCAATTTCGGCAAGGCGCCTTCTACCATCGTCTATGAGTCTTCCTGAGCAAATCCTCACGTCTACAATACTTGACTAAATTACTTAGGTATTCGATAATTCGCTGAGTTTCTGGGACTTAGCGAGTAAATCATGCGCTTAACCACCAAAGGCCGCTACGCGGTCACTGCCATGCTGGACCTGGCTCTGCATCGGGAGCAAGGCCCTATATCCCTGGCAGATATCTCGCAGCGACAGGCTATTTCGCTGTCTTATCTAGAGCAACTTTTTGCCAAGCTCAGGAAGAGCGCGCTGGTCAGCAGCGTGCGGGGTCCGGGTGGGGGTTATGAGTTACAAGGGAGTGCGGACTCAATCTATATTGCCCAGATTATCGATGCGGTGAATGAGTCGGTGGATACCACCAAGTGTCGGGGTGCTGGAGATTGCCAGGGTGGCGAAACCTGCCTGACTCACTACCTGTGGGAAGATCTCAGTGAACAGATTCACAGTTTTCTCGAGGGTATCAGTCTTGCTGACCTGGTGGCCAAGAGTGAAGTCAAAAAGATTTCGGAAAACCAGGATCGACGACAGATGCTGGTCGGTGAAAGCATTGATTTGAAAGAAGTTAACGAATTGCAGCTGCCTGCCTAGGGCTGACTGCGAGGCCACAGAGGAGGCCTAATTGAACATGAGTGTACCAATTTATCTTGATTATTCTTCCACTACGCCGGTTGATCCGCGCGTAGCAGAAAAGATGATGGAATGCCTGACGCTTGAAGGTAATTATGGCAATCCTGCTTCTCGCTCTCATATGCTGGGATGGAAAGCAGAAGAAGCTGTGGAAACTGCCCGTCGTCAGGTAGCAGATCTGTTGAACTGCGATCCGCGCGAAATAGTTTGGACTTCCGGAGCAACTGAATCTGACAACCTCGCGCTCAAAGGAGTTGCCCACTTTTATATCAAGAAGGGCAAGCACATCATCACATCGAAAATTGAGCATAAGGCTGTATTGGACAGTTGTCGCCAACTGGAACGGGAAGGATTCGAGGTCACTTACCTGGATCCCGATGAAAAAGGGCTGATTTCACCAGACGTAGTTGCTGCTGCAATTCGCCCCGATACAATTCTGGTTTCCTTAATGCATGTGAACAATGAGATCGGTGTGGTGAACGATATTGAAGCAATCGGTAACATCACTCGAGAAAAGGGTGTGCTGTTTCATGTAGATGCAGCACAGAGCCCGGGTAAACTGGAAATCGATCTGCAGAAAATGCAGGTCGACCTGATGTCCTTAACCTCGCATAAGATTTATGGGCCAAAGGGCATCGGTGCCTTGTATGTTCGTCGCAAACCGAGAGTCAGATTGGAGCCTCAGATGCATGGTGGCGGTCACGAACGAGGCATGCGATCGGGAACTTTGGCAACCCATCAGATCGTTGGTATGGGTGAGGCATTCCGGATCGCGCGGGAAGAAATGCATGAAGAGAATGCAAGGATACTGGCGCTACGCAACCGGCTGCTGGATGGCCTGAATGACATGGAAGAAGTCTATGTGAATGGAGACCTCGATCATCGCGTGGCGGGAAATCTCAATATCAGTTTCAATTTTGTCGAGGGTGAATCTTTGATGATGGCATTGCGAGATCTGGCCATTTCATCCGGTTCCGCCTGCACATCAGCAAGTCTTGAGCCTTCTTACGTGTTGCGAGCATTGGGATTAAATGATGAGCTGGCTCATAGTTCACTACGTATTACAGTTGGCCGTTTTACTACGGAAGAAGAAATTGACTACGCTATTGAGAAAATTCGTGAAGCAGTTGCAAAACTGAGGGAACTCTCACCGCTTTGGGATATGTATAAAGATGGTGTGGATCTTAACCAGGTGCAATGGGCAGCACATTAAAATTAACTAAAGTTTAAAGCTATCGTGAGGCAATCATGGCTTACTCAGATAAAGTGATAGACCACTACGAAAACCCAAGAAATGTTGGCAAGCTTGATGACGAAGATGCAAACGTAGGAACCGGCATGGTGGGTGCGCCAGCATGTGGCGACGTCATGCGATTGCAGATCAAGGTTGATGACAATGGTGTCATCGAAGATGCCAAATTTAAAACCTATGGCTGTGGTTCCGCTATAGCGTCGAGCTCCTTACTCACCGAGTGGGTTAAGGGCCGTTCATTGGATGAAGCTACTGAAATAAAGAACAGCGATATTGCCGAAGAACTCGAGTTGCCTCCGGTGAAAATCCACTGTTCAGTATTGGCTGAAGATGCAATCAAGGCAGCCATAGATGATATAAAGAAGAAACGCGGTGACTAAGCCATTCTTGCGTTTCGGAGTAAAGCTGAGTAATTAGAGATGTCCATATCCATCACTGAAGATGCCGCCAGACATGTTGCCGAGCAGCTTGAGCACAGAGGACATGGTCTTGGAATTCGAGTAGGCGTGAAGACCACCGGTTGTTCCGGTATGGCCTATGTGCTCGAATTTGTCGACAAACTGGATATAGGCGATCAGGTATTTGAAGATCACGGCGTGAAAATCGTGGTCGATCCGAAAAGTCTCGTTTATATCGATGGGACAGAAATGGATTTCGTCAAGCAAGGTGTCAATGAGGGTTTCGAGTTCAAGAATCCCAATTCCAAAGGTGAGTGCGGTTGCGGCGAAAGCTTCAGCGTGTAAATTTCCTTATTATGCCGTGCACCCCCAGGGCGCATCGTTCCGTTTCCATATCCAGTGAATACAGCAAACAATAATTTCTTCGAATTATTCAATATCAATGAGTCGTTCGAAGTAGATACAATTGTGCTTGGTGAACGCTATCGTGAGCTGCAAAATAAGACTCACCCGGACAAATTCAGTGCTGCTGAAGAATCCGAGAAAATGCACGCTCTACAGCTCAACAGCCTGATTAATGAAGCCTATGCCACATTGACCTCGCCCTTGCGTCGAGCAGGCTATTTGCTGCAGCTTCGTGGTATCGATACCGAAATTGCCAGTCAGGTAGATCTGAATATGGATCTGCTTATGGAACAGATGCAGCAGAGAGAGAAGTTGGCAGAGTTACCCAATGATGACAGTGCCATGGAAGAGCTGGAAACAATGAAGAAGGATGCAACAAATAGAGTGCAGGAGAGTGCAAATCAGTTTGCTAGTTTTCTCGAGGCCAATGATATTCAGCGAGCAAAGGAAGTATTCTTCGAAATGCAGTTTCTCCACAAACTATTGTCCGAAATAGAGCAAGGTGAAGAAAAGCGCCTGGGATACTAGATGGCTCTTCTACAGATATCCGAACCAGGTGGTGCACCAGCCAAACCCGCTCATAGACTGGCAGTAGGCATCGATCTTGGCACGACCAATTCTCTTGTCGCAGCTAGTTGTGGGGGCAAAGTGGAAATATTGCCTGATGATGAAGGTCAATACCTGCTCCCTTCGGTTGTTCACTTCTCGAGCGAGAGTGCGATTACAGTAGGAGAGAAGGCAAAACAGGCAGGTATTGCAGATCCAGAGAATACCCTGAGCTCAGTTAAACGCTGGTTCGGCAAGAGCTTGTCCGAGGTCAGGAGCTTACCTAATTCTGCCCACTACACTTTCGATGATCAACGTGGTGAACAGTCACCGGCGGTGTTAACTGCCGCTGGCCCTATGGATCCGGTTCAGATCGCGGCCGAAGTACTGCGTTCCCTGGTGCAACGGGCTGAGTCCTGCCTCAATGGCAAGTTGGAAGGTGCTGTCATCACAGTTCCAGCCTATTTCAATGACCTACAACGACAGCAAACCAAGGATGCAGCGGAGTTGGCAGGACTCAATGTGCTTCGTCTGCTGAATGAGCCAACGGCTGCAGCCGTAGCCTACGGCCTGGATAGTCAGGATCAGGGTAATGTGATTGTGTTTGACCTCGGCGGTGGCACTTTCGATGTCTCATTGCTAAGCCTGCGTCAGGGAGTATTCGAAGTACTTGCTACCGGCGGTGATACCAATCTTGGTGGAGATGATTTCGATGAAGCGCTGCTTAGCTATCTGCAAAAGCGCATTTTCAGCGATGAGGCAGAAAGATCAGTCGAACAACAAATCGCACTCAGGCGCAAGGCCATCGACATAAAACATAAATTGACCGAATCTGAGCAGGTTACAGTGGATTTTGGTGAATTCCAGGGAGACATCAACAGGGATCAGTTTGCGGAGATCTGTGCAGATCTGGTCAAGCGTACCATCATGACCTGTCGTCGGGTATTGCGAGATGCCAGCATGGATGTTAGCCAGATTGACAATGTGGTTCTCGTTGGTGGTGCTACCAGAATGCCCGTAATCAGGGAAGCGGTAGCGAATTTTTTTGGTAAACCGCCTCTCACTGATGTGGATCCAGACAAGGCCGTAGCTATCGGGGCAGGAATCCAGGCTGATGTTCTTATCGGGAATAAATCAGCAGATGATTTTCTGTTGCTTGACGTGAATCCGCTTTCTCTCGGTATCGAAACCATGGGGGAGCTGGTGGAAAAGATTATTCCCCGAAATACCACCATACCAGTCGCAAAGGCACAGGAATTTACCACTTTCAAGGATGGTCAGACAGGCATGTCCTTGCATGTCGTGCAGGGAGAGAGGGAGTTGGTGAGCGATTGTCGCTCACTGGCAAGATTCGAATTACGCGGCATTCCTCCCATGGTTGCTGGTGCGGCGAAAGTCAGAGTGACCTTTCAGATTGATGCTGATGGCTTGTTAAGTGTCGTCGCGGAAGAGTTGAGCACTGGCAAGAAAGCGGAAATTCAGGTGAAACCAAGCTATGGTCTTGATAGCAGTGCCATAGAACAGATGTTGCAGTCGTCTCATGAGCACGCCGTTGCCGATCGGGACACACGCATGTTGCGTGAGGCGCAATTGGAAGGGCAGCAAATTCTGGATGCAATAGATTCCGCGGTGCAGGAAGACGGCGAATTACTTGAAACGTCCGACAAAAAGCGCATCGAAAACGCGATGATCGAGCTCAGAGAAGCAATGGCGTCTTCAGACGTCGTCGTGATTCACGAGTTAGTCGAAAAACTCAACCGGGTGAGCAGCGAATTTGCTGCTCGACGAATGGATTTACATATTGGCGCCTTGCGCGGGGAGTCAATCGAGGCGGTCGAAGCCGGTAGCGATTAAGCGCAGTCAGGAATTAAGGATTATGCCGAAGATACAGTTTTTACCTCACGAAGAGATTTGTCCTGAAGGCGCGGAGATAACTGCCGAATCGGGTGAAAGTATTTTGGATGCGGCGCTGCGCAACAAGATCCCAATAGAACATGCCTGTGAAAAATCCTGTGCCTGTACCACTTGCCATGTCGTCGTCCGGGAAGGCTTCTATTCTCTTGAAGAAGCAAGCGACAATGAAGAGGACTACCTGGACAAGGCCTGGGGACTGGAACCTGAGTCCAGGCTGAGCTGCCAGGCGCGGGTCGCAGACGATGACCTGCTGGTCGAAATTCCCAAATACACCATTAATATGGTTTCAGAAAACCATTAGCTGAGGCTGAATACATGAAATGGGTTGATGTGTTCGATATCGCCATGGGGCTGGCAGATGAGCATCCCGACGTGGATCCCCAGTATGTGAATTTCGTTGATCTCCATCGCTGGATCTGTGATCTGGAGGGATTCGATGACGATCCGGAGCGGAGTGGGGAAAAGATTCTGGAAGCGATTCAGGCGGCCTGGATCGAGGAAGTAGCCGATTAGTACCCTATCTCCGGGGCCTGGCTGAGAATCCAGCTAATCGCCTGAAAATCCAGCTCTTTTCCCAGTTCAGGGCGTACAAAAACCGGGCATTAACACGTATAATGCGCGATCTTTTGCATAACCTCAGTTCCGGGAGTAACGATGGCGATCGAACGTACCCTTTCAATTATCAAACCAGATGCCGTTGGCAAGAATGTTATCGGTGAAATTTACTCGCGCTTTGAAAAGGCGGGCCTGACAATCGTGGCCGCCAAGCTGCTGCAGCTCAACGACGAGACTGCGGGCGGATTCTACGCAGAACACCAGGGTAAAGGATTTTACGATGACCTCATTGAGTTTATGACTTCCGGGCCAGTCATGGTACAGGTTCTGGAAGGGGAAAACGCAGTGCTGCTGAACCGTGAACTCATGGGGGCGACCAACCCAGCCGAAGCCGAGCCTGGCACTATACGGGCAGACTTCGCCAAGTCTATCGACGCCAACGCAGTGCACGGCTCTGATTCGCTCACTTCGGCTGAACGAGAGGTCAATTACTTCTTCAATCCTGAGGAGATTTGTTCCCAGGCCTGACATTGCTCCCAACGATGAGCCGGAGTGCTCTGAACATGGCAACTAGCGAAACGAAAAATTTGCTCGGAATGAACTGGGCAGAACTAAAGGCTCTCTTTGAGGATATGGGAGAGAAGCCTTTTCGCGCCGAACAAGTCATGAAATGGATTCATCAGCGTGGCGTCCTGGATGTGGACAACATGACTGACATCAGCAAGAAACTACGGGAGCAGTTACAAACTTCTACCAGGATAACTCTCCCCAAAGTCGTAGCAGAATACCCTTCAGAGGACGGCAGTTGTAAGTGGATTATTGAAGTCGCTTCGGGATCAAGGGTAGAAATGGTTTTTATTCCCGAAGCTGGCCGCGGAACCCTGTGTGTTTCTTCTCAGGCTGGTTGCTCGCTGGATTGCAGCTTTTGCGCAACTGGTAAGCAGGGTTTCGACAGCAATCTAAGCAGCGCTGAAATAGTCGGCCAGCTCTGGTGGGCAAACAAGAAGCTGGGAGCTTTCGATTCTGAAAACGGCCGCATCGTTAGCAATATCGTAATGATGGGAATGGGCGAACCATTGCTCAATTTCGACAACGTCATGGCTGCAATCAATATCATGATGGATGACTGTGCCTATGGCTTGTCCAAGCGCAAGGTTACTATCAGTACTTCTGGTGTTGTACCTGCCATCGATCGGCTGAAAGAGTTTACTGATGCATCTCTGGCCATTTCACTTCATGCTCCGAATGATGAGCTGCGTAGTCAGATTATGCCTATCAACAATCGCTACCCAATTGCTGATCTGCTGAAATCGGTGCGGGGCTATATGGATAGCTTGCCTGACCGTCGGGTGCCGGTTATCGAATACACCCTGATCAAGGGCGTGAATGATCATCGTCAGTACGCGAGGGATTTAGCTGAGTTGCTAAAGGATTTCCCCTGCAAGATTAATCTGATTCCGTTCAATCCCTTTGACCTCAGCGACTATCAGCGCCCGAGTAGCACCTCGCTGAGCAATTTCCGTCAAATACTTCAGCAGAAAGGTTTTACAGTCACTGTCCGCACAACCCGTGCCGATGATATAGGCGCTGCCTGCGGACAGTTGGTGGGAGATATCGCAGACCGTACTAGACGCAGTGCGCGCCACGCCGCAAATGCCAGGAAAACCGTGAGAAATACTGCTAATTTAGCAGTTTCGGCCGACAGATAAGACTGAGCCATGCGTGCAATTTCGACAATCCTGATGAGGAAAAGGTCGCCAATCATGAGAACCTCTGGCCTGCTAACGATTCTGCTGCTTGCTGGGATGCTGAGCGCCTGCGTGACCACCACGACTGGTGGCTTCAATGTTGAGCCTTCCGATGAAGAAGCCCTTGAAGACTACGTGCAACTGGCTGTCGCCTATTATGATGCGGGTGATTTGCCGGGAGCACGTCGCCACATTAATAATGCACTGGAGATCGATGATCGCAACTCAGACATCTATAACGTGCTTGCGCTGATATTTCAGCGTGAAGGAGACCTGGATCTTGCTGGTGATAACTTCAGGCGAGCGATTCGCCTCGACAGGGCAAACTCCCGGGCACGTAACAACTATGCCGCCTTGCTTTTCAGCCAGGGAGACTACGACGAGGCCTTCGAGCAATTGCAGGAAGTAACTGCTGATACCATGTATGAGGGTCGGGCCATCGCATTCGAGAACCTGGGGCGCAGTGCGGTAGCATTGGGGCGGGATGCTGAAGCTGAATTGGCCTTTGAAAGGGCTCTGCAATTAAATGGCAATCTCTATGTGTCTCCCGTAGAACTGGCCTTGCTCAGGGCCAAGCGTCAGGATTGGAATAGTGCCAGACAGGCTTTCAGGCAGTACCTCACTACCTCTGAGTTTTATAATATTCCGCATACGCCCAGAGCTCTCCTGGCAGGAATTAGTATTGAGAGCAAATTCCAGAATGAAGAGCTGGTCACAGAATTCACCCGAATTCTATCCACACTGTATCGTGAATCACCAGAATTCCGGGCTTACCTGGAGTTGACAGATGTCAACTGAAGATGTCATTGAGCCAGAACAATCTTCCTCGCCAGTTTCACCTGGGCGACTGCTCTCTGATGCACGGGAAGGCGCTGGTCTATCACAAAAAGAAGTCGCTGATAAACTACACATTACAGTTCACTATGTACGCAGCATTGAGCAGGATGCTTATGAAAAGTTACCTGGCGCTATTTTTGCCAAAGGCTATATCAAGCGCTACGCCGAAATTCTGAATCTTGATGTTGAGCAAACTCTGGATACATTTGAGAACTACCAGCAGGATCAGCAAGAGCAGAGGAATGAAGTTACCAGAATTCATGCGCGCAAGAATCGTGCTCGCAACAGGAATTTTGCCATAGCATCAGTGTTGGCTTTCGTCGCATTGTTTGTCGGCTTGTGGGCCTGGAACACGATGTCAGTCGAAGTGGCCCCGGTCGCGGACAATCGAGCCAGGAATGATGTCATCGGCGATAGAATCTCATCTGCTATGGAGCAGGAAGACGCGAGTTTACCGGCAGCAGCCGAACCTCAAGCAGAATCTTCATCAACTTCCCGGGATGCAAGCAGCAACCTCGAACCAGGCAGTGTGGAGGCCCTGGAAGATAGTGCAGCAAATCAGTCATACAGCGCTATTCCTTCAACGACCGCTACTGGCAGCACAACTTCTCAGGGAGCTGAGTCAGAGGATGATCAGGAAATCACCGTGATTGCCATAAGCAATGAAGGCGACGACGTATTGCGCGTTAGTTTCGATGATGACAGCTTTATCCAGGTGAATGATGACAGTGCTAATCGTATCTATCGGGGAACCCTGGGTAGGGGTGAAGTATTGGAAATTACTGCGGATGGTCCTTTTGATGTGTTGATTGGTGATGCACCGCTCACTCATATGACGCTCAACGGAGCAGAAGTCGATGTGATGGAAAGCGTTCGTATCGACAACTCAGCCCGCCTTACCGTTGGTCTCTAGCCCCCATGGGAATACCGCAAGCTATAAATCGCCGCAAGACCCGTCAGATCATGGTCGGCAATGTCCCGGTAGGTGGTGACGCACCTATTTCGGTGCAAAGTATGACCAATACCGAAACCACTGATGTTGATGCTACTCTCCAGCAGATCGGGCGCCTGGAAAAGGCTGGTGTCGATATCGTCAGGGTATCGGTACCTTCCATGGAGGCAGCCGAGGCATTCAAGCAAATCCGTTCCGAGGTGAATCTTCCACTGGTTGCTGACATCCACTTTGACTACCGCATTGCTTTGGAAGTTTTGGAACATGGTGTCGATTGTCTGCGCATCAATCCTGGCAATATAGGCAGCGAAGAACGAATACGCGCAGTTGTCGATTCCGCGAAAGACAAGGGTATCCCGCTACGTATCGGAGTCAACGCGGGCTCTCTCGGTAAAGCCCTGTTGCGCAAGTACAAGGAGCCTAATGCCGAGGCAATGGTGGAATCAGCGCTGACTCAGATAGATATACTGGACAAGCTGGATTTTCAGAATTTCAAGATCAGCCTAAAGGCATCAGAAATATTCATGACCCTGGCAGCCTATCGTGGATTGGCGGCGCAGATTGATAATCCGTTTCATCTGGGCATTACAGAAGCTGGTGGATTACGTAGTGGCACAGTCAAATCTGCTATCGGCCTGGGCGCGCTACTCATGGAAGGCATAGGCGATACGATTCGTATTTCACTCGCTGCCGATCCGGTAGAAGAAGTGAAAGTTGGTTTCGACATACTAAAAAGCCTTGGCCTCCGTCACAAAGGTGTGAATCTGGTGGCATGCCCCAGTTGTTCACGACAAAACTTTGATGTGATTGGCGTGGTCAACCAACTGGAGGCGCGTCTTGAAGACATTACTACGCCGATTGACGTAGCCGTTATCGGATGCATCGTCAATGGTCCAGGAGAGGCGAAAGTGGCAGAGATTGGTTTGACTGGTGCAAGCCCTAACAACCTCGCCTATGTGGAAGGTGTGCCACATCACAAAGTGAGTAATGCGAATCTGCTGGATGAGCTTGAATCCATGGTCAGGGAACGGGTGGCTGCCAAACAAGCTGCCGACAAGGACATAATTGCGTCAGGCTGACGCATAAAGCTGATTTATCCTATGGCAAAACTACAGGCAATTCGGGGAATGAATGACATTCTCCCAGAACATTCTTTGAGCTGGCAATTTCTGGAAAGTCGATTTCAGGAAGTGGTCAAGCGATTCGGTTATCAGGAAATTCGCTTTCCGATTCTGGAACAGACGCAATTGTTTAAACGGTCGATCGGAGAAGTAACTGACATCGTTGAAAAAGAGATGTACAGCTTTGAAGATCGCAATGGTGATAACCTGAGCCTGAGACCAGAAGGTACTGCCGGCTGTGTGCGGGCGGCTGAACAACATGGATTGCTGTACAACCAGCAGCAAAGATTGTGGTATCAGGGCCCAATGTTCCGGCATGAAAGGCCGCAGAAGGGTCGCTACCGGCAGTTTCATCAGTTTGGTGTTGAAACCTTCGGCATGAAGGGGCCTGACATCGATGCGGAAGTGATTCAGCTATCTGCTGAGTTATGGAAAGTTTTGGAATTGACCGACTTTCTCCAGCTGGAAATCAACAATATAGGCAGTGCGGAAGATCGTAAGCGTTTTGGAGCAGACTTCACCGATTTCCTGAAGTCTCACGAAGACAAGCTGGACGAGGATGCCCGGAGAAGAATGCATAGCAATCCGATGCGCGTGCTGGATAGCAAGAATCCGCAGGTGCAAGCGGTCCTGCATGATGCGCCCCGGCTCGCGGACTACCTGAACCCTGACAGCCAGGCAAACTATCAACAGCTGAAAGCACTACTCGACGATCTGCACATTGAGTACGTGGAAAATGACCGACTGGTCCGCGGCCTGGACTACTACAATAACTGCGTCTATGAATGGACTACGGATCAACTTGGTGCCCAGGGGGCAGTTTGTGGTGGTGGTCGTTACGATGGCCTGGTGGCACAACTTGGCGGTCGCTCCACCCCTGCAGCAGGATTTGCTATTGGGATAGAACGCCTGGTGTTGATGCTGGAGTCGCTGGACAAGATTCCCGAAGCAGCGCTTAAGCCGATCGATGTCTATGTGCTGGCGGTGGGAGAAAACCTGGCAAGTCAGTCTCTGCAACTGGCGGGCGAAATCAGGAATACATTTCCGGATCTTGGTGTGGTCAGCCACTGCGGGGGAGGCAAATACAACGCCCAGTTGAAGCGGGCGTTTAACGCCGGTGCCTCAGTGGCGGTGATACTGGAAGCCGATGGCACTGAAAGTGGCCCGGTGAAAGTTGCCAAACTACGTCGTCTTGATGATGAAGGCGAATCACAACTCATTGAAATTAGTACTATTTCTTCCAGTCTGGCGGAATTCCTCTAAAAAATCACACACCAGGTGTGTCCCCGGCGGCAAACAGGTAAAATTGTGCGCTTTTGATGCCCCTGGGCACTGAACTTCCCGGGCGCAGAAGAATCATAGACAGATAGACAGTAAGGAGAGAGTCGTGGCCTTACACGCGGCAGAAGAAGAGAGCCTTGAGGCTTTAAAGAAATGGTGGAATGACAATGGCAAAATCCTGGTTTCTGCCATTGTCATAGTATTTGCTGGCTACACCGGTTGGCTGCTCTACCAAAATGCAAACGCTGAGCAAGCGGCGGCTGCATCAGATCTGTACGAAGAAATCCTGACGCTTGTTCTCTCCGACCCAGAAACTGCAGTGAGCGAGGCGGACAGTACTCGCATAATCGCCATCGCAGATGAATTGCGAACTGACTATGATGATTCGATCTATGCGCGATTTGCAGCGTTGTTTGCAGCTCAACAGGCAGTTGCCCGCAACGACCTGCAACGGGCAGAATCTGATCTGCAATGGATTCTCGACAATCCGCAACAAGGCTTGTTCGGTCAGGTCGACGAAGGATTGTTACTGACCACCAGCCTCCGGCTCGGTCGCGTCATTCTTGCGCAGGGCGATGCTGAGAGAGCACTGGATCTGGTAAATGCTGTAGATCCACAAGCCTTCGAGGCGGGATTTGCGGAACTTCGTGGCGACATTTATCTTTCCATGGATCGAATTGTTGACGCGAGAGATGCGTACATCGCTGCACAGCAGGCCGGATCAACCAGCGATGGCTTGCGCATGAAGCTCGACAATCTTCCCGACCCAAGCTAGTTGATCAACACAGGCAGGTTTATGCGCGTGACCCAACGCTTCCCAATCCTACAGAATCCAATCTTCAGGACATTGGCTTTATTGCTGATCTCTTCAGTGCTGGGTGCCTGTTCGAGTTTCGGATCCAGCAATCTGAATCCTGCTAACTGGTTTGGCGACGATGAGGTCAATCCCCCCAAAGAACTGGTAGACATCGCATCGGAAGTGGAATTGCGCAGACTGTGGAGTGTCAACGTGGGCAATGGCCAGGGTGACAACTACACCAGGCTTACGCCAGTGATTGACGACAATATAATTTATGCGGCGAGTGAGAACGGCACCGTTGTTGCGGTAGAAATCGATTCAGGAGACCTGTTATGGCGCAACCGTCTCGATGATGTTGTTGTTACCGGTGGTGTGGGGACCGGTGGTGGTCTGGTGGTTTTAGGGACCAGGGACGCGGAAGTTGTCGCACTCAACCAACAAGATGGTGAGGTAGTATGGACCAGTCAGGTGACTTCTGAAGTCGTCGCACCGCCTATCAGTAATGATGAAGTCGTTGTAGTGCAGACAGTAGATGACAAGGTAGCTGCGCTTGAAGTAAGCAATGGCGAGCGTCGCTGGATTTATGAATCTACCCAACCAGCACTGACACTGCGCGGAACCAGTCGACCGGTAATTACTGATCTGGATACAGTAGTTGCAGGTTTCAGCAATGGCACGCTCGTGTCTGTGTCTGCAGAAGATGGTGTGTGGCGTTGGGAAGAGCGGGTAGCAGTTCCCGACGGACGTTACGATATAGACCGCGTCATTGATGTGGATGGTGACTTGTTGTTAGACGGGAATCGGGTGATAGCATCCAGTTACCAGGGCAATCTCATTGCCCTCGATGTGATCAGTGGTCGAATAGTCTGGGGTCTGGAAGACGCCTCAAGCTATCATGGTCTGGCTCAGGGTTTCGGCAATCTTTACTATTGCAACGACGAGAGCCTGGTGATTGCTGTGCGTGATAATACAGAAAATGTAGCCTGGGAAAATGAAGATCTGCAATACAGGGCAATTACTGCGCCTACGGCGGTTACCAACTATGTTGCAGTCGCCGATTTTGAAGGCTACCTGCATTTGCTTTCACAAATTGATGGGCGCATTGTTGGTCGTACCCGAATAGACAACGATGGTGTCCGCGCCAATCTGCTCACCGACGGCGGGCGATTGTTTGCCTATGGTAACGGGGGCACACTCATGGCCCTGGAATTGCAACAGCAGTAACGCAGCACTATCAGCACTGTCTAAAACTAATTCCCCTGGATTGAGGTCCTTTGCCTGCCCCTGTGGTTTCGAGCAAGCTGATCTGACAATGAAACCTGTAATCGCGCTTGTTGGCCGTCCCAATGTTGGTAAATCAACACTCTTTAATCGTCTCACTCGCAGTCGCGATGCGATCGTGGCAAATTTCCCTGGGCTTACCCGCGATCGTCAATACGGCGAGGGCAGACTCGGCGCGCAGAATTTCATAGTAATTGATACTGGCGGCATCACCGGCCACGAAGAAGGTATCGATGCAGAAATGGCATCTCAATCCTTGTTGGCAATAGAAGAAGCCAGCTATTGCCTGCTGCTTGTAGATGCACAACACGGTCTTGCTCCGGATGATGACAAGATTGTCGATCATCTGCGTAGATCCGGCAAACCGTTTGCCGTGCTCGTAAACAAGATCGATGGCATGGATCCGGATCAGGCTTGCGCCGAGTTCTACAATCTGGGTGTAGAACAGCTATATCCGATTACTGCGACCCAGGGCCGGGGTGTGCGTCAGATGCTGGAGGCAATTCTAAGTAGTTGCAGCGCCGGTGTAGAGGAATCTGACGAGTCACATGGCATCAAGATAGCAGTTTCTGGTCGTCCCAATGTGGGTAAATCCACCCTGGTCAATCGCATGCTGGGCGAAGAGCGGGTGGTTGTATACGATCAGCCTGGTACCACTAGAGACAGTGTTTACATTCCTTTCGAGCGCAGAGAGCAGTCTTATACCCTCATTGATACTGCTGGCATTCGGCGACGAGGCAAGACCCGGGAAACCGTGGAGAAATTTTCTGTCGTGAAATCTCTGCAGGCCATTCAGGACGCCCATGTGGTTTTGCTGATCGTGGACGCCAGGGAAGGCATTGTTGAGCAGGATCTGCACTTGTTGGGATATGTCCTGGAAACCGGGCGGGCGCTGGTAATAGCGATCAATAAGTGGGATGGTATGGAACAGGATGAGAAGGAATGGGTGCGCAGCGAAATTCGCAGACGCTTCACCTTTGTGGACTTCGCCAATATCCATTTTATTTCTGCTTTGCATGGCACAGGCGTAGGCGATCTGTATAAGTCAATTGACAAGGCCTTCGCGTCAGCGACTAAAGAACTACCGACCAATCTGCTAACCAATTTGCTGGCCGACCTGGTGCAGGATCACTCTCCGCCACTGCATAATGGGCGACGAATACGGCTGCGCTATGCTCATGCCGGGGGGCACAATCCGCCTACAATTGTGATTCATGGCAAGCAGACGGCTAAACTACCGGGAAGCTACGTGCGATATCTGGAGAAGTCTTTCCGCAAGAGACTGAAGCTGGAAGGTACTCCAATCAGGATCGAACTGAGAAGTGACGAGAATCCATTTGTTAAAAAAGAAAAGAACCTGTCACCACGACAGGTTGCACGCAAACGTCGCATTGAGAAAAACCGCAGGTCTCCCAGGCAGAGCAAGAAAACATGATCACCAGCCTGGAAGCAATAAGTGAAGCACAACAAAGACTGCAAGGTGTTGTGGTTCGAACGCCAATTCTACAATCCGCGACCTTGAATTCGCGAATTGGCGGTGAGGTCTTCATCAAGCCGGAGTGTTTGCAGCATATAGGCGCATTCAAGTTTCGTGGTGCCTACAATCGCTTGTGCCAACTCGATGAGGCCAGCAAGGCCCTGGGAGTAGTTGCATTCTCATCGGGCAACCATGCTCAGGGTATTGCCTACGCTGCCAGCTTGCTTGGTATTTCCGCGACTATTGTCATGCCAACAGATGCGCCGCTCATCAAGCTGGAGAGTACTCGTTCTCTTGGAGCCGAAGTTATTCTCTATGACCGGCATAATGAGTCCAGAGAACAGATAGCAGCTGACTTTGCCGAGCGTACTGGAGCTACTCTGGTGCCAGCATTCGATGATCCCTACATAATTACTGGCCAGGGTACATGTGGTCTTGAATTGATGGAAAGTCTCCTCGCCGAAGGTCATGCGCCTGATTTTCTGCTCAGTCCCTGTGGCGGAGGCGGCTTGCTGGCAGGAATCTCAACAGCCGCCAGGGCGCTCAATCCAGATACCAGGATTTATGGTGTAGAGCCTGAAAATTTTGATGATCACTTTCAATCCCAGCGTGCTGGAAACAGGGTCAGGATTCCAGGGACAGCAGCTACGCTCTGTGACGCTTTGATGGCAACCACGCCGGGTGAGCTGACCTGGTCAATTAACAGCAGGACTGTGACCGATTATCTGGTGGTCTCGGAGCAGGATGTACAACAGGCAGTAAGCTTCGCCTGGCGATATCTGAAGCTGGTTGTTGAGCCCGGTGGTGCCGTGGCACTGGCAGCGCTACTGCAAGGAAAAATCGATGCAGCAGGCAAGAAGACAGCCATTATTCTTTCTGGGGGCAATATCGACAGCGATACCTTGTATGATTGCCTTTCACGATACCCTAATCCCTGAACTGATGGATCTTGTCTATTTTGAGATTACTGATCCTGAAAACTGGCACAACAATTTCCTCACTATTGGAGCAGGGAGAGGATTTTGAACTTTGGTTCATGCGGGAGATGGCATTGCAGGACAGGGAGCTGATCACCTGCAATCTTTTCGATGGTGAGCAACCACCATCAGTGGCAGCTGTTGATGGGGTCGTGATTACCGGATCACCTGCTTTCCTTACTGACTATGCATCGTGGAACTACATCGGGGCGGAGTTTCTTCGTCAGGCTTTTGAGGCGCAGATTCCTATTCTGGGAATCTGCTATGGACACCAGTTGTTGGCCTGGGCATTTGGAGGTGCTGTAGATTTTAATCCTCGGGGCAGAGAAATTGGTACAGTAACTATCCGCTTGACCGCTGCGGCGCGATCGGATGCACTATTCTCAGATTTTCCGGAACAGCTTGAGGTACAGGTGTCACATTTACAATCTGTTGTACAGCTCCCGCCAGGTGCTGAGTTATTGGCGGGCAATGAATTTGATCCCATGCACGGTTTTCGATTGGGAGATCGCACCTGGGGCCTGCAGTTTCATCCGGAATTCACTGCCGACATTACACGGGCCTATATCAGGGAGAGGGCAGAAAATTTAAGCGCTGAGGGCTTCAATCCAGAACTCCTGATGGGAAACGTAAGAGACACAGCGCTGGCTGCCAGTTTGCTGAAACGATTTGCCGGACTTGTGTCGAGTAGTGCCGCGAAAACCTAGTCTCCGGCAACACCCGAGTACTCTTCCTCAACGACTTCCCGAATCCGCTCCCTTGTCGGGCGAGCAATTTGCCTTCCATTGATGAACACCGCTGGCGTTCCTCTGACACCGGCAGCGTTTCCACCGCGCTGATCGTTTCTTACCTTAGCGATGACTTCCTCGGATTCAATGTCTGCATGTAGCCTGTCAAGATCGAGATTCAACTCAAGCGCATAGGCATCGAACTCACCTTCTGCGTCAGGCAGCGAGGACCAGATTGTTTGCGTGGCGAAAAGAAAATCATGCATCTCCCAGAACCGTCCCTGTCGTGCTGCAGCCTCGGCATATAGAGAAGCAGTCCAGGAATGAGGGTGTGCTGTGGTGATCGGAAAATGGCGGAACACCAGGAATGCCTTGTCTCTTATTTCGGGCCAAACCTGGGTCATGTTGTCGTGCTCGGTGGCACAGGCGGGACATTGGAAGTCTGCATAGACCACAATACTGACCGGATTTTGGTCGCGGCCCCGGACGTGATCGTTCTCTGCAATCTCAACCGGGGAATAGGTTGGGCCTTGGCTCAGCAGTGTATAGAGAACCAGCAGGACGAGCAGGGGAGCAAGCACGAATGTGCCGATTTTCACCATGAGCTTCTTGGTTTGTTCCCGTTGTTGTGCGGCTCGCTGCTTCTGCTCTTTTCTCTTCCGCTGCTCTTCTCGTTTACTCATATTTCTACCTGGCCTGTGTTCACATTCTTAACACCGTCTCCCCGGACGGAATAGGGAATACTATACAAAAACCCACGCTCCTGTCTCCAGTGGGCTCCAGTGAGTTCGGGTCTTGAGAGTTGTCCCAGCGCTGCTGGCAACAGGTTTAGGGGGAGTCCTTACATAAAGAACGCATAGCCGACCTTACAGCCGATATGCACACCCTGGTCCTGATGCATGCCGATCCAGCCTTCACACTTAGCGAAATCGGTGAACCAGTGGATGGCAGTTTCAATCAAGCCCAGGAGCAGGGAATTGGTGATCAGGTAGACAACACCGCCATGCACGAGGGCATGGGCTGTTAGCCAGTACCACCAGACTGGAAACAAGCTGTGCTCTTTGCTGTGAATTTTGTCATTGCGATTCTTGCCATAACCCATTGCATCAGGCTGTAACACGAAATCAGCCAGGGCATGCCCAAATATCAGCATGAACAGATTTTCAGCGAGTAGCATTTAGTGTTCCTCAATTCCAGCCAGTCCGCCACATCAGAGGCAGCGGATGGTTCCTTTGCAATCGTTGACCAGATGTTAAGCACTATTGAGACCAACATTCGAGATTCTAATGTGATTTTGCAACGAGGTTCACACTATCGGGGTAACTTGTCCCCAATTTGACCCCTCATTTCATGGGATTACGAGCTAAGCTTTTGAATTAAAAGCATTTTGTAAAAAAAACCTACACTGCACGAAAGGTACAAATGTGCTGCTCTCCGGCCGAATCTGACAATTCCTGTCAGCGGTATAGGGCGTATTTGTGTTGCCTGGCAGTCCCGCTGGCGCAGTGCTGCCGCGTTCATCATCGCTCACCAGACGATCGCGATTCATCACAGAGCGCTTGTCGGCGCTTACTTGGATCGAATTTGTTCGACAGTAGACAGGATTGAACCATCGGTGAGGCGGGTTGTAAGACGGCTTCCTTCACTAACATTTTCAATCGAGCGCAATATCTTGCCATCTTCAGCCGTAGTGATGCTGTAGCCTCTACCCAGCACCTGCAGTGGGCTGACGGCGTTGAGTCCTCGCGCAAGGCTGGAGACTTCTCCGTGACGTTTTTGCAGATGACTCAGGACGGTCTGTTTAAATCGCCGGTGCAAAGTTTGCAGGCGATCGCTATTGCGAAATATGCGGGACTGGGGTGAGCTGCTATGCAATGTACGGCGCCATTGCTGGATTGCTCCCCGGGAAGTGAGTATGCGGTTGTTGATGACTCTTCTGAGTTGAGCTTCCAAACGATCCAGGGATTGAGCATGATCCTGCAGCCTGCGGTCGGGTCTTCTCAGTTGACGTTGCAGCCATTGCAGCGATTTCTCACAGTCTCTGATGCTGGCGTTCATCGCCTGCGAGAGCTGATAGCGACAAGCATCGAGATACTCAAGAGTATCCTGGATATCCGGGCTGAGTAACTCTGCCGCAGCAGATGGCGTAGGAGCCCTCAAGTCCGCTACAAAGTCGGCGATGGTGAAGTCAATCTCGTGACCGACTGCACTCACCACCGGAAGTTCGCTGGCATGAATAGCGCGCGCAACTGCTTCCTCATTGAATGCCTGCAGGTCTTCCAGCGAGCCTCCGCCACGGCCCACAATCAGTGCTTCGATTCCCAGTTTTGTCTTTAGGGCATTAGCGGTATTGATGGCGTTAACGATATCGCTGACGGCAGCTTCACCCTGAACTGCCACGGGTAGCAGGGTAAGTTGAATGCCAGGGTATCTTCTGCCGAAAACGCTGACGATGTCTCTGATCGCTGCCCCTGTTCCCGAGGTAATAATGCCGATATGTCGAAACTGATCGTGGATGTCCTGTTTCAGGTCTTCGTCAAACAAGCCTTCGGACTGTAGTTTGGCCTTAAGTGCTTCGAACGCACGCCGCAAGGCACCGTCTCCGGCTTCTTCCATGCTGTCCGCAATGAGCTGATAGTCTCCACGACCCTCATAAATGCTCAGACGACCGCGCACCAGTACCTGCATGCCGTCCCTGGGTTTGAACCTGAGCATCATGTTGCGATTGCGAAACATGGCGCAACGAATTTGTGACTGTTTGTCCTTGAGGGTCAGATACATGTGCCCGGACGCAGGGGTGACCAGATTGGAAACTTCACCTTCCACCAGTACCGCGGGGAAATTGGTTTCAAGCAGAGTTCGAGCAAGCCTGTTCAGGCTGCTGACAGACAGAATGGATTCGGCATTTTCTGGTGGAGTAGTGGGAGCTTTAGACTGCGGCAT
Organism: uncultured Pseudohongiella sp.; assembly: GCA_965267495.1. Lineage (GTDB taxonomy): Bacteria > Pseudomonadota > Gammaproteobacteria > Pseudomonadales > Pseudohongiellaceae > UBA9145. The sequence continues at coordinate 2,298,511 of OZ254078.1, read as the reverse complement.
AGCAGCAGTCTACCCCAGTGCTGCCCAAGGTAGTAGCGATGGCAAGGAAGCAGGACAGCCAGTCGAAACCCAGGGAATCGACTGGCTCAAAGAAGAATTGTCGCGGAGCTAGTTGCCTGCGACCAGGTTGCTGTCTGTCTTGGTAAAGCTTTCCTGGTTGCGCAGTGAACCATCGATATCGAAAGACGTGACTTCAACTTTCTTGCCCGCAGGGCCGAAAGGAAAAGTCAGCTTAACAAACGCCGATGTGCCACCATTGGTGACCAGGCCGCCAGTGATTGCATAGCTCTTGGAGACGCCCATGGCAGTCCATTCACAAGCACCGTCTCCCGTGGATTCCAATTCAAAAACATCATCACCATACTTATGGTCTTCATCGACACTCCTGATGACCAGTGTGCACTGGCCATTGCCATTGGCATCGCCAGCCGATTTATAGACACCGTCAACAAGAGATTCAGCCTGTGCACTGACAGTAAGCATGGCCGCTGCAACAAAGCTGGATACTAGTACGAATAGTTTTTTCATCACTCACCTTCCAGGTCGTTAGATCACTAATTTCCGGACTTGCCTTCAATGAATAAAGGGAAGGCACAGGCAGGATCACAGGAGCCTGCCAGTCTGACTGTTAATAGTAAGGGGGAGCCGTGCCAGAGGATTGACCTAGGTCAATCCCGCAGAGGATTGAAAATGATGTGTCGAACCAGGGCTCAGTTGAGCTTGAATACATAGAGCGCATTGTGGCCACTGGGACTGACCAATTCTGGAGCCAGGAAATTGCCGATACGCCACGGGCTGCCGCCTTCACGACCGGCAGGAATGGCCACATACTGGACACCATCTATGGCGTAGGTGACAGGGAAGCCCTGGACTGAAGTTGCCAGTCGGGTGCGCCACAATTCGTTGCCATTGCTGATGTCATAGGCGTGTACATAGCGATCATAATCGCCGATAAACAGTAGACCACCCCCGGTGCTCAGGGCAGCAGTCAAAAAAGGTGCCCGCTGTTCAATGCTCCAGGATTCATCCATCGATACCACATCGAAAGCAGCCAGTTTTCCAAATTGACCATCAGTGCCCGGCATTTCCATCCACATGCGGTCACCCTGATTACCACCAGAACCCAGCTCGAAACTCACCTCGCGAGGAGACATCTCCATGCAGGACTGACTAAGAGGAATAACGAGTTGTTGAGTAGGAGGGTGATAGGCAGTGGACTGCCAGTTATGTCCACCAGCAGTGGACGGGCAGACTGACAACCATTCACCGACTTGCATATTGCGAATGTCTTCACGATACCTCACTTCGCCCGTTTCCAGGTTAATGTCAGAAAAAACATTCTGAAAAACCGTTTGCTGCAATCCCTGAAATTCTCCTGTACGTCGATTCAACTTCCACAAGATGCCGCTCTTGCCGATTGTGAACAGGTAAGGCTCGTCGAAGAGGTCGATTAGCACCTGTTCGAAGGATTCATCCATGTCCAGAGATTCGCCTGGTACATGCTGGCGGTACCAGACTATGCGCCCGTCATTCGGATCAATTGCCAGCGTGGAATTGGAATACAAAGCAGCATCTTCGGTACTCAATCCGCGGCTCACTGCCATCCAGGGTTTGGCCTGGGCCACACCGAAGAACACCAGGTTCATGTCCGGATCCCAACTGCCGGTTATCCACACGTCGCCGCCGCCACGAAATTCAACTGGCAATCCGGCCCAGGTGTCGTCCCCAGGTTCGCCCGGCTGGGCAATGGTAAAGGTTCGCCACAGTTCTTCGCCGGTACGTGCGTCGTGACCGGTGATAAAACAACTGTCTTCGAAAAACCGGCCACAACCAGTGATGCCGTTTATGACCTTGCCATCTGCCACTATTGGCCCTGACGTATTGGAGTAACTCTGATTCTCGTCTGCAATTTCTACATCCCAGCGCACTGCGCCGGTACGAGCATCCAGTGCAACAAGGTGAGCGTCGGTGGTGGCCACATAGATCATGTCTTCCCACATGGCCAGCGTGCGCAAGTTGCCACCTTGTCTGCCCCCTTCAGGGAATTGGCGGCGATATTCCCACAACAAGGTGCCATCTCTGCCATCCAGCGCTTGTACCACGTTGCCGAAATTTGGGATGTAGATGATGCCATTGCGAACCAGCGGTGCCGGTTGGGAACGGCCCGACTCCATACCCCATACCCAGGCCAGGCCAAGCTGCGCAACATTATCTGTATTGATCTGATCCAGGGGGCTGAATCCCTGGCTCTGGGGTGTGCGCCGCCAGTAAGTCCAATCGCCTGCTGGTGGATCAGTCAGATCTCTGGTGCTGACATTGGTGAATCGGTTCACAGTCCTGAAACTGCGGGTTCGGGCGCGATCACTCTGGTAGATAGTGGCGATTTCCGGAATGGCGTTGCGTGAACCAGGTGACGGCGTGTTACCCGCACGGCCGGGAACTGGTATGCGAGGTATTTGAGCCTCAGCCCCGCTGCTGACCCCGCGGAACACTACATCGGATGTGTCCGCTAGCAGCGTAGCACCACTACCAATATCATTGACTGAGAGTAGAAACGCGACCAGCTGTACTGTTTGTTCAGCACTCAATGAGCCAGGTGCTTGTGGAGGCATGGTGCGGTTGAGTAAATCGATTAATTCTCCTACGCCTCGGTTGGTCCAGTTATTGCGGAAGTTGCTGTCATTGAGAGCGGGTGCTTCGAATGATCCCTGCAGATTCTGTAAATGACAGACAGCGCAGTTGGACTGATACAGGCGTGCTCCAGCTTGTGCTTGTGCTGCGCTGTAACTGGCCTGCTGTAGCTCCTGGGCCGATAAATTGTGAATGCCCCAGCCAAAGACCACGCTGAGACAGACAATCTTCCACAGAGTTGATTGCTTTCCAAACATCAATCTAGCGCAGGCGCAAAGTTTCCTGTTGTGCACGACGTTCAGCTACTGACTGCGCGTATTGCTCCTCATTGATGTAGGTTATGCCAACCCAGGCATGACTCATTTCATCGACGCCACGGCGGCCGAACACTACCCATTGCTCCGGGTCGGGATTGATAGGATTGTTGGCCGTGTTGTCAAACACCGAGGTAAATTGCAGGATAGTTCCCTCGGGCAAGAGCGGTTTGCTGTCATCATCATAGATATATGAGATTTGCCAATTGTGATTGTATTTGTCTACCTGGCTTAACACTTCCTTGCTACCGTCCGGATAAATAGCTTCCATGGTCATCACTCGTCCGCGCATATGCAGGTGGGGACGATAGCTGTGAATAATAGCGGGTGAGTCCAGGCGGTGGGTGCCCTGCAAGACCTGATAGCCATGGGGAGGGATCACAATGTCCTGTCCTCGTGCCATGCCTTTCAAGCCATCAACCCGAAACATGGCTTCGCCGACAGTTTCAAATTCGGGGGTCTCGTCTTCAGGGTGAAACCACAGACCTACCTCAACTATGTCGCCTGGCCCTTCCGCGCCGACAGGGAAATAGTGAAGGTTCCAGGCAATCTGACCATCAGTAGGCACTCGCATACCCACTCCCTCCGGAAAAACTTCCCAGGACTTGCCCACGCCATAGCGCGCCAAAGCCACGGAGCGACCACCACCCTCTGGCACCAGGACCGCATGGCCGTGGTGTACTACTTTCTTGCCCAGTGGATAAGAAGGTTTGAATTCAGCAGCCTTGAGGAATCGCTCCTTGTCCATACCCTCGAAGGGTACCCGTGGTTCCCACCACTGGTCTTGCCCGTTGGCAATGACATCATAAGGTGCAGATTTGATAATCAGGTCCGGTGGACCCAGCTGCTCAGCCAGCTGCCACTCTGCGCCGGAAGGAATTTCAATTGCAGGCGGCAAGTCTGCAGGATCACCTTCCGGGGCGCCGGCATCTGCCCAGGCCGCAATTGTGGCGATCTGTGCGTCACTGAGCGAAGCGTCGTTCTTATAGTCCTGAATACCTATGGTGGTATCCAGATGCCAGGGAGGCATAATGCGCTTGCTGGTTCGATCCTTGATTAACAGAGCAAAGGGTTGCACCTGTTGGTAGCTCATCAGTGGCATCGGCCCGATACCTTCCGGATTGTGACAGCTCTGGCACTTCTGCTGCAGGATTGGTGCGATATCTTTGGAGAATGTTGGCACTTCCTGAGCCTGTGCAGCACCAATACTGGCAAGCAAGCTGGCAGTCAATACACTCATTCGCAGGGAAAAATGAGTAGTTTTCATCATGTGGCACTCCTCTATTGGTTGCTCACGGTGACGTGAAAATAGGCGTTTGTATGGCAGCAATAAAATTCAAATGCTGCAATATCGTCGATAGTTTGCATGCGAACTACATATTCACCAGGTTCTGAAAAACTGGCCTGGGTTTCCGTTGTTTGATTTGAAGGGGCCATGTATTCCTTTTTGCTGAATTCGACTTGACCAGGCCCGCTGTGATGGGACCATCCCACCCAGACCTCTTCAGCGGTATGTTCGATAGTTGCGGCCAGATTGACATTCTCACCCACCCGGGCAGTTATGTTAACGGGATCGTGTACACCCTTTCTGCCGCGCGCGCTTTCCTGCCTAACAGTAACCAGAGGCGCGACGTCGCCGCGACCATCGGAACGCGGTTCGTCGAGTACGTAGGCTGGTATAAGATGAGCGGGTACCTGCAGTGATTGTCCGTTGCTGGTCAAATGCCAGTAAATCTTTTCATCACGAGAAAATGTTGCCGGTACCGTGATGCTAAACGCACAAAAAACGTGGCGATAGCGAGGTGGCAAAGGATCGAAATGGGTAGGAATTTCGGCGGCAAAACGCTCATCGCTGAGGTAATTGTCAGGACCCGGGGGAATATCCAGGGCCTGCTCCCGATTCATGTTGAAGTAACCAAAGCAGAGCGTGTTGGTGCCGTCAGGGTTGGGAAACCAGCCATCGAATAAGGGGATTACCGGCTGACCATAGTCGCGAATCACTTCCGCAGACCAGGTCTGATTGGACAGGTCGATCTGCTGAGCCGGAACAGCCGGGAGCCATGCCAGAGCCAGCATCCCACAGCCTGGTGGCAGGCAGCGAAAAAAGAGGGATTTCAAGCGTTTAACAGGTTGCATCTCTGTGCAGCTCTCGATCAAGCTTTTGGACGAGTGTAGCGCAGAATGGAAGGGCTGTCTGCGCCTTGTTGGCTGCGCATACCCTTATGGTGGCTTAGGGCGAAACCAGCAGATTCAGTTCAGGGTGGAGGTGCTGCCAGCCACCTGGCTTCCGTTGCCATCGGCGCAGACAGGGTAAGCAGAAATGCTTGTAACTGTCTCATTTCTGAGCGACGCAGTCCCAGCGGTTTGGCTTCATTGTGGCTGAGCATGGAGACCGGTGCCTCATTATAGTGATCCATCACTTCATCGAGGGTGGCGAGCTGACCGGCATGCATGTATGGCGCGGTGTCTGCAATATTGCGAAGAGTCGGTGTTTTATGGGCACCAACAAGTTCATTGCTGTCCCGGGCGAAGCGTAATTCTGCGCACTGAGAATCCATTGCGTCGCTGTAGGTACCAAGGCAATTAAACGGATCGTCTCGTGCGATGCGAATTCCATCGTATCTTCCCATTGCTGGCAGCTGACCTGCAGCTGCCAGCACACCCGTGTTATGAAACTCATTATTGGTAAATAGTGGACCGTTGTGGCAATTCACGCACTGTCCTCTATCAATGAATAACTTGAGTCCGGCAATCTCGTCATTGTTTAGCAAGCCGCCGGTTGCGCCGTTGTTGGTTTCGCTTAGAGAATCTGCATAATCATCAAAGCGACTTCGACCAGGCATTAACCTGCGTTGATATGCAGCAAGCGCTTTACCCAGGTTTGCAAAAACTTCATTTATCGAATCCCTGTCCTCTTGTTCCAATTCGTTCCAGGTTTGCATGACTTCTTCACTGCCAATTGGCGCTGCACCTGCGGAGGTCTCAGGTAGGTCTGGCATAGCGCCGAATAAATTCTCGTAAGTATCAAGATAGTCCTGATCTGCGTTGATGAGTCTCGATACAGACAGGCGATCGGTATTGTGTTCAAGGATCGCCTCCAGTGGAGCAAGCGCCTGGGCCCACTGGCTATCCTTGCGTCCATCCCAATAAAACCATGGACTATAGGACAGACCTACCAGAGTGGGGGTATGGCGAGTGACCATGGCGACCCCAACTGCCAATGGCAAGCCATCGGTAAAATAGAGGTCCGGCTTGTGACAGGTAGCACAGGAAACGATTCCATTGCTGCTCAAGCGCGTGTCGAAATACAGTTGTTGCCCAAACTGCGCTACCAGTTCGTTGTCTCCATAACGATTGCTGGGATCGGGTGGCAGGGGAGGCAAGCTGCTCAAGGAGAGAGATTTGATTAAGGCTAAATCTCTGTCAGACCAGTTGTCAGGCGTGCCGGAAGTGTTCAGGTTCCAAAAAGTGACACCTGATCCCACGATTAGAACAGCGATTAAGATGTATCTCATTAAAGTTCGAAGTCTAGTTGCACAATTTCCGAGCTTTCGCCGTAGCTTATGGTGAAAAGGAGTTGCCACTGACCCGGCATATGAAATCGAATGCCTTCCAGCAAGTATCGCCCGGGAGCATGCTCAGAATTGACCAGGGGCTGGGTGGGGAGACCATGATCATGCAATGGCATACCACCTGCCACAGTAATCTCAGCATCACTGAGTGGCAAGCCTCCGTCTGTTGTGAGAACAAGTTCCCAGCTGTGTATCGTGTTGAGTTCAAGCGGTGATAGTTCGCTATAAATTGCCAAGGAAACGTCGTTCTCTGCTTCCAGTCTCCACAAGGGTTCCTGCGTTTGGCCCGGAAGCGGGAGAGCCAGGCTGAGCAGAAGCAATATTACATTGAAGGATTTGCGCATAGCAGGAAAACGTTGGCCAGGGCTGGAATAGAAAAGTCGTGGCAGGGCCGATTGAACTATTTCGGCGTCGCTAAAGGTTATGGTAGTTAAGATGACTGAAGCGTGGAGTGCATATGGCAAAAAACTCCAGATCGCCCTCGCCAATATTGGTAATTCGCTGTCGGGTTTGTGGTGGGATCAGGACCACGTCACCTTCTTTCACTTCTGTGGCTTGTTCCGCACCCACTTCGACCAGGCCCTTGCCCTTGAAGATAACATAGCGCTCGTAGGTTTCATTGAGCCAGTGCCAGCGAGTTTTCTTGCCTGCTTCCACGCGAGCCAGGGCGATGGAAACATCTGAGTCGTGAGAAGAGTTGGATGTCTCAACAATGAAGCAGCCTTCCTTAAAATAAAACTCTTCATCGCGATTGCAATGTTTGATGTGTTCACTCATTTTGTCGTTCCCGGTAGCTTGCTGCAGTCAGCTATTCCTGAATACGCTGATACACCCCGAAATGGACGTAGGGAGCTGTAGCCGTTCTTCCGGGTGCCACATTTGCTGGCACCCGATGTCGAACAGGCTCAAGACTTTTCAGGTAGGCAGCAATGGCCAGGGCATCCTCATTGGTGATACTGGCGTAGGCTGGCCAGGGCATGACCGGAATACTGCTGGCGCTGTGTTCTGTAGTACCGACGCGAATCATTGTGACCAGTCGTTCCATGGTCCAGGCACCAAGTCCTGTTTCCATGTCTGGTGTCAGATTAGCAGGATAGACAACGCCAGGATTGTCATCGACAAAAGGGCTGGTATAAGCGATTCCTGTGCTGGAACCGGCCAGCAGGCGGCTGTCATCTGGAGAGCCCACGAGTGAACCATCCGTGTGACAACTGCCACATCCGAGTAAGCCAACCAGATAACGCCCTCGGTCCAGTTGTTGCGGCGAATAGCTGGGAGAGGGCAGAGGTTCTGGTGTGGCGAATATGGTGGTTGGATCCAGCTGCTCAAAATCATTGAGCGGGTTGTATCCAACTCCGGATGGTGGGCTCGCTGTGCAAGCGGCCAGCAGGCATAAACCAATCAGGTTTGCGGACTGCTTTACAAAACTGGACTTCATGCTGTTCTCCTGGTGACCAATACTTAAATTCTGACATCTTTCTGCAATTCATCGATTGATCTTTCGCAATAGCTCGCGATCACCGACTGGCGCAGAAAGCGTTACTCGTGACCTGCTCCTGGTCACTTGATTGAGCGACTGCAGGATGCGCTGTGTCTAGTCCTGCTGGCTGAGCAGCCACCAGCGCATGGTCTCTGTGACTGATTCGGCGGCGTCCTGTTGCACGAAATGGCCGGCACCGGGCACTGCCATGATGGTAGTGGTACCGTCATTCCAGTCCCAGGTATTGTTGAGACCGTCTGAATGCAGTGCAGTATCTTCCAGCCCATGAAACACCAACAGCGGTAAGTCCAGCTGTGGCGCCGATGGCGGCGCGGCATTGTTGCTGCCGTTTCCGCCAGGATAATTCTGTTTGTAGTAGGCGAGCATGGCATTGAAATCTGATCGGGAGAACGCTTCAACATAGCGTTCACGTGCTGCAGGATCGGTGACCCAGCCAGACAGGGTCTGCGCAGTCATGGGGCCGCCAAAAAACACATCCGGATCGCTTGGCGAACCCTCGATAAAGACCCGGGCATAATTGCTGTTGGCTTGCTGCTCAGCGTTGTCGCTCAATTCCCGACCCATGCCGTTCGGATGGGGCAGGTTCAGAATGATGAGCTGATCGACCATCTGGGGTAGTGCGAAAGCAAACTGCCAGGCAACGGCACCTCCCCAGTCGTGACCAACGATGGTGGCGCTGTCTTCACCCAGATCACGAATCACGGCAGCTACATCTGCAACCAGATATTGCATGGCATAATTCGATTCTCCTTCGGGCTGACCGCTGCGGTTATAGCCGCGTTGGTCGACAGCGACGACTTTGAAGTGTTCGCTGAGACCTTCCATCTGGTTTCTCCAGCTGTACCAGAAATCGGGGAATCCATGAATCATGACCACCAGCGGACCTTCCCCCATGGTTGCGTAGTGGATTTGAACACCATTACTGTCTGCGTAGCCGTGTTCAGCCTCACTCCAGGCATCGGCCATCGTGGTACTGGAAAAAAGAGTCGTGAGGATTGCTGTAACAACAAATCTTGATTTCATGGATTGACACTCACTTAATGGAAATCGGGTAGGGATTAAAGCAGATTTTGCATCATTCTTTAACACCACAATCGATAGATCCGTGAGTGTCACAGGCATACGATTCAAAAAGCTGGCGTGCTAGCATAGGGCGCAGTTATTGGTTCATATGGTATTTCTATGAAATTGCGAACATTTTCTTTATCGTCACCGGCATGGCTCCCGCTGGCTGCGATTCTGTTTTTTGCAAACAGTTTGTTGGCTCAGGAAGTCGATATTCCCCGCACGCCTTTTGGGGCACCTGACTTCGAAGGCACCTATAACATCGCTACAGTGACGATGCTGGAGCGAGGTGAGCAATTTGGAGACAAGCTGGTGCTCACACCAGAGGAAGCTGCTTCGCTGGGTACTACCGGTGACAGCTATCTGGAAAACCTTACCGAAAACGTCGGTGGCGCCGAAGGTACGATCGGAGGCTACAACACCTTCTGGATGGATCCTGGCGAACGCATGGCGATGATCAACGGCGAGATCCGTTCCTCCATCATTGTAGATCCATCAAACGGGCGATTGCCCTGGTCACCCCAGGCGCAGCAAATGCTATTTGCAGCCATGGCTGGAGGAGGAGAGTCGGACGGTCCTGAAGGGCGACCTATGGCAGAACGTTGCCTCGTGGGTTTCGGTTCCTCGGGTGGACCCCCAATGTTGCCCGTGCTCTATAACAACCACAGCCAAATCGTGCAAACCCAGGACTATGTGGTGATACTGGCAGAGATGAACCACGATGCGCGCATTGTGCGCATGGGCGCTACCGAACATAGAGCTACCAACAACTGGCTGGGCGACTCCATTGGCCACTATGAAGGCGATACACTGGTAGTGGAAACCACCAACTTCCACCCTCAGGAAGGATTTCGTGGTGCCCTGCGACATTTCCTGTATCTGTCGCAGAATGCTGTAGTTACCGAGCGTTTTTCCCGACTGGACGACAGTACCTTGCTGTACCGGTTCACTGTGGATGATCCAGCGGTTTACACGCAAGCGTGGACTGGTGAGCTACCGATGCGGGCAGTGGAAGACAAGATCTACGAGTACGCTTGTCACGAAGGCAACTATGCGCTGCCAGGTATTCTGGCTGGCGCCCGCCAGCAGGAACTGGCCGCCGAACTGGGTATAGAGCAGGCAAACTGAGTTCTGCTTAGTTGATCCTCGGTCAGGCCATGTTTTTGATGTCAGTCAATGCGGCAAGCCGAAGTTGCAGCAGAATTCACTAAAGCGGCAGATATTTGCGGGGTAGAGATGATTGTGCGACTGAAAATCTGTCTTACTGTTGTATTGCTGGCATGCTTCGGTGGCGGTGTCATGGCCCAGGTTGAACCTGAGCTCACGGTCAAGCAAATAATGAACGCCATTATTACTCCGACCACCAATACAATCTGGGGAGCTTATCAACTGGAAACCGATGCCGAGTGGCAGGAAGTACAAAACGCGGCGCTGTCTGTGATTGCTGCTGGCAATATTCTGGCCCTCGGCGGTTCCGCCGAAAACGAAGTTGACATTGCAAAGGAAGATGATTGGCAGCGGTACAATCAACAGATGATTGCGGCTGCTCGGGAAGTCCTGACGGCAGTGGCAGAGAAAAACGAAGAAGCGCTGTCAGAAGCCGGAAATAATTCACTCTACCCTCCATGTGAATCCTGCCACCAGCAATATCAACAACGATAGTTCGTCAATTTTCAGGCTGTCACAAATAAAACCGGTAATCGCTCAAGAAACCAGAAGCAGGCTATTCCTCCCAGACCATAAGCCAATCCACGATGTGTACTCAGCACATATTCCGGTGCGATACGCTTATATATGCCATGCAGGCTGGCAATTGCTGCTATGAAGGCGACTTGGCCCGCCTCAACACCAAGATTGAAGAACAATAAGGCCATTGGAATGTCTGCGTCACTCAGACCAAGTTCGCCAAGTGCGCCGGCAAAACCAAAGCCATGAAACAGGCCGAAGATAAATGCCACAATCCAGGGTTTGCTGTGTACCAGGGTTGTCTTTCCCCGTTGCCCCTCAACAACTTCTCTGGCCAGAAAAAGAATCGACAGGGCGATCAACACTTCGATGGGCGCGTTTGGCACTGGAAATATACCGAGAACTGCAAATCCCAGAGTGATGCTATGGGCGACAGTAAATGCGGTGATGGTTTTTATCAGTATCCAGAACCCCTGCAGTAATAACAGCAAGCCGAGTACAAACAGAAGATGATCGATGCCGAAGAGTATGTGCTCGGCTCCCAGGACCAGATAGCGTTGTGCCAGGCTTCCAAGAGAACCGGCGCCAGCTTTGAGATCACTCAAAGGCACAGTGATCATGCTGCCGTCTCCTGGGAAGTAAGCTGAAACGTCGGTGTCATCGGACCAGCGGGCCACCACCACCAGGCCTTCCAGTGGCCAGGGAAACACTAATTCGTCGCCAATATTCAATTCAGGAGAACAGCTGAATCGATAGGAGAAGTTACCCGGCGCCAGTCCGGAACAATGCGCCGGTAGAATGCGCTCGATGTTAAATAGCGGTGGAACCTGTTGGTCCACTATTGAAAGGCTATAGCTGCCCTGTGCAGATTCATCCAGAAATACTCGCGCAACACCGGTGACATCCACATCATGAGCACTGGCAATATTAGCCGTGCAGAATGTCAGTACCAGCAAGGTACGCAAGGCTGTTAGTGATAGCTTCATTCTTCTGTTTCGGTGCCTTCACTAATGACAATCGTGTATTTCTCCCAGAGCTCGGCGACTTGCTCGCCCAGAAGGCTGTCTTCTTCTTCCGTTATCCATTCCAGTCGAACCCGATCACGAATTTCCTCCAGGGGCGGAAGGCGAGATGGGACAATCTCAAGAATCTGCAACCAATGCTGGCCACGATTGCTAATAAATGGCCCTACCCAGTCACCGACCGGTGCTGCGAATGCCTGTTCAGAGAGTTCCGGAGAAAAGATGTTACTCAAGTCAAGGGAGCTTACATTCGGAAGCGGGCCACTTGTCCCTTCAACGACATCGAGGATGTCGTTTGCGGGTGTACCCAGTTGAAACAGTGACAGTTGTTCCGGACTCAGAGATTCCCTGCTGTTGGCAACCAGTTCCATGACATTAAGTGCAGCCAGACTGCGGTAACGTTCCAGGTTGCGCTGATAATAAGACTCGAGTTCCTGTTCGGAGGGCTGAATAATGTCGCCACTCAATACATGGCGCATTTTCTGGGCCAGCATATCGTGTATGCGCGCATCATTGTCCAACCCCATGGCGAGCGCTTCCTGTACCAGAATCTGTTCCTCTATATAGCTCGCGGTAACGAAATCTCGCTGTTCAGCGGTCAGAGCTTCTCCACTTGTCATTTCCTGCATGAAGATGCGGGCGTCAATCTCCCGCTGGTCAATCTCCAGCAAGTTTTCACTATTGCGGTTGGCGATGCTGTTGAGTCCGAATATGAGCACAGCAATCAGGAAGAAGTGTGCCGTAGGCTCTGTCACTATTCTGTGGCGAAGGGATTGACCCGAGCTGGAGTTCATTGTTCGCAATTCCTGAATTGAGGAGTCGAAAAGCTTATACTATCTCCGAAATTGGTTAAATGTCCGGGTGCCTCAAGCCGATCATGGAACCCTTAAGCCAGGAATTCATCGCCAGCTGCCGTCGTGAAGATGGCAAGGTTATCCGTGGCGATAATATGACCCGCATAGAAACATTTGTAGATGCTGCGTTCGCTTTTGCCTTTACCATGCTGGTGATCAGTATCGATGAGATCCCACAGAGTCCAGCCGAGCTCTTCGAGCTTTCCAAAGACATTCCGGCGTTTTTGCTGAGTGCTGCGATACTCGGTTCTATCTGGCTATCACACTCAAACTGGAGTCGGGTTTTCGGTTTGCAGGATAAAGTGACAGTGCATCTGAGTCTGGCCCTGGTGATGCTGGTGTTGGTTTTCGTTTACCCCATCAAACTCATGCTACAAGCGACTGTGTTGTATTTCGCCATAGCCGTTTTCGATATCCAGCTGCTGAATACAGGTTTGTTTGACAATCCTGGCTGGGCCGACAATGAGGTAGCCGACCTGTTTATCTATGTTGCCCTGGGGCTGATGGCTTTATCCGCGATAATTGTAGGGTTTTATCAGAATGCACTGCGGTTTCGATCTCAGCTCCATCTCAATGAACATGAGCAGAACTACTGTTTTAATCTCACGCTCTCCTGGGTTGTTGTTGCCGGCACTGCTGTAGTATCACTGATTGCCGCCAATTTTTACGATGCGGAAAGAATAGCCCGGGCCGGGCTGATTTACTTTTCACTGTTTGTCACGATCCCTCTGGTTCATCGTCTGTTTGGAAAACGATAGCCTCCGTCTGCTGTCTATCGTGAAAAATGATGTCCTCGGATATGCATTGTTGTCACGTGCTTAGCGCCGCGATCTGTACAAGCAAATGGCGCATCTGTATAATGCGGTTTTTGCGGATAGTGGAAATCTTATGTTACGTATTGCTGAAGAGGCTCTAACATTCGATGATGTTCTGCTTCTGCCCGCACACTCCACCATTCTCCCCCGTTCAGTAAAGCTGCAGTCACGCATTGCGGCCTCTATACCGCTGAATATTCCTCTCGTGTCGTCCGCTATGGATACAGTCACAGAGTCTCGCCTGGCGATTGCAATGGCGCAGGAAGGTGGTCTTGGGGTCATTCACAAGAGCATGAGCATTGAAAAACAGCTTCGTGAAGTGCGAGCGGTGAAGAAGTATGAAAGTGGAGTGGTTAGAGATCCTATAACAATCCCTGTGAGCGCAACCATCCGGGACCTGGTGGCGCTGATGAAAGAAAACGATATCTCCGGCATGCCCGTGGTCGGCGATGATGGCCTGGTGGGTATCGTGACCAGCCGAGACGTCCGGTTTGAGGCAAATCTCGATGCCAGCGTCGAATCAATCATGACACCTAAACAAGAACTGGTTACGGTTGCTGAAGATTTTAGCCTGCAAGAGGTCAAGGAACTGCTGCATCGCCATCGAATCGAAAAAATTCTGGTGGTCAATGACAGTTTTGAATTGAAAGGCCTGATCACGCTAAAGGATATTCGTAAGTCTGAAGATTTCCCAAATGCCTGCAAGGATGATTTGGGAAGACTACGTGCGGCAGCAGCAGTAGGCACTGGTGGTGATTCAGATGAGCGGGTTGATGCGCTGGTCGAGGCAGGCGTGGATCTACTGGTAGTTGACACTGCGCACGGTCATTCCCAGGGAGTGATCGATCAGGTACGCAAGGTCAAGGCGAAGTACTCCTATTTATCTGTGGTAGGCGGCAATATAGCAACAGCAGCTGCAGCAAGGGATCTGGTTGAGGTAGGCGCCGATGCGGTCAAGGTCGGGATTGGTCCTGGATCTATATGTACTACGCGTATCGTCACTGGCGTTGGTGTGCCGCAAATCACTGCCGTTGCCAATGTCGTAGAAGCAGTGCAAGGCACCGATGTGTGTGTAATCTCCGATGGTGGCATTCGCTATTCTGGTGACATCGCCAAAGTCATTGCAGCGGGGGCTCATGTGGTGATGATTGGCAGTCTGCTCGCGGGTTCTGAAGAAGCGCCAGGAGAAGTGGAGCTCTATCAGGGGCGCAGCTACAAGTCTTACCGGGGTATGGGTAGCATGGGCGCCATGTCCGCAACCCAGGGATCAAGTGATCGCTACTTTCAGGATATCGAATCCGGTACTGAAAAACTGGTACCTGAAGGAATCGAAGGAAGAGTACCTTACAAGGGTCCTATGGCGGCGATTGTGCATCAGCTAATGGGCGGACTGCGTTCCAGTATGGGCTATACCGGCTGCGGTGATATAGACGAGATGCGAACCAAGACGCAGTTTGTGCGCATTACCGGGGCAGGCATGAGCGAGTCCCATGTACACGACGTGTCGATCACTAAAGAAGCACCTAACTACCGCGTCAGTTAAGAACGATGCGTTCCTGATGGCACAATATTGCGCTAATACTATTTTTGATGCAGTCACATACTGATTGTATGCTCCTGCACCCAAAATAGTTTTACCTTGTCTTGCACTCATCAGGAGCACATCTTCGCATTTGAAGTAAATCTTCGAAAACAGAGTTGGATTTCTGATTCAGCTACTACATAAGTATTTCATATAGAAATGTCAGCAAAGAATATTCATAGCCAAAAAATTCTGATTCTGGATTTTGGGTCTCAGTACACCCAGCTCATTGCGCGACGCGTTCGGGAAGCGGGGGTGTATTGCGAGATTTGGGACTATGAAGTCGACGAGGCGGCCTATAGAGAGTTTTCTCCACAAGGGATCATTTTTTCAGGCAGCCCTGAGTCGGCAAATACGACGGTTTCTCCGCGCCCGCCAAAATTTTTGTATGAGCAAGATGTACCAGTTCTGGGTATTTGCTATGGCATGCAGACCATGGCTGAAGAGTTCGGTGGCAAGGTAGAAGCCTCCGCTAAATCTGAATTCGGTTACGCGCAGGTTGACGTACAAAGTGATTGCGATCTCCTGGATGGTATAGAAGACAGAATGACAGAAAGCGGCACGCCGCAACTGGACGTGTGGATGAGCCATGGGGACAAGGTTGTTGAATTACCCCCTGGCTTCGAGCTGGTCGCAGCGACTGACAGCGCTCCTATCGCAGCGATGCAGCATCGTGAGAAGCAGTTCTTTGGCATTCAGTTTCATCCGGAGGTGACCCACACACTGCAAGGTATGCGTATCATTGAGCGCTTTGTTCATGATCTGTGCCAATGCGAAGTGCTGTGGACTCCAGCCAGCATTATTGATGATGCTATCAACCAGGTGCGTGAAACCGTCGGCAGCGACAAAGTGTTACTGGGTTTGTCGGGTGGCGTTGACTCTTCCGTGGTAGCCGCACTCTTGCACAAGGCCATTGGCGACCAGCTCACCTGTGTATTCGTCGACAACGGTCTGCTGCGCCTGCACGAGGGTGATCAGGTGATGGCAACCTTCAGTAAGAATATGGGTATAAAGGTGATTCGTGCTGATGCTGAAGACAGATTTCTCTCTGCGCTGGCAGGAATTGATGAGCCCGAAGCAAAACGAAAAATCATCGGCAATACCTTTATCGATGTGTTTGAAGAAGAAGCTGCCAGATTGCAGGATGTGGATTGGTTGGCGCAGGGAACTATTTACCCGGATGTAATTGAGTCGGCCGGTGCCAAGACCGGCAAGGCCCATGTGATCAAATCACACCATAATGTTGGCGGTTTGCCGGAAGACATGAAGCTCAAACTGGTGGAACCACTACGAGAGTTATTCAAGGATGAAGTACGCAAGATAGGGTTGGAGCTCGGATTGCCATACGAAATGGTTTACCGTCATCCGTTCCCAGGCCCTGGCCTGGGTGTGCGGGTTCTGGGTGAAGTGAAGAAAGAGTACTGCGACATCCTGCGACAGGCAGACGCCATCTTCATTGATGAGCTACATCAGGCAGACTACTACAACAAGGTCAGCCAGGCCTTCGCAGTTTTCCTGCCGGTTAAATCTGTTGGTGTTGTTGGAGATGCCCGACGTTATGCCTACGTCATCACACTGCGCGCTGTTGAAACCATAGATTTCATGACTGCCCGGTGGGCACGCCTTGATCCGGAATTTATTGAAACGGTATCAAATCGAATTATGAACGAGATTCCTGAAGTCTCTAGAGTGGCTTATGACATTTCAAGTAAACCACCAGCCACCATTGAGTGGGAATAGACCCTGCGCTTTCCACTGAAAGCCTTCGGAGCAAAGCATTGAAGTTGTTCACAGGCAGGGCCGAACTGATAATTCCCTAAAGAGATCAAGCCCTTGTTCAAAAAGCCTGGCTTCATTCTTGGTTTGCTTAAAGATTTTCTCTCAGGAGCCTGGAAGAAAAAATGAGATTTCTCACGAAAGCTAAGATATTGAGCCGAGAATGCCTCCGCGGAAAGAGTTTGATCAGGACTCTTCATAACATTGATCTCACAAATTGCAGGCCATTTACGGGCAAAGGTATCGATTATGGCGCTAAAAACGCTACTAGTAGTTATTATCGCTTCATAGATGTGTCAAATGCCGACATGACTTTCACAGATTTGTTCTCTGAAAATCCGGACAAAGTGAAATCTATTGATTTCGAGAAAGAATTTGATTTGTCCGAAGAACAGTATGACTTTGCTTTGTGTATGAATGTGCTGGAACATGTTTTTAATCATCAGCAATTTATAAATAATGTGTCCAGATCACTAAAAGTTGGTGGTGTGTTGGAGGGTTTTGTGCCGTTTCTTTACTATTACCACGCAGATCCAGACGACTACTTTAGGTACACTCATACGGCATTAAAAAGGATCTTGAGTGAGGGTGGTTTTGAAGAAATTACAGTTAGAAAGATTGGATGCGGTGGGTTTACTGTTTCTGCAAATATGATTTCGAGGATTCTTAAGTTTAAGCCTCTTGTTCTAATTTGGTGGCTAATTGCGATATTCCTGGATAGTGTTCTAAGTAAAGTTTGGAGTAGAAATAAGGAAATTTATGCAGGATTGGTCTTCTCCGCTGAAAAGAAAGACACTCAATAAGGATAAAAATATAACAAGATTCGATTCAAAAACTGGTGAAAGATGTGACAGCCAGAAAGAGCCAAGCAAAGCATTGAAGTTTTTAACGGTCAGGGCCGTGCCAACGGTATCCTGGAGTTCCCCCCACCCGCTGAATTTTAGACCGGCCGCGAGTACGTTTTTTTTCCTGGTACTCGGCCTGGTTATTTTTGGTATTGGGGAAGCGTTGTTGATCGCTTCCCAGGCTGGTGTCAGTCCCTGGACCGTGCTCGCCCAGGGCCTCGGTGTGCAGACGGGCATGACTATTGGCTGGGCGACTTTCGTTGTTAGTTTGTGTGTACTACTGTTCTGGATTCCCTTGCGGCAGACGCCCGGTCTGGGCACGCTGCTCAATGCAGTGATAATTTCATTGATGATTGAATTAAGCCTGCCCTGGCTACCAAAACCGGATATGTTCATCGTCAGAGTAGGGGAAGCGGCGCTTGGAGTACTGACTGTAGGCCTTGGAAGTGGTATTTATCTGGTTGCTCAACTTGGTGCCGGACCGAGAGATGGATTGATGACAGGACTGCAGCGACAAACTGGGCTTCCTATCGCCGGTGTTCGCACTGGACTCGAAATCACTGCGGTCACCGCTGGCTGGTTTCTCGGTGGTACGGTAGGTATTGGAACGGTGTTGTTTGCCCTGGGTATCGGGCCTGCTGTATCCCTGGGGCTATTCCTGGTGGGCGCGCTGGCTCCTTCAACAAAAAAGAACGACTCATGACCCCCAGTGATGGAAATCAAGTCGAATCGCTCGATTTACTCGATGCTGATGAGCTGGATCGTTATTGGATGCAGCAAGCGCTGGCACAAGCTGAGATTGCAGCCATGCACAATGAGGTGCCGGTAGGTGCTGTTCTCGTAGAGAACAGGCAATTAATTGCGGCTGCTTACAATAGTCCGATTGCGAACCACGACACATCTGCACACGCAGAAATTCAGGCTCTAAGACAGGCTTCACAGTTTAAGGCCAACTATCGCCTGCCCGGAACTACCCTCTATGTTACAATTGAGCCCTGTACCATGTGTGTGGGGGCGCTCATTCATGCTCGGGTCGAACGCCTGGTTTTTGGTGCTCGTGAACCGAGAGCCGGGGCGGTGGTAAGTCGGCTGCAACTGTTGAATGAGCAGGGATACAACCATCGCATTTCCTACACTGAAGGCATTCTGGCGGAAGACTGTGCGGGCTTGATGCAGCGATTCTTCCAGGCCAGGAGAGGTGATAACGAAGCTGCCAGTTAGGCGAATTAGTCGAGGCGATCTACAGTTCACCGTGAAATCCATTCTCCACAGTACCAAGTTGTTGTTGCTGCTGCTTGTGGTCATGCCGCTGACGGCTTGCCTGTCGGGAGCGGCCTATCAGGTTTATGAAGGTGAGCCGAGGCCGGCATTGCAGATTGCTTCTGTAGCGGGCGCACAGTTTCTTCGTCAGGACTGGTTAAATCGCTACGTCGACGCCGTCCGTTTCACCCGGATTGACGACATTACTATTGATGACAGTGTTGCCTATAGCCGGATTGAGATCGAACCCGGTTTTCACGATGTCACCGTCTATTTCTACTGGGACATGGGCAGTGCCAGGGGGCTTGCGCCCGCCCTGGTGAGTTATGCAGCTACCCGGGAGTCCCTGTCGCGTACCTTGCGTTTCAACGCACTGGCAGGCGAAACCTATCAGGTGATGGCGGAACCCCATTTCAATGCGGAACGTCGGGATATCACCACGCTCACCCACGTTGATTTCTGGGTGCTCGATTCAGAGGGTAATGAAATAGTATCTCGCGCTGAGGGACGGTTTATTCCCGATTCAGACTGAGTAGCTCCGCGAGCCAGCTTCAGGTTTTAACTGAATTTGCGGCGCAATTCATTTATGATAGCGCTTACCCGGATGGGCACTGCTTCATCCAAGGCACTCACTCTGCAGGATCAGGATTCGATGCAAGCGTTGTTGGGAGCTTCGGCTCTTTCTGTTTTTAAACTGGAAAAACAACAACAGTCCCTCCGCAAAATTTGCCCAAAGATTCAAAGCCTGCAAGCACAGTTCGTGCACTTTATTGATTGTGTTGAACCCCTATCGGATACACAGCTGGCAATGCTCCAGTCATTGCTCGAGTATGGTGATCCGCATCCAGGGCTGAACCTGGCGCAGGGCACACTACGCCTTGTAGTTCCGCGGCCCGGAACGATATCTCCCTGGTCCAGTAAGGCCACAGACATAGCTCACAATTGTGGCTTGCAAAGTATCAAACGAGTTGAACGGGGCCTGGCTTATCAGATCGAGACGGTAGAACCACTATCAACGGAAGAATTGCTGGCGGTGGATGCGCAGTTGCATGACCGTATGGTTCAGGTGGTCATCGATACCCTGGATCAGGCAGCCCTGTTGTTTGAAACCGCAGACCCCCAGCCAATGCGTTCAGTAGATATCCTGGGCGAAGGTAAGGCTGCGTTACAGCAAGCCAATACGGATTGGGGGCTGGCTCTGGCTGGCGATGAGATTGACTACCTGTTCGGACAATTCATTGAACTGAAGCGAAATCCCAACGACATCGAACTGATGATGTTTGCCCAGGCAAACTCGGAACATTGTCGGCACAAGATATTCAATGCCAGTTGGACCATTGATGGGGAGGCTCGGGAGCATTCTCTGTTTGGCATGATTCGTAATACCTACGAGGCATCGCCACAGAAGATACTCTCCGCCTATTCTGACAATGCTGCTGTGATGGAGGGCCATCGCGCTGCACGATTTTTCCCGGATTCTGAAGATTGTCGCTATGACTTCCAGCACGAGCCCATCCACATTCTCATGAAAGTGGAGACTCACAATCATCCCACCGCCATTGCGCCCTTTCCAGGTGCTTCAACGGGATCAGGTGGTGAAATACGGGATGAAGGCGCGACCGGTCGCGGTGCCAAACCGAAGGCGGGACTCACCGGATTCAGTGTCTCCAATCTGCGCCTGCCTGAGCTGCCGCAACCCTGGGAGGGAGTCGAAAACAAGCCAGATCATATCGCCTCTCCACTGGAAATCATGTTGGAGGGACCGATTGGCGGAGCCGCCTTCAACAATGAATTCGGCCGGCCGAACCTGTGCGGTTACTTCCGCTGTTTTGAACAAGCGGTGTGCAATGAGCGCGGCGAGAAAGAAAATCGTGGTTATCACAAGCCCATCATGATCGCTGGTGGTCTGGGTAATATTCGTGAGTCACATGTCAACAAAGAAGCCATACCGGGGAATGCGCATCTCATCGTACTCGGTGGTCCGGCTATGCTGATCGGCCTCGGAGGAGGAGCCGCGTCTTCCATGACTTCTGGTAGTGGCAGCGAAGAGCTGGACTTTGCCTCGGTGCAGCGGGATAACGCTGAAATGGAAAGGCGATGCCAGGAGGTCATTGACCGGTGCTGGCAATTGGGTAACAGCAACCCGATTCAGTTTATCCACGACGTCGGAGCCGGCGGCCTGTCAAATGCACTGCCAGAGTTGGTCAAGGATGGGGGTTGCGGCGGTCAATTCAATCTGCGGGAGATTCCTTCTGCAGATGCCCGCATGACCCCAATGGAAATCTGGTGTAATGAAGCCCAGGAACGCTATGTATTGGCGATCGACTCGAATGATCTGCATGTTTTCTCTGCTATTTGTGCGCGGGAGCGATGCCCGTTTGCAGTTGTTGGCACCGCCACCAGTGACAAGCACATTACATTGCATGATGAGCAATTCGATAATGCACCGATCGATCTGCCGATGGACGTATTGTTTGGCAAGCCACCAAAAATGCATCGGGAAGTCAGCTCAGCTCAGATGAGCACCCAGGCAGTTGAGACCACCGACCTGAATCTTTCCGAAGCGATTGAAAGAGTCCTGTCGCTGCCGACAGTAGCCAGCAAAGCGTTCCTTATCACCATAGGAGACAGAACCATTACCGGGCACGTCTGTCGCGACCAGATGGTAGGACCCTGGCAGGTGCCTGTTGCCGATGCAGCCGTGACTACCAGTTCTTATGAGGACTATGTGGGAGAGGCCATGGCCATGGGCGAACGTACTCCGTTGGCCCTGATCGATGCGCCTGCTTCCGGGCGTATGGCCGTTGGCGAAGCAATAAGCAATATTGCCAGCGCCGATATAGCGCAATTGGCTGACATCAAGCTGTCGGCAAACTGGATGGTGGCCGCAGGGCATGGCAGTGAAGACGCCAAACTGTATGAGACAGTTAAAGCGGTAGGTATGGAGCTCTGCCCTGAGTTGGGTATCTGTATTCCAGTTGGCAAAGATTCCATGTCCATGCGTACAGTCTGGCAGCAGGATGGGGAATCTGTCAGTAATACAGCGCCTCTTTCTCTCATAGTGAGTGCATTCGCTACCGTTAAGGATGTGCGCAGATCCTTGACTCCTCAGCTTCGGTTCGATGCCGGGGAATCGCAGCTGTTGCTACTTGACCTCGGCGCGGCCACAGCGCGACTTGGTGGTTCAGCCCTTGCTCAGGTGTACTCCAGACTCGAAGGCCCGGTTCCTGATGTTGACGAGCCCGGCATATTAAAAGATTTTTTTGCTTTCATGGCTGCGTGCCGAGAGCAGGAATTGATTCTTGCTTACCATGATCGCTCCGATGGTGGCCTGCTGACGACCGTTGCCGAGATGTGTTTCGCTGGCCACTGTGGTGCTGAATTGACGCTCGATGCAATGCCTGCCGATCAGGACGACATTGCACTGCTATTCAGTGAAGAACTGGGAGTGGTGCTACAAATTGCATCCAGGAGTTTTGGGGTAATACAGAAACTGGCCAGCGAACACCATCTTAGTGATCGACTCCTTAGCATTGGCAGTCCCGACAAAACTGGCTCAATTAGGATTACCCGGGGAGGCAATACCCTGTATGCATCCTCCCGGGTGGATTTGCAGCGTATCTGGGCGCAGACCAGTTTTCAGATGCAGTCGATTCGCGACAACTCGACCTGTGCCCAGGAAGAGTTCGATGCCATTCTGGACGATTCCGATCCAGGACTTTATGCGAATCTTGGATTCGATCCCGCAGAGGATATTTGCGCTCCCTATGTCAATGTCGGTGCAGCTCCCAGAGTGGCAGTATTGAGGGAGCAAGGTGTCAATGGTCAGATCGAGATGGCAGCAGCCTTTAACCGGGCGAGATTTGCCGCGATTGATGTGCATATGACCGACCTGATCAGTGGCAGAGTGAAGCTGGAACAATTCAATGCACTGGTAGCCTGCGGGGGGTTTTCCTATGGAGATGTATTGGGTGCCGGAGGAGGATGGGCAAAATCGATTCTTTTCCAGGAAGAAATGCGGACGCAATTTGCCGATTTCTTTGCCAATGCTGATACCTTGACCCTCGGTGTCTGCAACGGCTGTCAAATGATTTCTCTGTTAAGTGATCTGATTCCCGGTGCGGACCATTGGCCACAATTCAAGAGAAATCGTTCGGAACAATTCGAAGCGCGGTTGGTAATGGTGAAGGTTGAGGATTCACCTTCATTCTTTACCCAGGGTATGGCCGGGTCGCGTTTTGCATTGGCTGTGGCACATGGAGAAGGACGTGCAGAATTCGCATCCGAAGAAACACTGCAGAATCTGGAAACAGGTGGCGGCGTTGCGATGCGCTTTGTAGATGCTTCGGGTGAACAGGTCGACCGCTATCCCGCCAATCCAAACGGTTCTCCGAATGGTATTACTGGTGTCACATCGGCGGATGGCAGGGTGACTCTGATGATGCCCCATCCAGAGCGGGTATTTCGCAGTTGCCAGAATTCCTGGCACCCCAGGGAATGGGGAGAGGACGCCCCTGCGATACGTCTGTTTCGCAATGCACGGAAATGGTTCGACTAAATTGTCTTCTGCAATTGTGAAAATAGAATTCTACGTGCCGGAATCTCACCTGGAGACAGTCAAGCAGGCCATGTTTGATGCAGGAGCCGGCAGGCTTGGTGATTATGATTGCTGTGCCTGGCAAACCCCTGGTCAGGGACAGTATCGACCACTCTCAGGTAGCAATCCCTACCTGGGTGTCGAAGGGGAAGTTGAACAAGTCGCCGAGTACAAGGTTGAAATGATTGCTCAAAGGGATGTTGCGGATAAGGTGGTGAGCGCAATGAAAGAGGCCCACCCTTACGAAGAAGTGGCTTATTGCGTAATGCGGATCGAGTCCTGAGCCGCAGATTGGCTGTCGCTATCGAAGTCAGATCCAGTGATGACAGCGCGAGCTCTCCGGGAGATCGTTGCTTCTGATACCCCCAGTGCGCTGGCCGCCAGCTTCTGATTTCCTTCATAGTACTGTAGTACATGTTCTACGACAGTGGATTCGAGCGACTTCATCATTTGTTTCAGATTCAGATTCTCGTTTCCACCGGGTGCGTCCGATATGGCAATACACTTGGTGATATTGCTGAGTAGCTGGTGGTGCAGCTTGCGTTCAGCCGAGTAGGGTACCAGGGTCAGTAGTCGGAACAGGCGAGTTTTTTCTTCCGCATAGACCATTATGCCCAGCATCACGGTAAACGCCAGGGACATAAATATGCCCGAGGAAACCGGAATACCCTGGGCTTGCAACACCAGCACCATGGTCGTTATCAATACTGGTGTCAGGCTTGCAAACAGAAAAACCAGGCATTGGCGTCGCTGCAGATTTGAATGCAGTTTGCGTGACCCTCGAATCAGCAGGCCGAGTGCGAATGCCATACCGCCCAGTGCATAGAGCTGGAAAATCCAGTATCTCACTCCTTCAATCTTGGTCGGTATATATCCAAACATGCCGCGTTCCCAGCCGGCAACGATACCCCTGTCGAAGATCAGTGCTACGGTCATAACGGCCAACAAGATATTCAGGCTTGTCTTGATAACTCTGACGTTCCAGGAAAACCTGGCATATTCGATGGCAATGTTGATGTAGGCGTGAACGATGAAAACGGCACAGCAGTAGTAGGTGACCAGCAACAGCAGCGTGGTGCTCTGATCATAAGTCCGTTCCAGATTGATGAGTTCGAATATATTGAGCAGCAGCACCGCAAAGAACAACAGGCAGAGGTTGAAGTTTTCCTTGCGCAAGGATTCCTGATAGCGAAGGAAAATGGCTATCTTGAAGCAGATGGCTGTCACTGAGGGTATGAGATAGGCTTCCATTGTTCTGCGTCTTGACTTCTTATGTTGTGCCTGTAGTCGTTCTTGACGATCGTGCCTTGCGGGCACAGTGTACCCAATCGTCCAGAATTACGAATCTACCTCATGATATCCCTGGCAGGCCATGATTGCAGGTATCGCTATGCAAACTGGTTCACAGGATACGGTAAGAATAATCCTACAGAACGAGTCCTATCTGACTGATGGAAAGACCGCTTCCAGAGCCCAGAATCAGGATTCGCGCACCCTGATCTGGATTTGCCTTGTCGAGCGTAACAGGTATGGAAGCGCTTGTTAAGTTGCCCAGTTCTTCAAATGTAGAAGGTGCTTTCTCCCTTCCTATGCTTGCCAATTCGGCAAACCTTTCATGGACTTTTTGGCCGGGTTGATGACAAATTAGGTAGTCCACATCATTGGGTTGCCACTGCAGGATCTTGTAGGTTTCATCTATAAGCGATTTATGCATGCGAATCGCAGCTGCTGAAATTTTTTCCATCAGCATCTGCCCGCACCGTTTTCCATCCTTGTCGAACTTGTAGAAACACAATTCAGCATAGCGTCCCTGGCTACTGAATCGATAGGTTTTAACACCAGAGAGTTGCGAAGCTCTTTGCAAAATCACGGCTCCGCCTGCATCTCCAGTGGTCAGTCCACCAACCTTGCTTTTGAAGTTTTCCTCAGTTGGATTCCTGTTAATATCAGCGATGCAATCCTTGGCAACATGGCTGGGAACTTCTCCGGTTACAACCAGGACATTTTCTGCAGCGCCAGTAGCAATCATTGCATCACCAACGGACATGCCATTGGTAAATCCATGACAGGCATTGGTGACATCCAGACATGCTGCGTTCTTGCAACCCAGTTCTCTTTGAATTCGGTGGGAAGTTGCCGGCTCGACCCAATCACGGTCAATCCCGCAATAGATCACCATACCTATATCTGCGGGATCCATTCCGCATTTTTGTAGCGCTGCTCTTCCTGCTTCGATAGCGAGATCGGAGGGCATGGCATCGGCTCCGGCGAAGCGTCTGGCTTGAATGCCCGTCAGTTCTGTCAGCCAGGTATTTGGGACACCGAAGCGCGTCTCTGACTGGATTTCATCCATAAGTTCTTCGGAAGTCACTACTTCATCAGGGACATATGACCCAATCGACTCGATACGGGAAAAACCTGTCATATTCATAAGAGCACCTACAACGAATCTGCGCGAAAATTTCTTTTTACTTTTTGTTTCTTTCTATTATCTCCACGTCTGCCGCAGAATGGAAAGCGAAATCTGGAAAAGTGATGCAGTGTTTAGCAACTTAATCCTGCAATCGTTCAACTAAGCAACTCGGCTGACAACGAAGAATGATTAGACTAATGAATTCAGCAGTAACAAATGTAGGATGAATTCCTACATGGTGTGAGAGTAATGCGATTCGGGGACCTTGATACGCTCAATCAATAAGAGCGGGTACTAAAAGGAATGCTTGCTATGGCTGATCAAAGTTGTGCTGATAGTTCTGTCATCATTGTGGTGTACATCGAACATACGCACCGGAAATCTGCTGTTTGGCAAGTCCTGGAAATAGTGTTCCAGGGTATGACGAACTACCGGGAAGGCAATTTCGTCCCAGGGAATTTCGTGCTCCATAAATAGTGCCACTTCTTCGGATTCCAACCCGGCACTGAAATTCAAACTGGTCAATTGGGCGCGAAAAAAAATATACAGCTGATTGATTCGAGGAAGGTTGAACAGAGTGTATAAGCTGTCATCATTGACAGTCACTTCCGCGCCAGCTTCCTCCCTGGTTTCCCTGATGGCGCCATGCAGACTGGATTCACCATTTTCCATAAACCCGGCAGGTAAAGTCCATTTACCCACACGAGGTTCGATGGCACGCTTGCACAGCAATACCTTGTTTTCGTGAACAGGAATTGTGCCAACGACATTCTTGGGATTCTGGTAGAAAATGGTCGCACATCGTTCACAACAATGCCGTTCCCTGTCGTCTCCAGGAGGAATTTTTTGTACCAGGGGCGCACCGCAATGCTGACAAAAGTTCAAGGAATCTGCTCTCGGCAAGACTTTCCTAGAGTTTACTCTGAAAATATTGGGCGGGCGAGTAAGTGCGAAAAGAGAGCTGCGTTTGCAGGCAGCTTATTCTTGGCTAAATACGATTGATTTCACAGTGCAGACGAAATTTTTTGGAAGTCATGAAGGCTTCGATTTCACGAAGACGTAACTCCAGTTCCGCAAACATCTCGGTGCATTGTGTGCGACTCATTCTAGGGGCTTTGTTTGTTGCTCGCTTTGAATTGGATTTGTCTCTATTGTTGAAGCCCTGAACTGCGTCATCAATTTCTGCGCGTAACTCTATCGTGGCTTCATCGATAACTTCATCAACCTCGTCTTGATATTTCTCAAGATCAGGGTTGAATTCCTTGTTTCTGTAACTCTTGCGCATCTTGCGAGCATTTCGCCTTGCCTGTCGGCGAGCGTGTCTTGCCCTACGTCTTTCCGCCCGGCGTTTTTTACGCGCCATGATTCGCTCGTAGCGATCACTGTTCTCCATATAAGGGTCAGGGTCGAATACAAAGCAACAAATCACATAGGCCCAGAAAGTGAACGGCCCAAATAGGAAGAGGGAAAGTACTGTGACTATACGCACTGAGAAGTGGCTGACTTCGAGATAGTCTCCAATACCGGCACAGACGCCAAAGAGTCGCTTGTCACGCTCATTCTTGTAGATAGGCTTTCGATAATTCAGCTTGCGGAAATGCTCAGCAGTTTCCGAGGCGCTGAAATAATCTTTTACCTTGTCTGGTGTGAAGTCCTTGTCGAGGCAGAAATATAGGATGACATAACCCAGCAACATGGGAGGCCAGGCAAGGACGCAGAGAATGAAAATAACGCGTACAACCGCCGCAGGAATGTCCAGCCAGTTTGCCAGTCCAGAGCAGACACCGAGCCAGATTCGATTTTCAGAATCCAGGTACAAGTTACTGGCCTCCGCTCTCATTCTGTTCTCTCCAGTCCGGCACTTCAGCGTCGAGGATGGATTCAAGGATGTCGATTCTTTCCTGCAGCGACTCAGCTATGGAAGCCAGCTCATCGAGATCATATTTACCTTGCGGTACAATTTGTTCCCGTCGGCGATCTTTTCTGAGTAGCAGGATCCAGATGGTGATGGCGCCAAACACCATCGCCACTATCGATAATATGAACTCAAATACGCCCATGATTAAAACCTGCTGTTAGTCGTCCTGATCTTTGTTGAGTTTGGTTTTTAACTCTTCCAGTTCTTTGTCGATGGACTCTTCTCGTTCGAGTTCGTCGAACTCGCTTTGCAGGCCGCGTTGTTCGATGTGGGCGCTATCCATCTGGCCCTCCATCTGGTCGATTTTCTTCTCGTAATACTCAAATTTGTCCATGGCATTGTCAATAGTGTAGCTCTGCAGGTGACGATTCACATCTACCCTGGACTTGGTTGCCTTGGTTCGCATCACGATAGTTTTCTGACGCGCTCGCGCATCATTAAGTTTTGCTTGCAGTTGTTCAATTTCGACACTGAGTTTGTCCAGCGTCTCATCCAGTTTCACCAGGTCTTTCTCAGTGATCTCTACACTGGAATTAATATTGGATTTCTCCAATAGTGCAGCCTTGGCCAAATCCTCGCGACCCTTGGACAGGGCGAGTTCGGCTTTGGCTTCCCAATCAGCGGCCTGCTTTTTCAGCTTCTCGGCGCGACGGGAAAGGGTCTTCTTTTCAGCGATAACTTTCGCAGTACCGCTACGCACTTCAACCAGGGTCTCTTCCATCTCCTGGATAACCATGCGAATCATCTTCTCCGGGTTTTCCGCCTTGTCCAGCAGGGCGCTGATATTGGAGTTGATGATGTCAGACAATCTCGAAAAAATGCTCATTGCTGATACCTCTTGCTTAGGGTTGGGCACGATGCGCTTTCACAACGGCTTGACTACTATTGAGCAGGTACCGTGCCAACTATTTGGCCTTCCTAACTATCTGAAATTAAAGAGAAATAATTGCAGTGCAATCTGATCTGGCCACTAGCATGGCTAAATTACGCAACAAATGGTAATTTTCACTACCAAGAATTGATGTGCCTGTGTCGCTCCCTGGCAGCTCAGATCTGTCCCGGGTGGCCTACTTGAATTGTGTCCAGGCCTTTGAAATAGAAGGAAAAAATGGAAGATCGGAATGCCCCACCGCGGATGATAGGGGAATCAGCGAATTTCCTGGAAATGCAGGAACATATTTCCGTTGTTGCCCCGCTCACCAAACCGGTTCTCATTGTCGGAGAGCGAGGGACTGGCAAGGAGCTGGTCGCCGCGAGATTGCATTTTCTTTCCCGTCGCTGGGAACAGAATTTCCTCAAAATTAACTGCGCCGCCATGAGTGAAAACCTGCTTGAAGCGCAGCTATTTGGTCATGAGGCAGGTGCTTACACCGGTGCAACCAAGCAGCGCAAAGGTTATTTCGAAAGAGCGCACGGTGGCACTCTGTTTCTCGATGAGCTTGCAAATACCGATCTTTCAGTCCAGGAAAAAATTCTTAGGGTCATTGAATACGGGGAGTTCGAGCGTCTGGGTGGAAACGAAACTATTACTGTCGATGTCAGGATTATTGCGGCGACTAATGAGGATCTCCCGGAACTGGCGCGTCAAGACAAGTTTCGGGAAGACCTGCTGGACCGTCTGGCATTTGACGTTATTACTTTACCGCCGCTGCGTGAGCGGGCCGAAGATATCCTGGTGTTGGCAGAGCATTTTGCAGTCGGTATGGTTAAAGAGCTGGGTGGTGAACTGTTTTCCGGTTTTTCATCCAAGGTTGAAAAAGCCCTGATGAATTACAGTTGGCCTGGCAATATTCGAGAGTTGAAGAACGTCATTGAGCGTGCTGTGTATCAGAACGGAGATGGTCATATCACTCAGCTGGTGTTCAATCCATTCGATTCACCTTATCGCCCTTCTGTGCGAAGCAACCGTGCAGAATCTTCAGTCGAAGGAGAGGGAAATGCGGCCAGCGCTGCGCCAATTCTGTCTGGCAGAGAATCCTTTGATTTCAAGGAAGAGGTACAGGCATTCGAAATCAACCTGCTCAATCAGGCTATGGAACAGTCTCAATTCAACCAGAAAAAAGCAGCAGAGTTTCTGAACCTTTCTTACCACCAATTGCGCGGCTATCTGCGCAAGTACGACCTGCTGTCTTAGCGTTAAGGAATCCTCAAAAAAAACGCCGGCTTATGCCCGGCGTTTTTTTCATACGAAAGCTAAAGTCTAGTTGCGCATGGCTTCATATACCATTTGTTGTGCGACATTATTATTGAATGGCGCTCTCGGGCCGCCACGTTTTTGTTCCATGTATATCATGTAGAAATCGTTTTCCTCATCGACTACTACAATCGTGCCACCAATGCCGCGCCAGCCAAAATTGTGCGGCCCATCCGGATCATCAGTTGTGGGTTGCAGGTGAAATCCGAGTCCCCAGTCGCCGCGATTGCGATAGAAAAAGAATTCCCGCGACACATCTTCGCCAATTTTCTTTTCGCGCATTTGATCGAGCGTGGCCTCTTGCAGGATACGTGCACCTCTGTAGGTCCCCCCGTTTAACAGCATTTCAGCAAAGCGAACGTAGTCTTCTGTCGTAGAATTCAGACCACCTCCACCAGACAACATGGCTTTAACTTCCGTGTAGTCAGCCATCTCCCCGTGAATAGGCTGAGCGATGCGATAGGCTTTACTCTTGGGCACGTAAAAAGTGGTCTCATCCATGCCTAAAGGTGTGAAGATCAGTTCATCGAGTAACTGGTCGAGCGGTTTGCTGGATGCAACTTCCAGCACTGCACCCAGCACGTCGGTAGAATGGCCGTAGTGCCAGGCTGTTCCAGGCTCGAAATAGACTGGTAACTTGCCAATTCTTCCTGCCAAATCTCGTGCAGTGATATCGGAATAATCGGCAAAGTCCCGCATATACATCTTGCCTAGCTCCGTGTCTGCGGCAAAGATGGCTTGCACTAGTCCAGACTCATGGGTAAGCAGATGTTCAACTGTCATCGTGTTCCTGGCAGGTCGTGTCTCACCAGTATCCCGATCGATGACTTTAAGATTTGCAAACTCACTGATGTATTTTTCAACTGGATCGTCCAGCTTGAGCAAGCCATCTTCCACCAGCATCATGGCGGCGACGCTTATGACCGGTTTGGTCATGGAGTAAATGCGAAAGATAGTGTCTTTGTTAACCGGAGTGATGTTGTCAGTAGTTTGGTAGCCGACAGTCTCCAAAACGCCTATGCCGTCTGCATTACCAACCAGTAACAGTGCGCCGGGTAGAAATCCACCATCGACAGCCTCCTGCATGCGGGCTTTGATGTTGTCGATTTCACTTTGATCGATGCCAAAATTTGATGGATGAATCATCTTTATCGAACTCAGATGGTCATCTGCATGGCTGGAAACTGAAAGTAATAAGCCCAGGAAACAAGCCAGGGCGGGAGAAATTTTCTTCATTGCAATACCTCGAGGAACCGCACTCTCTTCTCATTGAAGAGTGAGAGAATACTAGAGTAGATGTTGATCCGCCACAGTGGAGCGACGAGTCGAGGATGCTGGCCGTCGTTCAGGAAAAATCCCGCATTAGAGACTCGGTAATTTCCGTGGGTAAGGATTCGTTCTTGTAGGGGTAGTTCAGATGTTCTGATAGCACTGTCCAGTTTGCCCCTTTCCTGGCAGCTGCAATCATTTCATCGCTGAATTCAAAGCGCAGGAAGTGCACGGAAGAAGTCTTATCCTCCGTGGACCGTGGCAAGTCTTCATTGGCTATTGGGTATACGGGATCGAATCCATCAATTCGGATCGAGATCAGTTCTTCTATGCCGATCAGTTGCTGCAATCTTTCCTTTCGTTCCTCTTCATCGGGGTACTCCAGCATCAAGGTAACCTTGAGATTCTTGCCATCAGGAATAAGCGGGTTATAGGCGTCCAGTTCGTCTTGTAGCTCCTCCGCACTGGTGATTTTCTCTGCCCGGACCAGCTCGAGCACCTGGTAGCGCATGATCATATAGTCTTCAAAGTGCAGCATCGCGTTAGGGCCTAGCGGTATCCGCCTGGTTTTCTTGTGCTCCATGATAGCCGCGCGAATCGCAGGTCGCTGTGCTTCGTAGGCATCGATAGACATCAGGTCCGCCATAGTAATCTTCTTCATAGCAATCTTGGCCTCTATACTGGTTTGCATCCTGATTCTGCCTATATACCGTAGGCGATGCGGAGCAGTTCGATTGGGTGCACCGTGGCTTTGTCTTCTGACAAGTTGTTCTCGATATGGCGTCCTGCTACCGGACAATCGCTGCCATAGTAGTCAGCTTGTTGTTGTTCGATCTGTCTCACTATGGGTCGGGCAATCTTGTTGGCGAATCCAAAGGTTTCTTTCTTAACTCCGTAGGTTCCATCGTGACCTGAACAGCGTTCGATCGGTTTAACTTTACTGTTCTCTACCAGTTCCAGAATTTGTTTGGTTCGTGGCCCGATATTCTGAACCCTTTGATGGCAGGCCACGTGATAGCTGACTTCCCCAAGGCTGTTTTTGAAATCAGTTTTCAGCATTCCCGCCTTGTGTAGTTTGTGCAGGTATTCGAACGGATCGTGGAATGCCTTAGCCACCGCTTGTATCTGTTCATCTTCGGGAAACATCAGCGGCAGTTCCTGCTTGAACATCAATACGCAAGAAGGTACTGCGGCCATAAGTGAGTAGCCAGCTTGAACCAGATCGAAGAGCACGGGAATGTTCTGGTCTTTGAGTCTGGTCACAGTCTCCAAATCACCCAGTTCGAGCTTGGGCATACCGCAGCAGTGTTCCCGCTGGGGGAGAACGACTTTTACGCCATTGTGCTCCAGGACTGCGATGACGCTTTCTGCCACATCGGGTTCGTTGTAGTTGCAGTAACAGGTGGTAAAGAGTGCTACTCGATTTGGCTGGGTTTCGGATTTATCGTTTTCTGGAGTTCCTGTTCCCGGATCATAGAAACGCACAGAATTTTTGTTGCGGGCAGTTGTGCTGTGATACTCGGGAAGCTTTGCTTCCTTGTGTATACCCAGACCCGCGTCCAGGGCACTTCTGATGCTGCTGCTATTGTTACCGCGATTGACCAGTGCATTGATGACGGGCTTCGACGCCCATTTGCCTACCATGTCGGTGCTGGTGATCAAGCGGTCTCGAAATTTCGTGTCACCTTTCCTGAACTTGATCGCTTTCGCACGCAACATCGTGTGGGGAAAATCCAGGTTCCATTCATGAGGAGGCACATAGGGACACTTGGTGAGGTAGCACAAGTCACACAGGTAGCACTGATCCACAACTTTTGTGTAGTCAGCAACAGCAACACCATCGACTTCCATTGTTTCGCTTTCATCCACCAGGTCGAACAGGGTGGGAAACGCGTTGCACAGGCTTACGCAGCGACGACAACCATGGCAGATGTCATAAACCCGCTCCAGCTCCTTATTGAGTGCATCCTCATCCCAGAATTCAGGGTCATTCTGGTTCAGAGGATGTCGGGTAGGCGCATCTAGGCCACCTTCTCTGCCTGGATCAGCCATGAAAAGTCTCCACGTATTGTGCTTGGATTTCAGGCCTGCTACCTGAAATGCAGCAGGCCTGAGAATTGAGGCTAGTCGTCCAGAGAGTCGAGTGCTTTCTGGAAGCGGTTGGCGTGGGATCGCTCTGCCTTGGCAAGCGTTTCCATCCAATCAGCGATTTCCTCGAAACCTTCGTCCCGAGCATCTTTGGCCATTCCGGGGTACATATCGGTGTACTCATGCGTCTCGCCAGCTACCGCGGCCTTAAGGTTGTCAGCAGTACTGCCAATAGGCATGCCTGTTGCAGGATCCCCAACTTCCTCAAGATACTCCAAATGGCCATGGGCATGGCCTGTCTCACCTTCCGCAGTTGAGCGAAACAATGCGCTAACATCATTGTAACCTTCAACGTCCGCTTTCTGGGCAAAGTAAAGGTAGCGGCGATTGGCTTGAGATTCGCCGGCAAATGCAGCTTTCAGGTTTTCTTCGGTCTTGGATCCTTTCAATGACATAGTCTTTCTCCAACTAATTTGCAAGGTCAGTACTGGCAGCCTGGGAGTTAAACTTTTCCCCAGCCTGGCAAGCAATGTATTGGGATTTACTCATCAAATCCAATTGGTTTTATTGATGAATTAATCGTTTTTATCGATTACTATTTTGGCGTGAATCTGTCTCTTAAACAACTCCGCTATATCAGTGCCGTAGCGGAATACAAGCATTTCAGCAAAGCGGCTGAAGCCTGTCATGTGACTCAGTCCACGCTGAGTGCCGCCATCCAGGAACTGGAATCACAACTCGGCGTTGTTCTTTTCGAGCGTAACAAGAAGAACGTGCTCATCACACCTCTGGGAGAGCGACTGGTCCAGCAAGCCAGAGTCATCCTCGGTGGGGTCGAGGACTTCATGAGCCTGGCCAGGTTTCATGATGAAGCCCTGTCAGGAGAGATCAGGCTTGGCGTTATTCCGACAATTGGTCCATTTTTACTGCCACATTTACTGGCGGATCTCAGAGCGCAATACCCGAAGTTAAAGCTTTATCTGAAAGAAGAACTCAGTGCGCAACTTTTCCAACAACTCCAACAGGGACAACTGGACCTGATCATCCTGGCCTTTCCCTATCCGCTTCCGGAAATGGAAACGATTCCTTTGTTTAGTGATGATTTCGTGCTCTGTTTACCGCCCGGTCACAAAATGGAAAAGCTGAGCCACGTTCGTCAACAACAATTGCGTGGTGAGAAGCTGCTCCTGCTGGAAGAAGGCCATTGCCTGCGGGACCATGCGCTGGAAGCCTGCAAACTGGAAAGCGCAGACACTGACCTGGTCTACCAGGGGACCAGTCTCCATACCCTGGTGCAAATGGTTGCCAATGGTCTCGGTGTTACTTTATTGCCAGACATGGCTGTCAAGGCAGATATTATTGGAGATACGAGGTTGCAACTGAAAGAATTCAGTTCTGAAAATGTAGCCAGGGAAATTGGCATGGCGTGGCGAAAGTCAGATCCTCGCCGGGAAGACTATTTATTGCTGGGTGAGTTTATCAAGGAGCATCGAGTATAGCCCTGACACGGCTCTTCAATGTTGGAACCAACTCCGCTTCAAACCAGGGATTTCGCCGCAACCACATCTGATTTCTGGGTGAAGGGTGAGGAAGCATGAATTTTTCGGGAGCAAAGTCCCGCCAATTCGATACCCTTTCTGTCAGCGTCTTGTGCTGAGAACTCGTATAGTGTTTTTGTGCATACATACCAATCAGCAAGGTCGTTCTGATATCAGGCAAGTGTGCCAGCACTTTTTCATGCCAGGTCGATGCGCATTCAGGTCTGGGTGGTAAATCTCCTGATTTTCCTTTGCCGGGATAGCAAAAACCCATTGGAACAATCGCAATCCGGGATTCATCGTAAAATTCTTCCACACTGAGATCGAGCCAAGTCCGTAGTCGCTTTCCGCTGGCATCGTCCCAGGGAATACCGCTGGCATGCACTTTAGTGCCGGGAGCCTGGCCTACTACCAACAAGCGAGCCGTGGAATTGGCGCGCAATACTGGTCGCGGCTCAGGGATTAATCCCTCACACAGCCGACAGGCCCGAATTTCTGCTAACGTTGCTTCGATGTTTTCAGTCATGCTTCTATTATATGTCTGTTTCGATATCCACCCCTAAAGCCGATGAGAATTCTGACCGTTTCTGACTTGCATGTGGACTATGCCGAAAACCTGAGCTGGGTAATGCAGCTGGGAAATGGCAGTGAGCCAAGCGAGGACTTTTCTGAAGACGTGCTGATCCTGGCCGGTGATGTCTGTGACGATCTTGCTTTATTGCGGGATGTGCTTTCATTTCTCACTGAAAAATTTGGGGAAGTGTTGTTTGTTCCCGGAAATCACGAGCTCTGGGTAGAGCAGGGAGGTAGTACAACTGGTAACGGGAATGCCGCAACGGGGGAGAGATTCAATTGTTCTCTTGAGAAATTCCATGCAGTGGAAGCGATGTGTGCCGAAACGGGGGTGCATACAGAGCCCTGGCATCAAGATAGTCTGAGTATCATCCCTCTCTATAGCTGGTATGACTTTTCCTTCGGTCAGCCAGATACTTACCTGCGCAGGGCGTGGCGAGATTTTCGGGCTTGTAGGTGGCCGGACCAGCTGCAGAGCCCGGAATCAGTATGCAATTATTTTTTACAGTTAAACGAACCAAGATTGAGTGTTAGCAACGATATCGTGATCAGTTTTTCGCATTTCCTACCCAGACTGGATGTTATGCCTGCATCAATTCCAAAAAAACGTCGTAAGGTCTACCCAGTGCTTGGTAGCGATGGGCTGGGATCACAATTGACAAGCCTGAATCCAGACATCCACATCTATGGTCATAGTCACGTCAATCAATGCACCACGATAGATGGCATCTGCTACGTCAACAATGCTTTTGCCTATCCCAGCGAAGAGAGGATCTCTCGCAAGGCATTGCATTGTGTTTATGACTCACAGCAGTACACCGGAACTAATCCTTTCCATAATCAAATTGCGTAAGAGTCGATCATGGAGATAGACAGCAAGGAAATTCATCTTTGGTTCGCTTCAGAATCTGACTTTCCGCTTTGGAGATTGGAAGAGCAGTGCCTGCCCTGGCTTTCGGACCAGGAAGTAGCCCGGTTCAGGCGATTCCGGATTGAGAGCAGTCGTCATGAATACCTGTTGGGTCAGATGCTGACTCGCGCGACGCTGACAGAATATCTGGGTAAGCCTGCGGACAGCTGGGAATTTGTTGCGGGAGTGAATGGCAAGCCAATGATGGTGGATAGTCCAGGGATCGATCCGCTCTACTTTAACCTTAGCCACAGTAACGGGCGCGCCGTCTTCGCCATGGGGGGGCAAGACCAGATTGGAGTCGATCTGGAAATCATGAGAAGCAAACGTCGTATCAACAAGATAGCGCTCCGACACTTCTCATCTTCGGAAGTTGAGCAACTGGAAGCGCTTGATGCTGGAGAGCAACTTTCCAGGTTTTATGAACTGTGGACATTGAAGGAATCGTACATCAAGGCAACGGGCCAGGGATTGACGATACCTCTTGACAGTTTCGGCTTCGATATCGCTGGCGAATCACTGCAGTTCTGGCAGCGAGAGGAAGTAAAGAGCAACAGGCAGAATTGGCAGTTTTGGCAACTGGACTATGGGGCAGACTATCGATTGTCTCTGGGATGCTGTCCGGATGAATCAGCAATTAGCAGATTGCGTTATTTTAGCCGTTCGGGACTCGACAGATTTGAAGAGTCACAAGTCAGGGTTCTGCGCAACTGTTAGGATACTTCCCTGGTACTTTCCTGTTGCCACATTCTGATCGTGCGAAACCTGTTGTCCTTCATCTGGACAACCTCTGCGTGATAGCCGTCCAATTTTACGCCGACACTGGAGTCAGGAATGGACTGCAGGATCTCCATCAGCAAGCCGCTCAGAGTTTTTGCACCCCGACTGTCTACCGTCCAATCCAGTGCTTTATTGAGATCCCGAATGCTGATGCTACCGTCTATCAGGTAGCTGCCGTCATCCTGATGATGGATGTCCCGATTGCTGTCTGTTCGGTCTGTAGTGAATTCACCGACAATCTCTTCGAGTATGTCTTCCAGTGTCACAATTCCTCGCACAGCACCATATTCATCAACTACCACGGCCAGTCTTTTCTTTTTCTTCTGGAATGCGAATAGCTGCGTGTGCAGAGCTGTGCTCTCCGGAATGTAGTATGGCTCCAGAGTTTGCTGGATGAGCACGGCCTTGTTCAGAGTTTCGATCTGCATTAGTTTTCCGACCGCGCGCATATGCAGAATGCCGATGATATTGTCGATGTTACCTTTATAGACTGGAATTCTGGTGTGATGTGCGCCGGAAATCTGATCGAGAATGGTTTGCATGTCGTCTTCGAGATCTATCCCAATGACATCATGTCTTGGCACCATGATGTCATCAACCCTGACTTTTTCCAGATCAAGAATATTCAGCAACATACCCTGTCGCTTCTTCGGCAGTCTGCTTCTGGATTCATGAACCACGGTACGTAATTCGTCGGGATTGAGTTGTTGCAGGCTGTCGTCAACTTTCGGGTGAAATCCGAGAAGTCTCACCAGGGAATTGGAAACCCGGTTAACAATCCAGACAGCGGGATAAAGAATCTTCAGAAGCAGGCCCAATAGAATGCTTGATGGATAGGCGATTTTCTCCGGATACAGGGCTGCTATGGTTTTCGGAGTTACCTCGGCAAAGACCAGAACTACCAGAGTCAATAAAACTGCAGTGGCAAGAGGTGCCGGATTGCCCAGCAAGACTATCGCTATGCTGGATGCGACAGAAGCTGCGAGGAAGTTCACAAAATTATTACCGATCAGAATGATACCGATGAGCTTGTCAGGTTTTTCAAGGAGTTTGCTTGCCCGGGTCGCGCCTGCATGACCCTGGTGTTTTAGATGATTCATGCGGTAGCGATTCAGGCTCATCATGCCGGTCTCGCTGCTGGAGAAATAGGCAGAGGCCAGAATTAGCGCGCTAAACCAAAAGAATAGAGTCGATAACGATTGCTCGTCGCCATTCATAGTCAATGATCTTTAGCCGGTGTAGGAAGCAAGGATTTACAGGGGAGATGTCTTGCAGAGTAATGACGAGTCCAATAGGAGGCAGTAGTCAGTCAGGCAATAATGTATTCGAGTGCAAACTTGGTGCCGTAGTAGCCAATCAATAGCAGCGCAAACCCGATAAGCGTCCAGCGTATGGCAGTGCTCCCACGCCAGCCTAGCTGATGTCTTCCCCATAGAAGTACGGCAAAAACGAGCCATGCCAGAATAGAGAAAAAGGTCTTGTGAATTACACCATCAACTCCCCAGATGTCTTCAACAAAGAGAATGCCGGCAACGATACCAAGGGAAAGCAGTAACTGACCAACCAAGAGCAGCTCGAACAGGAAAGTCTCCATGTCCTGCAGTGGTGGCAATTTTCTCAGGAAGCCACCCGCGTGACCATGTTTTAGCTGGTAGTTCTGATAAGCCAATACTGCTGCCTGCACGGCAGCAATCGTAATGAAGCTGTAAGCGAGAATTGACAATAGGACGTGGCTGGCGAGCCCGGCGCTCAACCTTGTCGGTGGTAATGAGCTGGTCACAGTCAATGACAGGACAATGGCGATAATTGCCAGGGGAAATAAACCGAGAAACAAGACGTCCAATGGTTTGCGAAGGCTACTGATCAATACCAGCAGGGATATTGAAACAGCAATCAATGTGCTGATTTCGACGATGCCGAAATTGTAGCCAGTCGCAGTACGAATGACCCCCGATGCGGAAATGCTGTGAGTAACTACTGCCAGTATGCCGAAGCCAAATACAAGGCGTCGAAAATCCTTGTTGCTTACCAGGTTCATCACCTGGAATCCCAGTCCGGTAAGATAGAACA
The DNA here is from genome assembly GCA_965267495.1 of uncultured Pseudohongiella sp. GTDB lineage: Bacteria > Pseudomonadota > Gammaproteobacteria > Pseudomonadales > Pseudohongiellaceae > UBA9145. The sequence continues at coordinate 2,259,238 of OZ254078.1, read as the reverse complement.
GGACCGCAAAAATGCCTGAAATTAGAGTAAGTTGCATGGCTCTGAGGAGTTCAAGAGATGAGCAGAGTTTCGCATATGTCCCAGGTGGGTTGAAGTCCTTTTTCACCCTTGAAGGAATTGGCTATAATTCGCGCTCTTGTCACCCAGCATCCCAGTCACAGGCTTAAGACGTGTTCGAAAACCTGACAGAACGATTAAGCGGTACGTTCCGAAAACTCTCGGGAAAGTCCACTCTCACCGAAAACAATATTCAGGACGCATTGCGTGAAGTACGCCGTGCACTGCTTGAAGCTGACGTCGCCTTATCTGTTGTTAAGGAGTTTATCGATCGGGTTAGCAATCGCGCAGTTGGGCAGGAAGTCTCCAAGAGCCTGACCCCAGGTCAGGCGTTCATCAAGATTGTGCAGGCAGAAATGCAGGCCATCATGGGTTCCAGCAATGCAGAGCTGAACCTTAAAACCACGCCCCCTGCAGTAATCCTTATGGCTGGCCTGCAAGGTGCGGGTAAGACTACTACTGTCGCCAAGTTATCCCGTTGGTTAAAACAAGAATCGCAAAAGTCGGTCATGGTTGCCAGCGCCGATGTCTATCGACCTGCCGCAATCGATCAGTTGCAGACACTGGCGAGTGAAGTCGAGGTGGAGTTCTTCGCCAGCAATACCCAGCAGTCACCACAACAGATTGCGGCCGCGGCGCTCGCTGAAGCACGCAGGAAGTTCGTGGACGTGTTGATCGTGGATACTGCCGGACGTCTCGCTATCGATGACGAAATGATGGCAGAGATACGCAATCTGCATGACAGCCTCAATCCAATCGAGACCTTGTTCGTGGTTGACGCTATGACGGGTCAGGACGCTGCTGTTACGGCACGGGCATTTAACGATGCGCTGCCGCTAACCGGTGTGATACTCACCAAGGCTGATGGCGATGCTCGCGGCGGTGCGGCTCTGTCGGTCAAATACATCACGGGCAAGCCCATCAAGTTTATTGGCATGGGAGAGAAGCCTGAGGCCTTAGAGCCTTTTTATCCCGATCGAATCGCATCCAGAATCCTGGGTATGGGTGATGTGCTGTCCCTGATAGAAGAAGCAGAGAAAAAGGTCGACAAACAGCAGGCGCAGAAGCTGGCAAGGAAAATCAAGAAGGGCAGGGGATTCGACCTGGAAGATTTCAAGGAACAATTGCAACAAATGCAAAACATGGGTGGAGTAGCCAGCATCATGGACAAGCTGCCCGGCATGGGGGCGTTGCCAACTGGTGCAGCCAACATGGTCAATGATTCCCAGTTTCGACGCATGGAAGCCATCATTAATTCCATGACCATGCGTGAGCGGGTCAATCCAGACATTCTCAATGGCTCACGCAAGCGTCGCATTACTCAGGGCTCGGGCACCCAGATTCAGGACCTCAATCGACTGCTGAAACAGCACAAGCAGATGCAGAAAATGATGAAGAAGATGAAGGGCGGCAACATGGCCAATATGATGCGTGGGCTCGGTGGCATGCAGGGCCCGGGTGGGGGTGGCATGCCCGGTATGCCGCCGGGCGGCAAATTTCCCCGATTCTAGTCCAGGCGGGCGCTGCTAATTCCCTGTTGTGCCGCGTATTTCCTGGCGATGCGCACGGTCAGACACTTCCAATCCCCATCCAGTTGACATAGAATACCCGCCTTTTTATCCAGGGCCTGGGGCCAATCTCCGTGTAACGGCCTAAGCCATTGGAATAGTTAAAGAATTTTTACTTGGGAACGTATTTATGGTCACGATCAGATTGTCTCGTGGTGGAGCCAAGAAGCGGCCGTTTTACCACATCACAGTGAGCGACAGCCGTCGGGCTCGTGATGGGCGCTTTATCGAGCGCATTGGCTTCTTCAACCCCAGAGCAACCGGTCAGGAAGAGCGTCTGCGTCTGGATCTCGATCGCATGGCTTACTGGCAATCGCAAGGTGCCCAGTTAAGTCCTCGTGTGGCGAATCTGGCGAAGGATGCTGCTTCTGCAACCAGTACCGAGGCTTAGGGATTGAGTTGCCGCGGCTATGACCAGTGGCAGCAGTAAGCAAAAGCGGGTCGTACTGGGAAAGGTTGGCAAAGTCCACGGTATCAAAGGATGGCTGCGACTCCATTCCCATACTTCACCTCCGGACAACATCCTTGATTACCCCGAACTCGGGGCGATCATCAAGCAAAAGCCACTTGCATTAAAAATCGATGACAGCAGATTCCAGAACTCGACTCTGCTGGTACATTTTTCAGGCTATGACGATCCGGAATCATCGCAGGATCTGGTGGGTACGGAGTTGTGGACAGATAGCAGCTTGATGCCGACGCTAGACGAGGGTGAATTTTATTGGCACCAGTTGCAAGGTATGGATGTAGTGAACTTGCAGCAGGAGATGCTGGGGAAAGTCAGCAAGCTTCTCGAAACGGGCGCAAACGATGTCCTGGTAGTCAGCGCAACAGCAGGCAGCATAGATAAAAGGGAGCGTCTTATCCCTTACCTGAAAGAAAAGGTAATAAAGAACGTAGACATTGACGCAAATCTAATTCAGGTGGATTGGGAGGCGTCTTATTTAGATTGAAAATTCGGTGTGAGACGCAGCAAGCCTCACTAATGCATCGAAGCGTCGGGGGTATGAGTACTGTGCACATTGGTGTCGTTACACTCTTCCCCGAAATGTTTGCAGCAGTGAGTGACTACGGAGTCAGTGGTCGTGCAATTGCAAACACACTGCTGAACCTGAAGTATTGGAATCCTCGTGATTTTGCTACTGACAGGCACGGTACAGTCGACGACAGACCCTTTGGTGGCGGACCCGGCATGTTGATGAAGACCGACACCCTGGTCGCTGCAATTAACAGGGCTCGTGAGTCGATTTTGCAGACTGGCATGGAGGAGAATCCGCGTACAGTGTACCTGTCACCCCAGGGCAAAGCGCTGAATCACCAGAAGGTGATTGAGCTGGCTAAGCTGGAAGGACTCGTACTGGTCTGTGGTCGCTATCAGGGAATTGATAGCAGGGTAGTGAGCAGAGAAGTTGATGAGGAAATTTCGCTCGGCGACTTCATACTGAGCGGCGGAGAACTGGCAGCCATGGCGCTGATAGACGCCTTGGCCAGGATGCAGCCAGGAGCGCTGGGAGATGAAGACTCTGCGCAGAAGGATAGTTTTGCTGAAGGCTTGCTTCATTGCCCTCAGTATACACGTCCACAGCAATTTGACGGTGAGTCGGTGCCTGCAGTATTGCTGAGTGGTAATCACGAAGCCATACGCAAATGGGAGATGAAGCAGAGCCTCGGTGTAACCTGGTTGAAACGACCTGATTTGTTGAGCCAACTAGAGTTAAACGAAGAGCAACTGGAATTACTGGAACAATTCAAGATTGAGTATCAATCTGCACAACATCAGCAATAGCAAGCGTCAGGTGCAACAGATACGGAAATCGGTAATAAGTTAAGCACGAGCCAGGTGAGCAGGCTCAGGAGTTACAGCAATGAGCAAGAACAAGATTATTGAGAAAATCGAAACCGAACAGATGGGTAAAGAGCTGCCCGAGTTTGGGCCAGGTGACACGGTTGTAGTGCAGGTAAAGATCAAGGAAGGTGATCGTGAAAGACTGCAGGCCTTCGAGGGTGTAGTTATAGGACGCAGAAATCGCGGCCTGAACAGCTCCTTTACCGTGCGCAAGATCTCCCATGGTGTGGGCGTCGAAAGGACCTTCCAGGCATTCAGCCCCCTGGTAGACAGTGTAAAGGTAAAGCGCCGTGGTGATGTCAGACAGGCCAAGCTCTATTATTTGCGCGAGCTGACCGGCCGGGCAGCACGCATTACAGAGAAGCTGGATAAGAAGTCAGCTGAATGAGCGGGTCCGGTGGAGCCGAATCGAGAATGGGAAGGCCAGTCCGGGTCTTCCCATTTTTGTTTCTGCCGACATAAAAATGTAAGCTAGAAGGCCAAACGCGGGTCTAGAGCTATAATGGCAAGCAACTCTGGCTCTGAGCTGACCAGTCCAGCCCCGGGAGAAAAGCATGAAGATCGAAATTAAGCTGATAAAAACCTGTGCAATGGCCGCACTGTTTGTGCTTGGCAGCCTGCAGGTACTGGCACAGGGTGACCAGTCATTGCGAGGCAAGCTGGAGCAGGCTATCGAGGTTGCTTCTGGCAACCAGCTGGAAATCATAAGTCTGAATTCGACCGCGCTGTCCAATATCTATGAGGTGGAACTGAACACCGGTGAAATACTTTACAGCGATGTTTCAGGGGACTATTTGTTTGCCGGAGATATGTATGCCACCACGCCCGGTGGACTGATGAATCTGTCAGCTGCAACTCGTCAAAAGCGTGCACTGGACAAGATAGCTGCTGTACCCGAGGAAGAGATGATCATCTTCTCTCCGCAGGAAGTTAAAGCAACTATCACTGTTTTTACCGATGTGGATTGCACCTATTGTCGGGCATTGCATCAGGATATGGATGATCTGATGGACCTGGGTATCGAGATTCGCTATCTCGCATATCCCAGGGGTGGACAAGCAGCAGGGTCTTTTAACAAGATGATCGCGGTGTGGTGTTCGGCGGATCGCAAGGAGTCGCTGACGCTGGCGAAGAATGATGAGCCGCTGCCCGAGATTGACTGTGACACTCCCATAATGGCGCACTATCAACTTGGCAACGAACTGGGTATCAGCGGCACGCCTGCCCTGGTGTTCGAGGATGGCCGTGTCATCCCTGGCTACATGGACAGTGAAAGATTGGCGGCGATGCTCAATATCAACTGAGCCTCTTTATCGCTTTACTCTATCCAAACCCTCTGTAATGCCCTGATTTAATTTATAAATCGGGGCTGGTTCCGTTCGGCTCACTCGCATTTATCGAGTATAATGCGCGGCTTGTTTTTCTCTCCGGCAGAACAATCATTGAACGCATCAAGCAACAAGACATTCCAGATCGGTATCTGCGGTTTGGGCACAGTCGGTGGCGGCACTCTCAATCTATTACGAGATAACGCGGCAGAGATCACCGCGCGCGCTGGTTGCCCGATAGAAGTCAGCCATGTGGCTACCCGCACGCCGAAACCAGAACTCGCGGAAGGTATCGCCCAAAGTGGATCTGACCCATTTGCTGTGGCGGATGACCCGGGCATAAAGCTTCTGGTTGAAACTATTGGGGGATGCGATCTTGCCTATGACCTGGTAGCCCGGGCCCTTAGCAATGGCAAACATGTTGTCACAGCGAACAAGGCGCTCATCGCCGAACGCGGTAATGAGCTGTTTCAACTGGCTGCAGAGAAACAAGTGAGTCTTGCCTACGAACCTGCCGTGGCCGGTGGAATTCCCATCATCAAAGCACTGCGAGAAGGTCTGGCTGGGAATCGCATCAACTGGTTGGCTGGCATTATCAATGGCACAGGCAATTTTATCCTGACCGAGATGGCAGAGAAGCAGCGTCAGTTTGCCGATGTGCTGAAGGAGGCCCAGGAACTGGGTTATGCTGAAGCAGACCCCACTTTCGATGTAGAAGGTATCGATGCTGCACACAAGCTGACTATCATGGCTTCAATCGCCTTTGGCATACCACTGCAATTCGACGCGACTTATACGGAAGGCATAAGTCACATCACACCGGAAGACATCAGCTACGCCCACGAATTGGGATACGTCATCAAGCATCTGGGCATAGCCAGAAAAACTGACAGGGGCATTGAGATGCGCGTGCATCCGACGTTGCTGACCAGTAGCCGACTACTGGCTAATGTCAATGGTGTGGGCAATGCCATTCTGGTGAGTGGGAATAAAGTTGGATCAACGCTCTATTGCGGGCCTGGAGCGGGAGCTGATGCCACGGCTTCCGCTGTCGTAGCAGATGTTGTCGACATCTGCAGACAGCATATCGCGGGCGTGGAACGACCAGTCTATCCCGGCCTTGGCTATTGCCAGTTGCAGGACCAGGTACCTGTGCTGCCGATCGCAGAAATTGAAGCCGAGTATTACCTGCGTATACCTGCGGTGGACAAGCTTGGCGTCATGGCCAGGATATCCAGAGTTCTCGAGGAAGACGGTATCAGTATCGAGGCTGTTATCCAGAAAGAACCGAGTTCAGAGAGTGTGCCAATTATCATTCTGACTCATAGAATCATGGAAAGAAAACTCAATCACGCCATTGAAGCACTGCAGGGTCTGGACGAGGTCACCGGAAAGATCACTCGTATTCGGGTAGAACCGTTTCATGGTGAACCTGCGTGATCGATTCGTCAGGGATTACTTGGAAACCATAGCATGCGTTATATAAGCACCCGCGGTGGCGGTGCCCCACAGACTTTCGAACAAGTGTTGCTTACTGGCCTGGCCCCGGACGGCGGACTCTATGTGCCAGAGACGCTTCCGCATTTCGACGCTGGCAAGATTCAATCCTGGCAGGGCCTGAATTACTCCCAATTAGCGCTGCAAATCATCGAGCCCTTCGTGGGTGATGAGATTCCAGAGGACGCATTGCGAGACATTATTGAGCAAAGCTACGCGGCATTCGATCATCCGGAAGTCGCACCTCTTACTCGTCTTACTGACAATGAGTATGTACTGGAACTATTCCATGGGCCGACCCTGGCTTTTAAGGATTTTGCCCTGCAGGTCCTCGGGCGATTGCTGGATCATGTACTCAAGAAGCATCACCGTCACGTGGTTATTCTTGGCGCGACTTCCGGTGACACGGGCTCCGCTGCGCTGGAAGGCTGTCGGCATTCAGATCATGTCGACATCGTCATACTGCATCCTTATCAGCGTGTTTCCGAAGTCCAGCGCCGCCAGATGACTACGGTCCCTGGTGAAAACGTTTTTAATCTCGCAGTACAGGGCAATTTTGATGATTGCCAGAGGTTGGTAAAAGCAGCCTTTGCTGATCAGTCTTTTCTCGACGATGGGCGACACCTGGTTGCAGTTAACTCAATCAACTGGGCGCGCATCATGATGCAGATCGTCTACTATTTTTCAGCCGCGCTAAAACTGGGTTCGCCGGGGCAGAAAGTTTCTTTCTCTGTGCCTACAGGAAATTTTGGCGACATCTACGCTGGATACCTGGCAAAGCATATGGGTCTACCGGTTGATCGCCTTGTCGTGGCCACCAACAAGAACGATATATTGCATCGCTTCATCGCCAACAACGACTATTCTGTCTCCGACCTGAGCAAAACATACTCGCCCAGCATGGACATCCTGGTGTCGAGCAATTTTGAACGCTATTTGTTCGATCTGTTCGATCGTGATGGTGCACAGCTCGCCACATTTATGGAGCAGTTTGGTAAACAAACTCTGAGCGTTAGCGAGGCGCAATGGCAGCGAGTAAAGCAAGAATTTGATAGCGCCAGTATCGACGACGAACAGACCTGTGCGGTCATTGCCAAAATTCAGCGTGACACAGGCGAATTGCTGGACCCGCATACAGCAGTTGGTGTGCAGTGCGGGCGTCTTTGCAATCAGTCTGCAGACATACCCATGGTCTGCCTGGCAACTGCTCATCCGGCAAAATTCAGCGATGCAATCACCGCGGCTGGGCTGCCAGTGCCGGAGCTGCCACTACATATGCAGGATCTGTTTGATCGTGAGGAGCGCTATACTGTTGTACCGGCAAGCCTCGATGCGGTGACTGAATTCATTGCCAGCAATACCTGAACAACAGCCATGATCAAGTTACAGAGACGAACCAGTAACGACGATCTGGCCCTTCCTGATGAGCTGCCTGCCTTACTGCAGCGCATTTACAAGCAACGTAATGTCCATCACGCCGAAGAGCTGCAGCTTGGTCTGCGCAATCTCCTCTCACCGCAAACGATGCATGGCCTGGAAGCGGCCATAAGTCTGTTGCACAACGCCTTATCGCAACAACAGCGCATTCTGTTTGTCGCAGATTTCGATGCCGACGGTGCAACCAGCTGTGCACTGGGTGTCAGCGTGTTGAAGCAAATGGGGGCGCAGCATGTAGACTACATCGTACCTAACCGCTTCGACTACGGTTACGGTCTGACACCTGAAATAGTTGCGCTCGCCAGGGAGAAAGATCCTCATCTCATTGTCACCGTCGACAACGGAATCTCAAGCATCGATGGCGTAGCCAGTGCACATCAATCGGGTATCAAGGTGATAGTCACCGATCATCATCTGGCTCCTGAGCGGCTTCCTGATGCAGACGCGATCGTCAACCCGAATCAACCATCCTGTGATTTTCCCAGCAAGGCGATCGCTGGTGTCGGGGTTATCTTTTATGTCATGAGTGCATTAAGGACCAGGTTGAGAGAACAAAACTGGTTTGAACAGCAGCAACTCAATGAACCGAATATGGCTGAGTATCTGGATCTGGTAGCACTCGGTACGGTGGCCGACGTGGTGCCACTGGATCGAAACAATCGCATTCTGGTTGACGAAGGTCTGAAGCGCATTCGTGCAGGTCAGGGCAGACCGGGGATTCTGTCATTGTTGAAAGTAGCCAAGAGAGAAGCCGCGCAGCTCACCTCTATCGATCTTGGATTTGGTCTCGGGCCTCGTCTCAATGCCGCGGGCAGGCTAGATGATATGTCGACGGGTATTGAATGCCTGTTGGCAGAGGATGACAGTGTTGCCTATCAATTTGCACTGAAACTGGACGCCATGAACCGGGATAGACGCCAGATCGAGAAAGAGATGGCTGATCAGGCGTTTACGGCATTGGCTGATTTACATCTGGACGAGGCCACTTTACCACCGGCATTGTGCGTTTACGATGCGCGCTGGCATCAGGGCGTGGTGGGCATCCTCGCATCAAGGATCAAGGAGAAATACAGTCGGCCGGTGATCGCCTTTGCCAAGGCCAGCGAGGATGACGATGCCGGATTGAAAGGATCGGCGCGCTCCATCAAGGGCTTTCACATACGCGATGTTCTGGATGCCATCGCCACCAAAAACCCAGGACTGATCAGCAAGTTTGGGGGGCATGCCATGGCGGCGGGTCTCAGCCTGGACAGAGACAAGCTCGCCGAGTTTGAACGAAGTTTTCATAATGAAGCTGCCATACATCTCACGCCGGCCCAACTTCAGGCGATTGTCGAAAGCGACGGTCCGGTCGAAGCGAGTGATTACGATCTCGACACCGTGCAGCGTGTGCGCTTTGCTGGACCGTGGGGCCAGGAATTTCCCGAGCCGGTATTTGATGATCGCTTTCTGGTGAGGCAACAACGGCGGGTAGGAGAAAATCATCTCAAGATGACGCTAAGTCCCGTCTCGGATCAAGATCAGCTGGTCGATGCGATAGCCTTCAATGTCGCTGAAGCCGAATGGCCTGCAGCGTATTGCCAGGAGATGCACCTGGTATTCAGGCTGGACATCAATGAGTTCAGAGGTCAGCGAAACGTGCAACTGATTGTTGATCACATCCTGGAAGTCATATGAGCAAGGATTCGACTACTTGTGCATCTACGCAGAATTCTTGCTTGAAAAGTAATTAGAGGATTAGCTTGCATGGTCGACCTGGTGGAATTTAAACGGGCAATGGACAAGGCGCTGACGGAGGCTTTGCGTTGGCGGGAACCCGGCCCCAGACATCCGGCTATTCCAACTATAACTGCGGCTGAGTTAAGGCCGCTTTTTGAACACAGCTTGCCAGAACAGGGTCTCGCCGCCGAAGAAGTTATTGAATCCTTGATTAGAGCTGCACAGCCAGGCCTGGTAAATAATACGCATCCTAACTTTTATTCCTGGGTACAGGGGAGTTCGAATCTTGCCGGGGTTGCTGCCGACTTCCTGACCTCGGCCTGGGGACAAAATGCAGCCATCTACCAGACTTCACCTGCGGCTGCTATCGCCGAGGAAGTAGCCGCGAAATGGTTACTGGAACTGCTCAGTTTGCCAGAGTCTTCCTCTGTGGCATTTGTCACCGGGGCGACCATGGCCAGTTTTATCTGTCTGGCGGCAGCTCGAAGCGAGGTGCTGAGGTGGCATGCTTATGATCTTGAAAAGGACGGTATGACAGGCGCACCACAGATTGGTGTCTTTTTAGGGCGGGAAGCTCACGCGACCATTCATTCAGATCTCAGGTATCTCGGCTTTGGAGAAAACAATCTGATTCAGATCGATGTAGACGAACAGGGTCGAATGCAGGCGGACATGCTGGCTGCTCGCATCGCAGCGTTCGAAGGTCCGAAAATTGTCATTGCCCAGGCAGGTCATATCAATTCAGGTGCCTTTGATCCTTTCGACGACATTATAGAAATTGCCCGGATTCATCGGGCCTGGGTGCATGTAGACGGCGCCTTTGGCCTGTGGGCCAATGCGGTGCCGGGGCTCAGTACTCTCTGCCAGGGAATCGAAAACGCGGATTCATGGACCGTCGATGGGCACAAATGGTTACAGGTGCCCTACGATTCCGGCTTTGCGATTGTCAAACATGCCGAGGCCCATGAGCGGGCGATGAACATTTCCGCCAGTTATCTGGTCAGGAACGAGGAAGACGGACGCAATCCGAGTCATTTTGGACCGGAGCTTTCCCGGCGTGCCCGCGGATTTGCAGTGTGGGCCGTATTACAGACTTTGGGCAGAGCGGGGGTGCGGGAGATGGTTTCCAGGCATTGCCGCTGCACAAAACATTTGGCAGGGAGATTGGTAAACATTTCGGGCATCCGGATTCTTAACGAACCGGTAATCAATCAGTTAGCCATTTGTTTCGGAGAAGGCGAATCTAAAGAAGTACAGGATCGCTTAACCGAACTCGTGATCGAGCAGATAAGAAAAGAGAACCGACACTTCGCTCTCGGGGCAAAGTGGAAAGGGCAATCCATTTTGAGAATTTCGGTCATTGCTGAACATACAGATATCGAACATATGGATGCGCTCGCAGACTCAATTATTTCTATCTGGCGATCCCTGGAAACAAGCAAGGGAAGTTAGCCCAAGAAAGCTGCTAATTTTGGCGAGTAATTGAAACTAATTTTGTATAACTACTCCAATAATGTAGTAGCCTTATGCAGCAGTGCTCGTGGCTCGGCGTGTTTACCCAGGATGGAATGGCAGGAACCTAAAAGTGATTAAACAATTCTATGATCTCTGCGGCAGTCGCATCTACTGGTTGGTCGGTGCTGCTTATCTGTTGTTAATGGAAGCCATAGCACTGTATTGGCAGTACGTGCTTGAGTACTACCCTTGTGCCCTGTGCGTTCAGATCAGAGCCTGGGTCTACGGTGCCTTGTTTGCTGCACTCTTTGGCGCATTTGTGAGTAGCAAGTTCTGGTTGCGCTGGACAGCCCTCACCATCACGCTTTTCTTTATGGGTGGTGCACTGTACACAAGCTGGTATTCATACGGCGTTGAAATGGGAACTGTCATATCCAGCTGTTCGATGGGTGCGGGATTTCCCGAATTCATGTTATTGGATGAATGGATTCCTGTGCTGTTCAGGGCCGATGGTTTCTGTGGGCAATCTCCCGAGATGTGGTTCGGCCTGAGTATGAATCAGACCTTGCTGATTACCCTGGGCATTCCCAGCTTGATTCTGGCAGCACAGTGGCTGCTGCATTTCCCCAGGATGAAAACTGAGCTGAACTAAAATTGCTCGCTCCGGCTGCACTGAGCGCTGCAGCAGAGAAGATTTCTGAAGCTTTTATGCACGATTTTCTGTGAATCCGGGTCTATTGGCTGGAGCGGGCTTGCCGGGGGCTCAGAAGGTAGAGGGAAATGGGCTGTAGTGAGTCCCATTTCAGCCGACTGATTCATGACAATAAGCCCTTATTTTGCTACCTTTTGGCTCGCCCGCAGAGGCTTCGGATTGATGCATTTCTTCACTATTTTCAGGACCTGGCGCATGGCAAAAAAATCGGCTAAGGCATTGATTCTATTAGCTTCATTGCTAATTGCGCCACATCTTGCAGCTCAGGTTCACAGCACTGAGCAGATCGAAGTGGAGCTAATTGCGGAAACCACCAACGTGGTGCCCGGAGAAACCACCTGGCTGGCCATTCGACTCGATCCTATCGAACACTGGCACACTTACTGGAAGTTTGGAGGCGACAGCGGGGAAGCAACTCGTGCCATCAACTGGCAATTGCCAGAGGGCGTCAGTGTTGGCGATATCGTCTGGCCTATACCAGACTGGACACCATTCCTAGGCAGTGAACTCGTCACCTTCACCTACGAGCGTGAAGTTTATCTGCCCATTGCGCTAACTGTTCCGGCTGATTTCGACGATGATCAGCTCGATATCGCTACGACAATAGAATGGCAGGTCTGTTACGAAATTTGCATTCCTGGCGAGGCAGACTTTGCCTTGTCCTTAGCTGTAGCTGAAAGCCTGGAGATTGATTCTCGCTGGCAGACAGGTTTTGAGGAAACCCGGGCAATGACTCCCGTTGCCGCCGATGAGCACAATTTGCTCGCTCAATTCAATGACCATGACGGCAAGATCAATGTCATGGTACAGGCCCGGGACGGTGAATTTTCAGAAATTGACGAAGCCTGGTTCTTTCCTACCGAGCGGCGCATCATGCGCTATGCCCCCTACCGCCGCGTGATGGTTGATGGTGATAGGGTTCAGGTCAGTACCGAGCAACATCGCCGCTATGATTCTGCTCTGCAACAACTGCAAGGCCTCATCTCCTTTATTGACGAATCGGGCAATCGTCGTGCCTTCGATATCAACGCGCGCCGCAGCAATATAGCCTGGGATCACAGTATCGAGGTTGAGCTGTTGGCGGAAACTACCAATATTGTCCCTGGCGAAACAACCTGGCTGGGCTTGCGCCTGGATCCGGCAGAGCACTGGCATACCTACTGGAAAATGGGTGGTGATAGTGGCGAGCCAACCAGCCTGAATGAATGGAACGCGCCGGAAGGTACGCAAGTCGGTGAGCTGCAATTTCCGGCGCCACATTGGCTGCCGTTCTACGAAACAGACCTGGTTAATTTCGGCTACGAAGAAGAGGTAGTGCTGCCGGTAGCAGTCACGATTCCGGAAAATTTTGTTGGTGATAGCGTAGAGCTCAGTACCCTGGCTTACTGGAATGTTTGCGACCAGATTTGCATTCCTGGAGAACAGAGACTTTCGATTACATTGCCTGTTGCTGAAGTGGCCGAGCTGGATGCCGCTAACGCTCAGCTTTTCGCAGAAACAAGGGAGAAACTCCCTATAGCCGATCACTCTATTAACTCGCTTATCGCTGTTGCAGGCGAGCGAGTAAGTCTGGGATTTGAGTCACCTGACCCCGTTTTTGCTGACTATACAGAAGCCTGGTTCTTTCCAGACCAACGTCGTGTAATAAAACCAGGGCCACTTAGAGACGTCAGTATCCAAGCCAGTCTGCTGCAAATAACTCATCAGCAACCCAGAAGAATGCTGGACGATCTGTCTTCAGTTTACGGCGTATTGGTGTTGCAGAATGAAGAAGGCGAACGTACAGCCTACGATTTTGTCAATCCAGCTGCAGATGCCAACAGCACTACAATCATGCCTGCAGCGGCACTGACTAATAACAGTGCTGGCGGAAATGGTTCCGGTGGCTCTCTGCTTGTCTTCATGGCGTTCGCCTTTCTTGGTGGCACGATTTTAAACCTGATGCCCTGTGTATTTCCGGTGCTCTCCATCAAGGCATTGAGTTTCACCAAGAATATTGGCGAGAGTAAGCACAAGCAGCGAATGGACGGCATCATGTATGCAGTGGGTGTCGTTGTAGCATTCGTGGTTTTAGCGAGCGTGCTGATTGCCCTGCGAGCAGGTGGCGAAGCGATTGGCTGGGCCTTCCAGTTTCAGCAGCCCTGGTTTCTGGCATTCATCGTATATCTCTTCTTCCTCATGGGTTTGAGTCTCTCCGGTGTATTCGAAATCGGAACCGGATTGATGGGAGCCGGTGGCAGTCTGACTGCTCAGGGGGGGTATAAAGGATCATTTTTCACCGGTGTGCTGGCAACCACCGTTGCAACACCATGTACCGCGCCATTTATGGGTCCAGCAATTGGTTTTGCCCTGACGCAATCCTGGCTTGTGGCCATGGCAGTTTTTGTTTCCCTGGGCATGGGAATGGCATTGCCGATTCTGCTGCTTAGCTTTATACCTGCATTATTCAAGTATCTGCCCAAGCCAGGTCCGTGGATGGAAACCTTCAAGCAGTTCATGGCATTTCCCCTGTATGCTTCTGCCCTGTTCTTCCTCTGGGTATTGGGTAATCAGGTAGGTGTGATGGGTATGTCTCTGGTATTGGGAGTGTGCGTCCTGTTTGCCTTTGCCGCCTGGCTGTATCAACGCCGCTTCAACATGGGTTTCGTTTTCAGAACCGTCAACTATGCCATTGGTCTTGGCACAATCGCCCTGGCGCTCTACCTGATGCAGTCACCCTTTATGCAAACTTTGGCGCCTTCAGTGGCCAGTGCGGATAGCGAAGGTGGAGTGGGCGCTGGCCAAGATTTCGAAGTCTTCAGCAGTCAGCGTCTGGACAATTTGCGCGCGGAGGGCAGGCCGGTTTTTGTCAATATGACTGCAGCCTGGTGTATTACCTGTCTGGCCAATGAGCAGACGTCTCTCAGCACTGACCGGGTGAAGGAGTCAATGGCTAATAATGACATCACCTATATGAAAGGTGACTGGACCAATGAAGATCCCGAGATTACTGCGGTCCTTGAGTATTTCAATAGACCTTCAGTACCACTCTACGTGCTGTATCCGGGAGATGTGAATGCGGAGCCAATCATCCTGCCCCAGATTCTCACCCCGGGTATTCTGACGGACGCATTCGAGTCAATCTGATCAAATTCAGTCTAGCTGGCGAGGTAGTATTCGATCTTTAGCCGGTTAATCTCGATCACATCATGATTCTCCAGCTTACGGGCGCCCGCGCCGATGTCCTCGCCATTAACCCTGGGGGGACTGTTGCCGGCTGGGTTGTCCAGGCAGACGATGAAATGACCGTCAGGCCTGCGATTGATTTGCACCAGCTCGGCACCCGCTTTGCCTAATTTGATTGAGGGTTTCAGCAATGGCAGTTCCTTGCCAGCGCCTGAACCATTGAGTATCTGCAATTTCGCATTTTCCAGACTATCGGATTTTGCTGCAGGCTCATATTCGATCTCGTTCGGCATGACGCTGTTGGGATAGGACGGCTGTTGCTGAACCTTGGGTCGTATCAGCACAGTCTTTTCCCCATCATCCAAGGCGTCAAGCGTGTCGTTAAGATAACGCAATTCATGTTTGCCGATGGTGATGACATCACCATTTTTTAGTGGGTGCTTCTTGATTGCTTGTCCGTTGACCAGCGTGCCATTGGTGCTTTCCAAGTCTTCAAGAAAAGAATCTTCAAAAAGTGTCAACAGTTTCGCGTGATGCCCGCTAACCGCCAGATTGTCGATGCGAATATCGTTATCCTCTTTGCGACCTATAGTCATGACTTCCTTGTCGAGAATAAACTCGCCAATTTTGTTGCCGCTGAAGCTAAATTCAAGTTTTCCTGGCATTGTCTAACTCGCTTGCTCTGTTGGTGCTGTCTGCTTCAGAACCTGCATGAGAATCACAGAGATATTATCTTTACCGCCGTTTCGGTTCGCCGTGTCGATCAGTGCTTGCGCGGTAGTCTGTAATTCCTGTTTGCCTTCCCTGAGCATTTCCTCAATTTTCCAATCATCAACCATGTCTGAAAGCCCATCCGAACACAGCAGAAAAATGTCGTCGTCCTGTAAATCGTGCTGTACCGTATCAACTTCCACTTCTTCCTTGGTACCGAGCGCTCGGGTCACGATGTGTCCAACGTTTGCCTGCCTGGCTTCTTCCTCTGTGTAGAATCCACGATCAATGAGATCCTGCACCAAACTGTGGTCCCGAGTAATTCGTCGCAGGCTATCTTCTCTATACAGATATAACCTGGAATCTCCTACATGTCCTACATAGAGTTGCGCCTCTCTGACAACAGCCGCAACCACCGTCGTTCCCATGCCTTTGTGCTGTTCCAGCTTCTCTGCCGCACTGAATATCCTGGCATTACTGTAGGAAATAGTATTACTTACCTGTTCCAGTAACTGAGAACCAGTTATCGCTCCCGCGGATTCCCCATCGATCAGTTCCTGTAAGTGTTCCATGACAGATTCGACGGCCATATGGGAAGCTATCTCCCCGGATTGGTGGCCGCCCATACCGTCGGCGAGCACCGCAATGCCCAGATCCTGATCGAATCCGATATGATCCTCGTTTACCTGGCGACGCATGCCAGTATCAGTGCAGCCCGCTATTCTCACTTTGGCTATTTCCCCTGACATCGCTGGTGCCTATCAATCCCTCGAACTCGCTGACCACCGCAGAATAGAAGGTGGGTATGCTTTGATTAATTTTCTCCAGGCCATCAAAGACGAACAAGTATTGCGCGCAGACCAGGCACAGGAGGGCAAATAGTACATGAGTGCGAGCCCTCGATTTTTTCGTTTTTGCCGCAGCTACCACTGCGGATCGGGGTGCTAGTTGTGGCTGCTCTTCGTTATTGTCAGTTGAGACAATTTTAGTGTCGTCTTTTCGCCTGCCGGACCTAGGGTTTTTAACACGGCGCGGCTTTTCAGTAAACGATCCGTGGGGCTTGCGCTGCAGGTGGTTGTCAAAGATGTCCAGCGCTCTCTGCAAGCTCTCTGTGTTTCTGTTCTTAGGGATGGTTGATAGCATGTTCGTGATCAATTCCTGGATGTCGTCAGGTAATTTGCTGAAGACTTTTCGAACCACGAAGCCGGTTTCGTTGCGTCGGCGAGGCAGACAACCTGTAAAAAGCTGATAGAGAATCACGCCGGTTGCGTAGATGTCCGCCAACTCCGAACGCTTCTCATTCTCCAAATAGTAGTACTGAGCAGTTTCCACATCGGAAATGTCATCCTGCAGAGAAAAATCTGTGACTTTTACATCACCATCGGCAGAGAATAGGATATTCGTCGGGCGAAGATGCCCGTGCACGATACGGTTTTTATGGGCGAAGATCAGCGCTTCGCAGATCTGTTTGGCAATGGTGAGGGTCTGTCTCCAGTTCAGTTGAAACGCCAGCTTGTCCTGCAGTGTGCCGCCGCTCATATACTCCTGAACCAGGATAAAGAACTCATCGTTGCGATAGCTGCCGAGGGTATCAACCACATGCGGGTGCTGCAGTGAGGAAAGCAGGTTCATTGCTTCATAGCCGCTGCTGGTTCTTACTTTCTTTTTGATTATCAGCAGGTTTCCTTTTTCTTTTTGCTGATAGAGATAGACCGCTCCGAAACGGTCTTCCCGAAGGACATCCAGCAACATGAACTTCGACTTGATCTTGGTAATTCCCTGTTCTGCGCGCTTCTTTTGCTCTTCATTGATATGCGCACCCTGGGAGATTGCCAAAAGCTGGTTCTTAAGTTGCTCGGCTGAATCAGGTCGGCTAGCCGGATCAGTCTCCAGGCACTGGAGGATCACTTCGTTTAATTCAGGGCTGATCTGATCATTGATTTCCGCTGGATCCTGGAATCTGCCACTGGGAAGCTTGCCAGTGAAAAGGTTATACATCACCACGCCAACGGAATAGAGATCGCTTTGGGCTGACACATTGTCAGAGGACTCGCGCTGCTCCGGAGACATATAATTAAATGTGCCCATCACCATGCCGGCGCAGGTGCGATCATAGGTTTTGTTCTGCTCATCGTAGAACTGCGCAATACCGAAATCGAGAATCTTTACGTTGCCATCTTCATCCAACAGGATATTGTCCGGCTTGATGTCACGATGAATGACATTGTTACGGTGGGCGTAAGACAGTGCTTTCAGCAACTGTACGATGATATCGATCTTCTGGTGATAGGATAATTCCCGGGACTTTGTTGCCGTACCCAGATCGACACCTTCGATAAACTCCATGACAAAGTAGGGCATTTCATCCCGAGTCAGACCCCGGTCTATGACATGGATAATGTTGGCATGATTAAGGCGGGCGATAATGAACGATTCGCGTTCGAAGCGGGATCGAGCTTCTTCATCGAAACTCAGATCGTTGATGAGTAATTTGATGGCAACCGGTCGCTTCAGGGAATCCTGAATTCCCCGATAGACATGTGCCATACCACCTTCACCAATTTTGATCAGGTTTGAATAGCCTTCGAGTCTCATGGTTCTCTTACCTGACGCAGTCGCTTGTAATGCCCTTGAAATGGGGCTCTGAGAGTTAGACTAAAGAGGGTAAGCCCTTGAAAATGTGATATTCTTCGCAATTCCATACCAAGACTGTAAAATTTTTTTACATGCCCCCAATATCGGGGAGAAGTGGCTGGCAAAACCTCTAATATCCAGCCTGTCTTAGCAATTTCGCGTAGGAATTTGCCCTATGAAAGTCTTGAACTACACGGCCGCAGCCATCCTTGTGGTGCTGGTGTTCTACCTCCTGGTCGTCGGCAAATCCCTGCTTTTACCTCTTGTGATCGCCATAACCCTCTGGTACCTGATTAACACCCTGGCCAGAGGTTTTCATCAATTGAAGCTGGGCGATTTCCAATTCCCGATGCCTGTCTGTCTGCTGGCCTCGTTTCTCACTTTTATATTGGTCACCTGGATGCTGATTAATACCTTGAGCTCTAATGCTCAGGACGTGTTAGACGTGGCACCTGTCTACCAGGAAAACCTGACACGCAGATTGCAGAGTATTCCTTATATAGATATCGCGGCCATCGAAGACCAGAGTTTCACCGAGCTGATTACGGAATGGATAGACCTGCCTTCCTATGCCACTTCAGTTGCTTCTTCACTGGCCGGAATTTTAGCCAGTGGTGGTCTGATCCTTATCTATGTGGGCTTCCTGTTTCTGGAGCAGGGTCATTTCAGTAACAAGATTTCTGCCCTGGTGGCTAACCCGGATAAAGAAGAAGACGTGCGCAAGATCATCGGCAGAATCAGGGATGATGTGCAGAAGTACATTCGAATCAAGATATTCACCAGTTCTCTCACCGGTATTTTGAGCTATGGCTTCCTGCTGGTTGTTGGCGTCGATTTTGCCGAAATCTGGGGCTTGTTGATTTTCCTGCTGAATTTCATTCCCACAATCGGCTCAATCATTGCGACAATATTTCCGGCACTGATAGCCCTGGCTCAGTCAGAAGGCTATACCCTGTTTTTCCTGGTGCTGATAGGTATCGGTGCCTTCCAGGTGTGCATTGGTAATATTCTGGAGCCACGATTGATGGGTTCTTCTTTTAACCTGAGCCCAATTGTCATTTTGTTGAATCTGGCGCTCTGGGGTTATATCTGGGATATCCCCGGGATGTTTCTGTGTGTGCCTTTCCTGATCATTGGTACCATCATCCTCAGCCATTTCCCGCAAACCAGGCCAATCGCCATTCTCTTGTCCAGCGACGGCAAACTCAGGGTTCCGGTGGAGAGGACTTTCGCAAATTTTGAATTCGGCTCGAAATCCTCGCTTCTGCCTCCTTCCGCTGACGACAACAAAGACCAAGACTAGTACTTAAATCCTGCAATAACAGTGCATTACGCGCTATAATCCCCTGCTTTTTTGGGTCAGGCAGCCGCTGTGGCAGCCTATATCGAAAAATATCGTTGATTTGAGATCGAACCGTACAAATGAAAAGCGCTGAAATCAGGCAGAAATTTCTCGACTTCTTTGCGGCACGTGGTCACGAGATCGTGCCCAGCAGCCCACTTGTGCCTGGAAATGACCCCACTTTACTGTTTACCAATGCGGGAATGGTGCAGTTCAAAGATGTTTTTCTCGGCGTAGAGAAGCGTCAGAGCCAAAGAGCCACATCCTCACAACGCTGTGTGAGAGCTGGCGGTAAGCATAATGATCTTGAAAATGTGGGTTACACCGCTCGACATCATACCTTCTTTGAGATGCTCGGGAACTTCTCCTTTGGTGATTACTTCAAGCGAGAGGCGATCCAGTTTGCCTGGGAGTTTCTCACAGTCGATCTGGGTTTGCCGGCGGAAAAACTTTGGGTGACAGTGTTTCAGGACGATGATGAAGCCGCTGCTATCTGGCTTGATGAGATGAAAGTCGACCCGAACAGATTTACCCGTATGGGCGAGAAAGATAATTTCTGGGCTATGGGGGATACTGGTCCTTGCGGGCCATGCTCGGAAATTTTTTATGATCATGGACCAGATGTCGCTGGCGGGCCGCCCGGAAGTCCCGATGAGGATGGCGATCGCTACATTGAAATCTGGAATCTGGTGTTCATGCAGTTTGAGCGCAAGACAGATGGATCCATGACAGCTTTGCCCAAGCCTTCAGTAGATACCGGTGCTGGATTGGAGCGCCTGGCAGCTGTGATGCAACAGGTTCACAGCAACTATGAGATTGATCTGTTTGCCTCTCTGATCAGGAATATCGGGGATATCACCGCTTGTACGGATCTCGAAAACAATTCCCTGAAAGTGATCGCAGATCATATTCGCTCCTGCGCTTTTCTGGTGACAGACGGTGTAGTGCCCTCTAACGAGGGTAGGGGCTATGTCTTGAGACGAATC
Source organism: uncultured Pseudohongiella sp. (assembly GCA_965267495.1). Taxonomy (GTDB): domain Bacteria; phylum Pseudomonadota; class Gammaproteobacteria; order Pseudomonadales; family Pseudohongiellaceae; genus UBA9145. The sequence goes on along the minus strand of OZ254078.1, from coordinate 2,238,781 downwards.
GTGCGCAGGGCAATTCGTCACGGCTACCGACTGGGAGTGAAAGAGGTCTTCTTCTATAAGATCGTACAAGCGCTTGTTGATGTGATGGGAGATGCCTATCCAGAGTTGCATGACCAGCAGGCATTCGTAGAAAAAGTATTGAAGGATGAAGAAGAGCAGTTTGCACGCACTCTCGAAAACGGTATGTCGATCCTGGAGAAAGCCATTGCGGAACTGGACGGGAATGTTATTCCCGGGGAAACCGTCTTCAAACTCTACGATACTTATGGTTTTCCTGTTGATCTTACTGCAGATATAGGCCGCGAGCATGAGCTGCAAGTTGACATGGACGGATTCGATCAGGCCATGGCCGTGCAGAAAGACCAGGCAAGAGCAGCAAGTAACTTCGCTGCTGTGGACTCGTTCGACATCGATGCGAATCTGGATTCGGTATTCTCTGGTTATGATCGACTAGAGGATCAGAGTGAGATCCAGGCTATTTACTCAGAAGAAGGCGAGCGACTGGATACTGTCCCTGTCGATGCCGAAGTGCTGCTGATTCTCGATGTCACACCTTTCTATGCTGAATCTGGCGGACAGATCGGTGATCACGGCGTCATCAAGAATGAATCTGCTCATTTCGAAGTACTAGACACACAGAAGCAAGGTGAAGTGCATCTTCATAGAGGTTTGCTAAAGGAAGGAAAGCTAAAGCCTGGCGATAAGGTGCAGGCTCAGGTTGCCAGTGGTGACAGGTCTGCCATTACGCTGAACCATTCAGCTACTCATCTGATGAATTCAGCATTGCGCAATGTGTTGGGTGAGCATGTGCTGCAAAAAGGGTCGCTTGTTGATGCAGACCGATTACGCTTCGACTTTTCTCATTCTTCCCCGGTAACAGATGATGAGCTGCAGCGCATCGAAGACATGGTGAACAGCCAGATCCTGGCTAATTCCTCGGTGAGCAAGGAAGTGATGCCAATCGCTGAGGCTCAAAACAAAGGGGCTCTGGCACTCTTCGGTGAAAAGTATGGTGAGCAGGTTAGAGTAGTTTCCATGGGAGGAGACTATTCAATTGAATTCTGCGGCGGCTGTCATGTCGATCGTACCGGTGATATCGGCTTGTTCAAGATTGTCAGCGAATCTGGCATTTCAGCGGGTGTGCGTCGAATTGAAGCGGTCAGCGGGAAACCAGCGCTGGAACTGGTCAATTCCCAGGAGCGCGCCTTGCGTAGTATCGGCAATTTGCTGAAAGCAAAGGATGGTGAGCTGGAGACGAAGGTGAAAGCCTTAATGGCGCAAAACAAGGCGCTGGAGAAACAACTCGAGCAGCTCAAGTCAAAAATGGCAGCCAGTGCGGGTGATGACCTGGGCAGCCAGGCCATTGAGATTAATGGCAAGCAGGTATTGATAGCCAAGCTGGAAGACTTCAATCCGAAAGCGATGCGGGACACGGTTGACCAATTGAAGAATAAACTCGGCAGCTCGGTAGTGCTTCTGGCCAGCGTCAATGACGGAAAGGTCAATCTGGTGGCAGGTGTCAGCAAAGACCTGATTGAGCAAGTCAAGGCTGGCGATCTGGTGAATCTTGTAGCGCAGCAAGTCGGGGGCAAGGGTGGTGGCAGACCCGACATGGCAATGGCTGGAGGTAGTGACGCTTCCGCTTTGCCAGGCGCACTGGAAAGTGCAAGACCCTGGTTAGAGGAAAGGCTATAAGGAAGTAGTCGATGGCGCTCATAGTTCAAAAATTTGGTGGCACTTCGGTCGGAAGTGTTGAGAAGATCGAAGCAGTCGCAGAAAAAATTTGCGGCTTTCGTGATGACGGCGATGATATTGTTGTTGTGGTGTCCGCCATGAGTGGCGAGACAAATCGTCTCACTGCTCTGGCACTTGAAGTCATGGAATCACCAACGCCACGGGAAATGGATGTATTGTTGTCCACTGGTGAACAGGTGACTATTGCCTTGTTGTGCATGGCGCTGGAAAAACGGGGTTATGGAGCGCGTTCCTTTACTGGTGGTCAGGTGAAAATTCTGACCGATGAAACACATACCAAGGCCAGAATTCGGGAAATTGATGGCACTCGCATCCGGGCCCAGCTGGAACAACAAAACGTAGTCGTGGTTGCCGGTTTCCAGGGAGTGGATGAACACGGCAATATCACCACCCTGGGTAGGGGTGGCTCTGACACCTCAGCCGTCGCGCTTGCTGCCGCGCTCGAAGCGGATGAATGCCAGATTTACACCGATGTGAAAGGTGTTTACACAACCGACCCACGAGTTGTCGATGACGCCAGATTGCTATCCAGTATCACTTTTGAAGAGATGCTCGAACTTGCGAGCCTGGGCGCTAAAGTGTTGCAGATCCGCTCGGTAGAGTTTGCAGGAAAGTACAAGGTACCGTTGCGAGTACTTTCAACTTTCGAAGAAGGACCAGGAACCCTAATTAGTTTAGAGGAAGATTCAGCAATGGAAGATCCAAGTATCGCGGGAATTGCCTTTGAACGCGACGAAGCAAAGCTCACTGTAACCGGTGTTCCCGATGTGCCAGGGATTGCCTACAAAGTAATTGGTCCGGTCAGCGATGAAGGTATAGAAGTCGATGTTATCGTGCAGAACGCGGCCGCAGATGGTTCAAATGACATCACTTTTACAGTCAAGCGAGCTGAGAGTGATCGCGCCAAAGGGATATTAGACAAGCTGGCATCCTCTCTTCAGGCAAAAGATGTCGTGCTGGATACCAAGGTTTGCAAAGTGTCACTGGTTGGCGTTGGTATGCGATCCCATGCCGGTATCGCCAGCAAGATGTTCAAGGCATTGGCAGATGAGAATATCAATATCGAGATCATTACTACTTCGGAGATCAAGATCTCGGTAGTTATTGAAGAAAAATACCTGGAATTGGCTGTGAGAGCTCTGCACAGTGCTTTTGAGCTGGGTGATCCGCCCTCGGAAAGCAGCAGCAATTAACGCTACCCCGGGCCAACAGGCCTGATTTAGGTCTCAATTCACCGCGGAAATCCTTGGCAAGCTGTCTTGATAGGCAGATACTATGACTAAGTTGCACCTGGATTCCGGGGATCAGCATCGATTCGATAAATCGTAAGCCACTGGATTTACTGGAGTTTTTGCGATTTATCGGTATTCACCGGAATGCCGGCTGTGCGAGGGATAGCGCAAGGGAAACCTTAATGGAGAAAGGCAATGTTGATACTGACACGCCGAATTGGTGAAACGCTGATGATAGGGGACGACGTCACGGTTACTGTGCTGGGCGTGAAAGGTAACCAGGTGCGAATCGGAGTCAGTGCGCCGAAAGAAGTCGCGGTGCATCGAGAAGAAATTTATCAACGGATTCAGAAAGAGAAAAGCAGCGAAGGATCCAGCGACGGTAGCGAGTAAACATACATCAAGAAGTAAACCCGGGAGAGATAGATGCCATTGCTTGTACTAATTGTGGTTGTCAGTGCCGCCATTTGTTTCGCTGTTGCTAAATGGCGCAAGGCCCGGCATTTTTATTGGGCCGCAATGGGAGTATTGCTCGGTCCGTTTGCTATTCCATTTGCTTTCTTCGCCAGGCCAGTTGCGCCATCCTGATTCGCATACTGAAACATCAGTCCTGGGCTGTACACTTTCCCCTACACACAATTCTGCTCTCTCACCTGTAAAAAACTTAATTTCTGTAAAAGGAGCAATTCCATTGTGGGAGGAGATATCATTAGTTGAAACGATTCCCACCAGCATGAGCAAGTCCCACCAGCTTTCCAATCATCAATAATTATGACGTCGGATCAAGAAGCACTGCACTCAGCAGTAAATTCCCTTGCAAAGCTTTATGGCGAACAAAAGTTTAATCAGTTGGTAGCTGCCGCCGCCCCTTTGCTGAAAGAATTTCCTGAATCAAGTGATTTACTGAATTTGCTGGGTTCTGCCTACATAGGCTTACGACACTTCGAGGCAGCGATTGATTGTTTCAACAAAGCTATAAGCTATAGGCCTGATCTGGAGAAGCTCTACGTCAATCTGGGCACAGCTTACAAGTTCAATGGACAACTGGACGAGGCGGTAAGCAATTACCAGTTCGCAATTGAAAAGAACCCGGCCTATGCAATGGCCTATTACAACCTGGGTACAGTCCATTTCCTTAGAGGCGATACGGACAGCGCTTTGGATTGCTTTGCCAGGACTGTCTCTCTCGCGCCAGATTACCAGGATGCCTATCGCAATGCGGGTGCGATCTTGCGAAACAAACGTTTTGATTCGCCAGCACCGCAATTAGTCCCGCTATTTGTTGCGATGTTGGACAATGCATGCTGTGTAAGGCCCTCCGACGTGGTGAGGTCTGCACTAAGCCTGCTTAGCCAGGATTCCAAACTGAGTCCCTTGTTGGGCCGTGATCTCGAAGATTCCATCGAAAACTCGCTAGCTGAGATCCTCAGGGAACTCTCTGGTAAGCCACTAGTAACCAGGCTATTGGAAACCACCCCGATTCCAGCGTTGGAATTCGAAAGACTTTTCTCGGCAATCAGAGAAGCGGTGCTGTTGCAGCTGGACAGTCTGCCGGATAGTGAAGAAATTCTTTCTTTCCTCGCCGCATTGGCAAGCCAATGCTTCGTCAATGAATATGTTTATCCTGAGTCTGAGCAAGAGGCTGCGCTGGTCAGCGATTTGCTCACACTTGTTCTGGATCGGCCCGATATTGGAGACAGGCGATCGGCAATGCAGATGCTCTGTCTTGCCTGCTACCGCGACCTCAGCGTTCTTGATTGGCAGGACAAGCCTGTTTCTGAGCCCAATTGCAGAGGCGTCTATCAATTACATGTCATCGAGAAAATGAAAGAAATCGAACTGATGCATGGGATCTCATCTTATTGTGAGATTAGCGATAGGGTGTCGGTTAAGGTGAGGAAGCAGTATGAGGAAAGGCCTTATCCAAGATGGATAAAGGCAAACATTGAAGAGCGCGGGTTTAGTGTGCCGCAGCTTGTGGATAGCGCGCGCCTGAAACTTGCAGATGCCTCTATCCGCGAGATTCAAACGCCCAGAATTTTGATTGCGGGTTGTGGTACTGGACGCAATGCCATAGAGACCGCTAGCCGAATTAATCAATCAAGTGTATTGGCTATCGACCTGAGCCTGAGCAGTTTGTCCTATGGAAAGAGAAAAACACTGGAACTGGGCATAGACAATATTGAGTACCTGCAAGGAGATATACTCGAGGTACAGCAGCTGGATCAACAGTTTGATGTGATTGAATGTGGTGGCGTACTGCATCATATGGCAGATCCCTACCAGGGTCTGGAATGTCTAACTGCAGTATTGAAACCCGGGGGGCTACTGAAATTGGGTCTCTATAGCGAGTTATCCCGCGCTCACATTGTGCAGCTTCGACGTGAGATTGAGGCACTGGGCATCGGTGCCAGTGCGCAGGAAATCAGGGCGTTTCGCCAGCGCTGTATGCGATCTGACAATGCAGTTCACAAACTGGCGTGTCAATCATCCGATTTCTATAGTTTGAGTTCTGTTCGTGACTTGCTGTTTCATGTTCAGGAGCATCGATTTGAAATACCCCTTATTGCGAAATACCTGAAAAATCTGGGTCTGAAGTTTTGTGGATTTGAGTTTGCCAACCCTGGTGCTATAAGGGCCTTTGAAAAAGTCTGGCCTGATGAGTCGGCGCTCTATGACCTGGACAAGTGGTGGGAGTTTGAGAAAAGGAATCCGACCTTGTTCCAGAGAATGTACCAGTTCTGGTGTCAGAAGGTTTGAATACTGTGTGGGCTGATCAGGGGTTCATGGCGCGTCTGAGAGAGGGATTCGTTCGACGTATGGATATGGCGGAGAGAGAGGGATTCGAACCCTCGATAGGGGTTAACCTATACGCCCTTAGCAGGGGCGCGCCTTCAGCCACTCGGCCATCTCTCCGGATTAGTTTTATTTATTCTCTCTATCCAAATTATTCAAGCATTTGGTTTGCTGCGCAAACCTCAGAGAGGGATTCATTCGAAATTTGGCTGAGCCAAATTCCTCACCCTCCGGGCAGCGCTTCGCGCTGTGTGCGGCGCTATCGCGCCTTTCGAACCCTCGATAGGGGTTAAGCTATACGCCCTTAGCAGGGGCGCGCCTTCAGCCACTCGATCCAGCCCGCAATCATAGATTGCGGTCGTTCGCGCTGCGCTGAAAGCTGCCGCTTTCAAATCGCTTGCGCTCACCCATCTCTCCGGAGCGGCGCATAATAGCACAGGGTCGCAGGCTTCAGAATCCCTCAGACTTGTAATTTCGCGCCAGCAGTCATGCAAATTTCCCCGGCTGTATCAGCTATCCAGAGTTCCGAAAGGCCTGCAGCATCTGGCTCATTGCAGCAGACTGAGAATGGTGCCAGATCGAAAACCGGTTTCATGGCACGAAACTCGAACTTTTCCAGCTTGCGATCCGGGTAATACTTGGCCAGCAAATTCACCAGTAGCGTGGCCAGTAGCGGGCCATGCACGATCAGTCCGGGATACCCTTCGATTTCTGTGGCATAAGGACGGTCATAGTGGATGCGGTGGGCATTGAAGGTAAGGGCAGAGTAGCGAAACAGCAGCAGTGGGTCTGGTTTAATTGTTTCCGAACAAGCAGCAGATTCAGGGGCCGGTTTTCCTGGTGAATTTTCGGCAAGGGGTGAAGCAGCGCGATAAACGATTGTCTGAGACTCTGTAATCGCCAGCTCATCATCGCAGAAAATTTCGTGTAGCACAGTCACGAAAGCAAGTTTGCCTGATTTTCCTTCTTTTTCTTCTATGGATTCGATTTTGGAGAATCGCCGACCTGTTGCGCCTAGTTGCAAAGGGTGATGAAACTCAAACTGGCTGCCGGCCCACATGCGTCGGGGCAGGTCAACAGGTGGCAGAAATTCGCCACGCTTCTGGTGGCCATCCTTGGCAAGCTGCTGCCAGCTCACGGTTTCGAGAAAATAGAGCCAATGCCACAATGGCGGAATCTGTTCTGGATTGTTCAATTGCGGTGCAAATTGACCCAATGTTGCCAGCATTTTCTGCACGGGTGTGTCAGTTATCACTTGTTGGAAAGTTTGCGTGCGTCCAATCCAGTCTTGATAGCGAGCTGCTGTCATTTTGTCTTCGTATCTCAATCTGTCCAGCTGAAATGTAATGGATGGCAGTCTTACTTACCACTACAATATGTTCGTAGTCAGTTACGGAACAATGGCGGGATTTTTGTCGCGTGGCCGGTCAATACTTTGAACAATTAGCTGTAGGGATGAAATTTATCCACGAGCCTGCTCAGGTGGTGTCGCAGGAAGATAATGTTCGTTTTTGCGAGATGACACGCAATACGCAACCCTTACATCTGGACGAAGAGTTTGCTGCTGAAACCCCGTTTGGGCAAGTCATCGTTAATAGTCTGTATACTCTCGGTTTGTTGATCGGTGCCTCGGTTGCCGACACGACGGAAGGCACGACAATTGGAAACCTCGGTATGGAGAAGACTGAATTTCCAAACCCGGTTTTCATAGGCGATACCCTGACCCTGACAACTGAAGTAGTAGGCAAGCGGGAATCCAGAACCAGGCCTGACCGGGGCATCGTGCAGTTTCGACACATGGCATTGAATCAACGCAACGAACTCGTATGCGACTGCTTGCGCAAAGCCATGATGCTGAAACAACCTGACAAAGAGTAAAGGGGCGCAATCGAGTGCCAATAACAGCAGAGCCAGGCCCCCGGGGTCCACGTAGATCACTGCACTTCGTACCTGGAGGCAATGAGCGTATGTTTGCCAAAGCGCTGGAATTGTCTGCGGATACCTTGATACTCGATCTGGAAGATTCTGTCACAGCTGAGAACAAGCAATCCGCCCGGGCAATCGTTTGCGAATGGGTCGAAACGGTAGATTTCTCCGGGAAGGAATGTCTGGTCAGAATTAATCCGCAGGACACTTCCTGGGGAAGAGATGATCTCGACGCGGTATTGGCGGCTGGTCCGGATGGCCTGGTATTGCCAAAAGTTGTTACCCGCAGCAATGTGGACGCGATTGATCAGATTGTTTCCGCAGCAGAACGGGAGCGAAACCTGCCCGAGTCCAGTCTCTCCCTGGTGTTGATTGCGACGGAAGTGCCTGAAGCGGTATTTCACCTGCACGAACTGGCTGCCAATCCCCGTGTCGATGGTATGACCTGGGGTGCAGAGGATCTCTCTGGCGCTCTTGGCTCACGTGCAACCAGGGATGCGCAAGGCAACTATCTGGACGTTTATCGCTATGTCAGGGCGCAGTGCTTGCTGGCCGCAGCAGCAGCTGATGTGCAGGCCATCGACGCTGTCTTTATTGACTACAAGAATGCCCGAGGTCTGGAGAAGGAATGTCGGGATGCGGCAGACATGGGTTTTACCGGCAAGATTACAATACATCCGGATCAAATCGATATCGTGAACACTGCCTTCACTCCCTCCCAGGCGGCAATTGATGAAGCGCATGCATTGCTGGCGGCATTTGAAGAGAATGCTGCAGCAGGAAAAATGGCGTTCTCATTCAATGGTCAGATGGTTGATGTACCCCATCTCAAGCGGGCTAAACGTATTCTTGCCCTGGCAACGCAGCTCGCCGGTCAAACCAGTTAGTATCGATGGATTTTTCTGAAAACGAAGAAGCCTCACTCATCAGGGAATCAGTAGCGAGACTCTGCGCCAAATTCCCCGATGAATATTGGGAGCGCCACGACAGAGAATCAATTTACCCTCAGGAATTCTTCCAGGCCATGGCGGATGCCGGCTGGATTGGCACCGCCATACCGGAAGACTATGGTGGCGCAGGCAAAGGCATTACTGAAGCTGCGCTGGTATTGGAAGAAGTTGCCGCATCAGGTGCTGCAATGAACGGTGCAACACCAATCCACCTGTCTATGTTCGGCATGCATCCCGTGGTTCGCCACGGCACTGAGGACATGAAGCGAAAGTATTTGCCCGATGTCGCCAGTGGCAAGTTGCAAGTAGCCTTTGGCGTCACTGAACCTGACGCAGGAAGTGATACCACGTCGATTACTACCTCTGCCCGCGCAGAAGATAATCACTACCGTGTGAGTGGAAGAAAAATCTGGACTACCAAGGCGCTCGAATCGGAGCGCGTGTTGTTGCTGGTCAGAACGACTCCCAGAGAGGAAGTTGCCAACAAGACAGATGGTATGACCTTGTTGTTGGCCAGGTTGCAAGCTCCCGAAGTCAGTATCTCTCCGATTCCTAAGCTGGGTCGCAATGCAGTGCAAACTTGTGAAGTGGTCTATGATGACTTGCAGGTAGCTTTCGATGACAGGGTAGGGGAAGAAGGTGAGGGCTTCAAATACCTGCTCGATGGGCTGAATGCCGAACGCATCCTGATCGCGGCTGAAGCGATTGGTATTGGCAGGGCTGCTTTACGTCGCGCGGTTAATTACGCCAATGAACGAGAAGTGTTTGGACGACCGATTGGTAAAAATCAGGGAATCGCATTTCCACTGGCTGAAGCCCATACGAAGCTTGAAGCAGCAAGCTTGATGGTAAGCAAGGCGGCATTTCTGCTGGATGCCGGGCTGCCCTGCGGACCTCAGGCGAATATGGCCAAATGGCTTGCGGCAGAGGCAGGATTTTTCGCAGCTGACCAGGCTGTGCAAACCCATGGTGGATTTGGGTATGCCAGGGAATTTCATGTTGAGCGCTACTGGCGGGAGGCAAGACTGATGAAGTTGGCACCCGTATCTCAGGAGATGATTCTCAACTACCTGGCGGAGCATGAACTCGGCTTGCCCCGATCCTACTAGTAAAACTTCTACCGGAGCGATCAATCAGGATTCAAGCCTGCTATTATGCTGACCAACAAGCTGATCGCGGAATTCAATTAGAGGCCAGACATGCTGATTCGCCCGATTCAATCTATGGTACGTGTAGTCATATTCGCTTTCCTGGTGCTGTGCACACCGGCAATTGCGCAGGAAACCAATCACGATCCGGAGTTTCAATACGTTGAGCCTTTTCAGGTGTTCGACAATCTCTACTACATTGGCGGTAAATGGGTATCTTCCTGGCTGCTGGTTGGTGATCAGGGACTGATCGTTTTTGATGCCATGTATGAAGGACTAACGGACATGGCGATTCAGAATATCCGTGATCTGGGTTTCGATCCCAATGATATACGCTATCTGATAGTTTCCCATGCCCATTATGATCACGTAGGTGGTGCCTTAAAATTTCAACAGGAGTTCGGGGCTGTCACCATGATGTCTGAGGCAGACTGGGCCATGACAGAGCAGCCAGCGGTCTACAGGGAGTATCCGAAACCTATCAGGCACCTTAGCGTCAGTGATGGCAGTACGCTTAACCTCGGGCGTACCAGATTACAATTCATGTTGACCCCCGGTCATACACCTGGCGTGCTGTCTACAATCTTCACGGTTTATGACAATGGTTATCCCCACGAAGCCTTTCTGTTTGGTGGTGCAGGGTTGAACTTTGAAGGCGTGGAGCTGGCTCAGGCCTATGTGGACAGCATCAGGAAAATGCAGCAACTCCAGGGAATCGAGGTCAATATTCCCAACCATCCGGAACAGGGCGAAGTGTTCGAGCGCTATGCCATGCTTGCAGATCGTCAGGATGGTGATCCACATCCGTTCGTGGACCCGGAAAGCTGGCAAGCCTACCTCGATTTACGCTTGCGCCTGGGACAGGAGAAGCTGGAAGAAGAGCAGGCTGCAGCAAACCAGTAATACGAATTATTGATCAGTTGTGCTTCTGCAGGAAGAAGCTTTTTGTGGTTTCATCGGCCGGGAAATAGCTCTCTATCAGTAATTCCTCCATGCCGATGTCCAGGGCAGAGCCAAACTGGCTTACCGTAGTAAATGTCTTAAGGGTCAGGTCACCCAGCTTGAAATCCACTGTTAGCATAGGACCATCATCAGTTGATTCGTCTGGTTGTTGCCAATTGTGCGTTGGCTCCATCTCCAACAGTTTTTCATAGAGATTCTTGTGACCAGGATTTCCATACGCCAGAACCTGTTTACGCAATCTTCGTAACAGGTGACTGGAGACTTCTTCCCAATTGCTGATGAGAGGCCTGAACATGTCTTCCCTGAATAGTGCCTCCATCAGGTTGTGGGATGGAATGTTTTGCAGATCACCCAAGGCCAGGGCCATTAGCTTCTGTTGTGACTGATTGGCCATCAGCAGGTTATAACAGCCGTCCATTACCAGTGCTGGATAAGGATTGTGATTGTCCAGAATGAGCTGCAATGCATTGTGCACGGCTGCCATTTCATCACTGCTTAGATCCAGCTCGCTGTAGGCGGCTGCATAACCACCGGAGTTGAGCAGCAGATTGCTATCCTTGTGTGGCAGATTCATCACATCGGCCAGCCGCAACAGCATTTCCCGGCTTGGGCGAGTGCGTCCGGTTTCAATAAAGCTGATGTGGCGGGATGAAACATCAGCCAGCAGGGATAATTCCAGCTGGGACAGACGATTGCGTTTTCGATACTCACTCAGCAGGGGGCCAACAGCAGTCATGGGGTGCTCCAAAAATCTGAATTTTCACCCATTGTAGGCAGGCATTTGCAGTAAAACCATTACCCCAAAGGTAATGGATTAAGGCCGACTATCAGGGGAGCCGGGCAGGCTTGGCGGCTCAATCTGCCAGCGGGCAAAGGTACGGCGGGCAGCGCTCAGATCGGTGCTGTCCAGGCGTCGTTCGAGCCGGGTTCGAAAAGCCTCCGCTTCCGGATGCTCATGGAGCACAGCCATGCTGGCCCAGGCGTGGGACAGGGTGTAATCCCGGTCTACGGGATCGCCATCGTAATACATATTGGCGAGGGCAAATGCGGAGTTGGCATGACCGCCACGCGCGGCTGCGGTAAACCAGGCAATAGCCGTTGTTACGTCTTGCTCAACGCCTGAACCTTCCATGTAGAGAGAACCCAGATTCGCCTGGGCACCGAGATGACCTTGCAGGGCCGCAGCCTCGGTCCACCTGAACGCCAAGCCCAGATCCTGAGCCACACCCTGTCCGGTGAAATAGAGAATGGCGAGGTTGTACTGCGCCGCGTCGAGACCGGATTCGGCGGCGACGCTGAACTCTCTAAATGCCGTTTGGTAGTCGCCACGAAATACCGCGTCGAGGCCGTCTTCGTAATCTGCAAAAACCTGCCCCGAGATGAAAAGGCAAAGCAGTACTACGGCCAATTTTGATCCCATTATCATTCCACTGAATCCTTGGTCAGAGGGGACATATCGCTATGAAATTTCAATGATTTCGCTATAATACCGCCCCTCGATTGAGCCGCCTAGGCTGGATCATCTAATAAGCACCCGTAGCTCAGCTGGGTGAGGACAAGCGTTTTCGAAGCGCCTGCTTCGAGCGCCGGTCGAACGACCGCAATCTGTGATTGCGGGCTGGATGTGAAGTTAAGGTATCACTGGCTCACATCGAAGGAACATAGCAAGAATACGCACCCGTAGCTCAGCTGGGTGAGGACAAGCGTTTTCGAAGCGCCAGCTTCGAGCGCCGGTCGAACGACCGCAATCTGCGATTGCGGGCTGGGTGTGAAGTTAAGGTATCACTGGCTCACATCGAAGGAATATAGCAAGAATACGCACCCGTAGCTCAGCTGGATAGAGTACCTGGCTACGAACTAGGGGGTCAGAGGTTCGAATCCTCTCGGGTGCGCCATACAAAAAAAGCCCGCTTCTAGCGGGCTTTTTTTGTATGGAGAATCCGGGTTGCGATGAGAATCTCCGGTTCGAAAGCTGCGCCAGCAGCGCAGACGTCGAGCGTAGCGAGACGCCCATAAGGGTGAGGAATTTGCGCCCACGCAAATTCTGAATCACAAATTGCGTTAGCAATTTGGACAGCCATCAGCTGCCCATAGGGTGAGGAATTTGCGCCCACGCAAATTCTGAATCACAAATTGCGTTAGCAATTTGGACAGCCATCAGCTGCCCATAGGGTGAGGAATTTGCGCCCACGCAAATTCTGAATCACAAATTGCGTTAGCAATTTGGACAGCCATCAGCTGCCCATAGGGTGAGGAATTTGCGCCCACGCAAATTCTGAATCACAAATTGCGTTAGCAATTTGGACAGCCATCAGCTGCCCATAGGGTGAGGAATTTGCGCCCACGCAAATTCTGAATCACAAATTGCGTTAGCAATTTGGACAGCCATCAGCTGCCCATAGGGTGAGGAATTTGCGCCCACGCAAATTCTGAATCACAAATTGCGTTAGCAATTTGGACAGCCATCAGCTGCCCATAGGGTGAGGAATTTGCGCCCACGCAAATTCTGAATCAATCCTCTCGGGTGCGCCATACAAAAAAGCCCGCTTCTAGCGGGCTTTTTCTTGCATACCCAAAACAAATCCACTCCAATTAGCGACAATAAAGCAACCGCGGCCCAAAGCTGTGCTGCGATCGTATCAACGGCAATAAGCTAATGGTTTCCAAATTCAAAAAAGCGCTGATCACACTTGCGATATTCGTGCTCGGCTTTTATGCCCTGCTGGCAGTGCAGCTCATGGGAGCCGGGCCAGGCGAGATGCCCCGTGACCATCCTGATATCAGGCAGGTTGAATCCTTACTGGGTGGCGCCCGCATAGAAATTCTCAACAGCTATATGGTTACCGGTAACTGGTCCGGTGATATCGATCGCGGATTCGTCGGTAGAATCAGCAGTACTGATAGTGTCGAATCGAACACACCACCGCTACTGGAAGCAGCGCTACCAGGGGATGAACTGCCCGCGCCGCTGCGGTCGGCGGTGCGTTTCCTGGCTACACACATTGGTGGTGATCAGGCTGACTGGTTTCCCGGTGCTGACGAGATCCTGACGGCCAGGTATCGCGTGCAAGCCCTGGCGGTGGAATCGCAAGACGCGGGAGTAGATTCATCGCGGCTACTCATCATTCGCCCCGACGACGGCATGATCTACTATGGTTGGGTGAAGTTCTGATCCGTGGTGCCAGGCTTGTGCCCGGCACCAAAATCCAGAACTGAATTAAGGACAGGGATTCTCGCCTGCTACCGGGGTTGCCCCTGACGGGAGAAAGCGACAGGGATCTGCTTCTTCCAGGGTAACGCGCGCGCCGATTCGTATCAGGCTGCCAACACTAGGGGCCTGAAAAAACTGATAGCCCTCTCGGGATGTCATCCAGGCAGAAGGTCCGCCAAGGAATTTATTTGCGCCTTCGGTTTCATTCCTGATGCGCGAAACCAGCGCTTCATATTCCGCATCACCCTGCCGCTTGCCACTGAAACTGCCCAGGTCTCCGCTAGCGACGAAGACAGCGTCGACACCATCAACCCCGGCAATCTCATCTGCGGCTTCGGTACCCTCCAGTGTCTCAATCATGGCAACGATCATCACATTCTCGTTCCAGGTCTGGCGATAATCCCGTCCCCACAGTCGGCCATACTGGCCTCCGCCCTGACTGCGTCGACCCTGTGGCGGGTACTTGGCGAATTTCACTGCGTTCTCCATCTTCTCGGCGGTATCCACCATCGGCACGATAATGCCCAGCGCCCCGATATCAGTTGCCTTTTGGATATCTCCTTCCGTTGCATCGGGAATCCGGATGAAGGGAACCGCCGGAGCATCTCGACATGCCCAGATCATTCTGGCTGCATCTGTATAATTCAATGGGCTGTGTTGCATCTCTATCCAGATAAAGTCGAATCCCGCATTCGCCATGGCGCAGTAAACATCAGGATCTGCGGTATCGACTGTGCCACCAACTACCTGGCCACCTTCCATCAATTTGGTTTTAACTGTGTTATACATGCGCACGTCCTGGGCTTGCACAAACACAGCAAGACTGAGCGAGACGACTAGTAGAAGGGTCTGTAGAGTTTTCATTGTTATTGCCTCCTGAAACAATCCGAATGGATGCGGATGGTTCCTGAGCATAGCCAAGACAGCGCGGAAACTAAAGCTTCTTTCTCAGTATGGCGAAGCAGCGACGCCTGCTTGCCGGTCGTTTCTGAACCGGGCGGGTCCGTGCTAGGCTCTAACTATAAACAGGACAATACAATCAGTTGAAGAATCAGAAATGGCAGCATCACAGGCAAGTTCACCAGTAGCCGGAGTCAAATTTAAATCCATCAAAGCCAACGGTATTCAGATGCGCCTGGCTCTGGCAGGAGAGAGTGGTCCTCTCGTGTTGCTGGCTCATGGGTGGCCAGAATCATGGTACAACTGGCGCCATCAGCTTGTTTTTCTGGCTCAGAACGGGTTTCGGGTAGTCGCGCCTGACATGCGTGGATATGGAGAAACCGATGCGCCTCATGAGCTCGAGTCCTACAGTATCAGGCATCTGTGCGATGACATGGCAGGAATCCTCGATGCGATGGGTGAGCAACAGGCTATTATGGTTGGTCACGACTGGGGTGCCATCGTTGCCTGGCATGCCGTGCTCTACTATCCAGACAGGTTCAATGCACTGGTCGCCATGAGTGTGCCATATAGCGGCAGGCCAAAAGAATCCTTATTGACGAGCTATCGCAAGCGCTTCGGTGACAACTTTTTCTATATGTTGTACCACAACGCGCCCGGTGGCCTGGCTGAAGCAGAGTATGATGAAGATCCAATGGGCCTCATCAGTCGCCTTTACCTGTCTCCAGATTCTCCAAGAGAAGCGCCAGAAATAACCGACAAACATCACAGTGCAGGTGGATGGATTGGCCGGCTTGGCGCAGCCAAAGGTCTGCCATCATGGCTGCGTCAGGAAGACCTCGACTATATCGTTGGCCAGTTTCGAAGCTCGGGTTTCAGAGGGGGCATCAACTATTATCGCAACCTGGAACGCAACTGGGAGATCACCGCAGATCTCGATCCCATTGTGAAGGTGCCCACTCTGTTTATCGCCGGTGAGAAGGACATGGTTATTGCCCATGCGACCAAAGAACAGCTCGAAGCCGGTATTAGCCGAGTTGTACCTGACTTGCGCGGCGTAATGCTGTTTCCCGGTATAGGGCACTGGGTGCAGCAGGAAGCCCCGGGAAAGACCAATCAGGCAATGCTGGAATTTTTCAGGGGTCTCTGAGTTGTAGCTGCCCGAAAGCTGTTCTAGTTGTTTGATATGGGCAACAGCAGTTCGCTGCCGGGAAGGCGTTGTACATCGAAGGCTTTGAGCGTAATCGCGACATAGTTGTAGTAGCCAATCAGGCCGACCAGGTCCATCAATCCTTCGGAGCCAAAAATTGCCAGCGCCTGGGCGAAGGTCTCACTACTCACCTTTTCTTCGCTGATTACTTCCCGCGTGAACTGAACGATAGTGCGTTCAGTATCGCCAAAGCCTTCTATTTCCCCAACATCATCCAGCGCTTGGCGAAACCGAACCACGTCAATGATTTCCTGTTCCAATCCGGCCGCAATTGCCAGGGGTTCATGGGCGCTGTATTCATATTGGTTATTGATTTCCCTAGCTGTAGCTATGATTGTGAGCTCGGTGAGGCGTTGGTCCTTGTTAGTGCCATATCGCACTCTTTGTCTCAGATCGAAAGTCGCTTCTGCAAGCGCCGGGCTGTGCATCCACATGCCAATTGGGCCACGTAACCCAGATTCATATCCGGTGCCTGGTCTTACGTAAGTATCGAAGGCCCTGGCACCGTCTGCATCCAGTGATTCGCGCTGTACTTCAGGCAAGCGCGCCCAGGAATCCTGGTAGATGTCATCAGGTACATCTTCAATGTTCACCGTCCCCGGCATGGTGTAGTTGGATTCGGCGGCGAACATGGGAAAACAACAGAGCATTAGGGAGGAACTAAGAAAGAGGTAGCTAAAAATCGGGCTACGTGAAATACGATTCGTGAATGGCATGGAGTCCTCCTTGCACACTGTTTCAGTCTTAGGCCAGGATAGATGAGAGTCCTGCGACAGCGCGGTCTACATGTTCAATGGTGTTATAGATAGTAGGGCAGAGTCGAATGCCACCCGTTGGAGCGCCTGCAATGCCGAATTCATTGTACAGGCGATTGTTGATGGACCCCCCTTGTCCGGCAGGCACCCTGCCTATGCATACGCCATGACTCAACGTCGATTCCATGGGAGTGACCAAAGACAGTCCAGCATCAGTAAGCCCGCTCTTCAGGCGTTGGGCCAGGAAACTGATGCGTGATTCGATTCGCGCGGGGCCAATATCGTTGTGCAATTTTGCAGCGATGCCGAGCGCAGCGAGGGCGGAATCATCCCGCTGCCCCAGGGATTCGAATTTCCGCGCGCCTCTCAAGTCAGTGTCAGCATCGTTACCCCAGCCGGGGGCGATAACATTCGGCCAGATACGTTCGATATTGGGCTCTCTCACATAGAGCAGGCCGACTTCCTTGGGGCCCATAAACCACTTGTGGGCGCTGGCAGAAAACGAGTCTACATTTAAGGAGCGCAGATCCAGATCCAGTGCTCCCCATGACTGTGCGCCATCCAGATGCACATAGATGTTGCGCTGTTGCGCCGCCTGCACTAATTCGGCGACTGGCAAGCGCACACCGCTAACATTGGACACATGAGTGAGTGCCAGAACGCGGGTGCGATTACTAAAATTGCTCACGAAGCTATCGATGAGTGCCTGTTCCGAGGTGGGATTCTCGGGGGTGCTGACACGCTTGACCTGGACTCCGTAGCGGGCTGCTCTAACGTCCCAGGCCACATTGTTGGTCGGGTGATTCTGGTCCCAGAGCAGGACTTCATCTCCGGAACCCAGAGCCAGCCCGTTATTGATAATATTGTTGGCTTCGCTGGTATTCCTGACCAGGGCAATTTCATCGGCAGACACATGCAGCTGATCGGAGACCAGCTGCCGACTCTGTTCGAGCAAATCGCCAAACTTCGATCGATTGTTGAAAGAACAATCGATATCGATGTCAGCGGTAAGCAGTGCAACATGCTCGGCAACGGCGCGAAAGGAAGGACAGAGATTCGCGGCGTTCATGGGAACCTTGTTTTCACTAAAGGCAAATTGTGCTCTCACCATATGCCAGTAATCTTCTCCCGAAGTCTGGGAGTTGGCGAGTCTGGGGACCAGGGAAGCTGAGCCCGCTAGTAGAGCGGCCGAGGATTGCAGGAATTCCCGACGTTTTTGCTTGATGGTCATTGGCTGTGCTCCGGTGGTATGAACTTGTGTAGAAGCTCTAGACTAACCGAAGCGGGTAGCTGAGAAAAAGTGCGGTTTAGATGACCCGTTGGGTTTTTAGCGCTGCAATCTGTTCCGCGCTGTAGCCGAGGGAAGCGATAATTTCTTCTGTGTGCTCACCCAGGGTTGGTGGCCGCTGGCGTATTTCGCCAGGATTTCCGGAAAATTCGATGGGTGTCTTCATGATGGGGGCAGGTTCCTTCAGCCCCGGATAGTCGACAGCTTGAAACAATCCTTTGGCCGAGATGTGTGGATCATCAAGTACTTGTTGTGGTGACAATACCGGTCCGGCAGGCAACCTTGCCTCCTCCATCGCCGTCAGCACTTCTTCGGTGCTACGTTCGGCACACCATGCAGCCAGACGTTCACTGATCACTTCGCCATGGTCCCCCCGACTGATATCGTCCTGAAAACGCGGGTCGTCCAGCCAATGATCTTCGCCCATCAAATCAGCCCAGCGCTTGAATAGCGGTCCTCCTACTGATTGCACCAGTACCCAGCCATCACGGGTCTTAAAGGTATCTGCTGGTGCCGATGTTTGTGATCGGTTCAGCGTGGCGACGCGATTACGTTGAATGGCTGCCTGTTCGATTGCTGTGCCGTTCATCATAGTGAGGGCAGTGTTGAACAGAGAGCCTTCCACAATCTGTCCTTTGCCAGTTTTCTGTCTTTCGAACAGGGCTGCCATAGTGCCGAAGGCAGCAAGGCTGGCGGTACCGAAATCTATGAAAGGCGCGTAGGCTTTGACCGGTTGGTCTGGAGTGCCTGACATATACATGCTGCCGGACATGGCCTGGCCGAGGCCATCGAACCCTACGCGGTTCTCATAGGGTCCACCGCGACCGAACGCAGAGATCATGGTGAGAATAATGTCTGGCTTGATAGCAACCAGGCTATCGTAGTCCAGGCCCATTGCTGCCAGCGTGTCGGGAGGGAGATTGGCGACGACGACGTCCGCTGTCGCAACCAGCTTCTTCACAATTTCCTGTCCGGCAGGTTTCATCGGATTCAGCGTCAGACACTTCTTGTTGCGGGCCAGTTGCAGAAAAAGCGCGCCATCACCGTCTTCCGTAACCGGTGACAGGAATCTGTCTTCAGAGCCGTCAACTTTCTCAACCCGAATGACTTCTGCACCAAGATCCGACAACAGGGTCGCGCAGTAGGGCCCGGCGATGTATCGCCCGAAATCCAAAACCCGGATACCACTCAGAATGCCACTCATAGATTATTTCCTACCCCTGATAAGGGTTTTGCCTATTCGTCTCCCCCAAGCTTCAGGAGATGATCCGGCCAAAAGAGCGTGATACTAACATAAGCACCTAATCTGACTAGATTTATTCAAGGTGTAGATAAATTTTACACCCAGGGCTGGATTTGTGAGGCAGTTAACGACTTTTCAAATTGGGCTTTTGCATAATGCACGCAAATGAGACGCCAGTCACAAAGGCGCAGATTGTCATTCAAGAAATTTGAATTCGTTGTTTTGGGTTTTTAAGCATTACCGGGGTTAGTACATGATGTCTGCGGCCAAGAAAGAACCACCAAAACAGGCACTGATGGAACTGCAATCCATTCTCAAGAAGCCTTATCAGGACGTGTGCAACGTCTGCAAGGGCGAAGGCAAGATTACGGAATCCAGCATCTGTCCAAAATGCAAAGGCTCCGGGCAGCGCCTGATTCGATTGCTTTAATCTACAGCCAATTTCGCAAGAGTGTTTGCCTGCACTATTGCATCTTTGCCGGTAATTCGCTGGTGAAATTGTGAGAGATCCCTGACGCCTCGTCGGTTCGCATGGGCTGGGCAAATGTCGGCCCTTCTGTCCCAATGTGAGCTTCTTTCAATCTAACGCTTGTCCAGGCAAGTTGATCCCTGCATTGCTTTTAGGCGTATCGGGTGTAAGCTAGTTGCTTAATTCCTGCTTGTTGGATAGGTATGCCGATGAAAACCACACTGCGCACACTAATCACGTTTACCGGCCTTGTCTGCTTGTCGCTGCCTGCATTGACAAGTGCGGCTGAACATCCGGGTTATGAGATCGATCCGGAGCGTCGCACCACAGGTATTGGCAAGTTCTACATGGGACGGGAGATTTCCTTTGTGATGGGGCATCTGGCTGCGCAGTGGTTGAATCGGCCAGGAAGAATTCAGGAAGAAATGCCAGATGAGGTCGTCGCCAATATGAATCTGGCGCCAGACGAAGTAGTCGCAGATATTGGTGCTGGTTCCGGTTACTTCTCCTTTCGTATCGCTGAAAAGGTGCCGGAAGGGAAAGTGATGGCGGTCGATATCCAGCCGGAGATGTTGCAGTTAATTGCCGAGCGCATGGAAGCGGAAGACGTTAGCAACATCGAACGCGTGCTTGGGGAAGTGGATAATCCAAACTTGCCGCCGAGTTCAATTGATGCCGCCATTATGGTTGATGCCTACCATGAGTTTTCCCATCCCTTCGAAATGATCGATGGAATTTATAAGGCCCTGAGGCCAGGTGGCAGAATTTTTCTGCTCGAGTATCGTGGTGAAGACGACAGTGTACCCATCAGACCTTTGCACAAGATGACAGAGTTGCAGGCAGTGAAGGAGATGAGTGTGTTCGGCCTGGAGTGGACCGACACGCTGGATTTTTTGCCCTGGCAACACATGATGATTTTTACCAAGCCTGAATAGGCCGTCCCGCGACCATTACCTCGCTGGTAATGGTTTTGCCCACCTGTAGTGCCTATAGTAGTCGCCATGGTTTGCTGAGACTGACCTGGCAACAATTTCTGCTGTAACCAATTCCAATTTGTGTCGTCATATAAGTACGACTCAATCATGTGCAAATTGAAGTAGGTTTTGCCAGATTAGCTGATGCCGCCAGTCTGTAGTTTGCAGAACAGGGGGGTAACGAGAAATGAGACTACACAGATACGCAGCATTATATTCACCAGCCAGTAGAATGCTGCAGAAAATGACGCCTCGAGCCCGGCGATTGTATGCCTGGCTGGAAGGCAGCTTGTTATTGGTGCTCGCCACTTCTATCGCGCTGTATGTCCAGCTTTAGGACCACAGGCAGTTGATTCTCCACGCCGGAAATCAGCTGCCACCCCGCCTTTATTGAAACAGCCCGTCCGGGATTTGCCGACAAAGTCTATGGAACTGCCATTTTGCGCCGTCTGGTGGAGTGAGGGATAATAATGTCTCGAAAAAATCATTCCTGTAGCTGACGGGAGTGGTCATCTCCAACCCCCCAGCCAAAGCAGAGGAAGTTTAATGCAGCGTGAATCGATGGAAGTGGATGTTGTCATCGTCGGTGCTGGTCCAGCCGGATTGACTACAGCCTGCAAGTTGCTTCAGCTTGCCCAGGAAGGCGGACAGGAATTGTCTGTGTGCGTGCTGGAGAAAGGTTCAGAAGTGGGAGCACACATATTGTCCGGTGCGGTATTTGAACCTGGTCCCCTGGAAGAGTTGTTTCCCGACTGGCAGGAGCGCGGCGCTCCGTTAAACACCCGTGTTACCGGAGATGATGTCTATTATCTCCCTGGTCCGGAATCCAGCTTTAAATTTCCTGGCATGGTAGTTCCCCGAACCATGCACAATCACGGCAATTACATCATCTCCCTGGGTAATTTGTGTCGCTGGCTTGCAGAGCAGGCTATGGAACTTGGCGCAGAAGTGTTTCCTGGTTTTGCTGCAGCCGAGGTTCTGTACAACGAAGACGGTTCCGTAAAGGGAGTCGCTACCGGTGATATGGGTGTCAACAGTACCGGTGAACAGAAACCCTCATTCGAACCTGGTTTCGAATTCCACGCCAGGTACACCGTATTTGCCGAAGGTTGCAGAGGGCATCTGGGTAAGGAAATCATCAATCGCTTCGAGCTTGACAAGGACAGTGACCCACAGCACTACGGACTTGGAATCAAAGAAGTCTGGGAGATTCCGGAAGACAAGCATAAGGAAGGCCTGGTGGTTCACACAGCGGGTTATCCAATGCGGGGAGATTCCTATGCGGCGACCAGCGGAGGTTTTCTCTACCATATAGAAGGGGGTCAGGTCTCACTTGGATTGATAGTTGATCTGAGTTACAGCAATCCACATATCAGCCCTTACGACGAATTTCAGAAATACAAGCATCATCCAGTGATCAGGCAGACCATAGAGGGCGGAAAGCGTGTTAGTTACGGCGCAAGGGCGATTATCAAGGGGGGCTTGAACTCACTTCCTAAAATGACTTTTCCAGGTGGGCTGATTATTGGCTGTGATGCGGGTACATTGAATGCTGCCAAGATCAAAGGCAGTCACACGGCGATGAAGTCTGGCTTGCTGGCGGCAGAAAGCCTTGCAGAAGCACTACAGTCCGATACACCACCAGGCGAGTTGCATGACTATACCAGGCGTTTCAGCGCTTCTGATTTGCATGCCGAACTCCACAGAACGCGTAATTTCGGCGCTGGATTCCACAAATTTGGTTTCTGGATTGGCAGTTCGCTTGTTTTTCTCGAGCAAAATATATTCATGGGCAGATTTCCGTTTACATTCCATGACCGCTCCAAGGACCATTGCCAGCTGAAACCTGCCGCCGAGTGCCCGAAGATCGAGTATCCCAAACCCGATGGAAAAATCAGCTTCGACAAACTGTCTTCAGTATTTATTTCCAATACCAATCATGAAGAAGATCAACCCTGCCATCTCCAGCTTGCGGATCCCTCAGTGCCAATCGATGTGAATTTGCCCATGTATGATGAGCCTGCGCAACGCTATTGCCCGGCTGGCGTGTACGAGGTGGTCGACGATGGTGCTGGGGGTAAACGCTTCCAGATCAATGGCCAGAACTGTGTCCATTGCAAGACCTGCGACATCAAGGACCCCGCTCAGAATATTCGCTGGGTAGTGCCCGAAGGGGGCGGTGGGCCGAACTATCCAGCCATGTAGATGGGGATGCTGACAGCATGCAGCCAAGTCAGCATCTTCCAGGCTAGCTTCTTCTGTTGAGATCGCCGTCCCGCCAATAGCGCGTGCCTTTGACAGTGGCTTGCAGAGCGAGGCCGGACTGGGTCAGTTGATAGACAGTCACATTGTCCACGATTGCTTCACCGCCCACCGCGGCACCCAGGTCTCCTGCCTTGGCCGCGGCATCGGCCTGTCCGCCAAATGAGAGACCTACATCGATGAAGCGATCCAGGGCTTCTTCATCGTGAAACACGAATACGGCCCTGAAGTCTTTAACCCCGGCACCGAGGCCAATGCCTACTTCTCCCATGCGCATGTAGACGTCTTCGTTCCTCTGATTGTCGTGGACAACACCTACGCCGCCACCAAAACTGGCCAAAATGAGATTAACATTGGCATTGGTGAATACCGCGTAGCCGGCAGCACTTCCAATCTGAACACGAGTATCGGGCTTTATTGAATAGAGTTCGGTCAGCACTTCCCGGCGCATGTCCTGTATGGCTTGTCGCCTTTCATCAGGATTTCCGCTGGTCAGGCCTGTGGTTGTGCAAGCGTTCAACAGGACTAACAGCAAGCCTAGTGCGTAGGATCTTTTTGCAAACATGGAATTCTCCGTGTGCCTTTTGTAGTTGTAACGGGCGAATTTTCTAATTCTGAAACTGAATATGGGCTGAAAGAATCCAGTCAGGAGCCCTAGTTGTTGCGACCGACGGCGAATTCGATCAGATCGTAGAGTGTTTTTCGGTACTCGCTGTTGGGCAATATCTCAAGACAGGATCTGGCCATGTCCGCCTGTTCTTCCGCCAGGTCACGAGTGTATTCCAGTGCACCGGAATTACCTACGATCTGGATCACGTCTCGAAGATCGTTGTCGCTGACCTGTTCTTCTACCAGGCTGCGACGAATCAGCTGCAGCGCACTGGCATCGGCGTGGGCCATGGCATAAACAAGAGGCAGGGTTGGCTTGCCTTCCGCCAGATCGTCACCCACATTCTTTCCCAGCGATTCTGCATCACCGGCATAATCGAGTACATCATCGATGAGCTGAAAGGCAATGCCCAGATGGCGTCCATACTGGCGAAGTGCAGTGGCAATTGAATCATCGGCTCCAGCCAGTAGAGCGCCACATTGCCCAGCCGCCTGAAACAGGATAGCAGTCTTGTTCTCAATGACCCGCATATAGTCGGATTCGGTGGAATCCGGGTTCGATTTCGCAATCAATTGCAGGACTTCACCCTCGGCAATCTTGTTCGTGGTGTCAGCCATAATCTCCATAATGCGCATATCGCCAATGCGGACGAGTATCTGGAAGGCTCTGGAGTAGATGAAATCGCCAACCAGAACACTGGAAGGGTTGTTCCATTTGGCGTTAACAGTAGGTCTGCCACGACGCAGCGTGGACATATCGACCACATCATCATGGAGCAAAGTCGCGGTATGGATAAATTCGATTACCGCTGCCATGGCAATATGCTTGTCATTCTCTATGCCGCAGGCCCTGGCACTGAGCAGCACCAGCAAGGGTCGCAGGCGCTTACCACCAGCTTCCACGATGTAATGGCCAATGTTTTCTACCAGATCGACTTCCGAGTAGAGCTGGTCGACGATGAATTCGTTAACTGCAAGGAAGTCAGATTCGACGACAGAGCGGAGTTTTGTTGTCATTGGCAGAGGGCCAGGATGCTTGCTATCTGTGTCAGTACAATTACTCGGAGGGGGTGCCCGAACTGAATCGGCATCCTAGGGAGCCAGCTACAGACTGTCAAGTCGGCACGGCCTCATCGCAGGCCAGGAAATACCTGCCTTGCAATAGACATAATCCCTTGAAATTCACTTGCTTAGGGACAGTTGATCCCGTAAAATGCCCGCCCCTGTGGTAATGGGTGCTCACGCAGCGTCCCACTGCCCTGGTCTACGGGTTCTGGAGTCAAGTATGTACGCGGTAATTGAGAGTGGTGGCAAGCAGCACCGAGTGACTGAAGGTGAAATCCTGCAGTTGGAGAAGCTGGATGCTGCCGCCGGTGACAAGGTGAAATTCGACAAAATCCTGATGGTTGGCGAAGGCGAATCTGTCAAGGTAGGCACTCCTTATGTTGAGGGTGGCCAGGTTGAGGCTGAAGTGTTGAAGCAGGGCCGTGGCAGCAAGGTCAATGTCATCAAGTTCAACCGTCGCAAGAACTACCGTCGGAAACAAGGACATCGCCAGCCCTTTACCGAAGTAAAGATTACTGGCATCAAAGGCTGAGGAGCAGGAGCTAGCTATGGCGCACAAAAAAGCAGGCGGTAGTACTAATAATGGTCGCGATTCCATATCCAAACGCCTCGGCGTTAAACTGTTTGGCGGTGAAACCGTGAAGGCAGGCGGCATTATTGTGCGTCAGCGTGGTACGCGATTTCATGCTGGTGAAAATGTTGGTTGCGGTAAGGACCACACGCTCTTCGCGAAAGCTGATGGTGTGGTGAAATTTGCTGAGAAGGGTCCCAAGAGTCGCAAATTCGTCAGTGTCGAATCGGCCTAGCTAACAAGGAATCCTGAAAAAGCCTCGTCATTCGACGGGGCTTTTTTATTTGCGGTCTGTTATTTGCGGTCTGTTATTTGCGGTCTGTTATTTGCGGAATAATCGATGAAATTCGTAGACGAAGCAGAAATCACTGTCGAGGCCGGTAAGGGCGGCAACGGCTGCCTGAGTTTTCGTCGGGAGAAATACATCGAAAAAGGTGGCCCCGATGGCGGAGACGGAGGTGATGGCGGTAGTGTCTATCTGCAGGGAGATGCTGCTCTCAATACTCTGGTGGATTTTCGTTTTCAACCACGATATCGAGCTGAAGCAGGCCAGGCCGGTCAGGGTCGAAACTGCACCGGTCGCGGAGGCGAAGACTTACTGATCAAGGTGCCGGTTGGCACCTCGGTGATCGATGTGGATACAGAAGAGTTGATTGCCGACCTCGATGACAGCGACAGACCAGTGATGGTAGCAAGAGGCGGTCATCACGGTTTGGGAAACACGCGTTTCAAATCCAGCACCAATCGTGCGCCAAGAAAGACCACCAACGGTGCGCCTGGAGAATCAAGACGCCTGCTGTTGCAGCTTCGACTGCTTGCAGATGTGGGTTTGTTAGGATTGCCCAATGCGGGCAAATCCACATTGATCAGGACAGTCTCTGCCGCCAGACCGAAAGTTGCCGATTATCCGTTCACAACCCTGGTACCCAATCTGGGTGTTGTCGCGGTTGACCTGGAGCGCAGTTTTGTCATGGCCGATATCCCCGGACTGATCGAGGGCGCTGCAGAAGGTGCCGGCCTGGGTATTCGTTTTCTCAAGCACCTCTCCCGCACACGCTTGCTGCTGCATATGATTGATGCTTTGCCAGTGGATGGTAGTGATCCGGTGGAAAATGCACAAAGTATCATTCGGGAACTGGAACGCTTCAGTGAGACATTGTCCCGGAAAGAACGTTGGCTGGTAATCAACAAGATCGATTTGTTGGATCAGGCGCAGCAACAGGAGCTTCTTGACCGCCTGCAACAGGACCTGGATTGGCAAGGGGAAATCTATTGCATTTCAGCACTGGCGGGTACGGCATGTGATGAACTCTGCCAGGCATTGATGGGTCAGGTCGAAAACCACCGTCAGCGACTGCTGGAAGATGCCGATTATAAGGAGCAACAACGTCTCAACGAGCAGGCCATGGCATTTGAGATCAGACAAAGTAGCGAGGCAAGCAGGGCCCTGAGAAATCAGGCCAGGCAAGAGTCGGAAGAATTCCAGGATTGGGAACTGGACTGATGGCAGAGCGTGCAATCAACGGCGGATCCCGCTGGGTAGTAAAAGTTGGTAGTTCCCTGGTGACCAACGATGGCCTGGGCCTCGATCGCGCCGCTATTGCCGATTGGGCAGGCCAGCTGGTGAAACTGCAACAGCATGGTTTCAGACCGGTGCTGGTATCCAGCGGTGCAGTTGCAGAAGGGGTTTCCCGACTGGGTATGCAACAGCGCCCGAGAGAAATTCACTTGCAACAGGCCGCTGCAGCAGTCGGGCAGATGGGGCTGATCCAGGCTTATGAACGCAGTTTCATGGAGCAGGGTGTTCATGCCGCACAGATATTGCTCAGTCATGAAGATCTCTCAGATCGGACCCGCTACCTGAATGCACGAAGCACATTGGTCTCGCTACTTGAGCTTGGTACCTTGCCAGTCGTGAATGAGAACGACACGGTCGCCACCACTGAACTCTGTTTTGGAGACAACGATACCCTTGCAGGACTGGTGGCCAATCTTACCAATGCCGACCTGATGGTTATTCTCACTGACCAGGAAGGCCTGTTCACAGCAGATCCACGAACCAATCCCCAGGCGACTCTGATCGAAAATGCATCCGCCAATGATGCGGCGCTGATGGAGATGGCCGGAAAGGGAACCAGTCTGGGTCGTGGAGGCATGCAAACCAAATTGTCAGCTGCGAGGCTGGCAGCCCGATCCGGAACCGATACCATTATTGTCAATGGTCGTCTCGACGATGTGCTGACCCGGATTGCGAATGGCGAGAATCTCGGTACGCGATTACATGCGGACAGGGAACCTCTGGCTGCACGCAAGCAATGGTTAGCGGGACAGTTGAGTCTGGCGGGGTCACTCGGGCTTGATGCTGGCGCGGTAAAAGTGCTGCAGCAATCAGGCAGGAGCCTGCTGGCGGTGGGTGTTCGCAGTGTCGCTGGCAAGTTTAATCGCGGTGATGTAGTCGCCTGTATCGATGAGAATGGTCGTGAGATAGCCCGCGGACTGGTGAATTATGATGCCCTGGAAGTAGAGAAACTCATGGGACAGAGTAGTGAGAAGATTGAAAATCTGTTGGGCTATGCAGGCGAAGAAGAGATTATCCACCGCGATAATCTGATTCTGACCAGTTAGGATCAGTTACTGCTGCTTTAATCAAATTCCGCAGCCCTTATCAAATTCGACGGCACAAAAAAGCCGGCATTAGCCGGCTTTTTTCTTGCCCTGGTGAAGCTACTGTAAGGCTTTAACGGCTGCATTCAGTCTGCTCTTGTGCCGCGCAGCCTTGTTCTTGTGAATAATGCCCTTGTCAGCCATACGATCGATAACAGGTACAGCGGCATTGTAAGCTTCGCTAGCTGCTTTATGGTCACCACCGGCGATCGCGGCATCAACTTTCTTGATGTAAGTGCGTACCATGGACCTGAATGATGCGTTGTGGCGGCGGCGAGTCTCAGCTTGTCTTGCTCGCTTGCGTGCCTGTGGTGAGTTTGCCAATTGTTGCTCCTTACTAAATCTACTAAAACTAAATCGGTATCCGTTGTCTAATCAGGGTCAGGGTTCTGTCCGGGCCGCTGAAATCAAGGTGCGACACTATGCCGTTTTAGTCTCATGATGTCAATAGAATGGGCGCTTCCGTTCGTGTTTTGGCTTCAAAAAAACTCAATGAAATCAATAGTATGTCGATATACTCTAGACAGTATAGCCGCGAAATCCCGGCTACTTCCGACGCTGTCTCTCCCCTAAGGAATCATGAGCGAACCAACACATTCTGACGCCACTACAGACCCGCAAGCAGAAGGCTCTGATCATGGCCTGCTGAAAGCCAGCGGTGTCACAGGTTCCATGACCATGGTTTCCCGTGTGCTCGGGCTGGTGCGAGACATCGTTATCGCGAGGGTCTTTGGCACTACCGATGCGGCAGATGCGTTCTTTCTTGCCAACAAAATTCCCAATTTCATGCGCCGTCTGTTTGCGGAAGGTGCTTTCAACCAGGCTTTTGTGCCAATCCTCTCGGAATATCGTACTCAGAAGACCCTGGGTGATGTGCAGCAGTTGATCAATGCTGTTGCTGGCAGCCTGGGTGGACTCCTGCTGATGATGACAGTAGTGGTGATTGTAGCTGCGCCTTATATTGCAGTGCCAATTGCTTACGGTTTCACAGATGATCCCGAAAAGTTTGCCCTTTTTGTGGAGATGCTGCGTATCACTTTTCCTTACCTCTTGCTGATCTCCATGACAGCGCTGTGCAGTGCCATTCTCAATAGTTATGGAAAGTTCGCAGTTCCGGCGATCACGCCTGCCTTGCTCAACGTGTCCTTGATAGCCAGTGCTTTCCTGCTTGCTCCCTATATGCGTGTGCCGGAGCTGGCGCTGGCCTGGGGCGTGTTATTGGCTGGCGTTGCGCAGCTGTTTTTTCAGCTGCCATTCCTGGTGCGAATGCAACTATTGCCCAAGCCCAGCTGGTCGGATTCTCATGAAGGTGTCCACAGGATAAAGAAGTTGATGGTGCCTGCCTTGTTCGGTGTTTCAGTGAGCCAGATAAATCTGCTGCTTGATACGGTAATCGCCTCTCTGCTTGTCACCGGTAGCGTCAGCTGGTTGTATTTTTCGGATCGCCTGATGGAGTTGCCCCTGGGTACATTCGGTATTGCCATTGCGATTGTGGTGTTACCCAGTTTGTCCCGCAAGCATGCGGAAGCCTCCATGGAAGAGTTTAGCGCCACACTGGACTGGGCGCTGCGCCTGGTATGTCTCATCGCGATTCCAGCGACCCTGGGTCTGGTGCTGATTGCGGAGCCACTACTGGTTACCCTGTTCCAGAACGAAAATTTTACCGAAACCGATGTCATTAATGCCGCTGGCAGTTTGCGTGCCTATAGCCTTGGTCTGCTGGCATTTATGGCGATCAAAGTGCTTGCGCCGGGTTATTATTCTCGCCAGAACACGGCCACGCCAGTACGAATCGGTGTCGTGGCAATGACAGTCAATATGGTTCTGAATATCCTGTTCTATTTAAACGGCCTGGCCCATGTAGGTCTTGCACTTGCAACCAGTATTGCAGCCTTCGTCAACGCGAGCTTGCTGATGACGGGATTGTTCAGTGAGCAAGTTTACCGGCTGGAAAGTGGCTGGGGTCGATTCTTGTTACAGCTCTTGTGTGCCAATGCAGCGATTACTGTTTTTATACTCTATGTCTCCGGTCCCTGGGAGCGCTGGATGGCATTGACCATTGCTGGCCAGGTTACGCAATTATTGGCCCTGGTGCTTGGGTCGGTAGTTATCTATCTTGCTGCGTTGTGGTTAACAGGACTGCGCTGGCGGCACGTCTATCGCTGAATCTTTTGCAGACAGCGTTATAATCTCACATCTCTGATCCAAACTGGTCCTGGAAAGTAAGCCGGTAGTGAAAAAGGTCTACAGCAACAACAATGTGGCGCTAGTCTGGCATGTGCGCAATATGCTGGAGCAGCAGGGTATTGGTGTGACAGTCAGGAATGACAAACTTTACAGCATTGCCGGTGAATTACCTGTCACTGAATGCATGGCAGAAGTCTGGGTTGAGCATCCCCTGAATTATCGTCTGGCTGAATCGCTGGTTGCTGAACTGGAAGCAGGGGAATGTGATATCGGCGCAGATTGGCAGTGCACTGAATGTGGTGAATCGGTAGCAGGAAGTCTGGCCATTTGCTGGAACTGCCAGAGTGGAACCGACCCCCAACCCGACAACTTGCTGTGAAGTTTCAATGAAGAGTTTGCTAGTAACCGGATTGATGTTGCTCAGCGCATCGACAGTGCAGGCTGCTGATTGCGTCGTGCTACTGCACGGGCTCGCTCGAGTTTCTGATTCCATGTCAGAACTGGAATCCAAATTACAACGCGCGGGTTATAACACGGCGAATATTCAATATCCTTCACGGAAGCAGTCCGTTGCCTCGCTCGCATTGGATGCTGTTGGTCGCGGTATATTGGAGTGCCGGGAAGAAAATGCGGCGCTGATTCATTTTGTAGCGCACTCCCTGGGTGGCATTCTGGTCAGGCAGTATCTCACCGAGCAGCAGCTGTCAGAGTTGGGCAGGGTTGTCATGCTGGGCACACCAAATCAGGGAGCTGGCATAGTCGACAAGTTGCAGGGGTGGCCGGGCTTTGCCTGGTTGGGTCCCAGCGCCCGTGAGATCGGCACCGGGCAGGAGAGCATTATTCCTTCTTTGGCTCCGGTTGACTTCGAGCTTGGTGTTATCGCTGGAGATGTCAGTATCAATCCGCTTGGCTTCGCTTTGCTCGGTGAGGCTAACGATAGTGTAGTCACTGTTGCAAGCACCCGAACGGAGTTTATGTCTGACCATCTGGTACTTCCGGTGATTCACAATATTATGATGCGAAATAACGAAGTAATCGACAATACGATTCATTTTCTCAAGACTGGAAACTTCATCCCCAAGGATTAGGCAGATCAACATGACATTACCGGATGAAGCCAATGGAGAAGCAACTACACATCTGACTGCAGAACAGCTGCAGTTTGCAGCAGGACTTGGCATTGAAGGCCGCCAGGGAGAAGACGTCACGGCATTCATTTTGCGCATTGAACAGCAGTTGGGGCAGGACAGTCTGTTGGAATTGGCGAGATGGTTCTTGCTGAGTGTGTTGCGACACTTGCAACAGCAAGACTGGCAGTCTCCAGACGGCTGTGGGATAGAACAAGCAAGGCAATACGAGCTTGCTGCTGAATTCATCGCCAGGGATGAATACAAGCAGTCATTGCTGGTGGTGTTGAAGGACCATCGATTCAGGTTCGCCCTGTTGCGTTTTGCCAAAGGCAGGAATCCGCAGCAGCGCATCCTTTCCAGTTCGACCAAAGCCTTTCGTCATGCCAAGGGTATTCTTGTTCGGCATGGGCTGGTAGATGCACGCATGGTGAACCGGCGTGGGCGCAGGCCGGTTCGCAACACAATGCCTGAAGTCAACACAACTTCCAGCCGACGTGCAGCAAGGCGCGGCGCCCGTCTCATTGCGCCAGAACAAGCGCTGCACTTGAACGAATCTGCCGAAGCAAAAAAATCTCCATCGGAGATGAGTGAGGAAGAATTCGTGGAGTTGGATAAGGTTCTTGCTGGAAGTGACTCGCAAGCCGGGCAACCCTGGACATACCAGACCAATGATGAACGGCTTAGCTTGCTTTTGGGAGCGCTGGCCGGAGGTGCGCTCTTTGGTGCCGCGCTCTGGTTGCTGTTCTAGGCGCGAGAGATAAACTTGCCCGTTGTTGTGTTCACTTTAACTATCTCTCCTGTGGCAAGATATTCGGGCACCTGAATTTCCAGACCAGTAGCAAGTGTTGCAGATTTGCTTCGATTCGTCGCCGAAGCGCCGCTGATTGCAGGTGGCGTGTCGATCACTTCGATGCTTACCGATTGCGGCAATTCAATACCAAGCAATATGCCATCCATTAACAGCGCAATAATGTCGTCCTGTTGTTCAACAAGATAAGGGGTCTGTTCCTGGATCTGATCTCCGTTGATCTCATATTGGCTGAAATCTTCTGTATTCATGAAGTAAAACACTTCACCGTCTTTATAGGAATATTGCACGGGCACACGACTGCAGTCGGCTTCCTTGAGCTGATCGTCTCCCTTGAAGGAGCTATCCAGTTTTTGGCCGGTTTGCAGGTTGTTGAATCGGACTTTATACAAGGTCGAGGCGCCGCGAGAGGAGGGAGATTTAGCCTCCAGTTGCTTGACGATGTGTGGAGCGCCGTCTATCTCGACGATCATTCCTTTCTTGAGTTCACTGGCCTTTGGCATGGTGGCTCTGCGTGCTGATTTTGGGCTCGACAATGTAGCGAATGCTCGATGTCTGCGCAAGGCGTATCACCAGGCATGCCGCTAAGTTGCCAGCTAATTAGGCTTTGAGTTCATCCTGACTTTCCACCATAATCCACCCCCTGGAAAAATCGGACCTGATCAAGAGAACTTGCAGATGGGTAAGGGCAGCAAAGAAATCTACAACCTCCATATCACGGGGCATGAGCTATTGCCACCGCCAGATGAGGTACGTGCCGAATTTCCATTGGAAGGAGATGCTCTAAAGACAGTCAAGGCAGGTCATCGAGCTGTCAAAGGGATTCTGGACAGATCTGATCCCAGGCTGATAGTCGTGGTTGGACCCTGTTCGATACACAATCCCGCGGAAGCAATGGAGTACGCTCGTCGCCTCAAGCCCTTGGCGAATGAACTATCAGGAGAACTGCTCGTTCTTATGCGGGTCTATTTTGAGAAACCTCGAACATCCGTTGGTTGGGAAGGTTTGATCTATGATCCATATCTGGATGGCAGTCATCGCATCGACCAGGGTATTCGTATCGGGCGGAAACTTATGCTGGATATCGCTGAGCTTGGTTTGCCGGTTGCTATTGAGGCCCTGGATCTGATTTCGCCACAGTATCTGCAGGATCTGGTGAGCTGGACAGCCATTGGTGCCCGCACTACAGAATCTCCAACACATCGTAAACTCGCCAGTGGTATTTCTTCAGCAATCGGGTTCAAAAATAACGTAGATGGTGAGCTGTCAGTTGCAATCAATGCTATCCGTTCAGCTTCCGCTAATCATAGTTTCATCAGTGTTACAGGTGAAGGTCGAGTGGCAGTGTTCCGTACCGAAGGGAATCCCCATTGTCATGTGATACTGAGAGGGGGCAAGTCTCCCAATTATGATGCAGAGAGTGTCGCGAGATGTGAAGCTGAGCTTCAGAAATCCGGTCACCTTGAGAATATTATGATCGATTGTAGCCATGGTAATTCCCAGAAAAACCCTGACAGGCAGATCGATGTATTGTCTTCGGTAGCAGAGCAGATTGAGCAGGGTAACAAGTCTATCATTGGCGTCATGTTGGAAAGCAATCTTGAAGCGGGCAATCAACCGATTCCTGATGATCTGGATGAAATACTGCCTGGCGTGTCGATTACTGATGCCTGTATAAGCTGGCAGGACACAGAATCCGTACTCCGCCGGTTTGCCGATCGCGTGCGCACTTCATTACAATCCCGCTCCTCTTGATGTAGATCAACCGCCAGGCTGCTGGACTTACCTACACTACTGTCCTATTGAAGGTAGCAGGGTCAGCAGCTATGCCATCGCAGGCTGCTAGCAACCCGTCTCACGAGGGCAGCAGCATTGACCAGTTTCAGCAAACTTCTACTCGCCATCGATCTTAGCCCAGTATCAGAATCTCTTATGCATCGAGTGCGTGATGTCTGTGGTGATGATGTAGATCGTCTCCATGTGCTGCACGTGCTGACCAGAGGGATGCACGATCCTGCAGTCTGTAACGGTAATAATCATGATCCCCATGCCCAGCGCATGTTGGATCATACTGCGATGCGGGTACGGGATTCGCTGCAGAAGGCTGGGCTCATGGTGCCCAGTGACAGGATTTATCTCTCCTACGGCCAGCCGGCTTCTGAGATCAAGCGCGTAGCGGATGAGATCGACGCTGATCTCGTCATTGTCGGTAGCCATACCAAGGAAGATGACTGGCTACAGCTACCGGGCGCGACAACAAATTGTGTGATACAGGGTATTTCATCAGATGTAATGGCTGTGAAAGTCTGAAAATTCCAGCTGGCAACAAAAAAGGGCGGGTGCGGAAACACCTGCCCTTTTTATTTTGCAGTTAAAGAAAGTAGCTACTGATTCAGCACTGCCGCCACACTCTCAACCAGGTAATCAATATTATCTTCATTGATGCTGGCTACATTAATCCGGCTCGAGTTGACCAGATAGATACTGTAGTCGTTGATCAGGGTTTGAATCTGTTCCTTGTTAACACCGAGAAAAGAAAACATCCCTTTCTCGTTCTCGATGAAGCTGAAGTCCTGACTGACACCTGCTGACTTGAGTCGTTGCACCAAAAAGGCGCGCAGTCCATTGATGCGATCACGCATCTCGGCCAGCTCTGACTCCCAATCAGCATGGAGTGCACTTTCCTGCATCACCGTTTGCACGATGGCTGCACCGTGATCCGGGGGCATGGAGTAGTTCGCCCGCGCTGCGGCTGCCAATAGGGTCGTTGCAGCTGCACTGTCATTCTCACACACTAAGGTGAGGGCACCTGTTCTCTCCCGGTACAAGCCGAAGTTTTTCGAGCAGGAACTGACCACCAGGAGTTCTGGCAGGGATTCAGCCATCAGCCTGACGCCATAGACGTCTTCGTCGAGGCCATCGCCAAGGCCTTGATAGGCGAGATCGATAAACACGGTAAAACCCTGGGCCAGGGCGGTGTCTCTCACTGCCTGCCATTGTGACTGGTTGAGGTCGGCACCGCTGGGATTGTGGCAACAGCCATGCAACAACACCAGATCACCACTGGGTACCTTCTGCAGTGTCGCAAGCATGTCGTCAAATCTGACCGAGTGCGTGTCATAGTCATAATAGGGGTACTGCTCAATCTGTAATCCTGCAGAACCAAGCAAAGGCACATGGTTTGCCCAGGTTGGATCACTTACCCAGACAGTGGCCTCCGGATTCGCCTTGCGAATAAATTCGGCAGCCATGCGCAGTCCTCCACAACCGCCCGGAGTCTGGACCGTCACCCGCCGATTGCTGAGGCTGTTACAGAGGCTATCCCCCAGCACAAGACGGGCTATAGCTTCGTTATATTCTGCAGCACCAGTGGGACCTACATAGGCTTTCGATGCCTGGCCATTGAGCAAAATTTCCTCGGCTTTCTTTACTGCGCGCATGACCGGCGTATTGCCGGCAGCATCTTTATAGACGCCAACGCCGAGGTCTACTTTTTTGGGATTGGTGTCGGCGCGAAATGATGCAGATAGACCGAGTATGGGATCGGGAGGCAGCGGTGAGAGTGCTTGAAACATGATGAGTTCCCTATCGTCGTTGGTAGGCTTTGAGCGTGTTTTGGAGCAGTGAGGCCCTGGTCATGGGACCGACACCACCAGTTACGTAAGTAATATAAGAACACTTGTCCTTTACGTTGTCGAAGTCCACGTCGCCAACATTGCGAAAACCGGATTTGCGAGAGTCATCCGGAACGCGAGTCTGCCCCACATCGATGACCACGGCGCCTTCCTTGACCATGTCAGCAGTGACGAATTCAGTCTTACCTATAGCAACGATCAGGATATCGGCGCTGCGGCAGAGGGCTTTCAGGTCCTGGGTTCGACTATGGGCGATTGTCACTGTGGCATTGCCCGGATTGGAGTTGCGCGACATCAGAATTGCCATTGGTGTGCCAACGATATTGCTGCGTCCAAGTACCACACAGTGCTTGCCCGAAGTGTCGATCTCATAGCGGCGTAGCAGTTCCATGATGCCATTTGGTGTTGCCGAAATGAACGTGGGGAGGCCGAGGCACATATTGCCTACGTTCTCAGGACAGAATCCATCGACGTCCTTGGCCGGGTCGATAGCGAGAATAACCTTGTTCTCATCGATCTGGGGAGGAAGCGGAACCTGCACGATAAATCCGTCGATATCTTCATCCTGGTTCAGCTCGTCGATTTTCTGCAGCAGGGTGTCCTCGCTGATATCAGCATCCAGCTTCACCAGCGTGGAGTTGAATCCAATTTCTTCACAGTCACGGATTTTCATTGCCACGTAGTTCTGGCTGGCGCCATCGTCGCCAACCAGCACCGCAGCGAGATGGGGCGCTCGTTTGCCTGCAGCCTTGAGTTCATCAACCTGCTTTGCTATTTCCTGTCGAATTTGTTGAGAACAGGCGGTCCCATCGAGTAATTGCATCGCTTCTTTACCTGCTAGCTACACTGTGGCGTTGTTTTGAATGTGGTGACAGCAAATTGCGCTGCACTGGGCTTCCGGAAGGGCCCGTATCATAAACGAGGGAAGCTGCTTGCTCAAGGCGAGTGCAGGCCTGGTTGATTTCCTTCTGTTTGAGCTACCAACTGCCAGTGTTTTCCATGCTTGCCCAGGGTTCCTGTGCTGGCAATGAATCTCCGTTTTGAAGCAGTTCGATAGAAATATTATCCGGTGAACGAACGAATGCCATGCGTCCGTCTCGTGGAGGTCGGTTGATAGTCACGCCAGCTTCCAACAATCGCTGGCAGGTGTCATAAATATCATCCACCTGATAGGCAAGATGACCAAAATTCCGGCCTTCATCATAGTCTTCCGGATCCCAGTTGTGGGTAAGTTCTACCTGGGCATCGTCGTCCCCGGGGGCAGCCAGAAAAACCAGGGTGAACCGACCCTCTTCACTGTCGTAGCGTCTCAGCTCCTGAAGTCCGAGTTTGTTGCAATAAAAATCCAGAGAGTCTTCGAGATTGGAGACCCTGACCATGGTGTGCAGATATTTCATTGATCCAGTTTCCTCCTGGCTGGCTAATAGATTACAACCGAGCGAATGCTTTCACCCTCATGCATCAGATCGAATGCCTTGTTGATGTCTTCCAATGGCATGGTGTGAGTGATAAGAGGATCAATCTGGATCTTACCGTCCATGTACCAATCTACTATTTTTGGCACATCGGTGCGGCCCCTGGCGCCACCAAATGCAGTGCCTTTCCAGGCGCGGCCAGTGACCAGTTGAAATGGCCGCGTGGATATTTCCTGCCCGGCGCCGGCAACACCGATAATATAAGACTCACCCCAACCCTTGTGGCAGCATTCCAGGGCCTCGCGCATGGTTTCCACTTTCCCGATACATTCGAAAGAATAATCGACACCACCCTCAGTTAACTCGATGATTGCGTCAGTAACATTGTCAACATCGCGTGGATTAATAAAATCGGTCATGCCGAAAGCCTCACCGAGCTTCGCCTTCGTAGGATTGATATCAATACCGATTATGCGGTCGGCTCCGACCATCTTTGCTCCCTGTACCACATTGAGGCCAATTCCACCGAGGCCAAAAACAGCGACTACACTGCCGGGTTCCACCTTCGCTTCGAATGCTACAGCGCCAACACCAGTCGTGACACCACAGCCGATGTAACAGACTTTTTCGAACGGCGCGTCCTCTCTAATTTTTGCAACAGCAATTTCAGGCAACACTGTGAAGTTGGAGAAGGTAGAACAGCCCATGTAATGAAGGATAGGTTTGCCATCCAGTGAGAATCGACTCGAACCGTCAGGCATCAAACCCTGACCTTGAGTCGCACGTATTGATTGGCAGAGATTGGTTTTGGGGTGGAGGCAAAAATCACACTCGCGACATTCCGGCGTGTAGAGGGGAATAATCGCATCGCCTACCTTTACCGACTTCACGTCTGGGCCGACTTCTCTGACGATACCGGCGCCTTCGTGTCCCAGTATTGCTGGAAACGCACCTTCCGGATCCTCACCTGACAGGGTAAAAGCATCGGTATGGCAAATCCCTGTTGCCATGATCTCCACCAGTACTTCTCCGCTTTTTGGTCCTTCCAGGTCGACTTCGACAATTTCCAGGGGTTCGCCCGCAGCGAATGCAACAGCTGCCCGTGATTTCATAGTGCCTTCCTTCTTGTGATTGTTTGTGGAATCTGGCCTGACTGCGGACATTGTATAGAGAGCGGGCCACGTAGCCAACGCCGGGTCGCTGTCTGGAGCTGTTCTTCTGGAACAGGTATCATGCCGCGCGCAATCGCCTGAATTCTACCAATATTCTGCCTGCCAGGATCTTCACCGAGAATTTCTCCATTTGGATATTGTCGCTGCATTCATTGTCATTTTTGTTGGCTCTTTCGTGCAGAGCTCTATCGGTTTTGGCTTGGCCATAATAGCAGCGCCTCTTTTATTCTTTATCGATCCTTTCTATGTGCCTGCGCCGATAACCATTTCGGCGCTCACTTTGTCCCTGGCAAATGCAGCCAAACATTGGGATTCCATTTCTTTTAAGGGCCTGAAGTTTGCAATTATTGGCAGAGTGCCGGGCACGATAATAGGTGGTTTGTTGCTGTTGTGGATCGATCAGAGGGCTCTGGCTCTCTGGTTGGGGCTTTCGGTATTACTGGCAGTTGGCTTGAGTATGGCCAACATCGTGCTTAAGCCGACGAATAAGGCCCTGTTTTCGGCTGGTTTCCTGTCCGGATTCATGGGTACCAGTTCGTCTATCGGAGGCCCTCCAATGGCGCTGGTATTGCAACATCAGGCAAACGATTTCATACGGGCCAATATGGCGGCGTTTTTTGTTGTCAGTGCTTCGATGTCGCTTTGCATGCTGGCCACGGTAGGCCGTTTTGGATGGCAAGAGATGCAATTGGCACTTCCGCTTATGCCTGCAACTCTTGCAGGGTATTGGCTTGCAATGCGGACTCTGCATCTCATCTCCCACCAGAATCTGCGTCGCGCGTCTCTGTTGCTCTGCGTAGTTGCCGGTTCCATGGCTGTTGCCTCCTATTGGTTTTGAAGCGGCATGGGCTTCGCATAGCTTGAATTCGGCGACATCC
This sequence comes from uncultured Pseudohongiella sp., assembly GCA_965267495.1. GTDB lineage: Bacteria > Pseudomonadota > Gammaproteobacteria > Pseudomonadales > Pseudohongiellaceae > UBA9145. The sequence continues at coordinate 2,199,565 of OZ254078.1, read as the reverse complement.
GGGAGCCAGTTTGCTATAAATCTGCCCATGCACCATGATGAAGTCAGGGAACTGGTTCTGAAAGAAAATTCAGAATCTAAAACAAACAATATGAGATCTCGCAGTTATGGCTGAGTGGCCAGCTGAAACAAGTCTTGAGGCATTTCAAAAAGCCTGGGCACTGGAAGGCGAACCTTTCTGGACCAGCGTCTTCGAGATGCACAAAGACAAAATACAAATCAAGAACCCCAAAGTTGCTATAGGAAACCTGGAGAAAATTTTCTCTGCAACGTTTACTCTGGCCAATAGCAAAGGGTTTCAGGCAATGAGCCTTCGCGACCTGAGTAAAGAGACCGGCATTAGCATGGGAGGTCTCTATGCCTATATAGGGAGCAAGAATGATTTGGCGTCCGTCATAGAGGGCGTGCTCAGAAAATATATCGATCAGGTTATTGGTGAGCTGGTTAATCAGGATCTGGAGCCTGTAGCAAGATTACGAGCGATAGTTTATGGCGAAATATTCATGATGCAATTGCTCAACCCCTGGTATTACTTTTGTTATATGGAATTGAAAGGACTGGACAAGGCCCAGCAGGAACAGGCTCTGGACCTGGAACTTCGGTTCGATGGCATACTGGTGGATGCCATCCAGGCTGGTATAGCCGGGGGGCAGTTTAGTTGTGCGAATCCTGCTTTGCTTGCTGCATCAATCACAGCCCAGCTTCAGCAGTGGCATCTCAAAAGATGGAAGTTTCGTTTAAGAGAAGTCGGGATGGAGGAATACGCGGAGCATATTATCGAGAATGCATTGCGCTGCCTCGGCTATGAAGACCGGTCTCCCCAGTTGGAGCAAGGCTACCAGCAACAAGCCTGACAAGGTCTTAGTGGCTTCAGGGTTCGGCTCAGGCATTTTCTGGATTGAGGCCTTTCTTGTTGGCATAAAAGGACCGGATCTCAATCATGTCCTTGTCGATATCACCGCTCGGTGAGTAGAAGTCTGCAAACCCGGCTTCCTTGATTGAAGCATCCACATAGCCCAGGAGAATTGGCACTTTTGCATTGTTGGCGATGTGATAGAAGCCCGTCTTCCATTTCTCCACCTTGCTGCGAGTCCCTTCTGGCGGCACTAACACAATCAGCTCATCGTGCTTCTGATATTGCTGCACGGTCTGTGTGACAACATTGTGTGCAGCGCTGCGATTGATAGGAATACCGCCCAGCCATTTCATGAACCAGGCCAATCCGAATGGGAATAGCGTGTGTTTTCCCATCCAGAACACTCTGAGCTTGAGTTTGAGCACTACCATTAGCATAAGGGGAAAATCCCAATTGCTGGTGTGTGGGGCACCGATCAGCACACAGCGCTGGTGCGAAAGCGGTTCCCCTCGAGTTGTCCAGCCCATCAGTTTAAGGAGTATCACTGAAATTAAACGCAACAATGGTGTCAGCAAAGGAGTAGAAAACACGGTCATGGGCATTGGGCAGGCTACAGTTAATCGTCGCCAAACAGGCGCTTCAGCTCAGCAAGGGCACGGTCGGCCTCTGTTTGTGGTGAATCATCCTGATCTTCGCTTTCATCTGCGGGCGCTTCACCAAACAACTCTGCCAGTTTCGCTCGAGCAGCCCTGGCTTCTGCATTGTCTTGTTTCTTGTAGGCTTTAGGATTGGCTTTGAAGTAGTCGCAGAAATTTGCCTTGTCCTTATCCAGGACAAAATCTGCTCGATCTTCGCGGCAGGCGTCCGATAGATTGCCGTCGTAATTCTTACAAGCAAGACAGACGTGCAAATCAGCTTTGCAGGCACTGCATTCTTCATAACGTGAAAAAGGCAGAAGCAGATTCCTGAGTTCTGTTCCACATTTCCAACATTGCATGTCCATGCTACGGCTGCCCATATCATCCTCTCACCAGGCTTGGACAAATTCATCGAGATCGATATCCCGAATGGGTTTTCTTGGCCCATCGTGGGTGCCCAGGTACAAGAATCCGATGATTTTTTCATTGTCACGCAATCCCAGTCCTGCCATCACTTCCGGATGATAGGCCATGGATCCAGTGCGCCACATGGCGCCTACATCCTGTGCGTGCGCGGCAATCAACATGTTCTGCGTGGCTGCCGCCGCACTCAGGTCCTGCTCGAAGGCAGGAACCTTGGGATGCTCCTGGATGCTGGAAATGGTGACAATCAGCATCGGTGCACGCAGAGGCTTGCTGCGAATTTTTTCCAATTGGGCCTCTGTGAGGTCTGGATTGTCCTTTGCTGACGCCCTGACAAACAGTTCCCCCAGCTTGCTTCGAGATTCGCCCTGGATAGTCAGAAAGCGCCAGGGGCGCAGCAATCCATGATCTGCGGCGCGAAAAGCGGCTCTGAATATTTGTTCCAGATTTGAGTCGGACGGTGCCGGATCGACCAACCTCGGGGAAGATATGCGGCTATGGATAGCCTCTAACGCTTTCATTGCTGCTTTTCCAAGCTGATTAAAACTGGATGTTGTGCGCCTGAGCACACGCGACTTCGGCTGAAGAGCATATAGTAACTCGGTCCAGGAAGTGAAATTGTTGCAACGATTCTTGCAGGCTGCCGAATCTTGATGACGCAGATACCACTATTAACCACAGGAAATACAAGGGCTTTTCTGTACAGCGAGTCATGAATCCTGGACCGCAATGATGGTATACTTCAGCGCACTCCGGTCGATACAAATGACACTGACCAGCAACGCAGAATTCTTCATGATAGCGGCAGTCAGCAAGTGTAGAGAACGATCAAAGTATTCTGTTGAATCCAGGGAACTCGAATGAACTCCAAAGCTGATGTCATCGCTGCCAGCACTGAGCGACCAGTCTACCCGCAGAACAAGTCCCGTTATTTTGGATCAGTCAAGCGTGAGAAGCTGCGTCTGGTGTTTTCATTCTATTCGCCGGATGGCAATGAGATCGCTATGCCTATTGCCAGCATGTCCGCCTATTTAAAGAAGGACTTTCCCGATGTGGAAGTCATGCTCGAGCCGGTACTGATCCTTCGCGACGCTGAGCAATACTCTCCTGAAAACTATGCGAAGACGATTGCTGCTTTGGATGCAGACCTGATCGCATTCTCTATCATGAGTCCGCACTGGTTCCCAATGGAGCCATACTTTGCGGAACTTAAAAAGCTGATGCCAGACTTACCTATTCTGATAGGTGGCTATCAGGCGATGCTGTCCCAGGAACAGACGATTGAGAATCCAAATATCGACTATATCTGTGTGGGAGATGGTGAGTACGCAATCGGTAATATGGTGCAACACCTTCGCGGAACGAAAGATGGTCCTGCGGATGGCATGTGGGAGAAGCTGGTCGATGGTGAAGTCTATCAGACTGAAGCTCATCAAATTGGCGACCTCCAGTCCCTGCCTTTTCCTGACTATGATGTATTTGCCAAAGAAGATGGTTTTAAAGACGTTAACTCTTCCATCTTCGGCCCCAAGGGCAAGTTGGTCTTACCAGTAATGACGGGCAGAGGCTGTCCCTATCGTTGTACCTACTGCTGCAACACACCTATTCTTGAAGGATGGCGCAGCAAAAAGACCTTTCTGCGCAAGTATGAGCCGGAAGCCATGGTCGCGGAACTGGAACGCCTGCGAGATCTCTATAACGTGGGTTACTTTGAATTTTGGGACGAACTCTTTCTGTCCAATCTGAAGTTTGTTCGGGCATTTTTTGAAATCTACAAAGAACGAATTCGACTCCCTTTTTCAATTAATTCCAGAGTCGAGGTAATGAACGAAGAATTTTGCCAGACTGCAGCAGATGCTGGTTGCCATACCATCTGGTTCGGCATTGAAAGCGGAGATGAAGAGTACCGGGGGAGAATGCTCGGACGCAAAATGAAGAATCAGCAGGTCATCGACGCTGCGGAAAATTGCAAGAAGGCTGGCATCAACCGCCTGACCTTTAATATTGTCGGCATGCCGCTGGAAACTGCGGACAATATGCGCGAAACCCTGAAATTGAATAAACGAATTGCACCGGAACACTTCTTTTTCTTCCCGTATATTCCACTGCGAGGGACGCCGCTGTACAAAATTGCCGAGGAAGAAGGTTTGCTTCTTACACACAAGAAAAATCTACATTACCTCTCTGCGGCCAACGATCGTCAGTTCACCTTAAACATGAAAGAGCGCCCGGAGTTGCTCACTCAGGATGAGTACAATGAAATCTGTCTTGAAATGCTGGCGTTTCAGGAGCAGAACAATCGTCTGACTTATTCTGATGAGGACGAGGCGGGTGCGTCGACGGTCGAGGACAAAAGTTTTAGTCTCGTAGAAGATGCTGCGAATGCAGAGTCTGTTTCTGCTGCTGAGCAAGAGCCCTCATCAGGGGAAGTGTTTGATCCGGCTGTTGGAGCAAAGCAGTCGGGACTGATGACGACTGTACGCAACTTTTTTAGCCGTTAGATTTATAGTCGGCAGTTTTAACTACGGCAATCGGTCTGTAGTGAGACCCGGGTTCCGCCTACACCGTTTTTTCCTGCAATGCTTTCTCACCGCCGAGGGCGCGATTAAACGTGCGCCAGGATATCGTCGCCATGATGAAGTTTCCACACACGGCACCTGCAAAAAAACCAAACAAGCCAAATTGCAGACTGCCCAAATAGGCCAGGGGCACATAAAAAGCAAAAAATCTGGCAATACTGAGATACAGGGCGGAGAGTGGTTTGTGCAGTGCATTGAGTGAAGAATTGGTAAGGATGATGATGCCTTGCAGGCCGTAACCGACAGGCATGATCCAGATAAACAGGGTTATTGCTTCAAGCACCTCAGGATCGCTGGAAAATATTCCCGCTATGAATGTCGCTGTTACTGCCAGAACTACATAGACAGCTAATTGCCACACCATAATGAATCGGGTTGCTATCCGATAGGCTTCCTCAACTCTGTCCATGCGGCCGGCACCAAGGTTTTGGCTGATGAGTGGCGGTAGGGATGACGACATGGCCAGTACCAGAAGTGTCGCGATGGGTTCGATTCGGGCACCTACACCAAACGCGGCTACAGCAGAGTCACCGAAGCCAGCAGCAATGCGGGTCATGATGCCAGCAGCCAGGGGTGTCATCATGTTGGCTCCTGCGGCTGGTATGCCGATTCGCAACATGTCTCTGCCTGAACTTCTGAACACTTCTCTGGTGGGTAGTTTGGAACTCACCATTTCCAGTTTCACGATCAGTAAGTAAAACAGATAGGCGAATCCGACGGACCAGGCAATAACCGTTGCCCAGGCTGCTCCCTGAATGCCGAGTTCCGGAAACGGACCCCAGCCGAAAATCAGCAGAGGATCCAGAATCGCATTCATCAAGCCTGCAGCCGCCATGAGAATACTTGGCGTACGTGTGTTACCACAGGCGCGCAAGATGCTGTTGCCGGTCATGATGTTGACCACCAGAACGCTGCCGGGGAACCAGACCACCATATAGGCACGAATGGGTTCCAGTAATTCCTCACTCGCTCCCATCAGGCGGAAAATCGGATCCATGAATATCCACAGCAAGCCAGCAACTACCACGGCAAGTGAGAATGAGATGTAGTTGATTACGGTTGCGGCCTGCTTTGCTTTCTCAAATTGGGAACCGCCAAGATATCTTGCAACTACCGCGGACGCGCCGATTCCCATACCAATGGCAAGGCTCATTACCGTAAAGGTCACTGGAAATGTAAAGCTGATTGCGGTGAGAGATTCCGTGCCGAGGAAACTGATGAACCAGGTATCGACAAGGCTGAAGGTGAACAACATGATCATGCCGACAATCATTGGCATGGTCATTCGTATCAGTGACTGTTGAATCGATCCGTCAACGAGGTTGTGGCTGTTATTCTTGTCGGTCATCTTGCAGGCTGTGTCAAAAGCATGTGCCTATGCAGTGTTAATAAACTGAGGACAGGGATACATGACTATACAGCATCCTTTTGCTGCCGTTGTTAACGTCACAGAAAATTGCAATCAGCCAGCCAGGCGCATCCGCATCTTGACCAGCTGCTTGAACAGATCCGCTTCCCCAAACACAATTTCTGTCTGATTCTCCAGTTTCGGGCTGCCATTCTCAGCACCAAAAAATCCACCAGCTTCCTGCACAATCAGCGTGGTAGCTGCAGTGCTGCTTTCATGCTGTTGCCGACACCATCCTCCCTGCACGCGTCCGCAGGCAGCGTCAAGCATATCCAGGGGGCCGCAACCGCTAATGCGGGGATTGGCACGGGCGCGCATCAGTGCATGTTGCATGTCCATAAACAGTTTCGAATCCAGACCTTCACTGTCCATGCCGATCAGGCTCCCTTGCAGGGGAGATTTGTCGTCCATTCTGATACGTCTCGAGTTCAATTGCGCTCCGCCGCCTCGACTGGCGCAAAATTCATCTCTCAACATTGGGGCCACTACAGTGCCATGTTCGATGACATCACCAATACGAATAGCAATAGAGACACCGAATCGCGGATATCCTGCCATGAAGTTACGATTACCCAAAAGCGGGTCGATCAGCCAACTTGGTTCTCCTTCCTTACCTGCATGCATGCCAGACACCCGGGAAACAATATTGTGCTCTGGATAGGCTTTCTGGATGTGATAGAGCAGGGTTTTGTCACTATCCAGGTCCGCGGAACTAATGAAACGCTCGTCGCTGTCTTCAATCAGTTTGGCTCGATCTAGTCGATCTGCCTGATGGGCCAGGGCATCTGCAGCATCTCTGGCTGCGCGAAGGGCGATATTGAGGAGAGGGTGCATCGTTTAAAGCTCACTTCAGGCTCAGGTAGCGAGCGAATTACTTGCTGGTGCTGAGCAGGGCGGCGCCATGATAGCAGAATACCCAGTTTGAAGAGCAACACTGTGGGTCTGAGTCAGCAACAGCCCTTGCTGCTATAATTTTCAGTTTTCGGGCGCAGGTGGAAGAACAGCTATGGAAGGGCTTCAGAATGAGCAAGCGCGTGCGGCACTGCTGAATTCACAGCTGAAGCTGGTGTTGGTCTGCACATCCCATCCGGGAAACATAGGCGCGACAGCCAGAGCTATGAAAAACATGGGACTGGGCAAGCTGGTACTGGTAAAACCGCAAGAATTTCCCAGTGGCGTTGCCGTGGGCAGAGCGGCTTCAGCCCTGGATATCCTCGAGCAGGCCGAAGTTGTCGAAAGCCTTGAAGATGCCGTGGCGGATTGCGGCTTGATTATTGGTGCCAGCGCCCGCAGGCGGAGTATTCCCTGGCCCATGGTGGACCCACAGCAGTGTGCTCAGAAAGTCCTGCAGGCGGCTCCCACGAATCGGGTTGCTTTGGTGTTTGGCCGGGAAGATTCGGGCTTAAATAATGAAGAGCTGCAACAATGCCATTTTCATGTGCAGATTCCTGCCAACAAGAATTATAGCTCTCTGAATCTTGCTGCTGCTGTTATGGTGATCTGTTACGAAATACATAAAGCCAGCATTTCGGAGGCCGACTCACAGGGCAATGAGCCCAGTGACAATTGGGATCAGGAGTGGGCGACGGGAGAACAGCTTGAGCATTTCTATGGTCACCTGGAGAGAATGCTGATTTCAGTGGACTTTCATGATCCTGACAATCCGAGACAGTTGATGCAAAGGCTGCGCAGATTATTTGGTCGCGTCAGAATCGATGCCATGGAGATGAATATATTGCGTGGCATGCTGACCAATATTGAGCAGGCTGTCGCTGACAAGAAAAACATGAAATAAGTATGGTGCAGTCACAGACTTTCTACTTCAGTGAAGGACCCTACCTGCAAACGCTACAGGGGCTTCATGCCGCACTCTCCAATCCAGAGGCATTCGTCAAGCTGTTGGGTGGCGTTCAGACTGGTAAGAGTTTGCTTTGCGACAAGCTGACACAATATATGCGACGCAAAGGCTTTCAGCTGATCTATTTCAATTCAGCTGTTGAGTCACCAGACATGTTGAGAGCGATACTGGCACGAGAGCTGCGATTGCCTGTGTCCTCAAACTTTTCCAGATTACTTGAAGACACCCTGCAACTTAAGGACGACAAGCCCATCGTCCTTATTTTTGATGACGCTCATTTGCTGACTGACATCACCTTGCTGGAGATCTATCGCCTCGCAGAAGTCCAGGTAAATGGCGCCAGGGTGCTTAATGTACTGCTGAGTGGGGAGCCCTCTCTTGAAAAGCGTTTGCTGAGTAACCAGGAATTCAAAACCTTATTGCTCAGCGTCACCAGCAGATTTGTGCTGGAACCCATGGACAGGGCGACGCTCGATCAATTTTTTTACCGCTATGCAGAGAAGTGTGGCGTTCCCGGACTACAGCTGGAAGTAGCGGCGATGAATCATCTCTATAAATCCTGTCGTGGCTATCCAGGGCCAGCCTTATCCATGTGTCGTCTGATTGTCGAATCCCGATCAGGCAACACCGACATTAAACCGGTAACAAAAGCCGAGCTGGTGCAATCACTCAAAACCGTATCTGGTCCCGGGCTGGCAGGAAAAGTGCTGACCGGCCAGAACAAAACGAGAGCACTGGCGCCGCTCGCCGCCGTTCTTGCCATTGCTTCAATTGGCATTATGTATCAGCAGTTGCAACCTGAGCAGGCTGTCGATGCAAGCAACGCGACTACTGAGACGCGCATTGAACAAGAATCGCCATTTCAAACTCGCCAACAGGAGATTGCCAGCAACACGGAATCCCAGTCTCAGCTTTCATCCAACAATCCTGCCGAGGATGCTGTTTCAGCAGCTATGACTGCAACAGCGGAACCAGAACCGGTCTCTGCGGAACTAATGACATTGCCAGTGCCGACAGAGATTCCTGAACCGGTATCAGATTCTAGCCTGGCGCTGGTGACCGCAGCTGAAATAGGCATCTCCTCAGCGACGATTTCCGAACCCGAGTTTGAGCCGCTGCCTGAAAACTCCGATGATGAACTTACGGAAAGTCCAGAAACTATTGCGACGGAAGTCAGGGAAATTGCTGTGGCAACAGATGAAGGTTTACAAGTAAGCAGTACTGGTATCGACGCTGCTGAGGATGCTGCCGAAATTGCTGCGCCCCCCGAAGCAGTCACAAATGTCTCCGACACGATCGATGGAACTGCTACAGATGCCGCCACCACAGCGGTTTCTCTGGCAATTGAAGAGTCAACAACTTTCCCTTCGGCTAGTGTTAATTCATCAGCAACACTGACTGAGCGATTGGAAAGCTCAGTGGAGTCCTGGTTGCTGGCCTGGCAGTCACAATCCCTGGAGAATTACTTCGCCAGCTACCATTCGCAATTCATGCCCCGTTATCAGGATAGCCTGGATGCCTGGCGAAGCAATCGGCAGCGAGTTATCGGCAATGCCAATTCCATTACACTGCAGATGACAGACTTTGAGCATGTTGGTATGGAGGAGGGCTTGCAGGACGTCCGGTTCTGGTTGCGCTACCAATCACCAAACTACAGTGACAATACACAAAAAAAGCTGTTAATGGATGAAGAAGAGGGGAGCTGGAAAATAGTCGAAGAAATCAACCTGCAGGTCAGGCGCTAGCGTTTTAATGCTATTGGAAAAGCGGTACTGATACTGCTGGTTTGCAGATAAATCGCCAGGACAAATGCAGTTTCAACGCCTCCTGTTGCGTCGCCTGCTTTGTTGCTCATTAGCCGCCGGCACCAGGCTCTTTTTTGATGCGCCGATAAGGTCTTCCCGACCGAGCCGCTTTAGCGCTTGTCGCAATGCCGGCCAGTTCTTCTCATCGTGATATCGAAGGAAAGCTTTCTGTAGTCTCCGGTCTTCAATGTCCTTACAGACCTTCAGCTTTTCTGCTTTGTAGCGAAGCTTCTGTAAGGGGTTGCGTTCGGAGTGGTACATTGCTGTGGCAAGTGCCATGGGTGAGGGATAAAAAGTTTGAACCTGATCTGGTTTGAAATCATGTTCTTTCAACCAGAGACTGAGATTGAGCATATCCTCATCGGTACAACCGGGATGTGCCGCGATGAAATAGGGAATCAGGTACTGCTCCTTGCCCGCTTTTCTTGAGAACTTGTCAAATAGTTTCTTGAACTCATCATAGGCGGAGATACTGGGCTTCATCATTTTGCCCAATGTGCCTTCTTCACTGTGTTCGGGGGCGATCTTAAGGTAACCCCCAACGTGATGAGTGACGAGTTCTTCGATGTATTCCGGATCCTTTAAGGCCAGGTCATAGCGCAGTCCTGACGCGATGGCGACTCTTTTTACTCCTGTTACAGCGCGGGCACGACGATAAAGCTGTGTAGTAGGTTTGTGATCTGTATTCAGGTGCTTGCAGATACTCGGATAGACACAGGACAAGCGCTTGCAGCGTTTTTGAATTTGCGGTGATTTGCAGTTCAGCTTGTACATATTGGCAGTGGGCCCACCAAGATCTGAGATGGTGCCAGTGAAGCCTGGCACCTGGTCGCGGATCTTTTCGATTTCCCGAATGATGCTGTCTTCGGATCGGCTCTGGATTATGCGTCCTTCATGTTCGGTGATGGAGCAGAAAGTGCAGCCACCAAAACAGCCGCGCATGATATTGACCGATGTTTTGATCATGTCATAAGCAGGGATACGTGCCTCGCCATAGCTGGGATGAGGGCGTCTCTGGTATGGCAGATCGAAAACCCAATCCATTTCGTCTGTTTCCAGTGGGATTGGTGGAGGATTTACCCAGACTTCCTGAGTGCCGTGACGTTGTACCAGCGGACGAGCGTTATAAGGATTGCTTTCCTGATGCAAGACTCTCGATGCATGAGCGTACAGCACCGGGTCATTTGTCACTTTATTGAGAGCAGGCAGACGAATGAACGAGTGCTCTTTGTCATAGTCCAGCTGTCTCTGTAACGGCAAGGGAATAATCTTGACAAGCTGTTGGTCAGTTTCCGCGCTGGGGATAACAGGCTCAGTCTTCTGTTGGTGATAATCATAGGGATTGGGCAACTTGTCGATCTGGGATGGCCAGTCAATACGGGTGGAATCGATTTCAGTCCAGCCAACAGGTAAATTCTTGAGGATGTGCGCACTGCCACGGAGATCCCAGCATTCCTTGATGTTCTTGCCGGACGCAAGCTGGTCTGCAAGTTCCAACAGCGCCCGCTCGGCATTGCCATAGAGCAAAATATCAGCATTGGAGTCGACCAGGATTGATCGTCGAATCGAATCGCTCCAGTAATCGTACTGGGCAATTCTGCGGAGGCTGGCTTCTATACCTCCGATTACCACAGGGGTGTCGTAGTATGCTTCCCTGCAACGTTGGCTGTATACGATGACAGATCGGTCTGGACGTTTGCCTGGTTCCCCATTCGGCGTGTACGCATCATCGCTTCTCAGTCGCAAGTCGGCGGTGTAGCGATTGATCAGCGAGTCCATGTTGCCGCCGGTGATACCAAAAAACAGGTTTGGCTGTCCCAGCACCTTAAATGGTTCGGCAGAGTCCCACTGAGGTTGCGAGATAATGCCGACACGGAAACCCTGCGCTTCCAATAAACGACCAACTACCGCCATGCCGAAGCTTGGATGGTCAATATAGGCATCAGCGGTAACGATGATGATGTCGCAACTGTCCCAGCCCAAAACATCCATTTCCTGCCGGGACATGGGCAAATAGGGAGCCGTGCCGAAACATTCAGCCCAGTACCTGGGATAGGAATAAAGTTTGCGTGGCTGATCGTTATGGCGCAAAGCCTGTTGGGGGGTGGTAGTGCTCATAAATTTTGCTGGATCGAGAAGTTCCCCAGTGGAGTGACTTCGCCATTGACGATCAGTTGATCGTCGACGAGCGAGAGGTCCAGCAGGACCTGGCCGTTGTCGAGGGTGATATAGCCCTGTTGTACATAAGGATCAATCATCGCTGCGAAGGGACTTCGCGCAATCGCTTCCAGATCCAGAATCATGTGCAGTTCAAGTTCAACGGCAGCAATGATCTGCTCAAGGGATAGTTCGGTAATGCTGCTGGTCTGGGGTATGCCCAGCCATTTCAATAAAACCTCAAGTCGGTGCTCCCCCTCATACACAGATGCGTCGATATAGTTGTTAAATACCAGGCTATTTTGCACCAGCACCAGCAGTAATTCCTGAGCAAGTTGGTCGAGATCTGCTTGCACGGGGGAGCCACTATTGCCAGCAAAATCACCTTGCACCGAGGCGAGTAAGTCATAGTAGCTTCGAATAATTTCGGTGGAGATTTCGTTGATTTCCGAAGCCCAGCTCAGTGACTCGAGAGGGAGATCGCTTTCGACTTCAGCGACATCAATCTTTTGATAGAAATTAAGCTGGCCTGCATTGCCCGGTGTACCAGTCAGTCTGGAAAGCGCATTGATGTCAGTAGCCAAAAAAGCGGCCACACCCGTAGCTGAAACTGCGGGGATAGTTAGTTCTGCGCTACTCGGCGCCAGCAGGTCGCTTAATTGTTCGGTTCGGCTGTCAAGGTCCAGCGAATCTATTGAAAACTCATTCGCGCCTTCACCGGCGCTGAATCTGCCCATGTCTATATAGATTTCTGCGGACTGGTCCCGGTGCGCTACCAGCCTTGCTGTAAGGCCTTCAAAATTAATTGCTACATCTGAATCCCTTAGAGAGGTGGGTGCAACAAGCAACTCAACTGTAAGTGTTTGACTAAACCCGGTGATCAGATTGAGCTCCAACTCCGGGAGCTCGAAAGGAATCTGGTTTATAGCCTCTGTGGCATCAGGATTGTTAAGCGAAGGAGTAATGCTGGCATGGGCCCAACCCAGGCGCAGGCCGTGATTGGTAAGCAGAACAGGTCCATGGTCAAAATCGAATTCGAGTTGCATAGACAATGGCGCTTGCATTCCAAGCGCACTGTATTTCACATCAAATTGCGCCGTCGATCCGAACCAACCCGCATCGAAGTGGGTTTCGCTGATTTCCAGTTGTCTCTCGTACTCAGGGGGTATGAGTGCGAAAAGACTGGTAACAGAAGTGTCTCTCAAATTCATACCAACCAGTTTGGGGGTGAGGCCAAACAGGAGCAGGGCAAGCACTATTGTGCTGGCAACTACCAGCTTGTGACGGGTCATCGGGACATCCAGAATGAGGAAGCAGGTGCATTGTTGATTGTGAATACTAGTTGCACGTGCCGCAACATCTTCTTGCGCTCAACAAACTCAGTTGGATTTGATCTTATAGGCGCAACGGCGTGCTCCTATCAGCACATGATCTACTCGCGAGATGATGGCCTGTTGACCCAGCAATGTCTCAAACAGGCTGAGCTCAGAAGCACAGTATTGATTACAGCACCTGGCTGCTTTGATGATGGGGCAGTGGTTCTCGATCAACATCCAGCCGTCTGGCAACAAGCGAATTTCAGCCATGAAACCCTCATCTGTGCGCAGTTGCGCCAATCTGGCCAGCTTTTGTTCAAGATCAGGTCCTGCTTGGCTTAGTTGCAAGGAATAATGCGCCAACATGGGTTGGTGCTGTCTGATAACCAGCTCATTAAGCTGGCTTTCACCCTGTTCCAGCCGGATCACGTCCAGTAATTGCGCGAGATTTTCTCCATGAGTGTCGCGAAAGCGCTGATGACCCCTGGCTGTCAGCTGCCAGAAATGGACGGGCCTACCACGGGTTTGGCGGGTTTCAGCAGTTTTGTCCACCAGTCCTTTCGTTGCCAGCTCAGCAATATGCTGCCGGACTCCCATAGTTGTTATATCCAGCTGATTTGCCAGTATTTTTACCGACTGGGGTCCACGGGTCTTGAGCTGTTGCAAGATCGCTTGTTGGCTTTGGGAGAGGTCCATAGGCTTTCTCGGTTGTTACCCTGATATCGGCCAATATAGTAAAGTATTTACTTTCTATAATAAAAATTTCCCCATTAACTAAACTATTTGGTTTATTAATAGCTTCCTTTTCCCTGGCTGCAAAAGGAAATCCCGACGCCAGGGGCAACAGTTGAGCGATTGGCTGCCTGAACCGGCATCAAAAGGCTTAATTCACCTTGTCTCTGGCCTATCTCCGGGCTAATCGCAGTAAAATGGTGCTTTGTGTGATCGTGGCGCCAAGCCTATGTCCTTTGACCAGCCCTTACTCCTTACCTTCCTGGCCTACCTGCTGTTGATCCTGTATCTGGGCGTCAAAGCCTACCGACGCACCCACAGCCTGGACGACTACATTCTCGGCGGTCGCAAACTGGGCGCAACCGTCACGGCCCTGAGCGTCGGCGCATCAGATATGAGTGGCTGGTTATTGCTGGGCCTGCCCGGTGCTATCTACCTGAGCGGTCTCAGCGAGATCTGGATCGGCATAGGCTTGGTGTTGGGTGCCTGGTGCAACTGGCTATTCGTAGCGCGTCCGTTACGGGTTTATAGCCAGGAAGCGAACAATTCACTCACCCTGCCTGACTATCTGGAAAATCGATTCCAGGACAGAAGTCGCATACTGCGCTGCCTGTCTGCTCTGGTGATCCTGTTGTTCTTTACTTTTTATACAGCCTCCGGGTTGGTCGGCGGTGCCATATTGTTTGAGAGCAGCTTTGGTCTCGACTACAGCATCGCATTGCTCATCGGCGGGTTCGTGATCGTGGCCTACACCTTTTTCGGTGGATTCCTGGCGGTCGCCTGGACAGATGCAGTGCAGGCACTACTGATGCTTGCGGCATTGCTCATTGCGCCGATAGCTGTCGTGCAGAATGCCGGGGGCGTCACACCCATGTGGGGCCAGATGCAGGTGGAAAATCCAGGCAGCACGGCATTATTGGGCGAGCTTAGCCTTATCGGTTTCCTGTCACTGATCGCCTGGGGTCTAGGCTATATGGGGCAGCCTCATATACTGGCCCGATTCATGGCCGCGGAGAGTCCGGATAAACTGCTTTCAGCGAGGCGCATAGCCATGAGCTGGATGGTCGTTGTATTGATCGGTTCTGTTACCACCGGGCTCGCCGGTATTGTTTATTTTGCTGAGTCACCCCTGGACAATCCTGAAACAGTGTTTATCGCGCTCAGCCAGAGTCTCTTCAATCCCTGGATCGCAGGCATTATTACGGCAGCAATCCTATCCGCCATCATGTCCACCATAGATTCGCAATTGCTGGTTTCTTCCAGTGTTATCAGTGAGGACATATACAGAGTATTTGTGAGACCTGACGCTTCTCAAAAAGAACTGCTTGCAGTAAGCAGGGCTGCTGTGATCGGCATTGCAATTCTTGCCCTTTTTATTGCCAGCGACAGAGATAGCCGTGTGCTGGACCTGGTGAGTTATGCCTGGGCAGGATTTGGGGCTGCATTCGGTCCGGTAATTGTTTTCTCACTCTTCTGGCGGCGCATGACTGCGGCATCAGCAATAGCAGGAATGTTGCTAGGTGCAGTGACGGTAGTGATCTGGTCCAATCTAAGCGGTGGTCTGTTCGAGTTATATGAGATTGTGCCGGGTTTCTTATTTGCGTCGGCGGCCATCGTGGGAGTCAGTCTGTTGAAACCTGACGAGGACAGGGTAGCACTGGAAAAATTTGACGGTGTGCAGGCATTGCTGAACTAGGTTCAGTGGACGATCAGGGTGCAGTGAAGCCTGTCAGACCACGACTGCATCTCGACCGCTCTTCTTGGCCGCATACAATTTATTATCTGCCTGCTTGATCAGATCGTCGAGATCTGTGTCCTCGCTCTGCATTGCAAGGCCTGCACTGATTGTTACATCGGTCTTTTCGCGGACGGCCTGGCTGATACGATTAGCGAGTATCTTGGCATCGTCGGCACTGGTCGATGGCAACACCAACATAAATTCTTCACCCCCATAGCGGACAATAAGGTCCTGGTCTCGGGAGCAATCGTTGAGAATCTGGGCCAGCTTAACCAGCAGCTCGTCACCAGCGCTGTGCCCATAGGTGTCGTTAAACTGTTTAAAATGATCTACGTCCAGCAGGATGATGGTAAACGGTTCTCCGCGACGTCGAGAAACGGGAATCAGGTTTTCCATGTGCATATACAGTCGCCGGCGATTTGCCAGGTTCGTTAGAGGGTCTGTCAATGATTGTGATTGGTTCTCAATTTTGAGGCCAATATTTTCCAGCAAGACCCTATTCTGTTGCGGTATCAGGCGCACCAACATGATGTAGCTGATCACCAGAATCACACACAGAGTATTCGCCAGGATGCCATCGAGAAATACTATTCTGAGAATTAAAGGCAGCATGGCAATGTGTAGCCACAGCAGAATTGCTGGCAGCGAAGTACTATAAGTAAGAATTCCACCAGCGATGAGGGCCATCATCGCAATGGCATAGAACATCAGTGTGAGGAGTGTATTCTCACCGTAAGGAATGAACGCTGCCAGTGCGAAGCAGACGAAGGGAATAATACTGAATCTGAAGAAGTAATTTTCCCAAGGCCCGACATTAGTCTTATCGATTTCTCCGGCAGCCAATTTCTTCTTGAATCGTTGCGAAAGCACCATCCTGGGAACATAGGTTATAAACATGGCAGCAAGCCAGATAAATCCGTAAGTGGGCGATGACATGATCGCTATAACAAATGCCATACAGGTGCTGGCGGCACCAATTCCCACGTAGCCAGTAGTTGTATTGGCAAACAGAATGCAAATTCTTTCGAAATCGAATTCCAGCTTGTCGTCGTTATCGCTCAACTACCTCACTCCTTGTGTGGTGGCTTTGAACCGCATCTGAATATGTGGAATGCCGTCTTCCTGGTAGGGCTCCGATTCGGTCTGGAATCCTAATTGTGTATAGAAGTTTTCCAGGTATTGTTGCGCAGAAATGGTGATAGATTCTCCTGGCCAGTGATTATGACAGTATTCGATCGATACGCTCATCAGTTCTTTGCCATAGCCATCCCGACGCACATTCTGGCTGGTGACAACTCTGCCGATGGAGCAGGTAGCGTACCTGGTTCCTGGTGGCAGCAGGCGCGTGTAAGCTACCAGTTCATCAGCTCTGAAGCCGAGAACGTGTAGTCCTGACTGATCATTGTTGTCCAGATCCTGGTAAGGGCAGTCCTGCTCAACAACGAATACTTCAGCCCGCAGGCGCAGTAGCTGGTAAAGCTCATCCAGTGATAACTGATCAAAACTCAGGCATCGCCATTTTAGTGAGTTCATCGGAAGCTTAATCCACTATTCCATATCGAGCGACGAAACCTATCACAGAACTTGCCTGATTAGCGACGTTGTGGGCCTGGCAGGACTGGTCTTAGAGTTCTTCAGGCAGGTCTGCCGGTAGCTCATAACAGCTGGCCTGTGGGACGCTGTGCTGGTACATCAAACCGCCATGGGGTTTGTCGATTCCTGCCAGAAAATAGATTGCTTCAAACAGTTCGTCAGCCAGTTCTGCTTCAACCAGTACAGTGAGTATTTCTTTTTCCGTTTGCTCGCCTACGCCGCGATAAGCCAACGGTGTAATGCGACCAGTTCCGCGTGCATGATTCACCCGTGCCGCAATAATGTTTCTTTCTTTTTTCAGCGTGCGTAGCAAATCCATGGCTTTACCAGCAGGCAGAATGCAGCTAATGAGCCTGGCGTCTTGTTGCAGCTTCAAGCAGATTCCTCCGCGGCAAGTTTTTGCAGCACTTCTTCCGGCACATAGGTAGCTGCTTTTTCGAGAGGTGTAATGTAGATGAAACCCATGCCCGGTGTATCCAGTTTGCCAGCGAGAAACATACGCTCGAATACCCGGTCTACCTGATCCTTGGCTACTACTACATTGATGATTTCTTTTTCGACCTCCACGGTGATGCCCAGGACACCTAGGCGTTCCCTGACACCACTGCCGCGGGCGAAAAAGGTTGTTGCGCCCTGAGCGCCAGCTTCCTGCGCTGCCCGAATGACGTTGTCTGCTTCGCCACGTTGAACTATGCAGGTGATCAGGGCCACATCAGTTAATACAGTAATCTGGCGTTCATTCATTTTATGCGCTCCCTGGCACAAGGGATTCCTGTAGGCGTCGTCGCCGGTGAATCTTGTAACGAATCCACAGGCCAGTAGACAACACTGCGATGATGGGTCCTATTGAGGCCATGGCGAGTATGCCGAATCCTTCGGTGACTCCCATGGCATTGCCAAAACCCAGGCCCATGGCTAACACCAGAGGCACGGTAACCGGCCCGGTAGTAACACCAGCACTATCCCAGGCTACATTGACGAACTCCTCCGTGGATAGTCCGCTCAGTATCATGGCGAACAAATAGGCAGGGATGAGAATCATGGCAATGGGCAATTGAAAGACGATCTTCATGATGCCCATGGCGATGCCGAAAGCCACACCTATGGCGACAGCTATCATCAACAGGGATTTGCTGAAAGCACCGTTGGTCAGGCTCTCAACGGTGAGACCCAGCGCGTTCAGTGCAGGCTCTGCCAGAGTTGCACCGAAGCCCATGATCCAGGCAAATGCCACTGCTATCAGCAGACCAAGCATGTACTGGTAAAGTGGTGATCCATTGATCGCCTCAATGGAAACGAAGGCGCCAGGCACCAGGCTGCCAGACTGATCACCCAGTTTGCTCAGCCCATAGCTCAAACCAAGATTGAACACGATCATGCCAAGCACACACAGGGCGATGCCGAGGGTCAGTTCGGTTGGATTCTTCAAGGGTTCTCTCAGTACCAGTCGCATGACAATGAGAAGAAATAAAACCAGAGGCACAATGGCGCGAATACCCAGCATGATTTCCTGACCAGGTGTTGAGGAAAACCAGCCAGTATCACCAACGCCCTCACTCGCTGCGATACTGAGAGCGATAATCTCATCAGGGGAATATCGGAAATCCAGATAGATCGCCAACAACATCACTGCCACGATAGGAAACAGGGAAGCCAATGTCACGATACCGAATCCCGACAGGGAGGAATCGCCTTTGCCTGCCGCAGACGCAATACCAATTCCCAAAGACAGCACCAGTGGCACGGTGACGGGACCCGTGGTCACAGCGCCACAGTCCCAGGCCAAGGCCAGGGTGCTTACCAATTGTTCATTGCTGCCTACATAGGCTGTCAGAATGAGTGTGGGTGAAAGTACGATGTAGATCAATGGTTTCAGGCTCCAGCCGTAGAGAAAGCGTACCGTGCCTAACACTGCTGCTATGCCTACTCCAGCCCCTACCAGTAACACCAGAACTTCAGCATAGGGATTCAGCAGAGCAAACAGGTACGGCGCCTGTTGCACATCCACGATCTGTCCTGCCTGTTTGAGCGCGCCGATGGCGGGTTCAGCAAAAGTGACACCGACTCCCAATAGAAAGGCAATGAGCAGGACCACAGCCAATCCGGATTTCCGCGGCAGGGTAGTGCCTAGACTCTCGCCAAACGGCATAAGTCCGAGCTTCAAACCCTCCATGAACAGCATCAAGCCAACAATAACTGCAAGCAGGCCAGCAGTAATGACCCAGGAATCGGTGACTGATTGCCGCAGGATGAGCATTTGGAACAGAATCAGGTAAATCGAAAGTGGGATAACAGCACGAACCTGTTCCCGAAACCTGACGCTGAGATAAGGCTGTACCAAACGGTAAACATCGACTGTGCGTAGTTGAATTGCCTCTGGCTCGTAGGGCAGCTCTTCACCTGATGCGCTGTGTCGAGGCTTGGGCACGAGGTCGTTGTAGCTGATCTCTCGTTGGTTGACAGAGATAGCGCGAACCAGGGAGCCGAAGCGAACTGTGTCTGTCATGAGTGAGTACTGGTCCTGGAGTAATTGCTGCGGGCTATGTTAACCAAAACTTTGCGAGGTAACACGCCAGGGTGACGTTTTCTTTTTCTTACTCGAGTGTGGTGAAGAATATGGCAGAGAGGAATCCCAGCAAAGTTGCGATACCCGTGACACCACCGCCGCGATGGTGAGCTTCTGGCAACATGGTTTCAGCTATGACGGTCAACATTGCACCCGCCGCAATGCCTTCTACCAGAGAGAAAGTTGCCGGTTCCGCACCGACAAAGAAGATGCTGCCAAACCAGGCGCCTATACCGGTGAATAACATGATTGATGTCCACATGCTAAAAATTCTGGTGAAGCTGTAGTGCTGTTCCTTCATGCCCAGGGAGCTCGAAAACGCTTCTGGGAAGTTTGACAGAAACAGACCGGCAATCAGGGAGATACTGATGTGGGCATGCAGCATGCTCGAGCCTATAACAAATGATTCGGGTATACCGTCGAGAAAAATGCCCAGCCAGATTGCCAGCGGGGCAGCATTAATCGATGCGGCTGCTTCCTTGACGTCCAGGGGGGTTGGAGTGCCAATGGCGTCATCGACACGATGGCTGACCTCCCGGTACCATTGGTCAGCAACTGCCTCGTCTACAGCGTGATCGGCTTTGAGTTGACTGATACGGGTATTGCTGAGTTGCTTCAGTGACTTTGCAAATGCCGGTATCTCTTCAACCAGGTTATCGAATTCTGCCTTGTTGATGACCCAGGTCGTCACCTCATCGATAGCCTTCACGGTTGCGGTGCGAACTTCGCCTGTGAGCAGCGCTATCTCACCTACAATGTCGTGGGCGCCCAGTTCGGCTATCGCATGTTCTTCATCGTCGTCAATTTCTACGTGGCCATCGTCAATGATATAGACGCACTCACCAGGCTCTCCTTTCCGCATCAGTATTTCTCCGGCATTGAATTTCTCCTGCTCAATAAGCGGCACCAGGTGCTGGATGTGCTCCGGTGGCAGGGCGCTGAAGACCGGTGAGAGGCTTAACCGTTTGAAAATACGTTTGAAATCCCTGGACTGGGAGCGACGCAGATAGCTAATGGTGGTGCCAACTTTGCGCAGGAATCCGCCCCGGGTGTTCAGAAGTTGATTCAGGAAAACGAACAGGAAACCGCCAATCAGGCAACCCATTGCCAATGCTGCAAAATCTCCCCGTTCGAGCGCATTGCCCACCAGGTCTATGGTCAGCGCGGCCAGCAAGGCGCCACTGCCGAATGCCATCATGGTGGCGATGACGCGATTGCCCGGAGACCAGAATTGGGCGCACAAGGCGCCCAGGGGCAAGGAAGCAGCTGACAATAGCCCGAATAAAAAAGCTTGTGATGACAGGGAGAGACTCATGGGATTGATCAGTTTTTCGCTTTGTTCTCAATTGGCCCGGTGTCGCAGGTAATGACAGCTTAGACCACAATCCTGTTTCTGATAGGCAGTTATATCAATATCTGCTCGTTTTTCCGCGCCCGATGCAGTGCTACCGCCAGGGCGTTGCGCTATGCAACTGCCCCGGAGACATTCGATGGCATTAGCGAAGAGAATTCCTGGGGGGGAGTGAAGGAATATCGACAGGGCATGGTCTACTAAGTCAGGCTATTGCTACTATGGGCGCCAGATGAACGAAAAGCTCCACATCAAGGACATCACCAATCTGCAGCAGAAATTTGTTGATCCCGAAATCACTGCGACGGGTGAAAGCCGGGCGGCAGTTGACCCTCGCGAGCTGCAAACCTTGTGGATCAACACCGGCAGTCTGTGCAATCTCAGCTGTGAGAATTGCTATATCGAATCAAGTCCAAGCAATGACAGGCTGGTGTACATCACAATCGATGAAGTGCATGGATTGTTGGATGAAATCAACAAGCACGGATTCCCGACTACAGAGATCGGATTCACCGGTGGTGAGCCCTTCCTTAACAGCGACATGTTGCCGATTATAGATCTCTGTCTACAGCGTGGATTTAGTACCCTGATTTTGACCAATGGCATGCAAACTCTCCTACGGGAGAAGGCAAGGCTTGAAACTTTGGATGGAAGACATCCTGGTCTGATGAAATTGCGCATATCACTGGATCATTATGCCGAGGAAACTCATGCACTTGAGCGTGGCAAACGCTCCTGGAAACCAGCCATAGAATCACTGCAATGGTTGAGTAACAGCAACATTGCATTCTCAGTGGCGGGTCGCACATTTTGGGGAGAGAGTGAGGAAAGTATGCGCCAGGGTTATGCAGCCATGTTTTCGCAGAAGCAGATTGCACTGGATGCATTCGATACGGAGCAGCTGATTCTTTTTCCCGAAATGGATGGCTCCCTCAATGTGCCAGAAATTACTGCTGCTTGCTGGGGTATTCTCGATCAGGACCCGGCCAGCATGATGTGCGCGACTTCACGCATGGTGGTCAAACACAAGGGAGATGAAGCACTGTCGGTACAAGCCTGTACTTTGCTGCCTTATGATCAGCGCTTCAATATGGGTTCCAGTCTGAAAGAAGCCTGGCGACCGGTGAAGCTCAATCACCCCCACTGTGCCAAATTTTGTGTTTTGGGTGGCGGAAGTTGCTCAGCTTGACAGGGTCCACCAACATTATTCGTTGAGATCCAGTCCTCTCTCGTAGTATCGATTCATTGCACTGGCCGGTGTATTAAACCAATAAGCGATTTTTAGAAACTGATTGAGGAGTGCCTGACGGTAGATTCCATTGCTGCGGAATCGAATTGCTGATGTGGTGCATGAATCGGCCAGTCGAACAGGTTTGCCGGTTTTTCTGAGTAGCCGTGAGAACTCTGTATCTTCGAAGATGGGTACATCCGGAAATCTGAATCCCTGATCGACAAGAGTCCTGTCCAGAAACAGGCAGTGATCCAGATACACAATGCCTCGACTATCGAAGCGCACCCGGTTGGAATACCAGGAAGTAAAACGCAACAAGGGATGCTGCCAATCAAATTGATGGCTGAGTCCGCCCCAGCAGGGCAACCAATCTGCAAGGCGGTTTTCCAATTGCTCCAGGACTTGCCAGGAGACCAGTGTTCTTGGGTGGTGTAAGAAAACCAAATTACCTGAGCTTGTTTCCATGCCCGCGTTGAGTCGACATGCACGGGAGGAGTCTGGCAGTGTTATCAAGTTGAAGTCATGGCAACCAATTCTGGCGAGAGTATCATCGCTGCTACCACCGTCGACTATGATGATCTCGGCCTCTGGGAGGCGAGCGAGATTGTCCAGTATCTTATCCAGATAGTTGCAGCGAGATTCATTGAAGACCGGTAAAACGACACTCAGCATGGTTGTTTGCTTGAAAGTTCCTGAGCGGTTCCGCAGCTCGTCGGTGAAGGGGGCAGAGTATATACTTGCGCCCAGTGTCCCCGTAGCTCAGCTGGATAGAGCAACCGCCTCCTAAGCGGTAGGTCGGCCGTTCGAATCGGCCCGGGGACACCAGTCTTGCCCAATTCCCCAGCTTTCACAATTGAAATCCACATGCAATTTCCAATTTTCAGTAATTGGACCATGCAATTTTTCAAAATTATTTCACTATTAAAATCAATAAGTTGACCAGGCGGCGCAGCGGATTCAACAATAGCTGATCTTCACAGCGAGTATTGCTTGAGACTGTTATGGGTAAAGTTGTTCAACTGAGTGACTATCGGGAAACCGTTCAGCAAAAACTCGTGCCTGTTGCGGCTGACAGCAAGGTACCTATTCAATTCGCGCTCGGTAAACAGGATCGCAGAGAATGCCTTCAGATTCTCGCTCGCTATGGCGTCAGCTCCATAGAAGTGCGACGCGTCCATGAACAGGAAGATGTTGCCTTATTGCTGGTGAGCGTGCTGGAAGCGATCTGGTTGAACAAGCGCATTCTTGAGCGGGAAGATCTCAGCGACGATGAGATCGCGGCACACATCGATATTATCCAGATGCTGGAAAATATCGATCCTGAGATCATGGAAAAGCTGTGGGCGTCATTCACTACTGACCCTCGTTCCTGATCGCCGGATCTCGCAGTCCGACTTATTGAGCTTGCTTGTCTGACTGGCAACAATGCATCAGTCTGCCAGGTACGGCAATGATGCTATTTGTACGCTCGATTCCTGCCCATCCATCATTCGCAACTCTGCTTGCGAAGCCACGAGTTCGGTATTTAATATTGCCAGGGCCTCGCTCCCTTCATCACTGTTTCCGTGTGCAGCGACGCTCAGGATTTCTGCAACGGCCTTCCCGGGTTGCTCCTTGAGGCATATGTTGGAGTCCTGCTCGAGAGAGCCGCCAGTGACCAGCCGGTACAACCGCTTCTTGGCCTTGGCGCGATAGTGCATACGCGCAACGACTTCCTGGCCGGTGTAGCAACCTTTTTCAAAATCCACGACACCTGATACATCGTAGTTGAGTAGCTGCGGTGTGTAGTTTTCGCTGTTTTTGGGATTCACATGCACAATACCTGCCTGAATGTCAGCCATCTGCCAGGGAGAGTGGCTTGTTTGTGCCTCCGGCAGGTCCAGCCTGTTGAGCTTAGCCTTCGCTGCCGCAGTCCGACACCATAACTGGAATCGTGTCACTGGCCCGGACATGCGGACGATCAGAAAATCTGCAGAGCTAATCACAGCGTATTCAGTGCCGGGAAGCTCAGCTACAAGGCCATTGGAGACCAGTGCAGTGGCTTCCCCAATGATGCCGAATACTGCTTCAGGACCGGCTGTTAGTGCCAGTTCAACTTTTGAAAAGACGGCATAGCGGGACAAGGTGTCGACGATTTTCTGACCCACCCCGATTTCTGTTTGCAGGAGGATTTGATCCTCGCTTAGCAGAAACAGCTGAAAATCAGCGATGACACGGCCTTTTAGATTGCAAAGTGCCCCGTGCAGACTCCTGTCCTGCGCAAGCAGTTCCATGTTGCAGGTGATTTGTCCCTGGAGAAAACTCCGGGCCTCTTCGCCGGTGACTGAGACATAGTCAAAACAGTTCGATTCAGAGAGAGGAATGATTTGCATAAATTTAGCTCGCCGGCGCTGCCAGTGTTAACCACGGCATTGATTTGGGGGCGCTAATGCCGTTATACAAGTGTACTGAATCTGTGAATATTGCCGATTCCTGTAGCAGCAAGAACGCATCAGTCTAAGCTGTGGTATTAGTGATCACGAAGCCGACCGTTAATTGTTCCATAAAGTCTATCGATTAAGAATCATGAGCGATATCGATCCCCGCCGAATATTCTGGCACAGCAGGCGCGGTATGCTGGAGCTGGATCTGTTGTTGGTTCCTTTCGCCCAGGAAGCATTTGCAGGTCTAAGCGACCAAGAACAAGTGTTATATGAACAGCTTCTCGCCGAAGAGGATCAGGATTTATATCGCTGGTTAATGGAACAAACTGAACCGGTAAATTCAGCATTCAAGCCCTTAATCGCCAAAATACTCGCGCATAGTAGAGACCGCAACTAGACTTCAGGCAAGCGTGTTTGCATGCTGAACCGATTTGCCGAATGATTGACTTTGAGATTGCCTTTTCCCCTGTCGCTTTCCTGGGCTTGAGCGTCTTACATCTGCTCGCGCTAATCTCTGTTTTATTGAGTCCACTGCCTGCAGCGATTGAGCTGCTGTTGGTTGCAGCGGTCATTGCCAGTGTCTGCCTAATGCTGGAAGACTACGGGAAACACGCACGAAACCGCGTACACCGCTGCAGCATAAGCAGTCATGGCAGCTTGTTAAGCTATAGAGGTGAGTCGAGGCAGCACAGTCTGCCGAGATGCCTGTACCTTGGAGAGTACCTGCTTGTATTGGAGTTCGGCGGGGAGATCGGGTCTCTGCAGAGCAGTCACAAGCGCAGACTCATCCTGACTGCAGATGCAGTATCGGCGGCGGATTTTTGCAGGCTGCAGCGTTATCTCCGCTTCGAGATTTAGGGGATCAGTATGGTGTCTCTGGGTGGTTCTTTGAGCTCGGGATAGTCCAGGGTGTAATGTAGCCCGCGACTTTCCTGCCGTTGTAGGGCACAACGAATGATCAGTTCCGACACCAGGGCGAGATTTCTCAGTTCCAGGTTGTCGTTGCTTACTTTGTGCTTGATATAGTAGTCGCGTACTTCTTCGCGGATCAGCTGAATCCGACTCAGCGCCCGTTGCAGGCGGCGTGTAGTACGGACTATGCCAACGAAATCCCACATGAATCGTCGAATCTCATCCCAGTCATGGGAAACCAGCACTTCATCGTCTGAATCAGTCACCCGACTTTCGTCCCAGGCTGCGATTTCTCGAGTCAGGGAAGTCTGGTCAATTTTTGCGCGGATATTCTCAGCCGCGCCTATCGCGACCACAAAACATTCCAGCAGTGAGTTGCTGGCCATGCGATTGGCACCATGCAGTCCGCTGAAGCTGGTTTCACCCACGGCATAGAGATTGGCGATGTCCGTTTCACCATGGCGATTTATCACCACGCCACCACATGTGTAGTGCGCTGCCGGAACTACCGGAATCCGATCGCGGCTTATGTCAATGCCAAACTGCAGGCAACGATCGTAGATAGTCGGAAAATGTTCGCGGATGAATTGTGCTGGTTTGTGACTGATATTCAGATAGACGCAGTCGCATCCAAGCCGTTTCATTTCATGGTCGATGGCGCGAGCCACTATGTCACGGGGTGCCAGTTCCTGCCGCTCGTCGAAGCGGTGCATGAAATTCTCGCCACTGGGTAACTCCAGTTTTGCGCCTTCACCGCGCAGTGCTTCCGTGATCAGGAAGGACTTGGCATGGGGATGAAACAGGCAGGTAGGATGAAACTGGTTAAACTCCATATTGCCCACGCGACAACCCGCGCGCCAGGCCATGGCAATACCATCGCCACTGGCGCCGTCTGGATTGGAGGTGTACAGATAGGATTTGCTGGCACCCCCCGTTGCAAGCACCACAAAGCGCGCACGGATTGCTTCCACCTGCTTGCTTTGCTGGTTCAGGACATAGACCCCCACACAGACGCGCTCAGAGCCGTTTTCAGGCGTTTGTGTCACTAAATCTACAGCGGTACAACCTTCCTGCAAACGGATGTTAGGATGCTCCTCTGCGCGTTTGTGCAGGGTTTCAAACACTGCTTTGCCAGTGGCGTCGGTTGCGTGAATGATGCGGCGGTGGCTGTGGCCACCTTCCTGAGTGAGATGCAGCGAACTCAAAGTCTGCGGGTCTGGCTCCACAGCAGTGCTGCTTGCAGGCGTGTTGTCGGACTTGGTGGTGAAAGGCACTCCCTGTTCCACCAGCCAGGAGACCACCCCGGCACTCTGGCTCACCATGTATTCCACGATGTCCTGATGACACAAGCCGACACCTGCGGCCAATGTGTCATTGACATGTGAATCGATGCTGTCTTCATCATCCAGTACGGCTGCGATGCCGCCTTGCGCGTAGAAAGTGGCACCTTCCTCCAGGCTACCCTTGCTCAACACGGTGACTTGCGCGAAGTCGGCACTGCGCAGGGCCAGGGTGAGTCCAGCGGCGCCGCTGCCAATAATCAGAATATCGCAAGCGTTGTCGGCCGTTGCCTCAGAAGGACTCATGATGTATCGATAATACGTTGATAAATAGTGAAATTATTCTGCTGGTTGCGGGAATGCCGCGTGCCGGGTGAAGGCAGTTGAGTCTGCTATGGATATCTGCATAGGGAGAAATTACGATCGCATAAGCTTTTCTGGATGATCGCCGCCTGCCGCAATATTGTAAAGTTGACAGAAATTTACCCCATTGTGAGAACTTTTGTGGCGCGAAGCTGTCTACTTTCTCGAGCGGGCGCATTTGTTCCTGGCAAATTCTGTGATATCTCAGGCTAGGGAATCGGGATAAAAACGGATTTAGGAGTTGGGGCAAATGTCAGAAGCCACGGATCAGCAGCTTGTTGACAGGGTGTTGGCGGGCGACAGAAATGCATTTAATTTGCTGGTTCTGCGCTATCAGCACCGGGTTGCTGCGCTGGTCGGTCGTTTCGTTCACGATTCTCAGGAAGCCGAGGACGTGACCCAGGAGGCATTTATCAAGGCCTACCGCGCTCTTGCCCTGTTTCGGGGAGATAGTGCGTTTTACACCTGGTTGTACCGAATTGCGGTCAATACTGCGAAGAACCACCTGGTCTCCCGCAGCCGCAGACCACCCGCCAGCGATGTCAATGCGGATGACGCAGAAGTGACCGAGCTGGGCGCAGTATTGCGGGAAATTGAAGACCCTGAAAGCAGCCTGGCTACCATGAAGTTGAAGCAGGCGATCGATGAAGCGATAGAAGAGTTACCAGAAGATTTACGAACCGCATTTACATTGCGAGAGTTTTCCGGACTCAGTTATGAGGACATCACCGAGGTCATGGATTGCCCGGTTGGGACAGTGAGATCAAGAATCTTTCGAGCCAGGGAGGCCATTGACAAGAAGATTCGGGAATTGATTTAGTAATCAGTAATTGGAAAGACAGCGGGGCGCTGCATGAGTAACTACGAACAGGAATCCCTCTCTGCACTGATGGATGGCGAAGCTGATGAGCTTGAGCTGCGTCGCCTATTAAAAGCCCTGGACAAGGATCCAGAGCTGGCACAACGCTGGCAGCGCTATCATCTCGCCCAATCGATTCTCCATGATCGTGGCGTGCCTGTTGGCGAGGACTTCGCCCAGCGAGTGGCGAATGCCATCGAAGACGAGCCACTTCCTGCACGTAGCACTGGTATGCCCCATTGGCAGCAGCAATTAACCCGGGTCGCCATCGCAGCCTGCGTGGCTATCGTGGCAGTCGTTGCACTGCAACCCGGTTCAGATCCAGACCAGCCCCTGGTGGCGGCACAAAACGGTGCAGAGACAGAAATGTTAAGCGATTCAACTGCCGACAATATGATCGCCGATGCACCAGCAACAGAGGTCGGGCCCCAGGTGACAGAATATTTTCAGGAGTTTTTCGACGCCATGCGCTTTGATCCTGAAGAACCTGTGCGCACTGAACACCTGCAGGATTCCCCCCTGTACAGATTGGTTAACGACTACCAGACCAGCCCCACGCCCTAGAGCATCCGCCAGGTTCTTCAATAGCTGAGGCCTGACAAGCCCGGTTCAATTCTTCACCTTACCCGGATATTGCCGTCGGTGAGATCACGGTGCCAATGTGCTACATTAGGCGCCATGAAAACTCGAACCAGACTGTCTATACATGCCTCCCGGCAGCTGTTTTTCAACACGCTGGGAATGCTGCTATTACCCACCTTGCTAATGGGCGCCAGTTCGCTCAGGGCAGCAGAATTACCGGATTTTGCAACCCTGGTGGAAAAGAACGCGCCCACTATCGTGGAAATATCCACCACCAGACGGGTTGCCGCCCGTTCGCCGATTGCGGATGAAGAGCTGGAGGAGTTGTTGCGGCGCCTGAATCCCGATGGCGACCCGGATTTCAATATTGAAGGCATACCGGAGCAGCGTCAGAGAGCCGCGGTTGGTTCCGGGTTTCTTGTGACTGAAGATGGCTATGTGATTACTAACAATCATGTGGTGGTTGGTGCCGATGAAATTCAGGTGACCCTGAATGACCGACGCGTATTTGACGCTGAAGTCATAGGCCTTGATGAACCCTCTGACCTGGCTCTGTTAAAGCTGGAAGCCGACAATCTTCCCCATGTGGAGTTTGGTGATTCCGATGCGCTTCGTGTTGGCGATTGGGTACTGGCAATCGGCTCTCCTTTTGGTCTGGAGTTTTCGGCGGCTGCAGGTATCGTCAGTGCGAAAGGACGCTCGGTACCCGGGCGGTCTGCCTACAACTACATGTCATTTATCCAGACTGACGTGGCCATTAATCAGGGAAATTCGGGTGGGCCACTATTCAACCTCGCGGGTGAAGTGGTTGGTATCAATTCCCAGATTCTGAGTTCTACGGGTGGGTCTAATGGCATCTCTTTTTCGATCCCCAGTAATGTGGCAATGAACGTTGTCGCTCAGCTGCGTGAAACTGGTGTTGTAGAACGTGGCTTGTTGGGCGTGAGGATGCGTGAAGTCGATTACGCCTTGGCAGAAATTTTTGGTCTGGACAGACCGAAAGGTGCGTTTGTCGATGAAGTTCAGCCTGGCAGTCCGGCAGAGGATGGAGGTATTCGCAATGAAGACATCATTCTCGAGTTCAATGATCATGAGATTGAGTACTACACGGACTTACCTTTCTATGTGGGACAGTACCGTCCTGATACCACTGCTGATGTGTTGATTTATCGCGACGGAGAGTTGACTACACGTTCTGTCACTCTGGGTAGTTCTCCTACCAACGTGGTGGCCAGCAATACACCAGCAGTTGTCAGGGACAGAGGCAATCCACTCGGTTTCCGCGTAACTGAACTGAGCGACGAAGCGCGACAGGTGTCCGGTCTCAACGGTGTCCGCATCGCTGAGTTGAGTGATGGTCCTGGTCGCGAAGCGGGATTGCGGGAAGGCGACGTCATCGTCGCGCTGAACCGCCGTGAAATTACCAGTACCGAAGAGTTTGCAGAAATCGCCAATCGCCTGCCGGAGAGCGGTTTTGTTCCGATTCGAATCGTCAGGGAAGGTCAGGCGACCACCCTCGCACTGGAAATCTCCCGATAACACACTGAGTACAAGTCTATCTGGCTGATTCCGGGACCTTAATTGCTCCCAAGTCGGTGCAGATTACAGTAGACTTGCGCGCCTGAAATACAGCAACACGAACCCGCTTTAGCAGAGATTCCCGGCAGCACAGTGACTGACCTCAGCCACATACGAAATTTTTCTATCATCGCTCACATCGATCATGGCAAGTCCACGCTTGCAGATCGATTTATCCAACATTGCGGTGGCTTGACCGAAAGGGAAATGGCCGAGCAAATCCTCGACAATCTGGATATAGAACGGGAGCGCGGCATCACCATCAAAGCCCAGAGCGTGACGCTCTATTACGATGCGCGAGACGGACAGAGGTATCAGCTCAATTTCATCGATACACCGGGACATGTAGATTTTACTTATGAGGTATCACGCTCACTGGCAGCCTGCGAAGGGGCTTTACTGGTAGTGGATGCCGGGCAGGGTGTTGAGGCCCAGTCAGTAGCGACCTGTTATACCGCGATAGAGCAGGGGCTTGAGGTTATTCCGGTGCTCAACAAGATGGATTTACCTCAGGCCGAACCGGAACGCGTGCGCGTCGAGATCGAAGAGATTATAGGAATCGATGCCCAGGACGCGGTTGAGGCCAGTGCCAAGACAGGCATGGGCGTGGCAGAGATTCTCGAGCAGATTATCGAAAAAGTGCCGCCTCCCAGGGGAAACAGTGCCAGCGAGCTGCAGGCACTGATCATTGATTCCTGGTTCGACAACTATCTGGGTGTGGTCTCCCTGGTCAGGGTGATGCAGGGGGAATTGAACAAGGGCGACAAAATTATTGCCAAATCCATTGGTAAAGGTCACGTAGTAGATAACATAGGAGTATTCACTCCGAAGCGGACAGTCACAGGTAGTCTAAGGGCCGGCGAAGTTGGTTTTATCGAGGCTGGAATCAAGGATATTCACGGGGCGCCGGTTGGGGACACACTGACTCTTGCCAAAACGCCGGACGTAGACGCACTGGAAGGTTTTCGCAAGATTCAGCCCCAGGTTTTTGCAGGCCTGTTCCCGGTCTCTTCAGATGACTTCGAGAGTTTCCGTGATGCATTGGAAAAGCTAACCCTCAACGATGCTTCTCTGCATTATGAACCAGAGAATTCTGATGCACTGGGTTTTGGTTTTCGCTGTGGTTTTCTGGGCATGCTGCACATGGAAATCATCCAGGAGAGATTGGAACGTGAATATGATCTCTCCCTCATCACTACTGCACCAACGGTTGTCTATGAAGTTCTCATGGAAAGTGGTGAAGTACTCAAAGTAGACAGTCCTTCAAACCTGCCACCGGTTAACAACATTGCGGAGATGCGCGAACCGATTGTATTAGCGAATATCCTTGTGCCGCAGGAATACCTGGGTAACGTCATCACCCTCTGTGTTGAAAAACGCGGTGTGCAAAAAGACATGCAGTTTATTGGCAAGCAGGTGTCCCTGAATTATGAGCTCCCGATGAATGAAGTGGTCATGGATTTTTTCGACCGGCTTAAATCTGTGAGTCGCGGATACGCATCGCTGGACTACCACTTTATTCGTTATGATGCGTCAAATCTGGTGCGCCTGGACGTGCTGATAAATGGCGATCGAGTAGATGCCCTCGCCCTGATTGTATTTCGCGACCATGCGCAATCTAAAGGCAGATTACTGGTGGAAAAGATGAAAGAGCTGATTCCCAGGCAGCTTTATGATGTCGCCATCCAGGCTGCGATCGGGGGTCAGATCATTGCGCGGTCAACGGTAAAGGCATTGCGCAAGAATGTTACTGCCAAGTGTTATGGTGGTGATATCACCCGCAAGAAGAAGCTGCTGGAGAAACAGAAGGCCGGCAAGAAACGCATGAAGAAAGTAGGTAATGTTGAGGTGCCACAAGAAGCCTTCCTGGCAGTCCTGAAAGTGGACAGCTGAATGAGTCCTTAGCTTATGAATATAGATTTTTCACTCGTGCTGGTATGCCTCGCAGCATTCTGCGGCGCCCTTTGGTTGCTGGATCACCTGTTGATACGAGCTGGCAGAGACGAAGCGGTGGCAGAATTCAAACGCCGCGAGCACAAAGGCAGAAGTGAGGAAGACCTAGCGACTGAACTGGAGGAGCTGGCTCGTGAACCTGTGGTCATTGAGTATGCGAAGTCTTTCTTTCCGGTACTGATGATTGTGCTAGTGCTTCGATCTTTTTTGGTAGAGCCATTTCAAATACCAACAGGGTCGATGATTCCCTCGCTGGATGTGGGTGACTTCGTCCTGGTAAACAAGTATGCCTATGGGCTGCGTCTGCCCGTCCTCGGTACCAAAATTATGGATGTGGATGATCCAAAACGCGGTGAGGTCATGGTATTCATCCAACCGATTGAGGAAACCTACTACATCAAGCGAGTTATCGGACTGCCTGGCGATACCATCCGTTACGAGAACAAAAATCTGTACATCAACGGTGAAATGCTCGATAAGCAGTTTGTCGAAGATATTCTTGTTGAAACCCAGATAGGAGATCTTCCCGGTGAGCTGTACGTTGAGTCGATTGAAGGCATTACCCACTCTGCACAATTCATCAGCAATGTCCGGAGCGACGATGGCAGAACTACCTGGGTGGTACCTAATGGCCACTATTTCATGATGGGTGATAACAGGGACAATAGTTTCGATAGTCGGGACTGGGGAACGGTGCCGGAAGAAAATATTGTAGGAAAAGCAGTAGCTGTATGGATGCACAAGGAACCTGGGCTAAACCTGCCGACATTCAGCAGAAACCGGCTCATTCCTTCAGCTCCCTGAAGGAACTTGTCATCCACTTGATAAACTGTGATCTAATTGGCGGAATGACTTGCTGGATAATCCTACTGTTCCAGCACAATATCAGGCCGATACAGTGTGAGGGAGGACCAAGAAATTGAAAATGAAGCGACTCACTTCTAACAGTCTGCGCAGGCAGCAGGGCGTCTCAAAGTCAGGACTGCTTCTGCTGGTGGTCTTGATTACTCTGTTCTTTACAGTTGGTCTTAAGGTCGGTCCGCTTTATGTGGATCACAATCTCATTACAGGTATCTGCCAGGATATGATTGATAATGGTGAAGCGGCCAATATGACCATCACCGATGTGCGCGAATCGGTTGCGGCGACTCTGCGGATCAACAATGTCACTGGTTTCGACCTTGCTGACATACGCATGCGTAAAGAAAACGGCAATGCGATTATTACAATTGCCTACGAGCGGCGACTCCCACTATTTGCCAATCTGGACATTGTCGCTGTTTTCGATTCCGTCCTGCAGTAGATGACTGACAAGCTGGACCAGTTACAGGTAAAGCTCGCCTACCAATTCAAAAATCCAGCACTTCTTCGTCAGGCTTTAACACATCGTAGTGCCGGCAAGCCCAATAATGAGCGCCTGGAATTTCTGGGCGATGCCTTGCTTGATTTTGTAGTCGGTGAGCTGCTGTTTGAAGCTCATCCGCAAGCCAGCGAGGGAGAACTCACCCGGATGCGGGCAGCCATCGTCAACAAAACTGCGCTCGCCGCTCTGGCAAACGGGCTTCAATTGGGTGAAGCGGTCTATCTCGGCACTGGCGAAGCTAAAAGTGGCGGCAAAAAGCGGGAATCGATTCTGGCTGATACGCTGGAAGCCCTTGTAGCGGCGATATATCTCGACGGTGCTATTGATCCTTGTCGTGAATTTATCGCCAGTATCAGCGATGAGATGATTGCCGATCCCCAACAGCAACGCCGTAAAGACCATAAGACCCGATTGCAGGAATTGATGCAGGCGAAAGGCGAAGCGCTGCCAGTTTATGAATTGCTGGAGACTTCCGGCAAGGCACATCAGCAGGAATTCCTCGTGTTATGCAGGACGGCTTTGCTTGCTGAGGGACAACAAGGTCGCGGCAGCAGCAAACGCATGGCAGAACAGGAAGCAGCCCGGAATATGCTTGCCCAACTGGGATTGGTGGACTAGCCATGTCGGCGGTTTCTTATTGCGGATATGTTGCTATCGTCGGACGACCCAACGTAGGCAAATCCACTCTACTCAATCATCTGTTGAAACAGAAGATCAGTATCACCTCCAGAAAACCCCAGACAACGCGCCATCGCATTCTTGGAATCAACAGCGGTGCAGACCACCAGATTCTCTATGTAGATACGCCGGGCGTGCATCGTGAACAACGCAGACAGCTGAATCGCATCATGAACGACACGGTGTTGGCTACCTTGCGAGATGTAGATGTGGTGATCTTTGTTGTTGAGCGAACCGTGTTCAATGAAACCGATGAAATGGTGTTGAGTCTTCTCAAGGAGATTGATGCGCCCGTTCTGCTGGTGCTCAACAAAGTGGACCTGGTAGGCGACAAGAATCAGTTGTTACCACATATTGAGGCTTTGTCCCAACGCTTCAGTTTTAAGGAAATAGTGCCGCTGTCTGCCCTCGGCGGACATAACCTGGATACCCTGGAAGGACTTGTGCAGGAATTGCTGCCAGAGGGACCATTCCTGTTTCCGGAGGACCAGGTCACCGATCGCAGTTCGAGATTCCATGCGGCAGAGTTGATTCGGGAAAAAGTTACCCGGCAGTTGGGAGACGAATTGCCTTACGAGGTCTCCGTAGAAATTGAACAGTTCAAACAGCAAGGAAAGGTTCTGCATATTCATGGGTTGATACTGGTGGACAAACCCGGGCAGAAAAAAATTCTGGTGGGAAAGGATGGCTCCCGCCTCAAGCGAATTGGCAGCGCTGCCCGTGAAGACATGGAACATACATTTTCCAGTAAGGTAATGCTGAATCTCTGGGTGAAAGTAAAATCCGGCTGGGCAGACGATGAGCGCGCCTTGCAAAGCCTTGGCTATACTGACTAGCATGCAACATCACCATGGAACCACGCGTCTCTCTACAACCGGCTTACGTTCTGCACAGCCGACCCTTTCAAAACACCAGCTTATTGGTGGATTTTTTTACTCTCGACTATGGACTGGTGCGGGCGGTTGCCAAGGGTGCCAGAAGAGAAAAGTCCAGGTTTCGATCGTTGTTGCAGTCCTTCCAACCCTTGCTGGCATCATTTAGTGGCAAGAGCGAAGTCAAAACACTGACCGGGCTCGAGTCCAATCTCGCGCCCATGCAGTTGTCTGGTACACGTCTGTTCAGCGCAATGTATCTAAACGAATTGTTGTCCCGACTGCTGCACAATCAGGAAGAGCACAAGGCGCTCTATCTTCACTACCAGGAAGCTCTGCTTGGATTACAGGCAGCCGGGCAGATTGAGCCCGTGCTGCGCGGTTTTGAGCTCAGGCTATTAGCAGAACTGGGTTATGCGATAAATCTCGATGAAGACTGCATATCTCACACACCGATCGCAGCGGGATGTTGCTATCGATTCACACCGGATGTGGGTTTCGAACTGTCTGCCGAATCAGGAGTGAAGGAACAGGCCTACAATGAGTATCTGGGTGAGCACCTGATTGCGCTGAATTCCTTGCAGCTCGAAGACCAGGACGCGGCAAGCGCAGCCAAGCGCCTGCTGCGACAGGCACTCTCAGCGCACCTTGGCGACAAACCCTTGCACAGTCGGCAACTATTTAGCTGACTATCAAGCTCAGCTCCCGGGACGCAGTTTGTTTCATCTTCAGTCCGACTGCTGTCGAGATGGGCAAGTGTAAAACGGGCTGATTGCTTTTACGGTCTGGTCAAACCATGTAGAATTTTGCGCTTTTCCGCAGCTCTTGCCCCCGCCATGTCTTTTTCCACCATTGAGAAGCAAATCGGCAATACTCCCCTGGTGCGCTTGCAACGCCTGCCCGGGGACAGCAGTAACAGGATATTGGCCAAATTGGAGGGGAACAATCCTGCTGGTTCGGTAAAGGACAGGCCAGCCCACAATATGATTCTGCAGGCAGAGCTGCGCGGCGATATCCAGCCTGGCGATGTTTTGATCGAGGCTACCAGTGGCAACACCGGCATTGCCCTGGCGATGGTAGCGGCGATAAAGGGCTACTCAATGGTGCTCATCATGCCAGACAACCTCAGCGACGAGCGCAAGGCATCCATGCTTGCCTATGGCGCCGAGTTGATTCTGGTTAGTGAAGAACAGGGCATGGAAGGCGCAAGAGATCTTGCTTTGCAAATGCAACAGGAAGGCAAGGGCAAAGTGCTGGATCAATTCGCGAACCAGGATAATCCCAGTGCCCATTATCTGCATACCGGCCCTGAGATTTGGCGCGATACCAAAGGCAAGATCACGCATTTTATCAGTTCAATGGGTACTACCGGCACCATCATGGGCGTGTCCCGATATCTCAAGGAGCAGAACCCGGAAGTGCAAATCGTTGGTTTGCAGCCCGCAGATGGATCCAGAATTCCAGGTATCAGGCGCTGGCCCCAGGAGTATTTGCCCAAAATTTTCGATCGCAGCCGTGTTGACAGGATAATTGACATTCGGCAGCAGGATGCGGAGCACACCATGCGCGAACTCGCCCGCCATGAAGGGATTTTCTGTGGCGTTTCTTCAGGTGGTGCCATTCATGCTGCCCTACAACTCAATGAGGAACTGGAGAATGCAACCATGGTCGCGATCATTTGCGATCGTGGAGACAGGTACCTGTCTACTGGTGTCTATTCTCCAGATCAGCACTAATCGCTCAAGCCCTTTGCCAGTTCTAGTATCCTCCGGGAAAGTCCAGGTTTTTAATTAACCATGAATACAAGACGAAGACGTCGTCGATCCCTGCCTGCCGAGCCCGTGCAGTTGACCATTGAAAACCTCAGTCACGAGGGAAGAGGTGTGGCCCATATCGATGGCAAAGTTGCCTTCGTTGATGGCGCTTTGCCGGGCGAGGTTGTTGAGGCGCAATATGTGCGCCGGCGCAGACAACTGGATGAACTCAAGGTGTTGTCTATTGAATCTCCATCCGAATATCGCGTCGATGCAGGCTGCGAATTTGCGCAGCAATGTGGTGGTTGCTCTCTACGCCATTTTCAGGCCGATCAACAACTGGTATTCAAGGAAAGCGTGCTGCTGGAGCATCTGCAACATACGGCAGGTCTGGAAGCATCAGAATTTGAGCTACTGCCTCGCATCACTGGCGAAGTAGATCACTATCGTCGCAAGGCGAGGCTCGCTGTACGAGTCGT
This sequence comes from uncultured Pseudohongiella sp., assembly GCA_965267495.1. Classification (GTDB taxonomy): domain Bacteria; phylum Pseudomonadota; class Gammaproteobacteria; order Pseudomonadales; family Pseudohongiellaceae; genus UBA9145. The sequence continues at coordinate 2,162,219 of OZ254078.1, read as the reverse complement.
GGCCAAGAAAGGCGGCGCACTAGTAGGGTTTCGGGAGAAGTACTCTACGTTTATTACGGATATGGATAGTTGTCAGGTACTGGTCAGGGAAGTAGCACTCTTGTTGCCAGTTTTACGAGAACTGATTTCCAGCCTCGATACGGCAACGCATATTCCGCAGATCGAGGTTGCGGTGGGTGAGCGAGCCGCGCCTGCTGCAGCTGCCAATCAGATTGCGCTGGTATTGCGCCATTTACAGCCTCTCACGGAAGCCGATGAACAGAAGTTGATCTGTTTCGCACAGCAACATGAGCTTGATCTCTATTTGCAGCCAGGTGGACCCGCTTCTGTATTCAAAATGTATCCGGACAGTGAGGCGAGGCTGCGATACTTTCTACCGGACTTCAATTTGCAAATGCAGTTTCATCCCCAGGACTTTACCCAGGTAAATGCCACAATTAATCGCAAGATCGTGAACAGAACCTTCGAACTGCTGATGCTGAATTCTTCTGATCGAGTTCTGGACCTGTTTTGCGGTCTCGGTAATTTTACTCTGCCCATAGCGCAGTCCTGCTATTCGATATTGGGCGTTGAAGGCAGCGAGGAAATGGTACGCCGTGCAGCTGACAATGCCATATTGAATAACATAGAAAACGCGGAATTTGTTTGCGCTGACCTTAGCAACCCGGCTCAGTCTCAAACATGGAAGCGCGAAGATTTTGACAAGATTCTTCTTGATCCCCCTCGGTCTGGTGCCTGGGAAATTCTGCCCCAGATTGCAAGTTGTCAGGCCAAGTTGATCGTTTACGTCTCCTGCAATCCTGCCACACTAGCGCGAGATGCCAGTGAATTGCTGAAACATGGTTACCGATTGAAATCGGCAGGGGTAATGGATATGTTTCCTCACACTGCTCATGTTGAATCCATGGCAGTCTTTGTTCCTGCCTGAGTCGCTTTTTGATGGAGAAATTGTGAGTTCAACCAAGCAAGCGCTACCTGAAGCCCTGGATTCAGATTCCGCAATGGAAAACCTGCTGAAAATTATGGCCATGTTGCGCGATCCGGAGTTTGGCTGTCCCTGGGATCTCGAACAATCTATCCGTTCGCTAGTGCCTTATACGATTGAGGAAGTGTATGAAGTCGTTGATGCAATAGAGCGGGACGATCTGGTAGATCTGGAAGACGAGCTTGGGGATCTGCTTTTTCAGGTTGTTTTCTACGCCCAGATAGCCAGGGAACAAGCGTCGTTCTCGTTCCCCGATGTTGCAAACGGCATCAGTGCCAAACTGGTCAGACGACATCCGCATGTATTCCCGCAAGGAAAACTGGAGTTGTTTGGCAACAAGCAGGCACTAACAGCTGATGAAGTTGTAATGAACTGGGAAGCGATCAAAGAACTGGAAAGAGCCGAGAAAAGAGCGAAGCGAGGTAGTCAGAGTGAAACCGTTGAGCATAGTGTCCTGGATGATGTACCCAGGGCTTTACCGGCACTGGAACGGGCCAGGAAACTTCAGAAGCGAGCGGCGCGCGCTGGATTCGACTGGGATGAAATCACTCCCGTGTTGGCTAAACTGAAAGAAGAAATTGCTGAATTGGAGCAGGCAATTGAACAAGACCTTACTGAACAGGCAGGTCGAGATGGGATTCACAGGGAGTTGGGAGACGTCCTGTTCTCCGTGGTGAACCTCGCGCGACACCTCGATGAGGATCCTGAGGTAGTATTGCGCTCTGCTAATCAAAGGTTTGAAGAACGATTTCGCTGGATTGAGCTGACATTGCAGAAACAAGGCAAGAAGCTGCAAAATGCCACTCTCACCGAACTCGATGCCTTGTGGGATCAGGCCAAGGCTAGTGGGCTCTGATCGGGGCAGGACCTATCTCAAAATTTTAGTGAATCCACTGCAATTTTGAGATCAGTTCAATATTTCGGACATCTACAAGGAGAACATGATGAGGATCATCTTATTGGGTGCACCCGGTGCAGGCAAAGGCACCCAGGCGCAGTTCATCACGGAAAAATTTGGTATTCCGCAAATTTCTACTGGGGACATGTTGCGCGCGGCAGTAAAGGCGCAATCCGAGCTGGGCAAGCAGGTAGAACAAGTGATGGCTTCAGGCCAGTTGGTCACTGATGAGATCATCGTAGCCCTGGTAAAGGATCGAATCCAGCAAGAAGATTGCGTGAATGGATTCCTGTTTGATGGTTTTCCACGAACCATTCCGCAGGCAGAAGCCCTGGTTACTGCTGAAGTACCTATTGACGTGGTACTGGAGATCGATGTTCCCGATGATGAAATTGTGAAGCGTTTAAGTGGTAGAAGAGTGCATCTCGATTCAGGCCGCGTTTATCATGTTGAATTCAATCCGCCGGCAGTTGCAGATGTGGACGACGAGACTGGTGAACCGCTGATTCAGAGAGCTGACGACCAGGAAGGGACTGTGCGTGAGCGACTCTCTGTTTACCACCAACAAACCAAGCCGCTGGTGGATTTCTATGGTGCGCAGGAAGCTGCGAATGCTGGTGTTCGTGTCGTAAAGGTCAATGGCGTTGCATCTGTAAATGAAATCAAAGAGGAAATATCCACAGCACTAGGCCAGATTGCGTAAGTTATCCACAGCAAACAATTTCTGTCTTGCAAACTTTTAAAAACCAGCGAATCAAGCTGGCTTTTTTATCGCCTATAAAATTTAACAATCGATTGTTAACTGGCTCTCAATGAAAATAAAAAGTTGGCAAACTATTTGCTGAAGAACGCAGTTATCTGGTGTTGTTTCTGACGCAAATTGTCAGTTCTTTTTCTACTTTCCTTAAGTTTTTATCTTCATGCACTTCGTTTTCAACAAATTTCCATTCGCTTTGTATAAAGTTTGTGCAGTTTTAGTGCATTTCACACAAAAATACTTCTACTTTCCTTAAAGTTTTCCGTTTAGATAGCGAAATATGAGAGTGATGCCATGTTTCTGTGGGTATCTCGCGTGAACCGAAGAAAAGAATTTTTTATTTAGTACGTTTTAAGCTTTAGTTTGTTGTTTGCTAAATAAAAATTGTGATATGTTGCCGGCGAGCAGTAGGTTGATGTCTAAGTTTTAACAATATTGACATTAACTTAGAGATAACCAGACAAAGTTATGGTTAAAGCAAAAAAGAAATCTGCTGCTGCAAGTAAGAAGAAAAGCAGTAAGAAGGCAAGCAGCAAAGCTTTAATCAATGCGAAAGCAACAGTAGCCAAGCTTGAAAAGAAGGCGAAAGTTGCAGAGAAATCGCTTACTGCATTAAAGAAGAAGGCGTTAGCTACCAAAAAAGCATCGTCGAAAAAGAAAACAGCTGCCAGTAAGAAAGCAGCGAAGAGTGCTCAGAACGCTAGATTGAAAGCTGCCACTAAAGTGGCGGCAATTAAAGCAAGCATTCGAACAGCGAAAGCAAAGGCGAGAGCGATAGAGCTCGCCGAGAGAGAAAAGGCCAGGAGATTGGCCGAAGCTTTAAAAGCTGAAGAAGACTTGCAGCGAGCTATAGCCGCGTTTACGGTCCGATGGAAGCGAAAGCGAGCCCGGGCTGACGCGGCAAAAGCAGCCCGACAAGCCCGGAAAGACGCGTTGAAAGCGCGTATCGCAGCCAAAAAAGCTGCCAGAAAAGAGAAGGAAGACGCTAAAGCGGTCGCAGTGAAAGCCAAGGCTGCTGCACGCAGAGCGGCTAAGCGCAAGGCAACAGTAGCCAGTAAGAAGAAAAGCGCGAAAGCTGCCAGGAGAAAACAGGCGATCAGCAAGAAATTTGCGAAAAAGATTGCCAAACGAGCGTCAGCGAAAACGACTAAGAAAGCGAAAGGCAGGAAGCCGACGGGCAAAAAGATATCGGGCAAAAAGCCGATTAAGCAGCCATCTGGCAGGAAACGGGTGGTTAAGAAGAAGGTTGTCTCCAAGCGGGGGGCGTCAGGCGGTAAAAGGAAGTCTGGCAGCACTGGCAATCGTCGTTAGGAGCAAAATTAGCAGTACTCTGAAATGTAACTTTGACATTAGGTAGCGAGGTCGAAAATGGCTAAGAAAGTGAAAAAGAAAGTTGCGAAAAAGAAGGCAGTCAAGAAAAAGGCAGCCGCGAAGAGAAAAGTAGCTAAGAAGAAGGTAGCGGCCAAGAAGCGCGTAGTTAAGAAGGTCGCCAAGAAGAAAGCAGCAAAGAAAAAGGTTGCTAAACGTAAAGCTGCCAAGAAGAAGGCAGTGAGAAAGACAGCCAAGAAGAAGGCTAAAAAGAAGGTAGCCAAGAAAAAGGCTAAGAAAAAAGCCAGTAAGAAGAAAGCCAAGAAGAAAGTAGCCAAGAAGAAGGCTACGAAGAAGAAGGCGAAGAAAAAAGTGGCCAAGAAGAAGGCTAAAAAGAAGGTAGCCAAGAAGAAGGCCAAGAAAAAAGCGAAAAAGAAGGTGAAGCGCAGAGCAGCAGCCAAGAAGGCGGCAAAGCGTAAAGTAGCCAAGCGTAAGCCAGCCAAGAAGAAGGCGGCTAAAAAGAAAGCCAAGAAGAAGGTAGCCAAGAAGAAGGCCAAGAAAAAGGTAGCTAAGAAGAAAGCGACCAAGAAGAAGGCCAAGAAGAAGGTAGCCAAGAAGAAGGCCAAAAAGAAGGTAGCCAAGCGTAAGGCGAAAAAGAAGCCTGCACGTAAGAAGGCTGCCAAGAAAAAGGCTAAGAAAAAGGTAGCCAAGAAGAAGGCCAAAAAGAAGGTAGCCAAGCGTAAGGCGAAAAAGAAGCCTGCACGTAAGAAGGCTGCCAAGAAGAAGGCGAAGAAGAAGGTGAAGCGCAGAGCGGCAGCCAAGAAGGCAGCCAAGCGTAAAGTAGCAAAGCGCAAGCCAGCCAAGAAAAAAGCTGCCAAGAAAAAGGCTAAGAAGAAAGTAGCCAAGAAGAAGGCAGCCAAGAAAAAGGCCAAGAAGAAGGTAGCCAAGCGCAAGGCAGCGAAGAAGAAGCCAGCGCGCAAAAAGGCCGCCAAGAAGAAGGCCAAGAAGAAGGTAGCCAAGCGTAAGGCGGCGAAGAAGAAGCCGGCTCGCAAAAAGGCCGCCAAGAAGAAGGCCAAGAAGAAGGTAGCCAAGCGTAAGGCGAAGAAAAAGCCGGCTCGCAAGAAGGCTGCCAAGAAGAAGGCCAAGAAGAAGGTCGCCAAGCGTAAAGTAGCCAAGCGCAAGACGGCCAGAAAAAAGCGCTAGTCAGTCCAGGATAATCTGGTCCAGCTAGTTCGATCATCTGTCTACCGCAGTATATCTGCGGTAGACGGAGGTCTACCCTTCGCACCTAAGGAATCCCCCTTGATCTCGGTCAAGGGGGATTTTTAATTTGGATGCCCGGATTTTCGCCAGGTATCAGTTAGACTGGCTACACATCAAAAACTCTCTTGCCGGGGCGGCAGGCAAATCCATGAGCAAAATTCTGGTATTAGATACTTCCCGGGAGAAGACCCTGGTGGCGATTTCCCTGACCGGCCAGGTCGAAACCCTGGCGAGTGAAAAATCACGCCATGCAGCCCAGGAAGTGTTGCCGCTGATTCACCAACTTCTTGAGAAAACCGGGACATCGCTGGCTCAAGTTGATGCAATTGCCGTGGTCACCGGGCCTGGATCATTTACCGGCTTGCGCATCGGTATCGGTGTGGCTCAGGGCCTGGGTGCATCTCTGGATGTTCCCTTGTTGGGTTTATCATCGCTGGCCCTGTTGGCTTTCGCTGCCAACGCAGAATATGGGTGCAGTCACTGCTTGGTATTACAGCAGGCCAGAGTCAATGAGCTTTATATAGCCGCTTACCAGGTAGATGCCGAACGAGGCTGTATACTGCTTGGTCGTGAACGGGTTATCGCCGAACAGGAGCTGGAAACACTGACAATTCAGCTCATCGACTCTGCACCCGGCAATCAACAGTGGGGGTTGATTGGTGATGCCTGGCTGCGGCTCGAAAGAGCAGCGCAACTTGCCCTGCGCTTGGGTATCCAGCCGAGTCAGGCTCATTTTCAGAATATCGAACATGCCTGTGCACTTGCCATGTGTGAGTTTCAGCTGGGCAAGGCTTCAAGGGAACTGCTGCTTCCCAACTACGTCAAAGAAGAATTGGACTATAGCTAGCGCTTTGGCTGCGCTCCCTTGATATGGAAACAGATCTGATTCAGACCTCGATACTTGCTGTTATACAGGGGTTGACTGAATTTCTTCCGATTTCATCCTCAGCCCACCTGATTTTGCCCTCGCAGCTATTCGGTTGGCAGGATCAGGGCCTGGCATTTGATGTGGCCGTTCATGTGGGGAGTTTATTGGCCGTGCTGCTGTATTTCAGGAAAGATATACTGCTTCTGATCACAGCCTGGATGCAGAGTCTCCCGGCAATGCTCCGTCATCGGGAAAGCCCCCTGGTCAGTCTGGATAAATCAGCTGCACAACATGCACAGCTCGCCTGGTGTCTGCTGCTGGCATCAATTCCTGCCGCCCTTGCCGGCTTTTATGGCAGAGATTTCATCAGCGCCTATGCGCGTGACGCGCAAGTGATTGCCATAACCTCAATCGGATTCGGCTTGTTATTGTGGTGGGCAGACTCTCAAAAACCGCTGCAGAAGTCGCTCGACAGCATTTCCTGGCGGCAGGGAATTACCATTGGTATCGCCCAGGCTTTTGCCATCATACCCGGCACTTCGCGTTCCGGTGTGACCATGACAGCGGCATTGCTACTTGGTTTTTCGCGCCAGGCGGCAGCACGTTTTTCTTTTTTATTGGCAGTGCCGATCATCGCCGGTAGTGGATTATTACAAGGTATGGACCTGTTGGCGGAAGGTATCGCGATCGAGCGGTGGCAGCTTCTGGCTTATGCAACTCTGTTAGCCGCGTTGGTTGCCTTTCTTTGCATTCACTTTTTTCTGCGCTTGATCGAGAGAATTGGCTTCATGCCCTTCGTCATCTATCGTCTGATGCTGGGATTGTTACTGCTTATGGCCAGTCTGGCCTGACAGCGAAAAGACTCAGGGGCAGCTTGTGAATTCTGGCACAGTGATACTGCAGTCAAATCTCAATCCCAGCGAACAGGAGCAGTTATTGGCAGAAAGGCTGTCCTTGCCTCTGGTTCCAAATGCGCAGCTCACCGCAGATGATGGCATCAGGTTTTATCTCCAGCTGCTTCCTGCCGGCTTGAGCCTTGTTATTGTAGAAGAAAGGGCGCCGGGTCCGCTTACTATCGACTTTACTTCAACAAAACTGTTGCGCAGGAGTCGGGACTCAATTGTAAAGCAAGATCTGGGTAAGGCGCTGGGACTCAATCGGCACCCTGGCCAGCGTATTCTCGATGCCACTGCGGGCACCGGGACGGATGCCTTTCTGATGGCGGTAGCAGGATGCACAGTGACGCTGTTGGAGCGTTCCAAGATCGTTCACGCGCTATTGTCTAATGCACTGGCGCGCGCTGCCAGCGCTGAGTCCTCTGTAGCAACCGCGATTAACAGGATGTGTTTGCAGTGCGCAGACTTTCTGCACTTCGACTGCGAAGGGGCACAATACGATGTGGTGTATCTGGATCCCATGTTTCCTGAAGACACAGGTTCTGCGCGCTCCGGGAAGGCCATGTATATGTTGAAGCAACTTCTCGGTAAAGGTGATGACGAATCGCAATTGCTTGCCCGCGGTCTGGACCTGGCAACTCGTCGCGTGGTCGTCAAGCGAAACCGCAAGTCACCCCGGATTCCCGGGCCCGATCCGGATATTCAATTCAAAGGAAGTAGCAGCCGCTACGATGTTTACCTGCTGCAGTCAATCTGAACTCAGTAGTTCTTTCATGATCAGCTCATAGATTGCTGTGAGTTTTTCGAGGTCGTCTATCCGCACATGTTCATCTACTTTGTGAATCGAGCCATTACAGGGGCCAATCTCAACTACCTGGGTGCCCATCCTGGCAATGAAGCGGCCGTCTGAGGTGCCACCCCCGGTAGATTGTTCAGGTTCGATGCCGGTTATTTTTTTTACTGCGCTGCTGACGGTCTGAATCAGTTTTAGTTCGGAAGTCAGGAAGGGTTCGCCTGAAAGCCGCCATTCGCAATCATAGTCCAGTCCGTGACCATCGAGTGTGTCTTCTACTGTGTTCTTGATGGTTTTGGCATCAAGTTCAGTAGAATAGCGGAAGTTGAAATCAATGGTAGCGGTGCCCGGTATGACGTTATTGGCTCCCACACCTGCGTTGAAATTGGAAATCTGAAAACTGGTAGCGGGAAAAGCAGCGTTGCCTTCGTCCCAGGTACGACTGGCGAGTTCATGCAGTGGTAGCAGTGCCTTATGGATCGGATTGTTTGCCAATTGGGGATAGGCCACGTGTCCTTCAATACCTTTGATCAGTAATTTGGCGCTCAAAGAACCGCGGCGACCAATTCGTATGGTATCTCCCAATTTGGCAGTGCAACTCGGCTCTCCAACTACACAATAGGCTAAGTCTTCACCTCTCTCACTCAGTAATTCGACAACCTTGCGCGTGCCATCCACGGCTACACCCTCCTCATCACTGGTGATGAGAAAGCCGAGTCGTCCACTGAGTTTTGGCTGGGTTCGCAGATAGCGCTCCGCTGCAATGATCATGGCTGCGAGGCTGCCCTTCATATCTGCGCTGCCGCGACCATATAACAGGCCTTCTTTTTCCGTTGGAGTGAAGGGATCATGGCGCCATTCATCAATGGGGCCGGGCGGCACCACATCGGTATGACCGGCGAATACAAGCATCGGGCCACTGTCGCCCAAATATGCCCACAAGTTGTCCACTTCACCGAAGCGCAGGCGTTCGATCTGGAATCCCATTGCTGTCAGTCGTTCTGCCAACAATTGCTGGCAACCCTGATCGTCTGGTGTTATTGAGGGTCGCGCAACGAGTTGTCTGGTTAATTCGAGAGTCTCGGACATAGTGGAGTTGGCCTGTTAAGCGGTATCTAGTTGTGGCTGTGCAACTCTTCATTCAGGCTGATGCTGGCTTTGGTAGGCACTGCTTCTACGACGCCACTGAGTGAGTTGCGGCGATAAAGCAAATTCTCAGTTGTAGACAAATCACTGGCTTTAACGGTCTTCACAGCCTTGCCATCCTTGTCCAGCAACTGCACTTTAGTGCCACCGGTAACATAGAGCCCTGCTTCAACGATACAGCCATCCGGTAGGGGAAAGCCTATTCCGGCATTGGCGCCGATCAGGCAATTCCTGCCAACAGAAATAATCGTGGTTCCACCACCAGAAAGCGTGCCCATGGTGCTGCAGCCACCACCCAGGTCACTGTCTTCACCGACAATCACGCCAGCGCTGATCCTGCCTTCAATCATTGCCGTACCCAGAGTGCCAGCATTGAAATTTACAAAGCCTTCATGCATGACTGTAGTACCTTCACCGATGTAAGCACCAAGACGAACTCTGGCCGTGTCGGCTATACGAACACCAGAAGGCACGACATAGCTGGTCATCTTGGGAAATTTGTCCACTGAAATCACATCCAGAACTACTCCCTGTTGGCGGGCTTGTAGTTGCCGGCCGGGCAAGTCCTCCAGGTCGATCGCACCCAGATTGGTCCATGCCAGGTTGCGCAGCACAGCGAAGAGTCCGCTCAGGTTGATTTCATGGGGTTTTACCAATCGGTGAGAGAGCAGGTGTAGTTTCAGAAAAGCTTCCGGAATGGAAGTGGGGGGCTGGTCTGTGTAGTTGACGCAAACAATTGCTATCTGCTCATTGGGACCGTTAAGCAACTCCAGCCAGCTATGCGGCACTTTCTCTTGCAACTTCGTGACCAGCTGGCTTGCCCTGGTCTCGTCCAGTTCTGCAAAAGTGTTGTCCGGACCGCTGAAGCCGCAGGAATCCGCAATTAGTGAAACAGTGTCCTTGTCCGGTGCCAGCAACGGCTCTGGATAAAACACCTCGATGATTTCATTGTGGGAGTTTTTTGTGGCCAGGCCCAGGGCGGCGCTGTGAATTCCAGTATCAGTCATCTGTGTTGTCTTTGTCCTTTGTCCAGGTTATCAGCGCAACAATTTCTGCCAGCGCTGTTCATCGAAACCGAGGAGCCACTGTCTCCCGGCTCTAACTATCGGGCGTTTAATGACAGATGGCTGGCTGGTCATCAGTGCAATAGCTGTTGTCTCATTCAGCTCGTTCTTCTGCTGTTCGGACAGATTTCTCCAGGTAGTTCCACGCTTGTTGATGAGCTTGTCCAACTCAAACCGCTTGATCAATTCTTCGGCCAACTCCTCGCTGCAGCCATGTTTTTTGTAGTCGTGGAATTGATAATCGAGTCCGGCAGCATCAAACCAGTTCTTTGTTTTCTTAATGGTATCGCAGTTGTTAATGCCATACAGGATGATCATGTTGTTAACCTGGCTTCCAGTTCAGATTTTATTTGTGCAACAAGATTCTCTTTTAGGGATTCGTCTGACAGAGCTTGCCCGGTTTTGTCGGTAATAAAGAACAAATCCTCAACGCGCTCACCCAGTGTGGTAATGCGTGCATCCTGCAAGCTGACATCGTTCTCGGCAAAAACTTTACCCACGCAGGCAAGAATCCCGGGTTGATCAGGACAGTTAACTTCCAGCGTGGAATAGGGCTTTCCTTCGGTATTGAGAAAACCAATTTCGATGGGTTTGCTGAAGTACTGTGATTTGCGACTGCGATGCAGTCGCGCTAACGATACTGGGCGGTTTCCGCTTTGCAAATGCTCAGCCAGTATATTCCTAATTTCGTTCACCCTTTTTGGGTTATCTCCGACTGGCTTGCCATTGGATTCCAGCACCGTGTAAGTATCCATGCAGTAGTCATTTGCAGAGGTAAAAATCCGCGCCCCATGAATATTGAGATTAAGTTTCTCAAAAGCCGCCGTGCTGTTGGCAAACAGGAAGTCTGCATTTTTCATATAGATGAAGACCAGGGTGGCGCCCTCTCCAGAATTGGCTATGGTCTGCTCTTTTAATGAGATTAGTGGACTCGGTTGTTCATGATTGGCAATGGCTTCGGTGTGCCAGACAATATTGGCGGTAGATTCGCGTACGAAGTACTCCTCTGCTGCGTTTGCCCATATTTGTTCTATCTGTGTGTCTTTAAGTCCAGTTTCCAGGAGTTGCTTACGCGCACTATCTCGCTTATCTGCTATTCGCTCGGCGCGATTGATAGTGTTTTCCAACCCCTGTCGATAAGCCTTGCTGGTATTCAGATAGAGTTCTCGCAGCAGGGAAGCACGCCAGCTATTCCAGAGTTCCGGGTTTGTGGCGCGAATATCGGCCACCGTCAGTGCGTAGAGATAATCCAGGTGCAGTTTATCTCCCATACTCTCGGCAAATTCACGTATCACGTCCGGGTCGTTAATGTCTTTGCGTTGTGCAGTCATGGACATCAGCAGATGCTTTTCTACCAACCAGACCACCAGTTTGGCATCCCAGTCGCTCAACCTGTGCCGTCGGCAGAATGCTTCGGCGTCGGACATGCCCAGTTGCGAATGATCGCCCCCGCGACCCTTCGCTATATCATGATAAAGCCCTGCAATGTAGAGCAACTCGGGCTTTGGTAGGCTGCGAGCGATCTCAGCTGCCACAGGAAACAGGGCTTCAGCTTCCGGGTAGGAAAATCGTCGCATGTTCTCCACAACCTGCAGCGTGTGCGCATCAACGGTATAGATGTGAAACAGATCATGTTGCATCTGTCCCGTGATCTGGCCGAACTCAGGTAAATAGCGTCCGAGAATGCCGTATCTCGACATACGGCGTAACTGCAAGGTCACCATGTGAGGAGAACGCAGCAACTCCATAAACAGCGTGACGTTGCGGATATCGTTTCGATAGTCCTCATCGATGAGGCGACGATTATCACGCAGAAGGCGGATGGTTGTAGCGCGAATGCCTTCGATCTCCGGATGCTGGGCCATCAAAACAAAAACTTCCAACAGCGCGAACGGGTATTTCTCAAATACGTCACTGTTGTTTGCTTCGATGTAACCATTGTGAATCTGGAAGCGGCCATTTAGTGGTTTGATCTTTGCGCGTTCACCTTCGCGCAGAATAGCCTCATCTAGATGTTGCAACAGTACGTCGTTTAAAGCCCTGAGATTTGCCACAGCACGGTAGTACTGCTTCATCAGTTTTTCGACGCCGAGGGAATTATCATCGTCCTCATAGCCGAACATGCCGGCGAGTTCCCTTTGTTTGTCGAACAGCAACCGATCTTCGCAGCGACCCTGCAACATGTGAAGACCGTAGCGAAGTTTCCACAGGAACTGCTGGCCCTTGTTGATCATCGCTTCTTCAGACGGCTTGAGAAATCCCAGCTCGACCAGGTCCTTGAAAGAGACCGCACCAAAATGGCGCCGGGTCACCCAGGCGATGGTTTGGATATCCCGCAATCCGCCTGGTGAAGTTTTCAGGTTAGGTTCCAGCGCGTAATCTACATCGTGGTATTTTTCGTGCCGCGCAATCTGCTCATCCAGTTTTGCGCGCAGGAATTTCTTGGTAGGCCAGACTCGTCTGCTTGAGGTGGCTTCCATCATCAGACCATGCAAATCCGGCGCACCAATAAGGGTTCGGGATTCCATCAGCGCGGTGGCAACAGTGATATCTTTGCTCGCTTCCTGCTTGCATTGTTTTACCGAGCGCACACTCTGGCCAATTTCCAGGCCGATATCCCACAACAGGGTCAGGAACGCCGAGATATATTCCTTGTAGACTGCGTTGCGATCCTTGCGGGTGAGTATCAGCAGGTCGATATCAGAGTGAGGCAGTAATTCACCTCGACCATAGCCGCCTACTGCCACCAGGCTGATGTTTTTCTGATCAGGCCAGTCCTGTCTTTGCCAGGCGATCCGCAGTACTTCATCGATCACGGCTGCGCGCCCTGTGACGATGTCATTGATGTTCAGGTTTTGCTTGTAGCGATCGTCCAGGATAGCGTTGGTCCTGGCCAGAGCTTCTTTAAGTACTGGTACCGGTGTAGGGGCATCGGCAACTGCACTTTGCAATGCCTCGACATCCAGCAATCGATCTTCACCCTGTGGCGAGATATCGACCGCGGCTTCAGCAATAGACAGGTTGTCGAAACTCACAGGCTTTCGTCTGACCGCCGCGTCAGTACCTCGCAACCATCAGCGGTCACCGCGAGCGTGTGCTCCCATTGGGCAGACAGTCGGCGATCCTTGGTGGTGACAGTCCAGCCATCTTTCTTTGATAGCTTGGTGTAGCGACTACCGGCATTCAACATCGGTTCTATGGTGAATGTCATACCTTCCTTGAGACGCAAACCCGTATTCGGCCTACCGTAATGCAATACCTGGGGCTCTTCGTGGAAGATTCGGCCGATGCCATGTCCACAGTATTCGCGCACGATGGAATAGTTGTTTGCTTCGCCGTGTTGCTGGATGACATGACCAATGTCACCAAGCGTCATGTCCGGCTTGACGATGTCTATCGCTTTGTAGAGGCATTCCTGAGTCACACGAATGAGTCGACGGGCATGTTCGGGGGCGTCACCAACACAAAACATCTTGCTGGTATCGCCATGGAAGCCATCCTTGATTACGGTGACATCGATATTGATGATGTCCCCGGATTTGAGGATCTTGCCGTCGCTGGGAATGCCATGACAGATTACGTGATTGACGGAAGTGCAAATGGATTTTGGAAATCCATTGTAGTTGAGGGGAGCAGGGACGGCTTGTTGTTCCTCTACTATATAGTCATGGCAAATGCGGTCCAATTCACCGGTACTGACTCCTGGCGCTACATGGGGACCAATCATTTCCAGGACTTCCGCAGCCAGGCTGCCAGCCACACGCATTTTCGCCACGTCTTCCGGGGTTTTTATCTGAATACTCATCGCAGGGGGAGTGAAACTACCAGAACTCACAAAGGCCGCTATTTTAAAGCAGTCAACAATGGGATTACAGCGGCGTCTGAAGTGGGTAGACGCTTGCAGGCATTTGGATTTTGGTGCCCATCCCGCTGGCGTCAGTGAGAATACCGGGCTGTGGGGCATCCCGCGGCGGACAGCCTTCAGCAGATCTGCAAAAATGTTTCAGAAATCAGCGGATTATGGTATAAAGCGCCGCGCTCGGCATGTCTCAAAATGAGGCGGATCGGGTAACTATAAATTATTTAACGTCGCACATACACCGACACATGTGTTCTGGGTGCCCGGACCGGCCTGATCAGGCCAGAAAGGGTTGAGCCATGGGGTGTATGGAGGCCTAACCCAAAAGGTACGCAAATGACTGTAAGCATGAAAGAAATGCTCCGTGCAGGAGTGCATTTCGGGCACCAGTGTCGCTACTGGAACCCAAAAATGGAGCCATTCATCTTTGGCGCCCGCAACAAGATTCATATCATCAATCTGGAACACACTGTTCCTGCCCTGAACACAGCTCTTGACCAAGTCACTGATCTGGCAAAGAAAAAGAAGAAAATTCTGTTCGTTGGCACCAAGCGTGCAGCCGCGAAAATCGTCCGTGAACAAGCCGAACGTGCCGGCATGCCTTATGTCAATCACCGCTGGCTGGGTGGCATGCTGACCAACTACAAGACCATCAGGGGATCAATCAAGCGTCTGAAAGAGCTGGAGACCCAGGAAGTGGACGGCACTTTCAATCAGCTGACCAAGAAAGAAGCGTTGATGTTGAAGCGCGCCAAGGAGAAGCTGGAAAGAAGCATCGGTGGTATCAAGGACATGGGCGGTTTACCCGATGCCTTGTTCGTCATCGATGTTGAGCATGAGCGCATCGCCATCACTGAAGCCAATAGCCTGAAAATCCCTGTAATCGGTGTAGTAGATACCAATAGCGATCCTGACGGGGTCGATTACGTGATTCCGGGAAATGATGATGCGATCCGCGCAATTCAGCTGTATGCAACAGCAGTCTCCGATGCTTGCGTCGAAGGCAACAAGCGCAGTGGGCCGGAAGGTGGTGAGAGCGAATTCGTTGAGATTGAAGATGAAGCACCCGCAGCAGCAGCGGAAACTGCAGAAGCGGCTGCCCCTGCCGAAGAGGCAGCTGCTTCAGCCGAAGCGGCGCCCGAGGAACCGGCGGTAGTCGAGGCAGAAGCAGCTGAGTCCGACGAAGCAGAGGCGGATGCTCCCGCCGAAGAAGCGGTTGAGGAAGCAGAAGCCGCAGCAACAGAAGAGCCTGCGGCAGAAAAGAAAGTGGCTGCAAAAAAGAAGGCTCCAGCCAAGAAAAAGGCTACTGCCAAGAAGAAAGCGCCTGCCAAGAAAAAAGCCGCTGTGAAGAAGAAGGCGCCGGCCAAGAAAAAGGCGCCGGCCAAGAAAAAGGCAGCGAAGAAAGCAAGCGAAGACTGATTGGTTTTCGTGACTTGGGTGCAGTAGCAGAATCCGGGTAACAGCGCACCCGGATTGCTATTGCAGGCAACACTGGACTTCCGCTTGTCGGGCAACCTCGGCAAGCATCAGACGGTCTGTAAGCGCTGTAGACCCCCCTGATTCCTATAGGATGAAGCATTAAGGCTTCAACGAAATTTTAAGAGGCAACAACGATGGCAAACATTACTGCGAGCATGGTTAAGGAACTGCGTGAGCGCACTGGTCTTGGCATGATGGACTGCAAGAAAGCACTGGCAGAAGCCGATGGCGATATGGAGAAAGCAATTGAAGATCTTCGCAAAGCGAGCGGGCTGAAGGCTGCAAAGAAAGCCAGCCGGGTGGCGGCGGAAGGTGTGGTGCAGGTCAAGGTCGCTGAGGAAGGCAACTATGGCGTAATCATTGAAGTGAACAGTGAAACCGATTTTGTTGCTCGAGACGATAATTTTCTGGCTTTCGCAGAGAAGTCTCTGGATGCTGCATTCGCCAATAGTGAGGCTGATATTGCGGCTATTCTGGATGGCGGGCTGGAAACTGACCGCCAGGCGCTGGTACAAAAAATTGGTGAGAACATCAATCTGCGACGCGTGGATCGGGTCAACCTGGATGCAGAAAGTAGCGGTGTCATTGAAAGCTATATTCATAATGGCAAGATTGGGGTGCTGGTGGTACTTAATGGTGGCAATGAGGCGGTAGCCAGGGACGTGGCCATGCATGTTGCCGCGGTAAATCCCATGGTTGTCCGTTCTGAGGATATTCCTGCTGATGTATTGGCCAAAGAGTCCGAAATCTATAAGGCACAAGCAGCTGAAAGTGGTAAACCTGAAGAGATAGTTGCCAAGATGATTGAAGGAAGACTGCGCAAATACAAGGAAGAGGTTAGCTTGCTGGATCAGGCCTTTGTCAAGGATCCGGACAAGAAAGTAGGCGCGCTGCTGAAAGAGGCAGACGCTGATGTAGTCACTTTTATACGTTACGAAGTCGGCGAAGGCATCGAAAAAGAGGATGATGATTTCGCGGCGGAGGTTGCCGCGCAGTTGGCTGGTTAGCGTTCTCAGAAATCAGGCTATACAAATGCCCCAACGCGATCGAAAGTACAATCGAATCCTGCTCAAGCTTTCTGGTGAAGCACTAACCGGGGACGCAGAGTTTGGTATTGATCCAAAGGTGCTCGATCGCATGGCAGTGGAAGTAGGTCAACTGGTAGGTCTCGGTGTTCAGGTTGGCATGGTCATCGGTGGCGGCAATCTGTTTCGCGGTGCCTTGTTGCATGCGGCGGGCATGGAGCGGGTTACGGGTGACCACATGGGTATGCTCGCAACGGTGATGAATGCCCTGGCCATGAGAGATGCGCTGGAACGCGCCAGCATTCCCACCAGGGTGATGTCAGCAATTCAGATGAGTGGGGTAGTTGAACACTATGACAGGCGCAACGCCATACGGCATCTGAATGACGGTGATGTGGTGATATTTTCTGCCGGAACCGGAAATCCCTTCTTCACGACGGATTCGGCAGCTTGTCTGCGTGGCATAGAAATCGACGCAGATTTGATTCTGAAAGCTACCAGGGTCGATGGTGTTTACTCAGCAGATCCCGAAAAGTCTCCGGACGCGATCAAATTCGACACGCTGACCTACGATGAGGTCATTGAGAAAAAGTTGGGTGTGATGGATCTTACTGCGATTTGCCTGAGCAGGGATCATGAGATTCCCATCAAGGTGTTCAATATGAACAAGCCAGGCGCTCTGCTGGACAATGTCATGGGTAAGCCGGACGGAACGCTGATCGAATAAGACAGGGAAAAATCCGAACGCAATACGAGGCAAAAAATTATGATAGATGAAATTATTGCAGATGCAGAAGATCGCATGCAGAAAAGCCTGGTAAGCCTTGACGAGGCGTTCAAGAAAATACGCACAGGTCGTGCACATCCCAGTCTGTTGGATAGTGTGATGGTCTCTTACTACGGTGCAGATACACCCCTCAACCAACTTGCCAATGTGACAGTGGAAGAAGGCCGTTCTCTGGTTATCTCTCCCTGG
Source organism: uncultured Pseudohongiella sp. (assembly GCA_965267495.1). Lineage (GTDB taxonomy): Bacteria > Pseudomonadota > Gammaproteobacteria > Pseudomonadales > Pseudohongiellaceae > UBA9145. The sequence goes on along the minus strand of OZ254078.1, from coordinate 2,144,902 downwards.
GAGAAGCCTCTTATCGGTGAGATTGAGAAGGCGATTATGAAATCAGATCTTGGTCTGAATCCTTCCAATAATGGCAATACGATTCGTGTTCCTATGCCGCCACTCACAGAAGAGACGCGCAGGGAATTTACCAAGCAGGCTAAACAGGAAGCTGAACACGCCAGAGTTGCCATCCGGAATATCCGTCGCGATGCCAATTCTGATTTCAAGGATCTGGAAAAAGAAAAAGAAATATCTGAAGACGAGCAACGTCGGGCAGAAGAGCAGGTTCAAAAACTCACCGACAAGTATATTGCTGAAATAGAATCTGCTTATCAGACAAAAGAAGAAGACTTGCTGTCATTCTGATAGATGACCGCTGAAGATACAGCCCTTCCGCAACATATTGCCATCATCATGGATGGCAATAATCGCTGGGCTAAGTCCAAAGGCCTGCCTACCAAGAGTGGCCATCGTCACGGCGCTGAGGCAGCGCGTAAAATTGTCAATTCCTGTATCAATCGAAACATTCCTTACCTGACTCTGTTTGCGTTCAGCAGTGAGAACTGGTTGCGCCCGGCAACTGAAGTTCAGGCCTTGATGTCCTTGTTCCTCATGGTGCTCAAGCGAACCGAGATCAAACAACTCCATAATGCCAATGTCCGACTTCGCTTTATTGGTAAACGTTCTGGCTTTTCTCCAAAGTTGCTGAAGAATATGAGAGAAGTTGAAGAGCTCACTGCCAATAATTCCGGCACTACAGTGATTGTAGCTGCAGATTACGGTGGGCGTTGGGATATTGCGCGATCTGCCAGAAAGCTGGCTGAAAAAGTTAAAGAAGGTTCACTCGAGCCTGAGCAAGTAGATGTCGATGCGCTAGGTCTGCATACCAGCTTGAATGAATTTCCTGACCCTGACCTCTGCATAAGAACTGGTGGTGAGCATCGCATCAGTAACTTTCTGCTCTGGCAATTTGCCTATACGGAATTCTATTTTAGTGAGTGCTACTGGCCTGATTTTGATGATGCCGAGTTTCAGGTAGCCCTGGATGAGTATGCGCAACGCCAACGTCGTTTCGGCAAACATGATGAATAAAAGCCTGCAACTTAGAATAGTTACCGCTGTCTTTCTGATGCTTGGCCTTATCGCCATGACTACGCTGTTGTCTCCTTTTCTGTTCGCGATCGCTCTCGCAGTTATCGTGCTCATGGCGAGTTGGGAGTGGAGTGGACTTATCGGATTGCAGGACAGGAATTCCCGAGTGATCTACCAATTTACTGTGCTAATCATGATAGGCAGCAGCTTATTGCTTTTAGGTATTTCTCCGGACGCTGTGGAAATCGATAGTTTGCGGGCAACTATGCTGCTGATACTGGGGCTGGTGTGGTGGATCGTGGCGTTCGTGATGTTAACGGGATACCCGGAGAACGCAGGGCAGTGGAATGACAAGTCCAGAATAGGATTGATGGGTGTGCTGGCACTCACACCCACCTGGGTAGGAGTCGTTATGCTCAAGTATCTGGCGCCAGAGGGCTACTTGGTCATTTCACTGGTTCTGATGGTGGCAGCGGTTGATGTGGGTGCCTACTTCGCTGGGACTTATCTTGGTCACAACAAACTAGCGCCACAGCTCAGCCCCAATAAATCCTGGGAAGGTGTCTGGGGCGGTTTGACTACCTGCCTGGTGTTGGGCGTTGCCATGATTATTGCCTTTCATGTCAACGTTTCAACCCTGTCGCTATTCCAGGTAGTGGTGCTGGTGATTCTCTGTCCATTAGTGACACTGTTTGCCGTGATAGGTGACCTGGTAGAGAGCATGTTGAAAAGAAATTCCCAGGTTAAAGACAGCGGGCAGCTTCTGCCAGGCCATGGCGGTGTGCTTGACCGTGTCGATGCCTTGATTGCAGTCACGCCAATTTACGTACTCACCCTGCTGCTGGCTTTGTTTGAGGTTGAGTAGTCTGGTGTCTGGACCTAATGTTGTCATTCTCGGATCTACTGGTTCTGTAGGTCGCAGCACCCTGGATGTCATAGCCCGAAGCGATGCCTACCGGGTTTTCGCGCTGAGTGCACACCGCAATATCGATCTTCTCGCCGAGCAGTGTGCACAACATCAACCCGCCTATGCGGTGTTGTCAGATCCTGCCCGGTTTGAAGAATTTGGCGAATTGTTATCAGCGAGCGCTCCAGATACCGAGTTGCTATGCGGGGTAGATTCCCTCGAGCAGGTGGTCAGACTGGATGATGTTGATATGGTGATGGCTGCCATCGTCGGTGCGGCCGGATTGGCGTCGAGTCTGGCAGCTGTGAGTGCCGGCAAGCGGGTACTACTCGCCAACAAGGAGTCTTTGGTGATGTCGGGGCAGCTGTTCATGGAGGCAGCGCAAAATTCCGGCGCAGAAGTGATTCCCATCGATAGTGAACACAATGCCATCTTTCAGTGCTTGCCGGTCACTGCTATCGGGTCCAGAGCAACCGATAGTTCAGTGAACAAGGTATGCCTGACCGCTTCAGGTGGTCCGTTTCTGAATCACTCACAACAACAATTGCAGCGAGTCACTCCAGCGGAAGCCGTTAAACATCCGCGCTGGTCCATGGGCAAAAAGATATCAGTGGATTCGGCAACCATGATGAATAAGGGGCTTGAACTCATCGAAGCCTGCAATCTGTTTTCACTCCAGCCAGAACAGGTTGAAGTGATGATACATCCACAGAGCATTGTGCACTCGCTGGTGTATTACATAGATGGTTCAGTGCTGGCACAGTTAGGTAGTCCCGATATGCGTATTCCCATTGCCAATGGTCTCGCCTATCCAAAGCGAATTTCTACAGCAGTGGAAACCCTGGATCTGGCGCAAATCAGCAAGCTGGAATTTCGAGAACCAGACTTACAACAGTTTCCCTGTTTACGGCTTGGGCGCGAGGCTGCGGAGTCCGGCGGAACGACGCCGGCGATTCTTAATGCAGCCAATGAAGTTGCCGTCGATGCGTTTCTGAGCGGGCAGATTGCTTTTCTTGATATTCCTCTCATTATTGAGGAGGTGCTGTCGAAAATACCTTGTGAAGCGGCCTCGAGTCTCGCTATTATTCGTGACGTAGATACACGCGCAAGAAAATTAGCTAACAAATTGATTTTAAAGGACTAAAAAGAGTTTAATCTGTACTTTTAATGGATAAATAAAGTCTTCTGATGCTTGAATTTTTAATCAGCGTAATCGCACTCATTGTCACCCTTGGCATTCTGGTCACCATTCACGAGTTTGGTCATTTCTGGGTGGCGAGGCGTTGTGGTGTCAAGGTGCTGCGTTTCTCCATCGGATTCGGCAAGGCAGCAAAATCCTGGATAGGTAAAGACGGTGTGGAATATGTAATTGCACCGATACCGCTTGGCGGCTATGTAAAGATGCTGGGCCAGGAAGATACCATGGTGGCAGATTCCGGTGATGTACCTGCCAGTCAGCGCCACATGTCTTTTGCTTACAAGCCGCTCTGGCAACGCATGGCGATCGTCGCCGCAGGTCCAATAGCCAATTTTATCCTCGCGATATTCGTGTACTGGATTATCAATGTCAGCTATGGCGTCAGTGGTATCGCACCCGTTATAAACGGAGTAGTAGAAGATTCGGCAGCCGAAAGGGCAGGCCTGCAGGTAGGAGATCAGATTCTCGCCGTCGATGGTGAGGAGACAATTATCTGGCAGCATGTCAGTTTGCAAATGTTGTCACGGTTGGGGGAGTCAGGAGAGCTGACTTTAACGATAGATCCGGCCCAATCCAGCTCTATCAGAGAAGTAGCCATTCCCATCGAATCCTGGATGGGTGGTGATACGGCTCCCGATCCTGTTTCCAATCTCGGCATTGTGCAGTTTGAAATACCCGCGATCATCGCCGGTGTGATACCCGGTGGACGGGCTGAGTCCGGGGGATTGCAGGAGGGCGATGAGGTGCTCAGTGTGGACGGACGCAGCATTCGCGGCTGGACCCACTGGGTAGAAGTGATTCGTGCCAATCCGGAACTCTCTCTAATGGTTGTAGTCCAACGGGGTGAATCGCAAGCACAGCTGGAACTAAGGCCAGAAGCTTCGATTCAGGAGGATGGAACGGTATACGGCAGCATTGGGGCCTATGTTCAGGAAACCAGGCTGTCTGAAATAGTGCCGGCGGAATATCAGAGAGAGATTCGCTTCGGTCCCCTGGCCGCTATTCAGCCCGCAGTGCAAGAGACCTGGGATAAATCGGTCTTTGTACTGGACTCGGTCAAGAAAATGATTGTTGGGCTGATTTCGGTGAAGAACATCAATGGTCCTATAACCATTGCGCAGGTGGCCGGAGAAACAGCGTCCTATGGATTGGATGTGTATCTGGGCTTCCTGGCGCTTTTGAGCATATCGCTTGGCGTGCTCAATTTATTGCCGATACCGGTTCTGGACGGGGGTCATTTGCTGTACTACTTGATTGAAGGGGTAATCCGCCGCCCTGTGCCAGAGCGAGTACAAGCCTGGGGATTGCAGTTAGGACTGTTAATCATTTCAGGCATTATGGTGCTCGCTATCTACAACGACGTAAGTCGATTGTTATAAGAAATTAGACAAGATTCCCGCCGCCTTAATAAATTCAATAGAGTGAGTTAGTAGAGTTGTTAAGAAAACTAGCTATTACGTTGCTGGTAGGGATCGGATTTTCTGTGTCTGTTCAGGCACAGAATTTTGTTATTGCGGATATCATCGTTGATGGTTATCAACGAATTTCCCCCGGCATCATCTACAACCTGCTTCCCGTAGGCATAGGAGACGAGGTTACCCAGACTACGCCTGCAGAAATTATCCGTGCGCTCACTGAATCTGAATATTTCGATGAGATCGAGGTGTCTCGAGAAGGCAACATTCTGGTCATCACGGTGCTGGAGCGACCATCAGTCGCGGAGATTACGATTGAAGGGAATAGTGTTCTCGAAACGGAAGACATCATAGACAACATGGCCGGGGCGGATATCGCTGAGGGCCAGATTTTTACACGAGCTGCACTGGAAGCCATTCAGCAGGGTATACAGGACGTATATTCTTCCCGCGGCCGCTACGGTGCTGCAGTCGAAGTAACAGTAGAAGACCTGCCTCGCAATCGTGTGGCAATCAATCTCGATATCAACGAAGGCGAAGAGTCTCGCATCCGCCATGTCAATATCGTCGGTAATGAATCTTTCGAAGAAGATGATTTGCTGGACTTGTTCGAGCTGGGAACCAAACCCTGGTATATGATTCTTAGCCGTAAGGATCGATACTCCCGTGAACAGTTTTCCGGTGACCTGGAGAGGTTGGAATCATTCTATCTCGATAATGGTTTTGTGGAATTCAGCATTGATTCCACGCCCATCTCCATTACTCCCGACCGCAAAGAAGTCTATATCACTATAAATATGACTGAAGGTGATCGTTTCTCTGTGAGCGCAGTAGATCTTGCCGGTGACCTGGTCGATGCTGAAGCGCTGTTGAGAGCAGCGATATTTGTTCGTCCAGGTCAAATTTATTCCCAGGCACTGGTGACGGGCACTGAAGAAATCATGGTGCAGTTTCTGGGTAATCTCGGTTATGCCTTTGCTGAAGTTACTGGTGTGCCAGAAGTTAATGAAGAAGACCAGACTGTCGAAGTCACGTTCTTTGTTGAGCCTGGCAATCGAACCTACGTCAACAGGATTAATTTTACGGGCAACGTATCCACTTCAGACGATGTATTGCGAAGGGAAATGCGCCAGCTCGAAAGTGCTCCGGCTTCGAGTCTGCAAATCGAGCAATCCAAAGTCAGGCTTGAGCGCCTTGGCTTTTTTGAAACTGTAGCCGTTGAAACTGAAGAAGTGCCAGGAACCGAGGATCAGATCGATGTCAATTATGATGTCGTAGAACAGAATTTTGGCGCCATCAGTTTTCAGGTCGGCACAGGCGGTGGTGGAAACTTTTTTATCAGCTCGAATCTGCAAGCGCAGAATTTCCTGGGTACTGGCCAGACTGTCGGTATAGGGATAAACAAGAGTAGATTTCAGGAAGGTCTGAACTTTCAGTATGTAGATCCTTACTACACACCAGATGGTGTCAGTCGCGGCTTTAGCGTGTTTGCCCGCAAGATTGACTCTCCGTTTAATGTTTCCAATTTCAATACTTCTTCGTTTGGCGGCTCGGTGAGCTTCAGCTACCCCCTCAGTGAAATTCAAGTGTTGGGTTTCGATATCGGTTACAACCACACGGAACTGGGAACAGGAATCGGGTCGGTGCAGGAAATTATTTCCAGCCCGGCATTTATTGATGGTATCGACCAGTATGTTATTCAGCCGGCAAACGCCAATCCTTTCGACGGGCCGGTGCGCGACGCTGTCACGGGTAACGTCGCAGATCTGAGACCTGAACAACTTCAGATGAATCCAGATCCTGGATTTGTAGATCGGTTCGGCGACGAATTTGATAACTTCACCATCACCGGCAACTGGTTTCGCAACACGCTGAATCGGGGTCAGTTGGCCAATGACGGCTCATTTCACAGCATCGGTTTAGAAGTCACTTTGCCGGGAAGTGATCTGGAATATGCTCGTTTGACCTATCAAAACCAGGTCTTCTGGCCTCTGAATCAGGATCGAAGCTGGGTAATCGGACTTACTACCAATCTGGGTTATGGGATTGGCTATGGGGATTCTGATGAGCTCCCTTTCTTCAACAACTTCTTCGCCGGCGGCTTGATCCAGGGCGGTGGCCGGGTGAGAGGTTTTGAAGAGAACTCCCTGGGACCGGAAAGTACCGCTGGAGCCCGCTATCTCACCGATGGGCCGCTTTCGCTACTCAGGGATGAGAACGGGGAGATCATTACTGACGAGAATGGAAATGCCCGCCTGGATCGCGATTTCGGCTATGAAGTGACCACTTTGCTGGATGACAATGGCAATCCGGTGCTGGATGCCAACGGCAATCCGGATATAGCTTTGGCGGTGCAAAATTTCTTCCTGGATAGGGATTTTGACAGTTTCGGTGGTAACATACTCACCACGGCCACTCTGGAGCTGATTTTCCCTTTGCCATTTGTGCCAAACCAGAATCAGGTGAGGTCGGCTTTGTTTATTGATGCGGGAAATGTGTTCTCGACAAATTGCACGGAAAGACGTCGGCTGCTGAAGAATTGCTCAGATTTTGACTTCAAGGAAATCCGTTACTCAGCAGGGCTTTCTATTACCTATCTGTCGCCATTTGGTCCATTGACCATGTATTTGGCAGCACCATTTGGTAAAGACGGCGACGATACCAAGTCTTTCGATTTTACAGTGGGATTATAATTTCATGTCCTGACAGCAATTAGCCGATATAAGACAGTCGATCCCGTCAAATGCCAGTCAATAATGGTCAAAGGGTGACGGATCGACACAGGACATGGCTTGTAGACTGAAAATTGAATTTGAAAGATTGATAGTTGGAGAATTTAGAGTGAAAACTTTGAAACTGTTTTTGGCTTGCCTGAGCGTGATGTTGCTTTCGAATATCGCGAATGCTCAGGATACAAAGATTGGTGTCTTGAATCCTTTGCAGGCTCTGTTCAACTCTGATGCGGCAAGAATTGTTCAAGAAGAGCTCGAACAGGAGTTTGCTGCTGATGAAACGCGAGCGACGGAGTTAACCGAACAGCTACAGGCTTTGCAGGAAGACTATCAGCAGAATGAGGCGGTGATGACAGAAGAGCAAATTCGCCGCATGAATGCCCAGGCTCAGGATCTTCAAGTTCAATTGCAACTGATCCAGGAAAGAGTGCAGCAGGCCTTGCAGGAAAAGAACCAGGAATTTCTGGCGAGCATGCAAAATGAGTTGGCAGCAGCAGTCACCGACGTGGTTGCGGAAGGAGGCTTTGATTTGATTTTGAATTCAGATAGCGCTCCTTACTTTGCGCCTGTCCTGGATATTACTGCAAGAGTGACTGCCAAGTTGAATGAGAGTGCCCAGTCGGCATCAGACTCTGAGAATTAGTTTGAGATATTAGCTGACCGGGAAAGTGTCAGGTGGCACATCAAAAAACCTATACCCTGGGAGAAATTGCTGCTTTTCTGAAAGTCAAACTGGTTGGTGATGAAAATTGCCCAATCCATGGGCTCGGCACACTGAGTGGGGCTGGGCCTGGTCAGCTCAGTTTCTTGAGTAATAAATCCTACCTCGATCAGCTTGCGAGTTCGCAGGCATCAGCAATAATCATTGAAGAAGCCCATGCCGGGAGAGCAACAACAAATCTGCTACTCTCTCCGCAACCCTATGTGAGTTTTGCCCAAGCCAGTTCGCTATTCGCTCAGGAGTTCGCTACAGAGACCGGTGTGCATCCGACTGCGGTAGTCGCTGATGATGTTAGTCTCCCAGCCGATGTCTGTGTCGGGCCCTATGTGGTGATTGAATCTGGCGTTGAGATAGGCGAGCGATCGATAATCGGCGCGCATTGTTTTCTTGGGAAAGATGTCCGTCTCGGTACTGACTGCCATCTATACAGCCATGTTTCTCTCTACCATGATTCACGAGTGGGTGATCGTGCGATTGTGCACACTGCTGCTGTCATAGGCGCTGACGGATTCGGTTTTGCATTCGATGGCGAAAAGTCCATCAAGATTCACCAGCTTGGCGCAGTCGAAATAGGCGACGATGTAGAAATCGGCGCCGGCACAACCATCGACAGGGGTGCTATTGAGGATACAGTCATCGAAAATGGCGTGAAAATCGACAACCAGGTGCAGATTGGCCACAACACCCGGGTTGGCGAGCATTCGGTTATTTGCGGATGTACCGCTATTGCCGGGAGTGCGACCATTGGCAAGTACTGTGTCCTGGGTGGAGCCAGCGGCATGATAGGTCATATCAGAATTGCCGATGGTGTGCAGGTTAGTGCCATGTCACTGGTGAATCGTTCAATTACTGAACCAGGTACTTATTCTTCCGGTACTGGGCAGATGAAAACGGAAGACTGGAAGCGTGCTATTGTGCGATTTCAACAGCTGGAGAACTTCAGTCAACGCTTGAAGGAATTGGAAAAATTTTCCGAATCAATACGCGGTTTGAATAAGAGCGAGAATTCTTCCCAGTCATAGAAATTGATTATCGGAAACAGGTTACAATCTGAAATTGAAGGATAGGCGCAGCCTGCAATGAGAAAACTATGTTAATGGATGTAGAAGAGATCAAGGAATATCTGCCGCAGCGTTATCCCTTTCTGTTGGTAGACCGCGTAATCGAAATGGAGCCGGGAAAATCGATTGTGGCAATCAAGAATGTTTCCGTTAATGAGCCTTTTTTTCAGGGCCATTTTCCCAATAGTCCGATCATGCCCGGTGTATTGATTATCGAGGCACTGGCCCAGGCGGCAGGTGTCCTGGGATTCAAGAGCCAGGAAAAGAAGCCCAAGGACGGCTATCTGTACTATTTTGTGGGTGCAGATGATGTGAGATTGCGCCGGCCTGTAGTACCTGGTGACCAGCTCCAACTGGAAGCCACTGTGATTACCAATCGTCGTGGAGTTTATCGTTTTTCGGCTAAAGCATCGGTCGGTGATGAGTTGGTTGGTACCATGAATATCCTGTGTGCTGAGAGGCAGGTTGATGTCGACTGACAAGATTGATCCGGATACACGTATTCATCCCAGTGCCAGGATTCATGAGGATGTGAGGGTGGGTCCCTGGTGTATCGTGGGACCGAACGTAGAAATCGGCGCTGGTACGGTACTGGATTCACATGTCGTGATTCGCAGTAATACCCGCATTGGCGAAAACAACCATTTTTATCAATTCAGTTCTGTAGGCGAAGAACCTGCGGACAAGAAGTTCGAAGGTGAAGAAACCTGGCTCGAAATCGGTGACAACAATGTGTTTCGTGAAGGCGTCACTCTCCATCGCGGCACCGGTGTCGGGGGAGGTATCACCAGAATTGGTTCCAACAATCTCATGATGGCCTATGCGCACGTGGCACACGATTGTATCGTCGGAGACAACGTCATTTTTGCCAACAACGTGGGTTTGTGTGGTCACGTTGAAGTCGATGACTGGGTATTCCTGGGTGGCTATGCCGGCGTCAATCAATTTTTGTCTATCGGTGCGCACGCCTATATAGGAGGCATGACCCATATCAATAGCGATGTGCCGGCTTACATGATTGTGAGCGGCAGGCCTGCAACTGTTCGTAGTATCAATACGATAGGTCTTGAAAGACGAGGATTTGACAAAGATACCATTCTGGATTTGCGAGAAGCGTTCAAAGTCATCTACAAGCGTAACTACAGCCTCCAGGAGGCCATAGACCAGTTGAAGGTCATGAGCGAGAGTCGCAAGGAGCTCGAAGTACTGGTTAAATCGCTGGAATCTTCCAAGAAAGGCATAACCCGATAATTTATTGCATACCATCCGGCTTGGTCGTGCTTCTACAGTTCGCTCGATGATAGTTTAGATGCGCATTGGAATCGTAGCAGGTGAAAAGTCAGGTGACATTCTTGGCGCCGGCTTGATCGCAGCACTTCAGGCTCACTATCCGCAAGCTGAATTTATCGGTGTGGGTGGTCCGGGCATGGAGGCGCTTGGTTGCCATTCCATCACCCCGATGGAGCGTCTGTCCGTGATGGGGTTTGTTGAACCGTTTGGCAGGCTTCCCGAGCTCTTTCAGCTCAAACGCAATCTCGAGCAGCTTTACAGAGAGAAGCCGCCGGCACTCTTCATTGGCATAGATTCTCCGGACTTCAATTTGCGCCTGGAAGCAGCGCTTAAGCAGCAGGGCGTTCCTACAGTTCACTATGTGAGTCCCAGTGTCTGGGCCTATCGGCAGGGGCGCATCCACAAGATCAAGCAGGCCGTTGATCTGATGTTGACCTTGTTTCCCTTCGAAACGGAGATCTATACGGAACATGGCATCGCTGCCAGCTGCGTCGGACATCCGCTGGCCGATCAGATCGGCTTCGAGGACCAACGCAGAGAAAATCGTGTGCAATTGGAGCTCGATGACGAGGATCCGGTTGTTGCGCTGTTACCTGGCAGCCGCAGTAGTGAAATCAATCGCCTGGCGCCGCTTTTTTTCAGTGCCGCGCTGGAGGCATTGCAGCAGCTACCCCGCCTAAAGTTTTTAATTCCCTTTAGCGGAGTAGAGGCCAAAGCGTGCATCGACGAACAATTGCGAGCACTGTCTATTCTCGGACATGACCAATTCAAGCTGGTTGAGAATTCCCAGCTGGCCATGAGCGCAGCCGATTTTGTCGTATTGGCCAGTGGTACCGCAACGCTTGAAGCAATGTTGCTGCGCAGACCAATGATCGTTTGTTATAAGCTGGCGGCGCTTACCTACTTTTTTGCATCAAGAATGGTCAAGGTTCCACACATCGCCTTGCCCAATTTGTTGTCAGGTAAATCCCTGGTTCCCGAATATGTGCAAGATGAAATCAGGATTCCGGTACTTCGTGATGAGATTGTGCAATTTTTTGCCAATACCAATCCGGATGAGGAACTGTTGGCAGAATTCGAACAGCTGCACGGGGACTTGCGAAAGGATGCTTCCAGAGCCGCAGCCAATGCCGTGATTGAATTGCTGCAGCACATTCAGTCATGACCATCTCAGAATCGCTATTTACTGAAGACGCATTCTCTGGGGGCGGCGACGGGCCTGTGGCTGGCACCGACGAGGTGGGTCGAGGCCCTCTGGCTGGAGAGGTCGTTGCCGCTGCCGTTATTCTCGATCCGAGTCAGCCCATAGTGGGTCTTAATGACTCCAAGAAGCTCAGTGTAAAACAACGGGAGCAATGCTTTGCTGAAATTTGTGCCAAGGCACGGGCTTTTGCAGTCGCGAGGGCCACTGTGGCTGAAATCGATAGCCTCAATATTCTTCGGGCGAGCCTCCTGGCGATGCAGCGGGCTGTGGAGAATCTGGAATTGCAGCCTGCATTCGTCTATGTGGATGGTAATCGCTGCCCTGATTGGCAATATCAATCTGAGGCAGTGGTGAAGGGTGATTCCAGGGTGCCTGCTATTGCCGCTGCTTCTGTCCTGGCGAAAGTCACCCGAGATCGGGAAATGCTGCAATTGGATGCCCGTTATCCCGGTTATGGTTTTGCGCGCCACAAGGGATATCCCACTTCGCAGCACCTGGCTGCATTACAAACCCTGGGGCCCTGTGACATCCATCGGAGATCTTTCGCGCCAGTTGCACAGCTGCTCGATGCTGACTGTACAAAAATTGTTCAGTCCTGATCTTCATTGTCTGCAGCGTGCGCCACTTATCAACTTCTGGTTCGAAAAAGAGTATATTGTGAGCTTCGCTGGATCACCTAAAAACTCACTCAAGAAACGCATTTACCGCTAAGCTGCATGTCAGAGCCAACTTCTCCGAGCACCTTTACTCACCTCCGACTGCACACCGAGTTCTCTATTACCGACGGCCTGCTGCGCATCGACCCGCTGGTGCATCAATTGCGCGACTTGGCTATGCCCGCAGTGGCAATCACGGATCTTGCGAATCTGTTCGGACTGATCAAGTTCTATTCTGTTGCCGAACGGGCAGGCCTTAAGCCTATCTGTGGCTGCGATGTCCGTGTCGTCGATGAGCAAGGGGCAGTTTCCCAGCTGGTCTTGCTGGTCAAAGACAAGACTGGCTATCTGAATCTCACCCGATTGATTTCTGAGCTTTATACCGAAGCTGAGGGAATTTCTGATCCCGAGCTCTCCATGAGTCAGCTGGCCAGCTGCAGTGAAGGACTTATTGCGCTATCTGGTGCCCAGAACAGCGATGTAGGTGCAGCGCTGCTCAACAACGATTTAGAAGAAGCAGAATCAAGATTGCGTACCTGGATGCAGATGTTTCCAGGAAATTACTATCTGGAATTACAGCGCGTCGGCAAGGCCGAAGAAGAACCCTATATATCAGCAGCCCTTAACCTGGCTGAGAAATTGTCCTGTCCGGTAGTAGCTACCAACGATGTTCGATTTCTGCAACAGGATGAATTCGAAGCGCATGAAGTCAGAGTGTGTATCAATGACCGCCGTACTCTGGACGATCCAAGAAGGCCCCGTAATTACACGGATCAGCAGTATCTCAAGAGCGCAGACGAGATGCGGCAGCTGTTTCAGGACATTCCTGAAGCCATTGATAACGCGGTAGAAATCGCCCGGCGCTGTTCCCTGAGCCTGCAACTGGGACAACCCAGTCTGCCAAATTATCCAGTTCCTGATAATTCGAGCCTTGAAGATTATCTGTGCCGATTGAGTATGGAAGGGCTGGAGCAACGCTTGCAGGACTTATACGGCGATGAACTGGATGCGGAAAGGCGGCAACCCTACAACGATCGTCTGGACATGGAATTGGGCATTATCAATCAAATGGGATTTGCCGGTTACTTTCTCATCGTAATGGAGTTTATCCAGTGGGCGAAGCAATCTGATATTCCGGTGGGACCGGGAAGAGGTTCTGGTGCTGGCTCAATCGTTGCTTATGCGCTTGGTATTACCGACCTGGATCCGTTGCGCTATGACCTGCTGTTCGAGCGTTTCCTGAATCCCGAGAGAATCTCCATGCCGGATTTCGATGTTGATTTCTGCATGGAAGGGCGCGACCAGGTGATACAGCACGTAGCCGATCTGTATGGCAAAGAAGCCGTTGCACAGATAATCACCTTCGGCACCATGGCCGCGAAAGCGGTAGTGCGGGACGTGGCGCGAGTGCAGGGCAAGCCCTACGCGCTGGCCGACAAGCTTTCCAAGTTAATTCCCTTCGAACCGGGTATGACCCTGAGCAAGGCCTTCGAAATCGAACCGCAACTGGGTGAATTCGTCGATAGCGATGATGATGCGCAGGAAATCATGGAGATGGCTTACAAGCTGGAGGGCATCACCCGTAATGTCGGCAAGCACGCCGGCGGGGTGGTGATTGCGCCGACCAGATTGACAGACTTCACGCCACTGTACTGTGAACCCAGTGGCGAGAGCCTGGTAACCCAGTTCGACAAGAACGATGTAGAAACAGCAGGACTGGTGAAGTTCGATTTCCTTGGGTTACGCACACTAACCATCATCGATTGGGCCGTTAAGATGGTCAATGCCCAGCTCCCGCCGGGTGAGGAGCCCATTGATATAAATCATCTTCCTCTCGACGATGAGTCTGTTTACAAACTCATGCAAAGAGCCGAAACCACCGCGGTGTTCCAACTGGAAAGCCGTGGCATGAAAGAGTTAATCAAGCGACTGGCGCCTAACTGTTTCGAAGACATCATCGCCCTGGTGGCGCTATTTCGACCCGGACCATTGCAGTCAGGCATGGTGGATGACTTCATCGATCGCAAGCATGGTCGCACCAAGGTGGAATACCCCCATGCGGAGCTGGAGCCGGTTCTGTCCAACACCTATGGCGTGATTCTCTATCAGGAGCAAGTCATGCAGATTGCCCAGGTGCTGGCCAACTATACGCTGGGTGGTGCTGACATTTTGCGCAAGGCTATGGGTAAAAAGAATCCGGATGAAATGGCCAAGCAGCGTGCCACCTTCATGGAAGGCGCAGCAGCGCGACAGATTGACGCAAAACTTGCCGGATCGATATTCGACCTGATGGAGAAATTCGCAGGCTATGGATTCAATAAGTCACACTCGGCGGCTTATGCGCTGGTTTCGTATCAGACTGCCTGGCTGAAAGCACACTATCCTGCTTTCTTCATGGCAGCTGTGCTGTCCGCTGACATGCAAAATACCGACAAGATCGTCACGCTTATCGATGAATGTAAGCAGATGGGGCTGAACATCGTGCCTCCCGACGTCAACATGGGACAATACAATTTCACTGTGAACAGTGAAGGAGACATAGTCTATGGTCTCGGAGCAATCAAGGGTCTTGGTGCCGGACCAGTCGACTGTTTATTGCAGGCCAGGTCGGAAGCGCCATTCACCAGCATGTTGGACCTCTGCCTGCGTGTAGACTCGCAAACCGTCAACAAGCGCACTATGGAAGCTTTGATTCGCGCTGGTGCCCTGGACAAATTGATTGGGCAGGAAGAAGGTGGAGTAGATTATTCCCGGGCAGCATTGAGTGTCATGTTGTCCGATACCATGCAGGCTGCAGAACAAAGTAGTCGTAATGCTGCAAGCGGCGTGGAGGATCTGTTCGGCGAGATTGCGCCGGCGGAACCAGCGTCGGAAGGTATTGGTGGAAATCTGGAGGTCAAACCCTGGTCTGAGCAGCAACGCTTGCAGTCGGAGAAAGAGGCGCTGGGCTTGTATTTGTCGGGCCATCCGGTGAATGAATATCTGCCGGAACTTAAACAGATTACCGGCAATCGCCTGGTCGCCGTGCGCCCGGAAAGAGGCATGCAACTGGTTGGTGGCTCTCTCTACGATTTTCGGATTATGAAGGGCAAGAATGGCAGCTCATTTGCATTCGTCACTCTGGATGACGGCAGTGCCCGCTTCGAAGTCAGCCTGTTCAAGGAGTTCGACGAGTATCGTCACTTGTTGCAGAAAGACTCTATCGTGATCATAGAGTGTTCGGTGGAAGTCGATGATCGCAATGGCGGTGTCCGTGGCAGGGTCAAGCGCATCATGACGCTACATGAGGCTCGCAAGAAGTTTGCTTGTCGGCTGAAATTGAAGTTACGCGCAAGTGCTTTGCAACCCAGTTTCTGTGATCACCTGGAATCGATACTTGAGCCCTATCGAAAACAAGCGGCAATCCCTGTCCTTGCTGCGGCCACCGGCACTAACGGCGAGATTGAAGAAATTCCCGCAGCAAATCCGGAACAGGAAGGCTGCAAGGTGCTGGTCAACTATGAACGTGACGATTCTCAAGGGTGTATAATGCTGGGTCAGGAATGGTGTGTATCGCCGTCGGAAGAGCTGATTCAACGCTTGCGCATGGAGTTCGGCAGGGACACGGTAGAACTGGATTACCGGCGATCAATCACGCTGAATTAACAGGCACTGTGCCGGCATTAATACGCCGGAGAGTATGAATGGACAGAGAATGGACCCGAATTACCTGGAATTTGAACAGCCTATCGCCGAGTTGGAGGCCAAGATCAGAGAGCTTCGCCTGGTCGGCACGGACAATGAGCTCAACATCAGTGAGGAAATCCAGAATCTGCAGAGCAAGAGCACCAAGCTCACGGAGAAGATTTATGCAAATCTGAGTCCCTGGCAGATATCGCAGGTTGCTCGTCATCCACTGCGCCCCTATACCCTGGATTTTATAGAGCACATCTTTACCGATTTCGATGAGTTACATGGAGATCGATTGTTCGCGGATGATCTGGCGATTGTTGGCGGGCTGGCCAAGCTGGATGATCGGTCAGTAATGGTTATCGGTCACCAGAAGGGCAGGGGGACCAAGGAGAAAGTCAGGCACAATTTTGGTATGCCCAGACCAGAAGGTTACAGGAAGGCCCGCCGGCTGGTTAAGTTGGCAGAGCAATATCAGTTACCCGTACTAACTTTTATTGATACACCTGGCGCTTATCCTGGAATGGATTCCGAGGAGCGGGGCATCAACGAAGCCATTGCTGAAAATATGGCTATGATGTCGCGGGTGCGCACGCCACTTATTGCGACAGTGACCGGCGAAGCTAACTCTGGTGGTGCGATTGCCATCGGTGTCGCTGATCAGCTCAATATGCTGCAGTATTCCACCTATACGGTTATCACTCCTGAAGGTTGTGCCACGATCTTATGGAAATCGGCCGATCATGCTGCCGCAGCCGCCGAAGCCATGGGTGTGACTTCGGCGCGTCTGCAAGAGATGGGTATTGTCGATAAGACCATCGAAGAACCCCTGGGCGGCGCGCACCGGGATGTCGCTGCGACTTCAGCGAATATCAAGCTGGCACTACTCGAACAGCTCGACCGACTGCAGGCCATGGATGTCGATGAACTGGTCAGGCGTCGCTACGACCGGCTGATGGCTTACGGCATCAGCAGCCAGTAGACAGCTGCTGCCTTTCAGCCATTTCTGTAAATTCGCAAACAGGTCGTCCTTCATGACCTTCACACCAGACTCTTTGCTCCAGGCGCTGGATGCAGGCCCTCAATGCCAAAAATATGTAGTGGGTCTGAGTGGAGGGGTGGATTCCGTTGTGCTGCTGCATGCCTTAATGCGTTTGCGTGAGTCACGCCACATCGATCAGGATATTGCAGCGATTCACATTAATCATGGTATGCAGGATGTGGCCGGTGACTGGCAGTCTTTCTGTGAGTCGCTTTGTGCAGATTGGCAGGTAGCGCTTCGTTCCTGTGCGGTGCAAGTGCCTGGCAACACTTCCCTGGAAAACGCAGCGCGGGAGAGCCGCTACCAGGCCTTTGCTGAACTTCTCGATTCACAATCGCTGCTCTTGTTGGCGCACCACCAGGATGATCAGCTAGAAACCTTGTTACTGCGCTTGCTGCGCGGTGCTGGCCCGGCGGGTTTGCAGGGCATGCCCCGACAAAGGCGAGTGGGAGAAAGTACTCTGTATCGCCCACTATTGCGATTCTCCCGCAGCCAGCTCATCGATTACGCGCAGCAGCAGAAGCTGAATTGGGTAGAGGACGACAGCAACAAAGACATCAGGCACGACAGAAACTACCTGCGCCAGCAAGTCCTGCCCCTGATAGAGCAGCGCTGGCCAGCTTACCGGGAGAGCTGGTCCAAGAGCCTGGATTTGCTCGGAGAAGCGGCGCAGATGCTGCGCGAATTGGCAGAGCATGATCTGCGCATTGTGGGCAACAATCAGGGGCGCCTTCGGGTAGCTGAGCTCCTTGGTCTCTCGGCTGCGAGGCAGCGACAACTATTGCGCTACTGGTTACAACAGCTCGGTCTGGCGGAACCGGGCTGGAACCTGCTGCAACAACTTGTGGAACAGGTATTGACGCAGGAAGAGGGTAGTGGGGTATTACAGCTCGAAGGCTGTTGCCTGCAAGTGTACAACGGTGAACTCTACGCACTCAGGCAGTTACCTCCCATCGACGCTGACAGCTTGGAAAACATTGAGATTCAGTTACAGGCGCGTTTACTGCCTGGTAACGGTTATCTGAATTTTCAGCAGCAACGGGGACAGGGTCTCTCACCCAACTGCGAACAATTGGAGCTGCGTTACCGCCGGGGAGGGGAATCAATCAGCCTGCCCGGCAGACCAAACAAATCCCTGAAGAAGCTGTTCCAGGAATTTTCTATCCCACCCTGGTTACGGGATCGTATTCCGCTGCTATACCATCGTGGAGAGCTGGTCTGTGTGCCCGGATTGGGCGTCGCGGAAATAGCGCTCTCCAAGGCCACAGAACAAGGTTATCAGGTCTGTTGGCAGGCCCCTGAATTTGAGGTCAGCGCAAAAAATGATCAGCATTACCTGCTGCGGGCACCAATTGCCAATAATCCTGATTGAGCTTGTCATACCCTTCTGGTAGGCTGTAGTTCCATCTGTGTGAGTCAGTTCCCACTGACTTTGTTTTTCTGGATGGGGCTTCAATGACGCGTTATATCTTCATTACCGGTGGTGTTGTTTCGTCACTGGGCAAAGGCATTACTTCAGCGTCACTCTCGGCAATCCTGGAAGCGCGCGGTCTTAAAGTCACCCTGCTTAAACTCGATCCTTATATCAATGTGGATCCTGGCACCATGAGCCCATTCCAGCACGGCGAAGTGTTCGTCACCGAAGACGGTGCCGAGACTGATCTCGATCTTGGTCACTACGAACGCTTCAGCCGCACTACCATGACCCAGAAGAACAACTTCACCACCGGGCGGGTCTACGAAGAGGTGTTGAAACGTGAACGTCGTGGTGACTATCTCGGCGCCACCATTCAAGTGATTCCCCACATTACCGACGAGATCAAGCGGCGAGTCATCGAAGGTGCGGGAGACGTGGATGTTGCCCTGGTGGAGATTGGCGGTACCGTTGGTGATATCGAGTCACAGCCTTTTCTGGAGGCCGTGCGTCAGCTCAGGGTAGAGCTGGGTTCAGATCGTGCCTTGTTTCTGCATCTCACCCTGGTGCCCTTTATCAGCACTGCAGGGGAAATCAAAACCAAGCCTACCCAACACTCGGTTAAGGAGTTGCGGTCCATCGGTATTCAACCGGACATTCTGGTGTGCCGCTCCGAGCAGGAGATCGACGAATCGTCACGCAAGAAGATCGCACTGTTTACCAACGTGGAGCTGCCCGCAGTCATATCCCTGCCGGATACAGATTCCATATACCGCATTCCGTCCATTCTCGGCGCGGCGGGTCTGGATGACATTATTGTTAGCAAGTTTCATCTGCAGTGTCCCAACGCGGATTTCTCCGAGTGGGATCAGGTAGTGGATTCACAGCTTAATCCAGAGCGTGAGATCAGACTTGCCATGGTGGGCAAGTACATGGATTTGCTTGATGCTTACAAGTCATTGAATGAGGCAATTATTCACGCGGGTATTCAGACCCGATCTCGCATCAATATCGGCTATATCGATTCAAGCGAAGTCATGGAGCAGGGGGTTGGCCTGCTGGAAGGCTATGATGCCATCCTGATTCCAGGGGGCTTTGGCGAGCGCGGCTTCGAAGGCAAGATCCTTGCAACACAGTACGCGCGGGAAAACCAGATTCCATTTTTAGGTATCTGTCTCGGTCTACAGGCAGCGGTAGTTGAGTATGCTCGCCATGTGGCGAAGTTGGACAATGCCAATAGCACTGAATTTGAACGGGATTGTAAGCACCCGGTTATAGCCTTGATCAGTGAGTGGACGACGGAGTCCGGTACCACTGAGTTTCGCGACGAGCATTCTGATCTGGGCGGAACCATGCGTCTGGGTGGGCAAACCTGTGTGCTGGACAAGCAGTCGACCACTTATGATTGTTATGGCCAGGAAGAAATCGTAGAGCGCCATAGACATCGTTACGAATTCAACAATGACTATCTGCAAACCCTGGCAGATGCCGGTTTGAAACTGGTGGGCAAATCAGCAGATGGCATGCTGGTAGAGGTGATCGAGGTACCCAATCATCCCTGGTTTGTAGGCTGTCAGTTTCACCCGGAATTTACTTCCACACCACGTGGTGGCCATCCGCTATTTACCGGTTTTATTCAGGCTGCGCTGGAATACCATGAGCAGCATGCCGGGCAGGAATCCCAGCACAATCCCGTAAGCAAGCTGACTGCGGAGGCCGCTCAGGCTTGATCCTCCGCCCGACAGCGATTACTTTCCCGCAATGACCAGCAAGAAAATCTCCATTGCATCTCTTGAGGTGGCCAACGACAAGCCATTCGTGCTTTTTGGCGGCCTGAATGTGCTGGAATCACGGGATCTGGCCTTGCAGGTTGCCGAATCCTTCAGCGAAACCTGTGCGAACCTGGCGATTCCTTATGTGTTCAAGGCATCGTTCGACAAGGCCAACCGCTCTGCCCTGGACTCATTTCGTGGACCTGGTCTGGAGCAAGGCTTGCAATGGCTGGCAGACATAAAGTCCCAATTTAACGTACCCATCATCACTGATATTCATACCGCTGATCAGGCCGCCCCAGCAGCCGAAGTGGCCGATGTTATTCAACTCCCGGCTTTTCTCTCCAGGCAGACGGACCTCGTTGAGGCCATGGCAAAGACTGGGGCGGTGATCAACATCAAAAAGGCACAGTTTCTTGCACCGCAGGAGATGCGTAACATCCTGAACAAGTTCGAGCAGGCAGGTAATAGCAATCTCATGCTGTGCGAGCGGGGCAGCAGCTTTGGCTACAATAACCTGGTGGTTGATATGCTGGGCTTTAGTACGCTGAAGTCTTTCGACTATCCCGTGCTGTTCGATGTCACCCATTCCCTGCAACAACCTGGCGGGCTCGGAAGCAGTGCCGGCGGACGTCGCAGCCAGGTTTTGGAACTGGCCAAGGCAGGTATGTCCCAGTCATTGGCAGGTTTGTTTCTGGAGGCCCATCCCAACCCTGATGAGGCGCTCTGCGATGGCCCCTGTGCTCTGCCACTACAGGCCTTGCATGCGTTTTTACAGCAGGTGCAAGCCCTCGACCAACTGGTCAAATCCCAGCCGCCGCTGGCGATCTCCTGAATACTTACATTAATGAAATTATCAAGATCATCTACTTAAGGTATTGAAATGTCAGAAATAAAAAGCATCAGAGCCCGTGAGGTTCTGGATTCCAGGGGCAATCCAACCGTGGAAGCCGATGTGATTCTCGACAACGGCATCGAGGGCACTGCCTGCGCGCCTTCGGGTGCTTCCACGGGCTCACGGGAGGCCCTGGAGCTGCGTGATAAGGACGCCGACCGTTATGGGGGCAAGGGTGTCCTGAAGGCAGTTGCAAATATCAACGGCAGCATCGCCGCAGCATTGCAGGGCAAGTCAGCAATGGATCAGGCTGCACTGGATCAGGTCATGCTGGACCTTGATGGCACCGACAATAAATCCAATCTGGGTGCCAATGCGATTCTTGCTGTGTCTCTCGCCGCAGCGAAAGCTGCAGCTATAGACAGTGGTATTCCACTCTATGCCCATATCGCACGACTCAATGGCAGTGAAGGACAGTTCTCATTGCCAGTACCCATGATGAATATCGTTAATGGCGGTGAACACGCAGACAACAACGTGGATATCCAGGAATTCATGATTCAGCCAACTGGCGCGCCCAGTTTTCGTGAAGCCCTGCGCTACGGTGCAGAAATCTTCCACGCGCTCAAGTCAGTGCTAGGCAAGCAGGGCTTGAGCACAGCGGTTGGTGATGAAGGCGGGTTTGCGCCCAATCTGCCCTCAAATGCAGCCGCTCTTGATGCCATCGTGCAGGCAGTCGAACTTGCCGGCTTCAGAATGGGCGAAGATATTCGTCTTGCCCTGGATTGCGCGGCTTCCGAATTCTATGTGGACGGGGCCTATGATTTGAAAGGAGAAGGCAAGCGTTACAACTCCGATGAGTTTGCCGACTACCTCCAGGCTCTGGCGGCCAGCTACCCGATCCTGTCGATTGAGGATGGTATGGATGAGTCAGACTGGGCCGGTTGGGCTAAATTATCTGCCCAAATCGGCGATACAGTTCAATTAGTGGGTGATGACTTGTTCGTCACCAACACCAGCATTCTCAAGCGGGGCATCGATGAGGGCGTTGCCAATTCCATACTGATCAAGTTCAATCAGATTGGTTCCCTGACCGAAACCCTCGCAGCCATCAACATGGCCAAAGATGCTGGATATACTGCGGTGATTTCCCATCGTAGCGGTGAGACTGAAGACACAACGATCGCTGATCTGGCAGTTGCTACCGCGGCTGGCCAGATCAAGACCGGGTCACTCTGCCGTTCGGATCGGGTTGCCAAGTACAATCGCCTGTTACGTATCGAAGAGGAATTGGGAGATAGCTCGGTTTACAATGGTCTGCAGGAGTTCCAACGCTTCACAGCCTGAGCGAAACCGGCAATGAAACCACCTGTCACCATGAAGATTCTGCTCGCTTGCCTCACTTTTCTGGTGATCGGCTTTCAATATCAGCTCTGGCTGGGAGAGGATAGCGTGCGCGCGCTGCATCTGCTTGAAGAAGAGCGCGCAGCCCAGCAATCTGTGAATGCTGAACTGTCAGCCCGCAACGAGTTGCTGGAGATCGAAGTCATCGATCTCAAGAATGGACTGGAAGCAGTCGAAGAGCGAGCGCGTTCCGAGTTGGGTATGATCGGAGAGGATGAAACTTTCTATCTCATTGTCGAGTGAACCAGCGGTGAGCTTTCGACATACTGCTTTCTCTTTCTCATGAGCATCTGGGCAATCGTGCCGGCGGCCGGCATTGGCCAGCGTATGGCTGCCGATGTGCCGAAACAATACCTCCCTCTCGCAGGAAAGCCTATTCTGGAGCACAGCGTCGAAAAGCTGCTGGCAGTACCCGGGCTGACTTCCGTTGTGGTTGTGCTTCATCCAGACGATCGTTCCTTTAATACCCTGAACCTCGATCCAGGATTAGTGGAAACCACAACTGGTGGAGCCGAACGGCAAGAGTCAGTCCTGAATGGCTTGTTACATCTGCAGGATCGTGCCGGAGAGGACGATTGGGTGCTGGTACATGATGCGGTAAGGCCCTGTGTATTGACTAGCGACATAGAAAAACTGTTAGGCCTGGTCGAGGATCAGCAGGCTGGTGGTGTGTTGGCGATGGCACAAGACAATACTCTAAAGAAAGCTGATGCTGACAATCTGATCACTACCACCGTCGACAGAAGCAACTTGTGGCAGGCAATGACTCCACAGGTGTTTCGCTATGGCATACTGAAGCAAGCTCTGCTCGACGCCCGGGACAAGCACCTGGTTTTTACTGATGAGGCCTCGGCGGTAGAGGCATTGGGCCTGCGGCCCCTGTTAGTCGAGGGCGACAGGAATAATGTTAAGATCACCAGGTTGGCTGATCTCAAATTGGCCGAAATGATCCTGCAAACCGGAGTACCTCAGCAATGAGTCAATCCCATGCCCCCGCGTGGCGAATCGGTCATGGTTTCGATGTGCATCGTTTCAGCGACG
Source organism: uncultured Pseudohongiella sp. (assembly GCA_965267495.1). Classification (GTDB taxonomy): domain Bacteria; phylum Pseudomonadota; class Gammaproteobacteria; order Pseudomonadales; family Pseudohongiellaceae; genus UBA9145. The sequence continues at coordinate 2,121,467 of OZ254078.1, read as the reverse complement.
TTTTTTTGGCAGACAAACCCTTGAAACTGGCTGGCCTGGTGTTGCCTGAGGAGAGAAGTTTGTTGGCTCACTCAGACGGTGATGTGGTACTGCATGCGGTTTGTGACGCCATTCTGGGCGCAATTGCCGCAGGTGATATCGGGCAACACTTCCCTGACACAGATGACAATTTGGCAAATGTAGATAGCGTGGTACTGCTGCAGGAAGTGATGGACATGGCGGACAAGACAGGTTTTCAACCGACCAACATTGATGTCACCCTGATCGCCCAGGTACCCAAGCTCGCTCCTTATCGTCAGGAGATGGTTGCCAGGCTTGCGGAGCTGCTGCATCTGGACACGGATCGGGTCAACCTCAAGGCCACAACCACTGAAGGCATGGGCTATATTGGTCGCGAGGAAGGCCTGGCCTGTCACGCTGTCATTCTCATGTCGGCCAGTGACTAGGAATGTGTGCAGCGACATTCGTCTCCCAGGACCAGCTGGCCTATGCTGGTGACCGTCCAAGCGCAACTGCTTTACTGAAGTGCCGACCAGAAGACTTTGTTGTCGACGAACAACTTGGTTTTGACTGTACTGGACAGGGTGAGCATTTATTTCTGCGTATTCGGAAGCGCGACCTGTCCACCGTAGATGTAGCACGTCTGTTGGTGAAAAAACTTGGACTCAGAGATGTTGATGTGGGTTTTGCCGGCATGAAGGATCGTCGTGCAGAGACCACCCAATGGTTCAGTGTTCGTGTGAACGACATTCGGGAAGCGCAGTTGGCAGCGTTGGAGGATTCTCAACTGACGATTCTGCAAACGGCCCGCAATGAGCGAAAACTGAAAGTGGGTAGTCACCGGTTGAATCAGTTCCGATTGCTGTTGCGCGAAGTAGAGGGTTCACAGCAAGAGATCGAATCCCGATTGCAGTGCCTGCAACAGCAGGGCGTGCCGAATTACTTTGGTAGTCAGCGCTTCGGCAATTTGGCTGCGAACCTGGAACAGGCGCAACAATTTCTTCTCCAGCCTGGCAACGCCAAAGTGGGCCGCAAGCGACGTGGCATGTTGTATTCCGCCGTGCGTGCTTATCTGTTTAATCTGCTATTGTCGGAACGCATTGCGCAGAGGAACTGGAATCACTATGTGCCCGGTGATGTCATAGCGCTTGATGGCAGTCAGCGTTGTTTCGCCGTCGCTGCAGGGGAGTGGGATGAGATTTTGCAGCAAAGGCTGGAGAGGTTGGATATTCACCCGGCCGGAATACTGGCCGGTGGCCCGGGAAAATCAAATAGTTATGGAACTCACGGCGCTGCTGCCGATATTGAAGAAGCAGTGCTGGCACAATACCGGGGCCTGGTGGATGGATTGGTGAGTCGCGGACTCGAGGCGGCGAGACGCCCATTCAGATTCCGGGTCGCCACCCTTCAGTGGGCATGGCAGGAGCCGGATCAATTGGACTTGCGGTTTGAATTGCCAAGAGGAGCCTATGCGACCAGTCTGCTGCGTGAGCTTTGCCTGACCAGGGAGCCGGATGAACACGGTCGGTAACAATCAGTAGCAAAGCGGGAAGTCAGCAAATCAAGTACAGGAAGTAACATTGAACAGCAAACAGAATTTTAGTGGGATAGGCATGACATCCCAGCGTACTCGCGAACGCCTATTAGGCAGATTAATGGATCAGGGCATTTCCAGCATGGAAGTGCTGGATGTCATGCGCACCACACCCCGCCATATCTTTCTGGATGAAGCACTCGCTCACCGCGCCTATGAGGATGTGGCCTTGCCAATCGGGCATAATCAGACCATATCTCAGCCCTATATCGTGGCCCGGATGACCGAGGCCTTGTTAAAGTCAGGCAGTCTTGATCGTGTGCTGGAGATAGGTACAGGTTGTGGTTATCAGACCGCAGTCATTGCCCAGTTGGCAGCGCGCGTTTACACCGTAGAGCGAATCAAGCCGCTGCTTGATCGGGCGAAACAGAATCTGCGCGCCCTGCGCCTGAGAAATATCGAATTTAAACATGATGATGGCACTTTGGGCTGGGAAGAGAGGGCAGCATTCGATGCCATCATTACCACGGCCGCGCCTCAGAGTGTGCCGATTGAATTGTTGGACCAGTTGGCGGATGGGGGAAGGTTGGTAATTCCTGTCGGTGGAGATGATCATCAGGAGCTCAAATTGATCAAGCGCGTTGGTAAGGAATTTGAAGAGCAAACCCTTGACCTGGTGCGCTTCGTTCCACTGTTATCGGGTCAGGTGCAACACTAAAACAACTGGCGTTTCAGCGTCAGCTGTATAAATTCAGGTCAAGTAGATGACCAATGCCAATCAGCAACAAGACGCAACTTCAGGTTTCAAACAAACGGCGAAACTGTATTGCAAGGGCGTCGCCATGGGGCTCGGGGATTCTGTTCCCGGCGTTTCCGGCGGCACCATTGCCGTAATCACCGGCATCTATGACAAGCTGGTTTATTCCATTCGCGCTATTGACGCCCAGGCGGCGGCAATGCTCTTTTCAGGTCAGCTCAAGTCCTTCTGGCAACATTGCAATGGCACTTTTCTGCTAACACTGGCCTTGGGTATTCTGTCGGGCTTGTTGATATCCGCAAACACGGTGCTGTTCTTGCTGGAGTCACAATTCGAAGCCTTGATGGCGTTTTTTACGGGCCTGGTGCTGGCCTCTTCCTACCTCCTCTTGCCCCGCACAGACCTGAAGCATACTGCGCAGATTTTTGCACTTCTTGCAGGGCTGTTGTTCACGGCGGGAATCGGTCTATTGAATCCGCTGTCAGTGGAACCTTCCCTGCTTTATGTGTTTTTTGCCGGTGCGGTTGCCATTTGTGCCATGATTCTGCCCGGTCTCTCTGGTGCGTTCATCCTGCTGTTGCTCGGTGCCTATGAGTATATGCTGACAGCCCTGGTAGAGTGGCAGTGGGCAGCGATTCTGATTTTCATGCTGGGATGTGCCAGTGGTCTACTCGCTTTCTCACGGGTTTTGGCCTGGTTGCTACACAATTATCATCAGCTCAGTTACAGCTTTATTATTGGTATGTTGCTCGGATCTCTACTGGTGTTATGGCCATGGCAGCAAACAGTATCGGTCTATACCGACTCAGCCGGTGAACAACATGCATTACAAACTTCACGAATCTGGCCGCTAAACTATACAGAGACAACCGGACTTGAACCTCAATTGTTGCTTGCTGGAATCGCATTAGCACTGGGGGCAGGGACGGTATTGCTATTGCATCGGGTCTTTACAGAGAGAACCTGAGAGTTTGTCATGTTTGGTATTGCTATTGGATTTCAGGAAGGAGTTGCTGCTCGGCGTCTCCTGCCTGGTACAGTAACTTTCGCACTTCTGGTCGGATGCGGGACAAGCCCTGCGCCAGTCATTGAGCAGGGGCGCACCCAGGCAATTAGCGCGCCGGAAATCATCAGCAGCAATGCCAGTGGGAGTCGCGACCGGGATCTTTCCGCTGACATTGACTTATCGCGACCCAGTGTCACTACCTCATCCTCGCCTGCTTTCGAAGCACCTCGCACTGCGCGGGTACAAACCCCGGTCGCCACATCGTCTGCCGGCGGGGAATCTCGTATCAGCCGCAGGCCCATAGGAGATGGGCTCAGCGGAGGTTCACTCAATGGAGAAAGGCCAAGCGGTAACGGGATAGGCAGAGAAAGTACAGGCGATGTCCGCAGGACTGATCCCAGTTCACGAAATTCAAGCAATGGGTCTGGTCTGGGCCTGCCAGGGATCAATCCAGGCAAGCACATTGTGCAGGCCGGGGACACCTTGTTCTCCATCGCCTTTCAATACGATCTGGACTTTCGTCAGATAGCTGCAGCCAATGGCTTGAACCCGCCTTATACAATATTCGTCGGCCAGGAACTGGATCTGGTAAACAGGCTGGCAGGAGGGCTATTGGAATCAGCAGGCAATGCTGCGGGCCGGCTGGTATCCGGGACCAGCGTTTCCAGTTCTCCAATAGGTAATTCATCAGCCGGTCAGACTGCTCCTCTAAGTTGGCGATGGCCTCATGCCGGCCGGATTATGAGCGGCTTTCAGCAGCAAACCAAGGGAATCGACATCAGTGGTAATGTGGGAGACCCGGTACTTGCGGCCGGAGCTGGGGATGTCGTGTATTCCGGCAGGGGGGTGCAGGGCACAGGCAATCTGATCATAATCCGGCACAGCGATAGAATGCTCAGCGCCTATGCCCACAACAGTGCCATGCTGGTTCCGGAAGGTGCCCATGTGATTGCGGGTCAACAAATTGCACAGCTAGGAGTGAACAGCAACGGCGAACCCATGTTGCATTTCGAAATTCGCCGTGACGGACAGTCTGTAGACCCAATGCAGTACCTGCCGGCCAGGTAGTGCTGCAGAAATTCCTGTTGTAAAACTAAAAAAAGGTGTCAGCCCGAGCAGGCTGACACCTTTTTAACTATTAATCACCAGGGACCGTTAACGTTCCAAAAAGTCACGCTTGTTGGGTTTGTCGGCCCATTCTTCCGCATCCGGCAGTGCTTCTTTCTTTTCAGTGATGTTGGGCCACTGATCAGCGAGTTCTGCATTCAGTTGCAGAAACTCCTGCTGCTCTTCAGGTAGTTCGTCTTCTGCGTAGATCGCATCCACCGGGCATTCCGGTTCGCAGAGTGCACAATCGATACATTCGTCGGGGTGAATCACCAGAAAGTTCGGACCCTCGTAGAAACAATCCACCGGGCAGACTTCTACACAATCCGTATGTTTGCAGCGTATGCAATTTTCTCCAACCACAAAAGTCATTACTGATTACCCCTGTTTATCTCACTCGCTAATTCTCAACCATGCCCTTCTGCTCACTTCGGGCCATTTCTACGCGCAGTAGTGTCGGCCGAAGCAGGCGGGATTCTAGCAGTTTCCGCGACTATTCTCACTGCCTGTCTGTTTTAAGCTTGAGCTCGTAGAGGATGCTGAGGGCCTCTTTCGCTGTAATTTCATCGGGATTCAGCCGGCGCAGGAAATCCACGGCAGGATGATCTATGGTGGCAAAGAGTTCGTTTTGCAGGGGTTGATCGGCCGGGTTTGCAGCATCGGCCGTCGAGGCCCCGGGCTCCGCGATTGTCGCCGGCCGGGCATCAACGCCCTGCATCTCCAATTGCTTGAGTTTGTCACGGGCCGCGGTGATGACATCTGCAGGAATTCCTGCCAGTTGTGCTACCTGCAAGCCATAACTCTGATTGGCTGGGCCGGATTTAACTGCGTGCAGAAAGACGATGCCATGTTCGTGTTCAACTGCATCCAGATGCACGTTGGCGATGGTCTTGTAGCTTTCGGGTAAGACGGTCAGCTCGAAGTAATGGGTAGCAAACAGTGTGTAGGCTGAGATTCGTTCGGCAATATAGATCGCTGTCGCCCAGGCAAGAGAAAGACCATCGAAGGTGCTGGTACCCCGACCAATTTCATCCATCAACACCAGGCTGTTGACTGTGGCGTTGTGCAGGATGGATGCTGTTTCAGTCATTTCCACCATGAAGGTAGAGCGACCACCGGCCAGGTCATCTGAAGAGCCAATGCGAGTGAAGACACGATCGATTGGACCGATTCGCGCGGCGCTGGCGGGTACGTTGCTACCGCACAGAGCCAGAATCACGATCAGCGCAGTCTGTCGCATATAGGTCGACTTACCGCCCATATTCGGTCCAGTGATAATCAACATCTTCTGCTGTGTATCCAGAGTGAGATCATTGGCAACGAAGCTGTCCTCGCTGACTGATTCAACGACAGGATGCCGGCCGCCCTCGATTGAGATGCCCGCCTCTTCACTGAGAGCGGGTCTGCAAAAATCCAGGTTGCGCCCCCGCTCGGCAAAGCAATTCAACACGTCCAGTTCAGCAATTGCCTCGGCACTGGCGATCAGTGTCGTCAAGTGCTCTGCCAATTGGTCCATGAGGGCATCGTAGAGAGATTTTTCCCGGGCGAGCGCCTTGCTGTTGGCACTCAGTACCTTGTCTTCAAATTCCTTCAGCTCAGGTGTGATGAAACGTTCCGCATTTTTTAGGGTTTGTCGGCGCACGTATTCTGCAGGGAGTTCGTCGTGAGCCTGCCCCTTGCTGATTTCAATGTAGTAGCCATGGACGCGATTAAAGCCGACCTTCAGCGTGGAAAGTCCAGTGCGTTCTCGTTCCCGCAATTCCAGATCGACCAGGAATTGTCCTGCGTTGCTGCTGAGGTCCCTGAGTTCATCCAGCTCCGGGTCAAAGCCTCGTGCAATCACACCTCCCTCACGAATGACTACCGGTGGATTCTCTTCAATCGCCTTGCTCAGCAGAGCAGTCTGCTCGGGGAATTGCTGAATGCGCTCTGCCACTTGCTGCAGTTGCGGATTGTCTGTAGGTGACAGCAGTGTTTGCAATTGGGGTAACAGGGCCAGGCTATCGCGCATTTTGGCCAGGTCTCTTGGGCGGGCAGAGCGCAGACCCAGTCTTGCCAGGATTCGCTCCAGATCGCCAATCTGCTGAAGGCATTCAGCAAGCTTTTCAAACAGGAATGCTTCCTGCAGGCTGGACACGATGGATTGGCGCGCCTGCAACACCTGCACATCCCGTAGCGGTCGGTTTAGCCAGCGACTGAGCTGGCGAGAACCCATTGCTGTTGCCGTCGTGTCCATGACTGACAACAAGGTATTGTCGCGGCTGCCGGTGAGGTTGATATCCAGCTCCAGGTTGCGCCGACTGGCCGCGTCCAAAATGACACTGTCACTGAGTTGTTCGACCTGAATGCCCTGAATATGGGGCAGCTCGGTTTTCTGGGTTTCCCGAGCATACTGCAGCAGACAGCCAGCGGCCTGCAAAGCAAGGATCAGGTCGGCACAGTCGAATGCGCTCAGGTCCCGGGTGCCAAAATGTTCGCTTAACAGCCGCGTGGCATTATCGAGTTCAAATTCCCAAACAGGACGTTTCCTGACTGCCTTCTGTTGCAGGGCCTGTTCGAGTTCGGTGAGATAATCGGGAATCAGAATCTCAACCGCTTTGATGCGTTCCAGCTCCGCCAACAGGTTGGGCAGGCCCCGCACTTCACTGAGCACGAATCGCCCGCTACTGAGATTGGTATAGGCGACGCCGTAGTCGTGCTGATTGTCGGCGGCTTGCTGGCGGCTGATAGCCAGCAGGCAATTGTCCTGGCGGGCATCCAGCAGCGCTTCGTCACTGACAGTGCCAGGCGTAATAATCCTGACCACCTCTCGCTGCACCGGCCCTTTGCTGGTCGCCGGATCGCCGATTTGTTCACAGATAGCGACGGAGACGCCGGCCTCCACCAGTTTTACCAGATAACGGTCCACCGCATGAAACGGAATGCCGCACATGGGAATGGGTTCACCAGCGGATTTGCCTCTGGCGGTCAGGGTGATGTCTAAGATATGAGCAGCTGATTTGGCATCATCATAGAAGAGTTCATAGAAATCTCCCATGCGGTAGAACAGCAATTCAGCAGGGTGCTGTGCCTTGATGCTGAGGTACTGTCGCATCATCGGCGTATGTGTTTGAGTGTCTGCCAAGTCCCTGTGATCTTCTATGGAAACTGCCTGGTATAAAGCCTGAAGATTCTACACGGTTTAGACACAAATTTGATTGGACCGTGGTGATGATAGAGCTACCATCCCTACATCGTGTTGTCGCTTGAACAGAACATTACCAAGGCCAGCGAATGCCTGGCCAGGCTGCTGCCCACACAGCAGCGCTTCATGGCCACCGCCGAATCCTGCACCGGCGGCTGGATTGCCCAATCGCTAACAGCCCTCTCCGGCAGTTCAAGCTGGTTTGATTGTGGTTTCGTGACTTATTCCAATGCGGCCAAGCAACGCCTGCTTGGCGTTCCTGCCGAATTGCTGATTCCCGGAGGACCTGGCGCGGTCAGCAAGGAGACGGTGCTGGCCATGACCCGTGGTGCCATTACCCACAGCCAGGCTACTGCGGCCGTGGCGGTCAGCGGTATCGCCGGGCCTGATGGGGGTAGTGCCGAGAAGCCGGTTGGCACAGTCTGGATTGCCTGGCAGGTGGATGACCAGGCAGATGCCCGGTGTTTTCAATTCGATGGCGACCGGGAGGCGGTGCGCCTGGCGACCGTAGAGGCCGCGTTATCGGGGCTCGTAGAACGATTGCAACCGGAAAGCTAAAGGAAACGACTTTTTTGCCAATATACTGGTTGTATATACAGTAAAAACCTGATTTAATTTCTACTGGTTGTATATACAGTGTCACAGTCGGGATAGGGTATTCCACAAGTGACACAAAAGTTTGCAAGTAGTAGGGGACGAACTACTTTAGTAAGAAGGCACGAACAACTTGATGCTCACGGAACCAGTTCAGTTGTAAGTTTAAACACAAGGAAACAACGATGATTGATAACAACGACGGTAACAAAGAAAAGGCATTGTCGGCAGCACTGTCGCAGATCGAAAGACAATTCGGCAAAGGTTCCATGATGCGGCTCGGGGATACCGAGCGTGAAGCGATTCCCGCCATATCAACCGGTTCACTGGGACTGGATGTGGCTCTTGGCATAGGAGGACTGCCTCGTGGCAGAATCTGTGAAATCTACGGGCCAGAATCCTCCGGTAAAACCACGCTGACCCTGCAAGTTATTGCGGAAGCGCAAAAAGTAGGGGGCACCTGTGCCTTCATCGATGCGGAACATGCATTGGATCCCATTTACGCCGCGAATCTCGGTGTCGATGTGGACAACCTGCTGGTGAGCCAGCCAGACACTGGCGAACAGGCCCTGGAAATCTGTGACATGGTGGTGCGATCCGGCGCTGTAGATGTAGTCGTCGTGGACTCTGTTGCTGCGTTGACGCCAAAGGCAGAGATCGAAGGCGATATGGGTGACAGTCATATGGGATTGCAGGCTCGTCTGATGTCACAGGCGTTGCGCAAGATGACCGCCAATATCAAGAATTCCAACACCCTGGTGATCTTTATCAATCAGATTCGTATGAAGATCGGTGTCATGTTCGGATCACCGGAAACCACCACCGGTGGCAATGCCCTGAAATTTTACTCCTCAGTACGTCTCGATATTCGTCGCATCGGTTCCATCAAGGAAGGCGATGAGGTAGTAGGGAACGAGACCCGGGTGAAGGTGGTGAAGAACAAGGTTGCACCGCCGTTCCGGCAAACTGAATTCCAGATTATGTATGGAGAAGGCATCCATCATCTGGGAGAAGTCATCGACCTGGGTGTGAAACTGAACCTGATCGAGAAATCCGGTGCCTGGTATGCCTACAAGGGTGAAAAGATAGGGCAGGGCAAGAAGAACGTGTGTCTCTACCTGGAAGAGAATCCGGAAATCGCTGAAGAGATCGAAGCGGCAATTCGTGCAGAACTGCTCGAGGGTGACAATGCCGATGCTGCCGAGATTGAAGCAAATGAAGATGTTGTAGTCCTGGCGGAAGCCAAGGCAAACAAGAACGCTTCATAAATCATTCCGCCGGGCTCCAGAGTAGGGTATTAGCACCATGGGTTTTCAACTCAAGCGTTGCAACGCTCAATCTGAGGGTCTGGCAGAAACCAATTGGGATCAGCCGCAGAACCCGAATCTGGCAGAAGACCTCGCTCAAGATTCTGCCAATTCAGACCCTGTCGATGTCCCCGTTCTCCGGCGGGCCGCCATGGACTTCCTGGCCCGCCGGGAACACTCTTTTCACGAGCTGCAACAGAAATTGCAGCGGAAATTCCCCGAACTACCCCCCAACTCACTGAATAATGTGATCAACACATTAAGCCAGGAAGGGCTGCAATCTGATGAGAGATTTGCCGAATCCTGGGTCAGGTATCGAAAAAGCCGGGGATTCGGCTTTCATCACATTCGCGCAGACTTGAAAGAGCGGGGAATTTCGCCACTGCTGATAGAGCGTTTCCTGTTTGATGATGACGATTACTGGTCAGAATCGGCTCTCACCTTGGTGGACAAGCGTTTGGCAGCGACTGAGAAAGTGGAATTCGGCTCTTCTCTCCATAAAAAGACGCTGCGTTACCTGGAATCCAGAGGATTCAGCAATCACGCCATCCAGTTCGCACTGAAATCACGCCTGGTATCCAGCTAGACTGATTGCTGCACAGCTATTATCCAGCCAGGATTCACTCCCAATCTTGGCATATAATGCGGCGCGGGCACGGAATTGGACCCAATGCCGGTCTCCTGTCCTATTGAACTTGGTGGTAGACCCTCTATGCAATGCGCACAACGAAGAGTTTGTATCCTGCTGTTGGCACTTGCTGCCAGCCTGGCTAGTTCTGTAGCACCCGCTAACGAGTTTTATCAACTCAGTACCAATCTGGGCAGCGAAAGCAATGTGCCCAGGGGCGTCGATAGCGCTCATGAAATCAGCTCTGAATTCCTGCAGGTCTCTGCCACTGCGGGGAAGTTTTTCCAACTTGGCCTGTACGATTCATTCACCCTCAGCGGCAATCTCGATGGCACCTATTATGAAGGCACAGATGGTTACAGTAATCTCAACCTGGGCATCCAGGGTGAGTTTGCGCACAAGTTTGGATTTGGTGCCTATGCACCCCGATTAAGTGCAATTGTTGCCGCCAGCGAGCAGGTCATGAGAGGGGAGGCTAGAGATGTCCGCTCACTTACTTCACGGTTGTCACTCAGCAAACGATTTACACCCGGACTGCTACTCGGCTTCGGCATAGATTATCAGGACAATAATTCCCCCAGTCTGGATCCTGAGAGCTTTACCGGCGCACCAGGCTATGAGCCGGGTATCATGCAGCCGTTTGAGGTCTTCGATTACCATGCTTCTGCCTGGTTTGTTGAAGGGGAGTATAGTTTCGAGAATGGCATGTTGTTGCAGGCGAGTTACCGGGATATCAATGGAGGGACAGTTTCCAGCACCAGCACTCCGAGTTTGCAGCTCTACAAGATTGCCAGAGCGCTGTTTAATGATCCTGGTTTTGATAGTGGTTGGTTCGCGTACTTGCTGGATGCCGATACCAAAGAATGGTCGGCAGGACTAAGTGTTCCAGTCGATGTTGATTCCTCGGTCAGTTTGCGGGCTACCTGGCACGATTCTGACGCGTTCGGGGGCGGTAACTACAGGAACAACGTAATCTCGCTAGGATATGTCCATAATTTCTGACAATAGTCTATGAGCACAGTTTCAATTTACATGCAGATGAAGAAGCCAGCCTGTTTTCTGGGATTGCTGTTTTCGATGATTTCAGGTCAGTTGGGCGCGCAATCTTTACAGGTTTCAGTGGTGGACAGCGATGGTAACCCACTGCCTGATAGCGTCATCGAACTGCTGTTACCAGCAGAGCTGCAGGATCAATATCAGGAAAATGGTGCCTGGGAGGTGGATCAACTAGACAAGGAGTTTGTACCTGGTGTGACTGTCGTTACCCGGGGTAGCCAGGTGAGTTTTCCCAACAGCGACGACATTTTGCATCACGTTTATTCATTTTCGGAAGCGAAGACATTCAATATACCTCTCTATGGTCGGGGTGAGAACAATGACTATTTCGAGACTTTCCAGACTACCGGCGTGGTAGAGATTGGTTGCAATATCCATGACTGGATGCTGGCTTATATCTATGTCGCAGAGTCAAAGCTTGCTGTGCTGTCCGACCTTACGGGAAATGCGCGATTGGAAGGACTCCCTCCAGGTGAATTTTCTGTGCGTGTTTGGCACCCCAGAGTTGCCGGAGAAATGGAAGATCTGCTGCATACGGTCTCCATAATTCAAGGCGGCACAAGTAACCTTGACGTCGTGCTGGAGTTGCGCAGAGACAGACGTGTGCGCAGAGCACCGGGATCCAGCGGACGTCGCTATCGTTAGCCATCGACTCTCAATCCACCAGACTGCCCGTGGTCAACTCTTTGTCTAACTCACCTGAAATCACCAACCATACCAGGCGCAATAGCTTTGGCTTTAACAGTTTCAGATCCCGCCTGATCGCATTTCTGCTTGCCTTGTTGCTACCTATACTGGGTGGGATCTTTTATTACGTTAATCGTAACAACACCGAGTACACCGAAGAAACGATTAACAGCTATCTGCAACTGGGTGCCGATGTCTTCGATTTCACTCGGGCACAACAGGCGCTTACTTTACAGACAATTACCAACAGCCTGACTTTCGATTTTGGCTTTCGCACTGCCTATGCCGCCAGGGATCCCGCAACTCTATTTGATGCGGCGCTGAATGTGCTCGATCGCTCGCTCGGCAGTGTAGATACGCTGCTCATCGCTGATCTTGAAAACGCAGTCATCATTGATACTGGCCTGCAAGGCATGGAGAACCTGTCAGGTCCCTGGCTGGATCTCGTAGAGACAGCCGATGCCAGTGAAGAGGGCAGAGCTGACATGATCGTGACCATGGCTGCTGAACCCTATCAACTGATTGCCTTGCCATTGTACCTGCCACGCCAGGTAGCCTGGATCATCGGAGGCTTCGCTCTGGATGGAGACTTCGTCAACCTGGTAAAAGAAACAATCGTCTCTGAAGTCAGCGTATTGCGGATTGAGAATGGAGAAGCGGTCGAGATCATTGCTTCCACCCTGTCCGACAGTAATCAGGACGCCCTGCTTAGCCAACTCGATACAGATACTTCAACCGCGGGCAACCTGCAGCGCATCAACTTTAGGGGCGAGGAATTTACCACCTTGCTGCGCAGTTTATTTATAGACGAAAGTAATTCGATGGAAATAGTGGCGGCGATTCAACGTTCCTACGATGAGAATAATGAAAACGTCATTCAGTTCCAGAATCTGCTGGTGCAGTTTTACCTGCTGGTACTGTTGCTCAGTATGGTCGCTGTGTTGTACCTGGCTCGCTCGATCACCAAGCCTTTGAGTCGACTGGCCCAGACTGTGAAACACATCGAAGCTGGCGATTATGAAAGGCAAGCCGAGGTCAATTCCCGCGACGAGTTGGGAGCCCTGGCGGACTCTGTAAACGCCATGGCGACTGGTTTGGCAGAAAAGGAGAAAGTCCGCGATCTGCTGGGCAAGGTGGTTTCTCATCAGATTGCCGAAGAGTTGTTGAGCAATCCGGTGGAGCTAGGTGGCGAGGAACGAACCGTCACCATTCTGTTCTCGGATATTCAGGGCTTCACCAGCTATTGCGAAGGCAAGTCTCCCCAGCAAGTGCTGGAAGAACTCAACAAAGTGCTGAGTCGCATCAGCGATATCATTGAGGATCACGCAGGGGTGGTAGACAAGTACCAGGGAGATGCCGTCATGGCATTGTTCGGCGCGCCGGTGGCAGGGGAGGAAGATGCCAGCAATGCCATGAAAGCAGCACTGGATATTATCGCCGCGCTGGATCAACTTGATGGCAAGCTGAGTGCCTGCGTAGGCGTAAATACCGGCCTGGTTGTGGCAGGTAATCTTGGTTCGAGCAACCGTCTCAACTATTCAGTGATTGGTGATACTGTGAATCTGGCGGCGCGACTTGAAAGCCTTACCCGCTACTACAACGTACCCAATATCGTCAGCGCAGAGAGCGTGGCTGCCGCGCCAGAGTTCGTGTATCGGGAACTGGACGAAGTACAGGTGGCGGGTAAGCAGCAGAGCGTTCGCATCTATCAACTCATGGGTCCGCAATCAGAAGTTTGGAAATTCGAGCAGGAACTGGAGTTATTCGCACAGGCATTGGCATCCTATCGGACCCAACAATGGGAAATAGCTAAACAGCAATTTACCGAGCTTTGTCAGACGTGCGAAAATACTGCGCTGTACACCGTGTACCTGAACCGTATCGCTATCTACGAACAGAAGCCACCCGGCAGCGATTGGCAGGGTATTTTCACCTTCGGAAAGAAATAGGCAAAAAACAGGCAAGCAATAGGGACAGGTTTATTCCTCGCGAAATAGATCTGTCCCTATTGCTTATTGTACGGATAAACTAGATGAAACTGATCAAACCTTTTCGCGGCCTCAGACCCGCTGCAGAACTCGCCTCCCAGGTCGCTTCCCATCCCTATGATGTGCTCAGTCGGGAAGAAGCGTACGAGCTGGCCAAGGACAATCCCAAGAGTTTCTTACATATCAACAAGCCAGAGGTCGATGTTGATACTCAGATCAGTGTCTATGACGAAATAGTCTACGCTAAAGGCCGGGAAAATCTGGATCGATTCGTGAGTGAAGGCATCCTGCAGCGTGATGAAGAGGAATTGTTCTACGTTTACCGCCAGCAAATGGGGGATCACATTCAGACCGGGCTTGTTGCCGTTGGCTCTGTCGCAGCCTATGAGAACAATTTGATCAAGAAACATGAGTTTACTCGACCGGATAAGGAAGACGATCGGGTTAATCATATGGATGCTCTGGGTGCACAGGTTGGTCCTGTGTTCGTGACTTACCAGGCGGAAGCATCGATCGATGCTCTTATAGAACAGGTAACCAACTCAGATCCTGAGTATGATTTCGAAGCTGAAGATGGCACGCGACATACTTTTTGGGTTGTTGGAGATCATGAACTGATCGCGCAACTTGATAGCACTGTGAACGCGCTGGACTGTCTCTATGTTGCAGATGGACATCACCGTTCTGCTGCCGCTTCCCGAGTGCAGAAGTTGTATGAAGAGCGTAATGAAGCCCATCAGGGTGAAGAGTCCTACAACTACTTCCTGATTGTGTTGTTTCCACACAATCAAATGCAGATTCTCGACTACAACCGCATCATCAAGGACCTCAACGGTCTAAGTGCGCAGGAATTCCTGGCGCAGTTAGCCACTAACTTTGACGTGGAATTAGTTGATGATGCCGCCGCGGCGAAGCCAAATTCAGAGAGAGAATTTGCCCTGTATATGGAAACCCAATGGTATCGCCTGACTGCGAATTCGGAATTGCTGACAAACATTGATACCAGCGATCCGGTACAAAACCTGGATGTCAGCATCTTGCAGCAATACATCTTCTCACCACTGCTTGCTATAGAAGATCAACGGACCAATAAGCGTGTCGACTTTGTGGGCGGTATCCGAGGTCTTGAAGAACTGGAGCGAAGAGTTGCTACTGGTGATTGGCAGGCAGCTATTGCCCTTCATGCAACTTCTATAGAAAGTCTGATGGCCATCGCTGACGCTGATGAAGTGATGCCGCCGAAATCAACCTGGTTTGAACCGAAACTGAAAAGCGGCCTGGTCGTGCATGTGCTCGACTAGCTCAGTGTCGCGCCTGGTTCTCTTTGTCAGTCGAGTCTGATGTGGCTGGCAGTTGAGACAACTCACGGGTTTCCTGCATTACTGTGCCGCGAAATTTTAATCGCATGCAAAAGTAATGTTGCATCGCCTCGATGAAATTGTTCTGGGTTGCTGTCAGTAAGTTCATTTCCCTGGTTCCCGTATTGAATCGCTATAACAGATCCTTCTGTGTGCGCTGCGAACAGCACTGCTGTCGCGCTCTTGCCTATTAAACGCCTTGCGAAGCATTTTGGTTGACAAGAGAATCGACTCTTGTGCGCGTTTCCTGAGCGGGTTTTCCGTTCAGATAGAAAAAAGAAGCCCCACGACCGAGTCGCAGGGCTTCGTTTCTGCGTGTAATGCCAGGAAAAGCTTACTGATCAGGCAGCGTTGCGGTCGTCGTTCACATCAATGAGCTTGTTCGAGCCGTTACCGATGGGAATCTGCTTTGGCTTCATCGCCTCTGGAATCTCTCTGACCAGATCGATGTGCAGCAATCCGTTCTCCAGGCGTGCGCCAGTGACCTCGATATGGTCGGCCAACTGAAAGCGGCGCTCAAAGTTACGGGCTGCGATGCCCTGATGCAGGTAGTTTCGCTCTACATCCTCAGCGGCGTGCTTGCCTTTGACAGTCAAGGTCTTGTTTTCGGCCTGGATATCCAGCTCTTCTGTGGTAAATCCGGCCAAAGCCATGGTAATTCGGTAGTTGTCCTTCTCCAGCAACTCAATGTTGTAAGGCGGATAGCCGGCATTATTGGTATCGCTACGGCTGACGGCGTCCAGCAGGGAAGACAGGTGATCGAAACCGACGGTAGATCGGTACAGGGGGGCAAAATCTAAACTTCTCATGTTTCATATCCTCATGAATGGCCCGAAAGGGCGGTTTAAGCAATATGGTTAAAGTGTCCACCGCAATGGTCGGACAGTTTTCTTACCTGGCAGGCCTCCAGCGAGCGCCTGCTACGGCATCAGATTTATGGGCAGAGTATGGTTTTTCAAGGAATGGAAAAGGAATCGTGAACGCTGTTCAGTTATCACGGAATTGCGGATGAATAATTGGAGTACTATGTAGCGCTTTTTGGGTGAGAAAATCACCCAGATTTGGCGTGGGAAAAGCTGTGAATCAGCTCACAATACCACTTAAAGTAAATTCTAGGGAAGTTTTCGGAAATTGCCGCTGTGTCAGACGATTATATTTTAAAAGTGACAGGGAGGATTAAGAATACTGACCTGAATCGGCAATTTCTAGTTAGTAACTGCTTCGTCTGTATGATAGATCAGCGACATCCAGCTAAGCCTCTGATCTAACTCGTTTTTTAGCGTGTTTCCAATTCGCAATCTAGCTGTAAAAAACCTGTGGAAACCCCTAGCGAGTATGAACAGCGCTCACAGCCAATTTAACGGCCAGAAAGGGGATTTCCTGAAGATGCTTAGGGTAGGGCTAGCAATCGTCCCTGAGGCCCTCTCAGGGACGATTTTATCTAGTGGCGCAAGGATGCAGGCTAGATACTTAGCAATTCCATGAATTCCTGCACTGGCGTGGCTTCCAGGCGCTGCTGATCCTTGCACAGGGCGAAGATCTGTTCGCAGCGCGCCGCCGGGTAGCGCGTGGCCAGGTTGGCCTGGAACTTGGCTTCCAGCAGGGGAATGCCTTCCTCGCGACGGCGTCTGTGGCCCACGGGGTAGTGGATCTCCACCTTGTCCGAGGCACTGCCGTCCTTGAAGTACACCTGCAGGGCGTTGGCAATAGAGCGCTTCTCTGGCTCCAGGTATTCCTTGGTGTAGGTGGGATTCTCGTGGATTTCCATCTTCTCCCGCAGCGCATCGATGATGGGATGGGCCTGGTGGAAGCTGTCTTCGTAGTGTTCAGCCACCAGGTTGCCGAAGGCCAGGGGTACTGCAGTCATGTACTGCAGGCAGTGGTCGCGGTCAGCGGGGTTATTCAGCGGACCCACCTTGCTGATGATGCGGATTGCCGACTCATGGGTGTGAATCACGATCTTCTCAATCTCATCCAGACGATCCTTGACCTGGGGATGTAACTGCACCGCAGCTTCAGCGGCGGTCTGGGAGTGAAATTCGGCGGGGAAGGAGATCTTGAATAAGATATTCTCCATCACGTAGGTTCCATAACTCATTGGAAATGAAAAAGAATTACCTTTAAACGAGACATCATAAAAGCCCCAGGTGGGGGCGGTTAACACGCTGGGATAGCCGATCTCACCGCGAAGAGTCAGGTCGGCAAGCCGCACTGCTCTGGACGTGGCATCGCCAGCGGCCCAGGACTTGCGGGGCCCGGCATTCGGGGCGTGGCGGTAGGTGCGAAGGCTGGAGCCGTCAAGCCAGGCCTGGGAGAGGGCGTCGATGACTTGTTCCTTGCTACCACCCATCATACGGGTCGCTACCGCAGTAGAGGCAACTCGCACCAATAATACGTGACACAGACCCACTCGATTGAAGCTGTTCTCAAGTGCCAAAACTCCTTGTATTTCATGGGCTTTGATCATTGCTGTAAGAACGTCTCTCATGGTGAGAGGCGCTTTTCCTTCCGCAACCGCACATTGGGACAGATAGTCTGCAACAGCCAGAATAGCGCCAAGGTTATCTGAGGGATGGCCCCATTCAGCGGCCAGCCAGGTGTCGTTGTAGTCCAGCCAGCGTGCGATGCAGCCAATGTCCCAGGCTGCCTTTACCGGATCCAGCCGGAATTGGGTACCCGGGACCCGGGCGCCATTGGGCACTACCGTGCCTGCCACCAGCGGGCCCAGTAATTTCGTACATTCGGGGAATCGCAAGGCCAGGAATCCGCAGCCCAGGGTGTCCATCAGGCAATTTCGTGCGGTGTCAAAGGCTTCAGCCGACTCCACCTGGTAATCACACACATAATCCGCAATATCAACCAGCACCTGATCAGGTGCCGGACGATCATTCATATCAACATTTGCACTCATAAAAAACTCAATAAAAACATACAAATAAAACTATTTATTAAATTAAAAAACACTATTAGCGATCAGCAATGTCTAGCCAGTCAGATGTCTCTGGCCCCGTATACTCTGCGCTGGGCCTGATTATCCTGTTGTTAGCCCGTTGCTCTTTCACATGGGCTGCCCAGCCTGTCAGCCTGGACATCACGAAGATGGGCGTAAACAGCTTGGTGGGTATACCCATGAAGTGATAAGCCGAGGCATGGAAGAAATCTGCGTTGCAGAATAGCTTCTTTTCGCGCCACATGACCTCTTCGCAGCGTACAGAAACCGGGTAAAGTACTGAATCCCCTACAAATTCTGCCAGTTTCTCTGCCCATTGCTTAATAATGACATTGCGCGGATCCGATTCCCGGTAAATGGCATGGCCAAAACCCATGATCTTCTCCTTGCGCTCCAGCATGCCCAGAATCTCTCGCTCAGCCTCATGAGGGCTCTGCCAGTTCTCGATCATGTCCATGGCTGCCTCATTAGCGCCGCCGTGCAGCGGGCCTCTCAGACTGCCAATGGCACCAGTGATGCAACTGTGCATGTCGGAGAGTGTGGAGGCACAGACCCGGGCAGTGAAGGTGGATGCGTTGAATTCATGCTCTGCGTACAGGATCAGGGAGACATTCATTACCTGGCTGAACAGCGCGTTCGGTGCGTCTCCCGAGAGCATATGCAGGAAGTGGGCGCCGATGGATGAATCTTCGAGCGCCGTATCGATGCGCTTGCCTTCATGGGAAAAAACGTACCAATAACAGATAATTGCGGGGAGTACTGCTAGCAACCTGTCAATAACCTCATCCTGCTGGGCGAAGTCGGTCTCGGCCTCCAGGTTCCCCAGCATGGAGCAGCCGGTGCGCATTACGTCCATGGGATGGGCGCTGGCAGGAATGCGCTCCAACACATCCTTCAGTGCCTGGGGCAGCTCTCGCAAGCTTTTGATTTTTTTAACATAAGCATCCAGTTCTGTCTGTGTGGGCAGCTTACCCTTCAGCAACAGATAGGCGACTTCCTCAAACGTGGCATGCTCTGCCAACACACTGATGTCGTAGCCCCGGTAGGTGAGGCCGGTGCCGGTTTTGCCCACCGTACACAAGGCTGTTTCTCCTGCTACCTGGCCGCGCAGGCCGGCACCCTCCAGCTTCTTATCTACCATGATTTTTCTCCATCTCTTTGATATTGCTGCCTTTTATTCACTACTCTTCTGCGAATAAGGCGTCCAGCTTTTGTTCGTAGGCGTGATAGCCCAGCACTTCATAGAGTTGTTCCCGAGTTTGCATCTGATCCAGAACAGCCTGCTGATCGCCATTGATGGCGATGGTTTCATAAACCTCCAGCGCTGCTTTACTCATGGCGCGAAAGGCACTGAGAGGATAAAGCACCATGCTGACCCCCGCCGCTGAGAGCTGTTTACAATTAAACAGGGGGGTGTGGCCAAATTCGGTAATATTAGCCAAGACAGGCACTGAAACAGCGCTTGCAAACTCTTGATATTGCTCGATTTCTAACACTGCTTCCGGAAAGATCGCATCGGCGCCAGCTTCAACACAGGCAATGGCGCGCTCGATCGCCGCCTCCATGCCTTCCACTGCCAGCGCGTCGGTGCGGGCCATGATGACGAAACTGTCGTCATTGCGCGCATCAGCGGCGGTTTTGACCCGATCGACCATTTCTTGTTGAGAGACAATCGCCTTGTTGGGTCGGTGCCCGCAGCGCTTCTGGGCAACCTGGTCTTCCATATGCACCGCTGCTGCGCCTGCTTTTTCCATGGCACGGATGCTGCGGGCAATATTGAAGGCACCGCCCCAGCCCGTATCGATATCCACTAACAAGGGCAGGGAGCTGGCGTTGCAGATGCGCTCCACATCCGCGATCACGTCGTTCAGGCTGGTAATGCCCAGATCCGGCAGCCCATAGCTGGCATTTGCCACGCCGCCACCGGACAGGTAGATAGCCTTGTGGCCAGCAGCCTCGGCCAGCATGGCGCAATAGGCATTGATAGTGCCCACGATCTGCAGCGGGCTGTTTTGTTCTAGGGCCTGGCGGAAGCGAGACCCTGGTGTTTGGCTGGTCATGATAGTTTTCTTCCCTGGGTTTGTTGGAAGTTCTTGTAACTCTCTGAATTTAAATGTTAAACAGCATTGTGATATCGCTCACAAAATCCCGTGCAGAAGTCAGTAGATCGTTCTGCAAGCCAACAATTGCGGCGTTCGGGCAATCTGAACCCGGCTCAGGCTGCTGATCTGGCAATAGTTGATATTTCAAAGCTAATTAGTGCTCTATCCTATTGATATTAATTGATAAAAATTATGAGACTCAGTTCTCATTCGGATGTTCATCGTCATCATGCTTGTCCAGCGCATTGAGCAGGGTGTTGCGCGCTCCGGCGATGTGCCGACGCATGAGAAGCTCTGCCAGTTCGCTATCGCCGGCCTCGATGGCATCGACGATCTGGTGATGCTCCCGAAAGGCCTGCTCTGGCCTGGAAGGGGCGCTGCCTGTCTGGTGTCGAAACAGGCGCAGCAGGTAGTAGAGCTCTTCGCATAGCAGGTCAAACAGGCGTCTGTTGCCACTCAGTTCCACCAGCTTGTAGTGAAAATCCCAATCGCCTTCTTCCTGCACGTACTGAGTCCAGTTGTCCTGCTCGATCTGAGCCTCATGGCGGACTAGAAGTGCCCGCAGTTGACCGCATTCTTCAGGCGTTGCCTTGCTTGCTGCCAGCCGACAGGCTAGCCCTTCAAGGGATTCTCTGATTTCATAAATTTCAATAGCTTGTGATTCATTAAGAGAAACGACTCGAGCACCAGCATTGGCTTTGATCTCCACCAACTTGTAGCCTTCCAGGCGGCGGATGGCCTCACGCAATGGGCCGCGGCTGATGCCATACTGCCCGGCCAGTTGGGGTTCGTTAATCTTCGAGCCTGGAGGGATATCGCCTTTTACGATGGCGGTGCGTAGCTGATTGAAGACATCGTCAGCCAGTGTCTGGCTTTTAGGGGGTGATTCGGAAGAATCGATTGATATGTCAACAATTTTTGCCATGGGGTCGCAATATTAGCAGAATCGTCGCAATAAACAACGATATTGTTGACATATTAGCTAAATGATTGACCTACTGAAGCCCCTCGGCCGATGCCGAAGTAGGTGATGCCTAACTCTGCCATTTTGGCAGGATCATAAAGGTTGCGGCCGTCGAAGATGACTGGATGTGTCAGGGTTTCCTTGATCTGCTGGAAGTCTGGCGCCCTGAAGTGTTGCCATTCCGTGCAAATCACCAGGGCATCCGCGTCATGCAAGGCATCTTCACGACTACTGGATAGAGTCAGCTTGTCTTCACCGGGATAGAGTCGGCGGGTTTGATCCATTGCCTCAGGGTCATACGCCTGGACAAGCGCTCCTTTTGTCCACAGTGCCTCCATCAGCACCCGGGATGGGGCCTCTCTCATATCATCAGTGTTGGGCTTGAATGACAGCCCCCATAAAGCAAAAGTTTTGCCTTCAATATCGTTATTAAAATATTGATTTATAGAAGTAAATAGTTTTTTCTTTTGATGATCGTTAGCTCTTTCCACGGCATCCAGGATGCCCAGATTCAGCTCATTCTCCAGGGCCGTTTTCGCCAATGCCCGTACATCCTTGGGAAAGCAGCTACCCCCGTAGCCACAGCCGGGGTAGATGAACT
The DNA here is from genome assembly GCA_965267495.1 of uncultured Pseudohongiella sp. Classification (GTDB taxonomy): domain Bacteria; phylum Pseudomonadota; class Gammaproteobacteria; order Pseudomonadales; family Pseudohongiellaceae; genus UBA9145. The sequence continues at coordinate 2,099,644 of OZ254078.1, read as the reverse complement.
GATAACCGATGCGGGGATCAGAGCCAATACCGCGCCTGACTTCTTCGATATCGGCCCCGAGGACCTCCGCCAGATTTGCGAGCTCATTGATAAAGCTGATTTTAGTGGCGAGCATGGCATTTGCTGCGTACTTGGTGAGTTCTGCGGAACGGATATCCATGCACAACATGCGGTCAGAATTGCGATTAAAAGGCGCATAGAGTTCCTTCAGGATCTCGCGAACGTCTTCGGAATCTGTGCCCACGATTATGCGGTCTGGCTTCATGAAGTCCCCGACTGCTGCGCCTTCCTTGAGAAATTCCGGATTCGAAGCGACTGCGACTTCAAGGCTCGAATTTCTCGCGCCCAGGGACTCGGTGACTACCTTACGTACTTTGTCGGAGGTGCCAACCGGGACTGTTGATTTGGTGACAACAGTCTTGGATTTATCCATATATTTTCCGATGTTAGCGGCTACATCGAGAACATGCCTGAGGTCAGCTGAGCCATCCTCGTCGGGAGGGGTACCTACGGCAATGAAGATCAGATTGGCAAAATTCACTGCCTCCTCGATCTGGCAGGAGAAGAGCAATGAGCCCGATTTGGCATTCTCTACGACTAGTTCCTCCAGTCCTGGCTCGTAAATAGGGATTAGACCCTGTTGTAGCTTGGCGATTTTGTGCTCATCCACATCCATACAGAGTACGTGGTGGCCCACCTCGGCCAGGCAGGCGCCTGTGACCAGGCCGACATAGCCGGTGCCAAATATGGTGATCTTCATCTATTGCTGTTCCGTTGCCTGTTTATCTCTTCAAGTGGCTGCTGGAAAATCACTGGAGTAGCGTCATCGCTGGAGTCTAGACATCCCACAAGACGGCAGCATGACAATGCTGCTCTCAACTCTCAGAAAAGCGCATTGTTAGTGTTCAAGTCTTGAACATAGCATAAGCTGAGGCGTACACTCATTAACTCTAAGGCACCACCTGCGGATTTTCCTGCCTGCGCGACTGCGGGCGAGGTTAATGGCGGTAGCGTGCCTGAAACATAGGGCAGCCACTGCCTTGTCTTCTTTATATTAACAAGAAATAGTTGATTTAAGTGTCTGAATTAAAAAATAATTTCAAAGAATTCGGTTCACAAGGATCGGCGAGTGATATGACAACTCGTGACGCCCGATGGTTTGCAGTACACACCAGGCCCCGGCAGGAGCAAATCGCCGAACATCACCTGAGAAATCAACAGTTTGAGGTATTTCTTCCTCGGTGCGAGATCAAGAAGCGCAGACGGCATGAGATTGTGAGCCAGGTTGAGCCTTATTTTCCCCGCTACCTCTTCGTACGTTTTGATGAACGCAGAGATGACTGGGGCCCCATAGGCTCAACCCGCGGTGTTAGTTGTCTGGTGCGCTTCAATCGCCGTCCGCTACCTGTTCCATGTCAGCTGATCTCTTTGCTGCGTGAAAATCAAAATACTGAAGGATTACAAGAGCTTAGTACGATTAGTTGGGCAAAAGGGGACAAAGTCCAGATTGAAGCAGGTCCTTTCACCGGCTATTGCTGCATCTTTGAATCAATGCGTGGCAGCGAGCGAGCCGCTGTACTCTTGCAGATGATGAATCAGCAAACCCACGTAGTCATCGACAGTCAGGACCTTGCCATTCCCCAGTTCGCCTGAAGTTGTACTGATTCCTCTAAATTATCTAATTAAATCATAGTCTTACGTGGAAGATGAGATAACATATCGTCTCCTCAAATCTATTGAGGAGAATCCAACGCAGTCTCAGCGAGAATTGTCGCGGTCACTGGGCGTGAGCCTGGGCAAGCTCAATTACTGCCTGAAAGCCTTGGTAGATAAAGGCTGGGTAAAAGTTCGGAATTTTAAGGACAATCCCAATAAAGCGAAGTATCTCTATCTGCTTACTCCCAGCGGTGTTGAAGCAAAGACGAGAGTCACCGTGCAGTTCCTCAAGCGAAAAATGGATGAATACGAGCGCATAAAGGAAGAAATCGAGCGCCTGCGGCGAGAAACTGACGCACTATCTGAGAGTAGTGAGCAATAAAAGTACCGTAGAATTAGATAGTTATTGCGGTTAATATCAGCAGATTGTTAAGCAAGGATTTTAGTTATCCCATGTTTGTCAGGTCAATCCTGGAAAGCAGGAACTTCGAGTCAACTGTTTGGTTTTTGAAGAACTACAAGTATCAGACAAGCGCATAGCTGGAACTCTTTAGAGAACAAAGAACAATTACTGAATCAACGGAACTTCTGACTTTGAGAATATGCACTACTCAATCACATTGATTTTTAGGGTTGCCCTGATCGCCGTCTTGGCGGTGATGTCCGGACTAGCGCTGGCGCAGAATATTTCGCTCACGCCGGAGGAGCTTGCTCAGCTTCAATCACTCTCTTCAGCTGAGAGAGAGGCTTTACTGGGTGGTCAAACTGTCCCTGCCCAGGCGCAAGTGACAGACCCCATAGAAGTGATTCCTAGAGCAACTGCCGCTCCCAATCAGGACGGAATAGAGGAAAATGTTCAGAGCAGGCTTGGTCAGGAAACCCTGGCTGAAGACGTAGAATTGCAAGTAACTCCAGCGCCGCTTGAGCAATTTGGTTACAACCTGTTTGCAGGGTCACCAACTACTTTCGCACCCGCAACTGATATTCCGGTTCCGACTAACTACATTATGGGGCCAGGTGACACAGTTATTGTGCAACTATATGGACAGGAGAATGCGACTTACGAACTTGTAGTGACGCGAGAAGGAATGTTGCTTTTCCCAGAAATCGGTCCTATTGCAGTCGCGGGCCTCAACTTTGATGAACTCCGCGATCAGATCGATGAAATCGTTACTACCCAGCTAATTGGACAGCGAGCGTCAGTCACACTGGGTTCGCTTCGATCAATTCGTATATTTGTGCTTGGAGAAGCATTCAGGCCCGGTTCCTATACGGTTAGCGCGCTCTCCACTATGACTAATGCCTTATTCGTAAGTGGTGGTATTACCAACGTTGGCTCCTTACGCAATGTACAGCTGCGGCGGATGGGAGAAACGGTTGCGCAGCTAGATCTCTATGACTTGTTGTTGCGAGGAGATACAAGTGCTGACGTCAGGCTGCTTCCCGATGATGTGCTCTTTATTCCGCCAATCGGCAGTACTGTAGGTGTGGCGGGAGAAGTGATACGTCCTGCTATCTATGAGCTAAAGGAAGAAGAGACTGTTTTGGAAGCAGTTATGCTCGCTGGCGGCACATTGCCTACTGCATTCCCCCAGGCATCAAGAATAGAACGCATTGATGTTGATGGTAGCCGGACGCTAATCGATATAGACGTCAGTTCCCCAGGTGGGCAGGTTGAGCAAGTAGTTAATGGTGATGTTATTCAGATCTATTCAATTCTGGATCGCCTTGAAAATGTTGTATTGACGGAAGGGCACCTTGAGCGCCCAGGTGGATTTCAGTGGCGACCAGACATGCGAGTTAGCGATGTGATTCCATCTCTCGACGTGTTATTGCCAAATCCAGATGTGAACTATGCGCTGATAGTACGTGAAATCCCTCCAACAAGTACTCTGCAGGTATTGCGTATCAATCTGGCGGCAGCGTTAACGGCGCCTGGTTCCGACTCGGATTTGTTGTTGCAACCAAGAGATCGGCTGATCACCTTTGCAGCCAATGGAGATCGTCAGTCTGCGTTGACCAGCCTGATAGACGAACTTAATTCTCAGGCAAGATTTGAGCGACCGGCCTCAGTAGTTACTGTGAGTGGAAATGTCGGATTTCCTGGTAGCTACCCTTTGATCCAGGGAATGACTATTGGTGATTTGGTCGAATCTGCATCAGGGCTGCTTGAAAACACAGATACCAGCTATGCGTTACTTGTGAGAACGCGAGATAGCAGGGGAACGATTGAGGCGCTAAATGTGATAGATGGCGCTGGTCGGGGTATAGAATTTGATCGCCTCCTTCAACCTGCGGATCAACTATTCGTGTTCGACACTGTTGCTAACCGGGCAGCACTCCTGGCTTCTGTGAATCAACAATTGCGAAGTCAGGCAGACTCAGCGCAGCGTTCGAGAATTGTAAGTGCAACGGGCCAAGTGCGTTTTCCCGGCGACTACCCACTATCTGAAGGCATGACAGTCGCAGACCTCATTGATGCCAGTGGTGGTTATACAGAGAGTGCGCTTACAACGAGCGCAGAACTTACTCGATCATACATTTACGAAAATTCTGGTCGAGAAGTGGATCATCTTGAGGTGGATCTGACCAACACTAGCAGTTTGGGTTTACAGATGGCTCTGGAAGAGTTTGATAGCCTGGTAGTTCGGCAGCTACCGAATTGGATAGAAAATGAAACTATTCAGCTCTCGGGGGAAGTTGTTTCCCCTGGAGTTTATTCGATAGCTAAAGGAGATACGCTAAGTTCAGTGCTGAGCCGAGCGGGAGGGCTCACAGCATTCGCTGATCCAAATGCGAGCATTCTTCTCAGGGCTGAGCTACGTGAAAGAGAGCGAGAGATTCTCGAAAGATACCAGGAAGAGTTACAGAGCGATATTACAGCGGTTGCTTTAGAAGATGATGGGGACGATGACCAGAATGAGGTATTGCAGATTGGCACGCAGCTACTGGAGCAGGTTCAGAGTGCAGAACCTCTAGGAAGGCTGGTTATAGATCTGCCAGAGATTATTCAGGGAGTACCAACCAGAGACGTTATTGCCAGAAATGGCGATCAGCTCTTCATACCCAGAACGAGACAAGAAATTTCTATCCTTGGTGAAGTTAATCAACCCACATCACATGTATTCGATGCCTCCTTGTCTGTACGAGGCTATATAGATCTGAGTGGTGGATTAACGCAACGCGCCGATTCCGGTCGAACCTACATCATCAAGGCTGACGGCAGAGTCGTTTCCTTAGGAAACTCAAGATGGTTTTTCGAAAGAGATTCGAGTCTGGATCCAGGTGACACGATAGTGGTTCCGTTTGATATTGAGCCGGTGGATTATCTTTCTGCCTGGTCCAATATTTCCCAGATACTTTTTAATCTGGCTACCAGTGTTTTGGCCATAAACAGTGTGCAGAACTAAGTATCAACGATAACAGAATATCTAATTGGCATTCAGCGATTAGTGGAAAAGCAATATCCCTTAGGCTAGCCAGGACTATCAGAGTGTCTCAAATACAAGCAGTTCTATTTGAATCCATGGAGTTTTCAGAATACCCCAGGGGAGTCAGGCTTTGAATGTAGACTCCAAAAATTCAGTCGCCAACCAGCCTATTGAAATAGACCTGATCCAGGTAGGTCGTTCTCTTTGGAGTCATAGGCTAGTGGTGGGCATTGCCGCTATTGTCTCTGCGCTATTGTCCCTGGCTTATGCCATCTATTTGCAGAACATTTTTGTCGCTGAAGCAATATTGTTTCCAGCTGATGCCGAATCTCAGGTGCAGTCTGGCAGTCAGTTGGTTTCTGCTGCAAGTCTGGCGGGAATAAGCCTGAATTCCAGCGATGCCCGTTCGCGCAGTGCTCTGGCAACCCTGGAATCCAGAGAATTCATTAATAAATTCATCGACGAACATGATTTGAAGAAGTGGTTATTTGCCAGCTACTATGATGATGAAAGTGCGGAAAGCGTTATCGATAGATCGCTATATGATACGGAGACCGGCACATGGCTTAGAGACTCAAATCCTCCGGAGCCTTCGCAATGGGCCTCATACAATGAGTTTATGAGTTTGCTGAATGTTTCAGTAAGACAATCCACTGGATTAATTGAAGTATCTATAGAGTACTTCGATCCACAGCTTGCAGCTCACTGGGTAAACTTGCTCATTGCAGACATAAACCGGCATGTAAAAGAGAAGGACATGGGGGAAGCCAGGAGGGCAATCGACTATTTACAGGGGCAGTTGGAAAGAACCAATCTGATTGAAATGCAAAGAGTTTTCTATCAGCTAATCGAATCGCAAACGCGAGTGCTCATGCTGGCTGATGTTCGAGAGGGTTATGTATTCGAGATCATTGATCCAGCTGTGGTCCCCGAGACAAAAAGTGAACCCAATAGAGCATTTATTGCAGTGTTCGGGACGCTTATTGGCGTATCTTTGACTATCCTGTTTTTACTCTTGCGGGAACATATAAAGACGACAACGGTCAACGCTTCTTCTCGTAGTGACTGAATTCTTTCCTTGACGCCGGATATTGCCAGGGTGAGCACGAGCAACATCGAATTCTCGATAGTTACAATAAACCTGAACAACAAGTCAGGACTGTTGCGAACGATAGATTCTGTTCATTCTCAAACCTACTCAAACATTCAACACATTCTTGTGGACGGCGAATCAATGGATGGGAGCCAGGATGTTTTGCGTGACAAGCGTAATTTTTCTGAGCGAATTAACACCTGCATTATTATCAGAAAGGATTCTGGCATCTTCAATGCTTACAACAATGCAAGGTCTGAATTAGAAGGAGACTATGTACTGTTTCTAAATTCTGGTGATACGCTGGCTACGGAAACAGTGTTGCAAGAAGTCAGTGAGCATATGTCTGATACTGAGGAAAGTATCTATTTTGGCCAGCTGAAAATTTGTGGGCCCGCGGAAGATGTTCGCGTGTCACCAGAAACGGAGCCTTCAGATGAAAATTGGATTCCTCATCATCCGGCTATGTTTTTTCCAGGCTCATTCGTTCGAGAGTATGCATACGATGAGTCTTACTGGATAAGTGGAGACAGAGACTATAAGTTACGAGCCCTGACTGTATTCCCTCGACAGTACCTGCCACTCATCATTTCTAGCTTCAACACTGATGGTCTCTCTAGTTCGTCTTATAAGTCCATTAAACATGCTTTGCTGCATCTCAAAGACCGAGCCAAAATCACTTTAAGATTTGATCCTTGGTATCTCTGGCCAATCAAGATCACCTATCACGTGGTTAGAATGGCGAAGAATTTTGCTCTTTTTAAAATGGGTCTAAAGACCTAGTCAGTTGCTCCAAGATTGATCTGATCGTCTACGAAGCTGAGAAAGGACTCTCGATGTGATACCAGAATTACTGTTGTTTTGCCTTTTAAGCTTGCAATAGAGTTGGCAATACCTTCTTCTGTAGCCAGGTCGAGGTTCGATGTCGCTTCGTCCAGGACCAGAATAGAAGGTTTCCGAATCAAGGCGCGTGCGATGCCTATTCTCTGTTTTTGTCCGCTGGACAGGTTCTCAACATTTTCTGAAAACTTGTGGTCAAGCTCTAAAGAAAGGTCTTTCAGTCCAGCTTGTTGCAAGCCATCATGAATCTGCTGATCAGAGACCGGTGCAGAGAGACCATAAGTCAGGTTTTCGCGCAATGTCCCCGCAAACAGCAGGGGTTCGGGGCCTACGTACCCCACCAATGCATGATTATTTGCAAAAAATGCATGTGCATCTTGTCCTTCAACCGTAACACTGCCTGATTGTGGGCGTATGAGCCCTAGAATAAGTGCTAGCAATGTGCTCTTGCCGCAGCCAGAAGGGCCAGAGATGCCAATATGAGATCCTGGAGTCAGTGTATAACTGAATGCATCGAAAAGCGGTTGGTTGTCAATGTAGGAAAAGCACAGTCTCTCAATGCGAATTTCAGGTGGATGGGTAGAAGCATTCGCCGCTCCGCTAGAGTGAATAGAATTGGTAGTTTGCAAATCCCGATGTTTTCCAGAAACCCTCAGTAATTCCGCATTACTGGTAGATTTTTGCCAGTTCGATCGCATACTGCCAAAAAACGCAATCGCTCTGCTCAGGGAGCCCCAATTAGTCACTATGGCACTCATTGATGTGGTGAGTGATCGCAGGGTAGTGACCATCCTGATCAGAAGGTAGATAAAAGATACGAAAATTGCACCTTCTATGCCCTGGGCTGTTTGGGGAAATAGCAGGAAGAGGCAAATAAGGAGGATCCCCAGCATGGGAGTGAAGCCGCTCAACAGATTCCTGACAAATTGCATGCTGATAACCATTCCCGAGTAGTCCAAAGAGCTTTCTGTCATCCGCCGAATCTCCTGGCTCTCTGTATTGTAAACCTTGACCAGTAGATAGTTTTTGCAGGATCTGACCAAAGAAGAAAGCAAGTTGCCTTGCTTAAGAGGAAGTGAGTGACTCTTTCTGGCAATTTGTTGAGTTAAAGGCCTGACAAGGAGTGTAGCAGTCAGTATCAAGCCTATTGAGATAAGTGCCGGTATAAAACCTGTTAGCAGGAGAAAAAGCAGAAGCAGTATTACTTGAATAAGCTGGCTCAATCCGAGGAAAAAGGCATTGAAAGCCGTTGCAGTCTTTGGGAAGACTTCTGACAAGAATACAGTAGATTCACCAATTGAGGGCATCGTCGAATTGTCATGACTTGAAAACATTGAGTGAATAAATGCCAATCTGAGTTTTGCATGGACGCTTTCAAAGGCAAAGAAATTCAGCTGCATCATGAGAAAGTAGGACGCAGAACGCACAAACCCAATAAGAAGAAGTAAGAGGCATATTTGTTGAACGCTGAGATCGTAGTCGAATTCGATGCCAAGCAAAGACAGATTGCTCCCCATCAGTCCAAGCACCTGGAGCAATAGCTGAATTGCAAGTGAGAACAAGAGCTCTGAAACCGACAGTAGCACTGCCATAAATGACGATAGTGCTACGAGCTTAACCAGTCTCGCGCCAAGAAGCGAATACACATCTTTTGCAAACGATACCGTACTACTTTTCAATTTTCCGACCCTGCATTTTAGATTTACCGTTACCAGTGAAGTTTTTAAGTTACGTCACCAACGTGGATATTGACAAACAATCTGCCCAATCGGTTCAGGTTTGCTCGATGGCTCGTGCGTTCGGTGCCAGAAAAGACATCAACTTTGTGTTGATTGGTCCAAGAAGCCAACAGCATTCACCTGACGAGCAATCATTTGACAATATCTCGTACAAGAGACATTTCCAAAATCGGACATTATCTTACTTACAACTACTGAGTAAATCACTGTCATCAGGCAGATCGAATCCGGACATGGTGTTTACCAGGGACATTGCGGTAGCAGTTTGCTACTCGCTACGAGGAACGTTGTTGGTTTATGAGCTGCATAAACGCCCTGGGTTCCTGGCTAACAAGTTGTTGAAATTTCTGTCCGTGGTGCCCAGTTTCAGGTTGCTGTGTATTTCCACTGCACTGAAATCTGACGTAGAGACATGGTATCCCAGGTTGCGTCGGCACCAAATTCTCAGCTACCACGATGGAGTATTTACACAAGACTATGAAGCCGCAAAATCTCTCGATTCTAAAGAATTAAAAACCCGGCTAGAGATGTCCACCAACGCTCCCTGTTTGGTGTATACGGGATCGTTATACAAGGGAGATGACATTGAACTTTTGGAGGTTATCGCGAAAAGACGTCCCGAGATCAATATTTATTGCATAGGCGGGAATCCGGAACACATCAGAAAGTACTCCAAATTTTTCAGTCAATATCCCAAGGTTGAATTTAGAGGCCATGTGGATAGAAAAACTGTCATTGCATATCAGGTTGCAGCAGATGTGCTTTTTTACCCTCTTACTCGCACCAATCCCCTTTGGAAGTATACGTCTCCGCTCAAAGTATTTGAGTATATGGCGGCCGGAACTCCTATCCTGGCCAGTAATATCGGGTCTGTCAGTGAGATTCTCAATAGTGAAAATGCTATGTTGTTCGATCCAGAAGATGAAGATTCTGTAGTGCGGGGTCTCGACAGGCTACTGTCAGACAGATTGCTCGCCGCTCAGATGGCGGAACAAGCTTATAGTCAAGTGCTGTCAAAGTTCTCATGGGAGAAGCGAGTCGACTACATTTTGCAGCAGTTGTTTGAATCCAGTCAGGCGAGTAAGAGTCCGGTCTAATGTGCGCAATATTTGGATGTAGTCAGGTTACTCTGTTTGAAGATCCTGCAACTGTGTTGCAATCCTGTATCGACGCAATGCTGCATCGCGGACCAGACAGCAGTGGTGTCTGGATTGATCAGGAATGTGGTTTCGGGCTGGCGCACAGGAGGTTGGCGATAATTGATCTTTCTGATCAAGGTCATCAACCCATGCATTCTGATTCCGGTAGATATGTTATTTCATTCAATGGGGAAATATACAATTTCAAACACATTAGAAGGAAATTGAATTCAATTCAGGATAAACAAATCTCCTGGAATGGAAATTCAGATACGGAAGTATTGGTTAATGCGATCGAATTAATCGGCCTAAAGAAAACCCTGGAAATGATATCAGGCATGTTCGCTTTTGCATTGTGGGATAAGCAGGACAAGACCTTAGTCCTCGCAAGGGATCGGATGGGAGAGAAGCCCCTGTACTATGGATGGATGAATGGAAGTTTTGTATTTGCTTCAGAGATCAAAGCTATAAAGACGCATCCTCTGTTTGAAGAGCAGATAAATCCAGTTTCTGTCAATGCCTTCGTTAAATTTGGCTACATTCCCGGCACCAACTCAATCTATCAGGATATTCATAGACTTGAGCCAGGTTGCTATCTCAAGTTGGAGCTGGCCGGCGATGAAATTAGTGAACAGCAAGTGGTGCGATACTGGTCCCTGGCAGAATTGGCGCGAAATAGGCAAAACCCTGACAGTAGTGATCACAGTATCGAAGTGGCGATTTCGAGTCTTGATCAAAATCTCAGAGAGGTCATATCCCGGCAAATGATTTCGGATGTGCCTCTGGGCGCATTCCTTTCCGGAGGAGTGGACTCGTCACTGGTTGTCGCAATAATGCAGGCCACTTCCAGCGAGAGCGTCAAGACATTCACTATTGGATTTGAATCTAAGTATCACGATGAAGCGATATATGCTGCTGAGGTCGCGCGCATACTTGGCACAGATCACTCTGAGTATTACATCACCGAGCAAGATGCACTCAATATAATTCCTGACTTACCTAGCGTTTATGATGAGCCATTCGCGGACCCATCTCAAATTCCAACGATTCTCGTGTCTCAATTAGCTCGACAGGAAGTGACGGTGGCATTATCAGGTGACGCCGGTGATGAGTTGTTTGGTGGCTACAATCGATACATTTGGATTAACAGGATTTGGCGAAAAACCAGATGGATTCCGTTTTCAGCCCGGCAATTGATTTCAAACCTCATTCTTGGATGCCCTCCTGCAAGAATGGAGCAATTATATGAGTGGGTATCACGCTTTATACGTTCCTTGCAGGGGACATCTGATCCAGTTGGCAAAATAAGAAAAGTGGCGGAAATACTGAAAAAGAGAAGCCTAATAGCAATGTTTTGGTCCGCCGCTTCCAGTGGAAGTTTCCCGTCTAGCATTTTTCACACAGATTTTGAGGTTTCCTTGCCTGCGAGTTTTCGCGATGACAGTGAATTTACGGCTGAAGACATGATGTATCTTGATTCGAAGACGTACTTGCCGGACGATATTTTGGTTAAGCTCGATCGTGCCGCGATGAGCACTTCACTCGAAACAAGAGTGCCATTTCTTGATCCTGCGCTTGTCAGTTTCGCCTGGAAATCGCCATTGTCAATGAAGATTCGTGACAATGAAGCTAAGTGGATGCTGAAGCGGCTGTTGTCCCAGTACCTTCCCATCGAGGTAATTGAGAGACCTAAAGCAGGGTTCGGGGTTCCAATGGACGAATGGCTGCGTGGGCCATTGAAAGAGTGGGGGCATGATCTTTTATCTGATTCAGCACTGAAAAGATCAGATTGCTTTGATGCTAAATTGGTTAAGAGGCTGTGGCATGAACATGTCGGCGGGGAGAGGAATTGGCAGCACGTGTTATGGAATATTTTAATGTACCAGGCATGGCATGAAGCGCAATGAGCAAAGGATCTATTGTAATTTCAGCAAATACTGCCTGGTATATTGCTAATTTCAGGTTGAGTCTTGCAGCGGTGCTTAAGAGGGAAGGATATAGGATATACGCTGTTGCACCTGAAGCTGAAGATCGTGAGAGAATTACCGATGCAGGAATAGAGTTCATTCCTGTAGCAATAGATAGCACCGGCACTAACATTCTGCGAGAGACAGCCTATCTATTTAGATTAGCCAGAGTGTTGCGCGAAATTAAGCCTTCTTTCTACCTGGGATATACGGTGAAGCCGAACATATACGGCGGCATCGCCTGCAGCTTTCTGGGTATCCCTTATATTTTGAATATTTCCGGATTAGGAAAAGCCTTTGTTAGCGATACCATGCTATCCAGAATTATTGGGTATATGTACAAAGCGGCCGTCAAGAAGTCGGCCCGTGTTTTTTTCCAGAACACTGACGATCTTGAGTTGTTTCTTCGAAAGGGGATCGTCAGTGAAGAAATGACTGATCTATTGCCCGGATCGGGCGTAGATACAAGCAGGTATAGTGTTCAAGATAGCTGGGAATCTTCCAGTAGGGAAAAACTGAGTTTCCTGTTTGTCGGCAGGTTACTGTGGGAGAAGGGAATAGGTGAATTCGTAGATGCTGCACGACTGCTTCAGAATCAGAATATCGAGTTTCAGGTGCTGGGTTTTGCTACATCCGATGAAGCAGATGGTGCTACTGTTGATCGCATAGAAATGTGGCAAAAAGAAGGCTTGATCAGGTATTTAGGTGCCGTCGAGGATGTTCGGCCGATGCTGCAAAACGCTGATTGCGTGGTCTTGCCGAGCTATTATCGGGAAGGCGTGCCGAGATCACTACTGGAAGCGGCGAGCATGGGGAAACCAGTAATTACCACCGATTCCGTAGGCTGCCGGGAATGCGTCGAAGCAGGGGAGACCGGGTTACTGTGTGAACCTCGCAATGTAGAAGATTTGCGGGATAAGATGTTGGCAATTTTTCATATGACCCCAGACGAAAGAAAAGCGATGGGGCGAAAAGGCAGAGCGAAGATGGAAAATGAATTCAGTGAATCTATCGTTCTTGAGAAGTACCTGAAAACTGTACGAGAGCTATCAGCAATTAGCCATTAGCTGATATCAAGATGACTACAATTGCGTTTTCAAAATTTCTGGGATATGGAATTGGAGGATCAGAGCGCAGTCTGCTCAACTATGTCCTGGGAAGATATCCGAAGGATCGACTTATCTTGGTATCAGCGAAGAATGTTAAAACATTTGGTGCTAGAAGATATTGTTTAGATACCGATGGTATTGAAAAGCAAACCATTCCTCCTGTTATTCTTCTCAATAGATTCTTTTACCTGGAGTATTTGTTCAACAGAGCAAGAATTATCGAATTCTTCAGTAACGTAGAAGCGACGGAAGTTCTTGCTCAAAATATATGGGGACCGGCTGCAATTATTGGTGCCCAAAGAGCAGTTGACAAATCTATATCGACTACCTATTTCATTCGCGATGAATCAGCTCTGGGAATCCAGGCCAACTATCATCCTGGGATCAGGAAACTGTTGAAGGGTATCTACAATCTAATTGATTACGCCGGATTTTGCGTTTTTAAATTCGACAATCGTATTGCCATTGAAAGTGCCGATAAGGTAGTGGTCAATTCCAGATATATGGCAGATAGGGTACTTCAATTGTACGGTCGAAAGTGTGAAGTACTCTATCCTGAAATCAATGCTGAGCGATTGCTTGGTGACTATATGAATGTAACCAAGGAAATAGCAGCAAGCGAAAAGGGCTTCGTATTGATAGGTGATAGCAAAGAAAAGGGAATTGATTCATTTCTTCTACTGGCAAAACGTTTTCCCGATCAAAAATTCTATGTATTCTCACGAAAAGTCGAATCGCCGGAGTCGCGGGATCAAGTAATCTATATGCCCTGGAACAGGAACCCGGCTGAAGCATACAAGTATGCCAAGGCGCTGGTAGTCCCTTCCTTGTGGACTGAAGCCTATGGAAGGGTTGCGAGAGAAGCACGGATACTGAGTATTCCTGTGATTGTTGCTAACGTGGGTGGTTTGCCGGAAGCTGTAGATTTCGACAAGCGATGTATCGCAGATACCTTCGATGACTACATGAAATTTGTACAGCAGTTCCAGACTGCAGCTTAAATGCAAAGCCTGTTGATATTTCCACTAATCTTTGTCTTGCTTCCTTTGTATGGAGTAGCAAAGTATCTCTTTATTGGCGTGTTCCTGTACTTTGTCGCCTTGCAGGTATCCAGATTTGGATTTTCCATACCCAGAGATTTCTGGTGGTTTGTGATAGCTGCTATCTATGGCCTTGTAATTGCTAGTGCCAGCGCGAACGGTGCCGTCTACAGAAGTGCCTTGTCATGGTTCTTACTCCTGCCATTTGCAATCTATCTTTCTCGTAACACGCCCTATCTGCGCACATTCATCAGTTTTATTCTTCTATTTGCAATATTTTGCTGCCTGGATTCAGTCTACCAGTCTTTTACAGGTGTCGATTTTTTTGGGATTCCCACGCTCGGAGGAGCGGAGCGGATCACCGGTCCATTCTCTTGGGAATCACCTGTTATCGGTGGATTCCTCATGGTTATCTTCTTCTTTCCAGCGCTGCTCGGTTATTCCACCGCAAAGCAGCACCTGTTTTACCTGGCATTCTTTGCGATTATTGTAATGTCTGGCAGCAGAGGTGCCGTGTTACAGATTCTATTTGTCTATCTGTTTTTCTATTTGAACTTCAGAAAGGGCCTGATAATCGGCATTGGCATGGCATTACTGTTCATACTGGTAGCGCCAAACCTGAGCAGTCTATTTGACAGCGGCGCGGTCATTCGAGTGTTTGAATTGGCTGACTACGAACGAGTCATTGCGGCTGAGTCCAGCGATTTGAGGCGCCTGGATCTCTGGCTTAATTATCTGCCGGAAATTATTGGAAGTCTGTGGCTGTTTGGTGCTGGCCTCGGGGGCCTTGAACCCATTCTCCTGGAACTGACCCTGAATACTTTCATCCACCCGCATCACCTTTATATAGAACTGTTTCTCACTTTGGGCGTTTTAGGGGCCATACCATTCCTCATTTTCCTGGTTGACTCCTATAGAAAACTAAATCGGGAAGCCAGACTGGTGTTTTGGTCATTTTGGGGACCATTTAACATGCTTCATTCCACTTTTGACTTCTATTGGGCGTTCATGATGTTCCTGTCTCTGGGCGTTGTTATTGGCTACAAGAATCTCTGTGCCAGCAATGATTCAGCGCAACAGCAAGAAAACGACTCGCCTTCCAATTGGGAAGCAGCTACATCCTGAATCGCTGCATGCTTGTAGTTAACATCGTCAACTCTATTGTAGGTAAGGTCGGAAATATTGGACTTCGCACTGCCTATATTGTTGACGAGCTTGCAAGACAGCAGATCGGCCAGAAGCTGATTTGTCGAGGTGCCGTGGATCGGTATCTGACGCGGGAGACCAGTAGCATGGGATTGGTTGGGCAGCTCCCTCGTGTCATGAATGCCTATAGAATCTATGTCAACAGGAAGTTTGGGTCGAGAAAATATGACCTGAAACTATTCAACTACTTTGTCAAAAGACAGTTATCTCAATTACCAAGAGATGAAAGGCACAAAGTTGCCCATGTATGGGACTATTGCCCCGAGGTGCTGCGTGCGCTGCGAGAAGCCGGATTCGTCATCATACTGGAGATACCAATAGCGCCTACCGCCTGTTCCGCTGCAATTGAAAAAAAATATGCGGGTATCATCAATGATTTAAAAGATTACATGATACAACTTGAGCGTGAATCATTAGCGCTCGCAGATAGGCTAATTGTGCCGTCTGAGTTCGTAAAGGAAGCCGTAATCGCTGAAGGAATTAGCAAGGACAAGATTTCACTTGTCCCATTTGGAGCAGAGCAGGTGCCGGATAGCAGACTTAAGGTTCAAAGTGAAGAGTCTGAGAAACGTGAGGCTTTGTCGTATTGTTTCGCAGGAAATATCAATCTCAGGAAGGGCGTTGGCTATCTCTTGGAGGCCTGGGATGATGAAGTGTTTTCGAGAGATTCGTTAACTCTCTACGGCAGGCTGTTTCCCGAGGTTCGGGAGCTATTGAATGAACGAAAACTGAAAAACGTCTACACGCCTGGATTTGTAGATCTCCAAGCCATGCTTTCTCAGCATGATGTTTATGTTTTTCCTTCCCTTTTCGAAGGTTCATCTAAATCGATATATGAGGCAATGAGCTTCGGATTGCCGATCATTACAACTCACAACAGTGGTTCAATTGTCAGCGACGGCATAGAGGGTTTTGTTATACCGGTGGGAGATGTAGTTGCACTTCGAGAAAAGATGAACCATTTCAGGGAAAATAGGGCTGCGATACGTGAACTCGGTGCCAATGCTGTATCGAAAGTCAGGGCATATACCTGGCAAAAGTATGCAGAATCATTGATTAAGATATACCAGACAACGCATTAATATTTGGCGATCGGTACGCAGCGTACGCATTCAGAATGACCCACAAAGTACTCTTCGACGCGCGATTTATTACCTATGAATACACAGGATTGGGGCGCTACGTATACAATTTGTTTTGTTCTTTGTTGGAAAGTAACTTGCCAATAAAGATGGATGTTCTTCTGTATGAAGAATCAGCCTATGAGGGAAACAATTTGTATCAGGCAGTAGATGCGCTAATTGCACAAAACCCTGAAGTTAAGGTATTAAGGACTACTGTGCGGCTTAACACCTTGTCTCATCATTTCGGCCTCGCAAATCTTAGTAAAGGTTATGACTATTTCTTATATCCTCATTTCGATCCACCCCTCTATTTGAAGAGTAAGCTTATATTCGTAGTTCACGACCTGATGCCGCTGGCCCTAAGTACATATTTTGAGACTTATCGACTAATCAAACAATCATACCTCAAAGCTATTGTGCGAAGAGCTTTAAAGACTGCGGAAAAGGTGTTTGTGTTGTCCAAGCATACATTGGCTGATGTTCACAAGTATGTAAGCAATAGCGACCATACTGCAAAGATTGAAGTTGCTTACCAGGGTTTGCTATGGGGGTATCCGGAATATGTGGCCAAGGAATATCCGGATGAAAAATACTTACTATATGTAGGAGATAGAAGGCGGCACAAGAATCTTAAAAAAGTAATAGATGTCTTTGTCGAATTAAAATCAATGGGTGGTTGTGACCATGAACTAGTTATCGTAGGCAATACAAAAAACCATGATTTCGAATTGGAACGCTATATTGATGGTCGGACTGATATTCGGGTGATTGGAAATGTTGAGGAAATTGAGTTGCGAGAGATTTATGCTCGCTGTTCCGCGCTGATATTTCTTAGCAAATATGAGGGATTTGGTATTCCAATAATCGAGGCGGCATTTTACAACAAAAAAATTGTAGCTTCCGATAAAACATCCCTTGGGGAAATTGCACCTCCTACTGCATTGCTGCTAGATATTGAGAGTAGCGATACAGAAATGGCAAATAAAATACTGCGCTATTTGAATAAAGTTACTCGAATTGATCACTCTGAGTATATGCAACAGTTTGACTGGAAGCGCATCACAAGAAAGATGTTTACAGAAATTTTTGTAGAACATGGATAATTCTGACAAAAGTTCTGTAGATCACTTCGGTGCTGAATGGAGTACTTACACACAGGAAGACCTTTCAGCTGATGAATTGAAGCATCAATTTGGTCTGTATTTCTCAATCTTAGATTTTGAAAAACTACCAGCACAAGCTGTAGGCCTCGATATGGGATGTGGTAGCGGTCGCTGGGCGAAAATCGTGAGTGAAAGGGTCGGTCGTCTTTACTGTGCTGATGCGAGCCCACAAGCCCTGGAAATCGCTCGCCAGAATCTGGTGTCTAACAACAACTGTGAATTCATCAATTGTTCTTTCGAAGATATACCAATTGAAAATGAGTCTCTCGATTTTGTTTATTGTCTTGGTGTCCTGCATCATATTCCTGACACTTTGATGGGTATTAGATCTTGTGCAAATAAATTGAAACCAGGGTCGCCACTTTTGGCCTACATTTATTATTCCTTTGAAAACAAACCTGTGTGGTATCGACTCTTATGGCGTATGTCGAATCTGGTCAGAATGCTAATCTGCCGTCTTGGGTTCAGGTCAAAGAAAGCAATCTGCTTAGTGATTGCCGTCCTCATTTACTTGCCACTGGCACGAATGTCCTGGCTTCTGGAGAAACTCGGCCTGGACGTAGGCAATTTTCCCCTATCTTCCTATAGAAACTGGCCATTTTATTCTATGAAGACTGATGCGCTGGATCGATTCGGAACGCCGTTGGAAAAAAGATTTTCGAAGGCAGAGATTTCCGAAATGTTTACCGAATGCGGGCTGGAGCGTATTCACTTTTCAGACGACATTCCTTACTGGTGTGTGGTGGGTTACAAATCGGGTGAGGATAATAGATCGTAGTGGCCTCTCTCTCACTCCTGTTAGTTCTCAGTGAGAGTTGTAGCATGATTGCTGTGTAGGGTCTTGAATTCTGATTCTCAGAAATAATGCAGATAACTGATTGTATTTTGTGTGGTTCAGGTGACCTGGTTGAGGTGTTGGATCTCGGACTACATCCTTTGGCCGATTACTTTCCTCCAGAAAACCGATTATCTAGTCCAGAAGAAAGGTATCCGTTATCTGTACTACGTTGCAAGTCATGTGGACACATGATGAATAGTTATGTAGTGCCTGCTCAAGAGCGATATCAGTCACACGATTATTCCTATGGTTCAGGCAATTCGCGGGTTTCTATAAACCACTTCAGGGAACTTGCTGCGGATGTCTTACATAGAGTTAAGCTGGAAGAGGAAGACCTGGTGATAGATATCGGGAGTAACGATGGGACTTTGCTATCGTTCTTCAAGGCAGAAGGCTGTGAAGTGCTAGGTATTGAGCCTTCACCGAATATGGCAGAAATCTCCCGGACTAATGACATTAATGTAGTCAATGACTTTTTTAGGGGCTCAATTACTGATTCGGTTTTGCAGTCAAAAAGTGTGAAAGCAGTAACTTGTACAAATTGCTTTAATCACATAGCGGATCCTTCTGAGTTCTTCATGAATCTACAAGCTATTCTTACCCAGGGAGGGAAGTGTGTAATTGAAGTGCCTTATTCATCCAGGCTGATTAGAGAATGTCAATTCGATACTATTTATCTTGAACATATCTCGTATTTCTCAGTCACACCCTTGGTATCATTTGCGAAGCGTTTCGGCTTAGATGTAGTCAGGGTGGAAGAGGTGGAGTATATGGGCGGCTCTATTCGGGTATACTTTGCTGCCGCCGAAAGAGACGAGACAGTAGAACGATATCTGGAACTGGAGAAGAGCCAGGGTCTATTTGAGGATGAGATCTACAAAAAGTTTGCTCTTCGAGCTCAACAATGCAAAGTCGATCTCGTCAGTCAATTAGGAGAATTAAAGGAACAAGGGCGCAGGATCGCGGCAATCGGTGCAGCTACAAAAGGCAATACATTGTTAAATTATTGCGGAATTGACAATTCTATTCTCGATTTCGTTACTGATGCATCGCCTTTAAAGATTGGCAAGTATACGCCAGGCTCAAGAATACCGATCGTTTCAGATGATAGATTGGATGCTTCAATTACCCATGTCCTGATACTAGCCTGGAATATCGCCGACTATCTGATAGATAAGATATCTAAGGCCCGACCCGACCTGAAATTCATTGTTCCTCGTGTTAAGGAGAATTATTGATGCGAATTGAAAAGAGAGAAATCGATTTCGAGGATGATCGAGGCACGATCATGGACATTTTTGTTAAAGACGCCTATGAACATTGTGTCCTGATCCATTCGACAAAAGGGGCAATACGCGGAAATCACTTTCACAGGGAATCACTTCAGTCGGATTTTATTCTCACTGGCAGGATGCAAGTCTATCGAATGGCTGCCGACGGTAGTCTAATTGAAACTTTTGAGGTGGGAGAAGGC
Source organism: uncultured Pseudohongiella sp. (assembly GCA_965267495.1). GTDB lineage: Bacteria > Pseudomonadota > Gammaproteobacteria > Pseudomonadales > Pseudohongiellaceae > UBA9145. The sequence goes on along the minus strand of OZ254078.1, from coordinate 2,079,825 downwards.
AGCGTCATTTATTGGGAAAAATCTGAAGCACATGAATTTGTTGCATTGGAAGATTGTACGTTCCTAAGCTTCGTTAAAGGGCCCCGCGGTGGCGAGGACTACGAAGAAGACACCTATAGATTGGAAGTTCCTCTTCATCAGCAGTATGAAAAGGGCATCATTGACAGGTCAATCAAGTAGCTGATCGTTCCGCCGGCGAAGACTAATTTTGCATATGGAAAGTGATTCTACCCAATTAATTGAGGCAGCTGTTATTGGATCCAATGGCTTTATTGGAAGTAATGTATTTTCCTTATTGTCCGAGTCTCAGTGCGCTGTTACTCCAATCACGAGAGAGGTACAGCTTTCAGAACTAAGAGGACGAAAATTTGATTGGGTAATATTTTGTGCGGGTAATTCTGCAGCATTTAGATCTGTAAAGGAACCATTGGCTTGTCTGCAGCAAAATGTTTTTGATCTGTATGCTTATCTCGAATCCTTGGAATATGACAAATTTATCTACATGTCTTCAGCTTCTGTCTACCCTGATTTTCTGCAGGACAAGCGAGAGGACTCCAGCATTGACATTGCCGACTTATCGCTTTATGGCGCTCATAAATATCTGTCTGAACAATATGTAAAACGCTATACCAAAGGGAGCTGGATTATACTCCGGCCTGGTTATCTGTTTGGCCATGGGCTTTGGAAGAACATTTTTTTCGATCTAAGAGCAGGGGGGAAAGATATTTACCTCAAGCCTGACTCGTATATTGCAGCACTTGATGTACAAAAACTGGCTGAAGCTGTTTACTGCCTGGCAAACGATTGTGAGGACGAAATATTCAACATAGCAAGTTCCCATGGTGTATGCGTCCAGGACCTTCTGGATATAAAGGGCGGAGAGTTTGTTTTACACAGTGAGAGATATATCAATGAATCAGGCCTCTCTCTCGAAAAAATCAGTAAATATTGGAAAGAAGCTATGTCGAGAGAGGCTTATCTCTCAAGCATAGCGCGCTATTTGAAATCAACCGGCCATGAGTCATAAGTTGTGGTGCTTGTATCTGGAATCAATGAAAAAGATGGAGATATTCAATTGAGTAAGATTATGATTTTTGAAAAGTCAGGAGTAAAGTAATGCAGATTGGAATAGTTGGAGTGGGCGTCGTTGGGGGCGCAATCAAGTATGGGTTTGAGAAGCTCGGCCATAACGTGCTTTGTCATGATGTTAAAAACGATACGACTATTGAGAATGTATTGCCATCAGAATTGTGTTTTATTTGCGTGCCGACTCCATCTGGAGAAGATGGAAGGTGTGATGTACATGCTGTAGAACAGACTGTTGCCAGTTTATCCGAGTTGGGCTATGAAGGAATAGTATCCATAAAATCTACCGTCGAACCCGGTACGACTGAGCGATTGCAGGGACAATATCCTGGATTGAGGTTGTGTTTCGTCCCGGAGTTTTTGCGAGAAAGGTGTGCTATATCAGATTTTATTGAGAAACACGATGTCTGTGTTATTGGAACGCGGGATACCGAAGTATATGAGGTGGTCAAAGAAGCGCACGGAAAATATCCCCGCGAATTTTGTCAACTAACGCCTTCTGAAGCAGAAGCGGCAAAGTACTTTAACAATCTTTACCATGCGACTCTGATTACTTTCGCAAATGCTTTTTACGATGTTTGCGATAGTCTTGATGTTGACTATACGCTGGTAAAGAACGCGATGATCAAGCAAGAGCATATTGTCGATCGATACCTCGATTGTAACGAAAAATTTCGAGCATTCGGAGGAGTCTGTCTGCCCAAAGACCTAAAGGCGATAATCAGTCTTGGTGCTTCTGAAGGAATTGATGTTGATTTCTTTAAGAGTGTCGAAAGCCAAAACAAGAAATACAAGGTCTCGGTATTTGAAGGAATGCGGATGGTTGGGCAAGGACAGCAGCAGGAAACATGAGTAACAAACGGATACTAATTACTGGTGGGGCAGGGTTCATTGGATATCACCTTGCCAGGCAATTGTTGCTTAATAGCGAATCCGAACTGATATTAGTCGATAATCTTTCCCGCGGGGTGATGGACAATGAGTTCAGATCTCTAATTGGCGATGACCGGGTGGAGTTTATCAACTCCGATATGACTCTGAGCTCCACCTTTGAAAGCCTTGAACCAGGTTTTGATGAGATATATCACCTGGCAGCTGTAAATGGTACCCAGGCATTTTACGATGTGCCACATGAAGTATTGCGGGTGAATATACTAGCGCTTTTGAACCTGTTGGAATGGGCAAAAGACAATAGCCCAAATAGTAAACTTCTCTTTACTTCTTCAAATGAGGCTTATGCTTCAAACCTAATTGCGTTCAACCAATTGCAAGTACCAACACCCGAAGAAGTTCCTCTTTCTATTTCTGATCCTTACAATCCGCGCTGGTCCTACGGCGGTTCTAAGTTGCTGGGGGAGCTGTTACTTATAAATTATGCCAGGGCTTTCGGATTGAAATCTCTGATAGTTCGACCACACAATTTTTTTGGACCACGATCTGGCTATGGGCATGTGATTCCGCAATTTATACGAAGAATTTATAACAGAGAAGATCCATTCAAGATATATGGCGCGACAAATACTCGGTCATTCTGTTATATCGAAGATGCAGTATGTTGTATGGCAAACCTAATGTCGCGAACAGGAGTTTGTAGTGATACTAAGCCTCCAATAGTCCATATAGGTTCAGGAGAAGAGATTTCCATTGAAACGCTCGCAACAAAACTATTCGCTATCGCAGGTTGGAAACCAGCGAGTACTAGAATTGAAGAAGCACCTGAAGGGAGTGTGGAAAGGAGGTGTCCGGATATTACTCGACTTAGACGATATCTGCCGGAGTATAGTGTGAGTGAGCTCGACATTGGTTTAGGTTCGACTTTTGAGTGGTATTTGCGAGATCTTTCGGAATGATTCATGGGAAATTCATAGTATTTGCTGTGATCTGCAGAAATCATAGGGAGAACTATAAGTGAGATACGGAGAGAAGAGGGTACTGGTTACAGGGGGATCTGGTTTTCTGGGTAGTCACCTCTGCGATTTCCTGTTAGATAAAGGTAGTGACGTAATCTGCGTAGATAATTTCTTTACAGGGCAAAAACAAAACATAACCCATCTACTATCGAACCCAAAATTCGAACTCATAAGGCACGATATTACGTTTCCCTTATTTATTGAGGTTGATCAAATATATAACTTGGCTTGTCCAGCTTCACCTATTCATTACCAGCACGATCCTGTACAGACAACGAAGACCAGTGTTCATGGCGCAATAAATATGTTGGGGTTAGCCAAAAGATTAAAAGCACCGATTCTACAGGCGTCAACTAGTGAAGTGTACGGAGACCCTGAAGTGCATCCACAGACTGAAGACTATTGGGGGAAGGTTAATCCTATAGGTATTAGATCCTGTTATGACGAAGGTAAGAGATGTGCGGAGACGCTGTTCTTCGACTACCAAAGGCAACATGAGCTGGAAATTAAGGTTATCAGAATATTCAATACCTATGGTCCAAGAATGCATCCTGAAGATGGCAGAGTTGTATCCAATTTTATAATCCAGGCGCTGCAAGGAGAAAATATCACTATCTATGGGGACGGTAATCAAACCAGAAGTTTTTGTTATGTGGATGATCTCATAAGCGGAATGGTCAAAATGATGGACTCACCTCCCGAGTTCGCAGGGCCAGTGAACTTGGGAAACCCGCAGGAGTTATCCATTTCTTCTTTAGCTTCTACGATAATTAGAATTTGTAATAGTAAGTCCAAAGTTGTGCACCTCACGTTGCCTGAAAATGATCCAGGTCAGCGAAAACCTGACATTTCTCTCGCACAGGACAAACTGGAATGGGAGCCGAAAATAGATTTGGAGTACGGCCTGAAGTCAACTGTCAAATATTTCAGAGATAAATATTTCTAGCTTCCTTTCGAGTAGGCGACATTACTTTCAATTTTGGCGGCTTCCGAATGACAACATCAAATACCGGAGTGATATATATTGCTACAGGAGAGCGCTATCTCTTTGAGGCGGAAGCGTCAATTCGTTCATTGAGATCGACGATGCCCTCGGTTCCAATTACGATAGTAACAGATATTGAAAAACCTATTGAAGGAGTAGATCTGAAAATTGTGGAGGATGCGGAATACGGCTTTATTGATAAAGTAAAATATATGTCCAAATCCCCCTATTCGAAAACTCTATTTCTTGATACGGACACGATAGTAGTAGGTGATTTCTCTGAACTCTTCAATCTACTAAATCATTTCGATATTTGTGCAACTCATGCCCCGTATCGAATTACCACTGAATTACCCGAAGTTCCAATTGCTTTTCCTGAATTAAACACGGGTGTACTGGCTTATAGAGACACACCGCAAGTCAAGGAATTATTTTCGTGTTGGGAAACAAGTCATAGAAAACACATGGAGGAGGGCACTTCCTCCTGGTACCCGATAAAAAAAAGGCATATAAAGAGCAGCGATCAGGTTTCATTCAGAGAATGTATTTATGCAATGGATTCGGTTCGCATAGCTACATTAACGCCGGAATATAATTGTAGGTTTAATGCGCCAGGTTTTCTTCACACTAATGCAAAAATTCTACATGGAAGGGCAAACCTGATATCCGAGATTGTTGGTCGCGTCAACAAGGAGGAGTTACCCAGGGTGCATCTGATGCGCAGCTCTGGATTCAGAATGTATAGCGATCCCAGAGTGCGTTCGGGAACTCAAGAATTTTTGCTAAAGATATTGAGACTATGCAGGATTGACTATTTCATTCGGAAACTGCGCGTTTTCTTGGCTGGCGGTTAAGGACTATTTAAATTTGATATGGAAAGCTGTGGCTCAAACAAAATATCAACTACCGGAAATAACCTTATCTTTCTCATTTCTCAACCTAGGTCCGGGTCAACATTGTTGCAAAAAATACTTTCCGGACATCCGGAATTGCATACGCTTTCAGAGCCTTGGGTCATGCTCTATCCTCTATACGCGCTTAAAGAAAAAGGATATACGGCGGAATACGAGGAAAAACTTTTCAGATCAGCATTTAGGGAATTCATCAGCGTATTGCCCAACGGAGTAGACGACTATCTTGATGCGCTCAGGCGCATGTATAGTTCTCTATACAATCAAGTGCTTGAGGGCAAGTCAGAATCGTCATTTCTCGACAAGACGCCACGTTATTACCTGATTTTGGATGAGTTGGCCTCTGTGTTTCCTGATGCAAAGTTCATTTTGCTTCGACGAAATCCGCTCTCTGTTCTTTCTTCCCTCTTGGAGTGGAGGAGGTCAGACGTTAAAAGTTTGCATAGACACAAGTTGGATTTGCTTGATTGCCCTCGGCGTATGAATGAGTTTGTTACTTCATATGAATCAAATTGTGTAGAAATAGCTTACGAAGAATTAATTGACAATCCAGACAGGGAAATAGGTCGCTTATGTCAAGATTTGGGACTAAGAGATGTATCAGGCCTAAAGAACTACGACAAGAACGAATCTTATAAGTTCGGAGACAAGAAATCTGTAGGGAAATATGACAACCCAGTGAAGGATTTCAAAGATAGCTGGATGAAAGAGGCCAAATCAGATTCCCTCAAGTGCGCACTTTTTCTTGGATATCTTAATATGCTCGGAGAAGAAACCATTGCTCAAATGGGATACGAAATGGGAGGCCACAAGCAATATCTGGTCGAAGTCTCTCGTTCTTTCGAAAACATGCCTCCTATTGAGCTGTTCGACCAATACCTATTCAAAAAGGGCGGCAATGACATTGCAAACGTTCGAAAAAGAAACAAGTTTATTGATTTCATGTCTCGCATCTTTCATAGATTGAGTCAATAACACCGAAATACAAAACTGCCTTATAGAGAGTAGCAATGACTAAGACTGTATATGTGGGAATGAGTGCAGATCTCATACACCCTGGCCATTTGAATATTTTGAATGAAGCCGCAAAACTTGGCGAAGTGACAGTTGGATTGCTGACTGACGAAGCCATTGCAAGCTATAAAAGGCTACCTTCTCTGCCGTTTTCAGATAGATGTGCAATTATATCCAGTTTAAAACAAGTCAAATCTGTCGTTTCTCAAGACACTTTAGATTACACGGAGAATTTGCGAAAAATCCGACCAGACTTCGTCGTACACGGTGATGACTGGAAGCAAGGTGTTCAGAAAACCACACGCGCTCAAGTTATTCAGGTAATTTCAGAGTGGGGTGGACAATTGGTTGAGCCTAGTTACACCGAGGGTATAAGTTCCACCAAATTGAACAAGGCATTAAAGGAGTTAGGTACTACACCCCAAATTCGTCTCGAAAAGTTACGTCGGCTGATTGATGCAAAAAAAGTAGTCCGAGTGATGGAAGCACACAGCGGAATATCAGCCTTGATAGTGGAGCAAATGACGGCGCATGTCGGGAGTGTTCAGAAAGAATTTGATGCTATTTGGCTAAGTAGCCTAACCGATTCAACAGTCAAGGGGAAGCCCGACATAGAACTTGTAGATAGTACATCCAGACTAAACAATCTCCATGACATTCTTGAAATAACCACTAAACCGATAATTTATGATGGAGATACAGGAGGGCATCCTGAGCATTTCAAGTTTCTTGTCAGGACACTTGAAAGACTTGGTGTTTCAGCAGTCATCGTTGAAGACAAGAAGGGATTGAAGAGAAATTCCTTGTTGGGTACTGACGTCGAGCAGACACAAGCATCAGTGGATGAGTTTTGTCAAAAAATTAGCGAAGGGAAGAAGTCACTCGTTACTCAAGATTTCATGATAATCGCAAGAATAGAGAGCCTTATACTAGGGAAAGGCGTCGACGATGCACTGATGCGTGCGCGAGAATATCTGTGTGCAGGTGCAGATGGGATAATGATCCACAGCAGGCAAGAGACTGCCACTGAAATCTTCGATTTTTGCGAGAGTTATAGCAAGTTCGAAAATCGATTTCCTCTGGTGGTTGTTCCTACCACATTTAATGAAGTTACTGAATCGCAGCTTTCCGAAGCCGGTGTCAACATCGTGATTTATGCAAATCAGCTATTACGCAGTTCTTATCCAGCTATGGTGGAAACAGCAAAAGAGATACTTATTCACGAGCGTGCGAAAGAAGCTGATGAACAATATTGTATGTCGATTGGAGAGATTCTTGAGCTTATTCCAGGAGCTAGTCGATGATCGCCAGCAGCGACTTTCTCTGTTTACTCAAGGACGCAGGTATTTCCTTTTACGCCGGTGTACCGGATTCATTGTTGAAGGAATTTTGCTTCTATATGAATGACATGCTGGGTGCTGAGAGTCATATCATTGCAGCCAATGAGGGGAATGCTATTGGAATTGCTGCTGGATATTACCTTGCAACAGGAAAGGCAGGCGCTGTTTATATGCAGAATTCCGGATTGGGCAACGCAATTAATCCATTGATTTCTCTCTGTGACAAGCGTGTTTATGGAATTCCAGTTTTGCTATTAATTGGTTGGCGTGGGGAGCCGGGGAAAAAAGATGAGCCTCAGCATATAACCCAAGGAGAAATCACACTGGATCAGTTGGATTGCATGAATATTCCATACGAAGTCCTACCTGTCACAATAGAAGAAGCCAAAATCTGTGTTAGTGATATGGTTTGCCGAATGAATAGCGCCCAGGTTCCTCATGCACTAGTGATCCAAGCAGGAACCTTTGATGAGTACCGAAAAAACAAGGAATTAACTCAAGATGGTTGCATGTCGCGCGAAGATGCAATTTCCATAATATTGGATGTTATTCATGAAGAATCGATTATTGTTGCAACTACAGGAAAAATATCTAGAGAACTCAATGAGCATCTACTGAAGGACAAGTATGCCAAGAAGAGATTTGCCACTTTTTTGACTGTAGGCTCCATGGGGCATAGTTCTCAAATTGCAATGTCGATTGCCGAACAACAATCAACTAGGAAAGTTTATTGTCTTGATGGTGATGGGGCGGCGATTATGCACATGGGAGGAATGGCAGTTATTGGAGCTAGGAAACCAGACAATTTTGTCCATATTCTCCTAAATAATGGTGTGCACGACAGTGTTGGGGGGCAGCCTACAGCTGCATCATCTATGAGCTTCGCAGGCGTTGCTCAAAGTTGTGGTTATCCCAATGCATTGGTTTCAAAGTCCCGAGAATCACTGGTCGAATCTGTTCAATCTACATTGCATACTGGTCTATCTTTTTTGGAGGTTAAGGTTTCCCCCGGTGCAAGAAAGGATTTGAGCCGACCCAAATTAAGCCCTGAGCAGAACAAGCGACTACTGGTCAGTGAGTTATGGCCGATGATTTAACCGCATATGTGAGTGAGCTAAGTTCAATCTTATCCGCTGAGTCTCCCAATTCAATTCTCCTAATTACTGGAGGAAAATCTTATACGGAAAGTGGGGCCGAGAAACTAATTGGGTGTTGCTTGAGTCAGTATAATGTCATTCACTATTTCAAGAATGAAAACAGATTCACCGTTGATCATACGGAAATTGATTCGCTCTTGAATAGGTACAAAAGCACTGCTATCGAATTGGTTTTGGCTGTTGGAGGCGGCACTGTACTGGATCTAGCAAAGGCTTTTGCATTGCTCAAAGGCAGTGGTCAGCGGACTGAAGATGCCATCTTTACTGGCGTTGACCCTAATGCGAGGAGCGTCCCGAAACTACTGGTGCCTACCACGGGTGGTACAGGATCTGAATCTACACCATTTTCGGCCATATACATAAATGGGATAAAGCATTCTATGGCACACAAAGCCATGAGTGCTGAATATTTCCTACTGATTCCTGAATTACTTCTAAGCTTAAGTGGTCGCATAGCTGCCAGCACTGGTTTCGATGCATTGTCTCAATCCATAGAAAGCTACTGGAGCATACTGAGTAACGCACAATCAAGGGACTATAGTAGATGCGGAATTACTCTTGCTATGGAGAACCTTTTAGAGGCTGTAACGGGATCCGGATTGGAGCCAAGACGAAACATGCTAAACGCAGCCAATTTTTCGGGTAAAGCTATAGCAATCGCAAGAACGACAGCCGCACATGCGTTGTCCTATCCCTTGACTGCAAATTTCAACATACCTCATGGCCATGCTGTTATGTTGACTCTGCCGCACTTCTTTGTCATCAATGCCTTGGCTGATGAGCAAAATATACAACAATCAGCCAGACTCCAAGATGTCCGTACGCGCCAATCTGAATTGATTTCATTGCTGGAATGTCAGACTCCCTATCAAGCCAGAGATCTCCTTCTTAAACTGATGTCAGATTGTGGAATGGAGACCAGACTCAGAGATTTGAAAGTTCCTCGAGAAAAACTAAATTTGGTGATGGAGCAAGGTTTTAATCCACAGAGAATCAATAACAATCCCGTCATTGTTTCAAAATCCATGGTAAATGAATTACTGCAAGAAATCTGGTAGCGAATTGTAGAGCATTCGCCAATCGGATGTGAGCGACTCGAATTCCTCTAAGCTGTCGCTGGATTTAATAACATCATTGTTATCATCTTTTCGTACACTCAACGATTTGATACGCATAAATGTGTTTATGTCCAATTGCGGCGCCAATGAAAAGTATTCCGCAAATTTTACATAGTACTCATAATTTTGATCTGCTTCCTTCAGTTTAAAAATGAACACTGATTTATGAGGAAGTGCACATATTTGTTCATATATGTCCATGGTGATCATGTTAGCCCACCAGCTAACCTTTCCTGCTCGCGACAGTTTCAACCAATCTTCAAGCTGTTCTGCTTTAGGCACGATTCTGCCAAAGTAGTGGCTCCATCGATCACCAAGTGCTGGTTGATAACCCAATGCGGTGTTTAAATCTGGGTATAAATATTTTTCGGTAAAGTGTCCCTTATTAAGGATAGAATTCACTGTTGCTAGTGGCTCATTGATAGCGAAAATTACCGTTGACGGTTTGAGTTGATGAACGAGAGGCAATAGTCCATGCGAGAAATAGGGCGAAAATACGACTGAAGTATCGTTGTTTTTCCAGTCTGCGATAATTCCCGCCTTGATTAGAGTTATAATGCCGGTTGAGTCAATTGGAAGTTCGTTGTAGTGGATATATCTGTAGTACGATTCTGCGACCTTGTTCCTTTCAGTTACAGCAGTTACCGCCTGATGCGCGGAAAATATGTCACAGAGCCATCGAGTTCCCGATCTTGCGCATAGCGTACCAAGAATCAACTTCTTTCCAATGCTCATTTGTCGATCAAATTCTAGATCGATTTCTTGTGGGTCAGAAATTAGAAACTGAGGGTCGCGCTTTGCGCTGATGAGGGACCTGGCTCTATTCAGCAATCCACGTAATGTTAACTCGATCATTCGGATGTGTTTCTCAATCAACAAATCAAGAAAAGTCTGGCCTTTTTGCCATTTACTAATTCGTTTTTTTCTATCGGTTCAAACAATGTATCATAGATTAGCGTTGCATATGCAGGTGCGAGCTGTTTCTGATACAAGAATTGTCGAGTTGCCCAAGTAAAACCTAATGAGTTGAATGTAATCATGTCGGATAGCAAGGAAATGCTCACATTCAAGAAAATTGAATTTTCCTGAATTGAGGAGTTATGCAGCTCTATCTCTTTTTCACTTTCAGTTCCAGGCACACTGTATGTTTCCAGTGTGCGGAAATCAGTCAAGATTTCGAAAGATGTTCTGGGCTACAATCCTGCGAAACTATCAATGAGTACTTTTCAGGCAGATTCAACAGGGACTGGAATAGATTTCAATGGCACTTGAACGTTTCCAAGACTTCCTAAGCAGCCTAGTCAGCCGCCAACGCAGTTTGTTTGCAAAAGCTGAGGCCGCTTCCATCGAAGAGCTTCTTGATAAGCTTATGGGCAGTATCGGAGAAGTATCAGGTATTGTCACTGCCCGTCAGGTACTCGATCACTATGCTGAACTCAATATCGATGAAAAGCTGGATTTCTTCAAAAACCTCGAACAGAACTATAACGCCAACGAAAATCTTATTCGTTTGGCTTTTGATTCATATAATAAAGAACCAAGCAGCTTCAATCTAAATACCCTGTCCAAGGCAGCTGAACCAAGAAGACATGAATTGTTGCGTCGTCTGAACCAGACTCCGGGGGCGACCCATGATCTCGTTGGCATGCGAAGCGACTTGCTGAGCTTTCTTAAGCTGCACCCGGAATTAGTTGCTGTGGACGATGATTTTCAGCGCCTGTTCACATCCTGGTTCGGGCGAGGATTCCTGCAGTTGCAAACTATAAACTGGTCCACGTCGGCAGCGATACTGGAACGAATCATTCGTTATGAGGCAGTGCATGCCATCAAGGATTGGGATGACCTGCGCAGCCGTATAGATCCCCCAAATCGCCGATGTTTCGCATTCTTTCATCCTGCCTTGGTAGATGAGCCGCTTATCTTTGTGGAAGTTGCCTTAACCAAAGAAATTCCCGGGAGTATCGACGCAATACTGCAAGAAAAACCTGAAGCTGAAAATTTTGAGACAGAATATAAAACAGCAGTTTTCTATAGTATTAGCAATTGCCAACCAGGACTGCGTAACATCTCATTTGGCAATTTCCTGATAAAGCAAGTAGTACAGGAGTTGCAGGCAGAGTTTCCAACCATTAAGACTTTTGTAACCTTATCCCCGATACCCGGATTTGGTCGCTGGCTGGAGTCAGATCAGGCGCTCGAAGTTACTGAACTAGAACAGTTAAAACAGACTGTGTCTGCATTATCTTTAGAAGAGTCTATTTCTGAAGATAACCAGGAAGAATTACGCAAATTGGTGTTTAACTATCTGGCGCAAGTGAAGAAGGGCAAACATCCCATGGATCCGGTTGCTCGATTCCATCTGGGTAATGGTGCTTCGCTGCATCAGATTAATATCGGCGCTGATCTGAGTGAAAAGGGAATAGGGCAATCGCGAAGTGCCATGGTCAACTACCTCTACGATCTCTCCAATATCGAAGCCAACCACGAGCAGTTTGCCGTGGAAGGCACCGTCAATTTCAACGACAAGTTGAAATCCCTCCTCATCAAATCCTGAGATTCTCAGGTATCCAGCTCTAATTCTCGTTGGCATCCAGAGACGCCCTGTGGTTTAATATTGTCCGGGTAAAAATAAATAAACCGAGTATTAAAATGATCAAACATGCCACAATTTGCGCTTTCCAGGCCCAGAGTCAGCTCATCAGGGCCCCGGTGATGGAAGTAGCCTTGCTGCTAAAAAGCGCGCAAAATCAATCAGATAATGAACCCATATTGCTATTTGATGCGGAAACAGGCCGGCAGTTAGATCTGGATATTTCAGGTTCTGTGGAGGACATCGAAAAACGTTATGGCCTGGCCGAGAACGAGCCCGAATCAATGGAATCAGGGCTGGTAAAGCGCCGTGGTCGCCCCAGGCTCGGTGTCGTTGGCAAGGAAGTTACCCTGCTGCCCAGGCACTGGGAATGGTTGGAGCAGCAGCGCGGTGGTGCGTCTGCCACCTTGCGCCGCCTGATTGACCAGGCACGTAAGGAGCTCTCCGGACAAGAGCAGGTGCGCCAGTCACAGGACGCGGCGCAGCGTTTCATGACAGCCATGGCAGGAAATCTGCCTGGTTATGAGGAGGCTGTACGTGCCTTGTATGCGCGCAACAAGGCCCAATTCGAGAAAGAAACTTCGAACTGGCCAGCAGATATTCGACAATGTGCGAGAAACTTTGCTAACCATGCCTTGATGTAGCGAATTGTAGTAGCGGCGCTGTGCCGGTTACAAAACTGTTACAATGCGCATCGATTCTTCGTTCAGCGATTCCAATGTCTTCCAAGCAATCACCGCACAGTACCGTTGATTTTTCCGCTTCTCGTGTCCAGGACCTGGGCATGAGTGCAAGAGAATTGCACACATTGTGTCAACGTATCATTGATAGCGGTGTGCTTGGTCGCTCACGCCACTACCAGGCATTACTTGAGTATCTGGTGCAGTGTTCAATTGAGGGGAAGTCTCCCAAAGAGTTCGAGCTGGCACTTGAAGTTCTGGGAAAAGGTGAGGATTTTGACGTTTCATCCGACTCATCGGTTCGAGTGTATGTGCACCAGCTTCGCAAGAAACTCGATAGTTACTACCAGAATTATGAACCCGGTGCGACGCAACGTATCGTGATTCCGAAAGGGCAGTACAAGATTGCAGTTGAAGACTTGCAAACACATTCCAGTGCTGAGATATCAGATTCGACGAGCGGAGGAGGACTATTCAAGTCATCCCGGTTAAATTCTGCATTATTGGTACTTGCCTGCACTTTACTCGCACTGAATCTGATTGCTTTGGTTTTCAGTGAGAGCGGCCAGTCTGATGATGAATTCCAGGCGGCTGCCAGTCATCCAATCTGGCACAGTGTGTTAAGCGATCAGAAACCAGTGCTGTTGGTGATGGGTGACTACTATATCTTCGGTGAGCTTAATGCCAATGGAAACGTGGCGCGCATGGTGCGCGAGTTTAATGTGAATTCACCTAACGATCTGGAAGAGTTGCAGTTTAGCGATATCGAGCGTGCCGAAAATTACCTGGATCTTGATTTGAGTTATATGCCAGAAGGGAGTGCTTTTGCGCTGGCGCGTATCGTACCTATTCTGCAGGACAGTGAGAAGCCAGTGAATATCACTATGATGTCAGACCTGACCACGGCAGATATCCGTAACAATCACATCGTTTATATTGGTTATATCAGCGCACTGGAAAAACTTACGGAACTTGCTTTCGCTGGCTCAGGTCTCCGCATTGGCCGTAGTTATGATGAGCTGCTTAATGAAGAGACGGCTGAATACTATACCAGTGATGCAGGTTTGCCTGAAGAAGGACAGGCGTTTCGGGACTATGGCCTGGTCGCAAGTTTTCCTGCCAGTATCGATACCCAGGTGGTTTTGATCACTGGTATGAGAGACGCGGGTTTGATGCATACAGCTCAGGCCTTATCCAGTATCGACTCAATGGACGAGCTCGTTATCGCAATGGAAAGTGATACTGATGAAGCGCTAGCCAGTTTCGAGGCGCTTTATGAAGTATTTGGTATCGATCGCATGAATTTCGATGCGAATCTAATCTACACAAATAACCTCGATGCCGCACAAATCTGGAATTCCCCAATTCCAGAATTGAACTAAGCGCCTGAAAATCTTATCTCACTGACTAGCGTATTCGATTGGCATTGACTGCCTTGCGGCGGGTATTAATAGCCATTTCTTTGGCTTTTCGCTTGCCATACTTGTTGACTGAAAAGTAAGCGTTCTTCTGCTTGCGGTTGGCTCCTTTGCCTTCCTGCCAGGTGGCCACCCAGGAGCTATCCTTCTCTGAATAACTGACACCTATCTCACCAGAGGAATTGAGAGGTGAAATTTTACGTGGGCTGAATTTGGCATACGGCCAATTCTTTCCATAGATCTTCCTACCTTCCTGATCGCGCTTCTTTTTCGCAGCAGCGATGGCTTTCGCTTTGCCACCATACTGTTTGAAAGGGAAAGATTGCTGGAAGCTCTTGCCATCGTACTTAATGCGAACCCAGGCACAGTTTGTGCCGCGCGATTCAATAATGCTGATGTGATGCAACGCCTTGAGTTTTTTCACGTCGATCTCTCCTGTTTTCTCAAACAAGGGTAGAGCTGTTGTTACTGGTACATCCCATTGCCACTGTTAGGACCCTACTTACTAGAGCGCAATATAGCGCGAAATATTGCAAAGGGGCGACCATTTAACGCCGAATTGTTCAGTCTTAACGATGTTCTTTTTCAAGCCGGTTTATCCAGCTGCAGAATGCCTGCGTCAATTCGTCGCAGTTTGGTCACTTTGTCGATGTGAATAGGCCAACAATAGGGAACAAAGGCAGGAGAAGCCGGGCAAGAAGGGAATCAGGAGACTATCTGTAGACAGCTAAGAAAAACTATCAGGCGTGCGCCGCCATGTGCTGGATGACGCCAGGTTTTCGGCTCTCAAGCTCAGAGATGCTGTACTCGTAGTTTTTGGCGCTAGGGTCAATATCCATGGCCTCATCGATAGCTGCCTTCAGATCTGCGGCGGCAGCCTGCTCGGTCAGGTAAGGGCCAGAAATCTTGACCTGTAAACTGGGCTCGTTAGGGGCTGTTGCTATGATGTAAAAATTCTTGGCGTTCACGGTGACTGATCCAGAATCATCTGCACACGAAACTTTGTGCGCTCCAGTTTTAAGGTCTGATCCTGAATGCTTCCTTAGCTGTGGTTCCTGGTACAGGTCCTGAGTAGTTGCGCTTTAGGGCTAGTATCGGCCGCGTATTTAAAACCAACAGCCTTACCAATACAAGATCGATTGAGCTCGAAAATCAGTGCAGTGTTCGCAACAAGTCGCGATTGGATAGACATCGAAATTTCCGTTCTCTTCCGGGTTTATCGGCTAGCCTAATCCCAGCTATGGACAGGCATTGTGTTCCCGGTCACATTCCAGGGCTAAATCTTCACGGTCGACCTAAGGACGTTTCTGTCCTAATGAATAGTACGTGTGGAGGCGGGTATTGGTTCGCAGTCTGACTGCAATTGCTCTGCAGTATTTCACATTAGATATTGCGCATATCTAATTGAAATTTATAATAAAATACTGAATTCCAGGATTGGAAATGGCGCAGCTTACTTGGCAGGAGGGTCTTGCAGGGACGCTTCAAGCGCCATGAGTTTTTCAGCCACACTGCTGGCATCAACCTGATAGTCGCCGGCCTGGAGCCTGTTGTGGATCTGAATCACCCGGGTCGCATCGACTTCTGGTAACTCATCCAGGTGCTGTTTCAACCGTTCCAGCTGCTGCGCGAGTAGTTCCAGATCCGCATCTGCCGAGGAGGCAGTCTCTCGCCTTGCATGAAGACTGGTTACGACTTTTTCGTCTGAGTCTTTGCCACTGGATGAATTGGGAGTTTTGTTTTTCACAGCAATGATGCGATCCCTGCCAACTTCTGTAAGTTCAAATGATCTGCCTTCGCTGTCTATCCCTCATCATGGTGTCCAGACTTTCCCTGCCAGGACCATTTTCGGGTAGATCAGGCTTAAATTATAACGACTGCTGATTCGATATCTTTAAACCGGTCCAGCTCGGGTGGACAGCACTGTTTGGTGACGGGAAAATGCCCGTTTGGAATCTTAACTATTTGATTTAATGTAATAAATTGAAAATCTCAAAAACCGGAGATGCGCCAGTAGCCAGGTGATAAATACAAATTCTGCAGCATGGCTGGCAGACCGGCTATCCCTTTAAGTGATCTCCTGGTGCTTGCTGGCAATGGTTGCTGTCAGCATGCAGACCCCGAATAGATCGCTTCGGAAACAGCAAGAATTCCTTCCCGGGTAAACTTTATGGGATACCAAATCCAGGTGATGCACGGCCCCCGTCGGCAGATATTTTCCCCAGTTCACCCGGGTAAAAAATCGACTTTTATGGGCCCAACAAACATTCTAGGGCAGGTCTGCCTGAAAGAAGTCCGCTAGTTCAACG
The DNA here is from genome assembly GCA_965267495.1 of uncultured Pseudohongiella sp. Lineage (GTDB taxonomy): Bacteria > Pseudomonadota > Gammaproteobacteria > Pseudomonadales > Pseudohongiellaceae > UBA9145. Next base: position 2,063,307 of record OZ254078.1, on the reverse strand, counting down.
GTTACTCTGACCAGGCTGATCATTTTGGAGCAATACCACTAATCTTGTAGGAGAATTTCCGCAGATTTGCATCTTACAAACTGTGAAGTAGTACCGGTTGCAAAGTTGTCGTAATAATAGACTGAGCGACTGTTTGAATCCTGATAGGTCGCTGTTTTGCAGCCAAGGCAAAGCGCGTAAATCCACGTAAACCAGAAGAACAGCAAGCATGGATACAGGAAAGAAATAATGCACGCGGTAATCGAAACCAAAGACTCGGGCTTTCAGCGCCATTGGAACACGCTGTTAAACAATGATCCTGTGCAAGATCCACTGTACAAATCTATTTCCCAGGATTCAGCGGAGCAAACCTCGGTCCGTCATGGCTTTCGGGATCGGTCTTTTCTAATTATGAAAGAGCAGCAACCGGTGTTCGGTTGCAGTGTAACCCTGGATGTTGATCGGAAAGGTCGAAAGCGATTGGGGTATTTTGGCCTTGATGCCTGTACCCATGTGAATCGCGAAAGCCTGAAAAACTCTGCCAATAATTTTTGCCCGGACTCCATTCGCCTGTTGCAAAGTCACATCGATTACCTGTTGGAAGAAGAACAGCCAGAGACGATTGATTACTATGATCCAGTCAGTTGCGGCATCATGTCCCCGATTACCCAGATTTTTCTGGGAAAAGGTGCGCAACCCACGGTTCAGCAAGTGCCGCTTGTAGATCTCAATTTGTCTGAAGAGGAGTTGCTTGCTCGCATGACCAGTGAATGCCGCAGCAATATCCGTTGGGGAAGTTCTCGTCTGGATATAGATGTGGTGCGCGCCGATACTGATCAGTACCAAAACGCCTTAAATTCGGTTGAGTACCCCGCAGACGCCCTACGACTAAAGAGCTATCTCGACTTGTTAAACAAGGGCGAGGGTTTCCTGGTGCAGGCGAATTGTAAACAAGCGATGGCGGCCAGCGCACTCTTTGTGCACAGCAATCGCACCTGCCAGTATGTGTATGCGGATGTTACCCACGCGCGCAACGTTGAACTTGCTATTGAGCCAATACTTCAACAAATCATTTTTCAAGGCATGCTGGAAGGTAAACGCCTTGCTTGCCAGCATTTCGATTTCGGTCATCAACATGCCGATGCCCTCTCCAAACACTTGCCTTCAATCTCTCCCGAGAGTTTCGGCGGAGATGTGCAGACGCGACTGAAGGTCAAGTTAACTGCCAATAACAGTCTGATCACTCACTAAATTAGCTGGCAGCCGTTCGCGCTGGGTATTCCCGGTCGATTTATTTCATATTGCACTCCACTACATGCTCGCAGATTTGATATAGTCTGCGCAGGTTTGTGGTGCTATGTGAGTTCGATGAGACACTAACCGAAACTTGTTAATCCTTTCTTTCGGAAACTTCGAAGGATCATCATCTATGACTGCTGCGCTATGCTAGACACGCTCAAAATTCTGGTTGTCGATAACGATGAGCAATCCCGCCACGACCTGCAAACCATACTTGCCTTTATTGGTGAAAAATTAATCACAGCGAGTGCCGCTGACTGGCAGCAAAGATGTCAGTCCACAGCAACTCGCCCTGCTGAAATTTGCGCAGTGTTGTTAGGAGATTTCGATTCAGATGCCTTGCAGCGATTGCTGCAGGACATTCATGCATGGGAAGCCGGCACGCCGTTTATTCTGAAGGGGCCGATGCCGGAGCCACTCAGTCTCGATGAAGAACTGCGATCGAGAATTATCTGCGGGCTACAGAACGAATTGCGTTATCAGTCGCTGGTTGATGCCCTACACAAGGCGAAGCTAGTCCACGAACACTACAACAGACTGAGAGATTTCGAAGGCGTCAGAGACTACAACATGTTCCGCAGCCTGGTAGGGCAGAGCGAAGCCGTGCAGCGGGTCCGGCACATGATGGGTCAGGTGGCGAATAGCGAAGTGAGCGTGCTTATTACCGGCGAGTCGGGAACTGGTAAAGAGGTAGTGGCTCGAAACCTCCATCTCAACAGCAGCAGGGCTGACAAGCCTTTTGTACCGATTAACTGCGGTGCCATTCCCCGAGAACTACTGGAGAGCGAACTGTTTGGTCATGAGAAGGGGGCGTTTACCGGTGCGATTTCCTCTCGGGCTGGTCGTTTTGAACTAGCCGATGGGGGAACTCTGTTCCTGGATGAAATCGGCGACATGCCACTTAGCATGCAAGTCAAACTGTTGCGAGTATTGCAGGAGCAAAGCTTTGAAAGAGTAGGTGGAGTGAAGACCATTCAAGCCGATGTGCGGATTTTTGCGGCAACGCACAAAGACCTGGAACAAATGATTGCCAAAGGGGAGTTCCGCCAGGACTTGTACTACCGACTCAATGTGTTTCCCATCGCCATGCCCTCGCTGCGGGAACGTATGGAAGACATTCCGCTGCTGCTGAATGAGTTGATAGCAGAACTGGAATCAGAAGGTCGAGGGTCGGTGAGATTTAATTCCAGTGCCGTTGCCGCATTGTGTCGCTATTCCTGGCCTGGCAATGTACGTGAGTTAGCCAATCTGGTTGAACGAATGGCAATACTCCATCCCCATGGCATCGTTGGCGTGCAGAACCTGCCCGCGGCGTTTCATCGCGGGGATGTCAGTGGTGAAATCACAGCGGAACCTGCGTCTGCAATGGCTGTTGATTCAGCGACGCAAGACAAATCAGATCGATCGAAAGAGCAATTCCCACTAAAGGGTATTGATCTGAAGGAATACCTGGCGAACCTGGAAAAGAGTCTTATCGCCCAGGCGCTGGATGACAGCGGAGGCGTGGTAGCAAGGGCCGCTACGCGTCTCCAGATTCGCCGCACAACACTGGTCGAGAAGATGCGCAAGTATCAACTGCAAAGACCGAGTAATTCAGAGGAGGGTTCCGGAGAATCGGATAGCTGATTCCTGTTTGTCAGCGCAGTGGGACTACAGTTTCTCCACCCACCAGCGCCAGAGTCAGTGCCAGTTCGATCTGTAGTCCACCGGGATTCTTTTGCTCGATGCGCGCCAGCAGATTGTTCCAGTCCCTGGCCAACCAAAGCTGAGTGCTGCGACCGTTATCCTGCTCGCGGACTCGCTCCAGTTTCAGGCAGCGCAAACGGCCCAGAGGTGTGTCGATAGTTTCCTCTCCCAATACCCTGAAACGATGTGTCTCGATAGCTTGCCCATCGACGAGAGCGTATTCCAATATATCCGTCGCTGTGCTGTGAAGCAGATCCTGTGCAAGGGCTAGCTGATAACTTAGTTGATCCAGTACACCTTGCTGCAGTGTCAGTGTCCAGGATTGCTCTTCTTCGACACTGACTGCCTCGCCTCCGTCCCAGTTGAAGCTGACCGACTCCACATCGGAGCTGACTCCGCTGACCTGATAGTGATAAAACTCCGGTACGATCTGGTCGTCGATCCAGAAAAACTCAGAAAACTGCTCCAGATCACCTATTTCTACACCGCCGATCTTGGCTTCAAGAGAAATGTTGAGACGATAGCGTTCATTGCCCTGGTGGACCAGATGCCTTTCAGCATTGCCGCTGATTCCGTTGGTGCTGGCCTCGTAGTAAGCGGAAAACTCTGTGAGTTCCTGTGCCTTTGTTAGTGGCGCGGTAAGGACTATCTGGACTGCGAGAAAGACTCCAGTCATTCGGGCGATGCCGGCAGTCATTCGTGCACCTGGACACCACCGGGAGGCAGCTCATCGCCATCCAGCATGGCGAGATTACCCTGCAAGCGCAGTCTGCCAGCGGCATACCAGGATACTACCTTGGGGTAGAGTAAATGTTCTTTTTCCAGAACCCGGGAGGCCAGCTCTTCGGCTGTATCTTCCTTGTTGACGGGAACCTGGTCCTGAGCGATAACCGGACCTCCATCCAGCTCTTCGGTAACGAAGTGAATGGACACGCCGTGAACCTTGTCGCCAGCCTCCAGAGCTCTCTGGTGAGTATTGATGCCAGGGTATTTAGGCAAGAGGGAAGGATGGATATTCAGAATTCGACCTGCATAGTGATTGACAAACCCGGCACTGAGAATGCGCATAAAGCCTGCGAGTACAACTAAATCAGGTTTATATTGATCGATTCGCTCCATAAGCGCCAGGTCAAACTCTTCCCGGCTATCAAATTGGCGATGGTCTAATGTTTCAGTAGCGATGCCATCCCGTTCTGCTCTTTGTAAGCCAAAGGCATCTGCTTTGTTGGAAACGACAGCCGCGATCTTGTAGTTGGATGAGACGCTGTGGTCAATCAGCGCCTGCAGGTTTGACCCGCTGCCGGAAATCAGCACAACAATCTTGCAGTGCGTTGTCTCCATTTATCGCCCTTCGACAGTGTCCAATTTAGATCAGGGTGACAGCGTCTGTGCTATCTTGCCCATTTACAATCTCGCCGATGACCCGTGCTTCCTGACCATGTTGCGCCAGGGTATCCAGCGCAATATTTACGTCAGCTGAACGAACACAAAGCACCAAACCGATACCGCAGTTAAACGTGCGGTACATCTCGGCTTCTGCCACATTGCCTTCACTCTGCAGCCAGTTGAAGATTTCAGGTCGCTGCCAGCTTGTCGTGTCAATTGCTGCTTGTGCATTGACGGGCAAAACCCGGGGCAGATTCTCAGTCAATCCACCGCCTGTAATGTGTGCAATAGCGTTGATGTCTATTTTCTCCTGCAATGCCAACACTGCCTTGACGTAGATCACTGTGGGGGTGAGCAGTGTTTCTCCCAGAGTGGAAGTACCGAAGCTGCTGTCTAATCGGGCGTCGCTGCGTTCCAGTATCTTGCGAATTAAAGAATAGCCATTGGAATGAGGCCCCGATGAAGCAAGACCTATGAGCGTATCGCCAATATTGACTCTGGACTGGTCGATGATGCGCGATTTCTCCACCACGCCAACGGCAAATCCTGCCAGGTCATAGTCTTCACCCTGGTACATACCTGGCATCTCTGCAGTTTCTCCACCAATCAATGCACAGCCGGCCTGCTCGCAACCGGCTCCAATACCAGTCACTACAGCGGTGGCGGTTTCAACATTGAGCCCACCAGTGGCGTAGTAATCCAGGAAGAACAGCGGTTCTGCACCACAAACGATCAGATCGTTTACACACATAGCCACAAGGTCAATGCCAATGCTGTCATGACGATGCATGTTCATCGCCAGTTTCAGTTTGGTGCCTACTCCATCTGTCGCCGAGACCAGTACAGGCTCTTTGTAGCGAGTAGGTAATTCACACAGTGCGCCGAATCCACCCAGCTCGGAAAGTACTTCAGGTCTGTTGGTTTTACTGGTGACTGATTTGATTGCATCGACCAGGGCATTGCCGGCATCGATGTCCACGCCGGCATCACGATAGCTCAGAGATTCGGCATGTTTGCCATTGGGGGGCATGGTGAATTCCTGCTGTATTGGGGCAGGCGCAGTGTAGCAGGAACTGCTTTCCACGTCAGTGCATCGTGTCGGCAAGTTAGCAGTGATCGATGCTTATACAGTATTATCCACCCTTATGAAGGGCTTCAGACTCGGCGTCTACTGCGTGCTGCTTTTTGTTGCAGCTATGCAGTCCATATCTGCATTGCAGGTCACTGGCTTGTACAGTTATCGCATTGCTGTAGCAAATGAGAGTGATGCGGAGAGGGATCGTGCTTTTCAAGAGGCCTTGCGCGCAGTTGTACTCAAGGTTACTGGTGATGAACGATGGCTGGCAGTCCCTGCTGTTGATCGTGCATTGAGCAACGCAGAAAGCTATGTGGAAGCGATCTCCTACTCCAATGAGCAGGTCGCCATTGAATCCCCTGTGGCTGCAGGCCAACAATCGGATGACACGCTAACAATCAATTTGCCCCCGACCCGGGAACAACGCTATGTGGAAGTGGATTTTTCCGCGCGGCTCGTTGACCAGCTGCTTACCGATGCCGATATCCCCATCTGGAACAGCAACCGGCCCAGCGTGTTGGTGTGGATGGCACTGCAGAATGCGGCAGGGGAACGTAGTCTGTTAACTGCCGATATCAATCAGGACATCATCGATAGCATTCAGCAATTTGCGGAAAGCAGAGGCTTGCCGGTGATATTTCCCGTACTGGATTTCGAGGACCGGCGCAATCTGTCGGAGGATACTGTCTGGGCACTGGATGAAGATGCCATCCGGCGGGCAAGTAGTCGTTATGACGCCGACAGTGTACTTTCGGGGCGACTACATTTTACGGCCAGTGGAGAACTGGTAGGGCTCTGGCAGTTCCTGTTCCAGGACCGGGAAGACGTGTTCGACGGCTTTGCCACTGACCTGGAAGACTATCTGCATACGCCGCTGGATCGAATAACCAGCCAGCTTGCAAGTTACTTCGCCATCATTCCCGTGAGCAGCAGTACGCAAACTGTAAGATTGCGAGTCGAAGGTGTCGGGGATTTGCAGGATTATTCCGCACTCATCGCTTACATGAGCAACCTGGGGCTGGTGCAGGGTGTGACACCGGCCGCTATTGACGGGGAAAGGCTGGAGTTGCAGCTTGATTTGATTGGCAACTCCCGTCAGCTGTTTGAACTGATTGCCCTGGATCGTGATCTGCTACCCATACAAAGTTCCCAAACCGGTTCGGAGCCGGTATTGCACTATCGCTGGACTCGTTGAAGCATGACAAACACTGAGCCCACGCAGCTGGTCTTGGGAGTCCAGCTGCGTGATGAAACCAATTTCGACAACTTTTACCTGAACGACGGCAATGAACAGCTAGTGGCTGGACTCAGGCAGCAGGCAGACGCAGGCAGTATCAGCTTTCTCTGGGGCGCGCTGTCCTCTGGTCGAACTCACCTTATTCAGGCGCTTTGTCATGAACATGCGGAGCGCGGTCTGGCGGCCCTGTATCTGCCCTTGAGCGATAGTCAGTCTTTGTCACCCGATATGCTTCAAGGAGCTAACAGCCTGTCTCTGGTGTGCCTGGATGATGTGGATGCGATCTGCGGGAACACGCTGTGGGAGCGTGCTCTGTTTAGCCTTTTCAATGAATTACAGGAATCTGATACGCGTCTGGTCCTTAGCGCCAACTGTTCACCCCAGCAATTGCAGATCGAGCTACCTGATCTTAAGTCGCGATTGCAAGCGGCGGTGATCTATCAGCTGGCTACTCCTGACGATGGAGAAAAGCGCGACATACTCTGCCTTCGTGCTGCCAATCGAGGGATGGAACTGAGCGTGCAATTGGCGGACTTTCTGGTGCAACGAGCTGATAGAAGTCTGGCTGGTCTGATTGCCGTGCTGGACGAGCTTGACCGCGCCACACTCCAGAAGGGTCGGCGATTGACATTGCCGCTCATTAAGGAAGTGCTGGGATGGTAGCGCTCAGTCAGATTGTGTTTTCCTGGCAAGCCGGAATGAGGTGACCAGGCAGGTGAATAGTATGACGCATAACACTGCCTCTATGATGCCTTGCAGGAATCGGTTCGGATCGAACGCCACCTGCACACCATGTATGAAGTAGAGCAGGACGAGCAAGCTCAACCATAGAATTACCCGCTGATTATTACGGTGTAGACCGGGCGCAAATGGTAGCAGGGGTAAGATTTGCAGGATCCAGATAATGAGACTGCTGAATCGGACCGGGTCCAGAGCCAACAGGCTTACAAAGCCGAAAAACAGAATCAGCCCATAATAGCTGGCGAGCGTCGCCTGACGCACGAGAATCGAAGCAGGGTTCTCCGCGGAACCAGTGTTCACGAATTCTCAGAGAGCTGCAGGCTCAATCTCGCAATGCGTTTTCCCAGTGCGATACAGAGTTCTTCTTCGTCCTTGCTAAGAGGTCTGCTGCTATCCGGGCCAGCTACATGACTTGCACCGTAGGGCGTGCCCCCGGACTCCGTATGACTCAGCCCGGCTTCCGTATAGGGAATACCGCAATACACCATGCCGTGATGAAGCCAGGGCAGAGCCATGCTCAACAGTGTCGATTCCTGACCCCCGTGCAGGGACGAGCTGGAAGTAAAACACGCAACCGGTTTATCAATCAAAGCGCCCCCGGTCCACAAACTGCCAGTCTGATCCACAAAATAGCGGAGCGCCGACGCCATCTGTCCGAAGCGAGTAGGGCTGCCAATGGCGAGGCCACTGCAGTTGCGCAAGTCATCCTCGCTGCAGTAGATCGCACCTTCTTGTGGAATAGGATCTGCAGTCGCCTCAGTGTTCGGGGAAACTGCTGGCACGGTGCGTAATCTGGCCTCAATGCCAGACTGCTGCTCTACACCACGACCAATCAGCTGGGCCATTTTTGCCGTGGCACCATAGCGGCTGTAATACAATACCAGTATATAGGGCAGAGACATGTCCTTAAGTGTCCAGGAGTTTCAGCACATTTTCAGGCGGTCGACCGATGATTGCCTGATCGCCTTTGACCACAATCGGCCGTTCAATCAGCTTGGGATGGCGACAGACAATGTCAAAAACGATTTCCTCGCTCAGTGATTCATCACCCAGGTTAAACTCATCGAATTCGGCTTCGTTACGTCTGAGGATGTCCCGAATTCCCATGCCCAGTTTTTGCAGCAGGGATTTTAACTGCTCTGCGCTGGGTGGGGACTCCAGATAGAGAATGATCTCCGGGGAAACATCGTTCTCTTCCAGCAAGGCCAGAGCTGCGCGGGATTTTGAACATCGTGGATTATGGTAGATTGTCAATTCGCTCATGAGATTCCAGCCTGTTTGTCTGCTTCCGTGGATTCTGAAAGATTGAGCTTATCTGGATTCTCAGGAGGATTGCGAGTATCTATCCCTTCCACGGAATCCAGAAATTTTCGCTTACCCAGTTGTGCATTCACAGCACGCTGCACTTCTTCCTGAAACTGTTCAATAGTCTGCAATTCGCTGGAATCAGCATTGCTGCTCATGGTGTCAGCATTAAAATTGCGTAGAGTCTGCCAGATTTCTACCAGGGTGCAATCTTCGATTGAGTGGCTGGGCAGAAAGCGTGGGGGCTCATCGTCGCTTGCGGTTATCAAATCGATGGCGCGCAGTATTTCCAGTGAATTCTCTATAGCCAGTGGTGGCATATCCAGCTCCTGGACCAATTCGTCCTCATTCAGGGCGCGACCACCGCTATCAAACTGGCGGATGATGGCCAGGGCAGTTGCCAGGCTGACCGCTTCCTGCTGCGCGATGCTCAATTGTAAATTGGTCCGTCCAGAGCGTGCCTTTCCGGGATTCTGATGGTAGAAAGCGATACTGCTGCCAATCAGTGCTACCAACCAACCTACATAGAGGAAAATCATGATAGCGATCGCGGAGGCAAAGGCCAGATAGATATTTTCTCTCAGCGGTGAGACAAAGAATGCCTGGAACACGGAACCCATGAGTTTCCAGCAGAGTGTGGTCACCAGGCCGCCGATGAACGCTGATGAAAATTGCACCTTGGTGTTGGGTAAGAACCCATACGCGAAGGCGAAGGCGAGAGACATGAGCAGAATCGAGGTGACATAGGCTGTGGTTGAGATGATCACGCTACCGAATACCAGGTTTTCGAGGAAACTTTCGAAGAAATTGGTATTGATGTAGGAAGTCAGGCTGATCGACAGGAACAGCAGCAATGGACTCACGATAACGGCGAACAGGTATTCGCTAAATCGATTAGCCAGTGAGCGACCTTTTTTCACCGCCCATATGTAGTTAAATGAAGTTTCAATCTTGTGCATCATGTCCAGTACGATATAGATCAGAATGCCAAGAGAGGTTACGCCGATCAGCTGTACCTGCAGGTTGTCCACGTAAGTAAGAATTTGTTGAGTGATTTCCGTAGCGCGCTCGCCCAGGGGTTCCAGCAGGGTGAGCAGGGTAGGTTCCATGGCATTGTGGACACCGAGACCCTTGAGCACAGCAAAAGTCACTGCAAACAGGGGGAAAAAGCCAATCACTGTGGTGAAGACCAGGCTCATCGCCCGCAATGACAATTGCCCCTGAAACAAGTCCCGAATGACCGCAACCAGAATCTGAACGGCACGCAGGATTGATCGATGCCACCAGGATAATGCCTGTATATCCTGTTGCCAGAGAATTGCTTGGGTCTTCAGTCGCAGCAGCTTTGCTTCTTTACGCAATTGAGAGAGTTGCAGTGCCATGAGTTTTCCAGAGAACGGAACGGGCAGTATTATACGGGATTCAAGCACTTAAAGCGGAAACAGCTCACATCTGGCTCTGCGAGGAATACTGCATGACCGATTCACAGCAAGCCACGGTCAGCCTTACTGGCCTGGTGAAAGGGCGCGTGCAAGGCGTGTTTTTCAGGGCAGAGACCCAGGCACAGGCAACGAGACTGGGTTTAGGAGGTTGGGTGCGTAACACCAGCGAGGGTCACGTGGAAGTTCTGATCAGTGGACCCGCATGCAAGGTGCTTGAAATGCAGGCCTGGTTAGAAGCAGGTCCACCCAGAGCCAGGGTAGACAAATTGGAATTGGTGGCCTGCGAAGCCGCTCCCGGTCCGGTATTCGAAATCCGTTACTAGCTTGACGTCTCAGGCTTGATCCGGTTTCCAACGGCTGGTGAGAAATTCCAAAATCTGCTCAGTATCGATCTGCAGTTTTTCTCTATCGCGACGCGCGGTGTATTCCACACAATTGTCAGCGAGGCTGCGTGCAGAGACGACCACCCGGTGAGGGAAACCGATTAGTTCACTTTCTGCGAGCTTGACTCCAGGGCTGGTTTTCTTGTCGCGATCATCCAGCAGGACTTCCATACCCAATGCAGTTGCCTGCTCGTAAAGCTGATCGGCAACGGCTACCACCTGCTCAGATTTATGCGCATCCAGTTGTACAATAAGCAGATGAAAAGGTGCGATGTTATCTGGCCAGATAATGCCAGCATCATCGTGATTCTGCTCGATACAGGCGGCTACTACTCGGGTGACACCAATGCCGTAGCAACCCATGGTCATGGTGACTGCCTTGCCCTGTTCATCCAGTACTTTGGCTTGCATCGCCTTGCTGTACTTCTGGCCCAGCTGAAAGATGTGACCGACTTCAATTCCGCGCTTGATCGCCAGTTTGCCTTTGCCGTCCGGACTCAGGTCACCTTCCTGCACCTGACGCAGGTCTGCAATTTCATCGAAGCGGCAATCTTGCTCCCAATTTGCATTGTGCAGGTGTTTGCCTGGCAAGTTTGCGCCGCAGACGAAATTAGTGAGTTCCGTTACCGAGTGATCAGCGATGATTCGCAAGGAGACATTATGTGGACCGATGCAACCGGGAGGACAGGAAAAAGCTTTTTCAATCGCACTGTCCTCCGCAAACTCCAGGGGTGAGGAGATGCCGGCAATTTTCTGCGCTTTGGTCGCGCTCAACTCCTGATCTCCCCGCAATAGCAAGGCAACGAGATCATCGCTGCGTTTGCCTTCTGCATCAGCACCGTAGACGACCAGCGTCTTAACCAGTTGAGCAGCTTCCACACCGAGTCGGGATGCCACAGCGTCGACGCTATGGGCGTCCCCTGTATCTACAATTGAGGATTTCTGCACTTCCTGCCTGTCAGGAGTGTAGGCGAGCTGACCCTCGGCCAATTCGATGTTGGCCGCATAGTCACTGCCATCACTAAATACGATCTCGTCTTCACCAGAGTCCGCTAATACATGAAACTCATGGGAGGTGCTGCCACCGATATTTCCGGAATCAGCGATCACGGGGCGATAGTCGAGGCCGAGGCGATCGAAGATAGCGCAATAGGTCTGGTGCATCACATCGTAAGTGGCTTGAAGTGACTCTTCGCCAATGTGGAAGGAATAGGCATCCTTCATGATGAATTCCCGTGCCCGCATGACGCCAAACCGGGGTCGTCGCTCGTCGCGAAACTTGGTCTGAATCTGATACAGATTGGCTGGCAACTGCTTGTAGCTGGCTATTTCACCGCGGACCAGATCAGTAATGACTTCTTCATGGGTCGGCCCGAGGCAAAAATCCCGCTCATGGCGATCCTGAAACCGCAGCAATTCCGGACCCATATCTGCCCAGCGTCCAGATTCCTGCCACAACTCCGCATGCTGCACCACGGGCATGGAAACCTCCATAGCCCCGGACCGGTCCATCTCCTCGCGCACGATCTGGCTGACTTTATGGAGTACCCGGGTGCCCAGTGGTAACCAGGTGTAAAGACCACTGGCGAGTTTGCGAATCAAGCCTGCGCGGAGCATCAACTGGTGACTGACAACTTCCGCATCCGCTGGAGTTTCCTTGACGGTGGCTAAGAGGTATTTACTGGCGCGCATTTCAATATCCAAAAATGAGAAAGGCAGCCCGTGGCTGCCTTTCTACAATACTACTTCCAGGGCTTCGATTCACTGGTCCGAGAACAGTCGAATCGGTTCTGGCTGATCCTACAATGCGAACTCTTTGAGTTTCTTCAAAGGCAGTACCTTGACGCGAGTAGTGGCCGGCTTGCGGGGAATATCCATTAGTTCTCCAGGGCGGAAAGGATTGGGTACACCTTTTCGGGCTGGACGTGCAGGTCGAACCACGGACTTGATCTTCAACAGACCGGGTAAAGTGAATTCACCAACCGAACGCTTCTTGATGTGACGTTCGATCAATACACCCAGTTCTTCAAGAACCGCGGAGACTTCTTTCTTGCTCAGATCTGTATTCTGGGCAATTTCATTCAGGATTTCAGTTTTGGTGTATTTCTTTTGAATTGCTGGAGCTTTCTTTGAGGATGCTGCGCTTTTTTTCTTAGCAGCGGTAGTTTTCTTTCTAACAGCCATGCCCGTTCTCTTTTGTGTTGTTCGATGGAATCGAAATGTGGTTTGTGATTGCTGCTTCAACTTGATGGAGAAGCAACGCCTCGAGTAAATTTTTGTCGTTCTGAGTGTTTTGAGTTGCAGCAGTAAGAATATCCTTTCTGGCCGCTGCAAATCAGGGGGTGTATTTATAAAGCATTCATTTAGGGCTCGCAAGTAATTCCTGGACGTTTAAGGGAATTTTGTGAATTTAGAATTATCCCGGTAAAACCAGACTAAAACACGCTGCATAAATTTTTGATTGAGCCATTTTGTCAAGCAGTTTTTTGGCGTGGAGAAGACATTGTTCAATCCGAAAAATGTCCGTGCAGAAATCTGTGTGCAAGTTCATTGCCCAAAGTTTGTGCAAGCCACTCTTTAGTCGCTGCAGTCTGAGTGTTGCTTCAGCCTGCGTCGTTAGCATTCAAGCGTACCAATCCATCAGAAAACTCTTTATTCGTGGGGTGATAGCCGTGATTGCTCTTCTGATAGGTGATATGCCTGAGCGACATGTGTGGGTTATAATCGCGCGTTTTTGGCCGACAGGGTCGGCCAGCGATTGAGAGTACATCAGGAAATATAGGCAGTGCCCATTTACGAGTACCAATGTCAGGCATGCGGGCATCAGATGGAAGCGCTGCAGAAGATCAGTGACGATCCCTTGCAGGAGTGCCCCAAGTGTCATCAGTCCTCACTGCAAAAACTGGTATCAGCAGCAAGTTTTCGCCTCAAGGGAGGTGGCTGGTATGAGACTGATTTCAAGAGTGGGGACAAGAAACATCTTGCTGATACTGACTCTGGTAACAGGTCTGAAACCTCGACTGATTCCCCAGAAAAGGGGAGTACGCAAAAGGATGGCGCTGACAAGGATGCAGGTAAAACCGGCAAGAAAGATAAAAATATTCAATCTTCTGCTGGCGACTCGAAATCGACTAGTAAGTCAAAATCGACTGGCAAGGACTCCAGTGCGGCCAGGAATTAACATTTAGTGCCCTGGCAGCGTTCAGACCCAAGTCTGGGCCAGAACACCGGGCAGACGGAGCAAACCAACAGGATAAAGCTATGCGCAGTAATTATTGCGGCGAACTCAACGAATCCCATGTAGATCAGGAGGTCACTCTCAATGGCTGGGTGCATCGCCGCCGCGACCATGGTGGTGTCATTTTTCTCGACCTTCGCGACAGGGAAGGGATCGCTCAGGTGGTATTCGATCCGGACACCGAAGAAAGTTTCGCTACTGCGGAAGGCGTGCGTAATGAATTCGTCCTGGAAGTGAAGGGTCGGGTCAGATTGCGCCCGGAAGGCACAATCAATCCGGATATGCCTACTGGCAAGATTGAGGTCCTCGGTAAGGAACTCACTATACTCAATGCATCGAAGACACCGCCCATGCAATTGGATGAATACTCAGACGTGGGGGAAGATGTCAGGTTGCATTATCGGTATATCGATTTGCGCCGTCCTGAGATGCTAAACAGGTTGCGATTCCGTTCAAAGGTAGCCAATACGGTTCGCAATTTCATGGACGAGCATGGCTTTCTGGATATCGAAACACCACTGTTGACCAAGGCGACGCCGGAAGGTGCACGCGATTATCTGGTGCCGAGCCGTACCCACCCCAACCGATTCTTTGCCTTGCCCCAGTCACCACAGCTTTTCAAACAAATCCTGATGGCATCTGGCATGGATCGCTATTACCAGATCGCCAAATGTTTCCGCGATGAAGACTTGCGTGCCGACCGCCAACCGGAGTTTACCCAGATTGATGTGGAGACTTCTTTCATGGACGAAGAGGCCATTATGGAGATCATGGAGGAATTGATCCGTCATGTGTTCAACACGCATATGAATGTGGATCTCGGCAAATTCCCCCGATTGAGCTACGCCGAGGCCATGCGCCGGTATGGATCTGATAAGCCGGATCTGCGTATCGACCTGGAGCTACAGGACATCGCAGAGCTAATGAAGGATGTAGAGTTCAAGGTGTTCAGCGGACCTGCCAATGATCCCCAGTGTCGCGTTGCTGCTTTACGTGTCCCGGGAGGCGCCAGCCTCAGTCGCAAGATTATTGATGACTATACCGATTACGTAGCCATCTATGGCGCCAGGGGCCTCGCCTGGATCAAAGTCAATGACAGTACGGCTGGTATGGAAGGCCTGCAGTCACCAATCATTAAATTCATTGGTGAAGAGGTCACTGGGAAACTGATGTCTGAACTGGGTGCAGAAACAGGCGACATCATTTTCTTCGGCGCCGACAAAACCAAGGTCGTTAACGAGGCGCTGGGTGCGCTGCGACTCAAAGTGGCTGCAGATCTGGATCTGGTCAGAGACGAGTGGGCGCCCGCCTGGGTTATTGACTTTCCCATGTTTGAGGAAGACAGCGAGGGTAATCTGACGCCACTGCATCATCCATTCACCGCACCTTCCTGTGATGCCGGACAATTGAAAGAGGCTCCCTTGCAGGCCCTGTCTCGGGCCTATGACATGGTCCTGAACGGCACTGAACTGGGCGGTGGCTCCATTCGTATCAATCAGCCTGCTGTTCAGCAGGCGGTATTTGAAGCGCTGGGTATCGGCGATGAAGAGGCAAGAGAGAAGTTTGGATTTCTGCTTGATGCCCTAAGTTATGGCTGTCCTCCTCACGGCGGTATCGCATTTGGATTCGATCGACTCATCATGTTGATGACAGACACCAGCTCAATCAGGGATGTGATTGCCTTTCCCAAGACCCAGACAGCGGCCTGTCCTCTCACAGATGCACCCGGTGGCGTATCAAACGCACAGTTGCGGGAGTTGAACATTCGACTGCGGGAAAAACCGGCTAGCTAGGATCAAATAAGCCGAGGCAGGAGCAGAGCATGGCAGGTCACAGTAAATGGGCGAACATCAAGCACCGTAAGGCAGGGCAGGATGCCAAGCGCGGTAAAGTCTTCACCAAGATTATTCGTGAGTTGACCGTGGCTGCAAAAATGGGCGGGGGAAGTGTGGACGATAACCCGCGCCTGCGTGCCGTAGTCGACAAAGCACTGGGCGCCAATATGACTCGTGACACTATCGAGCGGGCAATTGCGCGAGGTGCCGGCACCGCGGAAAGTGAAAATCTGGAAGAACTGGTCTACGAAGGTTACGGCCCTGGTGGCGTGGCCATTCTCTGTGAAACTCTCACCGACAACAAGAATCGCACAGTTGCCGAAGTCCGTCATGGATTCAGTAAATACGGAGGCAGCCTGGGCACCAGTGGATCCGTTGCCTATCTGTTTGAAAAAACAGGCGTCATTACATTTCCATCTGGCACGGATGAAGAAGCCTTGATGGAAGTCGCCCTGGATGCGGGCGCACATGACGTGGTGAACAATGACGACGGCAGTGTGGAAGTATTAACTACCCTGGAAACTTTCGGTGCAGCGCAGGACGCACTGAAAGCAGCTGAGCTGGAATCTGACCGGGCCGAGATGACCATGCTGGCTTCCACGGAGGTTGATCTCGATCTGGATACTGCCCAGAAACTGCTGACTCTCATTGAACATCTGGAAGATCTGGACGATGTACAGAATGTGTACAACAACGCCAATATCTCCGATGAGATTGCGCAGCAGCTCTAAATCCTCAGAATATCCGACAGCTTTGTCCTGCCTGCCCGCCAGTGAGATGATGCAGCAATGAAAGTACTTGGCATCGATCCTGGCTCCAGAGTAACTGGCTATGGCGTTATTGAAGTGCATGGCAACAAGCTGCGTTATGTGGACTGTGGGTGTATCAAGACCGGTTCCGGTGAATTGCCGGAGCGGTTGAAACTTATCTTTGCAGGCATTGCAGACGTGATCGGCTTACACAAGCCGGAGCAGGTAGCCATTGAAGAGGTATTCATGGGTCGCAATGCGGCCTCGGCATTAAAGCTGGGGCAGGCGCGAGGTGCCGCCATGAGTGCCTGTCTCAGTTGTGACTTGCCAGTTGATGAATATTCCGCCCGACAGGTTAAACAGGCGGTAGTCGGTGCTGGCGCGGCTGAGAAAGGACAGGTACAGCACATGGTCAAAGCACTGTTGGCATTAAGTGATAACATAGCTGAAGACGCTGCTGACGCGTTGGCTGTCGCGATCTGTCATGCCAACACACGAGCCAGTCTGATTCGTATGGCAGGCGCAAAATCTTTTAGCCGCAAACGACTGCGGTAGGGTCTGACTTAGCAGACCGGAAACAGGAAGCACATGATTGGTCGTATTCGCGGCATTCTGATCGAGAAGAAGCCCCCGGAAATTCTGGTCGATGTCAAGGGTCTCACTTATGAGGTGCAGGTGCCCATGAGTACCGCCTATCAGCTGCCAGAAGTAGGCAAGGAGCTTCAGTTACACACTCACTTCGTGGTGCGTGATGATGCACAGCTTCTCTACGGTTTCTATCAGGAAAAAGACAAGACCCTGTTTCGGGCACTAATACGGGTGAATGGCGTGGGGCCCAAAATGGCCCTGACTATTCTTTCTGGCATGGACGCAGATGAATTCGTACGCACAGTGCAGGCCAATGACGTGTCTGCGATGGTCAATATGCCTGGCATTGGCAAGAAGACTGCAGAACGACTCATCGTAGAAATGCGCGATCGGCTGGATGCCTGGAGCGATGTTGCGGGCGCTGTTGTAGTGACAGGAGATTCAGTACCAAGTTCCTCAATGAGCAAAGATGCGGAAACCGCTTTACTGGCCCTGGGCTACAAACCACAACAGGCGAGCAGGGCCATCAACCAGGTGTTGAAGGACAATCCTGATGTGGCTGATAGCGAAGCCCTGATTCGATTATCACTGAAGAGCATGTTGTAACCGTGTCGGAAGAAAGACTCATTTCAGCGCAAGCAGATCCGGTTGAAGAATCCCAGGAGCAGGCTATCCGCCCTTTAAATCTGAATGACTATATTGGTCAGGAAGAGGTGAAGGCGCAGATGGAAATCTTTATTAATGCTGCTCGCAAGCGAGGTGAACCTCTGGATCACACGCTGGTGTTTGGACCCCCTGGGCTCGGCAAGACTACGCTGGCAAATATCGTAGCCAACGAGCTTGATGTCGCTATCCGTACTACTTCCGGCCCCGTATTGGAGAAAGCCGGTGACCTGGCTGCCATGCTCACCAATTTGGAAGAAGGTGATGTGTTGTTCATTGATGAGATTCATCGCCTCAGTCCCGCCATCGAAGAGATACTGTATCCAGCGATGGAAGATTATCAACTTGATATCATGATAGGAGAAGGTCCTGCTGCACGTTCTATAAAGTTGGACCTGCCCCCTTTTACCCTGGTAGGGGCGACGACGAGAGCGGGGCTGCTCACATCACCATTGCGTGACCGCTTCGGCATTATTCAGCGACTGGAATTTTACTCTATCGACGAACTGAGCCAGATTGTGACTCGTGCAGCAGGCATTCTGGGTACGGAAATTGACACCGGAGGCTCAGACGAGATAGCAAGAAGATCCAGGGGCACACCCCGGATAGCCAATCGCCTGCTTCGCCGGGTGAGAGACTATGCTGAAGTCAAGGCCGATGGACGAGTGAGTATCGACGCGGCGAATCTGGCCCTGGACATGCTCAGCATCGACAAGCATGGCTTCGATCAAATGGATCGACGTCTGCTTCTCACCATGGTTGAAAAATTTGATGGCGGACCCGTTGGCATCGATAGTCTGGCGGCAGCGCTGAGTGAGGAGCGGGATACCCTGGAAGATGTGGTTGAGCCTTATCTGATCCAGCAGGGATTCATCATGCGCACTCCCCGGGGCAGGGTAGTGACCCAGTTCGCCTATCGTCATCTTGGCATCAAGCCATCCCAGCAGGTTGAGGATTTGTTTCAGCAAGGGGAATAACTCACCTGTCCCTGCGCACTCTGCACGACCGCCGTGTTAGCAAACCCCTATCGCCATACTTGTTGCCACAGGTATTGCCATAATTGGGCCATATTTCTTCAGCTTTTCGACTGATTTTGCCGTTTCGGAGTTAGATTTTCCTCGTTAAATGCGTTTTCCCGAAACTATTTCACAATTTGGCCGAATAAATGCCTTAAACCCCCGGAATTTCGGCAAAAAATTGTAGTCTTACACTATAATTTCGCCCAATTTGGAGTCCCAAAATTGAACAATAGCATTAGCACCGTCGAGCTGATTCTTGAGGCTACCGCGGCTGAACAATCTGTGTTCGTCATTCTCTTGATTCTATCGGTGTTTTCCTGGGTCATCATCGTGCAGCGCTGGATGGTATTGTCCGCCGCGCGCAAAGGGGTACTCAGTTTCGAGCAGCGTTTCTGGTCGGGCATGGATCTGAGTCAGCTCTACAAGGAAGGCACTCAAATGCAGCAGGAAAACATGCAGACGGTAGGCATGGAGAACATCTTTCGCGCTGGCTTCAAGGAATTTATGCGCCTCAGGCAGCAGGGGGCTGTGGACAAAGAAGCCATCATGGAAGGGGCCCAGCGTGCCATGCGGGTAGCGTACTCCCGGGAAGAAGAAAAATTGGAAAGGCACCTGGCCTTCCTTGCGACCATAGGCTCGGTATCGCCTTATATAGGCCTGTTTGGAACCGTGGTGGGTATCATGAATGCCTTTCTGGGATTGGCAGGTCAGTCTCAGGCGACTTTGCAGGTTGTCGCGCCTGGAATCGCCGCGGCGCTCGTGGCAACAGCCTTGGGTTTATTTGCCGCCATACCTGCGGTAGTAGCTTATAACCGCTACTCGTCTACATTGGATCATGTAACGAGTAGTTATGTGACATTCAGTGACGAATTTTCCTCAATTCTGCATCGGCAGATTCACAGCAACTGAAAACCGGGCACAGCAGCATCAGCGTAATCTATTATGGATACCATAGTTCGTAAAAAACGCCGACCAATGAGTGAGATCAACGTGGTGCCTTACATCGATGTGATGTTGGTGTTACTGATTGTGTTTATGGTGACAGCGCCCATGTTGAACCAGGGAATTGATGTAGAACTGCCCAGCGTCAATAACGAACCGCTGGATATCGATGAAAACCTGGAAACCCTGGTGGTAACCACAACTGCAGCGGGCGAATACTTTCTCAGCATAGGCGCAACCGGCGATGATCGTCAGTCAGTCACCCTGGAGACGGTAGGCGAGCAAGTGAGTCGAATAATCAATGCCAATCCGCAGATTCAGGTGTTGGTTGAAGGTGATGCGGCTGCCGATTGGGAATCGATGGTGACGCTTATCACCACATTGATGAACGCCGGGGTTGCGAATCCCAGCTTCATTACGCAACCGCTGGACAGCTTGTAGGTTTGCAGCTCACGGACTCAGCATGAACAACGTGATGAACAATCTCATAATTTACAATGGCTACCCGCTGTCAGTAGTCGCTGCCTTGAGCTTTCATACCTTGCTCTTTGTCGTGTTGTTGTATTTCCAGTCGCAGTCCACAGCCGATTCTCTGGAATTAGTTCAGCCTACAATCATCAAGGCGCTGTTTATCGACGAAAACCCACAAGTCAGAAATAAACGCATTCAGGACCAGCGCAGAATAGAACAGGAGCGCCAGCGGGAACTGGAGCAGGAGCAGCAGCGCCAGGCCGCAGAACGCGAGAGACAGGAAGAGCAGCAGCGTCAGGAAGCAGACCGACAACGTCGCGAGGAAGAGCAGCGCCAGACCGCGATACGGGAGCGGGAAGAGCTTGAGAGGCAGCGCGCCGAGCAACAGCGTCGTGAGCAGGAACGGGCAGAGGAGTTGCGTCGCCAGGCTGAAGCGGCAGAAGCGGAGCGGCGTCGGCAGCAGGAGTTGGAGCGGCGACAGGCCGCACAAGCTGCTGCAGAGGCAGCTGCAGCAGAAGCTGCTCGTAATGAATTCGAATTAGTACAGAGTGCCACCGGTCTGATTCAGCAATTGGTGCAGGAGCGCTGGTCCCGACCACCCAGTGCACGCAATGGCATGAGAGCAGTCCTGCAGATTCAGATGTTACCGACCGGGGATCTGTTGGATGTGACGCTCACCCAGTCCAGCGGTGATGTTGCCTTTGATCGATCTGCGGAGAATGCTGTGTACGCCGCAGCACCGTTCTCAGAACTACGGGAACTTCCTATCAATGTTTTTAATGCAAATTTCAGATCTCTATCACTGATCTTTGAGCCAGAGGATTTATTGAACTGACATGGCCTTACGAATAGCTTTATTTATAGTTTTGTTGTTTTCAGTTGCCGCCAGGGCTGAATTGAGTATTCAGATCACCCAGGGCGTCGATAATCCCATTCCCATTGCCATCGTACCTTTTTCCTGGGAAGGGAGTGGTGTATTGAGTGAAGACGTCAGCCAGATCGTCGTTAATGACCTGGAGCAAGTCGGTGAGTTTCGCTCTTTGTCTCCAGCGAACATGCTGAGCCTGCCGAATGAAGAAAACCAGGTGTTCTTTCGCGACTGGAGAGTGTTGGCACAGGACTATCTCCTGGTAGGGAAGATCAATCGGGCGCCAGGTAGTCAACTGGTTCAGGTACAGTATGAACTATTTGATATTAACCGTGAGATGAAACTGGCAGGCGAGGTGCTGACTGGCAGTGTTGCGCAGTTGCGTGATATTGGTCATGAAATCAGCAATGTGGTTTATGAGCTGGTTACTGGTACGAGGGGAGCGTTCACGACACAGATACTCTACATCGTTTCCGAAGATTTAGCGCCAGGTGAAACTATTTATCGACTGGAGAAGGCTGACTACGATGGTCAGCGCGCGCAAGTGCTGCTTGAGTCGGCTGAACCGATCATGTCGCCTAACTGGTCTCCCAATGGTCAGGATATCGCTTACGTCTCATTCGAAACCACATTGCCCAGAATCTATACGCAGAATATTGCCACCGGCCAGCGTCGCCAGATTACCAACTATCCAAACATTAATAGTTCACCGGTTTTTTCACCGGATGGCAGCAAGTTGGCTATGGTGTTATCCAAGGACGGCAATCCGGAAATCTACGTGCAGGATCTGCTATCCAACGAACTGATCAGGGTGACTAACCATCCGAATATCGATACTGAACCCAGCTGGAGTGCTGATGGGCGATCTATTGTCTTTATGTCTGACAGAACCGGACAGCCGCAGATTTACCAAATGGCACTGGGCGCCAGTTCTTTCGATGTGGAGCGCCTGACCTATGACTGTTTTCAGTGCATGAAGGCGAGATTCCTGCCCGATGGGGTCAATCTGGTGCACGTGAGAAGGGAAACCCGACAGGACCCTAATTACCAGATCGCAATTCTAAATGTGGAGACGCTCCGGGTAATTACCCTCACCGATACTTCTCTGGATGAATCGCCTAGCGTGGCACCGAATGGCAGCATGATTATGTATGCCACCAAGTTCGCAGGCCGCGGCGTGCTTGACGCCGTATCCATTGACGGCCGCGTGAAGTTCCGTTTACCATCGTCGCAGGGCGATGTGCGGGAACCAGCCTGGTCTCCGTTCTTTAACTAAACATAACACTAATGCTTTCACCGGCAATCACGATCTAGTTCTTGGAGGACTTAAAGAGTGGGAATTCAACGCAATCAATTTCTTAAAACAGGCCTGTTGGTCATTTCGCTATTTGCCCTGGCAGCGTGCAGCTCCACCAGCGAAACCGACGAGGGCGCCGATTCTGGCAGCACGGCATCCAGCAACGCTGGCAGCTCTGCCTCTTCCAGTGCCGGTTCCAACAGCGGCCAACTTAGCCAGGAACAGATTCGAGCCCAGAACGCCCTCCGGCAGACTGTATTCTATTTCGATTTCGACGTTGCCGAATTCAAGCCTGAAGATCGTGACACATTGACCTATCACGCCCGGGATCTGGCCGCCAATCCCAATAAACGAGTGCGACTGGAAGGCCATGCCGATGAGCGAGGCACCAGAGAGTACAATCTGGCACTGGGCGAACGGCGCGCCAATGGCATTCTGAACTACCTCATCGTGAATGGCGCTTCACGTTCCCAGATTGAAGTCGTCAGTTACGGCGAAGAGCGCCCCGCGCAGGGCGGGCAGACGGAGTCTGCCTATAGCCGCAACAGACGTGTTGAAGTCGTTGCCAGGTAAATAGTCAGGTCGTTAGATGAAACTAATTCCCAGAGCTGTTATCGCTTCCATCGTCGCACCAGCTTTTAGCCTATTTGCGGCATCGGCGTCAGCTCAGGGAACAGGGTCGGTTGTTGAGTCACAGGGATTCACGCCTGGCCAGGCCCCGATTAGTCCCCCCGGTGGATCAGCTGTTGCAAACAATGATGCCTTACAGCTGCTGCTCGATCAGAATCAGCAGCTAAGGGCTGAACTGCAAGCCTTGCGCGGCATGGTGGAAGAGCAGGGCTTCGACATACGCAGACTGCAGCGCGATTCGCTGACTCGCTACACGGACACAGATGAGCGCTTGCGATCCCTGGAGACTGGCTCAATTACAGCAGTGAGTCCAACTGCAAGCAGTACTGCTGACCCTGGCATTTCCAGCACACCCTCATTGGCTAGCCCGACAAGCGATAGCGCCGAGCTTGCACCCGCAGGCACGGCGTCTGCCGCCCCGAGAACAAACATTGCCACCTTGAACAACAGTACTGCTGGCAATACCAGCGCTGCACCGGCTGTGACTCGCAGTTCCCGAAACACCGGCACTGGTCGTGGTACTTTGCAGCCCGCAGTGTTGAGTGAGCAACAGTTGTACCAGATGGCTTATGACTCTGTAATCAACAGCGACTTTGAGCATTCGATTGCTGAATTCGACCAATACCTGAGTATCTATCCTGAGGGTCGATTCGTCTCCAACGCCCACTACTGGAAAGGTCAGGCTTTCCTGTTCCTGAGACAGTACACACAAGCCGTTGATTCCTACGAGACCATACTGAATCAGTATCCGGATTCTGCGAAGATCGCTGACTCCATGTATGGCCTGGCCCAGGCTTACGAAGGACTTGGCAACGTGCCTCAAGCCCGTCGTCTGCTGAACGATATCAAGCGTCGATTCCCGAATACTGGCGCGGCGAATCTGGCCGATACTCGCTTACTCTCACTCGACTAATTCTTGCAGAACTGAATCAAGATACCTGGGCAAAACAGGTAGGCTTGTTATGAATGCTTCCCGACACGACTCGCAACTCAGAATCACCGAGATTTTTTACTCTCTTCAAGGTGAAGCCCGGACTGTGGGCATCCCTACTGTCTTTGTGCGCCTGACAGGTTGCCCACTACGTTGTCAGTATTGCGATACCGCCTATGCCTTTGAAGGTGGCACACCATTGGCTCTGCATACCATTATCGAACAGGTAAAGCAGCAGCATTGTGAGCATGTGACCGTTACCGGTGGTGAACCGCTGGCGCAACCGGCGTGCCAGCAACTACTGACGGCCTTGTGTGATGAAGGCCTGGAAGTTTCATTAGAAACCAGTGGTGCCATGGATATTAGTGAAGTGGATAGCCGTGTTTCAATCGTCCTGGATTTAAAGACGCCGGGCTCAGGCGAAGTCGATCGCAATCTGCTGGACAATATTGCGAAGCTGAGCAAAAAAGACCAGGTGAAGTTTGTTATTTGCGATAACAAGGACTATGAGTGGTCCAAATCCAAATTATTGGAATTTAATCTGGCAGAGAGAGCGGGCGAAGTCCTGTTTTCACCTTCGTATCAGGAACTGGCGGCGCGCGAACTGGCCGAGTGGGTGTTGCGCGATCATCTTCCAGTGAGATTACAGTTGCAGTTGCACAAACTGCTTTGGGGAGAGGAGCAGGGTCGATAGGATGAAAGCTATCGTTTTAGTTTCAGGCGGTCTGGATTCTGCTACTTGCCTGGCGATCGCCAGAGACAGGGGATATGACTGCTATGCGCTCAGCTTTGACTACGGACAGCGCTCGGTCAGCGAGCTCAATGCTGCACAAGTAGTGGCGAGGGACTTTTCGGTAACGGACCACAAGATCGTCCAGCTGGGGATGGGCGCCCTCGGTGGTTCTGCTCTCACTGACGCCGGGATCGATGTACCGGAACAGGAATCCCAGGGTATTCCGGTCACTTACGTGCCTGCACGCAACACAGTATTTCTTGCCTATGCGCTAGCATGGACCGAAGTGCTGGACGCTGATGCGATTTTTATCGGCGTGAACTCCCTGGACTATTCCGGGTACCCAGATTGCCGGCCAGCATTCATCAAGGCTTTTCAGGATATGCTGGATCTGGCAACCAGGAAGACCGTCGAAGGCGGGACCATCACGCTGGAAACGCCACTGATAGACTTGAAGAAGTCAGAAATTATTCGTACCGGCGAGCAGCTGGGTGTCGACTACAGCCTGACTGTGTCCTGTTACCAGGCTGATGAGGAAGGACGGGCATGCGGAGTCTGTGACAGTTGTCGATTTCGCAAGCAAGGATTTTTGGAGGCTGAGCTTCCCGATCCAACAAGATACAGGTAGGCCAGTCGGCAGCACTACCCTGGTTGGGAATTTGGTGGGTCGTATAGGATTCGAACCTATGACCAAAAGGTTAAAAGCCTTCTGCTCTACCGACTGAGCTAACGACCCATTCTTGGTACTGAAACTATTACTATCCTGCAAGCTGGCTTGAGCGCCTTCTGCTCATCCCAGCCAGCGATCACAGATCGCTGTCGTTCGCCCGGCGCTCAAAGCTGCGCTTTGAAAACGCTTGGTCTCACCCAACTGAGCTAACGACTCATTCTTGGTACTGAAACTATTACTATCCTGCAAACTGGCTTGAGCGCCTTCTGCTCATCCCAGCCAGCGATCACAGATCGCTGTCGTTCACCCGGCGCTCAAAGCTACGCTTTGAAAACGCTTGGTCTCACCCGACAGAGCTAACGACCCATTCTTGGTACTGAAACTATTACTATCCTGCAAGCTGGCTTGAGCGCCTTCTGCTCATCCCAGCCAGCGATCACAGATCGCTGTCGTTCGCCCGGCGCTCAAAGCTACGCTTTGAAAGCGCTTGGTCTCACCCAACTGAGCTAACGACCCGGAAAGGGGCGGTATGGTACTGGAACTGCTTGAAAAATTCTATATCTGTTAGGGATGAATAAGCTGGCCCCAGAAACCCAGAAGATGCCGCGTGATGTGATAAAATTAGGCTTCTTCAGTAGTTCATAATGACCATGTCCACGAATACTACAGCCGAATCCCGAGCATCTCTCGCTTCCGATATCGAAGTTGTGCGCAGCTTCCTTGATCGGGTTGATCTTCCGGCACCCCTCTCTCCGGAAGAGGAATCACAGCTGCGTGTGGAGATTGCAGAGCTGATGGCTGAAAAGAGTGCCAGGCTAGTGGCGCACTATTACACAGATTCAGTGCTACAGGATCTGGCCGAAGCAACTGGAGGCTTTGTTGGTGACAGTCTCGAAATGGCTAGATTCGGGCGCGATTGTGACGCGGATATCCTGCTCGTTGCGGGCGTGCGGTTCATGGGAGAGACCGCGAAGATCCTGAGTCCTGAGAAGCAGGTATTGATGCCAACACTGCAAGCCACCTGCTCCCTGGACATCGCCTGTCCCATTGACCGGTTTTCTGCTTTCTGCGACCAGCATCCAGATCGAGAAGTTGTCGTTTATGCCAACACTTCAGCAGCGGTGAAAGCGCGCTCAGACTGGGTAGTGACTTCCAGTATTGCATTGGATGTAGTTGAGCATCTCGCTGAACAGGGGAAGAAAATTCTCTGGGCGCCGGATAAACATCTCGGTGCTTATATAGAAAAGAGCACAGGCGCAGACATGCTGTTGTGGGATGCGGCCTGTATCGTGCACGAGGAATTCAAATATCGGGGTTTGCAGGACATGCGTAAGCTGTATCCGGGTGCGGCGATACTTGCTCATCCGGAATCACCCGAGGCGGTATTGGAAATTGCAGACGTGGTGGGCTCAACCACGCAAATCATTAAGGCAGCCCAGCAACTAACGAGCACCGACATTATCGTCGCAACTGACAAGGGCATCTTCCATAAACTGCAGCAACTGGCTCCGGAGAAAAACTTCATCATTGCTCCGACAGCAGGGAACGATGCAACCTGTCGAAGTTGTGCTCACT
The DNA here is from genome assembly GCA_965267495.1 of uncultured Pseudohongiella sp. GTDB lineage: Bacteria > Pseudomonadota > Gammaproteobacteria > Pseudomonadales > Pseudohongiellaceae > UBA9145. The sequence goes on along the minus strand of OZ254078.1, from coordinate 2,036,565 downwards.
GCCCATGGATGGCAATGAATTCCTTGCAACGGCTTAAAGAAAGTCTGCAAGCACAAACTAATGAAGTACAGGTTGATCCTGGTTTGGCAGAGCGGGCGATGTTACCGCTCAACAGGATGCTGAGTTTCGCACAGGATCTGAATATGAGCGTAACAGGGAAGGCCTGAACTATCCGGCGAGCTCTCGCTGCATCGCCTCAATATCACGAATCTTCTGTCTCAACCTGGCTTCTTCGGCAGGGTTGATATCGTTCTCAGATTCAATTCTCAGAGCAAACTGTAACTGCTCGCGAGCACTGCGATAGTCGCCAATGAGCACAAAATACTCCGCTCGGGATTGATGAACTTTACTGATTTCACCTGCCTGGCCCCAGGTTTCTGCCAGCTGATACCACAAGTGATGGTCACTGGAGCGAACGTTGGCATGATCTTCCATTACGCGCCCGGCTTCGTTGTAAGCACGAGATTCGATTAAGGCATCAACATAAGCCATGGTCAGAGGATGATTGTTAGGATTAATCTCCAGATGACGCTGTAAATATTCAATGGCACGTCCTGCTTCCCGCTGTTTGGTGTAGATTTCTGCCTGTGTCACTACCAGGCTGATTCGATTGGGATATTTGTCCAGAAGAGGCTGTAAGGTGACCGAAGCTTCGCCATACTGCTCATTCTCCCAGTAAGCAACTGCCAGCGCATACCGATTGGTGTCGCGACTGAAGTCACTGCTGCTGAGTTCAAATTGTCGCTGCATGTCGGTAACAAGGCCTGCCTTGTCCTGGGCATAGTGGGCTATTACCCGGGCACGCATAATCTGGTAGTCGAGATTCTGGCTGTAGTTGCGCTCCGGATAGCGATTGGCCCGGGATCGACTCTCTGCAATACGGGATTCAGTCAATGGGTGTGTAAGCAAAAATTCTGGTGGTCGTCGACCGAAACGATTGGCAGCAAGAAGTTGTTCATACATGCTGGCCTGGGCTCTAGGGTCAAAACCTGCATTGAACATGGTGTCCTGACCAATACGGTCTGCCTCCGATTCGTTGCTGCGACTAAAGCGCAATTGTTGATCTGCGGCCAAACCCTGAGCGGCAGTAAGTGCAGTTGCGCCGTGGGCTCCGTCGGAAGTTGCCATGATCAAGACGCTTGCCAGTAAGCCGGCAAGCTGGCCGACTCGCCCTGCCTGAGCCTGGTCTATACCGCGGGCGAAATGACGCTGGCTGACATGGGCAAGCTCATGGCCCATGACTGAAGCGAATTCTGCTTCAGTCCGTGCGTTCAGAAACAAGCCGGTATTGACGCCAATGATGCCGCCGGGGGCTGCAAAAGCATTGATCTCCTCACTGTCGATGATGATAAATGAGAGTCGGCGATCCTGCAGTTGACTGCGGGCGGCAAGCTTGAAACTAATATTTTCCAGGTAGTTATTGAGCAGGGCATCCGGAATCGTAGGCGCACTGCGGCGAATCTGGCTGAGAAATTGCTGCCCCATGCGATGTTCCTGCTCCAGGGAGACGGTGCCGGAAATTCGGTCTCCCAGGCTGGGCAATGATTGCTGGGCATGGCCCGACACTGGTAGCAGTGCCAATATGAGCACCAGTGGGTGGTAAAGCTTGTTGAAAAGACGCGCGCTCATAGCTACTGGATATGGGGTCTCGATACGGGGATTTCCACAGAAATTCCCGTGGGGTGCTCGCATACGGGTATTTAGCCTCGCGAACACTAGGCATTACACCCAGACTATCACAAATAAATTCAATTGTTAGAGTCACTTATCTCACTTTTCTGGGGTTTAGACATAGGCACTGAGGGAGTGGGCTTGTTAAAATAGCGCCATGCCTCAATCTGCCGACATCGAGCTCGATCTATCAGGCCTGCAGTGTCCCATGCCGCTGTTAAAGGCAAAACTCGCGCTCAATACCATGGAGCCAAATCAGGTATTGAAAGTTATCGCCACCGATCCAGGTTCAGAGAAGGATTTTCACTTGTTCGTGCAGCAGAGTGACAATCAGATTTTGCACTTCCAAAAGGATACGGATGCCTATTTTTACTGGATTCAAAAAGGATAGTGAGTCTGCCTGTTGAGAGAACCCGCAAAAGGCAGGGTGCGAATCAAATTCGGTTATGAAAAAACTCCTCGAAGATTTCCTGGATCGCTATTTCCATGATGAAGAATCCATCATTCTGATTATTCTTCTGACGGCAGGGCTGCTTATCCTGTTGGCCCTGGGAAGTGTACTTGCGCCACTGATTGCCGCAGTCATTATCGCGTATCTGATGCAGGGCCTGGTCAATTTGTTGCTGAACTATGGCCTTACACCCAGAATCGCATTTGTTGCGGTCTACACTTTGTTTATCGGCTTCTTTCTGCTCATTCTGCTTTATCTGCTACCACAGGCCTGGAATCAATTGCGCCGTCTTGCGAATGAGCTACCCAATCTGATCAGCGAGTGGCGCACCTCGCTGATGTCGCTACCGGAAAACTATCCTAGTCTGTTTTCCGAGGCGCAAGTGAGAGCATTTATCGATGGGCTGGGCGGTGAGATCGGTGGCTTCGGTCAAACAATTCTTGAATACTCACTGGCCAGCTTGCCCAGTGTATTCGCGTGGATGATATTCCTGATACTGGTCCCGATCCTGGTTTTCTTTGTCATGAAAGACAAGGATGACCTGGTGGATTGGGCCGGCAATTTCCTGCCGCGAAATCGCCCGCTGATGAGTAGAATCTGGAGAGAAATGGATGAACAAATTTCCAATTACATTCGCGGCAAGTTTGTAGAAATCCTTATCGTCGGTGGTGCTGCCTATGTGTTGTTCGTAGTGCTGGGCATCAACTACGCACTGTTGCTGTCAGTACTTGTCGGTCTGTCGGTCATTGTGCCTTATATTGGCGCCACTGTGGTGACCCTGCCAGTTGCCGCAGTAGCTTATGTGCAATGGGGCCTGGGTGGGGAATTCTACACAGTGCTGATTGCCTACCTGATCCTGCAGGTCTTGGACGGTAATGTGCTGGTGCCAATTATTTTTTCTGAAGCCGTGAATCTGCATCCCGTGGCAATTATCGCTGCGGTACTGGTTTTTGGTGGAGTCTGGGGTATGGCCGGCGTTTTCTTCGCCATACCACTGGCTACCCTCATAAAGGCAATCGTCAATGCCTGGCCTTCTCGTGTGCAATCCAAAACCGCGGATCAGCCCCAGGGCTGACATGACCCCTATATTAGCCCTGTGTTAAACTTACAAAGTCCCCAATCTGATTCCTGATCCCGAGATATCGATGTCACAACGTATCCGAGGCAGCCTGGTTGCAATAGTTACGCCGATGGCAAACGACGGCGCAATGGATCTGCCAGCATTCGATCGACTGCTGGAATGGCACATTGCCTCGGGCACCAACGGTATCGTGGTGGTAGGGACAACTGGAGAATCGGCCACACTTAGTGTCGAGGAGCACTGTGATCTGGTCTCCCACTGTGTCAAAACAGTTGCCGGTCGCGTACCTGTGATTGCGGGTACAGGGTCCAACAATACCAGGGAAGCCCTGTATTTCACTGAATCTGCTCGCGATCATGGTGCAGATGCGGCATTACTGGTCACACCTTATTACACAAAGCCTTCTCAGGAAGGGCTATATCAGCATTTCAAACTGATAGCAGAGTCGGTCGATATTCCTCAAATTCTCTATAACGTGCCAGGACGAACAGCTTGTGACTTGACACTCGAAACAGTAGTGCGCCTGGCAGAGCAGGAGAATATTGTCGGTATCAAGGACGCCACGGGAGACCTGAATCGTGGTATTGAAATGATTCAATGCTGCGGTGATCGCCTGGCTGTTTACAGTGGCGAAGACGCCATTTCCCTGCCATTGATGCTCGCCGGTGGAGACGGAGTCATTTCAGTCACAGCAAATGTAGCACCTGCGGTCATGGCATCCATGTGTGAGGCAGCGCTCTCCGGGAATGAAGCGGAAGCGAAATCCCTGGATAGCAAACTTGCACTGCTTCACCAGAACCTGTTCCTGGAGGCCAATCCGATTCCCGTAAAGTGGGCCCTGTACAAAATGGGCATGATTGCTGCTGGAATTCGTTTGCCCCTGGTGGAACTCAGCGAAGAATTTCACGTCCAAGTGATGAAAGCGCTTGAGCAGGCAGAGATTAATCTGCCTGAGGCAGCATGAAGAAGAGGATACGTTGCTTACCGTGAGAAATACCGTACTCATATTGTTGATGACAGTGCTGACTGCCTGCAATTACCTCACTGGAGAGAACGGTCTGTTCAGGGAGCGTGGAGGCGACTATCAAAATGCGCAAGTAGTGCCTCCCATGCGGATTCCTTTTGAGTTGGATAGCTACACGATCGACGAGCTCTATGTGATACCCGAACAGCTGGTCGCCGATGGTGATGTCTTTGAAGACGATATTCCGCTGCCGAAGCCAATTGATGCCCGTCGCAGAGAGGGTGTCATTATTCAAAGTCTGTCTGACAATCGCTGGATTCTGATTGATGCCGCGCCTGGCCAGGTCTGGCCCCGAATTCGGGATTACTGGACCGAGATTCAGATCGAGCTGGATTACGAAAACCCCAGTGCGGGCATCATGGAAACTGCATGGGTGGAGATCGGCAGCGACCGGGACAATCGCCACAAGTATCGAATGCTTATCGAGCCTGGATTACACGCCGGCTATTCTGAGATCTATGTGCTGCATCTGCAGCAGCTGCGCGAGGACCCTATACCGACCATAGTTACCTGGCCAGAGGAGTCGACCTCTCCTGACCTGGAACAAGAGATGCTCAGGTCTGTCTCGCAGTTTCTCGCGGACCGTAATGACATCTATCAGGCGTCCGCCGCAAGCCTTCTCGCTGGCGCCATACAGACTGAGAGTAAAGCCAACCTGGTCGAAGGTGCGGCGGGAGATACCGTACTCGAATTGAAAATTGACTATAACCGCGCCTGGGTGCAGATTCGTCAGGCGCTTGAATCCGCCGAAATCGATATCGTAGATCAGGATCGGGATCAGTCATTCTTTAGTGTCAGATTCGCGGGCATAGTTCAGGAGCAGGACTCACCTGGATTCTTTGGTCGCCTTCTTGGTCGCGGAAATGCCACCGAGGATATTGAAGAGCAAGCCTTCAGCGTGCGCTTGATGGAAACCGAATCGACCGTTAATGTCGTTACCGAGGCTATGGAGAACTCGGCAGAGTCCAATCAGCTCACTCTGGAGCTGCTGCAAGTTATCAATGATAACCTTACCTGATGATACCGACTGCACTCGGTGACTCAGGGCTTTCTATGAATTCTGTAATTCCACTGCTACTGCTGCTCATGTTGGTACTGGCTGTCGTCGGTGCCTTGTTTTTGTTGCGCCAATTACAGCGAGCCCGCGTATCGGAAGCAACAGCACTGGCGAGCCTGGCGGCCCGGGAAGAAGAGCTGCAAGAGCTGCGTACACAATTGCACAATGCGGAACAAGAAGTTCAAGACTTGCAACAGCGCATACAACAATCCCGTGAAGAGCAGGCAAGCATGCGAACCAGTCTTGCACTGGAACGTAAACAGTTTGACGAGAAGCTGTCTCTACTGAATGAGTCCCGGGATCAGCTAAGCGTTGCCTTTAAAAATATCGCCAATGAAATTTTTGAGGACAAGTCTCGCAAGTTCGCCGATACGAGCAAACAAAGTCTGAATACTTTGCTCGAGCCACTACAAGAGAAGATTAGTCGCTTTGAAAAGCGCGTTGAGGAAACCTATGACAAGGAATCCAAAGAGCGTTTTTCACTAGCCAGGGAAATTAAATCTCTGCAAGAACTCAACACACGTATCAGCGAGGAAGCAGTCAATCTGACCAACGCCTTAAAAGGGGATAACAAGGCGCAGGGTAGCTGGGGTGAATTCGTACTGGAGTCGATCTTGGAGAAATCTGGCCTGGTGAAGGGCAGGGAATACGATGTACAGGTAAGTCTTAAGGGCGAAGATGGTAGCAAATACCAACCCGATGTCGTTGTACACCTGCCGGAATCCCGAGACATTATTATTGATTCCAAAGTGTCCCTGAAAGCATGGGATGCGTATTGCTCAACAGAAGGCGACGAGGAGAGGGCAGAGCTGTTAAAACAGCATGTGGCTTCCATTCGGTCCCATGTTAACGGCCTTGCCAGCAAGGATTACCAAAATCTATCTGGCCTAAATTCACTCGACTATGTGTTTCTGTTTATGCCCATCGAAGCGGCATACACGACGGCTGCGCAGGAAGACAGGGATCTGTTCCAATTCGCGTTCGAGCGCAACATCATCTGTGTCGTGCCCACAACCCTGCTTACTACCTTGAAGACAGTACAAAATCTCTGGCGTCTGGCCCAGCAGAACCAGAATGCTGCTGAAATTGCCCGTCAGGCAGGTGCGCTGTACGACAAGTTTGTCAATTTCGTCGACGACCTGGATGAGATCGGTCATCGCATCGATGCCAGCAGGAAGAGCTTTGACAAAGCCCAGAACAAGCTCGTTAGCGGGCGTGGGAATTTAATCAAGCGAGTTGAAAACCTCCGCCAGCTGGGTGCAAAGACTGGCAAGAAGCAGAAGTCTGCCTTGTTAGAGCAGGCGCAAGATGAAGAGGCTGTGCTACCCGGTGCTACTGAAGACGGCGAAAATCCAGAAGGGCTGGATGAAAAGACCCGACACTAATGAGTGTAGTAGCAGCGCAATTTGAATCACTGCTCACACCTGTCCTGGATTTTCTCCCTTGCGCAACTCCAGAGCGTTGGTTTGTTGAAGCGCAGAGGCAACAGGACATTTTGCTTATCGATCATGCCAATTGCGAGAAGAAGGCTGCCGCCACGGCAATGAATCTGATGTACCGCCATACGGGATTCCCTAATCTACTCAGTAAAATGTCCCAGTTGGCCCGGGAGGAGTTGCTTCACTTTCAACAGCTTGTAGAGATTATGGCGGCTCGCAATATTCGCTATCGCCGTCTGGGTCCGTCACGCTATGCGGCAGGGCTACGACAGCACATCGCGCAACAGGAGAAAGCAGCACTGGTTGATACTTTGATCATTGGTGCGCTCATCGAGGCTCGGTCCTGTGAAAGGTTCGCAGGTTTGTTGCACTATCTGGATGATGAGTTGTGTAAATTCTATGGCAGCTTGCTGAAGTCAGAAGCTCGACATTTTCAGGACTATTTGCAGTTGGCTGAAGATTGCGCCAATGAAAACATCACCAGTCGTATTGATGACTTCCTTGCTATTGAATCAGAGCTGATTACTAGCCCGGATACAAAGTTTCGTTTTCATAGCGGCCCACCTGTCTGAAATCAGTTGCGGCATTCCTCCGGTGCACTCAAATTGTTTCCTAATTGCTGCCGCAACTGTGACAGTTGTTCGCAAGGTATGCCGTTATTTCCCAGCAGGCTAACTGAAGAGAGACTGCGAACATTGAACAGCGGGGAAATGTCACTGATCTGATTATTGACCAGGCTCAGGCCGGTCACGTTAGGCAGCTCCTCGAGCGGAGTCAGGTTGGTGATGTTGTTGTTGCTTAAGTCGAGAAAGCGCACCCGGGTTAATTGTCCGATGTTTTCCAGATTGCCAATCTCGGAATTGGCGCAGGACAGTACTGTTAATTCTGCTGCATTGCTCATTCCCTGCTGTTGCATGGCCAGGTTAATGCAACCCTGCAAATCTGCATCGATAACTCCACTGCCAATGAGTCGGCCAGACGGATCATAGACGGCCTGGTTGTTGATAGACACAGTCAGGGGTTGAGAGCAGGTCGGCAGCAGCAGAAACAGACTGATCAGGACTTTTAGTTGACTGGTTTTCACGGCTTGAATCGGTGCTTGCGGCCTGGTTTTGGTCGACGTTGGCTGGCTGGTAATTGCCTGTTTTCCCGGTTAGTATGCGCTACTCGCGCTCGGGGGCGAATCAGTTCAACCTCTGCAGCCTATTGTCCAATGATTCTAAGGAAATTGGTATGAAAACGTCCAAGGGGCTCTCCCTGCTTACCGCAACAGCGACTACCAGAATAGACACAATTACCAGATCGGCCCTGGTCGCAATATTGGTGAGTATTGCGACAGCTTCATTTGCCCAGAGCGACATCAGTCTCGAGAGCGAAGATAACCGCATCGGTTACTCTATCGGTGTCAATATTGGTCAGAATCTTATTCAACAGGGTATCGTTGAAGGTATCGAAATCGATGCATTCATTGCTGGCATGATGGATTCAGTTGCCGGTAATGTGCGTCTCGATGACACTGAAATCATGACAGCGATTCAGACTTTCGTCCAAAGACAACAGGAAGCCGCGCAGAACGCGCTAGCGGAAAATCTGTCCGCCAGTGAAGCTTTTCTTGCAGAGAACGGTCAACGTGATGGTGTTGTAACGCTGGACTCGGGTCTACAGTATGAAATTATGGAATCTGGTGCTGCAGGTGGACAATCCCCAACTACCGCAAATTCTGTTCTTGCCCATTATCACGGCACGCTGACGGATGGCAGCGTCTTTGATAGTTCGGTGCAGCGTGGAGAGCCTGCGACATTCGGTGTTTCACAAGTCATTGCTGGCTGGACTGAAGCGTTGCAGTTGATGAAAGTCGGTGACAAGTGGCGCCTTTTTATTCCTCCAAACCTGGCTTATGGCGAGGCATCTCCAACTCCTGCGATACCACCCAATTCTGCGCTGATCTTTGAAGTAGAATTGCTGGAGGTTCGCTAGCCCGCAAACCGTGAGCGCCAGGAAATTCAACCAGGAACTGTTACGGTTCCTGCAGCAATCACCGACTGCTTTCCATGCAGTGTCTTCCATGAGGGCGATGCTGGACGCGGCCGGGTTCGAAGTGTTGAATGAAGGGGACTCCTGGTCGTTACAGCCCGCATCTGCCTACTACGTTGTACGCAATGAATCATCAATAGTTGCCTTTAGAACAGGTCGTGAGGACCTGCTCAAGCATGGCGTCTATATCACGGGTGCTCACACCGACAGCCCCTGTCTTAAAGTCAAGCCGAATCCTGTGCGCAGTAGAGGTGGCTGTGTGCAAGTAGGTGTGGAAGTGTATGGCGGCGCGCTGTTTGCACCCTGGTTCGACCGTGACCTGTCACTTGCGGGACGTGTGAACTATAAGTCCAGGAACGGTACTCTCAAATCGGCGCTAGTGGACGCCAGGGACGCTATTGCCACTATCCCGAGCCTGGCGATTCACCTCCATCGTGACGTTCACGATAGTCGAACAATCAATCCGCAGAAAGAGCTGATGCCAGTGGTGATGCTCGACAATGGCGGAAAGAAGAAATTTAAGCTGGAAGACTATTTGCTGTCCTTGCTGCGCAAACAGAGTAGTCATCGTAGTGCCAGTAAGGTGCTTGCTCATGAATTATTTTTTTACGATACGCAGCCACCTGCGTTGGTGGGTCTGAACCAGGAATTTATTGCGTCTGCGCGTCTGGACAATCTACTGAGTTGTTATGTCGCCTGCCACGCGCTAATCAAGACCAAGAGTAACTATCCATCCTTGTTGGTGTGCAACGACCATGAGGAGGTAGGGAGTATGTCAGCCTCCGGAGCTCAGGGTCCCTTCCTGACTGCTGTGCTTGAGCGTCTGGCTACGTCACAATCAACAGAACTGGATAGCTTGCGAAGAATCAGCAGTAATTCGAAGATGCTCTCTATAGACAATGCCCATGGAGTTCATCCGAATTATCTGGAAAAGCACGACGATCAACATCGCCCAGTGTTGAATGGCGGCCCGGTGCTGAAGCTCAATGCCAATCAACGCTATGCCAGCAACAGCGATTCTGTTGCCTTGTTCAAATCGATCTGCGATCAGGCCAGCGTGCCTTATCAGTCATTCGCAATGCGTAATGACATGGCTTGCGGCAGCACCATTGGTCCCATCACAGCAGCAGAAACGGGCATCAATACAGTGGACGTAGGAGTTGCCAGTTACGCCATGCATTCTATTCGCGAATTGGTCGGCAGCGACGATGCTTATGCATTATCAAAAGTTGTCGCTGCGTTCTACAGCCGCTAAACCACTCGCTGCTTCTTGAGATCCTGAATGAGAAATCGACTGGGATTGAGTGCCTCGATAGCGTCTCTGTCCAGTGGTAAGGGATCACCATTGAGCAGGCTGGCGAGGTATTCACCGCTAATGGGACAGGTAGCCAGGCCGTTTGAGCCGTGACCCGCACTGATGTAGAGCCCGGGGTGATAAGCACCCGCTTCACGAAATTCTTGTCGGGCATTACGGGATAATCCAGCGTATTGCTTCTCCATGACTGGGAAGTTTGCCAGCGGACCCACGAGGGGCAGACGATCCCGGGTATTGACACGCAACGCGCTGCGCTGTGCCAGGACTGTTGTTGATAGTTCATAGCCAGGAAACATGTTTGTCAGTGCCGCGAGATTTTCAGCATCCTGCTCCTCAGATGACGTGGTCTCATTATTTGCCGCCTGACCTTCGCCTGTACTTATATAAGTAGCTGCTATTGTCTGCCCAGCATCCGATGCAGGAAACAGCGTTCGATTGCTGCTTATTACCCGGTCCAGTTGGTCCAGGGGAGCCTGCGCGGCAATTAAAGTACATTGACCACTGGTCACGTCCAGTGGAAGTGAGCGGGTAGGCTCGAGCCTGCTCAGTCCTGCACCATTGGTCAGAATGACATGCTCTGCCGTAGCACAAATGTTATTGCCGTCAAACACCAGCCAGCGGTCGCCTTCACGTTCCAGTTTTGAAACCTGACAACCCAGTTGCAGCGAAATATTGTTCCCTTTCAATAGTTGATTACAGAGCATGTGAGGATCAAGCCAGCCGGCACCCTCGAAGCTGAATCCCGGAAGGTCGGGCAGCTGTTTGAACAGCTTGTGGCCTGACTCGATTCGGACAATCGACTCGGGATAGAGCTGGCTGATGATTTTCTGTTTTACTGGGCGCCGCCGATTTAGCGCATCGACAGATTGCCACAGTCCGCTGGGGTGCCAGCCGCAATCATTGTCGTTTTGCAGACAATGATATACAGCAAGGGCGAAGAGGTAGGACTGTAAGTAGAATCGGGATTCTATGCTTGTGCGACTGAACAATCGGCAACGCAGCGCCAGTTGCGGAATTCGAGTAACACCGCTGGCTAGTTGGCTTTCCCGCTCCAGAACACAGACCTGCCAGTTTCTCCGCGCAAGGGCGTGGGCCGTATGACAACCTGCCAGCCCGGCGCCAATGACTATCACATTCCTGTTATTGGTTTGGCGAAGCGGAAAGCGAAACCAGGGCTTGTCATCCTGGAATCTGGATGGAGTAGCTGACGCATCGCTGTGCTCCAGTCCCGATGCTATCAGCATGTGTCGCTTGCCGGAGAATCCTTGCGCCTTCTGCACATTGAATCCTGCTTGCTGCAAATTGCGACGCAGTTTGCCTGCACTACTGTAGGTGGTGACGGTGCTGTTTGCGTGACTGTGCGCGGCAATCAAGTTGCAGAGCTCCGCGGACCACAATTCAGGATTGCGTTGTGGCGCAAATCCATCCAGGTACCAGGCATCGATTTTTGCATCCACTGCGTGACGTCTCGCCAGGGCGGTGACCGCATCACCAATGAACAGATCGAGTATGATATTCGCGCCAGGCATCAAACGATGCCAGCCGTTACAGTCGCTTCTATAATTGGCCAACAGACGTTGCGACAGATTCGCCAGATCCGGCCATTGCTGATGCACACGAGCCAGGTCTGTGGCATTGACAGGGAAACGCTCAAAGGCGATATAGTGCAGCGTTTGCTGTCCTTTGCGTTGATCTGCGCTCTGCTCCCACAGCTGCCAACTCAGCATGAAATTCAGGCCGGCACCAAATCCCAGCTCTGCGATCACAAAACTTGATTGCTTCGCAGCTAAATCGATCCAGCGTTCTGAGAGATTGCTGGCTGCGAGGAACACATGCTGGCTCTCACCAACGGCGTCCTGCTTGCCATAATAGACATCCTGGAATCGGGCAGAAAAGGGCAGACCGTCTTCCTGCCATACTATCTCGGCTGATTCACTTCGAAAACTGTCGTCGGGCAAAGCTGTGGGTCCTGGGTAATGAAAGCGCTAGCTTACAGCAGCTCAGTTGAGGTCACCACTGAGTGGCAAGCAGTGCCCGATAGGGTAAAATGCGCGTTTTTTGGGCCCGAACCTTCACAGCAGGAGCAGATAGTTGGAAATCAATAGCCAACTGGCAACACTTAAGGAACTGAAGTCAAACACCGATAGTCTCAGGGGGTATCTTTGACTATGAGGTGAAGAAAGACAGGCTTGCGGAAGTTGAGCTTGAATTGGGAGAGGCCAGCGTCTGGGATAAACCGGAATACGCTCAGGCCTTAGGTAAAGAGCGATCCAATCTTGAATCGGTAGTGAGTACTATCGACAATCTCTACACCGGTATCAAAGAAGTTGAAGAGTTGCTCGGCCTGGCCAGCGAAGAGTCAGACCAGGAACTTTATGATGCTGCCAACAAGGACCTTGAACAACTTCAGGAGCAGTTACGGGGCCTGGAGTTCCGTCGAATGTTTTCCGGCCCAATGGACGGCTCGAATGCTTACCTCGACATACAGGCAGGCTCCGGTGGAACCGAAGCCCAGGACTGGGCAGAGATGCTGCTACGAATGTATCTGCGCTGGGGTGAGGACAAAGGTTTCAAGAGCGAGTTGGTAGAAGTATCCGGTGGCGACGTTGCTGGTATCAAGAGTGCCACGATTCACTTCGAAGGCGATTTCGTGTTTGGTTGGCTGCGCACTGAAACCGGTGTGCATCGTCTGGTGAGAAAATCACCATTTGACTCGGGAAACAGAAGGCATACTTCTTTTGCTTCAGTTTTCGTTTCTCCGGAGATTGCCGATGATATCGAAGTAGACCTGGATATGTCCGAGGTGCGCATCGATACTTATCGATCGAGTGGCGCAGGGGGACAGCACGTGAACAAGACTGATAGTGCTGTGCGTCTTACCCATGAGCCTAGTGGTATTGTAGTGCAATGCCAGAGCCAGCGTTCACAGCACAAGAACAAGGACATGGCCATCAAACAGCTCAAGGCGAAGTTATACGAATTGGAAGAGTTGAAACGGAAGGAAGAGATGCAATCGGTTGAAGATGCCAAGGCAGACATAGGTTGGGGAAGCCAGATACGTTCTTATGTGCTCGATTCATCTCGCATCAAAGACTTACGTACCAATGTCGAAGTAAGCAATACCGGAGCGGTGCTGGACGGTGATCTCGACAAGTTTATTGAAGCCAGCCTGAAAATGGGTTTGTAGACAGCATTCACGCTGATAACAAGGATAGGATAAGACAACTGATGTCTGATCAAGAACGTCCGGATTCTCCTGAAGAAGACGAGAACAAGCTGATAGCCTCGCGACGGGAAAAACTCGCTGCGATCAGAGAGCGCCGGCAGGCATTCCCCAATGACTTCAAGCGGCAGCAAAACGCTGCTGAGCTGATCGCGGCTTATGGAGACAAGGACGGAGAAGCATTAAAGGAACTCGCTGCCACTACCTCCCTGGCGGGAAGGATAATTCGCATGCGTGGCCCCTTTGTGGTCATCCAGGACGGTCACGATCGCATGCAACTGTACATGAACAATAAATCTTTTGGCGGAGAGCTTGCTGAGGAGTTAAAGGGTCTGGATCTTGGCGACATCATCGGCGTTGAGGGTGAGGTGTTCAAGACACAAAAAGGCGAGTTAACCGTGCGGGTTTCCAATTTCAGCTTGCTGACAAAATCATTGCGGCCGCTTCCGGACAAATACCGGGGACTTACCGATACGGAGATGCGCTATCGACAGCGCTATGTTGATCTCATCGTCAACGAGGAGAGTAGACGGGTATTTGCCTTACGTTCACAGATCATCCGATTTATCCGGGAGTATTTCGATCAACGAGGCTTCATGGAAGTAGAGACTCCCATGATGCAGCTTATTCCTGGTGGAGCGACGGCAAGACCGTTCATTACCCATCACAATGCATTGGATCAGGATATGTACTTGCGAGTGGCGCCAGAGCTGTTTCTGAAGCGCTTAACGGTTGGTGGATTTGAAAAAGTGTATGAGCTCAATCGTAATTTTCGTAACGAAGGGCTATCCACCCGACACAATCCGGAATTCACCATGCTGGAGTTTTACTGGGCATATGCGACCTATCACGAACTCCTGGATCTTACTGAAGATCTGTTTCGCAGCATCGCCACAGAAGTGCTGGGCCAGACTACTATTTCCTACCAGGGATCCGAATATGACTTTGCCAGGCCATTTCGTCGCCTTACCATAAGGGAGTCAATCGTAGAAGAATGTAAATCGGCTGACATGAGTGACTTTGATTCTGATGAATCGGTATTGGCGCTCGCTGATAGCTTGGGTGTGCAATTCGATCCAGCCTGGCCGAAAGGCAAGTTGATCATGGAAATCTTCGAGCAACGCGTGGAAGACAAACTGGATCAGCCCACCTTTATTTATGAGCATCCAACCGATGTCTCACCACTGGCCAGGCGCAAAGAGTCGGATCCGGAAGTTACTGATCGATTCGAATTGTTCATCGGCGGTCGGGAGTTGGCGAACGGCTTTTCGGAGCTTAATGATCCGGAGGATCAGGCGGAGCGTTTTCATGCACAGGTGAAGCAGAAAGAATCAGGAGACAATGAGGCAATGCACTTCGATGACGACTACATCACTGCCCTGGAATACGGTATGCCGCCTGCGGCTGGTGAAGGTATCGGGATTGATCGCCTGGTGATGTTGTTTACGGATTCGCCTTCGATCAAGGATGTGCTCTTATTTCCTCACATGCGCCCGCAGCATGACAACGACTGAAGCGCAGCATTCAAATCGGGAAATCAAACTCGAGGCTGGTTGGCTGGCAGAGCTGGATACTGAGTTTCGCAGCGAATACATGCAACAACTGCGTGGCTTTCTGCTGAAGGAGAAGGCAGCAGGTCGCAAGATCTTTCCTGCAGGGGCGGAGATTTTCAATGCCCTGAACTACACCAGTTTCGAGGACACCCGGGTGGTCATTCTCGGTCAGGATCCCTATCACGGCCCAGGGCAGGCGCATGGACTCTGTTTCTCGGTTAAGCCAGGCATCGCGATCCCGCCATCATTGCTCAATATCTATAAGGAACTGGCCGCCGACGTTGGCTTCAGACCGCCGTCTCATGGCTGTCTCACTCACTGGGCACGGCAAGGTGTATTGCTCCTTAATTCGGTGTTGACTGTTGAAGCGGGGAGAGCAGCGTCTCACCAGGGCAAGGGATGGGAACGATTTACAGACCAGGTGATCCATGTATTGAATGCAAAACGATCCGGTCTGGTATTTATCCTGTGGGGCAGTTATGCCCAGAGGAAAGGTGCCTTCATCGATCGCAATCGCCATCTGGTGTTGCAATCTCCTCATCCGTCACCGCTTTCTGCAAGTCGAGGATATTTTGGTAATCACCATTTCTCCCAGGCTAACAATTATCTGGTCGGACAGGGTCTTGATCCGATTGACTGGCAATTACCAGAAGAGGCGGCGCTCTAGCAATCATGACTGAACAATCCTGTGTCATCGTCGGAGCCAGCCACGCGGGCGTTTCTCTCGCCCTGGCTTTGCGCAAGGAAGGCTGGGCTGGAGCGATCAAGCTGATTAGCGCAGAGAATGAATTGCCTTACCATCGGCCGCCATTGTCCAAGGAACACTTGTCGGGGCATAAACAACTCGAGCATATTCGGCTGCGGCCCCGGAAAGTGTATGAAGACAACAACATGGATTTATTGTTAGGCACCACAGTACTGAGCCTGAATACTGCAAATAAATCAGTTCAGCTTTCGGACGGTAGCACTCTGCACTATGACAAGCTGGCTTTATGCACCGGCGCGAGCGTTAGGAAGCTGCCACTAAACCAGGATCTGGACCGGGTCCTTTACATCCGTACTGCTACCGATGTAAGTCAGCTGCAACGTTATATTCCGCAGGCGGCTCTCGCAGTGATTGTGGGTGGCGGTTATATCGGACTGGAAGCGGCTGCGGTGCTCCGCAAGCAGGGCATCGCCGTGACCATACTGGAAATGGCAGACAGAATTCTCGCTCGCGTAACCGGGCCGGTGATCTCCGAGTACATGACTGCTCTGCATATGATGCATGAGGTGGACATCAGGACTGGCATCAGAGTGGAAAGCATTGCCCCGGTAGATGAATCGGCGCAGCAACTTCTGGTGAACTGCAATGAGGGCGAAGCAATTCGGGCTGATCTGGTATTGGTTGGGATCGGTGTCGATGCCAATACCGCATTGGCAGAACAGGCTGGTTTGCAAGTAGACGATGGTATCGTGGTTGACGATGCGGCAAGGACAACTGATCCCAGTATCTTTGCTGCTGGTGATTGCACCCGGCATGTAAGTCCGGTGTATCAACGTAGTATTCGACTGGAATCAGTGCAGAATGCCAATGATCAGGCACGTGTTGCAGCCGCGAACATTTGCGGCAAGGAACTTCGATATGGCGCTGTACCCTGGTTCTGGTCAGACCAGTATCACATCAAGTTACAGATGGCAGGCCTGAGTGAAGGCTTCGATGAGATGCTTGTGCGTGGTGATAGTGGTAATGATGAAGAGGGATTCGCAGTATTCTATAAAAAGGAAGGAAGACTGATTGCCGCCGACTGTGTCAGCAGGCCGAAAGAATTCATAGTGAGCAAACAGTTGATAGCCAGGGGAATGCCTGTCGACAATAGCAGTCTTCAGGATGAAAGCGTCGATCCTGCGAGCTGGATCTAGTCGCCCCGATAGATACAACCGCTGTTACAGGTCTCTCTGATCTGTACCGTGCTCAATTGTGGCAGCGAAGGATGCAGTTTTTCCCAGATCCATCGCGCGATGTTCTCGCTGGTTGGGTTTTCCAGTCCAGGGATTTCATTCAGATAGTGGTGATCCAGTTGTTCAAGAACAGGTTTGAAAGCATCACTAATGGCAGCAAAGTCCATTACCCAGCCGGATTTCTCCCCTACATCGCCGGCCACCGTCAGACGCACATGAAAAGAGTGGCCGTGGAGTCTGGCGCACTTGTGATTCTCCGGCACATTAGGCAATCGATGGGCAGCTTCGAAACTGAACTCTTTGAATATCTCCATGGCATTGACAGGAATGCGGATCCGCTAGCAGAAGGCGGGAAATGGTACAGTTCTGCCCGATGCAAGTACAGTTTCTTTAAGCATATAATGGTGCGAATGAATTTCCATGGCGGGGCATCCACCCCGAAAGCCAGCTAATGTCGCTTAAAGACCGTTTCAAGCCTCTTATTCGTTTCATCAATGAAGGGAAGCGGCTGCCCATTTATCTGGGAATCTTCACAACAATTCTTGTCCTGTGGCTCCAGCTTTCACCACCTCCTTTTGCGTCCAGTTTTATCGAACGGCTGGAGTATGTGATTTACGACCAGCGGCTGGCAATGATGCCCAAGATCGAGAAGCCACCAGAAAACAAGATAGTCATTGTGGACCTGGATGAGCGTAGTCTTCAGAACGAGGGGCAGTTTCCCTGGAACAGGATACTGGTGGGGCAGCTAACGGAAAAGTTGCGCGACAACGGAGTACTGGTAGTGGGCTTCGATATCACATTTCCGGAACCGGATCGCAATATCAGGGATCTGTTGGCTCCCATAGATCTGGAGCAGCTGGATAGCAGTTTTAATGAGACGCTCACCACCATCGAGCCAGCTATCGATTCTGATGCCTACTTTGCCAGAGTCATGGCTACTGGTGGTATCGATTCAGTGCTCGCCATTAATTTCAATCCACAGAGTGATGTGGCTTACAACGAATTGCCGCCATCTATAGTCAGCATTGATCCGGAGCTGGTAGACCGGATATCTGCCCAGGATATGTCCGGTTTCACCGGCAATATCAAGGTGCTTCAGGATGCGGCCCTTGGCAGTGGAAGTATGAATCAGTCTCCGGATAGTGATGGCATTATCAGGAGAGTGCCCTTGCTGATCCGTTATGGTGATGCGCTGTATCCAACCTTGTCCATGGAAATGGTTCGGGTCTATAACTTCTTGGAAAACTACGAGGTGGTGACCCAGGCCTATGGTGAGCTGGACGTTATTACCGCAGTGCGCATTGGTCGCGGCGCTGGCGCTTTCGAGATTCCGACCGATGGACTTGGGCAGGTGCTAGTGCCCTATGTTGGAACTTCCTCGCTCCGAACTAATGAGCATTACCCCTATATTTCTGCGACGGATGTGCTGCGAGATAACTTGAGTACGGAGGAACGGGAGGCCTTGCAGAATTCTCTGGTGCTGATTGGAACCAGTGCACCGGGCTTACAGGACATCAGGGCGGTGCCCTTGCAGCAAGTTTATCCAGGGGTGGAAGTGCATGCGAACATGCTGAATGCCTTGTTGAGTTCGGTCTCGGTAATTGATGTAAGTTCAGGAGTCACTGATACCGAATCAGTATTCAGTAACTTCAGTCGCGCCAGTGAAGTGTATTTTCCCTATAAACCAGACTGGGAGGCAGGCGCTCTTTTTGTGCTTATCACAGCGCTGGGTATTGCCATGTCCCTGGCTTTTCCCTACATGAATGCTGCGGTGATGGCGGCAACTTCACTGACGCTAATCATCGGAGTTGTTTGGGCAAATTTCCAGATATGGTCCATGTACAAGATGGATTTTGCACTGGTACTGATCATACTGCTGGTGATACTCGTCACAGCAACCAATCTGATTTACGGTTTCCTCGCCGAAAGTCAGACTCGCAAAGTCATCAAGGGTATGTTTGATCAATACGTGCCACCTGCGCATATTGATTCCATGCTGGAAGATCCTGACAACTATACCTTTGAAGGGGAGAGCAAGGAGCTCACCGTATTCTTTTGCGACATCAGGAGCTTTACCACAATCTCTGAAGCCTTGAGCGCGACAGAGCTGAAAACATTGCTTAATGACTTTTTTACTCCACTAACGGAGATCATTTTCAAACACAACGGCACCATTGATAAATATGTTGGAGATATGGTGATGGCATTCTGGGGGGCGCCGCTCGATGACCCTGATCATCGCAGCAATGCGGTGAACGCTGCTCTGGAGATGTTGGAAAAAGTTGAAGAACTCGCGCCGGAGTTCGATAAGCGAGGATATCCTGAAGTCAAAATTGGCTGTGGAATCAATACCGGTATGATGAATGTGGGCGACATGGGCTCTACTTACAGGCGTTCTTATACGGTGCTTGGAGATGCGGTAAACCTGGGTTCGCGACTCGAAGGCTTAACAAAATTTTATGGCATCCGGCTCCTGGTGGGAGAAGAAACTGCGAACAAGCTGGATGGTTTTGTGCTGCGATTGATCGACAAGGTCAAAGTAAAAGGCAAGCATGAAGCGATTGAGTGCTATGAGCCTATATGTCCTGAAGCAACAGCGGGGGAGCAGTTGAAAGCCAGAGTGAAGCGCTATCATGAAGCATTAGCTTTATATCACGATCAGCAATGGAATGAGGCAGAGTCCGTGTTTCGTGACATGCTTGCAGAAGAACCCACTAGCGTGCTCTACCAGGTTTACCTGGAAAGAATTGAACAGCTGAGGGAAGCAGAATTACCCGAAGACTGGGATGGCGCATTCACTCATACCAGTAAGTAAGAAAACCCCCGCTAATCCAGCTTTTGCTGGTGTTGCGCCTTTATTGACATGGGTTCTTAAGTCGGTAAAATGCGCTGTCTCCTGTGACGGGTGGTTAGCTCAGCTGGGAGAGCATCGCCCTTACAAGGCGAGGGTCGCAGGTTCGATCCCTGCACCACCCACCATTAATGCGTTAAACTGAAAAGCAGACGCTTATCGCGGACCGGTAGTTCAGCTGGTTAGAATGCCGGCCTGTCACGCCGGAGGTCGCGGGTTCGAGTCCCGTCCGGTCCGCCACTATTACCCTTCGATTGCCTATGTCAGGCAAGCCAATCTTTAGCCAAATTACACCGCCTCTTGAGCGAGTCGAGTTGGCGTTCCTGTCGGAGCGAAGTATCCGCTTGTCAGTGCTACGCCTGGATAAGATTCATGAATCTATTCATGGCAACAAGTGGTTCAAGTTGCGACAGAATATTGAGGCGATCACAAGCTCAGGCTCAAAACAGGTGTTGAGTTTTGGTGGAGCCTGGTCAAACCATCTGCAGGCACTGGCCAGTGCCGGTAAGACATTTGGTTTCAATACTATCGGTGTAATTCGGGGCGAGCTTCCTGAGCAATCCAATCCAGTATTGGACTATTTGAGACAACAGGGTATGCACCTGCATAGCGTCTCCCGGGAACAGTATCGACACAAGAATGACCCACAGTTTCTCGCTGAATTGAAACAACTATTCGGTGACTACTACCACTTGCCCGAGGGGGGCAGCAATAGACTGGCAGTGGCAGCTTGTCGTGACATCGCCAACTATCTGCAATGGAGTGGCGAAGCCTGTGCTCAATTGGTATCGATCGCCTGTGGAACCGGAGCCACACTTGCGGGGATTGTCCTGGGATTGGAGACCAGCCAACAGCACCAGATCAAGGTCCAGGGTGTTTCTGTCCTTAAAGCACCCGGTTACATACACAAGCAGGTCAATACCTGGCTGGAGGAATTTGGTTCCACCAGGCAGGTGCACTGGCACATAGAAGATGATTTTCACTGTGGTGGTTACGCGCGTCGCAATGCAGAACTGGACAGCTTCATGGCCTGTGCTGCGCAGTGCTGCCCGGTACCCATAGAACCCGTTTACACCGGTAAACTGGCACTGGCGCTGTACCAGCACATCTGTCAGGGCGAAATCGCGCCGGGGACCGAAATCATTGCCATTCACACTGGTGGTATTTTGCCCACAAGCCGCTAAACTTTGTAATAACAATAAGATAGGACTCAATTCTAGAATACGCATCATGCAGGGAAAGCGTATAAAATGGAAAAAATTCCCACAAAGCCCTAGAATTGACTCCTGTTCTTCAACCCCATGGGGTTCATTTGCCTTGAACCTTGCTCACCTTTTTAATGCGCCTGAGCGTTACGCCCGTTTGTCTGTGTCCGTGGCTGGGATTTGTGTCTCGATTTTCCTGGTGAGCATGTTGATCTCCGGGATTGCCAATGCCCAGGCCTCACTGATCAGTTTCGCTGAACATGCCATGCCAGCAATCGCGGCGCCTAAAGAGGCGCAGGCTGAGCAGGCAGTGATAGTGAATTCCGATGAGCTTGCAGGCTTGCAGCCCGGCGCTAGTCTTGCGATACAGATCGCGCCGGACGACTGGGTTGCGCTGACCTTGTATGAGATTAAGAGCTACGTCAATGGGGATATCACCCTTGGGGCCCGGGGGCAGGGCGCGCACAGCGCATTTAGCCTGACCATGACTATTGGTGCTGACAGTCTGTTTGGCTACATCAGCGAGAATGAAAATCTGTGGCAACTCTACGCCGTGCGAGACCAGCAAGACTACCTTGGCTGGGTCTACAGGCCCGGGCAGCTCAATAGCGGCGCGGTGTCTAATGACTATGTTTTACCACAACGGTTTACACCACTTTCCAATGCGGAGCTTCAAGCCAGGCAGTTGCCATTCCGGCCCCTACGCCTTGGAGAACCTGTTGCGTCAGGGACTGCAATAGCTGCTGCGAGTACCGCTGGGATTTCCTCAGAGAATTTTCGAATTGAGCAGCAACTGTCTTCAGATGCCGCCCTGGTGGATGAAAGTACCGAGATCATTATCATCCTCAGCAATACCAGCGGAGACTCTCATTCTGCGCTGCTACTAGAAATTTTTTTTCTACTGGAAGACAGCACGCTGTTGTCCGCACCAGAGAGTTGCAGTGAACAGTTGAGTCTGTCATTACAGAAAGTCCTGCACTGCGAAGTAGGAGATTTTGCGGCAGGTGAGCAGAAATCGATTAAGCTGTCTGTACAGCCTCATGGCGAAGTGGGTTCACAGTTGTTCAGTACCGCAGTGGTGGGTGAATTGCGGCACGACCAGGTAATCAATATTGTTGAAGATGTACGCACTGATAGCGATGAAGACGGGATTAGCGATTTTAATGAGGCTTTGTTGGGCACTGATCCCCTTGACGTCAACTCAGTCGATTTCGCTGTGTCCACTGTCGATGTCATGGCCTTGTACACCGCAGGGGCAGCTACTTTATACCCCCAGGGTGTTGAAACACGGATCAATCAACTGGTTGCAGTGGCAAACCAGATTTATCGAGATAGCGGTGTCGCGATTACACTCCGTCCGGTTCATCATCAGCAAGTGGCTTATAACGATTCCGATGATATGGATACGGCATTGGATCACTTGATCAATCGATCTCATCCTGCTTTTAAAGATGTGTCTGCGCTTCGAGCCAGTTATGGTGCGGACCTGGTCATGCTGTTTCGACCGCTCGAAGTGACCGGAGATCGCTGTGGACTTGCCCCCATTGGTGGTTTTGAGACAGCGGGCTACTTTGATAGAGAAGAAGAGCTGCAATATGCCTTCTCTCATATTGCAATAGATTGTCCGGTCGATATCGTGGTTGCCCATGAGTTAGGGCATAACATGGGCTTGACCCATTCACATGTGGAAGATGGATTCGGGGGCACGTTCAGATTTTCAACCGGGTATGGAGTCGAAGGTCAATTCGCCACCGTGATGGCCCGACCGGAAGCGTTCGGCACCGAAAATCGTGTGCCATACTTTTCCAATCCCAGGGCTGATTGCCTGGGATTTGTATGTGGTGTCGATTCTCGCGAGGAAAACGGGGCCGATGCAGTGCAATCCTTAAATCTGGTTCGGCATCAGATTGCTAACTATCTGCCTACGGTTGTTCCTGATCCGCCTGCTATTGAGGCGGCCTCTTCAAGTGGTGACACCAATGCCGTTATTACTGTTTACGCGAGCGGTGATGGCGGACGTAGTTTTAGCAGTCGGTTTTCACCCACTGATCGTGTCGATTTGAGTACAGCGATACGAGTCGATGATCGACACATTGGACAAACCGGAAGCTTGCATGTGTTGGTCGGTGAGCGAGGTGGCGATTCGCTCTATCAGTTGAACCTCAGCGGTGAACTGGAGCTCTGGGATGGCATGCCTGAATCTCTAATCTCAGTTGGAGATGCCCGCGAGCTTAAGGTTGAAGAACATCTTGTTTTGCTCGATGGGTTTCAATTCGACGAAAGCATGGTGGGAATGGAACTAGCCATCTATATCGGCTATCGCGTGTTGGTCAGTGAAGACTTCGTCTATACCAATGCGCCACATGCCATCAGTATAGTCAGAGCCGACTAAGTCAGTCTTGACTGTCACAAGTAAATCTCAGATTTTATAGAATTCCCGATACCACGCTATAAACCGCTTCACTCCCTCTTCAACACTCGTTGTGGGTTGGTAGCCAACAGCCTCGAATAGAGACGAGACATCAGCGCTGGTCGTTGGAACGTCGCCAGCCTGCAGAGGCAAATAGTTCTTCTTCGCTTTCTTGCCCAGGCAGTTCTCTATTAATTCGATATAGCGATTCAGTTCAACAGGTTTGTTGCTACCGATATTGTAGATTCGATAGGGTGCAAGACTTGTTGCTGGATCGGGCTTGTCGCTGCTCCAGACACTATCGGCTGTTGCAGGTTGATCCAGGACGCGGACTACGCCTTCAATAATGTCGTCTATGTAAGTGAAGTCACGCCGATGCTCGCCGTGATTGAAAACGTCAATGGGCTCGTCCTTGAGAATAGCGCGAGTAAAAAGAAATAACGCCATGTCGGGTCGACCCCATGGGCCGTAGACAGTGAAGAATCGGAGGCCTGTTGTTGGCAAGGCGAACAGATGACTGTAGGTATGTGCCATGAGCTCATTGGATTTCTTGCTCGCAGCATAGAGGCTCAATGGATGATCGACACCATTGTGTTCGGAAAACGGCATATTGGTATTAGCACCATATACTGAACTGCTGGAGGCATAGACGAGATGCTCGATCTCATTATGCCGACAGGCTTCCAGGACATTGACGAACCCCGCAATATTGGAACTGACGTAAGCCTGTGGGTTTTCCAGTGAGTAGCGAACACCGGCCTGGGCAGCGAGGTTTACTACACGTTGTGGCTGATGCGTCTCAAATATTTTGCGTATCAGTGCAGAGTCTTCCAGATCACCGCGTATATCGGTGAAGCTTGCATGGGTGGTGAGACGATCCAGTCGGGCCCGCTTAAGACCAACGTCGTAGTAATCATTCAGGTTATCCAGCCCCAGCACTTCGTCGCCACGGTCCAATAAGCGCTGCGCAAGGCTATAACCAATGAATCCAGCTGAACCGGTAACCAGAATTTTCATCGTTGATTCCTGGTGGAACTAGAGGCTGCCATCGACCATGTCGCTGGGAAACAGGTGTTTGACATCGAAGATAACGCTATTCTCCTTACCCAGCTGCCTGATGGCATCGACTCCCATGTCAATAAAATCACGATGGGCAACTGCGACAATGACAGCATCGTAGGCGTTGTTTTCCAGCGACTCAACAGGAGAGGGGAGTTCATTCGCATTTACCCATGGATCATAGACGTGAACTTCTGTGTGGTAGGAATGCAGTGTGGCCACGATATCTTCGACCCGGGTATTTCTAGTGTCCGGGCAGTTCTCTTTGAACGCATAGCCAAGCACCAGAATCCGTGAATCGATTATGTGGATTCTTTTTGAGAGCATCAGGCGGATCACTCGTTCGGCCACATAGCTACCCATGGAGTCGTTGATACGACGACCGGCAAGAATGACTTCAGGGTGATAACCAAGCTGCTGCGCCTTATAGGTCAGATAGTAGGGATCTACGCCGATACAATGCCCCCCAACCAGGCCAGGGCTGAATTTAAGGAAATTCCACTTGCTTCCGGCAGCCTGAAGTACTTCCTGAGTGTCAATATCAAGCTTCTCAAACAAGATAGCGAGCTCGTTGACAAGAGCGATGTTCAAATCTCTCTGAGTGTTTTCGATTACCTTTGCAGCCTCGGCGACTTTGATCGAGCTTGCCAGATGGGTGCCCGCTTCAATAAAAGTCTGATAAAAGTCATTGATATATTCCGCAGCCTGCTCGGTAGATCCAGATGTCACCTTCACGATATTGCATAGAGAGTGCGCGTCATCCCCAGGATTGACCCTTTCAGGACTGAAGCCAACGAAGAAGTCCTTGTTGAATGTTAATCCTGATACTTGCTCTAGCACCGGAACACACTCTTCTTCGGTTGCACCTGGATAGACTGTAGATTCAAACACCACCACTGTGCCAGGTGTCAGGTGCTTTGCAACTAACTCTGTTGCGACTAGCACTGGACTCAGGTCAGGCTGGTTCTGTTTATCAACGGGTGTCGGTGCAGTGATGATAAACAACTGCGCTCCCTGCAAAATTTCCGGATCGCTGCTATAGGTGATTTGGCGATCTTCTGCCAGTGTCGCCTGATCCAGGGCCAGATTGCTGTCCATGCCCTGATTAATTTCATTAACACGGGATGTGTCTATATCGAAACCCACAGTAGGAAATCTTGCGGCAATGGCATGGGCGAGCGGTAATCCCACATAGCCCAGGCCGAGCACAGCGACTTTGGTATTGGCGCCAAGAGGGCGTAAGGTCATTCACCTGGTCCTGGTTCGAGTAGTCGGTGGATTCTACTCGAAATTGTCAGGCATTATCGACCATGCACAGCTTTTTGGCTTATTGGGGTGAACCCGGCGCGTGCTATACTCAGGCTTCCTGATTTCAGGCGGAAGGGTCTCCGTCCACGCTATTTTGCATACCCTTACATCACTCCCATGGGACAGTTCTCTACTATCGCAATCGTCGGCCGCCCCGATCACGAGGGTGTTGTTGACTCCGTACAGAAGCTGAAAGGTTTTCTCACCAGCCGTTCAGTGAAGCTGATCATGGACGACACGACTGCAGATTTGATCAAAGCTACTGATGTGGCTATCTATTCCCGTGAGGAGATTTCGAGCCATTGTGATCTGGTCATCGTCGTGGGGGGGGATGGCAGCATGCTCAACATGGCCAAGTTTATCGCCAGGGAAGAAGTGCCGGTACTGGGAGTCAATCGAGGGAAACTGGGTTTCCTTACGGATGTGCTGCCTGAAGACATCGAGGAACAGTTGTCCCAGGTGTTGGAAGGGCAGTTCACCCTGGAAAAAAGATTCCTGTTGGAAGTGCAGTTGCGTCGCGGTGCCAGCAGAGATGACCTGGGATATGCATTAAATGATGTAGTACTGCATCCAGGACAGGCGGCGCAGATGATCGAGTTTGAGTTGTTCATCGACGATCGCTTTGTCTATAGCCAGGAATCCGATGGTTTGATTGTTGCAACGCCCACGGGATCAACTGCCTATGCCCTGTCCGCTGGTGGGCCGATAATGCACCCTTCCTTGAATGCTGTCGTTCTGGTGCCCATGTATCCCCATTCACTGAATAGCCGACCTATTGTCATTGACGGTGACAGCGAAATTCGACTGGTGGTAGCCGCAAAGGAATCGCTGCAGCCGCAACTCAGTTGCGATGGTGAGATACGCCACAATGTGCTGGCAGGAGATGAAATCCTGGTTCGAAAAAAAGCCCTCCCACTGCAACTTATCCATCCACCCAACCATAGTTTTTATCAGGCGTGTCGAAGCAAGCTGGGTTGGGGTAGTCGCCTGGTTCGAGTGGATGATTAGAGCAGTAGTTCTCGATATCGATATCAATCTGAAGGGCTTCAGTGTGCAGCTGCAGCGCCTGGGCATTCTCCACCGTATAGTCGAGGAATCCGGCAAGCAGGTTGTGGAAGTGAATTCGGAAACAGAGGCTGCCCTGGTGCGACAGGCGCTTGCTGAGTGGCAGCGACAGGATCCTGGATTCGATGCCATGCCGATTCCTGGTCATCAGGACTCTGTTAAACACGGCACAGCTCAGCAATGGCTGAGTCGGGGAGTAAGAGCACTGAGCAGTTGCCCGACCACCTGGCTTCTCATGTTGGCGAGTCTCGTGGTAGCGGTAATTTCCGAATTGGGTGCGGATACCTATGCGGTACGCTCCCTGTTTTTCCCTCTGTTGCCGGTAAGCAGCTTGTGGGCACTACTCGGCGCTATGGATACGCCCGCAGAGATAATTCGCAGTTTGACCCCCATGCTGCTTCATTTTGGCGAACTGCATCTGGTCTTTAACCTGCTCTGGTTGTGGTACTTCGGCAAACAACTTGAGGCCCTGCAACCAAAGTGGTTATTTCTTTTGTTGGTGCTGGCCACTTCTTTCGTCAGCAATACAACGCAATACCTGGCGCTTGAATACAATAACTTTGGAGGTATGTCCGGGGTAGTCTACGGGCTGGTTGGTTATACCTGGGTGATCCACTTCTTCATGCCTCGTAGTCATCTGCTCATCAATAACAGTATGTTTGTGTTCTTTGTCATCGCATTGGTGTTAATGGAGGTATTTGCTTCTTCCTGGATCGCTACAGCTGCCCATGTTGGTGGACTGGTCACTGGGCTGGTAATCGGTTTTATTGTGGTACTGTACTATCGATTGGTATTGGACAAATCGGCGATAGGTAATATTCAGTCATGACAGAAGGCGCTTTGTTTCGTGAACTTTTGGAGAAGACGCCTGATTCGCTGGAAGAATTGCTGGCAGTTATCACGCCAGAAATCCATGCCAGTCTCAAACAGAGTGTTGAGTTGCAGCGTTGGCCTGACGGTGTCAGGCTCAACAAGGACCAGCTGGAGTATGCCTTACAGTTGATAATTTTATACGAACACCACAATCTTCCTGAGGATGCCCGAATTGGACGGTCACTCAATCAGACTTGTGATAAGGGTGATGGCAGTGATAATGCGCAGCCATTGCAGGTAACAGACAACGGGGTGCGACGGGACTCATGAAAGCTTTAGCGAAAGGTATTGTCCGCAAGATGGCGAGTCGCCTGGAGCAGCCAGTGTCCTACCGGATGCGGCTGGGCGATGACGCAGTGCCACTGAATCCCCTGTTGGGAAAGTCCATTGCGCTCAGCTATAGCGGCAATATTTTTTGTGTCAATTGCGGGCGCAAGACCAACAAGAGCTTCAATCAAGGCTACTGTTATCCCTGCTTTCAACGCCTGGCTCAATGTGATTCCTGCATTATCCATCCGGAAAAATGCCATTTCGAGCAGGGGACATGTCGGGAGCCTGCCTGGGGCGAAAAGTATTGTATGCAGGATCACATTGTCTACCTGGCAAATTCATCGGGACTAAAAGTCGGGATCACGCGTGCAACCCAGGTGCCCACCCGATGGATTGATCAGGGAGCCACCCAGGCCCTGGCTATCTTGCGAGTCCGCAGCCGTTTGCAGTCTGGTACCCTGGAAGTCATGTTCAAGCAGCATGTCAGTGACAAAACCAATTGGCGGGATATGCTGAAAGGCACTGCACAATCATTGGATATGCCTGCCGAACGAGACCGACTCATGCAGGAGTGTGAGTCTGAGATAGCAGAGCTGGAAGCACGCTTTGGTTTTTTTGCCATCAGCAGAATCAACGGTATCGAACCAGTCAGTATCGAGTATCCGGTCAAGCATTACCCGGAGAAGATTCAATCATTTAATTTTGACAAGGACACGGAAGTGAGTGGCAAATTGATGGGCATTAAGGGCCAGTATTTGATCTTCGATACTGGTGTCATCAATCTTAGGCGATTCTCAGGTTATGAAGTGGAATTGCGCCAGTAAATTTATATCAGAGGTTTTGTAGTTGAAGAACGCACAAGCACGGACCACCTATCTTAAAGACTATCAACCACCGGCATTCAATATTGAATCGACCCATTTGAATTTCGACCTGTTCGAGGATCACGCACGCGTCGAATCCATTCTCGAGTTTAAGATGAATGATCAGGATGCTGCGCCAGAGAGTGATACTTTAGTCCTGCAGGGTTCCCACCTGGTGCTGGTTTCTGTGCTGCTTGACCAGAAACCACTCGATCCCAGTCAATATACCCTGGATGACGAAACTTTAACGATTGCCGGCCTTACGGAGTTGCTGGGTCGTGAGCCGGATCGCTTCCAGTTGCATTGCGAGACCCGTATCGAACCACAGAACAATACTGCGCTGGAGGGATTGTACAAATCGAAAAAGATGTTCTGTACCCAGTGTGAAGCGGAAGGATTTCGGCGCATCACCTACTACCTGGACCGTCCTGATGTGATGTCTACATTTACCACAACGATTGCTGCAGAGAAAAGCAAGTATCCGGTGCTGCTGTCCAATGGCAATAAGATTGATAGTGGTGACATATCAGGAGATTCGACGCGTCATTGGGTCACCTGGGAAGATCCGTTTAAGAAACCCAGTTATCTGTTCGCTCTGGTCGCGGGAGACCTGGTGAGCATGGATGATAAATTCACGACTGGCAGCGGTCGTGACATATCCCTTCAGATATTCGTTGAAGAGAAAGACCTGGACAAGATCGATCATGCCATGTTGTCCCTGAAAAATGCCATGCGATGGGACGAGGAAGTGTATGGCAGGGAGTACGATCTGGATATTTTCATGATCGTTGCCGTCGACGACTTCAATATGGGGGCGATGGAAAACAAGGGGCTCAATATATTTAACACTTCCTGTGTGTTGGCCAATCCCAGGACCACGACCGATCTCGCATTTCAGCGAGTGGAAGCTGTGGTAGCTCATGAGTACTTTCACAACTGGTCAGGTAATCGGGTTACCTGCCGTGACTGGTTTCAGCTCAGTCTCAAGGAAGGTTTCACCGTTTTTCGGGATTCCGAGTTTTCTGCAGACATGGGTTCGCGCACGGTGAAGAGAGTTGAAGACGTTGCTTTTCTGAAGACAGTGCAGTTTGCGGAAGATGCCGGACCCATGGCTCATTCCGTCCGTCCAGACTCCTATATGGAAATCTCCAACTTTTACACGGTCACGATCTACGAGAAAGGTGCAGAAGTGGTGCGCATGATCAGTTTGCTGCTCGGCCCGGAGAAATTCCGAAAGGGTACCGATTTGTATTTCGAGCGTCATGACGGGCAGGCAGTAACAACCGAAGACTTTGTGAAGGCCATGGAAGACGCCAGCGGTGTCGATCTGACCCAGTTTCGTCTCTGGTACTCCCAGTCTGGCACTCCCGTGCTGACTATTAGCGGGCAGTATGATGAGCTTGCAGAGACTTACTGCCTGCGTGTCAAACAGGACTGTCCGCCTACTCCTGGGCAAACAAAGAAAAAAGCGTTCCACATCCCGCTAAGACTGGGGCTCTTGAATGAAGAAGGTGGGGAACTACCGCTTCGGCTTGAAGGTGAAACAGATGATTCGGGATCTGACAGGGTGTTAGCAGTCACCGAGCAGGAGCAGGAGTTCACGTTTACGGGTATAGGCAGTACGCCAATCCCATCCTTGTTACGTAGTTTTTCTGCACCAGTGAGATTGCAGTTTTCCTATAGCGATGAGGATCTCTATTTCCTGATGGTGCATGACACCGATGGGTTCAACCGCTGGCAGGCGGCACAAGAGCTCGCCACGATTTCTCTGCGCGCAGCGCAACAACAACTGGCTGATGGCGAAGCGCTGTCGCTCAATCCATTCCTCAACAAGGCTTTTGCCGCAGTGCTCGAACGCGCAGGGGAAGACGCCAGTCTGGACCTGGCCATGGTCGCTCATCTGCTTACCCTGCCTACAGAGAGTATCCTGATCGAACAGGCTGAAGTGGCCGCTGTAGACAGCATTCATCGGGTGAGGGAATTTACTGCGGATAGCCTGGCAGAAGAACTGGAGACCCAATTCGCTGTGTTATACGAGAGCAACCAGTCTGCAGCAGCATTCAGCGCCGATGCAGATTCAGTAGCACAACGAGCGCTTAAGAATTGTGCCCTCGCTTACCTGGTGAGAACTGGCAAGTCGAACTGGTTGAATCGCTGCGCACAACAATTCGAGCAGGCAGATAATATGACCGATCAATTTGCAGCGCTTCGATGCCTCGTTCATAGCAAGAGCCATCACGCTCAGGAGTTGGGTGAAAAGTCGCTGGCAGATTTTTATCAACAATGGCAGCACGAAGCACTGGTCGTTGACCAATGGTTTGCGGTCCAGGCAAGCAGCCCTGCTACTAACCGCCTGGAGCGGGTGCAAAACCTGATGACGCATCCAGATTTCTCCCTGAAGAATCCCAACAAGGTTCGTTCCCTCATTGGCGCATTCTGCGGGCAAAACCACATCAACTTTCATCACGAGAGTGGTAGCGGTTATGAATTTCTGTCAGATCAGGTTATCGCGCTGGACAAACTAAATCCCCAAATTGCATCGCGCTTGTTAACGCCTCTTACTCGCTGGAAGAAATTCGATAGTGAGCGGCAGGCCTTGATGCAATCACAGCTTCAGAGAATCAAGGCGACAGCTGATCTGTCCCGGGATGTATTCGAGGTTGTGGATAAGAGCACAGTCTGATCAGGGAGTGCTATCACCAGCACAGGAGCACCAGCGATGCTGACGCCACTGAAACGATCCCTTCTGGTAGTGGCAGGTTGCCTGTCTTTGCTAACAGGTGTGATAGGTGCGTTTGTACCCCTGCTTCCCACCGTGCCGCTGGTGTTGCTGGCAGGTTTTTGTTTCGCTCGCTCTTCAGAAACCCTGCATCAGTGGTTATTGCATCACCGCTACTTCGGACCAATACTGGCAAATTTTGAGGCAGGTAAGGGTGTACCCCGAAAGGTCAAGATCAGGGCGATCGTGACAGTGTGGCTCAGTATGGGCCTGTCCTGCTGGATAGTGGACAGGCCCGTACTCTGTCTGATGTTGTTTGCTATTGGGCTGGGCGTAACGATCTATTTGCTACGACTGCCCGAGTATCAAGCAACTTCCTGAATATTTGTGAGCGGGATCTGTTTGGCTCTATCAGCGGCTTCCTGGAAGCTGGCGATCTCGTTGAAGTTGAGATAACGATAGATGTCGCCCTTCATGGTGTCCAGGGACTTCATGTACACCATGTACTCTTCCATATTGGGAATTTTGCCCAGTGCAGAACTCACCGCTGCAAGCTCTGCAGACGCAAGAAACACATCCGCTCCCTGACCCAAGCGATTGGGGAAGTTTCTGGTGGATGTAGAGACTACGGTGGAATTCGGGGCTACCCTCGCCTGATTACCCATGCACAGGGAACATCCCGGCATTTCAGTTCGTGCACCCGCAACCCCGAAGATATTGTAAATCCCTTCCTCAGTAAGCTGGTGTTCGTCCATCTTGGTAGGCGGTGCTATCCACAGCCTGGTCGGCAGCGGCGGTTCCACCTGCTTGAGTACTTCGGCAGCGGCCCGGAAGTTACCGATATTAAGCATGCAGGAACCGATAAATACTTCGTCGATGCTGGTGCCAGCCACTTCAGACAGTGGCTTCACGTCGTCAGGATCATTCGGACAGGCCAACAGAGGCTCCTTGATCTCATTAAGATCAATCTCGAACACCTTGAAGTACTCGGCGTCGGGGTCCGGCTCCATCAATTCCGGGTTCTCCAACCACTGTTCCATGGCCTGGGCGCGTCGTTCAAGGGTTCTCGCGTCCTGATACCCATTGTCTATCATCCATCGCAGCAGGGTGACATTGGACTTGAAGTATTCAATGATCGGTTCTTGGTCGAGGCGGATAGTGCAGCCACCGGCAGATCGTTCTGCGGAGGCATCCGAGAGTTCAAAGGCCTGTTCAACTTTCAGCTTGGGCAAACCTTCGATTTCGAGGATGCGGCCTGAGAAGATATTCTTCTTGCCTTTCTTTTCCACGGTGAGATCACCGGACTGCAGTGCCGCATAGGGAATTGCATTGACCAGATCACGCAAGGTGATGCCCGGCTGCATTTCGCCCTTGAATCTGACCAGGACTGACTCAGGCATATCCAGGGGCATAACGCCTGTTGCAGCCGCAAAAGCGACCAGACCGGATCCGGCCGGGAATGAACAGCCGATGGGAAAACGTGTATGAGAGTCACCACCTGTGCCCACGGTGTCGGGTAACAACATGCGATTGAGCCAGGAATGGATAATGCCATCTCCCGGACGCAGTGAAACGCCACCCCGGGTCTGGATGAAATCCGGCAGCGTGTGCTGAGTTTCAATATCGACAGGTTTGGGGTAAGCAGCCGTATGACAAAACGACTGCATCACCAGATCTGCGGAAAAGCCCAGACAGGCAAGATCTTTTAGCTCGTCTCGGGTCATTGGGCCAGTGGTGTCCTGGCTGCCCACGGTGGTCATGCGAGGTTCACAGTAGCTGCCGGGGCGAACGCCGTCGACGCCACAGGCGCGTCCCACCATTTTTTGAGCCAGGGTATAGCCTTTGCCGGTGTCCTCACCGGAGACTGGGGCCCGAAACAGATCGAAGCCGCCAAGGCCCAGATGTTCGCGCGCTCGCTGGGTCAGGCCGCGACCAATGATGAGTGGAATACGCCCACCAGCGCGCACTTCGTCGAGCAATACATCGGTTTTCAATTCGAATTCAGTCAGCACCTCATCGCTGCCATGGCGGGTAATCTTGCCAGCGTAGACATCAATATCCACAACATCACCAGTATTGAGCGAATCCACATTACACTCGAAAGGCAGCGCGCCGGCATCTTCCATGGTGTTGAAGAAGATCGGTGCGATTTTACCGCCGATGCAGACACCACCAGAACGTTTGTTAGGTATATAGGGAATATCATCACCAATATGCCACAACACAGAATTGGTGGCCGATTTCCGGGAAGATCCCGTGCCCATGACATCACCAACAAGGGCAACGGAATGACCTAGTTTTTCAAGTTCCTCGATCTGCTTCGGTGCGTCGGTGACACCTTCGCGGGGATTCTTGTACATGGCCTTGGCATGGAGGGGAATGTCTGGTCTCGACCAGGCATCCTGAGCAGGTGACAGGTCGTCAGTATTGGTCTCGCCTGGTACCTTGAAGATGGTGACGGTTAATTTTTCTGGTAGTTCTGGCTTGGATGTAAACCATTCTCCGTCTGCCCAGGATTGCAGCACAGCTTTGGCGCTGGCATTGCCATTGTCAGCCTTTTCAGCCACATCGTGAAAAGCATCGAACATCAGCAGTGTGTGAGAGAGCTGGGCCGCTGCATCAGGCGCAAGTTCATCATCGTCCAGCAGCTCAACCAGGGTAGAAATATTGTATCCGCCCAACATTGTGCCCAGCAGTTTTACGGCTAACTGTTTGTCGATAAGTGGGGAATCTGCTTCACCTCTGGCGACTGCAGAGAGAAAGCCTGCTTTTACATAAGCGGCTTCGTCAACTCCCGGCGGAACGCGGTTGGATATCAGGTCCAGCAGGGATTCTTCTTCACCGGCAGGGGGTTGTTTCAGCAACTCAACCAGGTCGGCGACCTGTTCTGCTGATAAAGGTTTGGGGACGATGCCTTCAGCGGCACGTTCCGCAACATGTTCTCGGTAGGCTTCTAACACAATTGCTTCCTCGTTAAACAGCAATTCTATTCAGTGCTTTCCCGGTGAAGGTGGGCAAGTGTGTACCTGTCGCCAGCGGACACCAGGGGAGTCACAAACAGATGGAATTTGAATAGCTTTGCCACCGATCGACAGAAGCACCGCTCGTCGATCATTGTCGTCTTGTTGCTCATTGCGAACAGCTGTGAACAAGTGCACCCAAGTTCGCTCTCTGACGACTGTGGACAGAAGCTTAAAACGCGCACGTATTCTATTGTAAAACCAGTAAAAAATCCAGTTGCCACGGTTTGGAAGCGCAAGCTAAAACCCTACATATCGTGAGTAATTGGGTATAGCTTGCAGAGCAGGCCATGGAGATTACATTCAGTTTACAATCCAGTGAAACTTGCTAAAGTCTGCTGTTCTTCATCCGAACCAATAGCAGAACAATTTGTTTCTGAATCACGGAATTGCACACCATTGTGAGTACAAAAACACCATGCCTGGGTATCTGTTCGACCACTTCCCTCGGCGACACTGTTTGTCGTGGCTGCAAACGATATAGTTTCGAGGTTATCGCCTGGAACAGTTATGACGATGCTGCGAAAGCTGCAGTGCTCAACCGCATCGAAAAACTCGTGGTGCAGATACTGGAAAACAAGCTGAGAATTTTTAGCGTACCCAATCTCAAGCTTGGTTTGGAGCAGGCTAAAATTCCCTATGACGAGAAGCTCTCTCCCTATTGCTGGCTGCACAATCTGCTGAAGAAAAATCATCAGCATATCGATGATCTATCCCAATACGGTGTCTATGCGATTGCTGAATTTGAAACGCTTAGCGTGGCTGAACTCAGTGAAAGGATCGAGGATGAGCTACTCACACTCTGTCAGGCGCACATGGACCGGTACTACAAGTTACCGAACGTGGTTGAAAAAGGTACCGCCTAGAGTCTACCGGCCAGCAAGGGGAAATGCTGCAGACTGGCTGCTCCCTCTGCGATTTCAATAAACCAGGCTTTCTTGTCCCAGTCTCCGAGTACCATTCTGCTGGCGACGGTCTGTCCCTGCACTGCGGCGTCGAGAAGGTGCTCATGCACGGCGGGACGGTGGGTGTGACCATGAATAATGTTCACTTGCTGCTGGGACTCAATGAGTTGCACTACTGCGCCAGGATTAACATCCATGATTTCCATGGACTTGCCTGCAGTGGCTGCCTGGCTTTGTTGGCGTGCCTGCTGTGCAAAATCACGTCGCGCCGCCAGTGATTGGTCCAGAAACTGCTGTTGCCAGTCAGGATTGCGCACCAATTCCCGAAATGTCATGTAATCCTTGTCATCAGTGCACAGGACGTCACCGTGAAGAAGCAGGAATTGCTGATCCCCTGAGTGCAGCAAGTAGGGTTCCTGGATTAAACTGGCACCACACTGGCGGGCAAAGTCGTCGCCAATGAGGAAATCCCTGTTGCCATGTAATAGAAAGATGTCGCTGCCAGCAGCACCAAATGCGGACAGCGCGGTGGCAACTTCAGCAGACAGTGGTGTCACTTCATCGTCGCCAATCCAGACTTCAAATAGATCGCCCAGGATATACAGCGCTTCACACTTTCCGTGGTGCTGTTCCAGGAAATGCAACAAGGTTCTGGTGATATCCGGTCGGGAGTCTTCCAGATGCAGATCAGAAATGAGCAGGCAAGAGGTGTTCAATCTGATTCAGAATCGTGCACGATCGTGGATTCGATGACGATATCTTCCACCGGTACATCCTGATGGCCTCCCTGCGAACCAGTGCTGCAAGCTTTGATCTTGTTGACTACATCCATGCCGTCGGTGACGCGACCAAATACGGCGTAGCCCCATCCCTGGCTGGTTTTGTCACGGTGGTCCAGGAACAGGTTGTCATTCACGTTGATGAAGAACTGTGATGACGCAGAATGGGGATCAGGTGTGCGTGCCATGGCCAGGGTGCCAACGGTGTTGGACAAGCCATTGTCGGCTTCATTCTGGATTGGCTCGCCAGTCTGTTTCTGATTCAGGCCGCTCTCGAAACCGCCGCCCTGAATCATGAATCCGTCGATGACCCGATGAAAGATGGTGCCATCATAGAATCCTTCTTTCGCATAATTCAGGAAATTGTTTGCAGACTGAGGAGCTCGTTCGAAATCCAGTTCGATAGTAATAGCTCCCAGATTGGTATTTAAGACGATCATGATTTTCTTCCGTGGAGATAGTGAATGCACAGGACAGGACGCGCTATAATACGGCTTTTGCAAGGCCCGAGAAAGTCCTGCGAAGGAAGCACTCCTACCAGACAATCCAGCCGCAAGTGCAAGCCTTGACTCACAGCCTGCACGCCAGTTTATTCGCCAACTTGTTTCAAAGAGCCAAACAACAGCACAACCAGCCATGACAGACTCAGATAAAGCGGCAGATGGTTCAGCGGCCATCGCGGCGCCTTCAAATTTCATTCGCAATATGATTGCGCAGGACTTGTCTGACGCCAGGCACGAAGGGCGGGTGCACACCCGATTCCCACCTGAACCAAACGGATACCTCCATATTGGACACGCCAAGTCGATCTGCCTGAATTTCACAGTGGCAGCAGAAAACAATGGCTATTGCAATCTGCGCTTCGATGACACCAACCCGGCGAAGGAAAGCCAGGAGTTTGTGGATGTCATTAAAGACAATATACGCTGGCTGGGGTTCAACTGGCATGGGGAAGTGCGCTACTCGTCAAGCTATTTTGCCCAGCTCTACGATTTTGCAGTACAGCTCATCGAAAAGGGGCAGGCCTATGTGTGCAGCCTCAGCCCCGATCAGGCCAGAGAGTACAGAGGTACCTTGACTGAGCCGGGCAAGAACAGTCCCGACAGGGAGCGCAGCGTGGCTGAAAACCTGGATTTGTTCGCTCGCATGAAAGCAGGCGAGTTTGAGGAAGGGCAGTACAGTCTCAGAGCAAAGATCGACATGGCGTCTCCCAATATTAATATGCGAGACCCGGTACTTTACCGTATCCGACATATCGAGCATCACCAGACTGGTGATCAGTGGTGTATCTATCCAACTTATGATTACACCCATTGCATTTCAGACGCGATCGAGGGCATTACCCACTCGCTGTGCACCCTGGAGTTCGAAGATCATCGACCGCTCTACGACTGGATTCTTCATAATCTGGATTTAGAGTCTCTGCATGCGGCAAGTGATCTGGCCGGCAGTGACTTCAACTATGTACTGCCGCAACAGACTGAGTTCGCCAAGCTAAAGCTTAACTACACCATGATGGGCAAGCGCAATCTGAAAGAGATGGTTGATAGTGGAACGGTGCAGGGCTGGGATGATCCCCGCATGCCAACGCTGGCAGGGATGCGACGGCGTGGTTTTACTCCCGCGTCCATTCGTAATTTTTGCGAGAGTGTGGGCGTTAGTCGAAGCGAAAGTGTAGTAGATATGAGCATGCTGGAGCACGCCATTCGCGAGGATCTGGACAGGACGGCTCCTCGTGCCATGTGCGTGTTAAATCCGCTCAAGGTCATCATCACCAATATTGAAGAAGGTCAGGTGGCACAGCTCGATATGGCGAACCATCCAAAAGACGAATCAATGGGCCGCCGGGAAGTACCTTTTACCAGGGAAGTATTTATCGATAGAGCCGATTTTGAGCAAGACCCACCTCCGGGATTCAAGAGACTGGTGCCAGGAGGGGAAGTGCGCCTGCGGGGCTGCTATGTCATACGATGTGATGAAGTGATAACAGATGATGATGGTCAGCTGCTTGCACTGCATTGCAGTGCTGACCTGGATACGCTCGGCAAGCGACCCGAGGGGAGAAAGGTGAAAGGTGTCATCCACTGGGTATCTGCAGATTTTGGAGTCAGCGCCAGGGTGCGCCTGTATGACCGTCTGTTTAATGTGGAAAATCCTGAATCGAAAGATATTGAAGACTATCGGAGCGTTTTAAATCCTGAATCCCTCAAAGTCATCGAGCATGCTGTCGTTGAGCCAGCCGCAGCTTCTGCTGTTGGCGCCAGAAATTTTCAGTTCGAAAGAGAGGGCTATTTTTGTCATGACGCTGTGGATTCCAGCGAGGCGCAAGCTGTCTTTAACCGAACAATTACTTTGAGAGATTCCTGGTCCTAGTTCTTCTGGTCCTGGCCTGATATGCGAATCTACAACTCACTCACTCAGCAAAAGGAAGATTTCCAGCCAATCGAGCCTGGCAAGATCAGGCTTTATGTGTGTGGCATAACGGTCTACGACTATTGCCATCTGGGTCATGCGCGCATGCTGGTCGCCTTTGACGTGGTGGTACGGCATCTGCGAGCGCGCGGTTTTGAGGTCACCTATGTACGTAATATCACCGATATAGACGACAAGATTCTCGCGCGCGCAGAAGAGAACCAGGAAGTGTTTACGGATGTTACTGCACGATTCATCAATGCGATGCATGAGGATGAGCGGGCCCTGTCTATACTCCGGCCCGATCAGGAACCACGAGCTACGGCTCATATAGAACCCATCGTCGCCATGATCCAGACGCTGATTGAGAAGGACTGCGCCTATCGCGCTGACAACGGCGATGTGTACTTTGCGGTGCCTAATTTTCCTGAGTACGGCAAGTTATCAAAGAAGAAACTTGACGAACTTCTGGACGGAGCGCGTATCGAAGTAGGAGAGCTCAAGCGAGACCCCAGGGACTTTGTATTATGGAAATCGTCTCCTGATGATGGTGTCGGATGGGATTCCCCCTGGGGATACGGCAGGCCCGGTTGGCATATCGAGTGCTCGGCCATGTCGACCTGTGCACTTGGCAATAATTTCGACATTCATGGCGGCGGTTCTGATTTGCTTTTCCCTCACCATGAAAACGAAATCGCACAGTCTGAGGCCGCTACGGGTTGTACTTTTGCTAATTACTGGATGCACAACGGACCATTGCGGGTAGACGATGAGAAGATGTCAAAATCACTTGGCAACTTCTTCACTGTGCGGGAAGTGTTGAAGCAATACCATCCTGAAGTGGTGAGGCATCTTCTGGTAGCCAGTCATTATCGGAGTCCAATCAATTATTCCGACCAGAGCCTGAAGCAATCCACCAAAGCGTTGGAACGAATCTATCTCTGTCTCAAGAACCTCAACATTGCCAACGCGAAGATGTTGGCCAATAGCCGCTTCGAGAAGGCGTTTAACGCAGCTATGGATGATGACTTCAATACGCCGGAAGCATTCAGCGTGTTGTTCGAGATGGTGTCGGAAATCAATCGCATCCGCGAGCAGGAGCCTGACACTGCCAATCAGCTGGGTGCGCTATTGGTGCGACTTGGTGACAGTCTGGGACTTTTACAGGTTGCACCAGAAGAGTTTCTCAAAGGGCAAGGCGATAGTGAGATCGATGCGGCCGCAATCGATGCGCTGGTCGCTGCAAGAGATCAGGCTCGTGCCGATAAAGACTGGAACAAGGCTGATGCGATTCGCGATCAGCTCACCGATTTGAACATTGTGGTGGAAGACGCAGCAGGTGGTAGCACCTGGCGTTTGGATCGCTGAACACGGCCAGGGCTGGCCTTTGCTTGTCGTCTCTGTTTGACGCAAACACGTGGCGCGAGTATTATGCCCGGCTCCTGAAATCTGACGGATTTTCAGGGAGTTGGAAGGAAAGTATTCGGGGTATAGCGCAGTCTGGTAGCGCGCCTGCTTTGGGAGCAGGATGTCGGGAGTTCAAATCTCTCTACCCCGACCAATTTCTTGCTGCTTCTCGATAGAGAAACAGAGAGTCCGATCAAACGATCAATGGTGACTGTAGCTCAGTTGGTAGAGCCCCGGACTGTGACTCCGGTTGTCGTGGGTTCGAGCCCCATCAGTCACCCCATTTTTCCCTCTTTGTAGTGACAGAGATGAGCCAATGGCAGGGTCTCTTTCCACATGACCGAGAAAGCCAGAACACTGGATGGTGAACGTACCCGGGTTGATGAGCTCAATCTTGGTGACGATTACGCACCGGATGATAAGGGCTTACGAGCCAGACTGAAGCTTTGGTACAAGAACCTGAACCTGGTGATGGCCGGCATGTACACGGGATTGAATTGCTACGGGACGCCCAAGACCCATCATGACTATGAGGAAGAGGGCGAAGATTCGGGGAAGCCTGACAATCGGCTTATCTAGTCTGGCCCAATTCAATTGAAGTGGCGCGCCCGGGAGGGTGAGACCGAGCGTATTGGAAGCGCCAGCTTCCAGCGACAGTCGAACGACCGAAATCTGTGATTTCGGGCTGGGACAGATTCTGAGCCGTTTACCTGAATTAATTAGTTTATAATCCGCGCCGAGCGCCCGTAGCTCAACTGGATAGAGCACCGGCCTTCTAAGCCGGGGGTTGGAGGTTCGAGCCCTCCCGGGCGCGCCACATTACCCTATCCTCATCCCCAGAAAACACGCGGCTTCAGCACAATACTGGCCATCAAGCACCTGGTTGCCAGCACAACTAAATAGCACAAAAACAACAGCTTACTAAAGAAACCTCCAGTATTGCCGTTAAAAGTATCAGCAACACATACCTACAACGGCCTAGGTCAGGATTGGATTCTTGGCGCTAGGCCTTTTTTTCTCTGCGGTATGGGGAATCAAGGGTTGCTCATTGGGATCTTGCCAACCAGCTCCTGCGGGATCGCGACAATATCGTCCTGGCCTGTTGTCCGCCAGGTCTCAACGGGATTTAGCTGATAGGCACCACTGCGTTTGGCCCGCGAACCCCTGCGTCGATCCGTTTGGCCATTGGGCTTGCGGGTTTCAAAGTAGGAGATCGCATAGTTTTCAGGCAGTGCTGCTTCCAATTCGGCGAGGCTGTTGAATGATTGTGATTCTCCGTAAGTGATTTCAATCACCAGTACTGGCCGGCATTTGGACAAGGACACCCGCATACCCTGCAGCACAGAACGTTCGAATCCCTCAACATCAATCTTGATCAATCCTGGCAAAGGAATTGTCTGATCTTCAGCATAGTGATCCGCCTGGACAACCTTCAGCTTGCCGATATCAGAAACGGTGGAATTCTGATGCTCAATGTCCTTATGCACGAATGAGCCTATGCCCTGATTACTGCCAGTGGGTGCGAAGAAATTTAATGCTGCATCTGTAGCGCCAAGTCCCACACTATGCACAGTGACGTTGTTGAGTTGGTTGAGTTTGACATGGTGCAACAGACGATCCCTCACTGGTTGGTAAGGTTCGAATGCATGGATCCGTGCAGCGTATTGCGACATGAATAGAGTGTGCTGACCAACATTGCTGCCCACATCCCAAAAACAGAGGGCAGGCTTGTTTTCCACTGTCAGAATCTGTGCGGCGTCTCTGAGAAAAAAGAGCAGGGGCTTTTCGAAAGCCCCGTAGTAGAAAATGGCGAATTCGATGCCATTGGCGAGGTTACCTTCGTAGCGCAATCCGAAAAAGTCGCTGACAAAGGGCAAGTCATGATTCTCACCGCGACGACTGAGATAGCGATAGGCAGACTTCTTGTATTTCAGACTGACAAACGGTATTGCCAACCACCATCGAAACAGAAGTGACACAATCACCGACGAGCGACTCCCGATCGGAAGGGCTGAGGCTGCAGGCTAGCCTTGAGATAAAGCGGGTGAGCCGGGTGATTTGTCTTGTTGAGCTGCAGGCAATGGAGTTGGTCAAGCTGCTTGCAGACCGCTTCTGCCCGTTTCCGGAAATCTCCATCATTGCCCCAGCAGGCCACCGTCATGCTGGCCTTTTTATGGGCATCTCTTATCCAGAAATCGTTGTCTGGTCCTACTGGATCTTTGGCTGTTTTCAAGTCGCTTGGATAAGTAGCACGAAAGGCGAAGAGATTGACTATCTCCATAGCTTTGAATCCCCAACTACGGGCAAAACCAACACAGCGACGTATGGTCGGATCGTCCTGACGGTGGTCTGCGGTTGATGGGTTAAGACCAAGAAACAGCACCTTGCCGGAACCCCTGTGCCATTCCCGATCCAGGCTGTAACGGTAGCGCAGACAGGAAGAAAATCGAGCATTTTGTGAAACGTATTGCATTTCTGGAGGCTGTCAGGGGTTTGAGGCTAGCAATTTTCAGCCAGCTTCCCATAATTTAGCAAGCTACTCGAATAATTGTCTTCGCGAAGCCTTGGTTGGCTAGCCTGGACCTGAATGAGTCAGTCGCCAGGAGGAGTTGTCCTCCTGGCTCTTTAATTTCCCTGGGTACGCTGTATCAGCCGTTCAATCCTTCTTTCCTCGCTGCTTTTTTCCTTAGCAAATCTCGCAGTTGCCATGTACTAAGCCCTGGGCTATGGTCATCGGCCTTATGAATTCGATCTCAACAATGAAGAGTGTCTCCGGCGCTGCTGTCAGCATGGGGCGGACGAGAGCATGCTTGCGATAATTGGTGGATCCGGTCTCTATGGTTTGCAGGACTTCGGGGATGCCCGCATCGAGAATGTCTGTAGTGACTATGGAGACAGGGAAGTCGCAGTAGAACTGTATGCAACACCGGCGGGTGAGGTGGCATTCCTGCCCCGCCATGGTAAAGCGCACAACACACCCCCTCATCGGGTGAACTATCGGGCTAACATCGATGCGCTACACAGGCTCGGCGTATCAGAAATACTCGCCATTAATGCCGTTGGGGGAATCACGGCATCCACAGGCCCCGGTTCATTT
This sequence comes from uncultured Pseudohongiella sp., assembly GCA_965267495.1. Lineage (GTDB taxonomy): Bacteria > Pseudomonadota > Gammaproteobacteria > Pseudomonadales > Pseudohongiellaceae > UBA9145. Next base: position 1,993,533 of record OZ254078.1, on the reverse strand, counting down.
ATAGTGCCTGACCAGATTATTGATTACACCCATGGGCGCAGCTCAAGCTTCTTTGAAGATCAGCTGGACAAGGTGGTCCATGTGGATTTTTCTTCTCCCTTTTCGACCGCACTGACAGACAGGCTGCTGGCCCTGGTGCAGGAAGTAAACCAGAACATCAGCGATCCTCGCATGATTCAAGCCGGAGGCATTTACGGTTGCACACAGGGCCCGCGGCTGGAAACCGCGGCGGAGATCAAGCGTATGGCCAGAGACGGTTGTGACATTGTCGGTATGACCGCCATGCCGGAGGCTGTATTGGCTCGCGAAAAACAGATCGACTACGCCATGCTGGCCCTTTCCGTAAACTGGGCGGCCGGTATCGTTCCCGGGGTGATCAGCATGGCTGACATCGAAGCTGTCATGCTTGACGGGATGGAATTCGTGCGCAGGGTGCTTAATACCTTGTTGGCGAAAAACCTTTGAACTCGCCTGCAGCAGAATCAGAAACTGGTCTCTGGCTGAATCATAGCTGGAACTTCATATGGAAACACTGTCACAACCAGACCCAATGCCGGATGGTCCAGATAGTGAAACTCATTGCTGCGCATTTCACGGCTTTGTTGCATGTGATAGACCTGAATTGGGTGCCAGGTCGCATCGTTTAGTTCAGCGTCGGCTTGAAACCGAATTGGCATAAACCCCAGAGGTGCCCTGGGCAGGTTCCAGTCCGCATTGTCCAGGGGTAAAGTGCTGAATTCAGTCAGCCAGAGATTGGCATCGATAACCACGCGATCGCGATTATCATTAAAGCGAATGGTGAGGCTGCCTTGCAGCTCGGCAAATTCACCAAACTGTTGACCACCGCTGACGAAAACAGGTACGGCATCGGCAGTGTTTTCGACTGGCTGCCGCCACAGGCCATGAAAGAGAAGCCTGTGATCTGCCGAACGCTCCAGGGCTCGATTGGTTTGTTGAAAATCACTCTCCCTGTCTGGCAGCTGCAGGAAGCTATCCCTGGCGAAGTCGATAAATGTGAATCCATCGCCATTGCTTGGTGGTGGCGGACCGACAGCCTGAACCTGCTCCAGGAGAATCTGCTCCGGTGTCAGCTCAAGCGAGCTCGAATCATTACTATTGTTCGGTGCAGGCAACAGGCTGTCGACAAACAATACATCCAGCAGCGTCTGAAGTCGGCGCATGTTATCGGGGTAATCAAGTTGTCGTTGTTCAGCTTGCCACATCTCTTCGGCGCGATCTGCGAGCGACTCGTTGCTAAATACGGACACTTCGATCTGAAACCAGCGTTCCTGTGCATTGGCAGAGAGAGCAATTGCGGCTGTAAGCAGCAAGCAGGCGGTTACCAGTTTGCCTGGTGGGAGAAGATGCTTGCAGCAAGAAAGTCGCATGGTGATGCCTGGATCAGGCAGCCTCTTTGTCGGTTATTTTCATTTTATCCAATACGGTACTGATAAATGATAGCTTCTGATCGGCTTGTTCACAGCTGTGCTTGAATTGTAGTTGATTCGCGCTGCCAAGTTTATAAGTTTGTGGATCTTCCTGGATCAGCTGCACAAGAGAGAGAGGGTCTACGGATGTCTGTTGTGTAAATTCGATTCGACCGCTGCTCACATTGGCATCAATTTTCTTGATGCCATAGTCAATTGCCCGCAATTTGAGTCTTGTCTGTGCAAAGAGCATATTGAGCGGTTTGGGCAAGATGCCAAAGCGGTCAATCATTTCTTCCTGAAGCTCATTCAGTTCTTCAATATCCTTAGCAGAAGCAATTCGCTTATACATGATCAGTCGCGTATGCACGTCCGGGAGGTAGTCTTCCGGGATGAGAGCCGGTATGCGCAAGTTAAGGTCAATAGCGTTATCTGTTTGCAGATCAAAATTTGGTGAGCGACCATCCTTAATAGCAGCCACTGCTTCTTCCAGCATTTCCGTATAAAGCGTAAATCCTATTTTCTGCATATGCCCGCTCTGTTCATCACCCAGCAATTCACCGGCTCCCCGAATTTCCAGATCATGACTGGCAAGTGTAAATCCTGCTCCCAGAGTGCTGGCTGCCTGAATGGCCTCGATTCGCTTCTGGGCATCGCTGTTGAGTTTGCTGTGTGCGGGGAGTAGCAGGTAGGCATAGGCCTGATGGTGTGAGCGTCCAACACGGCCACGCAGCTGGTGTAACTGCGCCAGGCCAAATTTGTCAGCACGTTCAATGATAATGGTATTGGCACTGGGAATGTCGATGCCAGTTTCGATAATGGTTGTGCAGACCAGGATGTTGTATCGCTTGTGATAAAAATCTGCCATCACTTTTTCCAGTTCCCGTTCTGCCATCTGCCCATGTGCAATACAGATGCGAGCCTGAGGTACAATTTCCTGCAGGTGTTTGGCACATCTCTCAATGGACTTGACCTCGTTATGCAAATAGAACACCTGGCCACCGCGTAGTAGTTCCCTTGATACTGCTTCTTTTATAAGACTGTCCTGTTCCTCGCGAACGAAGGTCTTTACCGAGAGCCTCTTTGCCGGAGGAGTGACAATAAGCGAGAGGTCGCGAATGCTGGATAGCGCCATATTCAAAGTACGGGGAATCGGCGTGGCAGTAAGAGTCAGGATATCCACATTGGCGCGGAGAGATTTCAGTTTTTCTTTCTGGCGAACTCCGAAGCGATGTTCTTCGTCGATGATAAGTAGCCCCAGATTGCTATAGTCGATTTCCTCATGCAATAACTTGTGAGTGCCAATCAGTACGTCTACTTTTCCATTCTTCACGCGCTCAAGAATTTCAGCCTGCTGACCTGCTGATTTGAAGCGGGATACGACTTCCACCGTGATAGGCCAGTCGGCAAAGCGATCTTTGAAACTCTCGTAATGTTGTTGTGCGAGCAAGGTGGTCGGCACCAGCATGGCAACCTGCTTGTTATTTTGCACCGCGATGAATGCAGCCCGCATGGCGACTTCCGTCTTGCCAAAACCCACGTCTCCACAAACCAGTCTGTCCATGGGTCGGCTGCTTGTCATGTCGTCGATAACCGCGGTAATTGCATTTTCCTGGTCTGCGGTTTCCTCAAACGGAAAGCTCGCAGAAAACTTTTCATACTCATTACTATCGAGTGTATAGGTGTAACCCTGTCTGGCCTGCCTGCGGGCATAAATATCCAGCAGCTCAACCGCCACGTCCCGAATTTTTTCTGCAGCCTTGCGGCGCGTCTTCTGCCACTGGTCATTGCCCAGGTGATTGAGCGGAGCGGTATCCTGATCGCCGCCGCTATAGCGACTGATCAGGTGTAATGAGGCAACCGGCACATAGAGTTTGGCGCTATTGGCGTACTCGAGCGTCAGAAACTCCGTCGGCTGACCATCGGCATCGATAGTCTGCAGACCGCGATAGCGACCCACGCCATGCTCGATATGCACGACCGGATCGTCCACATGCAGTTCTGTCAGGTTCTTGATAATAAAGTCGCTGTTACTCTGAACCTTCTTCCTGCGCCGGCGCTGGGCGATGCGCTCTCCGAGCAGCTGTGACTCTGTGATCATGATCAATTGCTGATCTGCCAGCCAGAATCCGCGATCGATGGCGGCTATACACAAGCCCATGGGTGATTCACATTCCCGAAAGGCTTGCCAATGCTCTACTGGTGCCGGGTCGATGTCTGCCTGACGAAGCAGTTGCAGCAGGGTCTCCCGACGGCCTGCTGTCTCCGCGCAGAAAAGCACACGAACTTCCGGATTCTCCTGCAGAAATGCCGACAATCGAAAAAACGGTTGAGTCAGGCGCGCATTGCTCGACAGATCGGGCAGTGGCAGTGTCTGCAGACTGTGTCCATTGGCATGGTCGCGAAATTCAATCTGCGGAAATGATTTGAGTTGTCGCAGTACTTCGTCAACTTCCTTAAAAACCTGTCTGGGTTGCAGGATCGGGCGAAAGCGATCGATCTGCCGGTCTTCATGGCGTTGTTGGATGTCGGCCCAGAAACTGTCGCCAGCCTGCTTAAGGTCTCCGAGGCGACACACGCGGGTGTTGTCCGGGAGAAAGTCGAATAAGGTACTCAGCTCTTCGAAGAACAGGGCGAGATAGTATTCCAGCCCCGGGGAATTGATTCCCGCGCTGACGTCCTGAAACAGAGGACATTGTCGCGTATCCACATCAAATTGTTCACGAAATCGGTTTCTGAAAGCCTGAATACCCGATTCATCCATGGGGTATTCGCGGCCAGGTAGTAATCGAATTTCTTCTACAGGTTCCAAGGACCGCTGCGTATCAGGATCGAAGGTGCGAATGCTGTCCAATTCGTCGTCGAACAGGTCGAGTCGAAACGGAACGGCACTGCCCATAGGATAGATATCCACGATTGAGCCGCGAACCGCGAATTCGCCATGTTCCATCACCGACTCAACGGTCTGGTATCCCGCCAGCGTCATTTGTTGGCGAAATCCATCAATGGTGAGCTTTTGCCCCTGTTTCAGGCTGAGGCTATTGGCAGCGATGTACTGCCGTGGCGGCAACAAATGCATCAGGCTGGTGATGGACAACACCAGGATGCCGCGATTCAGTTGTGGTAGTCGGAACAGGGCTTGCAATCGATCAGACAGAATGTCCTGGTGCGGGGAGAAACTGTCGTAGGGGAGTGTTTCCCAGTCCGGTAGCGCGAATACTTCGAGATTCTCAGCAGCGCTGGCGAAATACTGCAGCTCTCGCAATGAGCGTTCCACCAGTTCGTTGTTTTCACAGATCAGCAGCAGTGGTCCGGCACTCGCCAGCGCAGCGTGGACCAGGGCAAGGCTGGCGGCGCTGCCATGTACGTCCTGCCAATACAGGGAGCTGAAGTTCTCCTGTGGCAGGGGAGGATCAAAAACCGAAGACATGGAAATACTGGTCGAAGCTGCTGTGAGGTGTTGAGACAAAGGGCCGGTATTGTATCCCATCAGGAATCGCAGAGCAGGGTACTTCTGGGCCGGCTGCGCCGCGGCGTCGTGTTGCACATGCCATTCTTTCGCAAGATAATAGCGCCCTTTTTTACCACCCCCAGCCGAGGTAATAGTGAACAAACCCACCAACATTCGACCACCTGTGGATGATTATTTTGCTGACTGGAAGCAGCGTGAAGCCCTGGTGCAGGAGATGATTCCTGTCATAGGCAGGCTGTTCAACAGCCACAATGTTGGTGTTTTTATCTATGGTCGCCCCCTGCATAACCGTTCAGTCACCTTCATTATGAAATCCCATCGTTTTGTTCGGCAGGTGGAGCGAAACGAGATGTCCGAGTTTGAAACACATCCGGTGTTGATGGCGATGGCCAAGCTGGATCTGTGGAATGCCCAGATTGACCTGGGCAAGCTCACCGTGGCTTACATGGCGCATCAGCAAGCAGAGGGAGACAAGGCTCTGGATGTCGATAGTTTCGTTCGTGAAGAGCTGAGTTATCTGGATGGTGTCAAAAACAAACCTATCGAAAAAAGCCAGGATGTCGTGCTTTATGGCTTTGGCCGGATAGGACGGCTAATGGCGCGGCTGCTGATTGAGCGTACCAGCACAGGTGAAGTAATGCGCTTGCGAGCGATAGTTGTGAGACCAGGCCAGGAAGGAGATCTGCGCAAGCGTGCCAATCTGTTCACCGCCGATTCTGTCCATGGTGCGTTTCAGGGCACACTTCGTGTCGATGAGGAAAACAATTACCTGATCATGAATGGCAATGTGGTGCAGGTGATCTATGCCAATGGTCCTGAAGAAATCGATTACACCGCTTATGGTATCGATGATGCACTCATCATCGATAACACCGGCAAATGGAGAGATGAAGAAGGGCTGGCTCTGCATCTGAAATCCAGGGGTGCTTCCAAAGTATTATTAACAGCACCAGGCAAGGGAAATCTTAAGAACATCGTATTTGGTATCAACGATCACGAGATGAATCCCGACGACAAGATTGTTACCGCAGCGTCCTGCACGACGAACGCAATCGCACCAGTTCTGAAAGTGGTCAACGATGAATATGGGATTGCCCACGGTCACATCGAGACAGTACATGCCTATACCAATGACCAGAATCTGATTGACAACTACCACAAAGGCGCACGTCGCGGTCGTAGTGCAGCCCTGAACATGGTGTTGACAGAAACGGGTGCGGCCAAGGCGGTTGTCAAAGCGGTTCCCGAACTGGCTGGCAAATTAACTGGCAATGCAGTTCGTGTCCCCATTCCCAATGTCTCTATGGCGATCATGAATCTCACTCTGGAGAAAGCAACCAGCAAAGAAGAGTTGAATGAATTCTTGCGCCAGATTGCTCTCCATTCCGAGCTGCAAAACCAGATCAGCTATACAGAATCAGAAGATGCGGTCTCATCTGATTTCGTTGGCACCCGCGAAGCGGGCATCGTTGATTCCACAGCAACGATCGTTAATGGAAATAACTGTGTGCTCTATTTGTGGTATGACAATGAATTCGGTTATTGCTGTCAGGTAGGTCGGATGGTCTACAAGATGGCAGGTGTGACCTATCAGCATTATCCGCTCAAGGGTTGATACCAGGAATCAACCAGCAGGCAATTCGGGTGACGGAGGATGGCGCTTCAGCACAGTAAGCATCCATCATAAGCAGCTGTCACACTTTCTCTGAGCTTAATCAGCGTTTCGATTCAGGCCTATGGAAGAGATCATTCGCCGACATGCGTTTTCAATTGCCTTTCTGGTGATTCTGATTGTCTTTGTCTTTTATCCTGGTGGTGATGATGAGCTGGAAAGTTTTTCAGGTTTCACCATGGGTACGACTTTCCAGGTGCAGTTGTTGGAAATTCCCGGAGGCATGGAGCGACAAACCCTGGTAGCAGAGATTGGCTCGATGCTGGGGCGTCTGGATCGTGAAATCTTCTCTACTTATGCTTCAAACTCTGAACTTTCCCGCCTGAACCGGCATGGAGTCGGCACACCTTTTCTGGTTTCCAATGAAATGCTGGACGTGCTGCTCATGGCCAGGGAAATCGCAGAGCAGAGCGATGGCGCATTCGACGTCACTGTAGGACCATTGGTCAATCTCTGGGGATTTGGACCAGAAATCGCTGTGCTCGATCAGGTGCCAGCCGATGTCCTCATTGCCCAGACACTTGAGAACGTTGGCTATCGCCATTTGTTAATAGATGCTGAGAGTTCGAGTGTGCGGAAGACTCGTGAAATCTATGTCGACCTCAGTGCGATTGCAAAGGGTTATGCGGTAGACCAACTGGGCGAATATCTGGATGCGCTGGGTGCCGACAGCTATTTTCTGGAGATCGGTGGAGAGCTGAAGATAAAAGGGTTGAAACCTGGAGGAGAAAGCTGGGTGCCAGCCATTGAAGCGCCCGTGGATGATGTCTCAAGGGTTTACGAAATATTTTATAACAGGGGTGATACCTTGGCCGTCGCTGGATCGGGAGACTATCGCAATTACTTCGAGCAGGATGGTATTCGCTATTCCCACGAGATTGATCCTCGTGACGGCAGACCTATTGATCATAACCTGGCAGCTGCTTATGTGATCGATGAATCTGCAGCGCGGGCCGACGCGCTGGCAACGGCGTATATGATTCTGGGTCTGGAGCGGGCACGCGTGCTGGCTGAAAGTCGTGGTCAGGCTGCATATTTTATCTACAAACAGGGAGAAGGTTTCGCAGACTATGTCACGCCAGCCTTTGAACGTTATTTGAGCGAATAGGGATATGTGGAAGCTGCCATGTTGAAGAAGTCACAACGCCAGAAAACCCATTTCGACATCGTCGTTATCGGTAGCGGCCCCGCCGGAGAAGCGGCCGCCATGAACGCGCGCAAGAAAGGCCGCAGCGTGGCATTAATCTGCGATCACAGCAAAGTGGGCGGAAGTTGCACGCACTGGGCAACAATTCCGTCAAAGGCTCTACGTCACTCGGTGAAGCAGGTTATCGATTTCAATACCAATCCGATGTTTCGCGACTTTGGCGATGCGCGAAAACTGAGTTTCCAACAGATCCTCAAACATGCCGACAGGGTTGTTTACGAACAAGTGCGTATGCGCACAGATTTTTACGAACGTAATCGAGTGCCTATCTTTGTGGGGCGGGCTGAATTTATTGACAGGCACACAATCAAACTGGTCGGCAAGCGTAAAAAAATGTCTGCTGACTTCTTCATCATCGCAACAGGCTCGCGGCCCTACCATCCCCCGGACGTCAACTTTGATCATCACCTGGTGTTCGACAGCGATTCAATATTGAAGCTGGATCATTCGCCAAGAAAAGTAACCGTGATTGGTGCCGGTGTAATCGGCTGCGAATATGCCTCGATCTTTGGCGGTCTGGGCGCCAAGGTGGAACTCATTAATCCGAACGAAAGCTTGCTGACATTTCTCGATACAGAGATCAGTGATGCACTGGCCTACCATCTGCGCAACGTGGGTGTTCGCAGTCGTCACAACGAGGAATACCAGCACATTGAATACCATGATGATCACGTGGTGACTTACCTGCAGTCTGGCAAGAAGATCAAGAGTGATATTTTACTGTGGGCCAATGGACGAACCGGAAACACTGATCTGTTGGGTTTGAAAAACCTGGGTTTGAAAGCAAACAGTCGTGGACAATTGGAAGTCAACGCCCAGTACCAGACCAGGATCAAGAATATCTACGCCGCCGGCGATGTCATCGGTTGGCCATCACTGGCAGGTGCTGCCTATGACCAGGGACGGGCGGCGTGTAATGCCATTGTTGCGCCACAGGAATGCTACCCGGTAGAAGAGGTCGCCACGGGTATTTACACCATACCCGAGATCAGCACGCTGGGAAGCACTGAGGCAGAGCTCACTGCGGCCAGGATTCCCTACGAAGTCGGCAAGGCTTTCTTCAAAAACACCGCAAGGGCGCAAATTACCGGCGAGCAGGTGGGCATGCTGAAGCTGATATTTCATTTCGATACCCTGGAGATTCTCGGCATTCATTGTTTCGGTGACCAGGCCTCGGAAATTGTGCACATTGGTCAGGCCATTATGCGGCAACCGGGGAAGGCGAACACGATGAAGTATTTCCTCACCACCACATTCAATTATCCCACCATGGCGGAGGCCTATCGCACTGCTGCACTCGATGGTTTGAATCGGGTGTTCTAGCCAAAAAGGCGAATCAGAAACCCGCTCAATCTGCGTCAAATAATTGACTCGATTCTGTACCTGAGAATCACTCGCAAACCCCGATAATACTTGCTTTAAACCCCTTATCCGTGTACATTCGTCCGCGCTCAGAGGGGCCGATTTTTAAGGGGTTCCTGGCACCCAAACCAGAAAATAAAAACAAGCGTAATGAGTAGCAACAAAGCGGTGATGTTTTCCCGTAGCTACCCGGTGTGCCGATCAGTAAGTTTTTTGCGAAGCGTCTGGTACAGCAAAAGCAGATGGATTGAGAGCAGATCCGAATGCATGATCAGACATTCGTTTTTTGCGCAGAGTGGAAAGTCTCAATGAGAGGTGAAAGTGTCCTGGCCCAGAGCCAATGCATCCAGGTGGATCGACTGCCAAGATGCGGGACTGACCCCTCGAGACAGCATCCCTGGCAGTCAGGCTGTCAAATCTCCGGAACCGCAAAACAGAATTAGACGCACCCGACCAGGCTGGGAAGCGGAGTCTGGTTGTTGCTGAATTTGGTGACATCGAGCTGAAGGATTGGGAATTGGAAACAGCAACTAGCTATATGGATGCCCTCAGGCCTTTCCTGTTCTACTCTGCCGCTGTGCTCGCAGTGGTGGTGACCATGCTGGGCCTGTCCTACTTTCTCGGTCAGAGAATTAATCGCAAGTACAAAGAAACACCATTCGAATCCGGCATTATCTCTGTGGGTAGTGCCCATTTCCGCATTTCGGTCCATTTCTACCTGACCGCCATACTGTTCATCATCTTCGATCTGGAAGTCGTGTTTCTGTTTGCCTGGGCGGTAGCGGTGGAGCAGGCTGGCTGGCCGGGCTTTATTGAGATCAGCGTCTTCATCTTTATCCTCATCGTGGCTCTGTTTTATCTGTGGCGCATAGGCGCGCTGGATTGGCGAACTGAAACCCAGCGGCGCGAACTGCAAGAGCTGGCAGGTCCGGGTGGGGTAGTTAACAAGAAGGAATTCAAACTATGAACTGGGAACTGCAGAGGGCTGACGATGCCGCGTCCCCCCAGCCTGGTGGAAATGCGGTAGATGAATTCATTCGTCGCAATGTGATGATGGCAAAGCTCGAGGATATGGTTGCCTGGGGTCGCAAGAATTCCATCTGGCCTTTCAATTTCGGCCTGTCCTGCTGCTATGTAGAGATGGCTACCGCCTTCACGGCCCGACACGACCTGGCTCGCTTCGGGGCCGAGGTAATCCGGGGGACGCCACGCCAGGCTGACATGATCGTCATTGCCGGCACTGTGTTCCGCAAAATGGCACCGGTCGTGCGCCTGCTCTACGATCAATTGCTCGAGCCAAAGTGGGTAATCTCCATGGGTTCCTGCGCCAATTCCGGTGGCATGTACGATATCTATTCGGTGGTGCAGGGTGTCGACAAATTCCTGCCGGTGGACGTGTATGTATCTGGCTGTCCGCCACGCCCGGAAGCCCTGTTGCAGGGATTAATCCTGTTACAGGAGTCCATAGGCCGACAACGCAGGCCGCTGAGCTGGGTGATTAATGATCAGGGCATTATTCAGCGTGAAGAGAATCCCGTCCAACGCGTGGTGCGACACGATGAACGCATCCATGCACGGGAACTGCGTACGCCAGAAGAAACTTAATAAAATTCAGTAACTTAAAAGCATAAATTAAAGTTATACCGATGGAAGCAGTCCAGGATATTCAAAGCCCAGGTGGTGCGCAGAGTTCACTGCTAGAGCAGTTGCGTGGCCGCTTCGGCGATCGCATCCTGGCTGAGCAGCTCACCTGTGACGGCATCCCCACAGTTTGGGTGGATCGACAGCATGTACGCGAGCTGCTGACTGCATTACGGGATAGCACAACACCCCGATTCGAGATGATGTTCGATATTACCGGTATCGATGAGCGGGTTCGGGTGCACAGGGAAGGACAGCCTGAAGCTGAATTTACCGTGGTGTATCACCTTATGTCATTCACCGGCGATTGTGACTGCCGGGTGAAGGTGCCATTGATGGATGCTGATCTGCATCTACCCACCATTGTTGACCTCTGGCCCAGCGCCAACTGGTATGAGCGCGAGACCTGGGACATGTTCGGCATTGAGTTCGATGGCCATCCCAATCTCTACCGCATCGTCTTACCACCCACCTGGAAGGGTCATGCGCTGCGCAAGGAACATCCGGCACGCGCAACTGAAATGGAGCCGTTCTCCCTGGACGATGAGGCGGCCGATTATGAACAAAATGCCTTGCTCTTCAAGCCAGAAGAGTGGGGCATGGAACGTAAATCCGATACCTCGGAATTCATGTTCCTCAATCTGGGCCCCAACCACCCCTCTGTGCACGGTGCATTTCGAATTGCTCTGCAGCTCGATGGCGAGATTGTTGTCGATGCGGTGCCTGATATCGGCTATCACCACCGTGGTGCCGAAAAGATGGGCGAGCGCCAATCCTGGCATACCTATATTCCTTATACAGATCGCATCGACTACCTGGGCGGGGTAATGAACAACCTGCCCTATGTGATGGCGGTCGAAAAAATGGCGGGAATCGAAGTACCTGCAAGGGCGCAGACTATTCGTGTCATGTTGGTGGAGATGTTTCGAATTTGCTCCCATCTGCTGTTCTACGGCACTTTTGCACAGGATGTGGGACAACTGTCGCCTATCTTCTACATGTTCGTAGAGAGAGAACGAATATTTAACATCATCGAATCCATCTGCGGTGCACGCATGCACCCGGGCTGGTTTCGCATTGGTGGTGTTGCGCAGGACCTGCCCCAGGGCTGGGATCAGCGCGTCAAGGAACTGTTGGACTTCATGCCGCCAAGAATTGATGAGTACGATTCAATGGTGATGAACAATGGCATCGTCAAGCGTCGTACTCAGGGTGTTGGAGCCTATGACACCAAACAGGCATTCGACTGGGGTGTGACAGGCGCCGGATTACGCGCTACTGGCCTGGAATGGGATTTCCGCAAGAAGCGCCCCTACAGTGGTTATGAGAATTTCGACTTTGACGTGCCGATTGCCATCAATGGTGATTGTTACGACCGCTGTGCAGTGCGTGTCGAAGAGATGCGTCAGAGTCTCCGCATTATCAAACAGTGTCTGGATAATATGCCTGGTGGTGATTACAAGGCTGACCATCCTTTAACGACGCCACCGCGCAAAGAAAAGACCATGCAGGATATTGAGACACTGATTAACCATTTTCTCAGCGTGAGCTGGGGGCCGGTGATACCACCCGATGAGGTGACTATGGCAATTGAAGCAACCAAGGGTATCAACAGCTACTACCTGGTCAGTGATGGTAATACCACCTCGTATCGAACACGAATCCGCACACCATCGTTTGCCCATTTACAGATGATTCCAGAAATCAGCAATGGCTTCATGGTGGCGGACCTGATCGCGATCATTGCCAGCATCGATTTCGTGATGGCAGATGTGGACAGGTAAACGAAGGATAGAAAGGCAGGAAAGATAGGTAGAAGGTTTAGAGAGTTAGCAAGTGAACGACGTCATTGCCAGTAGCGCCAAGAAAGCTCGTCAGCTCACCGAGGCAGAAATTGCCGAGATAGAGCATGAGATGACTTTATATCCCGACAACAAGGCAGTCGGGCTGGAAGCGTTGAAGATTGTGCAGAAGCATCAGGGCTGGGTTTCGGATGAATCCTTGCTGGCTATCGCCAACTACCTGGATCTTTCTGTTGCTGATCTTGAGGGTGTTGCCACCTTCTTCAATCTGGTCTATCGACAACCGGTAGGTGAGAAAGTCATCCTGTTTTGCAACAGCGTAAGTTGCTGGATCATGAATTGTGAAGATATCCGGGCACACATCAAGGAAACACTGGGTGTGGATTTCGGTGAGACAACTGCCGATGGGAAATTCACTTTTATTCCGGTGCCTTGCCTTGGAGACTGCGACCGCGCGCCGGTGATGATGGTGGGTGAAGATCTGCATCGCAATCTGACGCCGGAGAAGATAGACGAGATCGTTGCCCAATATCGTGGCAGCGGTCAGTAAGGAAATAAAGGAAGGGCAGAAAAGCCGGGTAGAAGTCAGTGGTAGATAATCCTTTAACAAAGAACATCGACATGTCCCGGGATCCGCTGGAAATTGCGGGCTATGAGGCTAATGACGGCTATCAGTCATTACAGAAGATTGCTGCCGGCCTCAGCCAGGACGATGTACTGCAGATCGTTAAGGACTCTGGATTGAAAGGACGAGGCGGTGCAGGCTTTCCGACCGGTCTCAAGTGGAGCTTTGTGCCCCAGGGCCCGGACTCTCCACAGCAGAAGTATCTGGTCGTGAACGCCGATGAGATGGAGCCGGGGACGTTTAAAGACCGGCTTCTCATGGAAGGCGATCCTCATCTGTTGCTGGAAGGTATGATCATTGCCTCCTACACCATCGGTGCCAACAAGGCTTATATCTTTTTGCGTGGCGAATACACGCGCTCCGTTGAAACCTTGTCCAAGGCAATTAAAGAGGCCTATGAAAAAGGCTTCATCGGTAAAAATATTCTCAATACCGGATTCGATCTCGACATCATATTGCACACCAGTGCAGGACGTTATATCTGCGGTGAAGAAACAGCACTGCTCAATGCCCTGGAAGGCAAGCGCGCTAACCCCAGAGCCAAGCCACCATTTCCCCAGGTAAGTGGTCTGTGGGGCAAACCGACTATTGTCAACAACGTGGAAACCATCTGTAACCTGCCGGGCATTCTGACCTATGGTGTAGACTGGTATCACGGTCTCACCAAGGGTAAAGATCACGGTACCAAACTGTTCGGTGTCAGTGGCAAGGTCAAGAATCCCGGTTGCTGGGAGATGCCCCTGGGATTACCCATCAGAGAGCTGCTGGAAGACAAGGCCGGTGGTATGCGAGACGGTCTGGGATTGCGTGCTTTTCTCCCCGGCGGTGGCTCAACCGACTTTATGTTACCCGAGCACCTGGATCTTGCGTTGGACTATGACGAGATTGCCAAGGTTGGTAGCCGGCTGGCGACCGGCACCATGATCCTGCTGGATGATAAAACCTGCCCGGTGGGCATGATTGGCAACCTGATGACCTTTTTCTCTCATGAATCCTGCGGATTCTGTACGCCTTGTCGCGATGGTTTGCCCTGGGTGGACACCATCTTCAAACAATTCGAGGCTGGTCGGGGAAATGAGAAAGATTTGCAAATATTGCGAGAGCACGTTGATTACATGGGGCCAGGGCGCACATTTTGTGCCCTTGCACCCGGAGCCACTGCGCCCTTGGGTAGTGGTCTGAAGTATTTCGAAGACGATTTTAAAGAGCATATAAAGCAGAAGCGCTGCCCATACAAGCACTAGTTGCCGGGCAGAAGAGGAGTATTGGAGTCTTAGATGGCCAAAATTGTTATAGACGGGAAGGAGTACGAAGTTAATCCCGATAACAATCTGCTGCAGGAATGCCTGTCCCAGGGTCTTGATCTGCCATATTTTTGCTGGCATCCCTGCATGGGTTCTGTGGGTGCCTGTCGTCAGTGCGCGGTGAAACAATACCGGGATGAAGACGATGAGCAGGGCATGCTGGTCATGTCCTGTATGACGCCTGTAGCCGATGGCATGCGTGTTTCAATCGAAGATGAGCAAGCCAGGGATATGCGCGAACGCGTCATTGAAAGCCTGATGATCAGTCATCCGCATGACTGCCCCGTATGTGAGGAAGGGGGCGAGTGTCACCTTCAGGACATGACGCTCATGTCAGGTCACAACTATCGTCGTTATGACAAGAAAAAGCGTACTCATCGCAATCAGTACCTGGGGCCATTCATCAATCACGAGATGAACCGATGCATAGCCTGTTATCGATGTGTTCGTTTCTATGATGACTACGCAGGCGGCACCGATCTGGCTGCCCAGGCTTCTCATCACTATGTGTACTTCGGCCGCCATGAGGATGGTGTGTTGGAAAGCGAATTCAGTGGCAACCTGGTAGAAGTCTGCCCAACTGGTGTGTTTACCGACCAGGCTTTTTCAGAACACTATACACGCAAGTGGGATTTGCAGACGGCACCCAGTGTTTGCGTCGGCTGTTCAGTGGGCTGCAATACGACACCCGGCGAGCGCTACGGCACTTTGCGACGCATCACCAACCGCTACAACAGTGAAGTGAACGGTTATTTCATTTGCGATCGTGGCCGATTTGGATTTGATTACGTTAATAGCGAACAACGATTACACCAGGCTGTCTCGCAAACGAATGGTACTCAGACAGAACTCGATTCTGCACAGGTTTCTGCTCTGCTTGAAGAAATGAAGAGTGGCGCTGCCATCGGTATTGGATCTCCGCGCGCAAGCAACGAAGCTAATTACGCCTTGCGCTGTCTGGTTGGAGAAGAGAATTTTTATGCTGGTATTGCCGACGATGAACATGCGGTCAATCAGCTGATTCTTTCATTGGCAAGAGATAAGGCCTTCCATAGCCCGAGTCCCCGGGAAATCGAAGACGCCGATGCGGTATTGATTATTGGTGAGGACCTGACCAACACTGCAGCACGCCTGGCCTTGTCTGTGCGTCAGAGTGTGCGCAACAAGGCCAAAGAATTGGCTCAGACTTGTAATATTCCCCAGTGGCAGGATGCCGCGGTCAGAGAGTTGGCGCAGCATGAGCGCAGCCCACTGAGTATTCTTAGTGCCTATGCCACCCGTCTGGACGATATTGCGTCAGAGGTCCTTATTGGCACGTATGCCGAACAAGCGATCATAGCCAATGCCGTCGCTGCCAGGCTGGCCGACGGGGCCCCTAAGGTGGATGGGCTGGATAGCGAACAACAGGCGCAGGTGGAAGTCATTGCCAAACATCTGAGCAATGCCCGCCGTCCGCTGATTGTCAGTGGCTCCAGCAATGGCCAAATAGAGCTGGTGAAAGCAGCGGCGAATGTGGCGCGGGCCCTCCATGAGAGCAAGTCTGCGCCCATCGACTTGTGTCTGATCATGCCGGAAGTCAACAGTTTTGGTCTGGAGATGCTGGTTCGTGGTGAGAATTCTCTGGGTTCAGCGCTTGAAAAAATGCAATCTGGTAGCGCGAAAAAAGCCGTAGTGCTGGAGAATGATCTTTATCGACGAGCAGCGGCTGATGACGTCGATAGTGCACTACAAAACCAGGATACGCTTTTAGCGCTTGATTTGTTGCCTAACCGTACCACTGAAAAGGCGACTCACCTGCTGCCAACAACAGCTTTTTCAGAACATGAAGCAAGCTATGTGAACTTCGAAGGGCGGGCGCAACTCAGCTTCCAGGTACACCAGTGCAACAAGGGTGCGTTACCTGCCTGGCAGTGGTTGCATGGTGATGATGATGTAGATGCTATCGTCAAGGCATGCAGCGAAGAAGCAAACGGCTTCGACAAGCTCGACGATTTATTGCCAAGACTGGACCAGTTTGTGGCCGGAATGAAAGTGCCAAGGCAATCCCATCGATACAGTGGTCGTACCGCGATGATTGCCAACATCAATGTGCATGAACCCAAGCAACCGGTTGACGAGAATTCGGTGCTTTCGTTCTCCATGGAAGGCATGCCGGCAACCAAGGATGCTTCGGTCCTGGGTGCAGCCTGGGCACCAAGCTGGAATTCCAACCAGTCGATCAGCAAATTTCAGGATGAGATTAACGGTGAGCTCAAGCAGGGGCACACAGGTTTTCATTTGATCGAGCGCAGTGAGTCTGGTGATTATCTGGACGCAGCAGCCAAGGAAGTCAGTGTCGGGGCAGGGCAGTTGCTGCTCGCCCGTGCGCAACAGATTTTTGGCAGCGATGAGCTATCCGCGCGCGCATCTACAATTCAACAGCGACTTACCGATGCATACCTGGGACTCTCTCCGGTTGACGCAGACCGACTGGGCATTGCCCACGGCGATGAAGTCAGCCTGGACAGCAATGGAGAGACTGCGGTTGCCTGCATCAGAACACAAATCAAGCCAGGCACTGCAGCCCTGTATGGTGCCGACCAGGTTGATATATACAGCTTATCGGCGGCGATTTCGGTGCAGAAAGCTGAATCTTCGGCACGCAATCGCAGTATCGAAGGTTTGATAATTAGCGATCTTTACGGAGAACGGGCATGACTCTGGAAATCGGCTCCGGTCTCTCTATAGGACTAATCCTCGGCACGGTCATCGTGGTTGCTGCCATGTTGATCTGGGTTGAGCGACGTCTGCTCAGTTTCTGGCAGGAGCGCCTGGGTCCCAATCGGGTCGGCTGGTTCGGTCTGCTACAGGTTGTCGCGGACATGATCAAGATTTTCACCAAGGAAGACTGGATTCCGCCTTTCGCAGACAGATTCAGCTTTGTTGTTGCGCCAGCCATCATCATGACCGTGATTCTGCTGAGTTTCGCGGTGATCCCCTTCGGGCCCAATATCGGCATTGTCGATTCCAATATCGGTGTATTGTTCGTGTTGGCCATGGCCTCCCTGGGTGCCTATAGCGTGATGCTGGGTGGTCTGTCTTCAGACAATAAGTATGCCTTATTGGGCAGTTTGCGAGCCGCAGCCCAAATGGTCAGCTATGAAGTGTTCATGGGAATCTCTCTGTTGGGTGTTGTAGCACTGGCCGGTAGTTTTAATCTGCGCACTATCGTCGAGGCGCAGGAAGGCATGTGGTTCGTTATTCCTCAATTTGTTGGCTTTGTCATCTTCCTGATTGCAGGTGTGGCGGAGAGTCATCGTTTGCCTTTTGATATACCAGAAGCAGAGCAGGAGATTTGTGCTGGCTACCACACTGAGTATTCGGGTATGAAGTTCGGTATGTTCTTCGTCGGTGAATATCTGGGCTTGGTGCTGGTTTCCTCCTTGATTACGGTGCTGTTCTTCGGCGGCTGGATGGGACCCTCTATTCTTCCACCGATCGTATGGTTTGCTTTGAAGTCAGGCGTGTTTATCGCCTTCTTTATTTTGTTGCGTGCCGCTATTCCGCGGCCGCGCTATGACCAGCTGATGAGTTATGGCTGGCTATTCCTGTTGCCTTTGTCCCTGATCAATTTGCTGGTGACAGGTGTCATTATTTTAATGTAGCGATGAAAGTTGAAATCGAATTAGGGTAAGAGTCAGAAATGTTTAAGCTTGTTAAAGACACATTAATCAGCCAGGTAGTTACGCTCTGGGGTGTGTTCATGAAGCTGTTTGCCAAGGCTGATACAGTACAGTACCCCGACGAACAACCGTACATGTTCCCGCGTTGGCGCGGTCGAATCATTCTTAGCCGGGATCCCGATGGAGAAGAACGCTGCGTGGCTTGTAATCTCTGCGCGGTGGCTTGCCCGGTTGATTGTATTGCCTTGCAGAAAGGTGAGATGGAAGATGGTCGCTGGTATCCCGAATTCTTCCGCATCAATTTCTCCCGTTGCATTATGTGCGGTTTTTGCGAAGAGGCCTGTCCTACCAACGCCATACAACTCACACCAGACTTCGAGATGGCTGAATATGTTCGGCAGGACATGGTTTGGGAAAAAGAAGATCTTCTGATCGATGGCACCGGCAAATATCACGATTACAATTTCTATCGTACCTGTGGCATGCAGATCGCAGGCAAAGACAAGGGTGAGGCGCGCAATGAAGCAGCACCGGTAGATGTCAGGAGCCTGTTGCCGTGATTACACTGTTCTATCTGGCTGGTGCAATCGCCGTGATTTCGACGGCAGCTGTGATATTGCAAACCAATATTGTGCACGCCTTGTTGTACCTGATCCTGTCATTGCTGGCGGTAGCGGTCGTGTTTTACGTGTTAGGTGCGCCGTTCGCAGCCGTGCTGGAAGCGATCGTCTATGCAGGGGCAATTCTGGTTTTATTCCTGTTTGTCATCATGATGTTAAATCTGGGACACCGTACCAGGGACCAGGAACGAGGCTGGCTTTCACCCCGTATGTGGATTGCGCCTGTGATCATGGCGGCTTTGCTCCTCGGTCAACTGATCAATGTAATGAGTGGCCTGGACCACGGCGTGGAAGTAACCAGGGTAGGGGTGCTGGAAGTGAGCGCCCTGTTATTCGGACCCTATGTGTTGGCAGTGGAGCTGGCTTCAATACTGCTGTTGGCAGGGCTGGTATCCGCCTATCACCTGGCGAAAAAGTAAAAGATTAATAAATAAGAAGAAGCAATGGAAACGATACCAATTGAACATGGCCTGATTCTCGCTGGCATCCTGTTTGCGCTGGGACTTATCGGCGTGCTGACCCGGCGCAACATTGTGTTTGTGTTGATGTCATTGGAGATCATGCTGAATGCCAGTGGGCTGGCTTTCATTGTTGCTGCCGCACGCTGGGGTCATGCAGAAGGTCAGGTTATGTTCCTGATGATACTGACACTGGCTGCTGCAGAAGTGGCAGTGGGGCTGGGTTTGATTCTGCAGATGTATCGACGTTTTCAGACTGTGGACATTAACGTTCTCAGTGAGATGAAAGGCTAATTAAGAGCCTAAAGGAAGTAAGGACAACAGCAAGATGATCGATCTGATCTGGTTACTACCCACTTTTCCCTTACTGGGCTTTTTGGCCCTGGTGTTGAGTGGCGGCAGTATGCCAAGACAAATTGCTGCAGTAATCGGCGCAGGTTCTATCGGTCTGTCATTCGCTGTCGCCGCACTGATTGCCATGAGTTTTCTCGGTTCCGGAGAAGAACACGTGGCTGTCGAAACCTTCACCTGGATGGCGGTAGGTAGTTTTACTCCCGGCTTTACTTTTTACCTGGACGGTCTCTCACTGGTGATGATGCTGGTGATTACGGGTGTTGGCTTCCTGATTCACGTTTATGCGACTGGCTATATGTGGGACGACCCCAGCTTCAGCCGCTTCTTCTCTTATATGAATCTGTTTGTCGCCGCTATGTTGATGCTGGTACTGGGCGACAATCTTGTCCTGCTGTATCTGGGTTGGGAAGGTGTTGGCCTGTGCAGCTATCTGTTGATCGGCTTCTGGTACACCAACCCCGAGAATGGCTATGCAGCGCGCAAAGCTTTCGTGGTGACCCGTGTTGGCGACACCTCAATGGCTATTGGCCTGTTCTTGTTGTTCGCCCATTTTGGCACTTTGAATATCCAGGATCTGATGCATGCAGCAGAAGCAGAGTGGGCTATTGGCTCTACCTTGCCTGCATTGGCTGCTTTGTTGTTGCTTGGCGGTGCCGTCGGTAAGTCAGCGCAATTACCGCTGCAAACCTGGCTGCCCGATGCCATGGCGGGCCCAACACCTATCAGTGCCCTGATCCATGCAGCGACCATGGTCACCGCTGGTGTCTACCTGATCGCGCGTACCCATGTGCTGTTCGAACTGGCCCCTGATGTGCAAATCCTGGTGGCCTGGATCGGTTTGATTACCCTGTTGATGGCGGGATTCACTGCCATGACCCAGTCGGATATCAAGCGCATACTTGCCTTCTCTACAGTTAGCCAGATCGGATATATGTTTCTGGGACTTGGAGTAGGTGCTTATTCGGCGTCCATCTTTCACCTGATGACGCACGCTTTCTTCAAGGCGCTGCTTTTCCTGGGCGCCGGCTCGGTAATCCTGGCCATGCACCATGAGCAGGACATCTTCAAGATGGGTGCACTGCGCAAAGTATTACCTTTTTCATTCGCCTGCTTCCTGATTGGCAGCCTGGCGCTTACAGCGTTTCCATTCACGTCTGGTTTCTTCTCCAAGGATGAGATTCTCCTCGGCGCACTTGAGCTGGAGGGCGTCGGAGTCTGGTTGTGGCTGGGTGGTGTCGTGGGAGCCTTTTTTACAGGCATCTACACTTTTCGCCTGATGTTCATCGTGTTCTTTGGAGAAAACCGTGGCCACCATTGTGAAGGTGAATATGGTGGTCTGAACATGACCGTGCCTCTTGGCATTCTGATGTTACTGTCCCTGGTGGGTGGTTTCATTCACATTCCAGTCGAGGCGGTGTTCAGTCATGGTGAGGCCCACGAGGAGCATCATGCCAGCCTGTTGATAGAGGGCATCATGATCGCTGTGCCTTTGATCGGTATTGGCATTGCCTATCTGTTCTACGGTTCCAAACAGCTGTCCATCGAAAACCTGATGTCTTCTTCACTGGCTCAGAATCTCCACAGGTTCTGGCACAGCGGCTGGGGAATGGACTGGCTCTATGATCGCCTGTTCGTGTTTCCTTTTATGTGGCTGGCCCGCATCAATGCCAAGGACCTGATCGATCAATTCTATGGCCTGGTAGTTGAAATCAATCGTACAGCGCATCAGATGATAGTACGTACACAAACCGGTTACCTGCGTTGGTATGCGTTGAGTGTGGCAACAGGCCTGGTCATCATTGTCACCCTGGGAGTGCTGCTATGATCCTGGTGATACTGATAGCAGTTCTCTTCCTTGGGGGCATTGCCGCCTGGCTGGCTGAGTCGATTAATCCAAAACTGCCACGCACAATTGCCTTGCTGGCTGTCCTTCTGGATCTGCTGATCATGTTAAGCCTGTTAGGCGGAGAGGGTAGTGCCTGGATCGCCTCTATCAATGCTGACTGGATTCCGCGCTTTGGTATTTCATTCTACCTGGCTGTCGACGGCCTGAGTCTGCTGTTAATCCTGTTAACTGCTTTTCTCGGCATCATTGCGATCGGTGCGGCCTGGGATGAAATCAAGGATCGGGCAGGATTCTTCTATTTCAATTTGCTGTGGACACTGGCAGGCGTTGTCGGTGTCTTTACTGCTTTGGATTTGTTTCTGTTCTTCTTCTTCTGGGAAGTGATGTTGATCCCCATGTATTTCATCATTGCGATCTGGGGTCACGAGAACAAGAACTACGCTGCGATGAAGTTTTTCATCTTCACCCAGGTCAGCGGCATGCTCATGCTGGTGTCCATCCTGACCCTGGCCTATTTCCATTATGTGCAATTCGATAGCTTCAGTTTTAACTACCATGATCTGTTGAATGTGAGTATGACTGGCTCACTGGAAATGTGGGTCATGCTGGGTTTCTTTATCGGTTTTGCCACCAAGCTGCCCAGCGTACCGATGCATTCCTGGTTACCGGACGCACACAGTCAGGCACCGACAGCTGGCAGTGTGATTCTTGCCGGTGTGTTATTGAAGACTGGTGCCTACGGCCTGATTCGTTTTGCCGTGCCTTTGTTTCCTGTGGCTGCCATGGACTTTGCGCCGATTGCCATGGCACTGGCGGCAATCAGTATTCTCTACTGCGCCAAGGTGGCCTTCGCCCAGACAGATATCAAGCGTCTGATTGCTTATACCAGTGTCAGTCATATGGGTTTTGTCACCTTGGGGGTCTATGCCTGGAACGAGCAAGCCCTGCAGGGCGCCATCATGACCATGTTGGCTCACGGACTCAGTGCTGCAGCCCTGTTTATGCTTGCCGGTGGCCTGCAGCATCGCATACACACCCGCGACATGTCAGAGATGGGAGGTTTCTGGGCAAAGGTGCCGCGAATGGCGGTTGTTGCCTTGTTTTTCTCGGTGGCGGCATTGGGAATGCCAGGGCTGGGTAACTTCATTGGGGAATTCCTGGCGCTACTGGGTGCATTCCAGGCGAATATTCTTTGGACCGTGGTTTCGGCATTCGGTCTTATCTTTGCATCGGTATATTCGCTCTGGGTAATTCAGAAAGTCTTTCACGGTGAATACAACAACTCTTCTTCGGGTGCAGATTTCGATGACAGTCATCTGAGTGATCTCAGTCGCCGGGAGATGGTGTATTTCGCTGCCATGATGCTGGGTCTGATCTGGATGGGGATGTATCCGCAATCCTTTCTTTCCCTGTCAGCACCAGTGCTGGGAGACTTGTTGAGCGCTACTAATAACGCGGTAGCCCTGATGGCAGGAGTGTCCTTATGACAATGACACTGTCTGATCTGCTCCCATTAATGCCATTGTTGCTGGTAACGGGCACGGTCGTCGTTGCCATGGTGCTGGTGGGGGTTCGCCGTCACTATGGACTCACTGCCGGGGTAACTATTGCCGGATTGTTGATCGCTGCAGTGGTTGCAGCAATGATGATGTCCTTCACTAATCAGCAGATTACGCCGCTGCTGCTCATCGATCAGTACAGCCTCTTCTTCACCGTGGTCAGCTGTGCCAGCGCCATGTTTATCGCGATTCTGAGCTATCCCTACCTGCAAAATCTGGACGACCACAAGGAAGAGTATTATCTGCTACTTGGCATTGCCACTATCGGTGCGGTGGTAATGGTTAGCAGCAATCACTTTGTCAGCACCATTCTTGGCCTGGAAACTCTGAGTATGGCGCTCTATGGCATGGTTGCTTACCCGGTTCATGTCAAAGACTCCGCCAAGTTTCCGCTTGAAGCGTCGGTGAAGTATCTGGTGCTGTCAGCGGCAGCTTCCGGATTTATCCTGTTTGGTATGGCACTCGCTTACGCCCAGACCGGCACACTGGCCTTTGCCAGCCTGGTGGATAATTTCAATGGTGAGACTGCGGGACTCAGCGCAGGCTATTCCATCGTGGCCCTGGTAATGATTTTCGCTGGTATGGCGTTTAAATTGTCGCTGGCACCTTTCCACATGTGGACACCCGACGTCTATGAAGGTTCGCCACTTCCTGCCACTACTTACCTGGCAACGATAGGTAAGGCTGGCATGTTTGTGATCCTGTTGCGTTATATTGAGGCCAGTGATGCACTGTCATTCGATTCTGTTGTTACTGTACTGTCCCTGGTTGCGGCAGCATCCATACTGGCAGGGAATCTATTAGCTTTGCTACAGGAAAACCTGAAACGCATACTCGCGTATTCTTCCATTGCCCATATGGGCTATGTGCTGATCGCTGTGATCGCCAGCTATTTCACGACAGGGAGTGTGAGTATCGAAGCAGTCACATTCTATCTGATAGCGTATATGATCATGTCATTGGGTGCATTTGGTGTCGCTTCGGTGGTGTCTTCCAGTGAAAAGGAATACGACAGCGTAGAGGACTATACGGGGCTGTTCTGGCACTCACCAGTGCTTGCACTGATCTTCACGGGCATGTTGCTGTCATTGGCTGGCATTCCCCTGACTATTGGCTTCATTGGCAAGTTCTATCTTTTCTTTGCAGGTGTGGAAGCTGGTCTGTGGATGCTGTTGGCCGCACTGATCATCGGCAGTGGTATCGGACTCTATTATTACCTGCGTATAGTCTATCGCATGGTTTTACCTGCAGAAGCTGCATCATTCGAAACTGGTGGAAGGAACCTGCTAAGCGCCTATAGTGTCCTGGCGGTGCTGTTCCTGTTATTACTGGTGCTTGGCGTCTATCCTGCACCAATTATGAGTCTGATCGAATCTATCGCAGCCACGATCTAGCATTCTTCTGGACTCGATAGGCCTGCAACTCTCATAACAATGCGCCGCATCCGGCGAGACTCGTTATGGAACCTGGCAAACAACTAATACAAAAAATCTTACCTTTTATAGCGATGGTGAGCCTTGTGTTGCTGGCTGGCATATCCAGCCGCGCTTCCTTGGTGCATGAAAAGCAGGACTACGATAGACATAGTCTGGAGCAATTATTCGCGGGAATGCCTTCTGATAACGATGTCTTGCTGGATGCCTATCTGATACCTGCCACAGCTGAACATACGCAGCTGGTGAATCTGGAGTTGCTGGGGCTGGAGCGGGATCGCCTGGCTTATCGCGCCAGACAGGAAGGAGAAGTCATTGCCGTCGCCGTGCCGGCGACTGTTGATGATGGCTTTAACGGCACTGTCGATTTGCTGATTTCAGTAGATATGTTTGGTCGAATCGGTGCTGCACGCGTTATCGAAGATCTCCAGAGCGACGAACTCTACGGTGCGCTTGAAGTGATCGAGTCAAAATGGATGGAAGAGTTTTCCGGGAGCTCCATGCGAGACATACTCGGTATCAGCTGGAGCCGGATTACTGCTGAAAGGGAATACGACCAGTTCGTTGGTGCATCGATAACGCCCAAAGCCGTATCCAATCGAATCTATGATGCATTGGTGTTCTTTCAATCCAATCGCATCGAACTGATGCGTGGTGAAGCTTATGGGCTTCAATGATCACTTTTCTGGTCATGCGGACCTGTATGCTTCAACTCGGCCCGACTACCCCGATGAATTATTCGAATACCTGGTGGGTTTGTGTTCAAACCGTGAGCTGGCCTGGGATTGTGCGGCCGGCAATGGGCAGGCTGCGCTTGGCTTGCTGCCACATTTTCGACATGTCGTACTCACCGATGCCAGCGCTGAACAAATAAAGCAGGCTCGTGCGCCAGGCAATGAGGAAGACAGATATCTGAAAGCGGTGATGCTGGCTGAACAGGTCGCGCTGGCGGATAAGCTCGTGGATCTGGTGGTAGTAGCCCAGGCATTGCACTGGATAGATGTGGAAGCTTTCAGCAATGAACTCGATCGAGTGTTACGACCCGGAGGAGTATTGGCAGTGTGGAGTTACGGGATTCATCAGCTCGACGAAGACTGTGATGAGATCGTGCGAGAGCTCTATGAAGACATCACCGACGAATACTGGCCGCCCCAGCGCCGCATTGTGGAAAATCACTATGCAGACATCGATTTACCGTACAATGCAATGCTGGCACCTGCTTTCAAGCTCCGCAAGCATTGGTCGATAGAGCAGGTTTTGGGCTATCTACGCTCCTGGTCAGGGGTACAGAGATACCAGCTTGATCGGGGAGTTGACCCGGTGTCGTTGGTAGAAGACAGGCTACGGGAAGCTTATGGTGAAGCGCCAAATCGACCGATCGAATGGCCACTCACTTTGTTGGTGAGTCGCAGATGATTACTGATACCTTGAATCGAGATCTCCTGATAATGCAACGAGGTTATGACATTGAGTAAAGTCGCCGTCATTGGAGGAGGAAGTTTTGGTACGGTGATAGCCAATATAACCGCCCAGAATGGTCACGAGGTCCTGTTCTGGATGCGCAGCGAAGAATTGGTCGCTGAAGTCAATGATCGTCACGAAAACAGCCAGTACTTGCCAGGCTATGTGCTGGCAGGGAATGTAGTGGCTACCCACGATATGAAAACCGCAGTCGAGGATAGCGACGTAATTTTCGTCGCTGTGCCCAGTGGATCATTTCGCGGAGTGGTTCAGGAAGTGGTTAAATGCGCACCGCCAGATGCCATGCTGATTAGCACAACCAAGGGCATCGAAGCGGGAAGCTTCCTGTTAATGAGTCAAATTTTGCGTGAAGAATCTGCTGAGGCGCCCATAGGAGTGCTCAGCGGACCCAATCTGGCGAAAGAAATCGCTGCCAATCACCTCACGGGAACCGTCATCGCCAGCGCTGATGAAAGTGTGCGTGAGCGTGTACGAGAGCTGCTCAAGTCAGAACATTTTCGTGTCTATACCAATGATGACATGTTTGGTGTTGAGCTGGGCGGTTCGCTGAAGAACATCTATGCCATTATTGCCGGTATCGCGCAGGCTATCGGAATGGGACATAACACCAATAGCATGCTGGTCACCAGAAGTCTGACCGAGATGGCGCGGTTTGGCCGGGAGATCGGCGCCGATCCAATGACATTCCTGGGACTGGCTGGCGTCGGAGACCTGGTGGTTACCTGTTCAACACCGTTGAGCAGGAACTTTCGAATTGGACAGGCACTGGGCCAAGGCAAGTCAATCGAAGCGGCAATAGCTGAAGTAGGTCAGGTTGCGGAAGGTGTCAACACGGTTAAACTGGTGAAAGAAAAGGCGGATGAGTTGGGCGTGTATATGCCCCTCGCGACTGGCCTGTACAGGATTATTTACGAGAACGAATCGTTGAGGAGCATCATTTCTTCATTGATGCTCAGTGAGCAGGCCCTGGACGTTGAATTCGAGGCAAGCTCTGAAAAAATTATGTCATGAGGATTGCTTATGTCTGAAGACCTGGATGATCTGGTTGAAAATTTGAAAGAACCCTCGGTATGGATTCGTATCCTGTTCATGCTGGCATTTGGTGTGCTGCTCTATTTTATACTCGCACCTGTCATCTTTGTGATCATGCTTGCCCAGGCGCTATTTGTACTGCTAACCGGAGAAAGTAACGACAATCTCCGACAATTCTCATCATCCTTAAGCAAGTATATTTTTGAGACCCTGAATTTTCTGACTTATAACTCGGACGAGAAGCCGTTTCCCTTTTCTGATTTTCCTGATTCCGGTGATGATGAGAAAGCTGCAGCTGCGAGCAAGCCTGCCGCCCGGAAGAAGGCAGCCCGGAAGACGAGCAAAAAGAAGGCTGCCAAGAAAACCACGGCTGCCCAGAAGCCCCAAGAGGAAGAGTCCTGAGTATCTGAAACTCATGTTGTTGACCCTGATGCGTCACGGCGAAGCGCAAAGCAGTGCGGCTTCAGATGCTGTCCGCCAACTTACTCGCAGAGGCAGGTCAGATAACCTGTCTACGCTGTCTGCCTTATTGCAGCATAAGCCTCGCTATAGTCACGCACTCCACAGTCCTTATGACCGGGCGCGGGAAACCGCGGAAGATGTTTGTGCCACGATACAGGGTCTGACGTTCGCAGTTTGCGATCTGCTGACACCCAATGCTTCTTTACAGGAGTTGCTTTCCTACCTGGAAAACTATGCGAACAAAGAGGAGCCAAGTTCCCTGCTACTAGTTGGCCACAATCCCTTGCTGTCCAGCTTGCTGGCGCTGCTACTGGACGGTCAGCAGAATGAGGCAAGGTATCTGGACACAAGCAATCTGGTATGTCTCAATGTAGGGGTTATGGCGCCAGCTTGCGCTGAATTGAATTACTGGTTGCGACCTGAATAATGACTAGATTGCGCTTGTTAATAGTAAACCCAGGCTTCCTTGCGATTGTTCTGCTACTGGTCAGCAGCAAGCTGTCGGCGCAATCTACTGATCATCCTTTGCTGGCGCGGTTTCCAGATTCCGAAATTATTGATGTCGAGTTCGAAGAGGACGCCAATTATCGGTTGGTATTGGGAACCTTGCAGCGCAGCCGTGGCGTCGTCGTTTCGGAATCATCCGAGCGACTGCGGGGGGACGTGACCAAAATCATCTACGAGGTCTCTCCAGAATTTAATGGCGAGGATGTGCTGCAGTTTTTTCAACAGCAGTTTGACGAACGAGGCTATGAGGTCCTCTTTAGTTGCAGTGGCCGTGAATGCGGCAGCAGCAACTATTGGGCAAATGATATTTTCCGCAACCGCGTGTTGTACGGTCCGGAGCGCAATCAATATTTCATGGCCCTGCGCATTGACGATGCTGAGCAGGCTGCGGCTCATATGGTGCTCTATATCATTACCAGAGGTAACCGCAGGCTTTATGCCTATGTGGAGATCGTCGAAACGAATGGCTCCTTACCAAGCATCGAGATGATTCCTTCTGAGATCCTCGATAATCTGGATGAAAACGGTAGCGCTATTATTCCCGGCATGCGCTTTGTTAATGACAGGCAACTCGCCGCTGACAGCAACCTCACAGCCATTGCAGCCGAATTGAATGCAGAACCCTCAATGAACTTCTATGTGGTTGCACATCTGAGAGGTGATGCGGAGTTAGAGCAACTCATCAATCGATCCAATGTGCGTGCTCAAACGGTACGGCAACAGCTAATCAATCTGGGAGTTGCCGCTAACAGGCTGACTGCACGAGGAGTGGGTCCGCTTTCACCTGCTTGCAGCGCAGGTATCAGTCGAGAAGACTGTGCTTCACGTGTCGAACTGGTGCCGCGCTAGTTTTTCAACAGGGAAAGAAATTCGTTTCGAGTCGAAGGGCTATTTCTAAATGCACCCAGCATGCAGGAAGTAGTCATCACCGAGTTTTGCTTCTGAACACCACGCATCATCATGCACATATGCCGCGCTTCAATAATTACAGCTGCACCCTTGGCATTGGTTTTATCCACTATGCAATTGGCAATTTCACTGGTGAGGTTTTCCTGAATTTGCAAGCGCCTGGCGAAAACATCAACTACCCTGGCAATTTTTGATAGTCCAATTACCCGACCCTGTGGAAGATAGGCCACATGGCACTTCCCAATAAAGGGAAGGAGATGATGTTCGCACATGGAGTAAAGCTCGATATCCTTGACGATAATAATTTCATCGGTATCAGAGGGAAACATTGCATCATTGATGACATCATCAATGTCCATGTTATAGCCCTGTGTCAGGAATTCCATGGCCTTTGCCGCGCGGGCAGGGGTGTCTTTTAGTCCTGGTCTGCCAGGATCTTCACCAATGGCCCTGAGGATATCCAGGTAGGCTTGTTCCATGATGGTTGATACCTCTGCTGTTCTGGAGCGCCCAAGGGTTGAACGATCCCGCTTAACAAAGCCGCTAAAACTACGATAAACCATGGTAGAGGTAAAGCCCAGCGCGCAACATTCTGCCGACTTTCTGCAATCATGACCATCACCGAATATATAGAACGGACAGCCGAGAGCTTTGAGGAAGCTGAGCTTTGTTTCGCCCATGGAACCGACAATGCTTTGGACGAGGCAGTGTATCTGGTCTTCAGCAGCCTGGGTTTGGACTTCGATCTGGACTACAGAAAACTCGGTCGTGAGCTGTCTTCAAAAGAATGTGAGTTGCTGGATTCGCGAGTAAGACGACGGATTGAGAATCGAGAACCGGTTGCTTATCTGGTTGGTGAAGCCTGGTTCTGCGGCATACCTTTCCATTGCGATAGTCGGGCATTGATTCCGCGTTCACCCATAGCTGAGCTCATTAGCAATAGTTTCGAGCCGCTGTGTACACAACCGCCGCACAGGATCCTGGATATGTGCACCGGTGGGGGTTGCATCGGTATTGCTTGCGCACTGCAGTTTCCCGATGCTCTGGTTGAGCTGGTCGACATCAGCAGTGAAAGCCTGAAACTTGCTTCTAAAAATATAAGTCGACATGGCACCTCTGATCGAGTTCATGTTATTCGGTCGGACTTGTTCGCAGAAGTAGAGGGTCGCTTCGATCTTATCGTGGCGAACCCGCCATATGTATCGACACGGGAAACAGATGAACTGCCGCCCGAGTTTTTGCATGAGCCGAGGCTGGGACTTGAATCTGCAGAAGATGGCCTGGCCATTCCGCTGCAAATTCTGCGCGCTGCTGAAGACTACCTGGCCGATGCTGGGGTCTTGATTCTGGAAGTGGGTTACAGCGCAAATCGCTTGCAAGAGAGATTGCAGGAATTGCCCCTGCTATGGCTGGATTTCGAGCAGGGTGGTGAGGGTGTGATGGCAATCACCGCCAGGGAGCTGCATAAGTACAGAGCGCTCCTTATTTAGTGTACAATGCGGGCCTTTTTTGGCCAGCCCAATCCCGCATCAGTCAGGCGGCATCCCATGTCAGGCAATAGTTTCGGTAAATTATTTACGGTCACCAGTTTTGGTGAGAGCCACGGTCCGGCACTCGGATGTGTGGTGGACGGCTGTCCTCCAGGTCTGGAGCTGAGTGAAGAAGACATGCAGCGGGATCTGGACCGGCGCAAACCTGGTCAGTCCCGATTTACTACCCAGCGTCGTGAAGACGATGCGGTCAAGATTCTTTCTGGCGTGTTTGAAGGCAAGACCACCGGAACGCCGATAGGGCTGCTGATTGAGAACACCGATCAACGCTCGAAGGACTACAGTAAGATCAAGGATCGGTTCAGGCCGGCCCATGCGGACTATACCTACTTTCACAAGTACGGGATGCGTGACTATCGCGGTGGCGGCAGATCATCAGCGCGCGAGACCGCTATGCGGGTGGCCGCCGGCGCGATTGCAAAGAAATATCTGCAACAGCGATGTGGGGTCGCGATTCAGGGCTACCTGAGTCAGCTTGGGCCCATCGAGATCGGGCAGGTCCAGCTGGACCAGATAGACCAGAACCCGTTCTTCTGTCCGGATCCCGACAAAGTACCGGAAATGGAAGCCTTCATGGCCGACCTGAACAAAGAAGGTAATTCCATAGGGGCCAGAATTAGTGTGCAGGCCAGCAATGTCCCTGTGGGGCTGGGTGAACCTATTTTCGATCGTCTGGATGCCGATATTGCCAAGGCCATGATGAGTATCAACGCGGTTAAAGGCGTGGAAATTGGTGCTGGATTCGAGGCTGTCACCCAAAAGGGCTCAGAGCATCGTGATGAGATGACTGCGGATGGTTTTCTCAGCAATCATGCTGGTGGCGTCCTGGGTGGGATTTCCAGTGGACAGGATATTCTGGTGAGTATGGCCTTGAAGCCGACCTCCAGCATTCGAATTCCCGGGCGTTCAATCGATGAACAAGGGCAGGAAATCGAAGTGGTGACCACGGGGCGCCATGACCCCTGCGTGGGTATCCGGGCGACTCCCATCGCCGAAGCGATGCTTGCCCTTGTACTGATGGATCATCTGATGCGCCACCGGGCTCAGAATCCGGACCGAGCGGGCCTTTAGGTATACAGTTTGGCTAGAAGATTTACTTAGTTAAACCTTATAATTCATAGTGTTAGGCCTTCTATTTCAAGCAAGGCCATAAGATGGTAGTGAAAATGAGCGGTAAGACCTTATACGACAAGATATGGGAAGCCCACCTGGTGAAGGAGCGGGATGACGGGACCTCGTTGATCTATATCGACCGTCACCTGATCCATGAGGTGACTTCACCCCAGGCCTTCGAAGGCCTGCGTCTGGCTGGCCGGCGACCCTGGCGTGCAGATGCCAACTACGCCACCCCGGACCACAATATTCCAACCACTCGCGATGAGCGACGTCAGGGGCTGGACGGAATCAAGGATCCCGTGTCCAAGATTCAGGTAAAGACGCTCGATGATAATTGCAATGATTTCAATATCTTCGAACTTAAAATGAATGATTTACGTCAAGGTATTGTGCATGTGGTAGGTCCCGAGCAGGGCATCACTCTGCCGGGTATGACCATTGTCTGTGGTGATTCCCATACCTCGACGCATGGGGCGTTGGGGGCCTTGGCACACGGTATCGGCACTTCCGAAGTGGAGCATGTGCTGGCGACCCAATGCCTGATGCAGAAAAAAATGAAGAACATGCTGGTACGGGTTGATGGTGAGCTAAAGACCGGCGTCACGGCCAAGGACATCGTGCTGGCGATCATTGGCGAAATTGGCACTGCTGGTGGTACTGGCTACACCATAGAATTTGGTGGCGAGGTCATTCGAGCCCTCAGCGTGGAAGGCCGCATGACCGTGTGCAACATGGCTATCGAGGCTGGCGCCAGAGCAGGCCTTGTGGCCGTGGATCAGACCACGCTCGACTATATCGAGGGTCGTCCTTTCGCACCCACTGGTGAGCTGTGGCAGCAGGCCAGCGAAGCCTGGCTACAGCTGGTCAGCGATGACGACGCGGAATGGGATGCGATTGTGGAGCTCGATGGCGCCAATATAGAGCCCCAGGTGACCTGGGGGACCTCGCCCGAAATGGTCGCGCCAGTCAGTGGCAAGGTGCCAGATCCTGCCGTGGAGAGCGATGAGACGCGACGCCAGAATATCGAACAGGCCCTGCACTACATGGGATTGAAAGGAGGGACGGCAATCAAGGATATCCGGCTGGATTGCGTGTTCATCGGGTCCTGCACCAATTCCCGTATCGAGGACCTGCGCGAGGCTGCGAAGGTGGTAGCGGGTAAACAGAAAGCAGAAAGTGTAGAGCTTGCCCTGGTGGTGCCTGGATCAGGTCTGGTCAAGCAACAGGCGGAAGCTGAAGGCCTGGACAAGATCTTCCAGGCTGCGGGCCTGGAATGGCGCGAGCCTGGCTGTTCCATGTGTCTGGCCATGAATGCAGACCAGCTGGGTGAGGGCAAACACTGTGCCTCTACTTCCAACCGAAATTTTGAAGGTCGTCAGGGATTTGGTGGACGCACTCACCTGGTGAGCCCAGCCATGGCCGCAGCGGCCGCGGTACATGGTCACTTCGTCGATGTACGAGAATTGAATTAGCAGGACTAGTCATGAAGAAATTTACTGTCGAAGAAGGCATCGTTTTGCCCCTGGACCGGGCCAATGTGGACACTGACTTCATCATTCCGAAGCAATTTCTCAAATCCATCAAACGCTCCGGTTTCGGCGTCAATTTGTTTGATGAACATCGCTATCTGGACAAGGGTGAACCTGACGCAGATAACAGCAACAGGCCACTAAACCCGGACTTTGTACTCAATCAGCCCAGATATCAGGGGGCTTCGATTCTCCTGGCCAGGGACAATTTTGGTTGTGGTTCATCCCGTGAACACGCGCCCTGGGCGCTGGATGACTATGGCTTTCGCGCCATTCTTGCGCCCAGTTTCGCGGATATCTTCTTTAACAATTGTTTCAAGAACGGACTGCTGCCAATCGTGCTCGATCGCGATCTGATTGATCAATTATTTCAAGAAGTTGCAGAAAATGCGGGCTATTCCCTGAAGGTTGATCTGGCGGCGCAACAGATTGAAAAACCCGATGGCAGCGGGATCGGCTTTGAGGTGGACAGCTTTCGCAAACGCTGTTTACTCGAAGGGCTGGATGATATTGGCATAACTCTCGAAGATGCTGACACGATAAGGAGTTTTGAAGACCAGTGGCGAACGACGGCGCCCTGGTATTTCACCACCCCTGGTGGTCAGGCCTGATGCCTGACCCTGAATCAGCATCTATAAATTTATTAATTACAAATATTTAAGAGAGTAAGTTAATGAGTAACTATAATGTAGCCGTCGTCGGCGCAACTGGTGCTGTTGGGGAAGCCCTGATCAGCATTCTGGAAGAACGGGATTTCCCGGTTGATCAGTTATTTCCACTGGCCAGCGAACGTTCTGCTGGATCCACCGTCATGTTCAAGGGCAAGCCCGTCACTGTAGGCAACCTGGCTGAATTTGATTTCAGTCAGACGCCAATTGGCCTGTTCTCTGCGGGTGGCAGTGTCTCCGCCGAATTCGCACCGAAAGCAGCAGACGCGGGATGTGTGGTCATCGATAACACCTCGCATTTTCGCTATGACGACGATATTCCGCTGGTGGTGCCGGAAGTCAACGCGCATCGGATTGCCGATTACCCCGTCAGAAACATCATCGCCAACCCAAATTGCTCGACAATTCAAATGGTTGTGGCTCTCAAGCCGATACAGGATGCGGTCGGTATCAAGCGCATCAGCGTGGCTACCTATCAGGCCGTGTCAGGCACAGGGAAAGCCGCGATCGAAGAGCTGGCCAAACAGACAGCGGAGCTGCTCAATGGCAGAGACGCCGAATTTGAAGTGTATCCCCGGCAAATCGCCTTCAATGCCTTGCCCCACATCGATAAATTCATGGATAACGGCTATACCAAGGAAGAAATGAAGATGAATTGGGAAACCCGCAAGATCTTTGGAGACAATAGTATCGAAGTCAGTGCTACTTGCGTGCGAATCCCCGTATTTTACGGGCATTCCGAGGCGGTGCAGGTGGAAACACTGGAACCCATCAGTGCTGCAGATGTGCGGGATTTGCTGGCCGAAGCGCCTGGTGTGACGGTGATGGATGAGTGCGAAGATGGTGGATATCCTACCGCGGTGCACGATTCTGCGGGCCAGGACGCAGTTTTTGTAGGTCGCATTCGGCAGGATATCTCAATGCCCAATGGTTTAAATCTATGGGTGGTGGCCGATAATGTGCGAAAAGGAGCTGCTTTGAACTCGGTTCAAATAGCCGAAGAGTTGATAAAAAGCTACTTATAATGAATACTTGCAGGCCGTTGTGAAGAAACTATCTTAAAAAAATCACAGCAGGCGGACCAGGTAGGCGAGAGCGAATCAGGGACTTGAGTCAAGAATCCGAAACCCGGTGTTGTCATTGCCCCAGTTTTTGGCGCTGACAGGCACCAAATCGGACTAAAATAGCGCTATCGTGCGAAGAGCCTTTGGCTTGAAGCAGCAAGAGATTCTAGGGACTATGCTACGAAAATCAGTCGTCATGCTGGCCATACTGCTAGGCAGTCTGGCATCTCAGGTCTATGCCCTGGGTCTTGGCAACGTCACGGTTGAATCCTATTTAAATCAGCCTCTTAGGGTGCGAATAGAAATCCTGGATCTTGGTGATACCAGGCTCCAGGATGTGGCTATTTCCCTGGCTTCCACGGACGATTTTGAGCGCTTCAACATCGACCGCATTGGTTTCCTTTCCAATATTCGTTTCAGCGTCCAGTCCACGGTTGCTGGAAACTTCGTCTACCTGACCACCAACCAGGTAGTTCGCGAACCTTATCTCAGTTTCATTCTGGACACCCGTTGGCCGAATGGACGCTTGCTGAGTGAGCACACCATATTGCTGGATCTACCGGTATTCGAAGACCAGAACGCGGTCAGCACGGATACTGCTGAGGTACGCCGACCGATCAGTCCTGTGCTGCGTGCCCCGGATACAGACGATGCAGCAGTAGTGGATACTCCGGCGCCCACCTCTGAGCCGGTGACTCCACCTACCTCGGTAGCACCAATCCTGGAACCTGAAATCATTGTTCCTGAAGAGACAGAAGACGCAGATCCGGTTGTTGAGGAGGAACCTGCCGAACCTGCGCAGGATCTGCGCCCACCCCCTGAGTCTGCGGCAGTCGAAGAAACAGAACCTGAAATCGAAACCGAGCCTGAGACAGAGACAGAGCCGCTTGTGGAAATTGCCGAACAAGCGCCTGTTCTGATTGATGAAACTGCGCCAGCTGATGAAGATCCCGAGCCAGCTGCAGAACCACCTGCAGAAGAAATAGCGCAGGAAGTTACAGAAGAAGAGCAGGTAATCGCAGCGGAAGAAGTGGTGGAAGCTGCAGAAGAGCCCGAACAGCTGGTCGAGCCGGAAAGCGAACAAACTGAACCAGTCGCCGAAGCCGAGCCCGAACCTGAAGCACCGGAAACCATCCTGACCAGTCCGGCAGATACCCTGACCGACATCGCACAGCAGGTCCAGCCTGAAGGGCTGAGCCTGCAGCAAACCATGGTGGCAATCCAGGAACTGAATCCGGACGCCTTTATCGATGGCAATATCAATCGCATGCGCAGCGGCCAGGTCCTGCGTGTGCCAACACGGGAAGAGGTTGAATCTGTTGATGCCAATGAGGCGGCCACAGAGGTAGCCAGACAGAATCAACAGATTGCCGATGTTCAACCCCTGGCAGCACCGGCTGATGCACCAGCCGATGATGGGGCAGCCGCCGGACAACTCAGTGTTGTTACTGCCGACGAGCCCGTTGATGCCAGCAGTGGCGCCGGGGAGCTGGACGATGACCAGAATGAAGAACTGGATCGCCGTATAGCTGAACTTGAAAATCAGCTTGCCCTGCGCCAGGAAGAAGCTGACCGCGCACGCATTGAACGTGAAGAACTGGATTCCCGCCTTGAGGATCTGGAACAACAAATAGGCGCGGCTGAAGAATTGATCCGCCTGCAGGACCTGCAGCTGGCACAACTACAGGAATCTATTGCTCAGGCAGCTGCAGAAGCAGAAGCGGAAGCCGCAGCTCAAGCTGCAATTGCAGCAGCAGAAGCTGAAATCGCAGCCACCCAGAATCAGCAATCGAGCAGCAGCATAGTTGACGATGTGCTGCGTATCCTTACGGGCAATACCATGTTGATGATCTTCGGCGTGGTGTTGGTCATCCTGCTGTTGGTAGTACTGCTCATTCGACGCAATCGCGCTGCTGCCAGTCGCGATGACGACGAGCTGGATGAGTTGGCAGAACAGGAATTTGATGCTGCCAAGGAAGAAGAACAAGCGCTTGAACCGGCTGAAGATGAACTCGATCAGGAGCTCAACGACATCCTTGCCGAACAGGGCGGTGAAGCAAGCACTGAAGAATCTGCTGAAACAGGCGAAATAGACGAGCTGCTTGCAGAGGGCGAGCTCGATGAAGCCGAAGCAAGGCTACGCGCCGAACTGGATACATCTCCGGACGACCATGATGCACGTGTAAAGTTGTGTGAAGTGCTTGCACGAGCGGGAAATGAGGCAGCCTTCAATGAGCAGGCGGAAATCATCGCTGCCGAACAGAGCCCGAGACTGGACCGGGAAGTCGCTTCCATTCGGGAAGAATTTGATATCCCCGCTGTTGAATCTGATGAGGAAGACACAGTGCTGGATTTCGGTGCCGACGAAGCAGGAGAAGAGGAGGAGGAAGCGGCACAAGCAGAAGAACCGGAAGTCGCTGCAGATGCGGAGCCGGAAGAGAAAGATGATGCAGCTGAAGACGAAGCTGCCTCATTCCTTGATGACCTTGGCATAGATCTGGATTCATTCGAAGACGATGAATTCGAACTCCCCGATACGGATGACGGTGCGTCTGCTGATGCGGAAGAAGACTCCGAAAAAGAAGACAAGGCAGAATCTTCCCTACTTGATGATCTGGAAATGGATAGTGACGACGTCGACATGACTTTCGACCTCGGTGCCGACGACGGCGAGGCCGATAGTGATGCAGAAGCTGGAGAGCCAGAAGACGATGATCTGGACATCAGTTTCGATGAGGATAGTGAGGATCGGGAAGAGGACGAGGAATCAGAACAGGATGAAGAGCAGGCGTCAGTAGAAGACAGCATTGATCTGGAAGCAGAAACGGAATCTGATGCCGAAGAGGCAGATGCAGTCGAATCGGAAGACGACTCCCTGCTGGACCTGGATAGTGAAACCGATGATGCTGAGTTGACTGAGGGAGACAGTAAAGACGCGGATGAACTGGACATCGATGCGTTCGAATTCGATGCCGAAGATGCCAAGCCCGCAGTTGCTGAAGCGCCTGCGGAAGAAGATCTGGATCTGGAAACATTCTCCTTTGATGCGGACGAGGTGAAGGCAGACCTGGAAGCGGCGGAAGAACAATCAGACGACGTGGCTCAGGAAATTGACGAAGAAAACCTGCTGGATTTTGAAGTCGATGATACGGAACCAGCGGCAGCAGAAGCGACGCCGGAAGTGGACGACGATGAAGACTTAGAGACATTTGAGTTCGATGTTGACGAAGACAAAACAGTAGCAGAAGCTCCTGCGACTGATGACGAAGAAGATTCAGCCGCAGAAATTGAGGAAGTAAGCTTCGATCTCGACGACGAGTCGGATGTGGCTGATGATGACAGTGCTGATAGCGCTAAAGAAGAAGATATCGATTTTGACCTGGATGAGTTCGACCTTGGTGATGACGATGCTGGCGGTGACAGCAGTGATGATAGCGATCAAGACACAGTAGAAGTAGATCTCGATGCAGAAGATGACGACGATGATGATTTCATCGATCTTGATGCCGGGCTTGAATCTGAAGAGCCGGTCGACGAATCAGCGGAGGTTGAGATCGACTTTGATGATGACGTCGATGAACAGACAGCTGAAGAGCCAGAAGAGGAAGAAGACGATCTGGACGACCTTGGATTCCTGTCAGATGACGATGAAGTCGAAATAGAGTCTGTAGGTGAGGCAGAAGAGGTCGAGCTACTTGCCGACGAAGACGAGACGGCAACCAAACTTGAACTGGCCTATGCCTATCAAAAGATGGGTGA
Source organism: uncultured Pseudohongiella sp. (assembly GCA_965267495.1). Taxonomy (GTDB): domain Bacteria; phylum Pseudomonadota; class Gammaproteobacteria; order Pseudomonadales; family Pseudohongiellaceae; genus UBA9145. The sequence continues at coordinate 1,955,011 of OZ254078.1, read as the reverse complement.
CATAGAAGGTGCCAGAGAAATCCTGCAGGAAGTAGTGAAGGAAGGTACCGATGAGCAGGTTAAAGAAGCAAACGAGCTGATTGCTTCTCTGGGCGAATCCACCGATTAGTTCTGAGCAGTTTCTTTCGACCGCTCTCTTCCTGGTCGAGCAGAGAATCCATACAACGTGACCGAACAAGAGCCCATCAAAAAAGGCGCGCATCGCTTTGCGCTCGCGATTGAATACGATGGCTCCGGCTTCAGTGGCTGGCAGCGACAGCAAACTGCCGATATGCCCACTGTCCAGGAAACTCTTGAACAGGCGATCAGCCAGGTTGCAGACTCTGATATAACAACCGTCTGTGCAGGTCGGACCGACCGTGGTGTCCACGCCACTTGCCAGGTTATCCACTTTGATTCGCCGGTTGATCGAGGGGACAAGGCCTGGGTCAGAGGTGTGAACAGTCTGCTACCTGATAGTGTGCGAGTCGTTTGGTCTGCTGCTGTTGACGAAGAATTTCACGCTCGATTTTCCGCCATTGCTCGACGTTACGTTTACATCATGCTGCTGGATAAAATCCCATCAGCCCTGTTTGCAGGCAGACTGACCACAATCCACCATCAGCTGGATCTGCTTGCCATGCAAAAGGGAGCAGAGCTGCTATTGGGTGAGCAGGACTTTTCCAGTTTCAGGGCGGCAGGGTGCCAATCCAGATCGCCAATGCGGGAAGTGTTCTCTGCAAAAATCTGCAGTCATGGCAGGCTCTGTTTTCTCGATATCCGCGCCAATGCTTTCCTGCAGCACATGGTACGCAATATCGTTGGTGCCTTGTTGACGGTAGGTCGGTGCGAACAGCCACCAGAATGGATTGGGCAGGTGCTGGATGCCAAAGACCGAACCCAGGCAGGCGTGGCTGCGCCAGCCGATGGTCTCTATCTGATGCAGGTAGATTACCCGGCAAAGTTCGAACTGCCTGCCACATCGAGATTGCCTTTACTGCTGCAACACTGAGGATGCGTTTGTCACAGACATAGTCCCCATGCCCGGTTTTTGCTAGAATTCGCGCTTTCTTGAAGGATCATCGGTCTTGTCTGCAATCTGGACCAAAATCTGCGGAATCACCCAAGCTGAAGATGCTGAAGCGGTCGCCGGTCTCGGGGCCGATGCGGTAGGTCTCAACCTGTATTCGCAAAGTGCAAGAGTTGTCGCGATCGAGGAATGTGCGAGGATCATGGCCGCTCTACCCGCTGACGTATGTAAAGTGGCACTATTTGTGAATCCGTCTGCGGCTGAAATTCAACGCGCAATGGACATTGCAGAATTCGACCTGCTGCAGTTTCACGGTGATGAAACGGAGGAATTTTGTCTGCAATTCGGCCTACCTTTTATGAAGGCCATTCGGGTGCGCGATTATCAGCAGGCCAAAAGCGAGATGAGTGCCTATCAATCTGCAGAAATGATTTTGCTTGATCGCTATCAGGAGAACGTGCCAGGTGGCACAGGAAAATCCTTCGACTGGTCAATTGCCGCGCAACTGGTTATCGAGAGTGAGCAGCCAGTCGTTTTAGCCGGAGGGCTGAATGCTGACAATGTCAGCACGGCGATAGAACAGGTCAGGCCCTTTGGAGTTGATGTAAGTTCCGGGGTAGAGCTTTCTCCGGGCAAGAAAGATTTAACGGCAGTAAAACGATTTATAGAGTCTAGTCAAAGTGTCTGAATTAGAAGCAAGCCAGGAAGCAGAACAATTGTTTGATGGTCCCGATGCGCAGGGTCACTTCGGGCCTTATGGTGGCGTCTTCGTCGGTGAAACTCTGATCGCGGCGGTGGAAGAGCTGGCCGAGGTGTACAAGGAACTATCAGGCGATGCAGATTTCTGGGCGGAGTTCGACCATGAGCTTCGCCACTATGTGGGCAGGCCGTCTCCGCTGTATTTTGCCGAAAGACTGAGCAAACACTGTGGTGGAGCGCGTCTCTATCTGAAGCGCGAAGATCTGAATCACACCGGCGCCCACAAGGTTAATAACACTATTGGTCAAGCCTTGCTCGCCCGTCACATGGGTAAGTCCCGAATCATCGCTGAGACCGGGGCAGGACAACATGGCGTTGCCAGTGCAACGGTCGCTGCCAGGCTGGGCCTGGAATGCTATGTCTACATGGGCGCCGAAGATATTGTGCGTCAGGCCCCTAATGTGTATCGCATGAAGCTGCTCGGTGCTCATGTAGTATCGGTGGAGTCAGGATCGCGCACCCTCAAGGATGCAATGAACGAGGCGCTGCGCGACTGGGCAACCAACGTAGACAACACCTACTATATTATTGGCACTGTGGCGGGCCCCCATCCTTACCCGCAACTGGTCAGGGATTTTCAGTGTGTTATCGGGAGAGAAGCGAGAGCGCAGAGTCTCGAGTACTTAGGTCAGCTTCCAGATGCGCTGGTCGCCTGCGTTGGGGGAGGTTCCAATGCTATCGGGCTGTTTCATCCGTTTTTGAAGGATGCCGATGTGGCCATGTATGGTGTTGAGGCTGGTGGCCACGGTCTGGATACCGGTGAGCACGCGGCGCCACTTAGCGCCGGTGTGCCGGGCGTACTGCATGGCAATCGAACCTACCTGATGACAGACGATGCCGGGCAGATTCAAGAGACACATTCGGTGTCCGCTGGGCTCGACTATCCAGGAGTAGGGCCGGAGCACGCCTGGCTGAAGGACACCAAGCGGGTGAACTATGTAGCGGCAAGCGATGAAGAAGCCATGTCAGCCTTCCATACACTGACCAGGCTTGAAGGCATCATACCTGCGCTGGAATCCAGCCATGCAGTCGCTTATGCCATGGAACTGGCAGCGTCCATGAATGGGTCACAAAACATTGTGATTAATCTTTCCGGACGGGGGGACAAAGACATCGAGACCGTGGCTCGTATTGAAGGCATCGAACTCTAGGATTGCACATGAGTCGCCTGCAAAACATCAGCAGCGCAGCTGCAGCGTCCGGAAAAAAACTACTCATCCCGTATCTCATTGCCGGAGATCCCGATCTCGATTCGACGCTGGCACTTATGCACGAACTGGTTCGTCAGGGCGCAGATGTGATCGAATTGGGTATCCCGTTCAGCGATCCTGCATCCGACGGTCCGGTGATTCAACAAGGTGTAGAAAGGGCACTGGCCAGTAAGACCTCGCTCAGAGATACCCTGGCACTGGTGCAACGATTTCGCCAGCAGGACGAGAACACAGGCATCGTGTTAATGGGATATCTGAATCCCATTGAGATCATGGGATATGAGGATTTCGTCTCCCTGGCAGCCGATGTCGGAGTGGACGGCGTGCTGGTGGTCGATATGCCGCCAGCGGAGTCCACTCAGCTTCATGGTCACCTGCGGGCTGCAGGTCTCGACACCATTTACCTGGTGGCTCCTACCACCACACCTGGCCGATGTCAGGCGATCGTGCAGCGTTGCAGCGGATATCTCTATTACGTGTCTCTGAAGGGAGTCACCGGTGCAGCCCTGACCGACCATCGTTCGGTCAGCAAAAACATTGCAGAACTGCGGGAAATGACCGACTTACCCATCGTTATCGGCTTTGGTATAAAGGACGCCGCCAGCGCCAGCGCGATGGCCGAACAGGCGGACGGTATCATCATTGGCAGCGCGCTGGTGCAGGAAATTGCCAGACTGAGCGCAGACGCCGAGGTCGATGCCGGGACGCTGTCGCAAATCTGTGCCATTATTGGCACTGCGCGAAAAGCTATAAATAATCTTTGAAAACCTTGATATCTTACTGAATTTAAAGGATAAGAATTGAGCTGGATAGACAAAATATTGCCCTCAATTTCGACCGTAGGGGGAGACAAGAAGGCCGCTGTGCCGGAAGGGCTATGGAAGAAATGCCCCCGATGCGATGCGATGCTGTATCAGAAATCGCTGGCGGAAAATCACGAGGTTTGCCCCAAGTGCGATCACCATCTGCGCATCAGTGCCCGTCGCCGACTGGAGCTGTTTCTCGATGGAGAAGATCAGCAAGAACTGAATGCGGATCTGGAGCCTGTGGATTTGCTCAAGTTCAAGGATCTGAAGCGCTACAAGGACCGGCTCAATGCCGCCCAGAAGAGTACTGGCGAGAACGATGCACTGATCGTTATCCGTGGCAAGCTTAAACAGACGCCGCTGGTCGTCGCAGCTTTCGAGTTTGGCTTTATCGGTGGCTCCATGGGTTCCGTGGTTGGTGAGAAATTTGTCCAGGCGGTAAACACCTGTCTGGAGCACAAACTGCCCCTGGTATGCTTCTCGACCAGCGGTGGAGCGCGCATGCAGGAAGCACTGGTATCGCTGATGCAGATGGCCAAGACATCTGCGGCCCTGGAACGTTTGCGTGCGGAAGGTTTACCTTTTATTTCTGTGCTGGTGGATCCCGTTTACGGGGGGGTGTCAGCGAGCCTCGCCATGCTTGGGGATATTAATATCGCCGAACCCAACGCGCTGGTCGGATTTACCGGTCCCGATGTGATTCGCCAGACCGTGCGGGTCAAGTTGCCCGAAGGATTTCAGCGCAGTGAATTCCTGCTGGAACACGGGGCCATCGATATGATCGTTCATCGTCGCGACATGCGCGACAAGATACATTCTATCCTCGATAAGCTACTCCACTATCGCAACACCGGAACCTGATGTCCGTACCCGAAGCCAGCGCTGAAAATCTGACCGAATGGCTGGATTACATCGCTAGCGTACATCTTCAGGAAATTGAACTCGGCCTGGACCGGGTCCGGGCAGTGGCGGTAAGACTCGACTGCCTGCAGCCCGCGGATACTGTCATTACTGTGGCTGGAACCAATGGCAAGGGCTCTGTGGTCGCCTGTGTGGAGGCAGTGTTGTCGGCAGCAGGCTGCAGGACAGGAAGCTATACCTCCCCCCATATTCATCGTTTCAACGAACGCATCCAGATTAATCGGCAGCCAGTAAGTGATGCACAGATCGTGTCCGCACTGGCAGCGATAGAACTTGCCCGCGAAGACATCTCATTGAGCTATTTCGAATTTGCGACCCTGGCAGCCCTGCTGTTGTTTAGGCAGCAGCAGGTAGAGGTAGCGATACTGGAAGTGGGTCTCGGTGGTCGGCTGGATGCCGTAAACCTGATAGATCCCACCATCAGTGTCATTACCAGCATCGATCTTGATCATCAGGAATGGCTTGGTGATGACCGGGAAAGTATTGCAGTAGAAAAAGCAGGGATCCTGCGTCCTGCAGTGCCTTTTATCTGCGGGGATCTGCATCCTCCCAAGAGCCTGCAGCAGCGGGCTCAGCAGCTGGGCTGTCCCAGCTATTTTGTAGAGCAGGAGTTCAGTTTTCAGGCCTCGGAGACAGGCTGGCACTGGCGTGGCAAGGATCACAGTGGTCAGCCCATGACCCTGGCAGGCAGTGGACAGGCTCAGCTGGCTCCAACGAATGTGGCCTGTGCGCTGCAGGTGCTGGCTCTGTTACCGATCGCAATCGATACCGATCTGCTTACCGGGATGATCGGCTCTCTCACACTGGCAGGTCGTCAGGAATGGTGTGTGGACCGGGACAGCGGCCACAGAGTCTTGCTGGATGTTGGCCATAACCCAGCGGCGATGGCTTGCCTGGCAGACAGGCTACAGGCCTGGCGCTCAATCCAGCCCGAAGCGTGTCAGATCATTGTAGTGATGGCCGTGATGGCAGATAAAGATATACAAGATATGGCACGCAACTTAGAATCCAGCACCGACATCTGGTATATTGCCGAGCTTGCAGTGCCACGCGCTCTGGGTCTTGCAGATTTTGAGTTAGCCCTGCAAAACAGTGGCTTTACCAGACCCGTGCAGAGCTTTCGCAGCATCGGGCAGGCCTACCGGGAGGCTTGCGACCGAGCAGGCAACAAGGATCTGGTGGTGGTCAGCGGATCTTTCTACACGGTAGCTGAAATCAGGCCATTGACCGCGCCGGAGGCTACTGCCTAACGGTTCGCCTATACCGGAACCTGGGGAAAACTGAATTGCAACAGAGCACCAAACAACGCATCGTGGGCACAGTCGTCCTGCTGGCCCTGGCGCTCATCTTTCTCCCCATTATCTTTGATGGCGAGGGCAGCTATCAGTCTACGATTAGCAGCCGAATTCCGGAGCCTCCGGAGGTCGTGATCATGCCGGAGCCAATGCAGACTCGACCGGTGATCGTGGCTGATTCTCTCCCTGAAATTGAAACCGAAGCCGAGCAGGAAGAGGGCGCGAATGCCGCTGCGCCAGAATCTGGAGATGAGCTTGCCAGCACTGCCGGCGATGTCAGCGAACCCTCTGCTGATACGGATTCCGTGGAAGTCGCAGTCACCACATCAGAGCCAGTTTTTGAGAGAGAGCCGCCGACTCTGGGCGCAGATGGCTTACCACAGGGTTGGAGTGTGCGACTGGGTTCTTTTGCCGATGCAGGCAATGCCCAGTCCCTGGTGCAAAGGCTTCAGGACGCCGGCTACCGCGCCTACACCCGCCTGATTGAATCGGAACAGGGAGATTTGACCGGTGTGTTCGTTGGGCCCTGGCTGGATCGTGCTGCGGTCGCCAGCTATCAGCAAGAATTACAACAGCAATTCCAGTTGGCGGGCATAGTTGTACGCTACCAGGTGGATCCACTCTAGGGCAGGGTAGCTGCGGCGCATACAATGAATCAGGTCGATACAGCGATCCTCATCATCATTATCATCTCTTCGGCATTCGGTTTATGGCGGGGATTTATCAAAGAAGTTTTGTCTTTATTGAGCTGGATCGCAGCTTTGGTGGTAGCTCGACTGTACAGTGAGCCTTTTGCTGGTATGTTGGTCAATCTGATCGATAGCAGTTCCATACGCTATGTCACCGCGTTTTGCCTGATTTTCGTAGTTGTGATATTGACAGGCACACTAATAAATCACTTTTTGTCGAAAGTGCTGGAGATCACAGGATTAAAGTTTTTCGACAAACTGATGGGGGCAGTCTTCGGGTTCGCCAGGGGTACGGTCATCATCCTGGTAATCCTATTTATTCTTAATGTTTTTGTATCTGAAACGGAAATGTGGCAGCAATCAGCGCTGATTCCTTATGGTATGGTGATGATTGAACAGTCCCAGATTTTCATTGGCGATATGAATTCGGCAAGTCCGGTAATGTAAGCAGGATCAAAAATCTATTCAGGGGTCTTAGTATGTGTGGTTTGGTAGGCGTGGTTGCGAAAGAAAACGTAGGTGTGTGCCTCTATGACACACTTACCGTGCTGCAACACCGGGGACAAGATGCTGCAGGCATAATGACCAGTGATGATGGCAAGCTGAATTTACGCAAAGACAATGGTCTGGTGAAAGATGTTTTTCGTACCCGGCACATGCGCAGGCTTACCGGACAGATGGGAATTGGCCATGTACGTTATCCAACAGCGGGCAGTTCCGGGCCTGCCCTGGCACAACCTTTCTATGTGAATACTCCTTATGGCTTGTCACTGGCCCACAATGGCAATCTCACCAATACCCAGGAGCTGACACGCTCACTCTATAAATCAGACCTGCGTCATATCAATACAGATTCCGATTCAGAAGTGCTGCTGAATGTGTTTGCCCATGAACTGCAACAGCAGGGAAAGATTGAACCGGCGCCGGAAGATGTGTTCGCGGCTGTGGAAGGGGTACATAATCGTTGTCGGGGTGGCTTCGCGGCGATTGTAATGATTACAGGTTACGGCATCGTTGGATTTCGCGATCGCAATGGAATACGCCCCCTGGTGTTCGGTTCCCGTGACACTGGTAGTGGCAAAGAATATATGATCGCTTCTGAAAGTGTGGCATTGAATTCGCAAGGATTTACTATAGAAAGAGACGTGGCACCAGGAGAAGCGGTCTATATTGGTGTTGATGGCGAACTACATAACCGCCTGTGCACGCAAGCTGGAGAACACGCGCCCTGCATTTTTGAACATGTCTATTTCGCGCGTCCCGACAGTCTCATGGACAGCATATCCGTGTACAAGGCACGGCTTCGCATGGGGCAAAGACTGGCAGAGAAAGTTAAGCGAGAGCGCCCTGATCACGACATTGATGTAGTCATACCGATCCCTGATACCAGCCGTACTTCGGCCCTGGAGCTGGCCAATCATCTCGGAATCAAGTACCGGGAAGGTTTTGTTAAGAATCGCTATATAGGTCGCACCTTTATCATGCCTGGGCAGAGCCAGCGGCGGAAATCGGTGCGACAAAAACTCAATGCAATCGAGCTGGAGTTCCAGGGCAAAAACGTTTTACTGGTCGACGATTCCATAGTAAGAGGAACCACCTGCAAGCAGATCATCCAGATGGCGCGTGATGCGGGAGCGAACAAAGTGTATTTTGCTTCAGCTGCCCCCGCAGTTCGTTTCCCTAACGTCTATGGTATCGATATGCCGGCTGCCTCCGAGCTGATTGCAGCTGGCAAGACTGATGAAGAAGTGCAGGAACTGATCGGCGCAGACTGGCTGGTTTACCAGGATCTGCAGGACCTGGTAGCCGCAGCCCACGAAGGTAATCCCGACATTACCCGCTTCGAGTGTTCGGTTTTTGATGGCGACTATGTCACCGGTGATGTGGATGAAATGTATCTCAAGCGTCTGGAGATGGCTCGAAATGACGCGGCGAAATCAGCACGCAAGAAGGGTGGCAACAAGCGCCAGTCAAACCTGGTCGCTGATTTGCAAAGCGGGCCCGAATAACAGGGATACTGCCAGGATCAGTTCTGATGTTTAGCAGCAATGTAGATAGCCAGCCGGCCCCTATAGTCGAGAACCAGTATTCTCGGCAGGTGGACAAGACCGTGGCTGAAGTCAGCAAAGCCTTGTTAGGTAAGGGCCATCAGATTCGACTGGCCTTATGCTGTCTGTTCTCTGGTGGCCACCTGCTCATCGAAGACTTGCCAGGGATGGGCAAGACCACGCTCTCTTATGCGCTGGCCAGAGCACTGGGTCTGGAATTTACTCGTATTCAGTTTACCAGCGATTTGCTGCCAGCCGATATTCTCGGTATTTCCATATTCGATCAGGGTACGAGTCAGTTCAGTTTTCACCCGGGTCCAATCTTTAGCCAGTTGGTACTTGCCGATGAAATCAATCGCACCACACCCAAGACGCAGAGTGCCCTCCTGGAAGCCATGGAAGAAAGACAGGTCACAGTGGAAGGGGAAACCCGCGTGCTGCCCGAACCGTTTTTCGTGATCGCCACTCAGAATCCTGTCACGCTCGCCGGTACTTATCCCTTACCCGAATCCCAGTTGGACCGTTTTCTCATGCGTCTGCGTCTCGGCTATCCAGATCAGCGTGCGGAGCGGGAGTTGTTGGAGATGAATACAGAGCGCGACAAGATCGTCGAAGTGCAGCAATGCCTCAGCATTGACGATGTGGCCAGGTTTCGTCAACAATCCGCGGAGGTCACTGCCAGTGAAGCCCTGCTGGACTATGTGCAACGTCTCGTTGCCTATACCAGGGGTAAGGATGAATTCCACTACGGCCTTTCACCACGCGGTAGTCTGGCAGTTATGCGCGCTGCCAAGACCTGGGCATTGATGTGCGGTCGCGAGCATGTAGTCCCTGAAGATGTGCAAATTATCCTGCCTTCTGTGGTGGAGCATCGCCTGCGGGCCAGCAGCGATGAAGATGGTCATACGGGTGCTGCACTGTTACAACGTCTCCTCAATGAAGTTGACGTGTTAAGCTAGGTCTGGCAATCAACCACCCTGTCGGTAGTCAACCGATGACATCAAGAATTAGCTGGAATCAGAGAATTGACCGCTGGATGCGTAGCCGCATTCAGCCGCAGAGCTCAGTGACCTTGAAGCAGCGCAACATTTATGTGCTGCCGAGCCGAGCCGGGCTGATGTTTCTGGTTGCAGTGGGCGTGGTCCTTATCGCTGCCATCAACTACGCAGTCAGTCTGGCATTCGGTTTGGCTTTTCTGATGCTCAGCCTATTTGTGCTCGGAATCCTGCATACCTGGTACAACCTGCATGGACTGAGTCTGACTTCACTGGCCTCATCGCCCGTTTATTGCGGGGAAGAAATAGCCTTTAACATCCTGTTGTCGCGTTCCTTGCATCGCAAGCACGAGGCGCTGGAATTCCACTACCAGGAAGGCTGGCGCAATGGCACACCGACACCCGAATACCCGATGGTCCAGGCTGACCTGGTTGAAGCGGACAGGGAACAGATCAGGGTGATTGCACCGGCAAGAAAGCGGGGAGATTACCAGGCGCCACTGCTTCGCGTCAGCACAACGTTCCCCCTGGGTCTTGCGAGAGCCTGGAGTATTGTTGATCTGGACCAGCACTGTCTTGTTTATCCTCGCCCAATCTCATTCCAGATGGATCAGTTTAACAGTGGTAGCGGCGGCAGTGATGATACCGCTATCAGCAAGCGTGGTTCGGAAGACTTTTACGGCCTGCGTGAATACGTGCCAGGTGACCCCCTCAAACAAGTAGCGTGGAAGGCTGTAGCCAGGGGGCAGGGTATGCAAGTGAAGGAATTCGTTGACTATGTGGACAGCAAGATGTGGTTGGACTGGGACATGTTCTATGGATTCTCAACCGAGGAGCGGCTGTCCAGGCTTTGTTTTTGTGTGCTGCAGCTGGCCAAATCAGGCAACCCCTATGGTCTCAAGATTCCTGGCGTTGAAATCGCGCCCGGTACCGGGGCAGAGCATAAGCTTCGTCTGTTGAAGGCCCTTGCCCTGTACAGGGAAGAATGATGGATATTCAATATCAGATTCCCCGTGCTGCCTTGCTCTGGATACTGGCGTCCGTAGTGCTGGTTGTGATTCCCCAGACAATTCGCATGCCCATCTGGATCAGTGTCATTGCTTTCCTATGTGTGGGCTGGCGCCTGATGATATTCAGCGGACGGTTGGCCTATCCCAGCAAGCAGACTCGTGTAGTAGCGGTTATCTTTACAGTCATCGTTGCAATAACACAGATGCGAGATTTTGGCATTGGCCTTGAGAGTGCATCCAGTTTGCTGACTCTGGGATTCGTATTCAAACTCATTGAGATGAGACACAAGCGTGACATTGCGGTAGTGATTTGCCTCTGCTTTGTCATGTCTATGGTTGCCTTCCTTTATTCCCAGAGTGCAGTGGTGACCTTTTATCTGTGCATCTGTATTCTGGTCATTATCGGTGCAATGATCGCCCTCAATCGATCCACCTTGCAGTCAGATTTGCGCGCTACAGCTAGCCTGGCGTTGCGGATTGGGCTTCAGGCTGTGCCACTGACTATCGTTTTGTTTCTGATCGTGCCTCGGATCGCGCCCTTGTGGGCAGTACCTGTACAAACGGACACGGCACGCACCGGTGTGACTGATGAAATGTCGCCTGGCGATTTGAGCCAACTGGGCTTATCGAATGAGTTGGCTTTTCGGGTTCAGTTCGAAGGCGGCCCACCACTTCCCCACGAGCAGTTGTACTGGCGTGGTCTGGTTCTCGAGGACTTTGATGGGGAGACCTGGAGCCGAAGGCGTGGGCTTTCTTCTTTTGCGGCCGCAGCAGAATTTGCCAATTATCAGTTTCAATGGCCGGACAGAATCCGATTGGGATCGGATGCCGTGCAATACAACATCATCATTGAGCCAACCCAGCGACCCTGGCTCTATGGTTTGCATCTGGTGTCGCCGAATACCCGGGGTTTTTATCAGAGCCGCAATTTTGAGATCTTTAACAATGGCCTGGTGAGCAAACGGCAGAGTTATGATCTGACTTCCTACCGGGGTTCTCAAACCGATCTGTTCCTGCTCGATAGAACACGGCGTGACAATCTCAGACTTCCGCAAACGGGGAATGAACAGAGCAGGGACTTCGCCAGGGAACTACGCACCAGGTCTGGCAGTGACCGTGATTATGTGTATCGGGTGCTTGCCCATTTCCAGGAGAACCCTTTCTACTACACCCTCAGTCCTGCTTTATTACAGGAAAATCGGGTAGACCAGTTCCTGTTTGATACCAGAGAGGGCTTCTGCGAACACTATGCCAGCAGTTTCGCTTTTCTTATGCGGGCAGCTGGCATACCCGCACGAGTGGTCGTTGGCTATCAAGGTGCACAGTACAATCGTGACTACTTGATGGTGTACCAGTACAACGCGCATGCCTGGAATGAAGTTTGGCTGGAAGGTGAAGGCTGGGTCAGGATCGATCCCACTGGCGCGGTATCACCTGCAAGAATCGAGCAGGGCGTCGAGGCCGCATTGCAGGGGGACCCTGCTTTCATGGAAGAAGTGCTACTGGAAGGACTCGGCCGCTTTAACTGGTTTAACTCCCTGCGCCTGCGTCTGGACGCCATTGAGTATGAGTGGAACAGGCGGGTGGTCAGTTACGACAATGAAGAACGGATTGATTTTTTTGAGAACCTGTTTGGAGAAATAACTGACCAGAAAGTCGTGATTGTACTGCTCATTCTCGCAACGGCTGTAATCATTGCCGTGAGTCTCACCATCATCAGGCTCGAGCCACGTCGCAAACAGAATCCGGTCATCAAGCTCTACCGATCAGTTTCATCCGAGCTGGAGAGAGTTGGACTGGAAAGACAAAGAGGAGAAGGTCCTATCAGCTACCGCGATAGAGTTGTCGAAGCGCGACCAGAACTGGCAGAAGTCATGACAGAGTTGACCCGACTCTACGTGGCAGTCAGCTATGCTGCCAGGCATCCCAACCCTTCCATATTTAAACGACAGATCCGACAACTGGATGCCTGTTTGCGTGAGCTGAAAATCCAACTGTCGCTGCGACGCAGATTGGGCAGTAAAAGCTGATCAACCACCGCTGCGTTTCACCTGATAGTGAAGCGCCCTGAGAATATCCAAGACCTGGTCGCGGTGGTCACCCTGAATTTCCAGCTCCATGCCTTTGACCGTGCCTCCAGTGCCACAACGGGTCTTGATCATTTTGAGCAGGCGCGTGATGTCCTGATCCCCGTTGAATCCACTGATCACAGTGACTTGCTTTCCACCACGACCTTTGCTTTCCCGCCTGAGTCGCAGTATGCCGTCAACCGGCTGCGAGTTGGATTCGGTCTGGGTGCAACGGCACTTGTGTAGCGCTTTGCCACATGAGGGGCAATTGTTGTTGCCCTCCGTGGAATAAACCCGGCGGGAATGCGTGGACATGTGTGCTAGGTCTTGTAGAGGGGAGGCAGTGCGAAACGATCCTGACGTTGCTGTGTTTTGCGCTGTTGATTGCGCTGTTTTCTGAGATTGGCGACACAGCGTATCAATTCCCCGGCGTTAAAACCCTGTTGTTCCCCATTGTTGTACAGATTTTGCTGAATGACACTGACAAAACCATGGAGCTCAGGCGATTCTCGCTGCTGTAGTAAATCTTCCATACTGTTTACAGGGCGGCTATCCAGGAAATGGTCGGACCAGGCAATCAAGGTTTCACGAATGGCAGCAACGTCGTTTCTGCTACAGGCAGCCTTCAGTTGGCGGAAGGCAACGGTCTCGTTGTTAGCTGGATCATAATAATCGGCAAGCCGTTGCCTTTGGGTCTGAAAATAGGCCGCTATGATCGCCTGGTTAGGCTGCAGTACCAGGCGATAGATACTGGCGAGGACCACAATGAATGCCAGCGCGATAATGGCATCGAGCCAGGCACTGTCGACTTCAATGTATTCCGCTTCAGCCTGGGCATCGATCATCGACTGATCGACAACCGGCACGGTTTCCAGCAGCTCTTCAATATTACCTTGGCTGGCAACTGCCTGTTCTGAGGGGACCGCACCAGCAATCGCACTCACTTCGATACGGGTTGCAGGTACGATGCTGGCTTCCTGCTCATCAGACTCCACGTTCCACCACAACACCGTCAGCTCGGGAATTTCAATGCTGCCTGCATCGGTTGCGACGACGGTTGTTTGCTCGATTCGCGTGCCGATGATGCGGCCTTCGACAAAGGTTCTATCGATCTCAGCAGGATCCGGATACAGATTGGCGCCGTCGATTTCGCTTGGGCTGAATGGCGGCAGGACTGCGCCGTCGAGACCATCCGCTACCATAGTCAGCGTGCGAACGAAGGAATCACCAACTTGCAGCTGACTCAGGTCCGGCTCGAAAGTCTCTTCGATGCTCAGGTTTGTTACCGGTAACCAGTATTCGCTGTTCTGGGCCGCGGCAGGACGTTCCATGACTTCGATGGTCACACCATCAATAAACGCGGTGACCCGTCGTGTATTGAGATTGCGGAAGACGAAATTGCTGGATCCATCGGTGACTTCGCCACGAAACAGGATGTCAGGAATCTCGAGAGGGCCACTGCGCTGTGGAAATATCACGTAGCGTTTCTCATACACGCCGTAACGCACGCCGTCGATGAGCCTTTCGTATTGGTTGGGAGAACCTATTAGCTGGATGACCGTGTCCGGCATCTCCAGTTCGGTAAACTGGGGATTGCGGATGCCGTTAATCGTGTAGTAGAGGCGTACTGAAAACAGCAGCTGTTCCTGCACGTAGACTGATTCCTTGTTGACTTCGATTTCCAGGAACAGCTCTTCCGATGACTGATTGGAGCGTGGGCCCTCATTCACAACCGAGATATTGATGGGATCAGTGTTGGTATTGTTGATGGCGAGAGAAGGAATCTCCAACTCTCCTTCAGTGAGAGGAAACAGGGTCACTATGTAGTCGGTCCAGGATTCAACGGCACCATTAATGCTGCGTATCTGGGATGAAGTGCGTGTGCCCAGCACATCGAAGTCCTCGGTAAGAGGGGTCAGGTCTAACTGCATGCCCTGACGCTGATCGAACACCCTGATAGTGTAGGTGAGCGTCTCGCCGCGAGCCAGCTCCGTGCGATCGACTGTTACTTCAATTTCCTGTGCTGCCAATTGACCGGCAGCAAGCAGAACCAATGCTAGTGCTAACAAAATTCTCTGCATCACCAGATTTGGCCTCCGTTGGGCACATCGTTTGCTGTACCGTTGAGCTGCCTTTGCCGATACTGGTAGCGGAATTTACGCCTCAACAACTCGCCAGGGTCGTCTTCGATGCGACGCAGCCACTGCTCCAGTGACTGTTGCTCCTCGAACTCTTCATTGGTGGATTCGCTGGGTGTATTCTGCTCACTGTTGGATTCAGAACCTTCCTGATCTTCAGGTGGCTGTTGCTGTTGTTGCTCCTGTTGTTGCTGGTCTTCGTTACCTTCCTGACTCTGCTGATCCTGCTGGTCGCTGTTTTCCTGATCCTGGTCCGATTCGTTCTGGGAGTTCTGCTCTGACTGGTTCTGCTCGCTCTCACCTTCCTGTTGCTCGCCTGATTCGGATTCCTGTTGTTCCAGTAGCTGTTCAACGATGTCCTTGTTGTGAATTGCATCCTCGTGCGCCGGTTCCAGGGAAATCGCCGTGTCGTAGGCAGCAATAGCTTCAGCATAGTTGCCAATCAGCGCCAGGGCATTGCCGCGATTGTAATGGCCGTCCGGTGTGTTGATGGCGCTGAATGCTGCAACTGCAGCATCATAGTTTTCGGCCCGATAGTTGGCAGCGCCTGACCAGTCCAGAGTTTCAAACAAGGTGGCTGCCAGGCCATGGTCCTCGGCAGCGAATGCGTCAGCTGCCTGTTGGTCTTTGGTTTTCCACAAATCGCGCCAGTCGAAGGCGTGGGCCTGTTCTGCAGGCAGCATGACCCCAGAACTGATCAGGAGAACCATGGAGAACAACCAGCCCCGTCGGAAACTCAGTGCTGCCAGTGGCAATACCAGCAGCAATAGCCATGGACCAGATTCGTACCAGATGTCGAATTCTTCTTCCACATCGGTGAGCTCATCATCATCAATCAGGTCAAAATCTGACAACAGGAAAGCCAGATCAGAATCGGCAAGTTGGATATCGTGGTAACGACCGCCGGTGCGATTGGCCAGAGACTGTAATACGCTTCTATTTAAGGTAGGCACTACGGTTTGCCCGCTCTGGTCGGTAAGAAAACTGCCGTCGCTGGTGCGTATCGGAGCGCCTTCTTCAGTTCCAATGCCCATCACCAGTAACTCGTAGTCAGTCTCCAGCATTCTGTCTGCAAGAATTTGTTCTTCGCTGAAACCGTTGATGCCGTCGGTCATCAGCAGGATGCGTCCCCTTGTCGCCTCGACGTCGTCGAGTAAGCCTGTAGCCATATCTACCGCTGCCACAGGGTCGCTGCCGAACAGGGGCATGATATTAGGACTCAGGGATGGAACCAGGGCAGCGATAGTCACCACATCGTCTGTCAGCGGGGTCACCGTATGGGCATCCCCGGCATAGACGACCAGTGCAGTTTGACCTTCTTCCCGCAACGCAAGAATATCCCGTAACTTGCGTTTCGCCAGGTCAATGCGAGACGGGCTGTGATCTGGTGCAAACATGGAGAGTGACAGATCCAGCACGATGACCAGCGCGTCTTCTCTTTTCTGCACGGGTTGTGGTAGCTGCTCCCATACAGGTCCAGCCATGGCAATTACTGAAAGGGACCAGGCGGCCAGTAGCAGCAGCAGTGGCGTCCGTTGCGCAGCATTCTTGCTGCGATCCAGCAAATAGGGCAGCAAGGACTTGTCGATGGCCTTGTCCCAGGCAGTTACCACCGAGTTCACCCGCCACATGGCCAGGAAAAAAAGCAGGGCCGGCACTAAAGCCAGCAACCAGAGAGGGCGCAGGAAATGGAAATTTTCCAGCAAGGCGTTGGGAATCAGGATTTCCATCAGGCGCGGCTTCCCTCGGCAGTGGGTGCTGTATCGTCAGCGTCTTCCTGGCTGTCTTCGATGCGCGCTTTACCCGCCAGCGACATCCAGGGAATTGAGAACACGGCCAGGATGAAGCTGATAATCAGAGCTGCGCCCAGCGGCCAATAGAACAGTACACGGGTAGGTCGATAAGTCTGTTCATCCTGCTCGATGGTTTCCAGTCGATCCAGTTCTTCATAGATTTCAACCAGATCATTCACATCTCTGGCGCGGAAGTATCGACCACCAGTGGACTCGGCGATCTGGGTTAAGACCTGCTCGTCCAGCTCCGCTGATGGATTGATTGCCCGGGCACCGAAGAAGGTGCGCTGGACAACCTGATCAGCACCAATGCCTATGGTGTAAATCTTGATGTTTTCCTGTTGCGCCAGCTGCCCTGCCTGTTCGGGAGAAACGGCCCCGGCGTTGTTGACTCCGTCGGTGAGCAATACCAGTACCCGACTGTTCTCTGGTCGATTTCGCAAATGCAGCACCGCCAGACCGATAGCATCCCCGATAGCAGTAGCAGACTCTTCGATGATGCCGATCTCCGCTTCTTCCAGCAATTGGCCAACAGTCTCTCGATCGAAAGTCAGTGGTGCCTGGATATAGGCATGTGCGGCAAACAGAATCAGCCCAAGTCGATCTCCCTCACGGCGTTCCACGAAGTCGCCTACCACGGCCTTGACCACGTCGATGCGCGAGGCCTGGCGATTGCCGACCACCATATCCTGGGCTTCCATACTGCCGGAGATATCGACAGATAGCATCAAATCGCGACCAGTTGAAGGCAGTTGGACCGGTTCTCCAAGCCACTGGGGACGGCTGGCGGCCAGCACCAGCAGCAGCCACATCAGGCTGCAGCAGATCAGATTGAGTAAGCGGCCGCTGGCAATATTTTCCGTATCCGATTGGAGTCGGCTAAGAATGCTGAAAAATGGGACATACAGCGCTGCATCCTGACGTGGCGCCCGGCTCACGATTCTGTAGATAATCAGTGGCAGCGGTAGAGCCAGGAAAACCCAGGGCCAGGTGAATTCAAGCATGTATGGGCTGATCCTTCTGGTTGCTGGTGGAGCCCGAATCGTCATTCGAGGATGAAGAAGTCCGTGCAGACTGTGTATACAGACTTCGCACCCAGGCTCGGCTCATCTGATCCAGGACATCGGCATCGACATCGCAGCGAGCCTGGAATCGGCCGAGCGCGAGGGTGGTCGCAAGTTCTTCATTTAACAGGGAAGATTCACCTTTTTCCCTGATAAAATCAACCCACTCCTTGCCGCCAAGACTGGCTACCCGCGACTGCGGATAGTGTACCAGCGCGACTCTTCTCAAGACTGAATTGATCTGATTGACGTAGCGCAGTTTGAGTTCGTTCAGATCAGTCTGATCCCCGGCGAGCAGTTGCTGATAGCACTTATCCAGTTCTGCCAGCGCATGTTCACAGATCTTCTTTCGCGTCCTGAGCTGCTGTATCCAGCGCACGGCGAATATCAGCGCCACAAGCAGCAACAAGGCGAGAATCCACCAGCCAGGGGCAGGTGGCCAGAGACTTACCGGCTCTGGCAGGTGAATATCGGCCAATTGCGCTAATAATTCTTCGCTATCCATTCCCGGATCTGTTCCACAACCAGTTGATTGGTACGCATTTTAATCAGTCGTATCTGCAATTTGTCCAGCTCTGTTTCCAGTCGTGCCATCCGCTCCGCAAACAGTTCCCGGTAGCGCAGCCGGGTCCTGTTATTGTGGGTGTTGAGTGCGCCTTTGCGCGCACCATCGGTAATACTATAGATACCAGGTACGGGCAGTGACTCTTCCAGGGCATCGTAGACCAGACAGCAGATGACGTTATTGTGTCGTGAAAGCTGATTCAGATACTGCAGCGCCTTCTCATCCAGAGTGATGAAATCTGAAATTACGTAGAGCGTGCTGCCGGGTTTCGTGATCCGGCGGATTTGGCCTAATGCGTGGGCAAGACCCGGCTGGTAGTCGGGATCAGTGGGTACCTGCGCTTCCGGATCCTTCACTTCCTGCAGGCGCTGGTTATAAAGGTATATCTGGTTCAACAGGTGCAGAGCCGACCGCCTGGAGCGTTTCGGTCTTACCAGTGCTGCCTCGATATCCGAATAAACCAGTCCACCAACGCGATCACCATTGTCAATTGCCAACCAGCAAAACACAGCAGCTGCCTGGGCGGCAATGACCGATTTGAAAGCCACCTGGCTGCCAAAATACATGTTATGGGTTTGATCAACCGCAATAATGACAGGCCGTTCCCGCTCTTCCCGAAACACTTTGGTGAAGGGACGACTCGTGCGTGCGGTCACCCGCCAGTCAATCAGGCGAATATCATCACCCGGTTGGTAGGGTCGAAACTCTTCGAAATCGATGCCTCGGCCACGCATCTTGGATAGGTGCAGTCCGGAAATTCCTGCTATTGATCGCGTATGGGCCAGGTATTCGAGAGTACGTGCCGCATAGCGCTGCACCAGCAGCTGTTGCAGGGAGATGACAGCTCCCTTGCTCTGGTAGCGGGCGTGTTGTGGATCTATGGATAGCCTGGCTGACACGAGTCATGCTCCGCTGAATCAGGCTGAAGGCACACGTTCGCGTACGGTCTCCAGTACATGGTCCGGTGTGACACCGCTGGCTTCAGCTTCGAAACTCAGCAGAATTCGATGGCGCAATACATCGAACATGATTTCCTGGACATCGTCGGGGCTGACAAAATCCCTGCCCTGAATCCAGGAATGCGCCCGAGCACAGCGGTCCAGCGAGATGGTGCCACGCGGGCTGGCACCATATTCCAGCCAGGAGGCGAGATCATCCCCGTAGGCCTGGGGATTTCGGGTGGCCATAATGATCTGAATAATGTATTCCTCAACTTCGGGCGCCATATGCATTGCCAGGATTTCCTGGCGTGCTTCGAACAGGTCCTTTTGAGCAATTTGTTTGGGTGGTTCCTGAGCCTTATTGGCAGCTTCATCACGAACCAGATGCAAAATGTCACGTTCTGCTTCAATGACCGGGTAGTCGATTGTGACGTGCATGAGAAAGCGATCGAGTTGTGCTTCCGGCAGGGGGTAAGTGCCCTCCTGTTCGATGGGATTCTGTGTCGCCATGACCAGAAACAGGGGGGGTAGTGTAAATGACTCCCTGCCTACACTGACCTGATGCTCTGCCATCGCTTCCAGCAATGCCGATTGCACTTTGGCCGGCGCACGATTGATCTCATCAGCCAGGACCAGGTTGTGAAAGATTGGGCCCTGCTGAAAACGGAAAGAACCATCTTCTGGCCTGAATACCTCGGTACCGGTGATATCACTCGGTAACAGGTCGGGTGTGAATTGAATTCTGTGAAAATCTCCTTCGATAGCGCGGGATAAATCCTTAATCGCTTTGGTCTTTGCAAGACCTGGGGCGCCTTCTACCAATAAGTGACCATCGGCAAGCAGAGCTATCAGCAGGCGATCGAGTAGCCGTTCCTGGCCAATGATCTGCTGGGATAACCAGCTTTTGAGTTCTGTTATTATTCCGTGGTGACTCATCGTAGATACTCTCTCGCTTTTACTATCGTTTCGGGGTGCCCGCAGGAAGCTGATATTGTCTTCAGTTAAGCGTTCTGGATGTGGGCGCGCCGTCAGTGGGTCCAGGAGGCGCTGAGGGCGAAGTGAGGGATTGTAAACGTTTTGCTGTGTATGTCTAGGCGAACCAAGGTTCAATATTGTAGCGGAATGTGGCGATATTACTGGCTTCGGCGGTAGTTGATTAACCCTAAACTGACAATACCCATTAGTCGTAATTTCTAACAGAGCTCGTCATATGAAGTGCAATTGCAGGGACAGGAGATGACTGGAATGCCTGATCAGGAGAATAGCTGGGTAAAGTCACTCAATCGCAGGATTGAGTCCCGGTATGGAAAGCGTGCCGCAGGCAAATTGAAACTGTTTGCGCGCCAGTACTTCGCCAGCACAGCCAAGACAGAACTCTCGAAGTTGACCAATGAAGAAATTTTCGATTCGGTCAGCGATGCCTGGGAATTCTTGCAGCAGCGCGATAAAACCCAGCCCAAGATATCCTTTATTCATCGCAAACTCTCCAAAGATCAGCAGCGCCAGACAGGCACCAGTATTTATCTCTTGCTTGACGATATGCCATTTGTTGTCGACTCGGTCAGGCAGTGTCTGAGTCGAGAAGGTGTTGTAGTCAGAAATGTCAATAACGCGGTACTCAGAGTAAATCGTCAAGAAATCAAGGTAAAAAGCCGCAAAAAAACTGGCGCTTCAACAGGAAAGCTCAAAGAGCTATCGACAAACTCCGGCAGCGGATTTCATGCGGAAGCGCTCAGCTGTATTGATTGTGCATTGATCTCGAATGGACAGATCAAAAGGGTAGAGCAGGCCATCAGGCTAACTTTGCGTCACGTTGCGGTGGCAGTTAAAGATTTCAAACCCATGCTGAAACAGGCGCAGTCAATTCACGACAAGTTGGCTGCAGCTAAAAATCTGCCGGTGAGCAAATCTGATCAGACCGAAGCACTGGAGTTTATTACCTGGCTACTGGACAACCATTTCACTTTTCTGGGTTATGAGGCCTACAGAATTCGGCATCCAAAAAGCGGCAAAGTCCTGGAGCTGCAAAAGGATTCCATGCTGGGTGTGTCCAAACTGAAATCGGATCTGAAGCAGCGCATGCGGCTGAAAGATCTGCCTAAAGGTACCGCAAACCTCATTCTGAGAAAGCAGCTCTGTAATTTCGCTAAATCATCGCGACTCTCCAGAGTGCACAGGCCGGCTTACCTGGATTATGTCTTGCTCAAGGAGTTCGATGAAAAAGGCAATGTCACGACAGAGCATCGTTTCGTTGGCCTCTACACCTCCAGTGTTTACTTTCAAACCGCCCAGGACATCCCCATCGTTCGAAAGAAAGTGCAAGCCGTGTTATCACAGTCCGGTTTTGCTCCCAATGGACATTCCAGCAAGGATCTATTGCAGGTTATTAATGTCTTCCCAAGAGATGAGTTGTTTCAAATTACGCAGAAGCAATTGTTGGAGACTGCAGTTGAGATAACACAGATACAACAGACAGAGACTTACAAGCTGTTCATTCGAAAAGATTCTTACGGAAAGTTTTATTCCTGCCTGGTTTATGTTCCCCGAGATATATTCAATACCAGTGTGCGCGAAGATATCCAGGAATTCCTGGAAATGGCGCTGCAGGCCAGGGAATCGGAATACACAACGTACATGTCTGAATCCCAGCTGGTGAGGCTGCATTTCATCATGCGCGTCGATGAGATGGTAGCGGGCAAGCACGATGTGGCAGAACTAGAGCGCCAGATTAAGGATCTGGTGAAACCATGGGATGACTATTTTCATGATGCCTTACGAGAAGAGTTTCATGACAGCGAGGCGAATCGAATTCATGATTTATATGAAGAGGTTTATCCTGAAGGTTACAAGGAGACCTATAGTGGCGCCGAAGGTGTGGCCGATATCGGCCGCATTGAAGAAGTAGTCTCAAGGAAAGGGCTGGGCCTGGATCTTTGTACTTGCGATGGTGGCGAAACTTACACCTTACGATTCAAGATTTTCAGCTACCAGGATCAATTGCATTTATCTGACGTGGCGCCGATCCTGGAAAACCTGGGTCTCAATATCATCAGTGAGAAAGCGTTTGCATTGGATCTGCAGGACGGTCATCGAGTCTGGTTGCACGATTTCTCCGTATTCAGTGATTCGCTCGATGGTAACTTTGACAGAGAGTTAAAACGCAATTTTGAAGAGGCGTTTAGAGCGATCTGGGAACATCGTGTCGACGATGACCAGTTTAATGCGCTGGTCATAAGTGCCGACCTCGACTGGCGAGATGTGGCCTTGTTACGAGCCTATGCTGCTTATCTGAAGCAGATTCAATTTGGATACAGCGCGCCGTTCATGGCCGCGACCCTGGCCGAGCATGGGGCAATATCACGGTTGCTTGTGCAGTATTTCTATTGCCTGCTGGACCCAGCGCACCAGGATCAAAAGAACACGCGGCACAAGCAACTACGCAAGAAAATCATCGATGCTATCGATCAGGTATCCAACCTGTCTGAAGATAGCGTGCTAAGAGCCTATCTGAATCTGGTCGATGCCACGCAGCGAAGTAACTATTTTCAGCGCGATGAAGCTGGACATGTGAAGGACTATTTTTCTTTCAAGTTCATACCTGAGCTGATCGACAATGTGCCATTACCCAGGCCGAAGTTTGAAATCTTTGTTTATGCGCGCAGTATGGAAGGCGTCCATCTACGGGGCGGTAAAGTTGCCAGGGGAGGCTTGCGCTGGTCTGACCGGCAGGAGGATTACCGCACCGAGGTATTGGGTCTGGTCAAGGCACAACAGGTAAAGAACTCCGTTATCGTGCCTGTGGGTGCCAAAGGTGGCTTTGTAGTCAAGGAGCCAAGCAGTGACCGCAGTCGATTCATGGAGCAGGGCGTCAGCTGCTACCAGACTTTTATCAGCGGTTTGCTCGACATTACCGACAATCTTGTTGATGGCAAGCTGGTGCCGCCTGTGGATGTGGTGCGGAGGGATGACAACGATCCCTACCTGGTTGTTGCAGCCGACAAGGGTACGGCAACGTTTTCGGACATAGCCAATGGTATTGCCTCATCCTATGGCTTCTGGCTGGGTGATGGTTTTGCGTCCGGGGGTAGTAATGGTTATGACCACAAGCAGATGGGCATCACCGCGAAAGGAGCCTGGGTCTCTGTACAGCGTCATTTTCGCGAGCTCGACATTGATGTACAGAAGCAGGACTTTTCTGTAGTAGGCATCGGTGATATGTCAGGCGACGTGTTTGGAAATGGCATGCTGCTGTCTCGCCATATCTGTTTGAAGGCTGCGTTCAATCACCTGCATATATTCATCGACCCGGAACCGGATGCAGCAATCAGCTTCCGGGAACGACAAAGATTGTTCCGAAAACCGCGCTCGAGCTGGGCAGACTATGACAGTGCGCTAATCTCAGCGGGAGGCGGTGTATTCTCCAGGGCAGACAAGTTCATTACGATAAACAAGGCAATGAAAACTGCATTTGCCATTGAAGAGGATCGATTAACACCCAATGAATTAATCAACTGCATACTGAAGAGCCCAGTAGATCTGATCTGGAATGGTGGGATTGGAACTTATGTTAAAGCCAGCCATGAATCCCATGGCGAGGTTGGTGACAAGACCAATGATGGATTGCGAGTCAATGCAAACGAGTTGCGTTGTAAAGTGATTGGTGAGGGTGGCAACCTTGGACTAACGCAATCTGCACGAATTGAGTACGGCTTACAGGGGGGGATCTCTGTTACCGATTTTGTCGATAACTCGGCTGGTGTGGATTGTTCCGATCACGAAGTCAATATCAAGATTCTCCTGAACGAGCTCACTCAGCATGGTCAGATGAGCGAAACTCGCCGCAATAGTCTTCTGGAATCCATGACAGACGAAGTGTCTGCGCTGGTGCTCAGTAATAATTATGCTCAGGTGCAGTCGATCGGTATCGCCTGTTCACAAGCGGGAGTCCGTCATCGTGAATATGGAGACCTGGCCAGTTTCCTGGAAAACCATGCAGGCTTGAATCGTGTTCTGGAATTCTTGCCGGATGCGGAAGGCTTTGAGGAACGCAGCGCAAGGCAGCAATACCTTACCCGCCCTGAGATCGCAGTGTTGACGTCTTATATGAAGATGTATCTGAAGGAGGTACTGGTAAGCGCGACTTATCTTGATCAGGCCTATCTCAACAGCTACCTCTACAGTGCATTCCCATCCCGACTGTCCAGAAGCTATGCCAAAGAGCTGCAACAACACCCCTTGCGCAGAGAGATTATTGCGACTCAGTTGGCTAATCAGATCGTGAATCGCCTTGGTCCCAGCTTTGTCTATCGCATGGTGGATTCCACTGCGTCTAGCCCTGCAGAGGTGGTGAAGGCAACAATCATTGCCATGGGGAGTTTCGATATACAGCGGCCCTGGCTAGCTATTGAGTCTTTGGATTACAAGGTGCCCGCAGACGTACAAGCAGAAATGATGTCCAGACTGGTAAGGCTTATTCGCCGCGTGACAAGATGGCTGCTGCGCAATCGTCGAGGCAGTCTGGAGTGCGAAAGCGAAGTTGATGCCTTGACTGCACCTATCTCGAGTTTCCGCAAGATGTTGCCTGCCAGGCTACCTGAAGAGTTCAGGGAAATGTTTGATGCCAAGATGGGCTATCTGCAGCAGTACAAAGTGCCCAAAGCTCTAGCCCTGGACATCTGCTGCGCAGACTTCATGTTTCCAGCTCCCTCGCTCGTGGAGGTCAGTGAATCAACGGGAGAGAAACTAAGTACCGTGGTTGACATCTATTACAAGCTTGGAGAACAACTGCAGCTTAACTGGCTGGGCAAAATGATCAATCAGTTGCCAGTATCGAACTACTGGCAAGCACTGGCTCGTGAAACCTATCTTGATGACTTGTCATGGCAGCAGCGTGCATTGACCTGCAATGTTGTGAATGCCGGTGGTAAGCAGGGCGGTGCTGACAAAAAGTTGCAAGCCTGGTCAATTGCTTATGCAGATAAAATCGCGCGCAGCAGCAAGATGCTGCATTCTTTGCAAGCAGAACCCAATCCTGACTATTCCATGTTCTCAGTAGCGCTGCGAGAGCTGTTGACACTTGCTCAATCCACATCTGATTTTCGATAGCATTCATCACCGAGGCAGCTAGTGCCAAGACTCACTTTTTATACTACAGCAGGGTGTCATCTTTGCGAGTTTGCGGCCGAGATGATGGCCTGGCTAGAGAGCAACCAGGGTGTTGAGATCGAAACGGTAGATATTGCCGGCGATGAAATCCTTGTAGAACGATACGGATTAACTATTCCCGTAGTGAAAAATCCGATCACTGAAGAGGAGTTGAACTGGCCATTCGAAATGGAGCAATTGCTCAGCTTATTTTGATATGCCAGGGCTCGAAGCGGACACCAAAGAGATTGTCAGTTGGATAACGAATGTTCACGTAGCCCAACCTGGCAATCCTTCTGTATTCTTCGGTTTGAGAAAAGTCAGATGTGAAGTTGCGTTCACCAAAGCCAATTTTCCCAACGTCGAAGTCACCAGTCCCGTGAAATGAATGACCTGGTGGTGCGAGTGAACGTGATGCCCTGGAAAGATTTCCGTTAGCTTCGATTGTCTTGGCGAGAAACAGGTGCATTTGTTTCACATTGCTGCGCACACCGGACGTCAGGATCAGGCTGTTACCAATATCGGATTTCAGTTTGTTGTAAAGATTGAGGGATTCCCCTTTTAGCAGGAAGTGCCCGGAGGAAGGGATCTTGGCGACGTCATTTCTGGGAATGGAATCAGTGATATCCAGGCTTACTTTTTTTCCGAAGAATCCGTAGCGATGTGGATTGGCAAAAAAGATTTCTTCCAGAAAATCCAGCTCGTCCTTCTCAAACTCACCAATACGGGAAAAATTCCGGCCAGCCTGCAACATCTCATCAAAGCTCATGAGATTGAAGTTGCCGTGCCCCATGTAGGATTCCACGCGGGACAAGTGGCGGGCGGTTTTGAGCAGCACTTCCTGATATTTCGGTGCCAGGTAGATATCACTGGCAAAGATGGCATCGAAGTTTCGAATCTTGCGTAAATAGGCAGCCACTTGCTCATCACTCAGTGACTGGATGGCAATTCCACCCTCTGTAGCCTCACTATTACCCGGGCCAGCATCTCTCTGCGTCAGTTGATCTGGCTCAAGTGCAGGAACAGGGGTAGGGAGCCCTTTTACAGGGAGTACATCTTCGATCTCGATCGGGGTGAATTGAAATCCTGGCGGTGGCGCTGACTCAGTTTGTGGAATGACGGCTGGAGCCGGGCTGGTCAGCAACAGGGGTTTACTGTCGGTCAGGCGACGCCACATGAAATGCCCGCCAAACGCAACCGCGCTGGCGGTAAAAAAACCTTCCAGAAAAGCTCTCTTGTTCACGCTCGGACCCCGTGACTCTTTGCCCTGATACCTGACTAAGGGAGGTGCTCAGGTGTCACTACTTAACTCCTTATAAAATATAGCAAAATACTTTGCAAATTGAAGACAAATCAGCTTGCCGCGGTTTTCAGTGCGAACAGGCGTCTCGCATTGGCTGTTGTGGCCTGTGCGAGCTCATCCAGCGGTTCATCACGACACGCGGCGATTTTCTTCAGCACTTCTGCCAGATATCTGGGCTCATTGCGCCTGGTTTTCGGCTTCGGGCGTAGGCTACGAGGCAGTAAATAGGGCGCATCTGTCTCAATCAGCAAGCGATCTGCCGGAATCAGTCTGACATGCTGTTGCAGATCGAGGCCGCGACGCTCATCACAGATCCAACCCGTAATCCCTACATACAGATCGAGATCAAGGTAGTCCTGCAACGCCGATGCCGTGTCAGTAAAACAGTGCACCACGCCTCCTGCGATCCGGTCCCGGTACTGGCGCAGCAAGTGAATAAAATCGTCATGCGCGTCGCGCTGGTGAAAAAACAGGGGTTTCTCCAGATCCACTGCAAGCTCCAGGTGCTGCTCAAAGACGCGGCGCTGTACCTCTCTTGGAGAATAATCACGATTGTAATCCAGGCCAGTTTCGCCAATTGCAACAACTTCAGCCTGATTGGCCAGTTCAGCAATCTGTGCCAGTTCGCTATTTCCTGCGTCCCTGGCTACATGAGGGTGAAAGCCAGCGGTGCTGGAAAAAAAGCCCTGATTCTCGGCAGCCATGGCCTGGGCAGCAATGCTGGTGTCCAGGTCGGTGCCGGTAAGGATGATGTGACCGACTCCGGCTCGCTGAGCGGCCAGCACCACCTGGTCGAAATCGTCCTGGAAGGAAACATGGGTCAGGTTGGCACCGATGTCGACGAGATTCATATTGTCCTGATCCGGGATAGCTGCGCTCCGGCAACGCTTTAGGAGCACTCCCGCGGCTTGCAGCAACAAACAGGGCGCTGAGTCTAAAGCAAGCAGTGCCACATCACCAGCGGGCCCACGATTTGGCTCGATAGCTCGAGGGCTGATATTATGGGCGCTTCACGGCAGGTTTTGCTCAGGTCTGGGCGAATTATCCACGACAGCTTATTTAATAAAGGGCAAGGAATTGGACGCAAAAGTCACCAAGAAAAACCTCAACTGGGCTGAGCTGGGGTTTTCCTACCAACGCACTGATTTTCGCTATTCAGCGATTCATCGGGATGGGGCGTGGCAACAAGGTGTCATGCTTGAGGATGAAGTGATCGGCGTTCACGAAGGCGCACCGGCCCTGCACTACGCACAACAGTGTTTTGAAGGCATGAAGGCACAGACGGCCGAAGACGGCCGAGTGCTGCTATTCCGGCCTGATCTCAATAGTGTCCGTATGAACGAAGCAGCCTCCCGATTACTGATGCCGGAAGTGCCTGAAGCCTTGTTTCTGGCTGCCGTGGAAGAGACCGTCCGCGCCAACTATGCCTGGATTCCCCCTTATGGTTCCGGGGCGTCCTTGTATATACGCCCCATGTTGATAGGTGTGGGCGAGAATCTCGGCTTGAAACCAGCCCAGCGATTTGAGTTTCGTGTGTTTGTCTCCCCCGTAGGTCCCTACTATAAAGAAGCAGGACTCTCGGTAATCAGTCTGGCAGTTTCCGCAATGGACCGGGCCGCTCCCAACGGTACCGGGAGCTACAAAGTCGGGGCCAATTATGCCGGTGGCCTGCTTGCCACCCGGAAAGCGCAGGAATTGGGAGCCAATGAGGCCCTCTATCTGGATGCAGCCCAGGGAAGGTACATCGATGAGGCAGGTTCGGCCAATATCGTCATCGCGATGCAGGACGGTAGCCTGCTTACTCCTTCCTCCAATGCCATCCTGCCAAGCATTACTCGACGTTCGCTGATGGAAATTGCCAAGTCCACATTGGGTATGGACACCGAAGAAAGGGCAGTGGACCTGAGAGCCGAGTTCGATCAGTTCGGAGAAATGGGTGCCTGCGGTACGGCTGCGGTGCTCTCACCTGTAGGGAAAATCTGGTTTGACAATGCCTGGCATGTAATCAACGAAGACGGTCACACTGTCGGTCCGGTGATGCAGAAATTGTACGATACCCTGATAGGTATACAGCTGGGTGAAATAGACGACAACTTCGGCTGGCTTCATGAAGTCGAGATCTAGTCGGACCCTGAGAGACTCGCCAAGGCATCATAGAATCCTCATAGATCGCGTGTATTACAGGTGTATTGCGGGTGTATTAATAGTCGCGTGCATTCAATTATTCCTGCGTTCATCGGTCCGGGTATTAACAACAATTTAAAATGACACATGGCGCTATTTAGCGCGGCTGGCCAGCTGTACCTGCGCAGTATCCTCTTTTGCAAGAAATCGCATGCAATCCGGAGCAATCCAGGCACGCAACATCTATACCTGTGATTTTTCTGTGAGCACATTTTTGCCGTCAATATCGAGCTACAGGCCCCATAGTTAGGGCCTTTCAAGTAGCAACTAATATTGTCTTTATTTATCTGGGGGCTTGACCGGGGCCAAACTTGCCCTTATATATGTGCGCTGCCCGGTACTCGGGCTGAGCATGGAGCTGAAAATTTTTAATGTCTAAGTCACTGGTAATCGTCGAGTCACCTGCGAAAGCGAAGACAATCAACAAGTATTTGGGACCTGAGTTCGTCGTCAAATCCAGCGTTGGGCACATCCGTGACCTGCCTACCAGTGGCAGTGGCAAGGCCATTGATACCAAGGCGCGCGCGGCTGCTGCTGCCAAGACCCGGAAAATGAAACCGGAAGAAAAAGTCGCTTATAAAAAGAAGAAAGCAAAAGAACAACTGGTCAATCGCATGGGTATCGACCCGGAAAAAGGTTGGAAAGCGAATTATCAGATTCTGCCCGGTAAGGAAAAAGTTGTTACCGAACTAAAAAAGATTGCCAAGAACGCTGAAAATGTTTATCTGGCAACTGACCTTGACAGGGAAGGTGAGGCAATTGCCTGGCACCTGAAGGAATCCATAGGCGGTGATCCTGATAGGTTCAAGCGTGTAGTATTCAATGAGATTACCAAGCGAGCTGTCACCGAGGCATTCTCGGAGCCCGGCGAACTGGATATGCGATACGTCGAGGCGCAGCAGGCGCGGCGATTCCTGGATCGGGTGGTTGGATTCATGGTGTCACCTCTGTTGTGGGCCAAGGTCGCCCGTGGCCTGTCCGCAGGGCGGGTACAGTCGGTTGCCGTTCGGCTGGTCGTGGAACGGGAACAGGAGATTCGAGCCTTCATTCCTGAGGAGTACTGGGAAGTATTCGGCAATCTCAATACTTCAAGGGATGAGAAGCTTCGTTGCCAGGTGGTGCGGGAAGAGGGGGAAAATTTCCGGCCAGGCAGCAAGGAACAAACCGATGCGGCCCTGGAGATTCTGCAGGCAGCGGAATACAAGGTAGCCAAGCGCGAGGATCGCCCAACTTCGTCCAAAGCGCGTCCACCCCTGATTACGTCCACCCTGCAGCAAGCGGCAAGTACCAGGCTGGGTTTCGGCGTCAAGAAGACCATGCTCATGGCCCAGCGCCTGTATGAAGCAGGCTACATCACCTATATGCGTACTGACTCCACGCATTTGAGCAATGATTCAATCGCCATGTGTCGCGATTACATCGCGGACACATTTGGTAAAGAGTACCTGCCAGAGAGTCCCAAACTCTACAGCTCAAAGGAAGGTGCCCAGGAAGCACACGAGGCCATTCGTCCCAGCGATGTGAAGGTACTTCCCGGTCAGTTACAAAGTATGGAGCAGGATGCAGTGCGCCTTTATGACCTTATCTGGAAGTTTTTCGTCGCCTGCCAGATGCCACCAGCTCGGTACCTGAGCAGCAGCATAAGCATTGCTGCTGACAGGTTTGAGTTGCGAACCAAGGGTCGCATCATGCAATTCGATGGCTACCTGAAAGTCATGCCTTCTAAAGAAGAAGATGTAGTTCTGCCAGCAGTGGAGGTTGGTGACAGGCTCGATTTGGTCAAGCTCGAGCCATTCCAGAATTTCACCAAGCCACCGGCAAGATTCACCGAAGCCAGCCTGGTCAAGGAATTGGAAAAGAGAGACATTGGCCGGCCATCCACCTATGCCTCAATCATTTCCACGATTCAGGATCGAGGCTATGTGAAGGTTGAGAACAAGCGCTTTTACGCCCTCAAGATGGGAGAGATCGTTTCTGAAAGGCTCATTGAAAGCTTTACGGATCTCATGGACTACGACTTCACCGCGAAGATGGAAGACTCTCTGGATGAAGTTGCCACAGGCGAAACAGACTGGAAAACCTTGCTGGATGAATTCTACAGCGGATTTACCGACCAGCTGGATAGAGCGCAGGCTGAAGAGGGTGGGATGAGACTCAATGATCCTACCGATACCGATATCAAATGTCCCAAGTGTGGAAGAAATATGCAGATTCGTACTGCGTCTACGGGTGTTTTTCTGGGTTGTTCCGGATACGCCTTGCCACCGAAGGAGCGCTGTAAATGCACCCTGAATCTGACCCCGGGCGAGGAAGCAATCAGAACTGATACAGCGGAAGAAGCTGAGGAGCAGGAGAACATTCTGCTGCGCAAGAAGCACCGCTGTAAGATTTGCAACACGGCAATGGAATCTTATCTCATCGATGAGAAGCGCAAGCTTCACGTGTGTGGACAAAATCCAGATTGCCCCGGTTATGAAGTTGAAGAGGGCGAGTTCAAGATTCGCGGTTACGACGGCCCGGTGATTGAATGTGACAAATGCGGCGCAGATATGCAGCTCAAGACCGGACGATTTGGTAAGTATTTCGGCTGTACCAGTGAGGACTGCAAGAACACACGCAAATTATTGCGAAACGGAGAGCCGGCGCCTCCCAAGATGGATCCAGTGCCGATGCCGGAGTTGCCTTGCGAGACCGTGGATGACTTCTACATACTACGCGACGGCGCCTCTGGTATGTTTCTCGCTGCCAGTCAGTTTCCTAAAAACAGGGAAACGCGGGCGCCTCTGG
Source organism: uncultured Pseudohongiella sp. (assembly GCA_965267495.1). GTDB lineage: Bacteria > Pseudomonadota > Gammaproteobacteria > Pseudomonadales > Pseudohongiellaceae > UBA9145. Next base: position 1,923,280 of record OZ254078.1, on the reverse strand, counting down.
TGGAAGAACTGTTGCCACACAAGGATGAAATCGATCCCAAATATAGTTTTCTCTTTTCTGCACCTACAGAAGATGATGAGGGGAACAAGACACTTGTTCGCTACAGCCGTAAAACCAAAGAGCAATATGTGCAAAGTGAAGTCGACAAAAAAGCGACAGGCTGGAAAGCGTTTTACAATAATGGCAAATGGGAAGTAACGCGCCCCGAAAAACGCAGTACCAAGAAAAAAGCGAAGAAGAAAACCCGCAAGAAAGCTGCGAAGAAGTAAGAATTTTTATGGCAGCTTGGGTTCAGCCCTAAATTTGCCTTCGAATAACACCCACGCTAATACCTTCGATAGCGAAATCCTGACTGCGCAGGTCAACTTCAATGGGATCGAATTCAGGGTTTTCTGCTACGAGGTTAACTCGGTACTTGCTGCGTGTGGTTTCCAGTCGCTTGACCGTGACTTCATCCTCTATGCGTGCGACAACGATGTCGCCGCTGTTGGCCCGGTCGGTCTTATGCACGGCGAGTAAATCATCTTCATAGATGCCCATATCCACCATACTGGTGCCCTTGACGGTCAGCAGGTAATCGGCAGACGGCGAAAACATGTCGGGGGGGATGTCGCAGTAGTCGGCGATGGATTCTTCGGCAAGTATGGGACTACCAGCAGCGACCTGACCGACTATCGGTAATCCCAATTGTTCTGATATCGGTAAACGAATTCCCCTGGAGGTACCAGATATCATCTCAATGGCCCCTTTGCGGGCCAATGCACGCAAATGTTCCTCGGCAGCATTCGGAGACTTGAAACCCATCTCCTGGGCGATTTCTGATCGGGTAGGAGGAAAACCGGTTTCCTGCAGATAGTCTTTGATGTAATCCAGAATCTGTTCCTGGCGTGCTGTCAGTTTGTGCATGGGACAAATTCTCCTTTCCAGATATTGGATTCGCCTGGATGTGGCGAATTCCGCGGGATTGGCCAGTATTGCTGCGTTTTACACACAGGACTATCGGGCAGCAATCCTTTCAGATAACTGTAATTATATACAGTTATCTGAAAATCTGAAGTATTCTTTAGGAGTTTTTGCCAGCTATACCAAATACCAGGCCAGCGGGTAATTTGGCCTTGATCGATCAGAGAATCTGGAAGTCGTCCCCCAGGTCCATCAGGTCAGGTTCAATGCTGGATAATGCGCCAGAGAAGTTTTCCGGCACCAGGGTCTGGTCGGCGTAGATTTTATCTTCTTGATTTAGCTCGTAAGGGCTGCGCCAGTCTTCCGGGGCTTCGGCGGGAGCGAGGTAGAGTTCCTTCCAACTCACGGAATCGTATTCACCAACTTCACCATCGACCATCTGGTATTCGATAGTACCACTGGCATCATCAATGGCTACGACTTCAAACAAGCTTCCGCTGACAATATCTTCGTACCAGACAGAAACTTCTGGGATGAGTGTATTCATTACCCGTCTCCCGAGTTGTTGTTATGGGATTTTCTACCTACTTCTGTAGTAATCGTTCTCCGGTATTTTCTGGTTTCTCAAGCGCGCTTCGACTCCTACTATAGAGAGAAAACAAAGCTAAAAGGAAGTACTTTTTGCGGGAAAATTGTTACAAGCTGAGCGAGTGATTTAACACAGCAGTGTAACTGTTTGAACCACTGATAAATCTCTCTATACTCGCAGAATCCGAACTTTATGTACCCGCAAGGCAGTGATCTCGTTGTGACCAGGCAAGGAAAAATTCCAGGCGCTCTAATGATGGATATAGAGGGCCAGGACTTAAGTGATGAAGACAAACAGTTTCTTTCCCGTCCTGAAGTGGGCGGCCTGATTCTGTTCAGCCGTAATTATGCAGACCCGCAACAGCTCCAAGGATTGGTTTCAGATGCCAGAGAATGTAATGCGGATTTGTTGATTGCCGTGGATCAGGAAGGTGGTCGGGTGCAGCGATTCAGGCAGGAATTCCTTCAGCTCCCACCTTTGCATGCACTGACAGCGGTTTACGATGAAGATGCAGGAGAGGCGAGAGAGCTGGCCCGTTGTCATGCCTGGTTAATGGCGACAGAAGTATTGCAGTATGGCATCGATCTGAGTTTCGCTCCTGTGCTGGACCTCTTCAATGGGGATTCTGAAGTCATTGCCGAGCGGGCATTCGCAGCAACTGTAGACGTTACGACAGAGCTTGCCCTGGCCTACATAGGCGGGATGCATGAAGCGGGTATGGTCGCCACAGGCAAACACTATCCGGGGCACGGGACGGTTGTCGCTGATTCGCACCTGACGGTACCGGTAGATGATCGCAGTGCTGAAGAAATACTGTCCCGGGACTTTCAGGTTTTCGCTAACTGTATCGACAAGCTCGATGCGATCATGCCTGCCCATGTGCAATACCCTGCAATTGATCCTGACTGTGCAGGATTTTCAGATTTGTGGCTGCAAGAAAAATTGCGCGGCCAGTTGGACTTCGAAGGCATTATCTTCAGTGATGATCTGAGCATGGCGGCCGCGCACGCCGGGGGGGACGCCGTGCAAAGAGCCAGCAGGGCTCTGGCTGCAGGCTGCGATATGGTACTGGTGTGTAATGATCGTAAGGCGGCACTGGCGGTAGCCGATTATTTGCAGGAATCAGAGCAGCCGGGTTGTCGGGCATTGAGTAGATTACGCGCTACGCCATGTGCCGAAACTACAGATCTGTACGGTAGCGCGAAATGGGAAACGACACGTAAGAAATTGGAGCAGGGCTTGCTGCAGAACAGCTCCTCAGTGGATGCCTGGGAATAGCGGAATGCAGGAGACAGGGGAATAGGAAATGGAAGAATTGCTTGCGCTGGATAGTCTGGGCGAATTGAACTGGGGTCTGGAAATATTTGCTGTAGTTACCCTGACGCTACTGCTTCGCTATGTCGCGATGCGCGGCCTGAATCTCATCAAGCGACAGTTTGAGAAGACAACGAATGTCTGGGATGACGCCTTGTTCGAGGCGGCGCATGCGCCAGTGAGCTGGTTTATCCTCATCATGGGGCTGCTGTGGGCAGTCGAAATCAGTGAGGGTTACCTGGAAACGCAACTGTTCAATCCGGAAAACCTGGACCTGGTGCGGCAAGTCACATTCATCCTGTTGGCGGTCATGTTTCTGGTGCGCTTCATCTCTCTGGCAGAAGGTCGCATCCTGGAAGATCTGACTAAACAGGATGAACCCGGAGAAAGCCGAATTGATCCAACAACGCTGCACGCGCTGGCAAAATTATTGCGTCTGTCGGTGGTGATCTCTGGTGTTCTGGTGGCGCTACCTACATTCGGTATCGAAATTACTGCACTACTTGCCTTTGGTGGCGTCGGAGGTATCGCAGTGGGATTTGCGGCCCAGGACCTGTTATCCAATTTCTTTGGCGGGCTGATGATATACCTGGACAGGCCGTTTGCCATCGGAGACTGGATTCGGTCACCCGATAGGGAGATCGAAGGGACGGTGGAGAGTATTGGCTGGCGGCTCACCGTTGTACGCACCTTTGACAAGCGTCCTCTCTACGTACCCAACTCTATTTTTAACAAGTTGTCATTGGAAAACCCGTCCCGCATGAGCAATCGCCGGATCAAGGAGACCATCGGCATTCGCTACAAGGATTCAGCCAAGATGGGTGCAATTATTAAAGATGTGAAATCGATGTTGGAAAATCATGAAGAAATCGACAGCAGGCAAACTCTGATCGTCAACTTCAATGCCTATAACAGTTCCTCTCTGGATTTCTTTATCTATACCTTCACCAAGACTACAAACTGGATCAAGTTTCATGAAGTGAAGCAGGATGTACTCCTGAAAATTATCGATATCGTACATAAGCACGACGCAGATTTCGCTTTCCCCACTCGCACGCTGGATGGGCTGGAGGCAATACGACCCGAACCGGACCCGGCCTGAGCGAGATTGATGAATCCAGAAGACATCAAGGCAGTGAGTTCACGAGCCAGCTGCCTGTTTGACCAACAAGCTGTAGACGCTGTTATCGATGCTATGGCTGCGGCTATCAGTGAGCGCCTGGAAAACAGCAATCCCGTGTTGCTGACAGTGATGAATGGTGGGCTGATTCTTGCCGGAGAATTGGCCACGCGACTGCATTTTCCACTGCAGATGGACTATCTGCATGCCAGCCGGTATCGCCAGGGTACCAGTGGTAGCGATCTGCGATGGAAACATTACCCTGAGTTGGAGTTGCGCGGTAGGGTTGTATTGATCATCGACGACATACTCGATGAAGGCGATACCCTGGCAGCAATCCTGCAATTTGTACAGCAACAAGGTGCCGATGCTGTTTATAGCGCAGTACTGGTAAACAAGATGCATGATCGCAAGGCGGCAGATGTGTCCGCGGATTTCGTTGGCATGGAAATCGAAGATCACTACCTGTATGGCTATGGCATGGACTATCGTGGATATTTGCGCAATGCGCCGGGAATTTACGCGGTAGATCCGGATGATTGTGATTGATTGAACTCAACCAAAAGCGGCAGGGCGGTAAACAGTATGGCGCTGCGAATAGGGCGATTTTCAAGGTCCGCAAATAGCCGGCAATATTTCTTTAACTGCGTCTCATGGACCCTCTTCTGTTGTTCGATGAAGACCTCTACCGACTCTGCACTACCAGGCATGCCCGTTTTATAGTCGATTATCCAGCGACTCCCTTCTGAATCTACAAAAGTCCGGTCAACGACTGAATTTTGCAGGTATCCTGACTTTTGCCGGGTCAGTGCTAGCTCACATTGGCTGTCTTCAAGGCCGTGGTCGAACAGCCAGGCAAGGTTTTCATTGCTTACTGTCTGACGTACCGAAGTCTCGATAAATGACAGGCAAGTCTCAAGTTGGTCTTGCTCCAGGTTCAGGTGGCGTAATTGAAGCTTCCAATACTGTTTCTGTGATTCCAGTCGATCCAGGAATTCCTCCTGATCGCTGGTTTGCACATAAATCTCCAGGCAACGGTGAATCAGCGTACCGGTGAGACTTTGCAGCGCTGTGTGGTCGCCGGGTATCGATTGCTCAGTTTCCTCGTCGTTCAGCAGCGCCTGCATTTGTTGCGTCATGGATTGCAGTTCCTGCTCCTGCAGTCCAATTGCCTGACTGAAGCGACGAATCAGTGTGGTATTGCCTGCGCTGACTTGTTCAGAGTTTGTTTCGGTACTGTACAGCTGATAGGCATTGCATTCTTCGATAGGGACTAATTGGAAGCCTGGTTTCCCCTGCACTTGCTTCCAGATTTTCTGCAGCAAGCTGTTAGACCTCGGTTGCCCTGGCGCATCATCGCTGCCTCGCTGAATGCTGGCAAACAATGTTGCGGTTTTCATGGCCCGGGTTACTGCTATGTAAAGTAGCCGAGTGCTTTCCAGGTCGTCCTTGAGTTTCTGCTCGTGTCGGATCAGTTGGTACAAAGGACCATCATCTGCCCCGGCTTCTGTCAGCGCAGCCATGAACAGTCGGTTATCTCCGGCATGATTGACTCGTTCATGCCAGATCAACAGGGACTTCTCATCACTCCGACCCCCACGGTTGAGCCCTGGCAAGATGACATGGTCATACTCCAGTCCTTTAGCCTTGTGCATCGTCATGAGAAACAAGCCGGATTGCTGTGTTTCCAGTGATGGGCTAGGGATAAATGCCTCATCGACTTTCTCTTCGAATTGCACAATGTCTGCCAGCCCACCAGCTACTTCATGCTCTTCCAGCAGAAGGAAAAATCGTTCCACACTTTCCTGATCCAGTTCTGAAGGGCAGCAGTTAAGCCCTCTCAACAGACTCCAGGCAGCTTCGACACTTTTACGCAGACTATTGCGAAAACGCATGGTCAGGATGAATTCCATAATGGCTACAAAATCATGCAGAGATGCCTGGGCATGACCAGAAAGGCCCTGGATTGATTGATGTTGTTGAAGTGTGGGCCACAGGGAGTCTGTCGCGGCATCATGATTGGCCAGCAGGTGCAGATCGCCAACGTCCAGCCCACACCAGGGCGCTCTGAGTAGTGCCAACCAGGCCAATCGGTCTCCTGGGTTGACGACGATACGGGTAAGACTGCACAGATCGTTGATAAGTGGGAGGGAGTTAAGTCGGTCGATATCACTGGCAGTCCAATTCAGGCCTGCATCCCTGAGTTGAGGCACGACTTCAGTGAGTAAACCGCGATTGCGCACCAGAATGGCGATACTGTCGTCCGGATATAATTGTCTTAACTGCTGTACCCGTTCCAGGACCAGCTCTGCCTCTGCAAAAACGGCAATTTCCCTGGCTTCTTCGGGGTAATCCAACACACAGACATCGACCCGCTGATCATCAACTGGTTCATGTATGGCTTCAGCCCTGGAGTACGGTACGGCCCCCCGGGAGACATCAATCTGGTCAGGAAATGCTTGTTGGAATACCTCATTTACCCAGGAAACTATGTTGCCCTGGGAGCGGAAATTACTGCTCAGTCGCAATGTCTCGAGTGCTACATTGTCGATACCTTGCTCCCAGACATTGAGATAGATGCCCACGTTGGCATTGCGGAAGCCATAGCAGGATTGCATGGCGTCCCCTACCAGGAACAGGCTGCGGCCATCGTTAGCTTCCCAGCCTCTGGTGAGGCTATCCAATAGTTTGCGCTGCAGAAAGGAGGTGTCCTGAAACTCATCGACCAGGATGTGGTGAATGACGTTGTCCAGGGCAAGCGCTATGTCTGTGGGTTGCTCTTCGTCACCGAGTGCCAATAATGCCGAGGCGCTTACCTGGATGTAATCAACCAGATTGTACTTTCGAAGCGCCAGGTATAACTCTCCATTGAGCAGGCGCAATATTCGAAACAGGGCGGACAGGAAATGCCACTCACCACCACTCATGTCATTGGCCGGAAGCAGGCGGAGGTAGTTCAAGGATTCGAGCAAACAAGTATTGCTGGAGTATTTTGCCAGTAACTGGGTCAGTTGGAGTTTACGCTCTGCATTGAGTGCCTTGAATTCGTTATCGCCGACAGACTTGGCGGGAAATCCTTCTTTGCTGGTGAGTCGTTTGCGCCATGTGGGCGATTTAATATCGCTGGTAAGCAAACAGGACAGCATCAGTTTCCAGTAAGCCATATCCTCAAGCCTGGTTCCTGGAAGCGCTTCAAGAGGCTGGCAGTCGGCAATATCCAGGATTTGATCGCGTTGCAAATTCTCGGCAGCGAAATTACAAATGGCGACCAGTTCTTGCTCGTCTTCGACCAACAGATCCCGTGCTTGCTGCAAAGATTCTGCAATCAGCTCCCGAATATTCACCGCTAAGTCTTCGTCACTTTCCTGACCCGGAACACCCAGTTTGAAGATGTGATTAATCCATTGATTTCTTTGCTTCAGTAAGTTGCTTAATAAGGTTTCTGTTTGAGGGACATTGTTGTCCAGGTGAGTGAGTAGCAATTCGATGTCATCAGCGGCTTCATCTGTTGATTCCAATAAGGCCAAGGTATTCGAGACAGCTTCTGCAAAACAGTGATCGATGTTTTCTGCGAGCTGAGGATCTCCACCGACCTGAGATAGGATAGGCAGCTGCTTGGCCAGGTAGAAGCAAAAGCTATCTATAGTCTGCACTCGTAGACGGGAAGGATTTTCCAACAGGCGCCACTGCTGTTTCTCTGCTTTTTCCAGCACGGTTTTGGCGATATCGAATCGAAGTTGTTGAATCTGGCCTTTCGGTTCTACATCACTATTGAGGCAGTGTTGACACCAATTCAGCGCATTGATGATGCGATCTCGCATTTCACTGGCAGCTTTCCTGGTGAAGGTGATGGCGAGCACTTGTTCCGGTTCTTCACAGGCGGCCAGCAATTTCATGAATCGTAGCGTGAGAAGCTCGGTTTTGCCTGAACCGGCAGGAGCCTGAACGATGAATGATCGACTGATATCCAGGGCGGCATTCCTGGCGGACTGATCCGGCAGGATGCTCATGGAGATTCTCCCGCTGTGCCTGTCTGTGTCGTGAGATCGACCTGCTCCTGGATACGGCACAGGGCCTGGTAATCACAGTATCGACAGGTTGAAGGGGGATTGGCCGGGTCCACTCTGGCAATACCAGCATGGAACTCATCCGCAATCCTGACTAATACCCGTTCAAAGTGCTCCATAAGGCCGGACCAGTCTTTATCTTCCGGTTGTTTGCTGGAGATATTGGTGAGCCTGGGGTGAAACTGGTCAGACTCCATAATGCCGGAGTACTGCATATTTTCTGCATTGACATTAGCGATAGCCACTGCGTGCACTGGTTGATCGCTGGCCTGCTTCATCAGTGTGGAGTAAAAGGGCAATTGCAGGTCTTCCGGTCGTTCTCTTAACCAGCTGCCAAGACTGGCACTGGATTTGCCAGTCTTGTAGTCGATTACTGCAAGGGAATCGTCGGCAAGACGGTCGACGCGATCAATTTTCAGGTGAAACAGCATGTCCCGATATTGCCATTGATGTTTTTGTTCCCAGGCAATCGCTGTAAATGGCTGGCGCTGTTTTTCTTTGTTAAGAAATTTATGTAGTAGCGAGGCTATGCGTTTATGCTCTATCTGTTCAAAGCGAGGAGTCATGAGTGACTTGTGATGACCACGCAGATAAGCGATAGCCGTATCTGCGGCCGCTTCGCAGTGCTGATCCAGTTCCCCAGACTGCATCTGGTGCAAAACCTGAGAGTCAACCACACGCTTGAACAGATATTCCAGTGCTTCGTGTACTGCCGAGCCCCTGGCCATAGGGCTGAGTCCTGTTGAAAATTGTTCGAGTTCCCTTGCATCCAAACGGTAGCGGGCGAATGCACGAAATGGGCAACTGGACTGGTCGCTGAGCACCTGGTGGCCACCAAGACTGGCACCATCCGGATTCAGCGCGACAGATTCCCGATCAGACACAGTATCGACTACAGGTGATGTGATATAGGGCTCACCATAGAAGCAATGTGGAGCAGGATCTATCTGATCTGGTGTTGGCGCTACAGAGAACGTAGTGCTGAAACTGCTGGGTCTGAACTCCTGCTCTCCATCGCTGCGATGGTGGCTGGATTGCATGCTCACGGAAACCGAATTGCGCAGAATGCGAAAGGTATCGCTGGCAAACTGGTACTGTATGTCGCTGTGGCTGCCAGGAATGCCCGCTTCCTTCTGCACGCTATAGGGTAGAAACGGGGAGGGGCTGATAGCTGGAGGCCAGGCCTGGTCGTTGAAACTAAGGAGCCAGACGTGATCAAAATCGAGACCGCTGGCTTCTTCGATACTATAAAGTGATATCTGGCGCGCATGATCAAATTTCTGACTATGGCGTGTCTCAACACACAGGCGACGCAGACAGCTGCTTGCTTTAGCTTGATCGATCTCACCCAGGATCGGTGTCAAGGTTGCGAGAGTATCCAGAGCAGTTCTAAATCGATCGGCAACTTGCCGTTGGTGACTTGTAAGTTGCGAGCCTGGCCATTGGTATTGCTCGAGTATCTGAGTAAATATTTCTGACCATCGTCTTGGACTGTTTCTTTGTGGCAGTCTGCGGAAGTGATCCCGCAAGTGACTCAGAGATTCATGGAGCGCCGGACAGTGAGCTGGTTTGTCTTCCTTTCCAGCAAAGTAAAGGACGTCCTGGAGCTGACAGCGCAGACTAAGGCGCTGTCTCAGAACTCTCTCCAAAGCATAACGATTCTCTAACTCCCTGCTTTCCGGGAGCACATAAGGAGACCTGAGCAGGCGGCAAATGTCTTGCGCAGACTGTTCCTGACGAATGGTTTCAAAGAGAAGAAAGGCATCATGCACCATGCCTTCGTCAACCAGGTTGTGAGTGCTATGGGTGCTATTGAAAATAGACTGCCCACCACTAAAGTCTATGATGTGATTTCGATTAAGTACTGCAGTCAGGATACGCTCTAGTTCAGAGCGCTGTGAATCTCCAAGCTGACCGATCAGGCCAATGTGAGCATTGCTATCTTGTTGCACGATATTCCTGGCCCATTCAGCTACATGATGAAACTCCGCCCGCATGGTGGGAAATTGATAATGCGTGCCGCGAATTTCTGAGGTGGAGGAGGCCAGTTGCACTTCACTAAGCCGTGTGTGGCTGTTTAGCTGTTTGAATAGCTGTTCGTACATCGGTGGCGGCTGGTAGAAGTTTAGTAACAGTATATTATTGTCGAGAGGCAGGCTGGGCGCTTTGTCCTGGGCCAGGTGCTCATTAATGTGAGCGATGCTGTCCACCAGGCTAATCAGTTGTTTTTCTTCACAAACCTTGTGGAATTGCTCTGCCCAGCTCAGGAAGGCATCGATGTCTGGAATGCTTCTGTATGCCTCAAGCGTTTCTTCGTGCCTGTCCTGCAACTGCCATTGTTTCATTAGCTGGTAGGCCCGGCTTACAGCACTGGCGGTTTCGCCTTCATTCAGCAGTGGATAACGATTTTGAGACTGTTGTATCAGATCCATCCACAGGAACAATTCTTCTGCTGCAGAAATACTCAGTTTGTTGCGGTAAGGATCGATGCCGAGGCTGGCAGCCTTCTGCCAGATTTCTCTCGCCCACACATCAATACCTAGCACTTTGGGTGTGGCGTATACCTTTGCTGATTGAGTATCAGCGTAGGTATGGAGGACAGCATCCCGAATGCGGTTGTTAGGTACCAGTACGGTGGTGCCGGCTTCTAACTCCTGCTTGATGCTCTCGAGCGTGATGCGCTTGATAGTCATGTATTTACTGCTGCGGGTAGATCATGGGCTTGATCCAATTGCGCATTTCCTGTTTGTCGCCACGAAAGACAATGCGGTCTGATTTCTTAGCCAGCTGAAAATCGTACATGGGATCGTAATAGTGCGTGAGCAAGGCTTCAATCCAGAGGCGATGGTCATCAATTCCTCCCTGTCGGAATTGTGTTTCCAGTGCCCCATTGAGCAGCTTTTGTATGAGGCTGAAATTTTCTCCGCCGAGACGTCTCTCAATGCGCGCAAGAGAGTCTCTAAGAGACTGGGCAAAAAGTTCATCAGCCTGCTCGGGAAATTGTTCCTGGAACTCGAGGTAATTGGATTGAATGTAGTCCAGATGAATGGTATCCACTCGCTGCTGGACAGATTCCTCAATCAGGGCCAACGGTGAATCACTCATGCGTTGGTGAAAGCTCTGCGGAATCGAAAGAGAACCGATTGCTCGGCTTTCATCTTCCAGGACAATGCGTTGTTGCTCAAGCCAATCAAGATGCAGCAGACTGGATGCCAGCCGATTTTCAAAATCAATCTGAGTCGGCTGTGGCTGAACACTGCGTCCGAATGCTGAGCCACGGTGATTGGCACAGGCCTCCAGATCCAGACTGTTGGGCACGCTGTTAATGAAATGGGTTTTGCCGCAGCCTGTTTTGCCGGCGACGATGAGCATATTGGCCTTCTGTGCAAGCAGTTCCATTGTGTCGATGAGATAGCGGCGCAGTGCTTTGAAACCACCTGCTATACGCGGAACCTCGATGCCTGCCTGGGTGAGCCATTGCTGACAGATCGTGGATCGCAGTCCGCCTCGATAGCAATACAGCACCATGTCTGGCTTGCTTCGGGCGAATTGTAGCCATGCCTGAAGGCGTTTTTCCTTTTCTTCATCCGGAATCAGCTCATGGCCGAGCGCCACCGCAGCATCTCGCCCTTGCTGTCGATACCGGATGCCTACTGCTTCACGCTCTTCATCGTTCAGCAGCGGGAGATTATGGGCATTGGGGAAGCTGCCTCTGGCAAATTCTACCGGTGCTCTTACATCAAGTAAGGGGACCTCTTCGCGGAACAGCCTGGAAAATTCTACTGCCTGAATGAGTGCTGTCATGAAGAGCTGTATAGCCTTGCCATTACCAGGATTTGTCGCCGCACAAGTGTAACATCGGCACTGTGCCCACCCCAGCTATGCGCTGCCGATGAGTCAGGGGTTTTCCCGGCAACTGATCCTGCTTATGATGAGCTCAGTCATTAGTGTGACGGTTTACACCGGGTCTCGCCAAGTGGAAGAATCATCAAAATCCAAACGCCCTTCAGAAAGTCCACCTGATCCATTTTCCCTGGTTGCAAAGATAAAGTCTCGCGGGCCAGCACCAGTGCATCTCTGGGATCCTCCTTATTGTGGTGACATAGATTTATTGATCAAGAGGGACGGGAGCTGGGTTCATGAAGGCAAGGTGATTCGTCGAGCGGCGATGGTGCAGTTGTTCGCGTCCGTCCTGAAAATGGAGGGAGACAAATATTTCCTGGTTACGCCAGTGGAAAAAGTCGGCATACAGGTTGAAGACTGCCCTTTCCTGGTGACTGCCATGGAAGTGGAAAAAGGCAGCGCCGGGCAGCAGCTACGTTTTGAGACTAACACTGGAGAGTCTGTGGTCGCGGGACCGGAACATGAACTGCGCATCGGAGAGATGAGCAATGGAGAACCCCATCCCACAATTCATATACGCAGTGGTCTACGCGGTCTGCTGAGTCGGGCGGTATTTTATCGGCTGGTAGCGTTGGCGGAGCTTAACGACGACGCAAAATCAGAGGAGTTGGGAGTGGTCAGTGATGGCGCATTTTTCCCGCTTCAATGATTACCGTGATCGCTGTTCCAGATTGACCTGTCAGAGCAAAAACGGCATTATTGCCACCTTTTTTTGGGATCGATTCTTTGGATAGTATCAGCCGAGAGCCTCGGATAATCGGGCGCGGCAGGAAGCCAGCTTTCTGGGGGCAATCCAAACACAGTTGCCCTTATCTGCAGATCCCAGACCTATATACCAATACTCTTTGGAGAATCCATGAAGGTTCTTGTCGGAATTAAGCGCGTTGTCGACGCCTATGTGCGGGTCAGAGTTAAATCTGATGGCACGGGTGTTGACCTGACAAACGCAAAGATGGCGATCAATCCATTCTGTGAAATCGCTGTAGAAGAAGCCATTCGAATGAAAGAGGCGGGCAACGCGGATGAGGTGATCGCGGTGTCGATCGGATCTTCCGCCTGTCAGGAACAGCTTCGAACGGCGCTGGCTCTGGGTGCCGATCGAGGTATCCTGGTAGAAACCGATGAAGAGGCCCAGCCGCTGGCGGTAGCGAAGGCGCTGAAGGCCATTGTGGAAAAAGAGCAGATTGACCTGGTTATCCTGGGTAAGCAATCGATTGATAGCGATAATAATCAAGTGGGTCAAATGCTGGCGGCACTGTGCAATTTTCCCCAGGGCACATTCGCGTGCAAGGCCGAACTCAAGGACGGCAAAATTGAGGTGACCCGCGAGATCGATGGCGGTGAACAAACTGTACTGTTGGACTTACCAGCAATCGTCACCACAGATCTGCGCCTGAACGAACCCCGTTATGCCTCGCTGCCGAATATCATGAAGGCCAAGAAAAAACCAATTGATACCTTAAGCCCCGCTGATCTCGGTGTTGAAATCAACTCCAATATCTCGACTCTCAGTGTTGCCCCTCCACCAGAACGCAGTGCAGGCGTTAAAGTTGAATCAGTTGCTGAGCTGGTTGAAAAACTGAGAAATGAAGCGAAGGTGATATAGGTACTGAATATGGCAACTCTTGTAATTGCAGAACATGATAATGATTCGCTGAAGAAGGCTACGGCTAATACGCTTACAGCGGCTTCGGCAATCGGTGGCGAAGTTGATGTCCTGATTGCTGGAAGTAATTGTCAGGCAGCTGCCGAAGCCGCTGCCGGCCTTGCTGGGGTTAACAAGGTGCTGCTTGCAGACAATGCCTGCTATGAACATCAGCTTCCGGAAAGCGTTGGGCCGCTGGTTGCGGAGCTGGGCAGGGATTACAGCCATATCCTGGCGGCTGCCACCACCACAGGCAAGAATCTCATGCCGCGGGTAGCAGCATTGCTGGATGTTGGCCAACTATCCGACATTATTGAAGTACAGAGTGAAGATACTTTTGTACGGCCAATCTATGCGGGTAATGCCATGGCAACAGTACAATCAACTGATGCCATCAAGGTTGTCACCGTACGCACAACAGCTTTCGGAGAAGCAGAATCCGGAGGCAATGCCAGTATCCAAAATCTCGATCAGGCGATTGAGCAGAATTCCTCCAGCTTCGTGAGTGAACAGCTATCTCAGTCTGAGCGCCCGGAACTGACTGCAGCGTCGATCGTAATTTCTGGTGGTCGTGGCATGCAGAATGGTGAGAATTTTGCGTTGCTGGAGAAGGTCGCTGACAAACTTGGTGCTGCGATAGGTGCTTCCAGGGCTGCAGTTGATGCTGGCTTTGTACCCAATGATTATCAGGTTGGTCAGACAGGAAAGATTGTTGCACCCGATCTGTATATTGCAGTGGGAATTTCTGGCGCAATCCAACACCTGGCAGGCATGAAAGACAGTAAGGTAATCGTTGCAATCAACAAAGACGAAGAAGCGCCAATCTTTCAGGTCGCTGATTATGGTCTGGTTGCCGATCTCTTCAAGGTGCTACCGGAGTTGGAAGAAGCACTTTAAATCACCTGGCAGGATTGCAAAAAGGGTGTCAGACCGTGGTCTGACACCTTTTTTTACATGCTTTACTCGGAAGAAGTTGGCTGTGATTCCTGCTGCCGACGCCTTACTTCCCGAGGATCATTCGGCGCGCGTCCACTGAAGCTGGATTCAGGTTTGGGTGCGGCGATCGTCGCTACCGGTTCCTGGTTACTGGCTTCTTCCTTCTCTATAGGCTGAGCTGCCTGATCTATTGCCTGTGCTTGTGCCTGCTTTACTGTATTGCTGACAAGCTGTTCAGGTTCAGCCTTGCTCTTCTCGGGCGCAGCATGACTTGCCACAACTGCCTCGGGTGGTGCCGGCGGTTCATCCTCGCTGGCTGCTGCGCTTGGTGCAGCCTTACTTTCAGCCTGGGAAGGGGCTTGCTGCGCCACTGAGCTTGCTTGTTCAGTTTGCGCTGATGGTGCGGGGCTGGCTTGTTCGACAGGCTTTTCTTCGCTTGTATTCCCAGCTTGTTGCGCCGCTGCAGCGTGCGTTGTGGCTTGATTGTCCACTGGAGCCTGAGCCGCCATGGATTCACCTGCCTGAGATTCTGCTGTGCTTGCCTGCCGGGACTCCTGCGCTTTGGTCGCATTCTCCTGAGCTGCTACCACTTCATCTGCATGCTGCTGCTTGTCATCGCCCTGTGGTCGGGGTCCGCGCTTGCGGGGAGTGGTATTGCGGGGGCGCCTATCGCCCGGCCGACGTTGCGCTGCATCCTGCTTACGCCCGCCATCACGCGCTTTTCTGTCGTTACCGCGATTTTCGTCCCGCTTGCGATCCTGGCGATTGCCGTCTTTTGCGTCTCTGGACTCTCTCGGTTCTTTCGACTCTTTACGGTTGTCCCGATTCTGTTGTTGCCGCTGTTTGTCGCCACGGTTTTCTTGCTTGCGATTGTCGTCCTGTGCCCGTTTACCGTCACGTTCATTGCGGCCACGGGATTTCTGGCCAGATTGCTTGCGTCGATTCTGGTCCTGTTGTTTGCGCTGACCGTCTTCGCGTTTATTGTCTCTACGTTCGCCACTTCGCGCTTGCTGGCCACGACGATTTCTGGACTTGTTGCGGTTACCACGATTCGAGCTCTTGCCACGCTGCGCCGGTTTCTTGTCTTCACCGCTACCGAACAGGCTGGCAAACAGGCGTGCGAAGAATCCCTTTTTCTTCTGCTTGGGAGCAGGTTGGGGTGGTGGAACATTACTCACGCTGGGTTTTTGTACGGCAGCTTCCTGCTGCACCTGGGGTTGTACCTTGGTCGCCGCTTCCGGCTCGCTGGTGGCGTCAACCTCATAGGTTTCGGCATGCCGATTTATACCGGTGATTTCGTAATGAGGTGTTTCCATGTCAGGGTTGGGGTTCACCACAATTCTGGTCTTACTCTGTGACTCTATTTCTGCAACTGCGGCTCGTTTCTCATTGAGCAAATAAGAAGACACTGCAAGTGGCACCGTTGCCCGCACTTCCAGGCATTTTTGCTTGTTAGCTTCTTCCTGCAGGATACGCAGAATGGACAGGGAAAGTGATTCGATATCGCGGATCGTGCCCTGACCACTGCAACGTGGGCAGACGATAGCGCTGGTTTCACCCAGGGAGGGTCTCAGTCGCTGTCGCGACATTTCCAGTAAGCCAAATCGGGAAATGCGGCCTACCTGAACTCTTGCCCGGTCAGATTCCAGCGCTTCCCGCATACGGTTCTCGACTTCCCGCTGGTTACGATTGGAAGTCATATCGATGAAATCGATGACAACCAGGCCACCCATATCCCGAAGCCGAAGCTGGCGAGCGATTTCGTCGGCTGCCTCAAGGTTGGTGTTCAGGGCGGTTTCCTCAATGTCCGCACCTCGAGTCGCACGAGAGGAATTGATGTCGATGGAAATGAGTGCCTCAGTGGGGTCGATGACCACAGAACCCCCCGAGGGAAGTTTAACTTCCCGTTCGAATGCACTCTCAATCTGGCTTTCTATCTGATATCGATTGAACAGGGGCAGGGCATCTTCGTAATACTTGATGCGAGATTCATACTGGGGCATGACCTGTTTGATGAAATTGAGTGCTTCTTCATAGGAGTCCTGGGTATCGATCAGGACTTCACCGATCTCTTTGCGCAGGTAGTCACGAATGGTGCGGATGATGACATTGCTTTCCTGATAGATCAGAAAGGGAGCTGATTTTTGCGCGCCGGCTTCCTGGATCGAATCCCACAGGGCCAGCAGGTAATCCAGATCCCACTGCAGCTCTTCCTGCTCTTTGCCTACGCCTGCGGTGCGTACGATCAGGCCCATACCGTCGGGGATGCTGAGACTGCGCAGCGCTTCCCGAATCTCGGAACGATCGTCGCCTTCAATCCTTCTGGAGATACCACCCGCTTTAGGGTTGTTTGGCATCAGTACCAGATATCTGCCGGCGAGACTGACATAGGTTGTCAGTGCTGCGCCCTTGTTGCCGCGCTCTTCTTTCTCGACCTGAATAATAACTTCAGTGCCTTCAGCTACCAGATCCTTGATGGTCGCTTTGTCGTTGCCACTGCGAGCGTCTTTCTTGTAGTAATGGCGGGCAATTTCCTTCAGTGGCAGGAAGCCATGCCTTTCTGCGCCGAAATCGACAAAGGCAGCTTCCAGGCTGGGCTCAACCCGGGTGATCTTGCCTTTATAGATATTGGCCTTTTTCTGGATTCGGGTGCGGTTTTCGATGTCCAGATCGTAGAGTCTCTGGCCATCGACCAGGGCAACGCGGAGTTCTTCTTCCTGCGTTGCGTTAATTAACATGCGTTTCATTGAATCACTTTCCTTGCTGTAAGGAGAGCGAAGTCAGGAGGGAACTCGATGGGACGAAGGGAAGCGGGATTACATTGTGCCGATTGCGGAGTGTTGGCTAGCGTGCCTACATCTCCAGGGTTTGCTACAGGAGCCAACCTAGGCCAATAAATCAGAGTACGTGCGATCCAGCGCCGGGCGACTGGAGAATCCTAAACAAATCTCAAAAATCACAAAATTTGGTTTGATTTTGCATCTAACTTATTGTTTTTACTTAATATACTGTCGCTTGCTTCGTTCTGGCCCACTTGGGTTCCGTAGAACCGCTTCGAGGGGCTATCGAATAGGAATTCCTGAATTTCGCTCTCTTGCATGCTGCGCACAGCATGTCATTTAAATCAGTTTCATGGGGCAGCTCTCAGTTACGGTTGCGCCAGTCTTTGTCGGTCCTTGCCGTTACAGAAAACTGGCTAACCAGGCTGCCTTACCTTATATCCGCCGAATTCTGGTTTCTTGAATGGCACTGCCTTGGCAGGATTCGTCAGATCGGCTTGATCCGCGAGCTTGAGGGCCATTATGTGCAGGCCTTCGCTCGCTGCTGCGTTATCCGGGCCGCGATTGGCGGCGGCTGAAACATTCAGCCAGTGATAACTGCCGGGACTATATCAGCAATGCCGGGGGTACTCAATAGAAAACCCTTGTTCTGCAAATAAAAAAGCACGATAAAACAGAGACATGCGGGAAGTTTTGAAGACAGTTTCAGTACCCTCTGCTAAGCAGTTAGCCATCGCCTGGTGCGTCGCAATGCCCCGTCCCGCCTTGCTTGCTAATGCAAAACCCCTGTGGTTAAAATAGCTCGCCACGTGGCTTTGCCGATACGCAGACACATCAGGCTAACCCAAACGGTTCCTGAACACGCGAAAAACTGCGCATTTACGCATTCAATAAGAAGACTAGCAGGCAGGGCTACCGCACCAGGTACCAAAAACAACGGAATAAAACAGATGATTGACTGTGTGGGTCAGTCATGGGCCTCCGTCTCCGCTGCTAAACGCGAATCAGCGGCGCAAAACGGGCCAGAATTGTGGGGTGAGATCTAAACAATGACTATTTATGCCTATAGCCGGACTTCCGAGCTGGAAGCCGCCATGGACAAGGATGAGCTGGATGGCGTTCTGGAGCCTGAGCTCCTGGCCATGCAAACCTATTGCCTGCAACACAGTTGGTTTATGACCGAAAATGTTCGGGATGATAACTGCAACTGGAATCAGGAATTCCGTAAACGGGAGCAGGGGAAGCAGCTATTAGCCCAGCTAAACGCAGGTGACACGATATTGTGCAGCAAGCTCGAGCGTATCGTGAGTTCAAGTCGAGAGGCGGTCAGGTTGATTGGATTGTTGCGGGAGAAGAAAGTACATCTGCATATTGTAGAACTGGGCGGCGACGTTACTGATCCTGAATTTCAGGCCAATTTCGAGCAGGTGGCGCATTTGTTTTCTTCCCTGGAAAAAAGAAAATCTGCAGAGCGCATCAAGGGTGTCAAGCAGCGTCAGCGTAAACAGGGTCGCTACCTCGGTGGTAGCAGACCATTCGGCTACATGATTCATGAAAATGGTCGGCTCATTGAAAACCCTATGGAGCAAAGGGTGCTGAAGAAGATTATGGAACTGAAAAAACAGGGCAAATCTTTGCGGGCAATTTCCAATGAAGTTTCAACGCCAGTGATGCCCATCAGCTTCAAAACCGTGCAGAGGCTCTTGCAACGTCACGCGGATCAGCTGCAGAACTAATTTCAGACTTGCGGGGTCAAAACAAGAGACTCCGCAAGCGATTGATTCCGCTCCAGGGATTAAATCGACGGGGTCAACAGAGAATCAAATTACCCCTGTCTGACAGTGAGTTCGTTCGGGAAACTTCATGCTCAATCCGTTTTCATTGTTTATCGGCCTGCGCTATTCCCTCGCCCGCAAGAATAATCTTTTCCTTTCCTTTGTGTCATTGATTTCCATGTTGGGTATCAGCCTGGGCGTGTTGATACTCATCGTGGCCCTGTCTGTTATTAACGGTTCAATACTTACCCTTCGTGACGAAGCGCTCAAATCAGTTCCTCATGTGACTATTTCTGGGGATGCCCTGGAAACAGGTTGGCCTCGTATTCGTGAACAAGTTCTGACCCATGAAGAAGTACTGGCTGCGGCACCTTTTTTGGAAGGTGAGGCCACAGTTACTCATCAGGGCCAGAACGTATTCCTTCGCGTGCGAGGTATCGATGCAGAATTGGAGGCAGCGGTAGTCAACAATCCGGGGACTTTCTACCAGGACTTGCTCACACGGCTGGCAGAAACCGAGGACGGCATTATTCTGGGTACCCAGTTGGCCGGTGAGCTGGGTATCTATAGCGCCACGGAAGTCAGCGTACTGGGCCTTGGTAGTTTGTTGCGTCGAGAGCTGTCCAAGTCCCTGGGTTTCCAGGTACTGGGATTTGCCGATTTCGGACTCTATGGAAACAATGCGATTGCGCTGGTGAATCTACCTCAAGCCCAGTCTTTGTATGCAGATGACCCAGGCGTAGCGCTTTCACTACGCCTCAAGGTGGCAGACGTTGTTAACGCAGGGCAGATCGCAGCCGAAGCGGTGGGTAGCGAAGCTGAATTGAATATCGCGCCCTGGAACGAAGTGCAGGCGAGTCTTTTTAATGCCCTGAACATGGAGAAAATGCTCACTTCATTTATGCTGCTGATGATTGTGCTTGTAGGTGCGGTCAATATCATTTCCACCCTGGTGATGGTGGTGGCAGACAAAGGGGCGGACATAGCCATCCTGCGCACCATGGGCGCCAGTCGATCAACCGTGATGGCAATCTTCATGGTACAAGGACTAATCGCTGGAGTGGTGGGGGTCGTGATCGGAGGGATAGGCGGGGTGCTGCTGGCCGGCAATGTTACCAGCCTGAGTCTGGCGCTGGAGCGTCTCCTGAACAGCATCTTTAGTAATGCAAATATCTATCTGATTTCACATCTGCAGACGGAAGTGCAGTTTCAGGAGGTTTTCCTGGTTTGTGCTGCTGCTCTCGCTATCAGCTTCCTGGCCACACTCTATCCAGCATTCCGAGCGAGCCGGGTGCAGCCGGCTGAAGTTTTACGCTACGAGTAAATCGCAAGCAGATTATGAACCAAGAGCAGATTGTCATTTCTTGCAGAGACCTGGTGAAGACCTATTCACAAGGCCCCCAGGTAGTTCAGGTATTGCGTGGTGTGAATCTTGATATCTATAGGGGTGATCAAATTGCCATAGTCGGTAGTTCCGGGTCCGGTAAGACAACCTTGCTGAATATGTTGGGTGGACTGGATCTGCCCACCAGTGGCAGCGTCGAGGTAGCCGGTCATGACCTTGCCGAAGTCAGCGAGACTGAACGCGGCATGTTGCGCAATCGCTACCTGGGATTTGTCTATCAGTTCCATCATCTTCTCAGTGAATTTACAGCTCTTGAAAATGTCGCCATGCCATTGTTGATTGCCGGCATGGACAGGACAAGTTGTCAGCAGAAGAGTTTACATATGCTGGAGAATATTGGTCTGGCAGATCGCAGGGATCACAAACCTTCGGAATTGTCTGGCGGGGAGAGGCAGCGAGTAGCAATTGCCCGGGCTCTGGTCACTGAACCACGCTGCGTGTTACTGGATGAACCCACAGGAAATCTGGATCGTCGTACGGCTCTGGAAGTGCAGGACCAGATGGCACAACTCAATCGCGACCTGGGAATCAGCTTCGTGATTGTTACCCATGATGATCGTCTGGCGGATTCCCTGCAGCGGAAACTGGAACTCAGGGACGGCGTGCTCCATGAACAGTAGCGCCGGTCAGCTTGGTTCCGGAGCAATTTCCAGGCTTATCGCCCTGCGCTACGTCAGTGTAGGTAAACGTAGCCAGTTGGTTTCATTCATGTCAGCAATCGCAATATTTGGTCTTGCGCTAGGTGTCGCTATTCTGATTACTGTGCTTTCGGTAATGAATGGTTTTGATCGGGAAATGCGTGACAGCGTTCTTGGCATAGTGCCACATGTCACTGTTTCCACTGAGGAGAATCTTAGCCAGGAAAGGTGGCAATCGGTACGCGATACTATCAATGCGCATGAACTGGTTCAGGCTCTGGCACCAGTAATTCAAACTGTTGGCGTGGTGAGCAGCGAATCTGGCAATAAGGGAGTGTTGGTCAATGGTATCGATGTGAGCATGGAAGCGGACATTTCCGTCATTGGTCGCTTCATGCAGGCTGGCAGCTTACAGGACTTGCAGCAAAATCGTTGGGGCATCGTGCTTGGGGAAGCCCTGGCACGTCAACTCGGTGTGTCCCTGGGGGATCGGATCAACCTCTATTCGACTGCTATCTCCGTCAACCCGTTGACCCCGCTGCCGACATTCCGCAGTTTGGAAGTGCTGGGTATTTTCAGGGTTGGCACGCAACAATTGGACAATGAGCTGGTCATTATGAACATTGATGCCGCTCGGGCATTGTTTCGTCTCCGCTCTCCATTTAATGGACTGCGAATCAGAGCAGATGATCCGCTGCAGGCGGACGATATCACTGAACAACTTAGTCGCAGTCTGCCCGCGGAGATCGATCTGAGCAGCTGGACCCGCCAATTGGGAGCGATTTATAACAATATCCAGTTTTCCAGAAACATCATCAGTTTTATGCTCTGGCTGCTGATTGCAGTTGCCGCTTTCAATCTGGTTGTCAGCCTGATCATGATTGTTCGCGACAAGAAAGCCGATATCGCCATCTTACGAACGCTGGGTGCGAGTCCGGCTTTGATACGGCGGATTTTTCTCTGGCAGGGCTGTCTCATTGGCTTGTTTGGCATCAGCATTGGTGTCGTGCTGGGAATTCTTGGATCTCTGCAGATCAGTAATCTGACTGCATGGATCGAGCAACGTTTTGCTGTGCAGTTACTCAATCCGGAGGTTTATCCTTTGGATTATCTTCCCTCGCAATTAGCTGCAGCTGATGTCTTCACCGTGATTGCGGGAGTGTTCCTGCTTTCCCTTCTGGCGACTCTGTATCCAGCAGGGCGCGCGGCAAAGGTGCAACCAGCGCAGGCCTTGCGCGACGAGTAACTTCTCTGCGATTCAAAGTGCCTCGCTGGCTCGCATTGTAGCCGTCGCTGTTCTACTTTCTTTAGCAGGTCCGTCAGGGAAGGAAGGTGCGAGCAGCGCTCATTGCATACAGTCTGGGTATCTACCTGGTTTCCTTGTTTCCCGAACTCAGCGATGAGCTGATTGTTGTTGCGATCAGTGTCTGCCTCTGTTTCTTATTGCTTGCTGTTGTATGCCATAGAGACATCGCCCTTATTATCAGTGTTGCTTTTGTCCTGGGCGTCGCTTGGCACTTGTGCTGGGCGTTAGGCAGACAGCAGCAGATGCTGCCGTCACAGCTGGAAGGACATGATCTGCTGGTGGAAGGGCGGGTAATCGGCTTACCGCAAACAGGCAACAGAGCCCAGAGTTTCACGCTGGTGGTCACCGAAAGTGGGTCGCTGATGCCAGGCAGCAAGTTACAACTGAGTTACTTCACACCACCCCAAAAAAAGGAAAGAAGCCCGGCAACTTTCAGGCCCGGTGATCGTTGGCAGCTAACAGTGCGGCTAAAGCAGGTACATGGATTCGCCAATCCTGGCAATCACGATCGGGAGGCTTTCCTGTTTAGAAATGGCTTTGCAGGAACCGGCTATGTGCGCGGAGAGGCGGATAGATGGGGGGTTTCAAACCCGGACAACCGCCTTCTGGGACAGACCCGATTCTCAATTTCAGCATTGCGGGGTAGTTTCCTTGGTCTGCTCGAAACGCAGCTGCAAACGCTGCGCCATTCAGACCTGATTGTGGCGCTGGTGCTCGGCGAAAAGAGTAAGTTGGGCAGCAGTCGGTGGGAATTGTTCAGTGCAACGGGCACGAACCATCTTTTTGTCATTTCCGGCCTGCATATAGGACTGATTACCCTGTTCAGTTTTAGTCTCTATGGCTGCGTGATCAGACTTATACCAGCTCGATGCTGTCCCTGGCCCACGCAACGGGCAGCTGCGGGTCTGGCTATGCTCACTGCAGTGAGCTACAGCCTGATGGCGGGATGGGGCTTACCTACCCAGCGTGCCTGCATCATGATATTGCTATTGCTGTCGAGCTACCTGACTGACAGGAGGCCGGATCTTTGGTTCAGGTTTCTGGTAGCGCTGGCTGCTGTGCTCAGCCTGGATCCACTGGCAACCACCAGTATGGGGTTCTGGTTGTCATTCCTTGCTGTAGCAGCGTTACTGTTCTCTGGTCAGGCACCGGTCGCTCATGGTGGCACTGGTAACAAGCGACTCTTTTCCTGGTACAACTGCCTGGCCTATGGTCGGGCGCAATGGGCAGTGTTCGTCGGTTTGTTTTTGCCATTGACTGTGTTGATGGGTCAGATCCCGCTGTTGGCACCGATAGCAAATTTGATTGCCATTCCAGTGCTGGGATTCATTTTGTTGCCGCTGCTGCTCATTGGCACTGTGCTGTTGTTGTTAAACCTGCGCTGGGCAGAGCACTTGTTGTCTATTGCGGATTCGGTGCTGCATCTGCTGATTGGGACCTTGCAATTTCTGGCAGAATTATTTGGTCAACAGGCGTTGCTTCTGATCCCTCCGCCATCGCTACTACAGTTCCTGTTTATAGTGCCAGGTATCTTACTTTTGTTGCTCCCAATCGGATTTCCATTCCGAATATTGACCATTCCATTGCTTGTTTCTGCCATGCGCGAAGCAGAGCCAGGGGAAATCAGTGGTTTTGAAGTCCATGTGCTTGATGTGGGTCAGGGACTGTCCGTGTTGATCAGGACTGAAAATCATTCCTTGTTATACGACACCGGGCCTGCTGTCGAAGATCAGTGGAGTGCTGGTAGTGCAGTGGTTGTTCCGGCGCTTCGGCATATGGGTATTAACAAGCTGGACAGGATACTGGTCAGTCACGGCGACATGGATCATGCGGGAGGTCTGCCAGCTGTCAGCACGGCCTATCCTGGGGCAGAAGTGGTTCGTAACGATATACAGAGCACTCCGGAGATCCCCTGTGCTGAGCGATCCCGATGGGTGTGGGATAGGGTGGTATTCACGGTACTGCACCCACTAGACCTGCTTGATTCTGAAGGCAATGGCGGAAGGTATGCCTCGAGTAACAATCGCTCCTGCGTCCTGCAAATCCGGTTTGGGGAAATGACTGCGTTGTTGCCCGGTGACATTGAAGCGCCGGTCGAACGCCTTCTGGCTGCGACTCTGGGAACACGGCTCCAGAGTTCGGTGCTGATTGCTCCGCATCATGGCAGCAATACCTCATCCAGTTATCCTTTTCTGAAGATGGTTGCAGCCGAGCAGGTCATTTTTTCCAGTGGCTATGGCAATGGTTTTGGTCATCCCGCGGCTCCGGTAGTGCAGAGGTATATCGCGTTGGGCGCAGAGCTGCACGACACGGCACAGTCGGGAATGATAAGCCTGTCACCATCTGCATCAGGCGAGGTGTGGGATATTAACTTCTATCGAAAGGAGCATCGCCGTTATTGGGGCTGGTCAGGCAATCCGCTACAGTGCCGATACTGTTAGAGATTTCCGGGACAATTATTGGGTCTCCGAGGCAGGGATCATGAGGCCCGAAAGGGGAATATGCTAATCTAACGCGCCTACAACACAGGGGGCACGCAAGGGGGGTTTGGCTTGGTAGAAATAGTTAGAGCAGGTGGCTGGATGATGTTACCCATCATCCTGTGCTCGATCGTGGCCATCGCCATCATCATTGAACGATTCTGGACCCTGAGTGCAACGCGCATCAGTCCCAAATATGTACTTGCGCAAGTCTGGACCTGGCTGAAGAACAACCAGCTCGATTCAACAAAATTAAGGGAATTACGTCTGTCATCACCCCTGGGGCAGATACTGGCAACCGGCTTGTTGAATTCCAAGTATGGACGCGCCGCCATGATCGAAAGTATCGAGCAGGCAGCTGCCCAGGTCATTCATGACATGGAGCGCTATCTGAATACCTTGGGTACCATCGCGGCAATTACGCCTTTGTTAGGACTACTTGGCACCGTTGTGGGCATGATTCGTGTCTTCAGTGAGATTATGTTGCAGGGTACAGGAAATGCAAATGCCCTGGCAGGGGGAATATCAGAGGCTTTGATTACTACTGCCGCGGGATTAACTGTTGCCATACCCACCTACATGTTCCACCGCTTTTTCACCCGCAAGGTGGATTCACTGGTACTGGTACTGGAGCAAGAGTCAATCAAGCTGGTGGATGCGCTGCACAGCGACCGAAGAGTGGAAGTAAAAGAGTAGCGGTATTGTGAAGTTTCGACGCAAGATCAGAGACGAGTTACAGGTCAATATCACGCCACTAATCGATGTGGTATTTCTGTTGCTTATCTTTTTCATGGTGACGACAACATTCAATCGCGAGACGCGACTGTTGGTAAACCTGCCGGAGGCCAATGCGGAAGCGGCTCAATCCTTGCCAGACCAGATTGAAATTCTGGTCGCCCGAGATGGTAATTACTCTATTAACGGGCGTGTCCTGGTCGACAATCGCATCGAAACCCTGATGCGTGGTCTGGACGTGGAGTCGGGCGGCGACCTTGCGTTACCGGTACTTCTGGTAGCGGATGCAGAAGCCAGTCACCAATCGGTGGTAACTGCCCTTGATGCTATCGGTCAGTCGGGTTTTTCACGACTCAATATAGCCACCCAACGCACACCAGATAACATTGCAGTGCCGGCGGTGAACTGATGGATCAGACTTCCGCAGCAGCCGGGCAGGATCAAACCAGCTGGATTTTATACCGGCGACTGCTTGCCTATGTGTTGAATCACAAGTTAGTGATGGCCACCGGGCTCATTGGATTCACTATTTTTGCGGCCTCAGGTCCCGCAGCTACCCAGTGGTTGGGTTGGACCCTGGATTCCATCAGCTCAGAAAACTACGAACAGGCGCGCATTCTCAGTCCAGTTCTCTGTATTGTGATAGCACTGGTACGCGGAATTGGTTCCTTCATGGGTGGGTACTCCATGGCAGGCCTGGCGCAACGGGTAATGCACCGCTTGCGCTACGAACTCAATGAAAAACTGGTGAAGTTACCAGCCAGTTTTTTCGATCGCCATACCAGCGGTCGCCTGGTGTCAAAAGTGACCTATGATGTCCAGCAGATTGCCGGTGCTGCCAGCGAAGCAATTACCGTAGTATTCAGGGAAGGGCTCACCGTGATCTTCTATCTGGGTCAGATGTTTTTCATTGACTGGCAACTCACCCTGACTTTTTTGATTATTGCTCCCGTTGTGGGCTGGATCGTTTCATTGGCCTCGCGCCGCTTTCGTCGATATAGCACCCAGATGCAGGATTCCATGGGGGAAGTTACCCAGATCACTAACGAAACCATCAAGGGGCATCGGGTAATCCGCACCTTTAATGCAGCGGATTATGTGAATGATCGCCTGCATGGTGCCAGCGACCGTAACCGCCGTCAGAACATGAAGCTTGAACTGACCCGCAATGTCAGCACTCCCTTGATTCAGTTGATCGTGGCCATGGCCCTGGCATTACTGGTATGGCTGGCCATGTCACCGGATTTCTTTGCCGGTCGTACACCTGGTGAGTTTGTCATTTTTCTGAGTGCAGCAGGTCTGCTCGCGAAGCCCATCAGGCAGCTCACCCAGGTCAATGCCGTGATTCAACGCGGCCTCGCGGCCTCGTCCAGCATTTTTACCCTGCTCGACGAAGCGGAAGAGTCCGATCAGGGCAGCCACGAAGCAGAGCACATTCATGGCCGCATCGAGTTCAGGGACGTATCGTTTGCCTATAACGACCATGCACCTGCCTTGAGTCAGGTGAGTTTTGTAGCGGAGCCAGGACAAACCATCGCACTGGTTGGCAAATCCGGCTCAGGCAAATCCAGTCTGGTTAATCTGATCCCCCGTTTCTATGTGCACAGTAGCGGCGAAATCACCCTCGATGGTGTGCCTATTCAGGACTACCGTCTGGATAACCTGCGCCAACATATCTCCTTAGTCACCCAGCAGGTCGTGCTTTTCAATGGCACAGTTGCCGATAACATCGCCTATGGGGAATCGGACGTGGCTGTGGAGCGAATAATCGAAGCGGCCAAAAACGCACATGCAATGGAGTTTATCGAGCATCTGGAGAATGGACTTGATACTTATGTAGGTGATGATGCGGGTTTGCTGTCCGGTGGCCAGCGTCAACGTATCGCTATCGCGCGAGCTTTGCTGAAAGATGCGCCCTTGCTTATTCTGGATGAGGCAACATCTGCACTGGATTCAGAATCGGAGCAGCATATCCAGGAAGCATTGCAGCAATTGATTAAGGGTCGTACCACATTTGTTATTGCACACCGCCTGTCTACAATCGAAAATGCAGACCTCATTCTTGTTATGGAAGAGGGAAGGATTGTCGAATCAGGTAGTCATAGTGAGCTCATTGGTCTGAATGGCCAATACTCACGCTTACATCGTCTGCAATTTGCCGACATCGAGAATCCCGCCTCTGCTTGATCTAGCAGTATGCGCTTCATAGAAAGGGCCTGGTATAACAATGCTCCCTGGCTTTGGCTGTTGTGGCCGCTAAGCCTTGTCTACAGTTTGTTGAGCAAATTTAGAAGGCAGTCGTCTTCATCAAAATCTTTCAGGCCGTCAGTGCCTGTAATTGTTGTAGGCAATCTCACCGTGGGTGGCACCGGAAAAACACCGCTGATAATAGCCCTGTGCCAGCATTTTCTGGAGCAGGGTATGCAGCCGGGGATCATCAGTCGAGGATATGGCGGCAAAGCTAACAGTTATCCTATGGAAGTTACTGCGGAATCAGATCCCTCTCTGGCAGGTGATGAGCCTGTCCTGATCGCAAGCAAGACAGCCTGTCCTGTGGTCATCGATCCTGATCGTGGCAGGGCACTTGGGAAACTGTTGGATAAATATCAGGTTGATATCGTGTTGAGTGATGATGGGCTGCAACACTATGCATTACACCGCGATATCGAGATTGCTGTGGTCGACGGACAGAGAATGTTTGGCAATGGGCTGTGCTTACCTGCCGGCCCTTTACGGGAACCCATTACAAGACTGGAAGAATGTGATTTTGTAGTTGTAAACAACCCCGCTGATACTTCTCATCCCGCTTTACAATCTGCTCATGTCATGACTTATACCCCGACCAGTCTGGTCAATCTGAGCAATAGTGAGAAACGACCTTTCTCAGGCGCACCATTCAATATTGGTAATCGAGTCCAGGCGGTGGCAGCGATTGGAAATCCGCAGCGATTCTTCGATTCCCTGGACAGCCTGCCATATCCGGTTGATACACACGTTTTTGCTGATCACCATCCCTATCGTCCGGCCGACTTCGAAAATTTGGATTCTCACCAGCCCATCGTCATGACTGAGAAGGATGGGATAAAATGCCAGAGCTTTGCCAGTGCGAATATGTGGTGTGTGACCATTGAGGCCAATCTACCGCCTGCATTTCTCGCTGGCATTGAAAACAAACTGAAGTCCTAGCAAGCTTCAGATGCGAGTGCCAAAGAGAGAAAACCATGCTGGATCAAAAACTCCTCGCCATTCTGGTGTGCCCAGTCTGCAAAGGTGAATTGATATACCTGAAAGAAGCACAGGAACTGGTGTGTCGAGCTGACAAACTGGCCTATCCCATTAGAGACGACGTACCCGTGATGCTGGCAGATCAGGCAAGAACTGTCAGCGCAGAAGAACTCGAGTCCATTCAGTGAGTTTCACTGTCATCATCCCCGCCCGTTACGAAGCCCAGCGCTTACCAGGAAAGCCGCTGCTTGATATTGGTGGTAAACCGATGCTGCAACACACCTGGGAGCGCGCCTGCGAGAGCTCGGCTGAGCGGGTAGTGGTCGCGACAGACGATGAACGTATCGCCGCCGCAGTAGCAGGGTTTGGAGGGCAGCTTGTGATGACTGCCGATACCCATCGAAGTGGTACCGACAGATTGCAGGAGGCAGCACAGCTTATCGGCTTGCCACAAAATAGTATCGTGGTGAATTTGCAGGCAGATGAGCCACTATTGCCAGCCGCTGCCATTGAGCAGGTTGCTGCCAACCTGGATAGTCATGCGGATATGGGTATCGCCACACTGTGCGAAGTGATTGGCAACCAGGATGAGATTGACGATCCCAATGCGGTAAAAGTGGTGGTCGGAGAGGGAGGAAGAGCACTGTATTTCAGTCGCGCCACTATCCCCTACAAGGCCAGTGTCTCGGCACGCAATTGTTATCGTCATATCGGTCTGTACGCCTATCGGGTAGAAGTGCTCAATCAGTTTGTCAATTGGCCACCTGCTGAGCTCGAGCTGGCTGAGAAACTGGAACAGCTACGGGCTCTGAGCAATGGCATCGCTATTCATGTGGCTGTGAGTGATGCCCGCATTCCACCGGGAGTAGATACCGAGAAAGACCTTGAAGTGGTTCGCCGGCACCTGGCAGACCAGTAACAAGGTTTAATGCAGTGAAGAGATCTCCCCAGTCCCCACCCACAATTGGCTTGCTGATGGTTTGCCTGGGTAATATCTGCCGCTCTCCAACCGCGCATGGAGTCATGGAAAAAATGATTCATGACAATGGTTTAAGTAATAAAATTTATGTTGATTCTGCTGGAACCGGAGACTGGCACATTGGCGAGAATCCGGATCCCCGCGCCGTGAGTACCGCTGCGCTGCGCGGTTATGAGATCAGCCACCAGATCGCGCGTCAGATACAGGCAAGGGATTTTGACCAGTTCAATTACATCCTGGCCATGGATCGCAATAACCTGAAAGAACTGCGTGCACGCTGCCCATCGGCGCATCAGCCCAAGCTCCGCTTGCTGCTGGATTATGGGCAAAGCAGCCATGATGCAGTGCCCGATCCATACTACAGTGGAGCAGAGGGCTTCGAGCTGGTATTGAACCTGGTGGAGGAAGCCTGCGCAGCACTGCTGCACAAGGTGGTGGCAGAACACGCTCTGGTCAGCAGGGAAAGCTGAGGAGTCTGGTTGATGGAGATTCGGCAGGAGGTCGACCTCAAGCCCTATAACAGCTTCGGGGTTTCAGCAATTGCTGCCGAATTTGCCGTGGTCACCGATCCTGCCCAGTTACCGGACTTGTTCGACTATGCAGAACAGCAGCATCTGCCAGTTTTCCTGCTGGGGAGTGGTAGTAATCTGCTGTGGGTAAATGATTTCCCGGGGCTGGTGATTCATATGGCCAACCGGGGAATCCAGTTCGATGAGTCCACTGGCAGGGTACAGGCCGCAGCCGGTGAAAACTGGCATGAATTTGTAAAACTCTGCATTAAAAATAAATTCTATGGTATTGAAAATCTTGCACTTATACCTGGCACTGTAGGTGCTGCACCAGTACAGAACATCGGTGCCTACGGCGTTGAGCTGGACCGTCTTGTTATTCAGGTCACAGTCTATGACAGGCAAGAGAAAAGCTTTCGCAGCATGGACCAGGAAGCCTGTGAATTTGCCTATCGAGACAGCCTGTTTAAGCAAATGCCTGGCGCAGACCTCGTCATTACTGGCCTGGAGCTGCAATTGAAGCGACAGTGGCAGCCAGTGCTGGACTACCAGGCGCTGCAGGATGCGCTGGATACAGATACTCCAGGTCCAGCGCAGGTCTTCGAAACCGTGTGCAGGATCCGGCAGAGCAAACTGCCTGATCCGGGGAAGCTTGGAAACGCCGGCAGTTTCTTCAAAAACCCTGTAATTTCCATCGATAAGTATAGGAAATTGTTAGAGGAATACCCAGAGTTGCCCTGCTATCCGACAGAAGATCCTGAACTGGTAAAAGTCCCCGCGGCCTGGATGCTGGACCAGCTGGGTTGGAAAGGCAGGCGCAGGGGCCCGGCTGCGGTCCATGAGCAGCATGCACTGGTGCTGGTGAACCCGGGAGAGGCTACCGGTGAAGACCTCTATTTGCTGGCCCAGGAGATGAGCAGCAATGTGCTGTCGCGATTCGGCATCGCCCTGCAAGCTGAGGTTCGAATCCTCTGATTTGCAAAGCCACATGTGGTATTCACGCAACCACTCACGACCGGTGAATTTACAGAACAATTCAACAATTTAGGTCACAGCCTGGTTTACTGTTCAGCTAAAAGTGTGAACCAGTTCCCGTTTTTATCCCCCCAGTTTGTCGAGAAATCACAGACATGATACTTATCAGTCTGCTCCCTAAATTTTGTGGGAAGCTGTCGGACAAGCAGCAGGGGAGCAGAATCAGGTGATGCTTCGCGATTAACGAAATCTAAAGACAGTCCATGATCGATACGCCGGCAAGTAACAATATCCTCTCCATTCTCCTTGTTGATGACCAGGTGCTGGTGCGCTCAGGTCTTGCGCGCCTGATTGCAGATATCCCTGATATGAAAGTAATAGGTCAGGTTAGCTCTGGAGAAGAAGCTATTGATTTTGTTAAAAATTCCATAGATGGCATTCCCGATATTGTGGTCATGGATGCTCGTTTGCCTGGTATCGGCGGCATCGAAGCCTGTCGGGCCTTGCTGGAGCTGTCCCCCAATATGCGTTTGCTGGCCCTGTCTTCGGTAGCCAGCGGGGTGATTCCATCCCAGATCCTACGTGCTGGCGCGCAGGGATTTATCACCAAAAATGTGGAAGTCATTGAGCTTCTCAAGGCGATTCGTGCCGTTGCGGACGGGCACCGCTATGTGTCGACAGAAGTCGCTACACATCTCGCCCTGGATCCGTTTAACCACGATGGCTCGTCTATTTTTGATCGACTATCCCGTCGCGAGATGCAGATTGCGCAATTGCTCACCGATGGCAAGAAGGTCAGCCAGATTTCCAGCCACCTCGAACTCAGCCCGAAGACCGTGTATAGCTATCGGTACCGTATATTTGAGAAGCTCGGCATCTCCAGCGATGTGGAATTGACAATTCTGGCAGTGAAACACGGCCTGACTGACGATACCCGGGAACTGGACGCCTATCCTTCGGGCACCGGCCGCATAGCCAGCTAGGCTCCCTCGAGCGACTGACGCCTCTTGAGCGCGCCAGCCTGATCCCTTAACCTCCTAGTCCTTCTTGGTTCTGGTAGACCCCCTGCAGCCCGCTGGGGCTTGATGTAATGGCGGCAGACGCTCACCCCAGGTTCGATCACAAGCGCTTTCTCTCGACGCTTACCAGTCGTCCAGGCGTCTATCAGATGCTGGATGCAGAAGGTGCAGTGCTGTATGTGGGCAAGGCCCGTAACCTGAAGAACCGGGTGGGCAGCTATTTCCGGGCTTCCGGGCTGGCAACCAAGACCATGGCCATGGTGGAGAAGATCCAGGACATTGCCATTACGGTCACCAGCGGAGACACAGAAGCCCTGCTGCTCGAGCAAAATCTGATCAAGAGTCAGCGTCCTCCTTACAATATCGTGTTGCGGGATGACAAATCCTATCCTTACATCCTTCTCACCGACCGGGATGCATTTCCCAGACTCAGCTTCTATCGCGGCAGCCGCAAGGGGAAGGGTAGCTATTTCGGGCCTTACCCCAGTGCCCACGCGACCCGTGAAACTCTTCAGATATTGCAGAAAGTATTCCGCGTAAGACAATGTCAGGATTCGTATTTTAACAACAGGTCCAGGCCATGTTTGCAATACCAGATCAAGCGATGTACGGCACCCTGTGTCAATCTCATCAGTCCTGAGGACTATAGCGAGGATGTGCGCTACTCCACCCTGTTTCTGCAGGGCAAGAGCGATCTGCTGATTGAAGAGTTAGGTAGGCGCATGGATCAGGCTGCTACGGACCAGAACTTCGAGCGTGCTGCCATAATACGGGACCAAATCATTGATTTACGTAGAATTCAGGCAGAGCAACATGTGAGCAATCAGGGCAGTGATGCGGATGTGCTGGCGGCAGAACTGTCGGGTTCCACGGTGTGCATCCACGCGATCTATGTGCGAGCCGGCCGGGTGATAGGCAGCAAGAGCTTCTACCCACGTGCCAGGCTGGCCAACAGCCAGGAAGAAGTGCTGGAAGCGTTTATCAGCCAGATGTACCTGGCAGACGATAAAGCCGCCAGTATTCCCACAGAAATCATCGTTCCCAGCCCCCTGGAGGCTGCGGAGCAGATAGAGGCGGCACTGAGCTACGTCGCAGGCCGCAAGATCAAGCTGGCAGTGCGGGTGCGGGGTCATCGGGCCAAATGGGTGAAGCTGGCTGCCACCACTGCCGCAGAATCCTTGCAGCTCCACATCAATGCTAAACAAAATATAATAAGCCGTTTCAATAAGTTACAAGATGTACTAAAACTTGAATCTCAACCTGAGCGGATTGAGTGCTTCGATATCAGCCATACAGGAGGCGAGGGCACTGTTGCTTCCTGCGTGGTGTTCGACAGCAACGGTGCGGTGAAATCTGACTACAGGCGATTCAATATCAAGGACATCACCCCTGGGGATGACTACGCTGCCATGGAACAGGCGCTGGACCGGCGCTTTACGCGGCTCAGCAAAGGAGAAGGCAAGATCCCCGATATTCTGTTGATCGATGGGGGCAAGGGGCAGCTCAGCCAGGCACGTAGCATTCTGGAGAAATTCGCCCTGCCGGAAATACAGCTTCTGGGCATCGCCAAGGGAATATCCCGACGCGCGGGCCAGGAAACCCTGTTTCTCAGTCAGGGTAACAGGTACCGGGAAATTGCCCTGGTGACCGATTCACCCGCCTTGTTGCTGCTGCAGCAGGTACGGGATGAGGCCCATCGATTTGCCATCACGGGACATCGGCAGCGGCGCAGCAAGGCCAGGAAACAATCCAGCCTGGAACAGATTCCCGGCCTGGGTCCAAAACGCAGAAGGGCGCTGTTGCAGCATTTCGGCGGTCAACAAGAGATTCGCAAGGCCAGCGAAGCAGAATTGGCGCGGGTGACTGGCATAAGTAAAAAACTGGCCGAAAACATATATGCACATTTGCATAATATTGCTTAGTGAACTGGTTCACAGTTTGAATCATCCCGCAAAATTGGGGATGTTAGCGCATATTCACGTTCGCTTTTAGAATATATGGGTCTGTTTTCCGGCATAATTTTTTTTGAAGGCAGGCTATGAACTGGGCGAACCTGGTTACCTACCTCAGACTTCTCCTCATCCCCCTTGTAGTAGTGAGCTATTACTCGGAACTGGATCACAGTCAGACCATCGCGGCCGTATTGTTCACTATTGCCAGCCTGAGTGACTGGCTGGACGGCTACCTGGCCCGGAGACTGGATCTCACCTCGGAGTTTGGTGCCTTTCTGGATCCGGTTGCAGACAAACTGCTGGTTGTCACCGTGCTGATCCTGCTGGTGGGTGAGATCAATTCGCTGCTTCTGCCGACAATCGTAATCATCGCCAGGGAGGTACTGATTTCCGCGCTACGCGAGTGGATGGCCAGCCGCGGTCACAGGGAGGCTGTTGCGGTGGCGTTTTCAGGGAAGCTGAAGACCACCTTTCAGATGATCGCCATCATCGTACTGATGCTGGTCACTGATTCCACCCCGGACTGGCTGTTGCTGAGTGGTTACGTGATGATCACCATTGCTGCCCTGTTGAGTCTCTATTCTGCTTTACATTACTTCAAGGCAGCACGACCTTATCTGTTTCCCTGAGTCTGATCGCTGACAATAAGCTGATCAATTACTAAGCAGATAAGTCACTTCGACTCCATTAAAGCCTGTGCAATGCCGCGTAACTGCTTGACTCGAAAAGCGATCACATTACAATAGCCGCCTCGTTTGAGAGGGCGTGGGTCACCAGTCTGGCGATTGCCAATCCTCATCAAGCTGCCCATAATTAGACACAGGTCTTAGTCGTCTAGCAGGTCTTAAAGCGGGAATAGCTCAGTTGGTAGAGCACGACCTTGCCAAGGTCGGGGTCGCGAGTTCGAATCTCGTTTCCCGCTCCAATTTCCTCACTAGTTTTCATACAGCAGCACTGTGTCTGCGCAAGGGTCGATGAGTAGTCTTTCCCAGCACCACGAATCTGAATGCGAGAACCATCCCTGCTCAGGTGTCAGCCGCATACTGAGCCCTAAACAGAAAGATCTGGGTGATTTCAAGGTTCGTCGCGCGCTGCCAGCCCTGGAGCAACGCAAAGTAGGTCCGTGGATCTTCTTTGATCACGCAGGTCCTGCAACGTTTCCTCCAGGCAAGGGAATCGATGTTCGTCCGCACCCCCATATCAACCTGGCCACTGTGACCTACATGTTTGAGGGAAGCTTCATGCATCGGGATTCCCTTGGCAATGCCCTTGCCATCAAACCAGGTGATATCAACCTGATGGTCGCGGGAAAAGGCATCGTCCATTCAGAACGCACACCGGACGATCTCCGCGAGTCTGGTCACACGCTCCATGCCTTGCAGCTATGGCTGGCACTGCCTGAAGCGGATGAAGAGATTGATCCGGCTTTCTACCACTATCCCGCCGCCGATATTCCGACAAAGGAGGTCTCTGGTGTTCCGGTTCGAGTGATGATGGGAACGGCTTTTGATCTTAGGTCACCCGTGAAGACATTTGCCCAAACCCTTTATTTCGAAGCAGAAATGAAAACTGGCCAAACGCTACAGCTACCTTTGGAAGAAGAACGAGCCGTCTATGTAGCAGCAGGGCAGATAGACATCAATGGCCGGGTGGTCGATGAATTCAGCCTTGCAATCCTTGAGCCCGGCGCCGATATCAGTATCGAAGCAAATGCGCACACCAGAGTCGCGTTGATCGGGGGAGAGGCCCTCAGCCAACGCCACCTGTTCTGGAATTTCGTCTCCAGTCGCAGAGAACGCATTGAGCAAGCCAAGCAAGACTGGAAGAACGGCGCGTTTGCAAGCGTTCCAGGGGACGAAGAAGAATTCATTCCCCTGCCTGAATAGGCCAAACCCCTTCACCCACTAAGCAGTCAAACGGAGCCGAAAGCGCCAAGTTCCGGTATACGTTTTCACTTACGCACTGACTCAGCTCGCTCATGAGCTGGATGGGTGAGGGCAAACGCTTTCGAAGCGTCAGCTTCGAGTGCCGCCCGAACGACGCCAATCTGCGATTGGCGGCCGGGAGAGTGGTTATGCTGGCCAGCGTCAGCTGGACCGTCGACTCCATAGCAGACAGTGCCCAAAGCCCCAAGTTCCGGTATACGTTTTCACTTACGCACTGACTCAGCTCACTCATGAGCTGGATGGGTGAGGGCAAACGTTTTCGAAGCGCCAGCTTCGAGTGCCGCCCGAACGACGCCAATCTGTGATTGGCGGCTGGAAGAGTGGTTATGCTGTCCAGCAGTAGCTGGACCGTCGACTCCATAGCAGACAGTGCCCAAAGTCCCAAGTTCCGGTATACTTCGCGACCTTCGCCACACCTAACAAAACCATCTGAATTTCGGCTGGATGGGTAAGGGCAAACGTTTTCGAAGCGCCAGCTTCGAGTGCCGCCCGAACGACGCCAATCTGCGATTGGCGGCTGGAAGAGTGGTTATGCTGTCCAGCGTCAGCTGGACCGTCGACTCCATAGCAGACAGTGCCCAAAGCCCCAAGTTCCGGTATACTTCGCGACCTTCGCCACACCTTACAAAACCATCTGAATTTCGGCTGGATGGCAGAGTGGTTATGCAGCGGACTGCAACTCCGTGTACGCCGGTTCGATTCCGACTCCAGCCTCCATTTCAAACTGTAAACCTTCATGCCCGGGTGGTGAAATTGGTAGACGAAGTGCAGGAAGCACGAGTGTCGCGGAGGGTGAGAACTAGCGGTTTCGAAGCGAGAGCTTCGAGCGCAGTTCGAACGACTGTGAGCTGTGCTCACAGACAGGTCCAGGATGTCCGGGAGCGACCACAAGACACAGTGAGATAAATCCACCCATCTCAATGCCCGGGTGGTGAAATTGGTAGACACAAGGGACTTAAAATCCCTCGATCATTGCGATCGTGCCGGTTCGATTCCGGCCCCGGGCACCATCCATGAAAACCGTGGCTCATAGAACAGACTCCCAATGAAGAGTAAGATGTCCACGCCGGTCTCAATCCTTCACAAGAACAAGAGCACCCAGCAATGAGAAACTTCATCATCGCCATTGTCGTCATAGCTGCAGGCTATTTCATCTCCCAACTACAACAGGCAGACCGTGATTCAACAGGGGCGATTGTTTCTGAAGGCACTATCGATGCATTTCAGATTCGGGTAGGCGATTGTTTTAATGATGATGCCAGCGATGAAGAGACCGTAGAGATTTTTGGTGTTGCAGGTGTGCCATGCGACCAACCTCATGACAACGAAGTGTATGCGGTCTTTGATTCTACATTGACTGAATTTCCTGGAAGCGATGAGATCGCGGAGCTCGCCTACGCGGGCTGTATTGATCGATTCGAAGGTTTTGTCGGACGTGACTATCCCAGTTCACAACTGGATGTGCTGCCCATGTATCCCACTGCAGAGTCATGGAGCCAGCGAGATGATCGAGAAATTGTTTGTGCGCTTTACGATCTGGATCTGGCTAAGCTGGAAGGGAGCATGAGAGGATCAGGAATCTAGGGCAAGCGCACACTTATCTCGCCAAGCTCGTTCAGGCTTCTCTGCCGCTGGATTCTACGAACAGGTTGTACACCTGCTGACTCAAGGTATAGCTGTTGTCATTTTCATCGGTGAGGCTCAGGCCGTAACCGACACATCGTACGCTGCAGTCTGAACTTTCAGCGACAAAAAGAATAATCGCCACCCAGTCGCCAACATCGATGTCAGAAGCGCTGAATTCGACTTCTGCCAATTCACTGATACTGGCGATTTGTATCAACCATTCCTGATCCTGAAGGCCTGCCCTTGGTAGATTGAGTTGAAGTGAAGAATGGGGTTCGCCCCAGTTTATTGCGGCAATCTGCCCGACAAGCTGTATCGGAGAGCTTAAGTTCATGTCATCGGCGATGTCATGATGGGCATCAGCGACCCCACTCTGCAATAGCGCAATGCCTAGAATCAGTGTGAGGACAGATCGCATCATGTCGCTAGACTACTACCGGGTGACCGTTGTGAAAAGTGCTTAGGGCACGAGAGAAATTGCTTCTGGAAAGCCTTTATTCTTCCAGTTCGCTCAGCGGTGTAACTTCCAGTAAGACCATGTCAACAAAGCGGGCAGGATCAGAGAGGTGTACCTGGTTAAAGAACACGTCATAGGTGGCTTCGGCCAGCTCAAATTGCCTGATTGTCAAACGCAGAGTGCTCTGGTGGTATACCGATTCAACCAGTGGTGCCAGGTTAACATTCAGAGATTGATAGGAAATCAACTCCAGTTCCGGCTCGCCAAAGTTAACGACCCGAAACTGCGCGCTAACCAATCCACCTTCAGCGATTCGCAGAAATGGCACATTAATAATGTTTCCGGTAATGGTAGGGAGGGCCTCCAGGTCCAGGAAACCTGATCCGGTTTCCGTCGCAATAGCCAGCAGATCAACCAAATCACAGACACTGCTGCCAGCCTGGGCGTCCACCAGGTCAGTAAACACGGGAATACAGCGAGCGGATTCTGCCTGTAGCTGGCCGTTGATGCTGATCACCTCGTGCAGGTAGTGCCTGCCTTCGTCAAGCTCAGGTGGCATATCACCGATTTCTATAAAATAGCTTAGCTTTCGAGTCTCGCCTGGGGCTATGCTGTCCACGTAGCAGCTGAGGCGGCCCTGCTTTTGCAGCAGGGAATCGACAATTTCTTCTGACGTTGTCAGTGAATCGCCGGATACGTTGCAGCTATTGCCATCGACACGATACATCCCCGGTGTTAAATCGAAGAAGCCATTGTTCAAATGAAAGGCACTGATGTTAAGGTCGTGTAGTGTCTCACTGCTGTTGTTACTTACTGCGATTTCAAACTCCGTAAATGCACCAATTAGTGCGCCAGTTTCCACTGTTGTATGGGTGATTGCAGGAGTGAGGCCATTGCTGAATGTGAAAGTTCGTTTAACGGGGACCGCCTCGTTATTATCTGAATCGTTCAGCGCGTCAACCAGGTGTCGGGTCTGGTTCAGCGAGAGTAGTGCATTGGCACCTCTTGCCACATCGTTTTCATCCACGCCGCAGCTCAGGTTGGCACAAAGGACATCAGGATTGGAAAACCGGTTTACGTCGGGTGCACTGCCAAAGTCCTGGCCCCCGACACGGGTTGCGATTGTGCGAAAGGAGTCAGTTATCCCATAACCCGCAGAGTAGCTGAATGTGCCTCCATCCGGATTACTGTCTCTCGATGGTACGACGCCCATATTGGTAGCCAGACTCGCTGCCAGATCGGGCAGATCAATGCAGTCCGGACCCACGTCGATCACGCTCAGCAACTGTCCTCTGTGCAACTCCGGGACGAAATCACCCTGTCTGCCCAGTGCGACATTGGTAGAAAATCCACAGAATGTATCGGTAGAAGAGGGGATCGCATGAAGTAATACAATCATGTCAGCACCACTGTTTTCGATACGATCGGGCAAATCCTCGAATGCGGGATCAGATCCTGCCTGCATCTTCGCCAGCGTATCGATCAACTCTTCACTGGCCGAGAAATCAACATTTTCCAGCCCGGCACTACGAATGCTGATGTGCACGTCGTTGTCACGGAATACCTCATTAGTTGCTGTGATGAGTTGAGCCAGCCTCTGATCCAGCTGTCCCTGCAGATAGGTTTCAGCTGTCGATGACAGCAAGAACAAGACATCAAGCACTGCTTGCTGTGCCAGAATCTGTTCGAATGATTGTTCAGGGCCAGGTTGTAGCAGCTGTTCGCTCAGATCAGGGATGGTGTTGTTGTTGCTGTCGAACAAGATATCCCTGACGAATGGTAATGAGAGAGTGCTGCCATAGACGGTGCGATCACCATCAGCCAGGGATTTTTCGAAGTCTGTTTGTTCAGAAATAGCAAGATCGCTGGTCAGTTCCATTGTGATCTGGCCCGAAGGCACAGAAGAGAGTGGTCCATCAACAAAGAAATCGATAATGACTAAATTCTGTGGACCGACAAAATCAACTTCGCAGCTGAGGCTTTTCTGGTTACCTGATTCAGATTCGCTGCACTCTGAATCGACGCTTCCCAATACCAGGCCGGCAGGCATGGTGATGGTGAAGCTGACATCCCTTAGATCTTCATTGCCTGGATTGGCGATCGTGACTACAAAGGCTTGGATGGCGTCGTCACCATTGGAATAGACAAAATCCCGTGTAGTCTTCAGTTCTATAACTGGTTCCTGAGCCAGTGCGTCATTGCCCAAGACGGCGAGCAATGACAATACGCCGGACAGTGCTTTTCCTGACAGTAAGCGCAATGGTTTCAACCTGATCTGCAGTAGAGTCCTGGTGCTAAGTGAATCAGACCCGGGCATTTGTAAAGGCACAGCAATACCCGGGCACTATAACCCCTGTCTACTATAGCGGTGCTGCGGCGAAAATCCTTAATTACTCATGCTATCGCCTTGACCTGGCAATGTTGCTGGGACCTTAGGCTGTTCAGATCAGGTTCATGCATCCACTGCCATATTTGCGATATCCGATTCTTAGTTATCCCCGCTGTGTAACTAATTGGTCTGTGCAGCGTCTGATTCATAAGAGCGGGAGAATTCCGCTACAGCAAATACAGAACAGGAGCGCTCCCCATGAAACGAAGTCACGTCATTGTAGTTTCCTTAGTGGCAGCCTGTAGCCTGTTGTATACCGGCGCAGCCAGCGCCGCGAGCGCCAAACGTATCGAACGCAGCATCGATGCATCCGACCTGGTCCATGTGGATTTCGACATTTCGGTCGCCGAGATGGATATTCAGGTCTATGAAGGCGATGAGATAGAGCTGGATATTGCCCTTGAAGCCGATCGTGGTTGGTGGTTCTTCGGCCGCAGGGATATCGACGATGTGGATGTGCGTGTCGATTTCAGCGGAGATTCCGTGGAAATCATACTGGATGAAGATGATGTTGAACAGGATTGGCGAGTCAGGCTTCCCGCTCACCTGGCGATCTCCATGGAGATTGGGGTGGGAGATGTAGACATCGATGGTGTTGCCAATGATCTGCTGATGGAGATGGGCGTGGGTGCCGTCCAGGTGACGGTCGCCGACCTGGATTTTGACATTATCCATTTGCAGACAGGTGTTGGCGATTCAAGTTTACGAGGCTTCGGGCGCGGCACTGACAATGAGCGTAATTTTGTCGGCGCTGACTCTTATTACCGGGGTGAGGGCGATCATGAAATTGAAATAGAACTGGGGGTGGGCGATGCAGAAGTTCGACGCAGGTAAGCTGACACTAAGCTTTCATCAATTTGTCATCAAACTGACCCATTGGTTGGCTAGTCTGGCCCCATCCAGCCGGAGAGAATTGTTGCAAAAACGGCTCTCTCAACGCATTCGGCGCTGATTATTAGCCCTGACCCGCGGAGATCAGTCCATGATGCAAACCGCAACTCAAACAGCCACCTACAAGTTCCTCCGATCGGAAAGTCTGAACGGCTTCCTGAGTCGCAACCAACTCAGCACAGATGCCCAGCAAGCCCTGCAATCCTGGTGCAATTATCCCGGTCGCAGCTTCAAAACAGTAGGCAGGGAAGGTAAAGAGCTGGTTGCCAAACTGCGCTTTGACAAGCACGACACCTTCGCCAGCCTTCACCTGGAATCAGAATGCGAAGAATTCGGGGTATATAAGACCTATCTGGGCAGTTAGCTCAAACAACTGCCCACAGCGAGGGGCCGGCTCCCAAGACAGCATGACTGCTGCCCCCTTACTTTAGATTGAATGCTATGCACTGTTTTGCAGTGCAGCGATGCGTTTTTCGATTGGCGGATGGCTCATGAACAGTGCCGCCATCGCGCGTTTGCCGCTAATACCAAATGCAGTGAGCTGACCTTCCAGCTGACTTTCACCGTGGTTCGACTGCAATCTCTGTAGGGCAGCGATCATCTTCTGCTTGCCGGCCAGCTTAGCGCCACCAGCGTCGGCACGATACTCGCGATAGCGGGAGAAAGCCATGACGATAGTACTGGCGAGAATGCCGAAAATTGCCTGGAATGCCATGACCGTCATGAAATAGACGAAGGCGTTGTTGCTGCCCCGATTGACCATCTGCGCGACGATACGAGCGAAGAAGTATACAAAAGTATTGAGCACTCCCTGTATCAGGGTGAGCGTCACCATGTCTCCATTGGCCACATGGCTGACCTCGTGGCCTAGCACGGCTTCGGCTTCATCAGCACTCATATTGCGCAGCAAACCGGTGCTGACGGCAACCAGGGCATTATTGCGATTAGCGCCGGTTGCGAAGGCATTGATTTCGGGGGAATCGTAGACCGCAACTTCTGGCATCCCGATACCGGCTGCTGCAGCCTGTTTGCGGACCGTTTCCACGAGCCAGGTTTCATCCTGATTGCGAGGATTCTCGATGACATAGGCGCCAACGCTGCGCTTGGCGATGAACTTGGACATGGCAAGGGAAATGAATGATCCGCCCATACCGAAAACCGCACAGATGAACAACAGACCACCGTTGGAGGCTGAATCCAGGCCCAATACCGGCATCAGGATACTGAGCACGATACCCAATACGAGCAGCACCGCCAGGTTGGTGGCGACAAACAGAAACACCCGTTTCATAGAGACACTCCAGATCTTGAGAATTAGTGTAGATATGGTGATTTATTTGCAGTTTTAAAGGTGTAGCCGTCTATTTTGGCCGCATGGCACTATAACAGCTTACCCAGTCTGCCACGCTGCGTTGAGCCATCAGTTCGGCAAGTAAATCAAAAGGAATAAACTCGGCCTTCTTGAAGCGTACACAACTTTTTCCCATATCCAGTTTCTGATCGACACGCTTCGCGTATTCCTGTTCAAACCACGCCAGCAATTCTGAATCCACATACATGCCGAAGTGGTAGAGTGCGATGTGGGATTTTTGCGAGGCGAAAGCGACGAAGGGTAGCGGGGTGCCTTTCCCCACATGATAGCCATCGGGATAGATCGAAAGTGGCACGACGTAACTGGGCATGTTATTGGCCATAACTTCCTCGAATCCATCAGGAAGATTGTCCTGAATGACCCGACGCAATTTGATTACGGCATCTCTACGGTCCTCATCGACGGATTGTAAATAGTCATCAACTGTAGTGATATCGGCGTTCATCCTGGTCTCAACTGAAAGCGCCATGCCTAACTAGTTAGACATGGCGCTTGGTGTTTTTACTGCCTGGAAAGTAACGCTACTTCAAGGATCAGAGGAAGTTGTTTGGCCAAATGATACTGCGCCACATATGGGCAACAGGGCTGCCATCGAAGCCAAGTCCACCCCTGGGGTGGCGCCAATGACGGCCGATGATATCCTCGAAATCATCGATATCGACTTCGACACCTTCTTCGAAAGAGTAGAGATCATTCAGCGTGATCAGTCGTCCGGTCATATACCATTTGTGATTCTTTGCCTGTTCGTAGGCCTGCTCAATGTAGGGCTCCACTTTGTAGTCTGCGCCAAAGTAGCGAATGTAGGCTTCAGGATATTCATAGCCAACGGATTCGTCGGGGAAAAAGCGCAGGGCCTGGTGCGCCTGGATAGCCCATGCAATTTCTTCGTCTACATAGGGTCTTACCATCTGTGCGCACCAGTAGCCATGATCGGTGCGTATCAGGCTTGACACGGTGATATCGTGCAGCAGGCAGGCCAGCACAACTTTCTCATCCATGCCATTGATACGGGCATAGCGAGCGCTCTGCAGCACATGGCTCGCTGGTGCAAAGCGCAACTTGAAGAAATCTCTCAGTGTAGGCTCGGCTGGCATTTCAGGCAGTCTGGGGTCATGGTGTTGATACCAGGGCCGCGTATCTCCCGGGATGGGTTCAGGGGTGGGATCGATATTGCACATCCATGGGGTGGCAATGCGCTTGTCGAGCTCCTCGCTCATGGCTTCTTCGAGGGCGTCAGCCTTCTCTGAAAGAGTTGCGGCGCCAGCGATAGAGGCTACAGAAGCAGCGCTGAGGTTCTTGAGAAACTTGCGTCGGTCCATGGTTCGACCTCCTGTTGTTCTGGGTTGGGACGCCCCGGCGTCCTTCTGATTATGTGCTGTACAAAGAAGCAGGCGTCGAGTGACAAACAAACTGTGGACTGGACGCCGAAATTATCCCCTACAGATACCACATATGGGGCCCGGACACACCTGTTTTTGGTATTTTCCCGCACGCCAGTAATTCTTCTATACTGCCGACCACAGTAAAGATGTTGTGCGGACAAGGAGACTACAGGGCGCATGTATGAACCCAACTGGATGTCGGTAATTCCGCCATTGCTGGCAATTTTCCTCGCCATCATCAGCCGTCAGGTAATCCTCTCCCTTAGCATCGGCATCTGGATTGGTTTCTGCATCCTGGAATCGGTAAATCCTGTTGCCGGCATCGCACTGGCCATCGATGGTGTGATCAATGTCTTCGGAGATGCCGGAGATACCAGGGTGCTGGTGTTTACGCTGGTGATTGGCGGACTGATTGCCACCATAGAAAGAGTAGGTGGCGTTAGGGGATTTATACAGCTACTCGAATCCCGAAACTGGGTCGATAGTGGCCCAAGAGCGAAATGGTTGGCCTACTTCACCGGTGTCGTCGTTTTCAT
Source organism: uncultured Pseudohongiella sp. (assembly GCA_965267495.1). GTDB lineage: Bacteria > Pseudomonadota > Gammaproteobacteria > Pseudomonadales > Pseudohongiellaceae > UBA9145. The sequence goes on along the minus strand of OZ254078.1, from coordinate 1,878,426 downwards.
CGAATCCAATATCACATTGCTGGTTGCAGGATCGATCTCCAGACCACTGTTTGATCGCTACAAGATTGCCAGGGAGAAGCTGGCCTATATTATCGATTCAACCTCCGCACCGATTTGTATTCTGATTCCCCTGAATGCCTGGGGTGCAGTGGTCATCGGGCTACTGGCCTCATCCGGACTTGAAGATCCGATCAGTATTTTCATTGCCGCGATACCTTTCAATCTTTACCCCATAGTCGTAATCGTCGTGGCGGCTGTAGTTATTTCCCGCAATATTAATATAGGGCCGATGCGGCAGGCCCAGGAACGCACAGAGAAGGGTTTTATGCTCTGGCCCAATGCGACACCGATGGTGGACCCGACAGTATTGTCCGCCGAATCCGAGTCGGTCGATCCGCTGCAGGACAAGGCGAGATTCATGTTGGTTCCCATTGCGGTAATGGTTCTGTCTATGCCTCTGAGTCTTTATATCACCGGAGAAGGAGATATCACGGCTGGTTCTGGATCAACTTCCGTACTCTGGGCTGTGTTACTGGCGTTGCTGGTTTTGTGGCTTATGGTCTTTGTCGGCAGGCGCGCACGTCTGGATGAATTGATGAATACTTTTCTAAAGGGGGCAGGTGGCTTTTTACCAGTAGCCATGATCCTTCTGTTTGCACTGGCGCTGGGTGACGTGGCAGGGCTGCTGGGGACAGGGGTCTATGTTGCACAGCTTGCTCAGGAAACGATTCCGGTGGTGTTACTGCTTCCTTTACTGTTTTTAGTGTCCAGCTTCATTGCCTTTTCAATAGGTTCGAGCTGGGGGACTTTCGCTATCATGATTCCCCTGGCGATGCAGATAGTTCTCTCGCTGGGCATGCCCCCGGCACTTTTTCTGGCAGCGGTGCTATCCGGATCTGTGTTCGGGGATCATGCTTCCCCCATCAGCGATACTACCGTGGTGTCGTCCATGGCGGCGGCGACTGACCATATCGATCATGTGCGTACACAGTTGCCTTATGCCTTGGTAAGCGCCGGGCTTGCGACCCTTGGGTTCCTGCTGGTTGGACTGTTCCTGCTCTGATTGTCTGGACTCCAGCAGCGCAGCCACTTCATAGGGTGGAAGTGCCATTCAGTTCACCTTTTCCTCGTAGTCTCGTATCTCGGCAATTGGCAGGTTGTGAACCGCTCGAAACTTTTTGCTGTGGTGTTCCGGGTCAATCAGGCTGCCAAGGCTTGCATAGGTATCAGTAACAAACACGGAATCACCGTGCTGAGTCTTCCTGGATATACCAAATACAATGCTCCTGCGGGATTCACCCGGAATCTGATTGAGCATGGTCTTGGTAGTCCATATGGTGCCGTTTCTAGCGAAATCACTCACTCTTGACGCGTTGTTGATGGTTTCGCCGAGTACAGTGAACTCCACATGTCCTCCAGCATGGAAACTGCCGAACCATTCCTGTCCTTCATTAATACCAATATTGAGCAGCAGTTCACTGAACCAGCCTTTTCTGGATTGCCATTGCTGCGTGATGCTTTTCATCATCTGCTGTAGTTCCAGTGAGCAACGAATGGCATTGAGCTTGTAGTCACAATCCGGCTGCGGGAAGAAGTAATAGACCATGCCATCACCCGCATGTTTGCCATAAGTGCCATAGTATTTGCGAAAAATCGGTTCGCTCTGCTGCCAGATGTCATTAATCAACTCAAAATATTCTTCGGCCGGTAGCTCCGAGCAAATGCGGGTGGAATCCTGTAGATCAGCAACCATCACTGCCACATTGGTCAGATAAGGCTTACGCTTGCGCAGCAATTCGTTGATGACATGATTACGTTTACTTAGAAAATCCAGCAGGAAGTCGTCTTCCAGTAACACCGGACTGTAGGTAAACAGGATGCCTTCCCGATAGAAACACACGTACAGATCATGAATCTCGGGCGTCCTGTCGGCGCCGGGTAACAGGGAAGGGAAGTGGATTACCGCCTCCTTCCCGATGGCATCCACATCTTCATAGAGTTCCTTAAGTATCGCGAGCTTGTCGGGATTGACCGCCGAATAGACCTTGATCAGTGCCTGCTGGGAGAGGCGCTTCTTGGCTGCCGCCATATGCGGGCGAAGAATTTCCTTGAGATCTGCTTCTGACTCAGCAGGTTGGGCATCAAACAGCAATTTGAGCAGGTTACGGGACTCAAGGTCTCCTGGCATGCCATTGCTGGCCTTGAAAAAGGAGGAGCCTGCTTTCTCATTCCACCAGATCAATTCGAAATTGTTGTTGACCATGTAGGCTGGGCCAGGGAAGTTATCGATACTCTCTTCGACGGTGAGAGAAGAAAGAGAGGTGAGCGATCCCTGCTCACCAACCGAGGATAATTGGCCTGGATGGGCGAGAGATCGCGCAGGGGAATGCCCCCCCAGCTTCTCAGCAATCTGTGCCATGGAGAAACCCTGTTTCTTCAGGGTCTGCACCTCTTTTATACAGTCTACGGCATCGTCTTCGAAATAACCCAGGCGTGTTGCGCGACCGCCGTCTTCAACGGGGGTTTTCACCACGGGATTAGGCAGAATACCGAGGGCCACATAGTTGTTCAGTGTCGCTCTTGAAATTCCCGTAATTTCAATGAGTTGCTTACTATTTAACATGTTAGTTCCAGTACCAGTGTAGCAAGATTGTGCAGTATATTTAGGCTGCCTATCTAATGTCAATCTGTCTAAATATACAGTCTAACTAAATTGGAGGGAATGGTGCTGAATCTATTGGCCGAGCTAATACCTAAGGACTGTTGCTGTGATTCTGGTATGGTGCCGTGAGTGGCAGATTGCAGCGCAGCGAAAGGAACTCGTTATGAATTTCAAGCGACTCTCAGTGAGTGAGGCACAGGCTCTTATGGAAGAGCATCCGGCTGGAGTCCAGGTTGTGGATATTCGGGACGATGAGTCTTACCAGGCAGGACATATTAAAGGCGCGCTACATTTGCATAACAGTAATATGCAGGAATTTTTACTGAATGCAGATCCCGAACAGCCTGTTCTGGTTTGTTGCTATCACGGACACATGAGTCAAAGCGCGGCAGCTTATCTGGCCGAACAGGGTTTTGCCGAAACCTTCAGTCTCGATGGGGGTTATGAAGCCTGGTCCGAGGGCGACTTCTCGAGTTGATCCCTTTTTTCCTGGTCTGCCTTATCCAGCTGACGCTTGTAGGTCATGACCGCCACCATATAGATCATGTTGAGCATGGCCCAGCTGAAGATTTCGAACGGCCATAGCCGATGACTGTTGGAATCGGTCAGCCTGGAAAGCACAATCACAGCGATCCACAATCCCAGCACTGCAAGCGGCGCGATCGCAGCAATCCTCCAAGCAGCTGGCCATTGTCTCAGTGCTGCCAATGGTAAGGCCGCACTAGCCAGCGTTGCGGCAAGCACGATGATGGCAATAACCAGGTTCCAGAAAACTGCACTATCGGCTTGAGTGGGGTTGGCTGCCATCACCGACAGGGAGGCAGTCAGCAATAGCAGGCTGGTAACAAGGGCGACTGTCGGGCTGGTTTTGGGGTTATTCATGGCGGTGTGAACAGGGAAACCTGGCGATTAAAGCAGACACAGACTGCAACATAAAGCTCCTCTGTGGGGCTGCCTTCTCGGAGTACAATAAATGCCAGCATTATTTCTTCTAGCTGTGGAGCATGTCATGACCAATCGCGTTTTCCTCACCGTTTGTCTTTCAGTATTACTGGGCGCCTGTGCAACTCTGCCTGGCAGCGGATTGCCGGACACGATCATTGCGGAGCGGGGAGGCTTCGTTCCGGAAGGTATCGAATATGACAACAGCAGCGGACGATTGCTCACTGGCTCATTGTCAGAAGGCACCATCTACGCGATATCTGGAAATGGTCAACTCACGCCGGTCATACAGGATCCGGCACTGACTTCCTCGGTGGGTATCGAGGTCGACGAAGCAGGTAACCGCTTGCTGGCGGCAGCGAATTCTGCAACGGGTAATCCCATGCTGGCTGTTTACGCGCTGGATACCGGAGAACAGTTAGCCATGATTGATCTGGCAGCGACTATTGAAAACAGGCCAGCTGATGCCAGTCATTTTGCCAATGATGTGGCGATTACACCCGGTGGCACTGCTTTCGTTACGGACACCAGCCTCAACATCATTTACCGGGTGGATCGTTACTACAATGCTGAAGTATTCCTCGATCTCGGGAGCGATGCGGGGCTGAGCCTCAATGGCATCGACTACCATCCTGGTGGATCCCTCATCGTGGCAGCCATGGCAACTGGTGAGCTACTGAAGGTCCCGGTAAATCGCCCCGGCAACTGGTCCGTCATCGAGCTGGATTTTCCAGCGAGCGGTGGAGATGGGCTGGTTTGGACCCCTGATGGTGGTCTGGTTGTGACTTCCAATAACACCAGCCGGGTTTTGAAATACATGAGCGACGACAGTTGGCGTAGCGCGAACCTGGCTGGTATGGCCCGTTTCGAAGGACAGGGTACCACTGCGGCAACCGTTGGTGATGAGGTCTTCGTCGTGCAGCCGCATTTTGCCGATGACGAGCCTCCGGTAATCTTGCGAGCTGCGTTTTAACAGGGAGTAGAGCAGTATGGCAGACAATGGAATTGCTGAAGATCTCTACGAAAAGGAAGTTGAGCTCAAATACCAACTCTATAACAGTTTGTTCCTGACGCTTCCCCTGGATGCGGTGGAGCAAACTGGTTTGTTGCTTCCCTTGTTGGAGGAAGCCTGTAATTCAGGGCTGGATGCTGGCAAGAGCCCACTCAGGATAATCGAGGAATTCTTCGAGTCCCACAAACCTCACTTTAGCGAAGAACAACAGATACAGTTCCTATTCAAGGTAATTCAATATGTAGAGCGCCAGGTGGTACTCATTGACGCGCTGGAAGACTCGGCATATGAAAGAATTTATCGCACTACGGAGTCTAATCGATTGCGGCAGCTCCAGGAGCAGGTTGCTGTTGAAGGGAAAGATGATGAGTTCGAAGCACTGCTGGAGAAATTCGGCATCAGAGTGGTACTGACCGCCCATCCCACACAATTTTATCCTGGCCAGGTGCTAGCCATCATTACAGATCTTACGCAGGCTATCACTGACGCTGATGTGGATCGTGTTCGCGACTTGCTGCAACAACTGGGAAACACACCGTTCTTCAAGCAACAAAAACCTTCACCCTACGAAGAGGCGGTCGAGCTTAGTTGGTATCTGGGTAACATTTTCTACAAAGCATTCAGCAATATCGTTGAAGGCCTGGACAAATCCAGGGCCTTGCCCAACAAGAGTAACCAATTGCTGAACATCGGATTTTGGCCAGGTGGTGATCGAGACGGCAATCCGTTTGTCACCTGCACTGAAACCAGACTGGTAGCAGAGAAACTGCGATTCATTATCCTCGAGTGCTATCGCAATGACTTGAGACGCCTTAAACGACGCCTCAGTTTCAAGGGCGTGTACGAGTCACTGGAAATGCTGGAACGCAGACTCCAGGACGAACTCACGGGAGAATGTGAGCGGGCATTTGAATCCGTGGATGAATTTCAAAGCGCGCTGCAATCCATCGCCGACGACGTGAAAGAAAATTACCAGGGACTCTACCTGGATCAATTACACGCTTTCCAAACCAGGGTGGCGATGTTTGGATTCTATTTTGCGAGCCTTGATATCAGACAAGATTCACGAATTATTCAGGCCACCGTAAACAGTATTCTGGACGCCAACCCGAGTTTGTTACCTGCGGATTTTGCTAACCGCAGTGAATCCGAACAAAGGGCTTTGCTGCTAACACTGGAGGGGCCGGTGTCAGCGGACGTATTGCAGGATCCGGTGCAGAAGGACACATTGGAATCACTTGCGCTTATCAGGGAAATTCAGGAGCGCAATGGCGAGTGGGGATGCCACCGCTATGTAATCAGTAACTGCAGGGGACCCAGGGATGTTATCAATGTGATGACCCTGTGTCGGCTTGCCGGTTGGAATCTGGCAGAAATGTCCCTGGACATCGTGCCGCTGTTTGAAACCGTTGACGACTTACAAAGTGCCCAGCAAAGTATGACCACGCTTTATGGCATTGACAGCTATCGAGAGCACTTGCGCGGCAGGGGTAATCGACAGACGGTGATGCTGGGATTTTCTGATGGTACCAAGGATGGCGGTTACCTGATGGCAAACTGGGCGATATTTCAGGCCAAGGAGGCGATTACCAGTGTGTCCCGAGATGAGAAGATAGAAGTAATTTTCTTCGATGGGCGGGGCGGGCCGCCAGCCCGCGGTGGCGGCAGTACCTACAAATTTTACGCTGCGCTGGGCAAGACCATTGAGAGCAATCAGTTACAACTCACAGTACAGGGACAATCAATCAGTTCTTACTATGGCAGTGAAGTTGCTGCCATGCACAATCTCAATCAACTTCTTGCAGCAGGCCTGGAGTGTAATTTATTCGATCGGCCCGAGCGGGAGCTGAGTTCATCCCAGCGAGCACTCATTGATCAGCTGGCGAATCTGGCCTACCAGAAATATCTGGATTTCAAGGGGCATCCATTGTTTCTGCCTTACCTGGAACAGATGAGTACTTTGCACTACTACGCCCAGTCCAATATTGGGTCCAGACCAGCCAAGCGTGGAGGCAGCAGCGAACTCAGATTCGAAGATTTGCGGGCCATTCCCTTTGTCGGATCCTGGGCGCAACTAAAACAGAATGTGCCGGGGTATTTCGGACTGGGCTCCGCGCTCAAATCTTTGGAGGAAGAAGGGCGACTCGAAGAATGTCAGGCACTCTACAGGGAATCGAAGTTTTTCGAAGCATTAATCAGTAACAGTATGCAAAGTATGAGCAAGAGTATCTTCAAGCTGACTGCATATATGAAAGAAGATTCGGAGTTCGGAGAATTCTGGACGCTAATACATAAGGAATATCAGCTCAGCCGGGAAATGGCGCTCAAGGTGTCAGGTCAAACAGTTTTGTTGCAGGATCTTCCTACCAATCAATGCAGCATAAAATTGCGAATGCAAATTGTTTTGCCCCTATTGGTAATTCAGCAGTTTGCCTTGATGAAAGTGCGGGAGCAATCCCTGGACGGAAATGAATCCGGAATTTCGGTCTACGAAAAAATGATTGTTCGCACGCTGTTCGGCAACATAAATGCATCAAGGAATTCCGCCTGATGCAAGGCGTCCGCTGTTAAGCCTTGTCACCTGATAGAAGATCGCTGAGAGATACCTCTAAAGGCTGAACTCAACTGGAGCTGCAGGTCCCAGCGGTATGCCTATAGCAACCCATAACATGGTCATCAGGATTCCTGAAATCAACAGTAATATGGAATAGGGCAGCATCGTCGCTGCAAGACTGCCAATACCGAATTCCTTTTGCCAGCGCTGGCAGAACACCAGTATCAATGGGAAGTAAGGCATTAATGGAGTAATGATATTGGTGGCTCCATCACCAACACGGTAAGCAGCAGTACTCATTTCCGGGCTAAGTCCAATCAGCATCAACATTGGCACCAGTACCGGTGCCAGTAATGCCCACTTGGCGCTCGCCGAGCCAACAAACAAGTTGATGAATGATCCAAACAGAATGATAAATGCAAGCAGTATCGCGTCCGGCAAATTCGATCCTTCCAGTACCGCTGCGCCTTTGATGGCGAAAATAAGACCTAAATTGGACCAGTTAAACATCGCCACAAAATGCGCTGCGGCGAAAGCCAGCACAAGGTAGTAGGCCAGATCACCCATGGCTTCACTCATCATTTTGACAACATCACGATGATTCTTGATGGAGCCGGATGCAGAGCCATAGGCCCAGCCTGCCGCAAGGAACAGTATGAAGAACCCAGCTACCAGGGATTGGAAAAGAGGATTCAGTCTTGCTTCCGGTGCGGCATCTTCATTGATTAGTGGGGTGCCAGGTCCCACACATAAAATAATCCATAACGCAACGATGCCCAGACAGGCGAGTCCGGCACGCTTCAGTCCCCGCACTTCAGATTCACTGAGTTCTGAATCCGGGTCCTTGATCACGCCAGCGGTACTGCTTTCAACTTCTCCCGGGATGATGGGTGCAAGACGAGGTTCGATGATCTTGTCAGTGACGTACCAGATGACTGGCAGGAAGATGAATGTCATGACGATAATGAAGTAGGCATTGCCAGCAATATTGGCATCCCAGGTGGGTAAGATGCTCTCTGCGGCGGCTTCCGTGATGCCGAACAAGAGGGCATCCAGCTGACCGGGCAGCAGGTTTGCGGAGAAACCCCCGGAGACGCCGGCAAACGCTGCCGCTATGCCTGCAATCGGATGTCTTCCCGCTGCGGCGAAGATGACTCCTGCCAGAGGAATTAGCACCACATAAGCGGCATCCGCTGCTAGGTTGCCCATCATGCCGATAAACGCGACTGCAGGCGTGAGCAGGATACGGGGTGCCTTGGAAACAGCCCCACTCATGGCTGAAGCGAACAGACCGGAACGTTCAGCAACGCCAGCACCCAACATGACCACCAAGACATAGCCCAGCGGATGAAATCCAGCGAATGTTTCGGGCATCTCAACCAGCAGGCGCTGAATGTTTGCTGCCGACAGCAGGCTCTCTGCCTGAACAAGCACTCTATTCCCGTCATTATCGAGCAAGGTAGGGTGCGGCGCAGAGACTCCGGCCATAGCCGAGATGACACTGACCACGATCACCGCCGCAATACACCAGACAAAAATAAATACCGGGTCTGGCAGTTTGTTTCCGGATTTCTCAATCCAGGCCAAAATACCTTTCATTTCATTGGCGGGAGATTGGGTCAAGTCTGTCATGGTCTGGGCCTGTCCTGTTAATCAGCTGCTGGATAAGTATCGATCAGCGCAATAGGCGATAAAAATTTCGCACGTCTTCTACATAAAGATCTGGTTTTTCCAGCGCTGCAAAATGCCCTCCTTCAGACATCATGGTCCAGTGTCGAAGGTCATAGGCAGATTCAACCCAGGCTCGTGGCGCCAGATAAATTTCTGCTGGAAAGATGGCAACCCCAGTGGGTACATCAATATAACCGACTGGCTTAATCGCAGGCGTGCTTCTGTTCTCGAAATAAATGCGGCTTGATGAAGTGATAGTGTTGGTGAACCAGTAAATAGCGATATTGGTCAGCAGCTCATCTTTACTGAAATGATTGTCCAGATAGCCATCGGCACCCTGTGGCATGTCGCTCCAGCCATGGAACTTTTCCACGATCCAGGCGGCCAGTCCTGCTGGCGAATCATTTAAGCCATAGCCTAAGGTTTGAGGTTTAGTGCCTTGTATTTGCTGATAGCCAACTTCATTTGCCATGTAGGCTCGTCGGGACTCCATCAGGGCCAGTTCGTCAGCGTCTGCAGAGTCTCGTTGTGTCTCATCCTGAGGGGGTCCGGCTATAACCATATTGGAATGCAGGCCGATCAGACGTTCCGGATAATGATTGGCGATATGGCGATTGATGATTGCACCCCAGTCACCTCCTGCCAGTGCATACTGCTGATATCCTAGCTGCGCCATTAACTGTGCCAGCACCAGCGCAATGCGCTCCGGACTGTATCCCGCTTCGGCAGGAATACCTGAAAAGCCGAACCCGGGGAGTGACGGAGCGACGATATGAAAGCTGTCATCGCTATCACCGCCGTATGCAGCCGGATCAGTCAGGGGTCCGATAATTTTTGTGAACTCGCTGACTGATCCTGGCCAACCGTGCACCAGCAATAAGGGAATAGCGCTGCTATTGCTTGAGCGTTGATGAATGAAGTGAATAGGCAGGTCTTCAACGGTGGTCTTGAAGTGGTCAAACTGGTTTAGCTGTGCTTCCTGGGCGCGCCAGTCAAAGTCTTCTTGCCAATAGGACAACAGTTCGCGCAAGTAGCTGACGTCTGTTCCATATTCCCAGCTGGTGTCATCCAGTTGGTCTGGCAGTCGCGTATTGGCAAGACGATCCTGCAAGTCAGCGAGATCTGCATCTGGGATGTTGATTGTGAATGCTTCAATCGGCGGGTTGTTATTCGCCATCTTCCCATTTGCTGGCATAGCATTTGTCCTGGGGTCATATGCAGAAACCTGAGTAATTTCAGGTTGGTGTGTTGAATTTCTAACTTGCGCTGTAACAGGATTCTGCAGCTTGATCGCCAGGACCAGTATTGACAGCATACTGAGGAACAGTGTCCATTTCCTGGAATGCATCCCTGTAGGGCTGACTGATAGAAGTTTGGGCATTGGTAGTATCCGTTTAGAATTCAGAGCAGGTGAATGTTTCTGCAATGGCCAACAATCGGCTATAAAGCCTGTGCCAAAGCCGATCGCTATGCGGTCATTATTATTGAAGTCGATCATGCCCCAATCAAGGTGGGCAGGCAACCTGACAATATTTTATAAGTGGTAAAAGATGTTATTTGATATAGGTAAGAAATCGCTGGAACTTCCGCAAGCGGATCAGGCCCTGCCGGACCGCAGCGAAGCCGTTCAGTTTAATCCCCGGCATTTCGTCAATGGCAATGAAATTGTAGAGCCCCTGCCAGAGCATCTGCACAAGGCAGTCTTCGCACTGGGCTGTTTTTGGGGTGCGGAAAGATTGTTCTGGGAACTCCCGGGAGTTTATAGCACTGCGGTAGGCTATGCGGGTGGGCTAACTCGTAATCCCAGTTATCAGGATGTGTGTAGCGGACGGACTGGTCATGCGGAAGTGGTGCTGGTCTTTTTTGATCCAGCGCGGATCAGTTATGAAGCCTTGCTGGGCGCATTCTGGGAGGCCCATGACCCAACCCAGGGAATGCGCCAGGGAAACGATGTGGGTACGCAATACCGTTCCGCGATCTATACCGTGGAGTCAGATCAGGAACGCCTGGCTGCCGACAGTCTGCGCGCATTCCAAACTGCTCTCACAGATATTGGAAAAGGAGAGATCACGACCGAAATCAAACCCTTGGAAGAGTTCTTTTATGCCGAAGATTACCACCAGCAATATCTGGCGAAGAATCCCGGAGGTTACTGTGGGCTGGCGGGTACCGGAGCCTGCTATCGACCTGCAGACTAACTTAGGCGTTCGAGGCGAAAGAATTCCCTGATCTCAGTTTCTTTTTCCAGGGCATCTTCATAACCAAGCTTCATCAGGGCGTTACAAAATCCTTTCTCAAACAGAATCAGGCTCAACACGGTGCCAGAGCCGCTTGGTTTAATGTAGCGAGCAAGGGGTTTTGGTAATTCTTCATAGTGTTCAATTGCTAATAAATTCAATTCCCTGGAAGGGGAAATTTCCAGCAATTCTACTTCATACATGGCGTGACTCAGCTTGAGCTGGTGACGCTGCGGCACGTAGGGGATCACTTCATTCATGTGCTGCAGGAAGATCAGATCATTCTCCAGCGTGTCAACAAAGGCACTGTTCAGTATATGACCAACCATCTGCCACAGAGTCGGGGGCTCGATCATTTCATCTTCCAGTGGCTGCTTGGTGCGATTACCGCTAACACCGATAGCCAACAAACGGCGGGCACCAAGGTGCAGGGGAGTGCTGGTCGGCGCCAGTTGGCGGATTGCGCCATCCCCAAAGAATTGATTGCCAATTTTGGTGGGCGGGAATATCAGGGGAATAGCGGAGGAAGCCATCAGATGGTCCAGATTGAGTGCAGTGCGGCGGCCAATGCGGTGCGGCCCTGACCAATCATGGAACCCCTGCATGGCCTGGTAGAAGGATACCGATTCTCCACTACCATAGGCGGAAGCGGTCACGCTGACCGCATCCAACAGGCCAATATCGATATTATGCTGAATGCGATCGAATCGAATCACGCGAGATAACAGGGTAGCCAAAGGGCTGTTGTCGAACAGTGCGGTTGGTCGGTCCTTGCCTTTCTGACTGGACAGCGCCGACATTAATACACTGGACGCGCTGCTGAGCAGATTCCCGGATTGGGGATCATAGATTTGGTCGCTGCCCAGGTTGCCCCAGATATATTCCAGGCTTCGCACTGCGGTGCGAAAACGCCAGGCATGTGAGGCCAGAGAAACTGCGTTCAGTGCACCGGCCGATGTGCCGGCTATCACGTGGAAGGGATTGGGGTGATCCTTGGGAAGTAGTTGAGCTACCGCTCGTAACACCCCGATTTGATAGGCGGCTCGCGAACCACCACCTGAAAGTATGAGGCCAGTTCTTGGCGCTGTTGAGATTGGTAGTATGGCTTCAGACACGAGTGAAATGATTTAAGCGATTAAGTACTGCCTTGTTATCTGCCACATCAGGACTTGTCCTGAACCTTTTTGACTTCAGTGCCAACAGAATGCTGCGCTGAAGACTGAGAGGATTCCTTGTAAAGCTGTAGTAGCATTACAGTTTCAACAGCGCTAAAGCTGAAACCTGATCACAATAATTACTAATCAAAAATTATTATTGCAAGAGAAAGTTAAAGTGGTTCAAAAAGACAAGCAAGCGAGCATCGATCAATTGGTGATTGCTATCTCATCGCGTGCGCTGTTTGATCTGGGAGAAAGCCACAAGGTATATGAGAGCGAAGGGCTTGATGCCTACCAGAAATACCAGATTGCCAGAGAGGAAGAGCCGCTGAAGCCTGGTGTAGCATTCGAGTTAGTGCAGAAATTGCTCGCACTCAATGAGCAGCTTGAAGAATCGCCAGTAGAAGTCATTTTACTTTCTCGCAATAGTGCTGATACCGGATTACGGATTTTCAATTCCATACAGCACTATGACCTGAGCATCACCAGGGCAGCATTCTGCGGCGGTGACAGCCCCTATCGATACATCTCCGCATTCAGCAGTCATCTGTTCCTCTCTACCGATGGTGCCGACGTGCGCCAGGCACTGGACCTGGGAGTGGCTGCCGCAACTATTCTGCCATCCCAGAAATCCACCGCAGATCCGGACATGTTAAAGATCGCATTTGATGGAGACGCAGTGATCTTCTCTGATGATTCGGAAAAAATATTCAAAGACAAAGGTTTGGAAGCTTTTACTAAGAATGAACAGGAAGCAGCCAATGAACCTCTGGCAGGTGGACCTTTCAAACCCTTTCTTCATGGCCTGCAGCAGATTCAGCGCGCTTTCGCCCCCGGAGAGGCTCCTATACGAACATGCCTTGTCACCGCCCGTGCTGCGCCGGCCCATGAACGGGTAGTGAAGACACTGCGTGCCTGGAATATTCGAATCGATGAGTCCCTGTTTCTCGGTGGCCTAGACAAGGGTGAATTTCTGCAGGCATTTGACGCAGATGTTTTTTTCGATGACCAGCAAGGCCATTGCGAATCTGCCCGTAATCATGTGGCCACCGGGCATGTCCCCCACGGCGTTGCCAACGCTGACAAGGCTAACTGAAGCTGTAGTACGCGCCGAGAGAGAGCAGGATCAGGGTCAGTATTCGTTGTAGTAGCAACTCAGGCACCTGACTGCTGATGCGGGATCCTATGCTGATTGCCGGCAAGGAGCCGATTAGCAGGCTGAGCAGCAGCATCAAGTCGACAAATCCAGCGAACAAATAACCCATGCCTGCTATGAAGGTCAGGGGTACCGCATGGGCGATATCGGTACCTATGATCCGTGCCGCCGGTGTTGCTGAGTAGATCGTCAGCAGAATGGCAGCACCAAATGCACCAGCGCCTACTGATGACAGGGTAACGCACACGCCCAGTAGTAAACCCATCAGCCAGGTGACCAATGGCCGATTGTCATGAATGGCTTTCATCACCAGCCTGGGCTTTTCTTCAATAGCGCTTTTCCTCAATTTATCCCTAAAAATCAATATTGTAGCTGTAGTAATTAACATTATTCCTAAGCTTCTGGTCAGGATAGATTCGAATGCTGGTGATTCCTGGAAACTGCTGTCCAGCAGTAGCCAGTGGAGCAAGATGGATACCGGGATACTGCCAGCTGCGAGCCGCATTACGATGGTCCAGCTGACATTTGCCCTGCGGTGATGCGAAATTGCACCGCCTGCCTTGGTGATGGCGGCATAGAGCAGGTCGGTGCCGATTGCCACCGGAGGCGGATAGCCGAACACCAATAAGAGTGGTGTCATCAGGGAACCACCGCCAACCCCGGTGAGGCCAATGGCAAAGCCGACTGTTGCGCCGGCCAGAATGTGTAGCAGCAATTCCATTTAAGCTATTGATTCCCTGTTGCCGAAACCCCGGGGCGCCTACTGTAGGCCAATGCTTATATACTAGGAAGTAATTATTTAGAATATTTTAATAACTATATAGAATAAGAAGCTTCGCCCCGGTACACACAGGATTCAGCATGAAACTGCAGCAATTGCGCTACATCACCGAGGTTGCACGCCACGACCTGAATGTGTCCCAGACAGCACAGAGCCTCTATACCTCGCAACCTGGTATCAGCAAACAGATCAGACAGCTGGAACGGGAACTGGGCGTAGAAATTTTCGCCAGGAGCGGCAAGCATCTCAGTCATATCACCGCACCAGGTGCAGAAATACTGAAAACGGCAGGAGAAATTCTGCGTCGGGTAGCCAGTATCGAAGCCATCGCAGAAGAATTCGCAGCCGAAGGGCAGGGTAGTCTGGCTATCGCGACGACCCACACCCAGTGCCGCTATGTGCTGCCGCCTGTGATCTCGCGCTTCATAGACCGCTTTCCGGCAGTCGCCTTGCATATGCACCAGGGTACGCCCATGCAAATTTCCGAGTTGGCGGCCAACGGGACTGCAGACTTCGCCATTGCCACCGAAGCGATGGAACTATTCTCCGACCTGGTGATGATGCCCTGCTACAGCTGGAATCGGACAGTGCTTGTGCCTAAATCTCATGCTTTAGCTGAAGAAAGCGAACTAAGTATTGAAAAATTAGCTGAATATCCCCTGGTAACCTACACCTTTGGATTCACCGGAAGATCCAAGCTGGACGACGCATTCAAAGCCAAATCCCTGAATCCGCGGGTTGTGTTCACGGCAGCAGACGCAGACGTCATCAAAACCTATGTGCGGCTCGGGCTGGGTGTCGGTATTGTGGCGAGAATGGCCTATGACCCGGTCCGGGACAGAGATCTGGTCGCATTGGATGCCAGGCATTTGTTTCAACCCAGTATTACCCGCATCGGCTTCAGAAAAGGGAACTTCTTACGCGGCTATATGTATGATTTTATTCAAATGTTTGCCCCTCATCTAAGCAGGGAGCTGGTGCGCGAAGCGAGCCTGAAATCCAGCCAGGAAGAGCGGGAAGCCTTGTTCGCTGGCTTGCAGTTACCCCAGGACAGCAGTATGGCCAGGCCGGCCTAAGACTGTCGCTGCAGATTACCCCTGTGAAGCCCGCATTCCTTGATGGTGGCTTCTTCCCACCACCAGCGTCCCTCTCGTTCGTGCTGGCCTGGGCCAATAGCTTTAGTGCAGGGCTCACAGCCAATGCTGACGTAGCCTCGATCGTGTAATGGGTTGTAGGGTATTTCCAGTAGCCGGATTTGCTGCCATACCTCGTCGGAACTGACATTGGCCAGTGGATTGATCTTGAGTACCTGATGATCCGCAGTGGAGAAACTCTCATCGATTTCAATGACTGGCACTTCCCGGCGAGTGGGGCTCTGATCCCGACGCTGTCCTGTTATCCAAGCATCGAATCCTCGCAGATGAGCGCGCAGGGGTTCTACCTTGCGGATACCGCAGCACTCTTCATGTCCATCCTGGTAAAAGCTGTACAAGCCTTTGTTTTTAATCAGCTCATCCAGTCTATCCTGGTTAGGCTTAAGGACTTCAACCTGCACTTTGTAGTGGCGGCGAACCCGCTCCACAAAGGCCAGGGTTTCCCTGTGGAGGCGACCGGTGTCGATGACGAAACAGGCAGGCTGGCTATTCAACTTGCTGGCAAAATGCAGCAATAGCACGTCTTCAGCGCCACTGAATGCCATTGCCGTTCGCGGCAGGAGGCCTAGCAGCTTCTCGATAATCTCTTTAGGCGCAGCAGTCGAGAGCTCGTTGTTGAGCGCGTCAATTTCGCTGGGTTCACGCATCGTACAGCTACCTTCAATGATGCAAAGCGGGGAGGTCGACCCGGATCCTGAAAGCAGGCCCCCGGGGCGCCGCCATTTTCGGTGATATCCGCTGGCAGGTAAAGTTGTGCGGGATAGAGGAGTGTGTCAATGTTCCACGGTGACACAAGGGATGTTCCACGTGAAAAAATCTGAACAAAATTAGTTAGTTAGACAGTCTAAATAGGAATTCGGTCAACAGTGAGGAGCAGCATTCTTGCGCAGTGCAGTGATTTTTTGTAGGGATTGGGTATGCTGTCTTGGCTGATGCAATTCTGCTACATTTCCGGTTGTCTAAATGCCCATAGGGAGTAGTTGAAAATGGAACTTGCCTGTCTTGACCTGGAAGGAGTGCTGATTCCCGAGATCTGGATCGGATTTGCCGAAAAGACCGGCATTGATGCCCTGCGAGCGACTACCCGGGATATCCCCGATTATGATGTGCTGATGAAGCAACGCCTGTCCATTCTGGCTGAACACAAACTGGGCCTGCCTGATATCCAGGAGGTCATAGCCAGCATGTCCCCTCTGGAGGGTGCCAAAGACTTCGTGGAGTGGTTAAAGGAACGCTTCCAGGTGATTATTTTGTCGGATACTTTCTATGAATTCTCCCAGCCGCTGATGCGACAACTGGATTTCCCGACCCTGTTCTGCCACCGCTTGGTCGCGGATGATTCAGGCGCGATAGTCGATTACAAGCTTCGCCAAGCGGATCCCAAACGCCAGTGCGTAAAGGCCTTTCATGGGCTGAATTTCCGTGTCATCGCCGCCGGTGACTCCTATAACGACACCACGATGCTAGCGGAAGCTGACGCGGGTATCCTGTTCAAGGCCCCGGATAATGTCATCCAGGAGTTTCCTCAGTTCCCGGCGGTGACAAGCTATGAGCAACTACGGCAGGAATTCATCAAGGCCAGTGAGCGAGAATTGAGTCTCTAGATCGATTCCTGAGACCCTTGCAGAAAAAGGCTGCCGCGATTGAGCAGCTCGCAGAGCAACGAATACCACGCATCAGATTGTTCTGCGCGCGCATTTTTCCAGATATTCTCGATGCTTGGATCGCAGAGTGAAATCACCGCCTCAAGATTAGCCGCAGGCTGTCTGTACATCTCACCGTCCACAAACAGGCAGAGGATTGCTGGATTCTGCCGGGAACGACTCCAGGCGAAACGGGAAGCAGGATTGCGGCGGATTGTTTCGCCTGCAGTCTGCATATCCTGCAAACTGATGGTCGATTTCGGCCAGTACATCATGTCCGGGTATTTGGGTTGGGAGACCCACTCCCCGAATCCCTGCTCAAATAATGCCTGTTGATCCAACGCTGTGCGCAGTTGTTGCCAGGCGCTATCCAGGCTGGCCGTAGAAATTTCTCCCGGTAGCGGCGGGGCGACCGGCTCGGGATCCTCGAAGCGGTTGAAAGCACTCTGCTGATCGATTAGCAGATCACTGAAGCTTTCGACGAGGTCCGCTTGTGAAGGCGCCCTGAATCCCACGCTGTAGCAGAGCCCTGCTGTCTCCGCGACTCCCCAGTGAGAAAATCCGGGTGGAATATAGAGTACATCTCCACATTCGAGGATAAGTTCTTGTTCTGTCTTAAAATCTCGAAGTAATTTCAAGCCAGAATCAGTGCTCTCAAGACTGTCTTCAGTGCCTTTACCGCCCAGTTTCCACCGCCGTTTCCCGGCACCCTGGATGAGAAACACATCGTATTGATCAAGATGGGGGCCAACGCCGCCACCAGGCACTGCATGGGAAACCATGATGTCGTCGATCCGCCATGCTGGCAAAAAGCTGAAAGCGAGTTTGATGGCAGCCACCGCCGGCACCAGCTGGTCAACAGCCTGGACCAGCAAGGTCCAGTTATTCTCCGGGAGTCTGAGAAAATCGGCATCCTGAAACGGTCCGTGACGCAGGGAGTAATTCTGTTCCGCTGCCACGGTGATCAGGCGACTCTCGACGGTTTCTTCCAGGGCCAGCCCCGCCAGTTCCTCCGCTTCTAGAGGATCTTCAAAATCAATGAAGAAATCCCGCATAAGCAGCGGTTTTTGTTGCCAATAATGGGATAAGAAATCTGAGCTATCGAAGGCGGGATTGGTTTTCGGGCGGATCAAATGTTCTCTGCCTGATGGATGGCATTTCCGAGATAACTACGGGGTGTCAGTTTGAGCAGAGCTTGTTTGGCCTCATCAGGAATATCCAGGGACTGAATGAACGTCTGCAGTGCCTGCTGATCGATGCCCTTGCCACGGGTGAGCGCCTTTAGCTTTTCGTAGGGTTGCTCGATTTGATAGCGGCGCATTACTGTCTGCACAGGTTCCGCCAGAATTTCCCAACAATTGTCGATATCTGCGTCAATAGCCGCCGGATTGAGTTCCAGCTTGCCTATGCCCTTAAGCAAGGCGTGATAGGCAATCTGGCTCTGTGCCAGACCGCTGCCAAGATTGCGCAACACTGTTGAATCGGTAAGATCCCGTTGCCAGCGGGAGATCGGCAGTTTGGATGCCAGATGCTGCATCGTGGCATTGGCCATGCCCAGATTGCCCTCGGCATTCTCAAAATCGATGGGATTGACCTTGTGGGGCATGGTAGAGGAGCCCACCTCACCGGCTACGGTCTTTTGCCGGAAGTAATTCAGCGCGATGTAGCCCCAAATATCTCTACTAAAATCAATTAGTATCGTATTAAACCTGCATAAACAGTTGAAGAACTCAGCCAGGTAGTCGTGCGGCTCAATCTGAGTAGTATAGGGATTCCACTGAAGACCGAGTCCAGTGACAAATTGCTCAGCGAGGGCAGGCCAATCGACCTGGGGATAGGCTGCGTAGTGGGCGTTGTAATTACCAACCGCGCCGTTGATCTTCCCCAGTATCGAAGCATTTTCCAGGCCCTGCTGTTGCCGGCGCAAACGGTAAACCACATTGGCCAGTTCTTTGCCTACGGTACTGGGGGACGCAGGCTGGCCGTGGGTGCGAGATAACAGGGGTTGGCTGGCATGTGCCCGGGCCTGTGCCTCTATGTGATCGACAAGCTCCTGGCAAAGGGGTAACAAGACCTGGCTTCTGGCGCCGGCAAGCATGAGCGCATAGGCAAGATTATTGATGTCTTCGGAAGTGCAGGCAAAGTGGACGAATTCCAGGTGCTGATGAAGATCGTCTGAATCTTCAAGTTTTTCTTTAATAAAGTACTCTATCGCTTTGACATCATGATTAGTTTTGCTTTCAATTTCTTTAACTCTCTGGGCATCTTCGAGATCGAAATCCAGGTATAGCGCATCCAGCCGCTGGCATTGTGATTCGGTCAGCGAAGCAAGTTCCTCGATACCTTCGCAGTTGGCCAGGGCCTGAAGCCATTTGATTTCCACCTGCACCCGGTGGCGCATCAGCCCAAATTCGCTGAAGAAACTTGCCAGGTCCTCGCATTTGCTGCGATAGCGCCCGTCCATAGGGGAAATGGCCAATAAAGGGCTGAGAGTTTGCTTGCTCATGATGACGATTCCTGCACCGGCGCGATGAGCTTGCGCCGAATCTCTGCTGCTGTTGTCCTGATGCGTTTGCGGTAGATCACCAGTCGCCATCGACGTCCGCCCAGTTGATACCACAATACCGCTGAACGAATACCTGCCAGCAACAGCGCTCGAATGCGGTTGGCAAGGTGTTCGTTCTTTAAATTTTCGATCTTTCCCTGAACCTGAATGCGAAAGGAGAGAGTACTAATTGTATCCTGATACAGGTTTGCAAGCTGCTGCAAAATGCGCTCCTGATGGTCTAGCTGCCTCGAATCCTCTGTGTCATCGATGGATACGGGAAGAGGGTCCAGATACTGGATGCGTCTGCGCAGCGTGTCCTGCATTTCCTCGTCTTCCAGCAGACGATTGCGCAGCAGCATGATGCCATGGGTGTATCGGATGACTTCTCCCAGCGACTGCAGCCTGTCGCTGCTAAACATATCCTGAACCGTTTGTAATCCGTGGCTTAGGGCTGGAAGTTCAGCGTAAACATCACTAATGGAACCAGGATTCAGCTGTAGCAGGGGATTGATGCAGGCTGCCAGCTGTTGTTGCGGCACCTCTCCATGCTGGGCCAGGTCACGGACCAGCGCGGCGCATTGTACCTGCGCAGCCAGGGCTAGCTGTTGCTGCTCCCAGTGAGTGAGGTCAGCGGCGGTAAGCATCGATGATCGCTCCTCCCAGGCAGCGCTGATCCTGGTAAAAAACCACGTATTGGCCGGGTGTCACGGCGCGCTGGGGAACATCGAACTGGACGCGTACCTGGCCTGCTTGCTCCGGAGAGCCATTCTCGACATCCGCTAGCACCATACAGTGCTGATCCTGCTGCCGATAGCGGATCTTGGCGGTACACCGAAGCGGTAACAGCGGCGCTTCGCCATTGACCCAGGCGGGTTGTTTGGCGATTAGTTCCTTAGAGAATAAGTCATTATTTTCATTACCTTGGGAGACAATCAGTACATTTCGGCTTAAGTCCTTTTCCACCACATACCAGGGCACTTCGGGTCGGTTTCGCATACCTCCTATGCCCAGGCCTTGCCGCTGTCCGAGGGTGTAGAACATGAGACCCGCATGGCTACCGATGATCTCTCCGTCCGCAGATTCGATATCTCCAGGCTGCGCAGGGAGATAGGTCTCCAGGAAGTCCTTGAATTTGCGTTCCCCGATGAAGCAGATACCGGTACTGTCTTTCTTGTCGTGAGTACGCAATCCAAGTGCTGCAGCAATCTCCCTGACTTCGGCCTTTCTGAGCGCGCCTACGGGAAACAGTGACAGGCTCAAACAGCGCTCGTTGACCTCGCAGAGGAAGTAACTCTGGTCTTTACTGTTATCCAGGCCTTTGCATAGCCAGGTTTGACCATCGCGATCGCATCGCTGCACATAGTGACCCGTAGCAATCAGGTCCGCGCCCAGTTCCTGGGCATAGTCAAGAAAGGCCTTGAATTTAATTTCGCGATTGCACAGCACATCAGGATTAGGTGTTCTGCCGGCCTGATATTCCTGCAGGAAATGTGCGAACACATTGTCCCAGTATTCAGCTGAGAAATTGGCTGTATGTAGTTGAATTCCCAGCTTCTCACAAACAGACTCAGCGTCGGCAAGATCTTCTTTGGCTGTACAGTATGCGGTGCCGTCATCTTCTTCCCAGTTTTTCATGAACAGCCCTTCCACCTGGTAACCCTGCTGTTGTAACAGGTAAGCCGAGACCGAGGAGTCCACACCACCGGACATGCCGACGATAACGCGGGTCGATCCCGGATCCTGCCCGGGGAGATTGCTGCCAGGATTATTCATGATCGAAAGATTGAGAGGGGATAGTGTGGCGCATTGAGGTAGTCATCGATTGCGCGCAAGACCATAGGACTTCGCAGCGCGTCTTGCAAGTCCAGCACTTCCTGATGACTGAGCCAGATTGCCGCTTCGATGTCCGTGTCCGGTGGAGTGTCGCTGATCTGTTGCTCTGGGCTGGCAATGAAGCAGTGGCGCACGTAGTGAATGCCATTGCTTGCAGCATGATACTGATAGGTGCCCAGGTAGCTGGTCAGCGCTACCTGCCAACCGGTTTCCTCCAGAGTTTCCCTCTGCGCCGCAGCGATGATGGATTCTCCAGCTTCCACATGCCCGGCAGGCTGGTTGTACACAGTCCTGCCATGGTCCCGTTCCTGCACCAGAAGAAACTTCTGGTCTTTGCAGATCACTGTGGCGACGGTCAGGTGGGGCTTATCATGCATTGCAATGTCTTTACGATCAGTGTGATAAATCCAACAGCTCATATGTATTCTATGTAAGAAGCTTTAGCTGCGTCCGCTAAAAGGTGATAATACGGACCTTCTGACTACAGGCAATATTCATGGCTGATCAATTGACACATCTGGATCGGGAAGGCAACGCCAACATGGTTGATGTGGGCGAGAAGGCTGTCACGGAAAGGGTGGCCGTTGCCAGCGGTCATGTGCAAATGCGCAGTGAAACCTTGCAGCTGATTGCCGAAGGCGGGCACAAGAAGGGAGATGTGCTGAGTATTGCGCGCATAGCGGGTATCCAGGCTGCAAAACAATGCGCACAGCTTATTCCCCTGTGCCACCCATTAATGCTCAACTCAGTCAAAGTCGATTTACAGCTGGACCAGGCCGCTTCGAAAGTCGTCATTACCGCCAGCTGCAAGGTGAGCGGCAAAACCGGGGTAGAAATGGAAGCGCTGACTGCGGTCTCAGTGGCCGCCCTGACTATCTACGATATGTGTAAGGCGGTGGACAAGAGTATGGTGATCGGCGCAATTCAACTTGAGGAAAAGAGTGGCGGTCGCAGCGGTCACTATCAGCGTGTTGAGGCGGTATAACAGGTGTCATTGAAGATTCATTATTTCGCTTCCATCCGTGAAGCAGTCGATAAAGCCGAGGAGCAGGTGCATCTCCCTGTCGGGGTTGCAACGGTGGCCGATTTGCAGACTTACCTTGCTGCCCAGAATGCCGCGTTCAAGTCGCTCTACGATTCAGGTGCAAGAATGTTAGTTGCAGTAAATCAGACAGTTGTAGATGGAAGCTACCAGCTTGGTGAAGATGACGAAGTTGCGTTCTTTCCGCCCATGACCGGAGGCTAAGGCGCTTGAGCAAGATTGAACAGATTCGAATTCAGACCGCGGATTTTGATCTCGCTTCCGAGTACGCAACATTGCGGGAACAGTCGGGCGATGTTGGCGCAATAGTGACTTTCACGGGCCTGGTGCGTGAAATTTACGATAGTGAAGCGAGCCCGACGAAGATTGATACGCTGTTTCTGGAACACTATCCGGGAATGACTGAAAAATGTCTGCAGGAGATAGTGGAGCAGGCACAACAGCAATGGCCACTGTTGGCGGTGCGAGTCGTGCACAGGGTGGGTGAGTTGATGCCTGGCGAACAGATCGTACTGGTTGGCACTGCCAGCGCTCATCGACAGGCAGCTTTTGATGCGGCCCAGTTCATTATGGATTACCTGAAGAGTAATGCGCCGTTCTGGAAGCGCCAACGTGTCGGAGAAGACAGCCATTGGGTAGAAAGCCGTGCCAGCGATGAGGATGCGATCAAGCGCTGGCAGTGAAGCCTGATTCAGACATCGATTTGTAACTGCCGCCACTGTCCCGGCTGCAGATCTTCAAGACGCCATTGTGCTACCCGGGTCCGAACCAGCCGCAGGGTGGGAAATCCCGCCGCCGCCGTCATGCGTCGTATTTGCCGGTTTCTTCCCTCGCGTATAGAAATCTCAATCCAGCTCGTTGGGATGTTTTTTCGATAGCGGACAGGGGGCGTTCTTGGCCACAGCTCAGGCTCAGGTATTGCTTTAACTTGCGCTGCTAAAGTCAATCCATCTTTCAATTCGACACCCGCCCGTAATTGCTGAATTGCAGATTCAGAGACCAGGCCTTCCAACTGTACCAGATAGGTCTTGAATTTCTTGAACTGCGGATCGCTGATCTGCTGTTGCAGTTTGCCATCATCCGTTAATACCAACAGACCCTCGGAGTCCTTATCCAGTCTGCCAGCGGGATAAATATCCGGAATTTCAATGAAGCCGGCTAGTGTAGGTAGCGATCCGTCTCCGGAAAATTGCGACAGCACGCCAAACGGTTTGTTAAAGAGCACAACAGATGACATGGGATTCTGGGATTGAAAATTCAGGGCACAAGTCTATCCCCGCACAGGCAGGTGCGCGAGCGCTTGTCCCAGGGAACAGAGCATCAGAGAATGCTCACGCGTACACGCGTGGGCATGCCTGATCGAATAAACTGAAAACGCTGGTTTTATTCTGCCGTTGCAGTGCCTTCGTCTGCGGTAACTTCTGCTTCAGCTGCAGATGATCCCGCATCAGCGTTTTCCGAGATGGGTTTGATATTGGCTGCGTGCAGTCCTTTAGGACCTTCGACAGTGTCAAAGGACACCATTTGACCTGCTTTCAGCGTCTTATAACCTTCCATGCCGATAGCGGAGTAGTGGGCGAATAAATCATCCCCTCCATCATCAGGCAAAATAAAACCGAATCCCTTCGCATTATTGAACCACTTAACTTGCCCGGTACTCATGTGTAACTCCGTGCTTGTTATTATTTGTTTTAGTTTTTTTATTGGGTGACTCCAGCCACCTATCTGACGCTATACACCATCAATTGTGTAATGTCAAAAGGAAGGCGGGAGACTTCCCAGGGCCCATTTTTGCTTTGGACTTGATTATCGCTTTGGAAGCCCCAATAAATGGGCTTACACGGCGATTCAGCCACATTCGGAATTGTGTTGAGAAAGGCCTTTTCAAGGCAGTTGTTCTGGCGCAAAATATTCTGATCCAAAACTACTGAAATCCTTAGTTTTTCCGTTGTTATGAGTATGACTGAGAAGATTCACAACCCACCTGGCCTGACCAAGCTCCCCATGCGTCCAAATGGTTCGCAGGACGATGGCGATAATGAAGTTGGCACCGGCTATGAAACCATCGCCGAGAAGCCAAAACTCAAGCAGCCGCCCCTTTACAAGGTAATTCTCATCAATGACGACTACACGCCAATGGATTTCGTTGTTGATGTGTTGCGCTCCTTTTTCAACATGAATGTGGAGAAAGCCACCCAGATTATGTTGAAGGTTCATACGGAGGGTAAGGGGGTTTGCGGCGTATACAGCAAGGATGTTGCGGAAACCAAAGCTGCACAGGTGAATGATTATTCTCGAGAATGTGAACAGCCACTACTTTGTTCGGTCGAAGTTGATAGATAGTACTGTTATAGGTAACGAATTTAGAGAGAGCGCATGTTAAGCAAAGATTTAGAAGCGACATTGAACTACGCTTTCAAGGGCGCCAGGAAAAAGCGTCATGAATTCATGACTGTAGAGCACCTGTTGTTAGCATTACTTGACAATGAGGTTGCCTCGAATGTGTTGCTCGCCTGCGACTGTGACCTGGCCAGGTTGCGGGGGGAGCTAATAGATTTTGTTGATGCCACGACGCCCCTGATTCCGGAGTCTGAAACCACCCGGGAAACTCAGCCAACGCTTGGCTTTCAGCGCGTACTGCAGCGGGCAGTATTTCACGTGCAATCTTCAGGCAAGCGAGAAGTCACTGGAGCAAATGTCCTGGTGGCCATTTTTAGCGAGCAGGAGAGTCAGGCGGTCTATTTCCTCAAGCAACAGGATATTGCACGCATAGACGTGGTGAATTACATCACCCATGGAATTTCCAAGATTCCGGGCCATGCTGGCGAAAATGAACCCTCTCCAGATCAACAGGAAGAAGAATCAGTCGGTGAATCCTCTGCAAATCCGCTCGACAGTTTCGCAACCAATCTCAATGTTGAAGCAGAAAATGGGAGAATTGACCCCTTAATAGGACGGAACGATGAAGTTACCCGCGTAGTTCAGATTTTGTCTCGTAGACGCAAGAACAATCCGTTACTAGTAGGGGAGTCTGGCGTTGGAAAAACTGCTGTCGCCGAAGGTCTCGCCAAGCTGATTGTTGAAGGGGATGTGCCCGATGTGCTCGCTGATAATGTTATCTACTCGCTGGACCTGGGCGCTCTGCTTGCCGGTACTAAGTATCGCGGTGACTTCGAGAAGCGATTCAAAGCACTACTGGCCGAATTGAAGAAAAACGAGAATGCAGTTCTGTTCATTGATGAGATTCACACCATTATCGGAGCGGGTGCTGCTTCGGGCGGTGTTATGGATGCTTCGAATTTGCTCAAACCTGTACTGACTTCAGGGCAATTGCGTTGCATAGGATCCACAACCTATCAGGAATACCGGGGCATCTTCGAGAAGGACAGGGCACTATCGCGTCGATTCCAGAAAATTGATGTAGATGAACCCGATGTAGACACTACCTATCAGATACTGAAAGGTCTGAAATCCCGATTCGAAGAACATCATGATCTTCGTTACAGTGATAAGGCGCTTAAGGCTGCTTCAGAACTGGCAGGCCGTTACATTAATGATCGCTATATGCCCGATAAGGCAATCGATATTATCGATGAAGCGGGTGCATACCAGCGACTGCTGCCGGCAAGCAAGCGCAAGAAGCTGATCAGCGTCACCGATATGGAGAAAGTGGTTGCGGCCATCGCCAAGATTCCTCCCAAGCACGTTTCAAATTCCGATATCGATGCATTGAAAAACCTGGAAAGTAATCTGAAGATGGTGGTGTTTGGTCAGGATGAAGCTATCGATTCACTGGCAACTGCCATCAAGCTATCCCGCGCGGGTCTAAATGAAAATGAAAAGCCAATAGGTTCTTTCCTGTTTGCTGGTCCTACCGGTGTGGGCAAGACTGAAGTCAGCCGGCAGCTTGCCAAAATAATGGGAATCGAGCTGGTACGCTTCGATATGTCTGAATACATGGAGCGCCATACCGTATCGAGACTCATTGGCGCGCCGCCAGGTTATGTGGGCTTTGATCAGGGGGGGCTGTTAACCGAGGCTATCACCAAAAATCCCCATAGCGTGCTATTACTGGACGAGATAGAGAAGGCACATCCGGATGTATTTAACCTGCTACTACAGGTGATGGACCATGGCACCCTGACTGACAATAACGGTCGCAAAGCCGATTTTCGTAATGTCATTCTCGTCATGACTACCAATGCCGGTGCACAGGAAATGTCGCGTGCTTCTATTGGCTTTACCGAGCAGGACCATAGTACGGATGGTATGGAAATCATCAAGAAAGCGTTTACACCGGAATTTCGCAACCGACTGGATGCCATCATTCAGTTCGGGGCACTTTCCCACGAGACCATACGGACTGTGGTGGACAAGTTTCTGGTCAATCTACAAGTTCAACTGGATGAAAAGAACGTCATGCTGCATGTAGATGACTCAGCGCGCGACTGGTTTGTCGAGCATGGTTATAGCGAGTCCATGGGGGCACGACCTATGGCCCGCTTAATCCAGGAGAAGCTCAAGCGCGCCCTTGCGGAAGACATACTGTTTGGCGAGCTATCCAGTAATGGTGGCGATGTTTATGTCAGCGCAGATCAAGACATAGAGATCGAAATCAAAGGGCGCAAGAAACAGGCAGACAAAGAGCTCAGCCAGGCTAAAAGCTAGCTGTCAGGCAATAGGTAGTGAAAGTGAGGAAGCTGGTTTGATGCCTAGCGGGCGCGGTAGGTAATGCGGCCTTTGGTCAGATCATAGGGAGTGAGCTCAACCCGGACCTGATCCCCAGTGAGAATACGAATGTAATTCTTGCGCATTTTGCCAGAAATATGGGCAGTCACAATGTGACCGTTTTCCAGCTTTACTCTGAACATGGTGTTGGGAAGGGTGTCGACTACTTCACCTTCCATTTCAATCTGATCTTCTTTCGCCATCGGATCTCCAGTGATCTGTGCAGGTGGCGCATTGTGCCGGATTTTAGGGTGGGACGCAAAACCGCCTACTTAATCAGCACCCATCGGCCATTCAGCAGCATTTCTATTGGCCTGAAACTGCTCTTGTACTGCATTTTTGGGCAATTCCTGATCCAATATCCGAGGAAAAGATAGGGCAGACCCATCTGCTGGCACTTTTTGATCTGCCAGAGGATCGCGTATTTACCCAGGGACAGCTTGTCCAACTGCGGATCGAAAAAAGTATAGACGGCCGACAATCCGTGTTCGAGCACATCGACTACACTGACAGCGACCAGTTCGTCCTGGTCATAAAAGAGGTAGAACCGGGTATCGACAGTCTTGGTTTTGATGAAGGCTTCATACTGTTCCAGTGTGGCAGGATACATATCGCCATCGCCATGTCTTTCGTCTATGTAGCGTCGATATAAATCGAAAGCAACACTGCTGGTCAGATCGCTTTCTTCCACTACACGCAACTGTTCGTTCATTCGCAATACCCGCCGCTGAGAACGGGAAAAGTTGTAATCGGCCACGGGAATGCGACATGAGATGCACGCCTGACAGTAATCGCAATCTGGTCGGTACAGGTGTGCACCGCTGCGACGATAACCCAGATCGCTGAGTTTGCTGTTCAGGGATTTGTCGATAACCAGGTCAGGATCGACGAAAACGGTTGCCGCCTGCTCTTCAGTCTTGTAACTGCAACGATGAGATGCGGTACGGAATAACCGGATTGAGCTGAGCGCTTTTGAATTAGATTGCATGGCTGGCTAGCTGAAAGTCACTGTCAAAATTCCACTTTCCAGGTTTGATGGGTTCGTGGTGTTGCTCCAATAATGCACAAAATGATGCGCGAGGAATTTCTTCCGCCCCAAGTGATAACAGATGTTCACTGCTGACCTGGCAATCAATGACCACGAAACCCCAGTGGTGCAGTTGTTGTGCCAGCGCTGCCAACGCTAACTTGGAGGCATTGGAAACGAGGCTGAACATGGATTCACCAAAGAATACCTTACCCAGAGCGATGCCATAGAGTCCACCCACCAGCTCATCCTTATCCCAGATTTCTACCGAATGAGCGTGCCCACGTTCGTGCATGAGCAAATAGGCAGCCTCCATTTCCGCGGTAATCCAGGTCTGTTGACCATCTTTTCGACCCTGACCGCAGCGGCGTATCACGGCAGCAAAGTCTGAATCCATACGTAGTGTGTACGGGTGCTTGTTAAGAAACTTGCGCAGGCTACGTGAGATGGCAAGCTTGTTGGGAAACAGCACCAGGCGAGGGTCGGGTGACCACCACAGAATCGGTTGTCCGTCTTCGAACCACGGAAAGATGCCACGGCTGTAGGCATGCAGGAGCCATGCTTCGTCCAGGCTCCCACCGGCAGCAAGCAAGCCAGCAGGCTCTTCCATCGCCTGGTCCAGAGGAGGG
Source organism: uncultured Pseudohongiella sp. (assembly GCA_965267495.1). Lineage (GTDB taxonomy): Bacteria > Pseudomonadota > Gammaproteobacteria > Pseudomonadales > Pseudohongiellaceae > UBA9145. Next base: position 1,849,650 of record OZ254078.1, on the reverse strand, counting down.
AACTGAATCGGTTCAGACTCGAGCCAGGGTAGAGGCATGCTCCTGCGCTTGATTCCTTATTCGTCCAGAAATTTCTCTGCGTCCAGGGCGGCCATGCAACCAAATCCCGCACTGGTTACGGCCTGGCGATAGACCTGGTCAGCAATATCGCCAGCTGCAAAAACGCCCGGTACGCTGGTTTCCGTCGCATTGCCCCCTATGCCGCTGTTGATGACCACATAGCCATTCTTCATATCCAGTTGCCCCTGAAACATCTCGGAATTGGGTACATGCCCGATGGCGATGAATACCCCATCGACTTTGAGCTGTTGTGGTTCTCCTGTCTGGGCATGCTTGATCGTGATGCCGGTGACGCCGCTCTCATCGCCGAGTACTTCATCGAGTACATGATCCCAGGCGATGGTGACGACACCTTCATCAACTTTGTCGAACAGTTTCTTCTGCAGAATTTTCTCAGCGCGTAAACTGTCGCGTCGGTGAACCAGAGTGACATGGGAACAGATGTTGGACAGGTAGAGGGCTTCTTCGACCGCGGTATTGCCACCGCCAATCACCGCGACGGGTTTGTTGCGGTAGAAAAAGCCGTCGCAGGTTGCACAGGCACTCACGCCTTTGCCCATGAAGGCCTGTTCCGATTCCAGTCCCAGGTACTGAGCAGAGGCACCGGTCGCGATAATCAGTGAATCGCAGCTATAACTGGCGGAATCCCCCTTTAACTTGAAGGGGCGTTCGCTCAGATCCACTTCATTGATATGGTCGAAAATTACACTGGTTTCAAAACGCTCCGCATGATTCTTCATTCGTTCCATCAGCTCAGGTCCTTGCAGGCCTTCAACGTCGCCTGGCCAGTTATCTACATCCGTCGTCGTCGTCAACTGACCGCCGGCCTGCATGCCGGTGATGACAACCGGGTCCAGGTTCGCCCGTGCCGCATAGACTGCAGCGGTGTATCCAGCGGGTCCTGATCCCAAGATGATGAGTCGATGATGTTGTACTTCTGGCATGTCCCGGCTTCCTTACTGGTGATGAATGAACGTATTAGCCTTGATGTGATGGCGGTATGAGGATTTTAAAGACCGGGAATGCAAATTAGTACTTTCCTGACCCACAGATCACTGCCGAGGCCTTAATACTGGGCGCTATTGCCCGATAACCTTTGGATAAGCTGGAGAATTCCCGCGGCCCTGGTGTGCCCGCAATACTGGAAGCGGATTGCTTCAGCGTGGGCTTTTTCTCGAATCAAGTGTATAAAGTAGTCGCAGGTGGTTGAATAAATTGAGAAACGCGGTGGCAAACAAGACGGATTCTAACGCCGAAGTGGACAACGTCGTGCAACGGCTGGTACGCGAGGGCAGTCTCATCGTGTATTTCCTGCTGGCCTTGTTTCTGCTCATTGCGCTGGCGAGCTATTCACCATCAGATCCGGGTTACACCACCACCGGTAGTGGCAGCGAGATCGAAAACGCCGTAGGCAGCTACGGTGCATGGCTTGCTGATGTATTGCTGCATTTGTTTGGCTATCTCGCCTACGCGTTTCCCGCCATGCTGGCTTACAAAGTCTATAGTTCATTCAGGGAAGCAGAGCTGGAAGCCGAGTTTTCCTGGCCATTGTTCGGTATCAAGGTGGCCGGATTCATCTTGCTGTTGCTTGCAGCCTGCGGCCTGGCAACTCTGCACTTCGAGGTTGCCATCGATGCACCCTATATCGCCGGTGGTGTGCTGGGATCGATCGTGGTTGATCTCACACTGCCGCTACTCGCTACTTTGGGCAGTACATTACTTTTCCTCGCTATCTTTCTGTTCGGATTGACTATCACGATCGCTATTTCCTGGTTGGACGTGGTGGATCGCCTGGGAGCAAGTACCTTGCAGCTGAGTGCCCTGGTGCTTGCCAGGACCAGAAAGTGGATGGAGCAGAAGAAGCAGGAGATCGCTACCCGGGAACGCCTGGAATCCCGCAAGCGGGTACTGGACATTCATATCGAAAAAGAAAAGAAACGGACACCGCCAACCATCAAGGCGCCACCGCCTAAGCCGGTGGTCAAGAGCAAGCGGGTGGAGAAAGAGCGTCAGGGCACGCTGTTCGAAGCCACTTCGGTGAAAGAACTACCAGCCATCGGCCTGCTGGATGCCTGGCAGGAAACCAATGAGGCGGGTTTCTCCAAAGCGTCCCTCGAGGCCATGTCGAAGCTGCTGGAACTGAAACTCAAGGACTTTGGTATTGAAATCGAGGTCACGGCGGTGAATCCGGGTCCGGTGATAACACGATTTGAGGTGCAACCTGCACCGGGCATCAAGGTTAGCCGTATCACCAACCTGGCCAAGGATCTGGCGCGTTCCTTGGCAGTAGTCTCGGTGCGTGTTGTTGAAGTGATACCTGGCAAAACAGTGATAGGTATCGAAATTCCCAATGAAAAGCGTGAAATCATTCAGCTCAGCCAGGTGCTTTCCTCAGCAGAATTTGATCGTGCCGGCTCCACGCTGAGTATGGCACTGGGCCACGATATCGTCGGCAAACCGGTGATTGTTGATCTGGCCAAGATGCCCCATTTATTGGTCGCGGGAACCACAGGTTCCGGTAAATCTGTGGGCATTAACGCCATGATTCTCAGCCTGCTGTTCAAATCGACACCCGAACAGGTGCGGGTAATCATGATCGATCCCAAAATGCTGGAGTTGTCTGTCTACGATGGTATTCCCCATCTGCTGACTCCTGTCATTACCGACATGAAGGATGCCGCCAATGGTCTGCGCTGGTGTGTGGCGGAAATGGAACGTCGTTACAAGCTGATGTCAGCCCTTGGAGTTCGTAATCTTACGGGCTATAACAAGAAGGTCACTGACGCCAAGAAGGCCGGCAAACCCATCATGGATCCCACCTGGCAGCCCGATCCCATGCTGCTGGAAGAAGAACAATCGGCGCCTGAACTGGAAGCCCTGCCTTGTATCGTCGTCATCGTCGATGAGTTGGCGGACATGATGATGGTAGTGGGCAAGAAGGTTGAGGAGCTGATTGCGCGTATCGCACAAAAGGCCAGGGCGGCGGGTATTCATCTGATCCTGGCTACCCAGCGACCGTCGGTAGATGTGCTGACGGGATTGATCAAGGCCAATGTCCCTACAAGACTCTCTTTCATGGTGCAGTCAAAAGTGGATTCACGCACTATCCTCGGTGAAGGTGGTGCGGAACAGCTGCTTGGGCATGGTGATATGCTGTTTCTCCCCCCAGGAGGCGGGGTTCCGACTCGAGTACACGGTGCCTTTGTTAGCGATGAAGAAGTGCATCGTGTTGTGGCTGACTGGAAGAAACGTGGAGAACCGGTCTACATTGATGCGGTCACTCGCAGTAACGAGGATGTTGATCTTGCCAGTGGCGGGTCCCTGGGTGGCGATGAAGGGGAGGAGAGCGATGCACTCTACGACGAAGCGGTCAGGTTCGTCACTGAATCCCGCAAAGCCTCCATATCCGCCGTGCAACGTAAACTCCGTATCGGCTATAACCGTGCTGCACGCATGATAGAATCCATGGAGGCCGCTGGGGTAGTGTCCGAAATGAATAGTAATGGATCACGGGAAGTCATTGCTCCGCCGCCGCCTCGCGACTAGATCAGGCAAATTCAAAAGACCGATGAAGAAATTCTGGAGACAACTCTTTTCTCTCACTGTGCTTGGCATTTTTTTTATGCCAGCAACTGCACAACCCAATGGGGCAGATCGGCTCGATACGCTCCTGGCTGACGTGGACACCCTGAGCGCCGAGGTTCTGCAGCTAATTGTGGAATCCGACGGTGGTGTGCTTGAAGAGAGCGATATCCAGATGTATCTCAAGCGCCCCAATGGCTTTTATTGGGAAACCGTAGCGCCTTTCCCTGAACTGGTAGTAACTGATGGGGAAACGCTGTGGAACTACCAACCCGATCTAGAGCAGGTGGTCATAGAAGATTGGGATACCAGCAGGTCCGAGTTGGCTGCGCAGTTGCTCAGCGGTCAAACTGACCGCCTGAAGCGGGAGTACCAGATAGCGCTGCAGTTAAATGACAACAGTGACTATGACGAGTTCGCACTCCACCCCCTGGCCGCTGACAGTGTCTATGATTCGATTACTATCAGTTTTCAGCAAGGCACGCTGCAATCAATTCACCTTGCGCACAAGAATGGACAACAAACAGTTTGGCAGTTCAAGCAGGTGGAACGAAACCTGGCGCTGTCAGATGAGGTGTTTCGCTTCCAGGTGCCGGATGGTATTGAAGTTGTGGACAACAGCGGTGCCTGACCCCGATTATGAATAGCTCCTGGTTGAATCACTGATGTACACCTACCTTGCGGTTGCCCTGGGTGGCGCCTTTGGTGCTGTAACGCGATACTGGCTCAGTACTGCCGCAGAACAATTCAATGAAACAAATTTCCCTCTGGGCACTTTCCTGGTGAATTTACTTGGCAGCTTTCTGATCGGTGTGCTGTTTATACTCTTCATGGAGAAGCTGAGCCTGGTTGAACAATACAGACCGCTATTGCTGGTTGGTTTTCTCGGGGCTATGACTACTTTCTCCACATTCTCGCTGGATGCTCTTTTGTTGTTCCAGCAAGGCCACTACAATACCGCCCTGATTTATATAGTCAGCAGCGTGATCCTCTGTTTACTGGCCGCCTACACTGGGCTGCTTATGGGCAGAGCACTACTCTAAACCTGATCAGGACCTTCCAATGCTAGACCCAAAATGGATTCGCTCCGATGCGGAACAGATCGCCAGGCTTCTCAAGAAAAGGAATTTCGATCTTGACGTTGCCTTGCTGTCTGAGCTGGATAATCAGCGCAAGGCGCTGCAGCTGGAAACCGAAGCACTGCAGAACGAGCGCAATTCCCGTTCGAAGGAAATCGGAAAGGCGAAGGCCGCCGGGGAAGATATCTCCGCAATACTCAGCTCAATGGACACCATGAAGCAGGAGTTGGAGAGCAAGAAAGAGCAGTTGCATGAGCTCCAGGAAAAGCTTGGCAATTATCTGGCTGGTGTGCCGAATGTTCCTGCAGACAGTGTCCCGGAAGGGCATGATGAATCCGCAAATCTCGAGATTAGTCAGTGGGGCGAGATTCCCAAGTTTGACTTTGAACCTCGCGATCATGTGGAGTTAGGTGAAGCGCTGAATTTGGGATTGGATTTCGCCACTGCAACCAAGCTTACCGGTTCCCGATTCGTTGTTATGCAAGGCCAGATCGCAAGATTACATCGAGCCCTGATTCAATTCATGCTGGATTGTCACACGAGCGAAAACGGTTACAGTGAAGTGAATGTACCCTACATGGTGAACCGCGATTCCCTGACTGGTACAGGACAGTTACCAAAGTTTGAAGAGGATCTATTCAAGCTTGAGGGACATCACGAATACTATCTGGTTCCTACAGCTGAAGTACCAGTTACAAATCTTGTTCGTGATGAAATTCTGGAGGCTGAATCCTTACCCAGGAAATATGCCTGCCATACGCCATGTTTTCGATCTGAAGCAGGCAGTTATGGGAAAGACACCCGTGGCATGATTCGTCAGCACCAGTTTGAGAAAGTTGAACTTGTTCAAATAGTGACACCGGATACTTCTGAACAAGCTCTTGAAGAACTTACAAGTCATGCAGAGTTGATTCTGCAAAAGCTTGAGCTACCGTATCGAAAGGTATTGCTTTGTGGTGGTGACCTTGGCTTCGCTTCTACCAAGACCTATGATCTTGAAGTCTGGCTTCCTTCCCAGAGTTGTTACAGAGAGATTTCATCCTGCAGCAACTTTACCGATTTCCAGGCCAGGCGCATGCAGGCTCGTTGGCGCAATCCTGATACCGGAAAACCAGAACTGGTTCATACCATCAATGGTTCTGGACTTGCAGTCGGCCGTACTTTGTTGGCTATTCTGGAAAATTTTCAGCACGTTGAAGGCAAGGTCAGTATCCCCAAAGCACTGCAACCCTACATGAACGGCATCGAGACCCTTGGCTGATGGATCTGCTGCCTGTTTTCTGGAATATCAGGGACAGAAAGTGCATCGTCATCGGAGGAGGAGATGTTGCCAGCCGCAAGGCCAGACAACTGATCAGGGCAGGTGCTCGATTAATTGTTGTTGCTCCCGAGATAAATCCCCAACTGCAATCCCTGTGCAAAGAGCATGGCAGTGAAATCCGGTTGCGTGAGTTTACTTCGGATGATCTCGAAGATGCACTGTTGGCGATTGCCGCAACCGACGACGATGCAGTCAATCTTGCTGTCAGCGAGGCAGCCAATGCGCGACAGATTCCTGTCAATGTTGTCGATCGTCCCGAGCTGTGTTCATTTATCATGCCGGCAGTGGTCGATCGAACGCCAGTAGTTGTCGCTATTTCTTCCGGTGGAACTTCACCGGTACTCACGCGCATGGTGAAGGAGCTGAATGAATCCCTGTTGCCGGATCGAATCAGTCAGTTGGCTCGCTTGCTTGGATCCTTCAGACCCCTGGTGAAAGAAACGCTGGAAGCGTTTAGCGAACGGCTGCGTTTCTGGGAGTCGGTACTGGAGAGCGATGTACCAGAGCTGGTTTATAGTGGTCAGGAAGAGCTGGCCCGGGAAAAACTCGAGCAACAATTACAGTCAGCACTGCACACACAACAGCAGGGAGAGGTTTATCTGGTAGGAGCCGGACCTGGTGATCCGGATCTGCTGACGCTCCGGGCACTCAGGTTAATGCTGAAGGCAGATGTAGTGCTCTATGATCGACTGGTATCTGAAGCCATTCTGCAGCGGCTCAGGCCTGATGCCGACAAGATACACGTTGGCAAACAGCGCAGCGATCACAGCGTGGCGCAGCAGGACATCAACCAGATGCTGGTGGACTATGCCAGGCAAGGCAAGAAGGTACTGAGATTGAAGGGTGGTGATCCCTTTATCTTTGGGAGAGGGGGCGAAGAGATCGCCTCCCTCACAGAAGCCGGTGTGCCCTTTCAGATCATACCGGGAATCACAGCCGCCTCTGGATGCGCGGCTTATGCCGGGATCCCACTTACTCATCGCGACCTGGCGCATTCAGTACGCTTTCTTCCAGGACATCTGAAGGACGATGACGAGCAACTGGAATGGACTTCGCTGGTTGCAGAGCAGCAAACCCTGGTTTTTTACATGAGTCTGGTGGGCTTGCCGCGCATCTGCACTGAACTTATCGCGGCTGGCATGAGCCCGCAAATGCCGGCAGCCGTGGTGCAACAGGGTACGCTTGCAAGCCAAAGAGTCATTGTTGCGACGATCGAGGCGTTGCCGGCACAGGTGGAGCAGGCGAAACTCAAGGCGCCCACACTGACCATAGTTGGGGAAGTGGTTAATCTGAGGGAACAGCTAAACTGGTTTGAGGAGACAGACTAAAGGCAGTTGTCGGGTTTAGGCAAACCACCGATCTTGGCGACAGTCTTGGCTGCCGATCCGCCGAAGAGTCGCATCAAATAGGTGCTCTTGCCCTTGTCCGGACCCAACTCCCGTTTCACATAAGTGGTCAGTGCGCGGGTTGCCGGTGAATGCTGAAAGCGACGATAGAATTTCCTGATCAGGAATATGATTTCCCAATGGGCCGGGGTCAGGTGAATTTCAAGATCGCCTGCGATCTGCGCAGCGACTTCTTCATCCCAGTCCTGCAGATTTTTCAGGAAGCCGTCTTTGTCGAACTGTTTCATGGAATTGATGTGCTTATGATCAGGATTAGTTGCGCTAGAACCAGCTGATTACCTTGGCGTGTTGCGTGCATAATTCTACAAAGCGTCGGTAGCTTGCCGCACTGCCTCTTTCATGGAGTCGCTCCATCAGTCCGCGGGCGATCAGGTCTTCTTTCAGGCAGAACACTTCGATGTCTTCAGGAATCTTCGACAGCACATCGCTATCGACACCATGGTAGACGCCATCTTCGAGAAACAGCACAGTGTCACCAGGAGAGGCGGCACGCAAACAGGATTTCAACAAGTTGCTGCCAGTCGATTTGTTAATGGTAAATAAGGTACTCACAGATTCACCACATAGTCCGACTGTACGATCAAGGCCCTGACATCTTCAGCACCCAGTAGTTTCACAGATAGCAACAGATCGTCTGTATTCAGTTTTCTGCGTAGCATGGATTCTTCATCGACGAGGACGTTGTCGATACCGTAGAGATCCAGTGTTTCGATGGCATTGCCGAGAGTCTTGGTGTGAATCGCATCGGCCTGCTGATCTTTCAGCAATTGATAAACACCATCACCCATGAAAAGGTAGTTAACTTGCTGCTCAAAAACTGCAGTCGCCAGTGCCGCATCAAGGCATAACTGTGGCCTGTTGCTCCCATATGGAGCAGAGCGTGAAATAAAAGTAAATGACTTCCTGTTATCTTCCATAAGCAGCGCTCTCGCTAACCGAACTGCACCAGCCTGTCTGACTGCAGTGCTGCATCCACCAGTTGCCCCAGGCCAGCTATCTCCGAACTCTCAAATAGTGTGTTGCCATCCAGCTCGTAACGTTGTGCTTCTGCAGTGTCCAGAATCCCGCGCTTGATTGCGGAGCTGACACAGACCACAGAGTCCAGCTCGTAGTTGCTAATCAACTTGTCCCATTCCGCGGGGAGATTCACTTCGTCCTGCGCAGCAACGCTAAGGCGGTTGGCGTTATACACACCGTCGGAAAAGAAAAACAGCCGATAGATCTCGTGACCTTCGTTGAGCAGGGTGCGGGTGAACTGATAGGCACTGCCGGCCGCTTCGGATGAAGCCGGTGCAGCATAGACTACAATTGAAAATTTCACTTGAGTTGCGACAAAAAAGAAAAGCCCCAGACCAGCCGGGGCTTCTCTCAGCTTATGGTTAACAGGTTAATCGTGAGCCTAGTCTTCACCCGAAAATGCCATGAGCAAGTGAATCAGGCTCATGAAAATGTTGTAAAGCGACACATACAGGGTGATTGTAGCCAGAATGTAATTGCGCTCACCGCCATGAATTATCTCACTGGTCTGGTAAAGGATGACAGCGCTGGAAAAAAACATGAATGCGACAGACATCGCCAATTGCAGTGCAGGCATTTGCCAGATCAGGCTAATGATGATCGCAGCAATAAGCACCAGACAGCCGGCTGCAATGAACCCACGCAGGAAAGAGAAGTCTTTACGGGACGCCAATACCCAGCCAGACAGACCGAAGAAAATGAATGCCGTGCCACCGAGTGCTGTCATCACGATTTCACTACCGGCTTGTGAGGACATGAGATAACCGAGTAGGGGACCGATGCCGTAACCTATAAAGCCAGTAAACCCGAAAGTGGTCAGCAGTCCCCAGGGGCTGTTGGCAAGCGCATGGGTTGCAAACAGAAAGCCATAAGCGCCCAACAGAAACATCCAGGGATTGAGGACAGGGGCACTAAAACTCAACGCCGCTGTGACGGCACTGAAGGCCAGGGTCATGGCGAGCAGCAGGTAGGTATTCTTGAGAACCTTATTGACCGCCAGGGCCGATTCCTGGCCATGGGCAATTGTCAAATCAACTTCGTTCATCATTGTCTCCAGCAGAAAGAATTAATAAGTGTAACGACCAATGGGTGTTCAGCTTTACGCCCGAACCGGGCTGCAACTCTAACCAGGATATTGGGGCAAAGTAACAGGATTTCAATATCTTAGAAGAGGCAGATCATGGCCGTAGATAAGCTCATGATACCGGGAGGTGGGGCAAAATCAATGAATATTGGTGAGGTTAGGAGAGGGTATAGAGGGAGAGATTGATTCGGAATTTGCGTGGGCGCAAATTTCTCACCTTACGGGCGTCTCGCCTTGCTCGATGTCTGTGGCGCTGTCGCGCCTTTCGAACTGTGGAGTTCTCACCTCCTCTTTCGCAGCGCATGGCTGTACAGTGAGGGAGCTGACGGACAGTGGGAGGAATAGAGAATATTTGGCGGAGGAGGAGAGATTCGAACTCTCGGAGGACTTTCACCCTCGCTGGTTTTCAAGACCAGTGCATTCAACCGCTCTGCCACCCCTCCGCGAAGGAGGCAGCATATTACAACAATACGCCTAGTCGTTAAACGATCAATCTAGGGATGGCATTAAAAACTGACAAAGGCTTCGACAGGTTTTGATGAGATTTTTTTTTGAAGCTGTTGAAATCAAAAGACCAGAGCTTGTTAGTGACTACGATCCCTCGCTGGTTTTCAAGACCAGTGCATTCAACCGCTCTGCCACCCCTCCGCGAAGGAGGCAGCATATTACAACAATACTCTTAGCCGTTAAACGATCAATCGAGAGTTGTCATAGAACGCGCGCAATGTCCCGGAGAAGGAATAAGCTGCCACATTGCTGCCACAATGTGTCGCTGGATCGCCCTGTTTACTGAAGGCAGGTGTCAGATTCCCTTGTTTTAATGAACACTCAAGCAATCGGATGAACCCCAAATTCTCAGGATTGCTTGAGTCCTCCTAGAGCTCGACCCCGCTCTAACATTTGGCCCTCTCTCGAGGGCCATTTTTTTGCGTGGAATTTATCGTGAGGAGGGTAGTCGATCGAGAGCGCTGACCCGTCGATTGTTCAGCGCGATGAAGTCGGCAAGGATACGACCGGATTCCAACAGCAGGGGATCGTCTTCTTCGATCTCTTCTTCCGGTTCAGCAGTTTCTTCCTCTACAGTGGTGTCGTCATTGCTTGCCAGGCTGGCCGGTTCTTCCTCTTCGTTGTTCAGTTCATCCTCATCAACCCATTCGCGTAGCGGAAGACCTTTGAGTAAACGGCGCATATTCTCGGCTTCAAATTCTTCCCGGCGATTTTCTTCACGCTCAGCTTTCACTGTCGCTTCATTGAGTGAGATCTGCTCCCTTTCGCGATACTCACGAGTACGTTCAATCTGGTCAAGCAGATAGTTAAAGTCCGGCGAACTCTCCGCCCGATCACTATGCATTTCGCGCAGTAAAGGCAGCATTGCCTGAATTGAATAGTAGGGGCGGTACTCTACCGGTCGAACAGTATCCCAGGGCAGCGCGCCGTCGAGATTGCTTTCACCAATATCGTCATAAGCATCATAGAAATCAGGGAACTCGATATCAGGAATAACGCCCCGGTGTTGAGTACTTTCACCAGAAATTCTATAGAACTTCGAGCGGGTTACTTTGACCTGTCCAAAATCCATGGGGATGATTTCCTGCACGGTGCCCTTACCGAATGTCTGCCCACCTAATACGATGCCTCGCTGATAGTCCTGAATAGCGCCGGCAAAAATCTCGGAAGCTGACGCGCTGGTGCGATTCACCAGTACGGCCAAGGGTCCCGTGTAAGCTACTTCTGGATCATTGTCGCCGAAGGAGCGGGTGAAGCCGTTGCGAATACCCGAATAACGAATTTGTACCGTGGCGCCAGTTTCAATAAACAGCCCCACCAGCTGATTCGCTTCACTCAGGCTGCCGCCGCCGTTGTTACGAAGGTCAACGACAACTGCATCAACTTCCTGTTCTTTCAATTCCTCCAGTAACACGCGCACGTCACGGGTAGAACTCTTGTAGTCTTCCTCGCCACGGGAGGCCGCTTCAAAATCGAAATAGAAGGTTGGCAGGTTGATGACGCCAATCTTGTAATCCTGATCGTTGTAACTGAGCTCCAATACTTCACTCTTGGCTGACTGATCTTCCAGCTTCACCGTGTCACGGGTAATGTTCACTACGGTTGCGCTGGTTTCACTGATCGCATCAGCAGGTATTACGTTAAGGCGAACTATGGTGCCTTTCTCGCCACGGATTTGAGAGACCACGTCGTCGAGACGCATTCCTACCACGTCCTGGATTTCACCGTCGAAACCCTGGCCTATACCAATGATACGGTCACCTTCCTGCAGTTCGCCGCCACGCTCGGCTGGACCGCCCTTGATGAGCTCAACAACCTTGGTGTATTCCTCTTCTGTAGTTAGCTGGGCTCCGATGCCTTGCAGGGACAAGGAAAGCTGCATGTTGAAGTTTTCAGAGTCTCTCGGGGAGTAATAGTCTGTGTGCGGATCCACAGCCTTGGCTACTGTAGAGAGGTAAGCCTGGAAAATATCTCGTTCATTGGTCTTGAGTATCTGACTGAGTTGATTGCGATAACGCTTGCTCAACTTGTCCGTGATTTCTTCATCGCTGTCGCCGGTCAACTTCAGACTTAACACACTGTTCTTGATACGCTTGCGCCAGATCTCATCAAGCTCGGATGCACTGGCTGCATAAGGATCGTCTTCTCGATCCACATCGATATATTCATCTACGGTGAAATCCATCTCGGGAACGTGATTCTCAACCCGGTTAATGGCATAGATCAGGCGCTCGAGTACACGACGATAGTAGAGATTGTAAATTTCAAAACCAGCCTCAACGCTACCTTCCTTGAGAGAGTCGTCCAGGGTATAGCGATAGCGGCTGAGCTCATCCACATCGCCTTTGAGAAAATACAGGTGCGAGCCATCCAGGGCATCCAGATAACTGTCGAAGACCGTCGACGAAAAATTGTCGTTAATCTCGACCGAGGAATAATGCTTGGTTTGCAATTCCTGCAAGAGTTCGGTGGCCGTGTCGTGATGCACGGGCAGGGCGTCAATGGGCTGATACAGCGATTCAATATCGAGAACAGTATTGAGTTGGGAGGGTTCATCCTGAGCGACTGCAACAGTTGCAAAAGTGAGTGCTGTTGCCACCAGGCCAATTTGCAGTTGATGCAACAGACCTGAATTAAGTTTCCTGATTCCCATAAGACTCCACTCTTTGTTTAGTCGATTAGTGCACTATAGTTCGCATTGTGTTGCCGAAAACTGTCGCTGTTCGACGATTCGGTCATGCCCGGCAAGGGCAGTGTTCCTGAGGCCTCCAGCCTGCGAAATCAGAACTAGAGACTAAGCCAATTTACAGACGCTGAGAAGTAATAATCTGTAATTCGCACATATTCTGGAGGTCATTTCACCGACCATTTCAGACCGGCTAGCGAATCACCTTATTGCGAGCGCTGGCGTGGCGTTCGGCACGCTCCACATCGATGTAGCGATCGGTGATGGCGCTGGACCCATGACCCGCGTCATCCCGGACGTGCTCCCGGGGTCGGTGTTTCACATCCTCGGAGATACCGGTATGCCGTAACCAGTGTACGGTGGCGTCCTTGAGACGCTCAGCTTCCTCGCCAAAACCTTCCCGTTGCATCTTGTCTGCTGCCACATCGAAGCATTTCTGCACGATACCCCGGATTTGCCGGGTGCTGGTGATCCCGCCTTTACCCCGAGTCTTGTGAATCAGCGGCGTCGCTTCACCGGGGCTGGGCAGGGCAGTCAGGCCCCGGGACAGGCGGTATCGCCTGAGCGACTCCAACATCGCATCACTGACCGAGATCTCCCGCTCCTTGTTGCCTTTGCCAACCGTCACAAACCACCAGTTGCCTTCCTGGTCCAGCTGGAAATGACCCATCTGGGGCTGCCAGCGGGGAGTTTCAACCAGCTCCGACACCCGCAGGTACATGGCGAACAGGGCATGCATGATGAACAGGGTTCGTTCGTGGACCTGTGGCTGCTCCTGGGCCAGAGTCTCTGCGGCGTCGAGCACAAACTCCCACTGCAGCGGCGAGAGCCGGCGAATCTTGCCCTGGGACTGATGTTTGCGCAGAAACTTACTCTTCTGCCTTAACTGGGATACGGGATTGGCGCTTAACTGGTTCTCCTGAATCAGGAAATTAAAGAAACTGCTGAGCACGCTGAACAGAGACTGGATAGCCGCCTGGGAAGCCACATATTCGCCTCCTGAACTGACGTAGGGGCGCCAGTCCGCGTTTGGAACCCGTTCTCCGCCCTTGAGCACATAGCGCGCCACATTCTTGTTACCGACCCAGTCGGCGGGTGGCATTCGCGAAAACTCGACGTATTCCTCGATATCCTCCCTAACTATCTGATTTAGTGACTTATCTGCTACCAACCAACACCAATGCAGGAAATGCTCGATCTCCCGTCGATAGGTGCTGAAGGTGTCCGGGCTGCCCCGATAGCTGTAAATGAACTCGCTGGCGTGCTGATAGTCCGCTATCGCGTCGTCAGGTTGCTTGCCAGGCAGGTGATCCAGGCTGCTGACGGGCTGCTTGAAAGGATTTGGCATTTCCTCGAGCGTATCGAAGAAAGCAACGGGTGACTTCGCATTTTTCATGAAGTTTAGAATATATCTACTTGTAATACTTACAATCTATAAAATAGATTGCAGACTTGCAAGCAGCATAACAGGGGTGCTTGAAAGGGCGAACCGGCTGCCAAAATAGCGCCTGATAATAGAGTAATCGGTAGTATTCTGCGTGACTTTAAGCCGCGTATAATAGTCATCTGTCAGTAGTCTGAAAGGCACGTGAACACTGGCTTCCAGGCGTATCGACCCGGATCCAGAGTGGTTGTGAACCCCTTCCGGTGCCGGATTGCCCATCAGTGACTGAGATTAATTCACAATGTACTTGCATATAGCTCACTAACGATATGATTAGGCGAAGTATTTACAAATTTTATTTTGCATTCATGGTAGCGATACTGCTATCAGCCTGTGCAACTGCGCCCGCTGAAATCGCGAATCCGGTTACCTGGTATGCGGTTAACGGCTGGGACGACACGGTGTCATTCGACGTATTTGACCTGGTTTGCGATCGTTATCTGCGTGATCAGCGCATCAGGGCCCGTAGAGAGGTTGAAGTGACTTCCTGCGGCAATGAGCAGGGCATTGCCTCCATACGCTACCGCCGGGAAGGTCTGGCGGCAGGATCACCCTGGAATACCCAGACCTCCATCAGAGCCGGTTCAAGAATATTCATGCGGTAGCGCAATAGCGGGCCAGAGGAGTAGCCGAAATGGCAATATCAGGTCTATTTAATTTCCGGTAATCTTTATTACCGGAAATAGTAGAATTCGCTGTAAGATCGGACATTTCCATACACATAGCTAAATCAATCACTTATCCGAAGGTTTTACTCTCATTTGTGATCTTTGCGCTTCTCGCGCATGGTGACGAACTCTTCCGCCAGCGTTGGATGAATGCCAATGGTGGCGTCGAACTGGGCTTTGGTTGCCCCTGCGTTCATGGCCACCGCAATGCCTTGCATCAACTCACCGGCGTCTGGTGCCACCAGATGTGCGCCGATGACCCGATCATCGTCCTTATTGACGATGAGCTTGATGAAGCTCATTTCGTCCCGTCCCGACAAGGTGTGCTTCAACTGCCGTACGGTGGCGCTGTAAACATCGATATCCAGGCCCTTGTCTGTGGCTGCTTCTTCGCTTAATCCACAAGTAGCCACATTGGGATGGCAAAACACTGCTGTGGGGATGTTCTGGTAAGACAAAGGCTGGCTGTCGTCGCCGAACAACTGGCGTGCCACGACCGTACCTTCGGCCAGCGCCACAGGAGTCAGCGCAACCCGGTCGATAACATCACCTACCGCGTAAATACTGGGTTCCTGGCTTTGATATTGGTCGTTTACCTGAATCGCGCCATTGTCTGAGAGCGAGACACTGGTAGTTTCCAGACCCAGATCTGCTGTCAGCGGCTTTCGTCCGGTCGCAGACAGTACCATCTGCGTGGACAGTTTAGTACTACTATTAAGAATGACAGATAACTCATTGTCATTCTTATCAATTCTCTTTATATCATCCTCCAGAATCAGGCTCAGATGGCGGCCTATCTCATCGCTGACGAAGGCTCTGACCTCTTCATCGAAACCGCGCAACAGGCGGTTACCCCGGTAAAGCAAGGTGGTTTCGCAGCCCAGACGGGAGAATATGCTGGCGAATTCAACGGCGATGTAACCACCACCCACCACCAGTACAGAATCCGGCAGGGATTCCAGTTCAAACACTTCATTGGAGGAAATCGCGTGTTCACTGCCCGGATACTGGGGAATCCAGGGCCAACCACCAACGGCAATGAGGATATAGCGGGCCGTGAGCTGTTGGCCTGCAATCTCGATCGTATTGGGCCCGGCCAATCGGGCTCGCGCCTCGTAGACGGTCACCTCATTATTATCAAGTATCGATTTATATATTCCATTTAATCTTTTGATTTCATTATCTTTGTTTGCTTTTAGCTTTGCCCAGTCAAAGCGTAGGTCCTGCATTGACCAACCAAATCCGTGACTGTCTTCAATGTCATCACGGTAGTGCGCGGCGTAACTGAACAGTTTCTTGGGGACACAACCCACGTTGACACAAGTACCCCCAAAATAGCGTTCTTCGGCGATGCCTACCCTGGCGCCCAGACTGGCCGCTACCCGACTGGCGCGCACGCCACCGGAACCAGCACCAATTACAAACAGGTCATAATCAAAGTCACTCAAACTGCTGTATCCTTGTAGTTAGTTGATCGATATCTGAATTTGCGGCAGGCATTATGCCCCAGCCCTCCTGACTAACCTACCAGACCAGTTAAAAACCGAATCATTACCTATGCAAAGCGAATTGTTCACTGCTGAGCCGGGCATGACGGGCTGTGAACTACTGCCCTTGGGACATGACAGCCTGGTTTTCTGGCGTAAGGCCATAGCGTTGACACAAGCGGACAGTCTCATGGCGGAACTGCTGGAGGAGATACCCTGGCGTCAGGAATACTTATGGATCGGTGGCTCCCGGAAGGCAGTTCCCCGATTGCAATGCTGGATGGGAGATCGTCGCAGTCACTACGGCTATTCCGGTATGCGCTTGCAACCAGAACCGTGGCAGGACTCAGTACAATCCCTGCGGGAACGAGTTGAAGCGCTCACCGGCGCACAATTCAACTCGGTTTTGTTGAACTTGTACCGGACTGGCATGGACAGTGTGTCCTGGCATGCTGATGACGAGCGGGAACTGGGGCCTGCACCCATTATTGCGTCACTCAGCCTCGGGGCGGAACGGCAGTTTCAATTGAAACCCAAGCACAAGGGTTCCCGTTGTAGTCATAGGATCTCCCTGCCATCGGGAAGTCTCCTGCTAATGAAGGAAGGTATACAAGACAGATGGTTACACCAGATTCCTAAAGTGAAAGGCCTAAATAAAGTCAGAATCAATCTCACCTTCAGGCAGATAGTAAAGACATGACCCAGCTTTTAGTGGCCCCCTGTCCTGGCGGTACCGACTGATTATGGACAAGTTTTCTGTGTGTATAGCTGGCGCTGGCGTCATTGGCCTCGCCATCGCCTATCAGCTTGCTAAATCCACTCGATTTCCCCCCAATTCCATTGTCATCCTGGAACAGAATGCGCATTTCGGACAGCAAACCTCCAGCCGCAACAGTGAGGTGGTTCATGCAGGCATCTACTATCCGGCAGACAGCCTCAAGGCCGCACTCTGTGTGCGTGGGAAACACTTGCTGTATGAGTTTTGCAATACTTACCAGGTTCCATTTAATAGAATTGGTAAGTGCATAATTTCACATGATTCTGATGCAAGCAGTTTGGAAGAATTGCAGGCCAGGGCAAGAGCAAACGGGGTTGATGACCTGGTCTTGTGGTCCGCATCCCGGCTGCTAGAAGAGGAACCAGCGGTATCGGCGAGGCATGGGCTGTATTCTCCATCTACTGGTATCGTGGACAGCCATCGCTACATGCAGGCACTTCTGCAGCAGGCCCAGACTGCCGGAGTTCTGTACGCGCCGCGAACCCGGATTGACCAGATCGCGAAACTACGGGAAGCCTTTGAAGTGCAGACTACAATCAGCACTGGCCATGGCACCGAGTGTTATTCCTTGGAATGCGACCTGTTCATTAACTGTGCTGGTCTCCAGGCCCAGTCTCTGGCTGGACTGATTGAAGGATTTCCGCAGGAGCAGATTCCCAGCCTCTATCCATGCAAAGGAGATTACTTCGCCTATCGAGGCAAAAACCCGTTCCGGCATCTCATTTACCCGCTTCCGGAGGCAAATACCCAGGGGCTGGGTATTCACAGCACCACAGACCTGTCAGGTCAACTTCGCTTCGGACCCGACACCGAGTACATAGACCACATCGACTACGATATCGATACTGCGAAAGCAGTCGCTTATGCGAATGCGATTAGCCGTTATTTCCCGGCGGTTGAAGAATCCAGGCTGGTACCCAGCTACTCTGGCATCAGACCAAAGCTCGCAGGTCCAGGTATGAACGTCGCTGACTTCCTCATTCAAACACCAGCAGACAATAATGAACGCGGGCTGTGGCAACTGTTTGGTATTGAATCGCCAGGATTAACAGCCAGCCTGGCGATCGCGGAATACATTGAATCCCGCCTTTGAGCAGATACTGTGCTAAAGCGTATAAGACTCTGTCGTTGAGGCCGTGTTTGCTGCCAGTAGATCTTCTATTCGGGTCCTGAGTCGCACATCGCCGGCACTGAATTGCAGACCGACCCCCTGGTGACTGGCGTCCTGTGCTCTGGCCGGCGAGATCCAGATAACTGTTGCCTGAATGGTTTCTTGTTGCTGGCTGTCCAATAAGCTCAGCTGCAATAAAACCTGTTGTCCCATCTTCAACGCTAGCCCCGTGTGAATGAACAGGCCACCGTTGCGGATAAATGGCATATAGGCAGCAGCCAGTTTATTTTCGTCTTCAACATGGAAGTGAAAATGTGCAGACGTACTGGTCAATAGTGCGCTCCTGAGCTTGCAGGCGAAATGCTGTCGTAATTAACTGCTAAGCTTGACCCCTGGAAGCAGGCAGGCTGGCGAAATGCCAGAGCAAGGATTCAAGCAGTAATTGGGGATTGGGATTGGAGCCGGATGAGACTTGCTGATAAGCCACTACAAGCTGCTGATGATAAATCAGAAGATTGGCAATCATGTGCTTTTTCCCCCCTACCGACTTCATTTTCTCTGCGTAGGCCACCAAGACGGAGCTGAAACTTTCCTTCGAATCAACAATTTCATCCTGCAGTAATTGTCTTGTAAGTGTAGTAGAGAATTTGAGTAAGCACACAATTGCGCTATTTTCACCGAGTTTGAGGGCAGCACTGGTCACTGCAGCAAGTGATAATTGCCCGGCACTCAGTGCGATGAGTTTTTCAGTAAACTCCTGTTCAGCATCCAGGCTGCCAGTTCGCGATAATTCCAATGCCGCAAGAGGTCGATTGTCTACCGCTGTCAGTAATCTGTCCGAGTCTTCGCTGGCGTCGACATGCTCATGTAACCATTGAGATGCTTCTTCAAAAGCTGGTACGGAGAACTGCAATCGCTGGCAGCGACTTCTGATAGTGGCGCTTAGCATGCCAGGTGCATCACTGAGCAGGAAGATGTAGCTGTGGTCACCAGGTTCTTCAAGAGATTTCAGCAGCGCATTACTGGCACTCACATTCATATGATGGGCATGATCTATGATTGCAATGCGGGCGCCACCACTATGGCTGCTCCGTATCAAAAACTCCGATAAGCCCCGGATCTGAGTAACCTTGATATCTCTTGAGCCCTCCTCTGGTTGCAGGAGGTGAATATCGGGATGATGCGCCTGTCCGTTTAGCTTGCATTCCCTGCAACTGCCACATGGTTTGCTTTCAGTCCTTTGTTGGCACAGTAAGTAGCGTGCAAACTGTTGTACGAATGCCAGCTTACCCAAGCCCGCTGGTCCAGCAGCAAGATAGGCATGCGCCAGTTGTCCGTTTTCATGCTGTTTGATCATCCTGTTCCATATTTGCGCTTGCCAGGGCAATGGAATCTGATCTATGAGGCCCTTTAATTCTGTCATGGTAGATCAGCTTCAAGGCGCTCAGCGAGCACCTGCCGCAATTGTTTAGCAACTTGAGAAATGTCCTGCGAGGCATCAATAATCACGCAACGTTGCTGATCTTGTTTCGCTATCTGCAGATAGCAATCCCGAACTGACCGGAAGAAAGACAGTTGCTCGCTTTCTATTCTGTCAAGATCGCCCCGCTGTCTGGCGCGTTCCAACCCAATTTCCGGATCCAGATCCAGAATGATCGTAAGATCTGGTCGGAGGGACTCTTGAACAATGTTCTCCAGTTTCGAAATCAGCGTGCTGTCCAGATTCCTACCTGCACCCTGATACGCATAGGTTGCATCAGTGAAGCGATCACAGAGCACCCAGGTGCCATTGTCTAATGCGGGAATAATGCGCTGATTTAGATGTTGAGCCCTTGCTGCAAATACAAGTAATAACTCGGCGGTTGAGTCGAAGGGTTCTTCCTGCTTGCCAAGCAGCAACTCTCGAATTTGTTCGGCGATTAGTGTGCCACCTGGCTCTCTTGAAAGTATGTAGTCGACGCCCTTTTCTTCAAGAAAAGACCTGATGACATCTATGTTGGTGCTTTTCCCAACTCCTTCACCGCCCTCGACTGTTATAAATAGTCCACGACTGGAGCTCATTGCTGGATCACCGGTGATTGCTGTTGATTGAGCTGATATCGTGCAACAGCAGCGTTGTGCTCTTCGAGTGTGGCGGAAAAATGATGCCCTCCGTCACCTGTAGCAACGAAATAGAGATAGTTTGATTCAATCGGGTTCAGGCTCGCGCGTAACGATTCTTCACCGGGCATGGCAATTGGCGTCGGTGGTAATCCGGCTATCCTGTAAGTGTTGTATGGCGTGGTGGTGTTGAGATCAGCGCGGGTAATGTTGCCGTTATATCGCTCCCCCATACCGTAGATTACTGTGGGATCTGATTGCAGGCGCATGCCCTGCTCCAGCCGTCGAATGAACACACCCGCGATATGCCCTCGCTCACTTCCCAAACCAGATTCTTTCTCGATAATGGAAGCCATAACCAGCGCCTCGTAAGGATTATTGTAAGGTAAGGCCCCCAATCTGCTAGCCCATGCATCTTCGAGTAATTGTTGCTGTCTTCTTCTTGCCAGCTGCAACAACTCAATATCAGTAGTGCCTCGCGTGAAAAAATAGGTATCCGGGTGGATCAGTCCTTCAGGATTTCCTTGTTCAAGATTAAGCAGATCGGCGATCTCTGCCAGGGAGACATTTTCCAGGGTATGCTCAATCTGGTCGGTTTCAGCGAGGGCAGCAAGTACCTGCTGCATTGTCCACCCTTCCAGAAATGTTACCCGGTACTGAATGCTGTCTCCGCTTACCACCAGATTCAACAGATCGTTGAGACTCATTCCCGGTTCGGCCAGGTACTCGCCTGCTTTTATGGCGCTGGCTACACCCTGGGTACGAGCTGCCAGAGTGAATAGTGTACTCGACTGGATAATTTGCATCTCTACCAGTTGTTGGCTGACCCGGGACAGGGAACTGCCCTGCCTTACTTCAAACGTAACGGGTTCATCCAGTGATGTCAGAGGAGCATACAGTGCGCTTCGAATGAACAAAATGATTAAGGCTGGCAGCAGCAATATTCCGCCCGCCAGTATGACAAGTCTTCGTCCGCCAATGAATTTGTTCAAGCGCTCCATATGGTGTGCTAAACCCGACCCGTAAACGAGACAAGTCTAGCATGAACCGGATGCTGAACCGGGTTGGGGCCTACTACTGGTAGCGAGAGAATATCAGGCTGCCGTTGGTGCCGCCGAATCCGAACGAGTTGCTGAGCACTCTCTCCAGTGCCTGCTCGCGCGCTGTATGTGGCACGTAGTCCAGATCGCATTGCTCGTCCACATTGTCGAGATTGATGGTCGGCGGGATCAGCTGGTCATGAAGTGCAAGCACAGAAATAATGGCTTCAGCCGATCCGGATGCACCGAGGAGATGTCCAATCATGGATTTACTGGAGCTGACACAGAGCGAATGGGCATGATCACCGAATACTGACTTGATCGCCTGGCTCTCTGCAACATCGCCAGCCACAGTGGATGTGCCATGGGCATTGATGTAAGGAATGTCTTTGACATCCAGTTGCGCGCTGCGTAACGCATTGCGCATGCAGGCAGCTGCACCCTCCCCGCCTGGCGAAGGCGAGGTCATGTGGAAGGCGTCACCGCTCATGCCAAAGCCACTCAGTTCAGCATAGATTGTTGCACCGCGTTGACGTGCATGCTGTTCTTCTTCCAGCACCATGACCCCTGCGCCATCGCTGAGGACAAAGCCGTCTCTGTCCTTGTCCCAGGGGCGGCTGGCCAATTCAGGCGCATCGTTGCGGGTCGATAGTGCGCGGGCGGCGCAAAAGCCTCCCAGGCCGACTGGGGAGGTAGCCATTTCAGCACCGCCTACCAGCATGATATCTGCCTGGTCGTTTTCAATCATGTTGCCAGCCAGTCCGATGTTGTGAGTTCCGGTTGTACAGGCTGTGACTACGGCAATATTCGGCCCCTTTAATCCGAATCTGATTGAAAGGTTGCCGGAAATCATATTGATGATTGAGCCAGGAACAAAAAACGGCGTCACCTTGCGAGGACCTGATTCGCTAATCTGCAAGGAAGTATTTTCTATTGTGGTAATACCACCAATTCCGGAACCCACCGCAACGCCAAATCGCTCTGCATCGAAACCACTGTCTTCGAGGCCGGAATCTTGCATAGCCTGCACGCCGGCAGCAATACCGTAGTGCATGAACGTGTCCATTCGTCTCGCTTCTTTAGGTTCCAGGTAGCTGTCGCAATCGAAATCCTGTAATGAACCGCCGAAGCGAGTGGAAAACTCGCTGACATCAAAACTGGTGATTTCGGTGATGCCACTCTTACCGTTGCGAATTGCGTCCCAGGATGATGCAACATCGTTACCAACAGGGGTAAGCAAGCCTAAACCGGTGACGACGACTTTCCTATCCTTCAATCTGTAGTCTCCCAACAATCACTCGGAGATTCTTCAATCCCCAATAAACAAAAGCTACTCCAGAACATTCCAGAGTAGCTTTGCTTGAAATCATTAAATTTGGACTTACAGGTGCTCGTTGATGTAATCAATAGCGAGTTGGACTGTGGTAATTTTCTCGGCCTCTTCGTCAGGAATTTCTGTTTCAAATTCCTCTTCCAGTGCCATTACCAGTTCGACAGTATCTAGTGAATCAGCGCCTAGATCTTCAACAAAAGAAGCAGAAGGTTTTACTTCGTCTTCCTTCACGCCAAGCTGTTCGCAGACAATCTTCTTAACGCGCTCTTCAATGCTACTCATAACTATTATTAGCTCCTAACACTTTGTTTTTTAAAGGCTTTATATAAAGCCTCTGTAACACGGCAGCAGTAATTCCATCAGTCCGTGTAAATCAGGGCTGCGATTTTACCTCTATTTACTGCCATTGTAATGTGTAAATTGAAATCTGGTCTGTACAAAAATTGATCAGTGAATGCCAGCTAGCTCATGTACATGCCGCCATTGACATGCACCGTTTCACCAGTGATATAGGCGCCTGCTGGCGAGGCTAAAAAAGCGACTACTGCGGCGATCTCATCGGGCTGTCCGAGCCTGCCCAGAGGAATTTGCTCCAGCATCGCGGCAGTTTGTTTTTCAGGCAGGTCTTTCGTCATGTCTGTGTCGATGAATCCTGGCGCAACCGCATTGACGGTAATGCCACGGGAACCAATTTCTTTCGCCAGTGAACGGGTAAAACCTTCGATGCCCGCTTTTGACGCACAATAGTTAGACTGTCCTGCATTACCAGAAGAGCCTACGACAGAGCTGATGTTAATAATGCGTCCTCTTCGCGCTCTGGTCATACCCTTAAGGCAGGCTTTACAGACACGATACAGGGACGTCAGGTTGGTATTGATGACTGTGTTCCATTCTTCAGACTTCATCCGCATGAGCAGATTGTCTCTGGTTACTCCTGCGTTATTGACCAGGATTGTCGGCACACCAAACTCTTCCTCTATTGCTGAGATCAGTGCAGCAACAGAATCATCGTCACCCACATTAGCAGCCATGCCGCGCCCCTTAACACCGGCATCACTCAGATAACGACTGATTGATTCGGCTCCCTCTGCTGTTGTTGCTGTCCCAATTACAGTCATGCCTGCTCTGCCCAGATGTTCGGCTATCGCACGACCAATTCCTCGGCTGGCGCCAGTAACCAGAGCAATGCTCACCTCTTCATTCATCCTGATACCTCAATTAATAAAGTCGCTGGTTTTAAGCGGACATCTCAGCCAATGCGCTATCGAGCGCCGCCGGATCGTCACTACCCAGACAGACCAGATCCGAATCAATGCGCCTGATGAGTCCACACAGCACCTTGCCGGGACCCATTTCAACCAGATGTGAAACACCCGCTTTTGCAATCACCTGTACGCAATCCACCCACAGTACCGGCGCATATAACTGACCGATCAGGTTCTGCTTGATGGCTTCGGGATCCTCGGTGATGTCTGCATTGACGTTCTGTACTACTGGTATGGTCGGCTTGCTAATTTCGATTGCGGCCAGGGCCGATTCGAGTTGTGTGGCTGCCGGGCGCATTAATGCGCAATGTGAAGGGACGCTGACATTTAAAGGCAGCGCTCTCTTGGCGCCCGCCTCTTTGCAAAGTTCAATAGCGCGATCAACCGCTGTTGCTTCGCCAGCAATGACTGTCTGTCCAGGTGAATTGAAATTTGCGGCGGATACCGTGCCCAACTCTTCTGCTTCATCACAAATTTCATTTATCTGATAGTTCTCAAGGCCGACGATTGCTGCCATCTTGCCACTGTTCTCCGGGACCGCCGCTTGCATAAACTTGCCGCGTTGGTGCACGATCCTGACCGCATCTTCAAAGCTGATGGCACCAGCACATACCAGCGCCGAATATTCTCCAAGACTGTGACCCGCGAGTATCGACGGGGAAGGTCCGCCGCGATCTTGCCAGAGACGCATAATTGCCACCGAAGCTGACAATAGAACCGGTTGTGTTATCTGTGTCTGATCCAGGTTATTGGAGGAATCATGCTGGCAAATTTCCCAGAGGTCATGATCAATGACAGCTGATGCCTCAGCAAAGGTACTTTCGATAATATTGCTGCTGCTGGCCAGCTCGGACAACATGCCCAGTTTTTGTGATCCCTGGCCGGGGAAGACGAATCCGAATTTGTGCATAGGACAATAGTTTCTTGAGTTTTTACTGGGCGGCTACCGCCGCATTTGACTGAATGATGTCAGCAACCCTATCTGCAATCAATCGGGGAACAGCGTTTTCAATCTCATGAATCGCCTGCTCGATTGCATAGTAGAATCCTTCTGCCGTCGCATTGCCATGACTCTTGATAATACTACCCTGCAGCCCTAACAGGCTTGCGCCATTGAAGCGTTGCGGATTAATTTGCTGCGAAAGCCTCGTCAACATAGAGGTAGATGAATAACCGGACAGTCTGGTTAGCAAACTTTCCCTGATCTGCTCAGCCAACAGATTCTTCACCACATTTGCTACACCCGCGCTGGATTTGATGGTCACGTTGCCCACAAAACCATCGCACACCACAACATCTGCTGCCCCTTCGAACAAATCATTGGCTTCGACAAAGCCGACATAATTGAGTGACGGACTCGATTCCATCAAGCGTGCTGCCTGTTGTACCGCATGAGTACCCTTGTACTGTTCCGAGCCAATGTTTAGCAGGCCAACTGTCGCAGCTTCACCGCTTAGTGACTCAGCGAGTACTGTTCCCATAACCGCAAATTCAAACAGCTGGTGACTGTCACACTCAGGATTGGCGCCTACATCCAGCAGGTAGGTCTGCTTGCTGGCACCGGGAATAGTAGCGACGATCGCCGGCTTCTGGACACCGTCAATGGTTTTCAACAGGTGTCTGCCCATCATAAGCAATGCACCAGTGTTACCAGCACTGACCATAGCCTGCACCTTGGCTTCCTTTACCAGTTCGGTGGCGATGAACATGGAGGATTCGCGACCCGAGCGCAACACATTGGCTGGCTTGTCATCGTCGCCGATACAGTCAGGAGCATGGAGAACTTCGAATCGGGCAAGTGCATCAGTGTCGGCTTCATGCAACAAGGGTTGCATGCGTTGTTCGTCACCGACAAGAACCAGTTCCAGTTCCGGATTTTGTTGAAGGGCGCGCAAGGATGCCGGGATGGTGAGGTTTACTCCCCCTTCGCCTCCCATTGCATCAATGGCGACGCGCTTGTTGCGGGTCAAGTCTAGTCGTCGCCGCGATCTACAACTTTTTTGCCCTTATAGAAGCCATCGGCGGTGACATGGTGGCGACGATGGACTTCCCCTGTTGACTGATCCGTAGACAGGGTCGGGTTAGCAAGGGAATCGTGAGTCCTGCGCTTGTTGCGCTTGGATCGGGTAACTTTGTTCTGTTGAACAGCCATGGTGTATCTCCAATATTTTAGCTTTCAGATTCTGTTTGGCGCAGTTGAGCGCAAAAATTCTTTGATCATGTCAATGTGGGCGATGCGTATCATTAAGGTGATCGTGTAGTCGTAACTACAGCCGCTTTCTTTACTTTTCTCTCTGTTTTTCTGCAGCCTTTCAGCTCTTGTCTTCTTTCAGTACCTTTAAGACAGCGAATGGATTCTCTTTAGCTTCTTCAATCTGCTCGGCAGACTTGGCTGTCCGTGCTTCGTCTATTTGCTGCTGGTAGTCGAGTCGTTCAATACATTCCTCGTCACTGTGATAGTTCACTATCGGCAAGGACAATAGCAATTGTTCTTCAACGATCTCCGCCAGCTGTAGCTTATAGTCACCGGATAGCCAGGGATCCCAATCGGGCTTCAAGTTTGCCGCAGCAGACTCGGAATCAACCAGCACCAGCCTGATCGTGTCCTGTATCTGTACCGCAACTGGCTCCAGGCAACGCTGACAGGGAACCTCTCCCTGCATGGAGAGTTTGCCGCTTATCTGTCGCTCACCTTCCCTGTTAAGGGAGAATCGTAACTCAGTCTCGATGCTGGCCTCTTCACTGGCTAATATCTCCCGGAACCGAGGCAGACGTTCCAGGCTAACAAAACCGCTTACGAGCTCGTCTTGCAGGAATGCCCTGCGGATATCCACGTAGGCTGGCAACTGGCCTTCTGACATAGGCGCGCAATTCTAGGGGCAGAGGTCATTGCTGTCAAAGATTTAGTTATTAGAGAACTTCTGAATAAACTGTTTTATCTATCTGTTTTTGCTTGTAAATTAGGCTAATGATTGCAGTAGTGCCTTGATGTGTTCCGGTAGTTCTGCTGCGGCACTGACCACCTCTCCACTAAGCGGGCTCACATATTGGATACTGGCTGCATGCAGGCAGAGCTGCTTGTAGTTGCGCAGTGCTGCTGCACTGGCCTTCTCTCCGGCCAGATACTTGCCGTCCCCGACGATAGAATGGCCCGCATACTGGCAGTGTACGCGTATCTGGTGGGTTCGACCGGTCCGTGGCCTGGCTTCCAGCAAGGTTGCACCGGGTAGCGACCGTAGCACCTGAAAACCGGTCACCGATCGCTTCCCAGCCGGGTCGACGCGCACCATGCGTTCCCCAGAGCTGAGCAGGTTCTTTGCCAGGGGCGCGTCCACTTCCACGGTCTTTTCCGGCCACTTGCCGTAGACCAGTGCCTGGTAGCGCTTGTCTACATCTTTCTTCTTAAGTTGTTCCTGTAAGCCTCTTAAATAATTAAGATTTTTAGAAATAACCAGGCAACCGGAAGTGCCCTTGTCCAGGCGATGGGCGAGCTCCGCTGAGTGCCAGCGTGGATCGGCCTGACGAATCGCTTCGATTAATCCGAGTCTGATTCCAGACCCGCCATGTACCGCCAATCCAGCGGGCTTGTTGACGATAAGGGCAGCTTCGTCCTCCAGCAATATACTTTGCTTGATCAGCCTGATCAGGTTCTCAGAGGGCGCAGGAGGCTGGGTAAGATCTGCCTCCTCGTAGGGCGGAATGCGGACCGTATCGCCCTTTTGCAGCTTGTATTCCGGTTTACAGCGTTTCTTGTTTATGCGCACTTCCCCGCGGCGGATAAACCGGTAAATCCTCGATCTCGGGACTCCCTTGAGGGTTTTGAACAGGAAATTGTCCAGTCGCTGCCCCTGTTGTAGTTCTTCAACACGCAGGAACTGCACCTTTGAGCGACTGGAAATGGATGACTCGGACATAGAAGCTGCTGAGAACTGAAGCTGTGGGATTTTACTCTATAGCCGACACAATCTCCTGAGGAATTGCCATTTGGCTACCCTCGAACCGCTACCTATAGTGTAAAATCCCCCCCTTTTGCTAACTGGACCATGCACTCAAGGAATGAAATCACTCAAACAGCAGTTGAATGAGGCGGTCGGTGCCAGCCTGGCCAGGGTTGCTCAGCTCGAGTCCTGTAATCCCAACGTGATCACCGCTTCAAAGCCAGAATTTGGCGACTACCAGGCCAATGGCGTTATGGCTGTTGCCAAGCAGTTAGGTCGAAATCCGAGGGAAATTGCGCAGGCTGTGGTAGATGAACTTGAGTCACTGACTTTACCCCAGATAGCGCGCCTGGAAGTCGCGGGCCCGGGATTCATCAATATTCACCTGGACAACGATTACCTGTGTCGATCTGCGAGTGAGGCACTGCAGGACGGCAGTCTTCTTCAAGAAAGTGATCAGCAATTGAAAATTGCGGTGGATTATTCCTCTCCTAACCTTGCCAAAGAGATGCATGTTGGCCATCTGCGAGGCACCATCATTGGCGATTGTCTTGTCAGAGTACTGGAGGCACTGGGTCACAACGTGGTCAGGCAAAACCATGTGGGTGACTGGGGTACGCAATTTGGCATGCTGATCACTTATATGGAGGAGTTGGCAACAGACAACAATAGCGATTCCTCTGCAGCGCTCTCTGGCAAACTCGCTGATCTGGAAACATTCTACAAAGAAGCGAAAGCTCGCTTTGATAACGATGAAACCTTCGCCACTGCCGCCAGGCTAAGCGTGGTTCGCTTGCAGAGTGGCGACGGTGCATCAGTTGCTGCCTGGGAACAATTTATCGATGAGTCCCTTCGTCATTGTGAAGATATCTACCAGAAACTGGACGTCACTCTGACAAGAGAGCATCTGGATGCGGAGAGTCGATACAATGATGATTTACCGAAAATTGTTGAGGAACTCGAACAAAAGGGCTTACTTACCGACTCTGAAGGTGCCAGGTGTGTTTTTATGGATGAATTTGTCGGCAAGGACGGAACACCCCTGCCCTTAATTGTCCAGAAATCGGATGGTGGTTATTTATATGCCACGACTGATCTTGCTGCTGTCAGATTGCGTGTACAGGATCAGGTTGACAGATCTCTGTATGTGGTTGATGTACGACAGTCCCTGCATTTCCAACAAGTTTTTGCGGTAGCTGAAGCCGCAGGATTTACCTGTGACCGCATAGAGCTGGAACATATTGCCTACGGCACTATCATGGGAAAAGATGGCCGACCCTACAAAACGCGTTCGGGCGATACGGTCAAGCTAGCAGAATTGCTGGACGAAGGGATTCGACGGGCATATGACCTGGTTAAGGAAAAAAACCCGGACCTTGAAGAGGAAGAGCATCAGCTAATTGCGCAGCGAGTTGGTATTGGTGCGGTCAAGTACGCCGACTTGTCAAAAAA
The DNA here is from genome assembly GCA_965267495.1 of uncultured Pseudohongiella sp. Classification (GTDB taxonomy): domain Bacteria; phylum Pseudomonadota; class Gammaproteobacteria; order Pseudomonadales; family Pseudohongiellaceae; genus UBA9145. The sequence continues at coordinate 1,820,292 of OZ254078.1, read as the reverse complement.
CCGAACCAGCGACTATGTGTTTGATTGGGACACTATGCTCTCATTTGAAGGCAATACAGCTCCCTATATGCTCTACGCTTATGCGCGTATTCGCAGCATTCTGCGTAAGTCAGAGGAGCAATTGGGAGCGACTATTACTGTACTGGAGAATGATGAGGAGAGAATGTTACTGATCAAGCTCCTGCAACTACAGGAAACCATAGATGCAGTGGCACTGGATTGTTTCCCCAATCAACTCTGTAACTATCTGTATGAGCTGGCTGGGCTATTCATGCGCTTCTATGAAGCCTGCCCTATCCTGAAAGCCGAGCCTGACACCAGAGCGTCGAGACTGGCCCTGGCCGACTTGAGTGCGAGAACCCTGCAGCAAGGCCTGCATCTCCTCGGTATCGAAACCCTGGAGACGATGTAGCCTGGACAGAGATACCATGTTTCTGCCCGGGCCACGTTCCAGTCAACTAGCCAAGCTGCAATAAGATCTTGTTTAGCCGGGCTGAGAATTCACTGGGATCATCAAGTTGTCCGCCATCGGCAAGATAGGCCTGAGCAAACAGTATCTCCACCAAATCGCTGAATCGATCTTCGTCCTGTTCATTGTCCAGACGTTCAATCAGCGGATGTTCGGCATTGATTTCGAAGTGAGGTTTCACCTCGGGCACCGCCTGTCCGGAAGCTTCCATGATTTTTCTCATTTGCGCACCCATGGCATGTTCGTCAATTGCCAGACAGGCAGGTGAGTCGGTAAGACGGTGGCTGATTCTTACTTCATTGACTCTCTCATCGAGGGTCTTTTTGACTCGCTCGAGCAGACCTTCAAGTGCTTTCCCGGATTCTTCCTGTTCCTCCTTGTTTTCCTCACTGTCCAGTTTGCCAAGATCCAACTCGCCCCGGGAAACATCCTGAAATGATTTGCCATCATATTCTGTCAGGTGTCCCATTAGCCATTCATCAATACGATCAGTCATGAGTATGACTTCAATGCCTTTTTTCCTGAATATTTCCAGATGCGGACTGTTTTTGGCGGCCCTGTATGAATCTGCGACCAGGAAATAGATCTTGTCCTGATCTTTCTGCATGCGTTCTATGTATTCATCCAGTCCCTGAGTCTGGGCGTCAGATTCGGCGCTGGTGGTGGAGAACTGCAACAGTTTTGCCACTTTTTCCCGGTTTGCAAAGTCTTCGGCGGGTCCTTCCTTGAGAACCTGACCAAATTCGTTCCAGAACTCGTCATACTTGTCCTTATCTTGCTTGCGCAGCTTGCCAAGCATATCCAGCGCTCGCTTGGTCAAAGCGCTGCGCATAGAATCCACGGCTGGATCTTTCTGCAGAATTTCCCGGGAAACGTTAAGAGAAATATCGTTGGAATCTACAACCCCCTTCATGAAGCGCAAATAGAGAGGCAGGAACTGTTCCGCGTCATCCATGATAAAAACACGCTGTACATAGAGTTTCAGTCCCCGGGCCGCGTCCCTGTTCCACAGATCGAACGGTGCCTTGCCGGGAATATAGAGCAAGCTGGTGTACTCGAGCTTGCCTTCTACCTTGTTGTGGCTCCACTGCAGGGGATCCGCAAAATCATGACTAATATGCTTGTAGAATTCCTTGTATTCATCGTCTTCAAGCTCTGTTCGTGAACGCGTCCATAGTGCTTTGGCTGCATTGACCGATTCATATTCAGCAGCGCTCCCATCGGATTTATCTTCTCCTTCTTCCTGTTCTCCATAGTCCGGTTTTTCCATCATTACCGGAATGGACAAGTGATCTGCATAACGCTTCACAATACTGCGCAGGCGGAATGATTCAGCGAAGTCCTTTTCATCTTCCTTCAGATGCAAACATACAGACGTGCCACGCTCAGCTTTTTCCGCAGCCTCGACCGTGTATTCTGATTCTCCTTTAGACTTCCACAGGGTGGCTTCATTGGCAGCAGTACCGGCTTTTCGAGTGAGGACTTCCACTTCATCGGCGACGATGAATGCCGAATAGAATCCCACCCCGAATTGGCCAATCAACTGCGAATCCTTTTTCTGATCGCCGGTGAGGGACTCAAGAAACTGGGCTGTTCCGGACTTCGCTATGGTGCCCAGATTGTTGACCACTTCCTCCCTGCTCATGCCGATACCGTTGTCAGAGATGGTGATGGTCTTGTTTTCCTCGTCGACATCTATCTTCACACTCAAATCCGCATCACTTTCCAGAAGTGCCGCGTTGGATAGAGATTCGAAGCGCAACTTGTCGGCTGCATCAGAGGCGTTGGAAATCAGCTCTCTAAGGAATATTTCCTTATTGCTGTACAGAGAGTGGATCATGAGATGAAGCAACTGTTTTGCTTCGGTCTCAAAGCCAAGAGTTTCCGCCTGAGTATCGCTTGTCATGCCTGTTTCCTCGGTATTGCCGGTATTGATCTAAATCCATAAAAAAACCCGAACGCTCTGCAAGGGTTCGGGTTTCTTTGTGGGGGCTAGGCCCCGGTTTTTCAAGCGTTACAAGGATCTAGTCGATCAATGATGGATATTCCTCGTAGAAATCAATGGCCTCTGCTTTACGCTCTGCAATGATGTTATAGCGTTGCTCGGTGCTATCGATAAAGGTCAGGTATTGCTGGGCAGCGTTTCTCGAGGTGTCATCGTCGGAATCAGCTGCATCAGCGGCTTGTCTGGCTGCTGCACGAGCGCCCTCAAAATCGTCCAATTCGATCATCGCCCTGGCCAGGAACAATAAAGTGTCCGATCGGTCACTCAGATTGCCCTTGTCTATCGCATTTTGAAACGCCTCAACGGCTTCTTCGTAATTAGTCATTACATAGTGGAGGTAGCCCACGGTGTCCCAACCGTCGCCACTATCGGACAATTCCGCTACCCTGAGCGCATTTGGAAGCGCATCAGCATAGGTATTGGCGATCAGATGCATCTGAGCAGCTATCTCCAGATTATCGACATTGGATTCGATGATCTCGTTGGCGAGACCTTCTTCGATAATCTTGGCACCTGTTAATGGAATATCCATACCGGCCAGAGACTGGCCAAGATTCAGGTAGCGGTTTTCGTCGTCAACAAATCCCTTGAGATAGGCCAGATTCAGTGCCTGAACGCGACGTTCTTCATTATCCAGACTGGCGTAGACAGCGTTCAGGTTCAACCAGTCAGTCGCGTTATCATATTTAACGATCATGGTCTTGGTTAAATCCAGCGCCTTCTCAAAATCTTCCTGGATAAAATAGATACCATTGAGATAGGCATAATCATCCCGACCCAATTCTTCGCCGCTCTCCATGCTCAGATTCATGTAATCCAGCCACAGCGGTAAGGCGGTATCGTAATTTTCAAGCTGGTAGTAGCCATAAGAGAGGCTCTTGTAGACGATGATGTCCTCGACTTCAGACAGTTCGCGCCAGCCTTCGAAATTGTTGATCGAATTCTGCCATTCCTCCTCTGCCGCATACAGTTGGCCAAGGGACTTGAGCGTCCGCAGTCGCTGATCCATGCGCAATTCTTCGATGGTCAGTATTTCCTCGAATGTATCGATAGCACCACGGAAGTTTTCGTTGCTCAGGTAGTAATTGGTATAAAAATTCAGGGTACTGGACTTCTCGAAGTCGTTCATGCGGTCCCAGCGTCGTTCCCGCAATTGATCCAGTTCCTGCTTGGCCGTTTCATAGTCGGGCGCCTGGTCCGCATCTTCCGGTGACATGAGTTCCTGCACTTCAGACAATACCCGCATTACCTGTTGGCTCAGGGTGCCGGCAGTACGCGCTTCAGGAGGTGCGCGCTGTTCTTCCCCGGCCAGCACCAGTGGTGCTGTCAGAGGTAGCGTCAGCAATCCAATCAGAAAGGACAGTGATAGCTTGTTTAGTGCTTTCATAGTGCTAGAAATCCTCTTGGATCAATCTTCTAACTGGTAACGAAACAGGTATTGTACGCCGGGTACATCTACGCCCTGTCCATCTACCACACGGGGTTGAAACTTGAAGCGTGCCGCAGCACGAACCGAAGAGCGGTCGAAAATGCTGGCAGGTTCCGCATCTATCACTTGAATAGTGTCTTCAACCACATTGCCTAAGCCATCCACGGTAAAGGACACCAGGCACCAACCTTCGATGCCGCGTTGGGCCGCACGGGTGGGATACTGAGGTGCAATCGCCACCAGTGGCAGGTAGTCACCATCTGTTGCCGAAATGCCCGCATTGCTGATATCCAGCCCGGTGTCAATCTCGACACTGGCACGCTCGATATTCAGGGAAGGCCCGGAGTCGAGAGTGATCTGCTTTTCCGGCGTGTCAGGCGTTTCCTGAACGACTTCTTCGATCATCTCTGGCTTGTCGATTTCCTCGATCACTTCCAGTTCAATCTCAGGCATTGTCGCATCCACGATACGTACAACATTTACGCGCTCATCGAAGCGTTCACCAGTTGCGATCAGTGCCTGCATGAAATAGAAAAGGCCCATTGTGATAACAACAGCCATTCCCATCGATATTGCCCATCTGACAAAAATCATGATTTAAGCCTCCGCGGAAATTCTGACGTCTTCAATGTTGGCTTCTCGTGCTGCTTCCAGAATCAACATCACCATTTCGTTGTTTGCGTTCTGATCCGCCTGAATGATTACTGCAGAGTTTGGCGCATCTGCCAAACGCAGTTCGAATCTTGAGCGGACAAAGCGCGGGTCTATTTGGTCGCCATCGATCCAGATGTCTCCATTGGGGCCGACTGCGATCAGGATCAGGTCGCCAGAGGTTTCACTCGCAGTGGAAGCCTCCGGCTTGCTGACATCAATACCTGCTTCGGTTACAAAGACAGATGTCACGATAAAAAAGATAAGAAGAATAAAGACCACGTCCAGCATAGGGGTCAGGTCAATTTCACCAGCCTCTTCCTGATCCTTTTTCTTCATTAAACCTGATTTCATAAATACCTAACCTAATTCTTTAAGCTATGCCTTTGGTTTTCTATTGGCTGATAGGAAGGTGATCTTCCAACAATTCCAGATCCCGATCGATCTGGCTCTTCAGATAGTTGTAGGCGAAGATCCCGGAGATCGCACCCACCATACCTGCCATAGTCGGAATGGTAGCCTTGGATACACCGCCCGCCATTGATTTCGCGTCTCCACCTCCACTGAATGACATAACGAAGAACACTTCAATCATGCCGGTCACAGTACCGATCAGTCCGAGCAGCGGACAGATGGTTACCAATACTTCAATAATCGGCATGGTATTGCGTACATCGAGGGAAATCTTGGAGATCATCATGGTGCGAATCTGGTGCGCGCTCCACGATTGCTTGTCTGGGCGAGCGTTCCACTCAGCCAGGGTCTTTTTCACATTACTCTTGTGCGTGGTATTGATATACCAGACCCGTTCGAAAACCAGTGACCATTTGATCAGCAGCAGACCCATGATGATCGACAACACAGGCCCGCCTCTGTTCATGAAGGCTTCGATGGCATCCAGAATGTCCAGTAAAAACAGGGGCATCTTAATACCTCGTGATTATCAGGACTGACCAGCAGCTGCGCGCTCGGCTTTCTGCGCAATCATACCAGTGGCCTGTTCTTCCAGAATATGAATGATGTTGTCGCTGCGACTCTTCACCACTGTGTGCATGAAAATAGTCGGAATCGCGACCACGATACCCAGTACAGTTGTCATCAAGGCCTGGGAAATACCACCCGCCATGATGGTCGGGTCACCAGCACCATAAACTGTGATTTGCTGGAACACCTGAATCATACCGGTCACCGTGCCCAACAGACCGCCCAGCGGTGCAATGGTTGCGATCATTTTGATCAGGGTAAGCATGGATTCCAGCGAAGGCGTTTCCTTGAGAATAGCCTCGCCCAGTTTCAGTTCCAGCGTCTCGGTATCTGCGTTGGGATTGGATTCAGCCACCAGCAGGACACGCCCCAGAGGATTACCTTTGGAGGGCTTGTCGCTCTTCAACTGTGAACGCACTTTGACGGATACCAGGGTCAGCATCAGCAGACGGAAGAATCCAAGCAGGATACCGACCACACCGACACCAATAATAATGAAACCGATAATACCTGCGTTGGCTTCAACCTGTTCCTGGGCGCTGGGAAAATTCACCAGGTTAGCCATGACCTGACCACCTACACCACCGGTTGGGTCAATACCCGCGCGAACAAAACCAGAAGCAGCTGACTGCAATTCTCTGGCTGAACCAAGCACATCTGCGTCTGGTTGTCTTGGCAGTACCTGCAGATGGCCAACTTCGCCCTGATAGCTGAGATATTCACCTTCAGAAATTGCGTTGAACGCACCGATACGAGTTACAGTCCGGTTCGCAGTATCGCCACTTGGCAGGGCGATATCGCCGTTATAGGTCACCACCCGTCCTGATTCAGTCACTTCCTGATGCATGAAATACCAGAAGCGTTCCATTTCGGAGATATTCAACTGCTCAATGGTTGAACCGGCACGCTCGATAATGACTTCAAGTTCATCGCTACGACCTGGATACTGGGCGCTGATCAGTGAATTCTGAAAATTACTGAGAAAATCACCTGCAACACCCTGCAGGGTGCCGAATAGCTCATTCAGGTCACCACGACGATCACGCAGCGTTTCCCGCAAATCTGCGATGGTGATTTCGTTGGCAGCAAATTCGTCGGCTAACTGCGCCTGTAACTGCTCCTGCTCAACGATCCGGGCTTCAGTGGTCTCCAGAATCTGCTGCTGACGCGCAGCGTTTTGTTCGAATTCCTGTAATCGCTGTTGATACTCTTGTGACTCACCAACGCGATCGTTTTCAACTGCATCCAGTAGTTCGGCAAGATTACTTTGCGCGACTACCTGGAATGAGCTGAGGAATAACAGGATTGCCGTAGACAGGCTGATAATTTTTGTTAGTGCTTTCATTATTGTGCCGCCTCCGGTGCGTGAACTGGCAAGTACAGGATGTCAGGTGCATCCAGGTTGGATACAACTCGCTGGGCTTGCTGAACTTCAGATCGGAACTGCCCCGCCGGCAGTTCTACCCACTGACGCTGGACATTGTCCCAGGCGCCGGTGACTTCACGGTCGGTGGTCTGGTACATCAATGCTACCCGTCCGATGCGCACGATATTGACATCACGCTCCACGCCGCCAATCTCGATGGTGTCCGGGTAGGTCTCATTGGTTCGACCATACTGGGCTTCTGTCTGATACATCACCAGTACCTGACGGAATTTCTCCGCAATGGAGACATCAGGATTGTCGATGGCATCGCGGGCGAATTGCAGAAAGTTCATTCGCTCATCGATTCGGAAAGGGAAGTCGAGGGCAACAAACTGCTCGAGCGCACTCAGCATCTTTTCCATGAGTAGTGGGATCTCACGGGTTACCTCTTCAACTGAGTCAATGGACTCATTTAACGTATCAATCTGCTCATTTTGGGCGGCAATTTGACGACGATACCCTGCATTCAGAACCAACAAGGATTCCAGGTTGTCATTTGCGCGCTTGAATTCTTCAAATGTCGAGCTTGCTTCGTTGGCAAGTCGAGATATTTCTTCCTGAGTTGCAGCAGATTCTGCGTATTTCTCACCGAGAACATCCATTGCCTGATCAAGGATACTGCTGTCGACCAGAATATCTTGGGCCTGCGCAGCGCCAAAAAGACCGGAAATGACCAGCACCAGAGCAGACAGGCTCAATCGGTTAGTGCGACGGTTATTCATGTGCCATCCTATTTAGTTATTGATTCGAATCTGAATCAGAGGGTTTGTTTTTGTTGGTTTCCCTTGCTTGATTCAGTCCGGAAAACTTCTCTTTATTTTGTCCATCCTTCCCTATCCAAACTGTCTGAGTATTCCATGAGTTTTTCTACTCCCTCATCGCTGACAGTTTTCCCTGAAAATATACAGCACGAGAGTTACCGTTCTACTCAAATCTGAACAAATTGAGAAGCTAGGTAACTTTCGTTCTTAACCGACTGGATGTCACTCCTTTTGAAGTGCATGCTTGTCAATTAATCCCTGAAATTCAGCGTTTTAAGCCGATTTCGCGAGTAAGCCTATCAAACCTATCGCGTAGATTGAACCTTTTATCTGACAAAATAACAGGGCGAAGAATTCGCCCTGATTGAAGAGAAATTGGGGTTGGTAGCGGGACTACCAGGTGGTGATTTCGCCGAGCCCTTTGCCGATATCAGCGAGACTGCGAACTGTTTTTACACCCGCATCTTGCAGCGCCGCAAACTTTTCATCGGCAGTACCCTTGCCTCCGGAAATTATTGCCCCGGCATGACCCATGCGCTTGCCTGGTGGTGCAGTCACGCCAGCAATATAGGCGACGACCGGCTTGCTGACCTCACTCTTGATAAAGGCGGCGGCTTCTTCCTCTGCGGTACCACCTATTTCACCAATCATGACAATTGCTTCTGTAGCGGGATCGGACTCGAACATGCCTAATATGTCGATGAAATTGGAACCCGGGATGGGATCACCACCAATGCCAACGCAGGAAGACTGACCGAAGCCGTGGTCGGTCGTCTGTTTTACTGCCTCGTAGGTCAGCGTACCCGAGCGAGACACGATGCCAACCTTGCCTGGAAGATGAATGTGCCCTGGCATGATGCCGATCTTGCATTCTCCTGGCGTAATCACCCCGGGACAGTTGGGTCCTATCAGACGGACACCCAGGCGATCGCAGGCTTCCTTGGCGACCAGCATGTCCAGTGTGGGTATGCCTTCAGTGATACACACAATCAGCTTGATCCCCGCATTGGCCGCTTCGAGAATGGAATCCTTGCAAAACGGTGCTGGCACATAGATCACTGAAGCATCAGCCTCTGTGGTATCCACGGCCTCCTGTACGGTGTTGAAAACCGGAAGATCCAGGTGTACCTGTCCGCCTTTACCTGGCGTGACCCCGCCAACCATTTTGGTACCGTATTCGATGGCTTGCTCCGAATGAAAGGTACCTTGAGAACCAGTGAAACCCTGGCAGATAACCCGGGTATTCTTGTCAACGAGAATACTCATGCCATACCTCCCGCTGCATCGACTACTTTTTCTGCAGCATCGGAGAGTGAATCAGCAGCAATGATGTTGAGGCCGCTCTTCTGCAACACATCCCTGCCTAATTCGGCATTGTTTCCTTCCAGCCTCACCACCACAGGTACCTCGACGCCCACTTCTTCAACGGCACCGATAACACCCTCAGCGATCAGATCGCAACGCACAATACCGCCGAATATATTCACCAGTACTGCAGCCACATTCTCGTCAGACAAGATTATCTTGAAAGCTTCGGTTACACGTTCTTTTGTGGCGCCACCGCCTACATCAAGGAAATTGGCCGGACTGCCACCGAATAATTGCACGATGTCCATGGTGCCCATTGCCAGTCCGGCACCATTAACCATGCAGCCAATATTACCGTCCAGCGCCACGTAGTTAAGATCCCAAGCTGCGGCCTGGGCCTCCCGCTCATCGTCCTGGGAAGGATCATGCATCTCCTGCAATTTCGCCTGTCTGTAAAGTGCGTTGCCGTCGATATTGATCTTGCCATCCAGGCAATGCAGATTGCCTTCAGTGGTGATTACCAATGGGTTAATTTCAAGCAGGGAAAGATCCAGTTCCTGAAACAGTTTTGCCAGCCCCAGAAACAGTTTGGTGAATTGCTTGATCTGATCACCTTTAAGGCCAAGGCGGAATGCCAATTCCCTACCCTGATAAGCTTGTGGTCCTGTCAAAGGATCAATCGTTGCTCTTAGTATTTTTTCAGGCGTTTCCGCAGCAACTTTTTCAATTTCCACTCCGCCCTCAATAGACGCCATAAAAACGATGCGGCGCGAACTTCGATCTACCACTGCACCCAGATAAAGCTCCTGGTCAATATCGGTACAGGCTTCGACCAGAATCTTGCTCACTGGCTGACCATTGGCATCGGTTTGATAAGTGACCAGGTTTTTACCCAGCCATTGTTGTGCAAACGCTTCTGCTTCTGCAGCGGAATCCACCAGCTTGACACCGCCGGCCTTGCCTCTCCCGCCAGCATGCACCTGCGCCTTGACTACCCACTTACTGCCTCCAATTTCTGCAGTAGCTGCCGCTGCCTCTGCAGGGCTGTCCACGGCTATGCCCTTGGAAACCGGTAGTCCATAGTCAGCAAACAACTGTTTCGCCTGATACTCGTGTAGATTCATTAAAGCTCCGTGTTATTAGTTTGTTATTCCTGGACAGCTGCTACGAGATCAGTTCTTTCGCTTGCGATTACCGATATGAATAGCATGACCATTCGCGGCCAGCGCAGCTTCATGCACTGCTTCAGAAAGTGTCGGATGTGAAAACATGGTGATGCCCAGGTCTTCAGCACTGGAACTGAATTCCATGGCGATGACTACTTGCTGCAGCAGATCTGCTGCACTCGGGCCGATAATGTGACAACCAAGTACTCTGTCCGTGCGCGCATCTGCAATGAGTTTCACCATGCCTTCTGCGTCGTTGGCCGCCAAGGCCCTGCCGCTGGCGACAAATGGAAAAACGCCAACCTTGTAGTCGATGCCTTCGGCTTTAAGTTCCTCCTCATTCTTGCCTACCCAGGCAATTTCAGGATGAGTGTAAATAACTGAAGGGACCAGATCGTAATTAACCTGTGCTGCTTGGTCGGCCAGGCGCTCCGCTACCATGATGCCTTCTTCCATGCCTTTATGAGCCAGCATCGGTCCTCGCACTACATCACCACAGGCATAGATATTAGCCACGTTGGTTTCACATTGGTCATTGACTTTGATAAAACCTCGATCGTCCAGTTCTATACCCACGGCGGGATCCAGCAGATCTACGGTATAGGGTTTGCGACCCACAGCAACGATGAGTTTGTCGAAACTTGCTTTCTGCTCGCCTCCACCATCAGTGTATTCGACAGTGACTGTTTTCTTTGCGCCCTTGCTCAACTTGCTGCCAGTTACCCTGGCACCCAGCTTGATTGTTAGGCCCTGCTTGACCAGAATCTTTTCGGCTTCCTTCGCTATCTGACGGTCGACAGCTGGCAAAAAATCATCCAGTGCCTCCAGTATGATGACCTCCGATCCCAGACGTGACCAGACACTTCCGAGCTCCAGACCAATAACGCCAGCACCAATGACGCCGAGTTTTTTGGGAACTTCCTGAAATTCGAGAGCGCCAGTTGAATCGACTATGGTTTCCTGATCGATCGGCGCTGGCGGAATATCGATTGGCACTGATCCGGCGGCAATAATTATGTGCTTTGCCTGCAGTGTCTGCTTCTTGCCATCGGCACCAGTTACCTCTACAGAATTTGCGGCGATTACCTTTCCCGTACCGCTAATACCATCTACCTTGTTTGCTCTGAAGAGACCCGCCACACCCTGGGTAAGTTGCTTAACAACAGTATCTTTGCGGCTGATCATGGCGGGCACATCGATACCAACCTTGCTTACCTTGATGCCATGTGTGGAAAAGTCATGCTGTGCTTCCACATACTTGTGAGAAGTATCGAGCAATGCCTTTGAAGGAATGCAGCCTACATTCAGGCAGGTACCACCATAGACAGTCTTGTCTTCCTTGTTTAACCACTTTTCAATGCAAGCTGTGTTGAAGCCTAGCTGAGCGCAGCGAATTGCCGCGTGATAGCCAGCAGGACCAGAACCAATTACTACTACGTCGTATTCCTTGCTCATATGAAATCCGCTAATTCTGTAACTTTAAATTTCCAGGATAAGGCGCGTTGGGTCTTCGAGCAGATCCTTAATTGTGACCAGGAACTGCACCGCTTCTTTACCGTCTATCATTCGATGATCGTAAGACAAAGCGAGGTACATCATCGGTAGTACCTTTACTTCGCCGTCCACAGCCATTGGACGATCCTGGATTTTGTGCATACCCAGTATCGCCGTTTGCGGTGGATTGAGAATTGGTGTTGAAAGCAAGGAGCCGAATACACCTCCATTGGATATGGTAAAAGTGCCACCTGTCATTTCTTCAATGGCCAATTTTCCGTCTCGTGCTTTCTCTCCAAAATCCCTGATGTTCTTTTCAATCTTGGCAAGACCCATATTGTCTGCATTACGCAACACCGGTACTACCAACCCTCTGGGAGAAGAAACCGCGACACCAATGTCCTGGTAGCCATGATAGACAATGTCATTGCCGTCGATGGAAGCATTCACTGCAGGATAGCGCTTCAAGGCCTCAATCGACGCGCGCACAAAGAAGGACATGAAGCCGAGACGCACCCCGTCATGTGCCTTCTCGAACTCATCACGATAGCGTTTGCGGATTTCCATCACCGGTGCCATGTTCACTTCGTTGAAGGTAGTTAACATGGCAGTGGACTGTGTTGCATCCAACAGCCTTTCCGCAACCTTCGCGCGCAGACGGCTCATCGGCACACGCTCTTCAATGCGACCGCCCGCGCCGCTGGTCACTACCGGCTCTGTTGTTGCTGGTATGGTCGAAGCATCAGGCGCTGCCAGGAAATTCACCACATCTTCCTTGGTGATCCGCCCATCCTTCCCCGTTCCCGTCAAGGCAGCAAGGTCGATATTGTTTTCATCGATCAGCTTGCGGGCAGCAGGACTGACAGAAGCTGATTCTGCTTCTGCTGAAGTTTCTTCTTCTGGAGCCGACGCAGCAGGTGCTGATTCCGTAGAAGCTTGCACGGTGGACGCCGCGACTACGCCTATGGATTCGTTACTGACAATGGTGTCACCGGTGTTCTTGAGTATCTCCTGTAGAGTCCCGTCCGTAGGAGATACGACTTCGATAACCACTTTATCGGTTTCGATATCCACCAGTAATTCATCCCGGGATACCGAATCCCCAACGTTCTTGTGCCAGGTGGCAATCGTCCCATCGGGGACCGATTCCGGTAGCGTTGGTGCCTTGATTTCAATAGTCATTTTTTAACCTGCTCTGAAGCTGTCGATAGGCTCACTAGCTTTCGTAGCTCAATGCATCATTGATAAATTGCTGTTGTTGGCTCAGGTGCAGTGCTGGATAACCTGCGGCCGCCGCTGCTGAAGGTTCCCGTCCGGCATAGCCCAACCAGATGTGTGGATAATGTTCAGATATTTCACGCCGAATGTGGTGCTGACTTGCATACCAGGCGCCCTGGTTCATAGGCTCTTCCTGGCACCAAACGATGGACTCCACGTTCTTGTACTGCAGCAAACATTGCTGAAAATCATCCTGAGGGAATGGATACAGCTGTTCCAGCCGGATAATGGCGATATCGTCGATCCCTCTCGCCCTGCGCTCTGCGCGCAGGTCGTAGTAAACCCTGCCACTGCAGATCACCAGTTTGCGTGCTTTGTCCTTATCCATTTCGTCTGTCTCGTCGATGATTACCTGGAAACTGCCCTCAGCGAGCTCTTCCAGCGATGAGACAGATTCTTTATGACGTAACAGACTCTTCGGGGACATGACGATAAGTGGTTTGCGCAGTGGGCAAAGCACCTGCTTGCGTAACAGGTGGAAAATTTGTGCCGAACTGGTTGGCAGACAAACCTGAATATTGTGCTCAGCGGAGAGCTGTAGATACCGCTCCAGGCGCGCAGATGAATGTTCTGGCCCCTGGCCTTCATAACCGTGAGGGAGCAGCAGGGTCAGGCCGCACAGACGTTCCCATTTGTGCTCCCCACTGGTAATAAACTGATCAATCACTACCTGGGCTGAATTGGCAAAATCACCAAACTGTGCTTCCCAGATGATCAGCGCATTGGGCATTGTTGTGGCATATCCATATTCGAATGCAAGCACAGCCTCTTCCGAGAGTAGCGAGTCATAAATGGTGAACTTGCTCTGTTCCGGAGCCAGTTGCTGCAGCGGTATAAAATCTTCTCCGTCTGCCTGATCGTAGAGGACTGCATGCCGGTGAGAAAAAGTGCCACGTCCCACATCCTGACCTGTAATACGAACGGCGTTGCCACTGGTCAGTACACTGGCATAGGCAAGAGTCTCTGCCATGCCCCAGTCGAGTGGTAGTTCTCCAGACGCCATCCTGGCCCGGTCGTCATAGACTTTCCTCACCTGCCTCTGCAGTGTGATGTTTTCGGGTATCTCTACCAACTTCCTGGCGAGGGCCTGCAGGTTTGCCAGTGGCATTGAGGTATTAAAATGTGGACTCCAGTCGTGACCCAGGTAAGGGCTCCAGTCTACGAACAGTTCAACCGAGGGCTCCTTGACCAGACTCTTGACGACGTGGTCGCCTGTATCAAGGGTCTGACGATAACCTGAATTCAGATCGTTGGAGTCCTGCAAACTCATGACACCAGTTTCGGCAAGTTTCTCAGCGTACAGCGCGCGAGTTGTCTTGTGCTGTTTGATAGCCTTGTACATCAGAGGCTGTGTGGCCGAGGGTTCGTCTGTTTCGTTGTGACCACGACGCCGATAGCAAACCAGATCGATCACAACATCTTTCTGAAACTCATAACGGAAATCCAGGGCTAGTTGAGTAACAAACAATACCGCCTCAGGGTCGTCAGCATTGACGTGAAATATTGGTGCCTGAACCATTTTCGCCACATCAGTACAGTATTCAGTCGAGCGCGCATCGTCCTGGCGAGATGTTGTAAATCCCACCTGGTTGTTGACGATGATGTGAACAGTGCCGCCTGTTGAGTACGCTCTGGTTTGCGACATCTGAAAAGTTTCCATGACCACGCCCTGACCAGCGAAGGCAGCATCGCCGTGACAGATAATCGGCAGTACTTTTTTACCCTGGGGGTCCTGACGTCGGGATTGCCTGGCGCGAACAGATCCTTCCACAACGGGCGCTACAATCTCCAGATGAGAAGGATTGAACGCGAGCGCCATATGCAGCTCGCCACCGGCTGTCATGATGTTCGATGAGAATCCCTGATGATATTTCACATCTCCCGAACTCACGAACTTGGTTTTTCCCTCAAACTCATCGAAAAGATCTGCAGGGTTCTTGCCAAGAATATTGACCAGCACGTTCAGACGACCCCGATGCGCCATTCCCAGTACGATTTCCTTGGCGCCATATTTTCCTGCTCTCTGGACCAGCTCATCGAGGGCGGGAATGAGACTTTCACCCCCTTCAAGACCAAAACGCTTCGTTCCTGGATACTTCGAATCCAGGTGTTTCTCCAGGCCTTCGGCTGCTGTCAGCCGTTCCAGTAAATGTTTCTTAACGTCGTTTTCAAAACTTGGATGTCCATCATTGCTTTCGATTCGCTTTTGGATCCACTGCTTCTCTTCCAGGTTGACGATATGCATGAACTCATAGCCAACTGAACTGCAATAGATACGCTCCAGCGTGTCGACGATTTCCTTTAATGTCGCCTTATCTTTACTAATAAACAGAGAGCCAGTCTGGAAAACCATGGCTGTATCCAGAGGAGACAGTTCATGAAACTCCAGTTCCAGATCTGGCACTCTTTCCCTGTGCATAATACCGAGAGGATCCAGAGCGGCTTTTTGATGGCCCCGAACGCGATAGGAAGAGATTAGCTGTAAAACCTGGACCTGCTTGCTTTCATGCTCAGAATCAACAATGTCCTCGTTGCTTAGCACCTGAGCATATCGGCTCGTTTTAGCCAGTGCGCGAAATTCTTTACGAATCTCAGCATGGGAAACATCGTGATTACCGTTTTCTGCTGGCAGGGTTTCAAAGAACCCTCGCCACTGAGCTGGAACAGATGCGGGGTCTGACAAAAATGACTCGTAAAGTTCTTCTACGTATTCAGCATTGACACCGGAAAGGTGTCCGGTGTTCCACATTGCTTCCATTATGCTGTCGTGTGTTGCCATCTTCTTTCTCAAATTAAGCGACCGCTATTGTGGTGACGTCGGTCAAAATAGTCAGAAGTTCATGTTCCCTGGGATATCAGCATGCTACGGATATGACCTATTGCCCTGGTGGGATTCAAACCCTTGGGGCAAACCGCGACACAATTCATAATGCCCCGGCAACGAAAGACACTGAATGGATCATCCATTGCAGCCAGGCGCTCTGCAGTTGCCGTATCTCTGCTATCTGCGAGGAAGCGATATGCCTGCAGCAATCCTGCAGGGCCGATAAATTTGTCAGGATTCCACCAGAATGAAGGACAACTGGTACTACAGCAGGCGCAAAGGATGCACTCATACAGACCGTCCAGTTTGGCCCTGTCTTCCGGAGATTGCAGTCGCTCGATTGCAGGCGCTGGCGTTTCATTAATCAAGTAAGGCTGAACTTTTTCGAACTGCTTGTAGAAGATCGACATGTCTACAACCAGGTCGCGAATAACAGGCAGGCCGGGTAATGGGCGCAGGACAAGTTTATTCGCGGGTCCTCCAAACTGTGAAATGGGAGTGATACAAGCCAGTCCATTGGTTCCATTCATGCTCATGCCATCAGATCCACAGACTCCTTCTCGACATGAACGACGATAGGCAACTGATGCATCCTGCTCTTTAACAAGGGCAAGAATATCGAGCACCATCAAGTCCCTGTCCTGAGGTACCTCAACCTCGAAATCCTGCATGTGAGGCTTTTCGTCGGTTTCTGGGTTGTAACGATAGATACTGACTAACACTTGCCTGTTACCTGTGTCTGTTAAATTTCTGTAACTTTTCAATCACTGCTTAGTAAGTGCGTACCTTGGGCTCAAATGTGTCAACTGTCTTCGGCGAGAAATTGACATCTCGTTTGCCGACCGTTTTTTGGGACGGAAAATACAGGGAATGACATAACCAGTTTTCATCGTCTCTTTCCCTGAAATCATCCCGGGCATGTGCCCCTCTGCTCTCATTCCGTGCTTCCGCTGCAATTGCAGTAGCTTCCGCTACCTCAAAAAGATTTTGAAGCTCCAGGGCTTCAATTCTTGCTGTGTTAAACGTCTTGCTCTTGTCTTCCAGGTAGATGTTGTTCAACCGTTCGCGAATTGCTTGCAGCTTCTTAATACCTTCCTGCATGAACTCGCCCTTTCGAAATACACCAAAATGGTTTTGCATCACTTCCTGTAATTCGGCACGCAGAGCAGGCACACTTTCACCTGCAGAAGTTTCATCCAACCGGGTTTGGCGCTCCAGTGCCGCATCTACATCAGATTTGGCGGCAACGCGCTGCTCAACACCCTGAGAAAGCATTTCTTCAATGTATTTGCCTGCAGCCCGACCAAACACAACGAGGTCGAGCAAACTATTGCCACCAAGACGATTGGCACCGTGGACAGAGACACAGGCGACTTCTCCTACCGCGAACAAACCAGGAACTAATTCATCCTCACCTGCAGCATTTTGGGAAATTGCCTGGCCGTGGATATTGGTAGGTATGCCGCCCATCATGTAGTGGCATGTGGGGACAACGGGAATGGGCTCTTTTACTGGATCGACGTGAGCGAAAGTGCGTGATAATTCCAGGATGCCTGGTAATTTGGTGTTCAGCACGTCGGCGCCCAGATGATCCAGCTTAAGCTTCACATGATCACCTTTTTCTCCGCAGCCCCTGCCTTCGAGGATTTCCAGAACCATGGATCTCGCCACCACGTCACGACCCGCAAGATCTTTGGCATTTGGCGCATAACGTTCCATGAAGCGCTCGCCATCCTTGTTGATCAGGTAACCCCCCTCACCGCGGCAGCCCTCGGTGACCAGCGTGCCAGCACCATAGATTCCTGTTGGATGAAACTGCCACATCTCCATGTCCTGCATGGGAAAGCCGGCTCGCAAAGCCATGCCAACACCATCACCGGTATTAATCAGTGCATTGGTTGTTGAAGCATAAATCCTGCCTGCACCACCAGTGGCAAAAACCGTTGCCTTGGACTCTATAAAGACGGTCTCTCCGTTCTCGATACAGATTGCGATGACACCGACAATTGCGCCATCCTGATTCTTGACCAGCTCTGTGGCGTACCATTCATTGAAGAACACGGTGTTGTTCTTCAGGTTACCCTGGTACAAGGCATGCAGCAGTGCGTGACCGGTTCTGTCCGCAGCGGCACAGGTCCTTGCAGCCTGACCACCTTTACCAAAATCCTTGGATTGGCCACCAAAGGGTCGCTGATAGATTCGTCCATTCTCAGTACGCGAAAATGGCAAGCCCATGTGCTCCAATTCAAAAACCGTCTGTGGGCCTTCACTGCACATGTACTCGATTGCGTCCTGGTCGCCGATATAGTCAGAACCTTTCACGGTGTCATACATATGCCATCGCCAATCATCATTCGGATCAGCACTGGCAATCGCACAGGTGATGCCACCCTGAGCGGAGACCGTATGGGAACGGGTCGGGAATACCTTTGAGATCACCGCAGTCTTGTATCCAGACTGAGCCAGTTGCAGGGCGGCTCGCATGCCTGCTCCGCCTCCGCCGACAATCACGGCATCAAAAGAAATATTTCTGAATCCTGACATCTAGCTTCCCCAGAGAATTTCAATTCCCCAAAGCAAATAAACAGCGACGAGGAGTACGCATCCCGCTTGATAGATCAAGCGGATAACAGTTGCACCCGAACCCATATGGCGTTCGGTGAGGTAATCTGTGCCGATAGTCCACATACCAATCCAGGCATGCGCACAAAGAGACGCAAGAGTAATCAGGCTGAACAAGCGCATCGCGGTGTGATCAAACAGCGCTCGCCACTGCTGATAGTCCATATCCGGTGTCAGTAACAAGCTACCCAGTAAGCACAGGGTGTAGGCGGCGAGAATCAGGGCACTGAAACGCTGGATCAACCAGTCAGACAGGCCTGAACGACTCAAATTAGTGGCGTTGGTTACCATATCCACACTCCCGTGAGCACGATGAGCACTGCGGCGATAGCAATGGTCATTGCGGCGCCGGTTCTGGCACCGTCCCGGGACTCGCCAATACCCAAATCCAGAATCAGGTGTTTGATACCGGCAATGAAGTGGTACGCGAGTGCGGAAACGATCACCCAGATGATGAATTTGGCCGCGGCTCCTTCAAGAATGGTTTCTACCAGGGCGAAGCCCGAAGGTGATGTCAGGGATAGGTCCAGCAGGTACAGCAGTCCGCCAGTGCCAACAAAAAGCACAACGCCTGAAATTCGGTGGGTAATCGAAGCCAACGCGGCAAGTGGCCACTTGAAGGCGAATAAATTGAGGTTTACCGGTCTGTTGTCTTTCACAATTGACTGCGTTGAAAAATTGTCCAGGTTTTGTCAAAAACCCGCAAACTATTTGAATTAATTAAACAAATTGGCATCTTTGTCGGCGGCAAAGTATATGCGCTACGCCCTGCCAATACAATAAATCGCCAGCCGAAACCGGCAATTATGACAATAGATTGTCATAACCGCCTGGCCGAGCCATACATTGGCTCTGGTCCTGTACTACTACGACAATAATCGGCCCTCAGCACAGCATCAGCGGCAAACTGACAGCTACTTTACAGAACGTACAAACGGCGGCATTTGGGTCAGTTCCCCGGGTTGAATTCCTTGTAAAAATTTGACAAGGGCGCTGCTTCATCCCTATTCTCTCCACCCCGATTTGTACCGGAAATAACAAGCTGTCTGTTTGGCATTCCAGCAAAATAATTACAACGTTTTTCCGTCTGCACTAGTTTCCAAGGAACGCTTCCACAGGAGTTTGGCATGAGTGAGAAATTGGCCCGGTTAAGCATTGACGGGATAGATGAGCCTATAGATTTACCCGTCTACGCTGGCAGTACTGGACCCGATGTTGTGGATGTCCGCAGCCTGGTAAGCAAAGGTGTCTTCACCTACGACCCTGGGTTTGTCTCCACTGCAGCTTGCGAATCTGATATTACCTACATTGACGGCGGCGCAGGTGTACTACTCCACCGTGGCTATCCAATCGAACAACTTGCCGAAAAATCTAACTTCCTCGAAACCTGCTACCTACTTCTGAATGGAGAGCTTCCTAACCCGCAGGAAAGTGAAGCGTTTGAAACCTCGATTCGCTATCACACCATGGTCGATGAAGCGATTCATCAATTCTTCCGGGGCTTTCCCAGAAATGCTCACCCTATGGCAATGCTTTGTGGCGTTGTAGGTGCGCTTTCTGCTTTCTATCACGACAACCTGGACATCGATAATGCCGAGCATCGTATGCGGGCAGCTCATCGTGTCATTGCCAAGATGCCTACACTGGCTGCCATGTGTTACAAGCATGGTGTAGGACAACCCTTTATGTACCCCCAGAACAACATGGGATTTGCAGAAAACTTTTTGCACATGATGTTTGGTACACCCTGCGAAGAACCCAGAGTCAGTCCAGTGCTGGCGAAAGCGATGGATACACTGTTCCTGCTTCACGCAGACCACGAACAGAATGCTTCTACTTCTACCGTAAGGCTTGCGGGTTCAACAGGTACCAACCCATACGCCTGCATAGCTTCGGGCATTGCTGCTTTGTGGGGACCGGCACATGGTGGTGCTAATGAAGCGGTGCTTGAGATGCTGGATCAAATCGGAGATGAATCCCGTATCGAGGAATTTATAGCGCGCGCAAAAGACAAGGATGACCCCTTTCGACTTATGGGCTTTGGTCATCGTGTGTACAAGAACTATGACCCAAGGGCTACTGTTATTCGCGGAATTTGCGATGAAGTGCTTGATGAGCTGGGAAGCGAGAATGATCCGCTGCTTCGCATAGCCAAGAGGCTGGAGAAAATCGCACTGGAAGATAACTACTTCATCGAACGCAAGCTATTCCCGAATGTCGATTTCTACTCTGGCATTATTCTAAAAGCCATTGGTATACCAACCAGCATGTTTACTGTGATCTTTGCCACTGGCAGAACGCCGGGGTGGATTGCTCACTGGCATGAGATGTTGAGTGAGTCTTATCGTATTGGCCGTCCTCGACAGTTGTACAAGGGGCATACCAAGCGGGATTATCCTGGGTAGTTTTTTAGTTAGAATTTCCCTTCGATTGCGTAGGCTGTAAGCCGATTCTGCTTCACTAGCCATGTGGCGTTCTTTTTTGGGTCTGGCAAGAGATTCTCTCTGGCAATTGCGTCCGGCCAGCGAGCTAGAATCTTGCACGTTAGTGGGTGGAGATGGTGGAGCCTACCGGGATCGAACCGGTGACCTCAACGCTGCCAGCGTTGCGCTCTCCCAGCTGAGCTAAGGCCCCATAGCACGTGGAATTGAGGGAAGGCGCATTCTAAGCACAGGGTCTGTACCTGTCAATTGGGCTGCTCTAGGTCAGAGCCCGATACTCACTTTCCAGTTTCTTCGCTGTCTTCTTGGAGATGCCCCCCAGGACTTCAATGGCCTGCCGTATTCTGGCACGAGTGATATCGAGACCGAGGATAGAAATAGACTCGATGACAGAGGTAGAAACAGGCTTGCCGCTGACAGCGACAAACAGCGGAAACAGAAAGTCACGAATCTTCAGTTCCAGCTGCTTCGACAGCTGCTGTAATACGGCTTCCACACTATCGCGGTCCATGGTCGAGAGTGCTTCCAGACGCCATAGGCTGTATTGCAGCACTTTCTTCTGTAATTCCGGGTCCAGTTGTTTGTGTGCAAATTTGTCCGGGGTAAGATCCATCAGGCCAGCGAGGAACAAGCCACCCAGTTCTACCACATCGGAGAATCGCTCCACCCGCTGTTTAATGAGAGGTACGACACGACCCAGCCTTTCATTGGCGTTCGCCCAGTCAAGGAAGCGCTGCGCAAACTCTTCATCGCTTAAGCTCTCACGCAAATAGCGCCCGTTTAGCCAGTTCAGTTTATCAATATCGAATATTGGGCCACCCAATGAGACACGCTCAATATCAAAGGCGGAAGTCATCTCCTGCAAGGAAAACATTTCTTCTTCATTTGGCATCGACCAACCCATCATACCCAGATAGTTCAGCAAAGCTTCGGGCAAATAGCCCATATCGCGATAGAAATTGATGCTGGTCGGATTCTTGCGCTTGCTTAACTTGCTTTTATCTGGATTGCGCAACAGCGGCATATGGCAAAACACAGGTCGCTGCCATCCGAAGTAATCATAGAGCAGTACATGCTTTGGAACAGAATTAATCCATTCTTCTCCCCTGATGACATGAGTGATACCCATCAAATGATCATCAACGACATTAGCGAAGTGATAGGTTGGCAGACCATCGGATTTGATGAGCACCTGCATATCAATCTGCGACCAGGCAATTGAAACCTTTCCTCTGAGCAGGTCATCAAACTCACACTCACCATCAGAGGGAATTTTCATGCGAATCACATGCTGCTCACCTTTGCCAATGCGCTCCTTCACTTCCTCGACGGAGAGCTTCAAACAATGGCCGTCATAACCTACTTGGGTCTTGTCCGCCATTTGCTGCTTTCGCAGACTATCAAGACGTTCGGGCGAACAGAAACAATGAAAGGCATGTCCTTTATCCAGAAGTTGCTGGATATGTGACGCGTAAATGTCCGTGCGCTCACTTTGCCTGTAAGGGCCACATGGCCCATCCCGGTCCGGACCTTCATCCCAGTCCAGCCCAAGCCATCTTAAGGATTCAAGAATGTCCTGTTCTGATTGTTGTGTGCTTCTTTGCTGATCAGTATCTTCTATTCGCAATACAAAGGAGCCGCCATTGTGGTGTGCAAAACAACGGTTAAATAATGCTATATAAGCCGTTCCCACATGGGGATCACCAGTTGGTGAAGGGGCTATGCGTGTTTTGATCTGGGTCATCAGGTGATTACTACTGAAACAGGCCGGCGATGATTATACGCGATTGACAAGGTTTTCCCATGTTCATCAAGCTGTCTCGATTGAAGCTTGACTCGACACTACCCTTTCGTTGAAATTGCCTGCTGCTGATTCGAGCGAACCCAAGTCAAATGCCCAATCACAGATTTTGTATCGCACCAATGATGGACTGGACTGACCGTCATGATCGAGTATTTCTACGGCAGTTTTCCAGTCATGCCCTGCTGTACACGGAGATGGTTACCAGCGCAGCGCTGAGGCATGGAGATGCGGCTTATCTATTGCAATATGATCCCAGTGAACATCCGGTGGCTTTACAATTGGGTGGCAGCGATCCTCAGGAGCTGGCCCTTGCGTCCAGCTTGGGCGCCGATGCAGGTTTTGATGAACTAAACTTGAACGTGGGCTGTCCGAGTGACAGGGTACAATCCGGTGCCTTTGGCGCTTGCCTCATGGCCGAACCGGAACTGGTGGCTCAATGCGTCCAGGCAATGGCCAGTAATGTGGACATCCCAGTCACTGTTAAATGCAGGATCGGCATTGATGACAAAGATTCTGAAGAAGAGCTCCTGCATTTTATAGGTACGGTAGCCGAGTCAGGCTGCAGTACATTTGTCATCCACGCTCGCAAGGCAATTCTTCAGGGTCTAAGTCCCAAACAGAACCGCGAAATTCCACCACTGAATTACAATCGCGTTGTCAGGGTTAAAGAACATTTTCCTCATCTGAACATAGTGATCAATGGAGGTATTACCAGCATCGAAGCCGCCAGGAAACTACTCAATCAACTCGATGGCGTAATGGTAGGCAGAGAGGCCTACCAGAATCCCTATTTTCTTCACCGGATAGATGCAGAATTATTTGGCGAGCAGGAGAGCAAAAAGAGTAGAATTGAATACTTGCAGGACTATTTGCCCTATATTCGTGCCGAGTTGGAAAAAGGCACACCTTTACGACACATGTCCCGACACATACTGGGTTTGTTCAAGGGAGTGAAAGGTGGCAAACAGTTCAGGCGTCACCTTAGCGAGAACAGCCATAAACCTGGCGCTGGTGTAAATGTAGTATTAGATGCGCTCTCTTTCGTATCCTAGATTTTTCACAGGTAGTAACGATTCCTCATGTTGAACTCCATTAAATCTTTTTTCGAAGATAAGCTCAGTAATAAATCTGAGTCCGAAGAACAATCCCTGGCGTCAAAAACTGATATGGCCTGCGCCGCCCTGATGATTGAGGTGATTAACTCTGATCATGAGTTGGATGAGCGTGAAACCGATGAATTTCTCAAAGTGCTTGAAACCAGCCTCAATATCGCTTCCGAAGACTTGCGCGAAATGGTTCGTCTGGCAGAGACTCAAGCCAAACAGGCCACCTCTTTGTACGAATTCACTCGTTTGATCAATGACGAGTATGACTACACACAAAAACTGGAGCTGGTAAAAAATATGTGGCGAGTTGCGTTTTCGGACGAAGATCTGGACAAATACGAAGAACACCTGATCAGAAAAGTTGCCGATCTCATCTACGTCTCACATGGCGATTTTATCAAGACCAAACTGGAAGCACGGGGAGGTTGAAGAATCTCCAGCGTTCTGATCAATGACTAGAACGGCCCGAATTCATCCTCGACGACGCCATCATTGACCAGGTATTCCCTACGTTGAATATAGGCTTCCCGGAAGAAAAGGTAACGATCACCTATGACCAGTTCATCAAGCGACAGGTAAGAAGCACGGGTATCGATTTCCTGTAACAGAATCAGGCTCCATCTTAAGGATTGATCGTCCTGATACTGGATGGGATTAAACAGCGTATCCAGAACCAGGCCGAAGGCATCTCTGACATTGCTGGAGCCGAACACTGGCAATACTACATAAGGCCCACTTTGCACGCCCCAGGCACCCAATGTCTGTCCGAAGTCTTCTTCATTTTTTTGTAATCCCAAATCACTGGCAACATCCAGTAATCCACCTATGCCAATAGTAGAGTTGATTACAAATCGACCAGAGTCTGAAAGTGCGTCATCAAACTTCAACTGTAACAAGTCATTCACAAAGACATTGATGTCATTGATATTGGAAAAGAAATTTCCCACGCCCTGGCGGGCAAACCTTGGCATGACCGTTGTGTAGGTTGTTGCTATCGGTCGTACAAGAATTCGATCGAAGAAATCGTTAAACTGAAATACATTCTGATTGGCATTGATCCAGGGGTCACTGGTTTGGGCTTGCGCCGCCGGAATCGGGCTCATTGTACTTAGCAACACACAGGCGGCCAGCACCAGCCGAAACCTGTGCCGGAATTGGAATGCGCTATGCCTGTTGTTGAGTAAGGTGAGAATTTTCATTGCCTATTAGACCGCAGCCTAAGCAGATTGTTACAAGGACCTGTGCTTTGCCCAGGGAGCCTAGAGCTAAGTCAGGGATTCCAGCTGTTTGTCCAGTCTCTTTTGCGAAATTGGCAGACTGGTGCCCAAAGACTGGGCAAACAAGGACACCCTGTATTCTTCAATCATCCACCTGATCAAGTCAATTTCAGCCTCGCTTTCAGTGTGCCTGAGATCACACAGAGCCTGGTATTTGCGCCAATAACGCCCGATCTCCTCCGTGTTTTCGGCATCCTTTGGGCCAAGATGAGGTGATTTTTCCAGCCTTAACTGGACTGCCCTGAGGAAGCGAGGAAACTGAGACAACCATTTCCAGCGGGTTCGTACCAGGAAATCTGGCTGAAACAGCTGATCGAGCTGCTGTCGCAAGTCATCCAGCAAGTGCTCAGGATCGCCAGACGCCCTGCTCTCCAGGCGCAGTAAGATGTCACGCCTGACTTTAAAGGCTGCGAGCAGACACTGTTCGATTTCCGCTGCTATGCTAAATAGTGATTGTTTTCCTGATTGCAAGCTTTCATTGAATGCTGCCCGGGATCGAGGGGCTGAATCATCGACGGCAAATGCTGTGCGATAACAGGCGTTCACAGCCTGCTCCTCGAATGCAGGCATCATTGCCGGCACAAGCAATGGATTAGTTCGCAGAAACTGGGCAAATTGTTTGCGCAGCATCTTGTATTGTTGATTCGTGCGCAGCATGAACAAGCGCATGAGACCATTCTTGTGGGTTATCAGGGCTTCCGCCGGGTCTGCAAAAAGCCTGACTGAAACGCTGTCTAGCTCGTCTACCAAAGCCGGATACCTCAGGAGAATCAGTTCTTCGCCAATTTTGATTTGCTCTGGCAGGGTCTCCATATCCCAATCCTTGATATCGGATCTCTCAATCTGATGAATTTTGGCTCTGGGTTTTGCTGTGATCTGAACTTGCGTTTGCAGCTGTCCCTTCATTGTCTCGCGTAGTACTTCAAGGTCTGCGCCAACTGCCAGCTCATTTCCTGAAGCATCCACAACACGGACCTTGTTCTTCAGATAGGCTGGCAAGCCGTCTTCATCGAATTCTGTACTGGGAATATCAATTCGCTTCAGTCGGCGAATCTGACTCTGTAGCGCCTGTAACAGGGTCGATTCACCAGGAACCATCTGTGTCACGATTTCGTCAACAAAGCCTGACACTGGAATAAAATTCTTGCGCTGTGATTTTGGCAGGGATTTGATCAGCGCAATGCACTTCTCCCTGATGATGCCCGGAACCGCCCAGTCGATATCAGCCTGAGTGAGTTGAGCAAGGATTGAGACAGGCACATCGATCGTCGCCCCATCTCTGCTTTGACCTGGTTCAAAGCTATACTGAATACTCAGCTTGTTGTGTTGCACAGCAGCATGATC
This sequence comes from uncultured Pseudohongiella sp., assembly GCA_965267495.1. GTDB lineage: Bacteria > Pseudomonadota > Gammaproteobacteria > Pseudomonadales > Pseudohongiellaceae > UBA9145. Next base: position 1,793,903 of record OZ254078.1, on the reverse strand, counting down.
CGGATAGTCTGCGGCGAAGGTACCGAGAGAGTCTCCCTTCAGCAGTTTTTCAGCATCCATGCGCAGGTTTTCTTTGACTTGCTCAGAATCGCTGCCAAGCCAGCCTTGCAAGTCTTTGGTGGAACTTACCTCAGCAGGAAGACGCTGTTCATAAAACCTTGCCACGTCACTATCGCTGACAAGAAAATCCGGCCGTCTGATTTTTTCCTCCTGGCGTTCCAACTCACTCAGGAATGCCTTGTTGTGATCCAGTATGTCAGATTGAATATCGACTGTGCCAGGTACAAGCGCTTCACGAATGAATAACTCCCTGGCTTTCTCCCCATCGATGCCCGCATAAGGCACGGGTCTCTTCTCAATCAGAGTTAATCCATAGAGAGTAACTTTCTCGTAGGCCATGACTTGTTGCTGCTTCTGGCTCCAATGGGGGTCGAAATATTCCCTCTTCACCAGGTGAAGTGCCTTCTCTTCAACCCACTCTGGTTGGATCTTTGCTGCAGCAGTGGCAAAAGTCTGGGAAGTTTCAATCTGATCACCAGTTACAATCCATTTCGTTTGCTTATTGGCCAGCGCCGAACCGGGGAAAAGGCTAAATCGCTTGTTTCTGCTACCCTGATAGAGCTTGCCTTCACTTCGTACAGCAACCTGGTTCAGGGACCCGCTGATCATGCTCTTGTGCACCGCAGCGTAAGCTGCCGGCTCCCGATTGACTCTGAGCCCCAATTGTTGGCAGGCCAACAGGAGTTGACGATGAACTTCCCGCCATTCACGCATTCGCATGAAGGAAAGAAAGTGCTGTTTACAATATTTGCGCAACTGACCCTGACTTAGAGACTGTCTTTGCGATTCGTAGGCGTTCCAAAGATTAACCAACTCAATAAAGTCTGAATCCTGATGGCCAAATTGCGCAAGCTTTTCACGAGCCTGTTGACGGTTTTCTGCAGCAATCTCCCGCGGATCCTGGATACTGAGCGCACTCACAATAATCAGCATTTCACTGAGACATCGTTCGCTGTCGGCAGTAATCAACATGCGTGCATACTTTGGATCTACGGGGAGCACCGCCATTTTCTTGCCAGCGGCAGTCAGGCTACGATCGGTGTTCAGTGCATTTAATTCAATGAGCAGTTTGAAACCCTCATTGATTGCTTTAGGGGCCGGTGGTTCCAGAAATGGAAAATCTGCGACGTCCCCCAGCCGCAGGTGCTGCATATGCAAGATCACACTTGCCAGGTTTGTTCTAAGAATCTCCGGGTCGGTGAACCGGGGTCGGGAGACGAAGTCCTGCTCGGAATAAAGTCGAATGCAGATGCCATTGGCCACCCTGCCACACCGGCCTTTGCGCTGATCGGCGCTTGCCTGTGATATCGCTTCAATAGGAAGTCGTTGTACTTTGTTCTGCAAGCTGTAGCGGCTAATGCGCGCGACACCAGTATCTACAACGTAGTTGATGCCAGGGACAGTAATGGACGTTTCTGCCACATTGGTAGAGAGGACGATTCTCCTTCCGCTATGAGACTGAAATATACGTTGCTGCTCTGATTGCCTGAGCCTTGCATAAAGGGGAAGAATCTCAGTGTCCCTGAATTTTTGCTTACGTAGAATTTGTGCGGTCTCCCTGATATCCCTTTCTGTGCTGAGAAAAACGAGAATGTCACCCGATATAGTTTTGGATCGAAGATCTTCATTCTGAATTTCACGCACCGCCTCCACAATTGCCCGGTACTGTAATTCAGTACTATCACCACTCTCTGCAAGAGATTCAGGCGGAGAATAGCGGACCTCAACAGGAAAGGTTCGTCCAGAAACTGTTACGATGGGAGCATTGTTAAAGTGCTGGGAGAACTTCTCAACATCGATGGTAGCAGAGGTGATGATGAGCTTGAGGTCTTTCCGCTTGCGGAGCAGAATTTTCATATATCCCAACAGGAAATCAATATTTAACGATCGCTCGTGGGCCTCATCAATGATGATCACCTCATAGCGATTGAGAAACTTATCCTGCTGAATCTCAGCCAGCAGAATTCCGTCGGTCATGATTTTCAGAAACGTGCGCGGAGAAATCTTCTCATTGAATCGAATCTGATAGCCGACCCCCGCGCCCAATTCAGCTGACATTTCTTCAGCAATTCTTGTCGCTACCGATGCTGCAGCCAACCTTCTTGGTTGTGTATGACCAATCAGCCCTCTTCTGCCCAAACCCGCTTCTACACAAATCTTGGGTAGTTGGGTGGTCTTTCCAGAACCCGTATCACCAGCCACGACTAGCACCTGATGTTGTCTGATGAGATCACCTATTTGCTGAGCTTTTTCCGAGAAGGGTAACTGTTCGGGATAATGGAGCGATGTTGGTATTGAAGCGCGTCTCTGCTCGCAGGCAGAGATTGAATGCTCAATATCTGCCTTAAGTTGTTGTAACAGAGATTCGCGATGCTTGCCGTTTTTGGTTCTGACAGCGCGTTGTAGTCGATTTCGCAATCGGTAAACGTCGCCAACCTGGCAGTTTTCCAGGGCTGATTGGAGTTGCTCGATCACTTTTTTGCGATAGTGAATTAGGTTAAGTTTGTGGGGTCAGACTGAAGCTGATCACCGAAGCTCTCGCCTGACTATCTTGCCGATAATGGATTTTGGCAGATCATCAACGTAAATGATTTCACGAGGAATCTTGTAAGAAGTCAAACCAGACTTGCAGTGAGTGAGTATGGATTTTTCGTCTGCTTGCTTATCGGCACTCACCACGAATAACTTGATTCTCTCACCTGTTCGTTCATCGGGTACGCCAATCGCAGCACTTTCCAGTACGTCAGGGTGCTGATTGACCCAATCTTCGACTTCATTTGGAAAGACATTAAATCCAGAAACCAGAATCATATCTTTCTTGCGATCCACGATGCTAATAAACCCATCATCGCTCACTTCTACATAGTCGCCAGACTTAAACCAACCATCCTCGGTAATGGCTTCTCTGGTGGCTTGTTCCTGCCCCCAGTATCCAAGCATAACCTGAGGCCCTCGTATCCAGGCTTCACCTCTTTCACCAGATTGCACATCGACACCCTCTTCGTTGACGACTCGCAATTCAGTTTCGGGAACCAGCCGCCCCACAGTGCCTGTCCGGACTTCACCAGGCAGATTCACTGAAACAACTGGCGAGCATTCGGTTAGCCCATAGCCTTCGTAGATTTCATTACCAGTTCTCTGTTTCCATTCTTCAGAGACAGATGTAGACATGGCCATACCGCCTGCCCCGCAAAATTTTATGCTGGAAAAGTCCAAGGAAGAGAATTGAGGGTGACGAAGCATCGCGAGATACAGGGTATTAATACCCACCAAACCGCTAATGGGAAATTGCCTGAAAGCCTTGATGACAGAATTCAGATCTCTGGGATTCGGTATCAAGATATTATGATTCCCTGCGAATGGCATTGCCAGGCAGTGCAGCAAGAATGCGTAGCTATGGTAGAGCGGCAATGGTGCGAGTAGGGTTTCAATCTTATCTTCAATAACCAACAAACAGCGCGACCGCAGTTGCATCATATTGGCGATTAGATTGTTATGGCTGAGCATCGCACCTTTGGCGAAGCCAGTTGTACCACCTGTATAGAGGAGCACTGCTACGTCATCGCCACCGGAACTGGGCACAGGGGCAGGATTCCCCTCACTTCTGCTTAGACAAGTCATGAAACCGGTAGCGCCACTGAGCTTGTAGGCAGGAACCATGCGCCGAACATATTTGACAGCGAAATTGATCAGTTTCGATTTCACTGGCGATTGTAAATCGCCAAGTTTGCACACGATTACTGTTTCGATATCGGTGCCGGAAACTACCTCTTCCAATTTGCCACAAAAACTTTCCAGTATCACAATGCCTTTGACACCTGAATCCTTGAATTGATGCTCCATCTCGTGAGCGGTATAGAGCGGATTGGTATTGACTACCACCAGGCCTGCTTTGATTGCAGCCCAAAACGCCACCGGGAATTGCAGAATATTGGGGAGCTGTATGGCAATGTGATCGCCAGCTTGCAGATTGGTTTCGGCCTGCAGATAGGCGGCGAATTGGTCTACAAGTCCAGCCAGCTCGCCATAGGTCAGAGTTTTGCCGAAACAGCTGTAGGCCATGCGAGCACTGTGTTGCGCAACGATATGATCGAATACTTCACGCAGTGACGTAAATTGTTCAGGTCGGAGATCGTCCGGAAGTTTTTCTATAGCCATCGTAACTAGCTTTTTGTCCTACTTGGTCAGTAGCGACATCGCCTCCTCTAATCCTTTTACGGTCAGAGGAAACATTCGGTTCTCCATGAGCTCTTTGACTATTTCAATCGAATAACTGTGTTCCCAGTAGTCTTTCGGGGTTGGATTAATCCAGACAATATTCTCGAAAGCATCTGTCATACGCTTTATCCATGTTGCACCCGCCTCCTCGTTATAGTGCTCGATGCTGCCACCGACATGCGTAATCTCGTAGGGGGCCATCGTGGCATCGCCTACGAATATGACCTTATAGTCTTTGCTGTATTTGTGCAGGATGTCATAAGTGGAGCTTGTTTCTGCGTGGCGGCGACGACTCTTGGTCCATACAGATTCATAGAGGAAATTGTGGAAATAGAAGTACTTGAGGTGCTTAAACTCCGCTCTTGCTGCAGAAAACAGCTCTTCGCATAGCTTTACATGGGGATCCATGGACCCGCCAACGTCAAAGAACAGCAGCACTTTGACGGCATTATGCCGCTCAGGAACCATCTTGATATCCAGGTAACCTGCGTTTCGCGCCGTTGACGAAATTGTGTCATCCATGTCCAGTTCTTCTTCAGCGCCAGTACGAGCAAATTTCCTTAAGCGACGGAGCGCCATTTTGATGTTCCGGGTGCCGATTTCCACGGAATCATCGAGGTCTCTATAGTTCCGTTTGTCCCAGACTTTGACGGCTCTCTGATTTCTTCCCTCATCCTGACCTATGCGAATTCCTTCAGGATTGTATCCGTGGGCACCAAATGGTGATGAGCCACCTGTGCCGATCCACTTATTCCCGCCCTGATGCCGTTTCTGTTGTTCTTCCATGCGCTTGCGAAACTCTTCCATAAGTTTTTCCAGACCACCCAGGGCTTCGATCCTGGCCTTCTCTTCCTCACTCAGTATTGATTCGAATTGCTTCCTTAGCCATTCTTCAGGAATCTCAACAAGGGAGAGGTCATCAAGCAATTCGATATTTTCAAAGTACCTGGCGAATGCCAGGTCGAATTTATCGAAGTTTTTTTCGTCTTTGACGAAACAGGCTCGAGACAAGTAATAAAAATCATCGACATTTCCAAATATCACGTTCTGCTTGAGGCATTCCAGCAGTGTGAATAGCTCGGTAAAAGAAACAGGTAAGCGTTCTTCCCTAAGCGTCATGAAAAAATTGATGAGCATTAACGACTAGCCCGGTGCATAAAAGCGAGTTTTTCCAGCAGCTGAACATCTTGTTCATTCTTGAGCAGTGCACCGTAGAGAGGTGGGATGGCATTCTTCGGGTCATGGTCTTTCAATACGTCGGCAGGTATGTCATCTGCCATCAACAGTTTCAGCCAGTCAATGAGTTCAGAAGTGCTGGGTTTTTTCTTAAGCCCGGGAATCTTGCGCACGTCGAAAAATATATCCATCGCCTGGCTGACCAGTTGCTTTTTAATGCCCGGGTAATGCACTTCGACGATCTTCTCCATCGTTACAGTGTCCGGGAAATCAATGTAGTGGAAGAAGCATCTTCTCAGAAAAGCATCTGGCAACTCTTTTTCGTTATTACTAGTTATGATGACAATAGGACGTGTTCTAGCCTTGATGTTCTCTTTGGTCTCGTAGACAAAAAATTCCATCTTGTCGAGCTCCAGAAGCAGGTCATTTGGGAACTCGATGTCAGCCTTGTCAATCTCATCAATCAGCAAAACTGCCTGTCGATCAGAACTGAATGCCTGCCAGATTTTTCCCTGGATAATGTAGTTGGAAATATCGTGAACCTTCTCATCACCGAGTTGTGAGTCGCGCAGTCGGGACACCGCGTCATACTCATACAGTCCCTGTTGTGCTTTGGTGGTCGACTTGATGTGCCACTGGATCAGAGGCAGATCCAGGGCTTTGGCAATTTGTTCCGCCAGCATGGTTTTCCCGGTGCCAGGCTCCCCTTTAATCAGCAAGGGTTTTTGCAAACGTATCGCGGCGTTTACTGCCAGTTGCAGTTCATCGGTTGCTACATATTCGTCCGTGCCAGTGAAATTCATAAAACCTACCCATACTCGATTAACGGCGTTCATTTTAATGGCAGGCTTGCCATTAATACAGAAAAAACCCGACGCCAGAATGACGTCGGGTCTTTTTAAGTGTTGCAGAGAGGACTGCTTAAAACTGCAATTCAAGCACCCATTTCTATCAGTCTCCTGCCCCGTTCGGTGATATACCATCGGACACCTTTTCGACCTCCAACCTTGCCGGCCAGAGATTTTAAAGTCAGAAAACCAAGCGTCTTAACCATTGTTGATTCATCAGTGTCTGCCTCACGACACAGCCCCGCCAGCGAACGATAGATAAATCGACCGCAACCAAGGGTTTTTAGTACCTTTGAGGAAGTAGAGTCCAGTTCTTCGGCGGCGGGTGCAGCTTCCACTGATGCTTCCGCCAACAAAGCATCGTCTTCTGTTTCCGTGTCAATCAGAGGCAGCAATTCTTCCTGTAGCTGGCGCAACTGATACTGCAACAGATCGACTTTGTCTCCAGCCGCTTTGGCTTCGATCAGTACATTGTCAGAGACATTTTCCATAAAAAAGCGCGGTGAAATGGCCACAGCCAGGCAGATAGCAACATAGTTCAGCATATTGGCCGGATCACCTTCGCTATCAACGATGAGCGTACTGCCGAAGATACTCAACACGAAAGGCACCAGGAATGTGACAAAGATGCCCAACATGATGAAACGTACGAGCAGATTCAGGTCAGCATCTCGTCGTGAGGAAATCGTGTAGTAGTTAATAATCCCGCCGGCGGCACCGACCACTATCATGATGAAAACCAGTGAGCTGAAATGACCCATAGTAAACCTCTCAACACTAAGCTATTGTTTTATAACAATTAATTTTCCTTGCCAGTGGTGTTCTTAATGTCCAGACACAATGACAGGAATCAGGGGAAGAAAGTCTACTTTATTGCGGAGGGACTTTAAATTACAAAATTATCTCTATGTTTTTACGCTCTTTTCCGATTTCTGAGCAGAAAATAAAGCAGACTGGCCACAAACTCAGCGAGCACCATGGAAAGCAACAGGGGCACCATGGCGCGGGAAGTGGCGTCGGTGCCTATGGTAATAGTGTCCAGGGTCATGACCATCAGCGCTGGCGCCATGGTCGTTCCTTCCGTACTCGCGTACCAGGGAGTCACGATGAGGGCAAACATCAGGCCCCGTAAGCTATAACTGAGCCAGCGAGCATTCCTGAAATCGGTGAGCCGCCAGAATACCCAATAGAAAAGCAGAGCAGCCGCCCCATAGACTAACCAGATCATCCAGAAGTTGTTTCCTAGTTCCATAGCGGTGAACGCTTCAGGATTCTACCCAACGAATAATGTGCTCATCATAGCCGAGCTCGTGGACATGCTCTTCACTCAAGGTTTTACCCTGTATCGAGATACCAGCCTGTTCCAATTTTTCACTTGAACCAGCCAACAAGGGATGCCAGGGATACAGTGGCTTGTCCTCCATGCGAAGTCTATAGGCGCAGGTCTCCGGCATCCAGCGCAGCTGTCTGCTGTCCATGTTGCGCACATCCAGGCAATCCGGAACCTTGGTATTCCGCTCCCCATAACAAGTACATCCGGCATTTTCTGTATCGTGATAACGACAGACTATTCGGGTCCAGGCAATTTCTTCGGTGTCTTCGTCCTGCAGCTTCTTCAGGCAGCAACGCCCGCAATGGTCACAAAGCAATTCCCACTCGGTATCGTTCAGCTCCTCGAGTGGCAATAGCCAGAAGCGTTCCCGTACAGGCGTGTCAGATTCATTCTTGTCCACGCAAATCACTCCAGCACCTGAAGAAATGCCTGTTCCAGTTCCTGCCTGCGCCAACCAGACATGGGCGGTTGCCAGTTGAGCTGCCCAGAATCCTGAAAACCTTTCAGCAATTCATGCATCCACTTCTTTCGTGCCAGTAATTCGGGCGCAATAACCAGGTTTTCCGCTTTGGCTTCAATGATTCTTCGCCAGGATTTCAAAACACCCCTGAATTTGGGCGGCAGCGGTGGACTTAACAAGTCCTGGTCGATAGCCGTAAGCTCGGGCAGTTCATTGAGCAATTCTATGATCTGTTTGCCATAGCGCTGCTTTGTTCCCTTAGCAAGCTCACTGATTTGATTAAGTACTTGCAGGTTAGGTTCTGTTTCGAGTTTTAGATTTATCGCAATAGCAAACAGCTCATTGTCTCTGGCAATCCAGTTTCTGGGTTTATCTCTGCGCCGCGCCTCCGTTTCACGCCAATAGCAGAGTGCTTGCAGATTCTGAAGTGCAGAATCTGACAACTTCCAGGCGTTACTTACATCTGCATAGAGAGTTTTCCAATAGTCCGGATCTTCCTGTTTCTTAGCCGAGTCGACCAGTTGTCTGGAATCCTCCGTGAACCATTCCATTGCGTTTTTGCCGCTCAAGCTAGCCTTTAAGGTCGTATGCATATGCAGCAGATAACAAACGTCGTTTGCCGCATAGAGCAATTGCTTGTCAGATAAGGGTCGTCGCAACCAGTCCGATCGGGTCTCTTCCTTGGGAATAGAGACAGCCAGGAGTACCTCCACCAGTGCCTGGTAACTGAGGCTGAATCCAAGCCCTGCATAAGCAGCAGCGAGTTGGGTATCGAACAAATTTCTTGGTAGCGTGCCAAATATGGCCAGTAGTAAAGAAAGATCCTCGCTCGCTGAGTGCAGCACAAACTCTACATCGCTCTGCAGTACATCAAGAAAAACATCCCAGGATTCTATGAGCAGCGGGTCTACGAGATAGATTCCATCTCTGTCGGCAATCTGCAACAGACCAGCCTTGGGGTAGAATGTGTCTGTACGCACAAATTCCGTATCGAGCGCCAGTGCTTCTGCAAGCATCCAGGAGCGGCACGCAGCCTCAAACTCCGATTGGTTCCCAATTCTTCTTATCGTTCTGCCATCGGAAGCGATCATCGCATTGGTCTCAGGATTGCTCGAGAACCTTGCGGCCAGAGAACGCATGAGTCAATGTGCCACCATCCACAAATTCCAGCTCTCCTCCCACAGGAACGCCGTGAGCAATGCGGGATACGATCACATTATCCTGTTTCAATTGTTCGGCGATATAGTACGCTGTTGCGTCGCCTTCAACGGTGGGGTTGCAAGCGAGGATAACCTCCTCGATGCGCTGAGTCCGCACTTTTTCTACAAGAGAGTGAATGGATAATTCTTCAGGTCCTATACCATCTATGGGGGACAAGTGGCCCATTAGAACAAAGTAGATACCTCTGTAAGTCCCAGATTGTTCGATGGCATGAATATCTGCGGGTGATTCAACAACGCAGCACTGCGTTCTGTCCCTTGAACTGCTGGCGCAGATTCTGCAGATTGTTTCTTCGGTAAGAGTGCGACATTCCCTGCAATTGCCTACTTCGTCAATTGCTTGTTGCAGAGCCTTGCTTAGCTCCTCGCCACCTTCACGGTTTCGTTCAAGCAGATGAAGCGTCATTCGCTGGGCCGATTTCGGTCCAACGCCAGGCAAACAACGAAATGCTTCTATGAGTTGATCAATCAGAGGACTGGAATGCATAACAGGAGTTCTCAGAAAGGAAACTTAAATCCTTCTGGCAAATTAATCCCCCCGGTCATGGATCCAAGTGCTTCCTTCTTTTTGTCTTCCAGCTTGCGGACCCCATCATTGAAGGCAGCGGCAATGAGATCTTCAATAACTTCCTTATCTTCGCCTAGCAGCGACTCATCTAGCTGCACTTTTTTTACATCGTGCTGACCGTTAAGCGTCACGCTTACCAATCCAGCACCAGATTCGCCGGACACCTCAATGTTTAGGAGATCCTGTTGTGCCTTTTGAAACTGCTCCTGCATTTGCCGGGCTTGCTTCATGATTTCATTAATATCGGTCATAACTTTCTATTACTTCCTACTATTACTTCCTACTGCTACCTATGCCTGGCCATTATTTTCGATTGGCGTGATTGATTCACGCTCTACATCGGCGGCAAATCTATCAACCAATTGCTTAACATTGTCATCTTTCTCAAATTGATGAATTAGTTCGTCCTTGAACTCCTGCTTCAGTCGTGCTGCCACCTGCGCTGGCGTTTCTGTGTGCACTGAGCCGACTTTGATATCGACACTTACCGGCGTATTAAAGTATCTGCTTAGTGACTGTTCAATCTTGGGCACTAGCTCTTCGCTAAAGACTGCTGATTGCGATTCATCCAATACGAATTGCACGGCACTCTCATTGCTGGATTCATAAACAACGTTGGCAAGTACATTGGCAGCAATTCCAGATATCTTCAAACAAGGAAATATCTGCAGCCACCGATCATGGTTGAGAGTTTCAAGATTTGGAGTAACTATTTTGTCGGTCGTATCTTCGTCAGACAATGATGTCGCAAACACCGCTTCTGCTTCTTCTGGAACACTTGTGGGCAGCTGAGGCACTGCTTCGGGCTGGCTGTCTACTGCTTCCAGATTAGAGATTGTCTCGCTTTTTGACTGCTTGTTTAGATCAGTCTTTTTTTTTACCTCTTCAATGTTTGTCTCGTCTTCCTGCTCAGTATGATGAGGCAATACCGGTTTGAGATCCTCGTCAAGAATCCGGGGTGAAAACACCAGCATTCGGATCAGCAGCATTTCAAATGCTGCCTTGACATCGACGCCGGTTCTGAGATCAGCTTTTCCTTTCACTCCAAGCTGGTAGAACAACTGGATATCTTCAGCGCTAAATTGCTGCGCCAATGCAGTTAACGTTTCTTTATCCCCAAAGCTGTTATCCAGCGTATCAGGTGCTACCTGTGCAAGCGCCAGTCTATGGAGGCTGCTAAGCAAACTATCCAGTGTATGCGCATAATCGGGGACCCGATCGGAGAGGCTGTTGACCAGGTTGAGGACTCCAGAAATATTTCCTTCAGACATCGCCCTGAGCAACTCCAAGATTTGTTGACTCTCCGGAACGCCTAGCATTTCAACAACGCCGGATTGGCTTACACTGCCCTGACAGTAAGCGATAGCCTGATCCACAAGAGTGAGTGCATCGCGCATGCTGCCTGCAGCGCCAGCAGCAATTTGCCAGAGCGCGGCTTCGTCGTAAGGGATATTTTCTTGTTGCAAGACCGTCTGCAAATAATCAACGATCAACTTGGGGCTGAGATTCTTCAAATTGAACTGCAGGCAACGAGAAAGAATTGTAACCGGCAATTTTTGAGGGTCAGTTGTCGCGAAAAGAAACTTCACATGAGGTGGCGGTTCTTCGAGCGTTTTTAGCAGCGCATTAAAGCTGTGATTGGAGAGCATGTGCACCTCATCGATAAGATACACTTTGAAGCGCCCTCGAGTGGGCGTGTATTGCACATTGTCGAGCAGTTCCCTGGTGTCTTCTACTTTGGTTCGAGACGCTGCATCCACCTCGATTAGATCAATGAATCGACCTTCATTAATCTCGCTGCAAGAAGCACATTGTTCGCAGGGCTGGGAAGTAATACCGGTTTCGCAATTCAGGCACTTGGCCAGTATGCGTGCCAATGTGGTCTTGCCAACACCGCGAGTACCGGTAAACAGATAGGCATGATGCAAACGCTCATTATCAAGCGCATTAATCAGGGATTTGAGTACGTGTGACTGCCCTGCTACCTGGGAGAAATTGGCGGGGCGCCATTTTCTGGCGAGTACTTGATAACTCATGCAGGTTCTATTCGCTTACAGATTGGTCCCACTAGCTGGAGTGCCAAACAGCTTCACACAGCCGTAAATTTCATCGCAATGCTGGATTAAGTGGTAGCCCTTGCCAGCCACACCACGGCACATGAATCAGCTACTACCGTTGCTCCCTTCCGGGCCTGGCGGGGTTCATAACCTACCATTGCGCGGGGACCGACAAGAGTTACCGCCGGGAATGATAACATGAGACCGGGGATTCCGTGCAGGATGATACCCACACTCAGGGTAGCGCCAACGCTACCAGCTTGGCGTCGGATCCACCGCCCACCGCAATGCTGATATATTGCTTGCCCTCAATCATGTAAGTCATCGGCGTGCCTTGCGGAGGCAGGGGCAAGTCAATTTCGGCAATCACTGCACCACTCGCCTTATCAAAAGCGCGAAGCAGGTTCCTGTCATTGTCCCGTTGCGCAAAGAACAACAAAGTCGATGTGAGGACAGGCCCGGTTCTGCTCTGACTACCAACCGGACCCGGATCCAGCACGCCAAGATCGATGATCTGTTGACGAGGTCCGTCTCCATGAGGCACCACCCATTCATGTTCACCTGAATTGAGATCAATAGCAGTAATCCTGCTGTAGGGCGGTTTGGTCAGAGGCAAGCCCTGGGGTCCGGCGACAGATTGTGCACCACCCCGCACATAGCCTAATTCTGCGCGTTCTCTGCGCGCTTCTCTTAGCTGTACGACAATTGGCGCTGAAGCCGAAGGGATGTAGTACATCCCGGTATCTGGATCGAAGGCTGCACCATGCCATTCTCCGCCCCCACCCCAACCAGGAAACTGTATCGTGCCTCGCAGTGAGGGAGGTGTAAAAAGCGGGCCATAGTCGAACTCTTCAATAATTTGTAGTGCTTCCTGACGCAATTCAGGGGTGAAATCTATCAGGGTCTCATCACTGATTCCTTGTGGTTCAAATGCAGCCGGCCTGGTTGGAAAAGGTTGAGTCAATGCAGCTACTTCTCCTGGCACATTGCTTGGAGGCACTTCTCTCTCTTCGATAGGCCAAACCGGCTCGCCGGTGATCCGATCAAAGACGTAAGTAAATCCTTGTTTTGAAACCTGTGCCACCGCTTTGATATCTCTGCCGTCAACATTTATGTCAACCAGAGTAGGCGCGGCTGGTAGATCGTAATCCCAGAGCCCATGATGGACCATCTGGAAATGCCAGAGTCGCTCACCGGTTTCTGTATTCAACGCCACTAGACTTTCCGCAAACAGGTTATCACCCAGGCGTCTTCCCCCATACCAATCGTTACTTGGAGTCCCTATAGGAATATAAGTAATACCCAGCTCGTCATCAGCACTCATTATTGTCCACGAGTTGGTGTTGCCGGTGTATTCCCAGGAATCGTTTTCCCAGGTCTCAATACCAAATTCACCTGGCTGGGGAATGGTATGAAATGTCCACTCTATATCTCCGGTATCTGGATTAAATGCCCGCACATCACCAGGCGGCATTTCCAGCTTTCTCGGGGAATCCAGAACGATAGAATTCACAATGACCTTATTGTTACTAACCAGCGGCGGAGAAACGACACCATAATCCCCTCTCTCAACTTCCCTGCCCAGGCCCAGTGTTAAATCAACTTTGCCACCATCACCAAAATTTTCATCCGGTAAACCAGTTACTGCATCGATCGACCAAAGATAGGAATCATTGGTAGCAAAAAATATTCTCTGCTTTTCTCCGCGCTCCCAGTAGGCTACACCGCGGGTGTTATATCCAAGATTGGTTGGCCGCCCCGCTTCCCAGGCACGAGTATCAAAATGCCAGATTTCTTCTCCATTGCTCGCATCAAGCGCGGCAATCCGACCAAAGGATGTAGGGATAAACATCTTGCCTTCTACAACAATCGGCGTGGCTTTCCAGGCCCCTGGTACGGCTCGACTATCTCCATCTGCAATATTCTGCGCCACAGTGGCATTGTCGACGCTGTCCCAGGACCAGGTAATGGTCAGATCGTCAACATTCTCTGAGGAAATTTGGTCAAGGGGGGAATATTTGCTTGAGCCATTGTCACCGCCATAGCTTGGCCAGTCATGGTCTTGGGCGTAAGTAAGTTTGGCTGTTACTAGTAGCAATACAGAAAACAGAATTCTGATCTTAGAGCTAGGCATGACTCCCCCTGTGCACGATATTTCTTATCAGTGAAAGAATACTATCAGGACAACAGGAATTGGAAATAAATACCTGCGGTGGAAGCCGTATTGCAAGGATTGAGGGATAAACTGTGCCTGGTTTGCAGACCTGAGAGAGGGATTGATTCAGAATTTGCGTGGGCGCAAATTCCTCACCCTACGGGCATCTCGCTTTGCGAGATGTCGCCTACATGGACGTAGGCGTGCCGAGAGTATCGGGAATGAATGTCGGCGAGCGCTGCTACGCAGCTTTCGAACCGGAGGGTTCTCTTCGCATTCCCTGACCTGATAAATGAAAAACGGGCTCAAGGGCCCGTTGTTCATTTATTGGCGGTGAGGGAGGGATTCGAACCCTCGATGCCTTTCGACATACACACTTTCCAGGCGTGCTCCTTCGACCACTCGGACACCTCACCAATTGTCTATCTGCTGTACTTTACTAACTTCCAGTTCCTAAATGGGCTCGCAATGCGAGCCCGAGGTCGGGATTGATTCGAAATTTGGCTTAGCCAAATTCCTCACCCTGCGGGCGTCTCGCTTCGCTCTAAGTCTGCGGCGCTAACGCGCCTTCCAAACCCTCGATGCCTTTCGACATACACACTTTCCAGGGTGTGTTCGTTTCCTCGCAGAACTCTCCAGCCAGTGAGCACAGCTCACTGTCGTTCAGGCTGCACTCGAAGCTGACGCTTCGAAAGCGTTTGCCTTCACCCTTCTCCCACTCAGACACCTCACCAATCGGGCGCGTACATTAGCCCACTGAATCTCCAATTTCAAGCGAACTACTGTCTCAGGGTTCTAGGATTCACCTTCTCGGAACCTAGAGGCACGGAACTTCTGTACACGTTAATGTCCAGACCTCCTCGCCGCAAGAAATTCATTACGACACGCAGTTCTTCCGGTGCGCATTGCATCATAATATCCCGGTAAATCCTTTCCGCACATTCTTCATGATAGCCCTGGTGCTGGCGAAACGAGCAGAGATAACTGAGCAAGCCGGTTTCTTCAATTCTGGTTCCCGTATAGCAAATTTCGACACTGGCCCAATCTGGAGCCGCTGTGACGGGGCAATTGGAACGGAACAAATCTGAGCGAAGCTCTTCATCAAAAACCAGATCAGCTCCTACAGACAAGAAACTTGCATCTGGCTCATAGACATCAATCTCAATATCGAGGCTGTCCAGTGATTTGGCACTGGAAGCTGCACTCGCAGACAGAACCGACTGCTCTACTCCATGCACAGATACCTTCACTTCCGATTTTGATACGGCTGACAGATCGTTCGAAATAACATCGGTGAGCTCTGTTGAGCTGGCAAATTTTTCCTGGCTCAGCGAATTTAAATACAGCTTCAGGGATTTCGATTCGACTATGTTTTCGGAGTCTGCATCGAAGAAAAACTCAGCGACAGCAACGATAGGTTTGCCTTTCCTGTTTAGCCACGACAACTCATAAGCATGCCAGTGATCGAAACCGTGCATGGGTATTTTCTTGTCAATATCCAGCAGGGAGCGCGCAGGCCATCGAGGGATTGGATACAGAATACCAGGGTCATACTTACTCGGACTGGGTATGGTTTCGCCGAGTGGGTTATCTGTCATTTGTGCTTCCCTGGTCAGTGTCGTATTCCGGTGCCATGTCGCAGCAACCAGATGCATCCAATATAAAGGACGATGATGAATGCAAACAGAATAATGAAGGCCCAGTAAACATCAACATCAGAAGCACCCAGAAAGCCGTATCGGAATGTGTTAACCATATAGAAAATTGGATTGAGGGCTGAGACTGTTTGCCAGAGTGATGGTAATAGTTGTACAGAGTAGAAGACTCCGCCCAGGTAAATCAACGGCGTCAAAACAAAAGTGGGGATTATCGAAATGTCATCGAAGCTGTTGGCGAAAACCGCATTGATGAATCCCGCCAGGGAAAACACAATCGAGGTAAGCAATATGACAGCGATGGTAATGAGAGGATAAGCGATAGTAAGGTCAGCAAAAAACAAAGACATGGTCGTCACAATAATGCCAACAGAAAGCCCCCTAGCCATGCCTCCAACGATAAACCCGGACAATATGACGTAGTTAGGCACCGGGGAGACAAGCAATTCTTCCACACTGCGCTGAAATTTCTGACTGAAGAAACTCGAAACCACATTGGAATAGGAATTCTGAATCACGGCCATCATAATCAGCCCTGGAATAATGAATTCCATGTACTGAAAGCCCCCCATCTCACCTATTCGCCTGCCAACAAGATTGCCGAAAATCACAAAATACAATCCGATAGTGATTGCTGGAGGTACCAGCGTTTGAAGCCAGATTCGTGTGAATCTTCTTACTTCTTTTATTACTATCGTTTCGAAAGCAATGAATTTGTGATTGCTGTACATACGCTACTCGGAGGACTCTCTTCCCAGCCTGGACAGGAACAGCTGTTCCAGTCGGTTGGTTTTGTTGCGCATACTGCGGATTCTGATGCCTTTATCCCCCAACTGATCGAATACGCTGTTTATAGAAACACTCGCAGGTACCGTTACCTCCAGGCTGTGTTCGTCTACCGATCTTGCGATAGCCTCTCCCAGTATAATTTCCTCACCATCGGGCAGGTCTGCTTCAGTGTCCAGAACGAATACCTGCTGGTCCAGTTCAGCGAGTAATTTCTTCATGCTGGTGTTCTCGATGATCTCTCCTTCATCGATGATGGCGATGTTTCGACAGAGCTGCTCTGCTTCTTCCAGGTAATGAGTTGTCAAGATAATGGTCGTGCCCTTGCGATTGATATCAATCAGAAAATCCCACATCGAGCGGCGCAGTTCGATATCGACACCTGCGGTAGGTTCATCAAGTATTAACAATCGAGGCTCATGCACCAAGGCCCGGGCAATCATCAAGCGACGCTTCATGCCTCCAGAAAGTGACCGCGAGCGGTCATTGCGCTTTTCCCACAAGCCCAACAGACGCAAGTACTTTTCGCAGCGTTCCTGGGCCAGCTTGCGCGGCAATCCGTAGTAACCAGCCTGGGTCTTGACGATATCACCGACTTTCTCGAATAGATTAAAGTTGACTTCCTGCGGCACTATGCCGAGATCAAGCTTGGTCTCGTAAACATGGGTATCCACATTGCGTCCGAAAACTTCAACGGAACCACCACTTCTGTTGACCAGTGTTGAAATCACGCCAATAGTAGTGGATTTTCCAGCGCCGTTAGGACCCAGCAAAGCGAAAAAGTCTCCTTGTTGCACTTCCAGGGAAATACCCTTGAGCGCCTCGAATCCGTTCGCATAGGTTTTCCTGAGATCTCTGATCGCGATAGCGATAGTCATAAGGGCATGTTTCAATTTACGCAAAGGGCAGGAGTATCTCCTGCGAATGGCCGGTTGGCAAATGAGGCACAAAAAAGCCCGGCTTGAGCCGGGCTTTTTGTCCAATTATGGCGTCCCCTAGGGGTTTCGAACCCCTGTTGCCGGGATGAAAACCCGGTGTCCTAGGCCTCTAGACGAAGGGGACAGGGAAATCCTGCTGAGGCAGGTTTTCACGAAGGCGGGGATTCTAAAAAGCTTACTCATCCCAGTCAAGGAAAATGCTCTAATTGAGAAGTCTGTGAATGCCGTCAATGCAGCAATCATTGATCTCATTAAGATTGGGGTGCTTCTCCACCGGAATTTGTTAGACTGCCGCTTCGCTTCAATTGTCTGTAACCAGTCTATCGAATCGAAACAGTCTGACCATAGAGTAGAGGTATTTCTTGGTAGCTTTCCTTTCTATCGTGCTCGCACTCAGCCTCTTGGGAATCATCGTCTATGGTTTGCACAAGTACCAGACTATGGAAGTTGAGTACCATGTCGATCGCACCATGCCCCTGCCCCCAATCGACGGCGCCAGAAGAAAGCATAGTTCTCCCGAATCGGGCATGGGTACTGCTGGTGAATCTACTCGCAGCAGAGTCCGCAGCAACAGCAGAGGTACTGGCAAATCATCTCGCCTGGCTGCCAATTCAGGGCAAGTCCAGCGACCCAGAAAAGCTGGCTGGCAAGATCAATTAGCGAAAGCCAAGAACGTGGGTAATTTCGAACTTGCCAAACAACTTTGCCGGCAGCAGTTCCCCTTATGGAGTGCATTCAACCAGGCGTGCATTACCATTCGAGGCCAACTGAAAACTATTGATCTCGGCTCCGAATCAGCTGCTAAGCTGCTGCTGGAGTTGTATCGAACTGCCGCAATGGCAGAATTACTCCACGATAAATCTGAACAGGCAGAGTCGTTCAAACTCCACCAACTGCGCAGCATAGATCAAGCTGCCCTGGCTCAACTGGACTTTCCGTATACAGAAATTGGCTATGCCCAGCTTCGCCTCATTCGCAAGAGTGACGTCAAAATGATGCTTGCCTCATGGGGCAGACCACAGGGCCACAAATACCCCCGCGAGCAATATGCCCAGTGGTGGGAATCCCAGGTATCAAGCCTGCGAGGGCATTAAACCCAGAACCGCTGGGCGATTCTTGACCGGATTCCGGGTCTATGACATTCTGAATTGCTGCCGATAGAGTGTAGGTTTAGACGCGCAAACCTGTACTTGACACATTGTTCGCATACAAGAATAAACATCTGACGGGGGTCCTCGGCAAAAATGGCCAAGAAAAACGAAGATCTGGTCGACTCTGACATCAGCATTGATCAGAAACTCATCGAAGAAGGCACCGCACAACTCACCAGCGAAATTCAGGTACTGGAAACATGGCTGCAGGAGCTGGAATCATCAGATGACTCTGATGCGGAAGTTCAGGCAGCGCGTAAATCCTACAGCGATATGTTACAAAGCCGCCGTGAAATGCTGAGTAGCCTGGCAAAACAAGCCAAGATTCAAGCCGTTGCGTCCGAATAGACCTGTCACCAATTCGATTACCTCTTAACCGCTAGTTGCCCTCTCCTCATGCTGTCCTCAGAACAAGCCGAAATCATGCTGTCGCTGCAACGCAGCATGAACAGTAAGGTCGATCCCAACTGGATTGAAGCTCGCTACCCCTACCTGCGCGCAGTCGCCATTGAGGGCGCCGAAGCGATTGAGCATCATGGTTGGAAGTGGTGGAAGAAGCAGGACAAGGATCTGCCCCAGCTGCAGATGGAGCTGATCGACATCTGGCACTTCATTCTGTCCGAAATACTTCTGCGTAGCACCGATACAGGCGCTGATCCAAAGCATGAGTTGCATCGGGCATTGGCTGCTGCCGAGACTGCGGATTCGGTGCATCTGGATGGTCAGGCATACAGCCTCGATTCTTTAGACCTGGTCAGGAAACTGGAGCTGCTGATTGCCGTTTCCGTGGCGAGGCGCATCGAACTGGCACTATTCGCCGCCATCATGACGGAGTGTCTGCTGGACTGGACCGAGCTGTTCCGCCAATACGTGGGCAAGAATGTGCTGAATATGTTTCGGCAAGACAAGGGCTATAAGGAAGGCACCTACGAGAAAGTGTGGCGGGGCCGCGAAGACAATGAATATCTGGTGGATATCATTCATCGCCTCGATCCGAAGGCTGCTGACTTCAAGGATTCAGTCTACAGGGAGCTGGAAAACGCCTATCCCGTCTAGCGATAGTAGGCATTCTCCCTATTGGAGTGATCAGTGACGTCCCGTACTTCTGTCAGTTGGGGAATCTGCTCGAGTAGCGTCTTTTCCACACCGTCCTTGAGTGTGACATCCACCATTCCGCAGCCCTGGCAGCCGCCACCAAATCTGAGCACGGCCACACTGTCCTCATGAATCTCTTCCAGAGTGACCATGCCTCCGTGAGCGGCCAGTCCAGGGTTGATCTCGTTGTACAGGACATAGTTTACCCGGTCCTCCAGAGGGCTATCCTCGGTAAGTTTTGGCATGCGGGAGTTAGGCGCCTTAATAGTCAGCTGACCACCCATGGAGTCTTTCTGGAAGTCCACCACGGCGTCTTCCAAAAAGGGTATACTTGGCTGGTCGATGAAAGCCTTGAAGTCCTGATACTGTTTCACTTCGTCGTCGGCTTTTTCTTCTCCTGGCCGACAAAATGAAATGCAGGTCTCAGCACGCGGCGTTCCGGCGTCCAGTATGAATACGCGTACGGCAATGCCTTCCACATTTTGTTTCTGCAACAACTCGGCAAGGTATTCCTGTGCGGGTTCGGTGATTGTGACCATAGGGGCCTCTCAAGCATTGAGTCAGGCCTAATGATACTGAATAATCTCGCCCTTGAGAATACCTGAGTAAAACACTCAATTATTGGCTAATGGCGATGAGGCGGGCTTTTGGTAGAATGCCGGCCCTCTCGTCAGAGCGATCACATGAGACAACTAGCAAGTTACCAACAGATCAGAGAAGCCCTGAAGGAACGCATCCTCCTGCTGGATGGTGCCATGGGCACGATGATTCAGGCACACAAGCTGAAGGAAGCGGATTTTCGAGCTGAAAGATTCGCCGATTTCGGCTGTCAGGTCGCCGGCAATAGTGATCTGCTGTCGCTAACCCAGCCCGCGATCATCAAGGATATTCATACCGCCTATCTCAAGGCTGGTGCCGACATCATCGAAACCAATACCTTCACCGCTACCCAGGCTGCCCAATCTGATTATCAGCTCGAAGACATTACCTATGAACTCAACCTGGAAGCCACTCGTCTGGCGAGAGCGGCTTGCGATGAATACCTGGAGACCGATGATTCGCGGCCCAGGTTCGTCGCCGGTGTGCTTGGACCCACTAACCGCAGCGCTTCTATCTCTCCCGATGTGAACGACCCGGGCTTTCGTAATACCAGCTTCGACGCGCTGGTTGAAGACTACACGATCTCCACCAATGGCCTGATCGACGGTGGGGCTGATCTCATCATGATCGAGACATCATTCGACACACTCAATGCAAAAGCAGCAATCTTTGCTGTGCATCGTTGCTTTGAAGCGAAGGATCTTGAACTGCCGCTACTAGTCTCCGGCACCATTACCGATGCCAGCGGGCGTACACTTTCCGGTCAAACCGTCGCAGCATTCTGTAATTCTGTCGCCCACGCCAATGCGCTGGCGCTTGGCTTTAATTGTGCCCTTGGTGCAGAGCAGCTAAGGCCCCATATTGAAGAAATGTCATCCATGGTCCCTACGCTGGTCACGACTCACCCCAATGCAGGATTACCGAATGAGTTTGGTGAATACGATCAGACGCCGGAAGAAATGGCGGACCTGGTAGGAGACTATGCGCGCAATGGTTTCGTGAATATTGTCGGAGGCTGCTGTGGTACGACACCCGCTCACATCGAAGCCCTGGCAAAAACGATCGAGGGCATTCCTCCGCGAAAGATTCCCGATCCGCGGTCAGCCTGTCAACTGAGTGGTTTGGAGGCTTTCAATATCGATGATCGTTCACTATTCGTAAACGTGGGTGAGCGTACCAATGTCACTGGTTCCGCCAGATTCGCCCGACTCATCAGAGAAGAGAACTTCGACGAGGCGCTTGAGGTGGCTCGTGAACAAGTAGTTGCCGGTGCCCAGATCATCGATATCAATATGGATGAAGGCATGCTTGATTCCGAAGCAGCTATGGTCAAGTTCTTGCGCCTTCTGGCTGCCGAACCGGATATCGCCCGGGTGCCAATCATGGTCGATTCCTCCAAATGGGAAATCATAGAGTCAGGCTTGAAATGCATCCAGGGCAAGCCTGTCGTAAACAGTATCAGCCTCAAAGAAGGGGAAGAAGACTTTCTTTCCAAGGCCCGCCTGTGCCAGCAATACGGTGCCGCCATCATTGTCATGGCTTTCGACGAGACAGGTCAGGCCGATTCACTACAACGCAAGAATGAGATCTGCAAACGCAGTTATGATCTGTTGCGGGACAAGCTGAACTTCCCTGCCAGCGATATAATTTTTGATCCTAATGTTTTTGCTATAGCGACAGGCATAGAAGAGCACAACAATTATGCGGTTGATTTCATCGAGTGCTGTCGCTATATAAAAAGTAATCTACCTGGCGCCCTTATATCAGGTGGCATTTCGAATGTGTCTTTTTCTTTTCGCGGCAACAATGCTGTTCGCGAAGCAATTCATTCAGTGTTCCTCTATCACGCCATCAAAGCTGGCCTAACAATGGGGATAGTGAATGCGGGTCAGCTTACTGTCTATGACGATATCCCCCTGGAATTGAAGAATGCGGTGGAGGATGTTGTTCTTAATCGCCATCCAGACGCCACAGAAAAGTTGATGGAAATTGCCCAGGGTTTTTCTGGTGATGCTGGCAACAAGGCAACGGAAGACCTGACCTGGCGTGAACAAGCCGTGGACAAGAGACTGGCATATGCCCTGGTAAAAGGTATTAACAAATACATCGAAGAAGACACCGAAGAAGCACGCCAACAGGTCAGCGACCCATCGAGGTAATTGAAGGTCCACTCATGCAGGGCATGGGAGAAGTTGGTGACCTGTTTGGCGCCGGCAAGATGTTTCTTCCGCAAGTGGTCAAGAGTGCCCGTGTCATGAAGCAAGCGGTGGCGTATCTCTTACCCTATATTGAAGCGGAGAAAACTGATCAACGTGTCGACAGTAAAGGCAAAATACTGCTCGCGACGGTGAAAGGCGATGTCCACGACATTGGCAAGAATATCGTCGGAGTAGTTCTCGGCTGCAATAATTATGAAGTAATCGATCTGGGCGTTATGGTACCGGCGGAAAAGATTCTGCAAGTTGCCCAGGAAGAGCAAGTCGATGTCATTGGACTGAGTGGATTAATCACACCCTCACTGGATGAAATGGTTCATGTGGCCAGTGAAATGCAGCGTCTTGATTTCAGCGTCCCCTTGCTGATAGGCGGCGCAACTACTTCCAAGGCTCATACTGCGGTCAAAATTGAACAGAACTATGAAAACGACAGTACAGTCTATGTGCCAGATGCATCACGCTCAGTAACTGTTGTCAGCAATCTTCTTAATCCTGACAAGAAGCCGGACTTCTGTCGCAATGTGAGAATGGAATATGAAACCATACGGGAGCGCTCAGCAAATAGAAGCCAACAACGCACACTGATTGACTATCAGCTGGCCAACGATAATGCCTTGCTTTCTGACTGGTCTTCACATCAGCCTACTGAGCCACAATTCACCGGCACACGAGTATTTGAAGACTATGACCTGGCAGAATTGATTGACTACATAGACTGGACGCCCTTTTTCATCTCCTGGTCTCTCGCCGGCAAATTTCCAGCCATTCTTTCCGATGACAAGGTCGGTAAGGCTGCGACAGATTTGTTTAATGACGCCCAGGCCATGCTGAAGCGGATTATCGACGAGAAACTGATTAAGGCTCGAGCGGTATTGGGATTCTGGCCCGCTGTCAGGCATGGAGCCAATGATGTGCAATTGTTGCAATTGAACGGCAGCAATAAACCACTGGCAACCCTGCATTTCTTGCGACAACAGATGGAGAAAGACGAATCACTGGCTCATCTTTGCCTTGCGGACTACATCGCAGATACATCGTCACGGGTGCAGGACTATATCGGCGGTTTTGTTGTGACTGCAGGAATTGGCGTGGATGATCTTGTTCAAGAGTTTGAAGCCAATGCAAATGACTATGATGCCTTGCTGGTCAAAGCCTTGGCTGACCGCCTTGCGGAGGCCTTTGCCGAACATATGCACAAGAGAGTCAGGACAGAATTCTGGGCGTATCAACCCGACGAAACCCTCAGCAATGAAGAACTCATTAAGGAGAGTTATGTTGGAATCCGCCCTGCGCCCGGATATCCTGCCTGCCCTGACCATTCCGAGAAAGCCACCTTGTTCGAATTACTCGATGCACAGGCCGCTATTGGTGTAGAACTCACCGAAAGCTACGCCATGACACCGGCGGCTACGGTAAGCGGCCTCTATTTCAGCCATCCTGAAGCGAAGTATTTTTCGGTGGGCAAAGTGAGTGGAGAACAACTCGATGATCTGGCGCGTCGCAAACAATGGGATACCGAACAACTTGCCAGACTACTCTCACCGAACTTGAACTAGGAATTTGATATAGGAACCCGATATAGAGAGTTGCTGCGCCTTTGACTACAATAGCTTTCTGATAAATTTCTGTCCTTACCCATGTACCAATACGACCAATATGATCACCAGATGCTCGCAGACCGCGTCGCTCAATTCCGCGATCAGACTGCACGATATCTGGAAGGCCACCTTAGTGAGACTGAATTCTTGCCATTGCGTTTGCAAAATGGCCTCTATGTTCAACGGCTTGCTCCGATGCTGCGTATTGCGGTTCCCTATGGCCTGTTGTCTTCCGCTCAGCTACGCAAATTGGCTTTCATTGCCCGCCACTACGACAAAGGCTATGGTCATTTTACTACCCGTCAGAATATTCAGTTTAACTGGCCAGCGTTAGAGGACGTGCCTGACATCCTGGCGCATCTTGCCGAAGTCGAGATGCACGCGATTCAGACCAGTGGCAATTGCATTCGCAATACCACTACTGATCAGTTTGCTGGTGCAGCAGTAGACGAGCTGGAAGACAGTCGTCCCTGGTGTGAAATTATCCGCCAGTGGTCAACCTTTCACCCTGAATTTGCTTTTCTGCCACGCAAATTCAAGATTGCCGTTTGCGGGACTGCCATCGATCAGGCGGCGACCCAGGTGCACGATATAGGCGTCTATATGACCAGCAATGAAGCTGGTGACATTGGTTTCCGAATTCTTGCTGGCGGTGGCCTTGGGCGAACTCCGGTAATTGGACAGGAAGTTTTCGACTTTGTTGAGAAGCAGCACTTGTTGACCGCACTGGAATCAATACTCAGGGTCTACAACCGCGCTGGGCGGCGAGATAACAAGTACAAGGCGCGAATCAAGATTCTGGTCAAGGAAACAGGCATAGAAGAATTCAGGCGCAGAGTTCTGCTCGAATGGGACCGCTTGAAAGATGGACCGCTTACACTGACAGAAGCCGAAGTTACCCGTTGTAAGGGATTCTTTACCGATCCCGAATACAGCAATCTCACTGACAGTCCAGAAGAGTTGTCATTGCCACTGACAACGGACTTGTTGTTCGCTAGTTGGCACAGGAACAATGTGCATGCGCACAAGCAGGCAGGCTACGCCATCGTAACAGTCAGCATGAAACAAACCGGCGTTGCACCAGGTGACATTACTGACACACAACTCGATTATGTTGCAGACCTTGCAGAGCAATTTAGTTTCGGCGAAGTCAGGGTAACTCATGAACAAAACCTGGTGTTTGCCGATGTACAGCAGGATCAACTCTACGAGCTGTGGCAGCAGCTGAAAAAGCAGTCTTTGCATACACCAAATCAGGGATTGCTGAATGACATGGTTTGCTGCCCGGGCGGCGATTTCTGCGCCCTTGCAAATGCCAAGTCGATACCCATTGCTGAAGCCATTCAGAGAGAGTTTCCCGATCAGGAAGAGTTGGAGAACATTGGCGGGCTCGATATTAATATTTCTGGTTGCATGAACGCCTGTGGCCATCATCATGTTGGCAATATTGGCATTCTCGGTGTCGACAAGAAAGGTGAGGAGTTTTACCAGGTTTCCCTGGGTGGTTCTGCCAAAAACACAGCCAGCCTAGCCAGGATAATTGGACCCGCATTTGCCCAGGAAGAAATCCCCGGGGTGATCAGAACAATCATTGCTGTTTATCGGGAAAATCGAACCGAATCCGAAGATTTCCTCACTACCTATCAGCGTATCGGTCTGGACCCTTTCAAGGAAAAAGTCTATGCAAAAGCTGATTAGAAACGGGACCATTGAGCAGGATCACTGGACAGTCCTGAAAGAGGCTAATGGACCTGAAGTCCTGAAAGCTGTACCGGGAAGATCCTTTATTGCTCCATTGAAATTCTGGAAGCTTTACCGCAAGGAACTTGAAGAATATCAAGGTGAGATTGCTATCTGGCTGGACAGTGATGAGGACGTAAACGAAATCGGGCCCGAGCTGGCTTCATTTCCTATGGTCGCTCTTAATTTTCCGGTGTTTTCTGATGGCAGATCCTACACCAACGCACGCGAGCTGAGGGAACACTTCAACTATGAAGGAGAAATCAGGGCTATAGGCGATGTGTTGCGTGATCAGCTCTTCTACATGGCGCGTTGCGGCTTCGACGCCTTCGCCCTGCGTTATGACCAGGATCCAGAGCTATGCCTTGCAGCCTTCAATGATTTTAATACCAGCTATCAGTCTACCGTAGCCGAACCCGATCCCTTGTTCCGCCGTCGTTGACTGGCTATAGTCAAACAAGCCTGTCACTGGCTGTGCACTTATGGAACACGACTCCCTACTCTTTTCTTTCTTCCTTATTTTTACCGGCGCCGCTTTCCTCAGCACAGCCGCCCTGTTCTTGCGTCAGCCGCTACTAGTAGCCTACATAGTCGTTGGCGTAATCCTCGGGCCGTATGGCCTTGCGTATATATCAGATCCGTCACTGCTCAGTGATATTGCAGAATTTGGCATTATCTTTCTGCTTTTCTTGTTAGGACTGGACATGCAGCCGAGCGCGCTCATGACTACATTAAAGAAGACGTTCCTCGTAACGCTCGCCAGTTCTATCATTTTCATGTTGTTGGGATATGGCACAGGATTGCTTTTCAGTTTTACCCAGACTGAGAGCCTTGTAATAGGCTTCGCCATGATCTTTTCCAGTACGATCATCGGCATTAAGCTCCTTCCCACCACTGTGCTGCACCAGAAGCACATGGGCGAACTCATGGTGGGAATCCTGTTACTTCAGGACTTCATCGCCATTCTCATCCTGGCTTTTCTCGAATATGGCAATGCACAGGAATCTTCCACACTGAGAGTTCTCATTGCCATCCCAATCTTATTGGCATTTGCCTACCTTTGTACGCGCTTTCTTCTTATCAATCTGATTGCCCGTTTTGACCACTTCAAGGAGTACATCTTTCTGTTAGCCATCGGTTGGTGTCTTGGGATCGGCGCACTCTCAGCTCAGATTGGCCTGTCGGCTGAAATTGGCGCATTTGTGGCCGGAGTGTCACTGGCCACGAATCCAATATCCCAATACATCGCAGTCAGCCTGAAACCGCTTCGAGATTTTTTCCTGATCCTGTTTTTCTTTTCCCTGGGCGCCCAATTCAATGTCAACCTGCTTGGCGAGATCATCATACCTGCGATGTTGTTAGCCGGGTTGACCCTGTCGATCAAGCCAGTTGTGTTTCGTTACCTACTGCGGAGATTCAGCGAGCGGAATCGCCTGGCCTGGGATGCTGGTTTGCGCCTGGGCCAGATCAGTGAATTTTCTTTGCTGATCGCTTTCGTGGCCACGCAATCTGGTGTCATTGGAGAATCGGCATCGCTGCTCATTCAGGGTGCTGCGATTGTTACCTTCCTGGTATCTTCGTATATCGTGGTGCTGTTCTGCCCGACACCAATAGCCCTGAGCAGCAAATTACGCAGAGATTAGGGCTGAACGAGAATGAATCAGGTGTTGAGGTTAAGCAAGTAGCGCCCTTTTGCGCCACCTGTAAGAAGCTTCTTGAGGCAGGCATCCAGATCTTGCAGTGATATCTCCTCACAGACTTGCGCCAGATTATTCAGCTTCCATTCGCCAGCAAGTTTCTCCCAGGTGGATCGTTTTTGAGAAAGTGGAAGCTCGACGGAATCCACGCCCAGAAGATTCACACCACGCAAGATAAACGGCAGGACAGTGGCGTCGAACTGCGGCGACTGAACCAGTCCACAGGCGGCTACGCTGGTACCGTATTTCAGGCTCTTGATTACGTTAAACAACGTGGCACCGCCAACCACATCTACAGCGCCATTCCAGCGTTCAGCCAGCAAAGGCCTGGAAGAATCTTCAGCCAGCTCGGCTCTATCGACGATACTGTTTGCGCCGAGATCTTTAAGGAATTCATGGCTGGATTCTTTGCCGGTGCTTGCAGCGACCTGGAAGCCCAATTGCGCCAGTAACATGGTTGCAATGACACCTACTCCACCCGTTGCCCCGGTGACCAGCACTTCTCCGCCTTCACGATCCAGTCCATTGTGCAATAACTTTTCCACGCAGAGTGCCGCGGTAAATCCTGCAGTTCCAAGACGCATGGCATCAGCGGCTCCCAATCCTGCAGACAAAGGAATGACCCAAGCAGCGGGCACACGAATATATTGTCCGAATCCACCCGCCGTATTCATGCCCAGATCGTAGCCGGTAACAAGAACGGCATCGCCGACCTTGAATCTGTCGCTGTCAGTTGCGGCGACCACACCGGCCGCGTCGATTCCTGGAGTATGGGGAAAGTGTCGGGTCACAGCCTTATTGCCGCTGGCAGACAAGGCATCTTTGTAGTTGAGTGAGGAATACTCGACCTGTATCAGCACATCTCCCGCTGGTAAATCGTCAATAGCCTTCTCCACAACGGCGCCTGCGAATTCCTTTTCGGCGATCTCGCTAACTTCATAAGCTTTGAACATTGTCACGGCGTATTAACTTCCTGTTTTCAAAAATTGATGACTATTGATATTTGTCGACACTCGATCGTTCAAACCAGCCAGACAGCGCTTTATCGATGCTTTGCTCAAGCACTCGACCAAGTTTGTCCTGAATACTCTTGCGAAATTCGTATTCCACTTCAAATACATCTGCACTCTGGCATGCATCCAGTATACATTCATCACTGGTCCTGAGTTCATCAACCATGTAACGTTCTTTGGCCAAGGAGCCTACCCAGGTTTCGCCTGTTGAAATCTTGTCAATTTCCACACTGGGCCTGTGCTCCTTCACCCAGTTCTTGAACAAATCATGGATGGTTTCCACATCCTCTTGAACCTTGTCTCTTCCTTTCTGGGTGATTTCACCAAAAGTAGTCAGCGTGCGTTTGTATTCGCCGGCACTGATGATTTCAAAATCTACATCATGCTTCTTCAGTACCCGATGAAAATTAGGCAGCTGCACCAGTACACCTATTGAACCAATAATGGCAAAAGGAGCAGCAACGAGTTTGTCGGCGAGACAGGCCATCATGTAGCCGCCACTGGCAGCGACTTTATCAACACAAATAGTTAAGGGAATTTTGGCAGTTTTAAGCCGCTGCAATTGAGATGACGCCAGGCCGTAGGCATGCACCATCCCACCGGGGCTTTCCAGCCTGAGTATGACCTGGTCATTTTGTTTTCCCATGGAGATAATCGCAGAGATTTCCTCTCGCAAACATGCCACTGCATCAGCAGAGATATTCCCCTTAAAACTCAGCACATAGACTTTGCCGGCCGCCTCCTCAACTTCTCCATTGCCGTCATTCTGTTTTACCCGGGATTTTTTCGCTTTAGCTTCAGACTTCTGCTGCTTCTTTTCTTCCTTGTGAACTGCTTTTAGTTCATCCTTATCGAGGATTGCTGCCCTGATGGACTCCTTGAGCTCATCAAAATGGTCGTTAAGCTGCGTCACCTTGAGTGAGCCTTTCTTACCAGATTTCCGTCCCCGGTGACCACTGGCAGCTGCAACACCAATGATAATGATCAAAGCAATAACGATCGTCGCCACTTTGGCAAGAAACATTCCGTATTCAGCTAAAAATTCCACCTGCTACTCCTCGCAAACTGACACTCTGCAAATCACGAATCTCAATGAATCTGTTGCTTATTCCGTGCTTTATTGCATGTGCCTGACAAAATTGTCAATTAACTGTCCAGCCACACTGATCTTCCCGGAGGGTGTCTTCGGCAATTCATCCGCTGTAAACCACCGGGCTTCGTCAATCTCACCGGGTTCCGGGACTATTTCCCCGGATTTATAGTCAGCATAGAACCCAAGCATCAGCTGGGAAGGAAACGGCCATGACTGACTCTTGAAGTAGCGCACATTTTCCACTTCGAGCCCGGACTCTTCTCTCACTTCACGATGAACCGTATCTTCTGCTGACTCTCCTACTTCGATGAATCCTGCAAGGCAACTGTAGAAGCCGCTACGATAACGAGTATGGCGCGCAAGCAGCATCTGCTCGCCTTTGATAACAAGAACAATGACACAGGGATTTATACGGGGAAAGAAATGGTGCTGGCAGCTATGACAAATCAGCACCAGCTCATTATCGCCCTTCTCAGTCAGCTGTCCACAATATCCGCAGTAGCGATGTGCTCGGTACCAATCGAGAACCTGATTTGCCTTACCGGCAGTGAGTAATGCATCTTCAGAATTGAATAGCAGGCTACGCAAACTGACTTTCTCGGCTTGATCTGGCAGGGACGCGCTGTCTGTCAGGTCGATCGCAACAACTCCGGGTTCGCTCTTCTCTACCAGGACCTGGTAGCTCACATACTGGAACAGTGAAGACACTTCATCCAGAGACCACAGATATTGATCTTCACGCACCACGATTTCTGAACCGCTGAACAGTACAAACTGATCCGATTCCAAAAATTGACTACTGTCCAGAAAATGCCGTCGAATTATGGTCATTGGATATTACGGCTCATGGATGCAGCTCTAAAACCCATCTTCTCTAAATAGCAACGGGCGCATTACGAATAAAACCGTAATGCGCCCGTTTGAATTGCGTGCCGGCAGTGGCTAGTGCCCTGCAGCCTCAGCGCCTGGAGCGGCCAGTATCTCCAGCGGATTGGAATAGAAATCCCAGAACAACCACATGATTATGGTACAGGTTACAAGCGTTACCAGCATCACTGGCAGTCCTTTCCGCATCCACAATCCGGGTGTAATCGCCAGGCTCGGATCGCCAGCATCTTTCGCCATCTTCTCAGAAATAGTCACAATGAACACATTCGCAGTGGAGCCGATATGGGTTCCGTTGCCACCCATACCAACGCCAGCAGCAAGGCCCCATAACAAGGGCGTGACATTGATACCCTGGGTTTCCATGCCTGCAATGATCGGAATCATCGCTGCGGTAAACGGAATATTGTCGATGGCGGCTGACAGTATGGCAGCGACCCACATCAACAAGAGCGTTGCAGTGAGCAGATCTTCCTGAACGAACGGGATAATAAACTGGCCGATGTATTCAAGAAATTGGCTGTGCTCAACGCCGCCAACAATAATAAATAGAGAGATGAAGAACATAAGCAGCGCCAGTTCTGTATGGGCGAAGGCTTCCTCCATATCGATGTCTTTACCAACGAAGGCCAATGCAGTGAGACCAAGGGCAGTTACAAACCAGGGTTCCCAGTGCAATGCGTTATGCATGATGAAGCCGACTACCATAATACCCAGAACCGCCATGGCTCCGTACCAGGTCTTCGGATCAGAGAGCGGTTCCCTGTCTGTCAGGTTGAGCTCTGCCGGTGTCACCGCCAATTCTTGTTTGAACAGGTAACGCAGCAGAAACAACACAACCAACCAGGCAACCAATACCATGAGCCCCATATGGATAACGAAAGTGTTGAAGTCGATACCAAAAGCGGATCCGATCATCAGGTTTGGTGGATCACCCACCAGAGTTGCCACGCCACCTGTGTCTGACAATAGTGCTGCAGCCAACAGGAATGGAATGGCACTGACTCGCAGGGACTGACAGATAAGGATGATCAGTGGACCAAAGATGACCACGGTGGTCACATTGTCCAATAGCAGCGACAGCCCGGTCACCAGAGATCCAATCAGGGCTAACAACAGAAACAGCCTTCCTTTACTGAAATCTGCAGTCCAGTAAGCCAACTGCTGGAAACCACCAGTGGGAATCATGATCGCTACGATGGTCATCATGCCACCAAGCAAGAACACGACGTTCCAGTCGATCGCTTCTACTGCACCCTCGGGATTGTAGAATCCCATGATCTGACCCACGACAATCATCGTTGCCGCACCAGCCATGGCACATTTCACCCTGTGCACCTTGTGTATTTCTTCGGTGAATATGCCTACAAAGGTAGTCGCCAGGATAATGGCTGACCAAAGCATATCGTTATTCCATTCGAGCAATTCCATAGAACTTCTTCCTCATCGGATGCGTTTAATTTGGCTCTCCAGGTTGCCAGGGGTACCTGTTTGTGGAGGCTGGGTGACTTGGGTCTCTATTGTTGATTCAGTCAAGTTTTCTTGTTGTATTTATTGGCTTTTTCGCTATTTTCCGGCAGCCATTAAAGGCGCTAAATACTATAGTTTTAGCGGTGCTGGTTCAAGGAAAATCGCCAGCTTCAGACTGCCCACAGGCTTAAGCAAGACGCGCTATACAGCGTCACTTTCGAGGCGTTTCCAGAGTGCGCCTTCACCACTTTTGCGGTCAATCTCATCCATTCTCTGCTCATGGAGTGCCAGCTCTTCTGCGGACGCTTTGAGCACTGGTAGTGGATTGCGGTTTGGATCCAGAGAGCGAGAGGTTTTAGCGGTGTGGATCGCTTCGCCGCTTTCTTCCCTGAGAGCGAAACTTGACTGACCGCTGGTCATGATCAGATAGACGTCCGCCAGTATTTCGGCGTCTAGCAGCGCGCCATGCAGCTCTCGCTGGGTATTGTCAACGCCGTAACGTTTGCACAGGGCATCAAGATTATTGCGTTGCCCTGGGTGCTTCTCGCGCGCCAGCACCAGGGTATCCAGCACACTACAATGGCTGGCCATTGCTCGATGCGAGCTATTGGTCATTTGCAGCTCACAATCCAGGAAGCCAATATCGAATGGTGCATTATGGATAATCAGCTCTGCGCCCGAGACGAAATCCAGAAACTCTTGCTCAATTTGTTGAAAACGAGGCTTGTCAGCCAGGAATTCTGCAGTCAGGCCATGCACCTCGACGGCTGCCTGGTCGACTTCTCGCTCCGGGTTCAGATACCGATGGAAATGATTACCGGTGAGTTTCCGGTTTTGAATTTCCACACAGCCAATTTCGATAACCCGGTGCCCTTGCTGAGGATCCAGCCCGGTGGTTTCGGTATCAAGAACGATCTGTCGCATGAACTTTTCTCTTCACTACAATCAAAACACTAACTAGCTGTATACAAGGAAAACGGAGGGCAATGTTCAAACCAACTCATCAATCCCTCGATTTGCCAGTTCGTCCGCAAGTTCGTTCTCGGGGTGACCACTATGACCTTTTACCCATTTCCATTCTATGTCGTGGGATGACACCAGCGCATCAAGTTGTTGCCAAAGTTCTACATTTAACACCGGCTTCTTACTGGCAGTTTTCCAGTTACGCTTCTTCCAGTTGGGCATCCACTCTGTAATGCCGGACAAGACATATTTGGAATCTGTAGTGATTATTACCCGGCAGGGCTTTTTCAATGCTTCCAGCCCCCTGATTACCGCTGTGAGTTCCATACGATTGTTAGTGGTGCTGTGTTCACCACCGTGCAAAGTCTTTTCTGCCTCCCCGAAACGCAACAATACCCCCCATCCACCAGGGCCTGGATTGCCGCGACAAGCGCCATCGGTGAACATCTCAACTACCTGAGTCAATTGTTATCTGCAACCTGCGCGAAAAGACTAATGAATTTTAACCCGAGCATTCTCTGCTGCCGGTATGACCGCTGGGCGTGCTCGCAGTGGTCGCCACCGTGGCAGTATGGGCGTGATGGGAACCACCTGTTTGACACAGGAGAATACGTAGACACCACCGAAAGGACTGCCTATTCGGATTCCCAGTTTTTCAAATCGTTCAGATTGCCTGAGAAACATCGCAAATTTCCAGGGCAGGAAATGAAGCCCATAATGTATCGTATCGATATGTAAGTTAAGAAGCTGAAGCCAATCACTAAGCCGGCGCTTCGAGATAAACCTGCCACGCCACGGAATCTGGGTACGTCTGCCAAAGAGTTTGCGGAAGCCCCAGGGGCTGATGGGATTAAATCCAATGATCAGGATCTGCCCACCCGGGCGTAGCACCCGGGTTGCTTCCCTGAGCAAGCGGTGACTGTCATCAGTGAAATCAAGGGCATGGTGGACCACCACCACATCCATGCTGTCATTGGCGAGTGGGAGTTCCTCAATGTCAGCGACTGGATACTTGCAGCCAGGACGCCAGGTACTGGCGAAAACTATCTTGTGGCCTACCGGGCTGTCTTCGATGAGCGAATACTCCTCGTTACAGCCTATTTGCAGAATGTGATAGCCGAATAGCCTCTCAACAAGGGGATCAGAAAGTGCTTTCTCGGCTGCAAACACTTTTCCGCCCAATGGAGTCTGGAACCAGCGCCCCACCAGTGTGGAAAGCATATCGGTGGCGCCAATTCCTTGTAATAGCCGGCGTCGCGTCTCATGCTTGGAAAATACGTTCATGCTTGTTGTGCCCCAGAGCGATTCCGAATTTTAGCCTGCCGGGCAGCCAGGTACCAGACAAGAATTTCTCGTTTTATCAGTGACTTGCATTCGTATTCTATCTCTATATCATGTACAGCCAAATCAAACTGCAGCTACTGCGGGCACGCCTGCCCCTATCATCAATGATCTCAAAAATAATCCCTATCCCCGCGTTCTCCGACAACTATATCTGGGCACTCCATGATGCTGATTCCAACGACTTTGCGGTCGTGGATCCCGGCGATGCAATACCGGTTATTGACTACGCCAGGCTTAACGGGCTCAAGCTCAGCCAAATTCTAGTTACCCATCATCACGCAGATCATACTGGCGGTATCCAGGAGCTGTGCTCACTTTACCAGCCCCATGTCACTGGCCCGGAACCTTCTGGTATTTCCGGCATCGACCAATTCGCCCATGAAGGTGACAGTTTTCAGTTGTTTGGCCAGCATTGGGTAGTATTTGAAGTGCCAGGTCACACACTCGATCATATTGCCTACTACAGCGATACCAGTGATCCCGGTATTCTGTTCTGTGGTGATACGTTATTTGCAGCAGGATGCGGCAGGTTATTCGAAGGTACTGCTGAAATGATGTCGCAGTCATTAAGCAAGTTCGTCAGTTTACCAGCGACCACCAATGTGTTCTGCACGCACGAATACACCATGGCCAACCTACGCTTTGCACTCGAGGTTGAAAAAGATAACGAAGCCCTTCAAGAAAGGTGGCTGGAGGAACAATCAAAAAGAGATGCCGACAAACCAACCCTTCCATCTACCATTGAACGGGAGTTGAGTACCAATCCGTTTTTACGTTGCAACCAGCCGTCGGTCATCGC
Organism: uncultured Pseudohongiella sp.; assembly: GCA_965267495.1. GTDB lineage: Bacteria > Pseudomonadota > Gammaproteobacteria > Pseudomonadales > Pseudohongiellaceae > UBA9145. The sequence goes on along the minus strand of OZ254078.1, from coordinate 1,758,765 downwards.
TAAGGTCAGTGCGCAGTGCAATAAACAACTCGACGATCCAGTTGACACTTTCGCAGCTTTAAGAAGCTGGAAAGACAGTTATTAATTGCTGTCCCTGAGTTACGTGCCTGTGTCGTTTCGTACTATTACCAGACCGGTCTGCATCTTGGCAATGCTGCTAGTGTTGGCCGCCTGTCAGGTCTCCGAACAGCCCCAACCACCAGCAATAGCTGCAGCGCAGACCGGCATTGGGGAACAGAGCGGTTTATCGCGCAGGCCCAGCAGCGTTATCGAGCCACCAGCTGAGATACAAACCGAAGTCGAGACTGTCGAGGACTACGCTTCCGCCTGGGAACGTGTGCGAGCTGGATTCAAGCTTCAACAGCACTACCAGCATCCTGAAGTCGATGCGCAGCTCGCCAATTATCGAGCTAATCAACGACTCTTCGATCTGGTTTCGGCAAGAGCCGAACCTTTTCTGTTTCAGATTATTGAGGAGATAGAAGATCGTGACCTGCCTATGGAACTTGCCTTGCTGCCCATAGTTGAAAGCACCTACAACCCGCAGGCACATTCTTCCGAAAATGCCGTGGGCCTATGGCAGATCCTCGGCAACACCGGTCGCGACCTGGGCTTGCAGCAAGACTGGTGGTATGACGCAAGAAGAGATCCAGTTGAGGCAACAATCGCCGCGCTTGACTACCTACAGACATTGCATCAGCAGTTCGATCAGGATTGGATGATTACTCTTGCAGCCTACAATACCGGGCCTGGCAATGTGCGGCGCGCCTTGCGAAGAGTCAATGATGCGCCTGCCAATTTCTGGTCACTCAGGCTGGCTTCTGAAACGCGCTATCATGTACCTCGACTTCTTGCCCTGGCGCGCATTGTGCAAGAGCCAGACCTTTTCGAAGTCGATCTGCCTGTAATCCCAAATCAGAGCACCATTACACGCGTAGACATCGGCAGTCAGATCGATCTCTTCAGGGTTGCTGGCATGCTCGAGATGGAAGAATCAGAGCTGAGGGCGCTCAATCCCGGTTATCTGCAATGGGCCACTCACCCAGAATCGCCCCAGTCGATCAATATACCAATCGAGAAGCAGGCGCAGCTAATCAACGGATTGGCTTCATTGGATCGAAGCGAGTTCGTCACCTGGGAGCACTACCAGATTCGGCCTGGAGACAATCTCATTACCATCGCAAGGCGTCTTAACACCACTGTTGATGTACTCAGAGTTGTGAACGAACTTCCAGGCTCCAGGATTATCGCTGGTGAATCACTGTTGATACCGCGCGGCAGTGGAGCGCAGGACTACCAATCATTATCAAGGCCTGTCGTCAGCAACAGTGAAAACCAGCCTGTCCCGGAATCCTATACGATTCGCAGTGGAGATAATCTTTGGCTTATCGCGCGGCGGTTTGATCTGAGATCACGGGAGATTGCCGCCTGGAATAACATTGCCATCGACGCAACTCTATTTCCGGGTCAGATACTAGACCTGAGTTTTGCGCACACTGAGACATCGACAGCAGCAAGGTCCGGCGGGGTTGGCTCGCAAAACAACCCGGTATACACAGTTATTCGCGGGGACAGTCCATCGCGTATTGCAAAAATGTTCGACATCGAACTCACTGACTTCTTGCTGTGGAATAATCTGTCCAACAAGAGCGTTATCTATCCTGGACAACAACTGTACATAGCACCCGAACAGCAGAGGTTGAACTAATTATGGTGGATACCACTATCGCAGTGCGTCAGGACGAATTTCTCGGACATCCGAGAGGATTGGTAATCTGCTTCCTCACCGAGATGTGGGAGCGCTTCAGCTATTATGGCATGCGCGCCCTGCTCATTTTCTATCTAACCCAGCACTTTCTGTTTAGTGACGAAGTCGCCGCAGGAATCTACGGCGCATACATATCACTGGTTTACATCACGCCAGTTATAGGCGGGGTCGTTGCGGACCGTTATCTGGGCCCTGCCAAAGCTGTGGTACTTGGCGCCATTTTATTGGTTGCTGGCCATCTGGGTATGGCAATCGAAGGATCGCAGGCCGTGGAAGTTACTGTGCAGGGAGTAACTTCGGTGCAGAGAGATCCTTTTTATTTACAGATATTCTATTTCTCCCTGGCCTTGATCATCATGGGAGTAGGCTTCCTTAAAGCCAATATTTCCACCATGGTTGGGTCCATGTATGAACGTCATGACCCTCGACGGGATGGCGCATTCACCTTGTTCTATATGGGAATCAATCTTGGCTCCTTCTTCGGCGCCATAGTCTGCGGTTTCCTGCTGGAATACATGGGATTCTCCTGGGGTTTTGGCGCAGCAGGCATCGGCATGCTCTTTGGTCTTCTGGTGTTTATCCGGGGACAACACTTATTCGGTGACGCCGGCAAACCTGAAGATGCAGGGTTTCTGGCCAAAACTGTCGCTCCGGGGATCAACCGTGAGTGGATGATTTACATACTGACATTTGTCGGCGTGCTGGTTTGTTGGCAATTGATGCAGTATCGGGAAGTTGTGGGCGGCATTCTGGGCACCTCACTGGTGCTCATGACCCTGGTGGTAATCATATACGCTTTCACCAAGTGCGAAGCTCATGACCGCAATCGCATGCTGGTGTGCCTGGTTTTGATGAGCTATCAGATTATTTTTTGGTCACTATTCGAGCAGACTGGTAGTTCACTCAACCTGATGACTGACAGGAATGTTGATCGGGAATTCCTGGGATTCCTTATTCCTGCTGCAGCGTTCCAGTCGGTGAATGCGTTTTTTATCATCACACTGGCTCCACTGTTCAATATGATGTGGCTGTATCTGGCGAGACGCGGCTGGGAACCTTCAACACCAATGAAATTTGCACTTTCTCTGATTCAACTGGGACTGGGCTTCCTGTTCCTTGTATATGGGGCTTCCCTGGCATCTGACCCGACCCAGGTCGCCGTAATCTGGCTTATCCTGCTTTATCTGTTGCACACCACTGGTGAGCTTTGTATCTCCCCGGTGGGCCTCTCCATGACAACCAAGCTCTCAGTGCCAAAGGTCGTAGGCATGATGATGGGTTGCTGGTTCCTTGCCTCGGCCGCTGGCAACTATGTCTCCGGCACGATTGCAGCAATGACTGGCTCTGATACCGTTGGGGGTGAAGTTACCGACCCCGGAGCTGCTCTGGAACGGTACATGGATGTCTATGCTACAGCTGGCTGGTATGCCATCGCTGCCGGGATACTGGCATTGCTGATTGTTCCCTTGTTGAAGCACTTTATGCACGGCATCAAATAGAGAATTACAGTAAACTTTACATTCTGAACGAAATCACGGACATCAATCTATGGGATTCTTAGCAGGAAAACGAATACTTGTTCTTGGCGTTGCCAGCAAACTATCCATCGCCTCCGGCATCGCGGCGGCGATGCATCGGGAAGGCGCCGAGCTGGCCTTTACTTACCAGAACGAGAAGCTTAAGGGTCGTGTAGATGGATTTGCAGAATCCTGGGGATCGGATCTTGTGTTCCCCTGCGATGTCACCAAGGATCAGGAAATTGATGATGTATTCAGTGGGCTAGCCGAACGTTGGGACGGACTGGATGGCATCGTTCACTGCCTCGCTTTCGCACCTGGGCACGAACTGGATGGCAACTATGTCGACGTAACAACCCGCGAAGGATTTCTCACTGCTCATGAGATAAGTTCTTACAGTTTCGTTGCCTTGGCGAAGGCTGGCAAGGAGCTCATGGCAGGACGTAACGGATCCTTGCTGACACTCAGTTATCTGGGCGCCATGCGCAGCCTGCCTAACTACAATGTCATGGGACTTGCCAAGGCGAGCCTGGAAGCTAACGTGCGCTATATGGCAGCTAGTCTGGGCCCCGATGGTACCAGGGTAAACGCTGTATCAGCAGGGCCTATCAAGACGCTTGCGGCAGCGGGCATCAAGAGTTTTCGCAAGATGCTGGAATACAATGCCGCTCAGACTCCACTCAGGCGCAACGTTACCATTGAGGAAGTTGGTAATGCTTCGGCTTTCCTCTGCTCGGATCTCGCTTCTGGTATCTCAGGCGAGGTTCTGTATGTGGATGGAGGATTCAATACCACTGCGATGGGTAATCTGGAACAAGCCGACAGAAGTTGATTCTAGAAGGCTTCCTGTTCCAGCGCTGGTGCATTGATATCAGCATTGTCACGCAGGTTGGCCAGAAATGAGCCAAAGTCACTGCCACCAAGATCCGAACTGATAGTTTCCTGAATTTGCTCTCTTTCGGTTTCCACCAGTGACTCCAGACTGCCGGCTTGTACCGCAGTAAGCTCAATTAAAACGTAAGTATCGTTTGCCAATGTGAGACTTGAGTAGACTGGTTCTCCAGCCGGTGTCGGCATGGCAAATACATGGCTGACTATTTCGCGGTTAACATTAAAAGCATCTCGTGGCGTCTCCGCAGCTTCTTCCCATAGCAGTTCATTCTCTTCCATGACCGTTTCGATACTTCCTTCTTCAGCCGCTATTGCCAATTGTTCGCCCAGATCCTGTACAGCCTCTCTCTCCATCTCTGTACGCAACAGTACCGCGATCTCTGCCTCCACATCTTCCAGAGGCAGCACAGAGGCCTCATTAAACTGTAGCACTCTCAGTACAATGGCCTGGAAATCGGAAATTTCAATCACGTCACTGTTATTCCCTTCCAGCAAGACCTCATCAGAAAAAGCTGCTGTCATCAGCGCATTATTGCCGAAAATACCCGAACCGCCTTGCCGTCCCAAAGCTACACTTTCCTGAATCTCAAGGCCAAGTTCATCTGAAAGGGTCTGTAGATCGGCAGATTCAAAGGCAATATTGGACAAGTCTTCGAGTCTTTCGTTGTAGAGCAGATCAACTTCTGCACTTTTTAATTCTCTTTCGATTCGAGCGGAGACTTCCTCGAAGCTTTCGAACACACGCTCAGCATCTTCAGTGAGCTTGATAAGATGCACACCGAATTCGGAAACAACCGGGTCAGATATCTCATTTAATGACAGTTCTGTAAGGGCAAGTTCCACTGGTTCTGGAAAAGCAGTTCCGTCCGTGTAGCCGATGTCCCCGCCCTGTTCTGCTGAAATCGTATCAATCGAAAATTCCAGTGCAAGTGCAGCAAAGTCTTCTCCGTCCAGGATACGTTGCTTCACAGCAGCAGCCTCCGCTACTACCTGTTGTTCCGTTTGGCCGCTACCGATTTCCCAGAGAATGTGTGCTGCACGTTGTTCTGCACCCCCTTCGTAGTCGTTTCTCTCCGCCTCATATTGGGCCAATAGCTGAGCCTCTTCGACCTCTATCTCTTCGCTGATGTCGTTCTTGTTCAAGGAAACGTATTGCAGGACTACTGTTTCTGGCTCAACAAACTCATCCTGGTTTTCTTCATAGTAGGCAGTGATTTCTTCATCGCTAATCGGCGTTCCCAGTGTACGGGTTCCCATCGTGACAGACACATAACGGAAATCTCTGGTTTGCTCCGCCAACTCGGCAATAGTTTGCAATTCGGACTCAGTAATGAAGTTTGAGCTGGAATATGCGTTAACAATCTGGCCCAGAAGCATGCTCTGACTCAGGGAATCTCGATACAGGGGTACGTTATAGCCCTGACTGGCCATAGTGCGAACTGCCAGGTCTGAATCGAATACCCCGTTGATCTGGAAATTGGGATTTTCAAGAATAGAGCGATCAATGCGATCTGAGGAGATTTGCATATCTGAGCGGTTGGCCGACTGCTTCAGGATGGTCTCTTCAATTAATTGATTAAGCGCTATCTGCTCCAGCAAAGTCTGATCAAAGTCGGCACCTGCACCAATGGAGGTGAGCAATGATTGTGTGCTGAACTGCAATTGCGCCTCGGTGATTTCCTCTCCGTTGATTTCCGCCACAGGCGGCGAAGCTAAAAATCCCCCAATCAAGGAATCCACACCAAACAAGGCAAAAACGGCTACTATCAGGCCTATAATGACCTTTGCGATGACTCCCTGGGAGTTGTCTCTGATATCTTGAAGCATAGTCTTCCAACACTTAGCGGTTTGTTTCAATTGCTGGTTTGCTGATTTTTGAACCAGCGACCGGTACCGGCCGTGATTTTACCCTTTTTCAGGGATTTTGGCTTATTGAAGCCAAAAAAAAGGCGCATCAACGATGCGCCCTGTGATTTTACCGGGAATTCAGTGCTTTCGCCTGCACCAGATTCCCTCTGGTTAACTGCTGGCCTTATCAGAAATTCTTCGTAAGGAAGAAATGTAAGTCAGCAGTGCAACAGTATTAGATTAGGAATTCACTGAATCCTTGAGTGCTTTACCGGCCTTGAAGCTCGGTACCCTGGCTGCCTTAATTTCAATAGGCGCACCAGTCTGAGGATTACGTCCAGTTCGTGCAGCTCGGTTCTTGGTTGCAAAAGTACCAAAACCAACCAGCACTACCGGATCATCCTTTTTAAGCGAGTCAGTGATGGCATCAAGCATCGCATCAATCGCCCGGCCAGCAGCAGCTTTTGGAAGGTCAGCACTCGCAGCAACAGCATCTATTAATTCTGATTTATTCACGTTATCCCCTTTTCAGTTTGACGATAAAAATGAGTTTTTCTTATTGAACAGTTTGACCAGAGCAGTAGCGACTAGCTAACAAAGTGGAACTAAAAAATCGCCTAACAAATACTCTGGAAAATTTGAACCTAATCCCCTGAAAGCACCGTCATACTTGCCGTATGACCGAATCTTTATACCAATTGGCGAAAAGCCGTGTCAACAGAAAACACCCATAACTAATGGGTATTTATGTGCGTTTCATCACTACTTTGCTCTTTCTCATCTTTAGCAGCATCTTTCTCAGTTTCAGACTTTTCATCTGCACTGACCGGAGTTGGCTGATACTGCAAAGCGTGTTCCAGAACTTCATCAATCCAGCGAACAGGAACGATGTTCAAATCCGCTTTGATGTTGTCCGGGATTTCTGCCAAGTCTCTCTCGTTATCGGCAGGAATCACCACAGTTTTAATGTTGCCACGGTGCGCAGCGAGTAACTTCTCTTTAAGACCACCGATTCTCAATACCTGTCCACGCAAAGTGATTTCACCGGTCATTGCCACATCGGCTTTAACCGGAATATTGGTGAGTACGGAAACCAGGGCGGTGCACATCCCTACTCCGGCGCTAGGACCATCTTTGGGAGTCGCACCCTCAGGTACGTGAATGTGCAAGTCAAATTTCTCATGAAAATTTGTATCTAAACCAAGGGCTTTGGCGCGACTTCTCACCACGGTGAAAGCAGCCTGGATTGACTCCTGCATCACATCACCAAGAGAGCCAGTCTTGATTGTCTTGCCTTTACCTTCAACAGCAATGGCTTCAATGGTTAATAATTCACCACCAACCTGTGTCCACGCCAGTCCATTAACCTGTCCAATCTTGTTTTCTTCCTCAGCCTTGCCGTAATCAAATTTTCGGACTCCGCTGTACTCTTCCAAAGATTCTGCATCCAGTTTCGCCGGCAGCTTCTTGTCTTCCAGAGAGTTTTCCTTGACCACTTTTCGACAGACCTTGGCAATTTCCCGTTCCAGACCACGGACGCCTGCTTCCCGCGTGTAATAACGAATCAAGTCCCGAATCGATTGTTCGTCAATCTCCAGCTCTTCTTCTTTCAGACCATTGTTCTTCTTCTGTTTGGGAATCAGGTAACGCTGGGCAATATTGACCTTCTCATCTTCTGTATATCCCGGGATGCGGATGACTTCCATGCGGTCCAGCAAAGGCTCGGGAATATTCATGCTGTTGGAAGTACATACGAACATCACTTCGGAGAGGTCATAGTCCACTTCCAGATAGTGATCGTTGAAGCTGTGATTCTGCTCAGGATCGAGCACCTCAAGTAGTGCCGATGCAGGATCTCCACGATGGTCCATACCCATTTTGTCAATCTCGTCGAGCAGGAACAGCGGGTTACGGACCCCAACCTTGGACAGCTTCTGCAATAGTTTGCCAGGTAGCGAACCGATATAAGTTCGTCGATGACCCCGAATCTCAGCTTCGTCACGTACTCCACCCAGGGCCATACGCACAAACTTTCTATTGGTTGCTCGTGCTATGGACTCACCGAGAGAAGTTTTTCCAACACCGGGAGGACCTACCAGACAGAGAATAGGACCCTTGAGTTTCTTGACACGTTTCTGGACTGCGAGGTATTCCAGAATGCGCTCCTTCACTTCCTGCAGACCATAATGGTCAGTTTCAAGAATATCCTCAGCCTTATTCAGATCGAGACGCACCTTACTGCGCTTTTTCCAGGGGATGTTGATCATCCAATCCAGGTAAGTTCGCACCACCGAGGCTTCTGATGACATCGGTGACATCATCTTCAGCTTATTGAGCTCAGATATTGCCTTTTCCTTGGCATCTTTCGGCATACCTGCGTCGTCTATGCGCTGCCGCAGCTCTTCCGCTTCATTGGGCACATCATCCAGCTCACCCATTTCCTTCTGGATAGCTTTCATCTGTTCATTGAGGTAGTACTCGCGCTGGCTCTTTTCCATTTGCTTCTTGACGCGACCTCGAATGCGCTTCTCGACCTGGAACAAGTCAATTTCTGACTCGATCAATGCCATCAGGTGTTCGATTCGCGCCTGCAAACCGGCCAATTCGAGAAGGTTTTGTTTTTCCTGCAATTGCAGTGACATGTGTGACGCGATGGTATCCACCAGGCGTCCAGGCTCATCGATGCTGGAAATGGAAGTCATCACCTCCGGCGGAATTTTCTTGCTGAGCTGCACATATTGATCAAACTGGGACAATAGTGATCGAATCAAAAGTGCGGATTCTTTCTCTGGAAGTTCCTCAGAATGCAGGACCTTGGTCACAGCCTTGAAATGATCGTCTTCAAAGACAACATCGCTCAGCCGCGCCCGGTCCAGACCTTCCACCAGCACTTTAACCGTGCCGTCTGGCAAGCGGATCAACTGCAGGATAGTAGCAACAGTACCCACGTTGAACATGTCATCCACGCCAGGCTCATCTTCGGACGCATTTTTCTGTGCAACCAGCAACACCTGCTTGTCGCTTGCCATAGCGATTTCCAGGGCTTTGATCGATTTGGGCCGACCGACGAACAGTGGCTGGACAATCTGTGGGTACACCACCACATCTCGCAGTGGTAATAAGGGAAATGTGGAATTATCGGATGAATCAGTAGATAGGCTCATATAAGTCTCTTGCAGCGGCCACGGCCGCGCTATGCGAATGTACTGAAGATGGTGCCAAACCCCGGTTTATCAAGGCTTGCTGCCGTTCAATTCCCATTCAACAGCTGCCACTCAGGCAGCCCGATTGAGAAAGGACTCTATTCATCTACGGCAGATTTGTTGGATTGCTCAATGTTTTCGTACATCAGCAAGGGCTCGGATTCGCCCTGAATGACAGCAGCATCAATAATGACCTTGCTGACTTTTTCCAGAGAAGGAATTTTGTACATGGTATCCAGCAGGACCGCTTCCATGATGGAGCGTAATCCCCGCGCACCTGTCTTGCGCTCTTGGGCCTTGCGCGCGATAGCCCGAAGTGCGTCGTCACGAAATTGGATTTCCACACCTTCCATTTCAAACAATTTGGCATATTGTTTGGTGAGGGAATTCTTCGGCTCACGGATAATCCTGACCAGGGCATCCAGATCCAGCTCATCAAGGGTTGCTATCATGGGTAATCGACCCACAAACTCCGGGATAAGTCCGTACTTCACCAGGTCTTCCGGCTCAACGCCTCGCAGCGTTTCGCCAACCTTGTCTTCCAGTTCCTGGCTTCTAACCTCCGCAGTAAATCCGATACCACTCTTCTCTGATCGATCCCTGATGATCTTGTCCAGGCCCGCAAACGCACCACCGCAAACAAACAGAATGTTGGAAGTGTCTACCTGGAGAAATTCCTGCTGGGGGTGTTTGCGACCGCCTTGCGGGGGTACGGAGGCGACCGTACCTTCGATAAGCTTTAACAAGGCCTGTTGAACGCCCTCACCCGATACGTCCCTGGTGATGGAAGGATTGTCTGATTTACGCGATATCTTGTCGATTTCATCGATGTAGACGATGCCAATCTGCGCTTTCTCTACATCGTAATCACATTTCTGCAATAACTTCTGAATAATATTCTCAACATCTTCACCCACATAACCGGCCTCGGTGAGCGTTGTCGCGTCAGCGATGGTAAAGGGAACATCGAGAAGTCTGGCCAGCGTCTCAGCCAGTAATGTCTTACCGGTGCCAGTCGGGCCGACCATGAGAATATTGCTCTTGCTAAGCTCGACCTCGGTGCCGGATTTGTCGTAATTCAAGCGCTTATAGTGGTTATAGACGGCGACTGAAAGCACCTTCTTGGCACTTTCCTGGCCAATGACATATTCATCCAGCGTATCTTTGATCTCTTCAGGGATGGGGAGTTTTCGGGAAGTGGAATCGGATTCCTTATCCTGGATTTCCTCACGGATGATGTCATTACAAAGATCCACGCACTCGTCGCAGACAAACACCGAAGGGCCGGCGATCAGCTTTCTGACTTCGTGCTGGCTTTTCCCGCAGAAAGAGCAATACAACAGTTTCCCGCTGTCATCGCCTTTATTGTATCGATCGTCAGACATACCGCTCTATCTATCTGATTTTAATGAAATTCTGCCGAATCGCGAAGGCCCGGCAGGGAATGCTGTACTGGCAGCTAAAAATGACCGCTTAGCACCAGGAATGCAAGCCCAAACCTGCATATTTACTCGGTCTCAGCGCCCTGGCTCACCTTATTATTATCTACTCTTCGCTCAATTACTTTATCCACCAGGCCATATTCCAATGATTCACGTGCGTCCATGAAATTGTCCCGCTCGGTGTCCCGCGCAATAGTTTCCTCACTCTGCCCGGTATGCTCCGCAAGAAGGACATTAAGTCTCTTTCGTATCTTTATGATTTCATTGGCTTGTATTTCTATATCTGAAGCCTGGCCCTGGGCACCACCGCTGGGTTGATGAATCATGGTGCGCGCATGAGGCAATGCAAGTCTCTTACCTTTTGCACCACCGGCCAGCAGCATAGCGCCCATGCTGGCAGCCTGTCCGATGCACATGGTGCTCACATCGGGCTGAATGAACTGCATGGTGTCATAGATAGAAAGCCCGGCAGTTACCGAGCCACCGGGGGAATTAATATAGAGATGAATGTCTTTGTCAGGATTCTCCGATTCCAGGAACAACATCTGGGCTACGATCAGGTTTGCCATGTTGTCCTCCACCGGTCCGGTGAGGAAGATGACCCTGTCCTTGAGCAGGCGGGAATAAATATCGTAGGAGCGTTCCCCGCGCGCAGTCTGTTCTACAACAATCGGTACCAGCGCCGAAACGGGGCCATCGAAACTACTTGGCATATGCTCTATTCCTTAAATTGACCTGTGTGCACACAGAAAGCGAGTGTGTCCAGCGCAGGATTCAGACTTGCTGAGGCTACTCTTCTGCAGATTCAGCTTCAGCGTCCTTGTCATTCTCCTGTACTGTGCTTTCAGCCGCCTCCTGAGATTCAGCCTTTATCACGTCCTGATAAGACACTTGTTTGTCTTCAATACTTGCCTGTTCAATGATGTGGTCAAAAACCTGATCTTCAACTACCGTGTTCTCAATGGCGCTGAGCTGCTCTTCGTTGCTGTAATACCAGTTCACCACTTCATCCGGTGATTCATAGGTGGAAGCGAGCTCTTCAACGGCCTCCCTGACCTTGTCTGCATCCGCTTTGATACCTTCTTTCTGGATGACTTCTCCCATCAGCAGGCCCAGCGTCACCCGACGCTGCGCCTGCTCGGTGAATAGTTCGTCAGGCAGCTGGCTTGGATCCAGATTACTGCTCGCTCCACCCATCTGCTGCAGCATCTGGTACTTTAGTTGCTGAACTTCTCCTGCTACCAGCGCGGCTGGAGCCTGTACATCCACCAGTTTCAATAGCGAGTCCATGACAGCATTCTTGAGTTTGTTGCGACTTGCAGATTTCATTTCGCGGCGCATGTTATTGGTCACTTCCTTACGAAAGGCCTCGACCCCACCTTCCTCTACGCCAAAGCTCTTGAAGAATTCCTCATCCACTTTCGGTAGCTGTTGTTCTAAAACGGTGTTCAAGGTGATGTCAAACTCAACTTCAGCGCCTGCAAGTTCCTCATTCTGATAATCTTCAGGAAAAGATAACGGCAGGGTAAAACTATCACCAGATTGCTTGCCCAGGATGCCCGCTTCAAATCCGGGAATCATACGCTCTGATCCCAGCACCAGGTTTTGGCCCTCAGCCTTGCCCCCTTCAAATTCTTCTCCATCTTTCTTACCCAGGTAGTCGATGTTCACCATGTCCTTGTCAGCAGCGGCTCTCTCTACAACTTCATAGGTTTGTCGTTGCTGGCGCAATGTTTCGATCATTTCGTCGATGTCATCATCGGTGACATCTGCATTGAGTCGCTCGGCCTTTACCTGGGAAAAGTCTGGCAGTGCGATTTCGGGATACACTTCAAATGTTGCAATGAACTCCAGGTCCTGACCTTCAGCAAAATTCGTGGGTTCTATTCTGGGCTGTCCCGCGGGCTTGAGACTTTCCTGATTGATTGCTTCGTAGTAGCTCTGATTCATGATTTCGCCGACTACTTCCTGGCGTACACCTTCCCCGAAACGGTTCTTGACTACTTTCATAGGGACGCGTCCCTTGCGGAAGCCATTGAGCCGAATGGTTTTTGCAGCTTCCTGTAATCTTGCGTTGACAGCAGAATCAACTCTGTCGCTGGGTATGGCGACAGTCATCTTGCGTTCTAGTCCTTCAGTAGTTTCAACTGAAACTTGCATGCTCAAACCTCTTTATGGGATTGCAGACTGCCAGTTAATTAAGGCCTGCAAACTGTGTTGCGATGCTGGATTGTGGTTTCGGGAACGGGGACTAAGGTCTCGTGTCACTGTGCTTGATCGGCGCCAAATCAGCGAGCTGAATCCTTGAAATTTCAACAGCTTAAGCTGCTATCCCTTCGACGAAGAGCGGGATTTTCCCACAACAATTTAGCAACTGCAATGGCGGACGCAGGAACACTTCTAGGTCTCATACCTAAACGTCATAGCGGCGCTATTGGTGAGCATAGAATGGGATTTCACCAAAGCGAAATCGATACAGATGTTGCATACTGACTGCTTTATTGACTGTTGATTAATCACTTCGCGCGATGCTTATTACAGCTGGCTATGGCGTCATTCTGGCGGGCGGGCGGGCTTCCCGCATGGGCTACACAGACAAGGGTCTTCTGGCACTCGGGGGAAAGCCAATTCTGCAATGGATAGTCGATGCTGCTTCTGCGCAGGTGGACACCCTGTTGCTAAGCATCAATCACAATTCAGATCGTTACGATTTTCTCAATCTACACAGCATACCGGACTATGATCAGGTCTATGGCGGACCTCTCGTAGGTATTGTTTCAGCCATGCGCTACCTCAATCGAGAAGGAATTGACGGGGACCAGTTGATCGCCTGCTTTCCCGCGGATGTCCCCTGGTTTCCCAAAAATCTGGTGCAAAGCCTTGGCCTGCAATTACGTGCGGGAAATTGCGAGGTTGCTCTGGCCAGGCAGGGGGATCAGCTGCAACCCCTGTTTTCAGTTTGGACCTTGTCAGTATTACCAAAGCTCGAACGGGCCGTCGCAGACGGCTTGCTGGGCCCGAAGCTGGTGCTGCCTCAACTTCGATCCACTATCGTTGATTTTCCGGACCAGCAAGGCATGTTCCACAACATCAACACTCGGGAAGATCTGGTTCTGGCAAAACAATACCTCAATAGTAGATAGTGCCCCTGCCCGGACAGCAATACGCCTGCCCTGTTAGTTAAAAAAATTGCTGGACAATCCTGCGAATTCGCAAAACAATGGCGAGGTCTTGCAAAAACCATAACAAGAACACCGCACCAAGCACTGTTCAAAAAGCGAGCTATGTCAGAATCACGCCAACAGGATCTCCCTGGTCAAATTCCTCCGGAAAGAACTGACCGGGTCTTCAGTGAACAAAACCTCTGGTACTTTCGAACACGGGAAGGAAAAACTGTTGGGCCGTTCCGGTATCGTTCGGAAGCAGAGAGTAATCTCGATCGCTTCATGGCAGACCTCAGAGATCAGATCGAAGCACTTAGCCGCTAGTTCACAGCGGCAAATCTATCTTCCCGCGCTGCTGTACCGCCCTGAAATTGCTTAAAAAAACCTAGGCCATAGGGTTTCGCCTGCGTTAAACTGCATGCGCACAGCTTTTAAGCATCTACCCGCAATGAATTCATTTGCACAAGCCCAGCGCTCGATCACAATCGCCTACGGGCCCGCGTACGCGAATAGCAAGATCTGGAAAGATCTGCATTCCAAACTCGTCATTCCCACCGAGATAGTTTCCAGCACCGCAGCGCAGCGTTATAACCCTGCGCTCATTCTTCTTGACCATCATTTACTGCGCGAAATGGACTACCCGAAGTGGGTCGAAGAGTTCCCGGAAGCCATATTTCTCTGCACAGATTCTGTCGATGTGGACGCAGATCTGATCCTTTCGAATGATCTACCCTATCGCCAGACTTGCAAACTCCTGGAAATGGCCTGTTACCAGTGGGTATTGAAGAGTGAGAAAACCGAGCGTGCCAAGATGCGGGATACCAGCTTTCGTTATCTCAACAAGCTTGCCGACATCAGCATCTCACTATCTGCAGAAGATGATCTGATGACCCTGCTTCGCAAGATTCTTACTGAGGGCCAGAACATCGCCTGTTGCGATGCTGCCTCCCTTTTTCTGATCAACGAGATCAATGACCATGAGCGTGATCTGGTTTTCAAACTTACCCAAAACGATTCCATGGAATTTCCATTCGAGGAGATGCGATTTCCATTGGATGAATCTTCCATTGCCGGATACGTAGCACTGACCGACAGTGTGCTGAATATACCTGACGCCTATCAGCTATCAGAAACTGTACCCTATAAGTTCAACCAATCATTCGATCGACGAACCGGTTATAGAACCAAGTCCATTTTTGCCATCCCGCTTGCTAACAAGCAGAAGGAAGTGATCGGGGTACTACAGTTTATCAATCGTAAAAAGGCACGTTCTTTAAAAATAAGTGATGAGAAATCGGCA
The DNA here is from genome assembly GCA_965267495.1 of uncultured Pseudohongiella sp. Classification (GTDB taxonomy): domain Bacteria; phylum Pseudomonadota; class Gammaproteobacteria; order Pseudomonadales; family Pseudohongiellaceae; genus UBA9145. The sequence continues at coordinate 1,743,632 of OZ254078.1, read as the reverse complement.
CTGGCTTACACCTTGCCTTTTGACAGTGACATCAACGTGCTGTTGCAAGCCCTGGCAAGTCAAGCGGGTATCGCCATTGAAAACACTATCTTGCAGAATGAAATCAAGGCGCTGTTTGATGGCTTTGTGAATGCATCGGTGGCGGCAATCGAACAACGGGATCCTACCACCAGTGGTCACTCATTCCGGGTGGCGGACTTGTGCGTTGGACTCGCGGAATCTGTGTCAATCTCCAATCTTACGCGCTTGCGTAACGTGCGATTCACCGACGCCGAAGTGCGTGAACTCAAATATGCCGCCCTGCTTCATGATTTCGGTAAGGTTGGAGTGCGAGAGAGTGTGCTTGTCAAAGAAAAAAAATTGCGTGCTGGGAGTCTGGAACATATCCAGTATCGCATTCTGCTGGCAAAAGAGCGTCTCCGTACCCAGGCGCTTAGCAAACAACTCGCCATGTATCGCAATGGGGGATTCGATGAATCACGGTTCACAGAAATTGACAGACAGCTCCTCCTCGACACTGATTTGTTGGATGAATTTTACCAGTCTATTGTCGAAGTTAATGAACCGAGCATCCTGAGTGAAGACAACAAGGAGATGCTCGACAAGATCAAAGCCTATCGACTGGAAAGCCATGACGATGAGGTGGCCATCCTGACCAGCGAAGAGTTTGAGTTACTCTCGATCAAGAAAGGTAGTTTATCGCCAACTGAACGCAAGGAAATTGAATCTCATGTGGTGCACACACAAAATTTCCTGAACCATATTCCCTGGACAAAAGAGTTTCAGAATGTACCAACCATCGCTGCAGCACATCATGAAAAGCTGGATGGCAGCGGTTACCCTTATGGCATGACTGATACGGAAATTCCGCTGCCCTCAAAGATCATGACGATATGCGATATCTATGATGCCCTTACAGCTTCAGATCGTCCTTACAAACCTGCGATGCAAGTCGAAAAGGCTATCGACATCCTCATGGAAGAATCCAAACGCGGACTTATCGATGGAGATCTGGTGCAGGTCTTTGTGGACGCAAAAGTGTTCCATGTCATCGACAGCAAGGAGTATGCAACCTCGTCCGAGTTTGAAAGTTTCAGCCATCATCCCTGCGATTATGATCTCGAGGAAGGTCAAACCCATCGAGACTAAGCAGCGCTTGGGCTATTTCATGTGAGCGGCAGCATTCAGGCTGCCAGCGGAGTCGCCAGGCTACTGTGTCCCCGCAGACGGGAAAACACATCCCCCATTGAATGGATGAAGAAGAAGTGACCCCCATTGCTCACGCGATGAAAATTCGCTGACTGCAAATGGGAGGCCAGGAATTCACAGTCGGCTCGTAGTGACAGGCTATCCGCTCTGCCCTGCCAGATAGTTGTTGGTACAGAAACTTCAGCCAGGCTGAAATTCAGTTTGCGAAAACAATTGGCCATATCCTGTGCCAGACCACGACTACCTTGCCGCAGCATCTCCTGCTGATCCAGGGCAAGTGTATTTCTCACCAGCGGTGCACTCAGGACTTTTCGGTCCGCAAGCGATAACTCAGAAAATAGTCTGCCCAGAGACTTGCTCGGTGATTCCGGTAGCAGGCCAAATCTGCAACGCACCAGGACTTTGACCAATGCCGGCACGACCCGGCTCAATGCCCGACTCCATTCTGAGCCGCCACAGGATTCGCTGAACACGGTGCCTGGAACACCTGCAAGACTAATGAACTGCCGGATTCTATCTGGATAGCGATGGGCGACAGTGAGCGCGAAAATCCCACCAGATCCGAGGGCTAAAACGCCAAATTGTTCAATTCTTAGACAATTCGCCAACTGTATAACGTCATCTGCGATATCCGAAGCCGTGGCGTTGGCATAGTACGCCGACCAACCAATACCTGGCCTGTCCAGGGCAATGAGGCGATATCCGCACTCTTTAGCTGCAGCATGATGAAACGCTGCTTCAAGCCTGGAACTACCACAGTCATGAAAATAGAAAAACGGTCTCCCCTCACTGCAACCGTACTCTTCGTAGGCAATGTCGTGACCATTAGGTAGAGTCACAATAGCGCTGGGCTGTGAGCGATATGAGGGATTGTCAAAGCTTGGGGTGACTCGCTGTGAGTGGGGCCGAGTGTCGCCTGGCCTGGCAGAATTCATTGCGGTTTCTTACCCCTGTACAGCAAAATGCGAGGATTTCAAACTATAAGTGGGAATATTTCCCACGTCAATCATATCGAGTGATAGAATCAATTCTTTAACAACTCTGCAGCCAATTGCTGAGCGCCCGACATACATGCTGAAACGCAGCAGTTTTGATACCTGAACATGAATAGCAACGATCCTGAAAAACTCCATCAGCCACCGGAAAGCCTGGTTCGCGCACTGGAAAAACTGATCCGACCGATAATCAGGGTGTTGTTGCACTATCAATTCACCTATCCGCAATTCATTGGCTTACTTAAGGCCACTTACGTGGATATCGCAGAAAAAGAACTAAAAATCGGAGACAAACGCCAGTCTGACAGCCGCATCCACCTGCTAACTGGGGTGCACCGCAAGGATGTAAAAAGATTACGGGCGGAATCGAGGAGCGCGATGTCAGTGCCAACGACAGTTTCTGCCGGTGCCCAACTAGTTGCGCAATGGATGGGAAATGCCGACTACCTCGATGACGCCGGTAAACCGATACCGCTACCTCTGCGTTCTGAGCAAGACAACTCGCCAAGTTTCGAAAGACTGGTAGCGCTGGTGATCAAACAGGATATTCGGCCAAGGGTGATTCTGGACGAGTGGTTAAGGCTCGGTGTTGCACATTTGGAAAACGAAAAACTGGTGCTGAATACTGGTGCATTCACACCGGATGAAGGACTGGAAGAAAAAGCATTCTTTTTTGGCAAGAACCTGCATGATCACGCCAGTGCCAGTGCCAGTAACCTCATGGGTTTGAAACCTTCCTATTTCGATAGAAGCGTTTATTATGACCAGCTAACTGCGGATTCGGTCGCCGAACTCAGTACACTGGCTGGACGACTGGGCATGGAAGCACTGACTCAGATGAACAAGGCCGCACTGGACTTGCAAAGCAGAGATGCAGGTAAAGAAGGCGCCAGGCAACGCATTAATTTTGGTGTGTTTCACTTCGATGATGCAGTTCGTATCAACACAGGTAGCGAGAACCAGAAGTGAAGCTGGAATGACAAAGATCTGGCCAGGATTATTCATTTAATGAACCAAGCACATTCACAGCAATTGAAACTGATACCTCTGCTCGTAATGGCAGCGGTGCTGTTATTGCTTGGTATCTACAGTTTCAATAGCAGCGGCATAATTTGCACGCCTGGGGAAGACGAGGACGCAGGCAGCGGTTTTGGTGGTACCGGTCGAGAAATGTTGCCCGGCTCTGGCAGCGGACTAGGTGGGACTGGCATTCGCCCATTCCTTGGCTATGAGCCTGTGCCCGATTCAGCATCAACTGAAACAGTGGGGGAAATCAGGATAATGCTCCAGCCTGAACCTGGCATTCCCCCTCTGCTCACCGCAGCATCGGTTCCTCAGACTACTGCGCCAGCAACACTTGAGCGGCCAATTCCCCGCAGCATTGACGTCCTGATTCATGATCCACTGATGGAAGGTTCCGGCAGCATTCATATTAGTGAAGCAATTCAGCGCGACATCGATATCAGTGCCAGAACAATGAATATTGATACAATGAAACAAGGGGCACCTGGCTCCTTGGTGAATGCCGATATTTCCCCCGCTGCCAACACACAAGAAAACGAAGCGCCTCCGGCGACCAACAATACGGTCGTCAACTGGACAACACTTACAGCGGCGCTTGCAGAAAACCCCCGGGAAACAACTGTGTCTGCAGATGAAGAGCAATCAGAGGCGCAACAGGAAATACAGGGTCGCGCTAATCGACCGCAGAACATACAACGGCCCGTTCTGCCCGCACTGCAACGCGTACGTCCGATCCAAAGAGCAGGATTACTGCCTCCTCCGATCAGGCCGCTGAGACTGTAAGTCTTTCCCAGTCTTGTAGTGCATCCCGAGTCGATCTGGCCATTCAGAAGCGATAGCGGAGTTGACCGAGTAAACTGAAATCCACACTGGCACCGGTAAAACCGACCAGGCTGAAAGCACTGAACAGCCAGTTGTCGCTGAGCTGCCAACTCATATAAGGCCCAGCTTCGAGAATGTCATCGGTCTGTGTGGCTGCTGACTCGCGATAATCCAAAAGACCACCCAGTGAAACAGAAGATGTGAGCTGGCGAGCTGCACCAAGCTGCAAATATGCCCCATCCCTAAGATTAGGATAGAGCGGCGAATCACCGCGAAAGCTGTATCCCAGCGTGGCGAATACAAGCAGCTCATTCCAATACTGGGACACATCGAGCTGCAGATTCAGGTCAGTCTCGCCACTACCCAAGCCTCTTGTCTCGTCTGCGGTGGGAAATTTGACGTCCAGGCGCAGATCCACAAAGGGCGCAGCACTACCAGTGACCGGCACGTGATAGATGGCAGATCCAACGATATCTCCAAGGCCTGATTCCCGCCTTATCTCATTGCCGGCAACCGCCTGATTGACCCCCCCCAGATTGATAAGCACAGCACCAGGGCCCTTCACCTGAAGATGGGGTACGAGTAGCTGAAAACCCCAGGACTGGCTGTCATATTCGTACCTCACCGGGAGGTATAAGATATCCGTATCCTGGGCCAGGTCGAAATCGCCCTGGGCAAAATACGTCGCGAGACTCAGTGCATGACTCGGCTGGATCTGAGCTTCTTGCGCATAAACTTGGCTTATTAGTATATTAAATACAATAAGATAGAGGTATTTATTGAAGTTATTTGGCAAATTGTCGCGCCATGTATGCAATTCAGAAAGTCTCAGTGTATGGAGGAAAGGCCGCTGAAATCCAGCGCCAGCAACAAACTGTCGCATCAGCCCCTGGATCAGACTTTAAACACCGGATCAATCGAAAAAAATACCTGTGGATTTGACCTGGTTCACACTTCTGGAAGCCCCGGGAATTCGGCCTATTGCACCGGAATCTGGCACCGTTAAAGTAAGACAAGCCGCGGGATTTCCAGCTACAATGTGAACGGCGCTTATCTCAGAATTAATCAGCGCCAGATTCCAGGCCAAGATGGGATTCCAAAGTTTCTCCATCGGCGGTCAAACTGAAAAATAAAAAAACGGAAATTCTTATGAAATACCGAAGTCTGCTCCTTGTCCCCTTGCTGTGCTCGGGGATGCAGTGGCACGCGTTTGCCGCTGATAACGAATCGCCTACAGCAGAGATAAACGATTTGGTAAATTCGGGTCAATTTCAGCAAGCATTCGATCTGGGTACAGACAATCTCGAAGAGTGGGAAGGTGATCCCGAATTCGATTTTGCCTATGGTCTCGCCGCGCTGGAATCAGGCAATGCCAACGAGGCAGTGTTCGCCCTCGAACGGGTAGCCGCCACTTCCGCAGACGGTGTGCTCAGGGAAAGATCCCGCCTGGAATTGGCAAGGGCTTATTTTGTCACCAACAACCTTACAGCGGCTGAAAACCTGTTCAATGTGGTACTGGCCAATAACCCGCCAGCCAACGTACAGCAAAACATAGAAGCGTTTCTGCAGTTGATCGATGCACGGCGCAACGAACAGACCGCCAGCTTCAATTTTAGTATTTCCTCGGTTCTGGGCGCTGACGACAATATTAACAGTGCCACCAGCAATGCCTTTATTGACACTCCTCTGATCGGCCAGATCGAACTGGATACTGCTGGTCGGGAAACCGACGACGAGTTTTCCAACACCACTGTAACCATGAATTACAACTATCCCTTTACCCGGGATCGTTCCCTGGATTTCAACCTCACACTGGGGCATCTGGATAATCTCAGCACCGATCAGTTCGACATCGACAATGTACGTGGCCAGGTCACCTACGGTTGGGGCAACGACGTCAATCGCTTTCGTCATGGACTCTCTGCTGGACAGGTTTATCTTGACGGCGAAGGATTCCAGGATTCGCTGGCACTGAATTCATCCTGGCAACGGGCTGGTGACAATGGCTGGTATCAGAGCGCTTCTGTTGCGTACACACAGATTGAGTACGACACCAGCAGCAACCCGACTAATTCCCTGAGAGATGTTGATCAGCTTTTATTCACCGGCGGCCTCACCAAGATTCAGGGCCAATACACTCACAGCTTCAATCTCTACCATGCAAATGAAGATCCGGAATTCCCGAATGGCGGATCACATAACGGCAGAGAGTTCACCGGCCTTGCTTACAGCCTTCTTTATCGCCTGAATGCACAACATACGCCGTTTATACGTGCTTCGGTGCAGGACGTTGAACACGATGATGAACATCCAGTGTTCTTCAATACCATACGTAGTGACGACAACAGGTCTTTTACATTTGGTTGGTTTTTCCAGATGAACAGCGGTTTTCAACTCACTGCAGAAGCTTCCTATACGGACAATACCAGTAACATCGAACTGTTTGATTATTCCCGATCCAGATATCAGGTGGGGTTTAGATACCAGTTCTAACTCTTTAACAATGCAATCAACAGAAATCTGAGCGACTGACGATGAAAAAGCATTCGAAGAAATTTATAGAGAGATTGTGTTTCCACTTTCTCTTACTCTGCCTGGCGCTTTATTCGCCAGCAAATTTTGCACAGCAACCTGAACTTGCCGGCCGGGTGGTGGCCGTCAGTGGCCAAGTTAATGCCATTGATTCCGGTGGTAGCTCTCGTGAACTCGCTCGACGCTCAGAAATTTTTGTTGGAGACACAATAGTAACTGGATCAGCTGCGTTTGCTCAGATTCGCATGACTGACTCGGCTATTGTTTCACTGACCGAATTGACCCAGTTCGAGATCGTTGCTTATACCTATGAACAGAATGCGAGCGTTGACAATTCCTCGCTGAACCTTATTCAAGGTGGTTTCAGAACCATCACGGGAAGTATTGGCGAACAGAATCCTGAGGCTTATGAAGTCACTACAGAATTTGGCACCGTGGGTATTCGCGGTACCGATTTTTCTATTGTCATTCCATTACAGCTTGATCCCGCTGGCAACCCGGTGCTGGACGGTGCAGGCAACCCGATCCCTGTTGATGAAATGTACACCGGTATATTTGATGGCACGGCAGACGTTTCATCACTTGTCGGCACGCTCGGTATCGGTGTTGGTGAAGACTACGACTACGCGGCAGTACTCGATCCTAACCAGCCTCCAATTGGTTTAACGGTCCAACCAGATGAACTTGGCCAGGTAGCTGTGCTCACCATTTCTATCCCCGACGGCGACGATGACGACGGAGATGATGGAGATGGTGGAGATGGTGGCGCCGGCGACGATGGTGGTGATGACGGCGGCGACGACGGTGGTGATGACGGCGGCAACGACGGTGGTGATGGCGGCGACGGCGGCGGTGATGGTGGCGCCGGCGGTGACGGTGGAGATGCCGGCGGAGCCGGTGGTGATGGCGGCGGCGCTGGTGGTGATGGTGGAGATGCCAATGCCTTCGGAAATTTCGCCGGCGGAGGCGGTGGCGCCCCTGCCCTGAACCCTGATGATCAGCAAGCTGTTACGGGTATCGATACCAGCGGTGGTGGTGTTGTCCAACAGACTAACGAGATTCAGACCAATCCAAATGAAACCAGCGGTGATGGCGCGATTGACTGTGCAGGTAACAGCAGGGAAGAAATCTGTCTGGTTGATAATGAGGAAGAGCCGCAGCCGGAACCTGAGCCCGAGCCAGAACCGGAACCTGAGCCCGAACCAGAACCTGAGCCCGAACCAGAACCTGAGCCTGAACCAGAACCTGAGCCTGAGCCTGAACCGGAACCTGAGCCCGAACCGGAACCTGAGCCCGAACCAGAACCCGAGCCCGAGCCCGAACCCGAGCCAGAACCTGAGCCCGAACCCGAGCCAGAACCTGAACCTGAGCCCGAACCCGAGGAGGAAGAAGAGGAAGAAGACACCGGTGGTGGTGGCGGTGGTGGCAGTTCATCTGACAATTTCTTTGGCTTCACCCTGCCCCAGATCGAGGCATTGAACCTGGTTGCTTTCGCCAGCACCACAGACGATTCAATTTCCGGTCTTTGGTTGTTCAGAGGACGAAGTGGAGACCTCGAGACTAATCCATTACTCATCGACAACAACATCAGCGACGTTTTCGAAACGCCAACTTCCAGCTCCGATGCCTTTGTACTTGATCTCAGGGGCTTCGACCCACTCGATCCCGTTACCACCATCGGTAGCTACACGAATGGTAAATGGGGAATCTGGCAAGAGCCCGCCACACCCACAAACGCATTGAGCTATTACTCTGACGCCAGCACTCAACAAACCGTTTTTGACATCGATACGGGTAGCAAAGCGGTTGTCATTGCTGGCGATCCCACGGCAATCAGTTCCTATGAAGGAGTGAGCAGGTTCAATGCGGACAATTCCAACTTCCTCATCATCTCAGAAGGGTCAAGCATTGGATCTGGGGATATCGAAGTTGAAGGCAGTTTCTATTTCGATTTCAACACTGGATTGAGTTCAGCCACCGCTACTGATGTCGCTGTTTGTTTCGGCCCCTGCGACCCCACCAAACTGGGGACAGACTATTGGCCGCTAATCAGTTCCGATCTTTCCAATATCCCGGCTAGTGTAGTGGAAAGCACTAGCTTCATGTCCTACACCACTTTCCTGCAGGATTTCGAGGATGGTGCGGGCTACCTCGACAGAAACAATAACTATAGCTGGCATATTACTGACTCTAATATTGTCGGCAGCAACTTTGGTGGGTTTTTCCTGGGTGGTGAAGCTCAGGGATTCGTATTGCAGTTTTCCGCTATCGGCGGCGCTTACGATGGCACCCAGCAAGGCGGTGAAGATTTCATCGATGGCACCACTTCACCGGATAACCGCGTAGCCGGCGCAATACTGTTCAATGAAGACACTTCATTTGTTTCATCTGAGGCCAGTTTCGTGGTTCCCACTGGAGATGGGCCGGACACTGATTTCAGCTTGCTGGGCTTCGCCGTCACACAAAATGACGAGATCGTTTTTGGCGCCGCTACGAATATTGACGATGATGGCGGGCAAATTGCCGGCACCACAGATGCATTAGCGAGTGGCCAGTCGCAATTATTCCACAACTTCATTGAATTCGATCCCAGCACGGATCCCGAGATTTCGATCGACAACGAAGGGAATGGCTTCAATTTCAACTGGGGAGTTTTTGAACCCAGCGCCAGCGCGACTGGCGACACCGCCATCCTGTATAGCGATGCCCATGACAACAGCAACTACAGCTCGCTTACCAACCAGGACGTGCTCGTCGGCACCTTCAGCCCGCTTGACCTGGACAATGTGCCCGTGGATGGCAAGCGCCGCTATGTCGTACCCATTGTGTCGCACTATGGGGATTCCATCGATTTCGGCGATTACTGGAGTCTCTTCCACGACAACTCTGAAGGCGTGTATCGCGCATCCTTTGTCTATGATCCCAACGCAGAGGAAATTACCGGCTTCCAACTCAACGTTTGTGAATATTGCGGCAGCGAAGGTACTTATTGGGAAACAGAGACCGTCGATAGCATTCATCCAAGAAGTGATGGTGGATTCGCCGTTGAATTTCTGAATGGCGATCTTCCAAGCCAGGGCTTTACTGGTATCTTTGAAGGCGCCTTCTTCAACAACAACAGCGAAGGCAGTTTGGACCACGGTGTTGTTGGCGTCTTCTCCTTCACCGAAAAAACAGGTGGTTCTGATCGCACTTTCTCAGGCGCTCTGGGTTTTATCGAGACTGATCAGATTGCCGATGAGTCCATTACTTCGATCGATGAGGAACCCCGCTTCGGCTTCATTCTCGGAGAATCCACCATCAGCTATGACGGTGGCACGGTACCCAAGACGATCTTCGGCTGGACAGACGATGAAGACGTCAATAACTATGGGCCGCTCCTGCTAAGCAACGATGCCTATGACGAAGGTGATGCCCGCCTGGGTGACAAGAGCACCTTCGGAACAAATGGCTTCGATCTGGCTTTCCTTTTTGATGCAGAAGGCACGGATCGTGAAATCAGTGACGACAACACCGATGGCGGCAATTTCACCGCCTTCGATCTGGACTGGGCAATCTACAACGATCGCTTCAGCGGAGAAGACCAGATTCGACTCTTCGATGAACTGGGTGATCTGATGGACTGGCAGGGAATAGAGACACCTGGAACTTTCCTCTTTGTCTCATCGGTTCCCGCCTATGTTTCCTCTGGAACACTTTCAGGTACAGGAAATTTTGACACGGTCCTGGAAACTATCGGTTATCGTGCTGATGGTGAGGATTTTCGACCAACCTTCAATGGCGGCTTTACCCTTGATTTTGATACGGGCGCCTTTACCACCACTGATCTCTGGGTGGGCGTACCGGATGGCCTGGGTGGTCACGATGCCCAGCAATGGCGTATTGCCGATGAGACCGTCACCATCTCAGAAATAGTAGGTAAAGGCATCATCAACAAGGAAATGATATCCGGCACCATTTATGAGGATGCGGGTTCCGGATTTAGCACTACCTCAGAAACGTTTACTGGCTACCTGTCTGGCTATGCCGTCGAGGATACTTCCAACAATCTTGGCTTCCTGCTCGGCTTGAATCTATTCAATGGTTCTGCGTCAGATACTTCCAGAGAGCACCTGGTTGCCGGTGGCTTGTTTGCGCACAGTGCCACGTTCGACTACGACAACACTTTCCGCAGCGACTTCACCAAGTTCGGCCTTGCGGTCTCCCCGCACAGTGCCTTTAACAATTCCGTAATTGTCGGCAATGTTGACGCATTACCCAGCGATCAGCCTCGCTTTGTAAGTTTTGCAGGCTCTGGTGGAGTCGCAGCACTGGATTCACTTTTCACCAGCGAACCGGATTACATCCTGGAACCCGACTCAACGTCGGATTCTACTGGATTTGAATCTGTCACCGATTTCGATGTGATCTGGAATAAATGGAATGCTGGCGGTTCTCATGTATTGTTCGATGGCGGCATCGATAGCGGTGGCGGCAGCGGCCACAACCCAACCTCTTCGATTATCGATGCGGAAATCATCTCTAGCCACGTCATCGACTACGCATCCATGAGCACTGGAGTTGCGCGATTCTCAAGCACCGTTACTGACAATTTTGATTTCGAGGCTGGTACAACGGTAGCGGATGCCACCGGAGTGAGCAGCCTGTCAGGCTCCTTTGATTTCAACTTTGTTGATAGTTCCGTAGACAATGGCACACTCACTCTGGATTTTAGTGGCACAGGTGATGAGTCATGGACGGTGAATTTCACTGCTATGTTAAACACCCGTGTAGACGGTAGCGTTGCAGTTACCTGGATGGACACGGCGACCATAACCAGCTCTACCATTGTGCCGGCAGGAGGAGGTACCGGTTCGTCCGATCTGCTCGATGGCAGCATCGCAGGCATCCTGTCCCGAGATTCAGGAGACCCCAATTCTCCCCTTGGCTTCAGTGGTGGCTTCAACCTCTACAATACCTCTCAGACCACTGATATAGCCTACGGCACATTCTTCTTCGAAGAATCGTTCCTGCCAGAAGACGGAGTGAGTTTTGATACTTATGGCATATTGGCAACAGCGCGAGCCGACGGCATCGGCCCAATAGGGCTCTTCGGAGGAGCGGCAGCGGAAACTGCAGATTCGGCGAGTCCGCTCATTCATAGCAAGGATTTCAACTCCTTTGGTTTTTTGAGTGCTTTCGATACCTCCTTCGGTGGCGACGACATGTTTGAGGCTGGAAATTCTGATGCATCAGTGCTCGCCTCCAACAGTGATGTCACTTTTGGCGATTGGATTGGCGATAATGGCGGTAACGATGAGCTATTTTTCAAAAGCCGCCAAAGATCAGATGGCGGCGTAAGCGCTATCGATGACGGCATCAATGGTTACTGGTTTGTCGGCGATGTGTTGGATAGCGCCAGCCTGCTCGACTATCCAAGCTCTGGCACGCTCACTTTCGATGATATTCTTAATATCCAGGGTAGCGTGCACAAGTATTTCAATGACAGCAGTTCGTCTACTGAGTCCTACATAGACCTTAGCGACACAGTTGGCGACCACACTTTTTCCTTGGTCATAGATTTTACGCCTGATGGCAATATCGGTGACATCACCGGGAACCTGGGCTTTGTCACCACAAATGACGATTTTGACACTGGCGATCCCGGCGGTTCTGGTTCAGACCCGATCCTCTGGAGCATGACTTTTGACGGACAGGTCTCTGACTCAGGTAGCGGTCCATTTATTGAGCTTAGTGCTGACTCCAGCGATGCGGGTGACCTGACCCGTGATCCCGGTGGCGATGACCATGCACTGGGTGGCACCTTGACAGGTGATCTGGGCGGCTACTTTATCAGTGGTGGCAGCCGACAAACAGGACAACTGGCTCTGGGATTCGCCTTGTTCGCTGATGCGGCTGACGACGGCTTCGATCGCGCGCTGGCCGGCACTGTTTCCCTGAACGGCACAGCCGACGAAGAACTACCAATGCTGACCGCACCGGAAAGTTCTTTGGACAACCACAGTATCGACTGGGGCCAGTGGAACAATCCCATTGATCAGAACTGGGTGGTCGTGACTCCGGAAGTCGAGGGTACCGTGCAGGTACAGACTGATAACTTCCTCGCCGAAGTCACTCCTACACCTATTGCCAACCTGCACGGTAGTGCCAGTTATGAGTCTACCCTGGCTTCCGCCTATGTAGGTAGCGGCAGTGCGGGAGATGTTACTCATGTGGTTGCCGGCATGAATGTTGACTTCAACAGTGGCGCAATCAGTGATGGTTCCTTACAAGTGCAGGTTGCAGGATCCCAGGCCTGGGATATCTCCTTCAACGGCTCAGTCAATGCCGGCATGGTCGATCTTAATGCCATACACGGCACGCTGAGCGACCCGGGCGGTATTATCAGCAACTCTATCGATGCCAATCTCGGTGGTGTCTTTACTGGCGCCAATGCAGATGCCTTTGTGGGTGGATTCGATCTGATCGATTCCATTAACGAGCTGAACTACGTTGAAGGCCTCTACACTATAGAGAAATAGCTCGATTATCCTGTTGCAATTAAAAAGGGGCCTTTGGCCCCTTTTTTCTTTCAACAACTGGATTTTGTTGACTGGCATCTCCATCTCTACACGTCCTAACTGCTCTGTTCTTCCTCTGCTGGATCAAAGTCCAGTGACGCGGAATTGATGCAGTAGCGCAAACCAGTCTCAGGTGGCCCATCGGGAAACACATGCCCGAGGTGGGAATCGCATTTTGCACAAGTCACTTCAGTGCGGATCATGCCATGGGAGTGATCGGGCACTTCACCCACACTGCCCTCCTCAGCAGGTGCATAGAAGCTCGGCCAACCGGAGCCTGAATCGTACTTGGTTTTAGAAGAGAACAAGGGAGCGCCGCAGGCAGCACAACGGTAGGTACCAGGATCCTTCAGGTCCCAGTATTTGCCGGTGAAGGCACGCTCTGTACCCTTTTCCCGAAGCACGTGATACTGCTCAGCATCGAGTTTTTCCCGTAGTTCGTCGTCTTGATCACGTTTCTGTTCGTCAGATACTTCACTCACGTTTACTAATCTCCTGAATTTCCGGCAATTTAGTCAATTTTTACGTCTGGCAGCATCTCACTGCAAGCTGTAGAATGTGACCCTGTAATCGGGCTGACTCATTCAACGAGGCGCGCTATTTAAAGCTACCGGTACCCAATACCAGTAATTTTACTGGTTTCTCAAACACCTGCACCCATCAAATCAGGCTATACGGAAAACTCCAGGCCATGGACCAAGTTCATTCCATCCACGAAGCGCTTGCCGCTCAAATCAAGCAGTCCGAGAAGCTCAGCAATGTCTGCTATGACATCCGCGGTCCTGTACTGGAGGAAGCAAAACGGCTCGAAGAGGAAGGTCATCAGATTCTCAAACTGAATATCGGCAATCCCGCGCCTTTCGGCTTCAATGCACCCGATGAGATTCTCTATGATGTCATCCACAATCTTACTGCCGCCCAGGGCTATTGCGATTCCAAGGGACTCTATTCTGCCCGCAAGGCGGTAATGCAGGAGTGCCAACGCCTGCAGGTCGCGGATGTGGAAATCGACGATATCTATCTGGGCAACGGCGTCAGCGAGCTCATTACCATGGCCATGCAGGCATTGCTGAATGATGGCGACGAAGTGCTGATTCCCGCACCGGACTATCCCTTGTGGACAGCTGCAGTCAGTCTTAGCGGAGGCACCCCAGTACACTATCTCTGTGATGAGCAGGAGAACTGGTACCCTTCCGTAAGCGATATTGAGAGCAGGATCACCAGCAGGACCAAGGCGCTGGTGATTATCAATCCGAACAATCCAACAGGCGCTGTGTATAGTAAGGAGATCCTACTCGATCTGATCGAGCTTGCCCGTAAACATCAGTTAGTGCTGCTGGCGGATGAAATCTACAGCAAGATTCTCTATGACGATGCTGAGTTCTTTCCGGTCGCTTCGCTCTGTGACGATTTGCTTGTAGTAAGCTTCAACGGTCTCTCCAAAGCCTATCGCCTGGCAGGATTCAGATCAGGCTGGATGGTAATCAGCGGCGCCAAGGATGCAGCCGCCAGCTATATTGAAGGGCTGGAAATTCTTTCCAATATGCGTCTTTGCGCCAATGTACCTGCACAGTTTGCTATCCAGACTGCGCTTGGTGGCTATCAAAGCATCAATGAACTGATATTGCCCGGTGGCAGGCTGAGAGAGCAGAGAGATATCACTTATGACGCGCTCACTGCGATCCCGGGTGTCAGTTGCGTCAAACCCAGGGGCGCGATTTATCTCTTTCCAAGACTCGATCCTGAAATCTTCGAGATAAGCGACGATGTGGCGCTGGTACTGGATATTCTCGAAAAGGAAAAGATTCTGCTGGTACAGGGCAGCGCTTTCAATATCAAGGATACGCAACATCTGCGCATCGTGTTCTTGCCGCGAGAAGATGAATTACAGCAGGCAATTGGGCAGATCGCTCAGGTTCTGGGTAACTACCGAAGACAGTGAAACCCCAGGGCCAGATACTGACTGAGTTTTTCAGAGGTCAGTTGTTTAGAGCTTATTCCAAGCTGAGAAAATTCTTTTCGATCCTGCATTGAGCGGCGCATCAAGTCGAATCCCTCTTTTGCAGTGCGGGTTTCAACAAGCTGTTTAAATTCTGCACTAATATGATGTATTGGCAGCGCTTGCAGTATGGATTGCCAGATGTTCGCCTCAGTATCAATCTCAGTGGGCCTGACTTTCATCAGACTGCCTTGAGCAGTTTGCGGCACCGGCACCGCAGGTAACAGGCCCTGCTCAACCGAGAATCGAACCAGTTGCGCTAACACCTGCGTGACGCCATTTCGCTTGGCCATTTCACTGTATCCGGCAATATGAGGCGTGGCCACAGTCGCAGCCTGGACCAGTCCTGAAGCGACATCTGGCTCATTTCTCCACACGTCGATCACAGTATTAAGATCTGGCCTGGCAAGTAAACTTCGAAGGCCTTCGGCTTCTATTACCTCTCCACGGCAGGTGTTAATCAGCAAGCAATGATCCGGTAAAGCACTGAGGAAGGCCGTATTAATGAAATCTCGCGTCGCATAAGGACCCTTGCTTGTGAGTGGCACATGCAAACTTACAACCTGGCAATCTCTGATTGACTCTAAAGGGCGCAATGCACAACTAGCTACTTCTGCGACACCCGAAATCTGTAGAGGCGGATCACAAATTGTTAAAGAACAGTTCAGATCAGCAAGTCTCTTCGCCAGTCGGCCACCAACATTCCCCGCACCAACTATGCCGACTGAAAGCGATTCAGGATCCAAAGACAGGTTTTCCACCGCGAAAGCGATAGCCGCAAGACAATAATCAACAACGGCATCAGCATTGGAACCAGGAGCGGCACAGTATTCGATACCCTGACTGTGGAGATAGTCGGTATCCATATGATCTATGCCGGATGTTGCGGAGCCTACGAATTTCACCCCCGAGCCCTTAAGCAGGGCGCTATCGATTCTGGTAACAGAACGCACCAGCAATGCATCTACGTCTTGTAAATGTTTCGCTTCTATCTTCCTGCCATCAACGCGCTCCAAATTAACACCTTTGGGCAAATCAGTATCCAAGAGCAGCAGATTTGAATCGGCAAGGATTTTCATGGCTCTGCCCTGAGTTCAGTCAGTCGCTGTGCCTGGTTGACAATACGCTCGCTCTCTTCAGACTGAAATTGATACTCAACAAGAAATCCCCGTAGATCGTTCAGATCGATTGCTTCGACTTGCAAGTCCTGCACTGTGAGATCACCAAAGGATTCATTTCGGTCATTCACTTCACGCACAATCGTTGCCAACTGATAGCTTAATTCTGCTGCGTCCTTGTGTTCTTCCAGTTTCTTGGCCAGGGACGCGGCCCCACGAATTTGCATCTCTCCAATCCTGTCGAGATTGGACAGAATGTCTGCCAGTGAATCAAATTGTGAAAGCAGTGACCTGGCTTTTACAGCACCAACGCCAGGTACTCCGCCGATGCAGTCAACAGAGTCGCCCGCCAGGGCGAGGAAATCGACGATTTGATCGGGCCTGACGCCGATATCTGCGGCAATATCCTCCGCAAATCGTCGCTGGTTCTGACTAAATTCCCAAATGCAGTCTTCCTCATGTTCCAGCAATTGGGCAAGGTCCTTGTCTTTGGAAACAATGTTAATCGCGATCGAGTCTTTGCTCTTACTCGCATTTTCCTTGCGGATGCTGGTAGCCAGGGTGCCAATAATGTCATCAGCTTCATAGACCTTGCTGGCAAAGGCTGACAGTCCAAGGATCTCACAAATTTCGATGCATGCAGCCAACTGCATAGCCAGATTCTCGTCCGGTAACTCCCTGTTTGACTTGTAATTGGGACAGAGTTGATGACGAAATCCGCAGAACAGGCTTTCATCATGAGCTATAGCTGCATGGGCTGGCTGCGCCCGGCGCAGAAATTGCAGCAGAAATTGTATAAACCCATAAACAGCGCTCAGCTCTTCACCCCGACGATCATAACACTCTACATAGGGTGAAAAATGAGCTTGAAAAATGTAGATCGACGCATCAACCAGGTAAACAGGGCCGGAATCACCTGCACTACTCATGACTCACTCGTCTGTTTTCTTGCGTATTCGGTAAATATAGAGATCACCATCCCGAAGGCTTTCCAACAACTCATGTCCCAGGTAAAGGCAGAATTTGGGTACGTCACGAGTAGTGGAAGGATCGGTGGCCTTGAGTTGCAGAACCTCTCCTGACGCGATATCTCTGATTTTGTTGTGCAGCAGCATGACTGGTTCAGGGCAGTATAGCCCAGTCGCGTCCAGGGTGGTTTCCTCAGCTTCCTTGTCTGCAATTGGCTTATCGTCGGACATTTCTACTTAACCATGTGACTCGCTATGAATCAGTCACATCGTTCAAGATTGCATGTCTGGGTATCAGCGTCAAACGTCAATCGTATGCTGCCGGTTTTCAACTGCTCCCTGACTTGTTCAATTTTCTGTTCCAAACTGAACTCACGCGCTCCATAGTCCGTGCCCTCTCTCAGGACAAAGTCTTCAATAACACCCTGCAAGGCTTCTTCTGAGAGTTCGGTATAGGGAATTTCCACTCTATATGCACCCATTCATTGACGGATTAATAGATCTAGAATAGCTCGACAAATTCAACCCGACCCTTTTCATTGTCATCAGACTTGTCATTGCGCAGGGAGGTAAAGTCGAAGAGATTTCTGTCCGCGAGCTGGCTTGGTGAAACATTGGCTATTGCACGGAAAATGCTTTCGATCCGTCCGGGATTATCCCTGTCCCATTGCTGCAACATGGCCTTGATTGACTGACGTTGTAGATTGTCCTGGGATCCACAGAGATTGCAGGGAATAATTGGGAATACCATCAACTCGGCGAAACGGCTAATTTCCGCTTCCTTGCAATAAGCAAGCGGCCTGATCACTACATTTCTCTTGTCATCGCTTAGCAGCTTTGGCGGCATGGCCTTGAGTTTGCCTCCATGGAACATATTCAGAAAAAGTGTTTCCACGATGTCATCTCTATGGTGACCAAGCGCGATCTTGTTGGCGCCGATTGAGTCCGCATAGTTGTAAAGGATGCCACGACGCAATCTCGAGCAGAGCCCGCAATAGGTCTTGTCGTCTGCAATTTTGTCGGTAACGATAGAATAGGTATCTTGCTGCAGAATCTTGTAGCTGACCCCCTGCTCTTTCAGATACTCCGGCAGCACGTGTTCAGGAAATCCCGGTTGCTTCTGGTCCAGGTTCACGGCATGCAGCTCAAATCGAATTGGCGCATGCTGTTGCAGGTTGCGCAGAATTTCCAGCAAGGTATAGGAATCCTTCCCACCAGAGAGGCACACCATGACCAGATCGCCGTCTTCGATCATATTGAAATCGGCAATGGCCTTGCCAACGTCGCGCCGCAGGTTCTTACGACTACGATTCAGCTTGAAGCGATCTTTCTGCAGTGAGGTCATAAGCTTGCAAGCCGAGAACTAAACTCTCTCCAGCACAGTGGCAATACCCTGTCCGAGCCCGATACACATAGTCGCCAGCCCCAGTGTGGCGTCCTTGTCCTCCATGTTGTTCAGCAAGGTCGTGGTGATGCGGGTACCCGAACAGCCAAGCGGGTGACCCAGGGCAATTGCCCCACCTTTGAGATTCACCTTCTCGTCCACTTCGTCCAAGAGCTTGAGATCTTTCATAACCGGAAGCGATTGGGCGGCAAATGCTTCATTCAATTCCACACAATCGATATCACCCATCTCCAGGCCTGCTTTTTGTAAGGCCTTCTGGGAAGCAGGTACGGGCCCATAACCCATGATAGAAGGGTCGACACCAGCATAGGCCATGGACTTGATGCGTGCGCGCACTTTAAGCCCCAGAGCCTCGGCTCTGGCAGCCGACACGACAAACATAGCGGAAGCGCCATCGGAAATCTGTGATGAGGTACCAGCAGTTACCGTACCATTGGCAGGATCGAATACAGGCCTTAACTGCGCAAGACCTTCCAGAGAGGTATCGGGCCGTATGGTTTCATCTTCTTCCACCAATACCTTGAATCCGTCCCCATTGTGCCCTTCGATGGGCACAATTTCACTGGCGAAGCCCCCATTCTGACGAGCCTGTTCAGCCAGCTGATGGGAACGTACTGCGAAAGCATCCTGTTGCTCGCGTCCTATGCCGTGCATTTTTGACAACACTTCTGCGGTGACACCCATCATCCAGGCGGCCTTGGCTATGTACTTGGATGCCTTTGGATTGGGGTCAATACCGTGGGTCATCCCCACGTGCCCCATATGTTCAACACCACCAACGATGAACTGATCGCCGTTATCTGATTGGATTGCTGTTGCCGCTGTGTGCAAAGCAGACATGGACGAGCCACAGAGCCGATTTACCGTCTGCGCACAGGTGGAATGTGGTAGCACAGACATCAAGGCCGCATTTCTGGCAACATTCCAACCCTGCTCCAGCGTCTGGTTAACACAGCCCCAAATGACATCCTCGGTCTCTGCGGGCTGCAACAATGGATTACGCTCGAACAGGGCGTTAATCAGCTGAGCGGACAGCTCTTCAGCGCGGACATTGCGAAAGGCACCGCCTTTGGATCTCGCCATGGGAGTTCTGATTCCATCAACGATTACTGCATCTCTAGCTTGTAGACTCATGATGAACTCCTCAAGAATGATCGTAAAAAGCAGAATTACTGGCAGCCCTGTCTCGCAGACTATCAGGGGGCTCAAACATCGCACCTAGTTCAGCATAGCGCTCTGCCAGTTCACAAAACGCCTTGACGCCAATGCTGTCCACATAGCGGAGCGCCCCTCCACGAAACGGGGGAAATCCCAAACCAAGCACCAGACCCATGTCTGCTTCTATTGGAGTCTCGACGATGTCATCTTCAAGACAGCGAACGGTTTCAAGACACATGGCCACCATCATACGATCGAGAATTTCCTGGTCGTCGAACTCTCTCCTGTTGGATTGCAGCTCAGACAAAATGCTATCTATCTCTGGATTAGGCAGCTTCCTCGGTTTACCGCGCTTGTCAGCTTCATACAGGTAGAAACCACTGCCGCTCTTTTGTCCCAGCATGCCTTTTTCAAAGAGCAGGTCTGAAGCACTGGAAAAATCCTGTTGCATGCGCTCAAAACCGGCAGCCATGACTTTCTGCGCATGCACAGCGGTATCGATGCCGACCACGTCAAGAAGGTAGGCGGGCCCCATTGGCCAGCCAAATTTCTCCATAACCTTGTCAATCTGTCTAAAGTCGGCACCATCATTGATGAGTTGGGCGAAGGCACCGAAATAGGGAAAAAGAATTCGGTTAACCAGGAATCCAGGACAATTGTTGACCACTATAGGTGTCTTACCCAGTTTCTTGGCATAGGCTACTGTGCTGGCAACTGTTTCTGGACTGCTTTTCTCCCCACGAATCACTTCGACTAAGGGCATCACCGGCACAGGGTTAAAGAAATGCATGCCGCAGAAGTTTTCTGGTCGGTTCAGTGCAGTAGCCAATTCGTCAATAGATATCGTAGATGTGTTACTGGTGATTATCGTGCCAGGAGTCACTATATCTTCCAACTCAGCCAGCACAGCCTTCTTGATATCCGGATTTTCTATGACCGCCTCAACCACGATATCGACTTTGTCCAGTCCAGAATAGTCGAGCGTTGGCTTGATACTGGAAAGCGCGCTTATCATTTGATCGGCACTCAACTTGCCGCGCTCAACACGCTTGCTCAATTGCTTCCTGGCCTCATTCATACCCAGGTCAAGCCCTTCCTGGCGAACATCTTTCATGATGATCGGCGTGCCTCTAAGTGCTGACTGGTAGGCTATGCCTCCACCCATGATGCCTGCACCCAATACACCCGCAGCGTTCACTTCCCTGGCTGCACCCATGGCTTTCTTTGCCTTGCCTGCAAGGAACTGATCATTCAGAAACATCTGAACCAGGTTTGCGGTAACTTCTGTCTTCGCCAGTTTGACGAAAGCTGCCCGCTCAATATCCAGTGCTCCATCCCGCTCCAGGCTTGCCGCCTGCTGCATCACCTTGACCGCTGTGAGCGGAGCTGGATAGTTGGGTCCTGCTTTGGCAGCTACCAATCCTTTCGCGGTTTCAAATGCCACGTTAAGTTCTATTGGGCCGAGCTGCAGTGGTGATTTTTTCTGGGTACGGACCTGCTTGTAGTCTAGTTTTCCATCGCTGGCCTGAAGCACCAGGTGTTCGGCAGCTGCTAACAATTGCTCCTTCTCCACTACCGCGTCAAGTGCCCCCTCCTTGAAGGCTTGCTCAGCTTTGTTGTGGGCTCCACTGCTGATCCATTGATTGGCGTTGTCTGCACCAATCAGGCGAGGCAATCGCACCGTTCCCCCAAACCCGGGGATAATGCCCAGTTTGACTTCAGGAAAACCTACCAGGGCATCGCTGGTGGCAACACGATAATCGGTCGACACGGCCAGTTCGAATCCACCGCCGAGCGCCGTACCATTAATTGCTGTGACTGTAGGGAAAGGCAGGTCTTCGATGGCACTGAACAATGAGTTGGCCTGCTTCAGCCAGTCATCGATTTGTTGTTCATCCGCTGCGAATAGTCCTAGAAACTCAGTGATATCTGCACCGACAATGAATCCGGGTTTACCACTGCAGATAAACAGGCCCGTGACATCGGCAGCACTCAACAACTCGATGGCAACGCGCAGCTCCTCGAGAGTTTGTTGGTTAAACTTGTTGACCGAGGAATCCTGAAGATCAAAAGTCAGCCTGGCCACGTTGGAAGGCAGCACATCGACGCTTAACGCCTTGCCCGAATAATTCATATGATTTCTCCAATTCTTGAGCAGTATCCTGTTGCTCAAAGGGGCCGGCATTATACCGCTAACACAGGCCCCAATGACAGGAGAGCAGCGCCCCCTGGGGCAGCGGGAGTTTGCCAACCGAGCAGCATATTTGCCATCAATCTTTCAGCGATGAAGCAATTTCTGCGCTAGAATGCAAACCGAAAAGCGAGGCCAGTTGCAATGAGCAGTTATACCAGAATCTTTACAATTGCGAGGCACAGGATAATAAAGTTAGCGGTAGTTCTGTTTGCTGCTTCTTTACTCCAATTGCCGGACCAAATCTTTGCAGCTGAAAATAACAGCGCAACAATTCTGCTTTATCACCATGTAGCAGTCGATACCCCACCCTCGACAACCATCTCTCCTGATGATTTTCGCGCTCATCTGGAGTATCTGCGAAACAATGAATTCAATGTCTTGCCTTTGAACGAGATTGTCGAGTCCTTACGTCAACAGCAATCCATCCCAGACAAGTCTGTGGCAATCACTTTCGACGATGGCTACCTCTCTATCTATGAGACTGCGTTTCCCATGCTGCAGGAGTTCGGCATGCCATTTACCCTGTTTGTCAGCACTGATCCGATAGATCAGGGGCTCTCCAACTATATGAGCTGGCAACAGATCAGGGAGATGTCAGATGCTGGCGTTATAATTGCGAATCACTTGCTGAGTCATCCCCACATGCTTGAACGACTGGCGAATGAATCGGATGAGGAAAGGCTGGCCAGAATTCGCGGCGAACTCTTGCAGGCTGAGGCTCTGATCGAAGAGCACACTGCTCAGAACCATCGCTATCTTGCCTATACCTATGGAGAATTCGATCTCCCTATCAAGGACATGTTGGCGGCGGAAAACTTCACAGGATTTGCCCAGAACTCTGGCGCCATTGGATGGGATTCGGACTTTCTGGCTCTGCCCAGATTTCCTCTGGCAAGCATTTACGCAAACCTGGACACGGCAAGAATCAAAATGGATTCACTGGCTTTCAGCGCGGAACTCGTAGAGCCGCTCTCCCCTGTTACCCGTGATACCAGCCCGGCAGTGACCCTGCGCTTTAATGATGGAGACTACAATCGCTCACAAATCGGCTGTTTTGCCAATAGCCAGGCAATGAATCTGGACTGGTTGGACCGCGAACAGGGCTTAGTCAGAATCTCCACGGAACAACAGTTCAGCAGTCGACGGTGGCGCTACCTGTGCACAGCGCCGGCGCCTGGCAGCAATCGCTACTACTGGTATTCCGTTCAATGGATCAATCCCGATAAACCGGAGTGATTCAAAATCTAGCCGCGGTCTCTATTGCGCAGGTCGTTTTGCAGAATGATGTTCTGCACTTCATCGACATAGTTATCACCGCGTTGTGAATAGCGGCCCAGTCCCATCGCCAGGGTCATGGGGTCCAGCGGCCGACCACCATCGCGCATGTCGGCTCGCAATTCTCTCAGATATCGATAGGAATCGTTGGTGTTGATATTCAGAAAATAAGAGGAAATGGATTCCTCTATAGACTCGAAACGCTGCACTTCATATGTCGCGCCACTGGGTCTTCGCCTTGGAATAATCCCGCAGCCCTCAGTGAAGCACCATTCGCCAAAAATATTATTGCCTTCCAACGCAAATCTTGAGGTTCCCCATGCGGATTCATTGGCCGCCTGCGCCAAGGCCATGGATACGGGAATCTGATCAACGCGCAATAACAGTTCCTTAATAATTTCCCTGTCACTGAGAACTGTTGTGTCCACCCGGTAGGTTTCAGCAAGCTCCAAAACCCATTGTCTTTCTCTGCTGCTAAAAGCCACTCCACTGTTTGCTATGGCTGCATACGGCTCCAGTTGTTGACGATCAGACTCAATCGATGCGTTTTCTTCGATAATGTAGTCTTCCAGGTAATCAAAGAACTGCTGCTTTTTGACAATGACATCATTGATGGAAGCGAAGTCTGGAAATACGGTGATGGGTTGGGCAGGTTCCACCACGATTTGCCTACTTCGATTGGATGCACTGAGCTGGGTCACCACCGCAATGAGAACCACCATGGCGATCGAGACCAAACCGGCGACTGCGTACTCATTGTGTCTGGGATTGGTGAACAATATAGGTTATCCGAAAAAACAAACTACCTTCACACATTCTCTCCGCATTCAGCGGAGTCTTCAGTGAGTCCCGTCACAAGGAACAGCAGCAGTTAGCCGCCAGATTTTTGACGTTGAGATGACGAAAATCTCACAAGCCCAATTAACAATGCCCTGCAGGTAGTTGAAATCATTCCAT
The DNA here is from genome assembly GCA_965267495.1 of uncultured Pseudohongiella sp. Taxonomy (GTDB): domain Bacteria; phylum Pseudomonadota; class Gammaproteobacteria; order Pseudomonadales; family Pseudohongiellaceae; genus UBA9145. The sequence goes on along the minus strand of OZ254078.1, from coordinate 1,719,417 downwards.
ATGTGGATAAGTTTTTCCCGGAAAAAGCTTTGTTTTCAACACCTTATAGTCAATTTAATCATCAAAAAGGCGCTGACCTCAACTACTTCCAGTCTAGTAGGCTGCAGTGTCGATTTGTGCCGGCGAAGTCCGTACAAGTTGGAGAGAAGCGTTTGTGATTGCACATCACGGCAACATCAGGGACGGCTTTTTTGTACGGCTATTCAATAACAAGGTCGCCTTGAGGCTTCTATCCAGCCTTGCTACCGCCCCGACAGTCGGGTGAGTCCGGAGTTGTACCACCTTCCTCCTCCCATTCTTGTGGCGAGAACAAATGCAGCGCCAGGGCGTGCACCCCTCCTGCTAATTCCTCGGCGAGCGTGTTGTATACTGCCTGATGTCTCTTTACCCTGTTCAGTTCAGAAAATCTTTCCGCAACCAGGGTGAGTTTGAAGTGCGATTCGGTGGCAGGTCCGCTATGCCTGTGACTTTCATTCTCCAATTGGAATACGACAGGTTCAAATTCTGATTTGATCTTGCTTTCGATGGAATTCTGAATACTCATGGTAGTTTCCAATTCGGACTGTCCGGAAGTGTGCGATTATACTCAAGCCTGAACAGTATTGCCGATAGCTCCCTTATGAAGATTTCCTGGTATCCCGGTCATATGAACAAGGCCCGCAAGGAGCTACAGCGCTCTCTGCAAAAAACGCGGGCAGTTATCGAAATACTCGACGCCCGTGCCCCCCTTGCCAGTTCAAATCCCTTATTGGTCGAAATGACTGCCGAGTTGCCGACTCTCAAGATTCTGAATAAATCAGATCTTGCCGAGGCCAGGGCCACGGAATCCTGGTTACAATATTTCACCCAAACTAATGGCATCGCAGCCCTGGGCTGCAACAATGACAAGCAGGCGCTTGGCAATAGCGTCACTGATGCACTGAAACGCTTGTTCGACGATATAGGGATCGCTGAAACCACGACGAATCATATCCTCGTAGTAGGCATACCAAATGTAGGGAAATCAACCGTAATCAACGCCCTGGCAGGCCGAAAAGTAGCTCAAACAGGTAATGAGCCGGCGATTACGAAAGGACAGCAGCACATACGACTCGACGACAGCTGGATGCTTATCGATACCCCGGGGATGATGTGGCCCAGGTTGGAGGATCAACGCGCAGCCTTATATCTTGCCTTGCTTGGCAGCATCCGCCAGACCGCACTGGATATCGAGGAGCTTGGCTGGGCCTCAGCGGAGTTACTCTTTGAGAGGCATCCGGATTCTCTTCGTGAACGTTATTCCTTACAGGACGAAGTAGCTTCTACCGAGGAATTGATGTCAGCAATTGCCAGACAGGTAGGCGCTCTGGGCAAATCCGGCAGGATAGACTGGCACAAAGCTGCCGAAGCATTACTAAATGATTTCCGCTCGGGTAAACTAGGCCGCATCAGCCTGGAGACACCTCCACCATAGCCAAGGGTTTGCTGAATCGCTCAGCAGCAGGAACGATTCTATTCATGACAGAAGCCATCAGTACCCACGATACCGATCCACGCAATTCTCCTTCAGACTCTGGCACTCATCCGGCGTTCTTGCTCAAACGGCGAGAACATATTGATTCCCTCAATATCAATATCGAAGAGTATGAGCATAGGCTTACCGGTGCTATGCATTACCATTTGCAGGCAGACAACCCGGAAAACGTGTTCCTGGTAGCTTTCCGTACGGTGCCAATGGATTCCACCGGGGTGGCTCACATCCTTGAGCACACAGCGCTATGCGGCAGCGAAAAATACCCGGTACGAGATCCTTTCTTTATGATGATCCGGCGCTCGCTCAATACCTTCATGAATGCATTTACCAGCAGCGACTGGACCGCCTATCCGTTTGCCAGCAAGAACCGGAAGGACTTCAATAACCTGCTCAGTGTTTACCTGGACGCAGCTTTCTTTTCACGGCTTCATGAACTTGATTTTGCACAGGAAGGACACCGGCTGGAATTTGAGAATCCGGAAGACCCGGAAAGCGATCTGCTCTACAAGGGAGTTGTCTACAATGAAATGAAAGGTGCCATGAGTTCCACAAACAGCATTCTCTGGCAACTGATGAGTGCTCACCTTTTTCCTAGCTCCACGTATCACTACAATAGCGGCGGCGAGCCTGAAGACATACCTAATCTCAGCTATCAGCAACTGAAAGATTTCTATAAATCACACTATCACCCCAGCAATGCGGTATTCATGACCTTCGGCGATATTCCTGCCATTGAGCATCACCGGCAATTTGAAGAGCTTGCCCTGTCAAGATTTAAAATGCTGGACAAGCGCATCGAGGTGACTGACGAGAAAAGGTACCAAGCCCCTATCCGGGTTGAAGAATTCTATGCAGCCGAAGAGCCCATCGAGAGGAAAACACATATAGTCGTAGGCTGGTTGTTGGGCAAGAGCACCAAGCTTAAGGAACTCTTTGAAGCACAACTGCTTTCCAGCGTATTACTGGAAAACAGTGCCTCTCCACTTCTGCAGGCCCTGGAAACAAGTGACCTGGGTCAATCGCCCTCTCCCATGTGTGGACTGGAAGATTCCAATCGCGAAATGACTTTCATGGCCGGACTCGAAGGATGCAGGAGCGATGCCCGCGACCAGGTTGAGCAACTTGTATTGCAGACGCTGGAAAAAGTCGCCAGTGAAGGCATTGGCCAGGACCAGGTGGAGGCTGCTCTGCATCAATTGGAACTTAATCAAAGGGAAATATCTGGAGACAGTTATCCCTATGGCCTGCAGCTCATACTCTCCGGGCTTTCCACCGCGCTCCATCGCGGCGATCCTATACGCTTGATGGATATCGATCCGGTGTTGGCAGAGCTACGAGATGCGGTCTCTAATCCGGACTACATCCCTGACCTGATTCGAAGCTTGCTGCTGAGCAACGCACATCGCATCACCTTGAGCCTGCAACCAGATGCAACACTGGCGGAACGAAAGCTCAGTGAGGAAAAATCACGCCTGGCAGAAATAAAGTCCGGACTGAGCGCGGCTGAAAAAAGCGAAATCATTAAGCGCTCGGCAGATCTTGCTGCTCGCCAGGCTGAGGCAGATGATCCAGGACTACTCCCCAAAGTCGGACTGGAAGATGTGCCGGCGGATTTGTCCGAACCTGAGAGAACCGATAGCGCTATTGCTGCCAATAACACCAAACTGAGTTTTTACACCCAGGGAACCAATGGGCTGGCCTATCAACAAGTTTTGTATCCATTACCTAAGCTCGAAGGCAACTTGCTGCGATCCCTTCCGCTGTACAGTAATTTTGTTCCGGAGTTGGGCGTTGGCGATCAGGGCTATGCAGCAACACAAACTCGGCAATCGATGGTAAGTGGTGGCATCAATTGTTTTAGCAGCATTCGCAGTGACAGAGATGATGTTCAGAACATTCAGGCGTATTTTACTTTTTCATCGAAATGCCTGGCCAGCAATCACAGCGCCTTGACAAGACTACTCTCCGACACCATCAACAATGTTCGTTTTGACGAGCTACAAAGACTCTCTGATCTGCTGGAACAGCTCTGTGCCCGAAAGGAAAACAGTATTACCGGCAGCGGGCATAGCCTGGCTATGAGTCTGGCTGCGAGCAAGATGAGCCCTGTCGCCAGGCTCAACCACGAGTCCGGGGGGCTCATGGGCATCAAACACCTCAAGAATTTGCGAGATCAAATTCAGCAGGTCGAAAAGCAGCAACAACTGGCTACAGAACTCGAAGCCATACATCAGCACATTACCGGGGGTGAGCAACGCTTCTTGTTAGTTGCGGATGAAGCAAATCTGCAAGCCTTGCGGGAAGATATTGCTGACTGTTGGCACGACAAGCCTGCTGGTCGATCTCAGCCAATGCTGGAATTCGAACCGGTACGAGATCCCGTCTGCGAAGCCTGGACCACAGCAACACAGGTCAATTTTTGTGCTAAGGCCTACCCAACCGTGGCAGCCGGTCATGAGGACAATCCTGTGCTACATGTACTCGCAGGTTTTCTGCGCAATGGTTTCCTCCACACGGCAATTCGGGAACAGGGAGGCGCCTATGGCGGAGGTGCCAGCCAGGATCCCAATTCCGCATCATTTCGATTCTTCTCCTATCGGGATCCGCGCTTAAGTGACACCCTGGAGGATTTCGATCGGGCGATAAGCTGGCTGCTGGAATCTGAACATCCAGCACGACGACTGGAGGAAGCCATCCTTGGTGTCATCGCCTCCATGGACAAATCAAACTCGCCTGCCGGTGAAGCCAAACAGGCGTTCTACAACCACCTTTTCGGCCGTACCCTGGAACAACGCAGTGAGTTTCGGCAACGGGTTTTGCAAACAACAGTTGAAGATTTACGCAGCGTTGGGGAGCGCTATTTCTCGCCGGAGCGGGCCAGTATTGGCATCATTACTGATTCCAGATCAGCTGAGCTGCTTAATCTGAGCGATCTTAAGATTGTAAATATTTAGTATTTACAGCAACTTACCCAGCATATCGTATGTGATTTACACCTTGGCGAGGGGTTTAGAAAATATTTACGATTTAAGGGAACTTCCACGGATGTCGTCAGTCTGAATAAGTGTAGGTAGATGGCATACAAAATTGTGGGTTTTGTTTCATTTATCTCTCCCTTGATAGTATCTTGAGCCCAACAGCCCTGCTGTTGGGCTTTTTTCTTTGAGTTTTTGCAACTTTGCGCAGACCTCGCTCACCAATTTCCCGACAATAAGTTGCCCAGAGCACCGCCATCGATCTGCAGGATGTCGTCCCAATCTACCAGCCCCACTGATCACAAATCCGCCCGTTCCCAGGCAACCAGAGTTACCGTGGTTGGCATGGTGCTGGACCTGGCACTGGCGATTGGCAAAATTATTGGTGGTATTTTCACCCAGTCCTTTGCCCTGGTAACCGACGGCATTCACTCTCTCACGGACGCTGTCAGCGATGTCTTTGTGTTGCTACTGGCGAGACTCGCTCACACCGCTCCCGATCCAGAACATCCATACGGCCATGGGCGCTTCGAAACCCTGGGCACTATCGCCATGGGAATCCTGTTTTTCACGACGGCGGGGATACTTCTCTATGACAGTAGCATTCGGCTTCGGCAAGCTGAATCACTTCCCATTCCGGCCACAGCCGGGTTGTTCATCGCACTCCTCTCCATAGCCAGCAAGGAATGGATTTACCATTACACCATGGCAGTTGCCAGGCGACTCAATTCCAGCCTGTTAAAAGCCAACGCCTGGCATAGTCGTTCGGATGCCATTTCGTCAATTGCTGTACTTGTCGGAATCCTGGCGGCGCAACAGGGCTATGCCTGGATGGATACGGTGGCAGGTGTCTTTGTTTCACTCATAATTGCCAAGGTTGGCTGGGAACTCTGTGCCGACAGTTTGAAGGAACTGGTCGACACTGCAGTACCTGAACAAAGGCAGCAACAAATCAAGCGAAGTATTCTTGACGTTGATGGTGTGCGCGGCATCACTTCAATCAGAACCCGATCTTCGGGAGGTAAAATAATCCTCGAACTCAGACTTCTGGTTGATCCCAGAATCTCGGTTTCTGAAGGACATCAAATAGGCGAGCAAGTCAGTCGAAACCTGACAGGAAATTTTTCTGATATTGGAGATGTAACAGTTCATATCGACCCGGTTGCACACGATTCAACACCTGAGTTTCATGCGCAGCATGGCGCATTGCCACAAAGACTTGAACTTCAGCATGCGCTTCGAAGTGCCTGGAGCGAATGGCTGGACGAATCTGACATCGACAAACTGGTTCTGCACTATGTCGAAGAGGGCATAGAGGTAGAATTGGTTTTACGGGAAGCTGCCATTCATCCCCAATTGCTTGAAAATCTCCGAGATGCCATTGCCGGTTTCGACCGCATTATCCGCCTCGAAGTCATGAGCAAACTGCTGGAATCAGAACAACTTAGGACACTCTCATAAACTGCTTTCAATAGCTTCATATTGCCCTATACTAGACGCGGACGGGATTAAAAAAACAGGAAGAATGCTTGAGTCCTGAAGATTCGGCACCCAACCAGGTTGTAGTCAAATGAAACCTACCAATATCGCAGACCCGGAATACTTCCATAAAGTGGTGGACTGTCAATGGGCCTGCCCTGCGCACACTCCGGTTCCGGAATACATCAGATTGATCGCTGAAAAACGGTACTCAGATGCCTATATGATCAATTGGTATTCAAATGTGTTCCCCGGCATCCTGGGACGAACCTGTGATCGGCCATGTGAACCGGCCTGTCGCCGCGGTCGAATTGAAGATGAGCCAGTTGCAATCTGTAGACTCAAGCGCGTTGCCGCTGACTTCAAGTCTGATATCAGGGATAGACTACCAAGCATTCCCAAGAAGAAAAACGGCAAGCACATCGCCCTGATTGGTGCCGGCCCTGCGTCACTTACTGTCGCGCGCGATCTCCTGCCCTTAGGTTACGAGATTACTTTGTTTGAACGGGACAAAGTCGGCGGCGGCGCCATGCGAACACAGATACCCCGCTTCCGTCTGCCTGTGGAAGTGTTGGAGGAAGAGCTTCACTATATTCTCGATATGGGAATCAACACGCGCTTTGGTGAAGAGATCACCAGCATGAAATCCCTGCTACTTGAAGACTTTGATGCGATCTTCGTTGGCACTGGCGCACCACTAGGCAAGCGTCTGGAACTGCCAGGATTCGAGGAAGCTAAAGACAATATCCACACTGGTATCGAGTGGCTGGCCAATGTGGCTTTCGAACACATCGACAAGGTTGGCAAGCGCGTCATTGTACTCGGCGGTGGGAATACAGCAATGGATTGCTGCCGAACTTCAAAGCGCCTCGGTGGAGAAGACGTCTCCGTACTGGTGCGAAGTGGATTCGATGAGATGAAGGCCTCTCCTTGGGAAATCGAGGATGCCATGAATGAAGATATCCCTATTCTGAATTTTCATGTGCCCAAAAAATACTTGATCGAAGACGGCAGGCTTGCAGGCATGGAATTTGAGAAAGTGCGCAAGGAATATGATGAGAATGGCAAACGACTTCTTATCCCCACGGGAGAAGACCCGGTTGTGATTCCTTGCGATGATGTGCTCTGTGCAATTGGACAGGAGAACAGCTTTCCCTGGATTGAGCGGGATATCGGGATTGAGTTTGATCGTTGGGAACTGCCCGTTCTCGACAAGAAAACTTTTCAATCAACACACGAGAAAGTGTTCTTTGGCGGTGATGCAGCGCTGGGACCAGACAATATTATCACTGCAGTTGCTCACGGGCATGACGCAGCGCTGTCCATACACCTGTTGTGTAATGAGCAGGAAGTGAATGTACGGCCCGCCGCGTTAACAACTCTTGAAAGCCAAAAAATGGGCATACACCAATGGTCCTATGACAATGACATCAGTAATGATGTGCGTTACGCAGTGCCTCATGCAGCTAAAGAGCAGACACTCAATGACATCAACATGGAAGTCGAACTGGGATTCGATCCGGAATTGGCATTTGGCGAAACCATGCGCTGCCTCAATTGTGATGTGCAAACTGTATTTACTGACCAGCTCTGCATCGAATGTGATGCCTGTGTCGATATTTGCCCCACAGACTGCATCACATTCACCGGGAACGGTGAGGAAGAAGACTTACGGAAACGATTGCTAGCTCCGGCAGACAACGTTGAGCAGGATCTCTATGTTTCCGGAGATCTGAAGACCGGCAGGATCATGGCAAAGAACGAAGACTTGTGTCTGCACTGTGGGCTCTGCGCAGAACGCTGTCCAACAAGCGCCTGGGATATGCGCAAGTACCTTTACAATACTCCGAAGGCTGTGAATGCGTGAGTGATACAAAAAACAGCAACGTGCAACAGATGACCAAAATCAATGACTTCGTCATCAAATTTGCCAACGTGAATGGCTCTGGCTCTGCCAGCGCCAATAACATGTTCGCCAAGTCTGTATTTCGCATGGGCATCCCGGTCAGCCCCCATAATATTTTCCCGTCCAATATTCAGGGGCTGCCTACCTGGTATGAAGTGCGAGTCAGCGAAGCTGGTTATCTTGGGCGCCGGGAAGGTGTAGATCTGATGGTGGCGATGAATGAGCAGACCATAGCCCGGGATATCGACGAGGTCGTACCAGGCGGCTACGTACTCTATGATTCATCCAAATCCCTGCCTGAGACCCTACATAAGGAATCATTGAACTATCTGCCAATACCATTAAAGGATATTTGTACCAGAGAGTTCGACAAGCCCGCCCAGCGCCAACTCTTTAAAAACATTGTCTATGTGGGCGCTCTCGCTGCGTTTCTCAATATCGATTTTCAGGTGCTGACAGATTTGGTAGGAGACCAGTTCCGGGGCAAGGAAAAACTCATACTACCCAATATTCATGCACTGGAATTGGGGCATCAATACGCAACCGAGAATTTTCAGTGCCCACTCAGTTTGCAACTGAGAAGCTCCGATCAGACCAGGGACAAAATTCTCATCGACGGCAATACAGCAATTGGGCTGGGTTGTGTCTATGGGGGCGCAACTATTGCCTCCTGGTATCCACTTACACCCTCAACTTCAGTCGTTGATGCATTCAGCAAGTACTGTAAACGCCTGCGAATCGATCCTGGCAGTGGCAAGAAGAAGTACAGTGTTGTTCAGGCTGAAGATGAATTGGCTGCAATTGGCATCGCCATTGGAGCTGGATGGAATGGTGCTCGTGCCTTTACAGCGACGAGTGGACCTGGAATTTCTCTCATGCAGGAGTTTCTGGGCCTGGCTTATTTCTCCGAAGTCCCTGTCGTGCTATTCAATATTCAGCGGGTTGGCCCTTCCACAGGTATGCCGACCCGAACCCAGCAGGGCGACCTGCTTGCCTGTGCCTATGCCTCCCATGGCGATACCAAACATGTTCTCCTGTTTCCGAAGGATGCCAGGGAGTGTTTTGAATTCTCTGCCCTCGCCTTTGATCTTGCTGATCGCCTGCAAACACCGGTAATTGTGATGAGTGATCTGGAAATCGGCATGAATGAACACATGTGCGAGCCGTTGCAATGGGATGATCAGCGCAGCTATGACCGGGGTAAAGTGCTCACGGCTGAGCAGTTGGAAGAGATCGAGAGTTTCGGTCGCTATCGTGATGTGGATGAGGATGGAATCCCCTATCGCACCTATCCCGGGACTCACCCCAGCAAGGGAAGCTATTTCACTCGTGGCAGCTCACACGATGCCAACGCCGCATACACTGAAGACGGTAACGTCTATGCAGAGGTGATGGATCGTATCGCCCGCAAATTTGATTCCGCGCTCAATTATCTCCCTCAACCGGAAATAGTCGACAGACAGAGCCAGCGAGGGCTTCTTTATATAGGATCAACCAGCAGCGCCATTGAAGAAGCAACTGATGCACTGGCTAAAAAAGGCATCAGTCTCGATTGCCTCCGTATCAAGGGCTTTCCGTTCCATGACAGCATCAAACAGTTTATCGATGCACATGAACTGGTCTATGTCATTGATCAGAACCGGGATGCACAGCTCAAGAGCCTTCTCAAAATCGAGCTGAACATCGATGAAGCGCAAATGCACTCCATATTGAGTTATAACGGCGTGCTGATCACTGCGCAGCATATTGAAAGAGCTGTACTGGATTCTCTGTCGGATCTGGACAAGGCTGAAGACATGCCTGCCTGACAAGGCGGCCAGGAAACTATTCGATGAGTTATATCAACAAACCCAAATTTCAGCATCCCGACCTCAAGACTAACGAGATAGGGCTGACCCGCCGGGATTACGAGGGAACGCTGACAACACTCTGCGGTGGCTGTGGACACGATTCAATCAGTGCGGCCATTATTCAGGCTGCTGCGGACATGTCACTTGAGCCTCATCGAGTGGCGAAAATTTCCGGTATAGGCTGCTCGTCGAAAATTCCATCTTACTTTCTCAGCAAAGCCCATGGCTTCAATTCTGTACATGGAAGAATGCCTTCAGTAGCTACCGGTGCAAACCTGGCAAACAAGGAGTTGTTCTACGTAGGCATATCTGGCGATGGAGACAGCGCCTCCATAGGTTTGGGCCAGTTTTGCCACATTGTTCGCCGTCGTATCAATATGCTGTACATGGTGGCAAACAATGGTACCTATGGCCTTACCAAAGGACAGCTCTCTGCTACCGCAGACCTGGGTTCGCGAACAAAATCAGGTGAAGAAAGCCAATACGATAATATTGATATGGCAACGCTGGCTATAGAGCTTGGCGCCAGTTTTGTAGCGCGCAGTTTCTCGGGGGATAAACAACAGCTGGTTCCCTTAATCCAGGCCGGACTTTCCCACAAAGGCTTTGCTTTCATCGACATCGTGTCTCCCTGCGTCACCTTTAACAATACGGACTTCTCTACCCATGGATACAAGAATACCTGGGAGAATTACATCGCCTTAAGCCAGGTAGACTACGTGCCGATGCGCAAGGAGATTACCACCAGCTATGACGCAGGCCAGGAAAAAGAAATTACCCTACACAATGGTTCTGTGATTCACTTGCACAAAACCGGAAACAACTACGATCCCTATGACAAAGAAAACGCGCTGCATCACATTAATGAGCACAAAAAGCAGGGCAAGATTGCTACAGGGCTACTCTATATCAATCAGTCAACGTCAGATTTGCATGAACTGGCAGATACGGTAGACAAACCTTTCAATACGCTAAAAGAACACGACCTTTGTCCCGGCGCGGAAACCCTGGCCGATATCAATCAAACGTTTCGTTAATCCAGCACAATTCAATGTCGCTGGCGTTGGGATTTGATGAGCTCATAGGCGGCCTTGATATCCTGGGTTTTCTGCGTAGCGATATCGACCATTTCCTCAGGTAAGCCTTTGGCGACTAGTTTATCCGGGTGATGCTGATTCATCTGTCGCCGGTATGCCTTCTTAAGTTCTACATCGGAGACCCTGCTGCTTACTCCCAGCAATTCATACGCGGCATCCAGCCTTGATTTGACAGAACCCTGTTCGGCGAAGTGCGCTTGTCCGGTGACCCGATTCAACAAGGCGGAGAAATCAGCATGTGAGTAGCCAAGATCGGTGGCGATGCTCTCCAGTATGCCCTGCTCAGTTGTATCAAACTTGCCGTCAGCGAATGCCGTGGCAATCTGAATCTCGAGGAACATCTGCAACAGGTTGCGCCGTCTGTGGCTTTCTTTCCTGAACTGGGCCAATACCTCGTGGATCGGGAAACCGGATTTTTTGCCCTCGCCAAATAGCCGAATTGCCACCTGCCTTTGCTGCTTGTTCAGACGCATCTGGCGGATCACCTGTTCCGCCATCTCGATTTCTTCCCGGGTGACCTGGCCATCTGACTTCGCCACGTAACCCATCACCGTGAAGGTAGTGGTAAAAAATACCGACTGCACACGCTCTGTCGCGCCAAGTCCAAGGGAATCATCGAGGCTGAGACCATCCAGACCATCGTCAAAATAGTTGCCCAGGGCAGCACCCAGAATTGCCCCCAGTGGACCACCCATCATGAACCCGAAGGTGCCACCTACAACTTTTCCCCACCAACTCATTGTTTGCGGTGTACCCTTTAGCCCCTGAACCAGATTCGTTGAATTACTGCCGGTACAGAAATGGAGACCTAACTGAAGATTCGCTGCAGCCAGTTCTTATCCAGCTCAGCCCTGCAAGCGTTCAACTGATTGCTGAATCTTACGGTATTCGATTGCACCCTGTCAGCCGCTTCCAGTAACCAGGTTTTATTCAGATGAGTGCCTCGTTGGAAACCTCCGTTACCTTCATGGTAGGCAAGGTAGAGGCTACGAGCATCATTGCGGGCAATATTGCTCAAGCGATAGGAGTTACTGTTATACCAGGCGACAAAATCGATAGCGTCATCGAAATTAGAGCGGGAAGCGTTGCGATTGCCTGAAGCCCGTTCGTAATCCTGCCAGGTGCTATCCAGCGCCTGAGCGTAACCGTAAGCGGATGATGGACGGGGGCCGGGGAGAATCCATAGCAGGCGTGATCGTTCCGGTCTTGCCCGGGCCCTGAAACTGGACTCCTGGTAAATAAACGCCATGTTTACCGGAATGGGCACGCCCCAACGAGATTCTGCAGATTCAGCCGCCCTGTACCAGGCACGACGATCTTCAAAGATTGCACAGAGATTCGCCGCATTTCGCGGCGGCGACGAGGCACAACTCGTCAGTGTAAGTATGACTGTCAGGCTTAGCATCGCTCGCAGAAACTTTGTCATTGTATCTTCCTGAAGTTTCAGTTTTCTGTTCCGATAGCCCGTAACCCCGCTGTACTCATTATTATTGCTATTCTATCCGTTTAGACTCTCTAACAGCGCTAAAAATTCCGTTTCATCGATTATTTTTACACCCAACTGTTCTGCCTTGCTGCGCTTGGATCCAGCACCAGGGCCTGCCACCACGCAATCTGTGTTTTTGGAGACGCTGCCTGCCACCTTGGCGCCCAGCGCCAGCAGGCGACTCTTGGCTTCGCTGCGAGCCATAGTATCCAGGGTGCCGGTTAACACATAGGTCTGATCCTTAAGCGGGCTTTCCGCAGTTTTCTGTATGGTTGGCCAATGAATACCGTGATCGATGAGCTTGCCTATCAGCGCACGATTTTCCTTGTTAGCGAAAAACGTCTCTATATGCCTGGCTACGATCGGACCGATGTCGGGAATATTACCGTGCTCATCCGCGCCAGCCTCCATGATGCGCTCAATGTCACTGTAGTGAGTAGCCAGCGCAAGCGCAGTAGCCTCACCTACTTCACGAATACCAAGCGCGAAAAGAAATTTAGGCAAGCTTGTTGATTTGCTCCTGGCGATGGCGTTCACGAGATTTTCAGCTGACTTCTGACCCATTCTTTCCAGCTGGATCAATTGTTCAACGTTCAGGTCAAAGATGTCATCCACATTGTCGATCAGCTCCTCATCGACAAGTTGCTCGACCAGTTTGTCACCAAGCCCTTCGATATCCATAGCTGATCTGGACGCAAAATGTTTTATGGATTCCTTTCGCTGCGCAGGACAAATAATGCCAGCGCTGCACTTGTAAAGCACTTCCCCTTCTTTCTCCACGGGCGAACCGCAGGCGGGACACTTTTTCGGTACGCTGATTTTCTTCGGTTTTTTGTTTTTTGCCGGGTTGATGACTTTAACTACTTTGGGAATCACATCACCAGCACGCCGGACTATGACCTCGTCACCTATGCGTAAGCCCAGTCGCTGGATTTCATCCATGTTATGCAAGGTGGTATTGCTCACCGTGACGCCACCGACAAATACCGGATCCAATCTGGCAACTGGCGTAATAGTGCCAGTTCTCCCTACCTGAAAGTCCACATCCAGCACCGTAGTCGATTTTTCTTCAGCAGGAAATTTGTAGGCCATCGCCCATCGCGGAGTGCGCGCATTCTGTCCAAGCTCCTGCTGTGTCGGCAGATCATTGACCTTGATCACCGCTCCATCTATCTCATAGTCCAGCTTTTCTCTTTTGGCTAACAGTTGTAAACAGTATTCCAGACAGGCTTCGATACCGGTCGCAGTGCCGCGCTCTGGATTGACCGGCAGCCCCCAATCAGCAAGTAAGTCAAAGACCTTGCTGAGACTCGGGGGAATCTTGATTGAATCTACCAGACCCACACTGTAACAATACATCTGCAAGGGAATGCGTGCAGCCTTGCGGGGATCCAGTTGTCTTACAGCACCGGCGGCAGTATTTCTCGGGTTCACAAAGGTTTTGTTACCCTCGGCGAGCACTTTCTCATTGAGTCGGGCAAAACCGGACTTACTGAGGAATATCTCTCCGCGAACCTCCAGCCTGCCAGCCAGTTTTTTTCCATCCAGACGCAACGGGATGGAATTGATGGTGCGAACATTATGGGTAATGTCCTCACCAATCACGCCATCACCGCGTGTAGCTGCACGCTCCAACACACCATCTCGGTACAGGAGACTTACAGCAACGCCGTCCACTTTCGGTTCGCAGCTATACTCGAGAGCAGACTCACTGTTGAGGCGCTTCATGACTCTAGACTCAAAGTCCCGTAAATCCTGTTCACCAAATACCTTGTCCAGGGACAGCATGGCCTGCTCGTGAGTGACCTGATCAAAATGAGCAAGGGGCTCGCTGCCCACTCTCTGGGAAGGAGAGTCTGGCGTAGCGCAATCATATTGCCGCTCGATCTCCACCAGACGATCGAACAAGACATCGTAGTCTGCGTCAGGAATTTCCGGCGCATCCAGGGTGTAATAAAGACGATTGTGATGGTCGAGACTGTGGCGTAGTTCGACCAGTTCCTGTTGAATCTTCGCAGGAATCTTCATAGCAGCGCAGGAATGGATTGGATGCTAACCGCGACTACCGGCAGTTTTCAGTTGTCGCAGTTCAAAATCTCTGATTCGTTGTCGATAATGCTCAATAGTCTGAGCGGTCATGACGTTACGATGATCGTCTTTGAGCTCACCGTCAAGCGTTGAACAGAGTTGTTGCGCGACTGCTAGCATCTGTTCGAAAGCATCAAGATTATTCACGGGGGTCGGCATCGCCATAAACAAACTCACGCCAATGGTAGTAAATTGCGACATGTTATTCAGGTCGAATGTACCGGGATTGAGAATATTGGCGAGGCTGAATAGTACCGGGCCGGAACTGCTGTTTCCGAAACGGTGGTGGAAAATCTGCATATCACCATATTTAAGGCCACAGGTGATGATCGTATGCATGAGATCTTCACCCCGGAACTCTCGCCCCTCATGAGCCATTACGTTAATGACCAGCACTTCAGACGACTGGGTGCTGTTTTCCTGTTTCCTGACTTCCGAGCGTTGTGACACGGTATTCGCTGTTCGCAGGTCCGCTGTTATTGGCTCTCCACGCTCGGGCTCAACAGGCTCTGGCACCAGGTCGTGACTCTCCTGGACCAGAGGCGATTCGATATCAAGCTGTTCTGTTGGGATGCTGTCAGGTAATGCCGCTTCGCTTGCCTGTACATCAATATCTTCTTCCGGCGGCACCAGATTCTCTTCCCGTTCGATAGCCCGTTCAGCTTGCCGGATTTCCCGAATGCTGGCCACCTGAGAGCGAATTCGACCACTGATGGCTGAAAACAGGGATTTGCGCTTGCCTGGCTCAGTCTCTGCAGCCGACTCCTCGGCTGCAAACATAGACGCCTGGCCCTGGCCTTCCACGGCTGGATTTCCGCCAATTCTTTCGCCAGCAGTCATGGAAAAACTATCCAGATCGTCGCCGAGGCCATTTGGATCAAATGAAGGTTCTACGCGTTGCTGCCCTGGCGGATCCATCTCGCTGTTGAACTCTGTCGAAGCTGCGTCGAATGATTCTACTTCGTCTTCATCATATGCCTCAGTTTCAGCGTCATATTCTCCTTCATTGTCCACTGTTGCATAGACTTCATCCTGGTAGTCATCTGCCTCAGACGGATCATCCTCATCGCTCTCTTCGTCTGGATAATCTGGTTGAACCGCAGCCAATCCATCCTCAACCGTCGATGTGTCAGTCGCATCATAGTCGAACAGCACATCGTCCTGCTCGTCTTCAAGCGATTGCTCCTCGTCGAATTGCGCTGCTGCTGTGGCAGGAATCTGTGGTTCTGAACGCCAGGCTTGTTCGTCTTGCCAGGATTGCTCATCCCCATCGTCATCAGAAAAGTCTTCGGAGAATGGCTCTTCTTCCAACTGCTCAGTCGCTACCGCCTGAGCTACTGCTTCAGCCTGGCTATTGGTATTTGTTTCAATGGCGGAGCCAAGCTGCACCGTATCCATAAGCACCGGAACGGCCTGATCATCCCGTCCCAGCTGCATGCTTGCAGCCCGCTCATTGGCCTCGGTGACCGGATCTGCGGACAGGCTGTCATCTTCGCCATCACGCCTCACCACTCGTGCACCACCACCCGGCAGCTCAGCCAGTTCCAGGGCTTCGAGATCTACGTCCTGGGGAATGTTCTTGTCGATAGCGAGGCGTATCTGCCCGCGGCGGGCCTGAATGGCGACGTAAAGACCACGCAGAATGACTGCCACGATCGCCAGGCCCAACAATAGAATTAGGAGTTCACGCAAACCCATGCAGTCTGGTTTCTTTGATTGATGATTATGGTCAGGAAATTACTAAGTATATCTTGCAGTTAGTGCTATTTCTTTAGCATCGCGCACCGCTTTTGTGCGCCCAGAAACCACTACATGGCGGCGAGCTCTGCAGCTTCATCAATATCCACGGCAACAATGCGGGAAACACCTGGCTCATGCATGGTGACCCCCAACAATTGATTAGCCATTTCCATAGTGATTTTGTTGTGAGTGATAAAGATGAATTGCACGTTGGCGGACATCTCTTTAACCAGGTTTGCATAACGCCCCACATTGGCATCGTCCAGCGGCGCGTCAACCTCGTCCAACATACAAAACGGGGAAGGATTGAGGTGGAAGATAGAGAACACCAGCGCTATAGCAGTCATGGCTTTTTCACCCCCCGAAAGCAGGTGAATCGTGCTGTTTCGCTTACCCGGGGGCCGTGCCATGATGGCAATACCCGTATCCAGCAAGTCGTCCCCGGTCATATCCAGGTAGGCATGACCTCCACCAAAAATTCTCGGGAACAGGCTCTGCAATCCGCCATTGATCTTGTCAAAGGTATCCTTGAATCGGGTACGTGTTTCCTTGTCGATCTTGCGAATGGCATTTTGCAGTGTGTGCAGCGCCTTCTCCAGATCATCATTCTGCTTGTCCAGGTAGACCTTGCGTTCGGATTGCTGTTGGTATTCATCAATGGCGGCCAGGTTGATCGGCCCGAGTCGCTGAATTCTGTTGCTGATCTTTTCCAGTAGCTGTTCGCATTCCTGTTCGTTCAGCTCATCGGGTAGCTGTGCGATTACCTTGTCCAACTCGAAATTCGCTTCCTTGAGTTGTTCCAGCACGGTTTCTCGCTTCACACTCGCCCCTTCTGACTTCAATTTATTCTGCATCAGGGTCTCGCGGACTGTATTCTGGGATTCCTGCTTTTCGTTGCGTTGTTTTTCCAGCTCCCTGATCTTGTGCTCGTTGTCATCGACCCGGGCCTTGGCGACACCAAGTTCCTTCTCGACTTCCAGGCGCGCCTGTAGTCGCTCTTCCAATTCTGCCCGCATGGTCTCCAGCGGCTCATCAGACTCGTCGATCTGCACATTCAGAGATTCCATGCGCTCCTTCGATCGCTGCACCTGGCTGGCCATGCGATCCATCGTTTCCCGTGTAGATTGCAGCTGGGACTGCAAGGACTGCTGCTTAAGCGCCAGTTCGTGAGCCAGATCTTTGTCCTGTTTGGATTTTTCCCGGCATTCGTTAAGTCGGCTGCGGACTTCATCGCGAGCAGCTTCCAGTTTTTCTTTTCCGCCCACGTCCACCGCCATATTGTCCAGCGCCCGCTGCAAGCGTTCCCTGGCTTCAGCAATGTGCTGTTCCTCGTTGTCGAGTTGGCGGCTGAGCTCTTCCAGCTCTCGTGTTACCCGCTGTTTGCGCGCTTGCAGTTCTTCTTCTTTAGCTAACTGAGCGCTGCGGCGCGATTTAAGCTCCCCCAGCGCCTTGGTTTCGGAAGCATAGTCCTGTTGAATTCGGTCTCGTTCCGCTTCCAGCTGCTTCTGGGCAGCTAGCAGCTGCTGTTTCTGTTCGGTCAGTACCTCACAAGTCTCTTTTAGATCTTTGATTTTTCTGAATAAATCAGCAATCAACCCGCGCCGCTCAACAATAGAGTCCTGTTTACTGACATTCTTCACCTGCACCCAGTTTCGGCCCAGCCAGATACCATCCCGGGTGACGATCGACTCCTGTGCGGCCAGCCCGGCTCGTTGTTGCAGCGCTTCGCTGACGGTCTCTGCAGCATAGATGCCCTGCAGCAAAGGCTGCAGATTCCAGTCACTGCCAACTTTGTCACTGAGCGAAGCCAATGTGTTGTGCCTGGAGGCAGCCGCTGCGCCAGCGTCAACATCGATAAATCCGACCCTGCCCTGGGGCAAGTCTGCTAATAGCGCTGCGACCTGATCCATACCTTCGACGCAAATCGCCTGCAGGGAATCACCGAGCACCGACTCTACTGCGAGCTCCCAGCCCGATTCGATTCGCAATCCTTCTGCCACGCGAAGCTGGTTATCAAGCCCTCTGGACTGTAACCAGTCATTAAGCTTCTGATTGTCCTGACCCAGCGCCGCCTGCTGCAGGGCTTCCAGCGAAGCCTGCTTACCCTGTGCCTCTTGCAGATCTCCTCTGGCGCTATCCAGCTCTTCCTGACAACGACCCAGGGCCTCCCGCTTTTCGGATAACTCTGCTGCGCGTTCTTTCGCCTCTTGTTCCAGCGCGCCCAGTTTCGCTTCAGCTGCTGTTATTTCGCCAGCCAGAGATGCATCTGCCTCATCATCTGCCGAAGACAGGTCGCGTTGCTCTTGCTCCAGGTTTTGCTTGCGGGTAAGACCGCGCTCAACCACTGACTCCAGTTGCTGAATACGTGATTGTTCCACCTCAGCAGTCTGCCTCGGTTCTTCGGCCCGCTGATTGAATTCATCCCATTCCTGTTGCCAGTGCTGCAGTGCCGATTCCGCAGCAGCCAGTGCTTCTGCTGAAGCTGCTTCTTCCTGTTTCGCAGATTCCAGCTGTGGCTCTACGCCTTTCAATTCAGCACCCAATTGGGTGATCTTGCGCAGATCGATGTCCAGTTCTTCCCGGGTCTGCTCCCAGCCCTCTTCTGTTTCATTCAGATCCAGCTTCAATTGTTCTACACGTTCAATATGGTGCTCGATCGACTGCTCCAGGCGAGCGATGTCATTACCCAGACTGTAGAACCGGGCCTGTACCTCACCAAGTGCATCGGTGAGTTCGGCATTGTCAGCCAGATGTTGCTCAACCCTGGCATCGATCTCTCGCTGTTCCGCTGTGATCGCTTCGATCTGGATTTCCAGCTGGTTGATGGTTTCCTGATTGGCCCGAATCTCCGCGTCCAGGTTCTGCCAGCGAAGGGCATTGAGATTTGCCTGGGTCTGTCGCTCTTCCTGTTTCAGTTCGCCGTATTTTTCTGCTGCAACAGACTGTCTCTTTAAATGTTGCAACTGGCGCTCCAGCTCCTCCCGTATATCCGTAAGCCGTTCCAGGTTTTCCCGGGTACGTTTAATACGATTCTCTGTTTCTCGCCGCCGCTCCTTGTACTTGGAGATGCCTGCTGCTTCTTCGATATAGACACGGAGCTCTTCGGGTTTGGATTCGATCAGGCGCGATACCATGCCCTGCTCGATGATGGAATAGCTACGCGCACCAAGTCCGGTGCCGAGAAAAATATCGGTGATGTCCTTGCGTCTCACTTTGGTGCCGTTGAGGAAATAAGTGGACTGTGCTTCGCGATCCACCTTGCGCTTGATGCTCACCTCATCAAAATTTGCGTACTCTCCGGTGAGCTTGTGGTCGTGATTGTCAAAAACCAGTTCGACACTGGCCTGCCCGACCGGCTTGCGCGCGCCAGAACCATTAAAGATGACATCGGTCATGCTTTCGCCGCGCAAATTCTTGGCAGAGCTCTCCCCCATCACCCAGCGCACGGCATCGATAACATTGGACTTGCCGCAGCCATTCGGCCCAACCACAGAACACAAATTTGAGGGGAAGTTGATAGTTGTCGGGTCGACGAAGGATTTAAAGCCAGCGAGCTTAATACACTTCAGGCGCATAGAAGGTTCTCGAGAATTTGGGTAGTGATGCGCACGAAATCCGGGTTTTTCTTGTACTGATTCGGGTACTGTTTTGGCTACTTATTCTAGTACTAAGCTTGTCCTGGCCTGCCCTCGGCACAGATCGTGACGCGGAATACCAACAAATTGATCAAAAATTGACCATTTGTGCCAGCGTTTACACAATGGGAATATTAGCCTAATGGCGGCCGAATGACACTAAATATTGTGGTTTTGACCGGCTAACACACTAGTTTTCATCAATTTGACTTAGCTTGTGTCTCAGCAATGATTCGTGGACTTTGCTGCATTAACTGAACATTGACTTTAGCCTGAGCCGATGGAGAATTGGCGCGCGGTGTCTTCCATTAGCTGTTGTCCATGGAGAAAAGAATTTGCGACTTTCAATAAAACACCTTGGCACCAAGCTGGCCAGCGCATCGTTGCTGTTTTTGGCTTTCCCGATTTTCGCGGATACCCCTGTCGGGTGGATAGACAGTCACGTCATGTCGGCCTATACCACCACACGCGGCGAATTCGAACTCAGTGGCAGTTTGCTTGCCGTAAACGACACCTTGGACTTTCTTGATGTCAGAGATGATTTACTGGCGGCGAATCGTCGTCTGGCAGGCAGCAGCGGTGATCTTTCCGGTACACAGTTCGAGATTTATTACGGCATCACAGATTATCTTTCAGTCTTCGGATCCCATCGCAACCAGGATATGACTGTGGAACTGGGCACCATTAGCTCTGCCAATATTCTCGACCTGGACAACTCTCTTGATACCCAACGGCAGGAACTGGGACTGAAGTGGATGATCTACCAGGGTAATTTACTGGCATCCAACGATCGACACTCTGCCCTCTCCCTGCAGGTTTCTGGCGTCTGGAGTGAATCCAAGGATTTCGATGTAGTAATCGACGAGTTCCAGCTCGGCGACTTCACTCTCCGCTTTACCAATCCACAAACTTTTTCAGTCAATGATCTTGAAGATGACTCCTGGCAGGCGAGACTGATTTACACGGCACCAATTTTTGAATCCGGCATAGGCAGCTTTTGGCTTGGCTACGGGGAAAGCGATGCCCAATCGGGCACCGGATCCGACATCGTCGCACCGTCAATCGCGGAGATCTTCAGGCAACAATTTCAACTGGAAGAAGAGTATCTGTACCTGGGGCTCAGCCTGAATTTTACGATGAATCCACGCCTGCCTATCAGCCTCAGCTACGAATACATCGACAGGCAGGACATTGCCCTGACCCGCACTCCCGAGCAAGCTTCTGCCAGTCTGCCTGGATTTCTGAACAGTGCCGGTGTGCCCACAGAGAGTGGCAATCATACCCTCAAAGCCCAGGCAAGCTATTGGATTACGCCGCAGCTCTACCTCAGCTTGACGGGAAATCTCTATTCAAATCAATTCCTTGGCGAACTTCCCCATTACAGCAATCCACTCAGCGAATCCTTCAGTAGTGTCACCTACGGCTATGCCGGCCTGAAACTGGGCTTTAAGTTCTAGATTTAATTACCAATTTTTATTTCTCGTCCTGTTCATATCATGGTAAATTCGGTCGACTAGGATTAATAACAATTGGCTGTTATCAACACGGTTTCTGATACCCACTCCCGAGACCATCCCTGATTGATCGATACTTCGATCTTTTCAGTTGGTGTTGGGCCGGAATTCCAATCAACAGGGGCAAATAATGTCGAATTCTCGCTATCGATTCTCCAGGTCAAATTTGCGCTATGCCATCGGCGTGGCGGCTTGTTTGGGGGCTATTCCTTTTTCACAAGCGCAGAGTATTACGTTCACCAGCGATCAGGTAACTGTTTCCGCTGATAGCGGTTTTGGGGGAGCGACTCCGGCAATCAGCGACGATGGCATTATTGATGAAGTTAACAACCTGCCCTCAGCGAGCGCCGATCCATTCCCGACATTCAGCCTGGACCTGGTCGGTGCTGATATTCCTGATGGCGCCTACAAATTCCGCGCCGGTTTTATCATGATTGATGCCAATGGTGCATCTCGCAGACTGGAGATCTCCGTACCTTCATTGACCATCAACTTCACCAGCAATAATGCAGTACTCACTCTTGGCGCTGGCACTGCCACAGTGCTGGCCCGGGAAGATACCGGCACTGTTGAAGCCTCAGGAACAATCCCGAATGCCTTGTTTACCGGTTCCGGCAATACCCTGACTCTTGATCTGGACGCACAATTAGGCGATATCGACGGTTTAGGCGGCATCTTCTCCGATGTGATCGGATCCATTGATAGTGTCGCTCCTGACTATCGCTATCATGTCTATTTGCGCCAACTCCGACAATCCAACAGTGAAGCTGAAATAACATTTGGCACTTCAACGCCTGCTACCTTCCCCTGCGCGCCAGGCGATGCCTTTATCCTGAACAGCGCTCAATTCGCGGCGGACTTCGCCGGTGCCTACGCGCTGCAGGGTAGATTGGGATTTAATGGCTCAACCCCAGGATTGGCTGCGCCGACTGCCTTTAGCACAACATGCGCTACCGATGACAGCCAGATTCCATCCAGCGGCGGTGGCGGCGGTGGTGGTGGCGGTGGTTCTACTACTACCACTTCTTCAACAGTCACCACAGCGTCGGAAACCCTATCAGCACTCACGGACCTGTCGAATCCCAGTTCCAGCACTGTTTCCCTGGTAAATGATGCGGTCACAGATGCCTCATCCCTGGGTAACAGCGTGGCCACTGATCTCTTGCAGGGCAACGCTTCACCAGCAGATGCCCTGTCTGCCGTGAGCACATTGAATGACGCAATGGGCCTTGGTGCTCGATTGAATGACGAAGGAGACACAGCGCAACCTACTGAAGATCTGGTCAATCTCGTTCAATCCACAGGCAATATAATCAACTCGATCGCCAATGCCTCGACACCCATAACAACCGCACAACTAGCAACCCTGGTCAGCTCGGTGACTACCTTCACCCTCAACCTGGCGTCTAATGTGGCTGATAACCTGCCCAGCCAGGAGGCTGAAAGTCTTGCTAACGCGCTCTCTTCAGTGCTGCAAGCCACGGCAGCGCTTGGCGGCAGTATCGATGCCACTCTCAAGCAATCAGTCCAAAGCGTGGCCGATAATCTGGTCAGTTCTTCGGCATCAGAGATTCTTGAGCGCTTTACTTCCGGGGGGACAGATATCAAGGAAGAGGCATCGAAGAGTCCACTTGTCGCCAGAGGGGTGTTGAACACCAGTGTAGTCTTATTGCAATCAACCGTGGAAGATTCGGAGGTTAGTGCAGTAAGCTTTCCCATCGCGGATTACCAGGCAATAATCACCAACATTGCTGGAGCACCTGTTGGCGGAGGACTTCGTCGTGCACTAGATTCCTCAAGCCCGGTTGCAGATTTTCTCGCTGACGCGATTGGTCGGGGGACGGTAGTAGCAATCGATGAGGACACCGGCCTGGTAGAAATCACTTCAGGCGGCGCACGCTTCGCCACTAAAACGCTACGAGTCAACATCGTACCCGACGCAATGCCCGAGGGAGTAACACTGCTTCCCGATGGAACTGCCGTAATCGTAGACGATGGAATCGGACATCTGGCGGCTCCTGATTCACGAAACCTTGCACAGTTCACCAGTGCGCTGAGTTCCGGATTTAGTGCTACCGTGACTGCCAATACCACCAGTGGCAGCTATGTATTAGAGGCTGACGGCCTTAAGGCTTCAGTAACCTTTGCCTTCGATGGCTACAGCGATTCTGCAGCCAATGCCACCGGCGCCGTGACACTCGTCGATCCGTCCTCAACCAACCCGGCAGAGCCTGGCTTTGCATTCAGTGTTCAGTACAGCGATGGCATTTCGCAACTGCTCGCGCCCTATCCGGTAGCCGATGACCTGCTGGATTCCCTGGCCCTCACCGGCGTTGATGCAAGCATCGATCGCACTACTGGCGTTATCGACATGGGTGATGGCCTGTACCTGAAGACCGATTACTTCGTCAGCGAGCCAACGGCGAGCCAGGCAGCCTTCCTGAATAATTCCGGCGACGAGTTTGGCAACGCCATCTCCAGTGGTGCTGACCTGAACGGCGATGGTGTGACTGACTTCCGGGTAGTTTCGGAAGACGGTGTGCAAATTCTCTGGGGAGTGCCCTGATAGCAGCTGCAGTCAGACCGGACAGCGGGAGCTGATCCGGTCTGGTCTGTTGCTTTCAGCCCAGGAATAAGCAGCCCCTATGGCCTCACTTTCCCCACTCTATCTGTTCGCGACCTTTCTCTGCACACTGATTGTATTGCAGGGGCTGCGACCGCTGGCTGCCAAGGTCGGATTGCTGGATTTGCCTGGTGGACGCAAGACACACATCGGTGCAACTCCATTGGTGGGTGGACTGGGTATTTTCTTTGGTCTGTTGCTGATCAGCCTGTCCCTCCCTGCAATCCTGCAGGAATTTTCCTCGCTGCTGACCCTGTCTGCCTTGATTCTCTTTATTGGCACGATCGACGATATCAAGGATCTCAAGCCGTTCGTACGTATGACCGGACATGTCCTGGTCGCTCTGACCATGTCTGTAGTTGCAGGTCTGCAGCTCTATTCCCTTGGCGATCTGGTATTCACCGGTAATGTCATCACTGGCTGGATGGCAATTCCCATTACCGTGTTTGCCACCGTGGGAGTCATCAATGCTGTCAATATGTCCGATGGCATCGATGGTTTGTCCGGGGGACTGGTCATCGTGGCATTAGTCAGCATTGGTACGCTGGCGTTCTTCGCCAGTGACTTTGGTACCACCGGATTTATCAGCCTGCTGACCTGCAGCATTCTGGCATTCCTGACCATGAACTTCCGTCGCCTCGTCAACAAGCGCGCCCTGGTCTACCTGGGCGATGCCGGCAGCACCATGTTAGGTTTCATACTCGCCTGGTTGATGATAGAAAGTACCCAGGGTGAAGCAGCGCGCTTCGCACCTGTCTACGCCCTCTGGTTTCTTGCCCTACCCCTCTTCGATACCGTCAACCTGCTGTTCAAGCGACCCATGCGCGGTATCTCGCCATTCAAACCTGGCACCGACCATTTACACCACGCACTACTCAGCCGCGGATACTCGGAAGCCCAGGTGGTCGCGCTACTGTTGCTGGTCTCAGCTCTCTTCGCATTGACAGGGATGGCTGGCATCTATTTCAATGCCAGCGAGTCTGTGATGTTCGCGCTGTTCCTGGGATTGTTTATTGCCTATTTCCTCACTGTGGATCTGATCTGCGCGAACAATACTGAAGCACAAGAACTGTAGCGCAAGCTTACAGCCAGTACCCCCAAACACATTGAATCTCGTTCAACTCCGATTCAGCTTTCTCTTTCTATACTGCGCCTGAAGTAAACCATCCTGTCCGCCCTGCGTTTGAATCTCTAACAGGAGTCATTTCAATCATGGGCTATTGCAAACTCTTAATCCTGCCAACACTCATACTCACCTTGTCCCATTGTCGGAGTGTGGAAGAAATCACCGGCAACACGCCGATCATTGATACCCAGGGCGTCAACATGGCGCAATACGAAGTCGACCTGGAGCAGTGCAATGCCTATGCGGACCAGGTACAGGTCGCGCGACAGGCAACAGTGGGCACTATAGCTGGCGCTGCCATAGGCGGAGTGTTTGGCGCCGTGATCGGCGACAGCAATACCGCACAACGCGGTGCCGGGGTAGGTGCAGTTGGCGGTGGTGCGCGTGGCGTAGGTAGCGGTTTACGGGAACGAGAGATGGTGATCCGACGCTGCCTGACCGGTCGGGGTTATCGCGTTCTCAACTAGTCACAATAAGCTGCAGTAATTTGAGCAAAGAACACCCACTACATTGCTGTGTGGTTTACCAATGGTCAACCACCTGTCTACCCTTTGTGAACTTCACTATGGAAATATCTCGACTATAGTTGTTCATAGCAGGGATGCCTCCTACTACAAGGATGTAGTACTGAACCCTCTCCTGCTCACACACAAGAAAATGAGCCACAGTCGATCAAGTTCCCTGAGAAGGAGCGATGCCATGTTGATTCTTGATTTGCCGGAAGACGTTTACAACCGCTTGCAACTATTGTCCATGCGTACTGGTCGCACCATGGTGTATTACGCACTGGAAGCGTTACTCGAGCACCTTGATGAGATTGAGTCACGCGTTGACACCATCCATGAAGCCACTGGCGATTTTGATAATGGTGATGATGCAGTTGTATGACTCAGTGAAGTTGTTAGGGACGACAGGGTGAGGCCAAGTGCCTTGAAAGCGCAAGCTTTCAGCGCGGCCGAACGACCGACCAGGGATGGTCGGGCTGGTGCTGAATAATTTCTGTTAGTCGCGCCAGGGATGGCATGAACGAACTCGAAAAATGGTCGGGACGACAGGGTGAGGCCAAGTGCTTTGAAAGCGCAAGCTTTCAACGCGGCCGAACGACCGACCAGGGATGGTCGGGCTGGTGCTGAATAATTTCTGTTAGTCGCGCCAGGGATGGCATGAACGAACTCGAAAAATGGTCGGGACGACAGGATTTGAACCTGTGACCACCACACCCCCAGTGTGGTGCGCTACCAGACTGCGCTACGCCCCGTTCCGGTTAAGATCGCGTATTGTAAAGATTTACGTGCTGAAAGGAACTACAGTTTTGTGATGACTTCTTCCAGATCCCGAACCAGTGACTTTATTTCACTTGAGTTCACCTGGGAACTGCTAGCCTCGTCGGGACTATCTGTCATCTTCTGCCGTGCGCCACCGATAGTATAGCCCTGCTCATACAGCAGACTCTTGATCTGGCGAATCAGAATCACGTCCTGACGCTGGTAGTAACGACGGTTACCGCGGCGTTTTACCGGCTTGAGCTGGGGAAATTCTGCTTCCCAGTAGCGCAGCACATGGGGTTTGACTGCACAGAGCTCGCCCACTTCGCCGATGGTGAAGTATCGCTTGGGCGGTATGGGGGGTAATTCGTCGTTATTCTTGGGTTCCAGCATAGCCTTCTACCCTCGCCTTCAGTTTCTGTCCTGGTCTGAATGTCACGACTCGTCGCGCCTTGATGGGAATTTCTTCACCGGTCTTGGGATTTCTACCGGGACGCTGTTTCTTGTCCCGGAGATCAAAATTGCCATAACCGGACAACTTGACCTGCTCGTTACGTTCCAGCGACAGACGGATTTCTTCGAAAAACTGCTCCACCACTTCCTTGGCTTCCCGCTTATTGAGGCCTAATTCCTCAAACAAGCGCTCTGCCATATCGGCTTTTGTGAGTGCCCCATCTGCCATAGTCCGAACCCCAATCAATTCCGCAAATTTGCATTAAATTGTTCTTGTAGTGCGTTGACGCAGTTACTAATTATTGTATTTACTTCGTCGTCGCTAAGAGTGCGGGAAGGATGCTGCCACGTCAAGCCCAAAGCAATACTTTTTTTGCCTTTTTCGACTGCATCTCCTTGATAAACATCGAATATTCGAAAATCGCTGAGGAATTCCCCGGCATTTTCACGCATCAGGGACGATATTTGCCCGGAAGAAATCGATTCATCTACAACGATGGCCAGGTCCCGGTGCACCTCCGGAAACCTGGAAAGGGCTTCCACAGCAGGAATCTGCGCTGTCCGCAGTGCCTCTAGATCCAATTCGAATAGCATTACTGGCAGATCCAGGTTCAATTCCCGCTGAATCGCTGGGTGTAATACGCCAAGAATGCCCAGATCCTTGCCATCAGCAGCAGCAAGTCGTGCGCACTGTCCGGGATGAAACGGTGCCTGGACCACTGGCTCGAACTGCATGCTGTTCTCTTTACCGCCAAGGTTGGCCAGGATTTCTACGTCGCCTTTTACATCATAAAAATCAGATAATTCTTTGTTATTATTCCAGTTTTTTGGATATCTTGATCCATATATCACACCGCCCAGCTTGGCTGATTGCTCGATGTCCCCACCCTTGGCTGAGAACACTAGGCCTGTTTCAAACAGCCTTAGCCTTTCTTGCTGGCGGTTGGCGTTGTACTGCAGGCTATGCAGTAATCCAGGCAGCAAACTGGTGCGCATCACCCCCATTTCCTCAGAGATGGGATTCTGCAGTGCGATAGGGGCAACATCACTGCCCATCACCTGCCAGGACAGCTGGGGATCAATAAAACTGTAGGAGATCACTTCCTGATAGCCCAGAGCAACCAGATGTTCTCTGAGTTTTGACAGGTCCAGCTCACTTTCGGTGGGCTGATTGAAATGCTGCGGTCCCCAGCCCTGCCCCAGCGGGATATTGTTATACCCGTAGATTCGGGCAATTTCTTCGATCAGGTCGGCCTCGATGGTGACATCGAAGCGAAAACTGGGAACCTGTACTGAGATTGCCAAATCACTCTGCTCGCACACAACGAAGCCAAGCCTGGTGAGAATCTCAACGACCTCTTCAGTACTAACGTCCACACCCAACTGTCGCTGCACCGAAGCGAAACGCAATGTGACCAACTGCATCTCTGGAAGATTGCCGCAGCTCTCGGTAACCGGGCCAGCTTCACCGCCGACAATGTCGAGCAGCAGCCGGGTGGCTCGCTCCATAGCCACATGCTGTAGTCCGTGATCCACGCCTCTCTCGTATCGATGAGAAGCATCGGTGTGCATACCGTAATTGCGTGCTTTGCCCGAAATAGCAAGCGGCGCAAAGAAAGCACATTCGAGGAATACATCCCTGGTTTCCGGGGTCACTGCAGTGGCGAGACCGCCCATGATGCCCGCCATAGCCACCGCTTTTTCAGCATCGGCGATGACCAGCGTATCAGCGCCCATCTCAACTTCCTTGCCATCGAGCAATGTGATCTTCTCTCCTGCCTCTGCCAATCGCACATTGATATGTGTCGAGAGTTTCCCGTAGTCGAATGCATGCATCGGCTGCCCCAATTCCATTAGTACGTAATTGGTAACATCGACTATCGGATCAATGCTGCGCAGGCCGGATCGGCGTAGCTTTTCTTTCATCCATAGCGGCGCTTCTGCATTCTGGTCGATGTTGCGAATAACGCGGCCCAGGTACCTGGGGCATTCTTCTGCCGCTGTAATCTGGATGGGGAATTCTTCCTGATGCGAAGGGGGTACCGTCTCGATTTTTGGTAGCTTCAGTTCGCCGCGAGACAGCACGGCTACTTCTCGGGCCACTCCCCGCACCGATAAACAATCACCTCGATTAGGAGTCAGGTCTAACTCAATACTGCAGTCATTCAACTCGAGGTACTCCCGAACATCCGTACCAACCGGAGCATCAGTTGGCAACTCCAGAATCCCTGCTGATTTTTCCTCGAGCCCGAGCTCTTCTGCTGAACAGAGCATGCCATTTGATTCAACACCACGCAGCTTCGCCGCCTTGATCCTGAATGGTTTTTCTGCAGGATCCGCAACAATCTCTGCATCTATCCTGGCAAATGCCACATGCAAGCCGGCTCGGACATTAGCTGCACCACAGACTACCTGGAAAGAAGCCTTGCCATCAGATACCTGACAGACGCTGAGCTTGTCTGCGTCCGGATGTTGTGCAACCGATTCCACCAGACCGACAACGATATTAGAAAACTGGCGCGCTACAGGTTCAACGCCTTCCACTTCCAGTCCGGCCATGGTGAGTTGTTCAATAAGTTCCCTGGTTTCCCAGTCAGGATTCACCCACTCCTGTAACCAGCTCTGACAGATGATCATGGTGAATTCCTAGTTGAACTGGCGCAGGAAGCGCACGTCGTTCTCGAAATACATCCTCAAGTCGCTTACCCCGTAGCGCAGCATAGCCATGCGCTCCACACCCATGCCAAACGCAAACCCGGAATATTGTTCCGTGTCCACATTCGACATTTCCAGTACACGTGGATGGACCATGCCGCAACCCCCCACCTCCAACCAGCCGGTGTTACTGCAAATGCGGCAGCCTTTGCCCCCACAATTCACACAGCCCATATCAATTTCTGCAGACGGCTCAGTAAAGGGGAAATAGGAAGGACGGAATCTCACCGGCATTTCGGCTTCAAAATAAGCATGCAGGAATTCCACCACTGTGCCCTTGAGATCCGCCATGCTCACATGCTCATCGATCAGCAAGCCTTCTACCTGATGAAACATCGGTGTATGGGTAAGATCTGAATCACAACGATAGACCCGGCCTGGACAAATAATCCGAAACGGTGGGCTCCCGTTTTCCATGACGCGAACCTGAACCGGTGAGGTGTGGGTACGCAGCACGGTGCCTGGACTCACGTAGAAGGTATCGTGCATGGCGCGTGCAGGATGGTGGGCAGGAATATTCAGTGCCTCAAAATTGTGATACTCATCCTCAATTTCGGGCCCTTCCGCTACGTCATAACCAGCAGCAGCGAAAATAGTCTTGATGCGTTCGATGGTAATGGTGATCGGGTGCAAACCACCCTTGCTCTGACGACGACCCGGCAAGGTGACATCTATCTTCTCTTCTTGCAGACGCGCATCCAGCGCAGCATTGATCAGCTCAGCCTTGCGCGATTCGATGACTGTCTGCAATTCCTGCTTGGCTTTGTTGATCTTCTCACCTGCGACCGGCCGTTCTTCGGCAGGCAGCTTTCCCAGCCCTTTTAACAATTCCGTAAAGCTGCCTTTCTTGCCCAGGTATTGCACGCGCAACGCATCAAGCGACCGTTCGTCGCTTGATTGCGCAATAGCTTCAAGAGCCTCCGCTAAAAGGGATGCCGAATCGCCCATAACCAGGACCGCTGACGTGACCTAGGCGGCCAGGCTGGCTTTAGCTTGTTCTACGATGGCAGAAAAGGCAGGTTTGTCATGCACAGCAAGATCTGCCAACACACGACGATCGACTTCAATATTGGCTTTCTTCAGACCAGCAATGAGCTGACTGTAAGTGATGCCATTTTCACGTGCCTGGGCATTAATTCGCGTAATCCACAAGGAACGGAATACGCGCTTCTTGGCACGGCGATCACGATAAGCGTATTGACCCGCCTTGGTGACTGCCTGCTTGGCGACTCGAAATACACGGCTGCGGGCACCGTAGTAACCTTTAGCCTGCTTCAATACTTTACGATGACGTCGATTGGCAACGACGCCGCGTTTAACTCGGGACATGATGAATTCTCCTGACTATCGAACTAGTTTTCACGCAGCATGCGCTTGACTGCCGGTACATCCACATCATGAACTAATGTGGTACCGCGCAACTGACGCTTACGCTTGGTGGTTTTCTTGGTCAGGATATGGTTCTTGTTCATGCGCTTGCGCTTGAACCCGGAACCGGTCTTTTTGAAGCGCTTGGCAGCGCCACTGTGCGTTTTGAGCTTTGACATCTCTTTCCTACTCCGCATTTCTCGGTGAACTACTCCACCGACTTCGCTGCAGATAGCAGCGGGATTAACTGAAATCCAACAATGAAAAAGGCCAGTGTCCGTTGGTCCGATTGGATCAACGGACACTGGCTCTTTCATAATTAGCGCTTTTTAACGGGCGCCAGCACCATAACGATCTGGCGACCTTCCATCTTGGGTTCCTGTTCTACAGTGCCGTATTCCGCCAGATCCTCTCTGATGCGTTCTACGAGCTCCTGCCCAAGATGTTGATGGGCAAGTTCCCGGCCACGGAATCTCAGAGATACCTTGGCCTTGTCCCCATCTGAAAGGAAACGTATCAGGTTGCGTAGTTTTACCTGATAATCCCCTTCTTCCGTCCCTGGTCGAAACTTGATCTCTTTAACGTGAACCCGACGCTGCTTCTTCTTGTTTGCAGCCTTCTGCTTCTTGAGATCGAAAATATGTTTGCCATAGTCCATGATCTTGCAGACCACCGGGTCTGCTTCGGGTGCAATTAACACCAGATCAAGTTTGGCTTCTTCTGCTGCCGCTCGTGCTTCAGCGATCGTGACAACACCCACCTGGGAGCCATCCGCCCCTACCAGGCGCACTTCGTCAGCTTCTATAAATTCGTTGATCAGCGGCTTTTTGGCACTACTTCTCATAATAGGCGCGAGCGCTCTGACCCCTTGTTGGATACTGCAACGATGCTAATTCTCAAACTCCTTACCTAAGCCGCACCCTTCTGTTCGGCCTGTTCGGCTTGCTTGTCCTCACTGCGGCCAAAACGGGCGACATCCTGGCTCAAGTGATCACAAAAGTCGTCAAATGTCATCGCTCCCAGGTCTTCTCCTCCGCGCGTACGAACCGCTACCGTGCCGGATTCTACTTCTTTGTCACCCACCACCAACAGGTAGGGGACCTTCTGTAGAGTGTGCTCGCGGATTTTAAAGCCGATTTTCTCATTTCTCAAGTCTGAAACTGCCCTAAACCCTTTATTTTTCAAGGATTCTTCCAGTTTTAGACAATAGGCGGACTGCTTGTCGGTGATATTCATCACCACGACCTGCTCCGGTGCCAACCACGGCGGGAATTTCCCCTCGAAGTGTTCGATCAGGATGCCGATGAACCGCTCTAGTGAGCCAAACAGAGCTCGATGCAGCATCACCGGGCGCTTGCTGCGATCGCCACTCTCATCCACATAGGAGATATCGAATCTCTCGGGCAGGTTCATGTCGACCTGTAAAGTCCCACACTGCCAGTCCCGGCCAATGGCATCTCGCAACACAAACTCCAGCTTGGGACCATAGAATGCGCCCTCCCCAGGGTATAGCGCATAGTCAAGTCCCATGGCTTTCAGGGCATTTGTCAGCGCTGCTTCGAGCTTGTCCCAGATCTCATCACTGCCAATACGTTTTTCTGGCCTTGTGGAAAGCTTGATGACCACATCCTGGAATCCGAAATCCTTGTAGATGTCCAGCACCAGCGCCACAACGTCCATGCACTCCTGCTCCATCTGGGATTCTGTACAGTAGACATGCGCGTCGTCCTGGGTAAAGTGGCGCACTCGCATCAAACCATGGAGCGCACCGGATGGTTCGTAACGATGCACTTTGCCAAACTCAGCCATTCGAATCGGTAAATCCCGATAGCTCTTGAGACCCTGGGCAAACATCGACACTGAACCGGGACAGTTCATCGGTTTTAAAGCGAAAACTCGCTCATCTTCAGTCTGGGTAGTGAACATGTGTTCACGGTAGTTAAACCAGTGTCCCGAGGTTTCCCATAAACTGCGATCCATGACGTCGGGTGTATTGACCTCGATGTAACCAGCCTGCTGCTGGCGCTTGCGCATGTATTCCAATAATTGCAGGAACAGGGTCCACCCTTTTGGGTGCCAGAACACTGAGCCCGGTGCTTCTTCACTCATATGGAACAAATGCAGCTGCTTACCCAGTTTACGGTGGTCGCGCTTCTCCGCTTCTTCCAGGCGCTGCAGGTATAGCTTCAGCTCTTTCCTGGAAGGCCAGGCAGTGCCATAGATGCGCTGCAACATTTCGTTATTGGAGTCTCCGCGCCAATAAGCACCTGCCACCGAAGTGAGTTTAAATGCCTTGAATTTGCCAGTGCTGGGCACATGAGGCCCTCGACACAGGTCGATGAACTCTCCCTGTCGATAGAATGAAAGATCTTCATCACCAGGTATCGACTCGATGATCTCAACCTTATATTTCTCACCCATTTCTTCAAACAGCGCTACGGCTTCAGGGCGAGACAACACTGATCGTTCCACCTGCAGATCTTCCTTGACGATCTCTTCCATGGTTTTTTCAATGGCAGCCAGATCTTCAGGCGTGAACGGCCGCTCGAATGAGAAATCGTAGAAGAATCCGTTCTCAATGACTGGACCAATCGTAACCTGTGCCTCTGGAAACAAACGCTGCACTGCCTGCGCCATGAGGTGAGCACAGGAATGCCGAATGACTTCCAGCCCGTCCTCATCACGATCGGTGATGATGGCCACCTCCGCGTCTGCTTCAATGGTGTAGGTGGTGTCTACCAGAGTGCCATCAACGCGACCTGCCAGAGCTGCTTTAGCAAGCCCTGGCCCAATGGATTCTGCGATGCCGGCAACTGTTACGGGCGCTTCATAGTCCCGTTTGCTGCCGTCTGGTAGTGTGATCTGAGGCATGTCTTGGTTCCTGTGTTTGCCTGCTGTTAGTCATTAAAACGAACCCAATCCAGCGTTCCATTCCCAAATCCCATCGTCTGACACAGATTCATGAATGCCTGGTTTTGGCTCGTAGCCACCATATGATTTGTCGTTCTATGGAATGGTAGGCACGACCAGAGTCGAACTGGTGACCTCTACCATGTCAAGGTAGCGCTCTAACCAACTGAGCTACGCGCCTATCAAGGTCGATCCCGATAGAAAAGACTGGCGATTATAGGGGACGTAGGTTGATTTTTGAAGCATAAAGCTGGCTGAATTACCGCAAAAACCCAAATAAAGTCATTGCCTTAGCACGCTTTCCCTGAGTTCAGCGATCTGATCACGAGTAGCAGCGGCTTCTTCGAATGCCAGATTCTTTGCCTGTTCGTACATTTGCTCTTCCAGTCGCTTGATCTCTTTCTTCACGTCGGCCACGCTGTCTACGTTTAATTTGCCATACGCAGTACCCGATTCTGCTACTTTCTGCCCTGCCTGACGGCGGCTTGAGCCTGGCGCAACATAGGCACCCTCCATCACATCCAATACCTTTTTACGCACGCCGATAGGCGTTATTTTGTGCTCCGTATTGAACTCCAGTTGCGTCTGGCGACGATTGTTGGACTCATCGATTGCCCGCTGCATCGAACCGGTGATGTCATCGGCGTAAAGGATCGCTTTACCATTCAGATTTCTGGCAGCCCTGCCAATGGTTTGAATGAGAGAGCGTTCAGAACGGAGAAAGCCTTCCTTGTCGGCGTCAAACACTGCCACCAGCGAGACCTCAGGTATGTCCAGACCTTCGCGCAGCAGATTGATACCCACCAGCACATCGAAGTTGCCCAATCGAAGATCACGAATAATCTCAGATCGCTCTACCGTATCGATATCCGAGTGTAGATAGCGCACCCGGACTCCATGTTCAGCCAGATAGTCTGTCAGGTCTTCTGCCATGCGCTTGGTCAGCACAGTAACGAGAACCCGCTCCTGCTGTGCCACTACCCGATTGACTTCTGAAAGCAAGTCATCAACCTGCGTAGAAGCGGGCCTCACTTCGAGTTCAGGATCAACCAGTCCGGTAGGTCTCACCACCTGGCGAACCCTTTGACCTTCGTGTTCTTCCTCGTAGGGACCTGGAGTTGCTGAAACGAAAATAATCTGTGGCGTCAGCATCTCCCATTCTTCGAAGCGCAGGGGCCGGTTATCCAGGGCCGAAGGCAGACGAAAACCGTATTCCACCAGCGTCTCCTTGCGTGAACGGTCCCCTTTGTACATGGCACCGAGTTGCGGTATTGAGACATGGGATTCATCTGCAACCACCAGGGCGTTCGCTGGCAAGTAGTCGTAAAGAGTAGGAGGAGCCTGGCCTGCTTCTCGCCCGGACAGGTAACGGGAGTAATTTTCTATGCCCGTGCAGTACCCCAGTTCCTGGATCATCTCCAGATCGAACCGGGTGCGTTGCTCGAGGCGCTGCGCTTCCACCAGCTTGTTGCTTTGCCGTAGCTGCTCGAGCCGTTGACGCAGCTCTTCTTTAACATCGTCCAGGGCCGCCAGCAGAATTTCCCTGGGTGTCACATAGTGAGACTTCGGGAACACTGTCAGCCTGGGGACCTCTTTGATCACACTACCCGTGAGCGGATCAAAGTAAGACAGCTTCTCTATTTCATCATCGAATAATTCAATACGAATCGCATCACGCTCTGACTCCGCCGGATAGATATCAATGACATCGCCTCGAACACGATAGCTTGCTCGCCTCAGCTCCATGTCATTGCGGGTATACTGCAGATCAGCCAGTCGCCTCAGCAATTTCCTCTGATCAATGCGATCGCCCCGGTCCAGGTGCACGACCATTTGCAGGTAGGAGTCCGGGTTTCCTAATCCATAGATGGCAGAAACTGTCGCCACCACGATGACATCTGGTCTCTCAAGCAGTGCTTTGGTCGCCGACAGCCGCATCTGTTCAATGTGGTCATTAATCGTGGCGTCTTTTTCGATATAGGTATCCGACGAGGGCACGTAGGCTTCCGGTTGATAGTAATCATAGTAGGAGACGAAATACTCCACTGAGTTCTCAGGAAAGAACTCCTTAAACTCTCCGTAGAGTTGTGCCGCGAGGGTCTTGTTGGGCGCCATTACCAGCGTGGGTCGCTGTACCTGTTCGATCACATTGGCGATGGTGAAAGTCTTGCCCGAACCGGTGACACCGAGCAAGGTCTGGGCGTGAAGACCATCATTGAGTCCCTCGACAAGGCTCGATATGGCAGCTGGCTGGTCGCCGGCAGGAGCAAATTTAGAATATATTTCGAACTGACTGGACATAATTTCGCTGAGTCGCGGCTAAACCGACAAGCTTACAGGAATGTTGGGATTTTCTCCCAACATGCTGCCCCGAATAGTGATTGCTGCCGCTCCCAGGCAGTTTGCTCTCCGTGCCTGGCGGTTGACCGAAATCCCATTTCTCATTAGACTACGCGCCTTCTCGTGCTACCGCACTACCGGGCCGAAAGCCCGATAAACCATTGCTCTGCTGCCCAATAGCTCAATGGTAGAGTAGGTGACTGTTAATCACTTGGTTCCTGGTTCGAGTCCAGGTTGGGCAGCCAACTTCCCACTCTTCCCCTGTTTTCTTCACTGCCTGGCAAGAACCTGCTGTCTGTTCCTATGTGGAGAAGCAGATGAACTTTAATGTATAGTAGCCCGCCTGAAACAGACATTTGTATTCCAGTGGAGAGATCACATGCGCGCACTAGTTCTAATGGTCCTGATGGCAATCAGCCTGCATACAGTTGCCCAGGACAATCCGGTGGTGGTAATGGAAACCAACAAAGGCAGCATTACTATCGAATTATGGGCAGACAAGGCGCCCATCACCGTTGAGAATTTTCTCCGCTACACCGATAACGAACTCTACGATGGACTGATATTTCATCGCGTCATTGCAGGATTCATGATTCAGGGGGGCGGATTCAATGAGAACATGGTGCAGCTCTCCACCTATGATGCCATCAAGAATGAAGCGAACAATGGGGAGCCCAACAACCGTGGCACACTCGCCATGGCGCGCACCAATGTAGTAGATAGCGCAACCAGCCAGTTTTTTATCAACCTGGTAAATAACGATTTTCTCAATCACACCAGCGAGACACCCAGTGGATATGGGTACGCTGTATTCGGTGAGGTAACTTCCGGGATGGAGGTTGTTGATGCAATCGCCGCAGTACCTACAGGGCGTTCAGGTGTCTACAATGACGTACCAACTGAAGCAGTAGTTATCACGTCCGTCAGGCGCGCCAACTAACTGCGCCTATTTGCTGATATCTTATTCTCTGAACAGGGGGGTCACCTTGCGAGACTCTCCTGCTTCGTTTTCACCCTCATCGGATTTGCCGTAGTAAACATCCCACAGAGGATCACTGACTTCTTCCTTAGGTTCAAAGCCGTCCACGGCAGCAAGCAATATCGATTTGATCTCGTGCAAATCGATCTCGCGACAGGCGCCTTCAAGTCGATTGAGCAATCCCTTTAGTTCTTCCCAATCCAGGGTTTCCTCTTCTGCGCGCATAATCTTGGGATGTTCAGTCCCGGTCACCGACTCACCGATCAATAACTCTTCGTAAAGCTTTTCACCAGGACGGAGTCCCGTGTACTCAATGGCGATGTCACCACGATAAGAATTCTCATCCTTAAGCTCGTAACCCATCAAGTGCACCATCTTCTTCGCCAGGTCGACAATGCGTATCGGCTCGTGCATGTCCAGCACAAATACTTCGCCTCCACTGGCCATGGAGCCCGCCTGCAATACCAATTGCGCTGCTTCCTGCACTGTCATGAAATATCGGGTCACTTCTGGATGGGTAACCGTAACCGGGCCACCCCCGCTGATCTGCCTTCTGAACAATGGCACCACAGATCCGGATGAACCCAATACATTGCCGAATCGTACGATACTGAATCGGGTATCACTGCCCCGCTTCGCCATCGCCTGCAATACCTGCTCTGCCAATCGCTTGGTCGCACCCATGTAATTGGTAGGGCGTACTGCCTTATCTGTGGAGATGAAAACAAAATTCTTGACCTTCAGCTTCTCTGCCGCCTGCGCGGCAACAAGGGTGCCAAATATATTATTTTGCGCGCCTTCCACAATGTTCTTTTCAACCATGGGAACCTGTTTATAAGCCGCAACGTGGTAAACAGTATCGATGGCGAAACTTCTGATCGCATTCTCCATTTGCACTGGATTGCAAACGGAACCCAGCAGAGCAACAATTTCAATGCTCTCGCCATTCTCAATTGATCTGAGCTTATTGCGTAACTCCGCTTCAAGCTCGTAAAGTCCGTATTCAAACGAATCCAGCAACACCACTCTTGATGGGTTGATGTTGATGATCTGTCGGCAAAGTTCCGAGCCAATCGATCCACCGGCGCCTGTTACCATTACCGATTGACCGCTGATGCAAGCACCCAACAGTTCAGGGTTGGGCGGTACAATGTCCCGGCCTAGCAGGTCTTCGATATCAATATCCCGCACTTCATCGACGCCAACCTTGCCAGAAACCATGTCGAACAAATCTGGCACAGTTTTCACATGCACAGGCAGATGTTCCAGCCTGTTAATAATTTCCTTGCGCTCAGCATGAGTGGCTGAAGGTATGGCTAGCAGAATCTGGCGAACTGAATAGCTTTCTATTAACTCGAACAGCGAATTGGGGCTGTATACATGAATCCCATGCACTGTACTGCCAATCATCCTCTGACTGTCATCAACAAAAGCGACTGGCAAGTATTGATCTCCATTTTGTAGCGCGACAACGAGCTGCATCCCGGAGCTACCTGCTCCATAAATGATAACTGGCTCCTTCGGTCGAAAATTCTGAATCAGGCTTTGCAAAAACACCTGACCTAAAAACCGACCCCCACCGATGAACAACAGCGCAATCATCCAGAAAATTGGCAGTACTGAAAAATCAGAACCTTGCGGCGCCTGGGAGAAAAAATAGGCCGCTGCCAGCAGGCAGGTCGCCACCGACACACCCTGCAAGATGAGGAATGCCGCCTGTAAACCCATATAAAGCAACAGTACGCGATAGAGACCAATGCGAACGAAAAAGAGGATGCTCAAGGCAGTTGCGACCAGCAGATAAAAATAGAAACGCTGATCCATGGCAAACATGTCTTTGCCAAGTAAGGCAAATGAAAAGGCCAGTGCCGCGACAATCAGCGCCGCGTCGGCAAGCATCATCAAAATTTGTTTAACAGTTCGGGATACTGGAATGCTGTGCAGATGCATAATGCCTCTTGCTGAACTTGTATGAGTAATTCACCTCTCCTGCCTGGAGAGTTGCTATTCATGCAATCTTGTTTGTCTAGTCTCTCGTTCTTATTTCGTATGCCAACTGTGCCTGGTGCTCAGGAGGCATCTCGAATTCCCGCTTGATAGCGATGGGCTAATAGTACCAGTGGCAACAGGGCTATCAAACTGAGAAAAATTCCCAACTCTCGTTCTATTGTTGACAAATAAGCGAGCGGAGCTAGCCAAATACAATTTATCAGTACAATAGTTATCGTCACTTTGCTGTGACTCTTATACTTCCGGGCTGCATGCTGGTAGGCGTGGCTGGAATGTCCTTCGTACCATCGCTCTCCGGCCAGGATGCGGCGAAAAAGAGTCAGCGTGGCATCACTGACAAACACAGCCAACAGAATCAGCCACGTCCAGATGGTCATGACCCCAGCATGGGTAGACAAGAGCGCCAATAGTCCCAGCATGAAGCCGCTGAAGCCACTACCGACATCGCCCATGAATATT
Source organism: uncultured Pseudohongiella sp. (assembly GCA_965267495.1). Lineage (GTDB taxonomy): Bacteria > Pseudomonadota > Gammaproteobacteria > Pseudomonadales > Pseudohongiellaceae > UBA9145. The sequence goes on along the minus strand of OZ254078.1, from coordinate 1,679,886 downwards.
TTTGCTGGAGGCCAGTTCCAGACCAGAAATCCGGCCGCAGATGCTGCCAGCGTCAGTGACAGCATCCCTACTAGCTGAGCCTCAGTATTTATAACGAGGAAAAGTGACACTACGTTTACAAAACACAACTCACTGGCTGCCAGGCCATCGATGCCGTCCATAAAATTGAATAAATTGAGTAACCACACCAATGCAAATAACGCCAATGCTGAGAGCAGCCAGTGGGTCTGTAGCTCCCAGGCACCGATAGGGATTGCTGCCACTTCACCAAGCCAATAGAGACTCCAGGCGGCAGCAAGAAACTGCAGTGCGATGCGCATCCACACGCGCAGCTGCATCAGATCGTCGAACAGGCCGATGGCCGCGATCAGCACTGAGCCAAGCAGGGCCAGAAATACGTCCATAGCCAGTTTGCCGCTGAGGAAGGCGACCACAATCACGACGCAGACAGGTATAACGATGGCGACCCCGCCACTGGTTGGGGTGGGTACAGAATGGGCGCTACGTTGTTGCGGGATATCCAGCAAGCGTTTGCGCAGACTCAGAGACCTGACCATAGCCGTGATAAGAACTGCGGCAAGAAACACGCCGATAGCAATGAGGGTCGAGATCATGGGGACCTGGTCAGCTACAACAATGAGGCCCGCATTATATTAGTAAAATCAGGCACTTTCAGCTCATTCTGCATGATCCTCTGAAAGTGCCTTCAAGGCGCAGTAATAACTTCGAAGCGCTGGATTCAGCTCCCGGAGATCATGATGCGCGCCCGGTTCTTCTCCAGCGTCGCTGCCCCGATACCTGGCACAGCCAGCAACTCATCGACACTCTTGAATGCACCGAACAGGGTTCGATAAGCAACGATTTCCTCCGCTTTCACCATGCCGATTCCTTCCAGGGCAGATGCCAGTGTACTGGCGTCAGCCTTGTTGATATCAACCTGCGAAAATTGCTCGGTTGTTTCCTGCGGCGATTCGGCGGCAGGCAGCAAGGGCGAGAAACAAAGGATCAATACGGCGCAAGCCGCCTTAACAAAGGTCCATCTAGACATACCAATTTCCTTGAATTAGTCGATTGATTACAGCGAATCCCCATGATTCGCATGCTTCAGTCTAGTAAAGAACCTAGCTTATGCTAGCTATGGCGGAATTAAATTCATCAAGGGCTGCCTGGGGTGACTCCGCCCGGGTAATTGGCCTGCCCACCACCAGGTAACTGCTGCCATTGCGGACCGCCTCGGCGGGTCCTACCACGCGCTTTTGATCGCCGCTGGCATCTTCTGCTCTGCGAATTCCTGGAGTTACCAATAGAAAGTCTGATCCCAATTGTGCGCGTAATTCAGCGGCTTCTGCCGCAGAACAGACCACGCCATCCAGGCCAGCTGTCTTAACCAAACTGGCAAGTCTGCCTACCTGCTCTGCGGGAGCTGAACCAATGCCTACTTGCTGCAGGTCTTCGGCAGCAAGACTGGTGAGCACAGTCACCCCGATCAGCCTGGGTCGATCTTCGCCCAGATCTGCCAGCGCCGCCCTGGCTTCCTGCATCATGGTCAATCCACCGGAAGCATGCACATTGATCATCCACACGCCCAGATCGGCGGCTCGTTTTACGGCTCGAGCGACCGTGTTTGGAATATCATGAAACTTGAGATCCAAAAAAACATCGAACCCTTTCACAACGACGGCGCGCACAAATTCCGGGCCACAAGCAGTAAACAGCTCCTTGCCAATCTTGACCCGACATTCATCTGGGTTCAGCTTCTCAAGAAGAGCCAGTGCCTGACTGTCAGTTTCAAAGTCCAGAGCAACGATTATTGGTTTCTTCAATGGTTTTTCCTGATTGTTTGTAACGCCAGCGATCGCTAGTGCGTCACTTCATTTAGCATAGGTTTGGTTTTGTCCCAATTCTGACAGCTGGGGCACAGCCAGTACAGATTCCTTGATTCATACCCGCAGTGAGTACACTGATAGCAAGCCCGATCATTCAACATGGTCGCCAACAAATCCTGAAGACCGGCCAGCTCTGCACTGATTTTTCCCTCGTTCAGCGTTAGTTGGAATTGTAAGCGTTGCACCAACAGTTCCAGGCTGGACCCTAATGCCGAATATGCATCGAGAAAAGTGATTGCTTCTCCAGCGCCAGACTGGGCACTAATAAGACCCGCTACAGCCAATACAAGGGACTGATCCGCAGAGTTTCCCAGTTCTGCAGTTAATGTTTGTCGGAGCTGCACTTTGTCTTCAGTGTCGGCATACCATTGCATGAGCAGCTGAACAACGTGACTGCTGAATTCCGGGTGTTGCCTGCGTACTCTCAACAATTCCTTCAAGGACTCATTCTGATTGCCCAGAGTATGTTCCAGACCAGCCAGCAATAAGGCTGTACGCACATGTTTGCGATCGAACGTAAAGGCTTTCTTCAGCTGATCCCGAGCCTCTCCCCATTGCTTCAATTTAATGTGTTCACTTGCAAGTTCACAACAATAGTGAGCAGCAACGGACCTAAGCTCGCTGCTCTTCTTGTGCTCCGGACTTTTTAACAGATGAATTGTGCAGTCCAGCGCCTGTTGCCACTCTTTCTCGGTTTGATAAACAGTGAGCAGATGCTTTAACGCATGCCACTGTGCCTCTCCCTTCTCATCGCGAATTTCCTTTAACAATCGCTCAGCTCTATCCAGCAAGCCGGCAGCAATATAATCAAGAGCCAATTGCAGGCGGGTGGAGTCAAAAAACGATCTGTCCAGCCCCTGTCGCGCTAGCAGCGCCTGGTGTACCTTGATTGCTTTGTCTACTTTACCCCTTCTGCGTAACAAGCCACCCAGAGCCAGATGCGTTTCAACAGTATCATTATTGACCTCCAGGGCCTTGATAAAGGTATCAATCGCTTCATCAGGTTCATCATTGAGAAGATAGTTCAGCCCAACGAAATAATCGTGAAATATATCTTCACTGTTGCGCACAACCGGCTTGGATCTGGAACCGATCCTTCCCATTATCCAGCCTGCACCAACAGCTAGTAATAGCAGGATATAAACATCGAGGTTGTCTATAACAGTCATGCTATTGCAAATCCTTGAGCGACAATGACCTGAGCTTATTAACTTCCTGCTGCGAGTTTTCCAACTCTTTGGTGAGACGGCGCAACTCTGATCTGGTACGAAGCTGCTGAAATATTCTTAGCCCCAGCACCAAGCCAAGTATGCCCCCGAACACGAAGGCGCCAACAATCCAGACCGAAACAGGTCGCGCAGCCAGTTCGATTGTGCCGAAGTTAAGACCGATCTCGGTGGTATTGAAGTAGCTGAACGTGATACTGGCCAGAAAAACCAGGATCAGCACCACTCCGGAAATCATGTTGCCCAGTTTTTTCATCTTGATTCCACGCGGAACCAGCCCTTTGGACAGTATTGATTGCAAGAAAAAACGGCATAACCCAATGGGTTATGCCGTTCATCGTTTGAGACTGCCGAACGAGATCTAAATTTGTTGTTCGGCAAGCATGCTGTTATTGACGCGGTCACGAAGTTCCTTACCAGGCTTGAAGTGAGGTACGTACTTTCCACTTAAGGCAACCGGGGTTCCAGTCTTTGGATTGCGACCGATTCTAGGCACGCGATAATGCAGAGAAAAACTGCCGAACCCCCGAATCTCAATTCTGCCACCATCCGAAAGTACTTGTGACATGTACTCAAGAATTGCCTTGACTGCCAACTCAACGTCTTTGGAAGAGAGTTGAGTCTGTTTACTCGCGATACGATCTATCAGTTCAGACTTCGTCATTATTATCCCCTGTACCTGTATACCGCTTGCGCGTCAACGCGCATCTTGAGATTAGAGCCAGAATTAATCCTAGCTCTTGTCCATTTCTGCCTTGATGAGATCACCAATTGTACCCGGTGATACATCGCTACCGTCCTGATTTTTATGTTCTGCGATAGCGGCTTTCTCATCATCTATTTCAATTGCCTTGATCGAAACGCTAAGAACCCGGTTCTTACGATCTATGCTGACAATTTTTACATCGATTTCATCGCCTTCTTTCAGCGCATTCCGCGCATCTTCAACCTTGTCACGACTGATCTCGGAAGCGCGTAAAACAGCATCGACGCCTTCCTGCAGGCTTACCGTTGCAGACTTGGCATCTACTTCAGTAACAGTCGCTTTCACGATACTGCCTTTCTCAAATTCAGAGGCATAATTCATGAACGGGTCGTCTTCCAGTTGCTTGATGCCGAGGGAAATGCGTTCCCGTTCTGGATCAATTGAAAGAATGACAGTTTCGATCTCGTCACCTTTCTTGTAATTGCGCACCGCGTCCTCACCGGCTTCATCCCAGGATATATCGGATAAGTGCACGAGGCCGTCAATGTTGCCATCCAGTCCGATAAAGATACCGAAATCTGTGATTGATTTGATACTCCCTGAAATCTTGTCGCCCTTGTTGAATTTCTCTGCAAAGCCATCCCAGGGATTCTGGAAGCACTGCTTGATACCCAATGAGATGCGGCGACGCTCCTCATCAATATCCAGCACCATCACTTCAACTTCATCGCCCAGCTGCACAACCTTGCTGGGGTGTATGTTCTTGTTGGTCCAATCCATCTCAGAGACGTGTACCAATCCTTCGACACCCTCTTCCAATTCAGCAAAACAGCCATAATCCGTAAGATTGGTTACCACTGCCTTGACCCGGGTGTTTTCCGGATAACGCTGTTTGATGGCGACCCAGGGGTCTTCACCCAACTGCTTCAGACCGAGAGAGACACGATTACGTTCCCGGTCGTATTTGAGCACCTTGACATCGATCTCATCGCCCACATTGACGATTTCGCTTGGGTGCTTGATGCGCTTCCAGGACATATCGGTGATATGCAACAGACCATCGACGCCACCCAAGTCCACGAAGGCACCATAGTCGGTCAGGTTCTTGACGATACCCTTGACTGACATACCTTCCTGCAGTTTCTCCAGCAGGGCGTCCCTTTCTTCAGAACTCACTGACTCTAGTACGGCGCGGCGAGAAACAACCACATTGTTGCGCTTTCGATCCAACTTGATCAGGCGGAATTCCAGCTCCTGGCCTTCCAGGTGCAGGGTATCCCTGACCGGGCGCACATCCACCAGTGATCCAGGCAGAAATGCGCGAATATTATTCAAATCAACTGTGAAACCACCCTTCACCTTACCGTTGATAATGCCGGTAACGATGTCGTTCTTTTCATAGGCTGCTTCCAGCTCCATCCAGGATTCTGCGCGTTTGGCTTTCTCCCGGGACAATCGGGTTTCACCGAATCCGTCCTCTACTGTTTCCAGGGCAACCTTGACCTCATCCCCCACTTCCAGGGAAAGATTGCCTTGCTCATCGAGAAACTGGGTGCGGGGAATGACACCTTCAGACTTTAATCCCGCGTGGACGGTGACCCAGTCTGTGTCGATGTCGATTACGGTGCCAGTCACGATGGCACCAGGGGTCATATCAATTTCATTCAGGCTCTGTTCAAACAGATCCGCAAAACTATCACTCATTAATTAATCCAATAAATACAATAATTTACAAAGACAACTAGAAGTGCTTTGTAATACCAAGGTCCAGCTACCCTGGGTCAGTTAATTTCAATTCACAGCTTGCTTTGGCTGGCTACACAAGCAGGAATTCGCTTCCTGATTTGCCTGCCTGAAGGATGGGTTTAGCTGAGGGATTTGGTCACGATATCTGTGACGCGGCTTACCACCTGCTGCTCTGACATCTCGGTGGTGTCGAGTACGATGGCGTCTGCGGCTGGCTTCAATGGAGAAATTGGCCGCTCACTGTCCCGGGCATCCCGCTCTTTCAGGTCCTGCAAAAGGGCCGGCAGAATAGCATCAATACCCTTATCTATCAACTGCTTATATCGCCTTTGCGCCCTTTCTTCGACGCTGGCAGTGAGATAGATTTTGACTAGTGCATCGGGAAAAACAACGGTGCCCATGTCTCTGCCATCGGCCACCAAACCGGGGGGTTTGCGGAATGCCAGCTGCCGTTCCAGCAGTGCCTCTCGCGCCAGCGGAATTGCACCCACGCGTGAAGCCATATCGCTGCCCAGGTCAGTTCTGATTGCCAGGGAAACGTCCTCACCAGCGAGAGTAACGGACCCGGGATCGCTGGCACTGAACTCGATGTCCAGTGAACGGGCCAGCTCGGCCACTGCAGCCACATTATCGAGTGGAATTCCTGCTCTGTGCACGGCAACTCCAAGGATGCGATACAAAGCACCACTATCAAGCAGGTGAAATCCTAGTTTTCTGGCAATACTGGTCGATACTGCACCCTTGCCGCTGCCGGAAGGACCATCGATAGCGATTACCGGCACTTCGACACTGCTCATTGGGGGCGCTCATTCACATTGATGCCCACCGATCGGGCCAACTCGGGAAACCTGGGAAAAGATGTTGCGACATTCTGACAATTTTTGATGCATATGGGACCGCTGGCTCGAAGCGCCGCAACAGCGAATGCCATGGCGATACGATGATCACCCTTGCTATCAATTTCTCCACCCTGCAGCTGGCCACCCCGAATCCTGATGCCATCGGCAAAGGTTTCCAGCTCTATGCCCAGCGCTGAGAGGCCCTGGGCCATGGCTTCCAGTCTGTCGCTTTCCTTGACCCGCAGTTCCTCTGCACCTCGCAACAGGGTTTCGCCATGTGCACAGGCTGCGGCAACGAATAGCACAGGGAATTCGTCAATGGCCAAAGGCACCTGCTCAACAGGAATATTGATGCCCTGCAATTCACTATGACGAACCCGAAGATCAGCAACCGGTTCCCCGCCGACTTCCCTTTCACTTTCTATGGCGATGTCGGCACCCATTAATTGCAGCAGGTTGATGATCCCTATCCTGGTCGGATTAATACCAACATGTTCGAGCAGGAGATCGGAGCCGGGTGCGATGCTGGCCGCAACAAGAAAAAATGCAGCAGATGAGATGTCTGCCGGTATATCGATCCTGGTTGCGCTTAATTTGTGATGCGAGTCGATTGTTACCCTTGTCTCTGGATAGCCGCCGGACACTGGGAAGGAAAATCCAAGCAGCATGCGCTCGGTATGATCCCGACAAATACCTGGCTCAGTGACTGAAGTCTCTCCATCCGCATACATGCCCGCTAGCAACAGACAGGACTTAACCTGAGCACTGGCCACAGGCATGTCATAGTGAATGCCATGAAGAGAACTGCCTTTGATCTTCAGAGGTGGGGTGCCATTTGCTTCGGTGTCTATTTGCGCCCCCATAAGGCACAAAGGTTCTGCCACCCGTGACATAGGCCTGCCATTGAGAGACTCATCACCATACAGTTCTGAATCAAATGTCTGTGCAGCCAACAAGCCAGCCATCAAACGCATGGCTGTACCGGAGTTGCCCATATTCAATGGCATCCGGGGAGCCAATAGACCCTGCTTGCCTACTCCATAGATTTTTAATTCTCCCTCTTCAGGACCAACAATCGTTACCCCCATTTCCCTGAATGCCGCCACTGTGCGCAGGGCATCTTCCCCTTCCAGAAATCCACTGACCTCCGTAACACCTTCCGCCAATGAGCCAAAAATTACCGCACGATGGGAGATTGATTTATCGCCAGGCACACGCAGACATCCTGAGAGGCTGCCGCCCTGATCCACTTGATAGTTAATTTGCTTACTCATGCCTTCATGAACTGTGTTTTCAAAGCTGCGCTTCTCCACAAATTCATCCCTGGACTGTTTAGCGCGGGAAAATATTGTTTGCAGGGCCGCATGTTGCTTGTTATGAATTAATTCCTTCAGCTGCTGCAATTTTTCGATGTATTCAGCGAGTATAGCTTCTGTGGCCTCTCCATTAACCACAAAGATGTCAGACCACATCAACGCATCGCTGGAGGCCACCCTGCTGAAGTCTGCGAATCCGCCTGCTGCATATCGAAATATGTCCTGACTGTCACCTCGATTGATCAGTACGTCAACAATGGCATAGGCAAGCAAGTGAGGCAGATGACTGGTGGCTGCCAGCACCTGATCATGACGTTGCGCCGACATCGCTAACACATTTGCGCCAAGCGCTCGCCACAGTCGATGCACCGCAGCCACAGCGCCAGGTCTGTTGCTGGCAAGCGGTGTGAGAATCGTGTTTCGTCCAACGAAGAGATCAGCGTTGGAAGCTCTGAATCCACTTTTCTCCGAACCCGCTATGGGGTGGCCTGGCACGAACCATTCCTGAAAATTATCAGAGCAGTTTACGACTGCCTCTAATAAGTGCGACTTGACGCTTCCCACATCAGTCACTACAGTTTCCGGCTTTATACATTCCGCAATTTCAGGCAATAGATCCAGCATTGCTCGCGGAGGCACTGCCAGAACAAGCAGATCTGCCTCCGCTGCCATCTCCTGCAATGAACCGCCAGCGTCAATTACTTTCTGTTGCTTCGCCGACTCGATTGCCGAGGAATCTCTATCTGAAGCAAGAAGCCTGCAATCGGGAAATCGCTTGCGCAAGCCACAGGCGATACTTCCCCCGATCATGCCGAGCCCGACAATCAGGATCGTTTTGCTGTCTGAGTATTCCATAACGCGAATTATCGCCGGTGCTGCGAATTGAATGCAGGATAAGAGCCAAGATGCTTTATCGCTTCTGTGCAATCTCCCAGTCGATGAAACAGTTGTTTAACAACATCATCTTCCTGGTGACCTTCGAAATCGATAAAAAAAACATATTCCCAGGCTTCAATCTTTGAAGGACGAGAGTCAATCTTTGTCAAACTGATCCCCAGGTTTTCAAAAGGTTCCAGTATGCGGAACAGGGCACCAGGTTTGTTGGCTGTATAAATCAGCACGCTGGTCTTGTCCTGTCCTGTGGGCGCGCTTGGGTGTTTTGATAACACCACAAAGCGGGTGCTGTTATGATCCTGGTCCTGAATACCACACTGCGCAATTTTGAGATCGTAGATCTCAGCTGCCATAGCACCGGCAATCGCTGCCACGTGACCAGAGTCGCTCACCCTACTGGCAGCATCAGCATTGCTCGGGCATTCGATTAGTTCTACTGCCGGATGGTTTGTGTTAATCCAGTTCCTGCATTGTGCCAATGACTGTTGATGTGACGCGATTGCGGTTATTCGAGCTTCATCGCTGTCTTTGTCGACCAGCAAGTGATGTTCGATCGCTACAACTTCTTCTCCCACTATCACCAGCGGTGAATCGATCAGACAGTCCTGGGTATTGTTAACGATTCCCTCGGTGGAGTTTTCAATTGGTACAACTCCCAGGTCGGCTTTCCCCGCTTCCACAACAGCAAAAACCTCATCGATTGTCTGGCAAGGGAGCTGATCACAGCCATCATCAAAGTGATTGATGACCGCTTGCTGTGAAAAGGTACCAGGAGGCCCAAGATAGGCTACTGTCATGGACATAATTGCTGTTGATCCTTGCCTGCCTGGACTGGTGCCCAATCGTGGCAGCGATTACCTGCGTGAATTGCGGGCGACTACTCTTCCTGGTCTTGCGAATTGGTGTCAGAGCTCTCTTCTGGAAGATTCGCTCCATCGCCATTGGCAGACGGAGTTTCAGAATCTGAAACATTCGTGAGTTCTTCTGGCTCTTCTACCCTTTCAAGGCCTACCAGCTTTTCCCCTTCTTTAAGGCGAATCAGTCTGACTCCCTGAGTGTTTCGGCCTTGCACCGAGACTTCCTCAACCCGTGTACGTACCAATGTGCCTTTATCAGAAATCAACATGATCTCATCGTTGTCGGCTACTTGCACCGCACCTACCACCGCGCCATTCCTGTCGCTTGCCTGCATGGATATGACACCCTGGCCACCACGGCCATAGACTGGAAAGTCCTCGGTTTTGGTACGCTTGCCGTAGCCATTTTCACTGACAGTGAGTATGTGTTTTTCTGATTCCGGAATGATCAAGGAAATCATCCGTGACGCCGGCGCCAATTTAATGCCCCTTACGCCACGAGCAGTTCGTCCCATGGGGCGCACGTCGGCTTCTGAGAATCTGATAGCCTTGCCGCTGCTGCTGACCAACATGACATCACGATCACCAGTAGTTATCGCGGTGCCAACCAAGGCGTCACCCTCTTCGAGTTCGATAGCGCGCAAACCGACGCTACGTTGGCGGGAGAAGCTATCCAGTGATGTCTTTTTAACTGTCCCGTTCGATGTTGCCATGAACACGTAGTGGTCTTCGGTGTACTCGCTAACCGGCAGCATGGAAGTGATACGTTCATTTTCTTCCAGCGGTAGTATATTGACGATGGGCTTGCCTCTGGATGTACGACTAGCCACAGGAATCTGATACACCTTGATCCAATAGACCTTACCCACGGTGCTGAAACAAAGCAGTGTGTCATGGGTATTCGCAATCAACAGATGCTCAACAAAGTCTTCATCTTTGACACTCGCCGCAGACTTACCCATACCACCCCGACGTTGTGCGGAATAATCCGCCAGCGGTTGTGACTTGGCATAACCGGTTTTTGAAATGGTAACGACCCTGTCTTCTTCGGAAATAAGGTCTTCCATAGTGAGATCCTGTTGCGATCCCACGATCTCGGTGCGTCGGTCATCACCGTATTCCTTGCCTACGGCTTCCAGCTCTTCACGGACCACTGATATCAATCGTGCCTGATTCTCCAGGATATCCAGATAGTCCGCTATCTGTTTGAGCAGTTCCTGGTAGTCGCTGATCAACTTTTCGTGTTCCAGCCCGGTCAGCCTGTGCAGTCTCAGCTCTAGAATTGCCTGGGCCTGATCTGGCGAGAGATAGTAGTCTGCTTCTTTCAACCCATATTGTTCGTCAAGACCTTCGGGGCGACATGCATCGGATCCCACCTCTCCCAGCATCTCCAGCACACTGTCAGATTTCCATGAACGTGCCAGCAATTTTTCCTTCGCTTCGGCAGAAGTCGGCGAACTCTTGATCAGCTCAATGACAGCATCGATATTAGCCAGAGCAACTGCCAGACCTTCTAATATATGCCCTCTTTCCCGCGCTTTACGCAGCAGGTAGGAAGTACGACGCGAAACCACTTCGCGACGATGACGCAGGAATGCGTCGAGCAACTCTTTCAGGTTCAACAATCGTGGTTGACCATCGACCAGGGCAACCATGTTGATGCCGAATACAGATTGCATCTGGGTTTGTGCGTAGAGGTTGTTTAGCACAACCTCTCCCATCTCTCCCTTGCGCAATTCGATTACAATACGCAGACCATCCTTGTCCGACTCATCACGTAACTCGGTGATACCCTCCAGCTTCTTTTCTTTAACCAATTCGGCAATACGCTCAATCAGTCGTGCCTTGTTTAACTGGTAAGGAATTTCTGTGACGATGATGCTTTGTTTGCCAGATTTTTCGTCTTCGATCACATCGGCACGCGCGCGCACATAGATTCGTCCACGCCCACTCCGGTAGGCCTGGATAATGCCGGCTTTACCATTGATGATGCCTGCTGTGGGAAAATCTGGTCCCTGGATATGCTCCATCAGAGCGTCTATTTCAATGTCGGGATTGTCCAGCAGCGCAATGGCACCATCGATCACCTCGCGCAGATTGTGAGGAGGGATATTGGTTGCCATTCCCACGGCGATTCCCGACGAGCCATTAACCAGCAAGTTAGGAATCTGAGTAGGCAGGACGTCAGGAATCTGTTCCGTACCGTCATAGTTGTCCGAGTAGTCGACTGTCTCCTTGTCCAGGTCCGCAAGCAGATCGTGGGCCATCTTTGCCATACGGATTTCTGTATATCGCATGGCAGCAGCTGCATCGCCGTCGATTGAACCAAAATTGCCCTGCCCGTCAACCAGTGGATAACGCAGGCTGAAATTCTGGGCCATGCGCACAATGGTGTCATAGACAGCGCTGTCTCCATGGGGGTGGTATTTACCAATGACATCGCCTACGACTCTGGCGGACTTCTTGTAAGGCTTATTGAAGTCGTTGGACAGAACGTTCATGGCGAACAAGACGCGCCGATGTACTGGCTTCAATCCATCACGCACATCGGGAAGTGCTCGACCTACGATCACACTCATCGCATAGGCGAGGTATGACTCGCGCATCTCATTTTCTAATGCGACAGGCAGAACCTGCTTGGCAAATTCGGTCATAGAGCAGTTTTTTCCTAGATTTCGGGGGGCAGAGTGCGCGGCCTGAGGAGCCGGAAATGCTGACTTATAGCGTCTATTACAACTTCCATAAATTCTTGTTTTGAGCTTTGCAACAACCGACTTCGCTGCTTGTTGAAGTCCCTTTTTCGCAGCCTTTTTGCAGCTTTTCAGGCGTCTCGACAAGCCGGCCAGAACGGTCGAAATTATAACACGAGAGCGTCTTCAAATGACACCGAAAATCACCAATATTTACAAGATTAACGCTTTATTTATCAATGACTTGTGAGAGCAGTCCGTAATCGTAGCGAGACGCGCTATTTGCTCCGGGAACAGGTATAATCGCGGCCCGAAAACCAGTACGAATCAATGGCTTTCGATGCCATAAAAATTGGAGAAATATGTAGTGAATCAGTCCGCCAGGGAAAGTGTGGATCTCATCATTTCAAGCGCCTGGATAGTCCCGGTCGTCCCCCGATCAGTCGTGCTGGAAAACCACTCAGTGGCTATTCGTAATCAACGCATAATCGCAATCGACGAGCATGAAGCGATTAGCAAGCAGTATCAGACCGCTAATCAGGTAACGCTGGATTCCCATGTGCTGATACCTGGTCTGATAAATGCCCACGGTCACTCCCCCATGGCATTGTTTCGAGGTATCGCAGACGACATTCCATTGATGCAATGGCTGGAAGAGCGTATCTGGCCACTTGAAGGCAAGCATGTTAGTGCCGACTTTGTTCACGATGGGACTGAGCTTGCCATGGCAGAAATGATTGCCGGTGGCACAACCTGCTTTGCGGACATGTATTTCTTTCCTGAAGAGGTAGCTAAAGCAGCTACAGACATAGGTTTACGAGTCCAGCTTGCCAGCCCCATTCTGGACTTCCCCACGGTTTGGGCGAAGGACGCCGGGGAATACATCAGCAAAGCCACCCAGCTACATGATGACTATCGAAGCAGCGATGTCGTGTTTACCGCGTTTGGACCACATGCTCCCTATACTGTGTCGGACGAACCACTTCAGAAGATCGCCATGCTGGCGGAAGAACTGGATGTACCCATTCACATGCACCTCCACGAAGCAGCACAGGAGGTCGAAGATGCAATAGCCAGCGACGGCAGGCGTCCGTTGCGACGGCTCGAGGACCTGGGAGTGATCAGTCCCCGCCTTCTTTGCGTACATGCAACTCAGCTGCTGAGCGACGAAATGAGTTTGCTGTCTTCCCAGGGAGCCAGTGTCATTCATTGTCCTTCGTCGAATTTGAAACTGGCCAGCGGATTCTGTGAAGTGGAAAAGCTCCGACTGGCTGGAGTCAATGTTGCTCTGGGCACCGATGGTGCGGCCAGTAACAACGATCTCGATATGTTTGGCGAGATGCAGCTGGCTGCGATGCTGGCAAAGGCAGTGGCCGATGACGCCAGTGCTCTGCCCGCTGTAGCGGCGCTGGAAATGGCTACAGCGAATGGCGCAAAAGCCCTGGGCCTGGAGCAAGACCTGGGCAGTCTCGAACCGGGCAAGTACGCAGATATCGCAGCCGTGGACCTGAGTGCACTGAACACCCTGCCAGTAAACAACCCGCTGTCTCATCTCGTCTATGCCTGTCACGCTTCCCAGGTGACAGATGTGTGGTGTGGAGGCAAGGCTCTGTTCAGAGATCGGGAGCTACAGACAGTGGACCTTGCTGCTGTCACCCAGAAGGCCAGACACTGGCAACAAAAGTTTATTGAGGTATAAGAAAGGCATGGTCAATGTAGATGCGGCAGAAATCAGGAAGTTCGAAGCACTGGCGGCACGTTGGTGGGATCCCGCCAGCGAATTCAAGCCCTTGCATGAGATTAATCCCCTGCGCATGAACTACATCAGCCAGCATATCAATATCGCCGGGAAGAAAGTGCTCGATATCGGCTGTGGTGGAGGCATTCTGGCTGAGGCCATGGCGCACCACGGGGCAGAAGTAACAGCAATTGATATGGCAGACGCTTCGCTTTCAGTGGCAAAGCTGCATCTGCTGGAGAGCGGCTTGAACATCGACTATGAGAAAGACTCTGCCGAGTCTTATGCTGAAAAACATGCACACAGCTTCGACGTGGTAACCTGCCTGGAGATGCTGGAACATGTACCCGATCCTGCTTCAGTAGTAGCTGCCTGCTTCAAGCTGGTCAAACCTGGTGGACTAGTGTTTTTTTCCACGATTAACCGCAACCCCAAGTCATACCTGTTCGCCATCGTCGGCGCAGAATATGTACTCAATCTTCTACCCCGCGGTACTCACGACTATGAGAAGTTTATCAAGCCGTCGGAGCTCGCTTCCTGGGCCAGGGTCAGTGGCCTGCAATTAAATGATCAGATTGGCATGGCTTACAACCCTCTAAGCAAGCGTTACTCTCTGCAGAACAATCTCGATGTCAACTACCTCGCCTGTTATCGCAGTCCGGAAAACTGAATGCCACCAGAAAATCACACTCCACTCAACACGTCCATAGAATGCGTGTTATTCGATCTCGATGGAACACTCATCGATACTGCGCCCGATTTCTTCGAGGTTGTTAACAGGCTGACTGCCGAACACGAACGTAACAGTATAAGCCGGGAGAAAATCGATCAGACTGTCTCCGATGGGGCAAGAGCGCTGGTAAAACTGGCTTTCGAAATCGAGGAAGAACATGCAGAATTCGCTGCGCTCAACCAGAGGCTGCTGGATCTGTATTTTGAAAAGCTGTCCGATACAGAATCCGTGCTCTACCCGGGTATGCCGGAATTGCTGTCAGCACTGGAACAGCAACAAATCCCCTGGGGAATAGTGACTAACAAACCGGAGAAATACAGCGTAAAACTGTTGGAAGAACTGGACTTGCTGGCCCGGTGCAAGAGCCTGGTCTGCCCGGATCATGTACAGGACCGCAAGCCTCATCCTGAGCCAATCTTTCTCGCCCTGCAACAATTGGCTGTGGCAACCGAACGTACCGTGTATATCGGTGACAATATCAGGGATATCCAGGCTGCCAAAAATGCTGATGTCATCGCTGTGGCTGCTGCCTATGGCTATCTCGCCGAGGGCACGCAGGTTGAAGACTGGTATGCGGATTTCATTATCCAGTCGCCGGCCCAGACCATCGATCTACTCAATATGCTGAAGTTTGCCTGAGATGTTCAGTTTTAAAGCTGAAGAAGATCTTCTTGTTAACAAGACCTTGCTGATCACTGGTGCCAGCGATGGCATTGGCAAGACTTGTGCCCGGACATTCGCCAGATACGGCGCCACACAAATTCTGCTGGGCAGATCCCAAGAAAAACTGGAAACGCTCTACGATGAGCTGGAAGCAGACTATCCAGGCAAGACAACCATTCACCCACTCGACCTTGCAAGCGCTAACGGTGAAGACTATGCCCTGCTGGCATCATCCATAGCCGAACAGTTCGGTACATTGGATTTGCTACTACACAGTGCAGCAATGTTGGGTGCCCGGTCTCCCATTGCGTACTATCCAGAAAGTGACTGGCAACAGCTCATGGCGGTCAACGTCAATGCGGCTTTCTATATCAGCAAAGCCCTGCTCCCTTGCCTGCATAACTCGGCACACGGCCGAATCCTGTTTACTTCTTCAAGTGTCGGACGTCAGGGACGTGCTCACTGGGGAGCCTATGGGGTGAGTAAATTTGCCGTGGAAGGCTTGATGCAGACGCTGGCGGATGAGTTGGGAGCGACCAGTAATATCCGTGTGAACAGCATTAACCCGGGTGGCACCAGAACCAGTATGCGGCAGGCTGCCTATCCCGCGGAGAATCCTGAATCTGTTCCGACTGCGGAAACGCTGATGCCGGTCTATTTATATCTGCTCAGTAGTGCTGCTGATAACATCAATGGTCAGGCCATCGATGCGCGGAATTTTGATCCCGCAACTTTGTAACAGGAAAGACGTCTAATTTTTTAAAAGCTCTTCGATGAATTATTCGATGCTTCCTGTGGCACTTCCGTTGCCACTGCCTGCATGAGTTTTCTGACTTCTGTACTACTCAGTTCCTGCATCGTGCCACGTTTAACCGTGCTGGGTAAAAAGATTGGTCCAAATCTGACTCTCTTAAGACGGCTCACCTGCAGACCCTGAGACTCCCAAATTTTTCTGACCTCGCGATTTTTCCCTTCCATCAGCACCACGTGGTACCACTGATTTGCCCCCTCACCGCCGAAGAACTGGATATCGGAAAAGCGGCAGACATCGCCATCAATGACCACGCCCCGATGCATGTTCTGCACCATCTGAGGACTGACTTCCCCTAACACACGTACCGCGTATTCCCTTTCTATCTGCGAGCTTGGATGAGTCAGCTTGTGAGCCAGTTCGCCATCAGTAGTAAACAAGAGCAGTCCACTGGTATTGATATCCAGTCGACCGATAGAAACCCAACGACCATGTTTAAGTGGTGGTAATCGGGAGAAGACCGTGGCACGCCCCTCGGGATCGTTTCGTGTACAGATCTCCCCCTCCGGCTTGTTGTACAGCAACACTCGCGGTTCCGATGCAGGTTTTCTCGCTGCCAGTTTCTTGCCATCGACAACTATCCTGTCATCTGGTCCAACCCTGACTCCCAGCACAGCGGTTTCACCGTTGACCTTGATGCGTCCGTCGGCAATCCACCCTTCGATTTCTCGACGGGACCCAAAGCCGGCCCTGGCCAGCACTTTTTGCAGTTTCTCGGTCATTGTTGAAATATCGCCCGAATGGGAATCGAAGTGTGTTTGGGCTGGCGTGCCCCAAACTAGTGTTTGGTACTGTCGTCTAATTCATCGATTGAGAATTTTAGTATGTCAGCACCAAAACTCAGATCTGCATCGTCTTCATCTTCTGATCCTGTAGCACTGTCGGGTGCATCATCAGACTCTTCTGCTTCTGCTTCGTCAGCATCTTCGGCCTGTTCTCTATCTGCTCCGGCAGCAGAACTATCTTCGCTAAGCTCGACTTGTGCGCCTGTATCCTGATCATCTTCAGCAGGATCTTCTTCGTCGTTTGCGGCATCTTTTTTGTCGAAACCCAGGATTTCATCAAGAGGTTTACGTGACAATTCCAGCGCCTCTTCTTCAGCCAGTAGCTGATCTTTCTCAGCCTCAGTAGAAGCATCATCCCCTTCAGCCTGTTCTTCATCAGGCAGATCGATCACCCGCTGCTTGGCCAACTCTTCGGCCAGGTCGATTTCAGGTTCACTGGGCTCAAGTTCCTTGATCTCTGACAGCGGTGGTAATTCCTGTAGACTCTTGAGGTTAAAATAATCGAGAAATTGTTTGGTTGTAGCCAGTAATGCTGGCCGACCGGGCACATCGCGATGCCCAACGACACGAACCCACTCTCTGTCCAACAGAGTCCGGATAATGTTGGGACTCACTGCAACACCTCTGATTTCCTCTATGTCGCCCCGTGTGATTGGTTGCCGGTAAGCGATCAGTGCAAGTGTCTCCAGAAGTGCTCGTGTGTATCTGGGTGGTTTTTCTTCCCAAAGCTTTGCCACCCACTCGCTAAGGTCCTGCTTGACCTGGAACCGATATCCGGAAGCAACCTGCTTCAATTCGAAACCCCGATCATCACAGTCAGCAGCAATCGCTTCCATTACCGCTTTCAGCTCTTTACGATCAGGTTTTTCTCCCCGGGCAAAGACCTGAATAATATTATCCAGAGTCAAAGGTCGCCCTGCTGCCATCAGCAGACCCTCAACGACCATCTTCACTTTGTTATCGACATCACTCATAGCAGCTAATGTAACGCCGTGCCCTATTGAAACCCGGAATCGGTTTGCATGACGGTTTCATTTTTTGATTTCACATGAATGGGACCGAATGATTCCGACTGTACGATCTCGATCATTGCGTCCTTGATCAATTCCATGATTGCCAGAAACGTAACCACAACACCCAGTCTTCCTTCCTCCCTGACCAGTAAAGAGCCCAGGGGAACAAACTTGTGTTCCGACACCCGCGACAGAATGTCAGACATCTTTTCTCGGGTGGACAGCGTTTCGAATTGAATATGATGATGTTCAAACATGTCTGCACGTTGCAGGACACGGGCCAGGCATCTAAGCACTTCGTCGAGCTGCACCTCAGGGTCAACCTTGACCCGCTCTATAACAGGTAGCGCTGCGCTGGCCAATTGTATATCGCGATCTAGCCTGGGTAGCGCATCGATATCCTGCGCTGCCTGCTTGTATCGTTCATATTCCTGCAGACGCCGTATAAGCTGCATGCGCGGATCATCTTCATCCGCATCTTCCTCTTCCTGTCGAGGTAGCAGAATTCTGGATTTGATCTCCGCCAGCGTAGCAGCCATCACCAGGTACTCAGCAGCCAGTTCAAACTGACTGGCCTGCATCAAATCGACATAGGCCATATACTGATCCGTGATATCAGCCACGTTGATATCAAGGATGTCGATATTTTGACGCTTGATCAGATAAAGCAGGAGATCCAGTGGACCTTCGAACGCTTCGAGGAAAATCTCCAGTGCATCCGGGGGAATATAAAGGTCTTTGGGAACCTCAGTGAGCACTTCACCACTGACTATCGCCAGGGGTAGTTCCTGTTGCTCGGGACTGCCTGCTGAGTTTTCTGGAGCGGTCTCAGGATCGCCTTCTGCATCGAGGTGTTGCGATTCTGCTGGGGTAGCGATACTAATCAATCTGATTGTCTACCTGGCCGGAAATGACCATTTTACTCAATTTCAAAAAAAATAACCCGTGCAATATACGAGCTACCAGTTGCTTAGCCCCGTGGCTGCCCGTACCTCAGCGAGCGTTTCTCTCGCCGAATCACGCGCCTTGTCGCTCCCTTCGATCAATATCGTGCGCACCAACTCACGATCATTCTCGTATTGCCTGGCTTCCTGCTGAATCGGTTCGAGCTCTGCAATAACCGCATCGATCACGGGTTTCTTGCATTCCAGACAACCGATTCCGGCACTCTTGCAACCCTTCATTACCCATTCCCTGGTGTCATCATCGGAATAGGTATGATGGAGTTGCCATACCGGGCATTTCTCCGGATCCCCGGGATCTGTGAGCCGAACCCTTGCTGGATCCGTTGGCATCGTACTGATCTTGGAACTGACCTGATCCAAATCTTCACGGAGGCTAATAGTGTTATCGTAAGATTTCGACATCTTTTGACCATCCAGGCCAGGCATTTTGGATGCAGGAGTGAGTAATGATTGGGGCTCTGCCAGTATCATTTTGCCACCACCCTCCAGATAGCCATACAGACGTTCCTGGTCACCGAGAGAAATATTCTGCTGCTCCTTGAGTAGCGCCTGTGCCTTTTGCAGCGCCTCGTGGTCACCCTGCTCCTGATAAGCGCTGCGTAAATGCCGATACAGTTTGGCTGCTTTCTTCCCCATTTTTTGAATTGCAGCCTCAGCATACTCTTCGAATCCGGGTTCTCTTCCATAAAGATGATTGAAGCGGCGGGCAACCTCCCTGGTAAGCTCTACGTGAGCAACCTGATCCGCACCGACCGGCACATACCCGGCACGATAAATCAGAATGTCCGCTGCCTGCAGCAATGGATAACCGAGAAAACCGTAAGTATCCAGGTCTTTTTCTTTAAGCTTTTCCTGTTGATCCTTATAACTGGGCACTCGTTCCAACCAACCCAGCGGAGTTACCATTGAAAGCAGGAGATGTAGTTCTGCGTGTTCAGGCACGCGGGATTGAGCAAACAGCGCTGCAGATCCAGGATTGACACCGACTGCCAGCCAATCGATAACCATTTCAAGCACATTCTCTTCAAACAGCGTGGCATCACCGTAATGGGTAGTCAGCGCATGCCAGTCTGCAACGAAGAAGAAGCACTCATATTCGTGCTGAAGTTTAATCCAGTTCTTCAATACACCATGCAGGTGCCCCAGATGCAATCGACCGGTAGGTCGCATGCCTGATAGTACTCTTTGTTGTGCGTCTGCCGTGGACAATTTGTGTTCCTCTCACTGCTATCGCGCAGCCACTGAATTATACGGAGATTATTGAAATGGTTCCGGATCGCCTTTACCCGTGCGGATGATCTCCGGAACTCCTTCCACCAGATCAACCATAGTCGTAGGTTCCAGATCCAATGCACCACCATCGATAATGAGATCAACCAGCTTGCTCAGCTTCATCCGCATCTCATAAGGATCCTGCAGTTGTTCATCCACATCGGGTAGCAACAAACTGGTGCTCATTATGGGCTCCCCCAGTGCTTTTACAATTGATTGTGCCACCGGATTGTCTGGCACCCGGATGCCTATGGTCTTGCGCCTCGGGTGCATTAAGCGTCTCGGCACCTCGGGGGTGGCCTTGAGGATGAATGTGTAGGGCCCTGGGGTATAGGCTTTCAATATCCGGTAGGCACTATTGTGGACCCGGGCATAGAGTGCCAGCGACGACAGGTCACTGCATACCAGGGTGAAATTATGCTTGTCGCTGAGCTGCCTGATGCGCCGGATTCGATCCAGTGCTGCCTTGTCTCCAATATGACAACCCAGGGCGTAGGTCGAATCAGTGGGATAGACCAACACGCCGCCCTGTAATAGGCAATCGACCGCCTGCTTCACTACTCTGGGCTCTGGATTGCGAGGATGAATCTGCAGATAGTCACCCATTGGCTTATTTGTCCTATACTGGTTACCAGGCCTTGTACTGATAGTGCCGGCAGCGCTAAAAAGCCAGAGATTCTAATACAAAGGCCTGCAAAAGCAGACACCTTATTGCAGATGAATTACCATGACCGCTGCTCAAACAACATGTTGTACTGGCGCTCATCGAGGAGATTTAGCAGCAAACCATGAAGCAGTTTATTGATTACATACCCCTGTTGGTATTTTTCACCGTGTGGGCAATGGACGAACGTACTGTAGAGCTTGCCGGTATTACGCACCAGGTCGGCGGCATCTTCAGCGCTGCTGAATTTCTGTTACTGGCTTCCGTGTTGGTCTATGGCAGTTTGTTTATTGCACAAAAACGACTGGACAAGTTTCAATGGATAACCCTGGCTGCGGTAATACTCTTCTGCATTCCTACAATCATTTTCCGCAACACTGATTTCCTGAAGTGGAAGGCACCTATCGTGAACTGGATATTTGCCAGCATCTTCCTGGCTTCACGATACATTGGTGACAAACCTGCCATCGAGCACATGATGGGACATGCGATCAACGCGCCCAAAGAATTATGGCTGCGCTTGAACACGATCTGGATCTATTATTTTATCGCACTCGGCGCTATTAACCTTGCCGTCGCCTTCATGCTTTCTGAAGCCTTGTGGATTCAGTTCAAAGTATTTGGCAATCTGATCCTGACATTCGGCTTTGTCATCGGTCAGATGCCACTCCTGGCGAAATATATCGAAGTAGAAGACGAAGATTCTGAAGGACCTGCGGAAGGCAACACCAGTCAGGAAGTATGAGTCGCTAAAGACTGATTCGACGCAGTCTCCGTTTGCAACATAACAACAAATGGCTTTACTGAGAATCTGCCTGGTAAGCTGGCTTGAGATCAGGAAAATTCAGGTCGAGTACCCCATTCCACTCTGACAATTGCTCAGCTCTGCGATTGAACAAGGCACTTGGATCGCCTTCGATAGTGATGCTGTTGATTACATCACGTCTTCGAATTTGCATCACCACGGGCAAGCCTTCAACAACCCTGCCAAACACACTGTGCAATCCGTCAAGGTGCGGTGTTGCCACATGAGTGATGAAAAACTGGCTGCCATCGGTGCCTGGGCCCGAATTTGCCATGGACAGAATACCCTGCCGGTTATGCTTAAGGATGATCTCACCGGCAAATCGGTATCCGGGTCCACCAGTGCCATCAGCACGCGGATCGCCTCCCTGGGCCATGAAATTTCTCTCTACCCGGTGAAATGTCAGGCCGTCATAGTAGCCTCGCAGCGCCAGATTAACGAAATTAGCTACCGTGGTAGGTGCAGCCCGGTCATTGAGCTCTGCCCGCATCACGCCGCGGCTGGTATCGATTACCGCAATGAGGCTCTGTGCTGATGCCGGCATTGCAATAAAAGAAAACAGAATTGCTAACAGTAAGTTTCGCATTATCCAATTGTCCGCTGTTTCACAACTTGTACTCAATAATCACTGGCGCGTGGTCCGAGAAATTTTCTTCAGTGTAGATTTCAGCTGAAACCACACGGTCTTTCAAGGCAGGCGTCACCACATGATAATCCAGACGCCAGCCGACATTCCTGGCTCGCGCCTGCCCACGATTAGACCACCAGGAATACTGATCTGGCTTCTCGTTGACAACGCGAAACGCGTCCACATAGCCTACCTCATCGTAGAGCGTGTCGAGCCACTGTCTTTCTTCCGGCAGGAAACCTGAATTCTTCTGGTTGGCACGCCAGTTCTTCAGATCAATTTCCTTGTGACAGATATTCCAGTCTGCACAGATAATAAATTCCCGGCGTTTACGTTTCAGCTTGCGCATGTGGTCCATGAAGCGTTCCATGAACGCGAATTTGCGCTCTTGTCGTTCTGGACCCGCAGATCCTGATGGCAGATAAAGCGACGCGACACTGAAACCTTCATAGTCAGCTTGCAGATAGCGCCCTTCAGTGTCTGCCAGTTCGAAGCCCAGCCCGCGGCTCAGCCTTGTCGGTTCTTTTCTGGTGTAGAGTGCGGTGCCAGCGTAGCCCTTTTTCTCAGCATCATAGTAATAACAATGATACTCCTCCGGATGGAACACAGGATCACTGAGTTGGTCAATCTGCGCCTTGGTTTCCTGCAGACACACTACATCGACGGGATTTCCAGCCAACCAGTCGAAAAATCCCTTGCGAGCTGCCGCACGAATGCCATTGCAGTTAAACGTCATGATGCGCATTGACGGGAAATCCTTAACTCGAAAAGCGAGCAATTCTATCGCCTGGTGCTGGCCATTGCACCACAGCATGGCTTGAAGTGACGAATATCACAGACCATCGGACCCGGTCGGCGTAGTAACTCTGGAAAGCAGATTAACTCAGTGTTACCTCTGGTTACAAATGTGATTCAAATCACATTTCATGATTTCCAATTTTTAGTTATTGAAATTCAGCTAGTTAACCAGTGCCTGAGAGCGGGAATTATGACAAATCTGACATTAAGAGAGTTATTTAAGTTATTGTTTTAAAGCAATTTACTTAGTCGTTGTGCTTTTCATCTATCACAATTGTCACGATGTATTACAAATGCGCGTTTTTACTCAAGAATGTTACCATTCTGCCCGATATGTGTTACCATACGCGCCGTGTTGTGGAGATCACATCCGAAAATTTTCAATCACTCACTGCATTTAAGGAGAAAACAATGAGTAAGGCACTGAATAAAGCTCGGCCTGTCGTAGAAGCGATCGTCGTCAGTGTGGCATTGGTAATTGTTGCCATCGCTGTACCTGCCGCAATTGTCTACGCAGCCGTGTAAATCAAAACCTATAAAGGAGGCTCCTATGCGAAGCCTTTCCAAAAGACTAAACGGTCGCTAAAACACCAGCCTGAAGCCAAAGCCTCTAGCTGGTGTTTTTCTATGTGGCTTTGTTAATGCCGAAACAAGTCTTCCAACACCGTCTTCCTTACCACCCCACCACAGCAAGCCACGATGCCCAGGTTTTCTCTCAGGCATCCATGAATCCCTGTATAGATTAATCAGCGATAATTTTGTCGACGAAATTGCAGGGCTTGTGCGCGCTATCGAGCTGCTCAGCGATAATCTTGTTCCAGCCCGTGAGACAGGCTCCAGGTGAACCTGGCAGGCAGAACACGATAGTTTGATTGGCTAGTCCTGCGAATGCACGGGACTGAATGGTAGAGCTTCCAATTTCCTGATAGGAAAGCTGTCGAAACAACTCTCCAAATCCTTCAATATGATCGTCGAACAGAGGTTGTATTGCATCCTGCGTGTTGTCCCGCTCCGTGAACCCGGTACCTCCGGTCATTAACACGCCATGAACATCTGCGGCCGCAATCAACTGTGATACCTGTGCACGGAGCTGATAAACATCATCTTTGACAATCAGTTTACTGTGTAGTTTGTGTCCTGCCCCCTGCAGACAGTCTACAAGTACCGCGCCGGACTTGTCAGTCTCTTCCGTACGTGTATCGGAGACAGTGATGACTGCAAGATTTAGTGAAGTGGCTGCGCTCATGGCTGGAAAGTCCTAACCGCCTGTCATGTTCATCAGGCGCACAGGCTGGGCGTGATCCTTATCATAAAAGTAGTGGCGTTCAGGTTTGATATCCATGGCGCCTACAATAGCCCACTTGAGATCTTCATCGCTTTGGTTTTTGTCCCGCAGTATCTGGCGCAAATCAATGGAGTGCTCATTACCCAGGCAAAGCAATAAACGCCCTTCCACCGTAATACGCACTCGATTGCAATCAGCACAAAAATTATGGGAGACAGGAGAGATAAATCCAATACGACTTTGCTTACCGACTACCTGGACATACCGTGATGGACCAGCCGTTCTCGAAGTACTGTTGACCAGTTGGTAGCTCTTCTCAATCTCAGAGCGAACCCAGTCGTTGCTGCAAGTTGTATCCTTGCGGTCGTGATCTGATGCTTCACCTAAAGGCATTTCCTCAATAAACGCAATATCAATACCACGATCCAGCGCATAGTCCGTCAGAGGGATGACCTCATCTTCGTTGTAGCCACGCATGATGACTGAATTCAAACGGATGCGATCGAAGCCTGCCGCAATTGCTGCATCAATGCCCTGCAATACTTTTTCAAGTTTGCCTACGCGGGAAATCCGTTTAAACCTTTCAGCATCCAGGCTATCGATACTGATATTGATGCGATTTACGCCTGCTGACTTTAAGGCTTCGGCATATTTAGTCAGTTGTGCACCATTGGTGGTGAGCAGCAGTTCCTCAAGCCCTGCAAGTTTCCCCAGCCTGACTATAAGAGACATAACATCGGTGCGCACCATAGGCTCGCCTCCGGTGAGGCGGATTTTCTTCACTCCCAACTCGGTAAAAGCACGTGCAACCCGATAAAGTTCTTCCAGAGACAGAATTTGCTGGCGTGGAAGAAACTGCATGTCTTCAGTCATGCAATAGACACAACGAAAATCGCAGCGATCAGTCACTGAAAGTCGAATATAGTCGACCCGCCGACCAAATTTATCGATCAATTCTGATGGCAAACTGGAATCAGTCATAGAGCTCTCCGAACCTGACTATACCGTAGAACCAGCCTTCGGGGTACTCATCCTGGGGCAATAATTCAGGCGAAGATAACAATTTGTACGGCGAGCAGAATGAGAATAACGCCCATGCCTCGCTCAAACCATCTTCCAGCTTTCAGCATGAATTCTCTAACCTGCTCTCTTCCCATTACAGTTGAAAGCATCGCAAACCATATGAATGTAGCAAGCGCCAGGTATAACCCATAGATAATCTGAACACTGGTGGGCGTATCTATATCGATTACCACGGTAAACAGGGCGAGGAAGAAGAGCGTTGCCTTGGGATTCAGACCGTTAGTAAGAAACCCTGACCAGAATGCCCGTGCAGCCTGTGTGGTTATTGTACTACCTGATCTTCCTTGCTGCTGCGCTTGCTCAGAGGCACGCAATGATTGAATGCCCAGAAAACACAAATATCCCGCAGCCAGCCATTTCATCAAATTGAATAGCTGCTCGTATCGTGTCAGAAGTATGGCAACACCGAGGATGCAATAGGCGACATGAACCAGGATGCCTGCGCCGACTCCCAGACTGGTCCAGACACCGATTCGGGTACCGGCCATCACACTCTGCCTGGTGACGATCGCAAAGTCGGGTCCAGGAGAAGCCACAGCAAACAGGTGTGCCACTGCGATGGCTAAAAATTCGGACCAGTACACGAAGTCAGTTTCTCGCGGCCTGGAATCAAGGCACAGATTCTGCGATGACCAGGTCCAGCGTATTGGTTTCATCGCTCAGGGCGAACGATTCCGAGACAACGCGATAATCACCTGTTTGCGGCGTAGCGACACCGGCGTAGGAAACCAGGGCAGACACATAGACCGTTTCAGCTGAAGACAGGTTGAAGGGTCCTACAGCAGATCTGTTGTCCAGGCTGATGCTGGCTGGTAGGGCACCAACTGTTGTATCTATCGCGGCAAGCGGTGGCATACCCTCTCTGTCAGCATTGCGCGCTGCGATGAACACCCGCAGGCCTGCATCCAAATTCAACTCTGGTGCGATAGAAAGATTGATCTCGACAACAGGGCCCTGCTCTACCTCTCCGTTAGCAGCAAGCAGATTTTGTGCTTCACTGATTCGAATGCGCAGCTCCTGTGCCATTTGTGAATTAGGGCTGGCCTGGATCATCAATCGCCAGTTTTCTATCGCTGCCTGATAGTCCTGCCGCTGTTCAGCGTCGGTGGCGAGTAGCTGCAGTACTGCCAGTTCACTGGGATTAAGCTCCCGGGCCTCTTCGATTACAGTGGCGATTTCATCGGTAATCTGGAAATTTGCGTTGATATACATCGCCGTGGCCACCCGACCCAGAATGAGGGCTTTCTCCGCGCCGGGATCAATCAGATCCGCTGCCCTCTGATAGGCAATCTGCGCTTCTGCAAACAATCCAAGGGCGGCGAAGTTTTCTGCAAGGAAATAGAACGCCCAGGGCATGTCTTCGTGTTCCTGGGCATACTGGCCGATGCTGACAATGAGTCGCTGCGCCTCTTCTGCGTCCCCCTGGTTTTCGACTGTCGCTTCGAAGAGATCCATCACCTGCACGTCATCAAAGTATCCCCAGGTCCGGTACATGGGATAAGCAAGCATGGGAATAAGTACCACCATGGCTGCCGGAAGCATCCAGGTAAGACTTTGGGATTTTGCATCATTCGGACTGCTGGTAGCGCCGGAATGCTTGCTGCTCTCCGTACTCTCATCACCCACATCGGCAAGCAGATTTTGTTGCATCTCCAGGAGCAGGCTATCGAATTGCTGTTGATCGATGTTGCCAGCTGACAGATCGGCTTCCAGCTCATCACTTCGTTCCTGAAACAAGGCGATGTTGGCACGCCTTCTGATTTCTTCCGAATCATCAGTAGTAGCACGCAGGCGGAGCCATACCGGCACTGCGACAAAGAGCGCCGCGATGAGAAGAAATAATGAGGAAACTATCCAGAACAAAATGGTTTACCGGGTCGTGCAATCAGGAGGAAGATCGCTCAGAGTTTAAAAGCTCATCCAATCTCGCTTGTTGGGAGGAATCCAGCTCCTTGTCATCATCCTCTGTTTTGTGGGCCCGGCGTGAAATTGAATAGGCAACGGCGCCACCTATAATCAGAAAAATTAGCGGCCCGAACCAGAGCAGCACGGTTTCCGCCCGCAAGCGGGGCCTGAAAAAAATAAAATCCCCGTACCTTTCATACATGAACTGCTCAATCTCGGCGTTTGTCATTCCTGCCATGATCATGCGATGCACTTCACGCCTGAGATCTTCAGCAACTCCGCCGGTGGAACCAGTGAGATTGGAATATTGGCATTGAGGACAGCGCAGCTCATTGGATAACTGTCGAAACCTGCGTTGCTGTTCCGGTGTATCAAACTCGAAAGTATCCACCTGGGCCAGGGATGGCATGCTGATAAGTTGAAGGAGAAGCAATAGCACGCTTGCCCTGGCGGCGCATTGAAAAATTTGATTGATAGTCGCAATCACTAAGGGGATTCCGCTCTGAGTTCAGCAATGGCTGGTTCAAATTCCCTGGTCCAGACAGTTTCGTCAAGCACAGCCACATGGCGATAGCGGATCACACCATTGGCATCAACAAGATAGGTCTCGGGCGCACCATAGACGCCCAGGTCTATTCCCAACCTGCCATTTTCATCGTAGATACTGAAAGAAAAAGGATTGCCATTGGTTTCCAGCCAGTCAAGAGCCAGATGATCCCGGTCCTTGTAGTTCACACCAACTACCGGAATTTCGCCTTCTTCTGACAAGCGCATCAAGGTTGGATGCTCAACCAGGCAAGGCAGACAATAACTTCCCCACACATTAAGGAGGAATATCTGATTGGGTAGATCCGAATTACTGACTGCTTCACCATCGACTGTTGACATGGCAAAGCTGGGCATTGGCTTGTCGATCAACATGGAAGGCAATTCCTGCGGATCAAGATACAAGCCGCGCCAAAGCAGTAGTGCCAGAGAGAGAAAGGCAGCGACCGGGATGAAGTATTTCCAGCGTTCCATTTGTATTCTCCTGACAACCGCCTCAGCTTGCAGGATTGAGTTGGGCACCTGGGACAGATGCGGCTTTCTGTTTTTTATCCTGCCGGATGCGCAAGCGGCGATAGCGTTTGTCTGCTGCCGCCAGTGTTGCGCCGAATGCCATAAAGATAGCTCCGAGCCAAATCCAGCGCACGAATGGTTTAACGTATATGGTCATCGTCCAGGCACCCGTCTCGCGTTGTTCGCCCAGCGTGATGAATAAATCCCTGAACAGCCCCGCGTCGATTGCCATTTCCGTGGAAGGCGTGCCACTGGCCACATAGAGGCGACGTTCGGGAACCAATACGGTCAGGGGTTCACCTTCATGCGCTACATTAATGGTAACGGCATCCCCAATATAGTTAGGACCGTTAATGCGTTCTGAACCCAGCAAGGTGAATGTATAGCTACCAAGCTCAGCCTGGTCTCCTGTGTCCAGGAGCACACTGCGCTCATTACCAAAATAGGCTGACAGCGAAACACCAATAAGCATCACTGCGATACCAATATGCGCAAATTGCATCCCGTAGTAGCTGAAAGACAAAGATCGCATTTTCTGTGCAAACGCCACTTTGTTTGCTGTTTTGTCGCGTATGTCTTTAGCAATACTCAGAACTATCCATAGTGCGAGCATCATGGTAATGGTCGCCGGTAGAGAAAATCCCAGCAGCACAATCAAAGGCAGCACGATGCCCAGGATGAGACTGGCGATCAACACGCGGGAGAGTTGGGTAAGCAGATAATGAGTCGATGTGCGTTTCCAGCGACTGATGGGACCGATACCCAGGAATACAATCAGGATCATCATCAGAGGTGCAAAGATCGCATTGAAATAAGGAGGACCAATAGATATCAGGTCATCGGTGATCGCCTGGTACACCATTGGAAACAGGGTGCCCAGAAATACCGACGCTGCAGCCACAACGAGAATGACGTTGTTAGCCAGCAAAAACATTTCCCGGGAAACCAACTCAAATCCCGAGTCAGATTTCATGAGTGGAGCCCTGATCGCATAGAGCAACAGCGAGCCTCCGATTACCACACCGAGTATGCCGAGGATGAAGAACCCCCTGTCGGGATCACTGGCGAAAGCATGGACCGAAGTTAGCAAACCAGAACGGGTGATGAATGTGCCCAGCAAGCTGCCGGAAAATGCGAGGATCGCCAACAGCACGGTCCAGCTCTTGAACACTCCGCGCTTCTCGGTTACCGCCAGGGAATGAACCAGAGCGGTCCCAAACAACCAGGTGATCATCGGTGGATTTTCAACCGGATCCCAGGCCCAGTAGCCACCCCAACCAAGTTCATAATAGGCCCACCAACTGCCCAGTGCGATGCCGAGGGTGAGTATGGCCCAGGCCACATTTGCCCAGGGTCTGGACCAGCGCGCCCAGGCCGCATCCATACGACCGCTCAGCAAGGCAGCCATTGCAAAGGCAAACACCACGGAGAAACCCACATAACCCATATAGAGTGCCGGCGGGTGAACGATAAATGCCAGATCCTGCAAGGCCGAATTCAGATCCGCACCATCGGCTGGTGGCAGAGGTACGATACGGTCAAACGGATTCGATGTTGCCAGCATGAACAGCACATAGGAAAAAGTCAGCAGGCCCAGCACGCCGAGTACGCGCGCGACAAAATCCAGGGGCATGCTCTTGCTGTAAATGCCCACAGACAGCATCCAGCCGGCAAGCATGAACGTCCACAACAGAAAGGAGCCTTCATGCCCACCCCAAACCGCAGTGAACTTATAGCGCATTGGCAATAAAGTGTTGGAATGCTGCGCTACATACTGAACGGAAAAGTCATCGGTAACGAAAGCATAAGCAAGAATGCCGGTACTGATAGCCAGGAAAACGAAAATACCAGCGGACAGGGGCCGCGCAAGACTCATCCACACCTGGTTGCCAGTATGGGCACCAACCAGAGGCAAACTGCCCAATATCCCACAGAGACACAGGGCAAGAATTAGGGCGAACGATCCAAGCTCGGGAATCATCTAACTCTCCTAGCTCTCCGGTTGTACCGGTAAGGGATGGTTCTCCGGAGAGGCACCAGCGGCGTCCAGCGCAGCTTTCACTTCTGCCGACATATAATTCTCGTCATGCTTGGCCAACACCTTGGAAGCATGAAAGACACCATTGCCGTCAATCTGCCCTTCGGCAACAACACCTTGCCCCTCACGGAATAAATCCGGAAGAATGCCGTCATAGGCAACCTGTACATCGCTCACATAGTCGGTAGTGATGAAACTCACTTGCAGGCTGTCCTGCGCCTGCTCGATCGTGCCAGCCTTCACCATACCACCAATGCGAAACTCTACACCGCTGGCGACTTCGCCACCTGCAACCTGAGTTGGGGTATAGAACATATTGATGTTCTGGCCCATGACGAAGATAACCAGACCAGTGGCCGCACTCAGACCCATAGCAATAAAAATGATGATGCTTAGTCGTTTACGCCGATGAGGTTTCACTGCAATTCTCCTGAACTTGTTATACCAGGTATGCGCTTCGCATCTTGCGAAGCCACGTTAGTCCTGCTGATCAGAGTTCTCATTCAATACTGCACGTCGCTTTAAATCTTTGACTATTTGCTTCCGCTTTCTAATTGGGGCAATCAAGTTTACCGCGATGAACACGGCGAATACTGCATATACCGACCAGACGTTGAATCCATAACCGCCCATATCAATGAATTCGCTAAAACTCGAAAATTGGATTGCTTCAAACATCTAACACGCTCTATCAGGCATTGCCCTATCGCACTCAAGGTTGAGCCGCAACCAGGTCCTGCACCCATTGCGCTTTACGTTCCCGCTGCAGAATTTCGTTCCGTGTCGCCATGATCAGCGCGACGATAAAGAACAAATGTACAGCCACGCTCATGATCACAATGGGAATCCATATCTCCGGCGCATTGGGACTATTGCTTTCCATCGACAGCGGACTGCTTGGTTGATGCAGCACATTCCACCATTCCACCGAGTACTTGATAATCACCACGTTGATACAACCAACGATAGAGAGTAAGGCACAGGCTTTGGCTGCGTTGTCACTGTCTTCCAGCGCTGATCGCAAGGCAACTACGCTAACTAACAGGAAAAACTGAAACAACATCGACACCAGGCGGGCGTCAGACCACTCCCACCAGGTACCCCACATGACACTTCCCCAGAGAGAACCCGTGGCGAGCGTCACGAACGAAAACCAGGCGCCAAGCGGTGCAGCATTCTTGGCCACCATATCTGCCAGTTTCATGCGCCACACCAGGGTGACTGTCCCTGCTATCGCCATCACTGGAAAAAAGATCAGTGCAGTGCCTGCGACTGCCACATGTATGACGAGAATGCGTGTGGTGTAACCCTGTTGATAATCCGGCGGTATATACAGAAGGGCCCAAACCAGGCCAATGAGCAGAAATAACACCATAGCCGCGATCAGCCAGGGTAGCCATTTACTACTTAGCTCGTAAAACCACTTGGGAGAGCCCAATCTGTGAAACCAGGTCCAGTCCATGATGCTGAGGTAACTCCTGAAACGCGCACAAACTATAGCACGGGGCCCAATTTTGCCCGTGTTACGTATTGTAACTCATTGTAATTACGCGGATAAGCAGAATTGCTACTGATGGCGTCCTGATTGAGACCGGTTCCTAATTCACACTGATTCTCAGTGCTGCAGCAGATGCCAGCGGCGCCAGGCTGATAGCCGCAAGTAACATGGCTCCCAGCACGGCCAGGTACGCAAGCAGCGGGCCGCCATTCTGGGTCTCCTGCACCGTCAGTGTTCCGGCGATGAGCACCGGCACACTCATAGGCAGGGTGATCACTGCCAGAATCAAGCCCCTGCTCCCCAGACCAACGGTCAGGGCGACACCGATAGAACCCAGCAGGCTTAATACCGGAGTGCCAATAAGCAAACTCAACACCAGAGCGGGATAGGAATTGCCCGGGAGATTGAGCATGTAGGCGATCAAAGGCGACACCATAACGACAGGCAGGCCGCTAACCAGCCAGTGGGCAAGATTCTTTGCCAGCACCATGAAATAAAGAGGCTGCGGACTCAAGAGCAATTGCTCCAGAGAACCATCTTCATAATCTGCCCGAAACAGGTTGTCCATAGCCAACAGAGAAGCCAGCAAAGCAGCAATCCACAGCGCACCTGCCGAGACCATACTGAGTTGTTCCCGATCAGGGGAGATGGCGATGGGAAAAAGGGTAGCGACGATGATGAAGAACATGAACGGATTCATTAAATCGTTCTTCCTTTTATAGGCAATCAACAGATCCCTGTGCAGCGTCGCGAAGAAGGCAGATGCCAGTGGCGTAGTTTCCCGATTCATAGGGCCCTACCGCTTGTGCCATTACCCAGAGTCAGCGTATGAAGCTGAGGTACGGTGAGTGGGTGATGCGTCGTCACCAACACTGCCCCGCCCTGTTCTGCATGGGCCGCAATAAGCTTCTCAAGCAATGCCACACCTTCCACATCCAGCGTGGTAAACGGCTCATCCAGCACCCACAAACGCGCGGCACTGACCAGCAACCTGGCCAGGGACACCCGTTGCTGCTGCCCCGCTGACAAGGTAAAACACTGGGATTCTTCGAAACCTCTTAAACCAACGGAAGCCAGGGCATCTAATAATTGCCCGTCGGACACTGCTGCCTGCAACTTGCAACTCCAGCGCAGGTTTTCGAGAGGTGTGAGAACCTTGTTGACGCCGACTCGATGCCCGATATAAAGCAGGTCCGAAAAGAACTCTTCCCGACTTGATCTGATCGGATCGCCATACCAGGATATGTTGCCCTCATATCCATCATTGATTCCGCAAATGATGCGCAACAGGGTGGTCTTGCCGGTACCGTTATTACCTTTTACCTGTAGCACCTGTCCGCGACCTAGTTGAAATCGAAGATCCTGGAACAGGATTCGATCATCCCGCTCACAATAAAGAGAATCGACCACAAGCATTGGCTGGTCAGACGTATTGCTGACAGGAGTTGGAGTCGTTGATTCTGTCATAGAGGAGAGATTAACCCAGATTGCCTGAGATCGCTCAAGTGCCCGGCGCGCTCACACCCAGTGAAGCGAACAGCCCACTTCACCAGGCAGGGTCAGATGCAGAGTGAACGCCACGCCGCTGAGAACTGATGCAGATTGATTGACTGTGCTTCAGTTCCAGTCGGAGAGTCTGGCCCGTAATCGCATTGCAGCCTGACTATGAATCTGGCTCACCCGGGACTCACTCACACCGATGACTTCGCCTATTTCCTTGAGATTGAGTTCCTCATCATAGTAAAGCGCCAACACCAGTTTCTCCCGGTCTGGCAAACCATCGATAGCCCGGGCCAGATGCTGCTTGAAAGTATCTCTCTGTAAGCCATCACAGGGACCAGGTAACTCTCCAGCCGCCAATTCGATAGCGGAGTCATCACCTTCCATGATGTCGTCAAAACTGAACAACCTGCTACCCGTCGCATCCTGCAAGATTGCATAGTAGGCATTCAGGTCGATATCCAGTTCCTTGGCAATTTCCTGGTCTTTTGCATCTTTGCCAGTACGAGCTTCAATCGCTTTGATAGCTTCTGCAACTTTTCTCGATTTTCGATGCACTGAACGTGGCGCCCAATCGCCCTTGCGAACTTCGTCCAGCATCGAACCTCGTATGCGAATTCCTGCATAAGTTTCGAAACTGGCACCTTTGGACACATCATATTTTCGTGCGGCTTCAATCAGACCGATCATGCCGGATTGAATTAAGTCGTCGATCTGTACACTGGCCGGCATTCGAAGCAGCAAATGGTGAGCTATTCGCTTCACCAGCGGCGCGTAGCGATCAACTACGTCGGTTAGATTTTCGTTTTTGGCATCCTCGTTTACTTGTGCCGTTTCACAAGCAGACGCCCCTGTCGCTGAACCCATGCTCTAGTCCCTTTATATAGTCATAAGCACCCGAGATCGCCCAGGCCATGGATGTGGCGTCTCGAGAACCCGAAAGTGATTACTATTGTTGCCGGTAGATTGAGCGCAGCCGGCAGTGCAGACCTTTCGCGATTTATGATTTTGTTGCCGATGGGGATCGATTGATGTGTGGCAAACAGGAGTATTGGATCCAGCATGCAACGGAGTTCGAAGGATTTCCTCCAACCACCCAGGGGAGAGAGTTAATAATGCCAAGTCCTGCTCAGCTGCCCCCGATTCATTGCATGTGCTTTCTGAATAAGACTTCTCTATTGCCATGCTCAAGCTTTTACCCTGTTATTTACTACTCAAAATCCGTTTTGATATTTCTTTTTCGAGGCGTTTCAGATCTCGCCACTCTTGTTATAGGGTTCGTCCTAAACTAAATTTCGTTTTTGACGATTTAAAGCATAGCCTGATTGGAATCATCCAGAATGCAATCATTAAGCACAGCTTCAACCCCTCCACAGAATCCGAATTGTTTTTAACGTTTGACTCTCCACTGAACGAATCCAGCTCTAACAGTCAATCCGCCGCGTGAAACGGACTCCCAAGTGCATGATTGCAATATCTATTCCAGATTCAGGGAATTATCGGTCTAAGCTCTGCTGCCCTCGTATGGCGGGGCTTGCAGAGAGCCTTCCTTAGAAATAGCGTGACAGGCAAAGATATAAAATCGTCAATAATTTGACTGATCTGCTGCGCAGCGCCAAAGAACCAGCGCTATGAGCCAAGAAGCGATTTGTTTACCGAGTAATAAGCAGGCATCGAGGGAAGAGTGATAGCCCACAAATTGAGACAGCTTGTGTCATGCTTTGGGTGGCGTTACGCCAGTCTGCCCCATGTACTTACCACCACGTTGCTTATAGGTTGTTTCACATTGCTCATCTGACTGATAAAACAACATCTGGGCAACCCCCTCGTTCGCATATATTTTTGCAGGCAGCGGAGTGGTATTGGAGAACTCCAGCGTAACGTGTCCTTCCCATTCCGGCTCCAACGGAGTGACGTTGACGATAATGCCGCAACGCGCATAGGTAGATTTCCCCAGGCAAACGGTCAGCACATCACTGGGGATGCGGAAATACTCCACTGTACGAGCCAGTGCGAAGGAATTCGGTGGTATCACACAAACGGGTTCATCAATGGAGACAAAACTCCCTTCGTCAAAATTCTTCGGATCGACAACATTGGTAGTGTGAACATTGGTAAAAATCTTGAATTCGCTGGCACAGCGCACGTCATATCCATAGCTTGATGTACCGAAGGAAATCACTTTCTTGTCATCAATGTACCGAACCTGATCAGGCTCGAAGGGCTCGATCATGCCATGATTGGCTGCCATTTCCTTTATCCAGCGATCGGATTTGATTGTCATTTGCACTCCTTGGGTGGAATCACCCTGTGCCAGACAGGGATTGTGATTGCTGCGCGCTGCAATAATAGCTCATTCGGTCCCGAATCATGAGCCTGCATTACAGTCCGTGCGCGAGTATAAGACTTCCTCTCAGCGCGTGGAAATCAAACAGTAACTGGAGTATGATGCGCAGCCTGCTTAGTACCCCGGCAATCGCGCCTTTGGATGTTGCAATGAAACTGCGACTGCCGGTATTTCCCCTCGCTTCTTGAGCACCAGCAGAACCGCGAGTACCGGTTCCGGGAATTCTCAATCAGCGCTGGCGCGATATAATGTCCGTCCTTGACACTTCGGCACGCAACCAGGAGACAAGCCAGGTGAAGAAATGGCAATGCATGGTCTGTGGCTTCATCTATGATGAAGAACAGGGTCTTCCCGAAGAAGGCATACCCCCAGGCACGCCCTGGAACGATATTCCGGATGACTGGATGTGTCCCGATTGTGGTGTCGGCAAAGAAGATTTCGAAATGGTGGAATTCTGATCGGCTGTGCCGCGTAGCCACCTGCGCGGGTGAATCCCTCAATAGGCCTTATTGTGAAACGCAAAATTCTGGTAACCAGTGCCCTTCCCTATGCCAATGGAGATATCCATCTTGGTCATCTGATGGAAGTTATCCAGGCGGACATCTGGGTACGGCTGCAAAAATTGCAGGGGCACGACTGTGTCTATGTCTGTGCGGATGATGCCCATGGGACGGCTATCATGCTTAGTGCGGAATCCGAAGGCATTACTCCCGAGCAATTGATCGAGCGGGTTAACCAGCAACACCAACAGGACTTCGCTGACTTTTACATTGGCTTCGACAACTATTATTCCACCCATTCGGAAGAGAACCGGCTGCTCTCAGAAAAAATCTACAAAGCTATGGACGCCAATGGACATATCGAGAGGCGGGCCATCACCCAGCTTTATGATCCGGAAAAGAATCTCTTCCTGGCTGATCGATACATAGTCGGTACCTGTCCCAAATGCGGGGCCGAAGATCAATACGGCGACAACTGCGAAGTCTGCGGTTCGACCTACAGTCCCGCCGAATTGATCAATCCACGATCGAGCATTTCTGGAGCCACCCCCATCGAAAAAGAATCTGAACACTTCTTTTTCGATTTGCCACAATTTCGGGACATGCTCAAGCAATGGACCCGTAGCGGTACTTTGCAGGACCAGGTGGCCAATAAATTGAGCGAGTGGCTTGATGAAGAGCTTCAGCAATGGGATATCAGCCGCGATGCGCCCTACTTCGGTTTTGAAATTCCCGGAGCACCAGGCAAGTATTTTTATGTCTGGGTCGATGCACCTATTGGTTACATGGCCAGTTTTGAAAACTTCTGCCAGCGCGAAGGATATGACTTCGACAGCTACTGGCATCCAGATTCTGATGCAGAGCTCTATCACTTTATCGGCAAAGACATTATCAATTTCCACACCCTGTTCTGGCCGGCAGTACTCACCAGTGCCGGTTATCGCAGGCCTAGTGCGGTGTATGTACATGGCTTTCTCACGGTCGACGGCACCAAGATGTCAAAGTCCCGGGGGACATTCGTTAATGCCCGCACCTATCTCGATCACCTGAATCCTGAGTACCTGCGTTACTACCTGGCGGCCAAGCTGGCCTCAGGTATTGATGATCTGGATCTGAACCTCGAAGACTTTGCACAACGGGTTAATGCGGATCTCGTGGGCAAGGTCGTAAATATTGCCAGTCGTTGCGCGGGGTTCATTGGCAAAGGTTTCGATGGTGTTTTGGCGCGAGAGCCAGACAATCCCGAACTCCTGGCTGAAATTCAGGAAATAAAGGAAGCTGTAACCGAACACTATCAGGAAAGAGAATACGGGAAAGCCATCCGTCTGATTATGGCAGCCGCTGACAAAGCGAATGCCTATATCAACGACAAACAACCCTGGGTTATCGCCAAGGAAGACAAGCAGTCGCCGGAATTGCAGGCTATATGCAGCACGGGTATCAATGCCTTTCGCCTGCTACTTATCTATCTGAAGCCGGTGCTACCAGCCCTGGCGGAAAAAGCAGAGCAGTTCCTGGCAGTGTCTCCACTGGTCTGGGACGATCTGGATACCTTGCTCAAAGAACACCGAATCAACAAGTTCAAGCCCATGCTGACACGGGTTGAAAGCGACAAGGTGGAGGCCATGGTCGAAGCGACGCAACAGGAATATGAGAAACAGAAACTTCAAAAGGACACCGCAGTGACAGAAAACACCAGTGGCCTCGAAGCAGAAATTGCATTCGACGACTTCGCCAAAGTAGATCTACGCATCGCTGAGATCACCCACGCAAGCCATGTAGAGGGAGCAGATAAATTACTGCAGCTTAAGCTGAACCTGGGTCAGGACAGCAACGGCGAACCGCTGACTCGCCAGGTGTTCTCAGGTATCAAATCTGCCTACGCGCCGGAAGACCTGGTTGGCAAACTGACTGTGGTTGTTGCCAACCTGAAACCTCGCAAGATGAAGTTTGGTGTGTCCGAAGGGATGATTCTGGCTGCAGGCCCGGGGGGGAAAGAAATCTGGCTGCTGGAACCTCATGATGGCGCGCAACCAGGCATGCGTGTGACCTGATTCTCTAACCGGCTGTCGAAAAGTCCCGGCTGTAGCCCACTGCTGGTACCTGAGGTGTGAAAGTAATAAGCTTGGCCCTTGGTCACCCTCATCAATATTCTGGGATAGGCATGAAATCGACGATGAGTCCATTAATAGGTAATACAAGCTCTGGAATCCGGGCATTGCTACTTTTCACTGCTGCGATACTGCTTAGTCAGGTCGCAAACGCCCAGCGAGAAGATATTCAGGCAATCGAAGACTCTGTCATCAAGATCTACACCACCCAGGCTGCTCCTGATTATTTCACTCCCTGGCGCCTCCTCACGCCAAGACAGAGCAGTGGTTCAGGCGCAGTGATCGCCGGTAATCGCATCCTGACCAACGCTCACGTTGTCGCTAATGCCAGTTATGTGCAGGCACAGAAGCACAATGATCCACGTCGTTACCAGGCGCGGGTGACCTTCGTGTCACACGAAGCAGATCTTGCCCTGATCACTGTCGATGAACCTGGATTCTTCAGCGACCTCAAGGCTCTGACTATTGGCGATCTGCCAGAACCATTGCAGGAGGTCACGGTTTACGGATATCCCATAGGTGGCAATACCCTCAGTATAACCAAGGGCATCCTGTCCAGGGTTGAACAACAAATATACGCCCATGCCGGCGCCTATTTATTGGCCGGGCAAATTGATGCCGCTATTAATCCTGGCAATAGCGGAGGTCCCGTCATTGTCGATCAACAGATCGTAGGTGTCGTGATGCAGGCCAATGCGGGAGGCCGCGCAGAGAATCTCGGTTACTTTGTCCCGCCCAGTGTTGTTCGCCACGTCTTGCAGGACAGCGAAGATGGTCAACTCGATGGATTTCCCGACCTGGGATTTCGCACCCAGACCCTGGATAGCCCTTCCGCGAAAGCTGCCTATGGGCTGGAAAAGGATGAAGATGGCGTCCTGGTAATCAAAGTATTTGAAGGTTCTCCTGCGTTTGGTGTGTTGCAGGAGAATGATGTAATTCAGAAGATAGATGACTACGAGATTGCGGATGATGGCACCATAGAGCTTACTGAAGACTTGCTCACCGACTATAAGCATGCAGTGGACATGCATCACATTGGAGATACTATTTCGATCACCTTTTCGCGTAACGGTCGCCAACAGAG
The DNA here is from genome assembly GCA_965267495.1 of uncultured Pseudohongiella sp. Lineage (GTDB taxonomy): Bacteria > Pseudomonadota > Gammaproteobacteria > Pseudomonadales > Pseudohongiellaceae > UBA9145. The sequence continues at coordinate 1,640,441 of OZ254078.1, read as the reverse complement.
CGTGGAACTGGAGGCTGAACAGGCATTGCGTAACTACAGCCTGGTAAGAGGCGAAAGATTCGATGAGGTGCCTGAGTATTACATTTATGGTGGTGTGTTGTTCGTGCCCCTGAACATGAATCTCATTAAACGCTGGGGTAATGATTGGAGTCGTAGCGCCCCGGTAAGTCTTCTTCAGGCGCGGAACGAATGGAGTTCACCGAATCGGCGCGAACTTGTTGTTGCTCTGCAGATATTGGCGGCAGATGTAAATCTTGGTTATCACGACTGGCGTAACTGGGTCGTGGAATATATTAATGGCGAACCCATTCGTGACTTTGGCCATTTTGCCCAGATGCTGCGTGACAATCTGTCAGAGAATGTGGTGTTTGAAAACAAGAATGGTTACCAAATGGTGATTAATCACCAGGAAGCCATTAGTACTGAACAATCAATCCTGGAGCGCTACCGAATTCCCTCCCCACATTCGGTCGGTCTGTTTGCAGAAGCTGCACTCGAGAACTAGACAGGCGCCGGCAGCAAACAGCATGATTCCTGGCACGACATTGCAGCCGCTTGTCGTGCTAGAATTTTTGTCTCAGTCAAGCAAGCACTCGATCTTTCCTTGTCCAGCTTACTAAGCACTATTATTGCCGCTGCCCTGGTGAACAATATCGCCTTTGTTCATCTGCTTGGGGTGTCTTCACTGTTTGCCTTTTCAAGACGCTTCGATGCAGCCACGGAAATCGCCCTGTTCAGTGCATTGCTGATGTTCCCCAGCCTGGTGATCTGTGCTGCGCTGGCAAAATTTCTGCTGGAACCCCTGAATCTGGAATTTCTCCTGCTGCTGTCTTTTGTCTTCATTACAGCCGTACTTGCCACATTACTCATGCATTTCATTGCGCGGCATTTTCCCCTGCTGTCGCGAAAACACGCGCTCGCGATTGCCATGCTGAGCTGTAATTCGGGAATCGTCGGGGCGGCATTCATGAACGTTGGCAGCCTGTTGCCATTCCCTCTGCAAATTGCCTACAGCTTCGGCACTGCAGTTGGTTTTTCTCTGGCGCTGATGGCCTTTGCTGCTATCAGGCAACGCTGCAGCCTGGCTACCCTCCCTGCTGCCATGAGAGGCCCAGCCATCGATCTGATTAGTGCCGGTATTGCAGCTATGTGTTTCCTGGGCTTTGCAGGTCTGGTCTGACATGTTACCGCTTGTTGACAATCCCCTGGTACAAACCACTTTCTGGAGTGGCTTCCTGCTGTTGGCCGCATGGTTCAGCTATAGACTCAAAACCTTCATCAATAAACACTGGCGCCGGCAACCGGGACTGATCGATCTGATCAATCAGGAATTACCCCAGACGCAATGTGGTCAATGCGGGCATCCCGGTTGTTTACCCTATGCCCGTGCCATCAGCCAGGGCGAAGCCATCAACAAGTGTCCACCCGGTGGCGAAAATACGATTCGCCGGCTCGCAAGGCTGCTTAATGAAACAGCAGAATCCTTGGATCCTGCCCATGGAACCTTCACTCCGCCTGCCGTTGCCTCGATACGAGAGGCCGAATGCATCGGCTGCACCAAATGCATCCAGGCATGTCCTGTCGATGCAATTCTCGGTGCAGCGAAATTGATGCACACGGTAATCGTCGCTGAATGCACTGGCTGTGATCTCTGCGTAGCTCCCTGTCCGGTAGATTGTATCGACATCATACCGGTGGTCATGCCCTCTTCTGCCTGGAGCCAGCCGTGAGGAGGGCTCGTATTCTTGGCAGTCTGAAGTTCGGTGGTATCAATCCACCGGCATACAAGGCAGCAAGCCTGCGCTCGCGCATTATGCCAACCCCGATGCCAGCAGAACTGGTTTTAGGCTTGCAACAACACCAGGGTGCCAGGTCTCTCCCTTCAGTGGAAACAGGTCAGCGTGTATTGAAGTACCAACGCATTGCCTCAGCCGCAGACCAAAGCAGTCTAAATCTGCATGCACCGACTTCAGGCAAGATTACTGCTATCGACAGGTCAATCGACTGTTTCGGTGAAGGCCAGCATCAACAAGCCATAGTCCTGGAGCCCGACGGCAAGGATGAGTGTGAGCCAATAGAGAAGCCAGGAGATTTCAATAGCCTGAGCCGGGAAGAAATCATAGAACGCATTGAGGCAGCCGGCATTTGTGGCATGGGGGGTGCTGGTTTTCCAAGTGCCCGGAAGCTCAGGACTGCTCTCCATTCTGACACTGAATTCCTGCTGATCAATGCAGCAGAATGTGAACCCTATATCAGCTGTGATGAAGCTTTACTCAGGGAAAGAGCTGAAATGGTGATTTCTGGAGCAGAAGTACTGCGCGCAGCCTGTGGGGCCAGGGAAACAATGATCGTCATTGAATCAGATAAACAAGCCGCAATCGACGCTGTGCGGGAAGCGATACAGGATAGCGAAGTAGCCCTGAAGCTGGTGCGTCCACGCTACCCCGCGGGAGAAGAAAGGCAGCTGTTTCGCAGTGTCACAGGCATTGAGTTGCCGCGGGCGAATCGGCCACCCGACGCCCGTGGTCTGGTATTTAATGCCGCTACTGCCGCCGCGGCACATACCGCTGTCATCGAAGGCAAACCCTGTATTAGTCGCATTGTTACCCTTACTGGCGCGCCCCTGCAAACGCCGAAGAATTTCGATGTTCCCATCGGCACTGCTATCTCACACTTGCTGAACTTGTGCGGCGCTGACTCCCACTCCTATTTGGATACCATCATTGGTGGTTCCTTGATGGGCAATTACCTGCCAGACACAGAATCGCCAGTAAGCAAAACGACAAACTGCATAATCGCAACTTCTGCCAGTGAATTTTCTGATCCTGGCCCGGAACTCGCCTGCATTCGCTGTGGTTATTGCGCCACGGTCTGCCCAACTCATTTACTTCCCCAGACTCTGCTGCAGTTTGCAATAGCAGGTGACCTTGAGTCAGCTGAGGAGTACGGTCTCGCAGATTGTATCGAATGTGGTGCCTGTGCCCACGTCTGCCCCAGCAACATCCCACTTGTGCAACATTACCGCGCGACCAAGGCAGCGATAGTCTGCGAAACTGTAAACAGGCAAACCAGCAAACATCGCCAGCAACGATTTCAGCTTTGGCAATATCGTCAGAAAAAACTCGTCGAGCATAAAAAAGAAACGCGCAAGACCCGACCGGAACCAGGCAAGGAACAAACTTCACTGTCTGATCCCGATACGGGTGAATCATTCTCCCGAGAGCGCGCCAGAGATGAGATCGCGGCTGCAGTTGCCCGGGTAAAACAGAAACGTACTGGTAAAGCGGATTAGTAATGCGCCAGCGAACATCACCAATGCAGTTTCGCACACTCAATACCAGTCAGATTATGTTGCTGGTTGCAGCAGCAACCGTGCCGGCCATTGCTATCAACACCTGGTTCTTTGGCATTGGCACGCTATTAAACATATTGCTGGCGGTTCCCATCGCAATCATTGCGGAAACCCTGTCGCTACGCGCTCGAAATCTGCCAGTAAGAGCAAGCCTGCGGGACAATAGCGTAATGTTAAGTGCCTTGTTGCTGGCCCTTGCCTTGCCACCCGGTTCTCCCTGGTGGCTGATTATGCTCGGCACATTGTTTGCCGTAGCAATTGCCAAGCATGCATTTGGCGGGCTGGGACAGAACGTGTTCAACCCTGCAATGGCAGGTTATCTATTCCTGTTGCTTGCCTTTCCCCTGGAAATGACTGCCTGGCATCTACCGGAAGCCGCCATAGAACCGGATGCAGCAAATTCCCCCCTGACTCTGACCAGCATGGTGCAGAGCCTGGGATTTCTCGTTGCAGACACACAATCCATAGATGGCTATGCAATGGCTACCCCTCTAATCGAATCGAAACTGGCAAGTCAAAGTGCCCTGCGCGAAGCGATCAACAGTGAACTGCCGTTATTTGCACGCTCTACAGAGACAGGCTGGGAATTGGTTAACTGGGCTTATCTGCTAGGCGGGATTTTTCTACTGGCCAGCGGCATTATCAGTTGGCATATCCCCGCCTCGATCATAGGAACGGTGCTGGCACTCTCCTTGTTATTCTATTCGCCTTCCAACGCTCCAATAGTTGGCTCGCCTTACCTGCACTTGTTTGGCAGTGCCACCATGATCGGCGCTTTCTTTATTGCCACAGATCCCGTAACTGCCGCGACCAGCAATCCAGCCCGAGTTGTGTATGGGGTAATCGTAGGTGCGAGTATTTATGCCATCCGGGTCTGGGGCAGCTACCTGGATTCCATTGCCATTGCGGTATTGTTCGGCAATTTCTGTGCTCCCCTCCTGGACCACTACTGTCGACCCAGGATATTTGGCCGCGGTCGCAACGCATCTGTTACCAAACTGAAAAGAGAAAGGGCATGAGCGAACTGGATATCAAAGCCCGGGCACCCGTTTCACTATGGCATAACAACCCTTCCCTGGTTCACTTGTTAGGCCTGAGCCCACTGCTCGCAGTATCTGATAGCGCCACCAAGGGTGCAGCATTAGGGGCAGGTACTTTAGCGACCTGCATCGCTTCAGCATTGGCCGTCTGGCTGCTCCAAAAATTAATAGACGAAAAATGGCGCTACTTGTGGTTTAGCGTAATTCTGGCAAGCTTCGGATCATTAATCCTGTTGGGGCTGCAACTGTACTGGTACCCCCTGTCCCGGGAATTAGGTGTCTACAGTGTGTTGATAGTCTGTAACCTCGCTCTACTGTTACAGATGGACAACTACTATCGACAAGAATCCGTGGTATCGGTGCTAAAAACATCAAGTAGCCTCGGCGCTGGAATATTGCTGGCTCTGCTTCTGTTTTCGTGCCTGCGAGAGATACTGATTTCTGGCGTGGTGTTCGAACAGTGGCAACTGCTTCAACCAGGCAGTGACTTGTCGGCAGTGACCAGTTCCGCTTCAAGCGAGCGGTTTCGATTTGTGCGCCTGCAGCCCGCCGCCTTCATACTGTTAGGATTATTGATTGCGCTTGGCAACAGGCTGAATGTCTGGCCTGGTGCACTGGATCATCAACAAAAAGAAACACAGGTCGCACGTGCTCGCGTTAGCGGTGCACTCAAGAACGCTTCTGGATCAAACGAAGATGAATAGGCAGAAACGGACGGAAATTTTTAACCGCTGGAGAGATGATAATCCTTCTCCTACCACAGAGCTGAAGTTCAACAACAGTTTTGAACTACTCATTTCTGTCATCCTATCGGCTCAGGCTACTGATGTGAGTGTCAACAAGGCGACGGACAAACTCTATGCGGAAGCCAACACGCCCGAGGCAATTCTTGCCCTCGGGCTCAGGGGACTGAAGCGTCATATCAAGACCATTGGCCTGTACAACACCAAGGCAGAAAACATTATCAAGACCTGCAAAATACTGATCGAACAACATGACTCTGAGGTTCCTCAGACCAGAGAGGAACTGGAAGCCTTGCCTGGCGTGGGGCGCAAGACAGCCAATGTAGTGTTGAATACAGCCTTCAGGGAAATCGCTATGGCGGTAGATACTCATATCTTCAGGGTTTCCAATCGCACTGGCATCGCCCCTGGAAAAAATGTACTGGAAGTGGAAAAACGATTATTGCGATTGGTGCCTGAGGAGTTCTTGCTCGACGCCCATCACTGGCTCATATTGCATGGCCGGTATGTGTGTATCGCGCGCAAGCCCCGATGCGGCGCCTGTCTTATTGAAGATCTGTGTGAATACCGGCAGAAAACAGAGATCGAGTAATTTGATCTCTGTTTTCTTGTCGTACTGCAATGGCGTTTACTTTCTTCCTTTTTGGGCAGCGATACGCATACGTAAGGCGTTCAGTTTGATAAACCCTTCGGCATCTTTCTGATCATAGGCACCGGCATCATCTTCAAACGTTGCCACGTCTTCATCGAACAGGGAGTCCTGGGATTCCCGGCCAACGACAATGACATTACCCTTATAGAGCTTGAGTCGCACCTTACCATTCACATAGGTTTGCGATTCATCTATCAGAGTTTGCAGCGCACTGCGCTCTGCTGACCACCAGTAGCCGTTGTAGACCAGAGAAGCATAGCGTGGCATCAGCTCATCCTTGAGGTGGGCCAATTCACGATCCATAGTGATCGATTCGATCGCGCGATGTGCCTTCAACATGATGGTACCTCCAGGGGTTTCATAGCAGCCCCTGGATTTCATGCCAACATAACGATTTTCCACGATATCGACTCTGCCAATGCCGTTAGCACCAGCGACTCGATTCAGTTCGCTAAGCACTGCTGCTGGACTCATGGCTTCACCATTGATCGCCACGATGTCACCTTTAAGGTATTGCAACTCAAGATATGTCGCCTCATCCGGTGCAGCTTCGGGAGACACCGACCACAGCCACATGGCTTCTTCAGGTTCGGCGGCCGGATCTTCCAGAACGTCCCCTTCGTAGGATATATGGAGCAGGTTCGCATCCATGGAATAAGGTGACTTGCTGCCTCTCTTTTTCTCCACGGGGATGCCATGTTCTTCGCAATAAGCCAGCAACTTGTCTCTTGAATTGAGATTCCATTCCCGCCAGGGTGCAATGACCTGTATCCCTGGGCTCAAGGCATAGGCACCCAATTCAAATCTCACCTGATCATTGCCCTTGCCTGTAGCGCCATGAGAAATAGCATCGGCGCCAGTTTCCTCAGCAATCTCGACCAGTCGTTTGGCAATCAGTGGTCGTGCGATAGAGGTACCCAGCAGATACTCGCCCTCATAGAGTGCATTGGCGCGAAACATGGGATAGACATAGTCGCGCACAAATTCTTCGCGCAGATCTTCTATGTAAATCTCCTTGATCCCCATGGCCTCAGCCTTCGCACGAGCCGGCTCTACTTCCTCACCCTGACCGATGTCAGCAGTAAAAGTGACGACTTCACAATCATAGGTTTCCTGCAACCAGCGCGCGATGACCGAGGTATCCAGGCCACCTGAGTAAGCGAGCACAACCTTATTGATCCCGGACATTGAGTTTCTCCAAACTAGCTTGATAAGGACCTGGCACAGGTCCGGCGAAAAAAAGGAGCGTATTCTAGCATCAACATTGCAGAAGAACAGAGCAAGACAGGGAACAATGCCGCTGGGTCCTGTTTTCGGCTACAATACCGCCCCAACAAGCAATTCCCATGGTCGATCCGTACCAGGGTGAATACAGCTCCTTTCAAACAGGGTAGTAATGAGCGTCGACCAGATTAGCCTGATCAAGCCGGACGATTGGCATGTTCATCTGCGTGATGGTAATGCCCTGCAAACGACCGTTCCCCACAGCGCAAGGCAATTTGCGCGCACCATCGTCATGCCAAACCTGGAGCAACCGGTAACGACTGTCGCCGCGGCGTCCAGTTATCGTGATCGCATTCTCGCCGCTGTTCCTGCCGGCGACGCATTTGAACCACTGATGACCCTCTATCTCACTGATTCGACATCTACTGATGAAATCGATCGCGTAGCAGCCAGCGACTTTGTACATGCAGTGAAATATTACCCCGCAGGCGCAACAACCAACTCCGAAAATGGTGTTACTGATATCGCGAGAGTCATGGACGTTCTGGAGAAGATGGCCGAACGAGGCGTACTGCTACTGTTACACGGGGAAGTAACTGACCACGACATCGATATATTCGATCGGGAGCGGGTATTTATCGACACGATCCTGGCACCTATTATCGAAAAAATACCCCAATTAAAGATCGTCCTTGAGCATATAACAACTTCAGACGCCGCTGAATTTGTCGCCAGCCAGGGAGACAATGTCGCCGCCACAATCACAGCGCATCATCTACTGCATAATCGGAATGATCTGCTTGCGGGAGGAGTCAAGCCACACTTTTATTGCCTGCCGATACTGAAACGCAGCGTACATCAGCTGGCGCTTATCGAAGCAGCCACCAGCGGCAGCAAGAAATTTTTCCTTGGCACTGATTCCGCTCCCCATCCACAACACGCGAAAGAATCTGCCTGCGGCTGTGCAGGTATCTATACCGCACCGGCGGCACTGGAACTCTATGCAGAAGTATTCGATGAAGCCAACGCGCTGGACAAGCTGGAAGGCTTTTGTAGCTTACATGGTCCAGCCTTCTATGGCTTGCCCGTGAATCAGTCTCGAGTCACCCTGGTCAGGCAGGACTGGCAGGTGGAAGATCACTTTCAGTTCGATGACAACAAGGTCATCCCATTTCGCGCTGGCCAGCATGTGCACTGGAAATTACTTTCAGGACCGTCAGACTAATGCAAGAAGCAGAAGATTTCAGCACGCCACAAGAACTCATGGCGAACCGCTTTCGCACTTACCTGCCGGTTGTGATCGATATCGAAACTGGTGGTTTCAATGCGGAAACTGACGCGATCCTGGAAATTGCCGCCATTATTCTGTCCATGGAAGCAGATGGCAGCATCGGTATCGAGCAGACATTTTTCCACCGCATCATACCTTTCGAGGGTGCCAACATCGAAGAGGCGGCGCTGAAATTTACTGGTATCGATCCTTACCATCCATTACGGGTTGCCCGCAGCGAGAAAGAAGTTTTTCAAGCGATGTTCAAGATGATTCGGGAGGCGATGAAAGCACAGGCCTGTAAACGCGCCATTCTGGTAGGGCACAATGCTCATTTTGATCATGGCTTTATTCGCGCGGCCAGCGAACGGCACAATCTGAAGCGCAATCCGTTTCACCCGTTTTCCAGCTTCGACACGGTGAGCCTGGGCGGATTGGTGTACGGACAGACTGTCCTGTCTCGCGCCTGTGCCGCTGCTAATATTGACTTCGACGAGAATGAGGCGCACTCCGCCCGTTACGATGCAGAAAAGACTGCCGAATTGTTTTGCAATATTGTCAATAAATGGAAGTCGCTCGCCGAGAGTCCAAGCAACACATAAGTGAGAACGAATTATTCGTTCCCTGACTCTTCGTCGCCAGCAGCCTGATCGATCAGGGTTTGCAATTCACCCTTCTCATACATTTCAGTGATGATGTCGCTGCCACCTATCAGTTCACCATCGATAAACAGCTGGGGAAATGTCGGCCAATTGGAAACACTGGGCAGTGTTGATCGAATGTCCGGATTACTCAGTATATCCACATAGGCGAAGCGCTTGCCGCAGGCCATCAGTACCTGGGTTGCCTGAGCGGAGAAACCACACATTGGCTGTTCTGGATTGCCTTTCATGTACAGCAGAATGTTATTCGCGGAAATTTGTTCTCTAATCGTATCTTCAGTGCTCATAGACGTTTACAAACTCTTGTGAATTTTCGCAGGGGCAGAGAGTGTACAACAGGGCCAGCCGCTTACCAAGACTCCTCAGTGCCACTTCAGTTTTCGCTCTTGCCCCAGGCCCCTCCACCGGGCGTACGCACTAACAAACGGTCCCCGGTCTTGACTGCCAGCGTGCACTTGCCCGGCAGTGACTTGCCATTGAGCAGATTTTCTCCACAGGCTCCATCGTCACCACCATACAATCCCCAGGGCCGATGTTCTCGACGCTCAGTAAGCAGGCTCAATTGCGCCGGGGCGAGAAACTCATATTCCCTTATCACACCATTGCCTCCCCGGTGTTTTCCATCGCCACCACTGCCCTGGCGCACTGCATAGTGTCTCACTCGCAGGGGAAAATGCATCTCCAGAGATTCCACTGGTGTGTTGAGCGTATTGGTCATATGGCTGTGGACACAATCGAGGCCGTTGAAATTGGGACCACCACCGATACCCCCAGCGAGCGTTTCATAGTAGTCCCAACGAGATCCTGTTGCGTCATCAATATGTCCCACTGCGATATTGTTCATTGTGCCCTGACTGGCCGCAGGGATTCTGTCGGGCAATGCCTGTGCCAGGGATCCAAACACCAGGTCTACCAGTCGCGTCGAGGTTTCGACATTACCCGCAGCCACCGCCGCCGGCCGGCGCGCATTCACGATGGATCCGGGCTTGGTCTTTATTTTTATACGCCTAAACAATCCGTCACAAGCGGGCGCCTCATCAGGAAGCAGGCAGCGAAAACAATAGAACACAGCAGCAGCAACCACGGATTCAGGACAGTTGAGGTTACCGGCAACCATTGCCGAAGAACCGGCAAAGTTGAGGCACGCAGAGTCACTGTCTATAGAGAGCGTCACTTGCAGGGGAATCTCTCCCGATGAGAAACCATCGTCATCGAGAAAATCCCGAAAAGTATAATTGCCTGCCTGCAGAGATCGTAGCGCAGCTGCGGTAATGCGATCGGCATAGTCATTCAGCTCGATCATCCCGTCCCGATAGGTATTCAGACCGGTGCGATCGACCAGATCCCGAAGGCGAGAGACGCCAATCTGATTGGCACCGGCTTGCGCCGCAAAATCACCGCTGAGTTCCGCATCATCGATGCCAAGCAAGCGCAGGCAATCTTCCTGTATCTGGCCCGCTGCAAAAAGCAGCGTTGGCGGAATAATAATGCCCTCTTCAGCAAGCGATCGGGATACCGGCATGGAACCCGGCGTATCACATCCGATATTGGCATGATGAGCCCGATTGGCGACGAAGCCAAACAGTGTTTCGCCCTGCGCATCGAACACCGGTGCAATCAGGGTCACGTCCGGTAGATGAGTACCTCCCAGATAAGGATCATTGACTACCAGCATATCCCCGGCTTGCCATTCCCTGACAGCAACCAGGTCCTTCATGGCAAATGCCATGCTGCCCAGGTGAACCGGTATGTGAGCTGCCTGCGCGAAAAGCTCGCCCTGGGGCCCGAACAGGGCACAGGAGAAATCCAGCCGATCTTTGATGTTGGGAGAAAACGCGGTGCGTTTGAGGACCAGCCCCATCTCGTCACAAATGGCAGAGACTCGACTGGCAAATAGTTTTAACTCTACAGGATTCAAGTGACACCATCCCATTCAGGGTGCTTGAGCCTAACCAATGCCTGCTTCGAACACAATTGCCCGGCGCCGCATAAGTCGTTAGAATGCCGCTTCTTATCTGGGTAGCGCGAGCTACCCTTTTTGTTTTTGGCTCTCAATTCGTCCAGGTGAATGAGATGACGACGAAGCATTTTTTGACACTGAAGGACCTGCCCGCAGACGATGTGAAAGATATCGTGAAGCGTGCTATTAGCCTCAAAAAAAATCCCGAATTGGCGACCAGTCAACGTCGCAAGACCCTGGGACTGGTGTTCGAGAAAGCTTCTACCCGTACCCGTATCGCCTTCGAAGTCGCCATGACTCAAATGGACGGCCACTCACTGTTCATCTCCAGCACCACTTCACAACTGGGTCGGGGAGAACCGATCGAAGATACTGCCCGGGTGTTGTCCCGTATGGTGGATTGCCTCGCCATCCGGACTTTTGCTCACGGAAATCTGGAGAAATTTGCCGAATACTCGCAGGTTCCTATCATCAACGCGCTCAGCGATGAATATCATCCCTGCCAGCTTCTGGCTGATATACAGACCTTTATCGAACATCGCGGCGACATTCAGGGTGCCAATGTGGCCTGGGTCGGTGACGGCAATAATATGTGTCAGTCCTACATCAACGCGGCAGAGGTATTTGACTTCTCACTACGCATAGCCTGCCCAACTGGCTATGAACCCAGCCAGGATTTGCTGGCAGCTCATGGCGACCGGGTGAGCCTCAGCAATGACCCTCTGGTGGCAGTGAAAGATGCGGATCTGGTGGTCACTGATGTGTGGGCGTCCATGGGCCAAGAACAGGAACAACAGTTGCGGGAAACCGACTTCGACAATTTCCTGGTTGATCACAACCTGCTCTCTCTCGCCGCAGACAAGGTGTTGTTCATGCATTGTCTTCCTGCTCACCGGGGAGAAGAAGTCAGTGCGGAGCTGATGGAAGACGGCGACAGCGTGGTCTGGGATGAGGCGGAAAATCGCATGCATACCCAGAAGGCCCTGCTGGAATACCTGCTGAGCTAGCATTTCACTGCCCACAAAGGGGCAAAATCCCGAAATTGCGCAGCACAATATGTTGTGGTTGTGGGATTTTGGCCAATTTGGCCAAAATGCCCCATTCTTTCGGGGTCTTTTCGCCCCTGGTTCCAGCTATCGCTGACCCCATTTCTGTTCAAGTCTTAAGCAATTGAGGCTACTCAAGTTTTTCCAGTTGTCCTCACAAATTACCCACAGCTAACACACAGGAAAAACCCTTGCATCACAAGACAAACCGCATTATCTTGTGTCGTCTGTTTATGGCTTGTCTATATGTTGTATTGACTGGGCATAAATCAAGGGCTTGTCTTGGTGCAAATTGAGCCTCAAAAGTAAGGCTGAACCTGTTTTGCCACTGGCTGCAGGGGACAAATAAGAAGCAAAGCACTTGATGAAATCCGGTACTGAGGCAGCAATTGTCTGGTCATCTCCCGGGTTCCGCCGGGAATAGTGGAAACCGCGAAATAAAAGCGAAATTAAAGCTAAAGTCCAGACCCAAAAACACAATATATAGTATATGGCTCGAACACTGCCTGGTAATCGGCAGGTTGCTCTCCCAAAGCGGATTGCGCCACCGATTAGCACCAGACGGGGTTTAGCTCGCTGCAGAAAACGCCAATCAGCCCGGAATTATGATTCCCAACGGCTCAGCTGAAGCAGCAGGCAAGCTCAATAAAGCGAGCCCAGGAAGCACTGAAGCTTCCGAGCAGCATCGAACAATAAATTGGTCAGCGAGACCTGTAGCAAATACAAATTCTGGAGTACTAACTAAATGCAGACTGATGTCCAACCAATGGGGGAATCTCCACGCGCCACCACTTCCAGCAATGACGAATCAGCAACTCTTACTTCAACCGCACCGGGGCAATTACGTGTCATCAAACGCAACGGCGCCGTTGTAACCTATGATGAATCCAAAATATCCGTTGCCATCACCAAAGCTTATTTGGCCGTTGAAGGAGGCAATGCTGCCGCATCCACCCGCATCCATGAATCGGTAGCACAACTGTCCAGCCAGATTTCTGATATTTTCCGCCGTCGCATGCCGTCAGGCGGCACCATACACATCGAAGATATCCAGGACCAGGTCGAACTGGCCCTGATGCGCACCGGCGAGCACAAGATTGCCCGCAGCTATGTCATCTATCGCGCAGAGCGTTCTCGGGTGAGACAGCAGAAACGGGAAGCCAGGCAGACTGACGAACCGGAAATTACCGTTACACTCGACAACGGGCAACAAGGTCCCCTGGATGCCCGGCGCCTGAGGACTATTATCGATGAAGCCTGCGAAGGACTGACCGATGTTTCAGCAGACAGCATCTACGCCGAAACGCTGAAGAATCTCTACCCTGGCGTGAAAATGGAAGATGTGCGCACCTCACTGGTAATGACCGCACGCACCATGGTGGAGAAAGACCCCAACTATTCCTATGTAACCGCTCGTCTGCTGATGGACACACTTCGTTCAGAAGCGCTCAGCTTTCTCGGCATTACAGATTCCGCAACCCAGTCGGAGATGCACTATCGTTACGCGGCAACTCTCAAGCCCTATATCGAAAAGGGTGTCGAGCTGGGCCTGCTTTCGGATCATCTATTGGACTTCGATCTGGAAGTACTCGGTCAGGCATTAAAAGCAGAACGAGATCAGCAGTTTACCTATCTCGGCCTGCAGACGCTTTATGACCGCTATTTCATTCACAGCGAAAACACGCGCTTTGAACTGCCGCAGGTTTTCTTTATGCGTGTCGCCATGGGCCTGGCGTCGGAAGAAGATAACAGAGAAGAAAGAGCAATCGAATTCTATGACCTGCTCTCCAGTTTCGATTATATGGTATCGACACCTCAGCTGTTTAATTCCGGCACTCAGAGACCTCAACTCTCTTCCTGTTTCCTGACTACGGTGCCCGACGATCTGTTTGGAATCTACTCCGCTATTCGCGATAACGCCATGCTGTCCAAGTGGGCAGGCGGATTAGGCAATGACTGGACACCGGTAAGAGCATTGGGCGCCCATATCAAGGGTACAAACGGTAAGTCCCAGGGCGTCGTTCCCTTCCTCAAGGTTGTGAATGACACTGCGGTCGCGGTTAACCAGGGAGGCAAGCGCAAAGGCGCGGTGTGTTCTTATCTGGAAACCTGGCACCTGGATATTGAAGAGTTTCTTGAACTGCGCAAGAACACTGGTGATGATCGCCGCCGCGCTCACGATATGAATACTGCCAACTGGATTCCTGATCTGTTTATGAAGCGCGTCTTCAATGAACAGGAATGGACTCTGTTTTCACCCAATACCGTGCCGGACCTCCATGATCTGCACGGCGAAGCTTTCGAAACCGCCTACGAAGATTACGAGCGTAAAGCTGCGGCTGGCGAGATCAAACCTTACAAGACCGTAAAGGCCGCTGATCTTTGGCGCAAAATGCTATCCATGTTGTTCGAAACCGGTCATCCATGGATTACCTTCAAGGACAGCTGCAACGTGCGTTCGCCGCAACAACACGTAGGCACTATTCACTCATCCAACCTGTGCACCGAAATTACACTCAACACCAGTGCCGATGAAATTGCAGTGTGTAACCTCGGCTCGGTGAACCTGGTCAATCATGTGGATGAAAATGGACTCGATCAGGAAAAACTGAAGAAGACCATAACCACTGCCATTCGCATGCTGGATAACGTGATTGACATTAACTACTACTCCGTCGATCAGGCAGAGAATTCCAATTTGAAACATCGTCCGGTTGGCATGGGCGTGATGGGATTCCAGGATGCACTCTACAAGCAGCGCATTCCTTATTCCTCTGATCTGGCCGTAGAGTTTGCTGATGTATCCATGGAAATGATCAGTTACTACGCACTCAGTGCTTCCAATGAATTAGCACAGGAGCGTGGCAAATATGAATCTTACAAAGGCTCGCTCTGGGATCAGGGCATCCTGCCAATCGACTCGCTGCGTAAGCTGAAAGAATACCGGGGTGATGACTATCTTGATGTCAACATGGACCAACGGCTGGACTGGACCAGCCTGCGGGAACGCATCAAGGAGCATGGCATGCGCAACTCCAATTGCCTCGCTATCGCACCCACTGCGACGATCGCCAATATTTGTGGCATCTCCCAGTCTATCGAACCGACTTATCAGAACCTGTACGTCAAATCCAATCTGTCCGGCGAGTTCACCGTGGTGAATCCCTACCTGGTTGAAGATTTGAAGAAACAGAATCTATGGGATGAGGTCATGGTCAATGATCTCAAATACTACGAAGGTAGTGTGCAACGAATCGATCGCATTCCTGCAGACATCAAGCATATCTATGCCACTGCATTCGAAGTAGAACCGCGCTGGTTAGTTGATGCTGCCAGTCGCAGGCAAAAGTGGATCGACCAGGCCCAGTCCCTCAATCTCTATATAGCCGGTGCCAGCGGCAAGAAACTGGACATCACTTACCGCATGGCATGGCTGCGCGGATTGAAGACCACTTATTACCTGCGTGCTCTGGCAGCAACCACAACGGAAAAATCCACAGTGTCAGACAACAGCCTGAACAAGGTTTCTGCAGCGGCTGAACCTGCTGCCGTGCCCATGGCCTGCTCACTGGATGATCCCGAATGTGAGGCTTGCCAGTAAAAAGGCGAGAGCCATTTCTACTAATAACAGACAGGAATTCTTAGGGGTATAACACCATGTTGTCTTGGGACGAGTTTAATCAGGAAGAAGCAGCTTCCGCCAACAAAGCCAATGTAGCAAACCTGGAAAAGGCGAAACCTGAAACAGCTGCACCAGTACAGGAAATAGCAGCCCAACAGACCGCGCCCGCTGCTGCCGCACAATCTGCCGCGCAGGAAGGTAATTTCGAATCCCACCTGGAAGCCGCCGATGAGCAGGCCAACGCCAGTGCACTGGAGCAGGCCATATCGGATCTGAAAGACCTCGATATCAGCGAAGGCCTTGAAGAACTCGAAGGCACAGCCGCACGCGTTAAAGTAGATGACAAACGCATGATCAATTGTCGGGCTGATCTAAATCAACTCGTGCCTTTCAAGTACGACTGGGCATGGCAAAAATATCTGGATGGTTGTGCCAATCACTGGATGCCGCAGGAAATCAACATGAATGCGGATATCTCATTGTGGAAGACCCCCGGAGGTCTTACCGATGATGAGCGACTCATCGTGAAGCGAAATCTGGGGTTCTTCTCTACTGCTGACTCCCTGGTCGCCAATAATCTGGTATTAGCAATCTATCGCTTGATCACCAACCCGGAGTGCCGACAGTACATTTTACGTCAGGCATTTGAAGAAGCGATTCACACGCATGCCTATCAATATTGCATCGAATCGCTGGGCATGGACGAAGGTGAGATCTTCAACATGTATCACGAGATACCGTCAGTGGCCAAGAAGGCTTCCTGGGGATTGAAGTACACCCGATCACTGAGTGATCCAAACTTCCGCACAGGCACCCTGGAAACCGACCAGGATTTGCTGAAGAATCTGATCGCTTTCTATTGCTGCCTGGAAGGCATCTTCTTTTATTGTGGCTTCACCCAGATTCTTTCCATGGGCCGCCGCAACAAGATGACGGGCACCTCGGAACAGTTTCAGTACATTCTCCGTGACGAGTCCATGCACCTGAACTTCGGTATCGACATGATCAACCAGATCAAGCTGGAGAATCCCCATCTGTGGACTGACGAGATGAAAGAGCAGGCGACTCAAATGATCCTCCAGGCTACACAACTTGAGATCGAGTACGCCAGAGACACGATGCCTCGCGGGGTATTGGGCATGAACGCCGCCATGATGGAAGAGTACCTGCAATTTATCGCCAATCGTCGCCTGGTTCAGATTGGCCTACCGGAACAATTTCAGGGGGTATCCAACCCCTTCCCATGGATGTCGGAAATTATGGATCTTCGCAAGGAGAAGAACTTCTTCGAGACACGTGTCATTGAATACCAGACCGGAGGCGCATTGACCTGGGACTGAGTAACAGTGACGGACGAATATCGATCTGAGCAGTGCTGACGGAGAGGAAAATAATGAGCGAAGAAAAACAGACAGACAACGATCCCGAGAGAACCTTGCTCACTCTCGATCAACTGAGTCAGACCATCGAGGTGATGACCAGTGTTGTGAATCGCTTGCGTCAGCATTTGAGTGAACAGTTGCAGGCGCAGGCAGAAGCTCGCGCCGCTGAGCAAGCGGAGCAGCAGAAAGAACAGAAAGCCGAGGAGCCATTGGACAGCGGCGATGCTACCAGGAACCTTGCCGACAAAACGGACAAAGAAAGTTTTGTGGTCGAAATCAAGCAGCAGGAACCGGATCCGGTGCGCAAGAACAGCAAGACGCTCCACTAGTTTACCTACTAAGACTATTGAGTCTGACCTGCGTTGTCATTTCGGTGGCAACGCTTTTTTTTGTCTCCCGAATGTTAGACTGCCTCCATGAGCAAGAAAGTCGGCGCACTTCTATTGGCAGCAGGATTCAGTAAGCGATTTGGCGGAAGCAAACTGCTTGCCCCCCTGCAATCTGGGCAAACAGTGTTCCAGCAGACTCTTGACCGCCTCTCAGCGGCGGTCACGGATATTGTTGTGATTACCAGGCCAGAGCTGGCGGAAGAATTGAGCCCCTACGCACCTGGGCTCAAGGTTTTTGCGGAGTCGGACAAAGGCATGGGTGCCAGCCTGGCCTACGGCATTGAATTTGCGGCCCAGTGGGATGCCTGTCTGATCTGCCTGGCAGACATGCCTTTCATTCAATCGAGCACGTATGAAGATATTGCCAATGCCGCCCAGTCAGACAACATCGTTATCCCTCAATTCGACGAAAAACCAGGGAACCCGGTGGCGTTTGGCAGCGATTTCTACCGGGAATTGCAGGACTTATCCGGTGATGCCGGGGGAAGACCGGTGGTGAAACAACATCTCAGCCAGCTATGCAGGCTTGAGATAGATGATGCCGCTATTCTCGCGGATATCGACACCCCACAAGACCTCAATGCACTGCAGCGCTCATTTGCCTAAATCCACGACCTCACCCTACAATCCTTAGTGATGAAGCTGCCGTTCCCATACCTGTCACTCACAATGCGCAAGCCACAGTATCTTGCCTGGCTATTCGCAATATTGGTGCTATTCGCTGCACAGGCCCGGGCGGATTTCTTCACTGCACGGCAGGCCATGGAAAGCCAGGCACATCCCCTGCTGATGCTGGCCAGTGCCAGGGGAGCGATTTATCTGGAATTGTTTCCGGCAGAGGCACCGCAGAACGTCGAGAATTTTCTCAACCTGGTTGCCGGCAATATAGAGACCTTTGACGGCGAGGAAAATAACGACTTCACTCCAGGCTATTTCAATGGCTCTGACTTCCACCGGGTCATCCCCGGATTGCTAATCCAGGCGGGCTCGCCCCATCGGCACCCTCGCGGGATGCCGAATCAGTTCGTGAGTGACGAGATCAACGCCTCTGCACTGGGTCTGGATCGTCTGCCAGTACTCTCTATCGATGGAACTGCCAACGCAATTCTCAATGTAGGCAACTCGGAGGAGTTTGGCCATCGGGTACTCGAGCCGCTGTACAGGGGATTGAACATCGACACTGTTGCTGATCTGGAACAGAGGCAATATGACGTTGCCAGTGAGCTACAATCTCTCACCGTGATGCGCCTTTATGAATATGAAGGCTACCAGTATCAAAACCAGTACCCTACTCGCCTTATCACTCGTGGCACACTGGTCCTGGCGAATGACGGACCAAATCGAAATGGGCCAGAATTCTTTATTGCCCTGGATGACGCCGAATGGCTGAACGGTCGTTATACGGTGATAGGCAAAGTAGTCGAAGGCATGGAAGTGGCTGATCAAATAGGCGCAGTTGCCGTCGATCCAGGTCAGGCAACAGACACTGGTACTGCAATTTACTCTATGCGCCGAATTAACTAGCAACATTGGACTAAATTGATCAAGAGCGAGAAACGATCATGTCCCGTAAAAGCAAAAAGCAATCCGAACAGGGTACCTATGCCCTCTGCATCACTGTTGGTCTATTCGTGGGATTGGGACTCGGTCCTGCCTTCGGCAGTGTCTGGATGTCTTCCCTGGCTGGTGCTGCGCTTGGTGCAGCGGCTGGTTACTGGTTTAACCATCTCCGTCAGGGCAGGAAAAAACACAAATAGCATCCATTGCAATCGCCTAATACTCTTCGCTAAAGATTTCCCTGCGATAAGGCGGCAGGGAATCGAGTATCTGTTTTCCATAGTGCTTACTGACCAAGCGCTCATCAAATAGCGTTATGCGGCCACTGTCTTTCTCATTCCTGAGCAGGCGCCCACTGGCCTGGAGCAGGCGAAAGGCCGCATCAGGCACGGCCAGCGTGGTAAATGGATTGGTACCCTGTTCTTCCAACCAATCAGACAGGGTCATTTCGATTGGATCGCTGGGCACAGCAAAAGGGATCTTTGCAATCAACACGTGGGTACAGTACTTGCCAGGCAGGTCCACCCCTTCAGCAAAACTGGCAAGACCAAATATAAGACTGTCCTCCCCCTTATCGATTCGCTGTTTGTGGTACTTCAGCAATTGGGCTTTCTGATAGTCGTCCTGGCAGAGCACCATCTCCGCAAGCTGTTCTGGCAATTCCGCCAATACATCCTGCATCTGCCTGCGGCTGGAGAACAACATCAGCGCAGCAACAGGCGTCTGCAACAGCGCCGCCAGCGCTCGTAAAATAGCCTGCGTGTGTGCATCCCCGTCACTGGGATCACAATTGAGCCGCGGAATATGCAAAGAAGCCACGTTAGCGAAGTCAAAAGGGCTTGGAATACTCAGGTATTTGGTATGTGCCGGGAGCCCTGCACGCATGGCGAGCACATCGAATCGACCCAAAGCCGAAAGCGATGCAGAAGTGAGCACTGCACCGGCGCACCTGGACCACAAGCTTTCCTGAAGGTTTGACGCTGCCAGCACCGGACTCACCGACAGCCCGATATCAGAATCGCCATCATTGGTATTAACACTCAACCAGCGTGCAAAAGGCGCCTGATCCTGCTTATCCGGTTCGGCAAAACTCATGCAGAGACTGGACATTGCCTCGGCTCGCTTCTTCATCCCACCGACGACAGGAAACCATTGTTCTGCTTTTTCTTTCTCATCAAGCTCGCTGGCTGAATCCGCAATCGCCGTCAACTCATCACTGACAATATTCAGTTTGCCAGCCAGTGTCTGCATATGAGTTGCCAGATTCGCGCTGACTGACTGCACTGCCTCAGGGACTCGACCCAGTTTGAAAGGGAGTTGCGAGCGACTGCCATAACTCTCCAGTTGATCTTCCTGCTCCAGACTGTCCTGAAGAACTTCCCAGAGTTGCTCAAGACTGTCATTACACTGTTTCTTCAGCGCATCTATCTCCACTGCCAGGGCTTGTTCAAGAAAATCTTCTGCAAGCAGTCGTTTAAACATATCCTGAACTCGTTCCAGCCAGACCTGGGTTGCGCGCACTCGGGCAAAGTTGGCGAAATGATTATTGCTCTTGATAGGTAGATGGTGAGCCTCGTCAAAAACATAAAGACTCGCTTCCGGCTCTGGCAGAATCACGCCCCCACCCAGCGCCAGGTCAGAGAGCAACAAATCATGGTTGGTAACAATGACATCGGCTTTGTCCAGCGCATCCCTGGCACGATAAAAATAGCATTGGCGAAAGTGGCTGCAGCGCGATCCCAGGCACTGTGAGTTGTCAACAGTAAGCGGTTTCCACACATCATCCGGCAGTGGCGTCTTCCATTCATCACGATCTCCCTGCCACTCTCCCTCGCTGAGTGCGTCCAGCATTTCCTGATAGAGACTCAAATCGCCCTGTTCATCCTGGTCTAACTCTTCACCATAGAGTTCCAGCATGGCTTGCAGGCTATCGTTTGGCCGCAGGCGATTATCCAGTTGCGCAAGACAGAGATAGCGACTTCGGCCCTTGGCCAACACGAATTCGAAATCAAGATCTGATCCCTGCAGAATTTCCGGTATGTCTTTGAAAGCGACCTGCTCTTGCAAGGCTACTGTGGCAGTTGCCACCACCAGTTTGAGCTGTTTGGCCTGGGCCAGGGGAATTGCTGCCAGGAGGTAGGCCAGGGTTTTACCGGTTCCAGTACCTGCTTCAACTACCGCTATGGGCCCGGGATTTTCCTCGCTTTCCTCACTAGCGGAAAGGGTGTTGGCAATCTCGGCAATCATCTGTCGTTGACCGTAGCGTGGCGTCAACTGATGGGACTGCAGGAGTTGGCGGTAGTTGGACCGGATCAACTCCTTTACATCTTCCGCCAACATAAAAAATCCTTATTAATCAGAGGCTCCCTGAGCCCTGAAAATGGCTCTGGCAAGAAAATTATACACCACTGGCAGCACTGCTCTGGAATCCTGCCAGTAGAATCTCTCGCTCGATAGACAACGTCATAGTTGGGATACGCTCGGGAATAAGTTCTGTTAAAATCCTGTCTGTATTGATAAGCAATCCCCACCACTAACTGCCTGGCAGTGTAGTCAATGGCAACTGACTCTACCAAATCCAACTCTGAAATCGCTGCAGCGCCTCAAGCTACCGAAGGCTCGCACGCTGTTGAAGACCCTCCATCAGTTGAAGACTCTCAACCAACTGAAGACACCGCCAGCACTGAACAAGCTGAATCTTCAACTAGCGGAGAGAGCCAGCTTGCGGCATCAACTGCGAAACCCGTAGCAGAGGAAACTACTGAGGACAGAAAGGAAGAGAAGGAGAAAGTAACAGCGGAGTCAAAGCAGGAGTTAAAGGAAGAGACCAGGGAGGGTGCCAAGGAGGAGACCAAGACGGGAGCTAAGGAGAAAGATAAGCCAAAACTGAATGCAGTGGCAGAATTATCTTCTCTCGAACAGCAGATAGAAAGTCTTAGCCATAAACAATCAGTCGCACTGATTACCTTTGAGAACAATCTCAATCGAGCTCGAAAGTTTATCGCTGAAGGCGATGATAAGCTCAGCATTCTCGCTGAATCACTTCGCAGTCAACTAGGGGCAATTCTGGAAAAGAACCAGGCCCATCAGGAATCACTCCTGGCTCAATCCAAAGAACTCATTGTCAAGCTGGAAAAAGCACTGGAGGAAGGACAGTCTCATGATGCCCTTTCCACCTGGGATAGAATTCAGGGGAACGTAACCAACACCACGGGCGAGATCAAGAAAACGCTTCAAGCGCTACTGACTCCATTCAAGGCCAAAATCGCCGAGCTAAGGGACTGGAAGATTTTCGCTGCCACAGAAAAGAAGAAAGAACTCATTGAACAGATGAAGCATGTTTCGGACTCCAGAATGAATCCAGGAGACAGAAGCAAACACATCAGCAAATTGCACCGGGACTGGAAGGCTCTGGGCCGTTCCAATCAAAACGAAGAGCTGTGGCTCGCATTTAAGGAAGCATCCGACAAGGCAAGCGAGCCCTGCAAAGAATTTTTCAAACAGAGAAAGCAACAGATGGCTGCCAACCTGGTTGCGCGGCAAACTCTCTGTGATGAATTGGAACAGAAATTCAAGTCTATAAAGGAAGAATCACCTACCCTGCCCCAACTCAATAAGCTATTGAAACTGGCAGATGACACCTGGAAACAACACGCACCCGTCGACCATAACAAGATTAAAACCTTACAGAAACGCTACTACGACGTGGTGAATGAATTACGCAAAATGCGCAAAACCCTGGTAAGAACCAGCTCCCATACCAAGAAAGAGCTAATCTCACGCGCTTCAGCATTGTTGGAAAATGAAGACCGGCAGCAAGCAATGAAAGAAGCCAAGCAACTGCAACAAGAATGGAAGCAAGCCGGACCTGGCGCTTACAAAGAAGACAGGCAACTGTGGGAGAAGTTTCGCAATCTGTGTGACCAGATATTTGCCGTTCGTGACAAAGAAAAGACTCAGCGCCAGGACAAATCCAATGAAGCGCACAAGGCAATACAAACCTTGCTCAGGGATCTGGAAGCGCTGCTTGCAGTACAGGACGAAGAACTCAGGACGCAGCGCAAACACTATCAAAGCCTGCAGCAGTCCTTCGCCGCTGCGCTGGAACAGCTTCCGGGAAAACAACGAAGCAGATTCAGGGAGCAGTTCAATGGCCTGAAGCGAAAGCTGGACACCCGCTACCAGGCGCTGCCAGACAAGAAATCCCAGGCCTTGTTGGACAAGGTCAAAGCTTGCTCTGTTTTCCTCCAGGAACTGGAATCCCAATCCCTGAACATGCCCGGGGAAGATGGTGGGGAAGCTCAGCAGGTTTTCGATCAGGATCGATGGCAGGTTCTGATTACGGATATCAATGCTGACCATCGACTGCGCCTGCAGGAACGAGCCGATTTTCTGATAAACGCTGAACCGCAAAGCGGCGCTACGGAAAATGCACGTGAGGCTTTTCGCCAGCTATGTATCGCCGCCGAGATTCGTGCAAATGTCGACTCTCCTGAAGAAGACCAGGCCAAACGTATGGAGTTGCAGTTGTCACAATTGCAGACAGGATTTGGCAAGGGGCAGAGCCAACAGGAGAAAAGCGCTGAATTCATCGTGCGCTGTCGCCTCGATTCCTTATGTCTTGGACCATTAGGGGAAGAGGAACGCAATCAATTTCAAAGCAGACTGGATAAAAGTTTACAACGTCTCTTCTGAAATGGGTTCAGCCTTGGTCGGCATGAAATCAATCATGCTCAATACCGGATTGGCATAACTTTTCAACCAGATACTCTGCAGCTTCGAATCAACCGACTTCAATCGCCGGTCAAATTTCTTTCTTGATGCTCGGGAAACACTATCCATTTCAGTAATTCCCCGTACTTTATGCAATGGCACCATGCCATCTTGCTTCAACCTCTCCAGGGCCAGATAGTTCATGTCGTTCAATGCATAATTTGAGATGATCTGTTCATCAATTT
This sequence comes from uncultured Pseudohongiella sp., assembly GCA_965267495.1. Classification (GTDB taxonomy): domain Bacteria; phylum Pseudomonadota; class Gammaproteobacteria; order Pseudomonadales; family Pseudohongiellaceae; genus UBA9145. The sequence continues at coordinate 1,616,584 of OZ254078.1, read as the reverse complement.
GTGCCGCGATCACTTCCGGATCATCAGACGTGAGAGAGAGTTCTTTACCAAATGCCACATGAACCCTGCCTTTGAATCCGATCATACCAGTAACAATACTGTGAATATCCGTGGCATCTGTCTTTTCGTAGCTACCAGTCTGATCAATCTGATAAAGCTCTTCCGCTTTCAAAACGTCACAGGCATCGTACTCATAGGAAATTGAGACTGGCACTATATGCAGTTGACGCAGACTGGCTGACAGCGTCAGATCCCGTCGCCCCATGGCCAACATCTTTAACAAGGCGGGATCGGTGCGGTCGACGCCGTCTTTCGCACGCCCCTCTCGTTGCGCAATCCAAACATTCTGATTGGTATCAATACAGTGATGAATGTATTCGGACAACAATGCCAGGGATTGCAATAGCTCCCTGCCTTTGAGAGAACGTTTAACGATGAACGATTTGTTGAGCCTCATCAGGTCGGAGACGAAAGGTTTCTTCAGTAAATTGTCACCGATGGCAATCTGCAGCGTCTCATAGTCGGCGTGATACAGCATATAGTTCACGAAAGCCGGATCCATGGTGATATCGCGATGATTACTAATGAACAGGTAGCTGCGGCCTGGCTTCAGGTTTTCCATGCCCGAATTGCTTAGCTCGGTAGTAGTATCGTGAATCATTTTGTCCATGTAATCGGCGATGACATCCTGCATGGTCTTTACGTCGTGTACAGACTTGACCTGCCTTGCCAATTTATTGGCAGCCATTTTCATGACCAGTCCAGGAAACATGCCCGTCAATCGCGGGTAGTAGAAGCGGGCGATGCTGTCGAGAAACTCTTGATTAGTGAGCAGGCTGTCCAGCACAGGTCTGATCTCATCGTCGAGATAAGGCCTGATATCTTTGAACTTGTCCAAAGAATTATCCATAAATACAGTGGCTTATTACCTGTTTCTTATTTGAATTGTGGAGTACTTGAAGGCGCGCGCATTGTAGCGCCTACAGCCTCAAATGTGTACAACCCAGCTATCGTTCGAGCACTGTTGTGCTTGTTTCAGCGAACTTCAATCACGCCTGCCCCTGTCACAAATTCTTCATAGAAAATTCAAGGATCGGTAATAAAAACCATCTTACCCGAGCCGACACTGAAGATAATCAAAACAAGCAGCAGGAAGCCATGCCAACTCCTCGCCCAATTCGTGTTCGCAGCGTGTGGATTTCAGATGTCCATCTCGGTTTCAAAGGCTGTCAGGCAACAGCACTGCTGGACTTCCTGCATTCAGTAGAAACGGATTACCTCTTCCTCGTTGGCGACATCGTTGATTTCTGGAGTATCAGGAAATCACCTTTCTGGCCGCAGGAACACACCAATGTCATTCGCTCAATACTCGGTAAAGCCAAGCACAATACTCGTGTCATCTATGTGCCGGGAAATCACGATCAGCAGATGCGGGACTGTGTGGGACACAAGTTTGGCAACCTGGAGATCCATCAGGACTACGTGCATACCACTGCTGATGGCAGAAAGTTATTAATCATGCATGGCGACGAGCTCGATGTCATTGTCAAAAACAGCCGCTGGCTTGCCAATCTTGGAAGCTGGGCTTATGAGACGCTGCTTAGCCTCAATCACGTGGTTAATCGATTCCGCAAGTATTTCAACTGCTCCTACTGGTCGCTGGCAGCTTACCTGAAGCACAAGGTAAAGAATGCCGTCAGCTACATCGGCAGTTTCGAGGATGCGCTCGCCCACTTTGCCCGGGAACGAAAAGTAGATGGCGTGGTCTGCGGCCATATTCATCATGCCGAGATCAGGGATATTGACGGCATACTCTATTGCAACGATGGTGACTGGGTAGAAAGCTGCACGGCTATGTTCGAACACCCCGATGGCCAACTTGAACTCGTTCACTGGGCTGCGCAGTATGAGAGAAACCAGCAACGCGAACTTCCTGATATCCATGGCGACAAGGAAGCCCCCGGCAGCCGGGAAGCAGCCTGAGCCTGTAGTGCAGAACCGCTCGAAAACTGTAATTCATTCCTGATCCCCTACCAAGAGAGCTTTTGCTATGAGAATTCTGATGGTCTCCGATGTGTATTTCCCTCGCATAAACGGAGTCTCTACATCGATTCAAACATTCAAGCAGGAATTTGAGAAACAGGGCCATCAGGTGTACCTGCTTACTCCCGATTATCCCCAGGAATATGAAGACGATGATTCAATCATTCGTATTCCATCCCGAGGGGTCATATTCGATCCCGAAGATCGCATGATGCGATTTAGGGAGATAGTCAACAGCCTGCCCAGACTCGCAAGCCTGGAATTGGATCTGGTCCATATCCACACGCCATTTGTGGCCCACTATGCAGGAACGAGGATTGCCAGGGAGCTGAATCTCCCATGCGTGGTAACTTATCACACACTGTTTGAGGAGTATCTTTATCACTACATTCCGTTTCTTCCCAAACAAATACTGCGTGGGCTAGCACGTCGTTTCTCTCGCTCTCAATGCAATCAGGTAGATGCGGTTGTCGCACCCTCCTCGGTCATTGTCAATCTGCTGCATCGCTACGGAGTCAAGCAGAGCGTTGACACCATTCCTACAGGTATTCATACAGAACGTTTTCGTCACGGCGACGGTGCGAGGTTTCGACAACAATATGCTATCGATCCCGACAAGAAGCTCTTGCTCAATGTAGGGCGTGTCGCCCATGAGAAAAACCTTGGCCTGCTGTTGTCAATGCTCAAGCGTCTGATAGAGATCGTACCGAAAGCCCACCTGGTCATAGCTGGTGAAGGTCCTGCCAAGAACAGTTGTGTAAGACTCTCTCAGCAATTGGGACTGGAAAATAATATCAGTTTCGTTGGGTATCTGGATCGTGAGACACAGCTGGTCGATTGCTATGCCAGTGCCGACCTGTTCGTCTTCTCCTCGCTCACTGAAACCCAGGGTCTGGTACTGCTGGAATCCATCGCTGCCGGAACCCCTGTTGTATCTGTTGCCGCGATGGGCACCAAAGACATCCTGGATGATTGTCCAGCTGCAGCTGTCGTTGCCAATGAAGCTACAGAGTTCGCGAATACGATTGCCCGCTTGTTTAACAAGCCAGACGATCTGAGACAACTCGAAGACAACTGTGATGCGGTGATGGCGATGTGGGACTCTACTGCCATGGCCAACAAGATGCTTGAGTTCTATTCAAATGTGCTAAATGATCTGGCGGCCCAAGTCAGAGATTCGGCTGAATGCCCCAAGGTGTAGTAGCCAATCGAAATGAATTCCGCTAGACGATCTGGCCCTAGAAAACCATTTGCAAGCAAGATTAACTACTGTAGTACTGCAACATAGTCTTCCAGTTTGTCCAGAACAGACTGTTGAGATGCGTCAGCCAAGCTTCTCGCTTGCTTGAGGTCTCCAGCATAACGTTGTTTCTCTGCCTGATCATTGAGTCGAATTACTCGAAATTCCTGCCAGCGCTGCTGTTCTTCTGGCAACAGCGTCTCCGGATAATTTCTGGCACGAAAACGGAACAACATTTCCTCCAGCCGGGAGTCCTTGAACGGCAGGTCGAGCCTGCTCAACTCCGACGGGGGAGTTGCTCTTATCACCTGCATCAACTCCTTGTCCTGGTCGCTGAAAAACCCTCCGCTATAGATCATAAAATCAGGATCACTCTCCGGCTCGGCCGGCTCTCCTCGATAGACTTTCTGCAATCGAGAAACCAGGGCCGGCATATTCTGTAACGATTGCCAATGTTCGCGACACTGTTGCAGGTCGATACCATACTGTTCTGCCCGCTCAGCAGATAACACAGCAGGTGAGGTAACTACAGGGCAGCGATTGTAGTGAATAATCTTCAATGGAATCCTGTCCACGCCTTCAGGCAGTTCTTCCCGGGGTGTAAACAGCCGCGCTCTGATTTCCCCTTCATCCAGATCCTGTAATCCCGCCGGATCCTCACGCAAGTCGTAGACGATTACCCCGTTTGAGTTTTGCGGGTGGGGACAGAGCGGCATCACCAGAGCCAACCGGCCGCTTGCCGCAGGGTACATACCCGACACATGGAGCACAGGTTTCCGGGTACTGAGATCAATCTCAGCCTGCACTTTCTGCTTACTACGTAGCCCATACACATACTGATAGAGCTTGGGTTGTTCGCGCCTGATCAGTTTGGCCAACTCGATTGTTGCCAGCACATCGGCAAGTGCATCGTGGGCATCGGCGTGATGGATATCGTTGGCCCTGGTCAAGTCCTCAAGCTTGAAACTGTTGCTGCCATCTTCTTTCTTTGGCCAGTTGATACCCTCTGGGCGGGTAGCGGCACAGAGTCGCACCATGTCAATGATGTCCCAGCGCGAGTTGCCGTTCTTCCATTCTCTTTCGTAGGGGTCATGAAAATTTCGATAGAGTAGTTGCCGGGTAACTTCATCGTCGAAACGGATGCTGTTATATCCAGCAACACAGGTTTGGGGCTGAGCAAACTCATTCAGGATACGCTGACAAAACTCCACTTCGAGCAGTCCTTCGCTGGTCGCCTTCTGAGGAGTAATACCGGTAATGAGGCAAGCCATGGGATTGGGCAGGAAGTCATCAGCGGGTTTGCAATACATCACCAGAGGCTCGCCAATAACATTGAGATCCTCGTCGGTGCGGATGCCTGCAAACTGACTGGCGCGATCCCGCCGCGGTTCATTGCCGAAGGTCTCGAAGTCGTACCAGTAAATACTGCGGGAAGTCATTGCCATGATCATAGCATGCTGCTCAGATTCGTCTGCATCCCTCAAGTGTAGTAGTATCTGGGGGTTTGAGCTGGAATGGAAACGAACTCAGAACCATGGAATTTCGCGGCGCCCATATCATCAGCGTCAAGCAATTTGAGAGAGAAGATATTGATCAGGTCTTTCAGGTAGCTGACGGGATGGAGCCTTATGCCCATCGCCGGCGCATGACCAAGGTTCTCGATGGCGCCATTCTGGGCAATATGTTCTTCGAACCCAGCACCCGCACCCGGGTTAGTTTTGGTTGTGCTTTCAACCTGCTCGGAGGTCAGGTACGGGAAACTACCGACGTGAAGTCCTCGTCAATTACCAAGGGTGAATCACTCTATGACACCGCACGGGTAATTAGCGGTTATAGCGATGTAATCGTGATGCGCCATCCGCAAGCTGGTTCGGTAGCGGAATTTGCCAAGGCGAGCCGTGTACCGGTAATCAACGGCGGCGACGGCCCGAACGAACATCCATCACAGGCCTTATTGGACCTGTATACGATCAAGAAAGAACTGCAATCCAATAATCGCAGCATTGACGGTATGCACATCGCCATGGTGGGCGATCTGAAGCATGGGCGCACTGTGCATTCCCTGTCCCAGTTGTTGCTGCAATACAAGGACATTACCTTTACCCTGATCTCCCCCGCCGAACTGCGCATGCCCGAGTCTATCGTGGCGGATCTGCAGAACGCAGGTCACAAGGTCGTAGAAACCGAAGAAATGGAATCGGGCCTGCAGGACAACGATACTGTTTATCTCACTCGCATCCAGGAAGAGCGCTTTGAGAGCAAATTGGAGGCCGACATCTACCGCGGCCGTTTCCGGCTTAATCAGGCCATCTACACGCGGCATTGTCAGCCCAACACCGTAATAATGCACCCCCTGCCCCGGGACTCCAGGGAAGAGGCTAATGAGCTGGATAATGATCTGAACCAGCATCCAAGTCTCGCCATATTTCGTCAGACCGACAATGGGGTACTGGTGCGCATGGCCCTGTTCGCGCTTATACTGGATGTTGCTGACAAGATTGACGACACGGCTGGTGAGGTGAACTGGTACACTGAGAGCCGGTTCGAATAATTGTTACAGTAATAGATAGAAAATAGAGCAGGAATAGAGAGTACAATGACGTTTGGCAAGCACCCTTGCCAGATAAGATAAGGGCCAGACCATTATGGGATTCAATGACTTACTGAAAATGATGATCGAGAAGGACGGTTCCGACCTGTTCCTGACCACAGGGGCTCCGCCCAGCATGAAAGCCCACGGCAAACTGGTGCCACTGCTGGACAAGAAACTGCCTGAAGGCATGGTGAAGAAAATTGCCTATCAGATCATGAACGAAGAGCAGCGCGCGGATTTCGAAAAGAGTCCTGAAATGAACCTGGCCGTTGCCGACCCCGATATAGGCCGTTTTCGTGTCAATATTTTTCAGCAACGCGGGGAATTGGGGATCGTAGCCCGAAACATCAAGACCGAGATTCCCGATGCTTCCTCACTGGGTCTGCCCCCGGTACTTTCCGAATTGATTATGAGCAAGCGCGGCATCATCCTTTTCGTTGGTGGTACTGGTTCTGGTAAGTCGACTTCACTGGCGGCTCTGATCGATCACCGTAACAAAAACAGCGACGGGCACATCATCACTATTGAAGACCCGGTAGAGTTTATCCACCCTCACCAGGGTTGCATCGTCAATCAGCGGGAAGTGGGTGTCGACACCAACAGCTACGAGGAAGCTTTGAAGAATACGCTTCGTCAGGCTCCGGACGTCATTCTTATCGGTGAGATTCGCTCCCAGGAAACCATGGAGCATGCCCTGGCCTTCGCAGAAACTGGTCACCTGTGTTTATCTACCCTGCACGCGAACAATGCCAACCAGGCACTGGATAGAATCATCAACTTCTTTCCGGACGAGCGACATAAGCAACTGTTTCTTGATCTGTCCCTGAACCTCGTGGCTTTCGTTTCGCAACGACTCATTCCTACAGTTGATGGCAAACGGGCTGCAGCAATTGAGATTCTTATCGGTACGCCACGTGTCTGTGACCTGATTAAGGGTGGCAAGGTCATGGAGATTAAGGAGGTGATGGAGAAGTCAGAGCAGCAAGGCATGAAAACCTTCGACTCTGCACTGTTCGATCTCTACAAGAGCGGAAAAATCAGTTACGAAGAAGCACTCAAGAACGCCGACTCCAAGAACAACCTGCGCCTGCGCATTCAGTTGTCTGAAAAAGGTACTGACAAAGAAGACGAAGAGGACCTGGAAGACGAGGATGAGAGCGGCGGTCTTTCCCTGGTGAGCACGGATGATGAAGAGCCGATGGCATTCTAGCCACAGCTTCTCTTCCGCAGCCTTCGCTGACCACTGCAAATAAACTTCGCTACCGGGCCCGTCTCCCGGTAGCGTTCCTTAATCTGTTATACCTCCAAGCTGACCAAGGAGTGGGTATGTTAACTCTGCATCATCTAGAATATTCCCAGTCGTTTCGCATCCTGTGGCTGCTGGAAGAAATCGGTTGCGAATATGAACTCAAGCTCTATGAGCGAGACCAGGAAACTCATCAGGCACCCCTTGAGTACAAAAACCTTTCACCTCTTGGAACAGCACCCGTTATTACCGATGGTGATCTGACCCTGGCCGAGAGCAGCGCCATTACCGATTACATTCTTGACAAGTTTGCAGACCAGCAACTGCGTCCCGGCGTTGACAGTGCTGACCGGGCTCGCTATCTGTTCTGGTTACATACGGCACAGGGTTCGATGATGCCGCTGCTGTTGATGGAAGCCGTATTCAATATCCTTATCAGCCGCGTACCTTTCTGGATGCGTCCAATTGTCAGCTCCGCACTTAACCAGGCCTCATCACGCATGATCCTGCCGCGAATGAACAAGTTGCTGGCACTTGCGGAACAAGATCTGTCTGAGAAACCCTGGTTTGGCGGGGAACAACTGAGCGCAGCCGATATCGTGATCAGTTATCCCATGGAATCAGCCCTGGAGCGTCACTTCATTACCAACGAACACCCTAACTGCAATGCCTGGCTGGCGCGGGTAAAAGAAACACCAAGCTACCTTGCAGCCAGAGAGAAGGATGGTAAAGACAGTATCGTATTCAGTGTGAGTTAGCGCGCCAGCTTTTTGCAAAGCAAAAAAAGAGAGGCCGAAGCCTCTCTTCAATTTACGGACTATCTGGAGAGATTCTACAATCTAGAGGCTGCTAAAAGCGTAGCGCAGCCCCAGGCTATAGGTAGTACCGTATTCATCATATTGCGACAAGCGGTTGGTATTGCCGAAGTAGTAATACTCAGGCGCATCATTGAGGTTGATCGCAGAACTGGTGATAGTCAGGTTTTCATTCCACTCATACCTGGCCGTCAGGTCAATCTGGAAGAAGTCATCGGTATATCGATCAACCAGAGGCTCGTCACCAATCTCATCCAGGAATTTGCTGCGATAGTTGCCCGTCAGGCGAATATCCCAGGGGCCCTGATCGTAACCGACAGAGATATTGCCCGTGTGCTTGGCCTGCTTGAAGAATGGAATGGTTCGCTGGCCATTCACCGCATCTGCCGGCAGATCAGTCTCGCCATCGGTCATCGTGTAGTTAGCCACGAATAAGAGACCGTTGTCCCAGGCTGTCTGATAGCTCAATTCGAATCCGCTGATATTTGAATCATCAGTATTGATAAACGTGCCTGCCACATTGTAGACCTGTCCTCGAAAAACTGTGTCAGTGGATTCAACTTCAACGATCGCATCATCAATTGACTTGTAGAACAAGCCGGCACCCAAGAAGGTCGCTTCACCCAGGTAGTATTCCCAGGTCAGATCCAGGTTCCAGGCGGTGGTAGGATCGAGATTTGGGTTACCGCCTTCGATCTCATTGTCTTCAGTATCAACGATGGCACCTGCATTGGATTCCTGGAAACCAGGCCGCACCAGAGAGCGGAACAGACCAAAACGAACTACTTGCTCTTCGTTGAGATCGAACTTCACATTGAGAGAAGGCGCAAAGAAGTCATAGTTGTTTTCGAAGCGGGTAAATCCGGCGAAGCCATCTGCGAAGGCCTTGCCGTTATAAGTAGTATCCGTGTCTTCATAGCGTACACCGTACACCCAGGTTGCATTCCCGGTTACTGTGGTGCCCATGAAATAGGCCGCCATGATGTCTTCTTCAGTCACCCAGTCAGCAGGAATGGATTCTTCATCTTCATCGCCACTGAATTCGAATTCAGGACCTGGATTCTGACAGGATGTACCATCAGACAATGCCGTAGAACCAGTACCGAGTCGGCTGATAAAACCCTTAACCTGATCAAAAGAAGCTGTAGGGCCAGAAACTGTGTTCAGAAACTGAGGTGTGCGCACGTTGTCGACTGTAGAAAGGGAAATATCATCGACTGGCTCATACGCACAGAAAATCAGATCATTCAGCTTTTCGCGCTGACGTACCTTTGCTCCAAATTGTAGCTGGGTGCTATTGTTCAGGTCATAGTAAACATCAAACTTGGCACCGATATCTTCGTCGGTATTAAGCGTGAATTCCCGCTCGAATGCATCGAGATTAAAAGTTGCCGGGTCATAGAAAACACCTGGGAAAGTCACCACAGGCTTTTGCGGGTCCGAGTTGTTATAGGTAATCGCTTCATCGATAGTGTCACTTCGAAAGATTACCGCCTGGCGGTCCCTGTCATCCTGTTCAGCTTCAGAAGTGAAGAATTCCACTTCGGCGCGGCTGCGATCATTGAACTGGAAGTTGGCTCCCAGCCGCAATGAAGTAATTTGCCGCAGTTCAGTACGGTTACGACTCTCGGTATCAACCTTGCTGTTTGCATAACTGAATACAGAGCCGTTGATTTCTGCGTCATTATCTTCCAGACCATCCCGTGTTTCCCACTTGGCACGCCACTCTTGATCAGAATACTCGTTGTGAAATACGTGAGCGAAATAGCTGTTGCCTGAATCGGCGCGGTAATCGAGGGCAAGCACGATACCTTCCCGCTCTCGGGTCAGGTCATACCAGCGCATCTCATAGTCATCATTGGGCGCCACATCGCCCCAGCCACCATTCTCGTTGTTGTGGGCAATAATGCGGCGAGATTGATCACTGAGCACAACTGCCGCGCCGAATTCACCGCCGGCAACATCCCAGCGATTAGTAAAAGTTGCAGACAACGTGGGATTGTCAGCATCACTGGTGAGCTCGTTATAGGAAGTTTCCGCCTTGAGACGTACATACATATCGTCATAGGAAAAAGCAGTGATGGTCTCCAGATCGATTGCGCCCCCTATAGTGTCTGCATCCAGATTTGGCGTTAGGGACTTGTAGACGGTCATGCTGTCCAGCAGATCCGAAGGCACACCATCCAGAATGACACCGCGGCGATCTTCAGGTGCGGCAGTACTCACACCATTGATAGTCATGGCATTGAGGTCGGTGTTCATACCCCTTACAGTGACATAACGTCCTTCGCCCTGGTCGTTTTCCACCATAATGCCGGAGATACGGCGCAGTGATTCTGCCACGTTGATGTCAGCAAAGTTTCCGAGTGCGTCAGAGTCAACTACACCGACAACCTTGTCAGAATTTCGCTGCTTCTGTAGCGCACTCTGCAGAGATGCGCGGCTTCCGACAACCACAATCTCATCGAGACTGGGTGGTTGTTGGGCAACAACCTGTGTAGAGACAGCGAGGCCAACCGCTATCGAAAGAGTACTTCTGGAAAATAGATTTCTCATTATGCCTTTATCCCTTGATAGATTATGAAGTGCGGGCACACCATACCGAAGGGCTATGACTGTAGAATTACAGAAAGGCTGCAGAAATGTGACAATCCAGGAAAATAGTGCCAGCTGTCTTTCTATATGACAGAAAGATGTCAGTTCAGAAACAGCAAGGCTATTAAATAGATTACAAACCGAGTGACATTGCTACCTGATACCAGGAAACAAACTTGAAATTCTGCTCCTCTTCCGGAAGAGAATTGTCCCCGTCCTGCACCACCAGGACACCACGTGGGAAATTGGAGCCCAGCGCTACGCTGCTTACCGCCAGACCGTCAGTTTCCTGCACGCCATCGACACTGCCGTCGGGCAGGTCCTCCACGACAAAACTACCCCGGTAGGAAAACGGAGGCAGACGATCGAATACCGAATAGCTGTAGTTTCCCTGGCTAGATACGATGAGAAATCCGCCATCACCCGATTGATAGAGACTCATTCCTTCTACGTCAGCAGCCAGGATCGTGCCTTCGATCTCCATGACGGTCGTAGGTGTAGCAGGATCCTCAGGCTGAGCACTTACCACATAGATGCCCGCTTCTTCGACGCCGTAGAACAGGCGCTTGTGGGCGTCATCGGCCACGCAGCCTTCTGGCTGACTGGGCACTGAGAATTCCCTCAGCAACTCTGCCTGAAACTGCAGCGGATCACTGGACTGGCCTCGTGATGCTTCCCTGAGACGCCATTGTTGAAAACTGCCATCCGTGTCATTCACGATCACCTGCAGCCCATCTCCACCGTCATACATACAGAGACCATAAGGCTCAGTTAAACCAGTAGCAATCTCACTGTCACGCAACCAGGTCAACTCTCCCTGCTGATCGATGACGAAGAGACTTACCGTGTTGTCAGAGCGATTACTGGCTGCAGCCAGAGCAGAATACTGATGGCCATCAGGTAGCCTGCGGAGATCGATATTATTGGTTAGGCCGGCCGCAATGAATTGCAAGCGTTCACCCTGCAGATTGTAGACTTCGATTCCCGCCTGTTTGTCTGTGCCAATCACCCTGCTCTGGGAAACATCCTGCTGATTAATCCAGATAGCCGGATCATCTGCCGCATCTCCCCTGCTGGACACAGGATCTGTTTCCAGGACAGGGAACAGAGAGACAGCATCAGGTGGTTGTGGTGCAGGCGCATCCAGCCCACATGAGCTCAAACTAATCAACAGACTAAACAGGACAGCACGTGAATACGCTTGCATCGACAACTCCAATGCTTGAATCGAGGGGGACCAGCCTAATCCACAATCATTGCAGTTTTTAGACAAGAGGGACTTACAGGAGTTTCAGGCTTTAGAGTGCGCCGTGTCGCTTGGCGGTGACTTCGGCCATGATTGAGATTGCGATTTCGGCCGGTGTCTTGCTTTCTATCTGGAATCCAATCGGCGCATGCAGGATGTCAATCTCGTCCTTGGTGAGGCCCAATTCTGGCAGGCGTTCCCGTCTGGCTGCCGAAGTGCGCTCTGACCCCATTGCACCCACATAGAATGCATCTGTTTTCAGCGCTTCCATCAGCGCCATATCATCGACCCTGGGATCGTGGGCCAATGCGATAATGCCACTATAGGGATTGTTATAGTGCTCACGCACGATATCGTCTGGCAGCCGCGACGTCTTCTCAACGCCGTCCACATGCCAATTATCCAGATAGTTGGGTCGCGGATCGCACAGAGTCACATCGTACTCCAGCGCCAGTGCCATCTCTGCAACATACCTGGCCACATCTCCCGCTCCCAACAATAACAGCCGATACATGGGGCTGAGACTGTGTACCATGACATTGTCATCGATAACGACAGCATCTTCCCCGCTCTCATCGGCAGAACTGATTGCACCGCTTTGAAGATCAACGATTCTGCTGATCAGGTTGTGCTGTTCAAGGCTTTTACGCAAATGCCCGAATAAAGCACAATTCGATTCTGTGGATTCGATGTATTCCAACAGTACGTGGAGCTGGCCACCACAAGGGAGTTTCAGGCGCGCCTGTTCTTCAGCCGTTGCCCCATAAATCACCTTGAAAGGTTTGCCGCCCTCCTCATCAAATTGCTCTTTCAAACTCCCGTCCTGAAGCTGCTCCAGAAAATCTTCCTCTATACAGCCACCAGAGATTGAACCCACCAATTCGCCATCCAGCGTGCAGGCCATCATTGCGCCAACTGGTCGCGGCGAGGAGCCCCAGGTTTTCAGAATGGTACAGAGCCAGGCTGACTTACCGGCACCTAGCCAGTCATCCATCTGAGTCACGATTTGTTGTTGGCTGCTGAGCATGGATTAGAAATTGCAGTGGATTGAATACCTATTCTACCTTGAAAACCTGCTCACACGGTGCGGGTTTTCCATTTTCCACGTCGGAATACCAGGACACCCACCACACAGCTGAGATTGTCTGCAACAAACACCGCCCAGAACACGCCGACTGGCCCGAGCCCCAGGGTCAGCGCCAATATATAGGCCATGGGCACCTGGACAATCCAGAAGCACAACACATTGATCCAGGTGGGTGTCATGGTGTCTCCCGCCCCATTAAAGGCCTGAATCACAGCCATGCCAAATCCCCAACCCACATAGCCATAGGCGAAGATGCTCAAGCATTGCATTGCATAATCCAGTACGTCGGCGTCTTCGCTGAAGAACTCTGCCACCGGCCGGATAAACAGCAACAGGATCACCGCTGCGATTGCCATATAGCCCGCATTGTATTGGGCGATTTTCCAGGTTGTCTTTTCAGCCCTGTCGGGCAGATCAGCACCGAGATTCTGACCAACCAGTGTCGCTGTTGCATTGCTCAATCCCCAGGCAGGCAGAATGCTGAACATCACAATGCGCACCGCGATGGTGTACCCTGCCACCGCCTGACTGCCGAAGCTGGACACGATCGACATGAGAAAAACCCAGCTCGCTGTTGCCACCAGGAACTGTGCAATGCCTCCCAGGGAAATACGAACCAGAGACCACACGATGCCGAGGCGCAAGCGCATGTCGTCCACGTGCAGCTGGATTCGTCCGTGTTTGCTGAGCAGGAAATAGGCACCGTAAAGCACCCCAATCGTGCGACCAATATTGGTGGCTACCGCAGCACCCGTCACTCCCAGTGCCGGAAACGGTCCATAGCCATAAATCAGGCATGGATCCAATATGATATTGATACCGTTTGCCAGCGTCAGGGCCCGCATGGCGATGGAAGCATCGCCGGCACCCCGGAAGATTGCATTAATCAGGAACAGAAATACGATGCTGAAACAGGCACCGAACATGATGCGGGTATAAGTTTCACCGGTTTCGATCACCGATTCCTCGGCGCCCATGAGCAGCAGAATATCCCGGGCAAAGAAGATGCCGATTAAACCCACTATCACGGACACGAACACACCAAGCCAGATGACCTGCCCTGCCGAAATTGCCGCAGCTTCCGGATTCTTCTCTCCGATACGCCGGGCCACCATGGCAGTCGCGCCCATGGAGAGCCCAATCGCAATGGCATAGAGCAAGGTAATCACTGCCTCGGTCAATCCCACTGTGGCGACCGCATCTGTGCCGAGCCCCGATACGAAGAAGATATCGACGATGGCAAACACCGACTCCATCGCCATCTCCAGAATCATGGGAATCGCGAGCAGCAGCGTGACGCGACCGATAGAACCCTGGGTGTAGTCGATTTCTGAATCGCCTTTGATGGCTTGCCTGAACAACTGCCAGGCACTTCTAATTTTTGCTGTTGTCATTACTTGAACCAATTAGTCTGGGTGTAACGCATTTGAATTCTGCCCAAATACAGAGCTAGTCAAACGCATGAAGGGTGAGTTGGCCTGTTAATGACAGCCAGACAACAGCTTTCGGGCAAAACTCCAGTGACAAATTTCAATAGCTATAGCAAGCAGCTATAGAGAAAATCGAATGGTCAGAAGAGTAGAAAGGGTTGGTCGTGCAGAAAGTTGCGCGAATACCGCTGAATGACTCAGGCCGCTACGCTACTCAGCTTATCTCGCTGAACAGGTAGAAATGTTAGATTCACTAGAATCATTGGCCTTACCTCCTGAAGAGAAGAGCGCGCATTATATAAGGAAGTTGCCCGCCTGTTGCAAGTTTTTATCGACGCGATTGTGCTTTTATTTAGCGATTCTCAATAATCGATGTCGAAAGTGAAATTCAGTGGTGACAGCAGGACACCATAATGTCCATCACCCAGACATTCAGCAATTTCTGCAGGGGTAAAAATGAGCAACAGCGCTGACTGACATTCTTCTGACTCCTGAAGGTCCTGGCGGTTGCGGTAGCGACGCGCCTGATTCAGCTGAGTCTGCAATTGCACCCAGGGGCTGTTTATCTCCCGGACCATTTCTGCAGCAGCGCTGCGATCCGCCATGCGATTCAGCTGCTGCAACACCGGATCACCCTGATTGGAGTACACACTGATCGACGCCTCTACTTCCGCCAACAGATAATCCGATAGCCCGGCCGGAATTTCACTGAGCGCAAGACTTCCTGCCAGCTCTCCTGTTCGCGTTGCAATAGTTTGCAGGCTTGTTTCACTGCGACTGCGCTCCACAACTGGATTGTGGTATTCATAGACCGATTGCCGCTGCGGGGAAATGACAGCCGCCTGATAGTCGGGCTCTTCAGTTTGTTGGCAACCCAGAGTGCCAGCTAGGCGCTGCAGCTCGGAACAGGAATTTGCCCAGTCCCTGCTATCGTTCGCCTGCTGTTCCAGATCTCTGCGCACGCTGTTTTGAATCGCGAGGACGGAGGGGGCTGTGACAGGCGCTACGGCATCTTCCGGTGGGTCTGCCTCAAGTGGCGCAGTTGGCTCAACTGCTTCCGCAATTTCGGGAATTTCGCTGAATTCCTCTTCAAGCGCTGTCAGTGGCTCTACCGGATCGACGACTGCCTCTTCAGGCAAAGCTGTCTCAGAATCAGGTATTTCCTGCTGCTGTTCGGCTGCAAGATCCTCAGTGATTGCCTCAGACTCATCCGCGGGAATCTCTTCCGGCCTTGCTTCGATCAAGGGATTATTGGGCACCAGAGCGATAGCCACCAAAGGTGTAGCGGGTGGCTGGAACTCTATTCCACCGTTTCGTATCACCGCGAAAACCAGGAGCGCATGGAGGCACAGGCTGGCCCCGACCGCGATGGCACGCAGTCGAATCACATCGGACGCGGATTGACCCGATTCCCCCTGGGCCCAGTCTTCGCTGAGTGCCTGCAAGATGATTCCAAGCAGCCTGCTTGGGCAACGGTGCTAATTGCCAATTGCTGCGGTTGTTGACCCCAATTCTAGGACAATCGGGGGTTCTCCGAGTTCCCACTCACTCGGGCTACCGAGCGCGGCATCAGGCGAAATTCAGTCCAGGCGTACGGGCTTCTGCTTCGAGATTCAACAGATAGGACTTGGTTTCCAGGCCACCACCGAAACCAGTGAGTTTGCCATTGGCCCCAATGACGCGATGACAGGGAATGATCACCGGAATCGGATTGATACCATTGGCTGCACCTACTGCACGGGAAGCCTTGGGTTTGCCAATGTGCTGGGCAAGTTGCCCATAGCTCCAGGTTTCACCATAGGGAATTTCACACAAGGCCTGCCAGACCTGCTGTTGAAACGTGGTGCCCTGTGGTGCCAGCGCCAGGTCAAAGTCCTGCCGCTTACCGGCAAAATATTCGTCAAGCTGCTTGATCACCTCAGCGAATTTGGATTCGTCTTCTATCCAGTCTGACTCGTGACGCCTTGCCATGGAGCCTCCCGGAAATCCCAGCAGAGACAGAGACTGACCGTCACCGGCTAGCAGCAGTTTGCCGATTGGTGCCTGGTAATAGTGGTAGTAAGTGCTCATAAGTTAGCGCCTCGTTCAAATTTGAATGCTATGTAGAAGTTTTAAGCGACTGGTAATGCCGCCACAGCAAGATCACTGCATAGGCACGCCAGGGCTGCCAGGGTTCAGATTTCACCAATAGTTGTTTGGGCGTCATCGTTTCACCTTGCGGATGTGCAGCGCGACGAAGGATAAGATCGGAATGGGGAAAGGCATTGGGATCATTGAGCGCACGCATGGCCATGTATTGCGCGGTCCATTCACCGATGCCCTTTACCGAACACACGCCTTCAATAAATTTGTCGATATCTGTACCACAATCTATCTGCAGCTCATCTCGCTCAACCAACGCTGCCAGAGACTGAATTGCCGCGATGCGTCGCCCAACGATGCCGAGATCGGAGAGATCGGCTGTTGTTAGCACAGCGGCACTGGGAAAAATGTGGGTGAGCCCGGGCACGCCCGACTGATAGGTCTCCCCATGCCTGTCTACGATACGCGACACCAGAGTGGATGCAGCCTTAACCGTAACCTGCTGGCCCAATATCGCCCGAACAGCAACTTCGAATCCATCCCAACAGCCCGGCACACGCAGACCAGGAAACTTTTTCACCATCGGCTTCAGCAATTTGTCTTTAGCCAGGTGTTGCCCAATCAGGACACTGTCTGCCCTGAGATCGAACAGTGAACGAATACGATCGATAATGTGGTACAAGTGGCGCGATTGCGGATAGTTGATTCGAACCCGAAGTTCATTCGCGCCATCCACAAACTCAGCCAGAAAGTCTCCCTGATTGCCATCGAGTGCGAAGCTACGCGCATAAGCATTGTCGGTCACCAGCTCAACCCCGGGTATGGCCCGATAGGCGAGAAAGCCAAGCATGGCCTGCCAGTCAAACGGTGGCCGATAGCTCAATGTAATCTCTATTGCACCGGCGTTGCTGGATCGATTTCGTCTACGCTCGCGCAGTTGTTTAGGAGAACGTCCGTAGGTCTTGTTGAATACCGCGTTAAAGCGGCGCACACTGCCGAATCCAGCGGCAAAGCAAATTTCCGTGAAATTCAGATCGGTTTCATCCAGAAGTTTCTTGGCAAAATGCAGCCGCCGGGTCTGGGCCACTTCAATTGGGGACGCGCCAAGATGTTGTTGGAACAGTCGGCTCAGCTGACGCGCACCGATGTCCAGCTGTCCAGCCAGATCTTCCACGGAAGCGTCGTCCAACACGCCCTGATCGATTAGCTGTAATGCCCGCGAGACTTTCCAGGAAGCACCGCTCCAGGCAGGCGTACCGGGCGACGACTCGGGTCGACAGCGCAGACAGGGACGAAAGCCGGCTGCTGCCGCAGCAGCAGCGGATCGGTAGAGCTGCACGTTCTCTTTCTTGGGCACCCGCACCGGGCACACTGGCCGACAATAAATGCCTGTGGTGAGTACACCGACGAAGAAACGGCCATCGAAGCGCGGATCGCGCGCCTGGCGGGCGTCTTCATAGTCATCGGGATTAAGCAGGTTGGCAGCAGTCATTGGTTTCTCTCTGAATGCTTGCCATCATACTCCTTATTACTTCAGAAGATGGCCGTTTTCGGACATCATCATTCAAAAACCTGGCTGCCACCTTTTTCAGGTTCTGTTGTATAGTAGCGCCCTCTTTCAGACCGCTGATTGCAGGCACTCAGGGGACCAAGCTAACTTCAGGCAATACATTAAAAACCGCTTATTGAAAACCCGGATTTCTTATGACTGACAAGGACTTACGCAAGCATTCTAAAATGATGGTTGATGGCGTGGAACAGGCCCCGAGCCGGTCTATGTTGCGCGCTGTGGGCTTCGAAGACGAGGACTTCGCCAAGCCCCAGATCGGTATCTGTTCAACCTGGAGCATGGTCACGCCCTGCAATATGCACATCAACAAGCTTGCGGACGACGTCAACAAGGGCACCGATGAGGCCGGTGGCAAGGGCATCATCTATAACGTGCTGACGATTTCCGACGGCATCTCCATGGGTACTGAGGGCATGAAGTATTCCCTCGTCTCCAGAGAGGTCATCGCCGACAGCCTGGAAACCGTGTCTGGCTGCATGGGCCACGACGGCATTATCGCCATCGGTGGTTGCGACAAGAATATGCCCGGGCTGCTGATGGGCATGGCGCGACTGAATCGCCCTTCTATCTTCATTTATGGTGGCACGATCCAGCCAGGTCCGGGACACACGAACATTATCTCCGTGTTCGAGGCCGTGGGTGGTCACGCCGCGGGCAATGTCTCGGATATCGAGTTGAAGAACGTGGAAGATACGGCTATACCGGGGCCGGGCTCCTGCGGCGGTATGTATACGGCTAACACCATGGCCTCCGCAATCGAAGCCATGGGCATGAGCCTGCCCAACAGCTCGGCCCAGGATGCGATTTCCCAGGAGAAAGAGAACGACTGCATCAGCTCCGGCGAAGCGATCATGCATCTATTGGAGCATGACATTAAACCCTCAGACATCATGACCCGCCCCGCCTTCGAGAACGCGATCAAGGTGACTATCGCGCTTGGCGGTTCCACCAATGCCGTACTGCATTTGTTAGCCATGGCACACACCATCGGCGTGGAACTGGAGCTGGACGACTTCAACCGCATCGGTAAGGACACGCCCATGCTGGCCGACCTCAAACCCAGTGGCAAATACCTGATGTCCGAGCTAATCAAGATTGGTGGCATCCAACCCCTGATGAAGACCATGCTGGATGCCGGCATGCTGGATGGTTCCTGCATGACCGTAACCGGCAAGACTCTGGCGGAGAACCTGGCCAGTGTTGAACCTTATCCTGAAGGCCAGGACATCATTCGCCCGCTGGATAAGCCCATTAAGAAAGACAGCCATCTGCGTGTTCTGCGGGGCAATCTGGCCCCTACGGGTGCTGTCGCCAAAATCACCGGCAAGGAAGGGCTTTCTTTTACTGGCAACGCCCGGGTATTCGAATCGGAAGAAGACTGCCTCAAAGGCATTCTCGATGGCACCGTGGTGAAGGATGATGTGCTGGTGATTCGCTACGAAGGACCCAAGGGCGCACCTGGTATGCGCGAGATGCTCTCCCCCACGTCGGCGATTATGGGCAAAGGTCTTGGTGAAGATGTTGCGCTAATCACCGATGGCAGATTCAGCGGCGGCTCCCACGGCTTCGTTGTGGGACACGTGACCCCGGAAGCGTTCGAAGGCGGCCCCATCGCAATCGTACAGGATGGAGATCGCATCTCCATCGACGCTGAAGCAAACACGGTATCGATTGAGCTTAGTGATGAAGAAATTGCATCCCGTCTCGCGACATGGACGAAACCAGATCCCCGCTACAAGCGAGGCGTACTGGCAAAGTTTGCAGCCGCTGTCACTTCCGCGTCAGAAGGTGCTGTAACTGACAAGTACTTATAAGTCCCCAGCCAAAACAATAACAGAGCAATCGATTGCCCGATTTCTTCACCAGCATGGCGCCACTACTCTCTGACAGTTTCCTGCAGAGCGGCGCCTTGTGGGCCCTGAACAACATCCCCGGCTTCCCGCCCATCATCCAGACTGTGCATATACTCGGTATTGCCGTAGTGATGGGCAGCGCCGTACTACTCAATCTCCGCGTACTCAGACTGGCAATCCCTTCTCAGGATCTTGGCGAGCTAACGAACCGGATCATGCCCTGGTTCTGGTGCGCCCTGGTGAGCAATTTTATTTCCGGCGCTTTCTTTGTCTTCGGCCGACCCAATCGCTATTTCAACAATCCCGTATTCGCCTCCAAGATTGCCTTTCTGATTCCAGCAATTCTGTTGTTGGCCTTCTTTTATTTCATGCATAAGAAACAAGATGGCTACTGGGAACAACAGAACAGAAAATGGATTGCTCGCGGCATTGCAATCCTGTCCATTCTCTTATGGCTCGCAGTTTGCACCGGCGGACGCTGGATCGCTTACCTGGAATATCTGGAGTACCCCCTGTGGTATATGGAGCCCTATTTCGATGGCAGTGAGTACAGTTTCTGGGTAGGAGTAGAAAACTGGGGGCTGTCCCAGATCATCGCAGCGACCAACTGGTTCCCAACCCTGGAAACCATCCATGTCATCGCTGCCGCCATGGTAGTCGGTTCGATCCTCTGGGTAGATCTGCGCTTGCTGGGTGTTGCTGCCACCCGCTATCCGATCTCGACACTGAACAGGGAACTGATACGCTGGACCTGGAGCGCTTTCCTTGTTGCCGCAATTACCGGGCTGGGAATGTTTATTACCCGCGCTGCCGGACATCTGGAAAACCCTGCCTTCCAATCCAAGTTGGTGCTGCTCTTACTGGCGGGAGCCAATATGACCTACTTCCACTTCAAGGTTTATAAACATGTGGACCAGTGGGACAACACAGCCAACACACCCACGCAGGTAAAGATAGCTGGCTTCACCTCACTTTTCCTTTGGTCTGGCGTCATGCTGGCAGGCCGATGGGTTGGACATATCGTTTAAGCCAAACCGTAGCGATTCCCCATTCGCCAGGAAATTGGCTGTAATTGTCAGTAAATTTCGCCCCTTTGCTCTTGCGCAATATCCAGCATCTCTCACAGATTCAAATACTTAGAAAATTCACCAACGAGATACCGGGAAACCTCCTAGTTAAATACTGAGCCCCTCCTATCTGCCATACTGGGACCCCTTCAGTATGTCCAAAGTAGGTGCCTGAGCGTTTTCTACTACCTATTCCAATTCAAAGAGTTGGGGCATACACTTAAGAGCGCCCCCACAAAGAAAGGGGGCATGCTATTTATACAAATGTTATGCGTTCTATAAGCTAAGGGAGTCCGATGCCTGAATCACGCAACCAAATAAGATGGCTCATAGTAGTGCTCTCGGTGGTGTGCCTATTTGCAGCAGTATTACTATATTTTTTCCTTTCACCAGATGGAACAACAATTTTCGATCTGATTCTTGCTGCACTGCCAAGCATAGTGGTTATTTTTATAGCAGTTCCAATTGTCTATTTCATCTTTGAACGACATGGAATTGATTATAAAAATCAGAGTAGTAGCTCAGTAGATATCCAAGAACTGTCAAGGGAAATATCCAATTCGCTTAATTCTGAAGAACATGAGAATCCTATTGTTTCCGCGTTCTATGAAACCTATAGGCATGTTGATTGGAAATCCATATTGAATGAAGCAACAGATTCCATCGACATTATGGCCTACTACTATGATTCTTGGGTGAACCAAAATTATGAGGAACTCGTGAGCTTCTTCGGAAGGTCAGGAACAAAAATGAGGGTGTTTGTCTCTGACCCAGAAGACGAATATATACTCAGCAATGTGCACAGAATCTTTCCCGAGTACACTAGAGAAGAAGTGGCTCAGAAAATTTCACGGACAGGTAGTCGTATGTTTGATGCATTGACTGAAGCAGGTGCGCATCCAAATAGACTCGAGTTCTACTATGTTCCTCACTTGCTCAATTACTCTGCTCAAGTTGTAAATAATTCTTTTCTGATACTTTCAATATTTGAAATGTATAGAACAACTAAGATTGATTCACCGACCATAGTTATTAATCTCAAACAGTCTGAACACATTCGAAAATATTGGCACAAAGAGAGAGATGGACTGTTGAATTGTGCAAAAAAGCAGAATTTGACGCATAACAAATAAATCAATCAAGGATAGGGCTAGCGCCCTACCCATTATTCAAGGCGTTATGAGGCACTAAGGAGGAATCTGCATGACCGAAGCAATTATTTCAGCAGTGAGCGCCTCGGTGCTAGTAAACGCGGGCATTTTATGGCTTCTAAAAGGTTGGGTTTCTGCAAGGCTTAAGGCTTCTATCGATGCTGAGTACGAACAGCAACACGAATTGTTCGTTCGCAACTTAGATCGAAAAGAGAAAGTAGAAATAATTTCTGATCTTTTTGCTGTATGGATCAAAGTTCCACCAGGAGAACCAATGAGTAGGGAACACCGGACAAAACTCAATCAACTTTCTTTCAAGTGCTCTCTTTGGCTCCCACCAGCCCTTTCTAAAGAAGTCTCTAAATCTTTACAAGGAAAAGAAGGTAGAAAAACAATATTCCAGTTATTGCTATTGGCGAGAAAAGAGCTTATTGATGATGAGGAAATTGGTCCTGAACACGTTACTTTTTGGGGCGCCGACCAGGAACTTGAGCCCAGTGCAAGTGCCTCATAACAAACAAATCAATCAAGGATTGCTTCACTATATTGGGTTTGAGGATGGCTGCGCCATCTTATCCCCAAACCCAATATAGCGAACCAGCCCATTATTCAGGGCGTTACTTGCCTTGTTTGAAAACGTGCTAACTGATGACAAGTACCCCAGAAGCTGAATACTTAGCTGTGCTCGACCAGATTCGCGACATGAATATAGCCATGACGCGAAACTCTCGAGAAAGACAAAAAGTCTACTCAAAAATGGAAAAGATTCGGGCCACGCACATCGTTGCAATAGGCTCCGATAAAGACGAGAAAGGGAAATTGAAATTCTCGAACGAAAGAATGAGAGAAGCCGAACTGACACTGCGGCTTCACGATGATTCTAAGTACATGGAATTGCATGAGAAAAGGCTGAAAATCGACGAAGCTGGAGATGACCTTAGAGCGGAACACAATCGACTAACAGATATCAAATACCTCCATATGATTAAGCTAGGTATTCCAGTAGAAATAAATGAAGGCCAAGATAAGTACATTGAATTCCACTGATAGATAAGAGAAAACGGCAAGTAACCAACGAATCAATCAAGGACTGCTTCACTATATTGAGTTTGAGGATGGCTTCGCCATCTTATCCCCAAACCCAATATAGCGAACCAGCCCATTATCCAGGGCGTTAGGTGAATAGAGCTAAATCAAGATGATCGAGAAAATTGGCCATATTAAGAATCCTCTTTCTGTGATTGCCATCTTTGCCGCAATTGCTGAAATAAGCGGGACAACTGTGCTTCCCTTTATAGAGCCAAGCAATCAAAGCACATACATTTGGTTTCTTATGATTTTCCCCCTCTTTTTAGTTGGGGCATTTTTCATTACTCTAAATTTTAATCACAAAGTCCTATATGCCCCATCAGATTACAAAGATGAAGAACATTTCGTATCGTCTTTCAGAAAAGCCAATCCAGCAGAACAAAGTCAGAAGTTAAATGAAGAAGTAGAAGAGATAGAAGCAGATCAAACTACAAAGCCGGAAATTGTAGATAGTGCAATCCCTGCTTTACCTCAAGACAGTAAGAAATCATCTGGAACTCAGCTTAGAAAACGCCAAATAATGGCTGATCTTGCTCTCGCTGAAAAGCTGGCAATCAACAGCCTTGAAGAAAACTTAGGGTTGGATTTGAAAACCAATGTGAAATTCAACCTGGGTTTAATGGACAAATCGGAAACCTCTGAATCTTCTTCAAAGTTAAATATTAGAATGAACGTGATTTTTGATGCTGCGCACGTGTCCGAGAAATCAGTTCAAGCCGTGGAAATTAAACTGTTTAAAACGGGTAATATTGATAAAGAAAGGTTTAGATATGTTCTGAATATGGCGGAAAAAGTTTCGTCGCAATGTGAAGACATAAAATCTAAATCATTCACGCTCCATATATTTGCTGTCATAGATGCAGCTGAAATTGATGCTGAGGACATTAAAAGGCAGCTACAAGATACAATAAAAAGCTCGGAAATAGAGGTTGTAGTACATGCTGCCTCACTAAATGACCTTCAAAATGCTAACTATTATTCACCTAACCAGCAAATCAATTAGGGTCTCGGCTAGCGCCGAGCCCATTATCCAAGGCGTTATGTGCCCTTAGTGCCTACGATGAAGGTAGCGATCGAAACAGCCAAATGGTGGATAAGCCAGCACTATGGCTTGGTCCTAGCTATCCTGATGGGGATAGTAGGTGTGATCTATACGTATCTTTTGATTCTGAGTTCGGAGAGAACTTTTGTTTCAGGCACAATTGTTGGAGGGAACTCTGCAACAAGTAGCAATTTTGGCACCACAATTGATCTATCAGTGAGACTAGATGATGGAGCTGTGATAATTGTTTCAACTTCCTCGCCAGAGATAATGTCGCTTGGAGATCGTGTTTGTCTCCAACAATCGGATTCTACAGAAGGAAACCGTCTGTTTGTGTTTGTGAGAACAGGGGCTTGCACATAACCTTTAAATCAATCAAGGGCTCGGCTAGCACCGAGCCCATTATCCAAGGCGTTATGTGTCTCAAAGTAGTTAAATTATGAGCAATAGAACTCTTATATTGGTAGATGGCGAAAATCTTGTGCTTCGGTATGAAAGTATGCTGGAAGCAGGAAACATACCACGCCAGTCAGTAATACACAGACAGAATGCATTTGTTTGGAACAAAGGAATTTGCCACGTGTATATGCTAGATGTTCTCAGAGTTTGTTATTTCACAACATTTGTTGGCGATGACGCCGCTGTGGAAGACTTAGAAAATTACATCGCGGGCGTTGAATACGATTATACAACTGTGGGAAATATACAAGGCTCCGGAACGATTAACCCACATGTTTTTAAGAAAGCTAGGCGTTCTACCAAAACCAAAAGCGTAGACATCAATATTTGTACAGATGCTCTACGACATGCCTACAATCGAGATGTCTATCGAATCGTCATATGTTCGGAAGATGGAGACTATGTGCCATTAATAAGGGAGATTATGCGCCAAGGAGTACTCGCGCATGTTTGCGCATTTTCTGAAGGCTGCCATCCCACTTTAAAGTATGTAGCAGATGATTTTTCACAATTGGATGAGATATTTTTTGATATCTAACGACACATAACCAACAAATCAATCAAGGACTGCGCTAATGCGCAGCCCATTGTCTAGGGCGTTATGTTTCTAGGCTTCGACTGACTATGAAAGAAATAAGCCGAGACCAGTATGCTGAGTACCTTTCCGATTTGTTTAATCGGGCATCTGATGTGGGAAAATTTGATTTCATATGCGCTCTTCTTCGCGTCAGTGGACTGGAAGATGAGAGCTGGGACCCATTTGAAGAACTAAAAGGGGCGTTTGAAGACTATAACTACCTATTAGATTTAGAAGACGACAATCTTTCAGATAAGCACAAATGGCGCATGGGCTTGTTGATGTATTGCCAACTAATAGAAATGTCAGCCCCTCACGAGATGCTGGCCAATTTGCTTCGTTGCTTGAAAGCTGAGAAATATCAATTAAAACCGTTTGGGCACTTAGGGAGAGCAAACAAAAAGATTCCTTTTTCTTGGGTTCCACCGAGCGCAAAAGCGAAATTTCGACAGCTTAAACAATGGGCAGAAGAACAAAATGAAAATTCACTATGCGAGCACATCGATAGCTTTTTTAATGACGATCTACGAAATTCCTTTACGCACTCAGACTACGTTATAAGCAACGACGGATATAGATGGACCGAAAGTGGTCTAGCTCAAGAACTGCCCTTAGAGACTGTAGGAATCCTGGTTTCAAATTGCTTCAATTTCTATGGGGCATTGCTCTGGCTTCATTCCCACTGGCTTAAAGAGTTGGCTAAAGTAAATACTTTTCATAAATGGCCTGATTACATGGTACTAGAACTCTTGTCGCATGAAGATCAGTTATATGGTTTCAATGTGCATTTCTCTAACGGCACTAAAGCCACATATGCTCGAACTGATAAGGGTACGGAATGCATAAACATTAATTTGGAAAATGACGGGACTTTCAACTTCTTTGTAGGATGTCTGGACGACTTGGTTCCAGAATGGAAGGTTGACGGGAAGGTATTCGAAACATAACAAACAAATCAATCAGGGCGTTAAGTAGCCAAGGCAGATTATGAGCAACGTCGACTTCAAGTGCCCCAATTGTGGAGAGGAACTAACCAGTTTGCTGAAAAAGGTTAGATCACTTGAAAATGACGTTGAAAAACTCAGCAAATTTCTCAGTCAGGCCGAAGACGAATTGGAAACACTTGGTAGTAAACCATATATTGGAAGCATTCAACGCCAAACGTTCCATAAACCGGACTGCAAATGGGCTTCTTATCTATTGGCGTCTTCTAATCGTATAGAGTTTTCAACACATAGAGAGGCTGAGGAGGCTGGCTATAAGCCGTGCAAAACATGTTGTGCATAGGCTACTTAACAATCAAATCAATCAAGGACTGCTTCACTATATTGGGTTTGAGGATGGCTAAGCCATCTTATCCCCAAACCCAATAAAGCGAACCAGCCCATTATTCGGGGCGTTACATGTACCTAGCCAACAATGTGCAAATCTACAAGATACAAATATATTGAGGCCTATTTCGAAGATTGGGAGAAAACTTTTGATCGAGCAGTTTATCTTATGGAATCCGATAAATTCCATCTCGAAGGCATTACAGTTGCGCTTTGTCATATTGCGGCGCTTGGACGCGAAAGATATCCCAAATGCAAAGACAGGCAGTCTTTTAAATCCATTGTGAAAGAGTATTCTGGGAAGTACGATCTTTACGAAAACATTGATTTATTATTTCTATTTCAGTATCCACATTCAAAAGTTTCTGATGATCCAATTTATGGAAAATTAGAAAAATATGAAGAAATTGTATCTGTAATTGAACAAGAGATCGGTACAGAACAGGAGATTCATGACAACTATGACCTCCGATTTCAAAAGCGGGATAAGTTGCTACAAATTCTAGAACAATCGAATATTTCCGATTTCGATAATGATAATTTTGAAAGATATATCGAGCTATTTTCTAACAACCAGATTCTGTATGAGTTCGCTAGATGCGAGGCGGTTCACAATCGCGATTTTCCTTTGATTAATATTGGCGCTACATTCCCCGATATGCAAAAGACATATACTTCGAATCATCAAATCGATGCGGAAGCACTATCTGAAACTCTTGCAGGTATTATCGAAAACCTGAAAAAGGAATGTCTGGGTAAGGAAGAGTGGCCGCGAAATTTGTGACCTGACATGTAACAATTAGATCAATCAAGGATGCGCCAAGGCACCCATTATTAAGGGCGTTAGGCATCCCGCAAAATATTGAAGAATTGCGAATGGTCTGTATCTTCTGTGACATTCTAGAAAGGAAAGTCCCGGGTAGCTTTGTATATGAAAGCGATACCGTTGTGGGAATTATGAGTTTGGAGCAACCAAATCCTTATAAAGTGCTGGTTATACCTCGAGAACATGTGGAAATGATTTATGATTTGTCGGACGAGCAAGCGTCCGACATTTTTAAAGCGACCGTAAAAATCGCAAATGCAATTCGAGACTTATCCTCATGCGATGGAATTAACATCGTTCAGTCAAACGGCCGTGCGGCTCAACAAGACGTATTTCACTTCCATTTACATATCGTACCTCGATCGAGAAATGATTCCATCAAGTTAGATTGGGATAATACAGTGACTGACAGAGAATCATTAAACAGAATGGCAGATGAAATACGAGCTAGTTTGACAGTGACGCCTAACAAAGAAATCAATTAGGAATGTCGCAAGCGGCACCCACTATTCAGGGCGTTATGTGTACTTAATCTAGGCCTAAATCAAATTGCGGCATGTAGGAAGAGTTTTAGGAATTTAACTGAGATTTAATCGATCAATCTGGATTTTAAACTAGACAATTTAAGGAGAATATAGTGGATGATATTGAAGTGACTGAAGAGGAAAGAATTGAAAACCTAAACCAAGGCTGGAAACAAATTAACAAAGAGGACGATAATCACTTCGATCCAAATGCCGGTTACAGAATTTGGTGGGACGGTGCAGACGATAATTGGGGTGCGAATATCGCCAAGATTTCACCCTTCGAACTAGAAAGTGAATTTAGCGATTCTTCTTACATTAAGGCTCAGTTCTATGACAAAAGAATTGTAAGATTCAAAGATGGAAGTGGAGAAGAAAAAGATGCGGCGGCTACATTTTGGGAACGCCTGGGTAACTGGCACAAAATTGATACAAGTGATGTTGAACTGTTTAATCCGCGGTCGTATTACAAAATGTTCTGGAGAGGAAGCGGTTACATAGGTGGATTTGGAGCTATGTGGATAGAATCGAGAGGGGGATCGATATATTCCTACGACTCAGGTGGCTTGCTAACTAAGATGGATGCGGCAAATAAAAGTGAAGTAGAGGTAGGTGGGAACATGTTTGAAGCAGTCGTTTTCGAAAAAAGACCTTGACTACGTAGAAGTGCAAGTGACACATAACAATTAAATCAATCAAGGACTCGGCTAACACCGAGCTCATTATTCAGGGCGTTATAATCAAATGACGTTCAAACTATGTGACTGCCTGGAAGCGCTCATGAAAGAAGAAAAAGAGTAAATCTACAGTGTATAGAAAAGAGCTATATCATTCCGTCTTTCTATTCTTGTTATGTATCCAAGCCATTGTTAGCGCTGAAACTCAAGATACATTCCCAGCTCATTTCGGAACTGCTGAGCAAGATTTATTGGAGAAACTGGACATTCCTCAAATAGCAAAAGGAACACAACTTATCTCAAGGTGCGCCGGATGGGTTAGCGATGAAGGGATTTTTGTCAGGGTTTTCTGTTTTACCGATCAATCTCTGACACAAAATGAACAATTTGCAGTTCAGCTATCACAATCTATTCCAGACGCAGCTGCTTCTACTCAAATTACTCCGGCAATGGTCAATGGTAGCAATAAGTCCGTTTGGTTCAACTTTTCAGTCGTCATAGATAGTTCAGGCTCGGATCAGGAAGTAATGGTGCTTAACAATCATCTGTATAACGAAGCTACATTAGGCAGAGACTATATTTCAGCACAAAGATATGACCGTAGAAACTGGGGGTGTTACGGATTCACTGGAAACGTCTCATTCGGAATCTATGTATCATCTGATAGTGAAGCATCAGATTTTCAATCAATACAAAAAACGCTAACAAAAAATTGTGAAAGGCGAATATTGAGAGCGCTCAGACGAAGCAAATACATTCCCGCGTTTTTGGATGGGAGTCCGATTGATTCTCACTATATAGAGTTCTTTTTTGGAGTGTCCAATTAGGTAATTGTGTTCAAGCGTATGGAAAATAACAATCAAATCAATCAAGGATTCCGCAAGCGGCACCTAAAACTGCGGGCCTTAGGTAACCAAATCGAGAATGACTAAACACGGCGAGTTCAATTGGATAGAGCTTCAAACTCAGCATACCGGTGCGGCAATTGAGTTTTATAAAAACGCCGCAGGCTGGGATTTTCAAGCTGAGACTATGCCTAGTGGCGGCACCTACTGGCTTGCGACTTTAGGAGAAAAGGTTATCTGCGGCATATGGACCTTAGAAGAAGACGGTAGCGAACCAACCAGAAACCGATAGATAGTATATTTGCATGTGGACGACGTAGATGCTGCTCTGGATACAGCAAGATCAGCTGGTGCGAAAGTTTTACGCGAGCCTTGGGACGTGCCCGGTGTCGGCCGTATAGCAATCATTCAGGATCCGGGTGGTGCAGAGATCGGCTGGGTGACACCGAGTGCGAAGGTTGCCTAACAAACGAATCTATTAACGGATGCGCTAAAGCGCACCCACTAATAAAGGCGTTAGTTCTCTAGGGGGCATAGTGCGAGAGTCTAGAGCCGGAATTACGAATCTTTTAGTCATCGTTTTGCTTGGATACTCAGGTTTACTAATTGGGCAAGATTCTAGTGAGCTAGCGCTACTTTCTCGGACGTCATGGAGCGCGTTTGAGTGTTCGGCACTCGCATCAAAAATCGGCAATACGGAGCAGCAACAAAAGCTCTTTCTCTACGGGTATGAAACTGGAATCAGCTTCATAGAAGCATTAAGGGACGGAAGAATAGAGAGAGAAGATATTTCTCGAGAAACCCCTCTGATAATGATGATGTTACTCCAGGGCCCTTCTCCAGATTTCATGTTAGGCAGAGTATTTGAAGCAGCAATGGAGGCGGCTTTTGAAGGGGTCTATGAAACGAACGGGAACTCCAACGATGACGAAGTACAGGCAATGCTCGCCGAATCCAAGTATCAAGAACAAAACTGCAACTTACTTGGAAATTAGTTGTGAATTGTGTGCGAGCTCGAACTAACCAACAAATCAATCAAAGACTTGGCTAGCGCCGAGCCTACTATTCAGGGTGTTTTCTCTTTTTCATACCAGGCTTCTATTATTCAACCAACAAGCTGCGAACACCTAACCACAATAATCTACAAAATACATTGGAACAAAGATGACTCATTACATAGACGGTTTCGTACACCCTATTCCTCAAGACCGATTGGAAGACTACCAACAACTCGTTGAGAAAGTCGCTGAAATCTGGAAAGAACACGGCGCGCTCGATTACTGGGAGTGCGTGGGTGACGATCTTCGGCATGAAGGCTTAAGCTCTTTTATTGATCTCACTGCCGCTTCAGAGGGTGAAGCAATCCTGTTTGGCTGGGTGCTGTTCGAGTCCCGGGAAGCCAGAGACCTGGTGAATGTGAAAGTCGCGGAAGATCCCAGAATGGCAGAGTTGATGTCTGCCTCAGAGACTGGGTTTGACCCACAACGGATGGCCTACGGTGGATTTCGACCCTTTGTACCTGCATAAACCTTGCTGAATTGTTAGAGAGTTGTGTCAATGGCCTTATCTGCAAAAGCCAAGAAGACCATTTCCCAGCTGGGTGATGCGCCCAAGTTTGGCGACATCAAGAAAGTGGGTAAAGACATCAAACTGGATCACGAGCTGGCAAAGGAGCTCTGGTCACAAGGCGACTACCATCCCCGCCTGCTGGCCACGCTGATCTTTGATAAGAAGCTATTGACCGGGAGCGACTTCGATAACATTGCCGCTGATTTGCTCGACCATGTTGAGGAAGAGCGTAATCAACTCGGTGACTGGTTGCTGGCGAACCAACTGACCAAAGACAGAAAATTGATTGCACTGATGGAGTCCTGGCAGCACAATGCCTCGCCGGTGCTGCGGCGCTGGTTCTGGTATCACCAGGCTCGACTGCGCTGGATGGGCAAGGAGCCACCAGCAGGCAGCAATGAAAAACTATTGGACACACTGGAAACCGAAATGGGCAAGGAAGAACCCGGGGTGCAGTGGGCCATGAATTTCTGCGCTGGCTGGATTGGTATCTTCGATACCAGCTGCCGTGCGCGCTGTATCAAGCTGGGAGAGAAATTCGCGCTCTACAAGGACGATCCGGTAGCAAAAAATTGCACACCTTCTTATTTGCCTGAGTTTATCCGCATCGAAGTGGAGAAGCGTGCATAAACGGAGGGTTGAGCACACTGTCAGACCGCTGCCAATGAGGTACAATTCATTGCAGAATTCACGCAAGCGAGCAATGACGGTATTCGTTCAGACAGACTAGAGTGGGGATACACCTTTGAGCCACAAAATCTCAACCGGGCTGGCAGCACTAGCACTGATACTGACTGTTGTCCTCGGCCTGCAGTCTTTCGCCCAGCAGCGCACCATTAAGGATGGGGTGTACACCGAGGCACAAGCCGAGACGGGCAAACTCGTTTACGAGCAATACTGCGCCGGCTGCCATAGTGAGAGAGACTATCGCCAGGCCTGGCCTGGCTGGGAAAACCGCACCGTGGAACAGTTCTGGTTCAAGATTCTGGGTGAAATGCCATTGGATAATCCAGGATTTCTCTCCGATGGGGAATACACTGACGTAACCGCTTATATTCTATCCCTGCTCGACTACCCGGCTGGTGATACAGCGCTGGATCCCTACAGCGGCATGGATCAGATCATTATCGTACCCAATTGATACCTGAACAGGTCAGTTCCTGTTCGCCTCGCTTCCAGTGAATTTTTCGAACTCCTGCCGCTGAACAATGCAGAACGCCCTATCCGTATAGTCTATTCAAAAAGGAATGAGCAATGACAGTTGAAGTCGACCTGCAACCAACGCTGGAAGGGCCAAGAGTGACCGTGCGCCCGATTCGAGCGGAAGACTGGGAAGGTCTCTATGCGGCAGCGAATGATCCCCTGGTCTGGGAACAGCATCCGGCGACCGAGCGCTACAAAGAAGACCAGTTTCGAACCTTTTTCGATGACGCTATTGCCTGTGGCAGTGCCTTCACCTTCGTGGACCGGGAAACCGACAGACTGATCGGCTCGAGCCGCTACAATGACTATGATGCTGAGCGCAGCGAGATAGAAATTGGCTGGACTTTTTTGGGCCGGGATTACTGGGGTGGCAGTTACAACAAGGAAATCAAGAAGCTGATGCTGGAACATGCCTACGGCTTCGTGGACACCGTTTTGTTCTGGGTGGGTGACACCAACTGGCGCTCACAGAAGGCGGTGGAGAAGATTGGCGGCGTCAAGCGGGAAGGCACTTTTTCACGTATGCATGGCGATGTGGAATTTCCCTACGTGGTTTTCGAGCTAAAGAAAGCACACTACAATTTGTGACCTGCACTCTGCACCGGGGCGAACGATGAGATCAATCTGGATGCTGCAAGCTTTACCACTGCCACGCATAGCGCGCTCAAGCGTTTCTTTCTCGTGTGTGTGCAGCTCCCTGTTCTTTTTGTTGTCTGCGAACCATGCTGTTGCCCAGACTATCGAAGCGAACTATTCCCGCACGGCACAAAAACTCAACGCCAGTGAACAACTGGTCATAACCATTCAGCACGAAGGTGCTGAAGTCAGCATCGAGCACGACTGGTGGGTGGCCGTTACCACTTCCCTACCCGCACCCAACCACCTGCTCTTTTATAACGGCTCAAGCTGGGTAAGCGAAGAAGTCGCGGCATTCCAACAATCGCTGTCTGTCACTGAACCCATCGAAGTGCTTTCTGCCAGCGGTTTGCCGCCGGCCAGCTACAGTTTCTATTTCGGAGTCGATCCGGTTGCGGATGGTCAGCTCGATGTGGACACCCTCGCTTACAGCAGTATCGATGTCAGCGTACAGCCAACAACACCAGCGACAGCCCAGAGTTGTGGCACACAGCAGCACTTCTTTTCCGTCGATCCCCTGGAGACTGATGCCTATTTTGAGATTCACCCCCTGGGTGAGATGAATCCTCCCGGGCACACCTTCCCGACCGTACACACTTATATGATTCTGACAGAGAAGACGATGCCCCGCTCCGTGTTCAGTCCGGGCAACTTCACCATCACCCAGATCAATGTGGTGGAAAGCCTGAGCCTGAATCAGCAGGATTACAGCTTTGATTTTTCGGTTTGCCCGGAGGTCACCGGCTATCTGGACCATCTCTCTGGTCTCACCGAAGTGATTCTCGACCAACTCAGCACCAATCCAAGCTGCCAGCAGTACACCATCGGCAGTGAAGAGTTTCGATTCTGCAGCCACACTGTCAGCATTGAAGTAAGCGCCGCAGAGTTGATCGGTACGGTCGGCATCGATTCAACCATGCCTTCGGCAGCACTGGACTTTGGCCTGCGGGATACT
The DNA here is from genome assembly GCA_965267495.1 of uncultured Pseudohongiella sp. Classification (GTDB taxonomy): domain Bacteria; phylum Pseudomonadota; class Gammaproteobacteria; order Pseudomonadales; family Pseudohongiellaceae; genus UBA9145. The sequence goes on along the minus strand of OZ254078.1, from coordinate 1,582,833 downwards.
CGCGTGAGCCCCCTGTCATACATCAATCCCTCACGCCTGGTAAATCAGGATCAGCTTTATGTGGTCTGCCCCTATGAATACTACGAACCGGGCCCAGCGAAACAGGGCCTGATGGCGAAACTGGCAGTATCCCGTAGTGAAACACCCCGTTGTGGCACGGTGGAGATGGATGTCCCGGGTACTGCACAGGGACGTTGGTATCTTCAGGGCAGCAGCGATTTCAGCGAGAATGATCACCTGGCGCTGGCACCCAGCAACACTGAACCGTCTACCGCCGGCATCCTGTCTGTAGGCAATAGCACTGTAGGCACCGATGCCTACTTCTTCGATTTTCAGGAGTCGGGCCAGATCAATCGGCGTTTCGATGACATCCTCCCCGACACCGGCATCTACTGCTACGATTCACTACGCAACAGGGAAGCGGCACTGGCCACCAACAGCAGCCAGGCCATCAATGGCGTACTCTATCTGAGCCTGGACTCCGGCGGTCTGCTGCAATTACAACGGGATACCTCCCTCAACCAATGCCCTGCCGATACTTCGGGACTGACATTCTCTAGTAATGCGGTCAGCTTCCAGCGCTAAGTGGCGGATTTTCAAGGTGCATTACCCGTTTCAGGTGTTACACTAACCACGATTTGAAGCTTCTCCAACACCATAACAACAGAGGAGTCAGCATGAGAATTTCCTCAGCTTTTCTGGGCAGCAAATGGCGACTGGTCGCGACCTTTTGCACTACCGTCACCCTGTCTATGCCCGCCTTTATTTCAGTCAGTACCGCCGAAGACGGTGGCAACCTTTACAACACCGCAGTGGATGTCCGCCTGGGGCAGCGTTATTTCGAACGCCAGTGCTCCCGCTGCCACGGTTTCGATGCCAAAGGCAACGATGAAGCCGGCGCACCGGATCTGACTGGCCGCCTGCGTAACGCCAGCACCGACGTGGGTATCTTTAATGTTATCCGTGAGGGGGTGCCCGGCACCGCCATGTTGCCAGTAGCAGAAGATGTACCCGATCCTACAGTCTGGCAGTTGGTGGCCTATCTCGATTCCCTACGCTATGACCCCTCTTCCGTGGTGCTGGATGGCAATGCGGAGAGTGGCGCTGCATTGTTTACAGGCAAAGGCGATTGTGCCAGGTGTCACATGGTAGAGGGTAACGGCGGCAGGCTCGGCCCTGATCTCAGCCGCATCGGTGAAGACCATACGCCTGAAGACCTGCTGATCTCCATGACCAGCCCCGATGAAGAAGTTGCTCCTCGCTGGTGGACACTGCGTGTGACTGGCCCGGATGGTATTGAACGCGAAGGCTATCGCATGGGCGAAGACAGTTTTACCCTGCGCATCATGGACGATGATGAGAATTTGTGGCACTTCCGTAAAAACCAGATTGATTCTTACGAACGCATCGAAACATCCACTATGCCCAGTTATGAAGGTGAACTCAGCGACAGCGAACTGGATGACCTGGTCGCCTATCTGTTTTCTCTGCGTCGAGAGGTATTACCCCAATGAAAAAAATAATCTGTATTTTGTTTGTCTCTCTGCTGGCCATGCCATTGCTCGCGCAGGAAGATCAGTTCTCTACCGTCATCACACCCGCGTTTTCTCCGATCACCTGGGAGCGACTGGTAGATGCCCGCAACGAACCTGAAAACTGGCTGATGTATTCCGGCACCCTGGACAGCCAGCGCTACAGCCTGCTGGATCAGATCAACGTCGACAACGTGGATCAGCTGGAAATGAAATGGGCATATCAGATACCCGTAATCGACAGAGCTGAAACGGTTCCTCTGGTTGTGGATGGCATTATGTTTATCACCGAGGCACCCAGTAATGTGGTCGCAGTTGATGCCCGTACCGGACGCGAATACTGGCGCTATGACCACGAAATGCCCGATGACCTGCGTATCTGTTGTGGCCGGAACAATCGCGGAGTCGCCATACTGGGCGAAACCTTGTTCATGTCTACTCTCGATGCGCATCTGGTTGCAATCGATGCGCGAACCGGCAATCTGTTGTGGGACAAGGAAGTTGCCCGGCACGATGCTGGCTACAGCAAGACTGCCGCCCCATTGATCGTTAAAGACAAGGTTGTCACAGGAATCGCTGGTGGCGAGTTTGGTATCCGTGGCTTTATCGATGCCTACGATCCGGAAACTGGCGATTTGATTTGGCGTACCTATGCGATACCTGGCCCCGGCGAATTCGGCAATGACACCTGGCTGGGGGATTCGTGGCGCACGGGTGGTGCGGCTACCTGGATTACCGGTTCTTATGATCCAGAACTGAATCAGATTTACTGGGGCACGGGTAATCCTGGTCCTGACTGGAACGGTGATGTTCGCCTGGGTGACAACCTCTACTCTGACTCTGTGCTGTCACTGGATGGCGATACCGGAGAGATCATATGGCACTTCCAGTTTACCCCTCATGACGTGCATGACTACGATTCCATCCAGATTCCTATTCTCGCGGACCTGGAAATCAATGGCCGGGATGTGCCTGCAATGATGTGGGCAAATCGCAATGGTTTCTACTACACACTGGATCGCAGCAACGGCCAGTTTCTGTTCGGCAAGCCGTTCGCTACAGTGACCTGGGCCGAAGGACTCGATCCTGTTACCGGCGCACCCATCCGAGTGCCAGGCATGGCACCCACTTACGAAGGCATCATGGTGTCGCCACCTATTGTTGGTGCCACCAACTGGTATTCACCCGGTTACAGCCAGGACACAGAATTGTTCTATGTGACTTCATTCGATGGGGAACAGGAATTTTTTAAACGGGACGAAGACTACGAGGAAGGTGAACGGTATACGGGCGGTGGCGGTCGTTACACCCAGCCTATGGATGCATTCTATAGCTCCATCCGCGCTATCGACCCCAAGACTGCAGAAATCGTGTGGGAATTTCCTATCATGCCGCGGTCCTCTGCAGGCATCACCACCACGGCTGGTGGACTTGTTTTCACTGGCAGTGCCGATGGTTATTTCTTTGCCCTGGATGCTGAATCCGGCGATGAGCTGTTTAATATTTCTCTGGGTAGAAGAGTCCACGCTGCGCCGATGACTTTTGCTGTAGATGGTGAACAATACGTCACCATTGCCTCGGGCAACGTTGTTTACACTTTTGGCTTACGTGACTAATTCAAAGCGATTCTGAGGGGCGTTGTGATGCGCCCCTCAGGGCAGCTCAGCTAGTCATCTAACTTAAACACAAAGATAGAATCCCCTCTTTCCACTCCCAGGCTGTCGTGCCCGCCCACGGCGATGGCAATATATTGCTCTCCATCAAGCTCATAACTCATGGGTGTGGCCATTGCTGCAGTTGGTAAGTCGTATTGCCAAATTTCCTCGCCAGAATTGATGTCAAAAATACGTAATACGTTCTCTGCAACCGCGCCAATCACTATCAGTCCCGACCCTGTCACCAAAGGTCCACCGAGCCCTGGCGCACCCCAATTGAAGTTGGGCACAAAGCCTGGCGCCAGATCACGAATAGTGCCCAGGGGCACTTCCCACAGTATTTCTTGACTCACCAGGTCAACAGCTACCAGCTTGTTCCAGGGTGGTTGATTGCAAGGCAATCCCAGGGATGAGAGAAATATCCGTCGCGCCATGTAGTAAGGTGTTCCAGCCTGTTCGGCGATCTCCCAGTCCTCTCCCTCATGTTCTTCCCGAAAATTCTGTATCTCTGCTCGCGGAATCAGCACCACCAGGGTGGGGATCTGATTCACATTGGCAACACCGATCTGGCGGTCCTGATCAATCGCAATGCCTCCCCAGTTGGAACCACCCGCGTAACTGGGGTTCATGATAGTTCCCTGCATGCTGGGTGGCGTGAAGATGCCCTCGGAGCGAAAACTGTTCAGTATTCGCGTACAACTCCGCTTGTCGATGAAAGTGAGACCGAATGCATCGTCTTCAGTAAGTGCCCGTTGATCTGCCAGTGCGGGGAAGGAGGAGAATGGCTGGGTCGGTGAGACTCTCTCACCCACGATATCGGTATCTGGCACTGGCTTCTCAAGCAGCTCGTAAATAGGTTCGCCTGAGTCACGATGAAAGGCATAGAGCATCCCGGTCTTGGTAACTACTACGACTGCTCGCTGACGCTCACCTGCCTGGTCGATGTCAACCAGGGTTGGCTGGGAAGGGATATCATAATCCCAGACATCGTGATGAACTAATTGCTGATTCCACACTACAGTGCCTGTTGTCCCACTTAAGGCCACCAGCGAATTGGCATAATTGTTGTTCCCCAGTCGTTCCCCGCCATAGAAATCCGGACTCGGAGAACCGGTTGAGACGAACACCAGATCGCGCTCTTCATCGACACTGATTGGAGGCCAGACGTTGGCTGCACCAGTGCTCAGTGCACTGCCATTTTCCCAGCTCTGCCAGTTCTCCTGTGCTGGCGAAGTTGGAATCGGATCCCAGAGCCAGTTGATCGCACCCGTACGTATGTCGATTGCACGGACTATGCCTCGTTCCAGCAAGGTCGCTCTGTTGTCACCTATTGCAGAACCTACAATCAACTGATCGCCCATTACCGCTGGTGGAGAGGTTATGCCATAGTCACCCAGGCTGACTTCCCCGACACCTTCAGACATATCGACTTTGCCATTGTCGCCAAAGTCTGAACAAGGCTCTCCGGTGAGAGCATCGAGCGCAAAGAGCTCACCTATCAGCGTGCCGATGAACACGCGATCAGGACAGACTGCACTATTGCCATGCCAGATACTCACGCCACGGGATGCACTCTCTGAATAACCGATCTCTCTGGGGAGTTCCGCGTCGAAGCGCCAGCGTTCTGATCCATCTCTGGCATCCAGCGCCAGCACCCAGTTAGAACTGGTGCTCACATACATGATGCCATTCCAGACAATAGGATTGGTTTGCATGGAATGCCGCTTGCGGGCGAATCCCTGGTTCAGGTCGCCGGTGCGAAAGCGCCAGGCCAGCGCCAGAGATTCCACGTTGTCCGCTGTTATTTGATCAAGTGGAGTAAACTGCCGGCCACCGGGGCCGCCGTAGCTTTCCCACTCCTGAGCCTGCACTTGCAAGACTAGCAGTCCGAGCTGAAGGCAAATGAGAAGTGCGATACCTCTTTCTCTCAGCTTTCTGAATGACGAAATCATTGGTCTCTCTCCTGACATTGGTCTCCTGATATTAAGCTCCTGACATTGGACTCCTGACATTGAGCTCCTGGCTCTGCGCTGCTCGCGCTGTGGCCATTGCTAAATCGCATGCCAACAGACTAAGGATTGCCCGGAAAATCACAGCAATTCAGGGGTCTGGGGATGAACTCAGGGATGAACCTGGCCAATTCGGGGATGAAAAATTTCAGTTATCAGAAATTAGACGCGACTAAATCAGATTGAGTTAACGCATCCCGCAGCTGGGGCAGATAGGTCTTGCTGACAGGCACGTTCTCTCCTGTTTGCAATTCCAGCGAAGCATCGCTCTTGTCGGGAAGGCTTTGTACCCGCGCCAGATTGACGATCGCAGTACGGTGCACACGTTGAAAACGGGCGGGGTCGAGCTGCTCGCTGAGACTTTTCAGGGTCTGGCGCATTGGATAGTGACGTTCACCACAATTGAGCAATACGTAGTTACTGGCAGATTTAATCCAATCGATATCCTCAACCCTGACCAGATACTCCCGATCCAGCATCTTCACCAGAAACTGACTGCGATAATGCTCCTGGCTTTGGCCTTCCGCCTGATCAAGAAACTGGGCTTCGCCTTGCAGGCGAGTGATGATGAAGTTGTAACTGTAATAGATGGCAATGATTGCCAGAAATGCCATCAGGTCTTTACGCATTTCATAGACCAGACCCAGCAAGATAGGATCGAAGCTATAGACACTGTCTACCAGTGCCCAGAGTAGTTTCCTGAACGCTACAAACAGCGCCACATGGATCAGGGAATAGCCCAGAAAAATCGGCAGCAACCAGAGAATTCTCCGGCGCAGATTGCGCAGACTCAGATTCAATCTACGCAGCAATTTCAGCAGGAAGGGTATCAACAAGCCACCCGCAATCACCGATGTCGATTCGGTAGCCCAGGCTTCCATCCATCCAGGCCCTTGCCCGTCGCGCATGTGTTCAATGCCCAGAGTCGTAGCGTTCATCACGATGATCAGCAGCAATAACCCACACACGGCGAGAATCTCGAAGCGACGCCGATGGGAAAGGTAGTATTGAAGATTCATAGTGTCGATGAAAGGTTCTAATGCAGCCTCGTGTCTTAGGCGCTTTCGTCTGTCCTTTTATAGTTCATAAAAGTTTACAAAATTGACCCGTTAATTCGCCAAGTCGTTTCCGGATTACTGTTACCCACCAAGAAACGGTGCAATCATCTCATCACTCACCTGCCATAGTCGCTCCGCCGCCTCGTCTGTGGCGAAATCGGCGATGCTCACCTGCCGCCTGTTGAAAAAATAATTGCCCCTTGCATTGACGACGGCCTCGTCATTGGAACTAGCCAGCCAGATAAAGGTGTCCGCACCCTTCTCTACCGACCACATGAAGGGATACATAATCACACCGATCAGGCTCGCGAGTACGCCTCCCTTGCCCCAGATAGCTGTGCGCACAGCTCCAGGGTGAAAAGAACTTGCGATGATGTTCTGCTGCCCATAACGGCGATTGAATTCCCGCGCCATTAACAGGTTCATCAGTTTACTGCGCCCATAAGCCCTCAAAGTGCTGTAGTTCTTGTCCAGATTCAAATCATCAAAATTGATCGGACTATTTTTGTGACCCAGAGAACTGGTAAAGACGATTCTCGCTTCTGATTGCTCCGCTTTTTTCAGCAGTTGCGGCAGCAACATTCTGCCAAGCAGAAAACCGCTTAGATGATTGGTCACAAAAGTGAGTTCGAACCCTTCACTGGTGAGCTGTCGGCTGGCATTGGCGCCGCCGGCGTTATTACAGAGCACATCAATACCAGCATAGTTTGTCTGCAGGCGTTCACCCAGATCGCGCACACTGGCCAGGGAGCTGAAGTCGGCCAGCTCCAGAACAATTTTTTGCGATCCGGTCTCTTCTTCAATTTGTTTCACTGCGGTAAGCGTGCGGGTCTCGTCCCGTCCGACCATCACCACCTCGGCACCGCGGGATGCGAAATTCTTGCAGGCTTCGAAGCCAATACCACTATTGGCGCCCGTGACCACAAAGACTTTGCCTTCAAGATCCTGTTCCATGATTCTGTTTACCTGTTGTTCCCTGTGATAACTTGCCACTCGATGCTGAGCAGACAGGCATGTCTGGCCTGGCAATACGATTCGTCCACTAATCATAAAATAAAAAGGTAGTCACCGTGGTAATAGTTTTGGGAAGCGTCACCATCAAAGACGATGCGCTGGATCAGGCACTGGCCATAAGCCAGGAACATGTGTCTCGTTCCCGTCAGGAAGCAGGTTGTATCAGTCACGCGGTACATCTGGACGCCGAGAATCAATCCAGACTGGTTTTCGTTGAACAGTGGCAGGACATGGATGCCTTACAGCAGCATTTTCGAGTCCCGGAATCAGGTGAATTCGTGCAAGCCCTGTCCAGGTTCGCCACCAGCGAACCACAGATGAAGATATTCAATGCCAGCGAGATTCAGCGCCACTAGACAATCTTCACTGATTCCAGCATCGAGGAGCATCCAGCTATGAGTGATAAACCGATCAGTGCCTTTCCCGTAGCGGAACTGGGCGATCTGGAAGAAGACATTAGACTGCGCATCGAAGCAGTGCAGGAGAAAGCCGGATTTGTGCCGAATATCTTTCTTGCGCTGGCCCATCGCCCGGCTGAATTTCGGGCATTCTTTGCCTATCACGACGCCATCATGGAGAACGAGAGCTCGCTGACAGCCGGCGAAAAAGAAATGATTGTCGTTGCCACATCCGGATTGAACCAGTGCCTCTACTGTGTCATCGCACATGGAGCGATTCTTCGGATTCGAGAGAAGAATCCGCAGATTGCTGATCAACTGGCTACCAACTATCGCCGTGCAGAACTCACTGTCAGGCAAAGGCTTATGCTCGATTACGCCGTTAAAGTGAGCCAGGAATCCCACGATATTAGTGATGAAGATCGGCAAATTCTCCTGGATGCGGGATTTAGCCTGGATGCGATCTGGGAAATCGGCGCGATATCGGCTTTTTTCGCCATGTCAAATCGCCTGGCTAACACCTCAGCTTTGCAGCCAAATCCAGAATTCTATGGGATGGGGCGCTAATCACTGCAGTTTTTAGTAACTATTGCTTCGAGAAGTCCTGAATCGGCATGTTTCAGGGGAGAAATCGGGAAACTATCCTTTGAAGTTCACACAAATCACTTCCACTGGGTTTCCACAGTAGATAGTCTTTCACTGAACGAGTGCAACTGCGCTATGTGGAGTCATTTGCTTACTCCACCCAGCCATGTTGCAGAAAACAAGAAAAATACAGTAATACCAATAACAAAGGTCCAATGGCGATCAAGCACCCGGAATTCCCTGCCAGTGCCTACGTTGGCGACGCAACCCTGATTCAGCCCTGCCTGGGTTCCCGTCTCTATGAAGACGACTTTGGCAGCATACTCTTTGGCGCGCCTCCGGAAGTGCTGAAAGGCTTGCTGCTGCACGGTGTGAACAAATTTGACACTATCGTGCTGCCAGATGTGCGTGAAAAAGGGGGTTCCTTAACCAACTCGCTGGAGTTTCCCCTCTACTTCTTCCTCTTTGTGAGCAAGGGCCTGGCCGAGGGTCGCAAGCTCAATCTGGTGGGTCATCAGGATGCCATCAGCCAGACCCTGCGCCTGCTGCGCATCACGCTGCTGGGGCCAACACGGGCGGAACTAGATAACTGGCGTACGGAACCGGCTTTACGGGATGAATGGCTCGCCGCCAGTGAAGAGCTGGCACTGAAAGACAGCAATGGCGCTACCATCCCGGTGGAAGATTTTTTCAATCTGACCCCCTTTGTCGATGATCAGATCACCATTGGCAAACAAACGATTTCACGTGTAGGCACCGATCAATACGAGATTGAAGTCAATGGCAAGGTAACCGTCGTCGATCTGACCGAAGACAGCCAATTGGCACCCCCTTACCAGGTTTCACCTGACTATGTGCCGGGAGGCCTGACCAAGATGGGGATCGAAGTCCTGGGTGGCGCCTCCGGGTTTACACCTTCAGAACCCTGCACCGGACTCGCCCTGTGTTACAACGGTGAATACATCCTTATCGATTGCATACCCTTTCTGGATGAGCATCTGTTCGCCCGCGGCATCTCCAAGAACCAGATAGCGGCCGTGTTCCTCACCCATTTACATGATGATCATTCATCCCTGTTCCCCCTCTTGCTCATGCCACAGCGGGTGGATTTGATCACCACCCGGGAAATATTCAACATGGCCATGGAAAAACTGGCCTGTGGTATTGGCTGGCGACCCGAAATCGTGCGTGAACACTTTCGGCTGGTGGAAGTGTGTCCTGGCGAGCGCTTCAACTATTTCGGCCTCACCATCGAAGCCCATGTGACCGTACACAGTATTCCAACCATCGGCGCAACCTTTTCTACGGTGCATCGCGGCATTGAACGGGACGTGTGTGTGATAGGCGACAATCACACCATGGGTTCAATCAAGGAGATGAGTCAACGGGGCCTGGTACGTGAGAGCACCGCGCGAAATCTGGACAGACTCTATAGTCAGCGGTTTTCGCTGTTGGTCGCAGATGGTGGCGCAGGCGCAATTCACGGTGATCCGGCTGATGCCCTGCATTCGGCTTCAGATCGCGTCGTCTTTGTGCATGTTGAACAACTCACTAACGAATTCAACACAACCTTCTCGCTGGCCAGCTCCGGAAAACGCTATACCATCCTCGAAGGTGACCCGGCAATCTATACCTCCCAGATCAATCACTACCTGACCGTGTGGCTGGGCCGACCCTTTCCCAATCGATGGATGCGAAGCCTGCTTGCCGAAGAAGAAATCCGCCGTTACAACTCCGGCGATGTGATTCTGGTGCAGGATGCAACCACCCGCGGCTATGTCTATCTGATTCTCACTGGCTACTGCGATGTGGTGCGTCATGATGGCAAAGAGTTGCATCACGAAGCCAGTCTGCAGGCCGGCGATATCCTGGGTGAGATGGCAGTCATTACCGGCACCGGCACGCGCAACGCCAGCGTCGTTGCCACCACCCCGGTGACACTCTGCGTGTTTTCAGAAGAAACCTTCAAGTCATTTATCGTCGCCGAAGGTTTTCAGGACAAACTGCTTGCACAGTGGGCCATGCGCCCGGCCATCGCGCGTCAGCCTCAGTTCCAGGGACTCAGTTCAATCGTGCTGGAAAAACTCAGCCATGTGGGACAGGTACAGGACCTCGGCCCTGGTGACAGCCTTGAACTGACAGAAAACAATTGGTGCCTGCTGGCCGAAGGAGAAGCGACAATCAACGGCAAGTCCATGTTTTACAACGAGGACTATGGCGCCCGACCCTTCGCGCCAGATATTACCGGACCCGTGACTTCCAAAGATGGCTGCAAGTTATTGCTGTTCAATAGCCGCCGTTTGGAAAAACTTCGCCTCGAAACGCCTCAACTCAACTACAGCTTGCGAAAGCTCCGGGAAGCCACACCGGATCAACTGGTAGATTGGCGACTCGGTGTCGTCGATATCATCAACTAGCTCACCAGTCTCCTGCCAGCTGCTTGCTTTTCTCCAGGCCTCAGACAAAGGGCCTGCCAGGATTTGCCGAGCGATTCCCTTCGCGGAAATGTGACGATGGACACAGGCATCGCTTGTTACGGGCAGACTAAGGTTTCAAGCGGGCAAGAATTTCGAGTATATTCGACTCAGACATCAACAACGGGATACAAACTGGTCCGCGCGCCGGATCTGTGCGCTGCTCCTGACAGCGAATAAAGCAAGGAATTTACTATGCCTCTCGATATCACCTTTACACTCAGCGACCGGGATCTGGAGCGTTTCAAGACGATCGTCAGCAAGTCCAAGTCCAGCGCGTCAGATAACCAGGGACAGGCGGAGATTGAGAAAGCTGCCTACAAAATTGTTGATGTCGCTATGAATTCTGATCTGCCGGACTTCATCGCCGATCGCCTCCTGCAACTGAAAGTGCTGCTGGAAATGATGCGAGATCAGGAATGGGGAATGGAAGAAGCAGACAAGGCACGCATCATTAGCGCCATGTCCTATTTTGCCGATCCTATCGACCTGATTCCCGATCACATTCCTGGCATCGGCTTTCTCGATGACGCAATGTTTGTTGAAATCGTTATCCGGGAACTGAATGCAGAAATCGAAGCCTACAATGAGTTCTGTGATTTTCGCAGCGCACAAGAGAATCAGCTTGCTGAACAAGGCGAAGACAGCAACGAAAATCGCGAAGCCTGGCTGGCGCCAAAACGGGATGAACTCCACGCGCGCATCGAAAGTTCGCGCGGTGGCACCGACAGTGATGACTTTTTGTTCCACATTCTCTAACTAGTTAGCCGATATAATTCCTCTTCTCCGGTTGTATGACCGGAACTTACCCCTGTTGCAGGTCAGCCCATGATCATACGCACCTATAATCCTGAATCTGACTTTGAATCGATTCTACGTCTCTGGGAAGAAATTGCCTGGGTTGAGAGAGAAGAATCAAAACAGTCAAAAATACTCGAGACCTTTCTCAGCGGATCTCAAAACCTGGTCGCTGAACTCAATGGCGAGGCTGAATGCCTGGTTTCATGTTGCGCAGGTAGTATCAAACATCTTGAGACCACGGTTCCCATCCAGATTGTTGCCGCTGTGACTACGAGCCTGGTGGCGCGCAAGCACAGCCTGGCCAGCCGCACCACCGCCCGGGCCATTGCCGATGGCGCAGAGCAAGGTCAGGCTGCATCGATTCTGGGCATGTTTGAGCAGGGTTATTACACCAGGCTGGGTTTCGGCAATGGATCCTATGAACACAAGGTTCGATTCAATCCAGCCCTGCTCAATGTTGACGTAGACTTTCCCGTGCCGATTCGCCTCGGCGAAAAGGACTACCAGGACATGCATCAGGCGATGATGAATCGCTGGCGCAGTCATGGCAGTGTGCAGGTGGCCCCATCAGCGCATTTTCTTGCAGAAATGCTCTGGACGAAAGAACCAGTAGGACTGGGATTTCGCAATGATCAGAATGAGCTAACACACTTTATATGGGCACATAATAGCGGCGAAAACGGGCCGTTTCGCATCTCGGCCATGGCATATCAGAATCGCGAGCAACTGCTTGAATTACTGGCACTGATCAAGAGCCTTGGCAATCAACTCTATCTGGTGCGGCTGGAAGAGACTCAGCACATGCAAATGCAGGACCTGTTGCTGGAACCCTTTCGATCTATCAACAAGACTGAGGGAAACAGCTATGCCGAATCCATTCGGGCTGAGGCTTCCTGGCAGATTCGCATCAATGATCTCAAAAGTTGCTTCGCGGCCACGCAGTTGCCTGGCAGGCAGACACTGTCATTTAACCTGAGTGTCGAGGAACCGATCAGTCGATATCTGGACAAAGACTGCAAATGGCAAGGCATCGGAGGTGAGTACACTGTACATCTCGGCGAACAGTGTTTGGCTGAGGATGGGCACAGCGCTGGACTTCCCCTGCTAACAGCCAATACCAGCGGCATCAGTCGACTCTGGATTGGTGCTGCAAGCGCCAACAAACTGGCAAGCAGTGGTGAGATCAGCGCCGAACAGTCGCTGTTGGACGCGATTGATTCTTGCCTGAGCCTGCCCCTGCCTGTACCCGGCTGGGAGTTCTAGTTCTCTCTGGAAAGCTCTGCTCTCAGGGCGGCCCGGTCCAGTTGTTGTCCTGCGACAAACACTGCTTCGATGCGGCGAGTGTTACGGATATCCAGCAGGGGATTACCGTCCAGTATCAGCAGGTTCGCGCTGTAGCCTGCCTGAACGAGACCCATATTATCCAGTCCCAGGTGTTTTGCTGCATTACCCGTTGCCGCAACCAGCGCCTCCATGGGAGTAACTCCCAGACGGACAAAAATCTCCATCTCCCGATGTCCGGTATAGCCAAAAGGATGATCAGGTATCGCACCAGCATCAGTGCCTAACACCAGCTCTGCACCCGCACTCTTGATGCGCGCGAATCCTGCCCGCAATTCAGCTTCGACCAGCTGGTTTCGCACTGGAGATTCCGACCGCAACACACTACTGCCAAGGCGGCTGACAGATTCCTCGGAAAGCAGCGGCGCCAGAAAAAAGTCCTCAGCTATGGCTTCGCGCCGCAACTCTCCCAGACCAAGGTTGGGCACAATGAAAGTACCCTGTGCGGCCAGCATCTCTGCAATGTCATCGCTAAATTCTGCACCGATACGCCCATGGAGAAAGCCATCAACTCCTGTCGCCAGAAGGTCGGGCATATCGGCAACAGACTGCTGATGAATCATAAGCTTGATACCATGTTGCCGGGCTTCGCTTGCGACTGCTCTGTATAACACAGGGGATAGCTTAGTCTGCGTACCATTACGGTCATCTACCCAGAGTTTGATGAAATCGATGCCTTTGGCAGCGACTTCCCGCACCATTGCTCGCGCTTGCTGTTCGGTTTCCAGTCCCCTGAGAATAGTCATACCTGTTTGCTGCTCTACAGCGCTGGTGTGCACCAGAAACTGATTGTTAGGACCCTGTCCCGGTGGCGCCATACCGGCGGCAAAAAGGAAACGTGGCAATATTTCCTCACCGGAATCGATCATGCCCTGCAGCTTGCTGGCGAGATCGTCCGGATCACTGCCAGCGGAAAATACGGCAACAAATCCGTAGTAGGCATACTGTTTGAGATTATCGATCAGATTGTCGATGCCATAGTATTCCGCCCCCCAACCCTCCCGACTTTGATACCCAAGATGAGCATGACCGTCGATCAGGCCTGGCATCAGGGTCTTGCCGCTGAGATCTACGACACGGATGGGTACACTGTCGAGCTGGGGCAGTTCACCGACAGCAAGAATTTCATCGCCCCGGATCATGACATCGGTGTTGCCGATTTCCCGACCATCACCGACGATGACATGAGCGTTCAGGAATAGCACCGCCTCGTCCTGTTGGGCCAGCACCGTGCTGGCCACAGACCCAAGGCCCGACGAAACAGCTGCAATTATTAGGATCTGCAGGTAGCGTAGCAGCGACATGAAACGCTCCGGTGATAAGACAGTTGCCCGAACTAGTGTAACAAAGCTGTGAAACGACCACAGAGCGCCTTCAAATACCGGATTTTGCTCTCTTTTCTTGCCCTGTGCTGGTAATCTACCCGCTTTGGATAGCCTTAATTGCAGAACACCCTGTTTTGAGAAAGCCGTTGACGAATCAGCAGATCGCCGACATTTCAGATCAAGAAGCACTTGCGCTGGCCAGGAACACTGAAACCGCCGCGCTGGTCGACCGTGCGCGTCGCTTGTGCGATGCCCAACACGGTTCCCTGGTGACCTATTCCCGAAAAGTTTTCATTCCCTTGACCAAGCTCTGTCGCGACGTGTGCCACTATTGCACTTTCGCTCAGACGCCTCGCCATATCGACAGCCCCTACATGGCTGTAGATGAAGTCCTGGAACTTTGCAGTCACGGTGCGGCCTCCGGCTGTCAGGAAGCACTGTTCACCCTCGGCGAGAAACCGGAACTGCGCTATCGCGCTGCCCGGGAAGCGCTGGCCGAGCTGGGATTCGAAACAACGCTCGATTATGTAGCCCATGTCGCTGGAAAAGTGCTGCAGGAAACCGGCATGTTGCCCCACATCAACGCCGGTAATATGACTACTGAAGAAATAGCCAAATTACGATCAGTCAGTGCATCCATGGGCATCATGCTGGAGTCGGCTTCGCCACGATTGTGTGAGAAAGGCATGCCCCACTATGGCTCGCCGGACAAGGATCCACAGCTACGGCTTCATACCATGGCGCTGGCTGGTGAAGCGCGAGTGCCATTTACCACTGGCATCCTCATAGGCATCGGTGAAACCCGTGAGGAGCGCATTGAATCCTTGCTGGAGATTCGCAAACTACATGAGAAATACGGGCATATTCAGGAAGTGATCGTGCAGAACTTTCGTGCGAAGCCCAATACCAAGATGGCGCAGGCACCCGAGCCTGACCTGGAAGACTTGTTGTGGACACTTGTCGTTGCGAGGATCATCTTTGGTGGAGAAATGAATATCCAGGCTCCTCCGAATCTGAGTCCTGGCGTGCTGCCGCAGCTCGTTGATGCAGGTATCAATGACTGGGGTGGTGTTTCCCCGCTTACACCCGATCACGTTAATCCAGAAGCACCCTGGCCTCATCTTGAAAACCTGGCCAGAGAGACTGAAGCGGCTGGCAAGTTCCTCGAGCAGCGGCTAACGATTTATCCGCAATATGTGCAGCAAGCCGACACCTGGCTGGATGACTCGATCAAAGCTGCCGTAAAGAGACATGCAGACAGTGATGGTTTCGCAAAGAGAGACACCTGGACCCCCGGCGAAGTCAGGAATTTGCCTGATCTGGAAAGCCGACTACTTTCAGTTGAATCCCCACAGGCATCCAGAGCGATCCAGGAAATCGTGCTTAAGTGTCAACATGAGGAAGAACTCACTGTCGATGAGGTCACTCAACTTTTTCAAGCCAGAGGGAAAGATTTCAGCTATGTAACTCAGCAAGCCAATCGACTGCGTGAGTCGGTCAATCACGATGTCGTGAGCTATGTTGTCAATCGCAATATCAATTACACAAATGTTTGTTACTTCAAATGTCAGTTCTGCGCTTTCTCCAAAGGCAAACTGAGTGAGAACCTGCGCGGCCGTCCCTATGATATCTCTGCAGAGGAGCTGGCTCGACGTTCCGTAGAGGCCTATGCTCGCGGCGCTACGGAAGTTTGCATGCAAGGGGGCATTCATCCGGACTACAGCGGCCAGACCTACCTGGATATCGTGAGCACCGTTAAAGCTGCGGCACCTGATCTGCACATACATGCATTCTCACCCCTGGAAGTATGGCAAGGTGCAGAGACGCTAGGCGATTCTCTGCAGACGTTTCTGCAGAAGTTGAAACAGGCCGGGCTGGGCACGCTGCCAGGTACGGCAGCCGAAATTCTGCACGACGATGTGCGTCAGCTGATCTGCCCGGACAAACTAAACACCGCCCAGTGGTTGGAAGTCATGGCAGCTGCACACGAAACTGGCTTCAATACCACTGCGACGATCATGTTTGGTCATGTGGATCGCCCGATACACTGGGCACACCACTTGCTCGCCATCCGGGACTTACAAAAGCGTACTGCCGGCTTTACTGAATTCGTTCCCCTCCCCTATGTGCCTATGGAAGCACCCATGTATCTGAAAGGACGCTCTCGTCGTGGCCCCAGCTACAGGGAGGCACTCTTGATGCACGCGGTGCCACGATTGGTTTTTCATGGCCTTATTCACAATATTCAGACTTCCTGGGTAAAGATGGGAGCACAGGGGGCGCTGCAGGCCTTGAATGCTGGCGCCAATGATCTGGGTGGTACCCTCATGAACGAGAGTATTACCCGAGCCGCTGGCGCGGATCACGGTCAGGAGTGGTCTGCCACCGAAATTGAACAACAGCTACTGCAGTGGGGCCGCACACCTCGCATGCGTACTACCCTGTATGGGGATGCCCCTGTTGAACAACGCCATAAAGCCTTTGACGCCACCCCTCTGATTCCTGTCGAAAATCTGGATGCTGGCAAACATCAGCGCAGCAAGCGCCTGCTGGACCACGCACAGACTGCTTAGGCTGGCATTAAAACTTTTGAGTCATGCCTGTCGTGCACAAAAATGGGGTACAATCCTGCGCCATTCAAACTCCCTGTTTCAGTAAATAGTCCCAAGAACCTCATATGAAGATTTGTATTACCGGCGCCAATAGCAGTGTTGGCCAGAACCTTCTGACCCACCTGATTCGGCACGATAAGCTTGAGCTGATTGCCGGTGTACGCTCAGAACGTGCTTTTTCCAGCTTACCGGAGTCACCACAGATAAAACCTGTGACCATCTCCTACCAGGATGAACCGAGCCTTGCAGAGGCGATGGCTGGTGCAGATTGTGTCATTCATCTGGCTGGCATATTGATCGAGACCAAACAGTCCAACTATGCCAGCGCCAATGTGGCCGCGACGGCTGCAGTTGCCAGAATAGCCGCCCAACAAACTGTCAAACATCTTATTTTCATTAGTGTCATTGGTGCCGGAGCAGACTCAAGCAATGCTTATTTTCGTTCCAAGGGTAGTGGCGAAGACCTGGTGATGCAGTGTGGCGTCCCTGCCACTGTCGTGCGCACACCTATTCTGCTTGGACCCGGTACGGCAGGTGCCAGTTCACTCATTGGCGCGGCACAAGGTCCGGAAACCAAAGTGCTCGGCGGTGGCACCTACACCATGAGACCCCTCGACACAGACGATCTGAGTGCAGCACTGGTAAAATTGAGTATGGAACCCGCGCAGGAAAACCGCATCCTGGAATTGGTAGGACCAGAGCCAGTACGCTACTGTGATCTTATTCAGCGCACTGCTGCCAAACTGGGAAATGAAGTGAAGGTCGGTACCGTACCTGTATGGCTGGCAAAAATTGGTGCCGCAGTAACCAGTACACTGAAAGGAGGCGGCATCACGCCAACCGTAATCGATGTCATTACCAGCGATGAAATCGTCTCAGAAAATGCTGATACAGCCATCGGTATTCAGCTCACCCCATTGGAAGACACCATTCAAAGAATATTAGGTAGCCAATAAATCATGACCGATTCCACAGAATCTGAAGCACCACAGAGCGCTGACAGCAACGAAGATAATGCATCTCCAAGGAAGCAAGGCCCACTGGGTCGGATAGTCTTCCTGGGAATCACCGCAGCCTGTTTCGTTTACCTTTATTTTCGTCTCAATGGTGCAGCAGCCCGGGAAGAGATGACTCTGGTCGACTACATGACCCAGGTTTTTGCCAATGTGCAATGGATTCCCTGGTTAGGCCTGATGATGGCGTACTCCCTGTTCTATTTCCTCATTGACACCCTGGTCGTTACCCGGGCATTGAACTGGCTCCTGGCCGATATCAAGTACAAGGACATCCTGCCGATCCGGGCCTGCGCCTATATCATTTCTATCTTCAACGAGCAGATCGGCAAAGGGGCCATGGCCTACTACCTGAACAAGCGTGATCAGATTCCCGGCTGGGAAGTTGGTTCGGTAATGCTGTTCGTGATGTTTTGCGAAATATTCTATCTGCTGGTATGGGCCTCGGTTGGCTACGTGTTTGGTGCGGGCAATCTGCCAGAAGTGTTTCAACTCATGCCAGTCATAAGCCTGGGCGCTGCTGTATTTCTTATCCTGTGGCTGCTCTATTTTAATGGCACAATCCTGCCGAATAATCAGTTTCGGGAGCGTCGTATTCTGCATGCATTCCGCCGTGCCACTCCAATACACTATGTGAAGTTTTTCCTGTTGCGCTCACCAGCACTGCTTGCAGCGATTGTGGTGTACACCACGGCGTTGAATTTGTTTGGCGTTGAAGCTTCCTTTCTGGAACTTTTGCCCTATTTGCCGGTGATATTTTTTGCCGCCGCCGTACCAACACCAATGCGCGCAGCAGCAATTACATTCTGGGTCATTCTGTTTCCGGAAAACGAGGGACAGATGGCTGCGTTCGGATTTGTGCAGCACAACTTCTTCATCTTCTTCAATGCAATAATCGGCCTGGTGTTCTGGCGTCGGGCACAAAGGGAGTTGTTTGGCTAATCTGCTAACCGGTATACGCCTGCTTCTGATCCTGCCCGTCGCCTGGTCGATGGCAGATGAGCAGCTGCTGCCCGGGCTGGTAACCCTTCTGCTCATCCTTATCGCCATCATTACCGACTATTTTGATGGTATTGTTGCCCGGGCGCGAGGCACAGCTTCTCCACGCGGCATGTTATTCGACCACGGTACCGATTTCGTCTTTGTTACCAGCGGCCTGGCAGGGCTTGCCTGGGCAGGTCACTTACACTGGCTCCTGCCTGTTGCCATCGTTTTTGCTTTTAGCCAGTATGTACTGGACTCCTATTTGCTGTTCCGGGATAAGCAACTGCGAATGAGTTACTTGGGGAGATGGAACGGTATCCTTTATTTTGTGCCACTGGTGATCATTGCTGTGGCAAGAACTATTCCAGCCATCAGCAACTTGCTGATTACACTTGTGCCCTGGATTGGGATCGCCCTCTTGATTTCCACATTTGCTTCTATCGTTGATCGTGCAATGGCAGAATATCGCCAGACTCACTGATTCAAAATTTTTCCAAGCTTCCCTCACTAAAATGCAAGTAATCTTTATCTATGGCCCGGCTGCGTCCGGAAAATTCACCATCGGCTGTGAGCTCAGCGAGAAGCTGGGTATCCCTTTGTTTCACAATCATCTCACCGTGGATCTGGTCACCACCCTGTTTGAATTTGGCAGTGACGGATTCAAAGAGTTACGCCGGGAAATCTGGCAGAACAGCTTCGCCGCCGCCGCAAAGGCAGGACAATCTTTTGTATTCACTTTTCATCCTGAGGCTACTGTACAGGAAGACCTGGTATCTTCACTCCAGCAAATCGTTGAAGAAAACGGTGGAGCAGTGCAGTATATCGAGCTGATGTGCTCAGATGGCGAAGTGTTGAAGCGTCTGGCAAATCCCGATCGCAGCGCCCATGGCAAACTGCAAGATACCAGGCTTTATCAGCAGCTGCGCAACGATGGGCAATTTGACTATCAGGGTGTGCCGAAAGCAGATTTCACCATCGATACAGAATCGGTTTCAGCCACGGAAGCCGCAGAGAAGATCATTCGCTTCTTGCAACAATAAGCTGTCCCACAAAACTATTAGAAGAACAACAAGGACTCACAACAATGCCAATCGATATCACAATCACCTTAAGCGATGAAGACCTCGACCGGTTTCAGCAGAGCATCGACAAGGGAAAGCTGGCAATGGAAGGCAACAATGCTGCAGAGGAGATTGAGGAAGCCGCCTCCAAGCTAATAGAACAGGCCAGGGAAGTGGATCTGCCACAGTTCATTTCCGATCGCATTCTAAAGTTGCAGATTCTACTTAATATGATAAGAGATAATGAATGGAAGCTGTCTGACGCTGAATGCGACAGCATCCGCAGCGCGCTCTATTATTTTGTCGATCCCGAAGACGTTATACCCGACCATATTCCTGGCATTGGTTTTCTGGACGACGCCATGTATGCGGAAATAGTTATCCAGGAACTGGCCACTGAAATCCGTATGTACCAGGAGTTCTGTCAGTTCCGAATCTCTGAAGAAACTCGCCGACGCAACAAGGGCCAGGACCCTCATGTGGCCAGGGAAGACTGGATAGCCGACAAGCGAGCCGTGCTGCATTCACGAATGCGGGAAAGGAGAAAGCTACGCTCCGGGGGTCGAGGCTGGCGCATGCGTGTGCTTTAACATCCTTACACCAGGTGACCATGATGGAAGCAATTTTATTCACCGCCACAGCCGATGCCGCAGCCAGCCAGTTATTCTATTGTGAAGTGCTGGGTTTGCAACTCGTGGAAGATGCACCTTTCGCTACTGTCTACAACATCAATGGCACAATGTTCAGAGTACAGAAAGTCGAGCGGGTCGACCCCCTGCCCTATACGGCGCTGGGATTTTCAGTTGAAGACATCGAGAAGAAGATAAGCACACTCTCTGAAAAAGGTGTGGTATTCGAGCGCTATCAGTTCCTGTCACAAGATGATCTGGGTATCTGGACCACGCCGGACGGTGCCCGCATCGCCTGGTTCAAAGATCCCGATGGTAATGTCATTTCACTTAGCCAACACCAGTAGCCCGGCATGAGTGACGAGGGACTATTACAAGAACTATTGCAGCTCGAACAAGAAATGCACCTCGCTGAGACGCGAAGCAACAGAGTTCGAATGGATCAGCTCCTGCATCCTGAATTCATGGAAATCGGCAGGAGCGGTAAACTGTATTCGCGCGATGACATACTGGATGAGTTTCAGTCTGAAGCACCGCTGCCTGCAATTGGTGTAAGTAATGTGCAACTGCAAGCACTGGGAAAAGACCACCAACTCCTCAACTATCTGTCCTGGCACGAAGATCCTGAGCCACATCGCTTCACCCTGCGATCCTCAATCTGGGAACAGCACTGCGGTGAGTGGCGCCTGCGGTTCCATCAAGGAACACCCACAGAGTAGCCTCGAAACCACTCACTGCAAGATGGCATTTTCAGGGCGAGTGGCTGCTGACAATTCTATTGCCCAGTCGGCCTGAGCGACGACTCTCTCGACTATCTCAAAGATAGAATTAAACAGATCGACAGATACTCCCAGCGTGATGCCGCGCCCCGCCGCATCATGAAGACTGAGCCCATGCACACCTTCGCCCTTGCCATCAGGTTTGAGATTGATGGTCTCTACGACCAGGCCATCCTGACCGAGAGGAAATCGATTTCCCGACTTGAACCGGGTAGCAAAATCCTTGTTAGCCACAGCGGCTTTCTGCTCCAGGTCAGCCCTCAGCACTGCTGTTTCCTTGTCGTGACTATGTACAGAGCCAGACCCACCAGTGATGCGGAAAGTGCTGGTTCTGGCCTTGAAATCGGTGAGAAATGTGAGGCAGATTCTACGGGTGAGCCAGAGGCGATATTCTTCGCCGGTTTTATTGGTAATGCGCAACAGGATGCGATCCTGTTGTGCGTTGTAGCCAGCATCAACCTGCGACAAGGTAGTCATTGTTTCAGGGAATCGCGATTGGCACGGAAACTCAGCGGATACTGTTGATAGAGCCTGAAGAATTCTGACAAACTGAATTCGTTTAGCACCTTCTGACTATAGCCCCGCTTGCGATTCCGGTATTGATCGTAATTTTTGTATCGCAGGTTGTGCAGGCAATGCTTGCATACTACAAAGCCATGAGCGACTACGCTCAGCTCTCCTTCAGCGCGCAGTTTCATCAACTCATAGTCTTCGGCGATCCTGCTTGTCACCAGAAATTCCTGATGTGGATGGTCCCGCGAGATCTCATCCAGCTCTGCACAGCGCGCCAGATGGTAGGTAGGATACTCCCGCCGATCCCGAAACCAGTTCTCACTGGGTATATAAGCCAGTACGCGACTGTTCTTGATTGCCAGCGTGTTGTCAGGCAAGACCTTGATTGCTTCCAGGGGCAGTAATTCCCCACTCGTTGCCAAACGGGATCGCTCCTCTCCCGTAAGATGAATATCGGGATCAAACAGCTCAAAATATCCCAACCGATCCGTGCCCATCTTCTGCCGCAAGGCATTGAAGGGTTCAAACTCGGTAAAATCCAGAAGCTCCATTTAATTATCTGATCTCTTGCAGGATTGTAGACAGACGAGTTTCCGCATCCGTAACTACCACAAACTCAACTCGTCTGGATCGATCCGCATCTTCCACACCATCGCGCTGCACGATGAGCTGCGAAGAGGACAAGCCATTGGCAGTGAGGCGTTGGCGTAACCAGTCTTTCTCATGGGTCACCGCTTCAAGACCCATAATGTAACCCAGGGTCGAGCGGGTACGGGCCTGGGAAAGCGCCATATTGCGCAAGTAAGCGTCATCACTGTTCTCCGCCTGGGACCAGGCGCTGGAAGTATGACCCTCAATACGAACTTCGGATATCTCATTTCGATAAGCATCCGAACTCAGAATAGCCAGGTAACGAGGGAAAAAATTGTCCAGTATCGCGGCAAAACCGGGTCGCAAACTGGATTCACCCAGCTCAAACAATAAATCGGTATCAGTAAACCGCAGCCTTAAATCTTCATCCAGTTGTGCACCCCAAAGCGGTAAATCCGGTTCGAATTCTGCCATCAGGTCCTCATAAAGTTCTTCGCGCAGATCTTCATAGAGAACGACAACCCTTTCGATTTCCTGGTTTTTCTGCTCGACGATCACCAGATACATTACCGAGATCAACAGAAACACGATCATCAATCCACTCATCAGATCGCTCACCGCGATCCAGTGCTCTTCATTCTCGTGTTCCAGTTCAGTTTCCAGCATCAGGATTGCTTCGACATTTGTTGTTCAGCAATATTGAGCAGCTCTCGTAGCCGATCCGTTAACGGCATGTAGTCATTCACAAATTTTTCCGAGAGAGCAGTAAGTTGATAGCCAAAAGTCTGCAGGGCCTGGGTGAGCTCTCTTTCCATAGACTCATCCAGTATCTGCATTTGCTCACTGGTCTTGTTGGCCATGGCCTCCACGTGTTGCGCGAGTCCTCCGTGGGCCTCATTTACGGACTGCGCCAGGCCATGATTAACCTGCTCGACTGTGACACTGATGTCATTTGCCGCCTGAGTCAGTACCTGAGTGAGACTGCGATTGTTCTCTTCGATACTACTGCTCAGCTTGACGGTAAGTTCCGATACATATTCACTCAGTGCCGGCAATCCTTCTGAAGCCTGGCCAACCAGACCTGAGAGACCAGATAAATAACCCTCCAGATTACTGGTTTGTTGCTCAAGTCCGCTTAGCAACTCTCCAAGAGAGGCGGCAACGCGATTAAACTCCCTTGAGTGGGCGATCATCTCTTCATAGGAATTGCTCGCATGCTGAATAACGTCCCGTGATGACTCCTGCGCTTTCAGCATGGCTGCCAGCTGCTCTGAATAATTTTGCTGCCATTCCAGCAAACGGCCTAGAGATTCATTAAAGTGTTGGAAATTTTCACCATACTGAACTTCGATCTTGGAATTGAAATCCCGCATCACCGAAGTAATTGCCTCGCTCAAAGCACTGGTATTGGCATCCACCATCTGTTCTTGATATTGGGAATTCGACGCCAACAGCTTCGCGGCGTCATCCCGGCTTTCGGCCCTGAGTTCTTTCAGATTTGCGTTCAAGTCCGAAATCGCTTCCTGTAAATCTGCGATGGTCACCTGTTTGCTGATTTCCTTTCTGGCGCCATGAATCAAGCTGACAGCATGCCGCAGCCTGATACTTAAGGCGCCAAGTATCCCTATTACCGATGACCAGACCGCCACACCAAGCCCGTCGATCATCAATGGCACACTTGCCTCAATATTTGCGCTATCAAATCGCATAAGACCGAAGGCTATACCAAGAAAAGTACCGAAGATGCCGAAGCTGGTGAGTATTGCAGGCGCAGTCTTGACGGTTTGCATGGAGAAGTTGAAACCATGGAAGTAGAGAATCAACACCAACATCAGTCCTATCAGGGCCCATGTGATGGTGGTCAGATCATTTAGTATGTCCATGATATTGCAGTCTCCAGCTGCCGGGATTAGCAGGCGGCTAGTTCAGGGCGCATAAAAAACCCGCTGGGAAGCGGGTTTATACCATAATTGCAAGTCGGCGGACGAGCAACGACTCACAGGAATGCAAGCTGCCCAGCCCTATTCTTCCTGTCTGCGCAAATGCCCGTAAAGCAACTCTTCAGTGAATTCCACGCACTTAAATTCAAGCAACTGCATGTTTTCATCCAGGCGCCGGTACAGAGGAAAACTGATTGTCCAGGGACGGGTGTAAACATTCGGATCTTCCAGCGTCGCTTCATACATGATGACATTCGGACCCATGTGGGTGTAGCGCTCGGTAACTCTCAATGCTTCTGTATGATGATTGCCTGCATGATCGAACCAGGTATCCGGCACCTGGTCTGTCACTTCTATCACCAGTGTGTCACCTTCGAAATACGCCAGATTGTGTCCCATCCAGGAATAGATGGGTGCTTCAAAGTCCGGCTGATCGACATACACGATGCGACTTGCACTGGCAAACTCATAAGCCATGATAATGTGATCGGGCGATTGCACGATCTGAAATGGAAACGGCAGGTAGTTTGCTCTTGGCACACCAGGCATATAACACTTCACCAGCGGATCGTTGGCGAGCCAGTCAGCTTTGTTCTCCAGTTGCTGGGCACGCGCTTCTGCTGTGTAGGGAATTTCACCCCCATCAACAATACCCAGGCCTGCTCTGATCGCACCGATAGCGCCCATTTCCACCACGGGACTGAAATCTGCAGCGTGAGGTTCGATATTGTAGTTCGCCGTATTGAGCGCCTGCCAAATGCCATTAAAGTCCGGCCTGCCATCGGCGGTACGTGGAATACCACTGTTGTCTGCAGCCAGGACTTGCGCGGACAGCAAACAGCCCAGGCACAGAGTCAGACATTGCAGGACCCTGCTAGCCCGAAACACAACAACTGCTGAGGATTTGGATTTGAAGCCTGCCATGGGTTTCTCCATTCTTGTTATTTTCTGGCAATGCAGAAATACTAACACAGGGATAGATTACGAAGGACACAATTCTGGAATCACTTGCCCGGCTTGAAGAAACCAGCCTGAGTCTGCTACTCAGGGAATCAGGCTTTGCCTTCTTCTCAGTACTTACCCTGCACTCGCTGGCCATGGCCTTTGTAGTTGGCATTAACCTGCTATTGGCTGCCCGGCTGCTTGGCATACTGCCCAGAATCGAGCTATTCAGGTTTCGACCTTTCCTGGTCGTGCATTGGTGGTGTGCAGCACTGATTCTCCTGTCCGGGATCGCTCTGTTGCTCGCCTATCCCGCCAAGGCGCTTACCAACCCGGTGTTTTACTTGAAACTTGTCGCCCTGTCCTGCGGTTTGCTGCTGCTGGTGAAGTTGCAGAGAAATATCCTTGCAACAGCTGAACCAGAACACGCTCGACTTATTGGAATGACCATGGTTTGTTGCTGGGTTCTGACAATTTTCACCGGTCGTTTCCTTGCCTACACCAATAGCATCCTGTTGGCATCCAGTTTCTACTGAGTAAAGGCATCATGGAACAAACACTACTCAATTTTTCCCAAGCTACCGGCATTTTCGCATTTATGCACTCACCCTGGGGTTGGCCGATAATTGAATCGCTGCATTTTATCGGACTCAGCCTGCTCATTGGTTCGGTAGGTTTGTTCGATCTGCGGCTGCTGGGCATAGGCCAGGGTATAAGTTACCATGCACTGCACAAGATCATCCCTTTCGGCGTCGGTGGTTTCTTTCTAAATGTGACAACTGGCACAATGTTCCTCAGCTCAGCTCCTGACCAGTACCTGTACAATCCGGCTTTTCAGACCAAGTTAAGCTTCATGGCCATTGCAGGCGCGAATATGCTGCTCTTTTATCGCTACGGCTTCATTTTTTTGAGGAACAATGAAGCCATCAATGCTTTAAGCCTAAAGCCGAAACTATTCGCCGCAGTATCACTACTGTGCTGGTGCATGGTGATCGTTTGCGGTCGTTTGATTACCTACTACCGGCCACCCTATCACTGGTGTTTCTGGTGCTGAATCTTCGCCCCTTGATTCCAGACTGACCCTGTTTTAGTCTCCTCGCCCCGCAACCTTGCAGCACATAGATGATGGCACTGAAATCTCAAATCCAATTGGGCAAACTGGAAATCCGCTGGAACTGGCTGATTGCGGCCTGCGTGATTGCCACCGTGCTCGGCCTGGGCAGGTTGGGAATCTGGCAGCTGGACAGGGCCGCCGAGAAAATCGCTGCCCAGCAAGCGCTACAAATAGAGCTGGAAACCAATGCCATACCCATAGAAGAGATTCCCGCTGGTCATCTGCATTGGGCCAATCCTGAATTACCCAATCGTCATGTATCCCTGGTTGGCGAATACCTCAATGAGAGAACAATTCTGTTGATGGCAGAGTTTTTTGATGGCCAGATCGGCTACGGCGTGGTGACACCTTTGCGCCTGGACGACAATGAGCAATTGGTGCTAGTACATCGCGGCTGGACCACAGGCATTCTGCCGCCAGACACGCCACCTATCCTGCGACCAGTTTCGGGACCGGTAGAACTAAAAGCGCAGATTCATGTTCCCCCGCGCGATGCGAGAGTGATCGCCAGCGAAGTCGATGCCAGCGAATGGCCGCTGCGCATTCGCAGTCTGGAATTCGACGTCATCGAAGAAATTCTGGGGGAACCCCTGTTCCCCTTCGAAGTACGCCTCACCGACAACCAGCCCGGCGTGCTGGTACGACACTGGCCAGCGGTAGCTATCGATATCAATCAACACCTGTTCTATGCCCTGCAATGGTTTCTCTTCGCCACTATAGTGCTCAGCGCTGCGCTTTTTGCCAGTAGCAATCTGTGGCAATTGCTCAAGGGTGTAGACCCCTCAATTCCCGATAAAATCGACACCAATTCTTGACGTTTTTCAAAATTCGACAAAATTTCAGAAAACAGTAACCGATTCCGAGGCCTTATAGATTCGGCAATCCCCTAAGATGTTGATTTTTCATGATGAATTTTCGCCTTCTCCGTTCAAATTTGGAGCTGAAAATGCTATGTTTCGGCGGATGAGTGAGACGTCCCTTGAGAAGCGTCTGACTCATATCCCATCATGCTTGAGGAGAATTCAATATGCGCAGCCAATCCATTGGCAAGTCCCTGCTGAGCGCAGCTACAGTTACATTGGTATCCACGCTCATGTCATCGGTGCCGGGCATTGCCCTGGCCCAGTCTGAGGAAATCACTTTCCACAAGGACATCGAGCCTATCCTGCAGCGAAGCTGTCAAAACTGCCACCGTGACGGTGGTGCCGGCCCAATGCCCCTGGTCACTTATGAACAGGTAGCGCCTTTTGCCGGACTGATCGAATACAAGACTGGCCTGCGCGATCGCGCTGGCGCCATGCCCCCCTGGTACATGGAGAAGAATATCGGCATCCAGCAATACAAGGATGACCCTTCCCTGAGTGAGGCTGAAATCGCTGCGATTTCTACCTGGGCCCGCTCCGGCACACCAAAGGGCGACGTGGCAGACGCACCCGAGCCGCTGGTGTTTGACGATAGCGTCAAGTGGCGTGCTGGTGAGCCTGACCTGGTCGTTGTGCTGGAAGATGTCACCAAGCTGGCTGGTACACCTGACTGGTGGGGTGAGATTCCTTCCGTTCCAACAGGTCTGACTGAAGACCGCTATGTGAAGTCAGTTGAAGTAGTCGAAGTCAATGATGTACCCCAGGCTGGTACAGGTCGTGAGACCGTTGGTGGGCGCTATATTTTCCACCATATGATCTGGGCGACAGCGCAGATGGATGAGAATGGTGAGCGACTGCCTGGTCTGAACATTCCCTGGCCAGTACATGAAGTTGGTCGTAACGCCGATATTTTCGATGAAGACGCCGGTCGATTACTCCGAGCCGGATCCTATATCGTTTCTGATTCTGTGCACCTGCACTCCAACGGTATCGATACCACCGGTCACCTGGAAATTGGTTTCCGCTTCCACGACGAAGACTATGAACCCAAATATCAGAATGCCTTCATCGGCCTGGGTAACGGTGTAGACATCAGCATCCAGGGCAACAAGACCAACCAGGAATTGCATGCCTATACGGTGCTGGATCAACACACCAAGGTGATCACTTTCGAACCGCACCTGCACGCACCTGGTGAGCGCATGTGTCTGGAAGCGATCTGGGGCTACACCATCGAAACCCTGTCCTGTGTGGGTTATGACCACAACTGGGTTCGTGGCTATCCCTACGAGGATCATGCAGCGCCCTTGCTCCCCAAGGGAACAATCCTGCATATCGTTGGATATATGAACAACACCGAGACCAATCCTAATGTCCCCGATCCACGCAACTGGCAGGGTTCTGGTAACCGCTCGGTAACAAATATGTTCATTGACCTGGGCATTCGAGTCACCATGACAGACGAACAATTCCACGAAGCGATGGAAGAGCGTCGTCAGGCATTGAACCTGGGTCCAAACGATCACGTCATTGGCTGTCCGCTCTGTGGTGCACCGCTGGTCGCGCCAATTGCTGAAAATGACGAGTCAAGCGAAACAGCAGCAAGCGACGACTAGGTATTATCAACATGCAAGTAACTACACGTTCCAACCATGGTCCTGCGAGCTTGCTCGCAGGATTGCTGGCACTCGCAACTTTACTGCTATCGCCGATAGTGGGCGCACAGTCGTATCGCACTGGCCAGCATGTAGAACCGGCGTTTGAGGGCTGGCGCCCGAATCCTGATGGTACATTCAACTTCATGTTTGGCTACATGAATGAGAACTGGGAGGAGGCACCCAACGTCCCTATCGGTGAAAATAACAACTTTTCACCAGGTGAACCTGACCAGGGTCAACCGACCCATTTTCTGCCGCGTCGCAATCGATTCACTTTCGAAGTGACCGTACCGGCAGACTGGGGCGACAAGGAACTGGTCTGGACCTTGAACGTAAATGGAGTTGAACGTAAAGCTTACGCCACGCTGCGACAGGACTACCTCGTGGATAATATGGTGATTGCTTCGGAAACCGGCTCTCTCGGAGCAGGTACCAGCAGTCCTGAATCGCGAGCTAACGTTCCGCCCGTACTGACGGTGCAAGGGGATCTGGTTCGCACAGCCCGCGTGGGTGAGCCGGTCAGCTTGACGACTCACATCTGGGACGATGGTCTGCCGGAACCACGGCGCGAGTCCACCAACACTGCTGAAGAGCTGGAACAGCGCATGATGCGCCGTCCTTCAAGAGTTACCGTTGGCAAGGTGAATGGCCTGTTCCTCTCCTGGAACGTCTATCGAGGTGACGGCAATGTCACTTTCGATCCTCCCCTGCCAAAACCCTGGGAAGACACACGCACATCAGCCAATTCTCCCTGGGGTGCACTCTGGTTACCACCAGAGATGCCGGAAGATGGTGTTATGGAAGTGAACGCTACATTTGATGAACCCGGCACCTACGTGCTGTGGGCACGGGCCGATGATGGGGGCCTGTATCACGACGGTTACATCACTGTGCATGTCAGCGAATAGCAACGGCTGGTAAAAAACAAAGCCCTCTTGCCGCAAGGTTAAGAGGGCTTTTTTTATGTTCCTTGTTCTTGATAGCAGTACGCTTAGCGCGTGTGAAACTTCCACTCGCCATCCACAACCCTTAGATAGGCATAGCCGCCAGTGAAGCGCGGAGCCACATCCTGTCCCATGGGCTGACACCAGAAAATGCCGACGATGACATCAGGCGCGGTTGACAGATTAGCTCCCAGGCGGCGGTGTTGCTCTATGGAAACATCGTAACGCTCCTGGAACATATATTTCACACCCATATTGTTTTGGGCCAGTTGCCGAATATTTGACATAAAGGCATACATGTCCAGATAGCTGTCTGAGTCAGTGACCAGAGTTCGCAACCAGTCATCATCCGCCGTACTGACCGCAGCGTAGGCCTGTCGAAACAGCAGCAACTGGTCACTAAACAGTGACTCTACCGTCTCCTGGTTCCAGTTGTGATAACGGGCACAGGTGGACCCCTCAAGCTGTTCCAGTGGTGTAAAAATTGAATCAAACTCTTCAACAGGATTGTCCAGGTTTTGCCCCTGAACCATATTTGCCACCAGAAGTAGCGGCAGGATGAACAGTGCAGCTGCTTTGGCGGACAATATCTCGGCGTTTTTTGGCATAAAGTATCCAATGTATTTATGTGATCAATGGATCAGCAATAATGTTGTTAGTGTCCGATAGCTTCCCTGAATCCTTGTTGGTCCCTGGGTGATACCAGAATCTGGCGACCATTGTTGTAGTGAATGGCCAACCGATCCAGAGAAAGCGCCGGACTGGACATCGGATTGCGACTCGGTTCCACGCGATCAATAGCAGTCAGGACAATCTGCCAATTGAAAGGCCCACTTTTTACTATTAGCTGGCCTTCCCCAACGAGATATCGGGTAGTCATCAACAGCCAGAGAGGCAATCCAGCCCCCAGGATCAACACGAGGGCAGCAGTCGGTAAATTGCCGTTGCGTGCTGAGTCAAAAGCTGCCCATAGGCAAACTAAAATGGTAAGCAACAATACCAGTAGCAGCCATAAATCAATTTTAGACGGGAACGATTGCATAAGCGTCTGCATTATTTGCATGCGATCAATTCAAACAAAAAACTAGGGCTCTGTGATTTCCTTAAATAGGCTCTTCCTTACTTTGTCCGTTAATCCTTCATATTCAGACTTATCAACAATAACCAGTTCATTCGCGAAACCGTCAATTGCTGTAGCAATCACTTTTATATAGCCATTTTTCTCTATTTGGCTATCGGGAATTTTAATTCTAGCAGAAGCGATAAATCCTATGTCTCTACAGTAACTTTGAAGACGGCTCGACAAATTTATACAAAAACCAATGTATTCATTTGCTCTGGACGACTGGTGTTTGAGTTCGTAGACAGAACCCCTCGAAAGTCCGAACCTTATTTTCTGTGGAATTTCTGTTACTGGCACAATTTCCATTGCCTTATTAGAGACTTTTCCGAAAAATGTCTTTAAATTCCAGAGCCTATTGCACAATACTTGAAGTGAGATATCCGAAAATTTATTTTCATTGGGGAGAATGACATATAGCGCACCATCCCCCATAAATTTCTCTTGCGCTACATTGATGGCTAACGGACTATATTTTTCATCGGTCCAATAAGCTTTTCCTCCGAATAGACAGATGGATATCGATTCGCTGATGTGGTTTAGAAACTCTGGAACGTATTCCTGAACATCCGGCTGATTAAAAAAGTTGGAAAAACCTTCAAGGTCATAGACAAGAGCAACGGCGTTCTTGGGATGGCTTGCCTTATTCTTGAAGCGAAAGGTTGAACTTTGCTTAGCCACTAGGGTTTTCTCAGATGAATCATGGAATAGATAACAAAGTAGAAAATTCTTTACGGACTATGCAATCCATTGAGAGTCCCTACGCACTCTTTGAATGAATCTCCAACTAACCTTGATCCTGATCGTCACGAGGTTCCAATCGAATGGTGAATGGTGGGTCAAAATTCCGCTCTTCCTGCGGCAGGATGATCGTTGTGCGAGGTGGTGGCACGTATTGGATGTCAGGATCACCGTAGCGAAGCTCCAGCAAGATACGCTCGGCTTCCATCTGTATTGAAGGCGGTTCTTTGTCAGTGCCAAAGGTGAAGCTGAAACTACCCCGAATCAGCTCATCTGCGGCTCCCAGGATCGCCCAGTCAGCGGTGTAGTAATCTGCTTCCGGCAGCGTGGGCAACTGCAAATCAAATTGTTCGTCCGCACGAGGATTGTAGCGAAAGTTGATATCTACCCAATCCCGGGCCTGGTTGCGCAAGACCAGCTTCACCAGTCGCACTCGCATGGGAAAATTGAACCGCAGTTGTTCCGGAGCGGAAGCCAGCACAGCATCATCGAGCGGGGAGGTTTCTGTTTTGCTGAGTATTTCGGTACCATGCGCCGTCAGGCGGGGCTCGTGATGGCTCGCGGGCTGTGCCCAGGCCTGGGAAGCCACTAAGCAGAGCAATAGGGCAATGCCAGCGGTCAGGACAGGGCTTTGCCTGATTGGCAGATAGTGATGGTCAGCGGTACTTGTCATCATTGCTGGTAGATCCGATTGGCAACCGGGTATAGCCCTGATTGCGTCCTGTTGGCCCTCATCCCGAACAAACACAAAGAATAGCATTTGTCTCAGAGGTGAAAAACCTCGAATTACACTGGAAAAGCATCACCATGGAAGCCACGAAATTCGTTCAGATTCTGTCTGAACTGCAGGGAAGCGCAAGCAACACCACCCACTTCGACGAATCCTGGTCTCAGGGCCGGTCGGCATTCGGTGGCCTCTCAGCTGCATTTGCCATCACAGCAATGAACAAGCGCGTGGATGCGCAAACGCCGCTACGCTCTCTGATGGTGTCCTTCATTGCACCTATCCCCCCTGGAGAGGTTCAGGTGGAGACCCACATACAGCGTCAGGGTAAGAACGTCACCCAGCTCAGTGCGAGCGTGTTCTCGCAGGGACAGCTCTGTCTGCAAGCCATGGGAGTTTATGGCCGGGGCAGACCGGCAACGGCTTCGCCCCCAACAGATCAGTTCAATCCCCTCCCTCGGGAGCAAGGAATCGCCTTTGAGGACCATGCCCGAAGGTTGCCGTCTTTTCTAAGCTATTTTGAAGGTTGCTGGGCCGGCGGAGGACTGCCGTTTTCTGGCCGTAAAGAAACGACGCTGGATTTATGGGCTCGACACCTGGATGACCTGGCTCAGTTTCCCGCTGAACAGATTTGTGCGATTGCAGATATCCCGCCACCGGTAATGCTGTCTCACTTTACTACACCCACACCAGCAAGCTCTCTTACCTGGTCACTGGAATTCATTGTACCTCCGCCCGATGTGAATGCTGAATGGTTTTACCTACACTTCGATCTGGACTCTGCCGCCGATGGTTATACGCAGCAGTCTGGTCGAATTTATGCTGAGGATGGTCGCCTTTGTGCGCTTACCAGGCAGTGCATGGTGTACTTCGAACAGAACTAAAAAGAGTGACACCAGGCCCGATAGAATTATGATGGGGAGAATCAGCTCTGCTATTTAAATGTGAATCCCTGGCCAGCGAGAAATTCCTTCATGTGGGGCCGTGATTTTTCAGAAAGCAAGGTGGAAACCTGTTCAGTCCAGCTAATGCCATGTCCACCTCCGGTTCGGGTACGATAGTACTCTCGAATTGCCTCGTCATACGCCTCGATAACTTCTTTGTCTCCTTCCTCATTGTACACTTCCTGTTTGACGATTACTGACAATGGCAGGCGTGGCTTACATTCAGGATCCTGGTCAGGATAGCCGAGGCACAGACCAAAAACGGGATAGACGCCTTTCGGTAGCTGCAATAATTCCGACACAGGACCTGGATTGTTGCGAATACCTCCGATGTAACAGATTCCCAGTCCTTCAGATTCTGCAGCAGTCACCAGGCTTTGCGCCATCAGGGCCACATCTACCGTGGCGATGATAAAGTGTTCGGTGTAATTACCCTCGAATGGTTTGCCGTAAGCCTCACAATAATTGCCTGCTCGTTTGAGATCCGCACAAAACACCAGAAATTCTGCCGCCGTCTCCACATATTGTTGATTGCCCGCCAGTTCTGCCAACTTGCTACGCTTTTCTGCATTTGTTACCCGCACAATCGTGGAGCCCTGCAGAAAACTGGAAGTCGCGGCAGCCTGTCCGGCGCGAAAGAGCTCTTCAAACAGCTCGCCTGAAATGGGCTGGTCGGTAAATTTGCGAATACTGCGGTGGGATTTCAGTAAATCGATTACTGAGCTCATAGTCTCTTTCCTTGTAGTAGGGATTACAGTTTCTGCTTGACGCAGAAACGCAAAGCTTAGCGAGCGCCAAGCAGATGATCAAAAAATTCAGGGACTACTTCGTTGGCAGCGTTGGACTCGGCATTAAACATCAGGACCATGCCAATATTGGCTTCCGGGGAAAATGCCATCTCCGAACGATAGCCCCGCACGCCACCGCCATGATGGACTATGCGCAATCCTCTGAAGTCAAAGACGCGCCAGCCAATAGCATAGTAGGCCTTCTCCAACCCTGACCAACGATTGAAATAATTGCCGTAGGGAGTTTCGATGACTGGTTCATGCAATTCGGAAAGAAAATCATGACCCAGCACTTCAGGAAACGCTCCCAGATTCGCACGTAGCCACATGGTCATATCGAACACGCTGGCATTGATGCCCGCAGCGGGAGCAGCAGTGTAGTAGGCAGGGTTGGTATTGGTGGTACGCCACCGCCCTCTTAGCAGTCGATGGGGATAGGTTGCTTCTGGATGATTGATGTAAGGCTCATAGCCAATAGTTGCTGTGGCCATACCCAATGGCCGGAAAATTTCCTGCTCCAGGAATCTCTCGTAACTATCACCCGTGGTTTCTTCTACTACATCCGCAATAAGCGAGAACACCACATTCTGATAGCCATAGCACTGGCCAGGTTTACACACTGCCGGAATATCATCGAAGCGATTCTTGATGCGGTCATAAGCAACGCCATCATCGAGCAGGTTTGAGTAGGAGTGAGGCATCAGCCCCGTTGAATGACTGGCAACATGACGCAAAGTGATTCGCCCAGCGCTGGCACCATTGCCCAGTCTCATACCTGGGAACAACTCCATAATCGGCGTGTCCCAGGACTGAAGTTCCTGATCCACCAGCAAGGTTGCGGCAGCACCGGCAAAGGTCTTGGACATGGAGGCAATGCGGAAGATTGAATCGGTCGTTACCGGAGGCTTTTCATCCACATGACGCAGACCCCAGGTTTGCAAATGCATGATGCCTTCACGTGACACAATCGCCAGCGTTGCACCAGGTATCCTCTTTTCCCTGATCAGGGCTTCCAGCCAATCTACATATTCTGAAAAATCATAGTTATAAGGGAGAGGGGGTTCAGCATCGCTGGCCTGAGTCGCAGTGCTCATCAGCAAGGATATCAGCAAGCCACCCAGCAAGGCGGTCAGTCTTTGTCGGTAGCGTTTGAGCGAAGTCTTGGAATTCACGAGGAGTTGCTGATTGTGATAGATGAGCGAATGACGATCCCTGTTTATTGCTATTCTATAGGAGCTGGCGGAAGCAATTAAGTACCTTTTTCTGGCTCTGGTTTCGACTGCATTGAGCCCGGCAAAAAAATGGGCCGACCCAGGCACAGTCAAAAGGACTTAACTATGACTAGATCGGCCAACAGGGGGCACTATTTAGTGCTTTGAGGAGCCCTTCGGCAAACCTGAATAGGCATTGACGGCCAAATTCAGGGTACTAACAGCAATACTCTCCCCTCGTTTCTGACAACTGTCATGGCGGTGATCCTGCCGCTATCACCCACCACGGCGTTAAACTGATCCAGGTTGCTAACTGCTTCCCGGTTTACTTCCACAATGACATCTCCCGGCCGCAGCCCGGCTGCTGATGCACGGCTCTGTGGATTAACGGCCTCCACAACGACGCCGGCATCGGCAGCGATTTCCTCACCGCTGCGACTGTTGCGAAGTTGGGCGCCCCGAAAATTTGCAGCCCTGGCCGGCCGTTCATCAGCCTGAGAAGCGACACCGTCGGCATTGCCAATAATCGCGGTCACTGACATGGACTCACCTTCTCTCAACAGTGACAATTCCACTTCCTGATCTTGTCGCATAAGTCCTATTCGATTGCGCAGATCACGGCCACTTTCAATGCCAATACCATCTATTTCCACAATGACATCAGAAATTTCGATACCCGCTTTTTCTGCAGCACTACCGGGCAATACGCTGGTCACAAGAGCACCTGCATCAACATCAACATTGAGGGCTTCTTTAATGCTGGGTGAAACGGAAGTGATCGTGACTCCTAACATGCCACGGCGTACTTCACCGTCGCGCTTCAGATGCTCGACTACAGCCGACACCATATCTACGGGTACCGCGAAACCGATGCCGTTGTTGCCCCCATCGCCACTGATGATCGCCGTGTTGATTCCAATTAACTGGCCTTGCATATCGATTAGCGCACCACCCGAATTGCCGACGTTGATGGCTGCATCAGTCTGGATGAAATCTTCGTAATTGTTGTTGTTGAGTCCGGTGCGACCCAGGGCGCTCACGATACCGTGGGTGACTGTTTGTCCAATGCCGAATGGATTACCGATCGCCACCACAAAGTCCCCTACTCTGACCTGTTCGCTGTCTGCCAGCTGCACTTCTATCAGGTTCTCAGCAGGCACTTGTAACAGCGCTACATCGGTGCTCGAATCGCTGCCAAGTAGCTCGGCTTCCAGCGTCCGTCCATCGGCCAACTGTACTGAGATCTCACTGGCATCATCGACTACATGGTGGTTCGTCACCACGAAACCGGCATCGGCGTCGATTATGACACCTGAGCCTGCACCTACTGCAAAAGGTCGCTCGCCTCTGTTGAAGAAATCAGGGGCATCAGGCATTAATCGACGCAGCTCCTCCGGCAGCCCCTCGCCACGAAAGTAATAGCGACTATTGTTTGCTGCACTCTTGGTGACTCGAATGTTTACAACGGCAGCTGTTACCGACTCCAGCATGGGAGCCAGGCTCTGGCGCTGCCAGGCTTCCGCCGCCAACACGACCGTGCTGATCGGTACACTGAACACCAGCACGCTAAATAAAAGAACGAATCTCATCGCATCCTCCCTATGTCATCACTGTCATTGCACATGGCTGGAACACCAGATTCCCGGTGCAAGCAGCCTGGAATAGCTTCAATCTAGGGATCTCGAATATCTATAACCTGAAAATGTAATGAACTTTTTATCCAGAAAAACTGATTATCTGGCTGCTCGGTTCTGTTGTATCTACTGGAGCGGTAGAATTGGCTAAATCTGACCTGAGCCCTTTGCCAGGCGAATTCGGGACGAAGTGCAATCAGGACAGATGAATCGCAGGATTTGGGCAGTTGAAAATGCAACAAAATGGCCCTATTTCGCGTCTAATAGGTATAGCAGCTGTCACTGACAAGAACTTTGGACCATTGTCGGCGTAGTAGCGCTACCACCGGGGGATAATATGAATTCAGCATCACTCTCTAGTTCTGTAACAGACGAGCAAATCGACAGCAGCGCGACCGATTTTGATCCGTTTTCCCAGGCTTTTGTTATTGGAGAATGGCAGGTAGACCCAAGGCTCAATCAACTGCTGCGACTCAATAGCAATGAGCGTCGGCACCTTGAGCCTCGTCTTGCCAAATTGCTGTGTTTTCTGGCAAGCCAGCCAATGGAAGTCGTGGATCGTGACACCCTGGTGTCTGTGCTGTGGCCAAGAGTAATCGTCAATGAGAATTCCCTGACCCGTGCGGTCTCCGAATTGCGCAAACTGCTGTCCCAGGATGCTGATTCCGACCGGATTTATATTGAGACTATCCCCAAGCGTGGCTACCGTCTCAGCCAGGCAGTGAATACCAGCATCCCTCTGGATAGCACTGCCCGTTCGAGCTCCACACAATTAACGGCGGGCCCATGGCGAACACCTCCGGGCTTGCAGCGCTTGCGTGAGTCCGCAGTCGCCGCAATTTGTCTAGCATTCACGCTGGCCTTACTCCTGCAGGGCTACCAACCAGCAGAACAACCCAGCAATGGGTTTTCGGATCTCATGAGTGATCAACTGGTTTATTCATCGACGGAGCAGCAACTGCGAGACGAAGTTGTTCTCAGCAGTGCGGAATCTGCAGAGGGCCTCAGCAAGACCAAAGCTGTGATGTCCCAGGATGGAGAAAGATTTGCTTACATCCAGTACGACCATACCGGCTCCACACTGTTTCTGGGCGAAGCGGAATCAAGTTTCGATCCGGTTCCTGTTTTTAACAGTGCTGACCTGCTCTATAACCTGGCGTGGTCACCATTGCAGGATGCCCTGCTGTTTGCCAGCAAGCCAACCATAACCACTACAGCGCTCTATGATCGTGACCGAAACGAGCAGGCAAAACTCTATTCATTCGATCTGGAGTCATTTCGCTTGAGTCTGCTGGTTGAACAGGCCCCAACAACCCGACCAGCCAGCGATGCAGAACTCAGCCTGACCTAGCACGCGATTCGGAGCCAGCAAGCACAGCCCGCTGCTTACATGTCATGACTCATGGGGCCAACGATAGTCGATAGATAAGCTGTGGTGACTAACAACAGGCCGGCCACCAGAATTTCGATTTTCACCGACTGCCGAAATCGTTTGCTCGAGCCCTCCTGCACCAGTGCAGGCACCAGTTTCAGGCGATTTACTGCAGCAATACCCAACAAGCCAATTACCAGGGTCAGTTTTAACAACAGACTACGCCCATAGCTTGTGTCAATCAGCTCAACAGGCGTATGCACCAGATTCAGCAGTAACAAGACGCCTGCCACGGTCAGCGCGATGACGATTACGATGGCGTGATCTCCAAACTGCTTCAGGCTAATTTGCAGGCTGTTCAGCTCAACACCGGAAGCAATCTGCAATAGGGGCCACAAGGCACCTATCCAGAACGCGAAGGCGAAGAAGTGAATAGCCAGTGCCAACTGCACCTGCAATCCAAGCACAGATACATGCCCTCCGAAACGGAAGCTATACAGCAGGAACAGAAATCCCAGCGAAGCACCGAGCACATTGTACTGATAAAAACGGGTAGCCGGTGCAGTACGCAGCTGGGAGCTCTGTCTCAGCAGTAAACCTGCTCCAGCGATGATCAGAACAAAGCCAAGCAAGCGATACAGGCTGAGATCTCCCAGCGGTGTATCGAGAAGTATCTGAGCCATAGTCCAATCGAACGCACCTGAGAGACCGCGGTCGTTTATCTGTCCAACCTGAACCAGGAAATTGCCGATCACGGCATGGAAGCCCAGTAAGCCGCCAATCAATTGATAGATGAGAATTTGACTGACACAACGGCGACTGCCATTGCCATAGAGCCACAAACTAAAGCTGCCACCGATAGCGGAGGCAGCTGCGACGTAGAAAAAGAATTTGCAGAGCAGGCTGGCGAATTCCCAAGCGCCGGGAGCTGAGGACATTTCCATAGCGCTTACCCGGAGCGGCGCATTCCCTGCCTGCGAATGGGATCAGCGCCCGGAGCTGGCAGTCGAGTCTACGGTGAAGCTGAAGGAGTTGGAAACCGTGTGGCCATCGGCACCGATCGCAGCCCAATTGACAGTGAAATTGCCAGCCTGCATGCCTGGTGTCTTGACAACGAATTCAGCCACCGCTTCG
This sequence comes from uncultured Pseudohongiella sp., assembly GCA_965267495.1. GTDB lineage: Bacteria > Pseudomonadota > Gammaproteobacteria > Pseudomonadales > Pseudohongiellaceae > UBA9145. The sequence goes on along the minus strand of OZ254078.1, from coordinate 1,543,330 downwards.
CTGCTGGGTCTGAAGGAAGTTTCCATGGCTTTTTCTCCAGCCATGACTTCCAGTTTCACCAGTCGTACCGGACCGTTGAATACCAGGCTGATTTCACTGGGCGCAGCCATGACCGTTGCTTCATCAGCAGGAGTGGAGGCTTTCAAGCCTGTGTGAGCACTGGCCACACTGGCAAATAGGGTTAAAAGCAGTACCGCTGCAGCGGATTGGAACAATTTCATCACTAGTCTCTCATTATTAATTGGGCCAGAAGTAGGTGAAATTATCGCAATACCGCCTTGTTTTGCCTAGCAATTCAAGTGCTTAGAAATGCGACATATCGTCACAGGGGGAGGCTAGGATTTGTGCTGCCAGACCCGTTTCCGGGGCGACAGGTTAATCTCATCAATCACCGTACCGGGGCGTAATTGCAGGACGTCCAGCAGCAATTCAGCAATCTCTTGCGCGTCGATGGCATTGGACGGGTCAGGCCCAGGCTCGAATTGCAGCTCATTGAAGAATGGGGTTCTCACTGCGCCTGGATTAATCAACGAGACACGCACCCTGGAATTGGCACACTCTTCCTGCAGTGCCTGACTGAACCCCCTGATAGCGAATTTCGAAGCACAGTAGATACTCCCCTGTTGAGCACCCTTTAGTGCAGCTTCTGAGCCAATAAACAGGATATCAGACTGTACTGCCTGTGATTTCAATCTGGGCAGCAGTAAACGGGTAATTAATACATGGGCCAGCACGTTAACATTGAATGTCTCAAGGATATTTTCCTGAGAAAGTTGTTCAAGGTGCCCCATTCTGCCAACACCTGCATTGTTGACCAGAGCACGAATTTCCCCATCGATACTCTTCAGAAGTTGCGCAAACTGTTCTGCCGCCTGCTGTGGCTCACTGAAATCTATAATCTCCTTGCGAAATCTGTCGCTCTCCAGAGAACATTTGCTGAAGTCCCTGCCTATCCCGATAACTGAGTAGCCAGCCTGTAGCAGATGACCGGCTGTCGCCAGCCCGATGCCCGAAGTTGCACCTGTGACTATTACAGGTGCAGACGGGCTTGTTTCCTTCTTACTACTCATGGGTCTTTTCCTTCACTGGTCAGGCACAGCGATAGTAGTTCTCTCTATTAATATACTGAAACAGTAGCGTCTCGAGTTGCGCCATGATATCGGGTTCTGCGTTGGCAAGACTGATCATGCCATCGGAATTCACCGTTTCTCTGGCCAACAAGCGTTCATGAGGATACAGCTTAAGCATACGCTTGAAATATTGTTGCGGTAAGCGAAATTCTCCCAGGCTACACGAGTGGATTTGCTGCGGATCGAGCTTGTCAAAAATTTCTGCAAATAGTTGCCTGTATTCTGCCATGGTGTTTCCGGCCGCGATAACTGGCTCGAAGCGGAGTGCCACCGGCCATCCTGCTTGCTGTAGCTTCTGCAAGGCATCGATACGTTTGCTTACTGAAGGCACCTTGTGTTCCAGACTTTGCGCTATCGATTGCGGTGAAAAGCTCATGGCGATAACACAGTTGTCGAGCGGCCCGCGCTCAAGCAAGAAACGCATCTGGGTGCTTTTGGTCCTGATTTCCAGGACAGCCTGGGGCAGCTCAGCAAACAAGGGCAGAAAAAATTCACAGAAGCCACTCACCGGCTCCAACGCCAGACTGTCGCAATCATAACCACTGTAGAAGACAGACCCTTTTTCAGAAGCAGCAGTTCGTGCTATTTCCTCGGCGAAATCCTCGTAATTGAGGAATACAACATAGTTAGCCGAGCGATACATACCTTGCAAAAAGCAATAGCGGCAATCGTAGACACAATTGAGCATGTGGGAAAAATAGAAGCCTGCAACATCGCGATTGGTGGACGAATGTGGTCCTCCGCGATGGCTCACCATGTGCTCGAATCCGTAACCGTCTGGTGTGGGTAGAACCTTGTGGCCATGTTTTTGTGCAAGGATCAATGCGGGTTTTTGCTTTTGCAATCGAAAGTTCTGATTGTTGCGATTAAAGATCTCCCCGTACTGCTCAATGACAACCACAGGTAATGAAGCAAGACGCTGCAGAATTGCCTGTGCCCGGCTCGATTCGAGGATTGCTTGTTCAACGTAGATAGTGGAAAACATGATTCTGGCCAGCTAACAGGCCACCTGGCCCAGGCGCGCCCGCAGCTTGCTGATTAACTGGCGACCATCACCAGCTGCGCTCCCCATCAGCGCTTCACTGTCCAGCTCCACTTCCAAAGCGACAGCGCGCTGCAGGAGTCTACGCAACTGCGACTGTTGTGTGGCTGTCAGGTGTATGCTGGAAATTATCTCGTCGAAGCCGTCAGGATCAGCCACGATTTCTTGATAGCGTTGCTGTAATGTCAGCAGTTCCTGCGCCAATAGCTCGATCTGATCACCCTTGCTAACCATCACATCATGGACTCGCTGGGCAGTAACAGTGCTCGCATCCTGCTGGGCATTATCCGAGATGATCTTGAAACTCTGGACAAGTTCCAGCGTCGTGTACTGTACTGCTGCAGAAAAGAAACCAAACGCTTCCATGTCATAGGCAACGTTGTCGGGAAAAGCAAATTCCGGTTCAGTCACAGTATGTAGTTCTCCCGTAATCCATCGGCCAGTTAGTGGCACAGGATAGAGAACCTGGCCGTCTGCACGATTCACAAGCTTATCGACCAGTAGCGATTCACCAATCGCCATACTTTGATGACCGGCAATACCGATGTTCAACCAGGCTGCGCCCGGTGATGCCAAGTCTGTGCTTGCCAGGGCATGCACTGCTGCAGTACTTGCTTCTACCCCTTCTCCGCTAATGATCAAACCAAGTCCGGCCTCGTTGCTGTAGATAGCGGGTTCTTGGCTGACTGCATGCAGCTGTAACAAGTCAATCAGACTTCTGGCTTCCAGCTTGTGAGCGATCACCAGATTAAGCTTTGCCTGCATCGCTCACTCCAAAGCGTTGTAACAGCGACTCACATTCAGCAAACAATTTCTCATTACCTCGCTTGCTCGCACCCTCCATCAGAATGCTGCATTTCTTACGCAGGGTCTGCAGAGTCTCGGCAGTTCTGCCAAGCTGATCATCCAGTACACCGGATTCCAATAAACCCACCAGGGCGCGGATGCGAAATCGGTCCATACCCCAATGCTGCCTGGACAACTGATCATCATGACCACCATATTTTTTTAGCAGAGGCTCATCGACATATGCCACGGAATACCGACTGCACACTCGTAGCCATATGTCATAGTCCTCACAGGCGGGCAGAGACTCATCGAAACCTCCAACTTCCTCGAGGAGGTCACGTCGCATCACCACCGCCGAAGGTGAGATTGCACACATCTGCAGGCATTGACTGAAGATATCACCGCCACTCTTGCGATGCTTGTTCATGGGATTGACGCGACGCCCGTTGCGAATCCACAGCTCATCACTGTGCACAAGGCGCGTGTCAGGAAAAGATTCAATCTCTGCCATTTGCCTTGCCAGCTTTTCAGGTAACCATTCATCGTCAGAGTCGAGAAATGCCAACCAGGGTGCACTGGTATTTTGCACACCGATATTGCGCGCCGCGCTGACGCCATGATTTTCCTGCCTGATTGTCTGAAACTCGGGATAGTGATTTGCCAGTAGTTGTGCGGTTCCATCTGTCGAACCATCGTCTACCACACAGACCTCCGCTGGTAGTACAGATTGTGCACGCACGGAATCCAGAGCCCTGACCAACAGCTCACAGCGGTTAAAAGTTGGGATGATGACGGCTACAGGGAGAGTCTTCTCAACTTCAGTAGACTGCATAACAGAACACCGAAGGCCTCAAACCTGCCACCGCCCGCTACTGGTACTTGGCCAGTTCTTTGCGCGCGATGACACGGCGATGCACAGCATCCGGGCCGTCAGCCAGACGTAGCGTTCTTTGGCTGGTCCATAGTGCCGCCAGTGGAAAATCCTGTGATACACCTGCCGCCCCATGCAGCTGGATTGCCTGATCTATAACGCGCAGCGCCATATTAGGTACCGCGACCTTGATCTGGGAAATGGCATCACGTGCCGCCTTGTTGCCGATTGTGTCCATCAACCAGGCTGCTTTAAGCACCAGCAGACGGCACATTTCAATTTCTATTCGGCTATCAGCGATGATGTCGTAGTTGGCGCCCAGTTCGGCCAGGGGCTTGCCAAAGGCCTCTCTGTCGAGCGCCCGCCTGCACATGAGATCCAGCGCCTTTTCAGCAGCACCGATTGATCGCATGCAATGATGTATGCGACCTGGCCCCAATCGACCCTGGGAGATTTCAAATCCGCGACCACGACCCAGGATGATATTGCTTTCAGGTACACGCACGTTGTGAAACTTGATGTGCATGTGGCCATGGGGAGCATCATCACGACCGAATACATGCATAGGACGAACGACTTCTACACCTTCTGCATCCATGGGCACAAGAATCTGAGACTGTCGATTATGTTTTGGCGCATCAGGGTCTGTAACAACCATCACGATCATTATCTTGCAACGCGCGTCGCCCGCCCCGGAGATATAAAATTTCTCTCCACTGATAATCCATTCGTCTCCTTCGAGTACTGCTCGAGTCGCAATATTGGTCGCGTCTGAAGAAGCCACATCAGGCTCAGTCATGGCGAATGCAGAGCGAATTTCTCCAGACAAAAGAGGTTCCAGCCAGGCTTGTTTCTGCTCTTCTGAGCCGTACCGCTCCAACACCTCCATGTTGCCCGTATCCGGCGCGCTACAATTAAACGATTCTGAAGCCAGTCGGCTGCGTCCCATAATTTCTGCGAGATGGGCGTATTCCAGATTACTGATCCCAGCCCCACCCTGGCTCTCAGGCAAGAAGAAGTTCCACATGCCCATAGCCCTTGCCTTGTCTTTAAGCGCATCCAGAATCTCGTCCTGGCGCGGCGTGTGAGACCAGCGGTCCCCCACAGCGACCTCCCGGTAATACTCGGCCTCTACGGGTTCTACTTCGTTCTCGACAAAGTCACGGATCTTCTCCCGTATCTCGACCATTTCCTCGGACAGTCCAAGATTCATCATGGTATTTATCCTTCTTGCTAAAATTCTGTACTGCTATCAGCCAGCGATTGTACCACCGCCATCGATAACTATTGTTTGACCTGTCGTAAAGCTACCCGCATCTGAAGCCAGAAACACTGCAGCCCCCGCGATCTCATCCGGCTCACCAATACGGCGCAGTGGATATTTAGCGACTGTGGTTTCGTAGATTTCCGGATTCTCCCAGAGAGCCCGGGCGAAATCAGTGCGAATCAGACCTGGTGCTATGCAATTAACGCGGACGTTTTTCGGCCCCCACTCAACTGCCAGATTTCTGGCAATCTGCATGTCTGCTGCTTTTGAAATCGCATAGGCACCCAAACTGTCGGTGCCTTTCAGCCCGCCTATTGAAGAAACGATAATCACCGCTCCTCCACCCGATTGTGCCATGCCCGGAATGACCAGCTGGCACAGGCGATGCACACTGCCGATGTTGGCATGCATAACCTTGTCGAAGGCGGCATCTGGAATATCCTGGGAAGGACCAAAATAGGGATTCAGTGCAGCATTAGGTACCAGAATGTCGATCTTGCCAAAATGCTGTTGGGCTGTGCCGACAAGATTCTCCAGTTGTTCTTGATAGTTGATATTGCAGGCTACAGGCAAGGCCTCTCCACCACTTGCGTTTATCTCTGCTGCCACTTCATCGCAGGCTTCCTGGTTACGACTGGAAACCACAACCCTGGCTCCTTGTTGTGCCATCCGTTCGGCTATCGCTTTACCAATACCTTTAGTCGAACCCGTAATCAGGGCGACCCGGCCTGCAAGACTGAATAAGCTCATTACTGTTTACCTGAATTGAATATCATTCTTTGAATAGTTGTGTTGGTCGTCCCGCCAGAAATACCATTGCTAGCTGCGGCGGTGCTCCAGTACTGCGCCCTGCTCCAACAATTCCGCAACATCGGATTCAGCAAATCCAAATTCCCTGAGAATTTCCTGGCTGTGCTCTCCAAACTTAGGCGGTAGATGACGAATTGATCCCGGGGTGCGTGACAACTTGATCGGTGTGCCTGCCATACGATACCAGTCCTGTTCGATACTCATCTCGCGGTGATGCGTGTGTGGATGATCGACCACCTGTTGAGTGTTATGGATAGGACCGGCAGCGAGGCCAGCTTGCGCGAGATTGTTGGCAACCTCTTCTCCGTCCCATTCAGCCAGATGAGATTCCAGCGCCTGTTTCAGCGCATCCCGGTTGTTCACTCGATCAATGTTGTTGCAGAAACGCTCATCATCCGCCAACTGCGGACAATCAAGTGTATGACAGAGCTTGGCGAAGGCACGATTGTTACCAGCACCGATAAAAATATCGACTGTGGCAGTTTTAAAAGTGTCGTAGGGGCTGATGTTAGGGTGAGCATTACCCGTGGCAGCAGGAATATTGCCGGAAAAGTTGTAGTTGGGTATATGCGGGTGCATTAGCGAAACGGCGCAGTCATAGAGCGTCATGTCCAGATACTGGCCGTGTCCGGATTTCTCCCGCTCCGCCAATGCCATCAGAATTGCGATAGCGCTATACAGCCCGGTTCCCATGTCAACGGCTGCCAGGCCCAATCGGGTAGGCTCGCTGTCCGCCTCACCATTGATACTGAACCAACCAGCCATGGCCTGTATGATGGCATCGTATCCGGGAAAGCCACCCCATGGGCCGTCGCTCCCAAATCCGCTGATCCGACAATGAATGAGACCGGGAAACTTGTGCCTGAGTACCTCCTCGTAGCCCAGATCCCATGACTCCATGGTGCCAGGTTTATAGTTCTCCAAGAGAATGTCTGCTTTTTCCAGTAGCTTCAGCAAGACCTGACGACCCGCGTCTGTGGTCAGATCCAGCCCCATTGACCTCTTATTGCGATTTACACCAATGAAGTACGCAGAATCCCCTTCATGAAAAGGGGGACCCCAGTCACGAGTCTCATCACCTCTGGGTGGTTCTATCTTGATGATTTCAGCCCCGTGATCGCCAAGAATCTGGGAACAATAGGGGCCACCCAACACCCGGCTCAAATCAATAACGAGCTTGCCACTGAGTGCACTGGCGGTAGTCTGGGTTCTCATGGATGACACACGATTCAAGTTTTCCCGCGTGGGTTTCAGATCCCCACTGGATACCTGAGTTCGGTGAGGGACTAACAACGGCCGATGAGCATAAAGCAGCGTCAGTGACTGTTCAAGTGCCCGCGCGGCTCAAGCCTGGGAAAGCAGAGAGGTAGAAGCACCGTCCCGGGTGATCGATGCACGGAGTCGCTTCAGTGCTTCAATCTGGATCTGTCGCACTCTCTCCCTGGTCAGCCCTATTTCCTTGCCAACATTCTCGAGGGTGTCCCGGTCGAAACCATTCAGTCCGAAACGCCGATAAATGACTTCCCTGTGTTTCTCAGGTAGCTCCAGCAGCCACTCCCGAATCCTGCAGCGTAGTTCTTCACGATTCAATTGCTGATCTGGCTCCCGCTCTCGCACAGCGGCGAGACTCTGGATCACCGAGCGATTGGAGTCCCTGGCCAGAGGTGCGTCCAAGGTGATTCCCTGCCGGTCCAGTGACATCACCCCTCTGACTTCACCGACTGACTTGTTCGTCAGCGCCGCAATATCTTCTGTTCCTGGAGACTGAAACATCTGACCGCGCAGTTTTCTTTCCGCCTTGTGCAGTGCAATGAGCGCTTTCTCCAGATGCACCGGCAATCGCACTACCCGGGTTTGATTCATCAGCGCACGCTCCATGTGCTGACGAATCCACCAGACGGCATAGGTAGAAAATCTGAATCCTCTTTCCGGATCAAATTTCTCTATTGCATGTATGAGGCCAAGATTGCCCTCCTCAATCAGGTCAAGAAAGGGCAGTCCGCGGTTACGATAGCGGCGGGCGATTTTAACCACCAGACGAAGATTCGCTTCGATCATTTTAGCCCGGCTATTGGCATCTCCTGCTCTCGCCTGCCGCCCAATCGTCACTTCCTGTTCTGCATTGAGCAAAGGTTTGTTTCCAATTTCCCGCAGATAGAGCTGCATCGCATCTGCACGGGGCAAAGATGTTTGTGCCTGGTCTGAATTGCTGTAGGCAGGAACCCGGGTTTGATCAGGAAGATCGCCCATCCCGTAAATAGAATCTTCTGCCATTATCCAACCTCCTTGTCAGATGCTCTGGTAGAGAAGAAGTCCTGATTGAGTATAGTAAAAGCAGAATAATTTGCTAATGACCAAGCGCTTCTCAATCGAAGCCGGGGAGTTACTCAGCTTGCAGCTGTAGTAAATAGGCAGTGGTGAAAAATTCTGCCACCATGATGGGCTTGCTGAACAGATAGAACACACTGCGCCGCCCCCATAAATGGTCTTCAGTCTGGACAAACTGCAAATTGGCTCGCAGTAATTCCGGGTGCGAAAAGAGAAATCGTCCCAGAGGTTTATCACCTAGCTCCAGAACCCGGGACAATTCACTGCAGGCTGAATGCTCAGGCATGAGCGTATGGGCCAGCACCCAGGGTTCACCCTTTCCATAAAGCAGTACTTTGCGGGACCAGAAACGATGCTGGGTGGTCACCGGACCAAATTGCTGACGCAGGCCAGGATTGGGAATAGCACACCAGCATTCTTCATAACGATGCACCCGAAAACTGGATCCGGCACTGGCAACCAGCTTCTCCGTCAGCGAACTATTGTCGGATAAGGCATCAAAGACGAGTGCCGTGGGACTAGCGGGCAACTGATCAGGTTCATACCACTGCAGATGCGCATCGAAAATCTCTGGAAACCGCGACAGAGATTGCCTTTGCATCTCAGCCGCGGTACTACTTCCTGGCATTTGTTTTTCCCTTACAGCCAGCTGTATAAACCTTGTCTAGCGGGGCCGATAGTCCTGCAGGGTTTTTATGATCACCGTTACAACACGACGATTCCGGGCGCGGCCACTGTCTGTGTCATTGCTTGCTACCGGCTGGCTCTCGCCAAAGCCTCTTGCGGTAATTCGGCCAGCGCTGATACCGAAGCGATCGATCATCACCTGACGAACCGCATTGGCCCGACGATCAGAAAGTCCGAGGTTGTATTGTTCTGCACCCCTGGAGTCAGTGTGCCCTTCCAGCTCGACGATGACATCAGGATACTGCTCCATGAAATCGGTGACTTCTTCAATTTCATCCAGATATTCTGGCTTGACTTCGGAACGGTCAAAATCGAAATTCACCAGGAGCTCGACACGCGCGACCTCTTCGACCGGGATCGGACAACCGTTTGCATCAACCGCATAATTCATCGGTGTATTCGGGCAGTCATCGTCTCCGTCCGCCACACCGTCTCTGTCCGCATCGGCAATAGCCGCTTCGCTCGGCGCCGAAGCATCGCTCGTGGCATTGCTGCGGGCTGGCGTCGTTGATGCAGTTGCCCGGGATTCTTGTCGCGTGGCTGGCTCTGCAATGGGCCGCGTTTCATTACCGAAACCGAAATAGAGCAGCAGCGCCGTGTCGATTCCCCAGTCCACATCCTCCAGATCTCTTCCCAGGTACTGGTAACGGCGCACCGCAGTACGCCATTCCAGATTTTCACCCAATTCCAGTCTCAGTCCGGCGCCCACATTGAGAATGGAATCGTTGTCCCCTTCAAACTTGGTATTGCCAACACCGCCGACCACGAAAGGTTGCCAGGCACCGAGATTCCCACCTATATCGTAGAGGCCGTCAAGGCGGTAATGATCAATATCTATCTCGGTGCCGGAAGGATGATCAGGATCGAGGTCGAAATAGCCCAGCTCCACACTGAACCTTTCTGTCAACTGGTAGCCAAGGCCTGCAGAAAATCCCCAGTCATTCTCCAGCCTGGTGTCTTCAGCAAAATTCATCCACTGTACCCCAGGTGCCAGATAGAACTGGCCGGGATCAGCCTGAGTCAGGCCACTGGCAATGAGTAGTAATGAGGTGAGCGAAAAGCGTAACGACTTGTTCATATAAGGTCCTGAAATTGTACTGAACTGGCAGCGAGCAGCGAATTATACGCATCGGCTGTTGAGCAATAAAGCATGCAAAAAAGTGGCCCGCCTGCAGCGGAGAGCCAGGGCCGTTCTGGCACCAGGCCGGATTCCCGAATCCAGCCTGAAGGCCTTGCCTGGTATGAATTCGACAGACGCATCCATTACAATAACAGCCTTGCAGAGCCAATTGATGAAGCAGCCCGAAAGCGGCGCTATTCAGAGGAGCCCCGCGCTTGTATAACTGGCGCAGTGAGATCAAGCGATACATCGCTGTCCTAGCCCTGGTAAGCCTGGTGGGCTATCTGTTGGGCGCGCTGATACCGGCGATTCTGCTCTGTCTGGCCAGCATCGTGCTTATTGACCTGCTCCAACTTTATCGCCTGCATAAATGGCTGGCCAAAGATCACTCTTCGGACAAATCAGCACCGCCCGAAAGTTTCGGGGTCTGGGGCAACATCTTTGACGGCATCTACCGACTGCAAAAACAGGAGCGACGAGCCAGCGCCTACCTGGAAAACATTCTGCACAAAGCCCAGGAATCTTCTGCCGCCCTGGAAATGGCAGTCATCATGATCAATCGCCACAATAATCTGGACTGGTGGAACCGCGCCAGTGAAACGCTGCTGGGATTGCGCTATCCCCAGGACCGGGGACAATCAGTCACCAATCTCATCCGGGATCCGCTGTTTGCAGAATACTTTAACAGCGAAAACTACGATGAACCCCTGAAGCTGAATGCGCCTGGAGACAATGCCCAGGTGCTGGAATTTCAAATTGCAGTATTCGGAGAACACGAGCGATTAATGATCGTGCGGGATATCACCCAGCTGCACCGCCTCGAACTCATGCGCAAGGATTTCGTTGGCAATGTGTCCCATGAATTGGGAACGCCTATCACAGTAATAAAAGGCTATCTTGAGGCTATTACCGACAACATGCAGGATCTTGACGAGAAATGGCAAAAGCCCATTGAACAGATGCACCAGCAGTCACAACGTATGGAGAATATTGTCAAAGATCTGCTTCTGCTTTCATCCCTGGAGACAAAACATCGACCCAAACAACAGGAGTCTTTCAATCTGGGCCAACTGCTATCGGAAATCCGTAGCGATACCTTGCAAATCTATAAAAAGAAGTCTCAGCAATTCAAGCTGAGTTGCGCTGACTCTCTCGAGTTTATGGGAGATCGGAGCGAGTTGTACTCCGCACTTTCCAATCTGATTGCCAATGCCGCGAAATACACACCGGCCAAAGGTGAGATCGCTGTCCGGGTAGAAGAAGCGGACGAGGGACTCAGTATAGTCATAGAAGACAACGGCATCGGAATCGAAGAACACCACATCCCCCGATTGACAGAAAGATTCTATCGCGTAGATGTGAGTCGCTCCTCCCAGACCGGCGGCACAGGCCTGGGACTTGCAATCGTCAAACATATCATTGGACGTCATGACGGTGAGCTAATTATCGAGAGCGAAGTAGGCAAAGGAAGCCGCTTCAGCTGCCGCTTCCCTGCCAACCGATATCAGCAGCTTAGCCATCCCGATCCTGAGTCTTCCCGGGCACCAAGCACTGAGAAAGTTGCGCCCTCTGTGCACTAGCGGTTTGTTACAGATATATGACATTTTCATCACATCTTCGGTGATGATATGCTCCCTTCCCCTGCTGAGAAATCCTGCCAGGCTCTCTTGAACTTCTCTTGAGGCGCTCTTGAGCCGCAATCGGCATGACTAATAAATTCTATTCGCTAGTACTATACCGTGGAAGATCAGGCGCAAAACACAGCCCTCTCGCTGATCGACAAATCAGATCCGCAGACTGATGAGGCGCCCCTGCCCGCAGACATTGATCTCGACCAGCACGAATTTTATGAGAACAGGGAACTGTCTCACCTGAAATTCAACCTGCGGGTTCTCAGCCAGGCCCGCAATCCGGCTCATCCCCTGTTGGAACGGCTGATGTTCTTGCTGATCTTTAGCTCAAATCTGGATGAATTCTTCGAAATTCGTGTCTCCGGATTAAAGAAGCAGCTGGATTTTGGCCGACAGAGACCGGAAGCTGACGGTAAGTATCCGGAACAGGTACTCAAGATCATCCATGAGGAAGTGCGAGAAGCACTTAGCGAACAATACCGCATCCTTAATGAAGAACTTTTTCCCTCCCTCGCCGATGAGGATATTCGCTTCTGGCAGCGTAGCGAGTGGAATGACGACATGGTCCTTTGGACCAAAAATTATTTTCATGACGAGGTGCTGCCGGTAATCAGTCCCCTGGGTCTTGATCCTGCCCACCCGTTTCCCCGACTGGTCAACAAGAGCCTGAATTTCATTCTTTCTCTGAAAGGCAAGGATGCCTTTGGCAGAGAGAGTGGGCTGGCCATTGTACCTGCACCCCGCTCCCTGCCACGCCTGATCAAGGTGCCCGCAGACATCATGCCCGAGGGTGACAATTTCGTATTCCTCTCCTCGATCATCCATGCTTACGTGGATGAGTTTTTCCCCGGCATGACAGTCAAGGAATGCCACCAGTTCCGTGTCACCAGAAATTCAGATCTGGAGATGTCCAATGTGGAGATCGAAGACGTCGCCAGTGCCTTGCAGGGAGAATTGCATCTGCGCCGTTTCGGTGCCGCGACCAAACTGGAAGTGAGTCACGATTGCCCAACTGAATTGAGCGATTTTCTGCTGGAGCATTTCAGCTTGTCAGAAGAAGAGCTGTTTCGTCTGGACGGGCCGGTGAACCTGCAACGTCTCACTGCCATGCTGGAGATGGTTGACCGGCCTGAATTACGCTTTCCAAAATTTTCTCCTGGTGCGCCTGAACCATTGGAAGAAGACAACGATATTTTTTCTGCCGTAGAAAAAGAAGATCAACTCTTGCTGCATCCCTACGAGTCATTTATTCCAATCATCGACTGGGTGAGACAGGCTGCAAAAGATCCGACGGTACTTTCAATCAAGCAAACCCTGTACCGAACCAATGAATCTTCGGAATTGGTGGAAGCGCTTGCTGAAGCGGCGAGAAACGGCAAAGAAGTCACGGTGGTCATCGAACTAAGAGCCCGGTTCGACGAAGAAGAGAACATTAACTTTGCCAGCATTCTGCAGGAAGCAGGTGCAGTGGTGGTCTATGGCGTACTGGGCTATAAGACTCATGCCAAGATGTTGCTGTTCGTGCGTCGCGTAGGCAACAAGCTGAGACGTTATGCACATCTTGGCACGGGAAACTATCATCGCAAAAATTCACTGATCTACACCGACTATAGCTTGTTGACCGCTGACAAGACTGTTTGCGCCGATGTTCACAAGGTCTTCCAACAGATCACCGGCATGGGCAAGAAGATCCATCCCAAATTGCTGATCCACGCACCTTTCAACTTGCGCAAATCCACCCTGAAAATGATCGAAGCTGAAATCGACGCTGCGAATGAGGGCCGCGATGCGCGAATTATCGCCAAGGTCAACGGGCTCACGGATTCACTCGTCATCAAGGCACTGTATGAAGCTTCCCAGGCTGGCGTGCAGGTTGATCTCATCGTGCGAGGGGTGTGTTGTCTCAAACCAGGAATCAAGGGAGTCAGTGACAACATACGGGTTATTTCTGTTGTTGGTCGCTTCCTCGAACATTCAAGAGTGTTCTATTTCGAGAATGGCGAGTATCCGGTGTATTGTGCAAGCTCCGACTGGATGGAACGCAATCTCTCACACCGGATAGAAGTTTGTTTCCCAATAGTTCGCAAGAAACTTGCGCAGCGCATCAGGGAAGAACTGGATCTTTATCTGGATGATGAAACCCAATCATGGGAATTACAATCCGATGGACAGTATCTGCCTCCTGCGAAGCCTGAACTGGTCGAGTCGGGTGTGCAGGCGCAGCTGTTAAAAACCCTGGCTCGAAACTGACAATTGTCAGTGCTTCGCGAAACTGACTTCAGGTAAATCCGACTGGGTCATGGCGTTGAGTGTTTTTTCGTTCTTTACCATGAAATCCAACATGCCTTCACGCAAGGCGGTGGCGCTAAATCTCAATGTGTCGACTTCGTAGGCTTCCATTAGACCCGTTAACACACTCCATCCCGGCAATAGCAGATCGCGACGGGATTCTTTCAGACCGACTAAAGTCCCTGCGCTGAAAATAGTTTCTGCAATGCTGGTTTGAATATCATGCAATGCCTGCAGGGATATTTCGCCTGGCTCGAATCCCAGTCCGTGACAGATGTTCGCCAACATCTTCACTGTTCCGGAAGATGCATGGGATTCCTGCCAACCCACTTTGCTGACACCAGCCGCCACTTTGCCAAATGCCTCCCTGGACTGATGCTTCGCTTCTTCCATCACTTCAATGATGTGTTCAGCGTTGCTAAAGTCCTCACAAAAGAATCGATCACGCCAGGCAACACTGCCCACGGCCAGACTTTCGGTCAGATAACGTTGATGATGGCAACCAACAATGACCTCGGTACTCCCGCCGCCGATGTCGATGACGAGTCGGTTCGCTTCACTGATTGGTAAGTCACTGATCACACCAGCATAGATGAGAACAGCTTCCTGCACACCGGTGATAATGGAAATGTCGATGCCGATTTCCTTGGCTGCGGCGATAAATTCGCCGGCATTACAGGCAACCCGAAATGTATTGGTTCCCAGGGCCCAGTATTGTTCCAGAGGATATTGACGCATCAACAGCTTGAATCGCCGCAGGCAATTGACTCCGCGGGTGAACGCCGCTGCGGAGATCTCGCCACTCCGGCCAACGTTCTCACCGAGTTGTACCTTTTCACTAAGTCTTTCGACTATCTTGATCTTGCCGTCTTCCCACTCCCCTATGAGCAGGTGAAAGCTATTGGAACCTAGGTCGATACATGCATGCATAAATAAAGTGAGCCGATGGCACAATTGCCATCATGGAAGTTCTGCGACCTCTCTTTGCATATCGACTGATTGGCAGACAAGCTGAATCTTACCGCCCTGTTAAGGGCGGTAACAACCGGGAAGTAGTCTTGCTCTGGAATGATGGGTGCTTCAGATCATGGACTGTTGATAGTTTTCCAGTCCAATCCTGTCAATCAGGGATAATTGCGTCTCGAGCCAGTCAATATGCTCTTCTTCGCTGTCGAGAATGCTGCTGAGCAAATCTCGACTGACGAAATCCCCCACAGATTCGCAGTAGGCGATGCCAGCCTTCAGATCGGGACAGGCCTTCATCTCCAGCTTCAGATCACACTCGAGCATCTCACGTGTGTTTTCACCAATGAGTAACTTACCGAGGTTCTGGAGATTGGGCAGACCCTCCAAGAACAGAATTCGCTGGGTGAGTTCGTCAGCATGCTTCATTTCATCAATGGATTCTTCGTATTCCTTTTCTGCCAGCTTGTGTAATCCCCAGTCCTGATACATGCGCGAATGGAGAAAATACTGATTGATGGCAATCAGCTCGTTTGCCAAAGCCTGGTTTAGGTGCTTGATGACGGTGGCATCTGCTTGCATGAAAGTTCCCTCTTGAGTTGGTTTGCGCAAGGATGAAGAGTTGACTGCGAAAAGTCAAGGCGAAGCAGCTGTAAGCTATTGAAATAACTAGCTAATTTTAATGAGAAGCAATCCCATTCCGATTTGCAGGAACTGACATGCAGCCGAGACAAAGACACTCAGACGGGGAGAAAGAGAAGCAGTTGGAGTTATTCCAGGAGTAGCTAGCCAGCGTTCACGAACGGAGTTGATCGTGCGTATTCCTTGACGATGCTTTGAGCCAGTTTGCCACACTTGCCACACTCACTGGCAACGCCGAGTCTGTCACGCAGATCTGTTACTGAACTGACACCATCTCTACACAGATCCTTGATCTGGTTATCGGTGATTTGGCGGCAGATGCAAACGTACATGGCTGTTTCCCGTTGAATAGCTTAATTTAAATCTAAATGAGAATGATTGTCAACAAGATTTGAATCTGCTAGTTTATCAGCCCTGTGAGACTATCTTTCCCTACCCTCAAGTCGCTGATTTTACGTAGAAAAGCTTATGAACAGCACCGTCTTGTCCGCCGCTAAGCGTGGCGATCGTTGCGTCGTACTGGATATTGCCGAGCAACCTCGTGAACTGCGCAGCCGTCTCTACGCGCTCGGCGTCATACCGGGGTCTGCTCTGGAAATCCTGCGCCTTGCCCCGCTTGGCGATCCCATGCAGGTAAAACTGGGCGGCAGTTTCATCAGTATTCGAAAGTCAGAGGCCGATATCATCAGCGTAGAAATCCAATAGACAATGGCTATCGACAACAAACAAACCATTGCCCTGCTCGGTAATCCGAATAGCGGCAAGACCACGCTTTTTAATCTGCTGACCGGCTCACGTCAGAAAGTCGGCAATTGGCCCGGTGTTACGGTAGAGAAGAAATTTGGTTTCTGTGAACTCGCTGGCCACGAATTGGAAATCGTAGACCTGCCTGGCATCTATTCCCTGGAACAAGACTACAGCGGAGTCGATGAACAGATTGCCTATGACTATCTGCATGAAGGTTCCATCGACCTGATCATCAACATCATCGATGCCTCCAACCTGGAGCGCAGTCTTGTGCTCACACAACAGCTACAGGAACAGGGCATACCAACCATTGTTGTACTCAACATGCTGGACGTTGCTGAGCAACAAGGCATATCGGTGACGCCCGATGCCCTGGCAAAAAATCTGCATTTACCTGTGATTTCCATGGTGGCCTCACGTCGCGAAGGCTTGGGTAATCTGCGAGATCAGATGCAACTGATTCTGAATTCTAACCCTGAGGTAACAAAGCCTGTCTACGATACTGAGCTCCCCGAATCAGATCCTGTGCTGCGACGCTATCACCAGTCACAAAGACTGGTTAATGGTGTAGTAGAAGTCGTACCCGGCAAGCACAGCCTGTCCGAGCGTCTCGATGCTGTAGTCCTGCACCGGCTGCTCGGTGTCCCCATATTCTTGCTGATGATTTATCTGATGTTTACCTTCGCGGTGAACCTTGGTGCTGTCTTCATTGATTTCTTCGATATCTTGTTCGCTGCCGTGCTGGTGGATGGCACGACCTGGTTGCTGGAGCAGGTCTCAGCACCGCCGATACTGATTACCCTGCTGGCACAGGGTGTCGGCGGGGGCATCACATTGGTTGCCACCTTTATCCCTGTAATCGGATTTTTGTATCTGTGTCTGTCGGTACTGGAAGATTCCGGCTATATGTCACGGGCCGCTTTTGTGATTGATCGCTTGATGAGCGGCATTGGCTTGCCAGGCAATGCGTTCGTACCATTGATCGTCGGCTTCGGGTGCAATGTACCTGCAGTCATGGCGACCCGGACCCTGGGTAGGGATTCTGACCGACTGATGACTATCGCCATGGCGCCTTTCATGAGCTGCGGTGCCAGGCTCACCGTCTATGCATTGTTTGCAGCCGCTTTCTTTCAACAGAGCGGACAGAACATCGTATTCGGCCTGTACTTATTGGGCATTGCCCTGGCGATCTTCACTGGCTGGATATTTCGCAAGCAACTGTTTACCGGAGAAATCACACCTTCCTTTCAGGAGATGCCCGCCTATCACGTGCCCGTGGCGCGCAATATCCTGTTGACTACCTGGTTTCGCCTGAAAGGATTTATTTTCCGCGCCGGCAAGACCATTGTCACCGTTGTCATTGCCCTGAGTTTCCTGAATTCAATCGGTAGTGATGGGAGTTTTGGTAACGAAGATTCAGAACAATCCATGTTGAGTGTCATCGGCAAGACTATTACCCCTGCGTTCGCGCCCATGGGTGTCGCTGAAGACAACTGGCCCGCAACAGTTGGCTTGTTTACCGGTATGTTTGCCAAGGAAGCCATAGTCGGTACTTTGGATGCCCTCTACAGCGAGCCGGACTCTGGGCTCGTCGAGGGTGCTCCGGACCTGATCGCAGCTGCTGGTGAAGCTATTGCCTCAATTGCTAGCGAATTGTCGGCAATTGGCGGCGCACTGGCAGATCCTCTTGGCATCTCCATCGGCGACGTCAGCGATGTCGCCGCTGTGGCCGAAGAACAGGAAGTGCAAGGCAGCACACTCACCAATATGGCAGCGCTGTTTGCCAGCCCTTTCGCAGCATTCTGTTATCTTGTATTCGTGCTGCTCTATGCGCCCTGTGTTGCAGTGTTGGGAGCAGTCAATAAAGAGGCTGGCTGGCACTGGACACTGTTGGTTTTCACCTGGAGCACAGGACTTGCATACATCGCCGCCACGGTGACCTATCAAATTGGCACTTTTTCACTCAACCCCTTATTCTCATCAGTCTGGATAGTGGCCTCATTGACGGTATTGGCGCTCTTCATAGCCAGCCTGAAGCGGCTATCTGGTAAATTGGTGCCGCAGAATCTGATTCAGGCGGTGCAAGTCTAGGGGGAAACGCTGTGCAAAATGACTCGACCCGGGAGAAGCAATTGCTGGGTTGGTTCGGTGCTGGCTTTCTTTTCATCCTCATTCTCAAGCTCTATCTCGCCTCGATTCTCGATCTTTACAGTGACGAGATCTTTTACTGGTGGGCATCGACGCGACTAAGCCTTGCTTATAGCGATTTGCCCTTCATGACCGCTCTGTTAGCTGGTCTGGGAAGTAATTTCGAACCAGCATCTGCCTTTCAGGTCCGCAGTCTGTTTTTGTTGCTTGGTAGCGCTTTGCCTCTGCTGGTGTACTGGGTGGCGCTGCCTATTTATGGCCGCAAGCAGGCACTGGAGTCAGCCATCCTGACCTTGTGCCTGCCCCTGGGCGGATTCATGGGCCTGCTGGCAGTGCCTGATGTGCCTTTGGTTTGCTTCGGACTACTCTCCATTGGCAGCTTTGAAAGAGCATTGCGCTTAAACCGTTGGTCCTATTGGTTACTGACTGGATTATGGGTCGCGCTGGGCCTGTGTACTCACTACCGCTTTTTCCTCTACCCACTGGCTGCCATCGTTTTTCTTCTTCTGTATCCCCCTGCCCGCAGTCAGTGGCGCAACCCGCGTCTGTGGAGCGCAATGCTGATCGCCACTCTGGGACTTATTCCAATTCTCTGGTTTAACCTGAGCAATCAACTGAGCAGTGCAAGTTTCTACCTGGTCGAGCGGCATCCCTGGGAGTTCCAGCCATTGGGACTGCTGCATGTGTTCAAGCAGGCTGGCCTGGTCACTCCGCCTTTATACCTTGTGTTCCTGTTTACGATCTGGGCGCTGTACCAGCAAAGTCTGCGCCGAATGGACAGCGCGGCACTACTCCTTTGTTTCGCCATCACCAACCTGTCGGTCTATCTTGTATTGGCCCCATGGACCGACGCTGACAGCACCTCCATTCACTGGCCCCTCTCTGGTTATTTCCCCCTGTTGATTGCCGTACCCGCAGCTTTGCGCAGTCTTCATGAAATCCTCCTTAGACGTTACAGCAAGAGATCCGCCAGGCAGATAATCGGCGCCATTCCCGTCATAGGTTTCGCTGGCACACTGGTAGCGCTGCTTGGCGTTGGCTCGCAGGCGTTCCAGGAGCCTTTACAAGGCATCGTGGGAACCGGGGTACTTTCCAACAAGATGGCTGGTTGGAGAGAATTCGGCAGCCACAGCGGAGCAATCCTCAACCGTGTCTCTCTGCCCGCAGAGCCTCTCATTCTGACCGACAACTACTACACCGCGGCCCAGGCAGAATTTGCCGGTCTATCGCGGGTGACACTAACGCTGGACCAGGACAAGGCAATACGGGATGGGAGAATTACCCAGTTACGCCTGTGGAATAAATCACTCGACGACCTTGGCCAGTATGAGGGACAACCGGCACTTTATATTACAGAAGACAGCACACTGGAAATAGATGAGAAAACCGCCTTGATGGATCTGGCCTGTAATGCCAGCAGTGAACTTAGATATATTGATGAACTCAAGCTGTTTAATGGTGACAAGGCATTCTCTTATTATTATATCGATGCACTGGTGGACCCAAACCGAAGTGACCCGGTGAGAGCTGCTCCCTGCCCCTATCCCATTCATGCCTGGCTGGATTTACCCGTACATGACGCTGAGTTGAGCGGTCTCACCGAGATAGCAGGCTGGGCTTACAACGAAGATATAGGAGTAGATCGGGTAGAACTGCTTATCGACGGCGAGAGAATCACAACTGCTGAATACGGTATCAGTCGGGAAGATGTGGTCTCAGTGCGAAATATCCGAACCGATCCCAATGCACCTGCGCTTGGCTTTGGCTTGTTACTCGATACAAGCCTGCTGGAAAACGGCAGTCACGAGCTTGCAATAAATGTAGTCAACCGCCTGGGCAGCTCCAGGATTTACGGTAAGCGCTCCGTGCGAATCGCCAACTAGTCCGACATCGGTCGTAGCACTTCTACGGCGATGCGCCACTCATTGGTAGCACTGAGACGCCAGAGACGGAGATAGTTGGTGCGAAACCCCACCTGCACCTCTTCCAGATTCGTGGACATCACCCCGTAGGTGAAACCCATTTCCTTGGACTCACTGATAAAGCCGCCCATGTGGTCCAGATCAAGAGGCGTGGTGGTCTCAAGCTGATCATCCAGGAAGGCGCCATAAACTGAGCTGGCGACATCGGCGCCAACTGCCGGCCCCATGCCAGGAAGATAGACCCTGACGTTCTCCAGACCATAGCGCAACAGTGCTCTCTGCCCACCGCGAATGTTGAGCGAGCGGCCAAACAAATTGTCTGCATCGATCAAATCCTGCAGTCCTTCCTCATTGGACTGAGCCACAACAGGATGAGCAGTTTCTTCGAGCACCAACTGCGTGTCTGCGAACGAGGGCTCAAATTCCAGGCTCAGAAAACCAGGAATGAACAGGAACATATCTGCCGCTAATTTCCATTCTTCTTCCTGCTTCTTCCAGATAGAAATCAGGTGACCAAAAACATCGGCATTGCTTTCTTCATCTTCGTCCAGAGCAATCATCGGACCAGCAGACAGTCCAAGATCGCCAGCTCGAGACACATCAATATAATGGGATTCCCAGGTCAAATCGTTGCCTTCGAAGTCAGGATCAGAATAAAAGGCCAGTGCATCCAGAGGCCCATCCCGAAAAATCACCGACCCTTCTCCAAGGAACTCAAGAAAAGCCTGATTTCGGCCAACTTCCAGAGCCCGGTCGGCATAGCGCTGATCTGCCGCCGCCAGATCGAGCCAGTACTGGTACTGGCTTCTCTCCTGAGCTACTGCCATTGAAATCGACAGCAAGCCACAAACAGCCCAGACCAGCCGACGGTAAAGCCTGATAAATCGTGTTTTCGCAAACAAGGGTGTGTAACGCATAAATCGATGTTAATCGGAATTGGCCTATGAATGTAGCTTCAGCTTGGAAAAACTTGCAAAGCGACTGCTATCTCACTGAAATTGTTAGCCAAATGCAAAAATGTTACATTGTTCTTCTACTACCCAGGCGATAGAATTCGCCAAACTACCCGAGCATAGCAGGCAAACTGCTCATTCCTGCGTTTTCAACAGGCGACAGCTCTTATCGTGCCAGTCCACCTTACAAGCATTTACGCCGCTCTCAACAGCGCTTGTCAGTACCTTGGACGCTTGCTGTGCCTGCTGGGTTTGAGTCTGTGGGTCAGCCCGGTCATGGGCCAGGCCCTGGAAGTAAGCCCGAATACTGAAACCATTGCTGTCAGCAACTTCGTCGAATATTACGAAGACGGTTCCGAGTTGCTGACCATTGATGAGGTTCTCGCTGAAAATTTCGACGTTAATTTTATTCCCTACAATCGGGAGTTGCTGAATTTTGGCATTACCAGTTCCGCTTATTGGGTCAGGTTGAGGCTGGATTGGTCTGGCATGCCAGCGGGGGCCACGAAGATTCTGGAATTTGGCCCACCGAAAATTGTCGCCGGTGTCGTTCGCGGCGGCATTGAGCTGTTTACAATCAACGCCCAAAGACAAGTAGAGAGAGAATATATTCTCGGCACTTTGCAGGATCCTCGCGAAATCAAGACTCTCAACCGAGGCTTCGCCTTGATTGTGGACGAATCATTCGGCGAGGAAGTGTATATGCGCATCTCCAGCGCCCGCCCGCTCCGCTTACCGATAAGCCTGTGGGATGAATCCAGCTTCCAACAGCAAAATGTGCGTTCTGACACCTTGCTGGGTCTTCAGTACGGCATCCTGCTGGCCATGGTCTTCTATAACCTGTTCCTGTTTTTTACCATACGTGAATCCAGCTATTTATATTATGTATTTGCCATTGCTACCCAGGCAGCTTTCATTTTTCTGGATTCCAAACACCTTCGATACCTGTCAGATGAATTTTATCGCAGCAGCTGGTTCATCGATCTATCTGAACGAATAATCTATCCCATGCTGGTAATCACCGCGCTTCTGTTTCAGCGTTCTCTGTTACGAACCTGGGAAACCAACATTAAACTGGACAATATCGTAAAGCTCTTCATCGCTGCTTTTGGTGTTGTAATTCTGTTAACCCTGGTTCCCAATGAAAAAATCTTTCAATACCAGTTTGTCTTTTTGCTGGTACTGGCCATACCACTGGTTTTCTACACCAATATTGACTCGATCAGGCGAGGCAACATCACCGCCGTGGTTCATATGGCAGCCATCGGCGTTTTTCTGCTCGGCACAATAATACTGATGTTGCTGCAACTTTGGCCTGCGTTTCCAAATAATCAATTTACAAGCAATGCCTATAACATCGGCTTGATAGCGCAGGCCTTGCTATTGTCACTTAGCCTTTCTTTTCGCTACAACCAGATCAAACAGGAAAAAGAGGACGCACAGTTACTCGCCATTAATAACCTGGTGAAATCGGAACAGATCAAGGACGACCTGCTCGCCAATGTCTCTCATGAACTTCGTACGCCCCTGTACGGCATCAATGGACTGGCAGAAACTGCTTTGGCGGAACTGGAAAAGAAATCCCAGGACGGAGAATTGATATCCAGAAACCTGGAATTAATCAGGGCCAGCGGTGACAGACTGACCAAACTGGTGAACGACCTGCTGGACTTCTCCGCCTCCAAAGAAGAAGCAACCTATGTGAAATTCCGCCCGGTCGATCTGAATAGCCTGATTACCCTGGTGATCGCGGTGTGCAAACCCTTAATTGGCGAGAAAAACATCGATTTGCGTAGTGAAGTTGATGCCGACCTGCCCCTGGTGGCCGGAGATGAAGATCGCCTCCAGCAGATTCTGGTCAATCTGACCTCCAACGCGATCAAGTTTACCTATTCAGGGGAAGTGGTTATCTCTGCAGTGCTCACATCAGACTATAACGTGACAGTCGCTGTCCGGGACACCGGCATCGGCATCCACAAAACAGACCACGAAACCATATTCAAAACCTTTGAAAAGCTACCTTCTCAGCAAATGAATGCCAGCGGGATAGGACTCGGCCTACCTCTGGCAAAGCGCATGGTAGAGATGCACCGTAGCAAACTGAAGCTGGAGAGCGAACTGGATCTTGGCTCCCGGTTCAGCTTCGATCTGCGTGTTTCCCTGGATCAAACCAGGGCGGTCAAGTCGCCTACTATTGAAAAACAGATGATCCGCAGAGCTGATTTTCTGGAACAGGCCAACAAGATTGACGATGTGCCCAAACTCCGTAGCGAGCAGGAAGTCACTATCCTGGTTGTCGATGATGATGAAATCAATCGCGTGGTCATGGGCCAGCAACTGGAAGACTATACTGTCGTAAAATGCTCAAACGGGCTGGATGCGCTCAATGCCATCGACGACAAGAAGCCGGATCTGGTGCTGCTGGATCTGATGATGCCCGGCCTCAACGGTTATGAGGTTTGCCAGAAAATTCGCCAGAAATACAGTCAGATCGAACTTCCTGTTATTTTGGTAACCGCGAAGAATCATCTGGAAGACCTGACCCAGGGATTTCGTACTGGCGCCAACGACTATCTCGCCAAGCCTTTTCATAACGAAGAACTCAGTTCGCGGGTAGAAAACCAACTGCGCCTGAGCATGTTGCATCGAGTCAACGAAGACAATGTTCGCTTGCGTGCACAAATTGAGCAGTACGCAGAAGCCGATGCGGAGCTACGTAGCTCACGATTACGCCTGCAACAAGTGCTTGAATCTATCAATGCGGGATTCATCGCATTCGAATTTCCTGGCAAAGTGTTCAGCCTGAACCAGCGAGCGGCAGAATTGCTGGATTCTGACCGCTCAGCCTTGATGGACAGAGATATTCTTTCCCTGTTCACCGATGCTGAAGTCAACAACACCGCAAAGCAGCTGCTGGACGAATGGGAAGCGGACAACGATGACAGCGTAGAAGAACCCTGGGCCTCAACCAGTCATAGTGTAGAAATTGAAGTTGATGTTCCCTTCAACAACGCCAATGCAAGCGCCAGCAGAACGGTGAGATTCAATTGCCGGTTAAACCTGTTTGGTAGTGACGAGGGAACCGGCGTACTGTTTCTGGAAGACACAGAACCCCTGCCAGAAGTCACAAGCTCCGACCTCGCCAGGGATACGGTGGAACTGGTGAGCTTTCTTGGCCAGGCACAGCAAAATATCAGGCGAATTGGCACCAGGCTCAGTGTGCTGACTCCAGAGGAGGTGTCCCGCTATCCGGAATTGCTGGACAGATTGTCCGGCATCGACAGCCTGGTTGACTACATCGATCGACAGCTGCCATCAGTAAGCAGTGAGAGTGAGTATCGACAGCAACTGGTTACGCTGATGCGTTCCGCCTTACACACATGGGAAGTTACAACCCAAAAATCCAAGATTGAACTGGCTGAGGAAAGCAATATCTGGGCCGTTAGCATAGACGATGGGAGATTGCGCACGCGAACATTCGATCGCTATCTCAGATTGGAGCAATTACCCAAGGTACCACGCTGGAGAGAGGTTGTGCGCACTGCTTACTTCGTACTTTCCAATCCTGCTATCGAGCCAGAGACTCGTGCTTCACTTGAATCAGAATTGGAGAAAACCAAATCTATTCTGAAGAAAGCGGCGATCAGCTAGCACTTGCCAGCCAGAATGAGAATTGGTGTATTGACGCAGCAAGGATAAGTGGCAAGCAAGCATGTATTTACAACACTTCGGACTCGCGCAATATCCTTTTTCGCTAACACCCAATACGCGCTATTTTCTTAAACTGCCAAGCCATCAGCTGGCTTTCGACTCGATTATAAAAGCACTCAGGGATGAGGGTTGTTTTAGCCTGATTACAGGCGAAGTAGGTACTGGGAAAACCATGCTATGCCGAAAAGTGCTCAATGCTCTGGAGTTACACCCTGCGCGATTTACAACTGCTTACATACCCCACCCCATTCTCAATGAAGAGGCCATCATGCAACACATTGCTGATGAACTGCACCTTGAGAATAATGCAGCGAACAGTTATCGGGATCTACTCAAACTGATAACAGAAAAAATCTTGCAAGATGCCGGGCTGAAACGCCAGGTTATTCTCTTTATAGATGAAGCCCAGGCCATCCCGGAAGACTCTCTGAGGGCCATACACCTCCTCACTCAAATTCAGTATGAAAACCATTCACCCATTCAGATAGTTCTATTTGGTCAACCTGAACTGGAATCCTTACTGGATCGTCCTGCCCTGAGTCAGATCAGGGACAATATCGGTTTTACCTTCAAGCTCCCCAGCCTGGACCGTGAGGGTTTGGAAGCCTACGTGGACTATCGCCTCGCTAAAGCCGGCTACAGTGGCGCGCAACTATTTTCCGGCGAAGCTTTGGATAGCTTGCTCGAACACAGCGGCGGTGTGCCACGAATGATAAATGTCCTTTGCCACAAGGCAATGATGGCCGCATTCGGTAAAGGTGATCGACAAATTGCTCTCAGCCATGTCCAGGCTGCAGCAGATGACACCCTGCCGAAGCCACAGCAAAATTCCTGGATTGGCAGAATGTTTAACAGAAGCCGTGATACCTAAGCGCGGCAATAGAGACATCCAGTCGCTTGTATCCCCTGACACACACTTTATAATCACCAGCTCCCTGAATCCCTCCACTACTTAATAGCCATGAAAAAAGAGATATGGCAGCAGCTCAGAAGCGAAGCTGAGCAGCTAATCCAGAAGGAACCGCTCCTGGCAAGCTATGTGTACGCATGCGTGCTGAACCACGATAGCCTGGCGTCATCACTGGGCTTCATATTGGCAAACAAGCTTTCAGATGGAGTAATGCCCGCTGTCACGGTTCAGGAGCTTTTCGAATCTGCCAGCAACGCTTCTCCGGAAATGATCGACAGGGCTGCTGCCGATATCCTTGCAGTCTATGAGCGGGATGCCGCAATTACATCTTATTTACCAGTTATCCTGTACCTTAAAGGATTTCATTCAATTCAGGTACATCGCCTGGCACATCATCTGTGGCAAACAGGACGCCAGGAACTGGCCCTGTTTATTCAGAGCAGGAACTCGGAGGTATTTGGCGTCGATATTCACCCTGCCTGTATCATGGGCAAAGGGATTATGTTCGATCACGCGACTGGAATCGTCATTGGCGAAACCTCGGTGATTGAAGATAACGTTTCCATTCTGCAGCAGGTAACTCTGGGTGGTACAGGGAATGAACAGGGTGATCGCCATCCGAAAATCAAATCCGGTGTACTCATCTCTGCTGGCGCGAAAGTGCTGGGCAACATCACTATCGGAGAAAGTGCCAAGATAGGAGCAGGAAGTGTGGTGTTGCAGGATGTGGAACCTCACACAACCGTCGTGGGAATTCCCGCCCGCGCAGTCGGCAAGCCCTGCGAGGAAAGTCCCGCGCAAACAATGGACCAGAACTTCCCCGACGAAGCCTGAGCAGATTACGCTGCGCGCTTCGCCGTATCGATCACAGATTTTCCTCCGCAAACGCAGCCAGTACAGAACGAGGCACGCCTTGCAACAGTATATTGCCACCCTGCCTGAATCCCTTGAACCTCTCTGTCAGGTAAGTGAGCCCTGAGCTGATTGGAGTCAGGTAAGCTGTGTCAATTTGCGCCAGGTTACCCAGGCAAATAACCTTGGATCCATTGCCTGCCCTGGTGACGATGGTCTTGATTTGGTGGGGTGTCAGGTTTTGCGATTCATCGATGATGATCAGGCTACTCTGGAAGGATCTGCCGCGAATATAATTCAAGGACTTGAACATCAGTGGTACTTTGTTCAGGACATATTCGACGCTGCTGCTGCAATTCTCATCTTCCCAGTGCAATGCTTCCAGGTTGTCGGTAATGGCTCCCAGCCAGGGCTCCATTTTTTCTTCTTCGGTGCCCGGCAGAAATCCAATATCCTCATCCAGTCCCTGAGTACTGCGCGTAACGATTATGCGCCGATAAATCTGGTTTGGAACGGTCTGTTCGATTGCTGCCGCAAGGGCCAGAATGGTTTTACCAGAACCGGCCGAGCCGGTGAGGTTTACCAGATGAACATCAGGATCCATCAACAGATTCAGTGCCATTGCCTGGTAAAGATCCCGAGGTTTCAATCCCCAGGCTTCGGTCTCCATCATATGCCCGGGATTTAGATGCAACAGGGTAATCGACTCGGCTGTGGTATCCAGAATTCTGGCAATGAATCCCGCCTCGTCAAATACAAACTGGTTTGGATAGACTTCCTGGCCAAAAATAGTTTTTGAAACCCGATGCAATGTACGACCCTGTTCCTGGGTCGTTTCAACATCTTCCACCAGATCCCAGAACGAGCCTGAGAATTCCAGGTATCCCTTGTTGAGTTGTTCGATATCCGAGAGCAGCTGATCACTGTGATAGTCCTGGGATTCGATCCCGCAACCCCTGGCCTTGAGTCGAACATTGATATCTTTAGTGACCAGCACGACACGACGATCAGGATACTGCTGCTTGAGATAACCCACATCATTGAGTATGCGATTGTCATTGAGATGAGTAGGCAACATGACCAGATTCTCTGGCGTTTCCATCATCATTACCGAAAGAATGCCGCCTCGTTCATCACCCTCACAACGCTGTATGGCAACGCCCGACTCAACTTCCAGCGGATTTGCTCGTCCCAGCTGCTTGTCCAGTTCCCGAATTGCCTGACGGCAGTCAGCCGCTATTGCCTGGCGCCCACTCTTGAGAGAGTCCAGTTCTTCGAGAACAGTAATTGGAATGACGACGTGATGTTCGTCAAAATTGAGGATTGAGGTTGGATCGTGGATCAGAACATTGGTATCTAGAACGTAGAAGACTGGCTGAGAGGACGTACTGCTGTCAATTGAGCTATTGACAAGTTTCACTTCGCTCATGGTTATTCGAACCCCTTTTGTATCGAATGTTGCTGAGTGATTGTTAAGTTTCCTGGTGTTTGCCTCCTCTTCAGTCAAAGTGAATTTAATGTCTTATAAATAGCATCGGCCACTAGTAGTGCTGGCTTTAGGCTTCACTGCGCCATAACAGGAATATTTTGCCTTTTGAGAATACCAGGCGCAGGGTATGACAGCAGCATGACCAGAAGGACTTGCTAGCAGTCCCAATCGAAGAATCAGAAGTCTGACAGACGAGGTTCCGGTGCCTGTTTGTAGACCAGTGTAGTGGACGACTCTTCCGGCCTGCCATCAGCCAGCGCCGGTCGGAAATGCAGCCAGTTTACTCGCTGTCGCAGCGCAATACTGTCTTCCTGGTTCGCTCCTTCCAGGTCCAGCAAGGTCACATCAACCAGGTTGCCGAACTCCAGAATAGTGCGCGAACTGAGCCAGCGTGACATCTCGGTAAGCCCGGACAGGCTGAGAGAAAACAGCGCAAAGCTGCTTTCAACTTGCTCAGTTTGAACAGTATGAAATGGTGAACGCGCATATGGAAAAGAAGCACTCCACTCAGCAAAATACATCGCCGAATCCAGATCAATGTCTTCTCTGCTGCTAAAGTCTGCTTGCGAACTGCGTGCCGCAAATGCATCAGCAAGGTTAGTGTGGAATTCACTTTCTGGTAACACCGAAGGTGTAGCGAAGTACTGATTTGCCAACTCTGAAGTAACGCCTGATTCCAGTAATTGCTCGAACGCCTGATGATAGTTTTCAAGCGCCTGCTCGTCTCTTGAAAAAATGACTTGCCAGTCCGCCCGATACAATCTGCTCATGGCGATTGCCTGTGCGTCTTGCGCGTCTTCGACACTGAAAATATCTTCCAGCTGATTGAGGATGCGTTCGCCGGTTTCGTAGTAGTAAAGCCGCATTTCTGTTCGCTCTCGCACCCAATCGGTGCCCGGCACGATCTGCCGCAGTTCGTAGCCGGTTCGTCCACCCCGATTAACGGCCACGGTCTGCAAATGGTATTGCTTGAGCAGGCTGTACAGCATCGGGACCAGTCGGCGATCTGTACGGCTCCATAAGCGCTCGGCTGCACCTACTGCCAACCAGTTGGCTGAGAGCGCTCGACGGAAGTGATAAGTCTGGAGCTCTATGAGGTCTTCGGAAATGCCACGGAGATGAAAGTTGGCAACGTCCATCAAGTCCTGAATCAAGACCTCGTCAATGAACCGGGTCTTGGTTCGGTGCAGCCACATCAAATGTTCCAGTAGCCCCCTGGCATTTTCCCAATCGCCCCAATCGGCAAAGTTCAAAATCTTGCCTTCCAGGTAGGGAAGCTGCAGCTTGGAATACAGGCCATTATTGATGCGTACGATTTGCATACCACGATCAAAAGCAGCATGCGCGTCCCCATGGCGCCCACGAACTCGATACTGTTCGGCTAGCTGTAATAGCGGCTCAGCCAATTGGAGATCAGTATTACCATGTCTGATTTCCAGACTGTCGAACTGCTCGAGCGCCTGGATCAAGCTGTCATCGGTGGACAAATCCTGTTGCGCCCCAGCCAAAACGGGAGTTCCAGCCAGAATCAGCAAGACAGTTAGCCTGGATGGTAGTTTGTTCATCTCGAGTACCGTATCCGAAGGAATACATTAGCACCATTTTGCCTGGTTCTTCCACAGCAGCCCTTGCGGCCCCGAACCAGAATATTCGATATCCACCTGACCCTTGATTATACTGACCTGCGATAACGCCAACTCATTGCAGGAGAAGCTTGTGAAGCAGATAAGTAAAATTACGGGGATTTCCCTCATTTCGATCACTCTGGGTGTGCTCGCTGGCATGCAGATCGCGGTATCCGCACAGGGACAAAAGGTCTTTGAATTGCGTACCTATACTGCCACCCCAGGAAATCTGGATAATCTCCACGCACGGTTCAGAGACCATACCACTCGCATCTTTGCCAAGCATGGCATGCGCGTAGTTGGTTATTGGACACCTACCGACGAGACCAAGGCCGAAGACACGCTGATCTATATTCTGGAGCATGAAAGTATGGAAGCAGCGGGTGCTTCCTGGCGCGCATTCGGCCAGGATCCTGAATGGCAACAAGTTGCTGAAGCTTCCAATGCCAACGGACAGATTCTAGGGGGTATTGAAAGAGAGTACATGGTCGCAACCGATTACTCTCCAATTCAGTAAGCCAAAAATAAATAAAAAAGGTGTCAGGCACTGCCTGACACCTTTTTTAGCTTGATATCCTGGAGTCTAGCCGTACGCCAGCTGCAATAACTCTCGCACCGATTCTATCTGCAGAAACCAGTAAATCGCGGAAAAAATGATGAAAGTCTGCGCAACGATTAATGCCGCAGTCTCATCATCTCTTTTCTTTGTTGATTCGTCCTTTGCTTGTGTTGAGTCATTCATTGTTTGTGTCTCCCCTGTCCTGTTAGCCACTAAAGCCGATCCAACGACCGGTCGCTGCAACCATGAACCAAACCAGTATTGAAGCAATGGCGACCAGCCTGATCACAACAGGATTCAACTCATCCAGATTGTGCTTCAGCAGAGGATTTCTGATTTTATAGTGAAACAACATCCCGGCTACGAGTGCCAGCATCTTGAACCAGTAGACAGGCAAATAATAAATTTTGGTTGCAACGCCACAGGCCATAAATACACCGGTTACAAGTAGCGTTATCAGCGCCCAGAAGAAAACGGTATTGGTGCGATCAAACACCGTTGTCGCATCAACATCAGTCAATACCAGGCCGAGTAATCTGCCGTCGCTTGCGATGACACAACCACCCAACACCGCCAGACCGAGCAGATGAATGGCTTCAACGAAAGCGAAAGCAGCTCCCCAGGTCTTACCGATGTAGCCAAAAGGCGTTGTTTCCATCCATTCGAACAATCCCAGCAATCCAGGATACACAGCAGCAGTGAGACCACCATAGAAGACATAGATCGCCAACAAGATTACTGCTGCAGCCGAGAGTGATCTTGAATAGGCCGAGAAAAATGAAGTAGGCATAGCGCAATCCTCGCAGCGTTAAAATCGTGTTTGGCCGTCAACGCAACCGGAAACAGCAGCCAAGAAGCCAGTTGAATCAGGGCTGCAATCGAACCAGTCGTACGCGATGAAGCGCCCACAGACTACAATGATAGACCAGAAACCCAATGACAATATCGCACCCGTTCTGATACGGCTTGGCGCTCGTGATTCATTGTCCCAACTTGCTACTGATTCATTCATTCGTTTATGAAAGAGATAGGCATTTATCGCGCAGGCAACAAGTAAAACCATCTTGATGCGAAACCACAGGCTTTGAGAAGTACGGATGGGCACGGCATAGAATAGCAATATGCCCGTTATGAACATCACAGTAAATCCGATCAGCATGGGAATATTGAGACGATCAGCGATCTTGCTGGCAGGCACGTCAGGGAGTGCATAGCCAAGCATTCGCAAGTCAATCAGGAAAAGCATTCCCAGACTGACCATGAGTGTAAGTACATGGGTTGATTCCACCCAGTTATACATGTAGTAGGACTCATGGAGCATGGTGCTCCATTGCATGTCATCCAACCATGTAGCAAAGTTGTAAACGAGTTCGTTCAACAGCTACCCTCCCCGTGTGAACTTTCCAGCTTGTTGTTATTCAGGCTTTCTCTCCAGGATAAGCCTGCATGCGTACTTGATTGCTGCGATCCTGGCTGCAAGTACAGCATTCAACTCATATCGGTCACGGACTTCAATATCTGAGCCACAAATCGGCACAAACCCGCCAGCATCATCCTATCCAATATGCTCACGGAAACATTGAGTTTGATCAATGAAGCGGTGCTGCCAGAAGTACCTCTGATGCAGCAGAAACCAATGTTGAAAGAATACCGCAACGGCTCAGCGCAAATCCAGCCTGAATGGGAGCGCAATGGGTAATCCCGGCTGCTGATTTCAGCTTGGCGAGGTACTAGCTGAGATTTTGCTTTCGGTACTCGGAGGGAGTAACGCCCATTATCTGACGAAACGCGTTATTGAATGGCGTGATAGACTGGTAGCCGACTGACAGCGCTATGGTTAATACCGGAAGGTTTTCCTTTTCAGCGTCTGCCAGTGCCCGACTGGCATCTTCAATTCGATATTGATGCAACATCGCATTGAAGTTTCTGAAGCCCAACTGTTTGTGGATAAAAGATCGAAGGCGATATTCAGGCATGCTCAGCTTCTTGGCCAACATGGAAATCGTCAGCCCTGCTTCGCGATATAGTTGTCCTTCTCTGAATGCCTGATTGAAACTTTCAATATCGAAAGTTCGGTAGCTTTCCTCTACCTCTTCTTCTTCAGTCATCTCAGCAACTTTTCGAATGACGTTGCTCAAGGAGACGAAATCGAATCTCATCGCGACCAACAACATGCCCAGCGTTAGTATCGCAATGGCATAGACAATAACTGCCTGTTCAGTGGCGTTGTTGGGTGAACCTCCTGGCAACATGAAATTCTCTACAAACACGATAGTGAAAATCAGTGCCCCCTGCACGCCGATGATGAACCACCGAAATACGCGGCGATCATCAACCAGGTCAGCTCGCCATCCTTTCAGAGTCCAATACATGGCAAAGCCCACGAAGACCAGCTGCAGGATGTCCATACTGGTAGAAAGCAAGGCCGGACCATCGCCGGTCGACTCTGCATTGCTGTCCAGAATAGTGAGTAGCAAATCAAGAGAGACCTGCAAGGCAAACGCTGCGGCGAGAGAGACAGGAAACCGCTCGTGCTCCTGGAACACCAGGAAGCAATAGATCATGAACAATCCACAAATAGCATTCGTTCCGGTACTGATTACCAGATTTAGGGAACTCAGATCGACGCGGAAGGCTGGTTCAATATTGGGTCCATTCATGCCATTGAGCAGATAAAACACGACAAACACTGCCATTACGCCAAAGACTCGCGCACTGGCTGCTCGCGGATCGGTTTTCAGATAACCGGCCGCAAGCAAGAGTACCGCCATAATTGCAACAATCTGCGCACTGAAAAGAAGTAATGGATTAGGCACAGCTCAAGTCCGAATGGAGAGTTTCGTTCCGGATTCCGAACATACCGGAACCCCATTTAAATTACAAAATAGACAACTTGTTAGACCCAAGCCAGGTATGTGCATCAATGCTACTCTTTGCGCTGCCTGATCCTGTCTTCAACTTCACGGACAATACCATCGATAGAAGACACACCTGAGATCTCATGATCATGCTGATTAAACAGGTTAATTGCCCTCTCAGACTTTCTGCCCAGACGCAATAATTGTTCAAATAAGCTGTCTTCACCTCTTAACCTGAACACAAGATCAGTGACAAAAGCCAGCAGCGCAAGGCCACTCAGGAATACATCTCTAATCGCTTCCGCATAAAGCTTTAGTTGAAATACCAGGAACCGTTTAAGCTGCTCCCATCCGCCTGTGGGAGAAGCAGCGACTTTCGAATGATCACTATCCATGGATTTTGGCCAGATTGAATCAAAGAAAAACATTCTACTTTCCTGTACCGGGCCTTGGATAGCCATAGAGGAGATTGTAGGAATTACTGCAGTAAAAAAGGGTTCGGCTACGAGTCCCGGGGATGAGACCCGTAGCCGAATCCAAGCGCAAAACCTTAGGCTGTAGCGTAACTTTCGAATTCATAGAATTTGACGCCTGTTCTTCAAAGGGGTTACAAGCAGCCAGCAAAATTCTTTTTTGCAGTGGGCAATCACAAAGCATTCAACTATCGTGCCAGCTTGAAGCGACCGTAGATCCCGGGAATCACGCGCTGTTGAGGAGATGCCCTGTATAAATGGCTTAGCAGTGGAGGTATTTCTCGCCAAGTGTTAGTGGCGATAACAAACATTGTTTGGTCCTGGCGGCGCAGGATCAGATTTGAGCTTGCAGCTAAAGCGGATAGTGATAGCTGCTATATCGCTTGCCGTTCAATCAGGATTCTGTTGGCTCTGAATCCTGCACCGTTTCTTCTTCAGCAGACGCCGGCCTGATTTCGAGAACCTCAAACTGAAAACCAGCGTAGGACTCCAGCCGGCGCTGCATATCTTCTCCGAAGATCGCTGCGGGCGTCCAGAATCCACCGGGCTTCTCTTCCTTGTCCACGGCCCTGTGCAGACTGATGGCAGCCTGGGCCAGCATTTTCGCGGTGGAACCATAACCAGGATCACGATCACCAGTAAGCTTCACTCGAATCTGATCTCCCGCTTCAGTAGAACCATGAAAACGAATATCAAAAAAGCCTTCGAGTTGCTGCTGCGGGGAAGGGCCTTCGCCAGGTTTAGGCAGAAAGAATCGAGTTGCCAACCAACGCAGTGGCGGCACTACCATAAGCAAACCGATCAAGTTAGATCCTGACGCTAATCTTTTGGCCCGTTTGCGCCCTTTGTCACCCTCTCCCCCCAGGGTAGCTTCATCATAGTAGAAGGGAGCGCCATAAGCGTTGTCCAGCAGCGCATTGCTGCGTAACACGACCCTGGTGTTGATCCCCGCCATGATGAATGGACCTATCCAGGCATCGAAATCCTCGTCCAATTCGGCTGTATTCACCAGATGTTGCTTCGCCTGGTTGCCATGGTCTTCGGGACACATGGAATAAAGGTCTTTTAGCTCCTCTCGCAAAGCCGGATCTTTGGCCGCCTGTTTATAGAGATTCACCCCGCTGGCGATTGTGCCACCCGAAGCCCCTCCCCGGGTCGCTTTGACACGCATCTTGACCCGGTTGCAGGTCTGACCAAAATTCGCTTGCGCCTGCTGTTGGAGATACCTGACACCAAGATCGGAAGGAATGGAATCGAAGCCACAACAATTCACGATACGGGCACCACTCTTTGCGGCTGAATCCTGGTACTTGCTGATCATTTGTCTGACCCATTGAGGCTCACCGGTGATATCACAATAGTCGGTACCAGACTCGGCACAGGCTTTAACCAGGAATTCACCGTATAGCGCGTAGGGCCCTACTGTTGAAACCAGGACTTCAGTACGCGCACATAGGTTTCTCAAGCCTTGCTCATCGAAGCTGTCTGCAACAATCACGGGTATCTGTGCTGCGTCAGCGCCAAGCGATTCCTTCAGTTCCAGTAACTTCGACTCGGAGCGTCCGGCCATCACCCAGGTAAAATTGGCTTCCTTGTGCTCGCTAGTGAGGTAGCGGCAAAGTATCTGCCCTACAAAACTGGTTGCTCCGTAAACTATCAGGTCGAATTCTTTGTTTTGCATGTTGCCTATCTCTGGAGTGCTGCGAAGTCGCAATGTTAGCCTTGCTACCTTCGCCGTGCCAATGATTCCATTGAACCCGCCAGCCGATCGAGCTTGACCCGGATCCGCAATTCCTCGCTATACTGCAAGCACGCCACCATGCGGAGAACCGCCATGAAAATCACATTGCCAGGTCCTGCCTCATTAATCTGCGCTTCGTTGCTGCTGGGGGCCTGTGGTCCACAGGACAGCAGCACAACTTCAAACACTGTGTCCGCAACAGACACTGTTGAGGTCATTACAGATTCGCGCTCAATCAGCGGCACCGTGACCAGCAGCACTGGCGCTGAAGCTGGGGTTTGGGTGATCGCTGAAACCGGTGATTTCGATACCTTCTTTGCCCGAATTGTTGCCACTGATGACAATGGCCAATTTCTGATTCCCGATCTGCCGGATGCCGAATATCAAGTCTGGGTGCGAGGCTATGGCCTGACAGACTCGGCGAAAACCAGTTCTTCTCCTGGATCACAACTACAACTGGAAGCGGTACCAGCACCAGACGCTGCACTGGCTGCCCAGGTTTACCCTGCTGCCTATTGGTATGCCATGATGGATTTGCCTGATGAGGAAGAGCTGGTCAATGTGAATGGCGGACTCAATGCTTATCTGACCTGGATGAAAAATATGGGCTGTGTGGGATGTCACCAATTGGGACAGCTTTCCACCCGCACCATTCCAGCTTTCTTTGGCGATTTTGAAACCCATGAACAGGCCTGGATGCGTCGCGTATTGTCAGGACAAGCTGGTCAGGGCATGTTCAACCAACTAAGCGACCGTCTCGATGGCGTCCCGTTTAAATACCTGGGCGACTGGACCCAGCGCATTGCCGATGGCGAATTACCTTTTGCCACGCCAGAAAGACCCACTGGCCTGGAGCGCAATGTGGTTGTTACCGTTCGGGATTGGTCCAATCCCAAGGCCTACATGCATGACCTTTCCGGTACGGATCGCCGTGACCCTACTGTTAATGCCTATGGACCGCTTTATGGTGCCCCGGAACTCAGTACCGACGAGTTTCCGGTGCTTGACCCGGTCAGCAATACCGCCTCAGTGATCGATGTACCTGTGCGAGATCCGGACACACCAACGACTGCCGCGACACCGCCTGCTGCGCCATCGGCTTACTGGGGCGATGAAGTCATCTGGGACAGTCAGGCCAACGCCCACAATCCCATGCTCGACCAGGATGGGAGGGTCTGGTACACCGCACGAATCAGAGGCCCGGAGAATCCTGATTTCTGTCGCGAAGGCAGTGACCATCCTTCAGCTCAGCGCTTTCCCACTCAGCGCGCCGGCAGGCAACTCTCAGTCTACGACCCGGAGACCGAAGAATACACATTCGTCGACACCTGCTTCAGCACTCACCATTTGCAGTTTGCCTATGATGACGACAATACCCTCTGGACCAGCGGTGGTGGTCAGGTGCTTGGCTGGTTAAACACCAATGAATTTCTGGCAACAGGAGATGCGGCCGCCGCTCAGGGCTGGTCACCATTAATACTCGACAGCAACGCCAATGGTCAGGTTGACGAATGGACTGAACCAGGTGAAGCGCCGGATCCGAACAAGGATATGCGCGTGCCAGCAAGCTTCTATGCCGTCATGCCAAATCCAGCCGACGGGTCAGTGTGGGGATCCAATGCCTTTGGATATCCCGGCGCAATCGTGCGCTATGATCCAGCGACCGGACTGGGAGAGAAATACAATGTGCCTCTGCCTGGATTTGGCTCGCGTGGTGCTGACATCGACAAGAACGGTGTCGTATGGGTATCACTCGGCAGTGGACATCTGGGTGAGTTTGATCGAAGCAAATGCCAGGGTCCACTGAA
Source organism: uncultured Pseudohongiella sp. (assembly GCA_965267495.1). Lineage (GTDB taxonomy): Bacteria > Pseudomonadota > Gammaproteobacteria > Pseudomonadales > Pseudohongiellaceae > UBA9145. The sequence goes on along the minus strand of OZ254078.1, from coordinate 1,505,965 downwards.
TGGCCCGACTGCAACCGGCGATCATTGTCCCGAAGGTTGGACCTTTCATCGCCTGCCAGGACCAGGATTTCGTGATTTACCTGAATTCAGCGTGGAGTCCAGCTACTACACATGGGTTGATCAACACAACAGTCTTGGATTGGGTGAGGACGTGCCGATTGTCACGGGTAATCTCTTCGATGGAGTTCATGCTTTTGTGGACGGCGAATTTCACACTCTGCGAGTTCCCTATCCCCTGGGCTTTTACACCAAGGGATTTGAAGGGCGTATTGACGACGCAGACGCCGGATGGAAAGGTCGTGGAATATGGGTTCCCAGCGGGGATCGCACACCCTGGCTGAAAGAAGGTGGCCAGGGCACTAAGCCGCTGGTAGTGCACTTTCAGGTGAGACCTGACCCCCTGAGTCCATAGCGGCTTTGATCGCGACACTCTCCAGGGAGTGGCGATAGCTCATCCAGATCAGGAACTGCAAGCCGAACAGCAGGGTCGCCGCCAGCAAGTGCAGAGGTTGCACCAGGGCTGGCATGCCCAGATGCCCCAAGGTCGCACCTGATAGCACAGAAATACCTATGACCGCTATCATGGCAAAAGTCAGTCGGGTCAGAACGTGCAACCAACCAAGGCTCTGTACCAGCAGATAGGCGAGCCAGAGATTCGCAAACAACACCAGCGCTGAAAAACTCCGGTGTACATAAAAGAACCAGGGCATCGCCTCTATCCAAAGTGAGCGCAGTTCTTCTCCCTGGTTTTCCCGAATGATGTCGGTCATTTCCCGAACCTGAGTGCCCATGGCAACCTGTAAAACGGTCATGGCCAACACGATTGCCAGCCATCTCGGAAAGCGATGATCGATGCCTATAACCGGTTGAGACGCCATTAACAGACGTCGGCTTTGTGCCAGTGCATAGAGTAAAGCCCCCACTATCGCCAGAGCCATCAACATATGCAGGGTGATCATTCCTGGTTGCAGATTGGAACTCACTACCTTCGCTCCCAACCAGCCCTGAAAACCCACCATGAAAAAACTGGCGATCGATGCAAGGGTAAGAGCACGACTGAAGTGACGTAAAGGCCAGGACAACAGGGCGGTAATGAAAATCAACAAGCCAATGCTGACTCCAATCAATCTGTTAGTGTATTCAGTCCAGGTCTTAACCACATTAAAGCGCGTATCTGCGTAACCAAGTTCCGCATAGATTTCCTGGTAATTCGCTGGCAGTTGCGACTCGGCTGTCGGTGGAATCCAGCTACCAAAACAGGTTGGCCAGTCGGGGCAGCCCATACCAGCACCAGAGGCGCGTACGCTGGCACCAACCAGAATCAGAAAGTAAACAGCAATCAGAGTCACTGTGGCAAAGCGACGAAATCGCTGCAGCGCTATTTCTGAGGGAATGGCGTCAGACATGATGACTTGCAATTAGTTACGCAGTGATTCCAGTATGCTCAGGGAAGCGTAACCATCCATGGGCACACCCCTGCTCTGTTGATACGCACGAATGGCTGCTCTGGTTTGGCGACCCACGCGCCCATCGGGAGTACCGGAATCGAAACCACCGGCATTCAAAAGCTCCTGCATTTCCCTGACATCAGCAACGCTAAGTGCCTGTTCGTTTTCTGGCATATGCTGTATGGGCTGACCACCAGTGTAGCGATCTGCGAGATGACCAACGGTCAGGGCATAAAAAGTAGAAGGGTTGTATCCCATGGTTGACCGGAAGTTGTTATAGGCGAGAAAGGCAGGGCCTGCTGCCCCTGCAGGCAGAATCACTGAAGCCTGCATGTCAGCCACCACAGGAATGGGCTCACCATTGAGTTGAGTGATACCCAGGTCACGCCATTCCTGCAAGGATTTGCGGGTTCCTGTACCAGCCGTACTGAAATCAAAATTATTTGGAATAAGCACTTCACGACCCCAGCGCTCATCACCTCGCCAACCCAGATTGGTGAGAAAGTTCGCGGCGGAATGGAAGATGTCCGGCAGACTGTTCCAGATATCAATGCGGCCATCGCCATCGCCATCCACGCCATATTGATAAAACACTGTCGGCATGAATTGAAGTTGACCCATGGCACCTGCCCAGGAACCGCTCATGCGTTCGGGCTGAATATGCCCTTCATCTATGATACGCAAGGCTGTGAGCAATTGATTGCGAAAGAAATCTGCCCTGCGCGGATCGAAGGCCAGAGTCGCCAGGGCCTGCAGAACGGAGAATCCTCCAGTCGCCCCTCCGTAGTTACTTTCAACAGCCCAGAAGGCAACGAGATAATGAGGCTGTACACCATACTGCTGTCGCACTTCGTCCAGCAGCAATGCATGCTGTTGTAACAGCTCCTGACCCCGGCTCACCTGGCGTGAGGTGACGCGCAGACCCAGATAGCGGGTAAAAGTCTGTACAAACTCGGGTTGGCTATTATCAAGTTCCAATACCCGCTCAACAGGCTCGAGCGTATCCAGCGTGGCCAGGGTACTGTCACTGAAACCCAGCGCTGCAGCTTCCGCACGAAGCCCTGCCAGCCACGCATCGAAATCTTGCTCTTGAGCGTGTGCAGAACCAATAGTGAGCAGCAACAGGAAGAAGGCGCTATAGCTTCGCATAGGCCCTATGATAAAGGATACGCTGCTGAATGAGAATTCGGCAGCCTGGTCAACCGGTCGAATAAACGTCTCTCATCCTCGCAGATGATACAGCCTGGTATCAGGCGGCCGCGGTATGATCGATGAACTCCAGCACCCTCGCTTCATCTGTTTCGGACAAGCTGATGAATTTGAGGCCCAAATGATACTTGTCCTGACTCAGGCGACGACAGTAGGAAACATCGCAGACTGATTTAATTGCCGCTCCACCTTGTTGTGCCAGCTTGAATCGCATTTCAAAGTTCGGATACAAACCTGCTTCCGACTTAAAACTGGCAAGGTGTTCAATCAATTGATGCCGACATTCGATCTGAATACCGGAAGGAGAAATATCCATCAACTCTCCACTTCTCACGATACCTGCGATCTGCAGACTGACCTCACCTTGAAGAGGCACCCGGGGAAATTTGCGTCTTCCGTTATTCATGACTGTCTCAAGACTCCCGTCGCAATCAAATCAGGGTTACATTATTGGCCAGGTTATAGGCGTAAATTGTTGATCTACTGCACATTTCTAAGTCGAATTCCCTTGAATTTGTGCACTTTGCGAACCAGGCGACAGGCATTGTGCAGACTTTCGAGGCTGCTACATCCGGACTGGAGACTTGCACTCCCAGGCAGCCAAGCGTGAACTGCTTCACAAATGCCTGTTCAGGCTTCAATGCTGCGACTATGTAAATAAATCGACGAAATCCTCATTGATGCCAAATTGATTTTGCAGTTCGGCGGAGACACCAGCCATGCGCCGCAAGGCCACATGTACATGTTCTGGCGTGAGAGTAATGCCATTTGCGTCGAGGGCCAGGGTCTGAGGGTTTACTTTCAGCGCATCCACATGATTGTTGGTGCCTCCAACTACCCGATTGCCTCGTACACCTGCCCCCATCGCCATCAGGGACGTTACGTTCCAATGATCCTTACCACGGCCATCGTTGTAGAATGGTGTGCGTCCGAAATCGGAGCCAATGATGACGGTCACCCGGTCTGTAAGCCCATTTGATTCGATCTGATTCCACAGATGATCAACACCGGATAACAATTGATCCAATCGGTTGGCATGGTTTTGATCATGATTGCCGTGAGTATCAAAGCCACCCATGTGCATATTGGCTGCCACGGCAACACCGCTTGAAAATGCAGCAACAGCGACCTCCGCCTGACCCTCAAGTCCGCTGGATACCTGCTCCGGCAAACTACTAACCAATCTGTTCAAATTGTTGTCTCCAACACGTGCCATGACTAACTCATTCAACTGCTGCCTCTGCAATGGCAGGCTTGAGCGTCCAATCAACCTGTTCATACGAGCCTGGCGAGCTCTCTCGATCTCCTGGTAGATTGACTCGGGAAAGTAAGGAGCCCGCTCTCCGGCTTCTTTCCACGGACGCCCCGCATTCGGACTGGCCAATAACTGAAAAACATCGCCGTCACCGATCCGTGCGGGCGCTACCAATGACGCCGTATTGTCATAGCCACCATTACTGATGAATGACAGCGGCTCACTCGGCGCTGATGCTGCAGCTGCCAATGCACCAATACTTGGGAAGCCTTCTTCGATTTTGCCACTCCACACAAATCTGGATCCGGCATCGTGGTTGTTGGTTTGTGTGTCGATACCATTAATCACCAGTAAATGAGGTGCATGCCGGGGGAAAAAATTTGCAAAATGCCCGGGTGAATTTGCATCTGGCGGATCAATATCGCTTGGATAGCTCGATGGGAATACGATATTGCCGGCACTGGTGATGGCATTGACTGAATAGTTATTTACCGGACCCCGACCATCGAGCCGATTCCGGTCTCCTTTGGGATCTATAAAATACGTAGGATCCCAACCACCACCCGCGTTTACCAATACCCAGAACCTCTGTGGCTCTGCTGCATTGGCGATGGAGCTGGCAAATGGCAGCGTTAAACTCATGCCACTACCAGCCAGATATTTCAGGAATCTTCTTCTTTGCATGATTAGCCTCTCAACTAGCCATAGAAAAATTTGTAGTCAGCCAGCAAGTATGCAACCACTGCCATCCAGGCCCTGATCACGAACTGGTTATCTCGCTGCAGGCTGAGATCCTCACCATTCACATCCTTGAGTGAGACGCCATTAAAGTCTTTGGTGCGGTCGCACATATCGGGCAACCTGACTGCCCACCACTCACCCGCATTATCAAGAAGATACTGGCGCCCTCTGTTGAGTACGCTCATAAACAGTTCCAGGGTGATATCCACCTCACTGGAATCCAGTGTCAGGTTTTCCCCCAGCAAATACTCATGCAGAAATCTGATATTTTCCCGGATTAGCGCCATCGCCTCCTGATCGAGGTTTCCATTTGAGTCATAAGGATTGATTTCCTGATCAACGAAAATGAAAAGACGGCGCTGTGACTCCGGGAGCCAGAAATCATGAGGTACCGCATAGCAGGCCAACTCGTTGGCCATGCGCAGCTGCATCGCGCCCATCAAGCCGTTCGGCGAACGCAACCTGCTGATAATGCTATCTGAATCTATTCCGCCATAGATTTGATGGAAGGTATTTTCCAGCCTGGATGCCCAGCTCTTCTCTCTGTCTTTGTAATAAGAGTCGAGGGAGTTGCGCCAGTCGAAGCCAAACAATGCCATGACTTTTCTGTCTAACTGCTCAGGCGAGAGGAGATAGCTCGAACCTGTCTGTTGATGAACAGCGATATCAGCTCCGGTACTCAAACCCTGCGCCCGCCAGTAAGGACTCATCAGAATTTCACGAACCAGGGTCTTTAGATTGAAGTTGTCGGCGACGAATCTTTCCTGGATATCGTTCAATAGAGTACGTTCTGCTGTGTAGGCTGCAATATCCGCAGGACTTGCATCCACAGCAGCAGTGGCAGCGAGAGGCTCTCTGCCAGTCAACCCCGTATAAACAATGCGAGTGACTGCTCTGGGGAACTTCGGATCTGCCGCAATTTGTTGTGCCAGCCAGCGTACCGAGCTGTCGACATTGCCGGCGAGCGGCATAGCTTGTCCATTGAATCCCCGTTGCTCCATGTCTGTATACCAACCGCCTTTCTTTTCTCTGGCAGGCCGATAACGGCCCTTGTGGTCCCAGTTCTGAAAGATGGAAGCAACAGGATCCAGCACTGAGTGACACTTCGAGCATTGCGGGTTGTTGATGGTTGGAATCGGTGTCGTGATATCCACAGCATTGCCTGGTCTTACCCCTTCAATAGCAAGGATGTCTGTGTCCAGAAACAGATCAAAGACCACTCGTGCACGCCCTCGATTGCGGTTTGTACTGGTCGTCGGATAGCGATTTAAAAACATGGGGGAAGTTAAAATGCCAGCATGAGGAATGCCGGCAATGCGCGCTGGCCTGAATTCATCCGGATCGTCTACATCAGCAAAAGCTATCGACTCCACTCCATAACTGCGCGCAGACATGGGTGTCATCATCATGTAGTCAGCAGTAAGAATCTCTGTGAAAGGCAGTTCATTTTCGACCACGTGGTTGATCAGGGCCAGCGGCTCCCTTGCAATGCCATCGTTAGTCTGCCGACGTAGCAGACTATAGTTATCATCTCGATCGTCTTTACCCGGATCGAACCACCGGCGAGTTGGAAAATCATCGTTGCTCAACAGACTGATTGCTGCTTCTGAACCATTACGGGAGTGATACTTGTCCGTTAACAGATAGTCATTAAATATTTCACCCAGGCGACGGTAGAAACCCTCCTCCTCCATCATTGCGTCAATCGCCTGGCCAAGTCCTTCAGCGCCATCGCTGGCAACCAATTCGTATTCAGCCAGTGTTGGCAGGCGACTGAGCAACTGCTCCGAGGCTTTGCGCAGGCTGGTCCCGTTATCGAGCAACTGAATGAATCCGACTGTCTGTGCGGAAAGTTGCTGGTTGTCAGCATTGAATGCAGATTGAATATAACGCGCCAAAAGTGCGGCACAGTCGGCATCACAGCTTTCCACTTGCCCCAGGGGCATGGTGTCGCGAATCGTGTTTAACAGGGTTGAGTAGCTGCCACAGTCAGCACAGGCTATCAGCGAAGGCGCCACAGCGGTTCCGGCACCATCGGCACCATGACAAGTGCTACATTGCTGATTGAATAGCACCGCGGCTGTAGAGTCAGATCCGGAATTGTCTCCCTGTGGGACTGGCGCCGGACTATCAGACTCTTGCATTTCCCTGGCTTCAACGATGTCAAAAAGTAATTCACTCGCAGCAGAAACCTGTTGCAACTCCACGATATAGCGTACGCCGTTTTGAACCCGCACTTCATCGAGGACTATGCGATTCGAAGCTGGATCGAATACGCCAGATTGGGAAACGTCGGTGATGATAGCTTCTGCTGATTCCAGAAGAAGCTGATAATCGGGTTCGTTGACAATACGAAAAACCAGTTCCAGAGATCCGAAGCCATCGACATCGAGACGAGGTACAAAAAGAAAACCATCTTCAACCGTGGACTGACTGGCTTCACCCTCTCCTGGCACAAGACAACCTAGAACCAACAGTGCAGTTAGCAGCGAACGCCGTACGGTAGCCATCATGATCCCCTCCGCGAAAACATCTCGCACAATTCGGTAGAATGACTTCGAGTCTAGTGGGGGGATTGCCTGGATAAACGTAACTAATTCACACTACTGCGGTGAAAAGAGCGAAAAAAAGCGCACTACTTCACAGGCCTAAGAGAAGTTGCCTGTCGAACGGGATTGCAATCGAAGTTGTGAACTGGCGCAGGGAATTTGAATGTGGCTCGATCGCTGGACGTGACTAGCTCTGACCGGAAATCCGCAACTTACCAATCACAGATTCCATTGCTCGCTCCACCAGTGGCGCTTCGCTGATCACTTTTACCGTGCCGGCTTTGAGTTCACGAGCTAATCCCATGCGCGATTTTTCAATGACTTTTACACCCTGGGAATTGACGAAAATAAACTTATCAATAGTGTCTATTTTCGCCGCAAGCGTACAACGAATAGTCTTCTCCCCCTCAGTCTGAAACTCCATCCAGATTCCAATGGGGATTTTTGACACCTGCTGCATGTGCTCATCATCTTCGGGCAGAGGCACCTGATTGGAACTGACGGGTTTCGCCGTCGCCATCCACGCGGCGAAGTCCTCTGGCTCTTCACCCGCTTCCTCGGCATCAACAGGCTTGAAACACTCTTCCTGCACCCGCTGCAGCTCGCGTAGCGCTTCTTTTGCTTCTTGTTTGGGCACTTCACCAACATCGAGAGCCTTGCTCAGATTAATCAACAGTCTGGCTTTGAGCTTCACAAATCTGTCCAGATCATTGGCATCTCGTTCCGAACTGACAGTCCATAGCAGGACATCAATGGTGTTCATGACAGGTTTCCAGCTCACGCCACCTGGCCCCTCCCGCAGGATAACCTGCACCAGAAAGCGGTGAAAAAGTGTATCCAGGAAGTTCTTCACGAATTCTGGTGTAGATGAATCAAGAATACGCTCTCGAATCTTGTCGTGGGCGTATTGTTTTACCTCTTCAAGCCGTTCCTCACGCTCATCGGCATCCATCAACTTGTTTTCAGCTTCTTGCCTGGAGAGTAATTGTCTTCTCTTGAAGTATTTAAAATCTTCGAGCAAAGTTTCAATATAGTCAGCGTTGCCACTGTAATCATTGATCAGCTGGGCTACTGTTTCTTTCATCTTCTGGTATACAGGATCTTCTTCGACCTCGTCAGACTCTGTCCAGCTAATGCCGGCGGTAGCAAGCTCGTTCAGCATCAGCCGCATGGGATGGCTCTGACTGTCAAAAAACCCAGGATCCTGCAGAGCCAGTTTCAATGCAGTAATCTGTGTTCTTCCAATCAACTCTTTAACCGGTATGGGTACCGATGAGTCATCCCATATTGCTTCGTAGAGGAGATTGATCAGGTTGATGACATCGGTACTCTGGCCATCAACAGCCTGCATGGTCGACTTGTCACTCAGCGCTTCTAATTCCGCTCCAATAGTTTCGCTGAGATCGCGGCGTTGTTCCTGACCTTGTGCCTCATTAGCCTCGAGCCTTTCCAGCACCTCAACCAGACGATCACTCGCCAGCAGTTCTACTTTTCGCCCTCCGACCAGCATGCCAGATTGCAGTGGCGCAGCGCCTGTCGACAGCGCCGAAGCAGGCATGGTAGCTGGCCCAGCAGATTGGCCTGCTCCGGCTCCTGGTGAAGCAGCAGCGACATTGCCCATGCCATGCAACAGAGACTGCATCACTGAGAATAGCTGCTGCGATCCTCCAGTAGAGCCAGCTTCAGCCCATTCCTCCTCCTTGCTGAACGCCCTTTCAACAGGATCGACCTTTGGCCGTGGCTGGCTTCGTTTGCCCTGTATCGCTTCTTTCTGCCTTGCTGCGATGTCCAGGTCCGGAAGTATGCCTTCAGCAATTAATATGTCATTGGCCTTTGCAAGAACTGCTTCCAGTTTGTGAAATACCTTGCTATTGAACTGCCGGTATACACCCAATAATCCCATCGGACTGAGTCCGAGCGGGTTCAGCGCATCTCTGAAAGCATCCCCTATTTGCTCTGGATCCATGGGATTGTTCGATTCATCGATTCGGGTGCCGAAGAAAATAGAATCGAGACGGGTAGTGAAACAAAGATATTGTTGGATATCGCAATTTCGCGCGTGGGCAATCATACCCTCCATGGCAATCATTGCTTCAAGATCATCTTCCTGAACCAGGCTCAGACTGCTGTAGTCCAGCTTTCTCTTTTGCTCCGCCTTGTCGACAACCAGTTTATCGAAGTTGTCTTCAAGAAATTCCTTGAACCGATTTTCGATTGTCACTTTCTCATCGAAAATCTTCTGACCATCGAGGGACGTTGCCGTTTGATTGCGCATAGTGACAGAAGCCTCATCCAGAGCTTCTCTAACCTGCACACACAAGGCTTCACTCATCGCGTCGCGAATCGCAAAGATCAGATCTTTAGTTTCTGCCACTTGAGAATCTACTTCCTGAAATCAATTACTCAGTGAAGGGAGCGTCCGCGCAGCCCTCAGACAAATTGACACAACTCACGTCTGCAACTGCTTCCCCATTAATAAGCGCTGCCACCCAATCAACGAATCGAATCCCTTCCACTTCGTAACTGTAAAAGTAATCACTACGCATGATGGTATGGGTATCACCACCTGCAGTGTAGGAGTAGAAGTTGTCTACAGCGGATTCGATTTTTTGGTAGTTATTGAGAATTCTTTGAGGCAGTGAAAAAGTGCCCGGCGGGTCACCAATCAGATAAGTGAAACTCTTTTGCACTGCGTCCTCTGCTGCATTGTACTGCGCGATGGTCAGATTAGGATTGTGATTCGCACTGGCAATGTAAAAATCTTCAAAGGTAATACTCTGATTCGATTCGCCGGCGTACTCCTCCCAGGATGGAAGAATTGAAGCGGTGTTCCAGGCTTCATGTACCACAGGTAAGTTGGGTGTACCATAACCGCCCGCTGCATCCGCGATAAGCACAATTGGTACCTGTGAATAGTGCTCGGCTACCAATCCTGAAAAAAATGAACCCCCAATGGCGCCAGCACTGCTTCCACTGACAACCACCTTGTCAGGTGCTGAGAAATTCCCGTATACCCATTCCAGCACAGTCTGGCTGTTTTCATATCCATTGTGATAGGCAGTCACAGTGACTTCTTCACCTTCCTGATTCTCATAAGTATAGGTTTGCTCACCACCACCGATATGCACATCTCCATTACAATAAGGGACGAATACCGCGGTATAGTCTGCGAATGGATTTGCTGGATTGTCATAGTCGAAAATGCCATCCCCAAAAGCTGGATTGTTCTGCTCCATATCGGCGAAGGGTGAATGCACATTGGGCTGAGCATTCAGATCACAGGCTTCACCAAACCAGCAGGCACCACCGCCATTAAAAAACACCAGCACGTCGCTGTTTTGCGCCGAAGGGCGCACATAGAATTGATAGGGTGTGCCTGCAGAACACACACCATCCGTTTCAATGGTATTCCAACCCTGATCAAGGCTGGATAGAGAAGGCAACCCGCTTTGCGCTGTCGCCCAAGCGGTGCTTGTCACTAAAATTATAAATACTAGAATTCGCATGGGTTTTCCTCGATAGAAGCGGCGAATGCTACCCCTTCAGGCCTGCTGACGTCCAATCAGCAAAGCTGAGAGGTCGTGTTCCTGCGACTCATCAGGCTTGAGCTAGAGACAGCTGAATTCTATTATGGGCTGCCACACAGGATCATCACAATGACCACAGCTAAACCATGCCGACTCCTCTCTTACCTGCTCCTGCTTGCCCCCTTGCCATACGCAAGCAGCGCAAGCCTGGCACAAGCCCCGGTAGGAGATACCAGCACTCAAGCCCGCAGCGCTGATGGCCAATTCATCAGTTGGCAGGAACACATTATCGATGACCCCTCCAATGCAGGCTTCAACCTCAGCGGTAGTGATGGACTGGTGATGACGGACCTGGATCTGGACGGATTCGAAGATATCATTTCGGTGCACGAGTTTGATTCCACTTATGACTCAGGCTCCTTTGATCCCGACTTCGTTGCACCAGCAGATGGGCACGTCCGCATCGCATTCGGCTCAGCAGACCCCTATCGGTGGACCAATATTACCGTTGCGGAAGGCAGCGATGCTCCCGCGCCCGAAGATGTGGATTTCGCGGATGTGAATGGTGATGGCTATCCGGATCTCCTGGTTGCAGCGGAGCTATCCCATCTCATTTACTTACAAAATCCTGGGCCTGCTGCGCGCGATCAGACCTGGGAACGATTGATCCTGCCCATGACTGAAGGTACCGGCTCTTACATTCGCGTGTTCTTTGCGGATCTGGATGGAGATGGCCAGGTTGAAGCAATCGCACCAAACAAAGGTGCACAGCGACCCGGACCGGAAGACTTCGCCCGCTCTACACCAGTGTCGATCTTTACGGTGTCCGGCAATCCTCTGCATGGTAGCAACTGGACCGAACACGTGATTGGCAACTATAGCGTGCCGCAAAACAGCGAACCTGTTGATCTGGACGGTGATGGCGACTTGGACATCGTTGTCGGTACTCGTGGTGAGAACAGGATTCTCTGGTTCGACAATAGCGGCGATGGCAGTTTGCAGTTCGAAGAAAGAGCCATCGGTATTGTTGGTGGCCGTATGTCCGGTTTCAATCTCGAATACGCAGACCTGAGCGGAGATGGCCGTCTGGACATCATTGGCCGACTCGGCGGCGGCCTGGGGTGGATAGAACAACCCGCCAGAAAGGACGATGCCTGGAATGCGCATACTATCGGCAGCTTTCTACCCGACAGTATTACCGGACTGGAAGTTGCTGACATCGATGGTGATGGCGATCTGGATATCATGTCTGGCAGTTACAGCCGTGGCCCGCGCACTGGTGACGGCGACGTGGACCGACAGGACGAACTGGGCAGGATTGGCTGGTTTGAGAATCCGGGCGACGCCAGGCAAGCATGGACTCGCCACGATATTTCCAGGCGCAAGCGAGGCATGTTTGACAAATTTATTGCCCGGGACCTGGATGCGGATGGCGATATGGATTTCGTCGCTACTCGGGGCAATAGCGCACCCTATGATGGCGTATTCTGGTTAGAACAACGACGTACACCTTCACCGCTTGCGGCTTTTCAACGGGCGCGAACTGAGGACAGCGAGGAGATGCCGCTACCAGAATAAAAAAGAGAGAGGAACTCCAGTATGAGAGCACTAATTCATGCCCTCGGCGGATTGAGCGCCTTATTTTGCAGTGCGCTGCTTTTCGCAGAACCAAACAGCTCATTCAACAACGACAGCGGCATACTCACTGCCCCCTGCGTTGATATATTGAACAACGGCAGCCCAGCCGGTGATGGTGGCGCCAGACAGTCCTTCTCCTTGTCAATGACACTGACGGAGGGTCGCCTGGTCGCGAGCGATGTTGTGGAGATCAGCGCTGAGGGTGAGTGCTCTGCTGCATTCGACTCTGCAACTGGCGTTTACTCAGATCTGGTCAGTCTGGGTGATGAGCAGATTGAGCTCCGCCTCAGCTATGTGGGTGGCGTGGATTTCGTTCCCGATGCCGTTTTCTTTCGGCGCAATTTTATCACTGAAGACCTGTCTGCCCTGACAGGTAAAACCACGTTGCTACCGATTGTCAGTGATATCGATACCAGCAGCGCCAGCCTGTTGCTGGAGGACGGCTCTCCTGCCCCCGATTTCATCGTATTGCAGGACAGCGAATTGCGGGTCTCTCCTTCGGCAGCGCATGTTGGCTCCTATGCATTGCGAATCCAGTGGGGTGATCAGGTAGAATTTGTCAGCCTCAATGTCCTTGCAGCCAGTGACAACATCGTCTCACTGGATCAGCTTCCTGATAGTCTGCCTGCATTTTCTGCACTGAATCTCTACGCAACTGACTCGGTATTCAACACGCCCCTGCCTGAATCGGTTGTTGTTGATCCTGACTCGACAGCACTATTGGAAGGTCTGGAAATCTCTGAACAGTTTGTCGTGCAAGTTGGACAGTTTTCCACAACTGTGTTCTTCGCTGGCAATTCGACCCCGACTCAAGATATCTCCCTACCCTGTGGTGAATTCTGGGAATTGGGTATCAGCACGCTTGCCGGGGTGCCAGTACCCGATTGGGCGGTTGCCTCCGACGATGTCGATGGTGGCGATGAACCGCCTATCGACTGCGGTGAAGATTCCGCACAGGACAATTTCATGACCATTCTCGATCTCGACAATCGCTGCGAATACAACCTTTGGCAGACCAGGCAGGAAAATGGCCAGTGGGTAGCGAGTTTTGGCACAGCTTTCGATATGGACGGCAGTGGCATTCACCCTAACGGACTTTCTTCACGTGGTTCGGGCATGTCGTTTCTGGGCGGAGTAATCTGGCCGTCTGAGCTGGCGGCAGGAGAAATCAAGCACCCTCTCTCATTCAGCTATGAATTCACCAAGGCCGGGGGACCCGTGGCTCCTGCCACAGACAGTGACGGCGTGACTACCGAGAGTTTCGCACTACCGGAAGGGGCCCGTATTCAACTGGACCCGGAGCTGGACCTGTCCACTCTGAATCTGACTGACTACGAATTGACTATAGCCCGGGCCATGCAGGTATATGGCCTCTTGCTGGTGGACAGTGGTGGTGCAGGACCGGTTGGTTTGTATGCAGTGGACCCGGACAGTGCCAGCACAAATGATTATGCAAACGTCTGGGGAGAAGAAGACTTTGTAACCCTTGCCAACCTGCAGATTGCTGATCTGCCCTTCAGAGTTTTGGAACTTCCAGCTCAAAATACTGACTACAGGCAAGATCTACAGCTTGCAGACAATAGGTGCGCCAGCTATCAATAAGCAGTAAAGAAGTCTGATCAGGTTCCTGCGCGCTCGATGGTCATGATATGGAAATAAATGCCGGTTAGGATCACGTTCCTGAATGCATAATGGACGGAGGAGTGAACAATGGTGGACCGACATGCTGCTCGACAGAGCCTTTTATTCAAGCACTATTCCCGTCGACAGATAATCAAAGCTGGCGGCAGACTCACTGCAGCGCTTGCCATGGGCGGACTTCCTGCTTTCGCCCATGGCGCTGCCAGATCGCTGGGGAACCTGCCTGAAGATCCATTCACCCTGGGTGTCGCATCAGGAGATCCTACTCCGGACTCGGTTATCCTGTGGACCCGTTTGGCCAATTCGGTACTGCAGGAAATCGGTGCTGCAGAAGATGCTATTTCGGTGCGCTGGGAATTGGCTGAAGACCAAAATTTCTCCCGGATAGTCAGGTCTGGTGCAATCGCCGCGACTCCCGAGCTGGGCCATTCAGCCCATGCCGAAGTTCGTGGACTCCGCCCCAATGCTGTGTACTTCTATCGCTGGCATGTGGGCAACAGCACCAGCCCAACCGGCAGAACCAAGACAGCCGCTCTGGCAAACTCAGCGCTGGCACAATTTCAATTTGCATTCGCATCCTGCCAACAGTATGAGCACGGATTCTATACAGCCTATCAACACATGGCCGCTGAAGAACTGGACTTGATAGTGCATCTGGGGGACTACATCTACGAAAGCAGCTGGGGGCAAAACCTGGTACGAGCACACGAAGGCCCGGAAATTATCACGCTAACGGACTACCGGGCCAGGTACAACACATATAAATCAGATCCGGATTTACGTGCCGCTCATGCTTCTGCACCCTGGGTGGTCACCTGGGATGACCATGAAGTCGACAACAACTATGCGGCAGAAATTGGTGAAGACGATCAAACGCCGGAACAGCTTCTCCGTCGTCGTGCCGCCGCTTACCAGGCCTACTATGAATTTATGCCGATTCGTTTACCGGTTGGCAGACAGGGCCCCAATATGCCTATTCATCGCCGCTTGAGGTTCGGCAATCTCATGGAGATGAGTGTCCTTGATACGCGCCAGTATCGCAGTGACCAGGCTTGCGGCGATGGTCGCAAAACAAGTTGTGAAGAACATCAAAATAGCAACCGCAGCTTATTGGGGCCGGCACAGAAAGATTGGCTCTACGCCAGCCTTGCCACTGCAGATGCCACCTGGAATGTCATGGCTCAGCAGATCATGATGGCAAGTTTGCGATCCAAGGATGAAAACAACCAGGAGCTGTGGCCTATGGATATCTGGGATGGTTATCCCTACGAACGCCAGGAGCTGCTCAAGCTCATGGATGAAGTAAAGACACCGAACCCGATTGTTTTAACGGGCGATATCCACAGCAACTGGGCCGCAAATCTAACAGCAGATTTTGACGATCCCAATGCCAGAATTATTGGCAGTGAGTTCGTCGGCACTTCGATCACATCAGGTGGTGACGGGCAGGATATGACCGATTACGGGGAACAGCTGCTGAGCAACAATCCTCACGTGAAGTTTTACAATGCCCAGAGAGGCTACGTGAAGGCCACTCTGACGCCGGAAACCTGGCTATCGGAGTACAAGGTGCTCGACCGCGTTACTAGTGCCGGAGAACCTATCTCGGTTCGCAAGCGCTTCGCCGTTGAGGCCGGTCGTCCAGGCGTGCAGGAAGCCTGAATCCCTAAGCCGAATAACGTGCCACGAATCGTTTGAGCATCAGCCTTGGATAGGGTGCGTCTTCCGAGCTTATTCTCGCTATCAGCTCGTCGGCTGTGTGAGCTTCAAAGTAGCCATGATGCTTGTAGGCATGAATACGTACGATAAAGCCTTCAGCGTCGGCCTCGGGATGAAATTGGGTCGCGTAGACATTCCTGCCCAGGCGGAACATCTGTACCGGGCAGGCCCCTCCTCTTACCAACAAAGTGGCCCCTTCCGGCACAGTATCACAGGCCTCTTTGTGACCCAGCATAACCCTGATTTTTTCTGGCATGTCCTGCAACAGGGGATCCTGTTTGCCTTCTTCCGTGATCTGGACGTTGACGCCGGAAACCGGCTCCGCGTACTTCCCTGATATCGGGGCTCCACAATAACTCCCCAACAATCCATTCCCGGAACAACAACCCAGGAAAGGAAAGTCTCGCGGGACCACCTCATCGAGCAGTCGTTTAAAGCCGGCTTCCACCTCAAGCTGGATTGCCGACTTTTCTGTTTCAGGTGTGGATATATCGAAAGGCGAACCGCCAACAATGATGCCAGAGTATTGATCAAGCTCAATTTCCGGCACACCAGACTTCTCGGCTCTGAGTCGCACCGCGGAAGAATCAGGGAGACCGCCATAGAACTTGATCTTCTCAAATTCGTTGTCAGCGGTTTCGTCTTCAGGTCGTAGCTGAATTACTAGGAAAGGCTTGGCCACAACGGAGACTTCTGGTGATCCATTCTTCTCGCTAGAGGTTCAGTCTGGTAATCGGTAAGCAACCAACGCACCAGGATCATCTGTACGTGAGCTACCGATCTGCACCACGATATATTGCTGCCCTTCATGTAGATAAGTCATCATGCCATACTGGCCAGGGGCCGGCAGAGGCACCTGAGCTATCAACTCACCGGTGTATTTATCCCGAGCGTTTAGCGTAAGCGGTGCATCCGGTTCCATCTGTGCCATACCCTCGCTTAGTGCACGGGTCTGGATTAACAGATCGCCTGTCACCATCTGTATCGACCATCCTGTTCCGCCACTATTCGGCACATCAACACCCTGTAGCAAAGCATGATTCTTGATGGCATCAGGTGTCTCACCTATAGGGATCGACCAGATTTTATCGCCACCATTCATATTGTAGGCGGTGAGCTGATTATTCATGCGCTTATAGAGGGGTAGACCATCGATAGTTGGCAGACCACCTCCGCCACCAGGTAGCCAGGCGGCAACAGTGGTGCCGGTAGTTGGCGTGCTATTTGGGGTAGCACCGCCTTCTCCCGGTTCCGGATAATTGGGATTATCACGGTCCCGGCCATTGGTTGGCCACATGAAGCCTGGCGCAAAACAATTACGCCGGTGGGAATTAAACATCAGTCCCGTGCTTGGATCTGCGACGGGAGGATGCGGAATGATGTTGCCACCGCCCAGGCAGCCCACGTTGTTGATGTATTCCCCTTCATAGGTGTTTGGTAGAGCCGGCACATATAAACCGCCAATGCGAAAACCATTGAGTATAGTTAATGCCTGTTCCTTGAGCTCCGGGGTGTAGTCGATGACGAATTCTTCAGTGATGCCATCCAGGACTATTCGATCTACCGGTTCGGGCCAGGTTGGATAGGGCTGCGTGGGACTGGTGTAGTTGCCAGGGACTTCTGTCTGTATGACCGGTCGGTCTTCAATTGGCCAGATTGGATCACCCGTCTCTCTATTGAAAGCAAAAATCAGTCCTTGCTTGGTGTTCTGCACCACGGCAGGAATGCGCTGCCCGTCAACAGTCAGATCCATGAGCATGGGTGGTGTTGGCAAGTCGTAGTTCCACTGATCGCTGCGATGAATCTGAAAGTGCCAGCGTCGCTCTCCCGTCGCGACATCCAGTGCCAACAGACTGCCTCCGAAGAGGTTGTCTCCGGGACGATGACCCGCATAGGACTGCACTGTTGATGCATTGGTCACCATGTAAACCAGACCCAGTTCCGGATCGGCGGACGCGGGAGCCCAGGTAGACATATCTCCTGAGAATCGCCAGGCATCGTTGTGCCAGGTTTCGTGACCCACTTCTCCCGGCCTCGGAATCACATGAAATTTCCACAGCCGCTCACCGGTTTCTGCGTCGAAACCCATGATGTCGCCAGGTACATTCTCAATGCGAGTCTGGCCATAGCTGGGCTGATGCCCGACCAGCACCACAACCACCCCATTAACCACGATTGGTGGTGCAGATGCTGTAACCATGCCAAGTTCGCGAGGAATACCATAGTCTGGATCATATTCACCACCAGCCACTACATAGTCTTCCCAGGGCCCCCAGCCCTCAATCAGATGGGGAATGAGATCAATGACGCCAGATTCAGGAAACTGGCCAACGGGAAATTCATTGCCCCAACTCTCCAATGGGCGGCCGGTCTTCGCGTCAAGGGCCCAGAGAAAGAAACCAGGTGTAGTGATGTAGATGACACCACGTCCATTGACTTCCGCGTAGGCAACGCCCTTGCCGTACGCTTGACGTGGCGACCGCTGGTGCCTGATGGTTTCAGGTTCACGAAAAGTCCAAAGGTTTTCACCTGTTCTCGGATCAATTGCAACTACCTGGCGCCTTGGCGTGGCCACCGTATATAAAATGCCGTCGACGTATATTGGAGTCGACCGGGAGAAGTAGTCGAGATTGGGACCGAAATTGTCGCTTCGCCAAATCCAGGCCTGCTCGAGCTCGTCGAAATTGTCAGCATTAATTTGATTGAGAGGTGAGTATCGGGTATGACCGGCGTCGCCTCCCAGGTAGCGCCACTCGCCATTTTCAGTGCCAGGAAGCGACTGCGCGAAAACTGAAGTCGCCGGCGCGAGAGCTGTCATGGCAAGCGATGCCAGGGCGATGGTGAAAGATCTTGCCAGAGAAGCCTGTGTTGTCATTGTTGATGCTCCGCAGAAGAATCGGTGGTCAGACAAGCATTGCCTGACATCGTCAAGCTGACAGATTAAAAGGGATTGCGAGAGATGTCCACGCTCTGCAGCGTCAGCCGTCTCGCTTGCGCAGTGTCAGGTAGATTGCTTTTTCGGGTAACAGGGTAACCTGTGCCTGAGGCTCAATAGATTGAGCTCCCTGCAACTCAAATTCGAATCGTTGTCCGATGCAAGCGAGAATCAGGGTAGATTCGAGAATCGAAAACCTGCTGCCAATGCATATATGTTTTCCCATTCCAAAAGGCAGGAATGCCTGTTCCGGCCAATCGGATGTAAATCTTTCAGGCAAAAACGAATCAGCTTCATGCCAATAGTCAGGAGAACGCTGAATCCCGTAGATAGATAGTACAAGCGCAGCTCCTGCAGGCATTCGATATCCTGCCACCAGATCTTCCTGCAAACTGGTGCGGGTTAATCCGTACGCCGGCGGGTACAGACGCAATCCCTCCATCACAATGTTTTCTGTTTGTGGGAGTTGTTTCATGTCATCCCAAAGGGGTGCTCTTCCCTGCAGCACCTGGTCCAGCTCTTTGCGCCAGGCCCCTGTCATTCCGGGATTTTTTGCCAGCAGGTAGAGAGTCCACGCCAGTGAGGTCGCAGTGGTCTCGAATCCTGCCACAATCAATGTACGAATTTCGTCGTATACCTGTTGTCTGCTGATGTCGCCACTGGCCTCTCTCGCCAGCAGGTGATCAGCAATATCTTCCGTCTCTGTTCCCTGTTGCGAAATTTTTGAGGCCAGACAAGCGCTAATAAACTCATCCATTACCTGACGGGTTTTCCTGATGCGCCGATTCAATGGGGTCGGCACCCAGTCAGGAAACGACAAGGGAGATGTATGACGTGTGAACATCAGGTGATTGGCTTCTACAATAACGGAATACAGCTCGCGGTTCTTTTCCAGATCCAGGTCGATTGAAAACAGCGCCCGCACGATGACCGCCAGCGTCATCTTGCGCGTCTCATCAACCACATCGACGGCAACACCTGAGACTGCTTTCTCATCCCAGTTTTCCAGCAGCTTGCTTACCAGCCGGCTATTCTGATTTAAGGAGTACTGTAAGAAATCATTTCTGAATGCCTGAGCCACGACACGTCGATGATGCTTCCATAATTTACCCTCCTGGGTAATCAGTCCCAGACCGAGAATGGCCTGCAATGCCTTTCGCTGGTTTCCCCTTGGGTAATTCTGACTATTCGACTTGAACAGGCATTCGGCCGCTTGTGGCGAAGTGATGGCGATCATCTTCTTGTGCAATAAGCGAAACTGCACCAGCCCTTCGCCATAAGTCGCGGCGCGAGCCAGAAATTCATGGGGTGCGCGTTTGAATTCGAAAAGGTTCCCAAACAGCCAGTGGCCAGGCACGCTGGGGATCTCTCGTGGTGAGGAATCAGTAGATGCGGAAACCGAGTTGATTGATTGTTGCATTAGCAGGCGCTAGATTCACAGGGCAGAAACAAAAGGCTACTCCCACTAGTGTGACGGAGATTTCCAATGAAAACAATGACAAGCCTGTCCGCTTCCACTCTCCTTGTGCTCGCAAGCTGTTTTTGCCTGGCCCAGGATAGCGGCGCACCACCGGCAATCTACAAATCCCATGCTGAAGTGCTGGCAGAACTGGACGAAGCCGCTCGCAACTCCACATCTCCGGCTGGCGTCTCGGTCACCATCTCTCCCGGTATCTCCGTGCGCCGCCGAATGAGTGGCGTGCTGCAATATGCAGTCATGCATCCCTACAGTGTTGAGATTTATCGCATCCTCGAGGGCAGTGGCACTCTGGTCACTGGCGGGTTATTGAAACTTCCCCTGGCTGATTCCATCAGCGATGACATTGTGCGCACCCAAAATGGCATAGAGGGAGGTCTGGCACGTCAGATCAAGGCAGGTGATGTGTTGGTGATTCAACCAGGCACACCACACTGGATCAGCGCCATCGACGGTGAATCGATAACTTACATGGAATCGCGGGTGCGGATTAGTACCGCACCCATTCGATACCAGTAGGCTGGTTTATGCCTACTGAACGCTGCTGGCAATGCCCTCGAGGGTGCTCGCCAGTGCCAGCATTCGCTTGCCAGCCTGACCATTGCGTGACTCCCCGTTAGCAGAGAAATTTTCTGCCAGTTCACGCAGGTCTCGAGCAGTGTTGGGATTGCTGTCGTCCCGATCCAGTAATTGCTGTGCTCGATTCAGTGCCTGCGTGAGTTGTTGCGAGGTTGATGCGTCGAGATCGTTATCTCTCAGCAGCTGATCCTGATACGCACGTGCCACCACTGGTACAGCAGGCCAGACAACCATGGTCTGGGTCTGGGCATTCACTGTACCTTTCAGCTCCGGCAGCGATGCCGCAGCAATTTCGTTCTCGGTGAGATAATCGCTGGGCTGCATTTCAAACACATCCAGACCACGGGAAATCTCTGTGCCGTATATGCGTCCGTTGTACCAGTAGGTTGACCAATATCCGCCGGTAATCAGCTCTTCAGTATCGATTGGGCCACGATCGAAGTAGGCAATCTCAACCGGATTGGAGGAGTCTGTGAAGTCAACCACGGACACACCGCCCTGATACCATGCCTGCACGAAAAGGTCTCTGCCAGGAACAGGAATCAGTGATCCATTGTGGGCCACACAGTTTTCAGTATCCGTCTGAGGTGCAGACATCTTGTAATGGCTGCGAAATTGCAAGCGGCCATCGACAATGTCATAGAAGGCATCGGCACCCCAGGTCAATGGATCCTGTGCACGACAACGAGGACGTCCACCACCGCCCCATTCGTCAGTGAAGATCACCTTGGTGCCATCATTGTTAAATGTGGCAGAGTGCCAATAGGCGAAACCAGGGTCGATGACCTGATCCAGTCTTTGAGGCTCTGCGGGATCGGAAATGTCCAGCAGGATGCCGTTACCAGAACAGGCCCCTGCGGCGAGACCAATCTCTGGATAGGTGGTGATGTCGTGGCACTGGTTGGTCTGGCTGGTGGTTTGAGTTCCTTCACCGTGATCACCACCGTCCCACAGTCCTGCCAGGGTACCACTGTCAGGATCTGAAAAAATAAAGGGACGATTCACAATCTGGGCAGCCCCGGGATTGTCTTCCGGTATCTCGATTACTTCGATACGGAACAAGGCCGAATTTTCATCTTCGAAGGGAGAGTCGCTGGAACAACCAGCCAGCTCTTCATCATCTCTCACCCGGCTGGTGCCAGACACGTACACATAGATATTGCCATCCTCAGCACCGTCTGAAACAACCGTATGAGTATGGGAACCTCGACAAGTTTGCACGGCAGCCACCTGCATTGGCGCGGTAAAATCACTTACGTCGAATACGCGTATACCCTGCACTCTCTCGTTGCTCACCGGTTCGGCGATGCCTTCCAGTCCACAATCCAGCCGACCGCGAACTTCCTGCACTGACATAATGAGCAGATCGCCAACCAGGGAAACATCTCCCTGGCCGCCGGGACAGACTACTGAGGCCACATGGACCGGCTGTGATGGATTGCTGATGTCATAGGTATTAAATCCGTGGTAGTTACCTGCTACCAGATAGTCACCGGAAAACAACAAGTCGGTATTGGAGAAACTCAGTAGCGCCGGGCGAGGATCTGCGTTCTCATCTTCTTCCTCGTCTTCTGTTGGGGTTTCCGGAGAATTCCCATCGGCAGCTGCAGCTTCGGCTTCCAACTCTTCCAGCCGGCGCGCAGATAAGCCAGAGGGCCGATCAGGGTCAAAAAAACCAGCTGGCTTGGGCAGAGAAGCGACTACCCGCATGTTGAGTGCTGCCTCTCCGGCATCACGAAATCCTGCCGCCAGGCCGACACGAGGATCAGGATTAAAACTGGCCAGCAAGGTATCCATACGCTCAATTTCTGAAGTCTGGTCAGAGGTGACATCGGAAGTGAATTCATACAGCAAGGGATCCTGAGCAGAACCCCTGGTATCGAGCAGATTCTCCACCATATCCAATGCACCCTGATGGTGGTCAATCATGAATTCCAGATACAGCCGATCAAAATCAGGACCAGAAGCAGCTGCCAGGGTATCCATCTCTTCAGGGGAAAGCATACCCGCCATAAGCATGAATCCCGGTTCGTGGTGAGCATCCTCCGGGGTGACTTCCAGGCCTTGATTGCGCAACCAGTCCTGCATCATGGCGATCTCATCGTCCTGGGACAAAGTAATGCGCTCGGCCACAGCCAGTACGGCTGCGTTGTTGGTGCGATCAGCTGCCAACGCAGACATTTCCTTGGCCTGGGCGTGGTGAGGAATCATGCCTTGCAAAAAGCTGATATCCGCCAGTGAATACTCAAGATTTGCCAGGTCTGCAGCCTGTTCGGCAGTAATTACCCGGCCCTGCTGGCCAGGAGGGCCAGGCTGAATAATGGGCACCTGAGCGCTCACTGCACTGGCACTTACCATCAGGATGAGTGCTGTTAGCAACTGGGACATGAAGTCTGAAAGATTGCGGGAGACAATGCGCATTGACGAACCTCCGAATTCATTAACTGCTGCATAAATGCTGATTGGCCGGCCATTGTACCCCTATTGGCGCAGTTTGGAATGTTCAGGCAGAACATTCCGCCTCAGATAAGGCGCAATTTATTGCTATAATTCGCTGACAGCAGTTCTTCACCTCTTTGTCGCTGCACCCCATCAATAATTGATTCTATGATCAAAATAGACCGAGACAACTTGCGCCCGGTGCGCACACTTAATCTTCTGTCTTCGCGGGAGATTCAGGGCCTGATGTCATCCCAGGATCAGGTACATCGTCTGTTTCGGCAATGCGCCCTGGCTGTATTGAATGCCGGCAGTGACAAGGACGATGTGGAAAGCCTGATGGCCGACTATGCGGACTTTGAGATTGAAGTGATTCGCCAATCCAGAGGGCCCATACTATCGGTCAAGAATGCTCCGGCAACGGCCTTTGTTGATGGCAATATGATTCGCGCCGTACAGGAACATCTGTTCTCGGTACTGCGCGATGTTGTCTATGTTAATCATTCACTGAGCGGCACCTACGATCTTGATAGCCGCCGTGGCATTACCGATGCGGTTTTTGACATCCTTCGCAACGCCGACATTGTTCGCCCCAATCTGCGACCGGATCTTACGGTTTGCTGGGGCGGCCACTCCATCAGTCGTCACGAATATGACTTTACCAAGGAAGTAGGCTACCAGCTGGGGCTGAGAGGATTAAACATCGCTACAGGTTGCGGCCCGGGCGCGATGAAGGGTCCCATGAAGGGAGCCGCAATCGGACATTCCAAACAACTGCAGGACCTGCGTCGCTATATCGGCATCACCGAACCGGGCATCATCGCTGCCGAAGCACCCAATCCGATAGTCAATGAGCTGGTCATTCTGCCTGACATCGAGAAACGCCTCGAAGCCTTCGTTCGCCTGGCGCATTGCATAATCGTATTTCCTGGTGGCGCAGGAACCGCCGAAGAATTGCTCTACCTGCTCAGCATTTTGATGCACGAACGCAATGCCGACATGCATTTTGGAATCATACTCGCCGCATCGGAGGAGAGCCGGGAATATTTTGAAGTTATGGATAATTTCATCCGGAATACCCTTGGAGAAGCGGCCACGCAGCAGTACGAAATCGTGATTGGCGATGCCGAAGAAGTGGCCCGTCGAGCCAAGCACCACATAATCCAGTGTCGAAAACAGCGCATGAAAACCGGCGCCGCCTATGGTTTCAATTGGGAGCTGTACATTCCGACAGAACTACAACAGCCTTTCGAACCCACTCATGAGAACATGGCCGCCCTGGAACTGAACTCATCCTTGTCTTCGTTTCAGTTGGCGTCAAATTTGCGCAAAGCATTCTCCGGTATCGTAGCAGGAAACGTTAAACCCTTCGGCATTGAACAAATAAAGCGACATGGCCCCTACCTGATGCAGGGAGAGGCGCATATCATGGAATTACTGCAAGGCCTGCTCGATTCTTTTGTTGAACAACGAAGAATGAAAATCGACTACCAGAGTTACAAGGCTTGCTGGAAAATCCAGGAACGTTAGCCACGCTCGGCTTCAATCCAGCGATCCACTTTGGCTTCAAGCGCTTCCATCGGCAGCGGTCCCGACCGCAACACTGTATCGTGAAAATCCCTGATATCGAAATTGTCACCCAATGCATTCTCCGCATTGCGTCTGAATTCCAGAATTTTCAACATGCCAATCTTGTACGCCGTAGCCTGTCCCGGATTGTTGAAGTAACGCCGCACCTCTGAACGTACTGAGGGTTCCGGCCTTGGCGAGTTTTCCAGCGCATAGGCAACTGCTTCCTGCTCGGTCCAGCCGAAAGCATGAATTCCGGTATCTACCACCAGCCTGACTGCTCTCCAGATCTCTCCGGACAAGCGGCCCATGTCTGCATAGGGATCGAGATAACCCCCCATCTCCTTGCCCAGCAGTTCAGCGTAGAGTCCCCAGCCTTCACTGAAAGCAGTGTAACCGCGGTTGGTCCGAAATCTCGGGATGTCCTCCAATTCCTGCTGTATTGAAATCTGCATGTGATGGCCAGGTACGCCTTCGTGATAGGAGAGGTTTTCGAGACGATTGATTGCAGCCGCGCGCATATCGAGAAGATGAGCATAGAATGTTCCCGGACGGGAACCGTCGGCAGTACCTCGAGCATAGTGTGCTGCTCCACCAGCGATTTCCCGGAACGCTTCTACTCTGCGTACCTGCAATCCAGCCTTGGGCAAGATATTAAAATAATCGGGCAAACGCGTGTACATTTCCGCCAGGATCTCGTCGGCGAGTGCCAGGTAGTCTGCTCTGCCCTGATCTGTATTCGGAAAGTAGAACTGATCGTCTTCCCTCAGATAGTTGAAAAACTCTTGCAGGGAGCCGGTAAAACCGACGACCTGACGTATGCCCTGCATCTCCTCCTGTATTCGAGCCACTTCTGACAAGCCCAGCTCATGTACTTCACGGGCTGTCATCGGCAGTGTGGTCATGGCACGCAATCGTTCTGCATAGTAGGCATCGCCATCGGGCAATTCGCTCACTCCAGTCGCCTGGTCGGGCACATTGACCCGATCTTGTTGTAGCCAGGCGTAAATCTCATCGTAAGCTGGTTTGAAATTGTTGAGCAGCGCATCCTCTGCCCGATTTCGCAGACTGGCGGCTTCCTGCTCCTCTACTATTCCATCTCTGAGCAAACCATCGATCTTGTTCGTAATGTCACCCCAGATTGCAGACGTCCCTTCATTACTGAATGGGGCGCCAGATGTCACACGTTGGATTTCACTCATTGCCCTGTCGTAGTCGAAGTACGGAGCACGAATTCCATTGGCAACAGAGAGCTTTGCTCGCTCGAGATATTGCAACAGATAGCGATTGGATTGCTGGATTCGGGATATATAAGCCTCCATATCAGAAGCCGAATTCACGTTGTGATAGTTGATTAGCCCGTTAGGTAAACCGGTTTGTGGACCATTGCGGCCAAAAATGTAGCGATGGCGTCGAAAAGGAAGTGCCCTCTCTGCCGCTTCCAGTTGATACTCCCATAATTCCCAACTCAGCTTGCCTTCATCGTCCAGGGCAGCAAAATCAAATTCCGCACGCATTCTGGCCACACTGTCACGACGCCAGTCCAGCTGACGATCGAGCGCTGCTTCGGAAACATCATCAAGATCTCCATAGTCGCTCTTGTCTCCCAGCCGGGTCTTGGCAAGGGGACTGAAATCCAGTTCAGTGGCAAATTCCTGGTCCAGCCAGGCAGTCAGGCGATCGGCTTCACTCAGGGAAGCAGACATGGCTTGCATCTCCCCCGAAGGAGATTGGGTAGTGGTGTTTTCGCTACAGGCAACGACTAGCAGGGTAGCCAGGATGACAGATATCGGTTTCATGGCAGCGTCCGGTTCGACTGAAGTCACCAGTCTACCAAAATAACAGAATCTGTTTTGAATCAGTTGCTTGGCGCCGAAATACCAGCGGATTCTTGCCAGCGGTAGCGAGATGCGTATAATACGCCGCCTTGATCGGGTCTCTGGCTCAGTTGCATAGGGCACCCGCCTCCATAATGAAAGGAGGTTGAGGTCTACGGACCTGTCAGATAGATAGAATTGCAGGAACTTGATTAGGTCTGTAGCTCTGTTGCTTAGAGCGCACCCCTCCGAATAAAGAGGAGGGTGAGGTCGGAAGACCGGTCAATCTTAGAAAATTGCAGGAACTTGATTGGGTCTGTAGCTCTGTTGCTTAGAGCGCACCCCTCCGAATAAAGAGGAGGGTGAGGTCAGAAGACCGGTCAATCTTAGAAAATTGCAGGAACTTGATTGGGTCTGTAGCTCAGTTGGTTAGAGCGCACCCCTGATAAGGGTGAGGTCGGTGGTTCAAATCCACCCAGACCCACCATTCCAATCAAGAAGAATCTGATGCCTTCCCTGGCGCGACTTAAGCGACTTTTTAAATACCAGCCCAGCCATCCATGGCTGGTCGTTCGGCCGCATTGAAAGCTAGCGCTTTCAAAACACTTGGCCTCACCCACCCAGACCCACCAATCCAGTCAAGCAGAACCTGATGCCTTCCCTGGCGCTCAGTACGCCACTACAAACGAACTATAGTCTGTAAATAAAAGTAGTGACTATCGCCCTTCTCTACCAGATCCATGTAGGGACCTGCATTGATCCAGACATAGCCTCCATCAAGGGTGAACTTGTTATCAAACAGATGCCAGCGAACGCGCGTCTCCAACTGATCGCCCAGATGTGTTTCGCCAAGACCACCGGGATGCCGGTAGCGGGTTATGCGCCAACCCTGCGCTTGTTCCGCCAGTGATGGTCGTTGCCATCTGACATAAGCATCGACGTTGCCAGCTGGCTGCAAATTCAACATCAGGCCGGGAGATTTAGTATTCACTCGCTGAAACGCGCGAAGCAGACCGGTTGGACCGAAATCAGGTCTCGGTACCCCGAACAGATGATCAAGTTCGTTTGATTCATCATCAAGAGGATCTTTATCACCGCTACCATAGTGATAGATAAAACTTAAACGGGGCTGCCAAGCTGCCTCAAAACTATAACCCACTGAAAAGTGGTAATAGCGCGCCTCGTGGTCTCGCAGGGCCGAGTTTGAGTCCAATGCTGGCGCATCCCCAAATTGGTAAACGGCTTCCGCATCATAGTGCCAATCTCCCGCGGCTGGATTCCTGAACAGGCGCAGACCCGAGGTCAGTACATCGAATCGCTGATTAGCGGGTCGATTACGTCTTTCATCTGCGCCAAGTAGATACAGCTGCAGCAGATCAGATTGCCCGGTCAGTTGTGTAGTGAAGAATGCTCCCCAGAAAATATCCTTGGATTGCTTGTCCAGTCGCGGCTTGTTGTCAATCCAGTCACCGGAAACACGCCGTTGCGTGGGGCGTGTATAAAACAACTCAATCGAGCTGTTACCTTGTTCGAGCCCGGCATGCACGCCTGCAAAAGAATTAATGGTATTGCGAAAACGGTTACGGGCAACGAAGCGGCGACTGCCCTGATCCATGGTAAAGCGGCCGATCTTGATAAATCCCTGGTCATCTTCGCTGAAAACACCAGAGACGGGCACATTCACATTGAATTGCAAAAAATCCAGGGGATTAGTGAAGAAATGGTCCAGGGGTGAGTCTTCATCAGTGAAATAGGTTCGCATATCCGCTATTTCAGTCTGTATCGAAAAGCTATCGAAGTCGGCATTGACCGTGAGTGCATTGCGCCACTCAAATCCCTGATCGCCACCATCGAGCCCTGCCCTGAACTGACCATCCAGCACTTGCATTCGACTCTGTTGCTCAAAGCTCATCGATAGCCAGTCAGGAAGACCTGCGCGATTCTGTGCTTGTGTTGCCGGGGAAATGGATAACAAGAGGCAGGAGCAAAGCAGGACTACCCTGTGACTAAAAGTCACCCAGATACTTCTGTACAACATAGGAAATATTCCTTTTTCTTTATTATTCTTGTTCGCGAGTGATAAGTGGCGCCTTTCACTACGCAAGCGACTTTTTTCTTCGAACTACGGCCTTGTACATTCTGAAGGCCAAAAGTATGGCAAGTATTGAACCATAGATCACTGCTTCACCGATATCAGTGCGCAAGATCCATAACAGATGAATGATCGCCAATACAGCGGCAAGGTACACTAATCTATGCAGGGGTTTCCATCTCTTCCCCAATCTTCGCACCATTGCCCGGGGGGAAGTCACACCCAAAGCGAGCAATATCAGGAACGCAGCAAACCCTATAGTGATGTAAGGCCGCTCCAGCAGTTCTTCAGCGATCGCGAACCAACGGAACTGTAACAGAAAGCTCATCCAGGCAAGGAAGTGAACAGTGGCATAGAACAGCGCGTAAAGCCCTATCATACGACGCACCCTGACAAACTCAGGTCGGCCGCTGAGTTGTTGCAATGGAGTAAGGGTGAGAGTGAGCAGCAGGAACCTCAGTGTCCACTCTCCAGTTTCCTTCGCCAGCTCCTGGGCCGGATCAGGTCCCAGGTCGTTGTTGATAATGCGAACAATCAACAGAGAAAGCGGTACCAGGGCCGCCAGAAAGACGACCGGTTTCAGAAATCGTTGCATGGTGAATGTAGTGTTCGCCAAACCCTGGCTATGGACAGATCAGTAGTGCACCGCCAGGTCCATGCCGTCATACATGTGTGCCACCTGATCCGCATAGCCATTGAACAATCTGGTCTCAATGTACTGGCGGCTAAACAGGGTCTGGGGCAATCTGCGTTCCATATCCTGACGCCAACGGGGGTGATGCACATTGGGATTCACATTGGCATAAAAGCCATACTCCTGCGCTTGCAAATCAACCCAGGTAGTACGGGGCTGGGTCTCGCGAAAGTTGATGCGCACTATGGACTTGATACTCTTGAAGCCATACTTCCAGGGCACAACCAATCGCAATGGTGCACCATTTTGTGCGGGCAGATAGTGGCCATACAAACCTACCGCGATAAAGGCTAGTGGATTGGTCGCCTCGTCTATACGCAACCCTTCACGATAAGGCCAGTCAACAATGGCAAAACGGGACGTGACACCCGGCATGGTTTCCGGATCGACAAGCGTTTCAAACTCCACATATTTTGCATTGGATGTTGGCTCAAAACGCTTGATTAAATCCGCCAAAGGAAACCCGATCCAGGGAATCACCATTGACCAGGCTTCAACGCAGCGTAATCTATAGATGCGTTCTTCAAGATCGAGCGGCTTGAGAATGTCTTCCAACTGATAGGTTCCCGGCTTTGCGACTTCTCCGCTTATCTCCACTGACCAGGGGTCTACTTTGTATTCTGAGGACCGTCTCGAAGGATCCGACTTGTCCATGCCGAATTCATAGAAATTATTGTAGTTGGTGACATCTCTGTATGGGGTCAGCGTTTCTCCGGTAAAAAAGGGTTCGGAATCCGGCGCCGGTTTAATGTTGGCAAACTTGTCCTGCCACCAGGCTGCTGGGGCGGACCGACGCAATGCTTCGGGCGCTCTTGCTTTCAGTGCGTCTCCATCCTGTGCAAGCACACTACCTGCCATGGAAGCACTGGCTGCACCGGCAATCAGGCTGCCGGTATCTTTCATGAATTGTCGTCGATTGCGATAGACGCTTTCCGGTGTGATCTCGGAAGGCTTGATGTCAGCAGGTTTCTTAATCAACATAATCTCTGTCTCTGTTAATGGCGTTTGCCTGTCGTGGTTTCATGAGGCTATAGACAGGGTTATTGGCACTTCTCTTACAAACCATAGCGAATTCTGCTATCCAGTTAATGTCTACAAGCTACTACGTCACTGCTCTGTCGCTGGATCGTCAGCTGCTGTTTTCTTGCGATTCTTGAACTGCCGCCGATACACCCAACTTACCGGGCCGGATATAGCATAGGCCACGCACATGCTCAGCAGAACTTCATGGGGATTCTGGGCGATAACGACCAGTAATATTACCGCAAACAAAAACACCATATAAGGAACCGTACCCCTGAAGTGCAATTCCTTGAAGCTGTAGTACTTGTAGTTGGAGACCATCAATAAGCCAGCAAACACGGTTAGTGCTGCAGCCAGCCAGGACACCAGCGGTGTGACTTCGACGTCATACTTGAATGCCACCCAGGGGACAAATGTCACCAGGCCCGCCGCCAGCGGACTGGCCAGACCGACGAAAAACCGCTTGTCCACTGTACCCAGCTGCACATTGAACCGCGCCAGACGCAGCGCAGCACAGGACATGTAGATAAAGCTGGCAGCCCAACCCACATTACCGAGCGGGCCAAAGGCCCAACTGAACATGATTAGCGCTGGCGCGACGCCGAAGGAGACCATATCAGAGAGAGAATCAAACTCTGCACCGAAGGCACTCTGGGAATTGGTCAGCCGGGCTATGCGCCCATCCAATCCATCACAGATGCCGGCTATCAGAATTGCCCAGCCTGCCTCATTGAAGTTGCCCGACATGCCGGCAATGACCGCGTAAAAACCGGCAAACAGGGCACCCAGGGTCAGCAGATTGGGTAGCAGATAGATACCACGGCGGCGTATCTGTTTGCCTCCTTCGGAGACAAGCTCTTCATGCTCATCTATGGGGAGCAGGGATTCTTCTTCCAACTCTGTTTGATCGTCTTCCATAGTCCGGCCTGCTGTTGTATCCCACTATATCTGTGGGTTAAGTAGCTGCATTCAGCATTATACCGTCCATTTCCTCGCGGACAGCCTCGCTGGCAACAATTTACGGGAATATTGAGATGCTATATGATGCGCGCCTTTCCGCTATTTCACACACTGGTCGGTAAGCAAACCACCCGTTTAAGCTAACGAGCGATCCGGAGCGACTCGATGAACTACTTTAATACCCTGCCCCTCAGACTTCAGTTGGAGCAGCTTGGCAAGTGCCGATTCATGGACCGAAGCGAATTCAGTGATGGTGTCGACAAACTCAAGGGCAAGAAAGTAGTTATCGTGGGTTGCGGTGCCCAGGGCCTGAACCAGGGTCTCAACATGCGTGACAGTGGCCTCGATGTATCTTATGCACTGCGGGAAGAAGCCATCAGCGAACAGCGGCCTTCATTCAGAAACGCCAGTGAAAACGGCTTTACCGTGGGCAGCTATGAAGAACTGCTGCCTGGCGCAGATCTGGTGCTGAATCTGACACCAGACAAGCAACACAGCCCGGTTGTCGAGCAGATCATGCCCATGATGAAACAGGGTGCCTGCCTGGCCTACTCTCACGGGTTCAACATCGTGGAAGAAGGCATGCAGATACGCGATGACCTCACTGTTGTCATGGTGGCTCCAAAATGTCCTGGCACCGAGGTGCGTGAAGAATACAAACGTGGATTCGGTGTCCCTACCCTGATCGCCGTTCATGCAGAGAATGACCCGAATGGCGACGGCCTAGAGATTGCAAAGGCTTACGCTGCAGCGACCGGTGGTCATCGTGCCGGTGTACTGGAGTCATCGTTCATCGCCGAGGTTAAATCAGATCTGATGGGTGAACAGACTATCCTTTGTGGCATGCTGCAAACCGGCTCCCTGCTCTGCTATGACAAGATGGTCGAGAAAGGCATGGACGAGAGCTATGCCTCCAAGCTCGTGCAACACGGCTGGGAAGTGATTGCCGAAGGCCTGAAACATGGCGGTATCACCAATATGATGGACCGTCTTTCCAACCCGGCGAAAATCGTTGCCAATGAACTTTCCAATGAGTTGAAAGATCTCATGGCGCCGCTCTATCAAAAACACATGGATGACATCATCACCGGCAACTTTTCTGCCGGCATGATGGAAGACTGGGCCAATGATGACGCAAAGCTGCTGGGCTGGCGCGAGGCGACTGCCGAGACTGCTTTTGAGAAGTCCACGGCCGGCGACATGGATATTGCCGAACAGGAATACTATGACCATGGCATTCTGATGGTGGCCATGATTAAAGCTGGCGTTGAATTGGCGTTTGAGACCATGACCGACAGCGGTATTATCGAAGAATCTGCTTACTATGAATCACTACACGAAGTACCACTCATAGCCAACCTGATTGGCCGCAAGAAGCTCTACGAAATGAACGCGGTAATCTCTGACACCGCGGAGTACGGTTGTTACCTGTTCTCACATGCCTGCGAACCTTTGCTTGCAGATTTCATGAAGAAGATCGATACCGATGTGATTGGCAAGGGTCTGCAACTCGCTGACAACAACGTAGACAATGCAGAACTCATCGCAGTCAACGACAGCATCCGCTCTCACTCAATTGAAGTAGTTGGCAAGAAGTTGCGTTCTTACATGACCGCAATGAAGAAGGTTATTTGATCGAAGCCCGACCAAGAGTGCTGGAAACTACCCGGCACTCTTAGCACCTCTACGACAAACATCCCAGGCGTACTGTTCGGTGATCGCTAGTCGAGCACCAGCTCATAGAATTCCTGTTTTACCACTGGACCGAAACGGTCCAGATCTCTAACAGGCTCACATAGCTTAAAACCCATCTTCTGATATAAACGGCGTGCAACCTCAAGAACGCCAAAGGTTTCCAGTCTTACCCTGGAAAAGCCATGGGTTCTGGCACGGCTGAGCGTGAGATCAATCAGTTGTCGGGAGAGTCCCAATCCGCGGTGATGTTTTAACACCAGTAGGAAATTGATAAAGGCCACACCTGATTCGATCTCGGAAATTGCCACTGAACCTGCGCGAGTCTCGTTAACCCAGGCGATCCAGATACTGGTAAACGGATTGGCATTGCTTGTCATGCGGGATACTTTTTCCGCTATGACAAGACCAAACTCTTCATTGAAAGCAAATTCTTCCCTGTAGATCTCATCGTGGCTGCGAATCAACCATTTCAGATCATCTTCAGTCGCCTGCAGAAATGAAACAGTCACGCTCAAAGTGCAAGCGTTTTTTCACCGCGCGCTATGCCAGAAACGCCCGTTCTCGCCACTTCCAGCACTACGTTGTCGCCCAGGGCAGTGATAAACGCATCCAGTTTCTCGCCGGCGCCAGTCAGCTGAATAGTGAAGACATTCTGCGTCAGATCCACGATCTGACCGCGGAAGATGTCCACTGCACGCTTGATTTCAGAACGCTGAGCGCCTGTGGCCCTCACCTTGATCAGCATCAGTTCGCGCTCGATATGCGCACCTTCGGTAAGATCCACCAGCTTGACCACATCGACAATCTTGTTGAGATGCTTGGTGATTTGCTCGATACGCGCATCATCACCACTGGTTGTCAGGGTCAGTCTGGAGAGTGACTGATCTTCTGTAGGTGCTACAGTGAGTGAATCGATGTTGTAATTACGTTGCGAGAACAGGCCAACAACTCGAGACAGCGCACCAGGTTCGTTTTCCATGAGTACGGATATGATATGGCGCATTATGTTCTCTCCGTCTTGCTCAAAACCATGTCTTTCATGGCACCACCCTTGATGGCCATGGGATAAACGTGCTCACTGGGATCCACGGCAATGTCGATGAACACGAGCTTGTCCTTGAGAGCAAAAGCTTCTTCCAGCTTGCTGTACAAGTCATCAAGCTTCTCGATTCGAACACCAACATGACCATAGGCTTCGGCAAGCTTCGTGAAATCAGGCAGTGACTCTGCATAGGTACTATGGGAATGCCTGCCGCCATATTGCATGTCCTGCCATTGCTTCACCATGCCCAGAGCCTGGTTATTAAGACAGACAATCTTGATTGGCAGACCGTATTGCATGCAGGTTGCAAATTCCTGCTGATTCATCATGAAGCTGCCTTCGCCAGTGATGCAGACTGAAATGGCTTCCGGATAGGCAAACTGCACACCCATGGCTGCAGGAAATCCGAAGCCCATGGTGCCCAGACCTCCGGAATTGATCCATCGTCGCGGCTTGTCAAAGCCATAGTACTGGGCCGCAAACATCTGATGTTGCCCAACATCGGAAGAGATAAAGGCATCTCCCTGAGTGACATCAAACAAGGCCTGGACTGCTTGTTGCGGCTTGATGGTTCCATCTTCAGCATCGCTAACCGCCAGGCATTGTTTTTCCCGCCACTGTTCGATCTGCTTCCACCAGACTTCCAGTGAATGGGCATCCACTTCCTGCGCGGTCGCTTCAACCTGTTCGAGCATTTCCTGTAAAACAGCCTTTACCGGTCCTACTATCGGGACATCTGCGGTGACAGTTTTGGAGATGGAGGCCGGGTCGATATCCACATGCAGGATGGTGGCATCGGGACAAAACTTGCTGGTATCGGAGTTGGTCACGCGATCATCGAAGCGCGCGCCAATGGCCAATAGCACATCACAGTAATGCATAGCCATATTGGCCTCATAGGTACCATGCATTCCCAGCATACCGAGAAACTGCTTGTCGGAAGCCGGATAGGCACCCAGGCCCATCAAGGTATTGGTAATTGGGTATCCCAGCTTTCGGGTCAGCGCGATCAGTTCTTCGGCGCCCTCACCCTGTATGACGCCGCCACCTGTATAAATCATAGGACGCTTGGCACCCAGCAACGCCTCTACTGCCTTCTTGATCTGACCGGCGTGACCTTTCGCAGGCACCTGATAGGAGCGCAGCTTGATGTCCTTCGGGTACTCATAGGCATACTTAACTGCCGGATCGGTAACATCTTTGGGGACATCAATAACAACGGGGCCAGGTCTCCCAGTTGTCGCTATGTGAAATGCCTTCTTTACAATCCCCGGAATATCAGCCGCGTCCTGAACCATAAAGCTGTGTTTCACCACAGGTCTTGATACACCGACCATATCGGTTTCCTGAAATCCATCAGAACCGATCATGCGACTCTCTACTTGTCCCGAGATAACAACCATTGGAATGGAGTCCATATAGGCGGTTGCGATGCCGGTAATGGCATTGGTCGCTCCCGGCCCCGAAGTGACCAGAACGACGCCGGGCTTGCCGGTCGCCCGGGCATAACCATCTGCAGCGTGAGTCGCTGCCTGCTCGTGGCGTACCAGGATGTGTTCAACCTTATCTTGCTGAAAGATTGCATCGTAAATATGCAGCACGGCACCGCCCGGATAACCGAACAGGAATTCTACGCCTTCATCGTGCAAGGCACGGATGAGCATTTCTCCACCAGATAGTTGTTCCACTTGCTTCGCCTCTCTTAGCCTACTCTCTGCGTTGCTACTGACTATCGTTGCCAGACAGCAAACATAAAAAACAACAAGCCGCAGCCGCAGCGAGTTGTCTGGTCCAGAAAATCAAGATTGTGGTGACAAACCACAGGAATACAGGCATGCGGCCTGTTTCGAACTGTCCTGCAACTTGTCGGCTTCGTACACGAAATCGTGATAGATATCGGGATCGAAACCTGGGCTGGATGTTGTCCTACACCTGGATCGCAGTCTGCAACGAGGTCAGGTCATGACGGGTGCAGAATGCAGCGGCACGGCGGGATTCACCGCTCAATGTCGCAAAATCAGGGCGATTCTGCCATTTTAGCTAGGAAAGTCAAGCTCTTAAGGGGTTTTCAGGCAGCAGACGGTCAAGCGACCGCCTGCTCTGGATCCTGTGGCTGTTTCCTGAAAGTCAGCTCATTGGCGCCGTTCACATCGACGGCGATCACATCGCCGGGGCCATAGGCGCCTTCCAGTACATGCTGCGCCAGCGGATTCTCAATCCAGTTCTGGATTGCCCGCTTCAGAGGCCTGGCACCATAGACCGGGTCGTAGCCCAGGCTGGCCAGGTGATCCAGCACTTTGTCGCTAACGGTAATGGCAAGCTCACTGTGTGCCAGTCGCGCATTGAGCAGGGCAATCTGGATTTCAGCGATACCTCGTATCTGCGCCTGTTGCAGCGGGTGAAACACCACAGATTCATCGATGCGATTGACGAATTCAGGTGAGAAATGTTTCACCACGGATGCCAGCACTGCTGACTTAACATTCTCATAGGCAGCTTCATCAATATTGCCTTCGCTCATCATTTCCTGAATACGGTCGGAGCCGAGATTCGAGGTCATGACAATAACTGTGTTGCGGAAATCCACCGTACGTCCATGCCCATCGGTCAGTCGGCCATCATCCAGCACCTGCAGCAGGATGTTGAATACGTCAGGATGGGCCTTCTCAACTTCGTCGAGCAACAACACGGAATAGGGTCGGCGCCTGACGGCTTCCGTAAGATAGCCACCTTCTTCATAGCCGACATAACCAGGTGGCGCACCAATCAATCTTGCCACCGAGTGTTGCTCCATAAACTCAGACATGTCGATTCGCACCATGGCGTCTTCCGTGTCAAACAAGAATTCCGCGAGCGCTTTGCAGAGTTCTGTCTTGCCGACACCGGTTGGTCCCAGAAACAGAAATGAACCATTGGGGCGATTTGGATCAGACA
The DNA here is from genome assembly GCA_965267495.1 of uncultured Pseudohongiella sp. Taxonomy (GTDB): domain Bacteria; phylum Pseudomonadota; class Gammaproteobacteria; order Pseudomonadales; family Pseudohongiellaceae; genus UBA9145. Next base: position 1,468,982 of record OZ254078.1, on the reverse strand, counting down.
AACCGGATCGGGAGCGACGCACCGCATTGGCAACAGCCGTAATCGCTTCGTCCTGCCCAACAACCCGATTGTGCAAGGCATCCTCCATTTCCAGCAAACGTTGTTTGTCGCCTTGCAACATTTTGCTCACAGGAATACCTGTTGAACGAGATACCACATCTGCAATTTCTTCTTCGGTGACACGATTACGCAGTAGCTTCTTTTCCGAGGCTTCTACCTCGGCCGCCATCTCCAGTTTTTTCTCCAGGCCTGGAATGACGCCATATTGAATCTCCGACATGCGGGCAAGATCACCCTCACGGCTTGCGGTCTCCATCTCATACCGTGCCTTTTCAAGGCTGCTCTTTATCGTTGCAGCTCCTTGGAGCGAGGCCTTCTCCGCTTTCCAGATTTCTTCAAGATCGGCATATTCCCTTTCCAGCTCAGCGATTTCTTCAACCAGCTTTTGCTTGCGCTTTTGCGAGGCCGCGTCCTCGTCTTTTTTCAATGCCTCCTGCTCAATCTTCAGCTGAATAAGACGACGCTCAAGCTTGTCCATTTCTTCCGGCTTGGAGTCGATTTCCATACGAATCAAACTCGCTGCTTCGTCGACCAGATCGATAGCCTTGTCCGGCAGTTGTCTGTCGGTGATGTATCGCTGAGACAGCTTTGCAGACGCGATGATGGCTGAATCTGTAATGTCTACGCCATGGTGTACCTCGTAGCGTTCTTTCAGACCACGAAGGATGGCGATGGTGTCCTCTTCAGTGGGTTCTTCCACCAGTACTTTTTGAAATCGTCGTTCCAATGCAGCATCCTTCTCGATGTACTGACGATACTCATCGAGAGTGGTCGCACCTACACAATGCAACTCACCGCGCGCCAGAGCGGGCTTCAGCATATTCCCCGCATCCATGGCACCTTCCGCCTTACCGGCCCCAACCATGGTATGCAGCTCATCGATAAACAGGATAATGGAGCCCTCCTGCTTGGAGAGTTCCTTCAGAACCGCCTTGAGGCGTTCCTCAAATTCCCCGCGAAACTTCGCACCTGCAATCAACGCACCCATGTCGAGCGCAAGAATCTTCTTGTCGCGCAATCCTTCCGGCACCTCTCCATTGACAATGCGCTGGGCCAGGCCTTCCACGATGGCAGTCTTGCCCACACCGGGCTCGCCGATCAGCACCGGATTGTTCTTGGTACGCCGTTGCAGCACCTGCACTGTGCGGCGGATTTCAGCATCGCGTCCAATGACCGGATCAAGTTCGCCGTTCTCTGCACGCTCAGTAAGATCGACACAGTATTTGCCAAGCGCCTGCCAGGCCTCTTCTGCCTCAGGGTCGTCGACGTTCTCGCCACCGCGTAGATTGGCGACGGCATTCTCCAGGGCCTGGGGAGAAACACCGAAGCCGTTCAGAATGCGACCAACATCGCCTTTCTCCTGCATGGCTACCAGCAAAATTGTTTCACTGGAAATGAAGCTATCGCCCTTCTGTTGTGCCAGCTTGTCGGCTTGATTGAGCATCTTGCCCAATTCCGGACTGACAGAAATCTGGCCATCGCTGTCTGGCAGCTGAGGTAAGTCGTCGACGAGTTGCTGAAGTTGTTTACGCAACTCGGCAATATTGAATCCTGTTTGCGACAACAGGGGGCGAACCGAGCCGCCCTTCTGGTCGAGCAGCGCGAGCAGCAGGTGAGCCGGCTGGATGAGGTTGTGGTCCTTGCCGACTGCCAGAGACTGGGCATCGGCCAGAGCCGATTGCAACTTGCTTGTTAGTTTGTCGAGACGCATGCTTTTCACCTGCAAAATACAGCCTCCGCAACGGTGGCAGATGCTGTGCTAAATGTTGATTTCTGCAGCTATTTATTGGGTTGGCGGGCTTGGATTTCAATGCAAGCTGCCAAAATTAGACCGCCGATATTGACGCTGATCAAAGATAGCTCATAGCAGGTAGATGGCGCTCAGGGTGCGCCCGCAACGGCCGTCGCGACGGAATGAAAAGAAGCGGTCATGGTCAGAGTAGGTGCAGAATCCTCCACCAAAGACCCTTTCTACTCCCAGCTGCAGCAGCTGTGCCCGGGCAATTCCGTACAGGTCGGCCATATATTTTTGGCCTTCTTTCGGAGTGAAACAGGCATCCATTGCCCGGGACGAATCCGTGGCCAGAAACCGATCGCGCACTTCTGCGCCGACCTCAAAGTGGCGTGGTCCGATTGCCGGGCCCAACCAGACCAGAAGCGAGTCTATTGGACTGCGCATGGACTTCAGGGTGTTCGCGATGATTCCTGCGGCAAGACCGCGCCAGCCCCCATGAGCCGCGGCAATCTCGGTTCCTGCCTGATCACAGATCAGCACAGGCAAACAGTCAGCAGTAAGAATGCAGCAGGCCAGCCCGCGCTTGTCGGTGACCAGCGCATCGCCAGCCAAGCCAGCTTCAACGGTATCAACTCGATGCACGGTGGCACTGTGCACCTGCTGCAACCACTGCCAACCCCGAATCTCAGGATATTGTTCTTGCAGCAGCAGACGGTTTCTTGAAACCACTGTCTCGTCATCTTCCACATGCTGTGCGAGATTCAGACTGTCAAAGGGAGACATACTGAATCCACCCGTGCGGGTGGTCACCACAGATCTCACGTTATCCGGTGCAGGCCAGTGTATCTCTACCAGCGGAATCCCGTGCAATTCAATTCTCCGCAGCCGCCATGTCTGTCGCCAGCACTGCCAGGAGCTTTTGCATATCCGACGGTAATGGTGCTTCCCAGCTCATGTCTTTGTCAGCACCGGGTGATGTCAGGCTTAAACGACGCGCATGCAAGGCCTGACGTTTGAAATTCTGCAGCTCGATAATCATGGATTCCGAGCTCGCGGCAGGAATTTGCAAGCGACCGCCATAAACCTGATCCCCTACCAGGGGATGACCAATATGTGCCATGTGTACTCTTATTTGATGAGTACGCCCGGTTTCCAGTTGTACCTGTGTGTGGGTGTGACATCGATAGCGTTGTTCGACCCGGTAGTGAGTAATAGCTTCCTTACCTGAAGCCACTACCGCACGCTTCTTGCGGTTGACAGGATGCCTGTCGAGAGGTGCATCGACTGTACCCCCGCCAGTAAGCACCCCCTTAACGATCGCTTCGTATTCCCGCTTCACACGACGAGTCTGGAGTTGCTGCACCAGGCTGGTGTGTGCTGGTAAAGTTTTCGCCACCACCATCAAACCAGTAGTATCTTTATCGAGGCGATGGACTATGCCCGCCCTGGGCAGGTTTTCAAGTGCAGGGCAATGCTCAAGTAAACCATTCAGCAGAGTGCCACCCTGATGACCGGCAGCTGGATGCACAACGACACCTGCTGATTTGTTAAGCACCAGCATCTCGTCATCTTCATAAATAATATCGAGAGGCAGTGGCTCAGCAGACCATTCATCTGCCGCTTCCAATACCACGTTCAGACTGATCAATGCGCCCTCTGCAACAGGATCCCTGGGCCGCTGGCGTTGCCCATCGACTAACAGGGCACCCGATTTAATCCAGCTCTGCAGTCTGGACCTGGAATAATCCGGAAACATTTTGGCAACAATCTGGTCCAATCTATTGCCAGCATGCTCCCCTGGAACCAGGGCCTGGAGTTTGATTTGCTGCTTGGTGTCGGTCACCCGCCAATCATACTTGATTCGGCCCGGGGCCACAGCGATTCATGCATTCCGACTTTGGGAATAGCTCTCTGGCTATGGTTTAATAGCATTGAAATTGAACGGGAAAAGTATTCTGTGAACTTCATTTCCAAAAGCTGCACGCTTATCCTGGTACTGACACTGCTCAGTGGTTGTGGTCTGTTCGGTGGCGAAGACGAAGATCAGTTTGCTGGCCTCAGCACTGAGGAGCAATTCTATCGTCGCGCCCTGGATCAATTGAACAGCCAGAATTTTAACGGTGCTATAGCGACTTACCAGGCGCTGGAATCGAGATTTCCCTTTGGCCGCTACGCCGCCCAGGCGCAAATCGAAATTGTCTACGCTTATTACCGAAACAGCGATGAGGAGGCAGCCAGAGCGGCTGCAGATCGTTTCATCCGCCTGCATCCGGAAAACGAAAACGTAGATTACGCCTACTATATGAAAGGATTGGCTTCCTTCGATGACGGAGGTGGTTTTTTCAGCCGGCTTGTACCTGTTGACCACACCAAGCGCGATCCGGGTATGGCACAGGAATCATTCAATGACTTTTCCCAGCTCCTGGCACTTTATCCGGACAGCCCTTACGCTGCCGATGCCCGGGCCCGCATGGTATACCTGCGTAACAATCTTGCGGTTTATGAAATTCATGTCGCGAATTACTACCTGGAACGTCGCGCTTACATTGCTGCGCTGCGTCGGGCGCAGTATGTGGTGGAAAACTTCCAGGGAACACCTGCAGTAGCAGACGGCGTCGCCATCATGGTTGAGTGTTATCTGCGACTGGGACTGAACGAATTGGCAGACACATCACTGGCTCTGCTGAAGGAGAATTATCCTGAACACGCAGCGATCGACGATGATGGAGATTTCATTGTGCGCTCAGAGATTACCGACCCCTCCCTGCTCTACACAGTGACTTTTGGATTACTGGGAGACAATCGAGGCAATCCACCTCTGGCACCAACCCAACGGCCGATCACGTCCGGTAGCCAGCAAATCATCGACTCCCAGACTGGACAGGAATCCGATCGATCTTTCTTCAATATTATTACTTTCGGCATCTTCAACTAGCCGAAACCCCATAAAACCTGGCCTGCAGCTCGGCAAATATTTCTCGTCCTGAGGTAAACCGATCGCTAGCTGCTGCGTTATAAACCGTGGGAAAGCGTAATTTTAGGGTGTGAATAGCCGATATAGTGCTCGAAAGCTGACCATGAACCAGCCAGCATTTCTAACAGTGAGCCCTGTAGCTCAACCAAGGAGCACAGCCCTGAATACACAAGCGTTGCTGGACAGATTTCTGCAATCGGTGCAGAACCGTGCCTTTCGCATTGCCCAGATCGCCACCGGCAATCCGGAAGACGCGCTGGACCTGGTACAGGACGCGATGTTCAAGCTGGTAGAAAAGTACAGTGACCGGGAAGAAAGCGAATGGACGCCTCTCTTTTACAGGATACTGTCCAGCCGAATCAATGACTGGTACCGCAGGAATGGTGTGCGGAACCGGTACCGTACTCACTTATATGCTGATGAGGAAAGCAAGGAAGATCCGATACAAACCGCGCCGGATCAGTATGGTAAGAGACCAGAAAGCGAATCTGAAACAGATCAGAGCATGATTAGACTACAACAGGCACTGGAACAACTGCCACCGCGACAGCAACAGGCGTTCTTATTTCGTGCCTGGGAAGGCCTCGATGTGAAACAAACTGCAGCCGCCATGTCATGTGCTGAAGGGAGTGTCAAAACCCATTATTCACGCGCTATACATGCTTTGCGCGATGCACTGGGTGATCATTGGCCATGAATAAATCTGAACAACAGTTTGTCCAGGCTATTCGCGAACATCTGGATCGCAGCCTTGAAGAGGTGGAACTCACCATGAGCTCTCGCCTCGATGCTGTACGCGAAGCAGCCCTGTTGCGCGAGTCCAGTGAAGACAATTCACTGGATGAGAATCTGTTCACAGATTCATTGCTGTCAGCATTGGAAGACCAACAAGCACCAGCCTTTGTTGAGAAGCGACTGGATGCCATGCGTGCTCAGGCCATTGGCAGACTGAATTCTACAAGTACCGAGCCCCACCGAAACCTGTGGCTTAGCCGGATCGGGCAATTTATCGGAGGTGATTTCCCGCTTTCCGCCAGCATGATTGCTACTGCCTGTGTGCTACTGACAGTCGTATCCCTGGTCTATGTTAATTCTGACTCCAGCGGCACGCTGTCTCTTGATGACGAGTTGGTACTGGTAGCTTCTGCCGACGATCTGGAACTCTATGAGAATCTCGATTTCTACTTGTGGCTGGACGAAAATGGATTTACGAATTAGATATCATGGCACTACGGCGATCGGCAAAGTCTCTGCAACAACTTCCCTGGCTGCTGCTGACTGGCCATCTTTGCACTGCACAAGCAGCCGAGAATGAGCTGTCGCTACAAGTTCCTGATTTGGAGTTACTGGAATTTTTAGGCTCGTTTCAAACAGACAATGGACAATGGATTGAGCCCGAGAGTTTATTGACTGGAGAATTCGCAGAGCTGCTCAACCTGGCATCAGAAATGGAAGCAGCAACTGGCGACGCCGTGAATGATGAAGAAGAAAATGATCAGGATAATGAGGAATGAAACTGATTAGCCGAACTTGGCAACTTCTGATGATACTGGGCTTATTGAATCTCAATTCAATCACGTATGCCCAGGACAAGATTCCCTGGACTGATCTGTCTCTGGAAGAAAGGCAGATACTCCAGCAGCTTGAATCTCAATGGGAGGGTCTCAGCGCCGAGCGTCAACAACGCTTGCGACGTGGCGCCAATCGCTGGGAGCAACTACAGCCACAACAGAGACAGCAAGCCATCAATCAACAGCGCCGCTTTCAGAATCTGTCCCAGCAGCAGAAACAGGTCATTAATCAGAGATTCCAGCGCTTCAATGGGCTAAGTAATGAGCAGCAGCGGCGCCTGCGTTCGGTACAGCGACGCTTTCAGAACCTGAATGAAGAACAGCGCCGCGAGCTCAGGGAGCGCTATCGTCAGCAAATCCAGGTCTTGCAGGAAGAGCAAAGAATACAACGGGAAGCAATGCAACAGCTGCGTGAGTCCCGACAGCGGGTGCAGCAGATCATGCGGCAGAATCAGCAGCCGCGCCGGCAAAATTAGTTTAACTATTCTCCCATAGGCCAGGCGTTGGTAATTGGATAGCGGCGATCACGCCCAAATCCTCGCTGAGTCAAGCGTACACCTACTGGCGCTTGTCGCCGCTTGTACTCATTGAGATCCACCAGCCTCAGTACTCGCCTGACATCTTCTTCAGCGAAACCCTCAGCTATTATCGCCGCCGCACTGCAATCCTGCTCCACATACAATTCGAGTATCTGGTCAAGCGTCCCGTAGTCCGGCAACGAATCCTCGTCTTTCTGCCCAGGTGCCAATTCTGCGCTGGGCGCTCGGCTTATCACCTCTTCAGGAATGATTTCCTCCGCGTCGGGTTCCAGACTGTTGCGATAACGCGCCAGGCGATACACCAGAGTCTTGGATACATCCTTCAGCACATCGAAACCACCGGCCATATCGCCGTACAGGGTTGAATACCCTACTGCGATCTCACTCTTGTTCCCGGTCGTCAGTACCAGGAGTCCTTTTTTATTGGAGATGGCCATTAGAATGACGCCGCGCGCCCTTGCCTGCAGGTTCTGCTCGGTTACATCGATTTCTTTACCTGCAAATTCTTCCTGTAACGCAGCCGTGAATGCTTTGTAGATAGCATTGATCGGAATGACTTCGTACTTTACATCCTGAGTCTCAGCCTGCCTGGCCGCGCAGTCCACACTCAATTGCGAGGTATATTCGAAGGGCATCATCACTGCCTCAACCCGGTCATTGCCCAGTGCATCAACCGCTATCGCCAGGGTAAGTGCGGAGTCGATGCCTCCGGAAAGGCCGAGCACCACACCTTGGAAACGATTCTTGTCCACATAGTCTCGCACTCCCAGCACCAGTGCTTTATAGACTTGCGCTTCCTGGCTGAGCTGCTGATCGACGACCTCAGATTCGATGTTATAGATACCGTCTTCAGCTGTCTGCAATTGTAAGGAAAACAGTCCTGCCTCGAATTGTGGCGCTACCAGATGACATTCCCCCGAGGGCAATGCCACCATGGAACCACCATCGAATACCAACTCGTCCTGACCACCCAGAAGATTTACATAAACGATGGGGAAGCCACCTTCCTCACTGCGTTGGCATAACAGCGCTTTGCGCTCTTCCTGTTTATTAATATGAAACGGGGATGCATTGATGTTTATCAGTAGTTCCGCGCCCGCATCCCGCGCCTGTTTTACTGGCCCTTCTTCCCACAGGTCTTCACAAATAGTGAATGCTACCTGCTGCCCTCGAATCTCGACGACACAGGGCTCATGCCCTGGTTCAAAATAACGCCGTTCATCAAAAACCTGGTAATTAGGCAGGCACTGCTTACGGTAGCGGGCCAGCACTTCCGATCCATGCAACAGTGTCAAATTGTTGTACAGCTTCCCATCTTCACGCTCTGGCAAACCTAACACACAGTAGATGTCCAGGTTTTCTGCCAGGATACGTTGTAAAGCCTTGTTGATCCTTGGCTCAAGACTTGGGCGCAGCAGCAGGTCTTCCGGAGGATACCCAGTTAGTGTGAGCTCAGGAAAGGCGATAAGATCAGCGTTATAATTTTCTTTGGCGACGCGAGCGGAATGAATTACCTGGTCGGTGTTGCCGTCGATATCACCTACCAGCAGGTTTAGCTGAGCCAATACGATTTTGAGCTTCCCTGACATCTACGGAATCCGCGTGCAACAATCGAATGAATATAAGCGGGTAAACACACCCTAACCAAGATGGTCTATTGTACGATAAATTGGGAATAGATAGCCCTCATTGCTTGCACACTACCCGTCAGGAGCCGCATGGAAACCAGAAGCACCCAGTATGATGAACAGATAGCCAATGTCTCGGTGGTTTACAACATCTACCGGATTGTGCTGCCGCTGGTTCTGCTGCTGACTTATATCACCAGCCCGGAGACTTCTGCGCTCGGTGACCTGGATCCAATACTGTTTGTGCAGGTGAATACAGCCTTCGCGATTTTTGGAGTGCTGGTAACTTTCTTTACCCAGACCGCGCGATCTCTCATGCGCAGCCAACCAGTCCTGGCAGGCATGTTGATCGGAGATATTCTGGTGATCAGCTTGCTCATTTACACCAGCGGAGGAACAGCCAGTGGACTGGGTTTGTTCATGATCGTCACCATCGCGTCGGGCAGCATCATGATTCGAGGGCGCATCAGCACATTTCTGGCTGCGGTGGCGACTCTTGCACTGATCTACATCGAGCTCTACCTGGCGCTGGCACTTGAGGATCCTCCGAACCAGTTTATTCAAACTGGCATTCTCGGCATGATTCTTTTTGCCACTTCATTGTATCTGCAGACGGTAACAACACGCATATACCGTGCAAGTGAACTTGCGGAGAAACAAGCAAGCGACATCGTTGATCTCGAGAAACTTAACAATGAAATCATTCAGCGCATGCGGACCGGTGTGCTGGTTGTTGACTCCGTTACGCAAATTGTCAGCATGAACAGTGCTGCCAGATCGGCGTTGTTGGGGTTTTTTGCAGACGGCAATGCTCAGCTGGCAGATGACAAGCTAAGCCTGCCAGAGGCCATCTCTGAACAACTGAATCTGTGGAAAATCAATCCCAAGCGGCAACCGCAACCTATCAATATCCCCCAGTCCAACAAACAGATCCAACTCAACTTCGCTTTTCTCGATCCGGATACAGACTCCAATGTATTGGTATTCCTGGAAGACAACAGACAGATCGTACAACGAATTCGGCAGATGAAACTGGCATCTCTCGGTCGACTCACTGCCAGTATTGCACACGAAGTTCGCAATCCACTGGGGGCTATAAGCCATGCCAGCCAATTGTTACGAGAATCGGATTCGGTTAACAATGACGACAAGCGCATGGTTGAAATCATTCTGGATCACTGCAGCCGAATCAACCTGATCATCGAAGATGTTCTCGATGCGTCACGCCATGATGACACGTCCAGTAAACGCATCAATCTGTATGAATGGCTGCCTGCATTTGTAGAAAATTACAAGGCAACCCATGAGCTTTGTGACGAGATCGAGATGCATTTTGAGCAGGACGACATTCAGGTCAATGTCATCACCGGACAATTGGAACAGGTACTCAACAACTTGTTCGACAATGGCCTGCGCTACAGCAAGAAGAAAACAGGCTCTGCCACTTTGCAAGTAGAGGCTGGTATCGAGTCCAACGAAGGAGATGAACAGCCCTTTATTCACATTAAAGACGATGGACCAGGTATCAGTGAAGAAGCGGAATCGCAACTCTTTGAACCATTTCACACTACCGAATCCACCGGCACGGGTCTCGGGCTTTATATATCAAAGGAACTGTGCGAAGCTAACCAGTCACAACTCAGCTATAGCAGGGACGACAACAATAAGAGCTGCTTCAGCATCTATTTCAGCCATCCAGATCGCAGCATGTCCTGACTGGAATCTGGCGCAAAAAAAAGATCATTCCTTTACTGACAATTTGAGACTCAAGCCCAGATGACTGCCAGAGTATTAATCGTAGATGACGAGCCCGACATTCGCGAGCTTCTGGAAATTACCCTGGGTCGCATGTCTCTACAGACTGCGAGTGCAGCAGATTTGAGTTCGGCCCGTGCCTTACTCGACAGCGAAGTATTCAATCTCTGCCTGACTGATATGCGCCTGCCGGACGGAGATGGTATTGGCCTGGTCGAACATATTCAGGATAACTTCAATCAGATCCCTGTTGCTGTTATCACCGCCCATGGCAGTACAGAAACTGCTATTAAAGCTTTAAAGGCAGGCGCCTTTGATTTTGTATCCAAACCAGTAGACCTGCAAAAACTGAGGGACCTGGTTGAATCGGCACTGCGACTCTCACAAGAATCGGAATCAACCGGCAAGCCAGAACTCACTGATACCCCGGGCGGCAGTTCGATAACGGGAAATTCCGCCCGCATTACTGCGCTCAGAGAACAGATCGGCAAGCTCGCTCGCAGCCAGGCTCCCATCTATATCAGTGGTGAGTCGGGTGCCGGCAAGGAACTCGCCGCCAGGGCAATACATCAGCAGAGTTCCAGAAGGCATGGCCCTTTCATCGCTGTGAATTGCGGTGCAATACCGGAAGAGCTCATGGAAAGCGAGCTGTTCGGTCATATAAAGGGCAGCTTTACTGGCGCCGATCAGGACAAGCAAGGACTGTTTCAGGCCGCCAGCGGTGGCACGCTGTTCCTGGATGAAGTCGCCGATTTACCCCTGCATACACAGGTCAAACTACTCCGTGTCATTCAGGAAAAAGCAGTGCGTCCTGTGGGTTCGCAGAAAGAGGAACCTGTCGATGTCAGATTGCTGAGCGCGACACACAAAAACCTTACTCATGAAGTTGAGCAGGGCCGGCTGCGTCAGGATTTATTTTTTCGCATCAATGTCATCGAGTTGGCGGTACCCGCACTGAGGGAACGCCGTGATGACCTGCCAGCACTTTGCGATGCCTTGCTGGAGAAGATAGCCAGAGAAAATGGCATCGAAGCTTGCACCCTCAGTCAGGACGCAATCGGCCAACTGATGGAGTATCCTTTTCCAGGCAATGTGCGGGAACTGGAAAATATCTTGCAGCGAGCTGCCACCTTGTGTGAGGGCAACAAAATCCGACCCGAGAATCTGGAATTTATGTCCGCGCCAACGGGCAGCACTGCCCCTTCCGAAACCACCACGCCAATCGCTGAACCCGTTTCAAAAGCAGAACTGGCAATGGATGAAGACTTTTCGCTGGAGAAACACCTCGAAGCGATTGAAATTGAAGCAATCGAAAAGGCATTAGAAGAAACGAAATGGAACAAGACGGCTGCGGCAAAGAAGCTGGGCATGTCTTTCCGATCCCTTCGCTACCGCTTAAAGAAACTCGGACTGGACTAGGCATCTGCTTAGCTGAATCAGCCTCTCTGTATTGGCACATACGGAGCAGGATCTACGATAGTTGGTCGCTGCAACAGAATGTCAGCCAGCAGTCTTGCTGAAGCAGGCGCCAGCACCAGCCCATTTCGATAATGCCCTGCACTCACCGACAGATTTTCTATTGATTGCAATCGGCCTATAGAGGGCAGGCCTTGTGGCGATCCCGGCCTAAGTCCTGCCCATTGTTTAACCGGCGCCATGCCTTTTAATGCAGGCAGAATGCGTTGTGCGGATGCAGCGAGGCTGTTGTGTGCTTCAGCGGTAACTGTCTTGTCAAAACCCACATGCTCCAGCGTGCTGCCCACCAGAACATGACCATCCAACCTGGGTATTAAATAACGTCCCTCATGGAGAACAATGGACTGAACTGGTGTCTGATCGAATTGGTACAGGAGCATCTGGCCCTTCACTGGCTCTATCGGAATCACTTCCCCGGCGGCAGCGAGTAACTTGCTGCTCCATGCACCCGCGGTCACGACAACTTCTTCGGCTTTGAATGAGGAGCTGTGTGCTGGCGCGGCGGTTCTCACTTCAACTTCTCTGATGCGACTGCCGGACTGATGGAGTTGCATCACTTCCATGTGCTGATGCAGGTGAAACCTGTCAGATTGTTGCAGTCCAACAAGCAAAGCGTGAAGCAGACGAGGATTGCGGACATTGGCAATGTCTTGCATCCATAGCCCACTTTCGAATCCTGCCGACAGGGCTGGCTCACGCTCGTAGATCTGCTCCGAACCCAGTCGAGCCATGGAGCGGTCTCGCTTGGCAGCCCAGTCCAATGCAGTGACCTCATCATCCGCGTCGAGCATCAACAGACCACAGGAATTCAATTCCACATCAAGACCGGTCTGATCTTGCAGCTCAGCCGCCAGGCGAGGATAAAATGCCTGCGCCCAGTCAGCCAGCGCGGTCACCGCAGAATCGTAGCGCCAGGGATAGAGTGGCGATACGATTCCTCCTCCTGCCCAGGACGCCTCCCTGCCCGCCTCACCTCGTTCAAGCAAGCGTACACTGGCACCCGCGGCAAGCAGTTCTCTGGCGAGCAGCAGTCCGTTAATACCTGCTCCAATAATCAGAAAGTCCGTCATCGGCTATTTTTATGAATCCCCGGAAGCAGAGTCTATATTAGAAAAGATCAGAACAAGCTGACACAGGGAGGTGCCAGGTGCTGCAAACAAGATTACTGTGTGAGGATGCTGGGCTGACACTGTTCGAATTGTTGTTTACCTTATTGCTGTTAAGCATACTCCTCGCTGTCGCATTACCTGATTTCGGTGACCTCATTTCACACAAACGCAGCGACAGCAACATCAGGACGCTGATCACATCACTGGAGCTGGCACGCACCAGTGCTATCGTTGACAATAGTTTGGTCACTCTGTGCCGTTCTGCTAATGGAGAATCATGCGGTGGTCGATGGAAGGACGGCATTCTTGTTTTCACTGACCCGAACGGCAATCGCAAAGTAGATCTCCAGGACAGAATTATCAGGTATGTCACTTTCCCTTACCTGCACGGAAATTTGCGTTGGCGGGCATTTCAGAACCGACAGTACCTGCAGATCACGCCGCAGGGTTTTACCCGCTATCAGAATGGAAATTTCACTTTCTGCCCGGATTCAGGAGATTTGCGACATGCAAGGCAATTGATACTTAACCGGACTGGAAGAATCAGACAGGCTGGTGACAGCAATGGAGACGGTATCAGGGAAGACAGCAGGGGCAGACCGATTCGCTGTTAGCGGCCCCAGCACTCGTCGACGGAATCGCCTGTAGCACCGCGCACACCCGTACTCGACAAGGTCAGAGTCGTGCAAACATCGCCGGTCTGATTACCCTGAGGTGTTGCAGTGAGCAGAAAGCTGGTGTTGATACTACCAGTAGCACCGGCGGCTACGGTAATTTGATAGAACCCGTTCTCAGTCGTACGAGTTGTGACGTTACTGGGTGTCTCTACGACCAGAGGCGTCGCATCAACAATGTAGGCGTTGTTGGCGGAGAAGTAGCGCTCCAGGTCACTGGCAACAATCAGCAATTCACCCTTGGCTTCTGCGCGATTACTGCGAATGACATTGTTCTGATACGCAGGTAAAGCGACTGCAGCAAGCAATCCTAGAATTGCGACCACCATTAATATTTCAATTAGAGTAAATCCTGAGGATCTCTTTTTCATATTGTTCTACATTCAATATGCGCGTTGTTAGGAAGTTAATACCTGGTATATCGAAAGATTCTCCAGCGCATATATTGAAGATTCTCTAGTCCACACCGATGTTTCTGACCAGGCTATCGGGGCCTAATAATTGTACCAAGCGCAAGACACCATTGCGTATAGTAAATCGGACAACCATCCCTTCTTCAATAACGGTAGGGCTGATTTCATCGCCGCGAAAGGTGAATCTTGTTACATCTGGATCTATTGTATAAGCCACCCCAGAGATCACAAGGTCATCTTTCTCCGCCTGCTCTGACTCCTGAACAACACCTGTTTGTGCACCAGTGATTACGCCTTGCCCAAAAGCTGGCCAAGCAAACATGCACATAAGAAGTATGGTGAGAATAGCTCTGGCCAAGAAGTTTGTCGAATATCTTGATAACACTCCAGACTCCCAGAAAGTTGTATTCATATTGACTTCTCCTAAAAATAGTCAGCTATTCTATTTGTCGCCAGGACTGCCTGCCATACGACTGGTCGCCCACGCTGATTTCGATCACATCGATGTCACCGGAAGCACCCGAACCGAAGGCAACATCCTGGGCATCATCGGCCAGGATGCTTACCGTTGGCATAATACCAACGTCTGAAGCCCGGCCTGAAGCGTCAGTATCGTCTGCATCATATTCCCCATCGCCATTCAGGTCGAAGGCGGGAAACTCCAGCGCACCACCATCCCTGAAATCCAGCTCCATCAGGAAACTGGTGCCACCAAATTCACATTCCACCTCAGAAGGAATCAGGGTGGTGAAAATGACTCGCCCGGCACGCACAATAGCGTTACTGGTTTGCCGCTCACCAAAATTTGAAGTATTAGCTACGCCTTCGATATTGGTAGGATAAAGATCCAGGTACCAACCCAGGTGTGTGTCCCAATCGATTTCGTTGTCTGACACGTTACGAAGCAGGAAAGTCTCATCGTCTATGCCATCATCGTTGGTGTCGAAGTCCTGCTCGAATTGATTGGTAATCGATTGGCTACGCAGATTGCTCGTAGTGATATTGGGTGTGGTCGTATTGTCATTCACATCCCAGATACCGTAGAAGGTCTGTGTGTCCTGCCCGCTGGCCAGGTTGTCATCTTCTTCCAGGTATTGTCCGGTGCCAAAGAAGATCATGAAGCCTTCCAGGTTATCCGGATGCAAGGTTGCCTGGGGTTGAGAAGTAATAGGCTGACCCGTTTGGGTGGTAAACAAGGGTTCTGGCGTACCACCATCATCCCAGGCCACATCCCAGTCGGAGACACTTGCGCTGGAAACATCAAACTTCCACATATTGCCTAACATGTCACCGGCATAGATGTAGTCGACAATGTCGTCCCCATCAGGATCGATCATCAGTGGGGTGGCCAGGCCATTTGGCGTGCCGGAAGTGCCCGCCTCGGTATCAATTTTCTTGATCAGCGCACCGGTTTCCACATCGACGATATACAGTACCGCATGACCTGATGTGCTGGCCGTGCCATCGGACTCGGTGTTGTTATAACCATTACCGAAAACTACCGCCCAGTCACCGTTCTGCATCTTCGCCATCTGCGGCTTGCCATAGGTATAACCCAGGTCCGCATCATCATCATCGGTGAATTCCCAAAGCACGATACTGTTAGCTACGGATTCGTCGAAACTGGAAGGAGTGGTCACATCCAGCGCATAGATGCCCTGTCCCCCGCCATTGAGGCCGCCTGCCAGGACTGTGCGCCACAGTCCGGTACCACCGCCGCCGTCGCTCATGCTGGCCATGTAGACGTCGATAATATTGGGGCCACCATCCACGTAGTAGCGATGCAGATAGTCACCAGTTGCCAACTCGGCAAGATTTTCATATACCGGGCCGGGCACATAGCCAAGCATCTCGTCGCCGGTATCCGAATTGAACCCATGCAACATGCCATCGTTGGCGCCTACATAGACGACTCCCTGTCTGCTGGTATTCGCTGTCACGAAAGAATCGTAGGACTTGGCCTCCATATTGTCGTCGTAACGAAAATTGGGAATGTCCACAAAATTCGGGTCTGAGTTGACGATGTCTCCCAAGACGCTATTACGCAACCGGAAATTCTGACCTGTCAGTTCATTGCTTTCGTCACCACGAAAGTAATTCACCAGGTCTGTGCCAAACGTTTGATTGGAGTTGATCTCACTGGCATCAGTTGTGGTGGCATCGAATGGTGCATTGGTCAACAGATAGTTGATCTGCGCCGTGGTCATCTCCGATGACGCCGTAGGATTGGTGTAATCGGCCGGGAAACGGAATGGCATGCCGGTTTCATCATCCGGATTGTAGGTGATGATCTCGCGACCAGTATCATAGTGCTGGTCGTTGATCTCATCACCAGCATCCCAGGCTGGTGTACCATCGATGGTTCCGTCCAGGTTGATATTGAAAGCCAATAACTGACCCTTCCAGTCAGAGCTGTCGAATCGCGCCTGGAACAGCTTACTGCCGGCATTCAGCGATCCGGTGTTGGTCGCTACCGAGGCAGCAGAACCTACCCGGTCGGCAATTTCCAACAGGGCCTCACCGATGGCCTGCGCCACCTCGGTGGGTGACTGGGCGGACACAAAGTAGGCTTTGCTGTTAAAGGCCGCATGCCAGAGATCGTCGATCTTTTCCGCGTTGGAGTTCGGCGTACCACTGTACCAGGCATCATCTTCCGCGAGTTCCGGATTTGGATAACCATCATCATCGGTATCTACCAGATTGCCTTCCACACCAAAGGCCACCGTAAATGTGACCATGTGTTGGTGGTTAGCTGGATCGATCGGCGTTGCCGGTACCTCGTCGTCCAATGGAGACAGGTCCGTGGTGTAGAAATAGTGGGCTACATCGGCAAGAGTTGGTTCGTAGGCAGAATAGTTATCACCTACACCATCCCCATCTTCATCACCGATATCCGTTTGCGGAATGTCCCAGTTACTCCAGTAACCGTCAGTGAACAGCACCGAATAGTTTTGCTGGCATTCAGATACGATGGGATCATCATAGGCACCGTAGTAGTTGTCGAAGTAGCGACCAGCGACCTCCAGTCCGGTTCTAAGTGGTGTGCCATTACCGTCCCACTCATAGCTGGCCATGGTATCCACCAGCGCTGCATTGTGGGTAGAGTAATCGTCGAGCGTGATATCAGGCACTTCTACAAAGACACTGCCCCACTCATTAATCTGGGAGTACCCGAAGCGGAAATTGGGGTTGGAATTCACCACCAGCGACACGGCATTCTTGGAAATAAAGTGTCTCCTTCGTGCATATTGATACCAGTTAGCAATATTCTGCTTTTCTTCAGCTAGGGTGCGACCCCAGGGATTGATATCAGTTATCGAGAAGGAGCTCGACGTCTTGGTAGTTCCATAACAGGTTGCATAGGGTGGATCATCGTTCTGATCACCGTTACTACAAGATGAGGCACCAAAAGGTGCTGCCGGGACAGTGCGGGTCTCACGATCCAAGGTCAGACTATTAACTGTGTATTCCACATGGGAATCCCATAAGTCAATTTCACCATTTGGGGTATTGGTCGCTCGGGAAGGCCCATCAACACGACCACTGCCATCAAGTGTGGCACCATGTGTGTCATTCCAAACAGTAAATCTAAATCCGGTCAGATCACGAAAGTCAGTGTAGCCATTGGTAGAATCGTCCGGGTTACTGCGGGCATTGCTGAAATCGGCATCTGTGTAGCCTATCCAGGGGCTGTAGTTAACCTCTGGATCGTAATACATGATATTGAATTCTGCAGAAGACATACGCCAATCGCTATCATGCACAGATGTTGAAAGCTCTGCTGCTCGATAACTACAAGTTGTGTCATAGGCATGATCGGGATCATCGAAGTAATAGTAGTAAGTCCGTATGCTGGATGACTTGCAGGAACCAGTGCCAGTGTTTACATAAAGGTCGATCAGGCCGTCGGTAATCACAGAATCAGTGCTGGAAGACGTCCAGTAGTTCCACTGCGGATTGTGGTCCCTGGTCAGGATTTCCCAATCCATTGATCCGGAATCATCCATCATAAAAAATACGTTGGGGTCAATCTGGGTACCCAGGAACAAGGGGCTTTCCGCCAGCGCCATTTCCTGTGCCTGACTGGATGTACCCAGGGCCAGTAAAAACACCGACGCCAACCATGAAGTAAAAATCCGCAGTTCATGTCTGAAATTCATTGCTGCCTCCAAGGTCTCGAAACCCTGATTCAACTCGTTCGTTCGCATTAGTTATACCTTTGCACAAAGGTTGCCTGCACAGTGGTTGAGGTATTGGTATTGATGCCCCAACCCCGAGAGGTTATTCGATGAAAAGTTCGGGAGATGGGCTGCTCACCGCTGCCCTGGGAGATGGATTCTCCGGAATCCACTGTCTTGTATTCTTCGATGACGTAGCGGGGCTGAGCCGCCACCACGGGCACATTGGCCGGTGCGTCGCCATTGGCAGTCCACCAGGTTTCGGTGTCCCGGTCTGCGTGATCCCACCAGTAAAGACCGTCGTCGCCTGCCAGACCAGGCTTCAATGGATCCGGGCCGTTCTCTTCCCACACCGTAGTGGAACCATCGGTACTGGTGATAGGCAGGATGGTCTGCGTGACCAACCAGGCTTCAGCCGCCTGCAATGCTGTTTCCGCGGCATTGAAGGCGCGCTCATGGTCTACCATATTGGCGGACATGCGCTCTTCCAGAGTCGTGGACTCCATGCCAGAGACCCCCATCATGGTCAAAACCGCCAGGAAAATTAGACAGAAGACGAGTATCGCCCCGCGCTGGCGCTGGGCTATTGGTGGTGCCGATCTGCTTGCTAGTCTGACCATAGTGCTCATTATCTTCGAATTGTAGTTTTCAAAACTGTGATCCGCCTCTAATCCCCTGTCAGGTTCCCAGAGCCCGATTGCGCAGGCTGACTGTAGTCTGGAACACGCGCCGCACCCGGGTGTCACCAGGCAGATTGCCATCCGTGCCATCGTAAGCGGTACCGTTAAAAGTGTAAGCCTGGGGCTGGGGCACGGTGGACCCTTCCACAGCCACCATTAACAAATTGACCCGTATCGCGATGATTTCATCCCAGTCAAACACATTATCCGCAGTAACCCAGGCATCTACCGTGGCACGCACATCCTGGTCCGTATTCACGCCATACAGCAGCTGCATGGACTCCACGCCTTCGATGAGTTCTTCCGGCGCAGCGATTGTGCCATCGGTATCCAGCTGTGCCCGAAACAGGGTTGGCGGATTGCTGGCATCATTATCGCGCTTGCCTACATAGAACAGGGTGCCCTGCAGCCGGATCAGCTCAGCGGTGTCACCCGTTGTAGTGCTGGCCACAGATGTGACGAAGGCATCCGCTTCATTGCCCATGGCGCAGCCGGTTGACAGCGTAACAGTGGTGGTGACTCCGGCATCGACAACAGTACAGGCCTGAACGAAATCTGCCTGCTCACAGTCGCTGACGATCAGAAAATCATTCACCGCCACACCGGCATCAGTTGTAGTGGTGATAATCGGATCGGTGCCCGAATTGTCGATATTGGTAATGATGGAGGCGTTGCCGATCCCGCCCCAGAGTCTCAGAATGTCGGAATTCGGTACGGCCTGCACAGTAGGAATATTGAAGCCAGCAAATTGGTTACCAGTCCATTCGGTACCAGTGGAGGCTATGGTTGCTGCATTAATATCACTATTGGCGACGTCACCCGGGGCCGTGCCTGCGGCCTCCCAGCCCTGGACACCGAATCCAGGCTGCAGGGTGGAACCCGCCGGATGATTCAGGGTGTCGTTGGCCGAGTTGCCTTCCATGGAACCAAGACAACCCAGATAACCAGCCATGCGAATCTCATTGGCAAGAAAATTCAGTGCGAAGCGACCATTTTCCTGAATGCGCAGCCTGGCATCCTGGCTGCGCTCGGTGGCTGAGCTACTCGCATACATCTGCACGACCCCTGCCGCCAGAGTGAGTCCGAGAACCATGGCGATAAGCAGTTCGATTAGAGACAGTCCCCACGCTGCGCGCGGCAGAGAAATCGACTGTTGCTGTTTGGCTTTGTTCAGCATGAATGCATTCCCATTAAAGTGGTCGCCAGCTGGTGATCAATGACTGATTAGCGGTGCCATCGCGATCGTCATCCCAGAAAATCTTCACTGCATAAATGTTGCCGGCGCCGTCACACTGAAAATCTGTAGCACTGCCGTCATTACCTGTAGCATCCAGGCACACAACGCCCGTACCGCTGGGCAGGGCCGCGGCCACAGCCGCATCCCAGTCGAGAATATCCTGGGAGGCCATTTGTGTAGGGGTGCAGCCGTCTGCAGTAAAACAGCTTGCAGTGGCAGCACCAGCCACGTCGTCATAGGCATCATTGTCGACACCCGTCTTGTTGCCGCGCATCCTTTCGATGATTTCCGAAGTCAGCATGGTCGCTTGGGTTCTATATAGCGCTGCCTGGTTGTTGCGCAGGCTGACGGCCTGAACGCTGGCGACACCCAGTAATCCGCCGGACAACACCAGCAGCGATACCAGCACTTCCATCAGCGTGGTGCCAAATTCCAGATTAAGCCTGGCCTTGTGCCGTTTGTTTCGGGATGTCTGTATTTGTTTGCTCATATCAATAAACCACCAGCCTAGGGGTTGGGAGGACAGGCCAGGCCAGTTTCAATTCGTCTTCCCCGCCCGGAAGGGCCAATTTCAATAGACCGGGCATTGTCTGTATTGTTGCTGGCCGGGCAGATGACAAAGTTCTGTACACCACCGGTAGCACTGAAGCCCATGCTGTTATAGGACAGCATGTCCACAGAGAAATCCGCCGCACTGCCTGCACCAAGAGAATCGAACACGCGAATGATTTCGTCCCCACCATCTACCGAACCATTGGCACCATTGGCATCGGCGTTATTGTCGATAAATACGATCCAGCCATCGGCCCAGGCGTCGGCATCGCAGTCGAGTCCATCGTTACTGGCGCAGATGGATACATCAACGCCACGCCTGATGGACTCGCTGCGGGCCAGATTCAAGGTGGTTAGCATAACCTTGACCTGGGAATTGGTATTGGCGGCCTCGATTGTGTCGGAGAAGTTGGGCAGGGCCAGCGCCAGCAAGGCACCAAGAATGGCTACTACGAAGAGCAACTCAATCAAAGTCATCCCCTTGATTTTCCTGGTATTTATCTGCATCTGCTAACCCAATCAGCCTGTATCCCGTCGAATTCAGGCTCTCCTGTCGATCTCCCGGGGCCCGCCCTATCGCGAACCCTCCAGAAAACTGTTACGGCTATTTCTCCGTATCCCTCATGAATTCTGGCTTGCTGCCTAATTTGTCGGACTCTTGGGCCACAATTCAATGATTTTCTTGGTCTTTCATGGTCTTTCATGGCCGACTTTACGCAATCAGCACAATCAGACCGTGAATTGGCGCTTAAAATGGGGATTTCATGGGGACCGGATGCCCGGATTGTGATGGGATTCACATCGACCAAGGCAAATAATCGAGCCCATGGAAAATCTCCACCTGAGGCTAAAATATTAGCCTTTACAAGGGCTTTGGGAAAGTTCTAAGGCTTATTTGTTAAGCTGCAGCGCAAACAGCCTGGAATTAACTATGGATCTGGACATCACAGCTTTCGCCCTGCTCACCGTAACCGGATTTCTGGCGGGTGGCATCAATACCCTGGCCGGGGGTGGTTCCAACCTCACCATCCCGGCCCTGATGATGCTGGGGCTACCGGCTGACATTGCCAATGCCACCAATCGGGTCGCCGTGCTGATGCAATGCCTGGTCGGGGTCAGCGGTTTTGACCGACATGATTCTCTGGATCGTCCGGCAATCGGACCGATTCTGATACCGACCATTGCGGGAGGCGTATTGGGCGCATTTGGGGCCGCCCTGATGCCGAATCTCTACCTGAAACCCGTTTTGCTGCTCACCATCCTGTCCATGTCCATCATTATCCTGGTGCGCCCCAATGTCATCGCGCCGCCACCGGGTACGCCCACGCTTTCTCCGGCGGAACACCGGGGCGCCTGGTGGGGCTTGTTTGCGGCTGGCATCTACGGCGGTTTTGTGCAGGCGGGTGTGGGATTTATTCTGCTCGCTGCGCTGGCTGGTGGCTTACGTTACGATCTGGTTCGAGCCAATGCCTTGAAAATGACTTGTGCCCTGGCTTTCACTGTTGTTGCCATGGTGGTATTCATCGCCTTTGGGCAGATTCGCTGGATTCCCGGACTGATCGTGGCCCTGGGCACCATGGCAGGTGCACACCTGGCAGTGAAATTTGCCATCAAGGCCGAACCGGCGACAATCAAGTGGTTTCTCTTTCTGATGACTCTCTGTGCCGTGGCCGGAGGATTTCTACTGTAGGGGCCTTAAACAGGATTTCTATAGAGGCTCCACCCAGCGAACTGTGCCCCACCTTGATCTCACCTTCATAACTGGTGACGATGTCGGTCACGACGGCGAGTCCTATGCCCTGGCCTTGCGCTAAAGTGTCAGCCCTGGCCCCTCTCTGTAACACAAATTCAAGTTTATCTTCCGGTATTCCTGCCCCATCATCTTCGATTGTCAGGACTGTTCTGCGAAGAGCATCCTTGCTGACTGATATGGACACTTGTGATTCACCGTACTTGAAGGCGTTATCCAGTACGTTGCCCAATAGCTCCAACAGATCTCTTTCATCACCAACGAATTCTGCGCTTTCATCAATTGTACAATTGAGTTTTATGGCTTTATCGGCATAGACCTTCTGCAGCGCATTAACCACCTTGTCGACTGCCGGTGCAATCTTCACGTGCCGCGCCAGGGAACTGGCCTGATTAGATTGCACCGCTCTCTGCAGTTGATAGGAAATAATCTGATCCATACGTTCCAACTGCTCGTTAGCTGTTTCCAGTTTGCTTTCCAACTCGGCTTCCGAATTGTTCCTCGAGTGCTGCTGGAACGCGGGCAGCAATCCTGCGATAACGGCAAGGGGCGTCTTCAGGCTGTGGGCCAGATCACCTAGAGTGGTGCGATAGCGCTCCTGTTGCTTGCGCTCACTTTCAATCAATAAATTGAGATTTGCGGTGACGCCCTGTAGCTCAAGAGGATAGTCTTCCTCCAGCTTGTCACTGTCGCCGTATTCGATGCGTTTGAGGTCCGCCGCCATGCGTCCCAATGGTGATAAGCCCCAGCGCAGCAAGAACAGCTGCATCAGCGACAACAAGACGGCAACACCGCCGAACCAGAACCACAGGTTGTTGCGAAAATCACTGATTTCAGCGTAATAGGGCTCAGCATTCTCGATCACGGTGAAACTGAACTCGCTGATACCGTCCTCCCAGAGAATGCCGTAACTCAAACGAAAGTAGACTTCATCATCAGCGCCCAGGGCTTCAAACCTGCTTTCGCCAACGCTGACTCTCTCCCTCAGGAAGTCAGTACCTGGTAAGGTAAATGTACGTGCGGAGGTGCTGCGCCAGAGCTCGCCGGCACTCACACTGCTGATAAAACCGTAAAGACCGGAATTAAGACTGCTGAATCCAGGTTCCTGCAAATCTTCCAGAAAGTAGAATTCACCATCCTGATACTCGGCGGCGGCGAGCAACAAATAGATTTGCACTTGCAGTCTGTCGGCTGCACCCGCTTCCACACTGGAACTGAATGCGCGATCAAGGACGATGCCAGTGGATCCCAGAAAGACAAACAAAAGGATACTAAAGGAGAGCAGCAATCGGGATTGAAGTGAGTAGCTGGCGACCCTGGCGGTGTTCGGCATGGATTCAACCCGCAACAGGAAGATTCAGGATTCAGCGAGACTGAATCGATATCCCTGACCCCTGACAGTCTCGATGGGTTTGAGCGTCTGGTCCGGGTCAAGCTTCTGTCGCAGCCTCCTGACAAAAACCTCCAGCACATTGCTGTCCCGATCATAATCCTGCGCATACAAATGTTCGGTCAGTTCAGTCTTGGAAATGACCTGACCCGGATGCATCATCAGGTACTCGAGCATCTTGTACTCATAGGCGGTGAGATCAACGATTTCCTCGTCGACAGTGAGTCGTTTTGCAGTGATATCCAGGCTCAGGGGACCAAATTCAAGGTTCGGCTTCGCAAATCCCGCCGCCCGCCGGAGAAGTGCATTCAGCCTGGCCAGTATTTCCTCAAGTTGGAAAGGTTTCACCACGTAGTCATCGGCACCCGCATCCAGCCCTTCTACCTTGTCCTGCCAGTCACCTCTGGCGGTGAGCACCAGAATGGGAAACTGTTGGTCGGCAGCGCGAATTTGCTTGATAAGAGAGATGCCATCTATTTGTGGCAAGCCCAGATCAATGATCGCGGCATCGTAGTCATACTCAGTCGCATAATAGAGACCAGACTTGCCATCCTCAGCACCATCGACAACATAGCCCTCGGCAGTCAGCCCTTGCTGTAGCTGCTGCCGCAACAGACTTTCATCTTCCACTACCAATAGACGCATGCTTCCAGCTCCTTGGATCGACCTAGTTGCCGCCTGTTACTTCACCAGTGATAGCGTGCACGAAGACTGTGAACACTTTGCCCTGGTCTTCCATGCGTATCTGATAGCGCTGATTGGGCCCCTCTCCGATCAGAGAGATGCGAAGAATATTGCCAGCGAATCGTTGTCGCGCCAGATTCACGGCCTGGCGTTCATTGATCCGGGTGTTGGCTTGTGGATTGTTGCGCAGATCGCGTAAGGGATTGGCGCGGTCGAGTTGATTCTGATCAACCTGGGCAGGCAGCACCTGAGCCCAAGCATTAGTGATCAGGCTCATCCAGACCAGGCCTGTGGCTGCTAGCTTGATGAGTATTTTCAACTTTCACCTCAATACCTGACCGACCACAATGTGAAGTCAGGACCTCGCCTATAGAACAGGCTGCACACTGATTCGCAACTGAATACGGTCACCAGGATCCGTGTCCGTGCGCACGGAATGCTCTTCTCCATTATAGAGATAGGTAACCTGATAACCGACCAGGCGCTCTTCTTCGCGCTGCTGATAAGCTGTCTCGCAGCGCTGTACGACTTCGTATTCCCGCACGCTTGAACGCCTCTCGTTGCGCACTATATCACGTCCAATAGAGTGCCCCAATACGGCACCAACTACTGCGCCCACCCGTTTGTTACTCTTGCCACTGCCGACTGCATTGCCTATAGCACCACCAATAATGGTACTGACCACGACTGGCGTATTGGAGCCGCGTCGCGACGGGTAACGATCGATAGCGATCTCTTCTTCCCAACACTGCTCGAATGGCTCGGAAACTTCCACAATCTGATATATGGGGCGCGCCTCAATGACATCGGCATACTCATAACTGGTTTCAGCGAATACGCTGCCACTCACCAGTAAAGCACTTGCAGCGATCAGAGAGATTGGCTTGTTCATCCTGTTACCTCAACATTGCTTTCGAATCAGCAGTTCTGCCCAAACCGGGAATTATTCCCGCTTCAGTCCATTACAGGTTGCCAATTTAGCAGTGGCAAGCTGAATCGAAACTTAAGGAAATCGGTTATTTAGCCTGCATAGGGAGTGCATTTTTGACAGGAGTGAGGCATGTCAGACATAGGAATTTCAGCCCGACTGAACTGCCTGGATCAATCACCTGTTAGACCGATTTCGGTAAGTCGATATTTGAGAATCAATGCTTAGTAGTGCGGTGGTTTTTGTTGCGTCTCATCCGCTTCACTGGTGGGCAGGTTTTCTCTCAACTCCTGCAACTGCTTATTTAACAACTGCAGTTGTCGTCCCTGCTGGTCCAATTGTTGTTGTTGCGAGATGACAGTCTCGTTGAGTTGATGCAACAGCTCTTCCTGGTAACTGTATCGTGTTTCCAATTCTATAATCTTGTCATTCATACACTTCCACTCTGGAGTTTCCAATTTTAGGGACCAGCAACTCTTTATAACTGTTTGTTGAGCACTTTATCCACAACTGAAGACTTCTCATGCTACTGGTTTAATGAAGACATTGCGTTACACTTAAGCAATCAGCTAACTGAGTAAGGATGTGATGCCTGATGGAAAAAGCCCCTATCAACTGGACCAATATGCTGCTCTTCAGCATCACCCCGGTAGCAGCCCTGACACTTGTCCCCCTGTACGGATATTTCTACGGCTATGACCTGTTCGAATGGATTGTCTTTCTGTTGTTGATGGCATTCTGCGGTTTGTCCATCACTGCCGGCTATCATCGCATGTGGTCCCACAAAACCTACAAGGCCCACCCAGTACTCCGCGTTATCTTCGCCCTGGGAGGAGCCTGTGCATTGCAGAACGACATCCTTCACTGGGCATCCGGTCACCGGCGCCATCATCAGTTTGTAGACAACGATGACAAGGATCCCTACTCCGCCAGCCGCGGCTTCTGGTTTTCCCATATTGGCTGGATTCTGCGTGAATACAAAAGTGGCCAGGTGGATTTTTCCAATGTGAAGGACCTGCAGAAAGATCCGGTTGCCTTGTGGCAACACAAGCACTACCTGAAATTGGTTCTGCTGACCAATATCGGCCTGCCATTTTTGATTGGCTACTGGCATGGAGACATTGTTGCCAGTTTACTGCTTGCCGGATTACTGCGCCTGGTGCTCAGCCAGCACGTGACTTACCTGATCAATTCCATCGCACATATGTGGGGGCGACAAACCTACAGTGACAGCAGTTCTGCCCGTGACAATCCTCTGCTGGCACTCATCACCTATGGTGAGGGCTACCACAATTTTCACCATACCTTTCAATGGGACTATCGCAACGGTGTCCGCTGGTGGCACTTCGATCCGACCAAGTGGTTGATCAAGAGCCTGTCCTGGCTTGGAATTACCCGGGATCTGAAGCGCAGTACACCGGCGCAGATTGAAACTGCCCGCCTCAATATGCAGTACCGTGCAGCCAGTGCCAGACTGACAGACCACAAACTTCCGGAACAGTGGCGTCTAAAACTCGAACAGGAGTACCAACAATTCCTGCAGTTGTTGCAGCAATGGAACGAGCACCGCATTGCCTGGTATGAAGCCCGGGGTAAGCACATCCAGGAGACGATCTCACAATGGGAAAAGATGCAGCTTCGGGACACCTACCGTGAGATGCAATATAAAGTGAAGATTCAGAAACGCCGCTGGCGGGAAATGCTTAACAGCCTCAGGGATCCGGCACTTCTGCCCACTTAGTTCGGGCCATGATCTGTGGACGAAGCGAAATCCAGTGAGTTATAGTGCCCCAACATTCCTATGGAGGCTTCCCCGGGCCATGAGTATTAAGCGAACCGTTTCCAGCCTTGTCTGTCTGCTTTCCTGCCTGTATGCAAGCAGCGCCCTGGCAGTAGAAGAAGGCGATCCAGCACCCGATTTTTCCATTCCTTCGATTTATGCTGGCCAAGACCCGATCTCACTGCAGTCGCTTGCGGGAAAAGCCATTTACGTGGATTTCTGGGCATCATGGTGCGCACCCTGCCTGACTTCCCTGCCCCTCTACAATGAGCTGTACCACAAGTACAAAGATCAGGGACTGGAAGTGGTTGCCATCACTGTAGACAACCCGATTGAAGATGGCCTCGATTTTCTGGAGGATACGCCCCTGGATTTCCTGATTCCTGCCGATCCGGAGGGTGACGCTGCCGAACTCTTTGGTGTCATTGGCATGCCCACCTCATACCTGATCGGGCCTGATGGTGAAGTTAAATTAGTCCATATGGGGTTTCGCGACGGCGATCTTGAAATTATTGAAGCCGCTATCGTCGAGAATTTACCCAAGTAACTCTACAGTAGCTCTACAGTAGCCCTACAAAGGGATCACCCCAAACTTTCATTCCGGTATCAACCCCCGCTGGCACTGCTGATGGTTCAGATTAACTGCAGTGGTGGTTCCTGCATTGCAGCCAGTTGTTCCTTGAGCTCGAGGATGTGCTCAGCCCAATAGCGTTCAGTATTAAACCAGGGAAAATTCTTGGGGAAGGCAGGATCATGCCAGCGCCGTGCCAGCCAGGCACTATAGTGCATGAGCCTGAGGGTGCGAAGTGCTTCAATTAGAGCCAGCTCGCTCACTCTAAAACTGTGAAACTCATTGTAACCTTCGACAAGCTCCAATAGCTGTGCCTGACGCTGGTTGCGATCTCCGGAAAGCATCATCCAGAGATCCTGGATGGCGGGTCCCATCATGGTGTCATCGAAGTCCACGAAGTGAGGCGTATCATCTTTCCACAGCACATTGCCAGGATGACAATCTCCATGGATGCGAATGCTGGTAATTTCTCCCATCCCCCTGAACACAGAGTCCGCACTGTCGATTAGCTGCTGACTAAGAGACTCATAGGCAGGTACCAGATCAGTAGGTATAAAGTCATCACGCAACAGAAACTGACTGCTTTCCACGGCGAAGCGCTCGATCGAAAGCTCCAGTCTTGAGGAAAAAGTCTGCTGGGCGCCCAGCCCATGAATACGCCCTACGAAACGACCCATGATCAAAAGATTGTCGAGATCATCAAGTTCCGGCGGTCGCCCTATGAACTGGGGAAATACGGCGACCAGAAAACCTTCATGCTCAATCAGGGAACCCTGGCCCGGAAACTCCATCGGCGCGATGACTGGAATTTCCAGATTCACCAGTTCGCGCGTAAAACTGTGTTCTTCCTCAATCTGTTCTCTTGTCCACCGCTGAGGCCGGTAGAACTTAACTATTAATGAGGGTCCGTCTTCGATGCCGATTTGATAAACGCGATTCTCATAGCTGTTCAGAGGATAGATGCGCGCATCGGGTTCAAAACCCAGGTGCTCAACTGCAGCAAGCACTGTGTCCGGGGACAGCGTTGAATAAGGGTGGTCTGACGCGCTCAAGGGCTTGCTTGGGCAGTGGCTAAAAAAGGGAATCGATCGTGTGCTCAGGTCTCCTGGCTATCGATCTTGCCTGAGCCAGGAAAACTGACGGGGAATGGCATGATATTGTCGCCACTGCTGATTTTCGCAGCACCGGATTTTTCCACTTCATCAATGCGGATAATGGCCTGCATGGGGATAAAGCTTCTGCGTACATCTGCAAACTCGGTCTTCAGTTTCTCCTCACTGGGATCCACCACCACCTGGGTACGTTCATCAAACACAAATTCTTCGATCTCAATAAAACCGTACAATTCGCTCTGGTACACCTGTTTGACGAATACTTCGTAAACCTTGCCCTTGTTGAGGAAGCTGATCTTGTAGATTTCTGACGAATTTGTCATTTATTTCAATCTCTTACAGAAAATAGTCCAGATGCATAGCTAACAGCGATGGCAGATTACTTCGCTGCGCCGCTAGCCTACCTCTAATATCTGTCTGAAGGAAAGAATTTCAAGCTGAGCGGCTTTAATTCCTCAACACCCGGCCACGCGCGGAGAGGGCAAAATTTGGCTCCCCTGCTATAATGCGCGCCCTTTGACTCTGTACACGTCAGTCATGACCACACAGCCCGACAATTCGCAGCTTCAAACGCCGCCAAGAGAGCCGCGCCGTGTTTTTATCAAGACACACGGCTGCCAGATGAACGAGTATGATTCCGCGCGCATTCTGGACCTGCTCAGGGATTCTGAACAAGCCGTGCTTGTGGATTCTGCAGAGCAGGCTGACATCCTGTTGCTGAACACTTGTTCCATCCGCGAAAAAGCCCAGGAAAAGGTATTCCATCAATTGGGTCGCTGGCGGGCATTGAAAGATTCCAATCCGGATCTGAAGATTGCTGTAGGCGGATGTGTCGCCAGCCAGGAAGGAGAAGCAATCGGCAAGCGGGCACCGTATGTAGACGTCATTTTTGGGCCGCAGACCTTACACAAGTTGCCAGAAATGCTCGGTGAGTCATCAGGCTCCGCACCAGTTGTCGATATCAGCTTCCCCGAAATTGAGAAATTCGATCGCCTGCCTGAGCCTGAAGTGGATTCCTGTCAGGCATTCCTGACCATCATGGAAGGTTGCAGCAAGTATTGCAGCTTTTGTGTCGTACCTTATACTCGCGGCGAAGAAGTAAGTCGCCCTATGGACGATGTGTTAGCCGAAGCTGCCCACCTGGCCGACCAGGGCGTGCGGGAAATTAATTTACTGGGCCAGAATGTCAATGCTTACCGTGGACCTAATCATCAGGGCAAAATAGTAGACCTGGCACTACTAATTAATTATATCGCCAGCATCAATGGCATCGACAGAATCAGGTTCACCACCTCTCACCCGGTAGAATTCAATCAAAACCTGGTTACCGCATTTGAGCAGGTGCCGGAATTGGTATCGCACCTACACTTGCCAGTACAGAGCGGATCCGATCGAATTCTGACAGCAATGAAACGGGGCCACACGGCGCTTGAATACAAATCGCTGATTCGCAAGATAAAGCAGGCAAGACCAGGTATCAGCCTTTCCTCGGATTTCATAGTGGGTTTTCCCGGAGAAACCAACGCTGATTTTGAGGACACCATGAATCTCATCATTGAGATTGGCTTCGATACTTCATTCAGTTTTGTCTATAGCGCCCGCCCGGGTACGCCAGCAGCTGAGCTCGAGGATGCAACACCAGAACAGGAAAAAAAGCATCGCCTGGCTACCTTGCAATCACAAATCAGTAAGCAAGCCGCGGCTATCAGTACCAGCATGGTTGGTACTGAGCAACAAATTCTGGTTACCGGCATATCGCGCAAAGATCCTGGCGCACTGCAAGGTCGAACAGAGAACAACCGGGTGGTTAATTTCCGCAGCGACAACCCTGAGCTGATCGGGAAGCTGATTCCCGTTCGTATCACCGATGCACTGCCCAACTCCCTGCTGGGCGCACTGTAATCACATTGCCTGCTATACTGGCAGCATATTTCAATAAGGAAGCTTAATTAATGAGTGAGCACGCCATGCGCCTGACTCTGCTGCCCGATGACTCCCAAAGACTGGCAAGTCTGTGCGGTCGACTGGACGAGCATATTCAACAGATAGAAAGCGTGCTGGCCGTGAAAATTCGCCATCGAGGCAATGAATTTCATTTGTCTGGCAGCGAAGCGGCTGTAACAACAGGTTCCTCACTGCTGGAGTCCCTTTACCAGGCCACTGGCCAGGGGCAGGAACTGAGCCCCGATCAGGTGCATCTGTCACTGCGGGAAATCCAGGGCGAGTCCGGCGATGCAATCGATTCGAGCCCGGACCAACAGGGATCCCTGATCAAGACCCCAAAAGGCAGTATTAAACCCCGTAGTCGACATCAGCGGGAGTATGTGCACAGCATACGTACCCAGGACATCAATTTCGGCATTGGCCCTGCCGGTACTGGAAAGACCTATCTGGCTGTCGCCTGCGCAGTCGAAGCCCTGGTCCGGGAACAGGTGCAACGGCTGCTACTGGTCAGACCTGCTGTTGAAGCCGGAGAAAAACTCGGCTTTCTTCCCGGTGACCTGACCCAGAAAATCGATCCTTATTTGCGACCACTCTATGATGCCCTCTATGAAATGTTGGGGTTCGAAAAAGTTGGCAGACTCATTGAGAAGAATGTCATCGAAGTAGCACCACTGGCCTATATGCGTGGCAGAACACTGAATAATGCTTTCATTATCCTGGATGAGAGCCAGAATACGACGTCTGCGCAAATGAAAATGTTTCTGACTCGAATTGGCTTCGGCTCAACTGCAGTCATCACTGGAGACATCACCCAGATTGATCTGCCCAAGGGCACCCGCTCTGGCCTTGTACACGTCAATAAAGTTCTGAAAGATATCGACGGCATAGGTTTCACCTATTTCAGTGCTAAAGACGTGGTGCGACACCGATTGGTGCAACGAATCGTTGAAGCCTATGATGAGTACGACAGGGATTCGGTACCTACCTTAACGAGCCAGGAATCCGTACATCGCCATGACAGTGACAGTTGACATAGACGATCAGAGTCAATTCAGTCACTGTCCCGATGAAAACCTTTGTCATACCTGGGCCCAGACCTGCCTGCAATGCATAGGCAATGACGCCGACTGCAATCTCAGCATCCGCTTCGTCGACGCAGAAGAATCAGCGGCACTGAACTTGCGCTATCGCAATAAAGAAAGCGCTACCAATGTGCTCTCCTTTCCCAGTGAAGCCGCAGTCGAAATTGTCGACCAGTTGGGTTATTACCCCCTGGGAGATCTGGTGATTTGCCCGGCAGTGCTGGAATCGGAAGCGAAGGCGCAAGGAAAGAAGGTTGAGGATCACTGGGCACATATTCTGATTCACGGCATCCTCCATCTCTGCGGCCATGATCACCAGGAAGACCAACAGGCTGAAGCTATGGAAAACCTAGAAATTGAGATACTGAAAACCCTTGGAATCGCAAACCCTTATTTGATAGGGTGAGCTTTTCCGTAGCTAAGGAGGCCTAACGAAGCCAGGTCATGACCGACGACCAATCTAGTATCGATCCGAGACCGAAGTCCTGGATCGATAAAATCGCACAAGTTTTCTCAGACGAACCCACCGATACAAAAAGCCTGCTGGAGTTGCTGCGCAATGCTGCACAGGACCAGGTACTGGATGCCGACGCGCTCGGCATCATCGAAGGCGCTCTCCAGGTATCAAGCATGCAAGTGCGCGACATCATGATTCCGCGCTCACAGGTGGTTACAGTCCCGGCCGATCTCAGTCGTAACGAAATCCTCCAGCTGGTTTCCAAGGCCTCACACTCGCGTTTCCCGGTGATAGGCGAGAATGTTGATAATGTTATGGGCATCCTGCTGGCCAAGGACTTGCTGCCCCTGCTGCTGGACAACGGGCAGGCAAAATTTGAAATCAAGGACCTGGTGCGTCCAGCGACCTTTGTTCCGGAGAGCAAGCCACTGAATGTGTTGTTAAAAGAGTTTCGCGAAACCCGTCAACATATGGCGGTTGTGATAGACGAATACGGTTCGGTATGTGGAGTGGTAACTATTGAAGATGTGCTGGAACAGATTGTAGGTGAAATTGAAGACGAAACTGATGTTGATGACGAGAGCCACATCAAAAAATTCGATGAAGACAACTACATTGTCAAAGCACTTACGCCAGTCGGTGAGTTCAATGAGTACTTTGATACAGAATTCAGCGATCAGGAATTTACCACCATCGGAGGGCTGGTGCTGCAGCAGTTCGGCCATATTCCGGAGAGGGGCGAAACCGTGACTATTGAGCCCTTCATGATCACAGTGCTCAATGCCGATAGCCGACAAATAAAGCTACTGAAAGTTACCCCGGAAACCGACGATACTAACGAAGAAGCCTCACCCTGAGGTAAACTTTCCCTTAACAAAGTCCCCATTCATGATTCAATTCAGCGGAAGTGATGCCGCTGTGCAGGAAAACCCATGCAGGAAGAAGAAGTTAATCAGTACAACCCACAGCAGGTGGAAGCGCAGGCCCAGGCTTACTGGCACGAACACGACAGCTTCAAGGTCGTTGAAGATCCTGAACGAGAGAAATTTTATTGTCTCTCCATGCTGCCCTACCCCAGCGGTCATCTGCATATGGGTCATGTCAGCAACTACAGCATCGGCGATGCCATCACTCGTTTTCATCGCATGCTGGGCAAGAATGTCCTGCAACCCATGGGTTGGGACGCATTCGGCTTACCTGCTGAGAACGCTGCCCTGAAAAATAAAGTCCCGCCTGCCGGTTGGACCTATAGCAACATCAACTATATGCGGGAGCAGCTGAAGCGGCTGGGTTTCGCCTACGACTGGTCAAGGGAACTGGCCACCTGCCACAGGGACTATTATCGCTGGGAGCAATGGTTTTTCGTCCGCCTGTTCGAAAAAGGTCTGGTATATAAGAAGGAAGCAGAAGTGAATTGGGATCCGGTCGACCAGACTGTGCTGGCCAATGAACAGGTGGTTGACGGTAAGGGCTGGCGTTCAGGTGCTCCAGTTGAACGGCGCAGCATTCCCCAATGGTTCTTCAAGATCACCGCCTTTGCCCAGGAATTACTGGACGATCTGGAAAAGCTGGATGGCTGGCCGGAAAAAGTACGCACCATGCAGGCCAACTGGATTGGACGCTCGGAAGGTGTAAACCTGGATTTCACAGTCGCTGGCGATGTGGATGCTGAATTGAAGACACTCTCGGTCTATACCACACGCCCCGATACACTGATGGGCGTCACCTATGTAGCTGTTGCGCCACAACATCCCCTGGCAGAAAAAGCTGCGGCAACGAATCCTGAACTGGCCAGTTTTATTGAAGAGCAGAACAACATCAAAGTTGCCGAAGCCGATATGGCGACCATGGAGAAGCTGGGCATGGACACTGGTCTGAAAGCTATCCACCCCATTAGCGAGGAGCAAGTGCCCATCTATGCTGCCAACTTCGTACTGATGAGCTATGGCTCTGGCGCTGTCATGGCGGTACCGGGACATGATCAACGGGACTGGGAATTTGCCAGCAAGTACGGCCTGGAAATCAAGCAGGTCATCGAGCCCACCGAAAAAGATCAACTTTGTGATCTGAGCACAGAGGCATTTGTTGAAAAAGGCCGACTGGTCAATTCCGGACAGTTCGATGGTCTGGAATTTCAACAGGCCTTCGATGGCATAGCGGAGTATCTGCAGGAAAGAGGTAAAGGCGAGAAGACTATCAACTATCGACTCCGCGATTGGGGAGTTTCCAGACAAAGGTACTGGGGCGCGCCCATTCCAATCATAAATTGTGAGAGTTGTGGTTCAGTACCGGTTCCGGAAGAAGATCTTCCCGTGCTGTTACCAGAAGATGTGGAATTTACGGAAAGTGGTTCTCCCCTGACCAAGATGCCCGAATTCTATGAAGTCGCCTGTCCCAAGTGTGGACAAGTTGCGCGTCGCGAGACCGATACTTTTGATACTTTCATGGAGTCGTCCTGGTACTACGCTCGCTACACCTGCCGCGACCAGGATAATGGCATGCTGGACGAGCGAGCCGATTACTGGCTCCCTGTCGATCAGTACATAGGTGGTATCGAGCATGCCATCCTGCACCTCCTTTATGCTCGCTTCTACCACAAGCTGATGCGTGATGAGGGCCTGGTAAACAGTGATGAACCATTTACTCGCCTGCTGACTCAGGGAATGGTCTTGAAAGACGGTGTGAAGATGTCCAAATCCGCGGGCAACACTGTCGATCCCATGCCGTTAATCGACTCCTACGGCGCTGATACCGTACGCATGTTCACCCTGTTCGCTTCTGCACCAGATCAATCCCTGGATTGGTCCGACAGTGGTGTGGAAGGCTGTTATCGATTTCTGAAGCGTCTGTGGCGCATCATCAGCAGCCATGAGTGCGCTGAACTTTCACTGCCACAAAGCAGTGATTTGAATGATGAGCAAAAGAAGCTACGTCTAAAGACCCATCAAACCATTCACAAAGTCAGCGATGATTTCGCCAGACGACAGCAATTCAATACAGCGATTGCTGCTGTGATGGAATTGCTCAACGCTGTATCAAAATTCAGCGAACAACATCAACAAGCCCATGACAAGCAAGTCATTCAGGAAGCACTGGAATCCAGCGTACTCATGCTTGCGCCCATTGTGCCTCATTTCTGCCATGCTGCCTGGCAACACCTGGGGCATGAAGGCGCTGTGATGGATGCCCGTTGGCCCGAAGTTGATGCTAGCGCATTGGAGGAAAATTCCATGCTGATCGTGCTGCAGGTCAACGGTAAACTGCGCAGCAAGCTTGAAGTATCGAAGGATATAGAAAAAGACGCATTGGAGAAGTTGGCACTGGCCGACGAAGCCGTGCAGAAATTTACTGCTGATGGCACGGTCAGAAAAGTCATCGTCGTCCCTGGACGATTGGTGAACATCGTGGTGAATTAGAAATTGCTCATGTCTCAATACGCGATAGTGCCCAAGCTGGTGTATCTGTTGTGCCTGTCCATGCTGCTCGGTAGCTGTGGATTTGCCCTGCGTGGCAGCAACACCATCAGTAACAACTTCGATGAGCTGGCCTTGGAACTGGAACAACCGAATAGCGAATTCGCGAGGTTGTTGCGTCGCAGCCTTGATGTGGCAGGTGTAGAGACGCGAAGCGATTCCGGTTCAGCAGAACTTGCCACACTTCGCGTCAATGCCGAGCGGGTCGTTAACCGCGCCGTCACTGTCAATCCACAGGCTCGCGCCGCACAATATGAAATCAGGCTGTCCGTAGACATCTCCCTGGCCCAGGCTGACGAGCTGTTGATCCCGGACGAAACCCTGTTCGTGGAAAGAATCTATATAGAAGACATTGCCAATCTTGCTGGCACCAGAGACGAAGTGGAACTCATCACCTCTGAAATGCGTCGCGATCTGGTCGATCAGTTGCTCCGACGTCTGGCAGCCAGCGACAATAATTCGTGAAACTGAAAGCGGAACAATTAGCACGCAATTTGAAACAACAACTGCTGCCTGTCTACTGGCTCAGTGGTGATGAGCCATTGTTGATGCAGGAATCGGCGGATCTGATTCGCAAACAGCTCCGCGAACAGGGCTATGGCGACAGAGAAGTGTTTAATGTGGACCGCGGTTTTAACTGGGAAGGTTTCAATCAGGCCAGCAGCAATCTCTCCTTGTTTGCCGAACGCAAGCTCATAGAACTTCGACTCGGTTCCAGCAAGCTGGATGAAACCGGCAAAGCTGCCATGCAGTCATTCCTCTCGGAAGAACAGACCGATGTAATCGTGGTGATTTCCAGCCCACGGCTGGAATCCGGCACGATGAATACCAAGTGGTTCAAAGCCATTGAAAGTGCAGGTGCCGTAATACAGATCTGGCCGGTTAATAGGGATGACCTGGCACCCTGGCTGGAGCAGCGCTTGTTAAGAGCTGGCATACAAGCAGAACCTGCCGCGTTGCAACTGCTCATGGACAAGGTCGAGGGTAATTTGCTGGCTGCCATGCAGGAAATTGAGAAACTGAAACTGTTATCGCCTGGAGCATCCGGGGATCCTGTGCGACTGGATGCCGGAACAGTGATGCAAGTGGTGGCCGATAGCTCACGATTCAATGCATTTCAGCTGGTTGACGCTGCACTACTAGGCGACATTGGCAGGGCACAGAAAATACTGGATGGACTCCGTGCCGAAGATACTTATCCCCTGGTCATATTGGGCGCAATCACGAGAGAGCTGCGGGCCTTGCTACCTATGGTAGAAAAACGCGAATCAGGACAAGCCATTAACGCTATTCTGCAAACTGCGCGTGTCTGGTTCAATCGCAAACAGGCTGTAGGCAAGGCACTCAATCGACTTCACAGCACCGAGATCTGGCAGATGCTTGATCACGCCCGGCGAATTGACCAGGCCATCAAGGGCATGTCCCTGGCAAATCCCTGGGATGAGTTCAGCCTGCTCCTGTTACGCTTGTCAGGTAACAGTCTAAACACACCCGGCTCCCGGCCTGGCCCATAGCACCAGCACCGCCTGATTAATTGAGACCCCGCCTTTCCAGTAGCGGCGTTATTTCAGCATCCCGGCCACGGAAATCCCGAAACAGTGCCATGGCATCTCGGCTTCCTCCCCGGGACAGCAAGGTTTGCCTGAAGTGCTCCCCATTTTCCCGTGACAGACCACCGTTCTCCTTGAACCATTCAACCGAGTCAGCATCCAGGACTTCGCTCCAGATATAGGAATAGTATCCCGCTGAGTATCCGCCCATGATATGAGAGAAATAGGTGGCACGATAACGGGGAGGAATTTCGTCCATCGCAATGCCTGCCGCTGCCAGGGCATCGGCTTCAAAATCCATCACCGCCTCTGCTGCTGGCACCTCGTCAGGTGCCAGCTGATGCAGGGCCTGATCGACGATTGATGCAGCAAGATATTCTGTGGTGGCGAATCCCTGGTTGAAAGTTTGCGTCGACAGTACTTTATCCAGCAATTCAATCGGCATAGGCTCGCCGGTTTCATAGTGAACCGCATAGTTCTCCAACACTTCGGGCCAGGTTGCCCACATCTCGTTCACCTGGCTCGGATACTCGACAAAATCACGGGGCACGGATGTTCCCGAAAAATAGGGATACTCCACACTGGAGAACATGCCATGCAAGGCATGTCCAAACTCGTGAAACATGGTGATGACTTCATCGAAGGTCAGCAGTGTGGGTTCTCCCTCAGGAGGCTCCGTGATGTTCAGGTGATTCGCTACAATTGGTTGCGTGTTTAACAGATCGCTCTGAGAAACATAGGCATTCATCCATGCGCCGCCGCGCTTGCTCGGGCGAGCATAGAAATCAGCGATAAACAGCGCCAGGGTGGTGCCAGTTGTGTCGAACACTTCAAATACTCTGACATCTTCCTGATAAACCGGCAGGTCGGTTCTTTCCTCGAAGGTAATGCCGTAGAGTCGTTCCGCGGAGAAAAATACACCGCGAAGCAGCACATTATTCAGCTCGAAATAGGGACGTAACTGGCTGGCATCGAAGTTGTAGCGGGCCGCCCTGAGTTTCTCTGTGTAGAAATCCCAATCCCAGGATGCCAGCTGAAAATCTTCTTCCGAATTGTAGACCATCTGCTGCAGGTCGCCCGCTTCCCGGCGTGCGTTAGCGACTGCAGGCACGGTCAGCTCTGCAAGCCTCTGATTGACAGCTTCCACAGTCAGTGCTGTCTGGTTTTCCAGGATGTACTGGGCATGATTCTGATAACCCAGCAACTGTGCGCGTTCTGCGCGTAGCTGCAAGACATCGGAAAGGACACCCCGATTATCGAATTCTCCTCCACGACTACCCCGGGACAAGGATGTCGTGTGCATGCGTTCCCTTAAGCTGCGATTCTGCAGACTGGCCAGTGCGGGTTGACCGCTGGTATTCAACAATGGCAACACAAATTTACCATCGAGCTCTCGTTCAACTGCTTCTTCGCTGGCTGCCTCAATCAACGCTTCATCCAAACCAGTGAGTTCTTCACGGCTGTCCACCACTATAGCCAGCTCATTGACTTCATTGAGGACATTCTGGCTGTACTGGGTTTGCAGAATTGCAAGCTGCGCATTGATTTCTTTCATTTGTTCTTGCTGATCCGGATCGAGCGCGGCACCGGCGCGAATAAAATCGATATAGTAGCGATCCAGCAATCGTCCTGATTCCTCGTCCAGATTGAGAGAGTCTCTGCTGGCATACAATGCGCTAATCCTTGCGAACAAATCCCGGTTCAGCAGAATTGCGTCTTCATGCGCTGCCAGCTCGGGGGCAAGCTCCTGTTGCAGAGCAAGAATATCGTCATTGGTATGGGCGCTGGCCATGCTGAAAAATACACGGGCCACCCGATCAAGAAGCTGTCCCGACAACTCCAGTGCAACAACCGTATTATCGAAATCAGGCGCCGCGCTCTGGCTGGCAATGGCCTCGATTTCTGCCAGCTGTTCTTCCATTCCCTGCCGAAAGGCGGGCAAATAGTGCTCCTCGCTAATCTGATCAAAAGGTGGGTAGCTCATATAGAGGGAGCTTTGCTGCAGGAACGGATTGGCGGCAGATTCTTGAATTTCAGGCATGGCTACAATAGCTGGCTCCACAACAGAAGAAGTGGCAGGCGTCTCATTGCTGTCGCCGCAAGCGACGAGCAAAGCGCTCAATAACAATACTATACTGGTTCGATTATTCATCCTCGTGTCTCTCATGTCTCTTGAGTCTCACAACTCTCATCAATGGGTCATTGATACAGGATTCAGGCAATGTCACATGCCTGACGGGCAGAGTCAACATCGCCCGAATTTTGCCCGAATCTTTCCCACTGCCGGGGGATTTGCAGGGCGCTTGTCTTATAATGGCGACTGTAGACACACAGGGATGCTGCTTTTTGACTTATCTGTCACCTGTTCACAGGCTAAGCGTATTAAGCTCAAGACTGGGTTTAGCGCTGCTCCTGCTTTGCCAACTTTTCTGGGTGGGCCCTGGCCATGCTGCCGAGTTGAATGTGTCGAGAAATCAACTGCCTGTTAACCTGGGACAGTACCTGGACTACCTGGAAGAACCACAGGAAGGGCTTTCGATCAATGAAGTCATGCAGGGAGATCATGACTGGCAACGTTCCACTCAGGCTATTCCTACTCTCGGCATTTCAACATCCAGCTACTGGTTTTCACTGATCCTCACCAGCGCGGAACTAGCCAATGAACGCCTGTTATTGGTAACTGAAGCGCCCACCCTGGATCTGGTAGAGTTCTTTATAGCCCATGATGATCAAATCATCTGGCAGGAAGCAACTGGAGATACAGTCTCTTACAGTGATATCTCTCAACCCTATCGTGTTCCCTTGCTGCCATTCGATATGGCCGACGCTGGTAGTGAAACCAGAATCTTTTTCCGGGTAAGTTCCCGGGTTGGCATTGAAGTTCCACTGGTGCTGACCACAGCGCCTTTGCTCGCCGAAGAAAGCCAATCGATACTCGCGTTCTTTGGCGGTTTCTTCACATTCTTCCTGCTCTGCTTCCTGTTGTGTGCAACCTTGTACTTTGTGATGGGAGAGAAACAGTTTATTGGCTATACCCTGTTCTTTGGCAGTGTGCTGGTTTTTTTCCTGGCGCAAACCGGTATGGGTAGAGTCTGGTTCTGGGGCAGTATCGGTGAAATGAATAACCGCATGGCCTATCTTTCAGCCACGGCGATTATTACCAGTGCCTGCCTAATAGGCCAGTCACTCAACCTCGTGCATCACATCCGTGATCAGGTGGTGGTGATCCTGAGATTTCTCGCGCTGTCAATGATTCCTGCGGCGATCTATTTCCTCGTTATTCCATTCGATCAGATTTCTGTGACTAATATTCAGACTCTGATGGCCATAGGGTTCATTGTTGCCGTCACCGTATTTGTGATGACAATCTTTGCCGCCATGCAAGGCTCCAGATCGGCGATCTATCTGGTCTGTTCCTGGTTGCTGATAGTACTCGCCTACCTGTCCTGGCTAATCTACAAGCTGGAATTCGTAGAGCGCAGCGCTATCTCGGCCCTGTTCGGTGAAGCACTGGTTGTGTTGGCTGCGCTCATGGTGCTGTTTTCGCTCACCGAGTTCGTACGCGCCAAAAATGAAGAATTCATGGAAGCAAGACTCGAAACCAAGGCAAAAGGTGATTTCCTGAAGAATGTGTCCAGGGAATTCCTCACACCAGTGCATCTTATTCTCGCCAATTCAAAACGCCTACTGGCGGCACAATCGAACAAGCTTGACGAACAGACACGCCAGCACATGGGGACAGTCATCAAGCAAAGCGATCATCTGCATAACCTCATCAACGACCTGCTGGAAATGGCCGAGATCGAATCCGATAGTTTTGAACCTGAGTTTGAATTGGTGGAGATGTCTCATTTCCTCAATGAGGTACGGGACATGATCCTCCCTTCAGCTTTGGAGAAAGGTCTGGAATTCACCACGGAATTCGCTTCAACGAATCTGCTGGTACAGACTGACAAGTCGAGGTTGCAGCATGCATTACTCAATATATTGACCAATGCAATCAAATTTACTGACGAAGGCAGCATCCTGTTGGGATACAAGGCTGTCTACTTCAAACGACGCCTGGGAATTGAGATATTTATCAGGGATACAGGTCGAGGAATGAGCGAAGAGTTCCAGCAACGTATGTTTCAGGAGTTTGCCAAGGAGCAGCCTGACTCGGAAAAAGACCCGCAAGGAACCGGCCTCGGCCTGGTCATTGTAAAGCGTATGATCGAAAGACTGGGGGGAGAGATCGGTTTCGAATCGGAACAGGATACCGGCAGTGAATTTTTTATCCGACTTCCCCTAAGAGAACAACACAACTAGACAGTCATAGATGTATGTAGTCTCAGCCAGGATTCCCTAGGTGGATTCCGGTTCCTGCATTTCCAATTCGTAAATGGTATCGGCAACTTCTTCGATCTTTTTTTCTATTGCCTGCAAGGCATCTGCCAAACCCTGGTTATAATACTGCCATGCAATTTGTTCACTGAAGAAATCCAACAGAAACTGAACCTGAAATGCACCGAGCTCAATATCAAGCTCAGTCGCCAGATAGTTTTGCAGCTTGTCGGTAGCGAGTTCTCTGTCCGCAGCGGACAATTCGATTTTGGCCAAGTTCAGGCCCCCAATTGCCTGGCCAGGTCCACAAAGTCATCTGCGGTGTAGTCAAATTCACCATCAGGATTCCTATTGACCGGCCTTCCAGGGCCTCGTTCCAGAGGTCTGATGACATAAGCAGTACGAAGCCCGGTTCGGGCAGCAGCTCTCAAATCACCTGGATGAGCAGCAACCATCATTACCTGCTGCGGCGGCAGACTCAACAAATCAGCAGCTTTCAAATAGGCTTCTGGATCGGGCTTATAGTGCCCTGCAAGTTCTGCAGACAGCACTGCGTCCCAGGGTAATCCTGCATTTTTAGCCATATTGGTGAGCAGAGATACATTGCCATTGGACAAGGTCGCGATTACATATTTCGTTTTCAGACGATTAAGTCCGGCGACAGTATCAGGCCAGGGACTGAGTCTATGCCAGGCCCGATTGAAGTGATCAAGTTCTTGCTCACTCAATCCCTGCAGTCCGTATTCTTCAACAAGCTCATCGAGAATCATGCGGTGCAGGTCGTCAATTTTGGTCCAGGGCAGATCACCTGTGCGCACACGATTCATTGCCGGCCCATAGCCTGACCGCCACCGATCTGCAAATTCAGCCCAGTCAACTTCAAAGCCTTTGTTGGCACTCAACAATTGACCTTCCCTGATAATTGATGCCCGCCAATCGACAACGGTACCGAACACATCGAATACCAGGGCCTTCACCGAATCAGCTACGCTAGTCTGCGCATTCGCCTTACTGCTCATGACAGGAGCGATTAGCATTGCTCCCCCAAGCGCGCTCATGCGCTGCATGAATTGACGTCTGCTCCTGATCAGATGGTCGGAATCGTGTTGCCCTGCAGAATGCATGCGTTGCTTCATGATGGTAGCCCCCAAATTGGTAGAACCGCAGAGATTCAGGCTTGAATATGAGATATACCGAGGGACGTTAGCATAGCTGACAGGGAATATCACCCACGTTACCAGCTACTGGAAATAGACAACCAGTATAGCAATCGGGCAGATGAACTTGACGTAGAAAGGCCAGATCTTCCAGAACAAACCGGACTCAGCTTCCGGACAGCCCTGCTTGATCTCTTCCAGAATTTCATTGCGGCGCCAGATCCAGGCAACGAAGATACAAAACGCAAAACCCAATAGTGGTTGACTTACTTCGGTGGTGTAAGTCACCACCAGATCAAACAGCGGATCGAAATTAAACACAATCACCAGTGAAGCGAGCATCACCAGTGTGCCGATGGCAACTGCTGCCTTGCGTCTCTCCAGGCCATGGTGCTCTACCCCGTAGGCAACAGGCACTTCCAGCATGGAAATTGATGAGGTAAGAGAAGCAATTGTCATGAGCGCAAAAAAAGCCAGGGCTACAAAAACACCGATAGCGCCCATGGTGTTGAACAAGGCCGGCAACACAGAGACTATCAGACCTGGACCAGCAATCAGCCCCCCGTTTTCATCGAATATCTGAACCCCGTTATTCAGGGCTACATACATGGCTGGCAGTATTAACATGCCGGCAAGTACCGCTATACCCACATCCAATAATGCCACCAGGCTGCCGACGGTGGGCAGGTTTTCCTGCTTGCTGATGTAGGAGCCATAAACGAGCATGGTGCCTACTCCCAGCGACAGAGAGAAAAACGCCTGCCCCATCGCATCCACCAGGAGTGCCGGATCGGTGATCCGGCCGAAGTCCGGAATCAAATAGGCTTGCAGGCCGTCCGATGCGCCTGGCAAGGTCAACACATAGAGAATCAGTAACAGCAAAATTACGATCAATGAGGGCATGAGTCGTGAAGCCCACTTTTCTATGCCGTCTTTGACACCAGCACTAATGATGTACATGGTCAACACCATGAACAACACTACAAAAATACTATTACGAAGCACTGCATCAGTGGTAAGCCATTGCGCCGCAGCATCCATGCCCACAATTCTCGCCAGGGGATCGAAGAAGAATGCCATCATCCAGCCGCTGACAATCGCATAGAAGCTGAGGATAAAACTGACTGTGAGGATACCGAGAAAACCCACTGCCAGAGCCAACACACGAGTCTGTGGCCCAGAGGCTATTGACCGCAATGCAGTTACAGCATTGGCTCGCGCATGACGACCGATGATCAGTTCCGCCATCAAAGCTGGATAAGCTAGCGCAAAGGCCAATACGAGGTAGGTAAACAGAAATGCCGCGCCACCGTTGCTGGCAGCGTTGGTGGGAAATCCCCAAATGTTGCCCAGGCCAACAGCCGATCCTGACGCTGCCATGAGGAAGCCAAACCTGGAACTGAATTCACCTCTCGGCGCTGCCATGAAAATCCTGGATTGATCTACGGATCTACTTATTATTAATTGGTGT
Organism: uncultured Pseudohongiella sp.; assembly: GCA_965267495.1. GTDB lineage: Bacteria > Pseudomonadota > Gammaproteobacteria > Pseudomonadales > Pseudohongiellaceae > UBA9145. The sequence goes on along the minus strand of OZ254078.1, from coordinate 1,424,729 downwards.
GACACATTCGCGGCACAGGACCGCAGCAAGGTTAACTCAACTGTAGCATTGGGTAAACTCGCAAGCTGTTACTGCTCGTAGGACTCGATAGTGAAAAGAGACTGAGCTGCGTCTGTTAGTACAAAAACAACATTGCTTAGCAGAAAGACACTGCCATTCTGATTTACTTCCAGGCTGGGAATGCGCAACCGATTATCGGTAGTGGAGAATGTAGCAATTCCATCGAATCGATCTCTGCGGGGTATGATGCTCTCAAGGTTAGCCTTGATTACGAGATCACCATCCGAAGGCACAGAATTGAAATTCAGACTAATGGTCTCTTCGCCGCCATTGACATCAACAGACGTAATCAGGATACCACGACTGGTTTCGAAGACATGTGGCGCCTCGCTGAATCTATCCACAACCTCAACATTCATATAGACAAAATCCAGGCCGTTGGAAAACTCCGGAGTCCAGAAAGGTGCATCGGACGCTCTAAGCCCCAGCGAGACAAAAGGAAGATCATCGATAGCTTCCAATACTGTCATGCCATTGCCGATTACGTTTCCGAATACGGTGAATCCACCATTGCTGGTATCGAGCTCAAAATTGTCTGTCAGATTTACAAACCACTGATTGGAAGCGCTGTCAGGATTGCCATCAAGTTTTGCCATGGCCACTGTGCCGCGGGCATTGGGCGTAGAGAACTCATTGACTATCGGTGGGTCAGTTGGGACTTCAATGGGCCCAACAAATAGCTGGAAGCGAAACGCACCACCCTGCACCACGAAGTCTTCAATGACTCGATGCAGATACGTACCGTTGTAATCGTTGCGGTTTACGTAATTGAGAAAGTTCTGCACAGTGATTGGCGCCACTTCATCCAGTAACTCGATAGAGTAGTCACCCACGGTAGTGCTTACCCGCACAATAGTGCCGCCGATTGCCTGATTGGAACCAAGCAATAAGGTGATCAATAGAATTGAGCTTAGGAGCCTGCCGGATTCCCGAAGCTGTACTGCCTTCATATGAGCTCCACTGAAGCGACTTGAAGCGGTGTATTTGTGACCGGAGGAGGATAGGTTAAGTTCCTTTAAACTTCAACAGAACAGGGTCAGCTGCACTGTGAATCCAACTACAAAGCTGATGTAGAATAGCAGGCTTGGCAGTCTTTACCGTTTTATCGGTTCTGGAATCCTAAATTGAACGACCTCCATTCGGGAAATCCGCAAACTCTTCATGGCATTGGAGTGGACTTCGGCACCAGTAATTCTGTTGCCGCGCTATTCGATGGCAGCAGGGTTTATTTTGCGCCACTTGAGAAAGATTCCCCGGTAATGCCTTCCGCCACCTATATCGATCGGGATTTCAAGCTACACACGGGACAGGCAGCAATTGACGAGTACATTTCCGGCAACATGGGTCGCAGGGTGGAACTCAGCGCAGAAGTATTAGGAGAAGGACGGACCACTACAGGGCAGATTGGTGATCGCGGACTGCCTGAAGAAGCCAATACAGAAACAATCTACGGTCAGTCCTTCGTGGACGGCAGTCAGAAAGGCCGTCTGTTCAGAGGTGTGAAGCGCTTGCTCGGGAATCGAAATGCCCCCCGGCTCATGGTTTTCGACAGGCCGTTCCGTCTGGTAGCACTTATTACTCCTCTGCTGATTCGCATTCGAAGCAGTCTGCTTGCTCTTCAGGAAAAACTCGCATCGCCCAAGGCTTCAGCCAATCGTAGCTGCATCGGTCATCCGGTGAATTTTGAGGGTACGGACACGCATAAAAACAAACTTGCTCTTGGCCTGCTGGCAGAAGCCTATGGGCACGCCGAATTTCATCAACAGAGCTTCTACCCGGAGCCCATTGCGGCCGCGCTGAGCTATCTGCATCAAAACCCGCAAGCCAGGGAGCAAATTCTACTGGCAGTGGATTTCGGTGGTGGCACCCTGGATCTCTGTGTACTGCAGAGGCAGGATGAAGATTTTAAGGTCATAGCAACCCACGGTATAGGGCTTGGGGGCGACCATATCGACCAGCTCATGTTCCGACATCTGCTGTTTCCCTTGCTCGGCAAGGGAGAGCGCTGGCGCCGAGCCGGAGAGGACCGCGAGATCGAAACACAATTTCCCTTTGAAGATTATGAAGATCTCTTGTTGAACTGGGCCGTCAGCTACATGTTGAACCAGAATCGCTATACCAGCCCTCTGATGCAGCGCATTGAGTATGGCGATGAAGCAGCAATCAAGTTCCGACGCCTGTATGACCTGATTAAAAATAACCACAGCTATCTGGTATTTCAGGCGCTGAAAGACCTGAAAGCTGCTCTCTCCACTGCAGAAGTAGCGCGCCTGGATATTCCTGAACTGGATATAGAACTCGAAGTGCAGAGAAACGAATTCGAATCCCTGATCGTAGAGCTTTTAAGACAGTTTGAGGATGCTGTGAGTGAGGTATTAGGCATAGCCGGGCTGGAAGCTGGCGATGTTGAACTCGTCATAAGAACAGGCGGCTCTTCATTGATCCCTGCAGTGAAACGGATACTCGATATGAAATTCCCTGGCAAAGTGATTGAGCATGACCCTTTCACCAGTGTCGCGGCAGGTCTCGCAATCGCTGACTATTTTGGGCTGGCCAGCACCAGCGCCGATGCTTCAGCAAGTAATATCAGCCAGAAGGCCAGCATCCAGGGAAAACTGTAATGGATCTTATTCTCTATGCGATTCCCTTTTTCTTCCTGCTGATGTTGCTTGAATTTATCTACGGCCTGGTCAGGGGTCGCAATACTTACCGGATTAACGACACAATCAACAGTCTTTCCATGGGCAGCCTGAGCAGGTTACAGGCACTGGTAATACTTGGGTTTTCCGCAGGCATTTATGAATTAGTCGTCGCACGCTTTCAAATCCAGCAACTACCCGATGATGCCTTATGGGTATGGATTCTGTGTTTCGTTTTCTACGACTTCGCCTACTATTGGAAACATCGCTTCGGACATGAGATAGCTTTATTCTGGGGTTCGCATGTTGCGCATCACCAGAGCGAAGATTTCAATCTTGGCACAGCACTGAGACAGACCAGCATCGACTTTTACGGTTTTCTCTTCTACCTGCCATTCTTCGTGCTGGGATTCCCTGCGGAAATTCTGTTTTCGGTGGTGAGTCTCAATCTCATCTATCAATTCTGGGTTCACACTGAGCACATTCCAAAACTGGGTGTGCTGGAATGGATCCTGGTCACACCATCCAACCATCGGGTACATCATGGCAGAAATGCCATCTACGTGGACAAGAATTATGGAGGCGTCTTTATTTTCTGGGATCGCTTGTTTGGCAGTTTTCAGGACGAGCTGGAAGAGGAACCAGTCTATTTCGGTTTGCGGAAGCCCCTCAACAGCTGGAATCCACTATGGGCAAATATTCATGTTTACTGGCGTCTGTTTTTGGATTGCCTTCGCGCGCCAGGGATAATCAACAAATTGCGACTGCCTTTTATGCACCCGGGCTGGCAGGTGCCGGGGCAAGTGAGCAGCTGCCGACAGAAGCGTCTGCAACAGGACTTAAGCAAAAAGTTTGATCCGGCTCTGGATAGATTCGAACAGCTCTATACTTTTGCTCAGTTCCTGGTGACCGTATCCATCAGCCTCGCCACTCTGGTCGGCAATGCAGCCATGGACTACACACTCACCACGGTGGCCGTTGCCTACCTCGCATTTAGCCTCTATGTACATGGCTTGTGGCTGGAACACAGGGCCATAGCTGCCCGGCTCGAAATCTTCAGGTTGTTATTGTTGGCGGCGGGGATGAATCTGTATGTGGATTCGCCACTGTTGCTTGGCACTACTGCTCTTTTCAGTGTCTTGTCTATAGCAATGGTTCTCAGGCGCCCTGCGTCAGACCCGAAGATGTTGTCAGTATCTGAGTATTCCTGACCCGCTAGCACAACGCTAGATACGATCGAGAGGAAATTCTGCCAACAGAACACCATTGACCGGATCCCGAATTTCGAAACTCGCCTGAAATGCAGAACTCAGTGCATCCATGAAGCTGGTGCCGTCATTAAGATTGCTTATGATGAATACAACCCGACCCTGCACTACCTTGCGTGGTGGCAAGCTAACCGGATTGAATAGATAACCATCGTTTCTGCTGAGCATACCCTGCACTGAGCTTTCAACACTCAGGCTGGTTCCCGGAACCCGGGAACGCACTCCCCGAAACAATGCAGACTCTCCATTGCCATCGATAATGCGCAGAAAGATATTAACCTGTCTGGTGAACAAGCCTTCGTTGCGTAACTGAATCGTGGGAGTATAGATCGGGTAGGCAAACCCTACTTCCACAATGGCGTTGCTGGATCCGTCTGTAATCAGGTCACTTCTTAGCTGTTCACCAAGCAGCGAGTCTTGCGCCTGTTGAGGCAAAATGAACAGAAAATAGACGAATGCAGGCAGCAGTGCCGGCAAACAAACAACGAGACTGTAGGTACCAGGTTTAGCTCTAAATATTGGATAGAATGGGTAGGCCGCTATCAAGGCAGCCAACACAGCAAAATCCAGAATCACTGCCCGTACCACCAAAGGCAGCTCTCCGATTAAAGCCGGGTTTCTGGAAAATCCAAATACGGTGAGCACCGCGATCAACAGTGCGCCGCTGCTGATGAAAATTTGTCGAACGCTAATCTTCATTCAGCATAGGCTCAGGATATATTCTCTCCGTGTGCCTGCTTGTCAGCGTGGTATGAGGATCGTACCAGAGGGCCGCTGGCTACCTGTCGAAAGCCCAGATCCTCGCCGAATAATCTGAGATCTTCAAACTCATCAGGATGGACGAAACGTTCAACTTTGAGATGGTCTCGACTTGGCTGCAGATATTGGCCGAGTGTGACCATATCCACATCATGAGCCAACAAATCTTCCATCACCTGCTTTACTTCCTCGATAGTTTCCCCCAGACCTAACATCAAACCGGATTTGGTAATAACCTCCGGTCTTCTGGCCTTGTACTGCTGGAGAAGATCCAGAGACCATTGATAGTCAGCGCCGGGTCTGGCCTGACGGTACAAGCGCGGCACTGTTTCGAGATTGTGATTAAACACATCGGGCGGGGTTTGCTGCAGGATATCCAGCGCGATTTCCATGCGACCACGAAAGTCTGGTACCAGCACTTCGACCTTGATATCAGGATTGTGTGCCCTGGTTTGACTAATGCAGTCAGCGAAATGCTGGGCGCCACTGTCTTTAAGGTCGTCTCTGTCTACGGAAGTGATTACCACGTACTGTAGCCCCATTTCATTGATCGCTCGGGCCAGTTCTTCAGGTTCATTCTTATCCAAGGGCCTGGGTTTACCATGGGCAACATCGCAAAATGGGCAGCGGCGGGTACAGATATCGCCCATGACCATAAATGTTGCAGTGCCGTTGTTGAAACACTCTCCCAGATTGGGACAAGAGGCCTCTTCGCATACAGAAGCCAGCTTGTGCTGACGTAATTTCTGCTTGATGTGCGCTACTCGTGGCGAAGCAGGAATCTTGACCCTGATCCAATCTGGCTTTGTTGGCAACTCAGTGGTCGGGATTACCTTGACAGGAATCCGTCTCACCTTGTCGGCACCGCGAAGCTTTTTACCTTCTACCAGCACATTGCGTCGTTTACGTTCTGCCATTTATCCTTCCAGCCTTGCGTCCTGCTCGTAGTATCTCTGGTAACCCAGGTTTTGTAGTAAATAGTCCGTGAGCACCCGACTTGTATGCTGCAGCAACTGTGCTTCAGCTTTCACGAAATCACTGATCTGTGTTACAGCCAATTTCTCGAACCCGCAGGGATTGATATTGGCGAATGGTCCCAGATCCATATTCACATTCAGGCTGAGGCCGTGATAGCTCCAGCCATTCTTGATTCTCAGACCCAGAGCGGCAATTTTAGCATCATTCACATAGACCCCGGGAGCACCGGAACGGGATTCAGCCTGTATGCCAAAACTGGCCAGGGTAGCAATGACTGATTGTTCGATTACATCAACCAGTTGTCTGACTCCGAGGCGACGCCTGCGTACATCAATGAGCAGATAGGCTACCAGCTGTCCCGGACCGTGATAAGTTACCTGCCCTCCCCTGTCTACCTGTACGACAGGAATATCCGCAGGGTTCAAAATGTGTTCTGGATCGCCAGCCTGTCCCTGGGTATAAACCGGCTTGTGGCTCAGCAGCCAAATTTCGTCGGCGCGATCCGATTTAGGGTTCTCGGCCAGGTAGCGCATGGATTGAAAGATGGGTTCGTAGTCTTGCAGGCCAAGCCTTCTGACAATAAGCAAGGGTAGCGGCTGCGTAGAAGTTGCCGCAGGCTGGGCCTCAAACCACTTGTAATCACTGAGCAACACGCGAATTGGTTCAGAGAACGAGTTTCACACTCTCGATGGCCTTCAGATCGGTAAAAATATTGCGCAACTGATCTTCGCCGGTTGCGGCAATGGTCACGGTGACGGAAAGGTAGTTGTTTTGCTTGCTGGTCTGGGACTTGATGAGCTCGTGATCGATATCACCCGTGTGGCGCTCTACCGCTGCTATAACCTGAGATTGAAAATCCGGCACCGCGTGACCAATAATCTTTATTGGATAAAGACAGGGAAATTCAATTTTGGGCGCTGAAACTTCGTCTCCGCTCGGGTCATCACTCATGTACAGTCCAACAATGCACCTTACTCACTGAACATCAACGTAACCCAGTCAACGAAGCGCTTCAGCATGCCACCTTCGGCGACGGCTTGCATGGCAACCACTTCACCACTGAAGATCAACTCATTCTCCAGCATCACGTTGACGGTTCCCATGGATTGACGCTCCGTAATTGGTGCCTGAATCAGCTCCGCGACATCGACTGAAGCGGTCATTGCCTCTGCCTGTCCTCGCGGAATGGTGATGAAGACTTCTTCTTCGATGCCCAGGTCCACTGTGTTGACTTCACCGGAATACACCGGCACCGAAGTAAGGACCTGATCGGCATCGTATAGCTTATGGGTTTCGAAATAGCGAAAACCATAGGTCATCAATTTCTGCGTCTCTATGGCTCTGGACTCCTCGCTGGAAGTACCCATCACAACAGAAATCAATCTCATACCATCACGCTCAGCCGAGGCTACCAGGCAATAGCCTGCTGCGTCAGTCCATCCTGTTTTCAATCCGTCTACATTGCGATCCCGAAAAAGCAGGGTATTACGATTACTCTGGCGAATATTGTTGTAGGTAAACTCCCTCTCCGCATACATAGGGTAGAAATCTGAGTGTCGCACGATAGTGGCTCGAGCCAGCTTGACCAGATCCCTGGCCGACATGGTGTTGTAATATTCTTCGGTATCGTAGCCGTGCGCATTCATGAAGAAACTTTGTTCCATGCCCAGTACTTCTGCGTATTGGTTCATCATGTCTGCAAAAGCATCTTCACTGCCCGCAATGTGTTCTGCGATTGCCACGCTGGCGTCATTTCCGGATTGAATAATAATGCCACGCATCAGGTCTTCGACACTGACCTGCGTACCCACTTCGATCCACATCTTGGATCCATCAGAGCAACAGGCGTGACGCCAGGCTTTCTCGCTAACATGCACCATATCGTTCAGGGAGAGATTGCCATTGATAATTTCTTCCGCGGCGATATAGGCCGTCATGATCTTGGTCAGGCTGGCTGGTGGTAAAGGCTCGTCGGCGTTTTCTTCTACAATGACTTCACCGGTAACCGCATCCATCAGAATATAACTGGTGGCAGCGATATCCGGCGCTCGGGGAATGATCGCCTGTGCAAGGGCGGACTGATTCAGCAACAGCAGGCCGAGCAATGCTAGCACTGAACTAAGTTGAATTCGTAAATACTTTGGCAACATAAAGAATACCGTCTTGAGTGAAACCGGTGGACTACTATCGAATGGGAATTGACGCAGAACTGAATGTCTTTGTGTGACAGAGCTACTCTGACACAGTGTACGGACTTCCCAATTGAGCAGCAACCACGCGCTGAGTTAACTGTCGTATTTCTCCCGCATCTTGCAGCGGACCTATGCGTACCCTGTGCAGTACGCCGTTTCTCTGATGAGAAACCTTGCTGATAAAAACTGGCCTGTTGGTAATGCCGCGCAGACTCGCGGAAACCTGACGGGCAGTATCCAGGCTGGAAAATGCCCCTACCTGGAGATAGCGATCCCCAGTACTCACTGGCGGCAACACCTGATTAGACACTTCTCTGCGGGCCAGAGTTCTATTGTCAAATTCACTATTGACCACAATCGCATCAAGCTGGACTCTGGCAGTACCACGATCAGCATAACCAAGCTTCAATGCCGCCGCATAAGAGAGATCAATGATCCGATCGCCGTGAAACGGACCGCGATCATTAACCCTGACCACAATGCTGCGATTGTTATCCAGATTGGTCACTCGCAAAAAGCTGGGAATGGGCAAGGATTTATGGGCAGCTGACGCCTTGTACATATCGAATACTTCGCCATTGGACGTCTTGTGTCCATGGAATTTCTCCCCGTACCAGGAAGCAATGCCACGCTCACTGTAGCCTTCTTCGGTCGGCAGCACCGTATAAGATTTACCCAGTACTGTATAGGGACTGCGGTTACCAGCACCGGTGCGTCGAACTGGTTCAGGAACCACTTCCGGGATGTTAGCCAGATCCACGGACCGTGATGGCGCGCGGTCCTGAGCGATGCTGTACCGACCCGCATTCGGGTTGGAGACCGTGGCGGTATTGGTCGACCCGCAGGCGACCAGGCTCGCCAACAGCATCAATAGCGCAGCATTGCGTGTCAGTCCTTGCTTCGTCAGGGTTCGACTAGTCACACTTCCATCCTGTATTAGTTGCCAGAGCCCATCACCTGTCCTGAGCCAGAGCTCTGGATGATCCCTAGAATTAGCGTCCGAAAGCGGGAATATTTTAACCAGAATCAGGCAGTTAGCAGGGTTTGCGCCGGCAATCGCCATGCTGGAATCGGTCAGAGACCCGGGATACTACAACTTTCCTCTTACATATCAGCCAGTTACATTCGCCGAACCCGTTTGTGGGTCTGGATCGACATGAGCAGGCCAAATCCCACAAACAGGGTCACTATCGATGTGCCGCCCCGGCTGATCAGGGGCAGTGGCAGGCCTATAACGGGTACCAGGCCAGACACCATTGCCATATTGATGAACACATAGAAAAAGAAGGTCAGCGTGATCGACCCGGCAAGCAGGCGGCTGAACATGTCAGAGGCGGAATAAGCGATAGTGAAGCCGCGGACCAGCACAAACAGGTACAGGCAAATCAGCAACAATACGCCCAACAGCCCAAACTCTTCTGCCAGTACTGCCAGAATGAAATCGGTGTTGCTCTCTGGAATGAAATCCAGGTGTGACTGGGCGCCATTGCCGTAGCCCTTGCCATAGATTCCCCCTGAGCCAATGGCAATCTGGGACTGTATGATGTTATACCCGGCACCAGTTGGATCGCGATAGGGATCGAAGAAGGTCAGAATGCGATTTTTCTGATGTTCCTGTGCCAGGAACAGATACCAGGCAGGAGAAGCCAGTAACAGCGCGAAGAATCCACTGAATACTATCCGCCATCTGATGCCCGCCAGTAGCACTACGAACACACCGGACATGAACACCATGATCGCCGTCCCCGTGTCATTTTGCAGCACAATCAAAGCAGCCGGCACAATGATCATCAGGGCCGACCAGAACAGATGCTTGAAGCGCGGCGGTAGCGGACGGCTGGCCAGATACCAGGCCAGCAGCATGGGTACGATAAACTTCATTACTTCCGAGGGTTGGAAACTCGGTAAACCAGGCAGATCGATCCAGCTCTTGGCGCCGTTTTCTTCGACTCCGATAGACAATACCAGTCCGAGCAGTGCCAAACCCGCGAGATACATGGAAGGCGCCCAGCGCCTGAAAAAGTGGACGTTAAATTGGGCAACGATAAACATGACCAACAGGCCAACGAACATGATCAGTGCCTGTCGTTGCACGATGGCCTGATCTCCATCGCTGGCGCTATACAGCACGAACAAGCCGAATCCGCACAACAGAATCAGACCAACGAGTAGCGGCGGATCTGTATGCAGCATTCGCCAGATCGTGCGGCCGCGACTCTCCGGGTGATTGAAGCTGGTGGTTTGCCTGACGAAATCCTGACTAGTCATCTGTCTGGCTGATTAATTGGCTGGACCCTGGGGCGTCACTGTCCATTGCGTCAAAATCCAGTTGCAGAATATCCAACAGATAGGCGTCCATGATTTCTTTGGCAATCGGTCCGGCTACCCCGCTACCTGATTCTCCATTTTCAACGAATACTGCCAGTGCAATTTGCGGTGCTATGTGTTCGTTCATTGACGGCGCAAAGGATACGAACCAGGCATGATCTTTATTGAGATCTGAAACCTCGATGTCATCGCTACTGAGCACGCTCTGATCGATGGCCACAACCTGGGCAGTACCTGTCTTTCCTGCCATCTTGTAGGGCATATCGCGATCCAGGTCGGCGATCTGCAGATAGGCACCGCCGTAGTCTCTGAACTCGCTGGTCGGAGCCCGGTGCACCACCATGGTCATGGACTCGTGAATGAAACGCCAGTAGTCCTCATCAGCTACGACCACGTCTGCTACTGGATTGTCGGCAACAGGCTCAACCAGTTCTTCTTCAACAGCGCGCAACATTCTCGGCTCAACCACACGCCCCTTGTTGGCCATAATCGCTGTAGCTGTCGCCAGCTGTAAGGGTGTGGCCCACATGTAGCCCTGCCCAATAGAAGAGTTGATGGTATCTCCCGGATACCAGGGTTCACCTCTGCTTGCCATCTTCCAGTCCCGGGATGGCATTACGCCTGTTCTCGCATAAGGAATATCAATGGCAAAATTTTGCCCAAATCCGAATCGTGACATGAAGCTGTGGATGGTATCGATTCCCATCCGATTGCCAAGATCATAGAAAAACGTATCACAGGACTGGAATATGGCGCGTTGCAGATTGGTCTCGCCGTGACCACCTCCGATGACTGTTCTCAGTGTCCAGTCTCCCCATCGATAGGAGACGCCGGGGAGTCTGAAGTAACCCGGATCCTGAATCGTATAGTCATAGTCCACGAATTCATGATGCAGTCCAGCCATACCGAGAAACGGCTTCACTGTTGAACCGGGCGGATAGGGATTGGTGCTGCGATCGAATAAGGGGGTGTTGATCACATCATTCACCAGCACACCATAATCTTTGCTGCTGATGCCAGTCACAAACAAGTTCGGATCAAAACCGGGTTTGCTCACCATAGCCAGTATGCCGCCGGTGGAGGGCTCGATAGCCACTACCGCACCGCGAAAATCTCCCAGCGCTTTTTCCGCAGCTATCTGCAAGCGGGCATCCAGATGCAGAGTCAGGTTTTTGCCGGCAACAGGATCGGTGCGATCCAGACGACGCATCACCTGCCCTCTGTTGTTTTTCTCAACAGTTTCGTAACCGACAATGCCATGCAACAAGTTTTCGTAGGTACGCTCGACTCCGGTCTTGCCAATGTGGTTGGTGCCACCATAGTTTTCTTTTTCTACATCTGAGAGCCGGTCAAGTTCATCCCGGTTGATCTCGGAAACATAGCCAACGGAGTGGGCTGTCAATTCACCGAGGGGATAGCTGCGTACAAACTGTGGCTCAATGGCTATGCCGGGAAGCAGATGGCTATTGACAGCAATGCGGGATTTTTCTTCATCGCTAAGGACATAACGCAGTGGGATGGAAGAAAAAGGCACCCGATTGCGACGCAGTCGATTTCGAAATTGCTCAACATCGTCTTCGGTCAAACGGATCAATGTGCTGAGATAATCGAGAGTGGCATCAAGATCATCTACCTGTTCGCGGACGATAGTGAGATTGAAAATAGGTTGATTGTCGGCAAGGAGTGCGCCACTACGATCAAAGATCAAGCCTCTGGCTGGAGGTACATACTGGGAGTGCAGACGATTGCCATCGGCGCGAGCCGAAAAGTACTCGTACTGGGTAACCTGGAGGTCGATCAGTTTGACAACGAGTGCTGCGAACAAAATGAATATGACAGCAGAGGCAGCGAGGAGCCGTCGATTAAACAGCTGCTGCTCCGCTTCATGATCTTTAAGTTGCCACTTGCCTGACATGATCGTAAGAAGTTTCTACCCTCAATTGGGTTAAATACCGAGGCTGTCTGTCCAGATGCAGATCGGATTCTGGCTCTGGAGAGATTGCTCAACCGAACCGACTGTTGCTCGACCGGTTCGTATGGTTCGTATGGATAGTCGGCTAAGCCCATCCGGGCTTGATATTCCCAACCCTCTGTTAGACCACGGCCTCAGGGATTAGTTTTACTGCATCTCCCTCAATTCTAACGTGTTTTAGTGCCAAAATTGAGGTTTAGGACGCATCTGAAGCGCTGCCGTAAAAATAGTGCCTCAAAGCGCCTGGCTGAGATCGTTCCCTCAGGATCTGTGGTATGGATGACCCTGGAGCAGTGTCGATGCACGGTACAGTTGCTCCACCACAAGGAGCCTGGCAAGGGTATGGGGCAAGGTGAGCGCTGACAGCGACCAGCGTGCATCAGCACGATCCAGACAGGCTGTATCAAGACCATCAGGCCCGCCTATGAGCAGACAAAGGTTTCTGCCCTGAGCGCGAAATTCTTCCAGCTGCCCTGCCAGCGCTTCAGTGCCAAGCGTGCGACCTGTCACCTCCAGCGCCACCACATAGTCTTCGTTACGGATTTTTGCCAGGATTGCTTTCGCTTCTTTGGCACGATACTGGGCAGCAGTACTGGTTTTGCTTCTGGTACTCAATGGCACTTCGACCAGCTCGAATCCCAGATCCTGGCGAATACGTTTGCTGTATTCCTCGAATCCGGCTTTCACCCAGGCCGGCATGCGGGTACCCACCGATACAAGCCTGACTCGCATGACGTGACCAGATGCTCCCTAGTCTGCAGAAAGATTCTTCAGCTCGGGGTCGGCATCATTGTGGAAATTCCACAAGTCTTCCAGGTTATACAGTGCGCGTACTGGTGCCAGCATAATATGCACAACTACGTCACCGACGTCGACCAGAACCCATTCTGATTGCATCTTGCCTTCGACGCCAACAACATCGACGCCCGCTTCTTTGACCCTGGTGGAAACCTCGTCGGCGAGTGCCTTGATGTGTGTTGAGGACCGACCCGTGACGATGACCATATAGTCAGTTATTTCGGTGAGCTTGCGCACGTCAATGCTGGTGATTGCTTCACCCTTTAGATCATCGAGCGCATTTTCAACAAGTTGTGCCAGTTGCTTACTGTCCATGTGCGAAATTGCTTCCGAGAGTATTCGCGCTGCGAACCCCATAAAGTTTGTGTGCGACGATATAGTCGAAGACATCACCATGCAGCAATGTCTCAACATTTTCTCCTTCTTTCAGAGCATGACGCACTTCTGATGAAGATGCATGATGATCGAATGATGCATCCAGGTAGACATTGCCAGCACTAGCTTGAAATAGTTGTTCGGGTTCTCTCACTTCCCTGGAACTGAGCTGCAATGCATCGCCAAGTTCGTCATTGAGCCTGCCATGTTTTCTGGGCAACACCAGTAGATGACACAAGCCCATCAAGGATTCCCAGCGATGCCAACTGCTAAGGGTATTGAAAGCATCAATACCCAGGACAAAGACAAGCTGATCGGGACCCAGCTTTTCTCGCAGGTATTCCAGTGTTTCTACCGCAAATGATATACCGGGTCTGTCCAGTTCACATGTATCCACTTCCAGACCTGGGCAGTTGCTCATTGCCAACTCAAGCATTGCAAGCCGATCGCCGGCACTGGCCTGGGTTTCATCGCGATGATTGGGATGTTTGCAGGGAACAAGCCGGAGCTCTTCAAGCTTTAACAGATCCCGGGCATAGCAAGCAGCACTGATATGCCCCTTGTGTACTGGATCGAACATGCCACCATAAACACCCAGGCGAGAGATCATTGGCGTATATGGCCATCCCCCAGCACAATGAATTTCAGCGAGGTCAGCCCTTCCAGCCCAACAGGCCCGCGGGCATGTAATTTGTCAGTGGAGATGCCGATCTCTGCACCCAGGCCATATTCGAAGCCATCAGCAAACCGTGTCGATGCGTTCACCATGACTGAACTGGAGTCTACTTCCCGCAGAAAGCGCTGTGCCCTGTTGATATCTTCAGTCATGATTGAGTCAGTATGTTGCGAGCTGTAGCGATTGATATGCTCAATGGCTTCGTCCAGATTGGCAACAACTTTGATTGACACAATAGGTGCCAGGTACTCCATTTCCCAGTCTTCTTCAGTTGCCGCTATTGCATCCGAAACCAGACTGCAAACTCGCTCGCAGCCGCGCATCTCAACATTGTGCGCCCTGAACCTTGCCGCGAGTTCGGGCAGTATCTGATCGGCGACAGCTGCCGCGACCAATAAAGATTCCATGGTACAGCAGGTGCCATATCGTTGAGTCTTGGCGTTTTCCACCACCATGACTGATTTATCAAGATCAGCTTTGTCATCAATATAGACGTGACAATTACCATCGAGATGCTTGATCACAGGTACACGGGCGTCTTTGCTGATTCTTTCTATCAATCCCTTGCCACCGCGAGGCACAATAACATCGACATATTCAGGCATGGTAATTAACTCGCCTACCGCTTCACGGTCGGTGCGATCCAGCACCTGAATGGCATGAGGATTGAGATTGGCCGCTTCCAGGCCTGCTACGATGCAAGCCGCAATTGCCTGATTGCTATGCAGGGCCTCCGAACCGCCTCTCAATATGGTGGCATTACCAGACTTGAGGCAGAGACTGGCAGCCTCGCATGTCACATTGGGTCGAGATTCATAGATGATGCCAATCACACCGAGTGGCACACGCATACGACCGACCTGGATACCACTGGGTCGATATTGCATCTCGCTGATTTCCCCTACTGGATCCGGCAAGGCCGCCACCTGACGCAATCCTTCGATCATGGTGTCAATGCGCGGTTGAGTCAGTTCCAGTCGATCCATCAGCGCGGCATCGAGACCTTTTTCCCGGCCAGCATCCAGATCCCGCTGATTGGCAACAACCAGCTCCTCACGGCGGGCGTCGATCTGCTCAGCCATAGCCAGAAGCGCTGCATTTTTCTGCCCTGTAGCTGCCTTGTTGATATCCTGGGATGCAGCTCGCGCCTGCTGTCCAAGTTTCAACATATAAGCATGAATGTCAGTCATTATGTGCTCTGCGCTGTTCATAAGCGTGCTTCACTGTGGCTATTCGGCGGTGTGTCTCTGCCGGGCTTCCAGGGCTACAGGCCAGGAGCGAATGCAGAGAAGTCCGCGAAAAAAGGGGGCAAATTATACCCTAATCGCTATTAGACAGGCAGCCGGCAATACAGCTATGCTTCCACAGCCCCGCAGCTACCTGTAGTCCTGCGTTACGCTAGCGGGGAGCTGGCAGAATATGACTGAAACAGAGATCACCAAGCCTTCCCCACTCAGCCCGAGTATTATCCAGGCCCTGCTGCCTGTTGCAGTGCTGGTGGCCCTGCTTGCATTTTCTGTCTACCTGTTTGGTGAAGATGCCAGCTACGGACCCAACCAGATTGCACTCTGTGTAGGCGCTGCAGTCGCAGCCATGATTGGCTGGAATAACGGGCAAGCCTGGCAGGAGATCGAAGACAGTATCGTCAAGGGCATCTCCGTAGCGATCAAACCCTGTCTGATTCTATTCAGCGTAGGCGTACTGATAGGCACCTGGATCATGTCCGGCACCGTGCCAACCATGATCTACTACAGCCTGTTGATACTCGACCCCAGTATCTTCTATGTTGCGAGCTGCCTCATCTGCGCCTTTATTGCCCTGAGTATTGGCTCTTCCTGGACTGTTGCCGGTACTGTGGGTATCGCCTTGATTGGTGCCGCAGGCGGCCTGGGTTTGTCAGTAGAGATTACTGCCGGCGCGATCATTTCCGGCGCTTATTTCGGTGACAAGATGTCACCGCTGTCAGAGACTACCAACCTGGCACCGGCGGTGGCCGGAACCGACTTGTTCAGTCACATTGGCCATATGGTGTGGACAACTTTCCCTTCCATTGCCATCGCTCTGGTGCTGTTCACCATTATCGGCTTCAACATCGACACCCAGGCCAGTGCCGACGATCTGGCAGTGACCTTGCGCCTGATCACCGAAAACTTTTCCATCAACATCCTGATGCTGCTACCGGTAGTCGTGTTGTTGGTCATGGCCAACAGAAAATTCCCTCCGATACCGACTATTCTCGCCGGCGCGATGATCGCCGTGCTGCTGGCCTTGCTGTTCCAGAAACCAGCTATTCTTGCCCTGCCCGGTGAAACCAGCAACACTGCCCTCTCCCTGTTTCGGGGCATCTGGCAAACATTGTTCAATGGCTTTAGCCTGGAAAGTGGCAATGCCACTCTGGATGACCTGATGACCCGGGGAGGTATGGCATCCATGCTCAATACGGTGTGGCTGATTCTCTGTGCAATGGTATTCGGCGCGGTTATGGATCACACCGGTCTGCTGCGCTGCCTGGTCAACTATGCGCTGTCATTCGTGCATAGCACCGGCAGTCTGATCGCAACCACAATAGCAACCTGTATAGGTGCAAACATCATCACCTCAGACCAGTACATCTCCCTGGTGCTACCCGGGCGCATGTACAAGCTCGAATATCAAAACCGGAATCTGGACATGAAGAACCTGAGTCGCACCCTTGAAGATTCTGGCACCATCACATCACCCCTGGTGCCGTGGAATACCTGTGGCGCCTATATGGCTGGCACGCTTGGGGTGGCGACTTTTGCCTACCTCCCCTATTGCTTCTTCAATCTCATTAATCCCGTGGTCGCCATCATATACGGATTTATTGGCTTCAAGATTGTACCCGCCGATGAAGAACTGGATGGGGAAACTGCCTCTTCTGCAGCGTAATGGTCACTGCTTCTCAAGATCAGGAAGCGATTTTCAACTCTACAATATTGCCTTCCGGATCATTGATATAGAGTGAGCGACCATAGCCATCGGCGCCGTAACGCTCGGCAAACTCGGCAACAGCAATATCATGTTCGCGCAGATAGTCTCTTAAAGCTGTTTCCGTTACAGGATCAATGCGCAGGCACAGATGTTCCATATTTCTGCCCTGTTGTTGCGGAGGCCCTCCACCAGCCTTCCCCAGCTCACCATCGACAGGCACCAGATCTATCAGGCTGTTGCCAGCCCGAAGCTGCACCAGTCCAAGCTCCGCTAATTCTCGCTCCACCGGGCAATTCAGCACATCCCGATAGAATCCCAGCATCGACTCGAGCCTCTGAGTTCGCAAAACTACATGATCGATGCACTGTACGTTTAAAGACCTTTTATTCATGACCCATTCTCAGATGGCGTTCTGCAAACACAACTCCGATGGATAGGGATTCATGTACCAGGAATTGGAGATGTACTCGTTCGGGTGCTTCCTGAAAAAATGATTCAGTAAAGTGATTGGCACGATTAAAGGCAGCAAGCCCAAGCGATAATTTTCTATCGTCTGTACCAGCTCCTGTTTGTCGTCGGGATCCAGGTAATTCTTCAGGTAACCCTGAATATGTTGCAACACATTAACATGGTTCTTGCGGGTCGCTCTTATCTTCAGTGCCTGCATCAACCCTAACAAGTAGTCTTGGGAATTTGAGGCAAGGTTTTCCTTGTTCGTATCGGCAACAAGGCGTCCCAGTTCCCGATAGCGTTCCTGGTTTCGACTCATGATGATTAACTTGTGACGAGCATGGAATTCAACCAGCTTGCCCACGCTCAATCCAGCATCAATCAAAGTATGCCAGCGCTGCATTACGAACACCCGCTGCACGAAGTTCTCACGCAGCACTGAATCGCCAAGACGACCCTCTTCTTCAACTGGCAAGTAGGGAAATCTCTCCATCAAGCGCCTGGCAAAAAGACCCACACCCTCACGCATGGGCATGTTGTCACCCCATACCTTGACTCGTTCCATGCCACAACTGGGTGAGTCTTTCTTGAGGATATAGCCGCAGAGTGACTTGACCCATTCCGCCTGTGCATCGGCACACTGGCTTAGTTGCTCGGTGTAATCTTTCTCCTGGTTCTCTATTTCAACACAGCGAATGTCCTTACTTACCGTCCTGACCAGGCGAATGGGCTTGCGGGGCACACCAAGACCAATAGCCAATTCGGGGCAAAACGACCTGAATTCAAAATACTCTCCCAGAGTGCCGGTGATATAGGAATGACCCTTATGACCGCCGTCATAGCGCACACGATCCCCTAACAGGCAGCTACTGATTCCTATCGGAATTTTCTCCAGGCTGAATACTGTACTGGCTTGCTCTAGCATTAATTGGCTCCATCCGGCAAAGCTGTTTCAAGCAACTTCTGCACGGCTAAATCGCCCTTGATCAGCAACTGTTTCTCGACTCTGCTTAAACTCTTAATCCTATACTCCAGTTTTGAAGCCACAGATCTGTCGGGGACTGCATGGTGAAAAGCGAGTGTCAAAGGCGATCTGCCTTTAAGGTATTTTGCACCTGATCCACCACGACCTTCATGCTCCCTGATACGGCGCTCAATATCGGTAGTGATTCCCGTATAAAGTGTGCCATCGGCGCAGTGCAATATGTAAACGAACCAACTTCCGTTTCTCTCCACAACTACAAAACCTCACACAAGCATTCGCCAGCGTTCGTCATTGTGGCCAGCACGAGCTTCAGTTTCCAGCTTGAGCAGATGAGCCAGCAAGGTTTTCTTTGCCCACGGAATCAAATGATCTGGCACATCATCGTAAGCAGGGACCACCAACTCATCCAGGGAGGCCTCGCCCAGAGCAGCCAGACAAGCGACTATCTTCTCTTCTCGCCTCATTCGATGAGCAATGAGTTGAGCAATCTCTTTCTGAGGCTCGGTCATCAATCCCCCGTGACCAGGTGCCAGGTAACGGAGCTCAAGCAGCTGCAACTGCTTGAGCGAATCCAGATAGGCTGCCATGTCTCCATCGGGTGGGAGAATTACCGGAGTGGTACCCTGCAGCACATGATCTCCAGTAAACAGCAGCCGCTCTTCAAGCAGCAGAAAGCAAAAATGGTTGGATACGTGGCCGGGTGTATGGATCAGCTCCAAAGTGTATTCACCCAACTCGAGCAAATCACCGTGATGCCAGGATTTGGCTGGCTTCGCGCTGTGATCCTGTCCCATTGCGTCGGGAGCAGGCAGGCAGACAATTTCCGCTCCGGTATGTTCTGCCAGCGCCATTGCTCCAGGAGAATGGTCTCTGTGAGTATGAGTTAGCAGGATATAGAGCAAGTCGCGCCCATCGATGGCGGTCATGAAGCTTTGTAATTGCTCGGCGTCGACTGGCCCCGGATCGAGCAGGCACAGCCTCTGCTCTCCAATCAAGTAGCTATTGGTACCGGGGCCTGTCATCGGTCCCGGGTTACGCCCAAGGATTCTGTATACTGGTATGTCGGTCTCACCCAGGCGAACAGGTACGCCAGGATTGAATGCTGCTTGCACGGTCAAACAAACCTCTCAATGGGCGGATAGACTGATCCGGAAGCCCTGCCTGAATCTTGAACAATTGTTGCCACTGGTTCGACAGCATACTGCTGGATTCCGAACCAAATTGCATCTGGAGTTTGGACACAAATCACGACATAATTGCCCGCGTTGAAATTCAGCGGCGAACTGCTCAGCGCGCCACAATTCAATTGAGACAGCACCTGATCCAGATTTTTTTGCGACCTGAAGTCAGCAATACCCCGCCCTATTGCCTATAGCCCACACTGTAAGGATAACTATGCACAAAATTCAGACATTCAACGCCATTTCTGAGAAGGGACTCAGCAAGTTTCCGGCAAACAAGTATGAGGTAGACGCAGAACTTTCCAATCCCGATGCAATTCTGCTGCGCAGTCACAAGCTCGACGCGGCAGTAATCAATGACGAATTGAAAGCGGTCGCCCGGGCTGGCGCAGGCGTGAATAATGTACCAGTGCAGGCCTGCACGGATCAGGGTGTGGTTGTCTTTAATACCCCCGGTGCCAATGCGAACGCGGTAAAGGAACTGGTATTGTGCGGTCTGTTGCTGGCTTCTCGCGGCATCGTACCTGGCATCGCCTATGCTGGCTCCCAAAATGACGTATCGGACTATGGCGAGCTTTCGACTCTGATGGAGCAAAACAAGAAACGTTTTGCCGGCAGTGAAATCGCCGGCAAGACTCTCGGTGTAGTCGGCCTGGGAGCGATTGGCTCTCTGGTGGCAGAAATGGCCATCGGCCTGGGTATGAATGTTCAGGGATATGACCCGGCACTGTCTGTCGATGCAGCATGGAGGTTACCGAGCCAGGTAAGGCGCATTGAGAATCTGAATGCACTGGTGTCCAGCTCGGATTTCATTTCGCTGCATTTACCAGTGCTTGATTCCACCAGAAACCTGATTGATGCCGCCATGTTCAGTGCCATGGCCGACAATACCTGTCTGTTGAATTTTGCTCGCGATGAGATTATTGATTCGGAGGCCCTGGTTGCAGCGCTGGATTCCGGCAAGCTGCGCTGCTACGTATCCGATTTTCCACGCCCGGAACTCATGGGGCGGGACAATGTCATTTCCATGCCTCATATCGGCGCCAGCACCGCAGAAGCGGAAGAAAACTGCGCCGTGATGGCTGCAAACCAACTGATGGATTTTCTGGAGAATGGCAACATCAGGAACTCCGTCAATTTTCCAGCCCTATCCCTTGATCGAGCTAACGGTGCTGAACAGGGGACACGCCTTGCCATCGCCAACAAGAATGTTCCCAAGATGCTGGGACAGATTCTTTCAGTGCTGGCAGATCAGAACATCAACGTCATTGATATGCTGAACAAGAGCCGTGATGAAGTCGCGTACAACCTCATCGATCTGGAAACATCCCCTTCAGACTCGGCACTGGAGGCAATAGCCGCAATCGAAGACGTCATTAAGGTCACTGTACTTTAGAATCGGAATAGCAAGAAAACTCAGGAAACTATTATGAAGCGCGTATTTAATTTTGGAGCGGGCCCCGCCATGCTACCCCTGGAAGTCATGGAGAAGGCCCAGGCAGAATTTCTTGATTATAAAGGCCTGGGTGCCGGGGTTATTGAAATCAGCCATCGCTCCAAGGAGTTTGACGACATTATTAATCGAACCGATGAGTTGCTTGTTGAACTCGCGGACATTCCGTCAAATTATAAGATTCTCTATGTTCATGGTGGTGCCCAGATGCAGTTTTCTGCTGTACCGCTCAATCTGATTGATCGACTCCCCGCGCGAAAGGCAAGTTTCGTACTCACTGGAAACTGGGCTGTCAAAGCCAGCAAAGAAGCATCGCGCTATGGCACGTCCCTCGATGTCGCCAGCAGCAAAGACAAGAATTTCAATTACATTCCTGCAGTGAGTGCGACCGATTTTGACCCGGAAAGTTCTTATGTGCACATCACCAGCAACAACACACTGTTCGGTACCCGATGGCACAGCTTTCCAGACACTGGCGACATTCCTCTGGTTGCGGACATGACTTCCGAGTTTCTGTCTCGAAAACTCAATATCAGCGATTTTGGCGTCATCTTTGCCGGGCTGCAGAAAAATCTGGGTCCAGCCGGTCTGGCGCTGGTTATTATTCGCGAAGACCTGCTCGATCACGCGTTACCGGAAACACCGGGATTGCTGAATTATCAGACCTATGCCGAGCAGCACTCCCTGGCCAATACCAACAATACCTTCGCCATCTATATGATGTGTCTGGTTATGGAATGGCTGAAGGAACAGGGTGGCGTGGCCGAGATGGAGACCTTAAACGAAGCCAAGGCCAGCCTGATCTACGATTTTATCGATAGCAATGATTTCTATTTTGGCACTGCAGACCCTGCCCACCGCTCAGTGATGAATGTCACCTTCAACCTCAGGAATGAGGAACTGCTGGGCGAATTTCTGACCCAGGCCGAAGCCCGCGGGCTCTATGCCTTGAAGGGACATCGCGCCGTAGGAGGTGCACGTGCTTCGATCTACAACGCCATGCCGCTGGCTGGCTGTCAGGCACTGGTGGACTTCATGGCAGAGTTTCAGAGCAGCCACGGTTAGAGCACAGCTCCACCTGTTGTCTCTCCCCGGTAGCGGGAGCACTCGAAAAGCTCCCGCTAACCGTTAAAATGTTCTCATGGGTGAAGACCAGACAGACAGGGAATACTCCGCCAGAAAAATCGTTCACTGCGATTGTGATTGTTTCTATGCCTCGATAGAAATGCGGGATAATCCCGAGCTGGTGGGCAGGCCTCTGGCAGTAGGTGGTTCTCCGGAACGGCGGGGCGTGGTCGCAACCTGCAACTACGAAGCCCGCAAATTTGGCATTCATTCTGCCATGGCTTCCGCAACTGCACGCAAGCGCTGTCCACAACTCATCATCATCAAGCCGGACATGGAAAAGTACAGGGCTGCATCCCGGCAGATTCACGAAGTCTTTCGTTTATACACGGATATCATAGAACCCTTGTCACTGGACGAAGCCTATCTGGATGTGAGCCAATGCCAGGCCTTCGAAGGCAGTGCCACGCGCATCGCAGCAGCCATCCGGGACCAGGTGCGCGAATCCATTGGTATCACTATCTCTGCTGGTATCGCACCGAATAAGTTTTTGGCCAAGATTGCCAGTGACTGGAACAAGCCAGATGGACAGTTCGTGGTAACACCTGATCAGGTGGAAGCTTTCGTCGCGGCACTGCCAGTGAAGAAACTGCACGGTGTGGGCAAGGTGACTGCCGAGAAGATGAAGCGGCTCGGCATTCATAACTGTGGTGATATTCGAAATTTATCCAACGATGAACTGAACAAGTACTTTGGTAGTTTTGGCGAAAGGCTCAGGCAACTCAGCCAGGGCATTGATGACAGGCCAGTGCAAGTCGAGAGGATCAGAAAATCAGTCAGCGTTGAGAATACCTACGCCAGCGACCTGCCCGACCTGGAAGCCTGCCTGCAGGAACTGCCAATCCTGCAATCTCAGCTTGAACAAAGACTGGAACGATTGCAGGGAAGCTACAAAATCCAGAAACAGTTTGTGAAAATCAAGTTTCACGACTTCGTCCAGACTACCGTCGAAAGCATCTCCCTTTCGCTCGATCCTGCAAACTTCAACACCCTGTGTAAAGACGGATTTTCTCGTGGTGACAAGCCAGTGCGTCTGTTGGGGCTCGGTGTACGTGTAGTGCCTGCAGAACAGACGGAAGTCGAAGACAACAGCGAACAGCTGACGTTTAGCCTGGAACAGTCACACTAGGAAATCCCTGATGAGCAGATATCGTCCGCCCAGCAAACCTGGAGCCAAGTACATCACTCCGGCAGGGGAGAAAGCGCTCAAGCAAGAACTGCATCAATTGTGGAAAGTAGAGCGCCCGCAAGTTACACAATCAGTCTCAGATGCGGCCGCCCTGGGAGACAGATCTGAAAATGCCGAATATATCTATGGCAAGAAACGCCTGCGGGAAATAGATCGACGGGTCAGATATCTGAGCAAACGCCTGGATGAAGTCACGGTAGTAAACAATTTACCGGACGACACCAGCAAAATTTACTTCGGTGCCTTCGTTTCCCTGGAAGATGAATCCGGCAAGAATTATGAATATCGTCTTGTTGGCCCCGACGAAATTGATCCGAAGAAGGGCTACATCAGTATTGACTCGCCCATGGCTCGCAGCCTGATGGGCAAGGGAGTCGACGATGAAATCGAGGTCCGGACAGAGGCCGGCCTGTCAAGTTTTCTGATTCTCGATATACGCTACCAGGAACCAACAGTATCGTGAAACATATTTCGATCATCGTAGTTTCCAGGGCTCTCGGCTCCTCAATTACCATTCCGCTGGAAATGCTCAATGCCGCCAACGATCTGGCTCTGGCCAAGAATCAAAAAAACAAGGTAAACAACATCGAACTGCTTGGAAGTGGCAATTCAGCTTTCACTCTGGCTGGCGGAATGACGGTTCACTGCGAGCGACAACTTCAGGATATCGCTGAAACCGATTTGATTTTCTTACCTGCTATCTGGCGAAAACCCAGACAAGCAGTAGAGGAAAATGCCGCATTAGTGCAATGGGTCAAAAAGCACTACAACATCGGAGCAACTCTCTGTGCTGCCACCACTGGAACCTATTTTCTTGCCGAGAGTGGGCTGTTGAACGACAGGCCGGCAACTACCCACTGGCGATATTTTAGCGACTTCGCCCGTCACTACCCGAAAATAAAATTACAGCGCAAAAGATTTACCACAAAATCCGATCGTATTTACTGTACCGGTTCAGTCAATGCCATCAGAGACATCATGCTGCACTTCATTTCTGAATTTTATGACAATCCCATCGCTAACGAGGTTGCCCAGCATTTTACCCACGAACTCAAGCCCTCCTTCGAAGCGCAATTATTGAGCAAAGATCAACATAGCGCGCATCACGATGAGATCATTATTGCTGCACAGGAATGGTTGCAGAACAATTTCCAGGACAGCATACAGATCGCCAATGTGGCAGAACGATTCGGATTAAGCGTGCGCTCATTGAACAGGCGGTTTCGACTGGCTACCGATACCACTCCCCTACAGTACCTTCAAGCACTGAGAATCAGCCATGCGAAATCATTACTAAAGCATAGCAATCTGGTAATCGCTGAAGTTGCCGACACGGTGGGCTATCACGATACCAGCTACTTCACGGAACTATTCAAAAAAGCCAATGACATGACGCCCCATGAATATCGCGAACTGGTTAGGAACAAAATGTTTGCGGTAGAAAGCAAACAGCCGAATCCGTAAAGATTCGGCTGCTTCATTCCTGCACTATGAGCTGTTCAGGCCTTCTGTTTGGCTTCAAACTGGCTGAGTTGCTCGGCAGTTGCTTCCTGCTGATATTTGGATTTCCATTCGGCGTAGGGGATGCCATAGACGATCTCCCTGGCCGCATCGTAATCAAGCGCCAGACCGCGCTCTTCTGCCTCGACCATATACCATTTGGAGAGGCAGTTGCGACAGAAACTTGCCAGGTTCATCAGGTCGATGTTTTGCACATCTTTGTGACTGTCGAGGTGTTGTAACAAGCGCCTGAAAGTGGCTGCTTCAATTTCTGTGCGAGTCGAATCGTCCATAACAACAAGCCCTAGTTGATGCCTGCCATTTCGCCCTCGAAACCAGAGCCGGGTTTAATCGACTTGTCGCTGCGATGACTCTTGTCGATGGATTTCAGTTGCCGCTCCGCTGCATTGAAAGCGTCACGTATCGCAACATAGAGGTCCTCGTGAGCATGATTGTCGTGCTGTTCCTGATTGACGCGCACTTCCTTGGTTGGTGTATGAATTTCAAGTCCTACTGAGTAGACCTTACCCTTGTGATGATTATTATGTGGAGAATCCAGCACCACTCTACCTGTGATGATCTGGTCACAATAGCGCTCCAGTTTACTGATGCGTTTCTGCACGGCTTCATTAATGGCACTGGATTGATCGATATTGTGAAAAACTACCTGAAACTCATTAGTCATAAATTACTTACTCCTTGAAATTATTGGTCAATCAAACAATTCGTTTTCTAAGTATTGTTACCTCCCTGTGTTGATTGGGCATTGTGATAAATCAGAAACCCGGCAGACAAACCCCTGGCGCGGCACGAAGCTGGTGCTTGCAGTTTTTCGGATTGAGTTATTTTGGAATCCAGTGAGCGGGAGCTCAGGATCAATGATGACAGCGCTGATTGTCTGTCGTTGTGGCCAAACTCCCATAGAATTGGCGATGGGCTTGGGAACCTGATTGGCGGTGTGGACGCCAGAGCAGCAAACGCTGGCATTCTCCCTCCTTTTCCAAACTACCGTTTTAGATTACCCCTTTAAGAGTCTTTTGTCTAAGACTAAGCACGCTCCTGGTAGCACCAGTGCCAGGGCTCATAGTCGATGCCAAGAGGATTGTTGCGCGGATAGGACATTGAAAAGCCGAAGTCTGCGGCATTGGCGCACAACCAGTCGAAAGCGGGCGTATTTTCAAACTCCACTTCCAGGGCTGGAGAGTCAATCGTACCAATATCGATGGCGCGGCCTGTATGGTGTTCGCTGTAACCAGGCGCGGCATTCACTGTAAGAATTTCGTTCAGTGCCTCCCCTGCGTCCAGTTTTCGCTTTAACAGCTGGTATTGATACTCAAAGCCACGAAATGCCGAAATAAGATGGATGACCACGCCCTGTTGCGCTGCTGCTGATTTCATCTCCTGCCAGGCTTGTTTCGCGACAGGAGTAAGCTGCTGAGGACGACCGTAGAAATCTGCTTCCGTATCTTCCAGCACATCAGCTTCCTGACAAAAGGGCATTGAGCACTGCGCCAGGAAATCTTCGCTGATTCCCAGATTCCTGTGAAGTTCACACAATGCTTTACTGACAGGACTGCTGTTACTCAATGGACTCAGGAATTCCGCTTGGACAGGGCAAGTTCCTTGCAATGCTAGTGAGCAGCCTGTGTTTATGCAAGCCACTGATCACTTGGGGAGTCTGTCCGAAATGCCATAATAACTGACTATTTAGCCCTAGTCTCAATTGACGGGATTGGTTTTAATTTCCCTAGCTAACTTTCGAGAGAACAACAGATCATGGCCCGATTGCCAGTCATCACCAGTTTCGGCGGCATCAGCGCGGCTGGTCGCAGCTCAGGCTTCCACGCTTATCATCGACTCGTCTATGGGCAACTCGACGAGCGAGCACAGCAGAGCACGCTACAAAACCTGGCGACTCTGACCGGGCGCTTGCGCTTTCGGGACGGGCATTGGTGTGATGAACAGGGTAACAAGGTAGACCTCGACAGCTTTCTGGCTGAGCAAGGCCCGCAACTCCTCAATGACACATTGATTCGAAAGCTGGACAACAGCTATTTTGATGCGGACAACATCCCTGTCCATCAACAAGCCACCATGGGATCTGAATCGGACCAGCCTTTTGTTTTTACCCTGAGCAAGAAGCAACTTCCCGATCCGATTCCTGAGTCATGGCAGGTCACCGAACTGGAAGACACATCGAAAAGCGTCCTGGTGCGGACGACAGAGCCACTTAAGATCCTGCTACCCAGTCACCGCGAAAGCGAAGTGAAATGCGCAGGACAATTGCCGAGTGGATTCGACCCGGCCAGTTTTTACAACTCACGGAATCACCCACGCGCCCTGCAGATGACTGTGTTCGGCGCCTCCGATGCAGTGCAATCCCTGGGGATCGATTGGGAAGAACTGAGAGACCGGGTGTCGCCGGATCAGATCAGTGTTTATGCCGGGAGCTGTCTGAGCCAGCTGGACTACAATGGCAATGGCGGTATGTTGCAGGCCCGACTGCTGGGCAAGAAGGTCACGTCAAAACAACTACCGCTCGGTCTCAATGAGATGCCAGCGGATTTTATTAATGCCTACCTGCTGGGGAATCTGGGCAGCACTGGTCACAGCAATGGAGCCTGCGCTACTTTCCTCTATAACTTGCGCCAGGGCATCCGTGATATTCAATCGGGGAGCCATCGTATCGTCATCGTTGGTACCAGCGAATCCAGTCTGGTTCCTGAAGTGTTTGATGCTTTTGCAACCATGGGGGCGCTTGCCAGCGACGCGTCCTTGCGCGAGCTGGACCAGCTCAGGGCTGATCAGGAACCCGATTATCGTCGTGCCTGCCGCCCCTTCGCGCAAAACTCCGGTTTCACTGTTGCCGAGTCGGCGCAATTCATCGTGTTGTTCGATGATGAGCTGGCCCTGGAGACCGGTGCCAACATCTACGGTGCCGTTAACGATGTATTTATCAATGCAGATGGTCACAAGAAATCTATTACCGGCCCAGGCCTGGGCAACTATCTCACCATGGCAAAAGCCACCGCGGCAACGCGCAATGTGATTGGAGCTGCGCGATTGCAGGAAGCCAGTTTCGTGCAAGCCCATGGCACCGGCACACCACAGAATCGAGTTTCTGAAGCTGCGATTCTGAATAAAGTTGCAGCAACATTTGCCATTGAGAAGTGGCCCGTCGCCGCCATAAAGAGTTACCTGGGACATTCCGTCGCGTCTGCAGCAGGGGACCAGATCATGGCCAGCCTGGGAGTTTGGCGCGATGGCATTATTCCTGGCATTCTAACCACCGAAACGCTGGCTGATGATGTGGTGAGAGAGCACCTGGATTTCTTACTGGCACACAGGAAACTCGGATCAGAAGCCATTGATGCTGCAATCATCAACTCGAAAGGATTCGGCGGAAACAATGCCAGTGCCTCCCTGCTTGCACCACATATTGCGACACAGATGCTGGAGAAGCGCCACGGGAAACAGGCCATGGCCGAATACCAGGCAAGACAATCGGCAGTACAAAAATCAACTGCAGAATACGATGAGGCTACTGCAAAGGGTGAAAATCGAACTATCTACAAGTTTGATCACAATGTACTGGACGATTCTTCTCTTTCAATGGACGACAGCAGGGTGTCTATCGAAAGCAGGCACAAGCAGGTAAGTCTGGAATTGGACAATCCCTACGCCGATATGTGCAATTAGAGACAGCCAGTCAATTCAGGCTATTTCACTTCCAGCGCGTGCTGTTCGGCAATTCTGGCTTTCCATTGTGCCGGGCCGGTCTGATGCACTGACGTGCCACTGACATCCACGGCTACTGTGACTGGCATTTCTTCGACGGTGAATTCGTGAATGGCTTCCATACCAAGGTCTTCGAAAGCGACTACCTTTGCTTCCCGAATAGCCTTTGACACCAGGTATGCTGCGCCACCAACCGCCATGAGGTAGACCGCCCTGTGCTGTTTGATCGCCTCAATAGCGACCGGCCCACGCTCAGCCTTGCCAATCATGCCCAGTAAGCCAGTCTGGGCAAGCAAGGGTCCGGTGAACTTGTCCATACGTGTCGCAGTGGTCGGTCCGGCCGGACCGATAACCTCATCCCTTACGGCATCAACCGGTCCCACGTAGTAGATAAATTTGTTCTTGAGATCGACGGGTAATTGTTCGCCTGCCTCAAGCATGGCGAGCAGACGCTTATGGGCTGCGTCGCGACCAGTGAGCATGGTGCCAGATAGAAGCAGAGTCTCGCCCGGCTGCCACTGGGCGATCTCTTCGCTGCTTACGGTGTCCAGATTAACTTTCCTGGCCCTTGGTCCTGCATCCCAGCTAATCTGCGGCCATTCACTCAGACTGGGCGGCGTCAATTCGGCAATACCACTTCCATCCAGGGTAAAATGCGCATGACGGGTAGCCGCACAATTAGGAATCATAGCCACTGGCAGCGATGCCGCGTGAGTCGGATGATCCATAATCTTGACGTCCAGCACCGTGGTGAGCCCACCCAGACCCTGCGCACCAATACCAAGCGCATTAGCCCTGTCCATTATCTCCAGGCGCAGCTCTTCCACTCTGTTGGCCGGTCCACGTTCGCGCAGCTCATGAATATCAATCGGATCCATCAGCGATTCCTTGGCCAATACCGCGGCTTTCTCTGCGGTACCTCCAATACCGATTCCCAGCATTCCCGGCGGGCACCAGCCTGCGCCCATGCCAGGTAATGTGGCTTCCACCCAGTCGGCGATACTGTCGCTGGGATTCAACATGGCCAGTCTTGCCTTGTTTTCGGATCCGCCGCCTTTTGCCGCCAGCTTCACTTCCAGCTTGTCACCAGGTACTAAATCCATGTGGATCACAGCTGGCGTGTTGTCCCCGGTATTTTTTCTCGCACCTGCAGGATCATCGAGTATGGACGCGCGCAGCACGTTGTCAGGCAAGAGATAAGCACGTCGCACCCCCTCGTTGACCAGGTCATGGATTGACAGATCCCCTTCCCACTGCACATCCATGCCAATCTTGAGAAATACCGTCACGATGCCGGTGTCCTGACAGATGGGTCGCTTACCTTCGGCACACAATCGAGAATTCAGCAGAATCTGCGCCATGGCATCTTTTGCTGCTACAGATTCTTCCCTTTCATAGGCTTCATGCACTGCTTTAACGAAGTCCAGCGGATGGTAGTAAGAGATATACTGTAGTGCATCTGCAACACTTTGAATCAAGTGCTCATTGCGAATTAGAGCCATGCTTAAACCATTCTGAAACGTATTTTGAAGAAGACAATATTAACATCTCAGGGAAGAAGATGCTGATGATTGGCAGCATAGAGGGTGCAGAGAGTATAGAAGGTGTAGAGAGTCAGCCCAGCAGAAAATCTTTTGCCGTATTGATTTTTTTGGCCAGATAGTCCGAACCGCCACGATCCGGATGCAAACGTTGCATCAGGGCACGATGCGCTTTGACAATGTCCTCCTCGCTCGCCCCATTCTCCAAACCCAGAATTTCCAGCGCGAGCTGTTGTGTCATTGCCGATTCTTCACCGGGGTGTGCAGACTGATAGGTTTCTGCATTGTCCCGCCATCCTTCCTGCGATCTGTCCAGATAGGCCTCGAGCACTTGTAGAGAGTCTGTATCAGTCTGACACTCGCCATGTAGCTGCAATAACTCTTCAAGCGCCAACGCACTCAAGCGCGCACCAGAGAAGTTTCCCTGCAGCACTTCACCATCCATGTTGCCGCTATCGTGATCCAGTTCCATCAGCAAGAATGTGGTACGGATTGTGGACGTTTGATTCGCCGCCCTTGTTTGTCCAGCGGCAGTTCGACTACGCAGCATCTGCCAGAAAGGAAGCAACCTGAGCAAGGTAGGCAGAAAACGTAAAAGAAAGGCACCTGCCGCCCCCAGGGGTGCCAGGATGAAATGAATGGGCAGTCTGCCCATTACCACGAGCACCGCGACAACCAACAGCGCAGCAACGATCGCAAACAGGATTTGTGATTGTCGCGCATTAAGATTGAAGCGGAGTCTTGCAGACTTTACCAGGAAATAGGCCATCACTGGCAAAAGCACGAGAAGAATGAGACGGAAGATCATGTCAGGACGTAAATCTGTAGCTCAGGATCGAAGCTGCTGCTCCAATAATTTTACCGATTGACTCGAACTCTTGCTGAAGTCTTTCAGTGCCTTCAATCCTCCCGCCGCATAAATAGCCACGGCACTGAGTAACTCCGCCAACTGGGATGCACTGGAGCTATCAAACTGGGAGTAAGCGCCGCCAGACAGACGACAGAGATCCTCAAAGCTTGCGCGAGCAACAGGATCGCCCCCTTCCTGAAAAATAAATATCGGCACATTCAATAAACCAAGTTTGCCCGCCTGTTGTGCAAGCAAATCCCTGTTTTCCTCCATCGCGTCTCCGATGAAAACCAGCCCTTTGATCTTATTGCGTTCAGTTTCCCGAATCGCATGATTCAGGAGTCGCTTGATCTGAGTAGCACCTGCCTCGCAATGAATGCGTGTCATGATACTCATCAGCTTCTTTCCATCGGACTGCCAATCGCTGGCAAAAAATTCTCCAAAGCCTCGGAAGTAGCAAAGCTGAAGATTCAGACCACCAAGCGCCTGCGCCTTGTCGAACATTTCAAGCTGTAGCTGACTGGCAACATCCCAGGTCGGTTGTCGACTGGCTGTGGCATCAAGCGCAAAGACAAGGCGTGCATCGCCTCCAGTCTGGGGAATCGTCGCAACTTTATTCAGAAAGGCTGCAACCTCATTCCTGGAAGCCACAGGATGCTTATCCCCCTGCGCCTGCAGCGAAGCACTCTTATTCTTCGATTTGAACAGATCCTTCATAGAATTCGCGCCAATTGCGGCTTTCAGAAAACCAAATTCCAGCAAACAGTTTAGCAGTAATTGACAAAAAGAATTTTAGTTTTACTTCATCACATAAAGATAAATGATCCAAAATCTCCAGAATTCCTTTTTGGGTCACAAGCCTTCGCTTGATCTTCAGAGCAAGGCGCCAGCGCGCGCAGGGAGGGAGCGTACACGACAGTACGTGACCGAGCGAGCACGATGGCAACGCGGCTATGGCGATCAAGAGGAGGTTTGGTAGTGCGCAGTTTTTGCCTCTATGACGCCGAAACAAGCTTTTCAGGCGAGGCGCTGACACCCGCAGGGAGGGAGCGTACACGACGGTACGTGACCGACCGAGGAGTGTTGGCAACGAAGCATGGAAGGCTTGGATCAAGTCAGAGAGGTGAAAATGGTGCGGACGGAGAGACTTGAACTCTCACACCTTACGGCACTGGAACCTAAATCCAGCGCGTCTACCAATTCCGCCACGTCCGCATCGCTGGTGGGAACTGCGTTCCCGGAGAGGCCGCGTATTATACCCGAACCGCCTGTTTTTCCAACAAGGTCGCGCTTGCTGGATTGATTTTACCAGCAGGCTATACTGCAAACTCACAAACAGCCTGAAGAAGGACAGGACTATGGCGGATCTTGAAGTTTCTCACAGCGAAGGTATCGCAACCCTTACCATGAACAGACCTGACGCACGGAATGCGCTGAGCATGGATATGCGCGCTCAACTCTGTGAATGTCTGCATGAGATTGAACGTGATGAAGCGGTGCGCTGTGTTGTCCTAAAAGGCGAAGGAGATCACTTCATGGCTGGTGGAGACGTTAAGGGCATGGGTGAATCCATTAAAAAATCGTCGGAAGAAATCCACAAAGAATTCCTGCTGAGAATTCACGACCTGCATCCCATCATGTTTGCCATGCGACGTATGCCAAAACCTGTCATCGCAAGTTGCCGTGGCGCAGCTGCGGGTGCGGGTGTCAGTATGGCGCTGGCCTGCGATCTCATTATTGCCGCCGACGATGCGTTCTTTACCCTGGCCTATTGTCGCATCGGCACAAGTCCCGATGGTTCCGCATCTTTCCATTTACCCCGGGCTGTTGGTATCAAGAAAGCAATGGAAATCGCTCTGCTGGGGGACAGGTTTACTGCCCAGGAAGCCAAAGACATTGGCATGATCAATTTTGTCGTACCCACTGCTGATCTGGACAAGGAAACAGACAAGCTGGCTCAACGCCTGGCGTCGGGACCGACCCATGTCTATGGCAATACCAAGCGGCTTCTCTATCGCTCATTGGAGAGTGAGTTCGAAGCGCAATTGCAGGCAGAAGCAGAATCTTTCGCCGACTGTGCTTCACGGCAAGACTTTCGGGAGGGAGTCACCGCCTTCATCGAGAAACGTGAAGCGGCATTCACTGGTCAGTAATTAATTGCTAATACTAAAAACTGCCGCCTGGTGGCGCTGAGGCTCGTTGCAAGGCTTCCACATTTTGCTGCAAGCGAAACAGGCTTTCGTTAATTTGCAGACGATGCGCGTTTACTGATTCCATTGATTCTTCGATGTACTCCAGTCTGCCCACCAGACCCAGCACGGTGCTATCGCCACTGCTAAGTGCCTGGCGAATCGACTCAAGATCCTCTCTCATCATTGCCAGCTCAGCCACTTCGTTATTCATGGTAGTGACTGATTGTCCCAACTCCATGAAATCATCGTTTAGCGAATTAACTGCAGCCTGAGTAGTTTGCATGGCTGCATTGGTATTTGCCAGCTGCTGGCTGGTGTTAGTAGCGATCTCATCCTGGCCTTCATTAGCCAGCTTCAGGCGAGCGATCTCACTCTGGATTTCTTCAAAGGTTCTATTATTAGCTCGCCAGTTTGCCCATAACAAATCGTACTGTTCGATGGTCTTCTCAATATTTTCCATCAGGGTATTGTCTGACTCGGCAGCGCTCTCATCTACCAGAGCCAGACGCAGCTCAAGGTCGCTGATGCGCAGATTCGTTTGACGAAGATTGTCCTGATAGAGCTCATAGAAATAATAAGAGCCATAGCCGCCACCACAAGCAGCCAGGAACAGCAAGGTCACCATGATACGCATGGGCCAACTGCTCACTTTCACCTTCTCGGCGTAATAGCTGGGCCTGACAATTTCCTGCCCCTGTGCTTTCCTGTTACTCAGGTGAGAGTCCACGTCATCCCGATCTGGAACTAACGGTGGAATATCCTGAAGATCGTCATTGTCATTCATACCGCGCATTATCCTAAAAATGTGCTTGCTGTGCTATCCCCAGCCGTGGCACCACCATTCCAGCAGTGCTACTATTTCCAGGCTCTTATCCCTTTATACGCCTGAAACGAAGCTTTAGTGTTGCAGGCATAATTAAAAAAATGACACTTAAGAGGGTATCGCCATGGAACTCGACATCTTGATCAACCATCTGTTTCGCTGGATTCACTTCTTCGCCGGCGTGGCCTGGATCGGATTACTCTACTACTTCAACTTCGTACAGACTGAATATTTCAAGGAGGCCGAGGCAGCCGCGAAATCCAATGTCATCAGCAAACTTGTGCCCCGGGCATTGTGGTGGTTCCGCTATGGCGCCCTGTTTACTTTTCTATCTGGCCTCGCATTGGCTGGATTTCTGAGCTCGGCAGTGAACTTCTACATTATTGTGGGCATGCTTCTGGGTACCCTGATGTTTCTCAACGTATGGCTCATCATCTGGCCAAATCAGAAAATAGTCATCGCTTCCACTGATCAGGTCCTTGGTGGTGGCGAGGCAATGCCTGAAGCTGCTGGCGCTCTGGCGAAGGCGGGGCTGGCATCCAGAACCAACACCTTATTCTCGTTGCCCATGCTGTTCTTTATGGGCGCCTCCGCACATCTGGATGGCTACGGTCGTGTCCCCATGGCCTCAGAAGGTGGGGTAAGCGAAATGGCCATGGCAATTTGCGTGCTCATTATCCTGGCACTGGAAGTGAATGCTATAAAAGGAAAGATGGGCCCTATGGCTTCTGTAGTTGGCGTCATTCATTGCGGTATCGGCCTGGGAGCAGCCCTGTTACTCATCATGCAGTTCCTCTAGCCGGAAACGACCTTCGCAGACAATGCAGAGCTACGGCAGCTGATTGATCTCCACTCGAATCAGTTGTCGTAGTACTTCAGTATTAATCCATTGGTAACAGTTCTTTGGTAAAATAGTTTCCCATCGCACTGTAATCCCCAGCTCACTATCAATCCCCTACAGATTGTAGGTGTTAGGGTGACCTGTGCCGATAATCTCTGTTGTCGTATTTAAGAAGAGGAATCTATGAAGCTTGAATTACCCGAACTACCTTTTTCCAAGGACTCGCTGAGTCCACACATGTCACAAGAGACCCTGGAATTCCATCACGGTAAACATCACAACGCTTACGTCGTCAAAGGCAATGAACTTCTGGAAGCAACCGACGTTTCCGCGAACAATCTCGAAGACCTGGTAAAAGAGTGTGCACTGCAGGGCGGACCCCTGTTCAATAATGTAGGACAACACTACAACCACAGTTTTTTCTGGAATAGCCTGAGCCCGGAAGGCGGCGGCGCACCAAGTGGAAAAATCGCTGCGGCGATAGATGCCAGCTTTGGTGATTTTGATACTTTCAAAAGTGAATTCGTCAACAACGGTGTTGGGCAATTTGGCAGCGGCTGGGTCTGGCTGGTCGCCGACGGCGACAAACTCAAAGTAGTCAAATCAGCGAACGCAGAAACACCGCTAACAGATGGGCTAACTCCGATCCTGGTTTGCGATGTATGGGAACACGCCTACTATCTGGACTTTCAGAACCGTCGCCCGGACTTTCTGTCCTGCTTTATCGACAATCTGGTGAACTGGGATTTCGCTAACCATAACCTGGCCTGATTTTTTTAGGCTCAAAAAACGCGAATTTGATTGAATCAAATTCGCGTTTTTATTTGTAAGTCTAAATTTGTGTCCCTGGAAGTTCCGGACTTTCCCAGTTGAGAAAGCCCGAATTTTGCGAGCGCAGTGTACATAAACATACATGAGCATCAAAAAATTCGGGCATCAAGCAATCTCTGAATTCGAGAAGAATTAAATCTTGGTCTGGAGGAAGGATAAATGCTTCCTAACGAGAAGGGCCGTTAGTTTCGAGCGCAGTGTATAGAGACATACATGAGCATCGAAAATAACGGCCCGACTACCTACTTCGAATTAAAATCGCGCTCCTGGGAGTTCCAGGCTTCCACAGACGAGAAAGCCCGAATTTTGCGAGCGCAGTGTATATAAACATACATGAGCATCGAAAAATTCGGGCTGACGAAGTATGGGGGAGCCTGGGGCTCCCAGGACGCGATTTTTACATCATGCCGCCCATGCCGCCCATATCCGGCATACCACCACCAGGCATCGCAGCACCCTTCTCTTCAGGCAACTCAGATACCATCGCTTCGGTAGTGATCATCAGACCGGCTACAGAACCAGCGGCCTGCAGCGCAGTACGGGTCACCTTGGCAGGATCGATAATACCCATCTCCAACATGTCCCCATATTCGCCGGTTGCCGCGTTGAATCCGAAATTACCTTCACCTGCGCTGACCTTATCGAGTACCACAGAACCTTCCTCACCAGCATTCTCTACGATCTGACGTAGTGGCCAGGTGACCGCCTTCAACAACAGCGAGATGCCTACATTCTGGTCTTCGTTGTCACCTGTGAGTCCTTCGACTTTCTGCAAGGCTCTCACCAGTGCGACACCACCACCAGGAACGACACCCTCTTCGTTGGCAGCACGAGTAGAATGCAGCGCATCTTCGACACGCGCCTTCTTCTCTTTCATCTCGATCTCAGTTCCAGCACCTACCTTGATTACAGCTACACCGCCAGCCAGCTTGGCTACGCGCTCTTGCAACTTTTCGCGGTCATAGTCAGAAGAAGTTTCTTCTATCTGGGCACGAATCTGATTGACACGACCTTCGATGTTTTTACCATCCCCGGCGCCATCGATAATCGTTGTGTTCTCTTTGCTGACCTGAACGCGCTTGGCACTACCCAGGTCTTCCACAGTGGCGCCTTCCAGGCTCAGACCCACTTCCTCTGAAATCACCGTACCGCCAGTCAGAATTGCGATGTCTTCAAGCATG
Source organism: uncultured Pseudohongiella sp. (assembly GCA_965267495.1). GTDB lineage: Bacteria > Pseudomonadota > Gammaproteobacteria > Pseudomonadales > Pseudohongiellaceae > UBA9145. The sequence continues at coordinate 1,387,852 of OZ254078.1, read as the reverse complement.
GCCTTGCGACGGTCACCAAAACCTGGCGCCTTCACCGCAGCAACCTTGACGATACCGCGCATATTGTTCACTACCAATGTAGCCAGCGCTTCACCTTCCACATCTTCGGCAATCACCAGCAGCGGTCGACCCGCCTTGGCAACATTCTCCAGCAATGGCAACAAGTCGCGAATATTAGAGATTTTCTTGTCGAACAAGAGAATAAACGGATTTTCCAGGTCAGCCATCATGTTGTCCTGGTTGTTGATGAAGTAGGCAGACAGATATCCACGATCAAACTGCATACCTTCAACCACATCAAGCTCGTTCTCCAGTCCAGAGCCGTCTTCAACAGTGATTACGCCTTCTTTACCAACCTTATCCATCGCGTCTGCAATGATCTGACCAACTTCGCTATCGGAATTGGCAGAGATTGTTCCAACCTGGGCAATAGATTTTGAGTCCTTACAGGGAGTAGAGAGACTGCTCACTTCAGTAACCAGTGCTGCAACTGCCTTGTCGATACCACGCTTGAGATCCATAGGATTCATGCCGGCAGCAACAGACTTCAAACCTTCATTAAGAATAGACTGAGCCAGTACCGTCGCAGTGGTAGTTCCGTCACCTGCTACATCAGAAGTCTGAGAGGCAACTTCCTTAACCATCTGTGCGCCCATATTTTCGAACTTGTCTTCCAGCTCGATTTCTTTCGCAACAGATACACCATCTTTCGTTACTGTCGGTGCACCAAAAGATTTATCGAGAACAACGTTTCGTCCCTTGGGACCCAATGTCACTTTTACTGCGTCAGCCAGCACGTTGACACCTTGCAACAGCTTCTGGCGCGCCGAATCGCCAAATTTTACGTCTTTAGCCATTTCACTAATTCCTGTCTTTTTGTACTAATGTTGAAATTCGTTAATTAAAGAAGCGTGGTCCTATCAGGACTCAATCACGCCATAAATCTCACTCTCGTTGAGGATGAGCAATTCCTCGTCTCCAATCTTTACGGTATTGCTGGAATACTTGCCGAACACGACGGTATCTCCAACTTTGACGTCCACGGGTTGGGAGCCCCCATTTTCCAAACGTTTGCCTGGGCCTACCGCCAGTACCTCACCCTGTGCGGGTTTCTCCGTGGCTGATCCTGGCAGCACGATGCCTCCAGCGGTGGTTGTTTCCTCTTCCGTGCGTCGCACCACGACACGATCTTGTAAAGGCCGGATATTCATTTCAAATCACTCCTGATCCAATATATTGCTTTAAAGCACTGAAAATGCAGCCGCCTTTGCTGGGTGTCCAGCGGCGAACTTCTTTTCTCCTGGTGTGCTGCGGGCGGCCCTGTCGAGCCAGAAGCAGCGGTATCAGAACCTGTGGTTCCTCAGTTGTCTCGCTTTATGGGGATAAAGGCCTGAAATTCAATGGCTGAAACGTACCGCGTGGAGGTATTTTTTTCCTGAATTTCTGAAAATTTAGCTATATTACTGTTTTTATTATATTTATTTATTTCCCAGTATCCTGGTTTTCCTCGTCATTCAGGGCCACTTTTGGCCTCTCGGCGCTTGAATATTCGCCCTCGTAGACATTGCCCCCGCTATGAGCCTGGTCATGTCGATGCCAGCGTCGGGAGCCGCTACTCACACCGACTGCTGAAACCAGTCCCGCCTTGATCAGGCGCCTTGCCAGGGGCCGGCGCAAGGGCCCAGTCAGAAAGACAAAGCCGATGGCATCAGTGATGAAACCAGGGGTCAACAGCAGGGCTCCCGCGGCAGCAAGCATCATTCCTTCGATGATTTCCTGCGCCGGGAGTTCCCCGGAAGCCAGCCTTTCATTCGCCCTCAACAAGGTAGAAAACCCCTGCTGTTTGAGAATCTGGATGCCAATCACAGCGGTAAGGACCACCAAAAAAACAGTGGCCAGGCCGCCAATATGATCGCTGACCTCGAATAGCAATAGCATCTCTATCAGGGGTACTGTGATGAATGCCAGCAGGAGAAAACGCACTTTGGTCACCTGTTATTTATCGAATATGGACTCTATCATGATAGTTACCCGCTGATTAATTCACCTGAGACAGTTTCTTCTTCTAATGACCAACCAGGAAAAAATATGGCAAGTAGTCAATCAGATACCGCGCGGCAAGGTGGCTAGCTACGGTCAGGTTGCAAAACTGGCAGGCCTGCCTGGCTATGCGCGCTACGTTGGCTACACCATGAAGAATTTACCTGGAGATACCAATCTGCCCTGGTTTCGAGTGATCAATTCCCAGGGCTCGATCTCTTTCAAGAAAGGCACATCGCAATACCTCAGGCAAAAATCACTACTGGAAGCTGAAGGCATTGTGTTTGTTCGAGGAAAACTATCTTTGAAACAGTATGGATGGTAACTCGTTCACCATCTATGCAGCGCTTTCAGTGGAAGTCAGCTGCCTAGAGTGCGCTTTTGCAGCCCACAGCACAACCAGAATAGAAGGTATCCCGATAGCAGCTGTACATGCGAAAAATATTCCATAAGCAGGAATGAGCCCAACCACTGTCTCCAATGCACTCACTGCTACTCCGGAAAATCCCTTAAGTACCTTACCCAGTATCGTGTAAAAGGATGACAGCAGCGCGTACTGGGTAGCGGCATATCCAAAGGTAGTCAGACTGGACATCCAGGCAATCAATGCGGTCCCGGAAAATCCTTCCGAAAAATTTTCCAGTGCCAGAGCGGCAGCAAACGCACTTAGCTCTGGTCCCTGTGTCGCCATAAACGTAAGACCAAGATTGGAAGCTGGAGCAAGAAATGCACCTATTACCAATGTCGCCACAAAACCTAATCGGACCACACAAAAGCCTGCTACTGCCACACCCGCTACAGTAGCCCAAAGTCCAACACCTGCTCGCATCGCGCCAATTGCATCATTGGACAAACCAAGATCCAGATAAAATGGATTCACCATTGGCCCCATGATGAAATCCGGTAGTCGATACAAGCTTATTGCTACCAGCAATATTGCCGCTTTGTTGCCATGCTCTGTAAAAAACAGTACGAAAGGACCAACCAGCGCATCGTATAGTTTACGAGGTGTCCACCCTAAAAAATCCGGTTTATCGATGCGGTTTGCTGTAGCAATCGCCGTACTGTCGCTACCTGGCTCAGCGGCAATATAGGCAGCCGCCAATCCCAGCAGCATCAATACGGCCATAATCAAATAGGAAATTTCCCAACCAACGCGTGCAGAAAGATTGAAGATCAAGGCGGTGGTTATAAGAATAGCGATACGGTATCCGAGCTGGTACGTCGCAGACATTAAACCCAGTTCTTCTTCGCTTCGCGATATCTCTATTCTCCAGGCGTCAATCGCAATATCCTGAGTCGCGGATGAGAAAGCCACTAGCAAAGCAAATATCCCGAAGAGAATTAAGCCACCGTCCGGACCGATCAATGCCATAGCCAGCAGGCCAGTGACTACACCAAGTTGGGAAAGAATGATCCAACTTCGTCGCTTGCCCAGCCAACCAATACCTGGTAACTCAATAGCATCTAAAACGGGCGCCCAAACGAACTTGAATGAATAAGCCAAACCAACCCAGGAAAGAAATCCAATTTCAGTGAGTTCTGTCCCTTCGCTTCTCAGCCATGCTCCCAAGGTGTTCCCGGTAAGCATAAACGGGAGGCCCGCTGCGAATCCTAATGCGAGCATGGCAAGCACTCTGGGCTCGCCAAGAGACGCGAGAATCTCCCGCCAGCTGTAGCTTATTTTCTTTGCCTCGGGCGATGTGTCGACTGCGCCATTATTCATTGCAAAATAGGCTCTTGGTGTTAGATCTAAAACACTTCAATCCCGGAAATTATTGAACTGAAGTGGGATATCAAGCTTCGCATCCTTGAGCATCGCGATAACATTTTGCAAGTCATCACGCTTCTTGCCGGTCACACGGAGTTTGTCGCCTTGAATTGCAGTTTGCACCTTCATCTTGGTCTCTTTCACCATCTTGACAATTTTTCGGGCTAACTCTGACTCAATTCCCTGCTGCAATTTCACAGGCATCGTTGCCTTCTGGCCAACGACTTCAACGTCTCCTTCTTTAATGGCTTTGATATCTATGCCACGTTTGACCAGTTTGCCACGAAGAATATCGAGCATCTGATGCACCTGAAAATCGACTTCTGCGTTAACACTGATATCTGACGATTCAGTGAGCTCAAACTTCGCGTCCACACCCTTGAAATCAAACCGCGTACCGACTTCCCGGTTAGCCTGATCGATTGCATTGTTGACTTCATGCATATCGACTTCTGAGACAATATCGAAGGATGGCATAGTACAGTGACTCCCGAAGCTTCACAGCGTGAAAGTCAGTCTAACACCTGCACGCCGATTACTTAAGAAGGCTAGTCGGCCCTCCAGCGCCAAACTGGAATTTCAATTAAAGCGGGAGCGATAAAAGCTAAAGAATCAGATGACGGATATCGCCAAGGAGTTTGACCAGGTAGTCAGCAAACATACCTCCATCGACACCATTCACTGCCTTGTGATCGTAGCTCAAGGTAATAGGCAGCATCTTTCGCGGCTTGAATTCGCCATCGATGAAGACTGGTTTGATAGCCGTCTTGGCTACACCGAGGATAGCGACTTCGGGCGCATTGATAATTGGTATGAAACCGGTGCCGCCGATAGCGCCGAGACTTGAAATAGTAAAACAGGCGCCTTGCATTTCTTCCATACTGAGTTTCCGATCACGCGCCTTGACACTCAACTCCATCACTTCGGCTGCCAGGTCCCAGACGGATTTCTTGTCCACGTCCCTGATGACAGGTACTACCAGGCCGGCTTCAGTAGCCACCGCCATACCAATGTGACAGTACTTCTTCTGGATTACGTATTCCCCTGAGGAGTGCAGCGACGCATTGAATTGGGGATATTCGGCCAGGGTTCTGGCACAAGCCTTAAGCAAGAATGGAAGAAAGGTCAGCTTCACACCCTTGCGTTCAGCTTCGGGTTTTAGCTCAGCTCTAAAGTCTTCCAGATCGGTAACATCGGCCTCATTAAACTGTGCAACATGGGGCACTGAAGACCAATTACGAATCATGTTGTTAGCAGTGACTTTCTGCAATTTGCTGCGCGGCACCTGCTCGACTTCTCCAAACTGTGAGAAATCAATATCGGGTACCGGAGAGGCAGATACTCCCCCACCAGCTGGTGCATTGATGCGCGCTTTGACGAATTCATGTACGTCTTCCTTGAGAATTCTGCCGCGCGCGCCGCTTCCATTGATTTGGGCCAGGTCCACTCCCAGCTCTCTGGCCAGTTTACGGACCGCTGGACCCGCATACACCTTGCCACTGGTCTGACTGCCTGCTGCTGGCTGAGCGGGTGCCGCAGGCTTGGCTGGCGATTCCGGCACTGAAGCAGGAGCAGGTACCGCAGGCTCGCTAGTCTCCGGGCTTGCCTGGGGCGACGGCGCTGCCGCATCTTCTGCAGCGCCAGTGGTTTTCAGATTGAGAATCTCGGAACCGGTCTTCACCTTGTCACCCACCTTGAGCAACACAGCTTCAACGACTCCGGCTCTGGAAGCCGGTACTTCCATCGCTGCCTTGTCGGATTCCAGTGTGATCAGGGGATCGTCAACAGACAATGCATCGCCTGCCGCAACATGAATCTCGATGACATCAACCTCATCATCTGTACCTAGATCAGGCACATACTCCAGCACAGAGACCGTTTCAGACGCCACGTCGACCGCAGTCGATTCCGGTTCAGACTGTTCGGGTTCGACCTGATCTGCTTCACTTGCGGCTTCGGGCTCGGGCGCTTCATTCACTTCTTCTGCTGCCGAGTCTTCAGTTTCCAGAGTGAGCATGGGACTGCCGGTACTTACCTGATCACCCAGATTGACTTCAATGCTCTTGACCACTCCAGCCTTGGGCGCAGGAATTTCCATCGCGGCCTTGTCGCTCTCCAGGACCAACAAGGAGTCATTGACATCAACGCTGTCTCCAACGGCGACCAGCAACTCGATCACTTCGACTTCGCTGGCATCTCCCAGATCAGGTACGTCTATTTTTTCGATCGCCAAAACTCAGGCTCCTGCTTGCTTTAATTTCTGGTATTCCATGACAACAACCATTCGACCTATTGCGCCAAAGGATTGGGTTTACTCTTGTCAATGCCAGTCTTCTTCATGAATTCGGTGACTTGCTTCTGGGTAATCTGACTACTTTCTCTCAGTTCTGTCAGGGCCGCCAGGACGATGAACTTGGCATCCACTTCAAAGAAGTGTCTTAGCTGCTCCCGACTATCGGATCGACCATATCCATCAGTACCCAGTACCCGGAAAGTATCTGGAACGAATTCCCTGATCTGGTCAGAATAAATCTTCATATAGTCGGTAGCGGAGACTACCGGCCCTTTCTGCTTGGCAAGCTGCTGTGTCACGAAGGGAATCCTGGGCTTACTGCCGGGATTCAACATATTGTCGCGTGTCACATCCAATGCTTCACGACGCAGCTCGTTGTAGCTGGTGACGCTCCAGACATCGACCGGCACCGCATAGTCATCACGCAAGATTCTGGCTGCTTCGCGCACTTCCCTGAGAATCGTGCCACTGCCCAATAGTCTGAGTCGCTGATCTTTCATCAAGGGCTTACTGACCTTGTACTCTTTGCTGCCGCCATCTTCCAGCAGGTACATGCCCTTGATAATGCCCTCTTCGGCACCTTTTGGCATCTCCGGCTGCTGGTAGTTTTCATTCATGGTGGTGATATAGAAATAGACTGACTCCATCTCTTCGTACATGCGACGCAGTCCTTCCCTGACTATCACTGCCAGCTCAAAGGCATAAGTCGGATCATAGCTCACGCAGTTGGGAATCGTTGATGCTAATAAATGGCTGTGTCCATCCTGATGCTGCAGCCCTTCACCATTCAATGTCGTTCTTCCTGCTGTAGCACCAATCAGGAATCCCCTGGCCTGTGAATCGCCAGCTGCCCAGCACAGATCGCCAACGCGCTGAAATCCAAACATCGAGTAATAGATATAGAAAGGGATGAGTGGATAGTTGTTCACACTGTAGGAAGTCGCTGCAGCCAACCATGCAGAGAAGGCACCGGACTCGGTGATGCCCTCTTCCAGCATCTGCCCTTTTTCATCTTCCCGGTAGTACATCACCTGGTTTGAATCTGCCGGATCATAGAGTTGTCCAACTGCGGAATAGATACCGATCTGCCTGAACATCCCTTCCATGCCAAAAGTTCGGGCTTCATCGGGCACGATGGGGACAACACGCTCACCGATTTCTTTATCCTTGACCAGGGTGCTCAGCAGTCGCACGAATGCCATGGTTGTTGAGGCTTCCCGGTCTCCACTGCTCTTCAACTGCGCATCGAATGTTTCCAGAGGAGGAATTTTGAGAGATTCACACTGCACCCGACGTTGTGGAAGAGGAGCACCGAGAGACTCGCGCATCTTGCTCATGTAGCGCCTCTCCAGGCTGTCTTCCACCGGTCGATAGTAAGGTACTTCTGCCAGCTTCTCGTCATCAATGGGAATACCGAAGCGGTCCCTGAATTTCTTCAGTGAATCGATATCCAGCTTCTTCACCGAATGCGTGGCGTTCTGCGCTTCCGCCGCGCCACCGAAAGCGTAGCCTTTAATAGTCTTGGCCAGAATGACTGTTGGCTTGCCATTGGATTTCACGGCTTGTGCGTAAGCTGCATAGACTTTGTAGGGGTCGTGACCACCTCGATTCAGCGCCATAATGTCTTCATCAGACAGATGTTCTACCATTTTCAGTAGCTCCGGGCTCTTGCCGAAGAAGTGTTCCCGGGTATACGCCCCTCCCCGACTGGCATAATTCTGATACTCACCGTCCACGACTTCGTCCATGCGTTCCTGGAGCAGTCCATCTTTGTCAGCCTGCAACAAGGGATCCCAATGTCTTCCCCAAATCACTTTGATGACGTTCCAGCCGGCCCCACGAAAGATGCCTTCCAGTTCCTGAATGATTTTGCCATTACCACGCACCGGACCATCCAGTCTCTGCAGGTTGCAGTTGATGACAAAGATCAGGTTGTCCAGATGCTCGCGACCGGCTTTTGAGATTGCTCCCAGAGACTCCGGCTCATCCATCTCGCCATCGCCGAGAAAAGCCCAGATGTGGCGGTCAGAATTGTCCATCAAACCGCGATTGTGCAGGTATTTCATCAGGTGGGCCTGATAAATAGCCTGAATCGGACCCAGCCCCATGGAAACAGTTGGAAATTGCCAGTAGTCAGGCATCAACCAGGGGTGGGGATAGGAGGAGAGTCCGTTGCCATTAACTTCCTGGCGAAAGTTATCAAGCTGAGTTTCGTCCATACGGCCTTCAACGAAGGAACGGGCATAAATACCAGGCGATGAGTGGCCCTGGTAGTAGATCAGGTCCCCTTCATCTTTCTCATTAGGGCCGCGGAAAAAATAATTGAAGCCCACATCGTACAGGGTCGCTGATGAGGCAAAGGTAGAAATGTGACCACCGATACTGGCATCCCGAATATTCGCGCGCATCACCATTGCCAGCGCGTTCCAGCGGACTATGCCCCTGATCTGGCGTTCCATAAACATGTCGCCAGGCATGCGCTCTTCATCAATGTGGGAAATGGTGTTGCTGTAAGGAGTGACTACAGAAGTAATCGGTACGTAGCGACCAGAACGAATCGCAGTGTCATTGAGCTTGTTGATGAGGTAATGAGCTCTTTCTACCCCTTCCTGGTCTATGACGGAATCCAGGGCGTCCAGCCATTCTTTCGTTTCTTCCGGGTTGATATCGCTGTTGTCAGTCATGCCACTTCCCGTTGCAAGCGCCAGTCTGTCTGGCCATCACTTAGTAGAATGTAAATTAATTACAAATTGGCGCGCATTCTACGCCAAAGTAGCAATTTCTGCCATGTCTTCTTTGTCAATTATGTAGTATTACTACATATCCTTTTCACTTTAACAGACCGAAGCAGGCGAATTTTTACCCTTATATTTCATTGGTTTAGAAGTTTTCCCAATGATTGAAGCCGCCGCCCTCCAGACTGGATTCCGCTAAAATGATGGTAAAACTACAAAAATCCTGGGCCAACTCCGGCGCAATGCTTGAGTGCAGCTGGATACAGCTTCCATCCTGCTGTGATAACAGCGACACGATCACTCAGCTGCCTCGCTGAGCAGGCTCAACTCGCCTGCAGCCCAAAAATAGTGATTAGCGCCAATACCGCCAACCAGATTGCCTGACTGCGCTCCAGTAAGGCCTGCAGATTCTCGATTTCCTGTTCTTGTGCAGCGATGTGTTGCTGATCAGCAGAATCTCCCTGGCCGTTGTCTTCTCCCGATCCATTCTCGGGAGAGCCTGATAAGGCACATCTGGCGTAGCTATAAAGCCGTGAGGCAGCATTTACTGCCGGATTAAATTCCCAGAATGACTGCTTCAGATTGTCGAAGCAATGGACGAAATTTCCTGCCAGTGAAAAGGTAATAGCCAGTAATCGTAGCGGTATCCATTCCAGCAGGTAGATGATGCGACTGACCAGCTCTCCCTCTGCAGCCGCATGGTTTTCATGCTGCGTGTCTCTCAGTTGATAACTGATATAACAAAACATAATACCCATCGGGCCAGTCAGCATGTACCAGAAAAACATGACGAACATTTTTTCAAAGCAACGAGCAATGAGCTGTTCTTTAAAGAATTCACTCAATGACTCTGCATCTTCAGCTTCAGCGCCCTCCGGAATACAGAGCTCTTCCCCGAGATAGACAGTGCAGGCTTCAAGATCACCGCGCCGCCATTTTTCAAGAAAACATTTCACCAGATTCCCTGGTTGAGTTCTGTCAAACGCGACCAGCAGTACAAGGATATGAATGATCATCGTTGCTAAGCCGTAGGCCCTGTCCTGCAAATACAACAGCAGTAATCCCAGCAACAATAGCGGAATACCATAGATGAATAGCAATGGTGCAAGCTTTGCCAGTTGACCCTGAGACTTACCGGATCCGACACTGTCTTCCATTTTGCGGCGAAACTTGAAAAACCAGGTATCGTCGAATCGATCGAGATCTTTCAACCACAGATAATTGATGGTCAGGCTAATGAGAATGACAAGAAAGTACATGGCGGTGGTATCAGTTATTCGTCAGCCCGGATTGATATAAATTCCAATCGAAACAGGGACCAGGGTCAGTCTTTCTGCCTGGCGCAATGTCACTATGGCCCACGATGCGATCTGTAGTCAATTCAGGATAAGCCTCCAGCAAGACTCTGGTCACGGCGATCAGCGCTTCATATTGTGAATGGGTGAAGTCCTCGTCATCCGTGCCTTCAAGCTCAATCCCAATAGAAAACTCATTGCAATTCTCTCTACCCTCAAAACAGGAGGCTCCAGCATGCCAGGCCTTGCGGTCAAAGGGCACAAATTGTGTAACGCAGCCGTGCCGATCGATAAACAGATGAGCAGAGACCTTCAGGTCCCTGATTTCCTCAAAAAAGGGATGTGCAGCAGCATCGAGCATGTTGCAAAAAAACTCTTCAACACACTGATTGCCGAATTGACCCGGAGGAAGTGAAATATTGTGGATAACCAGCAGATCAATGATGCCCCCGGGAGGCCTGGCGCTCTGATTCGGAGATTCCAGAAACCGGGCGCCAGTCAAGACATGCTGATCGAGTGAGAATCCCATAGAAGAGTGGCGAGATTTAATCCAGCTACAAATGTTAGCACAGGGGGATTATCGGTCAGAAACTTGCTGGACTGGCTACGCCATTGACCTGGCTTATCTAGTGTCTGGTTTGATCGCCTGAATCAACAAGGGTATGAGGATCGGTACAGAATTCCATCAGCGCCTCTTTGAGCCGCAGCTCACCCTCACGTAACGCAATAGCAAGACCAAGACGACTGCGATTAAGGCAAAAGCTGCCATCTTCGGTACATACTGTGTATAGAGACGGGTTGCTGATGTTTCTTTGCAATGTGCAGTCCTTGAATTTGCCATCGATAAGAACCTGCACCGTACTTTCTTCTGCCAGCGCATCGATTCGTGGCAGTATTTCTGATAACTCCTGTGCAGCATCTTCTTCAGGTTGTTCTTGATCGCAGGCACCCAGAAGTTGAGCCAGATCATCCAGATCTTCCTGATTAAGAATTTCTTCGCCAGTTGGACTGATTGAAACCTCTTGCTTGCCGTTCTCGGCTTCGCTGCTTCCTGACTCCACAGCGTCTTGCTTGCCTGATGCTGCACACTTACCAATAAAATAATTCGTGAGCTGGGTGAATAATTCTTCCTGTTCAGGACCGGGTACCTGAATGAGTTCGAACCCCTGTTCCAGGTGTGCCAACAGCGTTGACCGATCCGCATCGGTCACCAGGCTTTTCTGCGATACCGAAGAAACCAGCAGCCTGAGTGTATGCATTGCTTCCTGCCACTCTCGACTGGCTTTTCCCTTGTTCACACCAATCAGCAATAAAACCGATTTCCAATGTCGCTGCACAATCTCACTGACTATCTCCGGCAGCAGGTCCTTACCCACTGCCGCAGCCACAACTTGTTCAACAGTTTCCTCAGATACGGCAATCTCGCCAGGTGTTGAGACCACAGTTTTTTCATTTTGACTCCGTGAGGAAGTAGAGCGTTCCTCGCCAGAAGCTCGCTTTGCCAATACAGTCGAAGAAGCATACAGCTTATCAACGAATTTCTTGTTCTCCGCGTTATTGATAATGCTGATGATATCGAGATAGAGCTTCTCCATATTCAACAGAAAATTTTGTTCAAAGAGCTTGATGAACACCAGTCGAATTTCAAGCGGCAAAGTCAGCACGGCCTGCGCTCGACCAAAGGCCTGCAATGTCGCGTCATTGAGCAAGGTGCTGGCAAAAATACTGGTCGCTTCTGACTGCGCCCGATTCTTCTGCAAAGATGCAATTTGCTTGATGAAGGCCTGGTAAGTACGCGCGGCTTTTCTAGCCATGCCTTCCATGGCCAGATCGAGTTCGACCTGTTCTAGCATTACTTCGGGTTCAGACTGGGCAGATTCTGCCAAAGCAGCAGCCGATGACTCAGCCGTTCGATAAGACGCCTTGATGGCAACAATAACTTCATCGAGAAACCGGTCCTCGAACAGCTTCTGCTTGGCCCTGAGTTCACGCATCGCGCCCAGGTAAGTATTGCCATCGCCAAACTGACCCTTCTGACCGCTGGAGAACAGGAAGTCATCAGCCGCGTCAAACAAGTCGGTAATTAGCTGACTCATCTGCTTGCGCAGACGCTGACGTATAGACCAGCGCAGCTTCTCCAGAATCACAGGGTCATTCGAACGAAGAAAAGAGAGCTTGCTGATCTGAGATGAAATTGCCACGAGGATAATCCGGCGTTCCAGGGAACTCTGTGTTCAATAGCTTGCTTATAGCACCAGGCCTAAGACCAGAAATTGACCTGGTTCACAGCCTTGAATTTTCAGATTTATCTGTTAACTATCAATGACTTCACTAGAGCTAAGCAGCCCTTAATTTTGAACCAGTTCACAACTTTCTATTCAACAGCGCTTACCGCATAATCCAGATAATGTCAGAAAATTCCCATCAAACTCCGGGCAAAAACCTGGGCCAGGGCATGCTCATCGCCAGCTTCGCTCTGGGATTAGTTGCGCTTACTTTCTACTTTGATGGCTGGTTGGATGAACAACAAAATCCGAACCAATCTCCCGAATCTTATGTAACTGAAAGCGGAAGCAGGGAAGTTGTTCTACAAAGAAACCGACAAGGACACTACGTGGTTGGCGGACAAATAAATGGGCTTCCTGTCACCTTTTTACTGGACACTGGCGCCACCGATGTAGCGATACCGGAAAGTATCGCGCGTGCAGCCAACTTGCGAGCTGCTTACACGGGTCAGGCAACTACTGCCAATGGTATCGTTACCGTGTATGGCACCAACGTGCGCGAACTGACTATCGGAAATATCACCCTGCAGGATGTAGATGCCTCTATCACTCCCAGTATGCCAGGTGATGTGATACTACTCGGAATGAGCGCATTGAAGCAGGTCGAGTTTACGCAAAGAGGTGAAACTTTAACGCTGCGACAGCTCGCTCAACTATGAATGATTTCAAGACGCCGACAGACCTGGAAGAGATAGTGCGCCAGGCCATTGCAGAAGACCTGGGTGGAGGTGATATTACCGCACAGCTAATTCCCGAGGAGCTTCAGGCACAGGCCAGCATCATCGCCAGGGAATCCGCCATATTGTGCGGTACACCCTGGGCAGATGCAGTCTTCAATCAACTCAGTAGCGATATTGAAATTCACTGGCACATAAGCGAAGGCAGCCAGTTTGACAGCGGCATGATAGTCGGCTCGATTTCAGGAAATGCACGAGCAATCCTGACCGGAGAGCGATGCGCTCTCAACTTTCTGCAAACTCTCAGTAGTACTGCCACGCAAACTCGATCATTCGTCAAGGCGGTAGCGCACACCGGCGTGAAGCTGCTGGATACTCGTAAGACCCTGCCCGGACTGCGCAGTGCACAAAAGTACGCGGTGCGCGTTGGGGGTGGACAGAATCACCGCATGGGGCTGTTTGATGCCTTTCTTATTAAGGAGAACCATATCGCTGCCAGCGGGGGTATCGAAGCAGCTATTTCCCAGGCAAGACAGTTATTGCCAGAAAAAACTGTAGAGATAGAAGTGACTAACCTGGAACAGCTGGAACAGGCAATTTCTGCCGGTGCCGATATAGTCATGCTGGACAATTTTGACCTGGAAACAACGGCTCAGGCGGTTCAAATAAACAGAGAACGTGCCAAACTGGAGGCTTCTGGTGGAATTGATCAGCAAGCTCTGGTCAGCATCGCTGAAACTGGCGTAGACTATATTTCTATCGGTGCTATTACCAAGCACTGTCGAGCAATCGATTTTTCCTTGCTGGTCGAGAGCGCTTAAGCACTGTCCAGCATCCGATTGTCGCCAAGGGACGGATCAAATGTCTAACCATCACTCAATGAGGCGAGGCAACCCATGGTATACCGAGTAAGCAAAACGATTCTGGGTGCAGCGCTGCTGGCGCTGTTTCCTGCCAGCCTGTCCGGACATCCAGGCAGCCTGGACATCAATGGTGGACACTATTACGGGCCTTCCTACCACTGCCACCTCAGTGGCTGCGAAATGCCGGACACTTTCGGCATAGGCAGAGCCCGCCGGGATACCCTGTCCACTGATCGCCGGGCAAGGGAACGTTTCTTCAATGAAGACGACTGGGATTTCGAACAGGACTACGACGGAGACTGTCAGTCCACCCGACAGGAAATGTTGATTCTCACCAGTCGCACCGAAGTGCGATACACCAATCCACGCAATTGTGTCGTTCGCACAGGAGAGTGGTTAGATGAGTATACCGGCAAGCTTTTCACCGTGGCTGTCCAGGTCGACGTAGATCACATCATTCCCCGCATGTATGCCCACACTCATGGCGGTGACCGATGGATGCCCGACAAGAAACTTGCGTTCGCCAACGATCCGCTGAACCTCATACTGGTAGAGAAAAGCGAAATCCGCAGGAAGCGCGACAGAGGCCCAAGCCGCTATCTGCCCAGAGAGGAGTTTCAGTGCGAATATGTACAACTGTGGAATGTCATTGCAGAGAAATACGATCTGCAACTGAATACGCAGGATCGTGGAGAAATTCGCAAGATTCTTGAAGATTGTCCGGAACAGGCACTGGATCCAAGCCTGCAGTAGTCTGCCAACCTGAGAATCGCAGCCAAAAAAATGCCGGGTCTAGCCCGGCATTTTTGTCTTGAACTCAAGCCTGTCAGGGTGACTGGATACTGATCTGGTCCATGCCATTATCTGGATCCAGCTTGGTGTCACCGGTGGGAAAACCATTCTCATGGAGAATGTAAGCCAGCACATCGGTGTACTCTTCATACATCAATGATCCAGGATTGTCCGCTGGCATGGTTCCCATCACAGCCTCCCACAAATAAAGAAGCGGCTGATTATTCCAGGATCTCAGCGTGTCGCGATAGAAGCGCATATTGTGGCAGGTCTTGCACTGGGCATCATAAACCACCTGCCCTGATGTCACCTGCTCCTGGGTAAACACACCGTCGTTAACGGTTTTGTCCTGTGCCAGACCCTGCTGACCAAGTACCAATCCCATCAGCAGAAACAGACTTCCTGCCAACTTTGTCGACTTGCTCATGAATCTTCTCCTTAGCTATTACTGATTTTTTGCGATTTACGCCTCTGGAAACCGGCGTAACGGTAAACTACTACTTGGCTATTATCAAGCTAATCGCCCAATAAAGCACGTCTATCCAATATATTTTCCTGATTTATTTCAAATAGTTACAAATACAGTTTAATCATAGCCGCCAGCAGATGAATAGCACCTGAACTCGTCGATCAACACCGAAAGCGTGCCTCGAGCAGTGATCTCCAGCACATTCTCCTCCTGCCAGGGAATGCGGAATTCAATACGGGCCAGTGCTATTTATTGTTGTCCTTGTACATCAGGGTGGTCACTTGCTCAGAAACCAGCCCGATGAGAAATACCAGAATTGCAGTCATCAACAGCACAGCACTCATATTGGTGAATCGTCCAGCGGACAGGTAAGTGTATAAGTAGTAAGCACAGCCCGTGAGAAAAAACCCCATCGACGCAGGAATGAAAATTTTCAGCGGTGAATACAATGAACCTACCTTGAAAATGATGATGAGAAACCTGAGACCATCTTTGAAAAGACTGATATGGCTTTCCCCAAGTCGTTGTTCAGTCTTGATCGGTACGTACGCAACGGAATAGCCTGCCCTGAAAAACGCCATGGTGCAGGTAGTGGGATAGGAAAATCCATTAGGTAACAAATACAGGAACTCCCTGAATTTCTCGGCTCTGACAGCACGAAATCCCGAAGTAAGATCCAGAATTTTGTGACCGGTGATAGTTGAAGAAAGGGTGTTGTAAATGCCATTGGCCAGCGCCCTGTACGAATCTGCCTGGGATTCACGATCTCTGGCGCCCACCACCATATCGAATCCTTTCTCGAGTTCCGCGAGCAGTCGGGGTATGTCTTCAGGCCGGTGCTGTCCATCTCCATCCAGAAAAACAATGATCTCACCAGTGGCCGCCCTCGCACCTGTTTTGATAGCAGCCCCATTCCCCTTACTGTAGGGATGGGAAATCACCTGAATATCAAACTGCTGGCAAACCTCTACAGTGTTATCTGTCGAACCGTCATTAACCACAATGACTTCAGCGTCACCAACCTGTGCTGTCAATCTGGGCAGGAATCCTTGCAGGTTCTCTGCCTCATTCTTGGCTGGAATTACTATTGATAAAGTCATAGGGGAAAATCGCTCGCAACGGGATCACTGGTGATCAACATAATCAAACATACTGCCTGAAAGTGTAAATAATTCTTCAATCTGTGTCGGTAACTGACGCATGCCCATGCGGTCCCTTGACCGGGCGCAGGGGAGGAATATCATCGCATCCCAGTTGATAGCTGCCAAAGAAAATCAGGGCTGCAAGCCGGCGATCCCGCCCTCCTGCCCGGCCCCGGAATCAGCGCTATGACCGGCGATTCGCTGAAATCCTTGTCCCTTTGCCTACAAGCAGGCTGAATCGCGCTCAAAACCGCCACAGGCCAGCAATTCTGTGCCTCACACAGCAGCTGCCCTGGCGGTGACAAAAGATGTCACTTTTTATCACTCTGGGCTCATTCTCTACCATTTTGTCTACCAAAAAGTCCTACCTGGTGAAAATTGCAGTTATAATTCTGTGGCTTGGACGAGAATTTCCTGCTGGCATGGTTTTTGTATGTAGTTACAAAAAGGTTGATTGCAGGCGCTCGAAGCCCTGCAGGCCAGCGAAGCTCTGCAGCGAACGAGATAGACCATCGGTTTGGCTGCAAAGTCACGGAGATTGGCGAACAATGAAATTGGCAACATCTTCACAACGAGGATTTACCCTCATCGAGCTGATGATTGTAGTGACGATCATCGGGATTCTTGCATCGATTGCCATACCCTCCTATGACCTGTACACGAATCGCTCCCGCTTCAGAGAAGCGATTCTGGCGAGTTCAGTGGTACGCGCACATGTGGAGACTCAGATTCAAGCCGGACGCATTACCGCCGTTATAGATGCAGATTCAGGTACCCGTGGAATTCCTATCGCCATTCCACAAACCGCAAATGATCACGGCGTAAGCATCACCGATGGAGTGATTACGGCAATCTGGCGCTCTGATGGAACCGATCTGGAAGATACGACCTTCACCCTCACCATGCAAAACGTCAATCCACCGATCATCTGGGAAACAGGTGGTTCCTGTGTTGTCAGAGGTTACTGCTAGTAGTCGACCTGATTAGCTGACCGACGCATTACCTCTCTCCAGCATCAGATCGGCAGCTCAACCGGCAGCATAAAACTCCTCCAGGCGCAGCTCTTCTGCGTTAAAGCACACATACCCAGTCGTCAAAACTGATACGAACTTGGCCACCCTGCAAGCTTCGGGTGGCGATACCTGTAGTTCATTCTCAACCATACTGCGCACCAGCGCGTCTGCGCGAAAGGCTTCGTTGATGTTGTCCGCCTGTAAGGAGCGAAATAGCTCAGTTTGCACATAGAGCGGCTCTCCCACGACCTGACTCCGCAAGACAGCAACCTCCGCTGCAAACTCACCCTCAGGTAGCTCCACATAGATGAGTTTGGGGTATGCGCCTGGGAAGTCACTTAACACCGAGACATCTCTGTCGAACTCTTCCAGTTCCTGGGCACTGATGCTGTAAATGGTGTCGTAGGCCAGCACCAGCGCCAGCGGTCGCTCGTTGTAGACTACCGACATACCCCCGGCCATGCAGGCAAGCTGGAATAACACGATTGCAGTCAGATCGAATTTCAGCCCAGGTTTGCCAGCCTTGAAAACGATCAGGGTAAGCAATGGACCAAGCACCAGGTCCACACCGATAACAATCCGCAGCCCAGTCCATCCCCCGTCAATATTGAACAGAATCCCCGGATACCAGAGCCAGATAATCACTAACAGCAACAGGAGCAACAAGATTGCACTCCCAGTCAGATGTATACCAAATGCTTGCCAGCGGCTCATGCAAATCTCCCTAACGATCCTGTCTCCAAAGAAATCACAGCAAAAACTCGCTGCCAATCTACAATTTATCGGCAGCACTGGAATCAAATTTCAGCTTCATTATTGTAAGCAGGTGGAACAAGGGCGATGACCGGCAAAACGGGCGGCCTGGTCAGGCAACTGATTGCAGATCAGATTCTCAGCAGCGCTGAAGCACTGCATGCAACTGAACTGGCGAGAAACAATCGCCGGAGTGTGGCTGCTGAATTGATAGCGACCGGCGGCCTGAGTGGCATGAACATAGCCTGCGCAGCCAGCAGGCAATTCGCACTCCCTTACCTTGACATCCGGGCTTTCGATCTCACTCACTGCCCCTTGGATTTAATGAGTTCGCAGCAGATCAGGAAGCTTACTGTTCTGCCTCTTGGTCGGCGCGGAAACAGATTGTATCTGGCCGTCGCGGATCCTGGAGAAATCAACAAACTCAAAGAAACAGAATTTCAAACAACAATGCTTGTAACACCGATAGTGGTGGCCGCGGATGATTTGGACAATGCCATAGAGAATGTGTTGACTCAGGCGCTACCGAATCCATCGCCTGGACTGATTGAAAAATCTGAATCAGCAATACCAGGATGCAGACCTGCTATCGAGACTTCTATAGTCAAGACCGTAAACAAATTCATTGCAGATGCGGTTCGACAGGAAGCTTCAGACATTCACATCGAGCCCTATGAGAATACTTTCCGGGTTCGGTACCGCATCGATGGCAAGCTGGTTTGCACCCACACTCCCAATCCAGCACTGGCTGCACGTATCACCTCACGCATCAAGGTGATGGCAAAACTGAACATCGCAGAGAGACGCATGCCCCAGGACGGCCGCATGAGTGTGCAACTGGGAAGCAAACACAAAATTCACATTCGGGTGAGTACGCTGCCAACTATTTGGGGAGAAAAAATAGTATTAAGGTTACTGGATGCAGATCGCAGCTGTCCCGCTGTTGAATCGCTCGGCTTGGAGCCAAGCCAGCTTGATTATTACCTGGCAGCGCTGAGGCAACAGCAAGGCATGATTTTAATTAGCGGTCCCACTGGCAGTGGTAAATCTGTTTCTCTCTACGCCGGCTTGAAGTTGCTTAACGATGAAGAGAGAAACATTTCAACCGCCGAGGATCCCATCGAAGTCAACATTGAGGGTATCAATCAACTTGCTGTTAACAATCGCGTGGGGCTGGATTTCGCTACCGCCCTGCGTGCATTTTTACGCCAGGATCCTGATGTGGTTATGGTGGGAGAAATCCGCGACATCGAAACTGCCGAGATTGCGGTTCGAGCTGCCCAGACGGGACACCTTGTGCTTTCCACATTGCATACCAACGGTGCTGCCGAGATTGTGACTCGCTTAAGATCCATGGGCATTCCACCCTACAATCTGGCCACATCGGTAAAGCTGGTCATTGCCCAACGCCTGGTCAGATTGCTGTGCAGGCACTGTAAAGAATTGACCAGTCCTCCCGAAAACCTGATTAGGTCTGCCAAGATTAACTCTATTAAAAACAAGGAGTTGAAAGTCTATCGGCCGATCGGCTGCGAACGTTGCAACAAGGGATTCAGGGGCAGAACCGGAATCTATGAAGTAGTTCCCATCACCAATACCATGTCTCAGCTTATCATGGGCGGTGGCAATGCAATTGCGCTGAATGAAGAAGCCAGAAAGGAAGGCTTTCCCAGTCTTCGAGAAGCTGCATTATTCAAGGTAGCTCAAGGACTTATCAGCATTGAGGAAGCTTACAGACTGACTTAAGGACGTGTTATAGTAAGCCCATTAGACAGCGGAACCGAAGCGCTGAGGTGACATATGGCAACAGAAGCCGCTCAAAATATATACCTTTGGCAAGGCACAGATAAGGCCGGTAACAAGACCAAGGGTGAGATCCAGGGAAGCAGCCAGGCGCTGGTTAAGGCGCAGCTTCGTAAACAAGGCGTAAACCCTACCAAGGTCAAGCGCAAACCCAAGGAACTGTTTGGCGCTTCGAAAGGAAAAAAGATCACCCCGGGAGACATCGCCGTCTTTACTCGTCAGCTGGCGACCATGATGAAGTCCGGTATCCCCCTGGTGCAGTCTTTTGAGATTGTAGGTGAGAGCCTGGAAAATCCATCAATGCGGGATTTGGTTCTTGCTATTCGCGATGACGTGTCTTCAGGTGCCAATTTCGCCGATACGATTCGTAAACACCCACGCTATTTCGATGACCTTTTTTGTAATCTCATCGATGCCGGTGAGCAATCGGGTGCACTTGAGACTATGCTCGACAGACTGGCTACCTACAAAGAAAAGTCTGAAGCGCTGAAAGCGAAAATCAAGAAAGCAATGAACTACCCTATTGCAGTAGTTGCGGTTGCGATTATCGTTACCGGCTTGCTGTTGGTGAAAGTTGTTCCCCAGTTTGCTGAAACGTTTTCAAGTTTCGGTGCTGACCTTCCCGCATTTACATTGCTGGTACTCAATCTTTCAGACATCGCCATTGCACACTGGTGGAAAGCAGTAATTGGCGTAGTTGTAGCAGGTTTCCTGTTCAAGGAAGCGAAGACCCGATCCCAGGCATTCCGGGATTTTCTGGACCGGGTATCACTCAAGGTGCCTATAGTAGGCCCCATTATGCATAGCTCCTGTTATGCAAGGTTCACCCGCACGCTGGCCACTACATTCTCAGCAGGTGTGCCCCTTGTTGACGCCCTGGATTCAGTGGCCGGTGCCACTGGTAATGTGGTCTATGCGAGCGCTACCAGAAAGATCAAGGATGACGTCACTACAGGCCAGCAACTCAATTTTGCCATCAAGAATACAACCCTGTTCCCGGTGATGATCATTCAAATGGTCGGCATTGGCGAGGAATCAGGCGCTCTGGATTCCATGCTGGATAAGTGTGCTGTCTACTATGAAGCAGAAGTTGATAATGCTGTAGACGGTCTGACTGCTCTCATGGAGCCGATGATCATGGCGGTGCTGGGTGTTCTGGTAGGTGGTCTGATGATCGCGATGTACATGCCGATATTCCAACTCGGCTCGGTAATGTAACGCCCCACTGGCTACATGGCGATACTTGAACTGCTCAGGCAAAATCCTGCCTTTCTGATAACTGTTTGTGTGGTTTTGGGATTGCTCGTGGGCAGCTTTCTCAATGTAGTTATCTATCGGCTCCCCATCATGCTGCAGAGAGACTGGCGTCAGCAGTGCTGCGAATTCCTGGAAATTGAAGACCAGGCAGCAGCGACAGAAGAAGCTGCCACATCCCAGTGGCAAAAATTTAATCTCGCAGTACCGGAATCTCATTGCCCACATTGCAACCACCGTATTCGTGCCTGGCAAAATATTCCTGTCATCAGTTATCTGATGCTGGGGGGCAAGTGTGCGAATTGTGGGAAGAAAATCTCCCTGCGTTACCCGGGTGTTGAATTTGTAAACGGCGTGCTATCTGGATTGGTTGCTGCCAGCTTCGGCCCGGAGTGGCTGACACTGGCCGTGTTGCTGCTTGCCTGGAGCCTGCTGGCCCTGACCCTGATCGATTACGACCACCAGTTACTGCCCGATGACATCACTATTCCCCTGCTCTGGCTGGGTCTGTTCGTGAATGCGCTGGATCTGGGCATGGGCGTGAGCCTGTTCGACGCTGTATTGGGTGCCATCATAGGCTACCTTTCCCTCTGGTCATTCTACTGGGCGTTCAAGTTACTGACTGGCAAGGAAGGTATGGGTTACGGAGACTTCAAGTTACTCGCTGCCCTCGGCGCCTGGATGGGTTGGCAGAGTCTGCTCCCCATCATCATTCTCTCGTCCCTGGTAGGTGCCGTTGTTGGAGTCGTGATGATCCTCGCTTTCGGCAGGGACAAACAGGTACCTATGCCTTTTGGTCCTTTCCTTGCTGGCGCCGGTTTCATCATGTTGATCTGGGGATCACAGCTTACCAGTCTCTATCTGGCCACCTTTGCAGCCTAGGGAGCTTCTGATCAATCGTGCTTAGTCTCCGGATTTCAGCCGAGTTCGTGTCGAAGATATGCTAATCGTAGGTTTGACAGGAGGGATCGGTAGCGGCAAATCCACGGTCGCCAATCACTTTGCTGATCTGGGAGTCGACCTCATCGATGCCGATGAAATCGCGCGGGAAGTCGTGCAGACAGGTACTCCCGCCCTCGCCCAAATTGCCGAACATTTCGGTACAGAGATACTGACCCCCAACGGTGAGTTGAAGCGTCGGGAATTAAGGAAAATCATCTTCTCAAGCCTTGAAGAAAAACAATGGCTCGAAGCGCTACTCCATCCATTGATCAACCAGGGTATTGCTGAACGTATCCAGCAAACCCGTTCTCCTTATTGCCTGCTGGTGTCTCCGCTTCTGATTGAAACAGCGCAGAGAGAATTGGTCGATCATGTCCTGGTGATCGACGTACCTGAATCTGTCCAACTGCAGCGTACCCAGGATCGCGACGGTAGCGATATCGCAACCATACAGGCTATTATCGAATCACAATCCAGCAGAGAGCAGCGATTGGAGCAAGCAGACGATGTGTTGGACAACAATTTACCGCTGGCGAGTCTGCCCGAGCGAGTCGAGATACTGCATCGCAAGTTTCTGAATTTGGCGACACTAAAAAACCAAAGTGACTGAGAGAAAAAACCACAAGACGGTGAACTGTCCAAGCTGCCAGATCGAAGTGGCCTGGATAGATGCGAACAAGTTCAGGCCTTTCTGCAGCAAGCGTTGTCAGCTAATCGATTTTGGCGACTGGGCCACGGAGAAGCACAGCATCGCTGGAGAACCATTCTATCCCGTCGAAGACGATGATGAGTCGGAGCAACTACAGTAAGCGCCAGCGAATCCTGCCAGCCAGATCAAGAATTAGAGCGGTGTGCCAGTTAGATCAGGCATCGGCATCCAGTAGAATTTGGAGCTCTCAGCCCGATTTTCGTTTTCAAGAAAGATATAGATCAGATCGCCATCTTCCGAGAGCCGTATCTTCTTGATTCTCTCACCGTCCAACAGTCCCAGTTCAAAATCTTCGAGGATTAGGTGGGTGACCACATCGAAGACATAGAGTTTCTCGTTATCGGTACCGATTAGCAGTGTGCCTGCCTTGTTGAAGGTTGCACTAACCGGAGCAGTACCAAAAAACCAGGCACCATCATTATCAAAATAATTTTCCGGATTCATATCCGCGATGCTGAAGTCTTCCTCACCATAGTTACCGTCCGGACAGGTATAGGCGAGCCGGGTACCATCAGGCGACACCTCAAAGTCAGTACAGCCAGTTCCTACACTGACATCGGTGCCGACGACAAAGGTGTAGGTATTGGTCGCAGGATCAAAATTGAAAGTAGCCAGATTGGATGCCGTAGCGAGAAACACATGATCCTGTGCCGGGTCGTACTCGATACGAATAGGTTCTTCCAGCGGTATGCTCGGAGCAAGGAAATTGCCGTCAGGGTCCATCAAACCCATCCACAAGCCAGTGTCAGAAAACGGAATCTCATCTTCCGGGTTAAAACGTTCCCCATCGAATAATAGAGCAAAAACGTTGCCATCTTCTCCCAGTGCGAGATCTCGCAAGGCAAACCCGTAAGTATAATTGGTGGTAGCACCAAGGAAATTCTGAGAGAGATTATTGTGCACAATCTGTCCGGTATCGAGCTCCAGACGGTAGAGTCGTTCTGATTCTGGGAAAACCGTCATGAACACACGATTGTTCGCCCTATCCAGCGTAAACTGATCCGGTGCCGTATTGAAGGGATAGACCGCACCCGTTTCACCACTGATGATGTTGCGCTCTACCACACGATTGCGGATGAAATCCCCAATCAACACCCAGCCATGACACAGGGGCACGAAATCCTGGGCTGGTTCAACGATCAAGCCTCCTTCCAACGCACTCTCGACCGATTCAGAGGGCCCGGATTGAACGGCTTCGATACTCAAACTTTCAAACTGGATGGGGTCGGATTCTTCTATGAACTCCAATCGAATCGCAATCTGTTCACCATTCAGTTCGACACTGGGTATGTCCAGAATTCCCGAATTCGGTGAGTAGCTGGAGGCGCCAACCGCAACACCAAATGGCTCAGGCTGCGAGAAGGCTGAGCAATTGAACAGTTCAGCCCCAGAGAGTGGCAATGGACCCGCAATTTCTTCAGTGACTACGGCAGATACCAATTGAAATGTGAGTTCGTTGGGATCAACCAGATTGAATTCCGCGGTAACGATACCTACGGCAGGCACATCGATATCCGGAACCTGTAAGGTGAATCCATCGAACTTGGGCGTTTCATCGGAAACGGCAGGAGGTGTGCCAGGAACAAATTCCAATAATGGTGTGTTCTCCAATCGCACGCCTACCTGCGGTGGAAAAAGTTCTTCGTCTACCGCGCTCGGTTCAATCGTTGATTGCACCCGAAAACCCACATAGCGGTTCGCACTTATCGCCGCATTCACAGCACCGGTAACATCGACGCTAATCTCAGTGAGCATGGTCGCATCGAGGACAGCCAGGGGGGTATTGAATCCAATGCTGTAATCCTCGACATCTACCGCGCCATTCTCGTCAGAAAAGAAAGTCACCTGTATTGGGGTCGCGTCGTTCTGGGAGAAAATTTCCCTGATCGGAATACGCAGAGTCGCTGCTGTCACAGCTTCAGTTGTACCGAAATCAAAAATATAGGTGGCAACGTCAATAAAGTTCTGGCCGGTGACTGCAAAACCAGGGGCGCTGACGTAATCTGCATCGATACGTGTGCCAATCGGGTCCTGGGTAGGCTCATCAGGATTGTCAGCATCATCGGGATCGGGCTGGGCAACTTCATCGGGAGTCGGCGTGGTCTGGTTCGGATTGGTCTGAACCAGCGTGCCCTGATCAACTAACAGCGCAACATCTGCCATCGCCACTGGCGCAGCGAAAACCATCACCGCGAGGACTACCCGAGGGGCATTCGAAAATAGCTGACGCAAAATAGACAAACCGCTCATGTCTCAATAATCCTTTCTGCTACTGCGGTGACTACCAAACTCACCCTGGCTTCTCTGGTCGGGCTGGAATGCTACTAGTTTCAACAAGTTAGCCTAAATCACAGTGACCCGGGTCACAGATTGAAGCAACTCTCTCTAGCACCTCAAAACGCAGCGCTCCACACTGCTGTATCTGCTAGTTCGGGGAATACTTTATCACAAATTGGCGCAAAATCGCGCCGAATCTGCTTGCTTAATCCTTTCTAATTCAGTGACTTGGCACAGATATCGAATTTTAGCCCTAAAATATGCCCCGTATCATCCTAAGATTATGTGGTTTTCAACTATCTCAGGCAGGCGCAAACATCTGGATGCCGGCGACTCCAAATGCGCCATTGCTGCGCGCCTCGTCGAGCTGCTCGAGCCGCAGACCACCCAGCGCGACCACAGGCAGACTCACCAGGCTACTGAGCCTGGAAAATTCTGCCCAGCCAAGCAATTGCGCCGGCCTGTATTTCGGGGTAGTAGCTACCGGGGACAGTAGCGCGAGGTCCGCCTGAATTTTCTGCGCCTGACGCAGTTCATCCAGATCATGGCAGGAAACCGCCAGCAATGTTTCTGCCGACACTGGTCTCGCGTTGCAGTTCATAAGCTGCGTCGAATCCAGGTGTACCGCGCTGGCACCAAGTTCCATTGCAGTGTGCAGTTGCGCATTGCAGAACAAGTCAATGTTGCTGTCAGCTGCAAGCAACGCCGCTTTTTCAAACCAGTCCCGGTATTCGCCAGGCTGCAATTGCTTCTGCCGAATCTGGATTGCATCAGGGTGCTGAGAGAGCAGGTGCCGCACATAGTCCAGAAATTCTGTCCTGGTGGCTAATTGCGGCGTGATGGCTATGACTCGAGGTAATTTGAGGCAGTGAATAATGGGCACATTGGCCGCCGGAAATTCATGTGCTTGCAGAGCCGAAACTGCTTGCCAGCATATCTGCTGTCCCTCCAGGCCAGCAGGCGTCCCAACATGGTCTGTTATCTCCCAGACATCGAGCAAGACTGACTTGTCTTCATAGTCAAAGGGACACTTCAGCAGTGGATAGGCGTTGTTGACTCGCAGCCCCAGCTCTTCCTGAAATTCCCGATCCAGAGCTTGTATCAGGGATTCTTCCTGTTCTACCTTCCCGCCAGGAAACTCCCAAAGACCGCCCTGGTGACTATCCGGGTGTCGGCGCGAAATCAGGACTTCATCGTCTTCATTGACAATGACACCTACAGCCACATGAACTGGATTGCTGTCAGACAAGATCAGGTACGGTATTCCGCGTTGATGCGAACATAGTCATGAGACAGATCTGAGGTCCACACTGTTTCAGAACAATTGCCACGACCAAGGCGAATCCGAATCAGGATGTCATCTTTGTCCATCTCTTGTTGTCCGAGTTCTTCCCGGTACTGCTTGGCGACAGAACCATTCATCACGATTAACTGTTCACCAAGAAAGATGACGACCTGCTCGATGTCTAGACTGTCCAGACCTGCTCTTCCAACCGCCGCAAGAATACGTCCCCAATTCGGATCTGCTGCGAACAGGGCGGTCTTCACCAGCGGAGACTCCGCGATGGTATAGGCAACCTGCAAACATTCCTGCTCACTCGCTCCTTCTTCAACGACAACGGTGACAAACTTGCTTGCACCTTCTGCATCCCTGACCAATTCCATAGCAAGCTGCTGGAAAACATCGAACATGCCCTGCTCGAAAAGAGCCTTGTCTGTAGCATTGAGCTCTTCGTAACCACACTGGCTTGCACCTGTTGCAACTAACATGCAGCAGTCATTGGTCGAAGTATCGCCATCAACGGTAATGCGATTGAAGCTTCGTTCGGTTGCGTGGGCAAGCAGCTTTCCCAGCTGCTCATTCTGCACACTCAAGTCGGTGAACACATATGCCAGCATGGTTGCCATATTGGGCTTGATCATGCCAGCACCCTTGGCCATGCCTGTGATGGTAATCGTTGAGTTATTCAATTGAATCTGCGTCGAAGCCAGTTTTGGGCGTGTGTCCGTGGTCAGGATACCGAGCGCCGCCTCCTGCCAGTGACCCGCCTGCAGTGCATCCAGACAGTGCGGCAAGGCTTCAGCAATTCTATCTACAGGCAAACGCTCACCAATGACGCCGGTTGAAAAAGGTAACACCTGCTGCGCTTCTACTGCCGCCAAATCAGCGAGCGCCTGACAGCAGTGCCGGGCATCTGCCAGCCCCTGCTCGCCAGTGCCTGCGTTGGCGTTACCAGTATTGATCAAGAAGTAGCGAGGGCTGGCTGCAGCCAGGTGTTGCCTGGTCAGCAGCACCGGCGCTGCACAGAAGGCATTTTGTGTAGTCACAGCAGCCACGGCAGACTGCTCAGCGATTTCTATCAGGACCAGGTCCAATCGATCCTGATAACGAATGTTGGCTTTGACGGCACCGAGCCTGATACCAGCTACTTCATGGATTGAAGAGTACTTTTCCATGGCCTAAATCTATCCTTCTCAAGCTATCAGGCAATTTTCCCACAGCACTGTTTGTATTTCTTGCCGGATCCACAAGGGCAGGGTTCGTTACGACCCACTTTGGGCACGTCGCGCACATAAGGAGCCGATGCTTGCTGCTCGCCCTGGGCAGCGCCGGCCGCGCCCTGTTCACCTCTTCCCTGCTGGGCCTCCTCTGCAGAGAGTGCCGACACTTCCTGATGCTGGAAGCTCATGCGCTGACGGGCCGCCTCTTCCCGCCGTTGCTGTTCGATACTCTGCGCCGCGTCTTCCTGCTTGATCTGCACCAGGCTCAACACCTTGATTGCTTCTCGCTGCAGGTTGTCCAGCATTTCAGTAAACAAAGCGAAGGCTTCCCGTTTGTATTCCTGTCTTGGGTTTTTGCCTCCATAGCTGCGCAAGAAGATACCCTGACGCAGATGATCCATGGTGGCCAGGTGATCTTTCCACAGGCTGTCGAGAATATTCAGGGTGATTTGCTTTTCAACCAGGCGCATATTGTCGCCTACAGCAGCACACTTTTCTTCATACTGCTGTTCCAGAATTTTAGTGAGCTTCTGTTTGAGTTGTTCTTCATACATCTGCTCATCTTCATCCATCCATTGCTGTATTGGCTGTCTGTTATTGAATTCAGTGAATACCGCTTCTTCCAGACCCGGCAAATCCCATTGCTCGGGGACACTTTGTGGCGGAATGTAATCATCGACCATCTGGGACACAACCTCTTCGCGCATCTCAATGAGCAAATCAGAAATATCTTCACTCGCCATCAACTCATTGCGTTGGCGATAAATTATCGTTCGTTGATCGTTAGCGACGTTGTCGTATTCAAGGAGTTGCTTTCTGATATCGAAGTTTCGCCCTTCAACCTTGCGTTGTGCTTTTTCGATCTGATTGGTGACCATGCGATGTTCGATGGCTTCACCCCGCTCCATGCCCAACTTGCGCATGAAATTGCGCACACCATCCGTCATGAAGATTCTCAGCAGATTGTCGTCAGTGGAAAGATAGAAGCGGGAGTATCCTGGATCTCCCTGACGGCCAGCTCGTCCTCTCAACTGGTTGTCTATGCGCCTGGACTCATGGCGTTCCGTACCAATGATATGGAGACCGCCAGCAGCGATTACTTCATCGTGGCGTTGTTGCCACTCTTCCTTGATCCTGGCAATCTGTTCGTCTGTTGGATGGTCCATCGCCTCCACTTCTGCTTCCCATTTACCGCCCAGTACGATATCAGTACCACGACCGGCCATATTGGTAGCGATAGTCACTGCCCCTGGGCGACCCGCCTGCGCGATAATTTCCGCTTCCTTGGCATGGAACTTCGCATTCAGCACTTCGTGTTTGATTTTCTTCTCGTTGAGATATTTCGATAGAATTTCTGAAGTATCGATCGATGCCGTACCCACCAGTACTGGTGCGCCACTATCCCTGATTTCAATAATGTCCCTCAGAATCGCCTCGAATTTTTCCTCCATAGAGAGATAGATCAGATCATTTGCATCTTCCCGGACCATGGGCACGTTGGTTGGAATAACTACCACATCGAGACCATAGATCTGACTGAATTCAAATGCTTCGGTGTCGGCGGTACCAGTCATGCCGGCCAGCTTGTCATACAAGCGGAAGTAATTCTGAAAGGTGGTCGACGCAAGAGTCTGACTCTCACTCATGATTTCCAGGCCTTCTTTTGCTTCCAGCGCCTGATGCAGGCCTTCAGAGAGTCTGCGACCTTCCATGGTTCGGCCAGTATGTTCATCGATCAGCACGACACGTTTGTTCTGAACGATGTACTCAATGTCTTTGTTAAACAGATGATGCGCTTTTAACCCTGCATGCACATGATGCAGCAGAGACAAGTTAGTCGCCGCGTAGAGAGATTCCCCTTGGTTGAGCAGCTTCTTTTGAATGAGCAGGTCTTCGACATATTCATGGCCTGTTTCGGTAAGTTCTACTTGCCTGCTCTTCTCATCGACGGTGAAATGACCAGTGTCTTCAGGGACAAAATTTTTGTCCATCATCTCCATCTTGGAGCGTTCCTG
Source organism: uncultured Pseudohongiella sp. (assembly GCA_965267495.1). Classification (GTDB taxonomy): domain Bacteria; phylum Pseudomonadota; class Gammaproteobacteria; order Pseudomonadales; family Pseudohongiellaceae; genus UBA9145. The sequence continues at coordinate 1,358,222 of OZ254078.1, read as the reverse complement.
TTTCTCACCCCTCTCAAGCCTGGGAATAAGCTTGTTGATTGCGATGTACAGCTCAGAACTGTCTTCAGCAGCACCAGAAATGATCAGTGGCGTTCGAGCCTCATCGATCAAAATGGAGTCAACCTCATCGACGATGGCGAAATGCAGATCTTTCTGCATCTTGTCTTCGAGCCGGAACGCCATGTTGTCGCGCAGGTAATCGAATCCGAATTCGTTGTTGGTGCCATAAGAAATATCAGCCTGATAGGCCACACGCTTGTCTTCGGGACTCTGTCCAGACTTGATGACACCAACAGACAGGCCCAGGAATTCATAGATCGGCCCCATCCAGTTGGCATCGCGTTCCGCCAGGTAGTCGTTGACGGTGACAATGTGCACACCTTTACCAGTCAGCGCATTGAGGTAAGCAGCCAGGGTCGCGACCAGGGTTTTACCTTCACCAGTACGCATCTCCGAGATGCTGCCCTGGTGCAGGACCATGCCGCCTATCATCTGCACATCGAAATGCCGCAGTCCCAGAGTTCTGATACTGGCCTCCCGGACCACTGCGAAGGCTTCAGGAAGCAGCTTGTCCAGTGATTCTCCCGCTGCCACGCGCTCCCGAAACTGTGCGGTCTTGGCACGCAAGTCCTCATCTGAGAGCGACTGAGTTTCTGGCTCCAGGCCATTGATGACAGCAACAGTTTTCTCCATCTTTTTAATTTTTCTGGAGTTACTGCTACCGAGAATTTTGCTAAGAATGCTCATAGCGAATACCGTTTTTTACTCAAATACTAGAATGCCCATGCTGCAAGCGTGATGCTTTCACATGACTAAGAAGAACAATGCTGTGGAGGGGAATTATCTTGCGGTGCGGTGAATATAGGCTGCCGGATCTACGACACGACCATTCTTGTAGACTTCGAAATGTACATGAGGACCAGTGGAGCGACCAGTTGATCCTACCAGGGCAATATTCTGACCTTTCTTGACGATATCGCCGACTTCGACCAGCAGTTTTTCGGCATGAGCATAGCGAGTGGTATAACCATTACCGTGGTTTACTTCAACCATCAGCCCATAACCCGAGCGCGGGCCAGACCAGGTAACAACGCCAGCTGCAACCGTATTGATATCAGCCCCAGCTTTCCCTGTGGTGAAATCTATCCCGGCATGAAATGCAAGCCGGCCCGTAAAGGGGTCAGGTCTCCGACCAAATCTTGATGAAATCCAACCTCGTTCGACTGGCCGACCGGCAATGAACACATCCGATTGTATTTTCCGCTCGGACATGAGTCCTTCAAGTATTTCCAATTGTTGCTGCCGGTCTTCCAACTGTCTTTCGAGTTGTTCAACCGCACTAACAAATTCGGCGCCCGTGTAGGCACTGGACACATTGGTAGCTGGACCACCAACTGCAACAGGCTGACTAAAATCAAACTCCCCGTTGTCGAGGTCTGCGATCGTAGTGATGCGCTCACCAACTGCATCCAGCCGAACCAGTCGTGCCTGAAGCATGGCAAGACGCAATGTCAGGGCTTCGAGCTGCCGTTCTGAATCTTCTTTAACTTCTGCCAATTGCTCAGCCTGGGTGCGAATTTGTCGCTCCCAGCTTTGCGCAGTTTCTTCAGTGAAGATGACAGAGTTTTGCGAGATAGCCAGCTGGTAGCCGAAATAACCAAGCGCAATTGGTGCGCCAAGCAGGCACAGCGACAATAGTCCCTTTACCCAGCCTTTGAGAATAATGGTCCGTGTATGACCATGACGTTGATCAACGAGGATGACTTTCATTGTTAAGCGTAATTCTCAGCTACCCTGTAATACAACACTTGGGGGCTAGTTTAGAAACTTCAACGCCTAACAAAAGTACAATAAGAACAACTAGTTAGGAGAGCGTCTCGGCTCAGGCCGCGAGCACTGGTTTCATGTAGGAAATAGGTACGTTCGAATCCTTGTCGAAACTGACAATTTCCCAAGCGTCTTCATTAACTTCGAGCATTCTTAATAAAGCATTATTGAGAGCATGTCCAGATTTATATCCCTTGAACTCGCCGATCAGGCTATTGCCCAGAAGGTATAAATCTCCAATAGAATCAAGGATTTTGTGCTTCACGAACTCGTCTTCGTAGCGCAGTCCATCCTCATTGAGAACCTTGTAGTCGCCTACTGCGATGGCATTGTCCATGCTGGCACCCAGTGCCAGGTTGCGATTACGAAGCTCTTCAAATTCGTGCATGAAACCGAAGGTACGAGCACGACTTACTTCTTTTACAAAAGAGGTGCTGGAAAAGTCGATAGTGGCGCTCTTGGTGTATTTCTTATAGACGGGATGATCGTACAGCAGTGTGTAGCTGACCTTGAATCCATCGAAGGGTTCAAGACTTACCGACTTGTCTCCCTGCTCCAGAGTCAGTGGTCGCTTGATACGGATGAACTTTTTCAATTCCGACTGTTCTTCAATGCCGGCAGACTGAATGAGAAAAACAAAAGGCCCTGCGCTGCCATCCATGATGGGGACTTCAGGAGCGCTAACGTCTACGTAAGCATTATCGATTCCCAGTCCTGACATTGCAGACATCAGGTGTTCGATAGTGCTGATTCGAACATCGTCTTTTACCAGGGTCGTCGACAGGGTTGTATCACCCACATTGGCTGCACGTGCTTCTATCTGCACCACGGGATCGAGATCAACCCTGGTGAAGATGATGCCGGTGTTGACCGGAGCTGGTCGCAAAGTCAGGTAGACTTTCTCGCCGGTGTGTAGACCCACACCAGTAGCTCGAATGACATTCTTGAGAGTTCTTTGTTTTAACATAGGTCTTCTACGGGCCTTGGGCAATGAGACCGCTAAACTCCCTAACAGTTCCCTGTCCGGGAGCACAGCTCATTATTCAGTTATCAGAGATAGCTGATATGTCGACCCTGCGACCCAGAACTCAAGGTTCTGGATGATTTCTTCCCCACAGCTCAGTAATCTGTCCTCAGATCAGACCGGACACACCCGGATTGCTTCCCACAATCCCGGAGAACCCATGAGCCAAAACGCACGCATAGTACCAGAGAAGTCGACTTTTCCCAATATATAGTGGAGAAAGCGCTCCCTCCCGCGCTTTCAGCCACTCTTCCTTCTATATATACGTCTTTGCTCGATGAATGCGGATTCCAGTCTCTCCGGCTCGCTGGTCTAATCGGCCTGGCGCCGCAGAAATGCCGGGATATCCAGGTAATCCATGTCAGTTTCTGCACCGACTGCCTGCGCCATAGCCACCCCCTGCTCCGCAGCGGGACGGTTACGCATGACTGCCGGCCGATCCAGCTGACGGTAATCTGTTTCCGGGCTGCTTACGGTATTGTCTACCACTTTCTTCGGCGCCATTTGCTGACCACCCAGACCGGTAGCGACTACGGTTACCCGCATCTCGTCTTCCAGCGTCGGGTCGATAACTGTTCCCACGACTACCGTGGCATCATCAGAGGCGAATTCTTCTACTGTATCCCCGACTTCCGAGAATTCTCCCAGAGAGAGGTTCTCTCCTGCTGTAATGTTCACCAGGATACCTCTCGCTCCCTGCAAGTTGACGTCCTCCAGCAGTGGGGATCGAATCGCCGACTCCGCCGCTTCTCTGGCTCTGTCCTCGCCAACAGCAGATCCTGTTCCCATCATCGCCATACCCATTTCTGACATCACTGTCTTAACGTCAGCGAAATCAACGTTGATCATACCCGGGTGCATGATCAAATCGGCGATACCTTTTACTGCCCCCAGCAATACATCATTGGCAGCCTTAAAGGCTTCCAGTAATGATGCATCTCTGCCGAGAACATCCAGGAGTTTTTCATTTGGAATAGTGATCAATGAATCCACGTGTTCAGACAGTTGCTTGATCCCTTCCTCAGCAATTGTCGATCGTTTTTTACCTTCAAAAGGGAATGGTCTGGTGACAACTGCAACGGTCAATATACCCAGCTCTCTGGCAACTTCTGCCACAATTGGCGCGGCTCCGGTACCGGTTCCTCCCCCCATACCTGCTGTGATGAAAACCATATCTGCCCCATTGAGCACATCGGCAATCTCATCCTTGTCTTCCAGCGCAGCCTGCCTGCCGATCTCCGGATTTGCTCCAGCTCCAAGTCCTTTGGTGATTGTGCTGCCCAGCTGCAATATGGTTTTAGCTTTCAGATTGTTCAGCGCCTGGCTATCCGTATTCGCACAGATAAATTCAACACCGTTAACCTGATTAGTGATCATATGGTGCACAGCATTACCGCCGCCACCGCCCACACCGATGACCTTGATCTCGGCGTTTTGTGGAATGTTGTCGACTAACTCAAACATATAGCCCCCTCGATTAAAATTCTTGTTGCTGTCAAACCCTCACTGACAAACCAACAGGCTTGCAGATCAGGTTCTCCTGATGATTAAAAATTTCCTTGAAACCAATTCTTCACTCTGTCCACTAGATGAATTTCTGGATCCCTCTTGGGATCTAAACCGTCACGCTCCTGGTGCTGTTTGAGACCATAGAGCAATAAACCTACGCCCGTTGAATAAATCGGATTCTTCACAATATCGGACAAGCCATTTACGTTGTATGGCGCTCCGATTCGTACCGGCGCATGGAAGATTTCTTCTGCGAGCTCGACCACTCCTTCCATCTTGCTGGTGCCGCCCGTGAGCACGACACCCGCGGCCAGAAGATTTTCAAATCCGCTACGCTGCAGCTCAGCCTGAACCAGGGTAAACAATTCGTCGTAACGAGGTTCAACGACTTCGGCCAGCGCCTGCCGAGACAGTTCACGGGAAGGCCGGTCGCCTACACTCGGTACTTTGATGGTATCTCCCGTGCTGGCCAACTGAGTCAGTGCACAGGCGTACTTGATTTTCAGCTCTTCCGCATTTTCCGTAGGAGTTCGCAATGCCATGGCGATATCGTTGGTGACCTGATCACCGGCAATCGGGATGACCCCGGTGTGTCTTATGGCTCCTTCAGTGAAAATCGCAATATCGGTTGTGCCACCGCCGATATCCACCAGGCAGACGCCAAGTTCTTTTTCATCGTCAGTCAGTACGCTGTAACTCGAAGCCAGTTGCTCCAGGATAATTTCGTCGGTTTCAAGCCCGCATCGTTTGATACATTTTTCAATGTTTTGGACGGCGTTGATCGCACAGGTCACCAAATGAACCTTCGCTTCGAGACGTACACCTGACATTCCCAGCGGTTCCTTTACCCCTTCCTGGGAATCGATAATGTATTCCTGCGGCAGGATGTGCAGCACTTTCTGATCTGCAGGTATCGCCACTGCCTGCGCTGCATCAATGACTCGCTCTATGTCCGGCTTCATGACCTCGCCATCCCGAATCGCAACGATACCGTGGGAGTTCATGCTGCGGATGTGACTCCCAGCGATGCCGGCATACACCGAGTGAATCTGGCAACCAGCCATGAGCTCCGCTTCCTCAATAGCACGCTGTATTGATTCAACGGTGGATTCAATATTCACAACGGTGCCTTTCTTGAGCCCTCGAGAGCGATGACTACCAATACCCACAATATCGAGACTGCCATCTGCGTTAATATCACCCACGATAGCCACGACCTTGGAAGTACCAATGTCGAGCCCAACGATCATGTTTTCACCGACCGCTTCGTTCATTGGCAAAATTCTCCTGGCTGCCAGCCAAAAAACTGGTTTAGGTTTTGTAGTCGACCCTTGTTATCGATCATCGTACTGCTACTTCCGCTAGTTCATTCGATTGATTACGCACCGCAAGTCCATTGTCATAACGCAGATCAACTGCAAGCATGCTTTCTATCTCGCTGACCTCTTGTTTGCTGTAAAAGCTGAGAAAGCGATTTAACCTTTCCATCACCTGTTCCCTTCCAGCAATGATTTCCAGACTATTGTTAAGCTCCAGAAACCAACCCCCCCTGTCACTCAGGGACAAACTGGTGACTCTCAAACCCGCGGAGAAGAACAATTGATTCACAGCGCGATACTGTTCCATTACCCGAATCTGTGACTCTTCTGGTCCTTCCAAAAGCGGCAGAGATTGCAGCGCACTAAGATTGCTGGGCTGGAAAATCTCGCCGTACTGATTCAGCAAAGCTGTCTCGCCCCAACGGGCGATTGCAACTTCCTCAGTCAAATGCAATCCGAGACTATTGGGCCAGACTTTCTTTACGCTCGCCTGACGAATCCAGGGGTGTTGCTCAAGAGTCTGTTTCACTCCCAGCACATCGAAGTCAAAGTATCCAGTACCCATATATCCCGCCAGTAGCGATTGCACTACTGAATCTGAAATTCTCTGCCATTGGTTATCCATTCGCACCTTGGTGATCGGTTGATTCAAGCGCTGGGACAAAGTATCTGCATTCAAAATCACCATAGCCGCGATGCCGGAAAACAACATCACGATAACGACAATGCTGCGCCGGATTTTTGGCAGCGGATTCAAAGGCTGCGTCCCATGACCGGGTCTCCAATCAGGATTGGCTACCAGTTTGGGCATCTTGTTGCTTGCTGATCTATTCATCTTTCAGTGACTCAGCTCCGCATCCAGGATTCGCAACAGCACATCATCGAAATGTAAGCCTATTCTCTCTGCCGAAGTTGGTACAAAGCTGTGCGATGTCATGCCTGGCACTGTGTTCAATTCCAATAGAAAGAACTCTCCATGAGAGTCTTCCATGAAATCGACCCTTGCCAGACCTTTGCAGCCCAGGCTGCTATATGCACTTCTCACCAGAGAATCTATGCGAGCCTGCTCGTCTTCCGAAAAATTTACCGGACAGATAATGCGGGTTGCTTCGTCCACATACTTTGCTTCGTAGTCAAAAAATTCTCTGTTAGTTTCCAACAGGATTGTTGGAAACAGTTCATCGCCAATAATACCGGTCGAAAACTCTCTGCCATCTATGTATTGTTCAGCCATGACATGTTGATCAAATTCTTTGGCTTTCTGAAACTCTGTCTCCAATGATGCCGCATCTCTAACAATTGAAATCCCCAGGCTTGAACCGCCGCTCACTGGTTTAACAACAACTGTTCCAAAACGTCCAATAATCTCAGCGAAATCACTGTTGTCAGACAAAATCTCGAAATCTGCCGTAGGCAATCCTTGCTGTAGCCAGATCTGCTTACTTTTAACCTTGTCCATAGCCAGTGCAGATGCGAGCACGCCGCTGCCGGTATAAGGAAATTTCATCAATTCCAGCAATCCCTGGATGACACCATCTTCGCCACCTTGTCCGTGGAGCATATTTACCACCAGATCTGGTTTGCTTGCTTCAAGTTGCTGAATCACATCGTCACCGACATCGATTGCTTTGGTTTTAACGCCTAACCGCTCAAGTCCATCGAGCACAGCCTGGCCACTCAACAAAGAAATTTCGCGCTCTGGAGATTGCCCTCCCAGCAGCACTACCACATGGCCCAATTTCGCCAGTATTTGTTCTTTATTTATCGTTCTCATGGGCACTTTTCTTGACCCTTAAAACACAATTTCTTCTATTAAAATCAATAAATTAGCTAGTCAGAGAAGCCTCTTGCGGCGAGCTCCCGCGACAGGCTGCCAACACTGCCAGCACCCTGCGTCAAAACCACATCTCCAGGCTCCAATACATCCCTCAGAACGCTATGGAGATCCGCTTCTTCCTTGACATAAACGGGATCGACTTTACCTCTCATGCGAATGCTTCTCCCCAGGCTTCGGGAGTCCGCGCCTGCCACCCGTTTTTCGCCTGCCGAATAGACTTCCAGCAACAGCAGCACATCGGTGCCCGAAAGCACATCAACAAAATCATCGTAAAGGTCAGCGGTACGGCTGTACCGATGAGGTTGAAAGACCATTACGGTTCTTCTTTTCGGCCAGGCTGTGCGGAGCGCCTGCAAGGTAGCTGCAACTTCTGAAGGGTGATGGCCGTAATCGTCCACAAGAGTCACTTCGCCTCCCCTGAACTTGAAATCACCCTGCACATCGAACCGCCTGCCTACACCTGAGAAATTTTTGATGCCGCGCCGGATATCTGAGTCCTTGATCCCTTCGTCCGTGGCGATAGCTATTGCCGCCGTGGCATTCAGCGCATTGTGACGACCAGGCATTCCCAGGCTTACCGTAATCGGTTTCTTCTTATCTGGACGGGTGACATCGAACTTGAGGTTTAACCCGACCTGCTTTAAACCGGTAATTCGGTAGTCAGCGCTCTTCGAAAAACCATAAGTGATCTTGGGTCGGGAAATTTTTGGCAAAATGCTCTTGATAACAGGATCGTCGATACAGAGTACGGCGAGGCCGTAAAACGGCAAGTTGTGTAAAAAGTCAATGAAGTACTGTTTCAAGTTTTCAAAATCTCCACCGTAGGTGCTCATGTGATCTTCTTCAATATTTGTGACAACTGCTACCATTGGTTGGAGGTGCAAAAAGGAAGCGTCACTTTCATCAGCCTCCGCGACAAGATATCTGCTTTCGCCAAGACGCGCGTTACTACCGGCACTATTTAGCAAGCCGCCTATTATAAACGTGGGGTCAAAACCAGCTTCCGCCAGTACTGATGCAACAATACTGGTGGTTGTGGTTTTGCCATGGGTGCCCGCAATAGCAATGGAATGTCGGTAACGCATAAGCTCCGCCAACATTTCGGCGCGCGGAATCAATGGTTTCCCCTGGGATATTGCTGCCTTGATCTCCGGGTTGCGCCGGTTGATGGCGCTGGAATAAACCACTACATCAGCTTTTTCTACATGTTTCGCTTCGTGACCAATTTGTATTAATGCACCCATTTTTCGGAGCCGATCTGTTGTGCTGGATTTCTTCAGGTCAGAACCTGTAATACGATAGCCCTGATTGAGTAACACCTCTGCAATGCCGCACATGCCAGCACCGCCTATACCGACGAAATGAATAGTCTTAATACGGCGCATCTCGGGAACCTGATGCAATATCTGTTTACGCGGCATCGACAATCTCCAGACATGCATCTGCCACTTGTTTGCTGGCATCCAGCACGGACATTGACCTAGCGCGTCTACCCATCGCCTTCAACTCTGGCCTGTTGTCCGCCAGCTTTTTGAGCTCGCTTGCAAGACTGTTGGCATTCAGGCTCTGCTGTTCCAGGAGAATTGCCGCACTTTCGTCTACCAGCCATCTGGCATTCAGTTTCTGTTGCTCGTCTTTGTGATGAGGATAAGGAATGAATATAGCCGGACATCCCACTGCAGCAATTTCGCTGACTGTGCTTGCACCGGAACGACACACGACAATATCTGCCCAGGCATAGGCTGCGGGCATGTCATCAATAAACGCTACAAGCTGATGAGCATCACCCACTTGCACAGCTTGCTCCCGGTATTCAGCCTGTGCGGTCTCCATGTGTCTGGCACCTACCTGATGCAAGGTCTCCATGGGAATAGAATCAGTAAATTGAGCAATCAAATGGGGGATCACTTTATTGATTGCAGCAGCTCCCTGACTGCCACCCAACACCAATACCCTTAATAAGTGTGCGGTGCTTGAGCGATCAACCTTTTTAACTGGCTCTGTTGCAAATCCCTGACGTAATGGGTTCCCGGTAAACAGCACATTGGTATTTGAACTGAAAGTGCCGGGGAATGCCTCGAATACTTTCGCTGCGAATGGCGCCAACAACTTGTTTGTTAGTCCGGGCACTGCATTCTGCTCATGGATGAATAGCGGAATACCACGCATGCGACTTGCGAGACCGGCTGGACCGCAAACGAATCCACCCATGCCCAAAACGAAATCTGGTTTCACCCTGGCAAGTACGCGATAGGATTCCCAAAATGCGCTGATCAACATCAATGGCGCAAACAGTAGTCTTAAAATTCCGCTGCCACGTAATCCCTTCACGGAAATCCTGTGTAGAGGAATATCTGTATCCTGCAAAATGCCGTTTTCCATTCCCTTTGGCGTGCCCAGCCATTCCACAGCGACAGCGCGCCCACGCAATTCTTCAGCAATAGACAATGCGGGGAATACGTGCCCTCCTGTGCCTGCCGCCATAATCAACACCTTTATGCCCCTGTTTTCCACAGCGCCACATCCTTGTCTGAAGAATCATCGAGACATTCAACTTCATACTGAATTCGCATCAACAATGCCGCCATGAAGCAGGACACGATGAGGCTGGCACCACCATAACTAAGGAACGGTAGTGTGAGCCCCTTGGTTGGTAACAAACCGATATTGACGCCAACATTGATCAGGGCCTGGCCGGCGAATAGTAGCGAGATGCCATAGGCAACGAATGCTTCAAATAACTTACCGCCGCGCTGTGCCCTGCGCGCGATTGAAAAGCCGATATACACGAGACTGCAAAACAAGAGTACAACCAGGCTTACACCAGCCAATCCAAGTTCTTCTCCAATTATCGCCAGCACGAAATCATTGTGTGCCTCAGGCAAGAAATACAGTTTCTGAATACTGTTACCCAAACCAACACCAAACCATTCGCCACGCCCAAAGGCGATCAAAGCCTGAGTAAGCTGGTATCCACCACCATAGACATTTTCAGCTGCCCACGGATTGAGATATGAAGAGAACCTCTCAATAACGTAGGGTTTCATTACCGCCACATAGGTCACAGCGCCGGTACAAAGAACCAGCATGAGTAAAAACCTGTAGAATTTCGCGCCAGCCAGGAAAATCATGCAAAAAGCAGTAAGCAGCAGAATAACCATGGCTCCATGGTCAGGCTCGAAGTGCAATAGTACGACCGCTGTGCCGATAACCAGCATCGGTTTCAGGAATCCTGACCACTGGGTCTGCACCTCTTCCAAATGCCTTTCCAGGTAGGCCGCCATATAAATCACGATAAACACCTTCGCCAATTCGGAAGGCTGCAGATTGAAGAAGCCGAGGTCTATCCAACGCGCACTGCCATTCACTACTTTGCCGATTCCCGGCACTAACACCAGAAGCAGCAGGGCAAATGAAATCATTAACAAGAACCAACTAAACTGATACCAGATTCGCATTGGCAAATGCAGTGTGATCAACATGCCAATCAAACCCACACCGGCAAAAATAATTTGCCGCTTAAAGTGAAAGAATGGATCACCGTACTGACTGCTGGCGATCTCGACTGACGCAGACGTCATCATTAACAAGCCTATGGCCAGCAACAGGTTAAAAATCAGGAATAGTCCGTTCAAATTGACGCGGGCTTGGCCACCAGATGGAATCCTGTGTGTAACTGAAGCCATGCTCATTGCAGATTCTCCACAGACTGAATAAAGCTTTGGCCCCGGTGCTGGTAATTGTCGAACATATCGAAGCTCGCACAAGCGGGTGACAACAGGACAGCGTCACCAGGAGAGGCGTGTCGCGAGGCTACGTCAACTGCATCTTGCATATCCTCAGCAAAATAGGTTTTGATATCTGCACTAAAACTCGCAGCCATTTCCACTGCATCCTGCCCTATTAGAATAACTTCTTTGCTCCAGCGGTTAATCACTGGCACCAGTGCTTTGAAGTCTGCACCTTTGCCCATACCACCTGCTATGAGAATTATGTGGCCGCTAATCCTCTGACCAAGACCCTCAACTGCAGCTATGGTGGCTCCTATATTGGTACCCTTGGAATCGTTGTAAAATTCAACACCGGACAGTTTTGCCACCCACTGGCATCGGTGCGGCAAGCCATCAAAATTACGTATGCCCGAACGAATCGCATCCATCTCAATCTCGAGTGACGAAGCCAGAGCTGCTGCTGCCAGCACATTGGCGAGATTGTGCTGTCCAAAAACTTTCAGCTCATCCACTGACACGATCTTTTCAAACTGAAAGGCCAGGTACTGGTCGTCTTCTTCTTCGAGTAGTCCAAATCCATTCGCGCCAGGTCTGCCAAACCCGAAATCCATCATGGGCACATTAAGGTCCATAGCAGGTTCGCTATAAGGATCGTCACGATTCACAACAATATTCTTACAGCCGTTATAAATACGCTGCTTTGCGGCGGCGTATTCCTCAATATTTTCATAGCGATCCAGATGGTCCGCACTCAGATTCAACAGAGTCGCCACTTCTGCGCCAAGACTTTCAGTCGTTTCCAACTGAAAACTGGATAGCTCCAGCACATAGACTGATTTTTCAGGTTCCAGCAACATGTCCAGCGCCGGCTTGAAATTATTACCGTCAAGGTTTCCGCCCAATCCGTAATCGATACCCGCGGCATTTAGTATTGCAGCCAGCATTTCCACGACCGTGCTTTTACCATTGGATCCGGTCACTCCCACAACTGGCGCCCGTACCGATTTCGAGAAAATGTCGATGTCTCCGGTAATCGCAACACCATGCTCGATCGCTCTCTGAATCTCTGGCGTTTTCAAGCTCACCCCTGGACTAACCACCAATTCCTGGGCAGCAAGAAAAGTATCCTCATTGAATCCTCCCAGCTCACATTCAACTCCAGGAATTGATTGTTGCAGCTCTGCCAGACCAGGGGGATTTTGCCGACTGTCTGCCACCTTGAATTTCTCACCTCTTGCAGCGAAGTATCTGGCGCAGGAAAGACCTGTTTCTCCCAAACCTACAATGACTCGCAGATTGTTGTCGGCTTCAGTCACGCCCAGTTCTCCGCCCTTTGCTACCGCAACTTCAAAGTCGCCAGGCCGAACAACACCAGCATCACCGTGATAATCCAGAAGCGCACGATGACCCTGGGTTCGGGCCAGCCTTTCAATTCGAAATGGTGATGTAGCGGTGCCATCCTGAAAATCCGCCGACCTGTCAGCTTGTATGAAGCTACCTGCAAAATGACTGATGCAGTTTCAACTACGAAGACACCACCCATGATGAACAATACGATTTCGTGACGCGCCACAATCGCCATGACTCCTAAAGCCGCGCCTAGAGCGAGCGCTCCCACATCACCCATAAATATTTGTGCGGGATAAGTGTTAAACCAGAGAAAGCCCATACCAGCGCCAACCAGCGCACCCGCGAATATCACGACTTCGCCAGACCCTATAACATTTGGAATGTTCAGATAGGCGGAGAATTCTGCATGACCTGCGAGATAGGCAATGACGCCGAGTGCGCCACCAACCATCACTGTAGGCAGGATCGCCAGACCATCGAGACCGTCAGTCAGATTCACTGCGTTGCTGAATCCTACGATCATCAACGCGCTGATCACCACATAGAAAATGCCAATATCTATCGCCACATCCTTGAAGAACGGCACGATGTAGTCGGTTTCCACAGGACTAATTGCGGTGTTGTACAACACCACCGCTGCCGCTGTACCTATCATGAATTGCCAGAATAATTTCCATCTCGCGGACAACCCAGCAGGGTTTTGTTCAAAGACTTTTCGATAGTCATCTACCCAGCCAATGGTGCCAAACAACATGGTCACCATAAGCACTATCCACACATAGTGATTGGACAGGTCCGACCACAACAGTGTGCTCATAGCGATGCTAACCAAAATCAATGCGCCACCCATGGTAGGCGTGCCTGCTTTGCTGAAGTGTGTCTCCGGGCCATCGTCTCTTACTACCTGACCAATCTGATGGTAGTTGAGACGGCGAATCATATAGGGCCCAATTATCAGGGACACACCAAGCGCAGTGAGAATACTGAATATTCCGCGCACGGTGATGTATTGCAGCACGGCAAAATTGCTATCGAACTGCATCAGGAAGTCTGACAACCAAACTAACATCAATCCTCTCCTTCAGCCCGAAGCCCGGAGACCACAGATTCCATCCTGGCACCGCGCGATCCCTTCACAAGTACCACAACATTGGCATTCATTTTTTCTCTTGCATGCTCAATTAGCTCATCCTTGTTGCTGAATCGAAGTCCTTTCTCTCCGAATGCTGCAACGACGGTCCCGGCGAAATCACCAACCGCAAACAAGTCATCGATACCCAGCCGTGCTGCATACTCACCAATTTCTGCATGAGATTGTTCTGCTTCTTCTCCGAGTTCTTTCATATCACCAACAATGAGAATCTTGTGGCGTGTTTGTTGCGCCAATACGTCGATCGCCGCCAGTACCGAAGCTGGGCTTGCGTTATAGCTGTCATCAATGACGATCGCGCCTTGCAGGCCAGCCAGAGAGATTAATCTGCCTGGCACGGGCTTGACGCTTTCTAGCCCTCGCTTTACATGCTCCAGTGCAGCGCCTGCCTCCATCGCCACCGCAGCGGCAGCAAGCGCATTGCTGACGTTGTGCTTACCAACCAGAGAGAGCTCGACTGCCATGTCGCCTTGAGGGGAGTGCAATATGAAAGACGCCTGGCCCCGATCATTCAGACTAATCCCGCTGGCTCGAAAATTCGCCTGACTTCTACCGTTGGCGGAAAAAGTCAGCCGCTTGCAGTAACTTGCCCTATCGAGCCACCTTTCAACATTCGGATCATCAGCATTGAGAACCGCTACTCCTTCTTCGCCAAGGAAATCGAGGATTTCTCCCTTGGCTTCAACGATCCCGTCCAGACTGCCAAAGCCTTCAACATGTGCAGCATTAGCGCTGGTGATCAAAGCCACATCGGGGCAAGTCACACTGGCTGAGAATGCAATCTCTCCGGCAGCATTGGCACCCATTTCAATAACTGCGAAATGATGCTTCTTCTCAAGACGAAGTAGTGTCAAAGGCACGCCAATGGTGTTGTTCAAGTTCGATTCCGTAGCGAGAGTCGTGGCTTTACTAGCCAATATGCTGGCTGCCATTTCTTTTACGGTAGTTTTACCCTGGCTGCCGGTGAGCGCGACGACCTTCGCCTTGCTCCTCTGTCGATTCAAGCGCGCAACGCTGCCCAATGCCGCATGTGTGTCCCCGACAACAAGTTGTGGCAAAGAGGTATCCAGTGCTCGTTCTGCAATAATCGCTGCGGCACCAGCTTGTTCTGCAGCTTTGGCGAATTCATGCCCGTCAAAATTCTCGCCCCTGAGCGCCAGATAGGCCGCTCCTGCCTGCAAGGTTCTGGTATCTGTTGAAAGTTGCGAAAACATGACGTTGTTGCCAATCAATTCTGCCTTTAACTCCGCTGCGAGTGCTTCGAGACTAAATTGGTCAATCAAGATCTACTTACCTTTTTTAGAATCTCTATTTCAGCTATCGATTGTTGAGCGCCAGCCTGGCCTGGCTGGCATCACTAAAAAGTTGTCGCACACCACCAGCTTCCTGATAATTTTCATGCCCTTTACCCGCAACCAGCACCACATCACCTGCCTTTGCGTTCGAGATGGCACTTGAAATCGCCTCTCCTCTATCACGAATTATCTGCACTCTGGAACGATCACGAATTCCGCTGTTAATGTGCGCGATAATTTCATCTCCCTCTTCATTGCGAGGATTGTCATCAGTAAGAATCAGATGATCAGCATGCTTCTCTGCTATTTCTCCCATCAATGGTCGCTTGCCACTATCCCTGTTACCACCACAACCGAATACACACCAGATTGATCCACTAAAATGTGCGCGTAGCGCCTCTAGCGCACAACGCAGACCATCGGGAGTATGTGCGTAATCAACTACCGCGGTGACATCACTACTTTCACCGACTATCTCCATACGCCCTGTCACCGGTCGCAATTGAGAAACCAGTCTGCACAGCTCATCTATGCTGAGTTCACTGCGTTGCGCGAAATAGGCGATCAGGCTGGCAGCAACAGCGAGCACATTGCTGAAATTGAAATAACCAAGCAGCTGACCATTGATTGAGCCGGTGCCAATTGGAGTTACCAGCTCTGCTGAATAACCATTGTCAGTGAGTGCATAGGTTTTGGCATGAACAGTCGCGATTGAGTTTTGCGTACTGTAGGTGAGAACTTCTACATCACTACTGATCGCATTGATCATTGAAAGCGCATAAGGATCGTCCAGATTGATCACTGCGTTGCGTAAACCTGGCATGGTAAAAAGCTTACGCTTGTTTGCTGCGTAAGCCTCCATGCTTTCATGATAGTCCAGGTGATCTCGACTCAGATTGGTAAAAACTGCTGTCTCGAATCGTACCGACGCAACTCGTTTCTGGTGCAATCCAACCGACGACACTTCCATTGCCACAGGATCGATTTTTTCTTGCAGCATTTGGGCAAGCGCCATCTGGGTAAACACAGCGTCTGGCGTGGTCAACGTGGTTTCCCGTAAATCCTCGCTCAAACCGAATCCCAAGGTTCCCATCACACCACATTTGTATCCGCTAGCAGTAAGTGCCTGAGCAATGAATTGACTACAGCTGGTCTTGCCGTTGGTGCCGGTAATACCGATAACTGACAATGCTTCGCTGGGCCTGCCATAAAAACGTGCTGCTATTTCGCTGATTCTGGCAGCCAGATTGTCCACGGCGACCACGGGTATGCCTTGCCTGAGTTGCATCCCCTGCCATCCTGATCCGGATTCCGCCAGCACCGCACTGGCACCAGCAGCAATCACCTCATCGATGTAGTCACGAGCATCGTGATTGCGACCGAAGCAGGCAATGAACAGGTCTCCGGCTTTCAGCTGACGACTGTCGATCTGTATGCCAGTAACCACCACCTGCAGACTTTCAAGGTCAGCAGACTCAACGGTCACCAGACCAGCAATCAGATCAGCGAGGAGTGCGTGGGAATTTATCTGTTCAGCTGTATCCATGACTATCGCACCGCAGATATCGCACGTTCAGTATCTGGCATCTTGTCTGGGGGAACATTGAGTATTCGCATTGCACCGGAAGCAATCTCGGCAAACACGGGTGCCGCAACCTGACCTCCGTAGTGCTCATCGCCTTTTGGTTCATTGATCACTACAACAACAACGATTTCAGGATCGGACGCTGGCACCAGCCCGACAAACAATGAATTGTGGAGGTTGTCTTCGTAACCGTATTGGCCAACCACATGCGCAGTACCGGTTTTTCCAGCAACCTGATAGAAAGGAATATTCGCCTCTACCGCAGATCCGCCTCGATCACGATCCACCACTGTTTCCAACATCGACTTCACCTGTTGAATGATGGCTTTGTCGACGACCTGTTCGCGAGGCAAGGCAGCAATCTCTTCTTCGCTGAGCCGTACCAGTGATACCGGCTTGCGAATTCCTTCATCGGCGATGACCGAGTAGGCTCTTGCCAGGTGCAAGGCCGATGCAGACAGTCCGTAACCATAGGATAGTGTTGCCGTTTCAATCCGGCTCCAGCGTCGGTGATTGGGCAGAACACCACCACGCTCACCTGGAAAGCCCGTACCGGTGACTTCTCCAATGCCGACCCGCTGTAATACATCACGAATCGGCTCCGGACCGATTTCAAAAGCTACTTTGCTGGTGCCAATATTGCTGGATTTGGTAATGACTTTTTCGAGTGTTAGTGTGCCGTAGTTGAACAGGTCCTTGACCTCGTACGGCCCTACCATCATCCAACCGGGGCCGGTCTCAATAATTGTGCCTGGTGTAAACAGTCCGGATTCAAGCGCAGCGATAATGGTGAAAGGCTTGATAGTCGACCCAGGTTCATAGACGTCGGTGATTGCCCGGTTTCGCAACACGCTGAAGTCCGTCATATTTGCTTTATTGTGAGGGTTGTAAGAAGGCTGGTTGACCATAGCCAACACTTCCCCCGAGTCCACATCAAGAACAACGGCAGATGCACCTTTCGCACGTCGTGTAATGTATTCTGCTTTTAATGCCTTGTAGGCTAGATTCTGAATACGAAAATCAATCGACAGAGCCACGTTCTTGCCTGGCTCTGCAGTCTGTATGGTATTCAGCTCTTCGATAATGTGCCCACGCCTGTCCTTCATTACCTGTCGACGACCTGGTACTCCCATTAGCCAGTCGTCGTAAGTGAGTTCAAGACCTTCCTGACCCACATCATCGACGTTGCTGAAACCGATCAGGTGTGCAGTCACTTCTCCCTGAGGATAGAATCGCTGATATTCCTGCTGCGCATAAACGTAGTCCAAATCCAGAGAAAGAATTTTCTCTGCCTCAAAAGGCGCCAGACGCCTCTTTATATAGAGAAACTCTTTCTCTGAATTTCGCAATACATTGCTGGCAACAGTTTCTGGATTGAGTTCAAGATGTTCTGCGAGAATTCTGATGGAGTCCGGGTTATCAATCAGCTTGCCAGGATTTACCCAGATAGATTCAACAGGCGAGCTTACCGCCAGAGGCTCTCCATTTCGATCGGTAATCAGGCCTCGATTTGCCACCAGCGGAACGGTACGAATTGTGCGGGCGTCACCCTGACCTTGCAGAAAGTCTCGTTGCTGAATCGTCAGTGCACCAAGTTTCCAGGCTATAGCGACCACACACAACAACATGCCCATCATAACGACAAGCTCTCGCCAACGACTGGCAATGTTTCGTAATGTGCTACTGATCATGTTGCACCATCACAATGTCATCAATGTCCGGAACCTGCATCTGCAGCTGCTCCATCGCTTTCTGTTCGATTCTGCCTTCTACGCCAAAAGTACTCTGTTCCAGCAACAGCTGGCCCCACTCCACTTCCAGCTGATTGGCCTCATCTCTTAGTTGTTGCAACTCGCTAAACGTGAACCGGTTTTCATGGGTAGTGCGCACCACCATCAAGCCCGACGTGACCATCACCACGAGCAACACATAGAACACACAGGAATTCGAACCGGATACACCCAGCCAGCGCAGCACCGAAGGAGGATCGGTGTGCCCACTCTTACCTTGCCCTTGCTGTTTTCTGTTAACTGTCATTAGCCTGTATTGCTCACATTAATTTTTCAGCCACACGCATTACTGCGCTTCGGGCACGGGGATTGTGTGAAATTTCCTCTGCCGAAGGTTTCAGAGCTTTACCTACTTTCTTAAAAGTCGGAGTCAACGCCGCTGCGGGAACTGGCAAGTTGCGGGGAAAGTTGTCACCTTTCGCTTTGTCAGCCATGAAACGTTTGACGATTCGGTCCTCCAGGGAATGAAAGCTGATTGCAACCAATCTTCCGCTCGGCGCCAGAATCGATTCGCAACTCTGCATTGCCTGTTCAATTTCTGCCAGCTCACTATTGATATAAATCCTGATTGCTTGAAAGACCCTTGTTGCTGGATGTTTGTCCTTTTCCCAGGCAGGGTGGGCTGCTTTCACGATCTCCGCCAATCGACCTGTGGTTTCAATTCGCTCAATTTCCCTTTCTGCGGCGATCGCCGCAGCCAGGCGCTTCGAATAACGCTCTTCACCAAAACGTTTGAAGACATCAGCCATTTCTGAGACCGAAGCAGAATTGATCCAATCAGCAGCCTGCTCGGTGTCAGTTGTATTCATGCGCATGTCCAGGGGGCCGTCGTGCATAAAACTGAATCCTCGGGTCGGACTATCCAGTTGTGGTGATGAAACTCCCAGATCAAAAAGTATGCCGTTCACCTTGCCTTCTACTCCATGCTGACTGGCCAATTCAGCCAGTCGACTGAATGATGCGTGTTCCACTTGTAAGCGCGGTTCCCGTCCAGCAAGTTCACTGGCTACAGCAATCGCTTCCGGGTCCTTGTCGAACACCAACAGGCGACCGTCCGGACCCAATTCCTGCAAAATCGCATCCGTGTGACCACCACGCCCAAACGTGGCATCGATATAGAATCCATTCGGTTGTACGGCCAGTGCTGCAATCGCTTCTTCTTTCAGTACCGTTTCGTGCAGCACTCGGGGCTCCTGTTAGCGGGCTAGAGTCTTCAACCAGAGCAAAAGCGTCTTCAACTAAAGCGCCAGAGTCCTCAGCTTCTCCGGGAGCTCCCCTTCCGTTGTGTTTTCGGTCAGCCAGTGGTCACGTTGCTGTGCCCAGCTGTCCTGGTCCCAAATTTCCAACTTCTTGCCCTGTCCAATCAGACAGACATGCTTCTCCAGTTGCGCATACAACCTCAATTCCTGCGGCAACAAAATGCGTCCACTGCTGTCTAACTCCAGGTCATTGGCGTGACCGATGAGAAGATGTTTGACCCGTTGTGACATCGGGTCGAAACTGGATAAAGACTCAATCTGTCGTTCAATCTGTTCCCACTCGGCGAGCGGATACAGCAACAGACAACGATGATTGGTATCGATGGTGACTACCAGATGCCCGCTACAACTTTGCACAAGCTGATCACGATAGCGCGCAGGCATAGCCATGCGCCCTTTTGCATCCAGGTTGATGGTATTGATGCCGCGAAACACAGCGAGTCCCCATTCGAATTATCAGAATTTCAATTGTTCAGAGGATTTCCACATTTCCCCACAAAAGAACAATTTATTCCACTTTTCTCCACAACGACACACTATAGGCACACATCGGCATCTGCGCAAGACAATTTATGTATTTTTTTCAAGAATTTACGTGAATATGCCGCTAACAGGAGGGAACATGGCGCGATCTTGCCAGAATTTTGCAAACATAATTGCCGTAAATTCAGGCAAATATTGCACTTATTTAAAGTAGTTTCTTAAGTTTTGTGGAAGCTTGACGAGGCGTTGCAGAATTTGCGCAGAAAAGTCGAGCCAGCCTGTAAGCCGGGTTCTGTCGAGGGCAATTATTCATCTACAACCTGTGTCACCACAGGCTTCTAGCGGCCTACCCGGATCCAATGCGAGCAACATTACAGGATCCCTATTTGGCCTTGCTCCGAGTGGGGTTTACCTTGCCACGAACTGTTACCAGTCGCGCGGTGCGCTCTTACCGCACCATTTCACCCTTACCCGACTATCAAAGATAAACGGGCGGTATACTTTCTGCTGCACTAGCCGTAGGTTTGCACCTCCCAGGCGTTACCTGGCACCCTGCTCTGCGGAGCCCGGACTTTCCTCTCTCCGACCACCCAAAGCAACCTGTTTACTCGCCTGCTTGCGCCGGCTGATTTGGGTGGTCGGACAGCAATTGCCCGGCTGACTCCATTGCAGGTTAAAAGATGCCTGCATGTAAATCAATCTGGAAGGTAGCTGATCAATCCTGCTTTGTATCAGTGTGGACGGTCTCATAGAGTTCGTTCTTGCGTGCACCGGAAATTTTTGCAGCCAGTGCTATTGCTTTGGTTAAGGGCATGTCACCCCGTAACTCTTCCACCAACTCCAGGCCTTGTCGCAGCATGCGCTGCGAAGCGATTTCTTTGTCTGCACCAGAAAGAATCAACACGAATTCTCCCCTGCTTCGATTTGCATCTTCAGCCAGCCATTGTTCGCACTGCTCAAGGCCACCCAGATAATGTTCCTCAAATCGCTTGGTCATTTCCCTGGCCAGGAAGATCATGCGCTGGCCACCGAATATTCGTGTCATATCCTGCAGACAATCTGCAATGCGGTGCGGGCTTTCATAGAACACCATGGTCCGTTGCTCACAGGCAAGATCTTGCAAATGGCTTTGCCTCGCTCCAGCTTTATTAGGCAGGAAACCCTCAAAGATGAATCGATCGGTAGGCAAGCCGGCAACGCTCAGTGCTGCCGTCAGTGCGCTGGCGCCCGGAACCGGCAGGACAGCAATTCCCTGCTCTCTGACCCGTTTTACCAGTTTAAATCCAGGATCGGAGATCAGGGGAGTACCGGCATCAGAAACCAGTGCCACCGATTCCCCGTCCTGCAAACAGTTGATTATTCCTTCGGTGTGACTGTCCTTACTGAAATCATGATAAGACTGCAGTCGGGCCGCATACTGTAGCCCGGCAAGTAGCTGCCGGGTGTGACGGGTATCTTCTGCAGCAATCAAGTCAACCTGGGATAGTACCGAGCGAGCTCTGTCGGAAAGATCGCGCAGATTGCCAATAGGCGTAGCTACCACGTACAGGGTGCCAGCTGCTATCGTCTCACTGCTATTGTCTGCTTCTGATTCTGGCAAAAAATTGCTCGCAATTGCTTCTTATATTAGTCTTTTTGACAGTAAGGTCAGATTCCTGATGCCACCGCCAACAGTCCCATGAATTTCAAGCACGACAATTTTATCAACAGACAGACTACTAACTGGAGCTTGTTGCCATTGCTCTGTCTTATCCTGCTCAGTTGCGGCAGTGCTCCACAGCCCGTAGAGACTGGATTCAACCCGACACAACCCGAGTCTACAACAGCACAAATCGATGAGCTATTAAGGCAGGCAGAGGCAAGCAGCGGTGATGATGCCAGCGCTATAAGGCTTGAAGCTGCAGACCGCTTCCTTGCAGAAGGACTGCCAGAGCGAGCCGCAGCTACGCTCACCCAGATACCGCGATCCAACCTGCTGCCTGACGCCCTCAGATATCGCTATGCCACAATCCAGGCGCGAGTTTCGAACATCCAGGGAGATGTTGAGGCAGCTATCCGCTGGCTGAGTGGCAGCCTAGTCGCAGAACTGGAAGTGAACACCATCGAGGCCGCGGAAGTGTTGGTATTGCTTGGCTCACTCTATGCGCAACAGGCTCAGTTTGCTGAAGCCATCACTAGCTATGCCCAGGCAACACCCTTTCTGCAAAACGTCGAATCAAGCACCGTGTTTGATGACACATGGGAAGCACTGCAACGCATCGACGATGCACAACTGGACGCACTCGCGCAGAGTGCAGAGAGTTATGAACTGAGAGGATGGATAGAGTTGGAAAGAGTTTATCGCGAAGACGAACATAGTATTCGTGCGCAGTTGGACTCTCTGTCTCAATGGCAGCGCATCTGGGCGAGTCACTCTGCCAGTAGACGACTGCCGCGCGCACTCGCTGATTTGCAATCCATCTGGTCCACTCGGCCCCGCCACGTCGCCTTGATACTGCCCCTTCAACAACCAGCGGGAATCACGATACAGGAAGGATTTTTTAGCGCCTATTACGAAGAGCTCAGTATCAGTAGAGAAGTCCCACAGGTTTCCGTTTTCGATAGCAGTAATGTGCAGACGATATCCGGCTTATACGAAGAGGCTATCGCGGAGGGCGTCGATCTGGTCATTGGTCCGCTCAGCAAACAGTTCGTCAATGAACTGGCCAGCCGGCAACAACTTCCAGTGCCAACTCTGGCACTCAATTATGCCGACGACACCAGCGCAGCGCCGGAAAACCTCTTTCAGTTTGGTCTTGCGCCTGAAGACGATATCGAGCAGCTAAGCACGGTGGCCTGGCAATCCGGGCATCGCCATGCTGCAGTGGTAACGCCACAGGGCGCAGATTACCTTCGCCTGGTTGAACTTTTTTCTGCGCGTTGGCGTGAACGTGGCGGCGACATCGTATCCACAACCAGCTTTACTGACACTACCGACTACTCCGATACTATCAAGCGCCTGGTAGCGATCGACTCCAGTGAAAATCGGGCTGAGAGACTGCTGCAACTGTTACCGCGAAACAACATGGAATTCACGCCGCGCCGACGCCAGGATATTGATTTTATATTTCTGGTTGCCAACCCAAGGCAAGGCCGACTGATCAAACCAACGCTTGCTTTTTACTTTGCAGGCAATATTCCAGTGTATGCATTGCCGTCCATATTTGATGGCGCCTCAGACCCTGCTGAGAACAGAGATCTCGATGGTATTCTGTTTTCGGACAGCCCCTGGATGTTGCAATCGACCGACGCTTTGAAATCGAGTGTCGATGAATCACTCCGGCAGGCTAACGGGCCTTCCCAGAGACTGCGCGCCCTGGGCATCGACAGTTTCCGCCTGTATGCCCGTCTGGATCAGTTTGCAAATGGTGACATTCTGCGCATGCCCGGTACAACCGGTGTATTAAGCATGAACGAGAGTCAACGCATTCATCGCGAAGTCAGTATCGCCAGATTTCAAAATGGCCTGGCGGTTTTGCAGGCAATTGGTGATGTAAGCAGCAACGACTGAGCGGCGATGCCAGGGTCGTTTAGTACACGCACAATAGGCTTCGCACAGGAATCCCGCGCGCTTAAATTTCTGCGCAGACAGGGTCTGAAACTACTGCAGAGAAACTTCAACTGCCGCGCCGGAGAAATTGATCTGATCATGTTGCATCCACCTGACCATCTGGTTTTCGTGGAAGTGCGCTATCGCAAATCTCAAAAATTTGGTTCGGCTCAGGCAACCGTGACAGCTGACAAACAAGCCAGACTCAAACGCACAGCCGCAGTCTTTCTCCAACAGTGTCCTCACTACGGCCCGTTGGCTTGCCGATTCGATGTAGTCGCAATAAACAGGCCTGCAGATAGCGCTGAGCATACGGAATGGATTCGCAATGCCTTCTACTGAAATCAGCTGCAACGATTTCTGACTTTCGCGGTCTATGTTGATGAGATTGCTCGATTTTTTTACATTCAGCTGTAACCTTGCTGCAATTTCTGCCGATATAGCAAGAACTGTACGCTGCTTAGCCTGCATGACAACTAATCGCTCATGTAGAGAAGATACTGAGGCCCCAAGAGAAGCCTGATGGATTTACAGAATAGAATTTTAGGTCATTTCCTGGAAAGTATAGAGACCAAGCAAAGGTCCGCCAGCGAACTGGTAGAACCGATTCAACGCGCCGGCGACCTGATGGTGGAATGTTTGCTGAAAGAAGGAAAGATTCTGAGCTGTGGAAATGGTGGATCTGCAGGAGACGCGCAACATTTTTCCGCAGAACTGCTTAATCGTTTTGAGAAAGAGAGACCGGGCCTTCCTGCTCTAGCAATTACAACCGATAGTTCCACATTGACTGCCATAGCGAATGACTATCATTATAATGAAATATTTTCCAAGCAAGTCTCGGCGCTTGGACAGGCTGGGGACATACTGCTCGGTATCTCTACCAGCGGAAATTCAGCGAATGTGATTGAGGCTATCAAGGCTGCTCATGATCGGGACATGACGGTCGTAGCCCTGACCGGAAGAGACGGCGGCAAGATTGCCGAATCACTTCGCGCCACTGATCTGGAAATCCGCGTACCGGCAGAGCGCACTGCAAGAATTCAGGAAGTACATCTGGTAGTGATCCACTGCCTATGCGATTTTATTGATACTAAACTGTTTGGAGGAGATGACACATGAACACCAGCAAGTTCGCGATACTGTTGTTCTGCCTGACAATGTCTTCATGTACCGCAATATTGGTTGAAACTACCGGCGATCAGGGCATTCAGGAAGACCCGACTGAACGCACCGCAGGTACGTTTATAGAAGATGAGATGATTGAAACGAAAGTGGTCGTCAACATCAAATCTCAGGAACCAGCGCTGAAAGGCGCCAACATCGATGCCATTAGCCATAATGGCGTGGTATTGCTCGTCGGGCAGGTGGAATCCGTTCCACTGAAGAATCGTGCGACAGAAATCGCCAGCACTGCGAGCAACAAGATCAAGCGAATTCATAATGAAATAGAAGTCGCTGGCAAAACCAGCCTCTTGTCTCGCAGTAACGATACCTGGATAGCAACCAAAGTAAGAACCAAGATGCTGACTAATCGAGACGTGCCTTCTGATCAGGTGCGAGTAGTTGCCGAAAACGGCACTATTTACCTGATGGGAATGTTGAGCCAGCTGGAAGGTGACAACGCAGCGAACGTGGCAAGAAACACTTCCGGCGTTCAGCGTGTTGTGAAGGTGTTCGAATATATTAACTAAGTCAGAATAGCTTAAGCTTACTTGACCAACCGCAACGGGGGCTTGTTGCCCCCGGGCCGGGTCTGACCAGAAGTGCTTGTTTCTGGTTTTCCCGGACCATCAGGTCCGGTTGGTTTAGGCGAACTCGGCGGCCCGCCGTCCGAATCGAAGATCATACCCTGGCCATTTTCCTTGGCATAGATTCCCAACACTGAAATCATCGGCACCATAACGCGCTTGGGTATGCCCCCAAACCTGCCCTCGAAGTTTATCGACTCCTCCCCCAGTGAGAGTTCATGGACTGCTGAGGGAGAGATATTGAGAATGATCTGTCCGTCTTTGACGTGTTCCTGTGGAACTTCCACACCTTCACCGTAGGCATTTACCAGAATATAAGGTGTGCAGTTATTGTCCACGATCCAGTCGTAGAGTGCGCGGACCAGGTAGGGTCGGCTGGGCGTCATTGTCATGATGAATTAAGGAACCTCTGATTAAATATGTTCCTTATGTCTGCGGTCAGCTTGACTCTATCAGACCATCTCTTTTTCTTGTTCAGAGAAGCTTGCCAGAATTGATTCGCGAGCGAATAACCTGTCTTTATATTCCACCAGCGGTTTTACAGTCTTGCCTCTGCCCAAATCGATTTTCATCACCGGCAGACGCCAGAGAATAGGCGCAACACAACAATCAACGATAGTAAATTCATCGCTCATGAAAAATGGTTTTTCTGCGAAGATCGGCGCAATGGAAATAAGACTCTCACGCAATTCCTTGCGCTTTTTTTCCAATTGGGAAGGCGTGCCGTCTCCCGCCATCAGTGCATCAACGAGTGAACACCAGTCCTGCTTGATGCGATAGATCCAAAGCCGGCTTTGTGCGCGAGCAACCGGATAGACCGGGAACAATGGTGGATGCGGAAACCTCTCGTCGAGGTACTCCATCATAATGTCTGCTTCGTACAGAACGAGATCTCTGTCCACCAAAGTAGGCAGCGTGTTATAGGGATTCAGCGAAGCGAGATCTTCGGGCTTGTTGTCCGGATCAACATCGATGGTTTCTACTGTTACACCTTTCTCAGCTAGTACAATTCGTACGCGATGGCTGTAGTGGCTGGTACCATCAGAATAAAATGTCATAGATGATCTTTTAGCGACCACGCCCATACTCAGTCCTCAATCTCTTTGCAAATTCAGCTTTATTATTTCCGATCCACTGGCGAATCAGTGGTAGTCCTTGGAGAATTCCCTGCCCATTAGTGCAGCCAGAATGTACAACACCCCAAGAAAAGCCAGGACCCAAAACCCGATCTCCTGACGTCGGGCCCTGACCGGCTCACCAACATAGTAGAGGAAATTCACCAGGTCTCCGACCATGGTGTCGAACTCTTCTGCGCTAAGTTCGCCAGTTCCCTCAACATGATGAAGATCACAAGCCGCCGGATCGCCGGTACCGTGATCATCGCAGCTAACATCCCCCTGTAATTCATAGAACACATTGGGCATACCTACATTGGGGAAGATCTTGTTGTTAGTGCCAAATGGCCGGCTGGGGTCGTTGTAGAACGACTTCAAATAAGTATAGAGCCAGTCAGCACCATGCACTCGGGTCGTCAGAGTCAGGTCTGGAGGTGTGGCACTGAAAAACTGTGTCGCTCTTTCATCGGACAGTGAGTTTTCCATCAGGTCACCGATCAATGAATCATCGAATACCAGATTAGCCAACACCAATTCGTGATCCAGCTCCAGATCATCGGCAGTTCGCTCATAGCGTGCGTAGCCGAGATCGTGGCAACTGAAGCAATAGTTCATATAGGTGCCGAAACCGCGCTGCAGGGAACCCTTGTCATCGAAGTCAGTTTCCACGTGTTCCAGATCAAGATTCCCCGCCGATGCCGCCTGAGCCCCGGAAGACCACATCATCGGAACCACTACCAGGAATAAGAGCAGCAAAATGCTGCCTATCAGTTGTGGGATAGTAATTACCCTGCCAGTAACGCGTTCAGGTGGCTGTGTAGTTTTCTCTGCTCTGGTGTACCAGGGCATTGCGAAGAAATAGGCAAAGTAAACAATTGTCATTATCTGAGCCAGAAATTGCTTTCTTGGAGTAACAGCCTGTGTACCCAGTATTCCAAGAATAATAAAACTGACCACAAACAACAGGAGTGCGACCCGGCTGTACGTACCCTTATAACGCATAGATTTAACCGGACTCTTGTCCAGCCACGGCAGCACAAACAGGATTGCGATTGCACCAAACATCACCAACATGCCCCAGAAATTTCCATCTATCCCCAAAAGCGGAATTGATGCTGCTCGCAACATGGAATAGAAGGGAGTGTAGTACCACACCGGAGGTACATGCTCTGGAGTCTTCAGGGAATTTGCCTCTTGAAAGTTAGGTACTTCCAAAAAGTAACCACCCATCTCAGGCGCAAAGAAAACAATTGCGCAGAAAACAAAGAAGAACAGGATTACACCAGGAAGATCATGATAGATCGTGTAATAAGGGTGGAAGGGAACGCCATCAACTGGTATGCCATCCGGACCCTTGTTTTTCTTAATCTCGATTCCGTCGGGATTGTTCGAACCTACTTCGTGAAGCGCAAGGATATGAACCACCACCAGCGCAATCAGCACTATGGGTAGTGCCACCACGTGCAAAGCAAAGAATCGATTGAGCGTAGCACCTGAGATCAGGTAGTCACCTCGAATCCAGATAAGCAGATCATCGCCAATGACAGGTATGGAACCAAAGAGAGAGACGATTACATTGGCTCCCCAGTACGACAATTGGCCCCAGGGCAAGATGTAACCCATAAACCCTTCCGCCATCAGTACCACATAGATGGCCATTCCAATGACCCAGAGCAGCTCGCGAGGTCTCTGGTAAGAGCCGTACATCAGCCCTCGGAACATGTGGATATAAACAACAAAAAAGAATGCCGATGCACCGGTGGAATGCAGGTATCGAAGCATCCATCCATAATCAACATCGCGCATGATGTATTCAACAGAGGCGAAAGCCGCTTCGGCGCTGGGAGTGTAGTTCATAGTGAGCCAGACACCTGTAAGCAACTGAATCACCAGCACGACGAGGGAGAGAACGCCAAAAAAGTACCAGAAGTTGAAATTCTTGGGCGCGTAATACTCGCTCATGTGTTTCTTCCAGGCAGCCACTATTGGCAGTCTGGCGTCAATCCAATCTACCAGCCCCGTCATTGCGGACATAAAACGGCCTGGTTTTGCAGCTGCATCCAGCTTTTGGTCAGTACTACTGATATCGCTCATGCTGCATTCTCCTCATCGACTCCAATCACCAGAATGTCGTCACCATCGAAAGAATAAGGAGGTACTGGCATATTGCGTGAAGCTGGTGATCCGGAATAGACGCGACCTGCCAGGTCAAAGCGAGAGCCGTGACAAGGACAAAAGAAGCCACCCCGCCATTCATTATCAAAAGGTTCAGGACGAACCTGGATATGTGGAGTGGGAGAACAAAAGAGGTGTGGGCACAATCCCACTAAAACTAACAATTCCGGCGTACGGGATCTGAACTCATTCTGCGCATAACCTGGTTGTTCGGGCTCAAGTGACTCAGGATCTGCCAATCGATCAGGGTCTTCGTTGAGTACAGACAGCACTTCTTCGCTGCGGCGAATGATGAAAATCGGACGTCCTCTCCAGGCCGGAATAGGACCGAGCATTTCACCTGGTTGCAAGCGACTAATATCGATTCGAACCGGTGCCCCGGCAGCACGTGCCTTGGCACTGGGATTCCATGAACCGATGAATGGAACGGCGGCTCCCACAACACCGGCAGCACCGACTACCGAAGTGGAGCCCACCAGGAAACGTCTGCGGCCAGCATTATTACTGTCGTCAGTCACCGTATATTTCTCCTTGAGAGCATGTGAAATCTGGATCAAATTTGCTGTGAAGTTTGGGTGTGATCAGCAGCCAGATGGCTCTTTAGAATCAAACCCGGGCACCGGTTGGCAAATCGTGCGCATGTTAGTCAATTTTGCGTTTTTTAGCAAGTGAGGAGCGGCTCTAAAAGCCTGTTAAACACTTGTTTTTGCTTAATAAAAATTAAATTCCACAAGCAAAAAAAAGCGTCGAATCCGAACATCGGATGCGACGCTTTTTTAATCCTGATTCTGGTATTAGCGCTTTGAGAATTGAGGCTTCTTGCGCGCCTTTCGCAGACCGACTTTCTTGCGCTCCACTTCACGTGCATCTCGCGTCACGAAACCTGCCTTGCGCAAAGTAGGTCTTAATTCATTGTCGTATTCCATGAGGGCACGAGTAATGCCATGACGAATCGCACCAGCCTGACCGAAACTACCACCGCCTCTGACAGTCACATTAATATCGAACTTGTCAGTCATCTCCAGCAGTTCTAGCGGCTGTTTGACAATCATGCGAGCTACCTCACGACCGAAGTAGCCATCGAGCGGACGGCGATTGACTGTGATATTACCGCTGCCGCTGCTTAAAAAGACTCTGGCAGTAGACGTTTTACGTCGTCCGGTTCCGTAGTATTGCGTGCTGGCCATGGGCTTTGGGATCTCTTGTTAATTGCTTACAGCTGCAGGGCTTGGGGTTGCTGCGCCGTGTGGGGGTGTTCAGTACCCGCATACACTTTCAGCTTCTTGAACATCGCCCTACCCAGCGGCGTGCGAGGAAGCATGCCCTTCACTGCCAGTTTGATTGCTCTTTCCGGCGCTTTTTCCTGCAATTTCTCAAAAGAAATAGACTTTAGTCCGCCAGGAAATCCGGAATGGGCATGATAAATCTTGTCGGTGGCCTTGTTGCCAGTAACCTGTACCTTGTCGGCATTGATGACTACCACATAGTCGCCAGTATCCACATGCGGGGTATATTCGGCCTTGTGTTTGCCGCGCAAACGGGTGGCAATCTCGGTGGCCATGCGGCCCAGAGTCAATCCCTCGGCATCGATCAGAAGCCAGTTCTTGGTGACTTCATTGGGTTTTGCGCTATAGGTTCTCATCGCACTTAACAGGGCTTTGCTTAAAGGAGCGCGAATACTACAGGAGCGGCCTGCAAGATTCAAGGTATTTTGGGCCTCACAGGCCGTAAAACAGGCGCCTGTAGCGCCACCGGGTGGACAGCAAAACAGCACAAAAATCCCACAATATTCGTGATATTTCAAGCCCTGTGACTACTGGCGAGAAAGTCATGGGATTGCATCTCGGTCAGTCGTGAGCTGGTGCGCTGAAACTCAAACTGCAATTGTTCCCCGACATAGAGGTCTGCCAGCTCCACGGCAGCGGCGATAATCAGCTTCACTCTGCGGTCATAGAGCTCATCAATGAGGCTGATGAAGCGCCTGGCCTGGTCGTTGCTGCTGTCATTCATCTGCGGCACATCACTGAGAATGACGGCATGAAACAGCCTGGCAATTTCCACATAGTCGAAGGCACTTCTCGGCCCATCACACAACTGCACAAACCCAAACCAGACCACATCGTCAGCACAGAAATGGGCCTGGATCTCCCGCCCGAGAATGGGCACTACACAATCTTCTTCAATGGTCTGGTGATCAGGTGCCAGAGCAGTGAAATGTTCACGCAATTGCTGGTCAACGGCGTCGCTCATTGGAAACAAATATAACTCTGATCCGCTAAGCTTGCGGAGGCGATAGTCGACACCATCTGCCATCTGCACAACTTCAGTGTGTTGTTCGATGAGATCTATTGCCGGGAGAAAGCGTTCTCGCTGTAGCCCGTTCTCATAGAGCATTTGCGGCTGCACATTGGATGTGGCTACCAGGATCACGCCCTGAGCAAACAGGGCTTCAAGCAAGCCAGCCATCAACATGGCATCGCCTATGTCGGAAATAAAGAACTCATCGAAACACAACACATCGATATCTTTGCCAAGGTTCGCTGCGATAGGAACCAATGGGTCCGATACGCCCTGCTGTTGCGAAAGCTTGCTGTGAATGTCCTGCATGAAACGATAAAAATGTGTGCGCAGCTTTCGTTCTCCAGGAATACAGTCATAGAAGAGATCCATTAAATAGGTTTTGCCACGACCCACACCACCCCAGAGGTAAAGACCCTGGAGCGGTTTCTCATCTGCATTGCTACCGATCAACAGGCGCTTGAGTTTTCGAAGCGGACCCGGTGATGATTCGCGTGCCGAGAGAGCGGCCAGCAAAGCATCGAAATAGCCCAAGATGCGTTCCTGCTCAGGATCACGGTCAATGCGACCACTTTGCAGGTCCTGCTGATAGCGTTGCAGTGTGTACATAGATTTCTTCGACATGAGAACTGCCGCATTTTAGGTAAGCTCTGGCCTAATATCCATTACAGGCAGTAGCCCCGTGAGGTATACTCCCCCCTCATCTTTCTACCTATGCGGGTTGAGACTTTAAGGAGCAAGAACGCGTGGTCTGGCTGATTGGAATTGGAGCCTTGGCGGTCGGCATTGCGATTGGACTGGTAATAGCCACTCGCCTGAATGCCAGTCCGTCTCGCATTCGAGAATTGGAAAACCAGATTCGCCAGCTGAAAGACAATCATGCTGACTACAAGGATAGCGTTAGCAGCCATTTCAGCATGACAGCCGAACTCGTCCAACACATGACAGAAAGCTATCGTGACGTCTACCAGCATCTTGCCAGCGGCGCGCAGGACTTATGCCCCAGCGAAGTCGCGAACAAGTTGCTGCCAGCAGAATCAGACGCTGTGTTCGAGGCCTCGGCGACAAATGAGGAACCCAATCCGCTAATCCCCCCTCGTGATTACGCCGCCAAGCAAAGTCCTGATCAGAAAGGTGCCCTGGCTGAAGACTTCGGCATAGACAAGACGACTCCAGTAGCGAACGAAGAACCCGCCATTCCACAACCCAAGTAAGCCAGACCGTATCAACTCAATCTTTACCCTGTGAGCAAGAATTGCCAGCAAGTCTCAAAGCCTGATCATGTCTGAGTACAATCTAACCCACTTAAAGCTTCTGGAAGCTGAAAGCATTCATATCATTCGCGAGGTAGCAGCCGAGTTTGATAAGCCCGTAATGCTCTATTCGATAGGAAAAGATTCGGCTGTCATGCTGCATCTGGCACTTAAGGCGTTTTACCCAGGCAAACCTCCCTTCCCTCTCATGCATATTGATACGACGTGGAAGTTTCGCGAAATGATTCAGTTTCGCGATCAACTGGCAGAAAAGTTGGGCCTGGATCTGATCGTGCATATTAATGAAGAAGGTGTAAAGCAGGGTGTGGGCCCTTTCACCCATGGAAGTGAAAAACATACTGACATCATGAAAACACAGGCCTTGAAACAGGCACTGGATAAGTATCGATTCGATGCAGCTTTCGGAGGCGCACGCAGGGACGAAGAGAAATCCCGTGCTAAAGAGAGAGTCTTTTCATTCCGTGACAAGAACCATGTCTGGGATCCAAAAAACCAGCGCCCCGAACTCTGGAATGTCTACAACGGCAAGATCAACAAAGGCGAGAGTATTCGCGTCTTCCCATTATCCAACTGGACCGAGCTGGATATCTGGCAATACATCTACCTGAACAATATCGACATCGTACCTCTCTATTTCGCCAAACCCAGGCCTGTAGTTAATTTGGATGGCATTGACATCATGGTCGATGACGATCGCATGCCCATTGGAAAAGATCAGAAAATTGAGACGAAGACTGTTAGATTCCGAACCCTGGGCTGCTACCCGCTCACCGGCGCAGTTGAATCAACTGCGACAACTTTGCCGGAAATAATTCAGGAAATGTTACTGACTACCAGCTCCGAACGTCAGGGTCGACTGATCGACACTGACAAAGCTGGTTCAATGGAAGAAAAGAAGCGTAAAGGCTATTTTTAAGCGAAGGCCTCATCCAGACCATGTCACATCAATCAGAACTCATCAGCACAGACATCAAGGCGTATCTTGCCCAGCATGAACGCAAGGAACTATTGCGCCTGTTGACCTGTGGTTCTGTCGATGATGGCAAAAGTACATTAATCGGTCGCCTGCTACACGACTCCAAGATGATTTACGAAGATCAGCTTAAGGCGATCGAAGCTGACAGCGTAAAGTCAGGAACCCTGGACGGTAAACTCGACCTGGCCCTGCTGGTGGACGGCTTGCAGGCTGAGCGCGAACAGGGCATTACTATCGATGTCGCGTATCGATATTTCTCTACTGCAAAACGAAAATTTATCATCGCCGACACACCGGGCCACGAGCAATACACCCGTAATATGGCTACAGGCGCATCAACTTGTGATCTGGCGATCATACTGATTGATGCCCGTCATGGTGTACAGGTACAAACCCGGCGTCATACCTATATAGCCACCCTGTTGGGCATCAAGAAGATCATCGTGGCTATCAATAAAATGGATCTCGTGGATTTTGACGAGGAAGTTTTTAGTCAGATAAAGGATGACTACCTGCAATTCACCGCACAACTTCCGCAAACCGATTTCATCTTCATTCCGCTGTCAGCCCTGACTGGTGACAACGTGGTCAAGGCGAGTGATGCTATGCCCTGGCATCAAGGGCAGCCACTTATGGAAATCCTGGAGACCGTAGAGATCAGCGCGGACAAAAACTTCTCCGACTTTCGATTTCCAGTGCAATTTGTTAATCGACCAAACCTGAATTTCAGAGGATTCTGCGGAACAGTCGCCTCAGGTGTCATTCACAAGGGAGATGAAATCACTGTCTTGCCTTCCAACAAGTCTTCCAGGGTTAAATCCATCGTCACTTACGATGAAGAGTTGGAAATGGCGCATACTGACATGGCAGTCACCCTGACACTGGAGGATGAAATCGATGTGAGCCGGGGGGACGTCATCACTCATAAGAATAATCTCCCCAATTCGGACAATGCATTTGAAGCATCTATCGTGTGGATGACTGACAAACCACTACTGCCGGGTAATGAGTACGATATCAAACTCGGTAGTCGCACAGTTAGTGGCAAAATCAGCGGGCTGCGCCATCGAATCGACATCAACAATCTCGAGCAACTACCCGCTCCCGGGCTGGAACTGAATGAGATCGGTCTGGTTGAATTATCCCTTGACCAGGTGGTGAGCTTCGACAGCTACGAACTGAACCGCGCCACGGGTAGTTTTATTCTCATAGACCGCCTCAGCAACGTGACCGTTGGGGCTGGCATGATTAGTTGCGAGCAGCAAACAGGCAAACAACAAACGCCGCAGAAAAATATCCATGTCACCAAGGAAGAGCGGGCTGCGCGATATGGTCAGAAACCAGTCACGATAATGTTTATCGGCGTTTCAGGTTCTGGAAAATCAACACTCGCCCATGGCCTGGAGAGACGCCTGTTCGATCAGGGCAGGGTTAGCACCGTTCTCGATGGCAAGACTATGCGCCTGGGTATCAGCAAGGATTTGTCGCACGATGCCGAAGGCAGAGCAGAGAATCTGAGAAGAAGTGCGCATATCGCCAGGTTTCTCAATGATTCAGGTGTCATTTGCTGTGCCTCTTTTGTTGCGCCAAATGCAGACTCAAGAGAACACGCACTCAGCGTGATTGGCAAAGACAACTGCATTATTGTCTACCTTAACCCACCGATGGATGTGTGCATCCAGAGAGACCCCAGTGGACTGTATGCAGCGGCAGAAGGTTCAGACTCCAGCGATATTCCTGGATTGTCATTCCCCTATTCTCCGCCGGAACTGACTCACCTTGAACTCGATACCGCTGCTCTGGGCATTGATCAATGCCTGGATGAGGTGATCAATCTGCTGCAGCAGAAAGCGTTTATCTAGGCCGGATTATCGATATCGATAAATTCGTGCTCTATCGAAAATTTGTCTGCGATAGTTTTTCCAACTGCCTGCACACCATACCGTTCGGTCGCATGATGTCCTGCTGAGAAAAAATGCACACCGGTTTCCCTGGCTATATGCGCACTTGGTTCTGAGATTTCTCCAGTTACATACGCATCGACGCCCGCCTGGGTTGCCAGTTCGAAATAACCCTGCGCCGCCCCCGTGCACCAGGCCACTGTCCTGATCTCCCGATCGTCGCCTCGTACCCAGACCGGTTCGCGCTCAAGCTGCTGCGCCAGCAAGTTAGCGAAGCTATCTCCACTGATAGCGCTTTCGGTCTCTCCGATCCAGACAAGAGGAGTTTCACCAACAGGCCCTATCTGTTTCGCTGCGCGCAAATGGCAACGCGCCGCAAGCTGTGCGTTGTTGCCCAGTTTCGGGTGTGCATCCAGCGGCAGGTGATAAGCGAAAAGAGAAACACCCTGTTCCAGTAACAGGCTGACCCTGGCTCGCTTCATACCCACGATAGTCGGATCTTCACCGCGCCAGAAATAGCCATGATGTACTAACAGTGCATCGGCGCCAGCGTCGATCGCAGATTCGATAAATGACCGTGAGGCGGTCACACCGCTGACCAGTTTTTCGATTTCCCGAGAGCCTTCTACCTGCATTCCATTCGGGCAGTAGTCTTTAAAACTGGCTGCATCAAGCAGGCTATTGAGTTCAGATTCCAGTTCTTTAGGGGCAAGAGCCATTGGCTTCAGAATTACCTTCGCTGTATAGTGAAATGCGTCGCCATCATAGCACAGCAAGCTTTTTGGTCATGACTGTGGTCATGTTTGAAGTGATAATAGCCCCATGAGTCGATTCAACAAAGTAATCCAGTTTTTCGGATGGCCCATCATGTGCGGCGTGCTGGTAGCACTCGTCGTTGTGCAGTACCAGCAACTACAACAGATCAGAAATGATATTCAATCAGTACGCCCTGCACTGGAAACTCCAGAACTTAGTCAGGAAAATGCCGTTACCGGTTTTGCAGAAGCAATTGCCAAAGCTTCTCCCTCGGTGGTGGCCATCAGCGCAACCAGCGTCAACGTCGAATCCATTGAACGCGCTTCCGAAGACCGACTGAATCTTTATCTGGGTGAGCGGGACAGCCTCGGTTCCGGTGTGATCATCGATGAACGAGGATTCGTACTCACCAATTTACATGTGGTTGACACCCTGTTTGATGCATTTGATACAGAAGTGACACTGAACAATGGTGAGCGTACTCCTGCCACTGTAGTCGCCTGGGACCAGGCCAATGATCTTGCTGTATTGCACATCAACATGGATGGACTGGTTCCAATTGAAATCGGTGCGGACTCAGATCTGGAATCAGGTAACGTGGTATTCGCCATCGGTTACCCGCGGAATATTGGGCAATCTGTTTCCCAGGGCATTGTGAGTGCGATCAGCTTCGATGAAGAAAACAGTGTTTCCCTGATTCAAACCGATGCCGCGATTAATCCTGGCAACTCCGGGGGCGCACTGATAAACCGGGAAGGAAATCTGGTGGGCATTAACTCATCAATACTCTCTGAGTCTGGCAACTTCGAGGGCATTGGTTTTGCCACACCGGCAAGCATCGCGATTCCAGCCATGAAAGAAATGGTTGCCGATGCCATAGCCGCAAATTCAGGGTATCTCGGCGTTCTCACTGGCGAAGCTTTGGACGAGAATTCATCACAGATCTTTTTTGGTGTCGATCATATTCGCGGCATGCTGGTAGAGAGTGTGGACACCGGCGGCGCAGCAGAACGCGCAGGTATTCAACCAGGTGATGTGATTACTCGGGTAGAAGACACTGTCGTGGTGGATGGTCAGAACATCATGATGGAAATACGCAACAAGAAACCAGGCGACACCATAACGATCGAGGTGTATCGCAATGGGCGAAATCACAGTTTGCCTACCACCTTGGGATTTGGTCAGGCCGTTATCATCGAAGCCCAGGATCTTCAAAATGGAGATCTGCTGCAGCGTTAGTCCAGTTCGGGATCGAGACGATATTCAGCCGACAAGGCATGGGCCTGCAGATGTTCCTCGCGAGCGAGAATCGAAGCTGTGACCGCCAGCTTGTTCGCTCCCTGTGCAGAACAGTTCAAGATCGAAGAACGTTTCTGAAAATCATACACACCAAGCGCAGAGAAAAATCGTGCCGTTCCGGAAGTCGGCAGTACATGACTCGGCCCCGCGCAGTAGTCGCCCAGAGCCTCTGCAGCATAGCGCCCCAGAAAAATTGCTCCCGCGTTATCGATATAGTTGAGTAAGGCATCCGGGTCTTCGACTGAGAGTTCGAGATGTTCCGGCGCAATGATGTTGCTGGCCACTGCTGCCTTCTCCATATCCTCGGCCAGAATAAAAACACCTCTCCCCTTCAGGGAAGCTTCAATGATCGAGCGCCGTTCCATCTCTGGTAATAGCCGGTCGATGCTTTGCTTGACCCTATCCAGGAAGGCAGCATCGGTGGTGATGAGTATCGATTGCGCCTGTTCATCGTGCTCAGCCTGGGAGAAGAAATCCATGGCTATCCAGTCCGGATCAGTCTCACCATCACAGATGATAGTGAGTTCAGAAGGACCAGCAATCATGTCAATGCCGACCTCACCAAACACCAGTTTCTTGGCAATGGTGACATAGATATTGCCGGGACCAGTGATCTTGTCCACTCTTGGAACAGATTCTGTGCCATAGGCCATAGCCGCAACCGCCTGGGCGCCGCCTACGGTAAACACGCGATTTACGCCAGCCAGGGCTGCCGCTGCAAAAACCAGGTTGCCATCTTTACCGTAAGGAGTCGGTACTGTCGCCACTATTTCCTTCACCCCTGCAACCTGTGCAGGAATGGCCAGCATCAGCACCGACGAAGGATAATTCGCCTTACCTCCCGGCACGTAGACCCCAACACGCTCCAGTGGACTGATCTTCTGTCCATATACCGACCCATCCGCTTCCTCGTAGTGCCAGGACGACTGTTTCTGTTTCTCATGATAGCGACGAATTCTTTCAGCGGCGTGGGTTAAGGCTTTCGCCTGCTCCTTGTCCAGCGAGTCGAGAGCAGACTGCAGCTGTTGCTGATCAATGATCAGGTCGGCCATGGAATTTGCCGCGAAACCATCAAACTTATTGGTGTATTCGATCAGGGCCTCATCACCGCGTGATTTTACTTCGCCCAGTATTCGATTAACCGAACCCACCACTTCATCTTCAACCAGCATTTCGCGCTGCAATGCAGCCAGGAGTTGCTGCTCGAAATCAGAATCGCTGGTGGACAGTTGCTGGATTTGATTGGCGACGGAATTCATGCGGCTTTCGCTTCGACAGCGCTCCTGAGTCTCGCCAGTACATCATTGATCACCGCGTGCTTCAGTTTCATCGCCGCCTTGTTGACGATAACACGGGATGAAATTGTAGCGATTGTTTCCCGCGCCTCCAGCCCGTTGGCTTTCAGGGTCTTGCCTGTATCGACTATGTCGACAATGGCATCCGCCAGACCAAGGGAGGGAGCCAGTTCCAGTGCGCCATTGAGTTTGATCAGTTCAATCTGCTGGCCACGCTCGGCAAAATAACGCTTTGCGATATTGGTAAACTTTGTCGCCACGCGAATACGACCCGGGGGCAGGTCCACTCCTTTGGGCTGTGCGGTCATGAGTCGACATCCCGCAATCTTTAAATCGAGCGGCTCATAAAATCCTTCGCTACCAACTTCCAGAATCAGATCTTTACCTGCTACACCCATATCCGCACTGCCAAACTCTACATAGGTTGGCACATCTGAGCCACGCATTAACATCAGCTTCACGTTAGCCATATTGGTGTCGAAGAGCAGTTTGCGGCTTTGCTGTATGTCTTCAGCTGGAACAATGCCAGCCTCGGCAAACAAAGGCAGCGTCTCTTCGAGAATTCTACCCTTGGTAAGCGCTATCACCAGATCAGAGGAGTTCATAGGACTTCAGGAATAACTATTTGTTGATTGCAGTATCAAGCGGGAACGCGACGTATGCGCGCACCCAATAATTGCAGTTTCTCTTCGATACACTCATAACCACGATCAATATGGTAAATGCGATCGACGGTAGTTTCGTTTTCCGATACCAGGCCAGCAATAATCAAACTGGCAGAAGCACGCAGGTCGGTGGCCATCACTGGCGCTCCTTTCAAAGCATCCACACCTTCCACGATCACGGTGTTTCCTTCCACCTTGATGGATGCTCCCATGCGATTCATTTCATGCACGTGCATGAAGCGATTCTCAAATACAGTTTCTGTGATTGAACCGGTGCCTTCTGCGACTGAATTCAAGGCAGTAAATTGTGCTTGCATATCTGTCGGAAATGCCGGATAGGGTGCAGTCCGCACGGATACGGAATTGGGCCGATTGCCATGCATATCCAGTTCGATCCAGTCTTCTCCTACCTTGATTTCGGCGCCAGCCTGTTCCAGCTTGCTCAACACAGATTCCAGAATATCCGGACGAGTATCCTTGACCTTGATATGACCCCGGGTTGCTGCTGCAGCGATGAGATAGGTACCCGTCTCAATTCTGTCTGGCATGACTGAATAACTGCAACCATGAAGAGCATCCACCCCTTTGACCACAATGGTATCCGTGCCCTGCCCGGAAATATCGGCGCCCATTTTCACCAGGCAGTTCGCCAGGTCGACAACTTCTGGTTCCCTGGCCGCATTCTCGATGATGGTTTCACCTTCAGCCAGGGTCGCTGCCATCATGATGTTCTCTGTGCCGGTCACGGTCACCATGTCCATTACCAGGTGAGTACCCTTCAACTTGCCATCCACGGAAGCCTTGATATATCCGTCTTCGACAACGATATTGGCGCCCATGGATTCCAGGGCACTGATATGCAAGTTGACGGGTCGACTCCCGATCGCACAGCCGCCTGGCAGCGCAACTTCTGCCTGACCATATCGGGTTAACAGCGGCCCCAAAACAAGAATTGAAGCACGCATGGTTTTCACCAACTCGTAGGGCGCGCTGAAATGTTCGATCGTGCTACTGTCCACTTCGACGTTGAGCTTCTCATCGACTATGGGTTGGACTCCCATGCAGCCAAGCAACTCCAACATCGTGGTGATGTCGTAGAGATGCGGCAGATTGCAAATCTGCACCGTTTCGTGAGTAAGCAGAGTGGCAGCAAGAATGGGGAGTGCTGAGTTCTTTGCACCCGCTATGCGGATTTCACCTTCAAGGCTGATTCCGCCATTGATCAAGAGCCTGTCCATGTTTAAACCGCGTTTGTCAGGAACCGCTTTCAGCTTGCGTCATCAGGCGCATGGTAACTGCGTGAATGGCACCACTGCCGATGTGCTCATTGAGCACAGCATAAACTGATTGTTGACGCTTGACCGCATTCAGTCCTTCGAAGACATCGCCAACAGCTGTTATCAGGAATTTTCCATCGCCGCCTTCTACAGAAATCTCACACTTTGGAAATTCCGCCTGTAGCAGTTGTGCGATTTGTTCAGAATTCAAAGTCTAGCTCCACACTACTGCCAGTTATCCAGCACCTGGTCGATGTCATTGTCATGTTGGCCCATGAGTGCGGCGAACTGCGTGTAGTACTGCCTGCCAAGATTGATGCCCGCCAGGCTGAGGTTCTTGAGCTTCCACTCATCGTTACCATTGAGAAACATCTGGTATTGCAATCGCAGTGGTGAATCTCCCTGCAACTCCATTCCAACAACTGTATCAGCCCTGGGATCGGCATTCGGATTACTAG
This sequence comes from uncultured Pseudohongiella sp., assembly GCA_965267495.1. Classification (GTDB taxonomy): domain Bacteria; phylum Pseudomonadota; class Gammaproteobacteria; order Pseudomonadales; family Pseudohongiellaceae; genus UBA9145. The sequence continues at coordinate 1,317,237 of OZ254078.1, read as the reverse complement.
GTGGCAGGAAAACCAACTCCTCTCCGTTATAGGACACCAGGGAGGCGCCATAGAATCGGGTCAAGGTAGTCTTGAGAATATCAGCGAAACGCTGCTTCTGCGCATCGCTGGCAGAGCTTGCATAACGCGCCATCACCACCTCTGCAACCGCATTGAAATCAACAAAGGTATTTAATACCTGCTCGATTCTGGCGAAATAGGCTTCTCTGTCACTCAAGAAAAGATCCCTGGAATCTTGCACGGTTTGCAACAGGGTTTCCACACCGAGTTCAGCGGTCTCCACCGCGGTCAACTCCTGCCCATGACTGAAACTGTTAAAAGCCAGGCTAAACGCGGCAAGTGCCAGAGTTTTCTTCAATAAATTCATTTGCTTATCTCCAGATCCAACCTACACGAATTGAAATGGGAATCGAAAGGTGCAGGACTACTGCTACAGGCCCGAAAGCGAATCGACGGGATGCTGCCATCCCCGGCCCTGTCAGGGCAGAAAAGTGAATCATTCAGTACACGACGCCAATTTTACATGAAAAGCCGTGAATTGCAGAGTTCAATAAAAAGTGCATAAATAAGTACTTGCAAACAGGTACAAAGACCCTTCTAATTGAGCGCTTTATTTAAGCCCCCAACTACCCGCCTCTATGCTGCTTGACTCAGTCATCATCGTCCTCGGATTCATTGGGTTGATTTGGGGTGCTGACAAGTTTGTATTTGGTGCTTCCGGTCTGGCGCGAAACCTCGGGGTTTCTCCATTGATGATAGGACTGACTATCGTCGCTTTTGGCACATCAGCACCGGAGATATTTTCATCTGCTGTATCTGCCTATGAAGGGAAACCGGAACTGGCGATTGGCAACGCGCTCGGTTCCAATCTGTTCAATGTTGGGGTTGCTCTCGGTGTCGCTGCAGTAATCAGCCCGCTCAAACCTCCCGGTTCATTAATTAGCAAAGAGCTTCCTGCCCTGCTGTTAGTTACTTTCGCTACTGGCGCACTATTAATGGATCTGTATCTCGGTTTTTTCGATGCGCTGGTTCTCATCGGAATTACTGCTTATTTCGGCTTTAGCCTGTTTCGAAAAAGAGTGAGAACCGGAACCGTCATTGATATTAGCGAAGAAGAAATTGCTCAGATTAACAGTCTCCAGGCAGTCGCCTATCTGATACTTGGGCTCGCGCTGTTGGTCCTGGCCGCAGAGGCGCTGGTACAGGCCGCATCTTCAATTGCCGAATCCCTTGGCGTCTCTACTGCAATTATAGGACTGACCGTGGTCGCGCTCGGCACCAGCCTGCCTGAACTTGCCGCTTCGGTGACCTGCGTGCTAAAGGGGCATGATGACCTGGCCATCGGCAATATCGTTGGATCGAATATCCTGAATTTGCTTGTGGTTCTGCCTTTCCCAGGGCTGTTGAGCGCTGGTCTGATCGAAGCCGAGCTGTTCTACAGGGACTACGTTGGCGTCCTTCTACTGACACTTTTATTAGCTATTTTTTGTTATCGGGGCATCAAGAAAGAGAAAAAGATCAGCCGCGTCAATGGGGTCATTTTCTTGTTAATCTACTTTGGCTGGTTTACGTTTATGTTTAGCCAGGTGCAGCAACAAACCTCCCTCTAACAGTCACTGAGCGCTCAATGAAATCAGAATCCACCGCAAAGGAAAGCGCACTAAGAACGATCGAAATAGAGAAGAACGCGGTCGATGCGCTGAGTGACAGAATCAACGATCAATTCGTTCAGGCCTGCGAAATCATCCTGCAATGCACAGGACGCACAGTAGTACTCGGCATCGGAAAATCAGGCCATATCGCCAGGAAGATCGCTGCCACCTTGGCAAGCACAGGTTCCCCGGCCCTGTTCGTCCATGCAGCCGAAGCCAGCCATGGGGATATCGGCATGATCACCGAGTCTGATGTTGTACTCGCAGTGTCCAATTCTGGCAACACCGAAGAAATCACTACCCTGATTCCGGTACTGAAACGCAAGAATATCCCCTTGCTGGCTCTGACAGGCGACCTGGATTCCCCCCTTGCTTCTGCAGCGACAGTAAATCTGGATGCAAGCGTTGCCGAAGAGGCCTGTCCACTGGGGCTGGCGCCTACCTCCAGCACGACAGCCGCACTGGTCCTTGGCGACGCTCTGGCGATGGCTTTGCTGGAAGCGCGTGGATTTACCAGCGATGACTTCGCTGTTTCACATCCCGGCGGAAACCTTGGCAGAAGACTGTTGGTTAAAGTGCAGGACCTCATGCATTCCGGGGCGGAAATTCCTCAAGTCAATGAAGGAACCGTGCTTTCTGATGCGCTCATGGAGATGAGCAGCAAAGGTTTTGGCCTTACCACTGTCACTGATGATTCGGCCGCAGTCCTGGGCGTATTTACCGACGGTGACCTGCGCCGGGCGCTGGATGCGGGTAAGGATTTGAAAACTACTCCTATAGAAGAAGTGATGTCGCGAAATTTCAAGCATATTGATGGTAATGCGCTGGCTGCAGAAGCCGCCAGAATTATGCAGGACTCCAATATTTATGTCCTGTTGGTATTAACTGCAGAAAACAAGCTCTGCGGTATCCTGAAGATGCACGACCTGTTACAGGCTAATGTAGTCTGAACCTGAATGACTTGAATCTTCCCCGCATCCAAAGCTAACTATGCAATTTAATATCGAAGAAAATCAGGCTGGGCAACTTGCCGCTGGCATCAGGTTGTTACTGCTGGACGTCGACGGTGTACTAACCGATGGCAGCCTGTACTTCTCCGAAGATGGTTCTGAGGCCAAGGCGTTCAATACCCAGGACGGTCACGGCATCAGAATGCTGTTGGAGAATGAAATTCAGGTGGGCATTATCACTGGCCGTAGTTCGAAAATCGTGGAGAACCGTGCTCGAGATCTCGGCATCAGTATTCTCTATCAAAAGCAATCAGACAAACTTGCTGCTTTGAATGCAATCGTCACGGAGAGCGACATACCTGCTACGGCAATCGCTTATGCTGGCGATGATCTGCCAGATCTGTCAGTGATCAATGCGGTAGGTCTTGGCATCGCTGTCGCCAATGCTCATAACATTGTGCTCAACAAGGCGAAGCTGATCACTTCAAGAAGTGGTGGTCAGGGTGCAGTCAGAGAAATATCCGACTATCTTCTGCAGGCCCAGAACAAGTACGACAAGTACCTTATTTGATGGCAAAGGGCACGGAATCCGGGATTCCAGCTCCTCTCAGCCATACTTTTTCATGTTAAGCTTGGCTCGCTGAATACTGTCCGGGGCAGCATGCAAAAACTGAGCTTTTTCCTCATCACCACCCTATCGGCAATACTCCTCTATATGGGGTTAGGCTCGTTCACCTCTGTTTTTACTGACCAGGATCAAGCCGCCGAAGTCATCCGCCCCAGCTATGATGGATATAGTGAAGGCATCAATACCGTGATGTTCAATGCTGAAGGTGCGATCACTTACACCTTGCAGGCTGAGCGGCAATACCATTTTCAGGATCAGACCTCTGACCTGGATAATCCCTTCATTCGCCTGTTCCGGGAAGGCGATTCTCATTGGAATATCGTCGCGGAGTCCGGCAAGATAGCGCCCAAATCCGATGTTGAGTCGGAGACCATTGGTACTATAGAGCTGACAGGTGATGTAGAAATATTCATGCTTGATGAATACGGCAATCGCACTGTGCTTATTACTGATTTTCTGGAGATTGATCCGGAACTGGAAACGATGCAAACAGATCGCCTGGTAACAATGACCACAACTAACATTCAACAACAAGGTGAAGGGCTGTTCGCAAACCTGGCTGAAGATGAACTACATTTTCAGCGCAACAATACAGGCAGATATGAAGCACACTCAGAAAATTAGTAGCGTCATTGTCATTGCAGGCCTGATTGGGTTTTCTGTTTCCGGCACTGCTGCTCAGGACTTAACAAATACACCGGTAGATTATGGCTCAGATGGTGATCTTATAGTCAGGATCGTGGACGACATCCGCATCGTCGAGTTACAGGACAACGTGCAGATTACGCAAGGAGAACTGGCCATATCCGGCGATCAGGCCATTATAGAATTTACCGTAGATACAAATGAACTGATTCGGGCAACAGTTCATGGCACTCCTGTGCAGTACCAGCAGTCTCAAGAGAACAGCGATGAAGTCGTGACCGGAAGTAGTAACACCATCATTCTCTATAAGGATGAAATCTCCACCAACACTCTGGTTGAGATGATAGGTGATGCAACGATAAGAACAGCTGACTCTGTCACCAGTTGCGTCGAGCTGATCTATGATACCGCACTGAACATCATCCCCAGTTCCACCGGGCCCTGCGCGGGCTCATTCTCATCGCCTCCCAATTAGAGATCTTTGCCGAAACACATGTTGAAATCGGATCACCTAGCGAAAAGCTTCAAGGGACGAGAAGTTGTTCGGGATGTCTCCCTCAGCATAGACCGTGGTGAAATCGTTGGCCTGCTGGGCCCGAATGGTGCTGGCAAAACCACCTGTTTCTATATGATGGTCGGATTGATCCAGGAAGACAGCGGTGAAGTCTATCTCAATGAGCACCGGCTGACTGGACTGCCGATTCATGAGCGCGCAAGGAGAGGCCTGTCCTATCTTCCCCAGGATTCTTCAATATTCCGCACCCTCACTGTAGAGCAGAATATTCTCGCGATTCTCGAGACCAGGAAAGACCTGAGCAGCGCCGAGAGAACAGCCAAGCTGGAACACTTGCTGGAAGAATTTAACATCAGTCATATTCGCAATAACAAGGGAATGAGCCTGTCTGGTGGCGAACGCCGAAGAACCGAAATCGCGCGAACGCTGGCGACAGATCCGCAGTACATTCTGCTCGACGAACCATTCGCCGGCGTGGATCCAATCTCGGTCAGCGACATCAAGGACATCATCCAGCAACTCAAGGCGCGGAATATCGGCATCCTGTTAACCGATCACAACGTTCGAGAGACATTGGATATTTGCGAAAAGGCCTACATTGTGAGCGAAGGCCACATCATTGCGCAGGGAAATGCCGAGATCATTCTCAACGATGAGAAAGTCAGGGAAGTCTATCTGGGCGAGCAGTTCAGAATCTAGCACGCAGTCTTACGGGCTGCTTCTCCAGGGAATAATCAGCCTTGGCAAAATAGCAAACTAGGCACGAACTTTGCTATACTGCGCCCATGTTCAGCCCCATATCTATTCACTCATCCTCAGTCGGGATTCACCCGCAGTTCAATTCTTAATAGTAGTACTACAATGAAGCTATCGCTCCAGCTTAAGCTCGGTCAGCAACTGACCATGACCCCCCAGCTACAGCAAGCGATACGCCTTCTTCAACTCTCGACACTTGACCTGCAGCAGGAAATTCACGAAGCACTTGAATCCAATCCCATGCTGGAGATGGAAGAAGAAAGCGAATCCAGTGAAGGAAACAGCAACGCGGAATCCCTTAACGGTAGTGAAAACACAGAGCTCAATGAGACTGCAAGCAGCTTGAGCGAATCTGCCGAGAAAGAAGAAAGTAACTGGCAGGAAGAAATCCCCAGCGACCTGGCCGTGGATAGCAACTGGGATGATGTCTATCCCAACTCCGCACCCGCAACTGCCAGCTCATTCGACAACGACCCCATCGATTATGAGTCACGCAATTCTGCCGAAGAAACTTTGCAGGACCACCTGCTCTGGCAGTTAAACTTGACGCCCATGTCTGAAACAGACGAAGCCATTGCCATGGCTATTATCGATGCCATAGATGCGAATGGCATGCTGACCGTAGACATCGAATCCATCCACGCGGGCTTCGACCCGGAAATCGTAGAACTGGACGAAGTGCTGGCTGTATTGCATCGCATTCAACAGTTCGACCCCCTGGGTGTTGGATATCGCAATCTCAGCGAATGCTTGCTGATTCAACTCAACCAGATCGACGCCGCGGAACAGCATGAGCTGATAGAAAATGCCAAAGTAGTCATTAGCGAACATCTGGACCTGTTGGGTCACCGGGACTATGCGCAACTCATGCGCAAGACCAAGCTCAAGGAACCCGAACTTCGGGACATTATCACTCTCATCGAGAGCCTCGACCCCCGACCGGGTTCAAATATTTCGCCCGCCTCCACCACGTATATCGTTCCTGATGTCATCGTGACCAAGCAGGCAGAAACCGGTAAGTGGAAAGTAGAACTCAATCCCGAAACCGCACCCAAATTGCGTATCAACAGCAGCTATGCCGCTTTGGTCAAACGCGCAGACTCCAGCGATGACAATAACTACCTGCGAGACAATCTTCAGGAAGCCAGATGGTTTATCAAGAGTCTGCAGAGCCGCAATGAGACACTGATGAAAGTAGCCACAAGAATTGTTGAACATCAGAAAGACTTTCTGGAATACGGAGAAGAAGCAATGAAGCCGCTGGTGCTGCACGACATCGCGGAAGCTGTAGATATGCATGAATCAACAATATCGCGGGTCACAACCCAGAAATATATGCATACCCCGAGAGGCATTTTCGAATTGAAGTACTTCTTTTCCAGCCATGTATCGACAGCAGGCGGTGGGGAGTGCTCATCAACTGCCATCAGGGCAATAATCAAGAAACTCATTGCAGCTGAAAACGCGAGAAAGCCACTGAGCGACAGCAAAATCACTCAATTGCTGGAAGAAAAAGGCATCAACGTAGCAAGGCGAACCATCGCCAAATATCGGGAATCCTTGTCTATTCCACCTTCCAACGAGCGCAAACGACTCGTTGATTGATCCAACACCAGCTTATTCAGGCGTGCAAGGCATGCAATCCAACAACACCCGGACAAACTAGACACCAATGCAACTGGAAGAAATACTCATACCAGAACGCTGTTACTGCCAGATGGACTGGAAAAGCAAGAAGCGTATTTTGAGTGGCGTGAGCGAACTGCTGGCGGACCAGGTTGTCAATCTGGATGCCACCAATATCTACAAAGGACTTATGGCACGAGAACAACTCGGTAGTACGGGCCTGGGTAAAGGCATCGCCATTCCCCATTGCCGGGTCCCGGGTTGTACAGAAATCATTGGTGCGCTTGTGACGCTAAGCGAGCCGGTAGACTTCGACTCAATAGATGACAAGCCTGTAGATCTGCTGTTCGTCCTGGTTGTGCCGGAGAAAAGAGCCGACGAGCATGTGCGTACCCTGGCGGGGCTGGCGGAACTGTTGAGCGACGAAGACTTCTGTTTCACCTTAAGAACAACCAATGACAGCGACGATATGTATAGTATTGCGGTGACTTACTGATTTTTCCGAAGCGATAGCCGAAATGTAATAATCGCGTCGCATACTGCGAATTTCAGGATTGGCAAGCAAAGAGTCAGGAACATGAAACTGACAATAGTAAGTGGCAGATCGGGTTCGGGCAAAAGTACTGTTCTTCACATCCTTGAAGACCGTGGCTTTTATTGCATAGATAATCTGCCAGCAAGCCTTCTCCCTCGTCTGGCTCAAAGGCTCAGTGACGAAGCTGCTACCATGCCAAATGTTGCTGTCAGTATCGACGCCAGAAATATTTCCTCGGATCTGGAACAGGTTCCCAGCATTGTTGAGCAACTTGCCAGGGATAATCTGGAAATCGAGGTGATCTTTCTTGATGCAAATAGTCAGACCCTTTTGAAGCGGTTTAGCGAGAGTCGCCGCAAGCACCCCCTGTCATCGGCTGAAGTCGGTCTGAAAGAAGCGATCGACATCGAATCTGATTTACTGGAACCGATTGCACTTCTGGCCGGACTCACAATTGATACCAGCAGCATGGCACTTCAGACGTTGCGCGATACGGTAAAAAAACAGGTTTTGGAATCTGAAGAAACTTCTATCGCACTGCTGTTTCAGTCCTTTGGTTATAAGAATGGCGTCCCGGTCGATGCTGATATCGTTTATGATGTCCGCTGCCTGCCCAATCCCTATTGGGATGTCAATTTACGTTCTCTGACTGGCATCGATGATGCGGTAGGCAATTACCTGGATCAACAGGGCGAAGTGCAGGCAATGATAGAGGACATCAAGACATTCTTGACCAACTGGCTGCCGAGATACGAAGAAAATAACAGAAGTTACATCACAGTCGCCATTGGATGCACTGGCGGACAACACCGGTCAGTCTATCTATGCGAAAAACTGGGCAAACATTTTGATAAGCTGGAATACAAGGTTCAGGTCAGACACAGAGAGCTTTCCTGATCTCCAGACTAATTATGGCAGAGTCAAAAGTAGAAATTATCAACAAGGCCGGACTACACGCCAGGGCCGCTGCCAAGTTGGCCGAATTGTCGGCCCGATATAGCAGCGACATTCAGGTTGGTCATGAGAAGATGGTCGATGGCAAGAGCATTCTGTCATTGATGATGCTGGCTGCCGTAAAGGGAACGACTCTTAACATCGTCACCAGCGGACCAGACGAAGACGAGGCTCTGGCCGCGATTGTTGCGCTCGTAAACAATCGTTTCGACGAATCCGAATAAGAAATTTTTGTTCGTACTGCTCCCCGAGTAATTCAATTGCCAGCCAATTAGCGTTAGAATTGCGCCTGCTCGGGGCACCCGGCTTATCTCCTGGTCCCTGTTCCCGGCAGTTCCTATAAGTCTCGCCACGCAGCGATTACTCGCCTGACCACGGCAGACTGGAGAGTTGTTGCTCGCATGTCTCAAACCAAAGATTCCAATCTGCAGAAAGATCATGTTCTGGAGCTGAACCAGGCTCTCGACAGTGGCTCTTTGTATCAGGTTCGGCAGATGATCAAGACGCTGCCGACAGCGGGTATCGCTCACCTGCTGGAATCGTCACCACCAAAATCCCGCGCCGTTCTCTGGCAATTGATTGACAAGGATGCCGAAGGCGAGGTCATACAATATCTTAACGAGGACCTGCAGCACGAAATACTCAGTGAACTCAATGCCGAAGAACTCCTCGAACTAACAGAAGGCCTGGAAACTGACGATCTTGCTGACATTCTGCAGCAATTACCACAGCAGGTTGCCTCCCAGGTCCTGCAGGCAATGGACTTGCAGGATCGGCAGCGAGTCGAATCAATTCTTTCCTACGATGAGGATACCGCAGGCGGCCTGATGAACACCGACACCATCACTGTACGCCGCAACCATACCGTGGAACTGGTGTTGCGCTATTTGCGCAGGCACGAAAGCATCCCGCAGATGACTGATAACTTATTGGTGGTAAACCGAATTGACGAATTCCTCGGTATTCTTCCCCTGCGCAGCTTATTGGTATCTGATCCGCAAACACCAGTACATGAAGTGATGAACGAAGATGTTGATGCCATACCCGTGGATATGGAAGCAACCCATGTTGCCCAACTATTCGAACAACATGACTGGGTATCGGCACCAGTAGTCGACGAGAATGGCAAGTTGCTCGGCCGTATCACTATCGACGACATCGTGGATGTCATCCGGGATAGCACAGAACACTCCCTGATGAGCATGGCCGGACTCGATGAAGAAGATGACACCTTTGCTCCGGTGATAAAGACAGCAAGGAGAAGAGCCGTATGGCTAGGCGTCAATCTGCTTACGGCAGTGTTTGCGTCCCTGGTGATCTATCTCTTCCAGGACACATTGGACCAGGTTGTCTACCTGGCGGTCCTCATGCCCATTGTTGCGAACATGGGCGGCGTTGCTGGCACCCAAACTCTCACCCTGGTCATTCGGGAACAGGCACTGGGGCATATCAGTCCATCCAATAGTCGCTGGCTGTTGCTGAGAGAACTCGGCGTCGCCAGCCTGAATGGTGCGCTCTGGGCATTGGTTATCTCAGTGATTGCCTTTTTCTGGTATGGCGACCAGAAACTCAGTTATGTCATCGCTGCAGCGATGATGATCAACTTGATTACGGCTGCGCTGGCAGGCGCCTATCTTCCCCTGCTGCTGAAACGCGCCAATATCGATCCCGCACTCGCCGGCACTGTGGCACTCACAACGGTGACAGATTCAATCGGTTTCTTTGCCTTTCTTGGCCTGGCCCAGACCTTTTATCTCTAGTTCAATCATACCGTCAGTTTCCCATGAGCCACCAAGATCTTGATTCCCAGCCGCTCCCCAGTAAGACACAGCTAAAGCAGGAAGCTCACGCGCAACAGCAACTTGGGCAGAAACTCACGGAATTGTCAGCAAAAGACCTGGCCAGGATTCCTGTCAATGATGCGATACTTGCGGCAGTTGCGGAATTCAAGCGTCTTCCCAATAGTCATGGTGCGAAAAGGCGCCAGCTGCAATACATTGGCAAACTGATGCGTGATTGTGATTACAATGAAATCGCCACTGCCCTTGCTGATCTGGAGAATGACAGCACTCGACATCAGGCAGCAGGTATGGCTAGCACATGGTTCGCAAGAATCCTCGAAGATGGAGACTCTGCCATCGAAACATTGCTCAGTGAAAATCCGGAAGCAAACCGGCAACAATTGAGACAACTGCACCGGAATCTGATTCGCGCCGATGAAAGCAGCAGACAACAACTCGAAAACAAGCTTAAGCGTTATCTACAGAATCTGGACTCGTCACAATAGCAGCCTGTTTTGCCTCGGTCAGACTCTCGGTATACCTCAGAATTTTTAAGTGATAACATCCCGAGCCATCGATCACTGAGAAACACCTGACTTTTCAAGGGCTTGAAATACCCCGAATGATTCTGGCATCTCAGTCAACAATAAAAGCAATAATCCAGGAAGCCTCAATGTCCGATAACAAAGCTCACCAATACTGGAAATCCAATATCAAGATTGTCTTGTCGCTGCTCGCCGTCTGGTTTTTCATTTCCTTTGTATGCGGGATACTGTTGGTAGATGTGCTGGACAACTTCCGCATCGGCGGCTTTAAGCTGGGATTCTGGATCGCACAACAAGGCTCGATATTTGTCTTCGTCATTTTGATTTTTGTCTATATCCACCTGATGGACAAGCTGGATGATGAGTACAACCTCAATACTTCAGACTCCGTGCAGGACGCTGGTGAGGAGACTGAAGCATGAGTGTACAAATCTGGACTTTCGTTTTTGTCTTCCTGACTTTCGGCCTTTATGTTGGTATCGCGATCTGGTCTCGCGCTGGTTCTACCAGCGAATTCTATGTGGCTGGCGGCGGCGTCCCCCCTCTGGCCAATGGCATGGCTACAGCGGCCGACTGGATGTCCGCGGCTTCCTTTATTTCCATGGCCGGGCTCATCTCCTTTCTTGGCAGAGACGGTACCTTCTATCTGATGGGCTGGACTGGTGGCTATGTCTTGCTGGCCCTGCTGCTGGCACCCTACCTGCGCAAATTCGGCAAATTCACCGTGCCGGACTTTATCGGTGATCGCTATTACTCCCGAAGCGCCCGCCTGATTGCGGTTTTCTGTGCAGTGGCGATTTCGTTTGTTTATGTGTGTGGACAGATGCAGGGCGCAGGCATCGTATTTTCACGTTTCCTGGAAGTAGATATCACGACCGGCGTGATCATCGGTATGGCTATCGTATTTTTCTATGCGGTATTGGGCGGCATGAAAGGTATCACCTATACCCAGGTCGCTCAGTATTGTGTGCTCATTTTCGCTTTCATGGTGCCGGCTATATTTATCTCCATACTGATGACCGGCGTACCCATACCGCAACTGGGATTCGGCGCAGAACTGACAGAATCTTTCGGCGGTGGGTATCTGTTAGACAGGCTCGACGGCTTGAGCCAGGAACTGGGCTTTGGTGTCTACACCGAAGGACAGCGCAGCACCCAGGATGTATTTTTCATTACCGCAGCACTGATGTTTGGCACCGCCGGTCTGCCCCATGTCATCATTCGTTTCTTTACCGTGCCTAATGTACGTGATGCCCGCCGCTCTGCCGGCTTCGCATTGATCTTTATTGCCATCCTGTATACCACCGCACCCGCGGTAGCCGCGTTTGCTCGCACCAACCTGATCAATACCGTAAACAATGCAGAATACACAGCCATGCCGGAATGGTTCAGTAAATGGGAAACGACCAATCTGATCGCCTTCGACGACAAGAATGGCGATGGGCGTATTCAATATGTCGCCGATCCCGAGACCAATGAGCTGGAAGTCAACCGCGACATCATGGTACTCGCCAATCCGGAAATTGCCGGCTTGCCAAACTGGGTTGTCGCACTGGTCGCTGCTGGCGCCCTGGCGGCCGCGCTCTCTACTGCTGCGGGCTTGCTGCTGGTCATCTCTACCGCGGTCGCCCATGACTTCATGAAACGTAGCTTCATGCCATCGATCACGGAAAAACAGGAATTGCTGTATGCACGCATCGCCATATTCGTTGCCGTGCTGGTAGCAGGCTATGTGGGTATCAATCCGCCCGCCTATGTGGCCCAGGTGGTGGCCTACGCCTTCGGCCTCGCTGCAGCCTCATTCTTCCCGGCGATCGTGCTGGGGATATTCCAGAAGCGGATGAATAAGCAGGGCGCTATTGCCGGCATGGTGGCTGGCTTCCTGTTTACCGCCAGCTACATTGTCTATTTCAAGACGATCAATCCCGCGCTGGATAATGCTGACGGCTGGTGGTTGGGCATATCACCGGAAGGCATCGGCACGCTGGGTACGCTGGTGAATCTGGCTGTTTCCGTGGCAGTGGCGAAGTTCACGCCGGCTCCGCCGAGCGAGGTGCAGGCAATTGTGGAAAACATTCGTCTGCCAGGTGAGGCAAGCGCTGCCTAGACCCGAGCAATCAGGCCTTGTGTTTGCCGTGGTCGGTCTTTTCCCAGTACTCATCTACTGTTGACTTCATCTCTTTGCGCATCAATAAAATGCCAACGAGATTGGGTGCGGTCATCAGTACAATTGTAATGAGAGAAATATTCCAGACTACGGTGGTATCAGCCAGCGCGGCGGTGAAAAATCCCAACACATAGACTATACGATACGGGAGCACCGACTTGGGGCCAAGCAGATAGATCATCGCCCGATCACCATAGTATGACCAGGCAATTGCCGTTGAAAAAGCGAACAGCATCAGCCCCACCGACACAATATACTGACCGAACTCACCGAACAGGCCACGAGTGAAGGCTCGGGTTGTTAGCGGCACCGAGTGCAGCAAAGAATCACCCGTTACGGCGATCGTCGTGTCTTCCAATTGTCCGTCTACTACTGTCACCGTCCCGGTTATTGGCTCACCGTCTCGGCTGTAAAGAGTATTGTCAGCAATTGAACGTGCAGCCAGTAAAGTGAAATCCGAGCTGTTCTGCACGATCCCTTGTTGCAGGGATATTTGACCACTGAAGCTCGACGTCTCGCTGGCATCACCGCTCAAGTAGTCGAACAGGGTCTGCACATCTTCCTGGCTGGATTCCTGAAAACTGCCGGTCACGAAAGTCATGTCGGCGCGGTCGAACTCGTTTTCAAACTTCTCGGTCCAAACATCCGACGACAGAATGACCAGGCCGGTGATGGTGCAGATTACGATTGTGTCGATAAAGGGTTCCAGGATAGACACCATGCCTTCATCGGCAGGCTCGTCAGTTCTGGCTGCAGCGTGAGCGATCGGCGCAGAGCCCTGGCCTGCTTCGTTGGAATAAAGCCCGCGATTTACTCCCCGGTCGAAGGCATAGGCAAAGGTAGCTCCCAGGAATCCACCAGTTGCTGCAGAACCGGTAAACGCATTTTCAAAGATTGATAAGAAAGAAGGGACAATGTTGGCAATGTTGGGAATGATGACGGCAAAGGCACCTACCAGGTAGATAAAAGCCATCGTTGGCACTATCGCTGCAGCAACTTTCGCGATTCGGGTAATACCCCCGATAATCACCAGGGCAAGCAGCACTGACAGTACGCTGGCAGTCACCAGGGGTTCCAGATCAAAGGTACTCTCCAGTCCTGAAGCGATACTGTTAATCTGAGGCAGGTTGCCAGTACCGAAGGAACTCAGCACTGTCGCAATAGCAAAGATAATTGCCAGCCACTTCATGTTCAGACCCTTCTCCATGTAGTACATGGGACCACCAGCCATGGTGCCGTCTTCGGTCTGGGTACGATACTTGTGCGAGAGCGTCACCTCGACAAACTTGCTGGTCATACCGAAAAAGGCGGTCATCCACATCCAGAATAGTGCCGCGGGACCACCCAGATGCAGCGCCAACGCAACCCCACCGATATTGCCAGTACCCACAGTGCCTGAAAGCGCAGTCGACAGCGCCTGGAAATGAGAGGTGTCACCGCGAGCACCATCCTTGTCGAATTTACCGGTGGTGACGCCAATGGCGTGCCTGAAATAGCGAATCTGGGGAAAGCCCAGATAAAGTGTGAAAAATACACCCGTCGTAAGAAGAAACGTGGGGAACCAGATGGCGCTACCCAGAAATCCATCGATATAAATCAGAAAATCATTTACTGCGTCCAAGAGCCTTCCCCATTCTGTCTGCTTGTATTCTTATCGTATTGAGAATGTCGCCTGACCCGAGAGTCTCGACGCTACCCATCGATCGGGCTCAATCGTCAGCGACCGAAATCACTGGCGAGCGAGGTGCATTCTCTTCTAGTTCTGAAACCACCTGCCTGACCCTGCTGGCCAGCTGCAGGTAGCTCTGTGCTTCTGCACTCTCGGGTTCAGATGCTACCACAGGACTCCCCCCATCGGTCTGTTCCCTGATCTTGATGTCCAATGGCAGGCGCCCGATGACCTCGGTGTCATAGTCACGGGAAAGGCTGTCACCGCCCCCGCTGCCAAAAATGGCCTCCTGATGGCCGCATTCGGAACAAATATGAACCGACATGTTTTCTACAACTCCCAGCAGGGGAACGCCAACCTTGCGAAACATCTCTATGCCCTTGCGCGCATCCAGCAACGCGACGTCCTGTGGGGTAGTCACAATGACTGCACCACTCAATTGCACTGATTGTGCCAGACTCAACTGGATGTCACCGGTGCCCGGTGGCATGTCGACGATGAGGAAATCCAGGTCTGACCAGGCCGTATCAGCAAGAATCTGATTGAATGCAGAGATGATCATTGGCGCTCGCCACACCATAGCGGTACGCGGATCCACCAAAAATCCCATGGAATTGCACTGAATCCCATGGGCCTCAATAGGAACCATCAGTCTTTCTTCTTTTATTTCCGGCCTGGTACCTTCAGGCACACCCATCATCAGGGGTATCGAAGGGCCGTAGATATCAGCATCCAGTAAGCCAACAGCCAGACCCTGGGCATGCAGGGCAACTGCCAGATTCACAGCAGTAGTCGATTTGCCTACGCCTCCCTTACCGGAAGCAACGCAAACAATGTGTTTAATATTGGGGAGTTTCTTTGGCGCTTTCATAAAACATTCAATGACCGCGGATTGGCGATAAATTATGGTGGATAGTTATGCAAATTAAAATAGGCATGACAGCAGCAGAGGCAGATGGATAAAATTACGCCATGCTTGTTCGATTGGTTTTCTTCTCGGCTCTCATAAGCGGCGCGCTGGCGGCTGACCTTCAGGAAGAGAGTGACATTAAATTCGCGATCTTCTCCCCTGCCTGGGGAGAAAATTCGCTGGATCCTCTGCGACTGCTTGCCCATAACACTACTGACGAGAGCATTCGCCTCGATTCAATTACATTCCTGAAAGATGACGAACCCGGTGCCGCAATTGAACTGGAGCTGGAACTGAGCGTACCGGCGCAGGGCTATGCCGAAGTCACTTTCGACTACGTGGATTTACTCAAGGACAACGACTGCATAGAGCGTACGCTGGCAGAAAACTGGCGCCTGGCGGAAATTTCCAACTATACCCTCAATCCCTCAGTACGAAACCTGATTATCGAAGATACGGATTCATTCAGAATCTACCAGTGTGTGGAAACAGTGCACACCCGCTGGACTCGCCTTGCCACTGCAGAAATCGTGGACTACCAGGAGTGGATTCTGTTTCATTTTGAGAGCAGAAGTCCGTTTTGAAATAGTGAACAGACCTGAAGTCTGTCTTCTGTTCTGAATAAAAAAAGGGCCACATGGCCCCTTTTTTGTTACTCAGCCTTAGCTATCAGAACAGGTTAAGCAGAATGCCGCCATTCTGAACAAAGAATGGTGCGAACACCAGACTCAGAATTGCTGAAAGCTTGATCAGGATGTTCAATGAAGGACCGGAAGTGTCTTTCAAAGGATCACCGACTGTATCACCAACGACAGCAGCCTTGTGCTCTTCCGAACCTTTGCCACCAACATTACCGGCCTCAATATATTTCTTGGCGTTATCCCAGGCTCCACCACTATTGGATGAAGAAATGGCCATGACACCACCTGCAACCAGTGAACCTGCCAGGACCCCGGCAACCGCCTCAACACCAAACAGAAAACCCACAATGAGTGGTGTGCCCATAATCAGAACACCTGGTGCAATCATTTCCTTGAGTGCAGCTTTTGTGGAAATAGCCACACACTCGGCATAGTCAGGAGTGCCTTCCCCTTCCATGATGCCAGGAATTTCGCGGAACTGACGACGCACTTCCTCGATCATCTCGAATGCTGCATCACCAACAGATCGCATGGTCATGGCCATGAACAGGAAGGGCAATGCCGCGCCAACGAAGAGACTGGTGTAGACCATTGGATCCAAAAGGCTCATGGTGATTGGCTCATTGCGCAGACCTTCTGCTGCAGTAATGAAGGCAGCAAACAGCGCCAGTGAAGTCAGGATAGCTGCACCAATGGCGAAGCCTTTACCAATCGCTGCCGTGGTGTTGCCTGCAGAGTCCAGAATATCTGTACGTTCACGAACCTGCTTCTCAAGTCCCACCATCTCGGCAATACCACCAGCATTGTCTGCGACCGGTCCGTAGGCATCGATCATCAATGCGATCACCAGCGTACCGAGCATGCCCAGGGAAGCGATTGCCACACCGTACATACCAGCCAGTCCCCAGGAGATGAAGATACTTGCCGCAATACAGAGGTAAGGATAGACCGTGCTCTTGTAACCGAGTGAGAGACCGAAAATGATGTTTGTTGCAACACCGGTGCTGCAGGATTCGGCCACTTCCTGAACCGGCTTGTACTTGTCCGAGGTGTAATAGTCGGTCAGCAGACCCACTGCCAGCCCGGCAATCAAGCCTGAGAGGAAACAAAAGTACACACCCATGTTGGTGTATTCTTCACCGTTGAGTTCAAAAAACTCTGGCACCAAAGCCATAGTGAAGAAGAACATGACCAGGGCCATCAACACACTGGAAATAATCAGCAGCTTGCGCAATGCTGGTGCAACATCGTCTTCTGTGTCGACGGAGATCAGCAACTTGGTCACCAGGCTTACGGGAATACCAACCGCACTGATCAGCACCGGATAAAGCAAGGCGTTTGGATCGGCAGCGAATACCACGGCGCTGATCACCATGGCTGCACAGGTTGACTCGGCGCACGAACCAAACAGGTCTGCACCCATACCGGCCACATCACCCACGTTGTCACCGACGTTGTCAGCGATTACTGCAGGGTTGCGGGGATCATCTTCCGGGATACCCTTCTCAACCTTGCCCACCAGGTCAGCACCGACGTCTGCCGCTTTGGTAAAAATACCACCACCCACACGTGCGAACAGTGCAATCGTTGAGCCACCCAGACCGAAGCCGGCGATGATTTCCATGAGGATGTGATTGTTGTCCTCACCTAACTCAGGCAATAGCGCTCTCATCAACACGTAGATGACTACCAGCCCAAGAGATGCCAGGCCCACCAGGGCGAAACCCATAACCGCACCAGAGTTGATGGCTACATCAAAGGCACTGGAAATATCTTTCTTGGCAGAGACTGTAGTGCGGGCATTACCCTGGGTTGCCACCATCATGCCGATATAACCGGAGGCAATTGAGATCGCGCCGCCAAACAGGAATGCTATGGCCGTGTAGATTCCCTCACGGGTGTCTTCCGTATGGGTATCGTCGATCAGGATCGCGATAATGGCAGCGAATACCACCATGAAAATGGTCAGGACTCTGTATTCCTGCTTCAGGAATGCCATGGCTCCATCTGCGATCGCACCATGAATAAATTTCAGACGATCACTGTCCTTCCCCTCAAGCCCTAAATCAACTGGAATACTGGTTACCTTCTTCATGTAGAAATAGGCAATTCCCAGACCCAGTAAAGACAGTACCGTAGTAACTGTAATTGTTATGCCCGACATCTAGATGTCTCTCCCCGTGTCAATAAACAAGATTGCTTTAAGAATGGTTTAAACGGCGCGCACTTTACCACAACGGCCTCGACAAACAAAGCCGCCAATCGCCTGAATAGGCTGTAATTTCAAGGGTTTCGAGAGATTTGCCAGGGCCGCGCTTCGCTGTTCTGGGAAGTGGCCCCGGGTGGCAGTGGGGAGACCAGGATTACACGCTACTGTGTTCTGGCGCGCTCTACCAATTCGTCTTTTGTGGCCTGTAACTCTGCGATCAGATCCTTGGCCAGAGGTTCAACTGTGTTGCCAGCCTGATCGGTATTTTCATACTTGGCCTGTTCAACAGTCAGGGCATCCAATAACTCTTCCGCCGCAAGGATTGCCTGTTGCAGTACCAGGGTCGATTGTTCATCGTCCGCAGTTTGCTCCTGAATCTGGGCAATCTGTGCTTCCAGTTCAGCAATACGGTTCAGCTTTAGACGGCGTTCTTCTTCTGCAGCTGCTATCGCAGCGAGACGCTCCTGTTCTCTGCGCTCTGCCTCTTCACGCTCGCGGCGCTCAGCTTCTGCTCTTGCTCTCGCTTCTGCTTCCTGACGTTCGCGTGCCGCCTGCAGACGAGCCCGTTCCGCTGCTTCCGCCTGTTGGCGACGCTGCAGCTCCAGGGCTTGCTGGCGTTTCTGTTCAGCGGCAACGCGGGCCGCTTCCTGCTCAGCGGCGACCCGGACAGCTTCCTGTTCTGCCAATTCAGCTTCCCGTGCCGCCTCAGATGCGCAGGCAGTCAGCGTCACCAACAACAGCGTGGTGACCACGGTTCGGCTCATTCGGGAAACATCCATAGTCTCCCTGATTGATCGAAGTTGGAATCTCATCATTGACTCCTCAGCGGCTGAGCAAGCGCCTGGATTGAATTCATCGCGCAGTTTACCGCCAAGCTATTGATTAATAAACCATTTTAAAACACGATTCTGCCAAAACGTGCTATTTGTCATACTTTTTTGCACAGCAGACCTAAAATCCCAGTAAAATCAATGACACGCGGCTTCTGACCTGTATCGGCAGACCCGCTGCCTGATCCATAATTCGCTCCGATTTTGAATTTTCTAACGCTGCGCGCCATGCCCCTATCCAGAATTATCGGCCTCGCCCTTCGTCTTCTCCTGGTACTGCTGATCAGCACGCCATTTATGGCGGCGCTGCTGGCATTGCAAACGGAACGCTTCGTTGCTCCCAACGAAGCGCTGGATAGCAGCGAGCTGGATCAGGTAGAGCGCTTGTTACTGGAATCGGCGCCGGCCTCCACCGCCCGACCCAGTCAGCAAAGTGTGGTACTCAACCAGAACGATCTCAACCTGTTATTACGCTATGGGCTACAGGTGACTAATCTCAGCCCAGCCTGGTCCGGCGAAGCAGAATTCGACGAAGGCAGCGTCACCGTCAAGCTGTCGATTCCCCTCGGCGGTGCACAGGGACCATTGTTTGTTAATGGCGAAGCGAGGCTGGTTTCAACCGCTGCCATGTTCCAGCTGGATACCATGAGCATCGGCATGCTGAACCTGCCACAGCGCTTAACGACTTTCATATCGGAACGACTTCAGTCGAATCTGCTTGCCGCCGATGTGGGCTTCCAGGATTTCATTGCACTGATAGAAAACATCGAAAGTGCGAATGTCAGTGCCGGGGAGCTCTCATTGCTCGTTAATTGGGAACCGGCACTTATTAACAGGCTGGCCAATCGCACCCGGCAATTGTTCGTGCCGGAAGAGGATCGATTGAGAATTGCTGCTTACTACGATGAGATCAGACGAATAGTAGCCACCATTCCCACGGACCTGCGCGCCGTCTCTCTCAATACCTTTCTCGTCCCGCTGTTCAATCATGCTGCAGACCAGTCACGCAGCAGTGGCGATCCCGTCGCCGAAAACAGATCTGCACTGCAGGCGCTCGCTATTTATGTCAATAACGAAGACATCGCCAGCTTGCTTGGAACCGAGATCGCAGCCAATCTCGGAGCTGCTCCTTTTATAGAGGTGAGATTGCAGAGAAGACAGGACCTGGCGCAACACCTGGTATCTATTGCGGCCATATCGGCTTCGGCTGGTGCCGGGGTAGCGGAGTTGTTGTCCACCACGAAAGAAGCCTACGATGCCCGCTATCGAAGTGGCTTCAGCTTTTCGGATCTGACGGCAAACTCAGTGGGCGTAACCCTTGCTTCTTTTGCAACCCGTGATGCAGACAGTGCCCGACTCATGCAACAAAGACTCGGCGCCGTGAACAGCGAGTCAGACTATATGCCGGAAGTCGGCAATAACAGAGACGGTCTTTCCGAATCAGATTTTGCCAGTCAGTATCGAGATCGAAACAGCGCAGAATACCAGCGGCGCCTCAATGACATTCAGGCGCTCATCGAATCCAGGCCATTATTTATAGGCCTGAACTAGCATGCGATGAACTCCTCTCCAATAGAAGAGCTGGATACAGCGCAACTGCAGACTCTGAAAGCCGCACTGGAAAATCTGCGGGATGAGATTCACCGGCAACTCGAAGACAATGCCTCAGCATCAGCCCCGGTGGAACTGGATCAGACTCTCGTCGGTCGAGTATCCAGAGTCGATGCCATGCAACAGCAGGGAATCGCCCTCAACAACCGTCAGCAGCTTCTGCAACGACAGAAAAAAGTTGCCATGGCACTGCGGGCAATTGCGGACGGCGACTATGGCTATTGCCAACATTGCGACGAAGCCATTGGATTCGCCAGGCTCCAGGTCCAACCGGAAGCCAATCTCTGCTTGCGATGTCAGGAGAATGCAGACGAGCACTGAATGAGTGACGCAGCTTCCAAAACCGCGTCCTGTAGTGTATAAAACCGCCTGCAAAGTCCCTCCGCGCAATGAAAATCCCATCAAGGCTAAACAATGGCCAAGAAAGGTTTCACAACAACTAACCTGCATCTGGATCGCAAAGGCAATCCGGAACACGGCGTGCTGCACAAGGCAATTCACCCGTCCGTTGCTTATGGCTATGAAGACGCCAGGCATCTGGCAGAAGTTTTTCAGGGCACTCGCTCTGGTTACAACTATGGCCGACAGCTTAATCCCACCGTCACCGCGTTGCAGGAGCGAATCACCGCGATGGAGGACGGCGTTGCAACGGTAGCCTTTGCCACTGGCATGGCAGCAATTGCTTCTACTTTGCTGTCGCTGCTTAAACAGGGCGACCACATCGTTTCCAGCGCCTACTTGTTTGGTAACACCAACAGTCTGTTCGGTACGTTCCAAAACCTGGGACTGGACGTGAGCTTCGTCGATGCCACCGATGTCGCACAGGTAGAAGGTGCGATCAGGGACAATACCCGGGCAGTGTTTGTAGAAACTATTGCCAATCCGGTAACCCAGATCGCCGACCTCGCTGCTATTGGCGAGCTGTGCCAGGGCAGGAACATCCTTTATCTCGTGGATAACACCATGACTTCCCCACATCTGTTCCAACCCAAAACTGTGGGGGCGGGACTCGTTGTCAATTCCCTGACCAAATACATCGGCGGTCATGGCAATGCGCTCGGCGGTGCCATCACCGATACCGGCGCCTATGACTGGCAGTCATTTCACAACATTCTCGACACCTATCGAAAAGGTGACGAGAAACTCTGGGGCATCACTCAGATCAAGAAGAAGGGTCTGCGAGACATGGGTGCCACGCTCGGACCCGAGGCGGCCCATCACCTGGCTGTCGGTTCCGAAACACTATCCTTGCGCATGGACAAGTCCTGCGCCAATGCGCAAGCCCTGGCGAACTTCTGTGCCGGACACGACAAGGTGACCAACACCTACTACCCGGGTCTGCCATCGCACCCACAACACCAACGCGCCGCACAGTTGTTCAGCAGTTTTGGCAGCTTGTTCAGCATTGATCTCGCGGAAGGCATGGATTGTTTCGACGTACTTAACAAGATGGAAACCGTGGTGGCTTCCAGTAACCTGGGTGACAACAGAACACTGGGCATCCCTGTTGCTCACACTATTTATTTTGAAATGGGTGCCGAGCGTCGGGCTTCCATGGGTATCTCTGAGAACATG
This sequence comes from uncultured Pseudohongiella sp., assembly GCA_965267495.1. GTDB lineage: Bacteria > Pseudomonadota > Gammaproteobacteria > Pseudomonadales > Pseudohongiellaceae > UBA9145. The sequence goes on along the minus strand of OZ254078.1, from coordinate 1,295,039 downwards.
ATTCGGTTTTCTGTCGGCATCGAAGACACCGAGGACCTGCTTGCAGATTTCGATAAGGCACTAGGATGATTTCCCTGATCAATACCGAAGATATAGAAGAAGGCAGCTCGAAAGGCCTTGAAGTTGGTAACACCTATTTGTTTGCCGTAAAGAAAGACGGGGAAATTTATCTGTATTACAACCGTTGCCCTCATCTGGGTACGCCACTGGAATGGGAGGAGGATCGTTTCCTGGATGCCGATGGCGCACTTATTCAATGCTCAACCCATGGTGCATTGTTCCAGATAGAAGATGGCCATTGCCTGGTGGGACCCTGCAAAGGCAAACATCTGCAGCCTGTCACATTCAAGCTGGAAAATGACCAGATCATGATCGATCCTGCCGATCTCGAGAGCCCCCGCAACTTCTGAGTCGACCGACCTACAACAACACGGGCAATTCTGTCTGCAGAACAATGCTCCCCTTCGCCACGTCGAACGCCGCCCCATAGGCAACAAGCTCGACACCCGCCTTCGCTGCCATTCGCAATAGTTTTCCGTACTCCGGGTCGATCGCATCGGCGGGAGAAACTGATGCGATTCCGCTGTGCTGCACACAGAAAAACAGCAGTGCTCGGTGACCCTGGTGACGAACGGCCATGAGCTCCTGCAGATGTTTCTGACCACGGGTAGTCACCGCGTCAGGAAATATGCCGACCCCGTCTTCCAGCCCAAGGCTGACATTCTTCACTTCCACGTAGCACTTCTCGTTAACGCCGCTCCTGGTATAGTCCAGTAACAGATCGATGCGGCTGCCCTGCTCCCCATATCGCACCTCCCGCTTGAGCTGTGCGTTCTCCGGCAGTTGGCTAATCCTACCTGCCGTTATTGCCTCAGCAACCAGCCCGTTGGCCAGCCCGGTATTGATGCCTACCAGATGCACCTTATCGGTTTCAATGATCTGCCAGGTACAGGGGTACTTGCGTTGCGGATTTCCAGAGTCCGTATACCAGACCCGACTGCCAGGCTCCTGGCAATTTTTCATGGAGCCCGTGTTTGGACAATGGATAGTGATGGACTCTCCGCTGGGTAACTCGATGTCAGCAAGGAAGCGTTTGTATCGCCTGATGAGCACCGCTTCTTCAAGCGGCTGGTCAAAGATCATGACGCCAGAGAGGCGCCAATCCTCTCTACACCCAGTTCCAGATCTTCCATGCTGGTAGTAAACGCAATACGCACGAAATGGCTGCTGTTGTGCTCGCCAAAATCAGTTCCTGGCGTGATCGCCACACCATAGTCATCAAGCAGATGTTCGCAGAACGATTCCGCATCATCAGAAAATTTGGAGATGTCTGCATAGACATAGAATGCGCCCTGGATGTTCTTCGCCAGACCGAATCCCAATTCGGATAGTGCTGTCACCAGGTAGTCTCTGCGTTGCTGAAACGCCTGGCGTCGTGCTTCGAATATTTCCTGACTTGCAGGAAGAAATGCCGCGAGCGCTGCGTGTTGGGCAATCGATGAAGCAGAAATGTACAGGTTTTGCGCGAGTATATTCGCCGTTTCGATGGCTTGCTCGGGAACAACAATCCAGCCCAGCCGCCATCCGGTCATACCGAAATATTTTGAGAAGCTATTGACCACATAGGCTGTATCATCCAGCTCCAGCACGCTGGCCAGGTCGTCTACATAGTGCAAACCATGATAGATCTCATCGACCAGCACATGCAGCTGCTGTTGTCGGGCCCAGTTACAAATCGCCTGCAAGCGATCACGTTCCAGTACCGTGCCGGTGGGATTGCTTGGTGAAGCAAGCCACACGCCAGTGCTGGAAGAGTCCAGGTGACTATCAAGCAGCTCGACTGTGGGCTGAAAGTTTTCTGCCACACCTACCGGCACCAACTGGGGATTGGCGTGCATCAGGTGAATAAAATTCCTCACGCAGGGATAAGCCGGATCAGACAATAGGATGCCATCTCCGGAATCGACCAGCAGATTGGCCAACAGAGTCAGTCCACCACTGGCCCCCGGAGTGATCAGAACCTGCTCTTCAGAAATGCGCACCTGATACCGTTGCCAGTAGTGTTCGGCGATACACTGACGCAATTCGACAATACCCGGGGCTGCCGTGTATTGGGTATGTCCCGCATCCAGCGCCTGCTTCGCCGCTTCAATGATGGGTTCCGCAGTGGTGAAATCCGGCTCTCCAACTTCCATGTGCACTATCTTCTTCCCGGAAGACTCCAACTCGGCCGCACGATGCATCACGGTCATTACGCGAAAGGGATTCACCTGGGCGAGTTGTCGTGGCCGGGAAACACTGCCGTCTGCCATGCTGTAACAATTCCATGCTATGCACTAAATCGGGCCGCCATTATAGGCTCAGGGTTTGCGCTTTCGCTACCAGATCAAGCCTCGGAGACGCAGGGTTTACGGGGCATTCAGCCCGTCAAAATATCCCTAGCATCCCCGCATAGAATCTGGTAGCTTAGCCAGCTTTCAAAATTTTGAGCGCCCCAAACACCGCAAATTCGCGCCCTGCAAGCCCGCAATCAAAGGTGTTTAGAGGTACAAATTAATCACTGACAATTAGGCATGCAACGTCAGCGTGGCTGGTTCGATTAGCAACCAGTAACACTAAATCATCTGGACGTTGCAGGTAGCGAGGCATTAATACATGTCAAGTTCACAGGGTTCTGAGTCGCAACCTGTTCTCAAAAATTTCGTTCCTTACAAGCCCAAGAAAGGCGAAGAGTATATGAACGAAAAACAGCGGGATCATTTCAAGAGGATTTTGCTGGATTGGCGCGAGCAGTTGATGCAGGAAGTGGATCGTACGGTACACCATATGCAGGATGACGCTGCTAACTATCCTGATCCCGCAGATCGAGCAACACAAGAAGAAGAATTCAGCCTGGAACTGCGAACACGCGACCGTGAAAGAAAACTCATCAAGAAAATCGACAGCACTATCGAGTCAATCGCACAGGACGACTATGGCTTTTGCGAGTCCTGCGGTATCGAGATTGGTATACGGCGACTGGAAGCCCGACCCACTGCCAACAAGTGCATCGACTGCAAGACCCTGGATGAGATCAAGGAAAAACAACTGGGTAGCTGATTTCAGCCTGTCCCGGTAATTGCAGCTTGCTTCCTTTACTTCGAAGCAGACGCACCGTATCCCGTTCTGATGCCACACCTGGTTGGCAATGACAGACAATTCTACAGCTTCTCCCTCTTACACGGGACGTTTTGCCCCGTCGCCAACCGGACCGCTGCATTTTGGTTCCCTGTTCGCCGCGATTGCCAGTTATGTTGATGCCAGGGCCAACCACGGTCTCTGGCTATTGCGCATGGAAGATCTCGATCCGCCCAGAGAACCGGAAGGTGCTGCAGAACGCATTCTGCAACAACTCCAGGACTTCAGCCTGAACTGGGATGGCGATGTGCTCTATCAAAGCTCTCGCTTGCAGGCTTATGAAGAGGCCCTGGAAAAACTGCGCGTAGCGGGCCTGTGTTTTAACTGCACCTGCACCCGCCCACAGATAAAGGCGATGGGTTCTGTCTACAATGGCCAATGCCGGGAAGCGCAGCGAGAGAGTACTGCCGAATCTGCTGTCAGAGTGTTAACCGAATCGGTGGAGACCGGATTCGACGATGCTGTCTTCGGACATTATGCACAGAACATCGAACGGGATGTCGGCGACTTTGTCCTTAAACGCAAGGACGGCTTGCACGCCTATCAACTTGCCGTAGTCGTAGACGATGCCTACCAGCACATCACCCATGTGGTACGTGGCGCTGATTTGCTGGAATCGACTCCACGACAAATCTACCTGCAGAAAAAACTGGCTTATCCCACACCCAACTATGCGCACATCCCGATCCTGTTAAACCAGGAAGGACAAAAACTCAGCAAGCAGCATTTCGCCACTGCAATCGACAGCAACAATGCCAGCGAACTGACCTTTCAGGCACTCGAGCTATTGGGACAACAGCCGCCGTCAGGCTTGAAAACAGAAACTGTTGGCGTCCAGCTTGAATGGGCTACAGAGCACTGGCGTATACAGGCTGTGCCCAAGTTGGCTAATATTCCTTTATAGCCTCGGCGTACCGCTAATCAGGGCACCTTGTGTATATACCTCGCTCAATTTTAATTCTGCTTATCATCATTTACCTGTTGTTCCTGATCAGTGTTGACTGGATCAATCAGGCAGATGGTGCCTGGTATCGCCCTTTCCTGGTTGGCGCATTTATCGTTGCCGTCGCTAGCTGGACCCATCGCAAAAGAGAAACCGATGAATTATGAACTGACAACCCTGTTTGCACTGGGTAGCGGTTATCTTGTTCTTCTCTTTGGAATCGCCTATCTGACCGAGCGCGGCTATATTCCCCAGCAGCTGGTTCGCAGCCCTGTCGTTTATGTACTCTCACTCGGCGTTTTCGCCAGCGTGTGGGCCTACTACACTTCAATTGGTAATGCCTTGCGAGATGGTTATGGTTATCTTGCCCACTCCATAGGCATTTCGCTGGCCTTCCTGCTCTCGCCCCTGTTGCTCAAACCCTTGCTGGAACTTACCAAGACTTACCAGCTCAGCTCATTGGCAGACATTATGGCATTCCGCTATCGCTCACCCTGGGCGGGCACGCTTTGCACACTGGTGACACTGATCGGCGTGATCCCACTGGTAGCCTTGCAGATTCGCGCAGTAGCAGACACTGCCAATATTATTGCTTCTGATGAATCACAAGGCGCGGTGGCAATCGGCTTTTGTATTCTGATCACGCTGTTTGCGATCCTGTTTGGTACCTCCAAGCGTGCCGGCCGCACCAGTCACGACGGACTGGTCATGGCGATTGCTTTTGAGTCACTGGTGAAACTGCTCGCCTTTCTGGCCGTGGGCCTGTTCGCAGTCTACGGTGCATTTGGTGGTTTTCCTGAACTGGACAACTGGTTGCAAGGTCAACCGGAGCTGTTAACGAGCCTCAAGGAAACAGATTACTTCAGTGGCTTTCATGTCATGGCGGTGCTGTTCTTCACCGCTGCTGTGGCGATGCCACACATGTTCTATGTCACTTTCAATGAGTGTAAAGACGACGATGCCCTGGCCTTTGCCAGCTGGGGCCTGCCTTTGTATTTCCTGCTGATCAGCCTGCCGGTGCTGCCAATCTTATGGGCCGGACTACAGAGCGGCAGCACGGCGCAGGTAGAGTATTTCCCGGTAATCATCGGTGCTGCCTACGATGCACCTCTGCTTTCCCTGCTGGCTTATCTCGGCGGGCTTTCCGCCGCCAGCGGATTGATCATCGTCATTACACTCGCCCTGTCCAATATGTGTCTCAATCATCTGATCCTGCCGGTCTATCAGCCCACGGCAAATCGTGACATCTATCGCTGGCTGTTGTGGCATCGCCGCATTCTGATCACTGCCCTGATCTGGGCTGGATTTCTGTTCTATTACCTGCCCGGCACCCGGATCGGCATCGAAGTCATTGGCACTGTTGCCTTCACCGCCTGTCTGCAGTTCCTGCCAGGCATTGTCGCTGTACTGTACTGGCCTCTGGGCAACAAGCGGGGATTCCTCAGTGGTCTGGGTGCCGGTGTGATGCTGTGGTTTGCCTTTCTGCTGCTACCCCTGTTCTTCGAAGCCAGTTCCCTGTCACTGGCGTCCCTCTATTGGCGTGAAGTTGCTGCACTGTCACTGATTATCAACACTGCCGTTTTCGCACTGGTTTCCCTGTACAGTCACACTTCGGACGAAGAAAGAAGTTCCGCTGATATCTGCACGCTGGACACTATAAAAAGAAGAAAGCGCAGCGGCCTGGTAGCCAAGTCTCCGGCTGAATTTGTACGCAGCCTCAGCAAACCTCTCGGGGAAGCTGCAGCCAAGCGGGAAGTAGAGATGGCACTGCAGGATCTGAGTTTCGATTTTGAAGACCGCAGACCTTCTTCCCTACGCGCATTGCGCGGCAGACTGGAAGCAAACCTGTCCGGCCTGCTGGGACCCTCCATCGCGAGAGAGATTATCGATGGTTACCTTCCCTACAGCATCGTTTCGGAGCACGGCACCTCTGACCTGAACATGATTGAGAGCCGCATCGAATCCTACCGCTCGAATCTGTCCGGTATGGCAGCAGACCTGGACAATCTACGCCGCTATCACCGCCGGATATTATTGGATCTGCCCCTCGGAGTTTGTTCGCTCAGCAACGACAATGAAATCATCATGTGGAATCACGCGCTGGAAGATTTCACTGGCATCGAAGCCAGCGCCATCGTGGGTTCCCAGCTCATTGAAATCGAAGAACCCTGGTTATCACTCATCCTGAACTTTCTCGATGAAGATACCAATCATTCCTTCAAACAGACTTTCGAGCTTCAGGGCCAAAAGATGTCTGTGAATCTTCACAAGGCCTATATAGAGAAGGAAGACGATTCGGAAGCCAGCCATGAGGGCGTGATCATTCTGATCGAAGACGTGACAGAAACAGAAATACTGGAAGCAGGTCTCACACATAGTGAACGACTGGCATCCATTGGACGACTCGCTGCGGGTGTCGCGCACGAAATTGGCAATCCCATTACTGGCATTGCCTGCCTCGCCCAAACCATCAGGGACGAATACCAGGAAAGTGAATTAAATGGCCTGGCGCAGCAAATTATCGAGCAGACTGACCGAACGTCCAAGATCCTGCAGTCACTGGTGAACTTCGCGCACTCTGGTAGCAGCAAGACCACTGTGGAAAGCGAAGTGGTCAATATTCGCCTGTGCATGGAAGAAGCTTTGACCCTGGTATCACTGGACAAGAAAAACAAGGACATAGAGATCACTATCGATTGTCCGGAGGAGATTAACATTCTGGGCGATTCACAACGGGTGCTTCAGGTCCTGATCAACCTGCTTAATAACGCTCGCGATGCCAGCCAGTCCGGTTCGACCATTACCATGAACGCTGTTCGCAATGGCGAGCTGGCTGAAATCAATGTCACCGATGAAGGATTCGGGATTTCCGAGTCCATTCAGGACCGGGTATTCGACCCGTTTTTTACTACCAAAGAAGCGGGAGAAGGCACAGGACTGGGGCTTTCTCTAGTTTTCAGCATAGTGGAGGATTTAAAAGGAGATGTTGATATAATTAGTCCTGTCGACAAGACGAGGGGCACGGGCACCAGAGTGAGCCTGAAAATACCCCTTTATCATGAAGATTCGGGCGCAGAAATCGAACGACATGGGCATGAACATGGGCATGCATGAATAAGCATGAACATGGACAGGCGTGAAGAGTACGAAAGTTTGCCAGAATCCGGATAATCATTGATATGACAGGCATGAACCAGGTTTTAGTCGTCGAAGACGAAGTCGTGATCCGCAGCGCACTGAAGCGGCTGCTGGAGAGACACAACTACGAGGTCAGCGAAGCTGGCACCGTCAAAGAGTCTCTCGAGAAATATGACATGGATGGATTCGATGTCATCATCAGCGACCTGCGACTACCAGGAGCACCTGGCACAGATCTTATCAAGGCAACCAGCACTCCGGTTGTCATCATGACCAGTTATTCCAGCATTCGCTCAGCCATCGATTCCATCCAGATGGGCGCGGTGGACTACATCGCAAAACCATTCGAACACAACGAAATCATCGAAACTATTTCCAAGGTGGTGCAGGAAAACACCACGGAACCGAAGTCTGCCAAACCCGCCGATGAACAGGACGAGCCTCCCATCGATGGCATGATCGGAAGCTGCCCGCAAATGCTGGAACTGTTTCGTCGGGTTCGCAAAGTCGCGCTCACCAATTCCACCGTACTGATCAACGGTGAATCCGGCACCGGTAAGGAACTGGTTGCCCGTGCCATCCACAACCTGAGCACGCGCCAGGGCGCTGAGATGATTTCCGTCAACTGTGCTGCAATTCCGGAAAACCTGATCGAATCAGAACTCTTCGGTCACGAAAAAGGCGCCTTCACTGGTGCCACGGCAACTCGCACCGGTCTGGTTGAAGCGGCTAATGGCAGTACCCTGTTTCTGGACGAGATAGGCGAGCTGCCTCTGGAAGCACAGGCCAGGTTGTTGCGTGTGTTGCAGGAGAACGAAATTCGCAAAGTGGGTTCGGTGCAGTCCAAGAAAGTTGATGTCAGACTGGTCGCCGCAACCCATCGGGATCTCAAGCAACTGGTTGCCGACGGGCAGTTCCGCGAAGATCTCTATTACCGCATTAATGTCATGACGCTGCTGATTCCACCCCTGCGGGAACGGGGCAATGACATCCTGGAACTGGCAGATGCCATCCTGAAACGCACCTGTCATCGATTGAAAACACCGAGCATGCAATTCAGCGATGGAGCCAGTAAAGCAATCGCTGAGTACCCCTGGCCTGGCAATGTGCGGGAGTTGGAGAACGCCATCGAGCGCGCCGTGGTCCTGGCGGAGAGTAACGAGATTGGCGAAGACCTGCTGGCGATCGACGCCGAGGCAAAACTGCAAGAAGAGCAGGACGCTGCAGTAGTGCCTGTCCAGAGTCTGGGCAGCGAGCCGGTTGAAGAGCTCTCCCTGGAAGACTATTTTCAACGCTTCGTCCTGGAGCACCAGGACAGCATGAACGAAACCCAGCTGGCGGCAAAACTGGGGATCAGTCGAAAGTGTCTGTGGGAGCGGCGTCAGCGTTTCGGCATTCCCCGCAAGAAAAAGCAGGCTGTCTGAGCGCTGTTACAGCGCGATTCCAATCCATTTCCCCGATGAAATCCCCGGTTTTTCAGGCCCTTAGCGGCTCTGTGACAGGAGTGCAATATTTGTTACTGCTACCCTTCTACCCAAAAATTAGGGCATTTCAGTAACAAAAAGTGGGATTTGAACAATGAAGAACTGATTCTTGAAAGGCTAAGTGATTGAAAATTATAGCTATTCTATTTCTGGCACAGTTAATGCTCTATATAGCGGGATAATAACAATAAACAATAATAATAAGACCCAATAAAAATAAAAATCGCATTACTGAGTTATTAAACGAAGATTAGTGCACGAAAAATAAAAAGGTCGGGTTTGTGGCCAGTAGGTAACGAGTTGTTGCTAAGCCCAAAGTTCACCACCTCTTGCTTATGCGGTGCCAAAGTTGGCTCCCAAGATAAAAATAATAAGTAAATAACTAACAGCAATAACAATAATAATATTTCTTCCATTAGGGGGGTGTTTATCACCCCCCTAATCATTACCACCCCCAGCTAATTCCAATTCTGACTCCTCGCTGGCCTTTGGCAGCAGCCGTTGTATCATGCTGTTTCCGCCCTGCCCGTGGGGCAAATGTAGCCAGGATGGCGCAGAATTCTTGCCAATGCGATTGCCCACAAGCTCCCTGTCCAGCGATAGACTCACCCTATTCAGACGACTGACGATCCCATGTCACATTTGAATGACTTACCGGGCATCGAGCGCGCCAGCATTCTGGATCGGGACCAACACTCGATTTCCCGCAAGAATATTTCCCCCAATGCACTGAAGGTGCTGCGCCGTCTGCATGACAACAACTTCTCCGGATTCCTGGTGGGCGGCGGCGTCAGAGACCTGCTGCTGGGAAAGCTGCCCAAAGATTTCGATATTGCCACCGATGCCACACCGGAAGAGCTGAAGGGATTATTCCGCAATAGCCGCATCATCGGCAGACGCTTCAAGATTGTGCATATCCGATTTGGCCGCGAGATCATTGAGGTCACTACCTTCAGGGCGCACCACCAGTCCAGCCAGCAAATCACCAGTGGCAGCACCCGGCGCCAGATCAGGGGCCTGGATTCCGCGCACACCAGCGCAGGCATGCTGGTGCGTGACAACGTGTATGGCCAGATCGATGAGGACGCAATCCGCCGGGATTTCACTGTCAATGCCCTGTACTACACCACCGATGGATTCAAGCTGCTGGATTTCAGCACCGGATTAAGCGATCTGGACCAGCGCCTGATTCGCATCATCGGTGATCCGGAAACCCGGTACCGGGAAGATCCGGTCAGAATGTTGCGGGCATTGCGCTTCGCCGCGAAGCTCAATTTTGAAATCGATAAGGAGACAGCGGAACCCATCGAAGGGCTCGCAGATCTGCTGCAGTCAATATCACCAGCACGCATGTTTGATGAAGTGTTGAAGCTGTTCTCCAGCGGTTACGGTGTGGCGACTTTCGACAAGATCAGGCGCAGCCCCTTGGGGCAATACACCATCGGTCCGACAATCGATGCCCTGACTGACTCCAACGCCACCGCCTGCCGCCTGTTGGAACTGGCGCTGGAAAATACTGATGCACGCATCGCCGAGGGCAAATCAGTAACCGCCTATTTTCTATTCGCTGCCCTGCTCTGGCCGGCATTACAGTTGCGTCTCAAACAGACCAAAGGCAAAGACGACAAGGGCCCGGGCCTGGTAGCGACGGCGAATGAACTCCTGGCAGAACAACAAGCGTTCACCGCAATGCCGCGCAGAATCTCCTATGCCAGCCGGGAGATCTGGGAACTGCAATGGAAGCTGGAGAACCGAAGCCGGCGCAGTGTAAATACCACTTTTAATCATCCTCGCTTTCGCGCCGCCTATGATTTCCTGCTGCTGCGTGAGCAGGCAGGTGAAGACCTGGCGGGTAGTGGTGCATGGTGGACGGATTTCCAATTCGGTGATACAACTCAGCAAAAGCAGCTGCTCAACACCCTCCCCAAACCCAAGCGACGCAAACGAAGACGCAGAAAGGCAAGAGCCTCAGGCAACTCCAGTGGCTGACGAGTCCAGATTACACAGACAAATCCCTCGCTTCATCGCTGTAGAGGGACCGATCGGAGTAGGCAAAACGAGTCTCACCAAACGCCTCGCGGAGTCATTCAATTACGAAGTCCTGCTGGAGCTTAGTGACGACAACCCTTTTCTCGATCGCTTCTATCAGAATCCACGCCAGTATGCCCTGGCCACGCAACTGTTCTTTCTATTTCAGCGTGCCCAGCAGCTGCAGGAATTGCGCCAGGACGATATGTTCGAGCCGGTGCGTGTCGCCGACTTCCTGATGGACAAGGACAAACTCTTCGCCGAGTTAAATCTCGACAAGGATGAGTTCGACATTTACATGAATGTGTACAGACATCTCACCATCAATACGCCCCGGCCTGACCTGGTGATCTATCTACAGGCACCCACGGATATTCTGCTGACTCGTATCAAGAAGCGCGGCATTCACTCGGAACAACTCATAGAACGGGAATACCTGGACAGTCTGAACAATGCCTACACTGAATACTTCCACTACTATGACCGGTCCAAACTACTCATCGTCAACAGCACAGACCTGGACCTGGTAGACAATGACGAACACTATCAGCAATTGTTAGACTACATGCTGTCGATCACCAGTGGCACGCACTACTACAATCCTGGCCAGTCCATTCTCTAGCCAGTCCTCAAACACGCTATTCCCAATATTCCACAGGCAGTAACCCAACCATGAGCACCCAGAGCAAGGCAGCGAATGTCACTCTCACGACCCTGAATAGAATGAAACAGAACGGTGAGAAGTTTGCCTGTCTCACCGCCTACGATGCCTGTTTTGCCACCATCACCAGCAATGCCGGCGTGGAAGTGTTGCTGGTTGGCGATTCGCTTGGCATGGTGCTGCAGGGCCATGACAGCACTCTGCCCGTCACCATGGATGACATGATCTATCACATGCAGTGTGTAAAGCGCGGCAACCGTGGCTCACTGCTGATGGCCGATCTCCCTTTCATGAGCTATGCGTCGGAAACACAAACCCTGGAAAACGCCGCCGCCCTGATGCGCGCAGGTGCTCATATCGTGAAACTCGAAGGGGGTGCCTGGATCAGCAACACCACCAGGCTGTTGGCGGAGCGCGGCATACCCGTGTGCGCCCATATGGGGCTCACACCCCAATCGGTGAATCGCATCGGCGGTTTCCATGTACAGGGTCGTGATACAGCCCAGGCCCAGTCGATAATCGAAGAAGCAAAGCTGCTGCAGGATTCAGGAGCCAATATCCTGTTACTGGAGTGTGTACCCCGCACACTGGCCAGGGAAATCACCGAGTCACTGGACATTCCTGTGATTGGTATCGGCGCCGGACCGGATACTTCAGGTCAGATCATGGTATTACACGATGTGCTGGGTATTTCTCCAATCACGCCGAAGTTTGTAAAGAATTTCCTTACTGATTCAGAAAACGGGATACCTGGCGCGATTGAAAAATATGTGAGCGCCGTAAAAGACGGCAGCTTTCCGGCTGAAGAGCATACTTTCAGCTGATCCCTGCCATGGAAGTCATCGCTGACATTTCTTCTCTGCGGAATTTCCTGCAGCCTTACAAATTAGCCGGCAAAACCATTTGTCTGGTGCCCACCATGGGCAATCTCCACGCCGGCCATCTTCGGCTCGTCGATGCAGCCAGGGCTCGAGGCGACGTGGTAGTAACTTCGCTGTATGTGAATCCTCTGCAGTTTGGCCCCCAGGAAGATCTACAGTCTTATCCCAGGACCTTCGAGCAGGACAAAGAAGCACTGGAAGCGGCTGGATGTCATTGCCTGTTCGCCCCTGCAACAGAAGAACTCTATCCCGGTGGTTTGGATGCACAGACTCTGGTACATGTGCCGGGTCTCACAGACAACTACTGTGGCGCGAGCAGGCCCGGACACTTCGATGGTGTAACCACGGTTGTCAGCAGACTGTTCCACATCGTCGCGCCGCAAATTGCAGTGTTTGGTCTCAAGGACTATCAACAGTTTCTGGTGATTCAGAAAATGGTGACCGACCTCGCGCTTGATATTGAACTGCTGGGCGTGGAGATCGTGCGAGAAGAAGATGGCCTCGCCATGAGTTCGCGCAATCACTATCTCGATGACAGGGAAAGAGCCATCGCCAGTCAGCTCTACAAGACACTCACTGCAACTGCGCAAGCCATCAGCGACAGTGACAGGAACTTTAGCGGGCTGGAACAACAGGCAAAGCATTCACTGGAGAAAGCAGGCATGAAGCCGGATTATTTTGCCATCTGTGATGCCAGCACCTTGCAGACTCCCTCTTCCGATACCACGAGCCTGGTCATTCTGGCTGCCGCTTATCTGGGCTCAACACGGTTGATTGATAATTTCCGCCTGCCTCTCCCGAACGACTCCTGAGACGCTTTACCTTACCGAGCGCAAGTTGAGCGGCTATAGGCTTTAAGGCATACTGATGCGGCTTTGTCCCGCCGGGCATTGCAGACCAATGTTATGCGTTCAATGCACCTGGCAATCCGCCTCCTGAATTAAACTCGAACACAATCCTGGAATGTAGTTCTCATGTCGGAAGAAAAAATCTATCCCGTAACACCGGAAACCGCGCAACGCGCTCACCTGGACAAAGCGCGCTACGAACAGATGTATGCCAGGTCAATTGATTCACCCGAAGAGTTCTGGGCAGAACAGGCGGGCGAGCTGCTGTACTGGCATCAGCCCTGGCAGTCAGTCATGGAAAGTGATTTCAGGACCGCATCCGCAAAATGGTTTTCCGGCGCCAGGCTCAATGTCGCCTACAACTGCATCGATCGTCATCTGGAAAAGCGTGGCGATCAGACAGCAATCATCTGGGAAGGTGACGAACCAGATACTGACAAACACATTACGTACCGGGAGCTACACGAGAAGGTTTGCCGTTTCGCCAACGCCCTGAAAGCCAGGGGCGTCAGCAAGGGAGATCGCGTCTGCATCTACATGCCCATGGTGCCCGAGGCCGCCTACGCCATGTTGGCCTGTGCCAGAATCGGCGCGGTGCACTCCGTCGTGTTCGGCGGTTTCTCTCCCGAATCCATCAAGGACAGGATCCTGGATTCCGATTGCCAGACTGTTATCACTGCCGATGAAGGCGTGCGCGGTGGCCGCATCATCCCCCTGAAGCGCAATGTGGATGAAGCCCTGCAGGACTGTCCCAATGTCCACACTGTCTTCGTGATTAAACGCACCAAAGCCGATGTGCCCTGGCACGATGAGCGGGACGTCTGTTACCAGCAGGCCACCGAATCGGCAGCACCCGAATGTGAAGTGGAATTGATGGATGCCGAAGACCCGCTCTTCATTCTTTATACCTCCGGTTCTACCGGTAAACCCAAGGGCGTATTGCACACCACTGCAGGCTACCTGTTGGGTGCTGCAATCACTCACAAATATGTGTTCGACTATCATGAAGGTGACATTTACTGGTGCACTGCCGATGTGGGCTGGGTAACCGGTCACTCCTATATTGTCTATGGCCCTCTTGCAAACGCGGCAGTGACGCTGATGTTTGAAGGCGTACCCACCTATCCCGATGCATCCCGCTTCTGGCAGGTGGTAGACAAGCACCAGGTGAATATCTTTTATACGGCGCCCACCGCCATTCGGGCCCTGATGTCCGGCGGTGACGAACCCGTTAAAAAGACTTCCCGTAGTTCACTGCGATTACTGGGCTCAGTCGGTGAACCCATCAATCCCGAAGCCTGGGAATGGTATTACCATGTGGTAGGCGACGGTCGCTGTCCCATCGTCGATACCTGGTGGCAGACCGAGACCGGTGCCATCATGATCACACCAATACCCGGCGTCACCGACCTCAAGCCTGGCTCGGCAACACAACCATTCTTTGGCGTCAAACCGGCGCTGCTGGATGCGGACGGCAATGAACTGGACGGTGCCACCGAGGGCAATCTGGTGATCAGCCAGAGCTGGCCCAGTCAGATTCGTACTGTGTATGGCGATCACGAGCGCTGCATCAATACCTATTTCTCCACCTACCCTGACTACTACCTCACCGGCGACAGTGCCCGCCGGGATCAGGATGGTTATTACTGGGTAACCGGTCGGGTCGACGATGTCATTAACGTGTCCGGACATCGATTGGGCACGGCAGAGATCGAGAGCGCGCTGGTCTTGCATGATGCAGTGGCAGAAGCTGCAGTGGTGGGCTACCCCCATGACATCAAGGGCCAGGGAATCTACGCTTATGTCACGCTGATGACTGGCACTGAAGAATCTGAAGATCTGCGCAGCGAGCTGATCAAGTTTGTAGCCAAGGAAATCGGTGCCTTCGCCAAACCAGAGATCATTCAGTTTGCACCCGGTCTGCCCAAAACCCGATCCGGCAAAATCATGCGCCGCATCCTGCGCAAGGTTGCAGCCAATGAACTGGATAATCTGGGCGACACCACTACCCTGGCAGAACCAGCTGTGGTGGAACAACTCATTGCCAATAGAGCGAACAAATAAGTTTCATGTCTGAATACTTTGCCAGCATTAGCTGGCAACGCAATGAAGAAGATTTCCTGGGTAACAAATATTCCCGTGCCCACCGCTGGCAATTCGATGGTGGATTCGAAGTCAGGGCTTCAGCCTCCCCACACATCGTACCTGCTCCCTGGTCAGAAGCGGCAAACGTGGATCCGGAAGAAGCCTTCGTTGCATCCATCGCCTCCTGCCACATGTTGTTCTTTCTTTCTATTGCATCCAGTCAGGGCTACCAGATTGAGGAGTATTGCGATGACGCCGTCGGCACCTTGAGCAAAGACAGCGACGGTAACCTGAGCATGACCGAAGTGAAACTCAATCCCAGGATAGCGTTTTCTGGTGACAAGCTTCCCGACGATGACGCTATCACCGCCATGCACGACAGTGCCCATCATCAGTGCTTCATTGCCAATTCTGTGAAATCGAAGGTTTCGATTCACAGCGGCTGATCCAGAAAAGCTCCATTTCTCAGCAGATACGGCGAATCACCATTGCGCTCGTCTGCTGGCGTTGTTCGCCCACTGACGGCATGACAGAATGACTGCTGGCCTGAAGCCTTTGAATACCTAGCGAATGCACAAGATTAGCCAAACAATTCGAACCCTGAGTGGTCTGTTTCCGTTGACCCTGCAAGGTACTATCTGCCTTTTGGTAGCGGCTGCGGCGCTGCGGGTTTTTGGCTACGGCGCCATGGACCTGATTGTGTTTGCACTGGCGATTTGCACACTGGCGATTATCATTTTCTGTTTGTTCAACACCGTGAGTGTCGGCGTCTTGTTGCAAGGAAAGATTCGTCGACAACTGGAGCAGGCAACTGCTTCCGGTTCCGCCTCACAACGTATTGAAGTCGAAGCAGGCTATCCCAATGAATCCGGTTTTACACTTGCAGCACTGAGCTATGTCCCCCTGGTTCGATTGACCTGGCAGGTGGTGTACCCGGACGCAACCGAAACACGAACCCGTTCTGCTGTCGATGGCAGTCTGTATGAAGAAATCATTCCACAACAGCGCTGTCTGTCGGATCAGATCATCAGGCAGTTTTCTGTGTTCGATGTGCTGGGCTTCTGTCGATTCACCTGGCGACAGAAACAGGATGCCGCCATACGCGCATTGCCGCAGATCAATACCGTCAAGCAACTGCCACTGTTGCGTTCGCTAACCGCCGAAGATGGTATCCCCAACCCAAGCGGAGATCCTGAGGGTGACCGCATGGAAATCAGACCCTATGCACCCGGTGATTCGGTCAAGAACATCATGTGGAAAGTATTCGCCCGCAATCGACAACTCAATGTGCGTTTGCCGGAGAACAGCGTGTTCCAAAGCAACCGCACCATTGCTTATCTGCTCAGCAGTGACAATGATGAGGCTGCCGCGGCCATTGCAAGAGTCGCGCTGGAATCCGGTGCACTGGGTGAAGACTGGTGCTTTTGTGCCGATGGTTCAGAAAAGTCCTGCACTTCCCTGCCGGAGGCGCTGGACGCTGTGGCCAGATCACGAGCCATGGAAAACAAACACCATTACGGGCTCGACAACTTCCTGAACAGGGAAGCTGCCCAGGCCGGTGTACATTGCATCGTGTTTGCCTCGGCAGCGGACTATCCCTGGCTGGCAGCACTGAAAAGCACCGTGGCGAACTTTCGTGGACAATTCTCCCTGGTGCTCGCCACCGACGGACTGGAGGCAAAGGCACAGGCCAGGCGCTGGCAGAAATTTCTGTTCAGAGACCTGGAAACCGTGCCAGGCAAGGGCGCAGGCCCAGCAACGGCGGCCAATCCCGCGAATCACAAGGTACGGGATTTGTTGACCGAATTAGGCCAGCTAGTAGAATCGACCCTGATTATCGATCGCAGGACCGGCCTCAGTTTCGATCAGCATCTACGCAGGGTGTAGCACTGAGCAAACTAGTCGAATCCAGGGGTCTATTAACAGACTAACGAATATGACACAGCATTCTGAACATACGCGGCAGGCTTATCTGCCAACAGGCCTGAGAGCGCTCATTATTGCTTCCAGCTTCTGGGCGGTGAGCCTCAGCCTCACAGTTGTTGCCGGATCGGTGGCCGCGGTGCTGGGCTGCATTGTAGCCAGCTTTCTGGTGGATGCGCGTCTTTACCATCCTCCGCTGAAGTATCTGCAGACCAAAACAATTCTGGCACTGAGCGTACTGCTGTTAGTGGTGATGCTGGTGCTGGCCAATGTGCTGGTGGATTCAAGTACCGTTGCTGAAATGCTGACACCCATCGGCGCGTTTAACGCATCGGAATTTGTCAGCTGGCTTGGCATCGCTGCTGCCATCACCCTCATGCTCAGAACCCTGGCCCATCGCACCAGCTTCGGCTCGGTGCTGGAAATCTTCTGTGTGGCTGCAGCCTTTGTCATCACCCTCGCCGCTCACCGCAACGGCATGATTCACCGCCCCTTCTTCATTGGTGACTTCGCGGTGATCCGTGGAATCGATCCTTCGATCATTCTGATGTCCTTCGGTTGTGGTGCCGTGCTTGCCCTCTCTGCTTTGTTGATGATGGAGCAGAATCACAAACGCCTGCCCTATCATTTCGCAGTCCTCGGTGTGCTCTGCCTGTCACTGGTTGGCTTTGTCCGCTTGTTCGGCCTTCCCACGCCAAGCCTAACAGATGATATGGGATTGACCGGCCAGGAACAGTCCGGTAACAACAACCAGCGTGACAATCCCTTCCGGGATGGTGAGAACACCGCCGAGGACAAGGAAGCGCCTGTTGCTGTGGTCGTGTTTCGTGACGATTACGAACCGCTCAATGGCTCCTACTATTTCCGCGAGTCCGCCTACTCCCAGTTCAACGGTGTGATGCTGGACTACAGCACCCGCGATGACATGGATCGTGACCTGATTGAAGAATTCACCAGCACCGAAGTGGAAGCACAAGTGCTTCCCCAGGCACTGAACCAGCGAAAACCAGTGCGGACCACCGTGGGCATGCTGGTACCACACCGTAACCCATTTGGCCTGACCAGCCCTACTCACTACAGTAACGTGGCCAATCCCAACAACCTGCGCTTCAAACGCACCTACGATGTGGTATCCCAGGCGCCGCTCTACGACTTCAACTACCTGCTGGGACGGGAGCTCGGGCACGAGGACTGGTCGGAAGAAGTATGGCAGGAATACCAGACCCTGCCGGATGATCCTCGTTACCAGGAACTGGCGGAATCATTGATCAGCAACCTGCGCCCCGAATTCGCCGACGATCCCTTCGCCAGGGCCTTTGCCATCAAGAGCTATCTGGATGAGAACGGCATTTACAGCCTGAAGAATGAACATGCCTACGAGACGGATCCTGCCGCCTCCTTCCTGTTTGGCGACCTCACTGGCTATTGCATGCATTTCGCCTTTGCTGCCACTTATATGTATCGCAGCATTGGTATCCCCGCACGGGTCGGCATTGGCTACTCAGTGCCCGCCAGTAATCGCGCCGGTGGCTCGGCCCTGCTGGTGCAGGCAGTACACGGTCACGCCTGGCCGGAAATCTACTTCAAGGATATCGGCTGGGTGATCGTCGATCCGGCACCGCAGCAGACCCTGGTCGATATGACCACCGATACCCAGAACGAACTGCAGCAACTGCTCGGCGATATGTTGCGGGATGACGCTTCCTTCGAAGACTTCATGAATTCACAACGCAGCGGCGCCTTCGACTTCGGCCTGTTGTTGAACCTGCTTTACCTGGGTCTGGCCCTGGCGATCGTCACGGGCTATGGGGTGAAGATTTACCGACTGCAAATTCCGCGCTTCGCCTCCAGCCAAAGACAATATGTGCTCAGCTATCGTGCCGCCATGGATCAGCTGGCAGGGGTTGGCATAGTGAGGCAACGGGGTGAGAGTCGCGAACACTTTGCCAGACGGGTGAGTGACAGCGCGCCCTCCATGGCATCGATGACCAGCGCGCATTTGCGCCTGGCATTGGGAGGTCCACTGGACAGTGAAACGGAACAACCCGACTGGCAGTCCCTCAGATCCCAGACCCAGTCCGAGATCAATCGCGCCACGGCACCCTGGAAGCGCATTCTCGCGGTACTGAATCCCTATTCATGGCTATTCAGCAGATAGTCACCAAGGAAGTCATCTCACCACACTGGAGTGTTTTATGACATCGGATAGCCCCGCCGTCGCGGTAGAGGAACAAGTGCATGACAGTTCGCCTTCGGCGAATCAGTCTGTCGGTGGTTCTCTTGGCGAAGCCCTGCAAACCCTGACAACTCTGAGCCAGACCGTAAAGCAACAGGTGCTCGGTCGCGACGAGGTCATCGAACTGGTCATCATCGCATTAATTGCCGATGGCCATGTGCTGTTGGAAGACTATCCGGGTTCCGGCAAGACCACCCTGGCCAAGGCGCTGGGTGAAGCCATTGTCAGTGACAACACACAGTCCACGGCCCAGGATCCCATCGTGCCCTTTCGCAGAATTCAGTTTACCCCGGACCTGCTGCCCTCGGATGTCACCGGCGTGCCGGTGTTTGATGCCAACAGCAACGCCTTTCATTTCCGGCACGGCCCGCTGTTCGCCCATGTTGTGCTCGCCGATGAGATCAATCGCACTTCACCGAAAGTACAGTCCGCCATGTTGGAAGCAATGGGAGAGAAACAGGTAACCGTCGACAATGTCACCTATCCACTGGATGAGCTGTTCTTCGTCATTGCCACCCAGAATCCACTGGACCTGGTAGGCACTTACCCGTTGCCAACGCCGCAGCTGGATCGCTTCCTGTTCAAGATCACCATGGAACATATCGATCGTGATGCGGAACTGGATGTGCTGGATACCTACAAGGACAGACGCGACGCCAGCACAAGACTGGCCACGGTTTCCCGGGATGCGGTGATTGCCGCCAGGAAAGTGATCGATGAAGAGGTCAATATCGACGCCGCCATCAAGGAAGCACTGGTGGATATTTCCCGCAATCTGCGCGACGACGAACGGGTTTTGCAGGGCAATTCCACCCGTAGCATGGTATTGATGCTGCCTGCACTGCAGGTTGCTGCCGCGATGCAGCAGAGAGACTATGTCAGCGCGGCTGATATCGAGCTGTTGCTGCCCCGTGTGCTTGGCCACAGGATTGAATTAGCGCCAGGTGTCACCGATATCAACAAGATCATCGAGGAGAATATGCGCGAGCCCATGGAAGCGCTGGCGCGATCCACGCTCGGCTAATCCTTATGCAGCGATTCTTTGCCAGCTTCTTCACTGTCGCTATTGCCTCGCTGGCTCTGCAGGCGGTTCATGCACAGGACGATTCCAGCCTGGGCATCGGCGATATTGAGCTGCCCCAGCAACGTCTGCCCCTGTGTTTTGGCTTCACCGATGTGAGTGAAACCCAGGCGCTGGCAGTCTGTGACGCACTGAATCTCAGGGAGAATGTCAAAGCCCGGGAACTGGCCGAGAGCTGGGTGCGGGCTGAACCCAACTCCCCCGCAGCCCAATTCGCCCTGGCCGAGGTGCTGCTCACGGTCGAAGGCAACATGGCTCGTGCCCTGTTCCACCTCAATCGTGGCGAAGAGCTGGCCCCCTATACCACCATGGAAGAAGCTTTTCAGTCAGGCAATGTGCAATGGCATTACCTGATTATCAGCCAGCTCAGCTATGTGCATCAGCTCATGGGCGATCAACTCACCTCCCTCGCCTATCTCGACAAGCTGGAAGCAGTCTACGGGCAGGACGTGGAGTCCTTCCGCGGCTGGCCCCTGATCAAGCTGAAGCAATACGATGCCGCACGGGACAGTGCCAACCGGGTTTTGCAGACCAGTGAAGACGAGCGCGCCCGGGCCCGTGCCTGGAACACCCTGTGTGCCGCAGAGCTGGCCAGCCTTGCCCCCATCGAATCCACCAGCGCCTGTGACCGGGCCATCGACGAAGACGAGAACATCGCCAGCAGTGCCAACGATTTCGACACTGTCTACCTGACCAATGCCTCCGAGGTTTCCCTCAGCCTGTTGCAGATGGACGTGGCGGAGGAATACCTGGATCGGGCATCCCGTTATCTCAATCCGGACAGCGTGGCCGACCCCTGGATCTATAAACTCTACCTGACGCTCAATCAGGGTCGTTTCGATGATGCCCGTTATGCCCTGGATCGCATGATGGTCTGGAAGGAACAGCAGGAACCGCTGGTGAGTGTGATGAATCGCGCCGAACATTTTCTGGTCAGTGCCAGCTTCCTGATGATTGCAGGTTACGCGGAAGACGCCATTAACCTGTCCCTGACCGCGCTCAATCAACCAGATCGCAACGGATCCTACAGTGCCGATGACGCCCAGAAAGATGCCTATGCGGCCTTGCTCAACATGGCAGCCAATCGCACCGAACTGCAAATTCAACTGGAGAAGCGTGCCACCATGGACTGGACAGAAGCCATGGCACACCGTCGCCACACCACGGCCCTGCGTCTGGCCGCCTGGCGTGCCGAACGTCGCGCCGCCTCCCTGCTGGCCGAATTCGATGTATTGCAGAATCGTCTCCGCCCCTATGCACCGCTGGACGTACATATTCCCGAATGGATCGAACCGGAACTGGTCAGCCTGATTGGCACCGGCGTCATGAGCGAGATGCTCGAGCAGGCACGCAGCAACGGCGCCTTCCAGCTCAACGAGGGCTACTACTATGCTTACGGCACCGAAATCGCCGCAGTGGATCGCGACCATGAGCGGGTGGTCGAATTGGGCCAGACCGCACTGAACCAGTTGCCACCGGCGGAAGTACTGCTGCGTGCCAGGGTCGCTGCCCGACTCGCAGTCGCCTATGAGCGCTCGGGAGACTTGCAGGCGGCCATCACCCACTATCAGTTGGCGATTCAACAGGATCCCAGCATCATACGACGTCTGGACTTGACCGTGCCGGTAAGTACGGTCAGTGATGGCAGTGCACTGGCTGAGTCCGCCCTGGACATGCTGTCCGATTCGCCGCGTTTCGATTTTGAGTCTGCCGGCCTGCTGCTGGAAACCCGATCCAGTCCACAGGTCTCTGCCTGCCTGCGCAACGCTGAGGGCGAGGCGCTGTCGTGCTATACTCTGTCGGCAACGGATTCAGAGGCGGGAGATCTGCTGGCTCGCGACCTGGTGGATGGATTTCATCAGCAAACCTTTGGTCTCGGTTATGAGATCAGCAAAGCACAGCGATCGATTCTGATGGGTTCCAATGTCTACTTGAGCTCACAATCAGACGCCAATCCTCAACGCAATATTCGGGATAACTTCCTGGCCCGCTAGTCATTGATTTGACTGGCTGCGGTCCTGTTGTTGCCAGTCAATCAATCGAGTCGAGCACAGAGCCTTGCCACTTCTCACCAGATTGCCGAAGCGGATGATTCTGCTTCTGGCTGCTACTTCGGCCATGGGACCCGCCGCCATGCAGATTCTGCTGCCGGCGCTGCCCACGATTGCCGAATCTTTCGAGGTGAACAGCTCCACCGCTCAACTCACCCTCAGCCTGTCCATGCTGGCCATTGCCATGGGTACCCTGTTCTATGGCCCGCTTTCTGACAAGTATGGCCGTAAGCCTGCCATGCTATTGGGGCTGGGTGTCACATTTACCGGCTCACTGCTGTGCTACCTGGCAAGCAGCATCGAATTGCTGATCCTGGCCCGCTTCGTACAGGCATTCGGAGGTGCCGTGGGGCTGGTTGTCGCCAGGGCCATCGTGCGGGATATTTATGGGGCCCAGGAAGCCGCCAGGGTAATTGCCACCCTGGTCATGGTGATGGTGGTAGTGCCCATGCTGTCCCCTGCCCTGGGCGGAGAAATGATGGCCCGCTTTGGCTGGCCCTCAGTGTTTCTGGTGATTGCAGGCGCCAGTGCGCTGATCTTCGTCATACTCGGCCGGGCCCTGCCCGAGACCCTGCAGAATCCGGTGCCCTTCGAGGGTATTGGTTCCATGCTCGCCACCTTCGCCCGATTGCTGCGCTCCAATGCATTCCGCGGCTATGCCTTCTGTGTCAGCTTCGTCTCGGTGGTGTTCTTCAGTTTTATTGCCGCCGCGCCGGAAATCATGGTGACTGTGCTGGGCCGACCACCAACTGAGTATGGCTACTACTTCGTCATGATTCCCCTGGGCTTCATGGCAGGTAACTACGTGGCCCGCCGCTTTGGCTCCCAGGTGGGCATCGATGCCCTGATCAACAGCGGCGGTATCATCGCCCTGGTCGGCATCGTGCTGGCGATCCTGTTGCAACTGATTGGTATGACGCAGCCGATTGCCCTGTTTGCTCCGGTCACTATCGCAGTGTTTGGCAATGGCATCACCCTGCCCAATGCCCAGGCCGCTGCCATCAACGAGTTCCCCGACTATGCAGGGAGTGCATCAGGTCTTACTGGCTTTATGCAAATGTCCCTGTCAGCCGTGGCAGCACAGGTGGTCGCACTGATCTTCAATGGCACGGTATACCCGTTGCTGTTGATGATGCTGGCAGCCTCAACCCTGTCTTTTGGTCTGTTCAGAATGACCATGCGCGGCAAGGCCAGAGCCGCTTCCAGCGCCTAGTTCAACAGCGCCAGTTGTCCCAGAAATTCTTCACCGTCCCGCAGGCAGCGGAGGTCCAGTAACAACTTACCGTCATGAATGCGACCGATAATGGGTTTGTCGAGTTGCCGCAGCGCAGCAGCGAGGTGCACCAGGGCGGCGTCACGTTCGCCTTTCTCTGCGATGGGCGTGATGGCTAGCGCATAGCTGTCCAGTAGGTCGGTGGGCAGTGAACCACTGCCAATCTGGCTCTTGCAGGCTTCGATACTGACCTCAGCACGGGACCCAAGCTGCGCCTGCACCGCCTGCAGCAGGGATTCTGCCAGCTGCCGAATTTCTTCCGGACTGCGGGTCAGGTCGCGCAGCACTGGCAACCGTTGTCTCAGTCGATCCGGATCCTGATACAGCCGCAATACTTCCGTCAGTGCCGCCATGGTGGTCTTGTCCACCCGCAGCGCCCGTTTGAGAGGATTCTTCTTGATGCGTTCCACCAGCGCCTTCTTGCCCACGATCACACCCGCCTGGGGGCCGCCCAACAATTTGTCGCCACTGAAGGTCACCAGATCAGCGCCCTGCTGCAGCTCACTGGCAACAGTGGGCTCATCGGGCAATCCGAACTGGGTCAGGTCGATCAGGGTACCGCTGCCCAGATCCGAGGCAAATGGCAATCCTTTGTCAGCGGCCAGTGTCGCCAGCTCCTGCAGCGGTACCGACTTGGTAAAACCTTTAACCTCGTAATTGCTGGTGTGCACCCGCATCAACAAGGCAGTCTGCCCATCGATGCCATTGTCGAAATCTTTCAGATGGGTGCGATTGGTAGTACCTACCTCTTTCAGCTTGCAACCTGCTGCGGACATCACATCGGGAATACGGAAACTGCCACCGATCTCCACCAACTCGCCGCGGGAGATGAGCACTTCACGATCCCGCGCCAGGGTATTGAGCAGCAACAACACGGCAGCCGCATTGTTGTTGACCACCGTCGCCGCTTCGGCACCGCAGAGCTCACAGATCAACGCTTCTATATGGGCATCGCGATCACCACGGGCACCCGCCTCAAGATCGTATTCAAGATTGGAAGCCTGGGTGGCCACCACTCCCATGGCCGCGACAGCTTCATGGGGTAGGCTTGCCCTGCCCAGGTTGGTGTGGATGACTGTGCCGGTGAGATTGATCACCGGTTTCAGTGAACTGCGCTGTTGCCCGGCAACCGCTTCGTGGATGCTTGTTGCAAGCTGCTCGTTGAAGTCTGCGCTGTTGATCAGTGTTGCAGCCGCATCGCTGTCTGCTGCAATTGCACTTCTCAGGTTCTCCAGTTGCAACCTGATCTCAGCCTTGACGCTACTCTGGCCGCGCTCAGCCAGCAATGATTGCAACTGTGGTGATTGCAGCAATTTGTCTACAGATGGCAAGGCCTTGTAGAGGGCAGCAGTACTCGAATCTCCAGAACTCATAAACTTCTGCTTTTTCTTTACATGTCATGCGAATGGCATGAGAGCATAGCAATATTCTGATTAGAGAATCCAAAAATTCTGCCGCTATCCTCAGTCTTTGCCGGGTTTTCCGTCAAATAATCTGTATTCAGGAACAGTGATTTAACACTCTCTTGCTACAATTGCGCACCATGAAATCCATGTCTTTGTTTCAGCTGCTTGAGGCAGCAAATGAAAAGCCCGCCATCTTCTCGGTGCTAACAGCAAAAGAGCTGTGGACCGATGAACATACCTCCAAACAGATGCTGGCTTACCATCTGAATGAAGCGCTTGATGTGTCTTCCCGGCGCAGCAGTTTTATCGACAAGTCTGTGCAGTGGATGACCGAACACTTTGATCTGTCATCGAAGCGCAGGATAGCGGATTTTGGTTGTGGTCCCGGACTCTATACATCGCGACTTGCCAGAACTGGCGCGGAAATCGTCGGTATCGATTTTTCTCGGCGATCGCTTGAGTATGCGCGAGGCTTTGCGGAACAGCACAAGCTGACAATCAACTATATAGAGGCAGATTATCTTGATTACGACCCGGAGGGGAAGTTTGACCTCATCATCATGATAATGTGCGACTTCTGCGCCCTGTCTCCCGCGCAACGTGGCTTGTTACTTGCCAGATTCAAGAGTCTGCTGTCTGAAAACGGACGGATAGTACTGGATGTCTACTCTCTAAACGCGTTCGCAGAGAAGACCGAAACATCGACTTGCGAGAAGAATCAGCTTGATGGATTCTGGTCCGGGGATCCTTACTACGCCATAGCCTCCAGCTTCAGGTATGAGACTGAAAAAGTCAGTCTCGATAAGTACACAATCATAGAGCAAGAGCGGTTCAGGGAAATCTATAACTGGCTCCAGCACTACTCACCAGAGATGCTGAGAGAGGAATTGCATTCAAACGGACTGGTGCTTGAAGAAATTTATGGGGATGTTGCTGGCAAACCGTACAAAAGTGATAAGGCGGAATTCGCTGTTGTTATCAAGGCCAATCAGTAACCGCCATTGATACTTATAAGTGGGCAGAGTCTTGTCTACAAGCTACCGGAGTGCTGTCGAATCTCCAGAACTCATTAAACCAAACTCACTCCTCCAAGCAGTGCGGCGATGTCCAGATACCCCTAAACCGGGCACCGTATTGCGCTATACTCTATCGGCAAACCACCAATCATGACTGGAGTAGATCGCAGTGGACTATATTCAATTCATCCTCTATGCAGTGCTTGCCGTGCTGACCTATTTGCTCATACTGGCCTGGCAGAAAGACTACTCTTCAATGGTAGAGGAAGCGGTTCACAGCAATGGAATAGCTGACCTGGACTCTCTAGCTGTTGAGCTAGCCAGCGCTGGACTGGCCAGAACCCCCCAAAACATAGCTGGTGTGGAGCCGTCAGGCCCGGGCACACTCAATACCTCAAACCTGGTAAGAGTGAGAACTGATACTCTGGATCTGGCTATAGATTTAACCGGGGGTGATATTTCTTATCTTGCGCTCAGGCAGTTTCCTGCGAACATCGATACTCCTGAGGATCCATTCGTACTGCTGGAGTCTTCACAGCGCAGCGAATTTGTAGCGCAGAGCGGTATCCTGAATCTCGATAGCAATACAGCGCGTGCCCATTACCAGGCCGAGTCCAATGAATTTGAATTATCGGATAGCCAAGACCAACTGCAGGTTGATCTGTTGACAACAACTGCAGAGGGCATTGAAGTAACGAAGCGCTTCGTTTTCGAGCGGGGCAGCTATCTGTTCAGCATCAGTTTTATGATCAACAACCAAAGCAATGAAACCTGGACTGGAAATCCCTTCTCCCAGATAAAGAGAGATTCAAGCGACGATCCCAGCAAATCCTCCGGATTCAGCAACTCATTCTTGGGATTTGTCACCACCGCAGAAGACGACCCCTACATTAAATTGGATTTTGATGAATTGGATCGCAGCGAATACCGATCGGAAACAAACGGAGGCTGGATGGGCTTCAGTCAGAAGTACTTTCTCACTGCGCTCGTCCCGGCAACCGATTCCCGGAACATCGTATTCACACGCCAGAATCAGCTGGATCAGTACTATGGAGGATTCACTGCTTCCAGTATCACCATAGAACCACAAGCTACTGGCAATTATACTTTCAGCATGTACACGGGCCCAAAGCAACAAGCGATTCTGGAAACTGTTGCGCCCCATCTTGAGTTAACCATTGATTACGGCATTTTGAATCTGGTCGCATCGCCAATCAATTGGCTGCTCAATAAAATCAATTTAGTGATTCAAAACTTTGGTTACTCGATCATTGTATTGACGCTGCTCATGAAAGCTGCCTTCTACAGACTCTCGGAATCCCAGTACAAGTCTTCAGCCAACATGCGGAGAATCGCACCAAAAATTCAAGCGCTCAGGGATCGCTATGGGGAAGACAAATTGGGCTTTCAGAAAGCCAGTATGGAGCTATACAAGAAGGAAAATGTCAGCCTGGCTGGCGGCTGTTTACCAGCGATAGTACAGATGCCTGTTTTCATCGCCTTATATTGGGTGTTATTGGAAAGCGTGGAATTGCGACATGCACCCTTCGCGCTGTGGATAACAGACCTCTCAGTCAGCGATCCCTATTTCGTGCTGCCCATTCTGATGGGACTGGCTATGTGGATTCAATTCAGCCTCAATCCTGCACCTGCCGATCCGTTGCAGGCAAAAATTATCCGCTTGCTGCCGCTGGTAATGACGGTGCTATTTTTAACATTCCCTGCCGGGCTCGTGCTGTATACGCTTACCAACAGCATCTTGTCTATGGGGCATCAATGGATGGTAACCCGACGCCTTCAGTTTCAAACTGTTTAGATAACCTATCCTGAACTTCTTGCAGAACAACAGTAGGCTGGTCACTACCCATGAACAATGACAAACAACAACTACTGGTAGTCAATGCATTCCACCCGGAAACCGTTGCCATCCTGGATGACACCTATGCGACCCATCATCTGTGGGAACTGGAAAGTGACGAACAAGCAGCATTAATTGAATCGCTGCAGGGGAATTGCGAAGCGGTGGCAACCGCCTCGTGGATGTGCAACGACATCATCTACCAGCTCGAGTCACTGAAGATTATCTCTGCCTTCGGTGTGGGTGTGGATGCCATCGATTTCGAAGCTACTGGCAAGGCGGGCATCAAAGTTACCAACACACCCGATGTACTTAACGATGCCGTCGCAGACCTGGCCATCGCCCTGATCCTGGCCACCACCCGCAACCTGGTCAATGCAGACAAATTTGTACGTGAGGGCAACTGGTTGCAGGGACCACTGCCGTTCGGTACTGGCCTCGCCGGCAAGACCCTGGGCATCGCCGGCCTGGGCAGAATAGGTGAAGCCATCGTGGCCCGTGCCCTGCCCTTCGGGCTGAACATTGCCTACCACAATCGCAGTCCCAAGGACTTGCCCTATCCCTACCATGCATCCCTGGAAGAATTGGCAGCGGCGTCAGATATTCTGCTGTGCATGCTGCCCGGCGGCAGTGCCACCGATAACCTGATCAACGCTGCCATATTGGATGCCCTTGGCCCGACAGGCATCTTTATTAATGTAGGCAGAGGCAACAGCGTCGACGAGCAGGCTCTGTATGACAGCCTGGCCAGTGGCAGGATTGCGGCGGCAGGACTGGATGTTTACAAGAACGAACCCAATGTGCCGGCGCAGTTACTCGAACTGGACAATCTGGTGCTGCTGCCCCATATCGGCAGCGCCACGGTGGAAACTCGCCGCGCCATGGGTCAACTGGTGATCGACAACCTGGCCGCATATTTTGCCGGCCAGCCCCTGCTGACCGAGGTGGGGTGAATGCTCGGCACCGAGGCAGTGCATAGCGCCTGCCCCTACTGCGGCGAAGTGATCAGCCTGATCGTCGATTGCTCCACCGAATCCCAACACTACATCGAGGACTGCTCGGTCTGCTGCCGTCCCATCGAAGTGTTTGCCAACTGTAGCGCGGACGGGTCGGTAGAGATTGAATTACGGACAGATGCTGACTAGGGCAGCAGATGAAAATAGATATAGCGGGCGTCGTGGTCGTACATCATCTGGAATTGTCCCACCAGGGACTCGTCTCTCAGATCGATCTCGGTGAACAGATCACGATAGGCAGGGCTTAGTGAGTTGTAGACCACTTCCTGGGCAATCAGGATGTTGAAGTGTTCGAAACCCCGCTCTTCTGCATGCTTACAGAAGATCTCCCAGACCAGGGGCTGCTTGCGCAGTTCCTCGTACTTGGACGCCTGGATCAGCGCCTCGCCAAAAAGGTCGTAAGAGCGGATACCACCACTCTGGAAGGTACCCTGCACATTGTTGTAGGCCAGGCCGATCGCCGCCTTGATGGGGCGCGAATAACCGAACCGCTCCACCTCGGTGTTGAACGCCTCAAACATCGTCAATGAGGTCGCCACTGCACTATCTGCCAGGGAGCGGGAATCCACAGGCAGGAACGGATAGCCCACGGAACTGATGAAACCGTCCCCGGTTTCTTTCAGGCGGAACGCCTGGGAACGCAGCGGATTGTGCTCATAACCTTTCATGCAGATGTCGAGAAAGGCCTGGAACAGGTTAACGAAAAAGTCTGCAGTCTTCTCATGGCGAATTTCCGAGGATCGCTGCACATCGAAGACGTTGATGATGGCCTTACCCTCTTTCAACGGCATGGTGTTTTCCAACTCGTCACCCAGCTTGATGCGCTCCAGCTGATGGGGGTAGACGAGTTTGGAGAGTTGATTGTAGAGGTGTTGACGGGTGTCAGCGTCTGTAGATTTCAAATAAAAACGTGTTTGTATACCATCATAAAAAAATCTGTGGATCATTAAACCCAGGAAAAAACCTTCCAAGATCGGAAGCATATTCCTTAACAGAAATTCAACACTGATAAAATATACGATCAATCCAATTATTAATGTAAAAACCACATTTCGAAATATCGTGGTCCAGTAAGATGCGTGAAAAGCGAACGCAGTTCCTCCGGTGATGACAAACGCTATTTGCCCTTGAAGATAGTCAGAGTTTATGTCTAGTACTTCTTCACTTCCCGACCCTGCTATAATTGCCCATAACGTTAAACAGAATCCAAACATTCCGAAGATACATAATACGTCAATTACTTGTCTGCTATATTTTTCTATTGATGAAATAAGTAGCGTGATGAATGGGTACAACAAAATGATCAAGATCGCTGGCGAATATGCAACTAGCGCTATTACTGCATAAGGATTGTCTAAAACTGTAGATTGGAATACGAAAGTAATGACTGAAGCCAACACCATTAGGGTCGCTACGAACCTAGCGGGCCAACTGTATATTGCCCCACTAGCTTCGACCCTCAATTGATGCATGAATTCATCAAGGTGCTCTTGGCAGTAAGTGGAATAATTTTTAGACTTGCTAATCGAATCGATCATCTAGGGGTATGAAGTTACTGTCGCGCTGCCCAAGTAACGCTTAGATATGGAGTATCAAGCAATTGACACTACGTAATTTTCTTTCGCCGCACTCATTAGTACGGCGCGATTACCAGATTCTTTAATAATTCTCCTCAGCACCCCTAAATGCGCTTTCTACTTATCACACTTTATTCATTAACGATCGTTAGCTTAGTTTGGGCGAGGTACCGCTTTTTTGAGCTGAAATCTGATGTATCGAGGAGAATTGCCTGGTTTTACGATTTGATGGCAGGGCTTCACATTACCTTTAGCTATTTCTATCTTCTTACGAAGGCAGAAGCCTCAATTGCAAGAATCTCAGTATCAATAGCTCTTCTTGTATTAGGGACACTGCTCTTTTTTCTATCGATAAAGTCGGCTAGGCATTTGAATTTCGCACTCAGCGATGAATCAAACAGCATTGTGGATCAGGGACCTTTTGCACTTGTAAGGCACCCGCTTTACTTGTCTTATTCATTGATCTGGTTATCAAGCACTATCTTATTCAATTCAACTCTATTGTGGATTACACTCGGTACTCTAATAGCTTTCTATATATTCTCCGCCAAGAGAGAAGAAGAGGCTATTTTAAGAAGTAGCTACTCGCGAGAGTACAGAAACTACAAATTAAGAGTAGGTATGTTTTTGCCGAGGATATCGCAATGGAAAAGCTTGATTTTAAAACTATTAGCGAAACAAGAGAGTTAGATCTCTTCTTAGACAAGATTGAACACCACACTGGAGTAAGGCTACCAATGGACTATGTTAACCGCTCTAAAGTCGTGGGAGTTTTCTTACACGATAGAATAGTAGCTGGTTACATGCTAGTAACTGCGCCAGCATTTAGGTCATTGCTGTTTGTTCCAGATAAAGTAAAGGCCGAAGACCCACTTTTCGCTAACGACGAATTCGAAATGATGGAAGTAAACGGATTGTGGATTAGCCCTTCATTGAAAACTCCAAATCTTCAAGTCAGGGTTTGGGCACATTTGATTAAGGATATATTTTTCGCTCGCAAAAAATATGTATTAGTGATGCGAAACTCAAAAAACAGGGTGATGGAAAAACTGACTAATATGGCTAATCCGACAATTATCTATAAAGGTCGGCCGCAACTATTGGGTGGTGAGAATACTCATGAATCAATAGAAGTTGGTTTCACCACTCGGTGGAGCATTGTTCTCAATTCCCATAGATATATTAAGGAACTATGGAGGAGGCAACGAAAAGCTGCCAAATTCGCAGTTCAGAGAAAAACAGAAGATGGACTACCTTCTGCTCCAGGAGAACTTTTAGAAGCATGAATTAGCTATTCAGCACCTTACTCGCTTTTGAAAACTCAAATCTGAGCATATCCTCGATACCCCAATCTCCAGCGCCATTGGCGCTGGATTTTGGCGGGCTGGTGCTTTATGCTCACCCCCCGCGCGGGGCTGGACTCGAGCTGCAGGAACTGCACAAAATTTGTGCAGAATTCCCTTCTACAGGGCCTGTATATTCGATCGTGTTCGAGCAGCTGCTCCTGACCGCCGATCTGGTCTGAGCGTCCTTCCTCCTTGCGCAGTAAATAAGAAGCAAGACTACAGGACGAAAGCACACAGGCTATGGCTCCCCCAGCAACCCGCAAGAAGACCCCTCGCAAAAAGCAGCATTCCCGAACCAAGAAGTACGTCTATGCCTTCGGCGCGAAGACCGATGGCAATGCCAATATGCGCGAGTTGCTTGGCGGCAAGGGCGCCAACCTGGCCGAGATGGCTTCCATTGGGCTGCCTGTACCACCGGGATTCACCATCAGCACCGAGGTGTGCACCTATTTCTATGATCACAACCGCCGCTACCCCGCCTCCCTGAAAAAGGAAGTGGTCGCGGCCATCCGCAAGATCGAATCACAGCTGGGCAAACGCTTCGGCGCCCGCCAGGCACCCCTGCTGGTGTCAGTCCGTTCCGGCGCCCGGGATTCCATGCCCGGCATGATGGACACCATTCTCAATCTCGGTCTCAACGACGAAACCGTGGAAGGTCTGGCGGAAGTGTCCGGTAACCCGCGCTTCGCCTGGGACTGCTATCGCCGCTTCATCCAGATGTATGGGGATGTGGTCATGGGCGTGCAGGCCCGCAGCGAGGAAGAGGAAGAACCTTTTCACGGGGTGCTGGAACAACTCAAGAAATCAGCTGGGGTTGGCGACGATTCGGAACTCACCACCGGCGACCTGCGGGTGCTGGTGAAACGCTACAAGGCCCTCATCGCCCGCAGAACCAAGTCCGCCTTCCCCCAGGACGTCATGGATCAGCTCTGGGGCGCGGTCGGCGCCGTGTTTGGCTCCTGGAAGAATGAGCGCGCCATTCTGTATCGCCAGCAATATGGTATCCCCGCCGAATGGGGCACCGCTGTCAACGTGCAGGCCATGGTGTTCGGCAATGCCGGCGATACCAGTGCCACCGGTGTGGCCTTTACCCGCGACCCGGCCAATGGCGAGAAGATCTTCTACGGCGAATATCTCATCAACGCCCAGGGAGAGGATGTGGTGGCTGGCGTACGCACGCCCCAGCCCATTATTCACATGAAGAAATCCATGCCCCGCAGCTACAAGGACCTGGAAGGGGTACGCAGCAAACTGGAGCGCCACTTCAAGGACATGCAGGACTTCGAGTTCACTATAGAAGATGGAAGACTCTTCATCCTGCAGACCCGCAACGGCAAACGCACCGGTCTGGCGGCGGTACGCATCGCCGTAGAGATGCAGAAAGAACGGCTCATGACCCAGGAAACCGCCCTCTTGAAGATTCCTGCCGAGTCCATCGATTCCCTGCTAGTCCCGGTGTTTGATCCCAAGGCCCTGAAGTCTGCCACCGTCATCGCCCATGGCCTGCCCGCCGGGCCCGGCGCGGCCACCGGTCGTATCGCCTTCACCGCGGCAGCGGCCGAAGCGGAAACCCGCAAGGGCAACAAGGTGGTGCTGTGCCGGACCGAGACTTCACCGGATGATCTCAAGGGTATGCTGCACTCCCAGGGCATCCTGACTTCTCGCGGCGGCGTGTCTTCCCACGCAGCATTGGTAGCCCGACAACTGGGCAAGGTCTGCGTCTGTGGCGCTGGCGACATCAGCATCAACTATGAGAAACGCACCCTGACCGCAGGCAAGGTGACCCTGCAGGAAGGCGACTATATTTCTATCGATGGCAGCACCGGGGCCATCTATAAGGGCATGATCGAGAGCGCAGCGTCCGAAGTGAAGCGGGTGCTGGAAGGCTCCCTGCGGCCACAGCGCAGTTATACCTATGAGCTGTTCCAGACCGTGATGCGCTGGGCCGACAAACATCGCAGCCTCAAGGTGCGTACCAACGCAGATACCCCGGGCATGGCCAGGCAGGCAGTCTCCTATGGCGCCGAGGGCATCGGCCTGTGCCGCACCGAACACATGTTCTTCGATGGCGATCGCATCGACTATATGCGCCAGATGATTCTGGCCGTGGATGAAGTGCAAAGACGCGCCGCCCTGAAGAAGCTCCTGCCCTTCCAGCGCAAGGATTTCGTTGGCCTGTTCCGGGAGATGAACGGTCGACCCGTGACCATCCGGCTGCTGGATCCACCGCTGCATGAATTCCTGCCTCACGATGATGTGGTCAGACGCCAGCTGGCAGAAAAACTGGGCGTACCTTTCGATTTCGTCATCGATCGCATCAAAGCCCTGCACGAAGAGAACCCCATGCTGGGCTGCCGTGGTTGCCGACTCGGTATCCTGTATCCCGAGATCACCGAGATGCAGACCCGGGCCATCTTCGAAGCTGCCGCGCAGGTGATGAAGAGCAAGAAGCGCATCAAGGTGAACCCGGAAATCATGATTCCCCTGGTGGGCTTCCGCGAGGAACTGGCCGATCAGCTCAGGACCGTGCATCGGGTCGCGCGGGAAGTGATGGAATCCCGCAAGGTCAAAATCAACTACATCGTCGGCACCATGGTGGAAGTCCCTCGTGCCGCGATCACCGCCGATGAAATCGCCCAGGAAGCAGACTTCTTCAGCTTCGGCACCAATGATCTCACCCAGACCACCCTGGGATTGAGCCGCGACGACATGGGCCTGTTCTACGACGAGTACCAGAGCAAGGAAATCTACAACAAGAACCCCTTCGCCAGCCTCGATCAGACCGGCGTCGGCAAACTCATCGAGTTTGCGGTCACCAATGGCCGCGGCGCGAAATCAGATCTGAAGCTGGGCATCTGCGGCGAACACGCTGGCGATCCCTCCTCTATAGATTTCTGCCATCGGGTAGGCCTCAACTACGTGAGCTGTTCGCCCCCGCGTGTACCTATCGCACGTCTGGCTGCCGCCCAGGCAACGCTGCGCAACAAATAACAGCGCAATCCAGACCTCGAAAAATGCACTTATTGTGGAACCAATGACCTGCGACATTGGTCAGTCAACAAGTGTAGCGAGAATGAGACCATGTTTGCTCAGTTGAGCAAATACTAACCTCACAACCACAGTCCGTTATCGACCCATAGCGGACTTTTGGCATAAGTCGACCAGTCTGATTTCGACTCAATACAGGCCATCTAATTGTCAATTCTACGGGGACTAAATTCTTTGTAACCTTTTCCTCCAATGCCCGTCATTTGTATGAATGGGCTATATTTAGGAGCGTAGAAACGTGCAAAGTTCAATAACCACAAGAAATTTTAAAAGTTTTGCTCATCCGCTGGTTACATTGTTGGCATTGTTAGGGAGCGCTTTAGCAGAGGCACAAATCGTAGATACTGGAAGTATTGAAATCGAAAACTCTACCCGATATGTAATTCATTCGGAACATACGAATGAGGCATATCAAATTGATGTATCTCGAGTTGGAACTACTTCTCCGAGTTTCCAATCAGGCCAAGAACTACCAGTAGTCTATGTACTCGATGGGAATTCCCAATTTCAAGTTGTCTCATCCATAGCAAACATACTTACCGCATCACGTATGTTTGGTATAGGAGATGGCATACCTCCTGTACTAATTGTATCGATAGGATATTCACCAGATCCGAATTTAAGTGATTTAGAGAATTTAGGCCGGAGAACTAGGGTACAACGGAACAAAGATTTTACGCCTGTTCTGCCTCAAGACTATCTTGATTCGAACCCAAATATGTCGCCATCGGGTGGGGCTGAGAATTTTCACAAATTTATTGAGTCCGAACTCAAGCCTTTTATTGGTAGACAATTTGCAGATATTGATTCGAACAATCAAACGCTCTTAGGGCATTCTTTGGGTGGTTTGTTTGTATTGCATATTCTTGCGACAGCGCCAGAGACATTTAACAACTATATTGCGACAAGCCCTGGTGTTTCATGGGGCGGATTTTATCCGCTCGGAGAAGATGTGGAGTTTGGTACAGATTCAGCAGATTCTCTTGTAAACGTATTTGTATCGATTGGTGGGTCTGAATCGGAAAATGATGTAGAAGGAGCGATGTGGGTAAATTCCAAATTGCAAGAAAGTGCCTTGGATATCAATCTAACTTTTGAAACTTTTCCTAACGAAGATCATTTTTCAGTAATTCCTGCTGCTACTGCTCGTGGCTTGATAGAAGTTTTTAACTAGCGTGGCTATTCACCAAAGTACATTGAATCCATGATAGTGGGTGTCCGCTTCTGGCACAAAAGCGGTGTAATTACCTTACGAATAAAGAGCTTTTTCGCAGGTAGAATAGGTAATTTAGCAAGTGATCTTGAACATCATTCGCATTGACTTCAGATTTTTTGTTCAAATTGCTATATTTCCATTTGTTACGTTGGGAGAGTAAGCGTGAGATACAAAAATCCATCTACCGACTCGATTGAAGAGGTTTCAGAATTCATTTGGGTATGGGTTCTATTTTTTGGTGTTATTTACTTTTTGATTAAAGGAGTTTGGAATCACGCACTGGTCTGGTTTCTGCTCGCTCCTATCACAGCAGGAATCTCGATGATTGCCTATGCATACTATTCTCGAGAGATTATGCACAAGCATTATCTTGATAAGGGGTGGAATCCGATTGAAGAAACAAAATCGTAAAATCAAATAAAGGCTCAGTAATAGCTGAACCAATAATCTAAGGAGTTGAATTCCGCTTTTGGCACGGTAGCGACCAATAGACCAAGCCCCGAGAGCACTGTTCAGGCACACCTCCGATAGTGACATTCCGACCCTAAACAGACATTGGCGCACCTTGGCTTTTCTAGCTAGATGGAGGGGTGTACACTGACTGGTCCCTAACATTAAAGATTTTATGTGTCTCTCGCCGACTAGTGCCTAAATCGCAATTGCTGGGGGTAAGTTTATGATTAAAGCCAACTCCATGAGCTTCGCGACACTACTGCTCATAGTAAACTGTCTTTTTATCAATGCAGTATTCGCTCAAAACTCCGAATATGCCATTGACTCAGAAATTAAAGCACAAGTTATTGCTGCCGCGGCTACGATATTTGAAAGCGAGCATGTAATTCCCGCAATGGGTTTGAAGTATGCAGAAGCACTGCGTGGCAATCTGATCAACGGAACATTCGATGAAGTTTCAAATGGTAGAGACTTCATGATCGCGATTGACAAGATTCTGTGGCCAATAGATACAGACGGTCATGTGTGGCTTAATTTCTACCAAGAAGATATTCCCGAAAATTATGTTGGGGACCGTATAGATATCCCCCCAGAGCAAGCGGAAGAAGCGGAAGCATTGGCAAGGCGGCGAAACTTCGGATTTGAAAAGATTGAGAGGCTTAGAGGAAACATTGGATACATCGATTATAGATCTTTTACTGAAGCTCAAGGAACAGAAGATGCATTTGCTGCCGCAATGAACCTTCTCCAGCATACCGGGTCTTTGATTATCGACCTCAGAAACAATGGCGGTGGAAGTCCCGATATGGTGGCGCTTTTTACTAGTTACCTACTAGATTCCCGAAACTCGCTGATCGGCACTTTTGTGGATAGAGATGGGATAGTTACTGACGAATATAGGACGAGAAACGAGGTATCGGGAGCCAGATACGGGGAAGAAAGGCCAGTCTATGTTCTTACAAGTAGAAACACCTACTCTGCGGCTGAATCATTCGCTTATGGCTTACAAGCCCGCGACCGTATTCAAGTAATTGGAGAGAACACACAAGGCGGGTCACGTCCCAACAATACTTACAGACTGCATGCGCGGTTCATGCTTGCTGTTCCGGTTTGGAGATCAGTTGATGCAGTAACAAATTCTGATTATGAAGAGTTTGGTGTTATTCCAGACCACTCGGTTCCAGCTGAAGGTGCGCTCAATTTCGCATACATACAGGCATTAGAAGAACTGATTTCTAACTCTGAAGATTCCCCTTCTCGGAGAGAAAGAGAATTTGTGCTTAGTGAATTAACGAGTTTAGAAGACAACTAATTTTGCGTAGAGATATTTTTCTGAAAATACTAATTACTAGTAGGCGGCACGTCACAAATCTTCAAAAGGAGCGTGCGATTACGCAAATAGCACTTGCTTAAGTCACCTTTCGCGCTTCGAAGACCGCCCCTTTAAGTAAAACGCCAATGTCTGCTAATGGCACGAAGCGACCAATGGGCAGTGGCTCGTAACCAACGTTCAGATTACTACAAAATAGTCGCATTCCGACCCAATGATGCTGAATTACCTGTATGCTATAGTAACATCGGGAATCCAGTCGCGATGAGTGATTTGCTCCAGAAAGTGCTACGATGCAAGGTCTCCAAGGCAGGGGTAGCAGCCCACGCTACTGTTGCCTGGAAATTGATCCAGAATCCCTGTTCTTGCGCCATTAGCCTTGTTCTCGCCTGGGGAATTCTCTCAGTTCAATTTGTCGAGGCTGCGGATTCTCAACCGTCAGCTACCCAGGTCAACGATTCTGCTCTAAACATCATTAATCGAATCAACGATGAAGCTGGCGCGTTGCGCGAGCAGCTGAGCTCTCTCGAATCAGAACACGGGCCCTATCATCAGGCTCTGCTAGCACCGCTTCGGGATCTCACTTCACTACAAGTTGAACTCGGAAATCTTGATGAAGCAGTTCAGTTACTGAATAGAAGATTACAAATTGGTCGAGTCGTCTTTAGTCCGACTAACCTTACTCAACTTGATTCTATTCTCGAATTAATTTCGATTGAAATTCGCCAGCAAAATTGGCAATCGGTAACAGCTCTATACGAATTCATCGAATGGCTGGCTATCAATAATCCCAATGCCGAAGCAGAACAGAGACTTAATTTACTGAAACGAGTCAGCTCCTGGCGTATTGCGGCAATCTATCTCGACACTAATGAAAACCGCGAGACACACGTCCGTAAGCTCGAAGAAATTGTCGATAAGATAGTTAACTTAGCAAGAGTCGAATACAGCGAAAATAGCCCCTTGCTTGCACCCTGGCTCTATCTAAAAGCGAAAGAGCGCTTACTCAGACACTCATTTCATCTTTTTGAGAATAGCGATACAGGGCCACCCCGTGGCGGCTATCTTACCCAACAAGCCTATCTCCTAGTAAAAGAAATACGGGAGATCATTGAAGCTTCTGGTGACCCGGAAGCTCAAGCGATGGCGATGGTGTTCGAGGCAGATTTCTTGAGATTTTACACTTCTAATGTATGGAGCGATCGATTATATCGGGAGGCAAGGCAGAAATTTTTAGAGATAGGTATTCCTGAGCAAAAGGTTACTGATTTTTTTAGTACAACCACTGTAATTCCAATGCGTCAATTGCATCTTTCGATCGATTCAGCCATGACTGAACAGCAGCCTATCGTGCGGGAAATAGAGAATGATGATAATTCGGTGCAAACAGTAAATATCATATATTTCTTAGCGCTAGAAGAATCGCATCCTTTTCTACCTCGACCAGAGATGCCAGATGAAATTGCCAACGCAGAACAAGACCTGAATTCAGTTTTAATCCAGATAGAAATCCCAAGTTATTTGAATAACATAACAGTTCTTGACTCAATTCCAGATTTGCTACAAGTCCGTATGCATGCTATTCAAGCCGCAGGTCAACTTGTATTTCGGCCAATTATTAGTGGCCGGTGGAGTCAAGCCAGGTATATAGCCACTGTCTTGTATAGATATCCACGGGAAGAAATGGAGCAGGAATAATTACTGACAAATCACTACTTCAATCCGAGAAAGACTACTGGCACATCATTTCTATACTGGAAACGCCTTTTCGCAAGACACAGTAACACATGGCAATCAATTTAAAAGGAAGCTGCTTTTCACTTTGGATAACGCACTACACTAATGAGATTTAGTTGTGCCAGTAAAACAATTCAGAGCGCATTTCTGGTCGGTTGTTAAACAGTAGCGCATTTCTACTCGGCAAAACATCAGAAAGAAATCTCACCTTAGTATGAGACAAATCTAGCCTGGTAATGATTTCTTTTTCCTGAACTGAGTAGACTAAAAGTTCTCGCTGCACTGTTACACCAATCAGGAGATCGTCCATCAAAATTAGTCCAGGGATGAATTCGTAGTCTTCCAGTTGGTTTATTTCTGCCAAACCAGACTCAGACAGTGACTTAATTTTGTAAGCTCCGCTGGGAGCAGCAGTTTGAGCATAAAGCTCTCCGCCTTGAGAATGTCTAACTGAGTAGAAATCGCCTTGAGCCAACACTTCGATGCTCTTGCTATTTATAGAGTACTTTGCAAGAGCCCTTTCACCTGCAGCCCCTATGCTGAGTAGCAATGAAGATTCGTCGATCCATTCATGCAATTTCGGTGAGACCAAATGACTTAATTCCCTAACACTATCGACTTTCATAGATTTTGAATTTACAAACTCGAATAGACGTAGTTGCCCAACATAGACCGCGGCGAGGGAGGCTCCATCTGGCGACCATGCTAACGGTGAGCTTCTATCTTCGATTTCAAACCTTGATATCTGGTAAGCATTCCCTGATGAGCTTATCCAAATCTGATTACTTCCGGTTCTATTGGAGAAAAAGGCTACTTCCTCTGAGCCCGGTCGATATACGGCGAACTCTTCTCTCCTCGTTGTTCTATTTCTCGTTTCTATCAGCGGATTCGATTGATCTTGTAAAATGATTTCAACAATATCGTAGTCATACTGCCCGACCGTCATTGCTATTCCAGGGGATGCTGGGTTATCAGAGGGAAGAAAAATTCTGTTGGAAGACGGAAATCCTAGATCTTTTACTTTACCTTGAAGAGATAGCTGGTAGAGCTTGTTGTTTGACGACATCAGAAATCCGCTGCCATCGCTCAGCCAGTTCGGACGCCAGCGATTCTTATTGTCAGAGTCAATTGCAAACGTCTCAAATTTATTTCTATTGACATCCCACAATAACATTTCACTAGGCATACTTGCATCAGTAGCTGGTGACACGGATTGAATCGCAATTGCAAGTTTCGATATATTCGGTGTAAATGATAGATAGTAAGGATCAAAGCGCGGATCCTGATAAACAATCTGTCGGTCTGTCCCTTGGGAATCTATAGTTATCACTCTTACTGATTCACCGCTACGTTCTATATACGCTATCTCGTTGTTTGATAACCATCTAGGAGTATTAATGTCTACACTGGGAGTACAAGGGACAATGGTTTTTGGGGCTTGAGGGTCACGAGACGGAGAAAAACCAACCACTTCTATACTCATACATTCGCGCTCTGGAACCAGGCAATTTTCGTCAACACATTGAACTCGTACATAGAGCAATCTGCTTCCATCAAGTGACCAGCTTGGATCGTTCAGAACTCCTGGTTCTGCCGTCAATCGGTATTCGGCATTTGTGCCGAGGTTTTTTGCGTAGATATGGTTGTAAGGCCCCGTGGTTTGCCTGGCAAATGCGACATACAGTCCATCCGGCGAGAATTCCGAATAGAACTCAGTTTCGTCACTCGATGTTAACGGTGCTAGTTGATCGAATTGAATCTCACTATTGTTGATTCCGCTATCAAGCTCCATGCTCAATTCAAGTACAACGACCAATACGAAGAAAGAAAATGCAGCTATGCCACTTGCGAATGGAATCGGGATACCCCTGAAAACAGGAGTGTTTATTCCGTGGACGGATGCAGTGAGGGAATACCCTCTTTTGGAGTAGGTTGAGATTACAGACTGCTGTTTCGCATTGTCATGAAAAGCCTTTCTAAGCTCCCCTATACATCTGTGTAATGCGTTTTGACCAACTACTGTGTCTGACCATACCCGGGCAATAATTTCTTGTTGGCTGATGATCTCACCCGGTCTCTCCAATAGCACCAATAGAACGCTGAGGACTTTTGGGTCTAATCGATATTCGTAGCTACCCCGAGACACAATTCCAGTCTCTTGATCTAGACAAAACTCACTGATTTTCCACTTCATGTTTTGTCCTTTAAACATAGACTTCAGGTTCACCAATTATATAAAGGAGAGAAATCGGTATTAACTGGGATTGCATTCCTAAGTTATTGATTCCCTTGATATCAGAAAAATATCAGGCTCGAGTTTGTTCATCTTCGTTGGATTATAGTGTACACCCATACGAGTTCCACCGAATCCTGAGAACATCACAATTGGGAGTATGCCATGCGGTCCGCTTCAAAATTTGTCGTAATTCCTATGCTAATGTTAGGACTAACGTCCGGCCTCAATGCACAAACTAACTTTGTACTCAATTCTGAATTTGCTAGAAAATTCGC
Source organism: uncultured Pseudohongiella sp. (assembly GCA_965267495.1). Classification (GTDB taxonomy): domain Bacteria; phylum Pseudomonadota; class Gammaproteobacteria; order Pseudomonadales; family Pseudohongiellaceae; genus UBA9145. The sequence goes on along the minus strand of OZ254078.1, from coordinate 1,252,716 downwards.
GGAAGAATGGATTGAATCTTGGAATTCCCATGATATGGAGAGAGTCCTAAGTCACTATACTGATGATTTTCTAATGAGTTCTCTGAGAATTCCGTTTCTAGGCTTTGATGAAAGTGGAACGCTTCAAGGAAAGACTGCGATGCGGGAGTATTGGGGGCCTGCTTTAACCGAAAACTCCCAAGCACACATGACCTTAGACATGGTACTACTGGCCCCAAATAGCATCACTATTTACTACCACTCTCGCACTGGGCGCCAAGCTGCAGAAGTTCTCATATTCAATGAAGTAGGTTTGGTGAAGGAAGCAATAGCTCACTACGATATCGATCGATTGTAGGAAAACAATCTTCGGTTTTGATACGTCACGTGCGTCTGCTCCTGGCACAAAGCAGACTTACTCCGTATATCCCATTTTAGTCAGAACGCGAATTGAAATTTGCTGTGGTAAATGTTTACTCCTCAATTAGATTGAGAACTGCGTCTATTGAAGGGTCAATTCCTTGAAAATACTGCTCTGAGCTAAGCGCAATTGGCACATCGGGAGCAATCCAAATTCTATGGTCAAAACTGGTACTTCCAGAGTATCCGAGCTCTGTCGGCATCCCGATAGTGATTCCACTATAAGGAAGTTGAAATTGTCCAAAAGTGCCTGTAAATGTTTGCCTTCCGCCGCTAGGCTCTCCAACAAAAATTGGGTCAGTCAATACATCTAGTTCACCGATTAGAATTTGTGCTGACGAAAACGTATTCCTGCCGATTAAAATATAGAGATTATCTTTAAAGTCAGATGTATCAAACCGCAGCAATGACCTAATTAGAGGAATTATCACAATACTACTTCCGCCTTGAGAGTTCCTTGTATCTAACACAACGTTACTAATTCGATTACTCTCGATTAGTGAGGATAATTCATTGCTTACATCTCCAAAAAGCCCAGGGGTTGTATCAAATAAAGTGTTTACATTAATGTAGATAGCGTCGTTTGAAAGCTCTGTGTACCAAATAGGAGATTGAAAGTTTGAGAGATATAGAGGCGTATTTTCTCTGTTAGGTGCCAGAGCTGGCGTTATGGCAGGGTTGTTAGTTAGAGTTGGTTTGATTGTCTTAACCGATCCATTAGCATCTCTTATGGTGACAGTAAATAGCTCTGCATCTTCTATTATTCCAAGTTCCTGTAAGACGTCAGGACTCATGAGCATTCTCATGCCAGTCCAACGAGGTGACATATTATTGTCTCGAGCTAGATTCATCAAAACCGTGTCGAATGCGTCGCTAGCATCTACGTCGCCAAACTTTAAAATTTGAGCCCCGATCAAAGATGCATCTTCAGAGTCGATAAAGAACATTCCATCTGAAAAAATGTAAGCCTTGCCCTCAATCCATTCTAAAGGTGTTCCGGCTAGAACAAGATCGTGTCCACTACCCAACATTCCAGCAAATATCAGGATTTTCGCTGCAATTTGTTTGTCTGATAAGTTGGCAATATTGAGCTCTAGATCGCTGAGGAATTTTGACAGCTCTGAGGCCTCTGTTTTGAAGTCCGGATCATGATGTAAAGTGAGAACTTGTTCTCTGAGATAAGCGATATCGATTTCCCATTTTTCCTCTCTGCTCAAGTTTTCACCCGTGCTGATACCTAAAAGCGTTGACACTTCATCCGAATCTAGCAGCTCCGCAAATTCAGGCATGGAGGCGACAAGTCCTCTTGCTGGGTACCTCGAAGAGATTGCATGGTTTAGCCACTTTTGCGCAGAATGGAGATCTCCAGTTCGTGCGTAAAGTCGAGCAATTTCCAAGGCTAAAGACGGTGGATGGCCTTCGAAAGAAGTAGTACTAAAATAGTGGGTTCCTAGTGACAATGCCTCTTTGTAAGCTGTAATTGCACCCACCTCATTTCCTAACAAGGCTTGGCACTTGGCTAAAAAATACCAAACTGAACTGTCGTCCTGAAACTCAGCTATGCTCTCTCGCAACAAGGGTTCTGCATCTTCGCAGTTGTCATTTTCGATAAGGGCTTTTGCCCTGGTGGTCCTTCCAAGATACGTAATTGGATTTTGTGGAAAAATGTCTCGAGGTATTCGCCCTAATGGATCGCTCAAAAACATTGGATTTTTCGGAGTAGACCGGATTTCCTCTGCGAAGGCATCCTTTTTGGAACTATCACTTTGAACTGCGCAGCCCAGCGCGCCTAGTACTAAGCTGAGAATTAGCAAAAATCGAGTCATAAGGTTAGTCCTGTGCTGAAAACAAACTTTAATGTGAGCAAGATTAAAGTTACTCTCAATCCTGCTCAGGGAGCATTTACTTGGTATCAACTTCTCTTAACTTTTAGAGTTTTTACGCAAATTAGCTGGTTTTCCGAGGCTGGAGGCGTTGCGCCTGAACCCATCATCTAAGAGGACAAAATTATGAATGAGGTTACGAAGCGAGATTTCTCTCAGGTTTGGGAGGATTGGAAGACGATCCTTGGACCGATTGAAAACATCGAGTTGGCGGAATCATGCCAGGTTAGTCCTGCGGCGGTTTCAGGATGGCTAAATGGGACGCGGACGCCTAGAAAGCCGAAGCTGGCTTTAGCTTCAAAACTCATAAGTGAGTTACTTAATGACGGGGTGGTAGTTATTCCTGCGTACAATCGGAAAGTAGATTCTACGATTACTACATTGTATAGCCCAAATGGAACGGTGCCATCTGTAGAAGCTATTTTTGAAACATTTATGGGTAGTAGATCAGTAGCAGAAATTTTGGAAGAGGAAGAGAAAGGAGCCTATATAAGGCCAGAAGCGCTTTCTGACCATGAATCAGTTCCTCAACCTTGGCAACTACCAGGAAGAGTGTTGTTGGCAGTGTTTACCACTGCTTCAGTATTGGGTCTTATTGCATTTGTGGTTGGGTTTGGAGTGGGTAGTGGGAGTGGCTCATCAACCGCAGTCTCTAGGCAGCTTGCAACTTCAGAATCAAGTGCATCTTATACTCTCACACATGAAAATGGGTCAACCATTGTGACGCATGAATCCAGCGATGAAAGAGAATACACCCTAACTCATCCAAACGGATCCACAATTACAATGTATAGGCCGGTTGGCGAGAGCGGACTGCAAACCTACACGATTACAAATAGTGATGGATTCTCTATGACCAAAAACATACCGGTCCAAGCAGACTAGGATAGCCCGGATTCTCGAGCAAGATTCTGAACACCGCTCTAAGCACCTGAATTGGCGTTGGATAGGAAGTCTAAAATCTCAAATTGTAACTTGTAGTGTTTCAATAAGGTCTGCTTACGACCCATAGCAGTCCATCGCAGATTAAATCAATCAGGCGAGCTGCAAAAAATCGATATTTTTCCTTCTAACTTGTAACCCATAATCAGATTTCTGCGACTAATATAGATAGTCAAAACAATTCACCAGCATTTTGGGTGTACGCCCGACGGGATCTGTCATGAGTTCAGCCAATCTTCCGATGCGAAAACCTATAGAAAAAGCCTTTGTGTTCATGCTCGCCACCCTTTTGTTCACTGGCACTAGCGTTCTGGCAGCCGAAAAAACCTTCGAAGAAACAATACCTGTGAATAGCGATGTAGACTTCTCTATCGATAGCCATCGTGGCGGAGTGGAAATCAGAACCGGGGACGTGGACAACATCGAGATCACCGCGGTTATCAGGCACGATAGACAAGAAGCAGTAGATGATGTGGAAATAGTAATCTACCGCTCCCGGGACAGAGTCACGGTAGATGTGGATTATGACGAGCCTGTATTTCGATTCAGCTCTTTATTTGATCTCAACTCCTATGAATACCCGGACATTCAATTCCATATCGTACTGCCAGACCAGGCCAGCTTGAGTATTGATAGTCATCGCTCCACCCTGAATGTCGCCGCTCCTGCAGGCCGGGTTGATATTATGGCTCATCGGGGAAGAGGCCGAATTACCGGCATAAGAAATGACATTAGCCTCGATACTCACCGGGGAAACTTCGATTTGGAAATTGCCAACTTACAGGATGTGCGGGTTGAGACCCATCGTGGCGATATCGATCTGGATATATCGGAGGCCAGCAATTTCTCTATAGCTGCCGAGGTTCATAGAGGCAACCTGTCGATGAGAGGTAGAAACGTATCGATTCATAGGCATGACCGGCAATCTTATCTCGATTACAACGAAGGTGACGGCAGTAACTACATACGAGTCGACGCTCATCGTGGTGATATCAGGCTGAACTTTTTGAACTAATGAACACCTTACGGTCGTGGCGCAAATAGCAGCAATAAATTCTTTGACCTTCGAGAAGCAAATAGAAGGCGGGCGATCGCGTGCCGAGGCAGCAATTACTGTCGACCGGGAAAATGAACAGGTATTGATCGAACTTGCAGCACAAGGAGATCATCAGGCTTTTGCCACCCTGGTTAAGTCTCATGATCGAAGCATCATGAATGTGATCTTACGTTTTACCCTGGACCAATATGATCGGGATGATCTCTACCAGGAAATTTTTATCGCGTGCTATACCGCTCTGCCCTCTTTCTCGGGGAAATCAAGCTTTCACACCTGGCTCTATCGTATTGCCATCAACCATTGCATCACATTCATGCGTAAACAAGTCGTTCTGGAAGAGGTAAAAGACATTCCGGTTTCCGGCCCTGACCAGGAAAACAGAGAGCGACTAAAAGCTGTAGCACAGGCAATGTCAAATTTGGATGGGCCACAACGTGTCAGTTTCCATCTGTTCTATATTGAACAGTGGACCTTGAATGAAGTGGCAGATGTTCTCGAGTGCAGCACCGGGTCAGTTAAGAGCCACCTAGACCGGGCACGCAAGAAAATTCGCCAAGACAAAGAGATAGCACAATGGCTGATCGACACATAAAAACGCTCTACGACAACATTGAAATCAGCGATTCTGAGCTGACACAGAGCCGGGGCAATCTATTAGACCGATTGGCCAGACTTGCTGACGAGGAAGTTGGGAACAGTACAGCTGAGAATGCTCAGCCTGACCAGGCGCACGCTACAACTTCAAGACATGATGGAAGAAGAGCCGCGTGGTTTCTACAACCACTCTTCCTGGGCTTTGCCGCCGCGGCCATTGCCCTGTTTTTTGTCTTGCTGACAACAATGACTCCCGTCTCCCTGGATGATAGCGGCCTGGAAGAGATTCAACGATTTGTTGCCAGAAATGGTGACCCAGGAGCGCTCTTTTCTCGTGCAGAAGAGATGAAGTCGTCTGAATCAAGAGTGGCCAGACTTAATGCGCTGGCATTGATTTCCATGCTGGGCACAGAAGACGAAAACAAGCTGGCAACAGCCCAGGGCCTTGTGGAAGACCCTCGCCCAGAATTCCGCGCTTACTATCTGGAGTACCTTCTGGATTATGCCGATGAGGAGCACTACAACATAGCCTATATCGAAGCGCTAATGGAAAAAGAAGAAGATGAAGAATGCCTGTATTTATTAGGCAGATTGTTAAAACTGGCCTTGATGAAACAAGCTGATGACGACGTGTTTATCTGAATACTCGCGACTGGATTTATGGAGACAACTTTGAGCGCATCACATTCCCTACAGTCATATTTCGCATTCGCTTTGCTGGCTTTTACAACTGCTCTATCTGCAGAAGAACTGAATAATCTGGGAATGGTAACCATAGAGAATTCAAGTCATTTTGTACTTGAGTCCAGCGCCATTGGCCAGGAATTTGAGATTGATGTCGCATTGCCCCGTGGGTATGACGACTCGGACGATGCCTATCCAGTGATTTATGTTACGGATGGGAGGCTCTATTTCTCAATCGTCGCGAGTAATACATACATCCTTCAGCTTGCCGGAGAAATACCTCCGTCAATAATTGTAGGTATCGGCTATCCGGGAGATGTAATGGCATCCGGGGCGCTAAGACAAAGAGATCTAACACCCACAGTGAACAATCCAGAATCAGGATTCCCAGAAGGAGGAGCTGATCTGTTTCTGGAGTTTATTGAAAATTCAGTCAAGCCGTTTGTGAATTCGAATTTCCGTACCGACGAGGATCGCGAAACTCTTGTAGGCCATTCCCTTGGAGGGCTGTTTGCCATCTACGCTTTGTTTAATGAACGGGATCTATTCGAAAACTATGTGATTAGTAGTCCATCTATTTGGTGGGAGAACAATAGTGGCTTTGAATATGAAGAATCCTATGCGGAGAGTCGCAGTAATTTGGAAAAAAGGGTTTTTATATCTTCCGCTGAGCTTGAAGAAACGGAAGGTGATGAAAACCAGATGGTAACAAATGCAAGATCTCTATATCAGAACCTCAATGGCCGGGAATACTCCGACTTAGGCCTGGAATATGTGCTATTCGATGATGAAACGCATTTGTCGGTCATGGCCCCAGCTACAATTCGGGGACTGAAGTTTGTATTGAACTAGCAGTTTCAGATTGTCTATCGGAAGCCGTTTTCCGACCCAAGGCAGACATATCATTACACCTCTAAAAGCCAAGCATCTCTTGAGACTTGGCTTTTTCAACTAAATTGTCAGCTGTGGTAAAGTCTCCTAAAACCGATCATGTTCGGATAGTCATTTAAGTGAATATCAAGTTTGCAATTTTGGCCTTTGCTCCGGCTATTGTCTTGGCATCTTGTGTGAGTGAGAACTCAAGAGTAGAGGTCGCTAGTGTAGTTGAAGCTCGGGCAAGTTCTCCGACAGTTTCGCTTCCAAGCTGTACAGGAGAAGCGGAAACTCGCTCCGTTCAAGCGTATTGTCTATTTAATTCTGCAGCCTTGTTGTTCTCAAATGGCTACCCGGACCTCGCTAAGCAGGAGTTTCTTCAAGTTCTCGAACTCGATGACAGCTTTCTGGATGCCTACTTGCATCTCGGGGAAATCTATTTTTCAGAAATGGATCTGGAAAATGCCAAGAACATGTACACTTCTGCTATTGATCTGGCGCCAGATAACTTTCAGGCACATCTGAATCTGGGTGTAGTGTACGACAGCATTGGAAGTCAGGATCTGGCAATAAACAGCTACGAAACCGCAATCAATCTGAATCCTGAGAGTGCGAGAAGCTACTTTAATCTAGGAGCAATCTATTCAAGAATTCCAGAACTTCATGATGAGGCAGTTCAGTCATTTGAGATGGTAATCCAGCTCGAACCTGATAATCCAACTGCCTTATTCAATCTGGGACAAATACATGAATATCAGAGGCGGAGAAGTGCTGCGCTGGACTACTATCGAAAAGCCGCTGCGCTGGGCCACTTGGAAGCAGAGGAACGAATTTCCAGAATCCGTAACAATGTCTCAGAAAGCAGAAGAACCAGCCTATTGTTGAGAAGTACAGACTAGCTCTTGATTGCCGAAGTGTTTCGTATTTAATAGTGCTTATCCACGGCTCATGCTTGACCGTGCGGATATCTAGAACTGACATCGAATCCATTATTCATTCAGATGCTGAGGAGGTCGAAATGAGAATATCCACTCTTTTCAAATTCTTGGTTATTTCAGTCTTTTGTTTTCATGCTACCGTATCTCTAGTTGCTGATCAGAACCAGGATTCACAAGAGTCTGCTCTTGATGCCAGTTCTAGCTTTGGGCAACAAGCGGAACTCCTGAATCAGCAAATCTCAGATATAGAGACAGAATTCGGCCCTTACGACCAGAAGCTCCTGGAGCCGCTGCAAACGCTCACAGATTTGTTTATTGAAGTAGAAGATCTAGAAGAGGCAGAGTCGCTGCTGGATAGACGACTTCAATTGCTACGCATAGTGGAAGGACCGTCCACTCTCAATCAGCTTCCGGTAATCTCAAATCAGATTTCAATCTCCCTCCGGAACAGTCAATGGGCCTCTGTCTCGGATCATTTGGAGTACATTCGGTTGCTGCATTCACAAAACCAAAACGTTGATGCAATAGCAGCATTGTCTGCTCTGAATAATATTCGATATTGGCACCAGTCGCTTGTTTTTGTAGACGATGTCGAACAAAGCCTCAATCACATCATAGAATCCAGAAAAGTACTCCCCGACATCTTATCTCTGGTAGAACAGGAATTTGCGAACGAGCCTCGACAAATTGTTTCATGGCTCTATGGTATCGCTTTAGATCAGCATCGAGTTGCTGGTTTTATTGGGCCGAATGGGATCCTTGAGGGTCAACGCCTGGTCGCTCTTATCCAAGAAATTGTTCAGTCAATGGGTGATCCGGAAGCAGCCGCAATGGCAATGCTTTATGTTGCCGATTTTGAAGCACTGCACCAACGCTGGATTGCTGTTCCTGGACTGGGAAATCGGGTTGCTTCACGCATTAGAGGCGGTGCGGATTCTTACAGTGCAGCCATGGAGCTGCTAGCAGAGGCAGGTCTCGAGCAAGAGAAAATTGATGAGTTCTTCACCCGGCCGGTCTTGATTCCTGTTTCACAATTTCATTTTTCACTTGACGATGCACTAGCTCAACAGGTTGCTGACGGCTATTCGCTAGAACCAACTGAAGAAAGCGAAGATCAAATTACTCATATCGGAGTCTTTACTGGATGGAGTGAAAATTTTCCAAGCGCACCTCATCCCCCACTTCCGGATTTTGAAACTGGATTCTACTCGGGAATGAATTCTGCGTTAGTAAAATTTGATATCGACACTCTCGGCAGACCCAGGAGTATTCGCATAGAACAATCCGATCCAGATAGCCGAAATGTACGAAGCGCTGCGATATTGGCGATAGAAACTTCTCAGTTCCGACCCGTATTCTCTGAGGGAAGATGGATTCGGATGGAAGATCTGACAATGCAATTCAACTATCCATCCATCGAACCTGCTGAAGAGTAATAAATTTGAAATTCTGCGGACTTATTCAATTTTTTTGATTAACGAGTTGTTAGATTGAACAATCGCAGTCTGTCCGTTTTTGGCACACAGCGGTCATGGAGCAACTATCAGGCCTAATCTACAGCGCTCCAAGCTATCCGCATGCAATCCGAAACAGAAGTATTGGAGTCAAATCTTCCAGCGGGTAGCTCTCACTAGAGTTGATTCAATCCTCCCCTGCTGTGCTAAAGTTCTCCCTCAAGTAAATGGGATGCAATAGCTAGAAAGAACAGAGCAGCCACCTCATGAACCACTATGCTACTTCACTGAAAAAATTGCTCTGTGTGTCTATTCTGTGCCCTCTAGCCACATTATCTTCTTTCCATTCCCAAGCCGCAGAATCTGTCAATGTCAGCGGGATTGACGAGATATTTGCTCACTGGAAGGAAGATACGCCAGGCGGTGTTGTCGGCTTGCTTCACAAAGGCAAACCAATCTATACCAGAGCCTTCGGTTTGGCAGATCTGGATACAGGAGTACCAATTACACTAGATACAAAATTTCACGTTGCCTCTGTAGCCAAAACTTTTACCGCTTTCTCAGTCCTTCTACTTGAAGAGCAAGGACTGCTCTCTCTAGATGATGATATACGAGAATATGTACCCGAACTGCCAGATTTTGGCGAATCTATTAGTGTAGCCGACCTCTTACATCACTTCAGCGGATTGAGAAATTGGAACACGCTATTTGCTTTAAAAGGTATCAGTGAAGACGATCAAGTTGAGCAGGAATCAGTTCTGCAACTACTTACTCAACAGCTTGAGCTTAATCACGCCCCAGGCAAAGGTGAGTCTTACAGTAATACAAACTTCTATTTGCTTTCTCTAATCATCGAGCGAATCACGGGCAAATCATTCAGAGATTACACGAGAGAGGAAATATTCTTGCCTCTCGACATGGATGACACTTTTTATGCAGATGACCTGGGCGAGTCGATTGAAGGTCTGGCTTGGGGTCATTTTTCCCCCGATGGCGAAAATTTCATTCGAGACATGCCGCAACACAATGTTGTAGGAAGTGGAAATCTGATCACTACTCTCAATGACTTTGTTAAGTGGGAGAAAAATTTGCTTGCTCCGACAGTAGGTTCTAGAGAATTAGTGGAGAAGCTTTATTCCCGAGGAGTTTTAGACAACGGTGTGACGTCTCGATTCGCCAAAGGTTTGGGATATAGCATGCCTATGGGAATTAATACTAGAGGTATGGCCGGAGGCACTCCCGGATACAGAAGCAACCGTTCTGAGCTTCTGGATCAAGAAATCGTTGTCATTATCCTCTCCAATTCTACTTTAGATATCTACACTCCGAATATGGAGATACTCCGTCAGTGTTGCGCTAGTGAAGTTAATGCTGGAGAGGACATATTAACTGCATTTGAAAACAAATTTGTCGCTATGAGCGAACCTGACCTGGAGAAGTTTGCAGGTGCTTATAGAATTGATGGCTCAAATGATATTCTGTTCGTTCAAGTCAATAGTGCAGCAGGAGGCCTAATTGTCTCTGGGCTTGAGTTTCCATTTCTGGTGAAGCCAATCACAGACTTTGTGTTTGAGTCTATCAATCCGATAGATAACGATAGAATTTCATTCAGTATTACAGCAAGTGGAGAGACAACGTTCGAGATTGCGGAGCAAGGTATAAACACCATGACTGCTACCAGCATTCCAGAAGTTTCTCTTGATGGAAATTACCTGGAGCAATTTACTGGCACATATCAAAGCGCCGAACTTCAGGCTGCTTTTGATATTGTTGTCGTGGACGATCAACTCTATCGAACTGGAGAAGGATTTCCCAGCAGATTACTGGTTGGTCGCTATCGTGATCTATTTCAAGCGGCTGGAAACACCGGCGTCTTGCTGTTTGAGAGAGATGATCAAGGAGAAGTAGTTGCGTTTCGTATATCAGTGGCAGGAGTAACTAAGCTACTCTATGAGAAGCTGTAGTGTCAGTAGATAACGCAATTTGAATTGACCTGTTTTCAGACATTCCGCGACACCAAACCCGTATATCAGTGGGGCTCAAAATGAATCGGCAAAGTTTTCTCTTATTAACATTACTTTTTCTTGGCGCCTCTGCCAAAGGCGCGGAAATATCAGTAACGGAGTATGGATTGCCAGATATGCAAGGTGTCTGGAACTTCTCCACTTCTACGCCACTGGAGAGACCAGAAAGTTTTGGCGAAACTGAGTTTTTAACAGAATCTGAAATAGCTGAGATAAAGGCCAGAAGAGAACGAACCTGGAATTCATACGTAGAGAGTGAAGAGAATATATCTTCTCGGCTAATTTCAAATAGTGATGCTGAATCCGTTGGTTCCGTTAATCTGTTCTGGGGAGAGCTTGAGCCGATTCGAGAGAACTCGCGAACCTCTCTAATTATCCATCCCAAAAACGGGAAAATTCCCCCGGTTCAACCAGACGCTGTTGTACAAAGAGGAGATTGGACAGGAATAACAGAAATCGAGGGTGAGCGCCCTGTTCGGTATACGCATGGGGGGATCGCCAGAAATGGACCCGAAGATCGGGGCTTGTCCGAACGCTGCCTCGTTTTCAATTCAGGACCCCCTCTGCTCAGCGGGCCTTACAATAATAATATTCAAATAATTCAAAATTCCGACCATGTCGCGATCCTCGTTGAAATGGGATTTGATGCTCGAATTATCCCACTTGAACCAACACCCCATCTGCACCAAAACATCAGACTTTGGTCAGGAGATTCCCGGGGGTATTTTGAGGGCAACACATTAATTGTAGAAACGCGCAATTTTACGGATCAAATCGCCAGCCTTGGACTCAGAGATTTAGCGTACGGGAGCGGTGAAGACCGCATATTGACCGAGAGATTCACTCTTGAAGGCCCAAATGAACTCGTCTATGAGTTTACTATCGATGACACCAACACATTCACCGACCTAATTACAGCCACAATTCCATTGACGAAGACCGAATCTCAAATTTTCGAGTATGCCTGCCATGCTGGAAACTATGCTCTAGCCAATATCTTGTCCAGTAGACGTGCAGAAGAATCACGGGGGACTGATTCATAAAACTTTTTTGAAATGAACTACAGTCGAACAGCTTCGAACTGAAGTCCATCTTCTCTACCATTGGGGAAGAGGATGAGCTGAGGGTCGGATCCAGAATCTGAAACAAATTCGATCTCATCATTACCCGCAATATAGTAAAACTCTCTATCCGAGGTCGGCGCAAACTCCAGAATAGCGCCGCTGGGGTATCTGACGAGCAACATGTTTTCAGCGTACCCCACTTCGTATTCATTGCCGCTCTCAAATCTGTAAGTACCGCTGTACGCATTCAGAGATTCTGAGCTTAGCGACACTCTCGGTTGGTTCTCTGGTGCTTGAGGGGCGGGATTCAGTGGAAGCCCGCTCACCAGATGAAGTGCCATGTCTATGGGCAAGTCATCGGTTCGGGCATTAGACAGCACTACGGCGCCAAGCCCGGCGGACAGGTTGATGGCAATACCAGATCGATAGCCTGACTTTCCCCCAGAATGTTGAATGATCTCGCCTGGCAAGACAGTCCACAACGCCTGATCACCGTCGTTAAATTCAGTTCGATTACCCAGCTGCAACTCGATGGCTGCACTGAATGGACTTGATTGCGGGTTTAAATAGGTTTCTACGAACTTGAGCAGATCATTGACACTGGACCTTAGTGATCCTGATGCCGGCATGGCTCTCATTTCCCAGGTTTCAACTGGCTGCAGATACCTGTCATGCCCGGGGAGAACTCTCCAGAGCTGGCTGTCGTTTAAAGTAATTGCAGTGTCATGCATCCCCAGGGGTTGGAGTACCTGCATGATCAACAATTCTTCATAGGATATGCCTCTGTGGGTACCAAGGATTCTGCCGAGCAATGAGACTCCGACATTGGAGTAACGTCTGACTGTCCCGGGAACAGTAGCCGGTTGAACAGAATTAAGAAATTCGTAGAGATCAGAAACCGTGTAGCCATCGACGGGATTAGGGTCCGCTTGCAAATCCAGATTATCTGGCATCGATGGCAAGCCCGACGTATGCATGGCCAAGTGCCTCAGCGTGACGCCGCCAAGACCAATGGTCGACGGGATGTATTCCTGGACAAAGTCGTCTAAGGACACCTCGTTTCGAACCACCATATCGGCAAGCAGCAAGGTGGTGAATGGCTTGGTAACTGATCCTATCTGAAAAATGGAATCGCCATCCAAAGGACGGTCGTCAAGAGCGCCAGTTTCTCCGTGAACGATTACCCGCTGACCATCCGCATCGATAACGCCCACAACAATGCCAATTCCATTGTCGCGCATTCGCTCTTCGAGCAATGCTTCAATGTCTTCGTCGTTGGGTATAGTCCAATTTGTGATAACCGCTTCGGTCTCCTGCGCGTAAGCTGGGCGCAGGAGAATTGTAGTGAAGAAGGAAAAAATCAGCGCGTATGTAGCGAAACGCAGGATGCTCACTCGGGTACGCTCCCTGATTAGAGTGCATCCCTTAGCGAAACATCCGCTGGCATGTGATCTGCAATCGTTCGAAGTGCGGCATTCCTTTCAGAGCGATTGCCGATCATCTCTTCTGCCTGGTTGACGGCAAGTAGCCAGCTTTCTTCTGCCAGACTCCCATTTTCAACAATGCTTTGCAGGGCGGCACGCATCTCGAAATCGCTACCCACAGTATCCAGGGCATGCAGCGCAAGACTGGAAACAAGCTCGGATTCGGGCGCGAGCTCAATTGCGCGGCTCAGAAATACCCGCATCTCAATGTCGCTGCCAATTGACCTTGCTGCTTCGAATATTGCGGTCCAGCTTGCATCATCCATGACCCCGTACTCAGCAATCGACAGTAAGGCCTGGCGCTGTTCAATGTCGCTGCCAATGCTGTCAGTCGCCTGAATCGAATTCATCGTGCCGGCCGACGACAAGTCCCTGTTGCCTGCGATTGTTGTCAACAAGGAGCGCAGTTCCAGGTCACTGCCCACAGATCTTGTTGCATCCTGAAATGTAGACCAATTCCTGTCAGTCATCAGACCGTTGTTGACGATTGCGGTGAGTGCCAGGCGGGCTTCGAGATCACTCCCTATAGAAGCAGTAGAGCCGAGAAGTAAGTTGGTAAAAGATTCAGTAAGCTCGATTTGTTCAACAAAACTCAATATGGCTACGCGCATTTCCAGATCGCTCCCAATTGCATTGATGACATCTATGAGGGCTGATTGACTTTCTGCTTCAAGGACCTGCGTTGAGACCAATTTGCTCAGAGTCAGGCGCATCTCCAGGTCGCTGCCTATCGACTTATTGGTCTCCAATAAGTCGACTAACTGCCTCTCGGAGAGTGTGGCATTGTCCAGCAGAATGAAATTGTAGTTGCGACTGATGTAGTCCGAACTGATAAATGCAAGCTCTCTGATTACAGCGTCAGGCCCTGTGTTCTCCAGCATGCGAAAAACACGTGATTCTGCATTGACCCCGGTGGAGCGAAACAATGTGAGCAGGATCGTGTTGAACCATTCCCTTGCATCTTCATCGAACGCGGATTGGTCGCCATCGACCCAATATCTGGTAGACAGCTCATCGCCATCCGCTTCAATCAGAATCCGGCGTTGCGGCCTGACATTATCAGAGCGATATTCGAAATATCCATCATCAGCAATGGCAACAATTTCATCTTCGCTGTCATTGGCAACAAAGTCATTGCGCCACTCTGCCCTACCCTCATTCCAGACCCACTCGTGTCTGTCGCCGTTGACGTCATAGGTGCTACCACTCACGCTGCCTCTTCTAAAGATGTCAAAGAAGCCCGAGACTCCACCGCCCTGGGAAAATATTCTCATAGATGTTGATGGATCAAAGGGTGATGGCGGTTCTGCAGTTAGGTTGATGTCGACAGCAGCAGGGATTGGGTCAATCGCTGCTTGCTCTATCTGGAGTATTGGTGTGTTTATCTCTGCAAAGGGGCTGGGTGCTCTCGCGGGTGACAGGGCGCGTGCCGAGATACTTTCGCCAGCCTGGGGTAATGCCTGCTGCTGCGATCGAATATCCTGATCCAGCTGATTCAAGCTTTCCCGCAACGACAAAAGCTCATCATCAATAAAATCGAGGGCTTGCACACGCTCCTCACTTTGAATTGTCTGGGAACCAATTTCGCCAGTACTTGTGAAAACGTTCGACGGATTCGAGGGCAAGAGTGACTCCAGATACTCCGGACTGGCAGGAGCTGCCGTGTCTGAATCTGAATAACTTATTGCAGCAGCTTCAGTGCCAACTTCTATACTCGGAGATACCAGCACCAGAACACTGACAGTTAAAAGCAGGCAAATTCTGCTCAACTTGCCGAGACTCTGTTTGCTCAGTTTTTCTGCATTTTTTAGCCGCTGAATCCTTTGCTTGAGGCGGGAATGGTTACCTACCATGGCGAAACCCCACTGCAAATTACGTCGGGATTGGATGCGGTCGGCGCAGTTCACCAGCGCCGTGGTGATTGCGTTGGAATTCTTGCATTGATCCAGAGCAGATTGATCGGCCAGGAATTCAGCCAAATCTACTAAGCGATTTCTGGCAATTGCGAACAGGGGTTGAAAGAAAAACAGGCAGGATAGTAGTTGCGTTCCAAGCTGAAGCTGCAGGTCACGATGGCGAACATGGGCTAACTCGTGAGCCAGCAGGCTCTTCAGTTCACTTTCAGGTAATGAGTCGTTGGCCCAGGCTGGCAAGCAAATTTCATTGCCAACTAATGTAACAGGGCTGCCAGTATGTCTTGACCAGGTTAGCCTGGGAGTAGCAGCTAACGCAGCTTCATCGCTCAACTGTTTAAAAACAAGCGCTATGGGATTATCAGCAGCATATTCATGTCGGGTTCCCAGCCGCTGCATGCCGTGTTTGTAACCCCAGACCAATCTGAAAATAAAGACACAACTCACTATTGACCAAACTATTAACAACCATGCCGTAAGACTTAGATCACTGATTGCCTGCATCGCTATCGCGAGGAAGCCCTCAACAAGCTGCCATTGTGATTCGTTAACAAAAGCGTTTTCGGCGGGCGAAACAGAGGAATAAGATCGAGGCGTCACAAATTGAGCCGCAATTTCTGGTGTCTGAAATTCTGGTACCTGCAACGGATTCTGAGCATTGTCTAATTCAATGGATGCCTGATAAGACTGTTCGGCACTGGCACGAGGTGTGGTTTGTAGTTGTTCACTCGCCAGAGAACTTGAAGGCTGCACATAAATAACCGGCGCTTGCGGCATTGAGATGGGTAACAGCAGTAGTACTGATCCAAATAGTGCAGACTTCCAAAGAAACGCGCGAGTCTCAATACCCTGAATAATCTTGAACGATTCCAGCCCCCACACAGCAAGTAGAAAGCATGATGAACCAAACAAGAACCTTAGAATGTGCTGCCAGAATTCATTTCCTATAAGAGCTTCAATCATTGTCGTCACCCTGCTGACTGAGTTTTTTCAGCTCATCCAATTCTTCTGCGTCGATTTCACCTTCATTGATCAGGTAAGCCATTAGCGCCTTGGAGTCACCTTTGAACAGCGTAGAAATCATTGAAGTCACCATAGATTGGCGGATTGAACTTTCATCTACGAGGCAACGATAGATTCTCTCTCTGCCCTCCACCTCCGAGGCCAGAACACCCTTCTTTTCCAGTCGGGTCATCACTGTAGCAATTGTGGTATGGGCTAGTCCAAGATGATCCAGCTCGCGCTGCACGTCCCGCGCACTAGCTTCCCCCAATCTGTTCACTGCCTGTACAACCTGGAATTGCTGGTCGCTCAAGCGCACACCGTTCTTCATACCTACCACTCCGGACTAGCTATCTACTACAGTTGTAGAACATACTACACTTGTAGTAGGATTTGTCAACACTGGCTTGAGAAACAAGAAAGCCATCCCGGCAACTGGAATCTGGCATTGAGTTTATCTAATTGGAGAATACTCATGACAAGGCTGATAAATCTCAGAATATCGATGCTAGTAGCACCAGCTCTTCTGGCATTTTGGGCGCTCTCTTATTCCTTTGAAGCACTTTCTGCTCAGAGCCAACCAGAGCCCGCATTCTCTTCACTAAGTATTCCTGTTGAACCCAATGTTTCTATCCATGTGGCTGACTGGGGAGGTGAAGGACCGACGCTTCTTTATCTTCCTGCCTGGGGCACAACGTCTCATGTGTTCGATGATTTTGTACCGAGATTTGTCGATTCTTACCGAGTGCTGGTCATGGACACGCGCGGTCATGGTCTGTCGAGCCCCGTGGACCATGGCTATTCAATTGCCAGAATGATTCAAGACATTGAGTTGGTACTGGATGCCCTGGACATCGAGAAGGTCAATCTGATTGCGTTGTCGAGAGCAGGATCCCTGGCATCCCACTTTGCAGCTGATTATCCGGATCGGGTGCAAAGCCTTGTGTATCTGAGCGGGCCGATCGATCGCGCGCATGCGCGCGAATTCTACGCAATTCAGGAAAACCTGTTTGTCGCTTACCGAAACAGCGCCATGGAAGAAGCCATACGTGCTCTTTGTTACATCGGCAATGAGGAATACGAAAGGCCCGAAGGATACATTGATGAGGGCGCAGACGAACGAGGAGTTGAATGGCGCAATAACGATCCCAGCCCGCCTTACGAAAGAATTGCCGCAGCCGTACTGGCTTTCTGGGCTCCCGACAGGGATCGGGCAGACAGGTATCGAGAAGTTTGCAGCCAGTTCTCTGAGTGGGAAGTGTCCAGAATTCTAATCGATCGATTTGAACGAGTGTCGGAGCCCTATTTCAAGCTTAAGGATCACGACATGGAGATATTCCTGACCCAGTTGACAGACAGGCAACTGATAGAAGTTCCAGGTGCCCACTATCATACCTTTGTCTCACATCCCGATTTCGTAGAAAGAGAATTGCGGTTGTTTCTGGAACGTGAAAATTGATTCGTTTGCCATTCGATATCTTCCCAAATTTTGCGATCAGTCAAACCCTGTAATAACGAGGTAAGCCAATGAGACAACTCCAACTTGCGCTGACATTTTCACTGATCACTGTGTTTCTCGTTTCCTGTGAAAATTCGACCGAGAGTTCCTCCTATGCACCATTGGATGTAGCGAGTGATGTCGACGCATTCGTGCAGGGAGTGCTCGATGACATTGGGATTCCAGTAGGGGTCGGAGTCGCGGTATTCACTAACGAAGGAAGCTACGCACAAGGTTTCGGGGTGACCGACATCAATACGGGAGAACCAGCGACCGCAGACACTGCCTTTTATATAGCATCGTCGACCAAGTCAGTTAATGCCCTGGTAATGAATGCGCTGCATCACCGGGGCGAGCTGGATCTGGATGCCACTTTGAATGAGTTCGCTCCAGACGCGGCGTTTCCGGAGGACGTACTTCCAGATCAGGTCGTATTGCGAGACCTGCTAACGCACACATCGGGGATATCGAACAACCCTGTCAGTTTTCGCAGCGCATTTTCGGGGGACCACACTCCTGAAGTAATGTGGGATTTGCTTGCGGAAAGCAGCCCGAATCTAAACGCCCCCTATGGATCGTTTCAGTACACCAATACTGGCTACAACCTGCTAACGATACTCACCGACAGAAAACTCGGTATTCCGTGGCAAGACCTGGTTCGGCGGGAGATTATCGATTCACTCGGTATGACTCGCACAACGGCCTACATGTCGGAAGCTGAAGATCTTGCTTGGCAGATTGCCAGGCCACATGGATTGGAGACTGACGGGCAAAACATGGATCGGCTCTATCTCGAGAAAGTCGACGCCACCATGCAGTCAGCAGGCGGCATGGTAATGAGTGCAAATGATGCCCGGCTGTGGCTTGAGCTGTTTGTGAATGAAGGCGCTATCGGAGGAAGACAAATTTTTGCACCGCACATCGTACAGGAGACACGGGAACGACTTGCGGATGTGAACCGGCAGTTTGGTGACTATCTGCGTGAAGACTATGGCTTGGGTTGGTATATCAGTTCCTACAAAGATGAATTGATGATCCATCACTTTGGAGGCTTCTCTGGATTTCGCGCTCATGTGTCCTACCTGCCAGAGCGAAAGATAGGTGTAGCGGTATTCGTGAACAACTCCATTATTGGAAATTATCTGACAGATTCCATCGCCAACTTCATCTACGACCTGACGGCAGGTCGAATTTCTGACGAAGAATCAAAGCTGGCAGCGAGGACTGCAGTTCACGAAGACCATGAGCGCTTTTTGACTCTGGTCGCCGAAGGGAGAAATAGTCGAGCGGGTAGGACCTGGCAGCTGAGTCAGCCGAATTCCGCTTATGTGGGCACCTATAGCAGTCCTCGTTTTGGGACGCTGGTGGTTTCCCTACAGGACGGCCAGCTGCTTGTAGAAATGGGTCAGATGCGTGCTATTGCGACGCCTTACACGGAACCGGATACCGTAAGAGTTGAGCTGGTGCCACTGAGCGGTGATGTTCTCTCGTTTGAAGTGAATAATGACAATTTTGTTACTGCGGTAGATTACTCTGGCGAGAGAATGGAGCGTGTTCAATAAATGAGTCTTTCGACCATCCAGGAGAAATCCGAATTTCTAATTATTCCCGTCTAAACAATGTCTGCTTCTGGCACTAAAGCGACCAACATACTGCAAAGAACCAACACTGTTCAGATCACGCCCAGATAGTCACTTTCCGGCCAGAAGCGGAATTGTCGGGTTACTGAGGATTTTTCTGACTTTACTGATTGGCAGTAGTTCAAGTGTGGTATTTGTGATATCTGCTTTCAATTCGACATAAAGTGAGAGGCGGCTTTGCACCTTAATTTTGAATGCATTCCTTAAATTGGCATATGATTGTCGCAATAATGTCGTAGAAGAGGGCATGTTTTCCAATCAGAATGCTGTTTTCGAGTATTTTCGGATTAGGAGAACGCAATTTGGAAATGAACGTAAATCGGGAATTGATAAAAGAATTGCGAATAAGGAAGTCATGGTCGCAAGAGAAACTGGCGGAAAAGGCTGGTGTCAGTTTGCGTACTATTCAACGTATTGAGACTGATGGAGTAGCATCACTCCAATCGCGAATTTCAATCGCCAAAGCACTTGATGTAGCGCCAGCTGAACTGGACACTGAAATTAATGACCAGATTGAGAGCGAATCTCTATTCAAGCGACTCCTGCTAAGTGTTCTAAATTGGATTTGGAGCATAAGTCGAGGAATAGCGATTTTTATAGTTGCAGCATCAGGAATTGTGATGACTGCGATGGCGTTACTGAAACCGTTTAAGCCAGAAAACATTGGGCTATTCACTAGAGATTCTTCAGTTAGCTTCGGGATAATCGGAAACACTACCAACATGCAAGAACACTTGGGATATTGGGTAATTCCTTTAGGGTTAATTGCTGGATGGTTGCTTTTTAAGTGTTTGATTCTACTAAACAGAGCAAGTGTGAAACTTTTTCCGAAATAATTTTAGTTATTCGCGTTGGTTTTCGCTGTCTGCACAGCTTAATAGTTCCTTGCGACAAATTCTGGCACGATTATGATAACTGCTTCCGCCATTCGGATAGCATTTCAGTTGGCACATTTCGAATCTAAGCAGAGAATTGTGACCTTTCAGGCATCTCGTCGTCTAATTAGCAGTAATTTGGAGATTTGCATATGAAGAGGTTTATCTCACTTGCCAGCTTGCTGATATCACTGACTATTTCATCCTCTGTTAATAGTCAAATTCCCTCTTTCTCCAATGAAGTGAACAGGTTACTCGAAAGCACTTTCGATCAAGAGGAGCCAGGAATCGCTCTCGTGATCACAAAGCGAGGAGAAACAATCTATAGCGGAGCCTTCGGCTCGGCCAATTTGGAATTACAGATACCTCTTACTGAAGATATGCCGTTTGAAGTCGCATCGATAACAAAGCAGATAACTTCAGCTGCTATCTTAATGCTTGAACACCAAAACAAGCTTAGTGTCAGCGATACCCTTTCAAAGTACTTTCCAGACCACCCTTCTTCCAATGCTACTCTTGAGCAACTCATGCAGAATGTGTCCGGAATTTTTGTACCTGACCACTCAATGGGATCTAATCATGTGCGAGAAGATATAAGCCAAGAAGAGAGGTATGAGTTAATAGTATCTGGGGAGCCTTACTTCGAGCCAGGTGAAAGATACGCCTACAGCAATTCTGGATATTGGTTGTTGGGAGATATCATCGAATACGTATCTGGATTGTCTTACGGTGAATTTGTACGTCGGAATATATTTGAGCCGCTAGGTATGAGCAACTCATACTATGGCTCTCATAGAGAAATAATATCAAATAGAGTTTCCGGCTATGACTATACTGACGAAGGGCTTGTCAATGCCAGCTATACTAGTGAGTCGTGGTCGTACTCTGCAGGTGGATTGGTTTCGTCTGCAGTCGATATCGCGAAGTGGAACAATGCTTTGTTCTCGGGGGCCTTAATACCAATCTCCAGTGTAGAGAAGATGATAACTCCTGCCACCCTGAACAATGGTGAGCCTATTCCATACGGTTTTGGATTCGCACTGGGAGAACTCGATGGGAATAAAACCGCAGGGCATGGAGGTGGGCATTCTGGTTTTCTGGTCCACTCTGAGCGCCTGATTGATCAAGATGTATTCGTAGTTGTGCTGGCAAATAGTTTCTACTTTACCAACGGATATCAACCCCCAGATTCCAAGAACCCCGCTCTCATTGCAAGGCGTTTAGCGCAACTAGCAGCCAATGAATAAACAAAACAAAAACAACGATCTCCTAATTTCTTTTTGGAGATCTCAATTCTCCATATTCCCGCTTCTGTTATAGACCGGTAAAAGACTAACAGGGAGCATCTAGAATGTCGCGAATAGCACAAGCAATCATTCTCATACTGTCGGGATTCGTATCAGAAGCTGCCTTTCCTCATCATAGTAAAGCGATTTACGATCAGGAGGCCACGGTAAGTTTCAGCGGAATCGTAACCAGCATTCACTGGGCTAACCCTCATGCATATATCGGCATGTCAGGATTGGATAGATTTGGTAACGAACAGAATTGGAATATCGAGTTACTCAACCCAGCATCTATGCGCAGAGCGGGGTGGACAAGAGACATGCTGTCGGTAGGTGACGAGTTAGATGTAGTGGGTAGTCCTGCAGTAAGTCCTTCAAACACGAATGTCTATCCATATGTCATTTATAAAGGGCAAGAAAGGATATTCGATGATCGAGGGTTCTACGAAAGTGAGTATTTTGCCATCGGCCCAACACAAGCGATCGCAACCAGCTTGGAAGGGATTTGGAAGCCAACTTACTCTAGTGAAGCTCAATCTTATTTAACTACGACCGAACTGCACAACCTTACAACTCGTGGAATTCAGGAAAGAGAAGATTACGATGACTCAACTATGAATTTCGCAATTGAATGCGAAGAGTTGCCTCCTCCAGCTAGCATGATCCTCCCATCAAATACAAAACGGATTTTGTTTAGAACCGATGTTGTGATCATTGAAAGCGACTATGATGGAGGCCGAAGATCAATTCGATTAACGGATAATCCAGCTTCGCAAGATGAGTCAATTCACGGCTTTTCGATTGGAAGATGGGAAGGAAATATTTTAGTCGTTGAAAGTAGTCAATTTGAACCAAATGGATGGGGAAATGGTAGGAAAATTCGGTCTACTGAACAAAAACGGTTAGTCGAAAAAT
This sequence comes from uncultured Pseudohongiella sp., assembly GCA_965267495.1. Taxonomy (GTDB): domain Bacteria; phylum Pseudomonadota; class Gammaproteobacteria; order Pseudomonadales; family Pseudohongiellaceae; genus UBA9145. The sequence continues at coordinate 1,230,191 of OZ254078.1, read as the reverse complement.
TTGTTCTTGGAGATGATGGAACATCTCTCAACTACGAGTTTGAGCTATACGATGAAGCCATTTTGGCTCAACCAATTAAAATGACTACCACATGGATTTATCGCCCCGATATTGAGTTCGTTCCGGATACTTGTGACCTAGAAAGTGCCCAGAGATTTCTAGAGAATTGAAGGCTTTGCAGGTTTCCGTCTTCAGAATCTCTGCTTAAGTTTGTAGCTAATGATTGGTCTGTAATTCAATCAACTATTCCTAGAACCACCAAATCTCGTTTGCTGGTTTGAAACTTCAGGAAGCGATGTTCACGGGTGGAACCGGACAGTCGATACTGGCCGCGACCGCACGCATCAGCTCGATCTCTGCCGGCTTGATCTGGCCATCGGCCTCAATGCTGGCCGCCATGGCTTTTAGCAGCACCGGTTTCTGCAGGGGCTTCACTTCATTCAGGGTGTCTATTGCGCCGTTCAGTGCTTCAAAACTGATCTTGCTGGTGGGCAGAAAGTTCAGCTGCATGGGCATCAGCGCTGCACCGGCTTTAAACGCTTCTTCTCCATCGATGCCTTCCTGTCGGGAGGCATGGGCAAGCACGCTCAACAACACCGAGGCTTCCCTGCTGCAACGTTTCAGTTCTTTGCGACCGAGTCTCGATTTATGGGACTTGTCGAACACCGCCTGCAGATGATGAAACAGCAGCTTTTGCAGTGACCATTCGAACAGCCTGACCTTCTTGTCCATTTTGATCAGTTTTTCGAAATTGGTTTTGAACAGCTCATACTGGGCCGCTGACAGTTGTCGCAGACTGGGCATGCAAATCTCTATCAGGGGCAGTCGATATTCAGCATCGACATTCTGATCGAACACCAACAGTGACTGCAGTTCCTGGTACACACCCTGATCAGCCGAACCTTCGAGAAAGGCGAGCTGTTCTTTGCGAACTGCATCATCGCCGCTCAAGACCAGCAGATAGATCAACCCCCGGGCGGCGGAAGGCTGTCGCGCTGCAGACAATAACTCTTCGGGAATCTGTGCCAGCAGCGTATGGGCCTGACTGAGGGCTTGGGGTTCCGGGCTGCCAGCCTGGGCAATCAGCTCCTCTCCCAGGATGGCACCAGTCACCACCGCCGAAGCAAATTTTTCTGCTCTCGACCTGCCACTGCCCTCTTCAGCTGCCTGGGCTTCCTCTTCCTCGGCCGATGTTTGTGCAATCAGGTCATAGCTGCCATCCCAGTTTGGCAGGATGGCCTGGATTCTCTGTTCCAGTGGCGGATGGGTGGCGTAGAGACCGCTGAGAAAAGACTTGTTCGCCTCTTCAAACAGGGCATGGCTGATTTCATTGCCGCCAGGATGAGACAGGTAGGAGCGCCCTGAATGATTGCCGATCTGCATCAGGGCGCCGGCGATACCATCGGGATTGCGAGTGAACTGCACTGCCGAGGCATCGGCCAGGTATTCCCGCTGCCGACTCACTGCTGCCTTGATCAGGTTGCCAAAGAAGGTACCCACATAGCCGATCACCATCAGGCCCAGCCCAAGGAACACGATACCGCCAGAGTCCTTGGAACGTCGTCCGTGGGCGCCGCTACGTAACAGGTAATAGCCAATAATACCGAGCACCATGATGCCATGGAGTACACCCATCAGACGGATATTAATACGCATATCCCCGTGCAGGATGTGGCTGAACTCATGGGCGATCACGCCCTGCAGCTGATCCCGGTTCAGTGCGTCCAGCGCGCCCTGGGTAATACCGATTACTGCATCGCTGGGGGTATAACCAGCGGCGAAGGCATTAATGCCCGCTTCATTGAGCAGATAAACTGGCGGCACCGGCGTGCCCGAGGCAATCGCCATTTCCTCAACCACGTTAAGAAGCCGCTTCTGCTTGAAATCCCCGGTGCCGGGCACCAGCAGTTTGCCGTCGAGCATCTCTGCCACTCTCGCACCACCACCGGATAAGGTGGCAATCTTGTAAAGACTGCCGAACAGAATGATGCCGGCGACCAGTACGCCGATCCACAGAAAGATCTCCCAGTCGAACTGGAAGCCGTTGGCAGCAGCCACACTGTTGACCTCCGCTGACACCACACCGAACACCAGCATGACCAGCACATTGGTAATGAGGATAAGGGAGATGACCGCCATGGCAAACAGGAAGATCAATCTTCCTGTATTTCGTTTGGCGATGTCCTGTGATTCGAAAAAATTCACAGATCAGAGCTTTCTGCAGACAGGTCTAAAATGAGACGTCTGGCGCTTCCTGGATCTTGTCGCTGTCTTCGAACTCCAGCAGACTGGCATCGCTGACATGACCAAACACACCGGCAAACGCAATGGGTGGGAATGACTGACGATAAGTATTGTAGGCCATCACCTGATCATTGAACGACTGTCGCGCAAACGCCACCTTGTTTTCGGTTGCGGTCAGCTCTTCACTCAACTGCATCATGTTCTGGTTGGCCTTCAGGTCAGGATAAGCCTCCATCACTACATTCAGTCTGCCCAGGGCACCGGCGAGTGCCCCTTCCTGACCAGCCAGCTCCTTAATGGCTGCAGCATTGCCCGGATCGGCAGCAGCAGCAGCGAGCCCTGCCGCAGCTGCATTTCGGGCGGCGATCACGTTCTCCAGGGTTTCACGCTCATGGGACAGATAACCCTTGGCTGTCTCAACCAGGTTCGGAATCAGGTCATAGCGTCTCTTGAGCTGCACTTCGATCTGGGCAAAGGCATTCTGATAACGATTCTTCAGGCTGACCAGCTGGTTGTAGATGCCCACACCATAGAATAAAAGAATGGCAACAATTACCAGTACCACGATGAGAGTTGTATCCATGAACCTGCCTCCTCTATTGATTCCAGCGCGGCAAATCAACCCGCCGGAAGCCCATTATTTCACCAAAACGGGAAGAATTCCTCCCCGGTTTCCGGGCCCTGCCGCGCTTATCTTACCGGGGGATATCTGCTAAGCTGCCTGACGGCTCTCTAACAATAACTAACAGAATAAATCACTATGAGCACTGCCAGCCTCGCAATTCTTTCCCTGTTGCCCATTATTTCCGTTGCCATCTTTCTGGTCCTGTTGCGCTGGCCAGCCAGTCGCGCCATGCCCATCGCCTATGTGGTCGCAGCAGGTCTCGCCCTGGCTGTGTGGCAGGTGCCATTGACCAAAATTCTTGCTGCCAGTGTCAATGGACTGATTGTGGCAGGCACGCTGATCTATATTATTTTTGGCGCTATCCTGTTGCTAAACACCCTGCAACAGAGTGGCGCCATCCAGACCATTCGCCAGGGTTTTTCCGATATCACCCCCGACCGGCGCATTCAGGTCATTATCATCGCCTGGTTGTTCGGCTCTTTCATCGAGGGTTCCGCAGGTTTCGGTACACCGGCTGCTGTTGCCGTTCCCCTGATGGTGGGTCTTGGTTTTCCAGCCATGGCAGCGGTCGTGGCTGGCATGATTATTCAAAGTACGCCGGTATCCTTCGGCGCCATGGGCACTCCCATTCTGGTGGGTGTGAATACTGGCCTGTCTGCAGATCCGGAGATGGCAGCCTACGCACTGGAGCGAGGCTTTGCCGAATGGGATGCCTTCCTGGCCTTCATCGCCACCAAGGTGGCGCTGATTCATGCACTGGGTGGGACTTTTATTCCCTTGTTGGTAACAGCCATCATGACCCGGTTCTTTGGACGCAATCGCAGCTTCGTCGACGGATTCAAAGTGTGGAAGTTTGCCTTGTTTGCCGCGTTCTCCATGACAATCCCCTACTTTTTGGTGGCTTATTTCCTGGGGCCGGAATTTCCTTCCATGTTCGGCGGCCTGATCGGTCTTGCAATCGTGGTGACTGCCGCCCGCAATGGTTTCCTGATGCCGAAAGAAACAGAACTCTGGGATTTCGATGACAAGTCTAACTGGGACGCGGAATGGACCGGGGTGCTGCAACAGGATGCCAACGACAATGCACCGGCCAGCATGAGCCTGGTACAGGCCTGGTCTCCTTACCTGGTGGTCGCGGGACTGCTGGTGATCACCCGACTGTGGCTGCAACCCATACTGACTGCAGACATCTTTCCCATCACCCTGAGATGGTCAGAGATTTTTGGCAGTGACATTACCGCGTCGTTTCAACCGCTGTGGTCACCGGGCACCATCTTTATCATCGTGTCCTTGATTACTATTGGTTTGCACAGCATGAAAGGTGGTGAGTACAAGATCGCCTTCAACAATTCCCTGAAGACCCTACTGCCCGCCTCCACCGCATTGGTATTTACCGTGCCCATGGTGCAAGTATTCATTAACTCAAGCGGCGGTGCCGCCGGTTACGAGCAAATGCCCATCGCACTGGCTGAAGGCGTAGCCAACCTGGCAGGTTCTGCCTGGCCATTCTTCTCAACCTTCATCGGTGGACTCGGCGCATTCGTCGCTGGCAGCAACACCGTCAGCAATATGATGTTCTCCCTGTTCCAGTTTGGTGTGGCCGAACGCATTCTTGCCGACCCAACCTGGATCGTTGCACTGCAGGCAGTGGGTGGAGCTTCCGGCAATATCATCTGTGTGCACAATGTAGTGGCAGCCTCTGCAGTTGCAGGACTAGTTGGCAAGGAAGGCTCGGTGATCCGTAAGACGCTGTTGCCGTTCTTCTATTACGCGCTGACCACAGGCGCTATTGGTTATGCCATAGTCAATGCCGGCAGCGGTATCATCAATGCAGGTTCGATTGTGGTCTTACTGGTACTTGGCACCATGATTTACCACATCGTCAAGTTCAATCGTGCCGACTCTGGCTAATTCCCTTTCGCAGACGATCAGTATCCTGGCAGTAGATCGTGAATGAAACCAATCAACAGACTTCCCCGCTGTCGCGACAACTCATCGTCGCCACTGCGGGGCATGTGGATCACGGCAAGACTTCCCTGGTCAAACATCTCACCGGCGTCGACACCGACACACTTGCCGAGGAGAAGAAACGCGGCCTGACCATCAATCCAGGCTTTGCCTACCATCATTTCCAGCCAGGTGATGACGATAGCACCCCCGTCACCCTTGGCTTTGTCGATGTACCCGGACATGCTGACTTTATTCACAACATGCTGGCTGGTGTTGGCAACGTGGAGCAGGCCCTGCTGGTGGTGGCCTGTGATGACGGCATCATGCCCCAGACCCGTGAACATGTCGCCATCCTGCGACTGCTCAACATCGGCCAGCTTAGCGTTGCCCTGACCAAGATCGATCGCGCCACAGCAGAACGGGTCGAAGCACTGCAAACAGAAATACAGCAAACACTGCTCTCGGACTGGCAACAGGACACCGCTTTTTTCGCCGTGAACAATCTTAACGGCGAAGGCGTGGCAGCACTCAAGACACACCTGGAACAGCAGGCAGGCCAACAATCTGCAGTTGTCGAACAGGCAAAAGATTTCGCTGCGCGATTTCTGATCGATCGTTGTTTCACCGTGAAAGGCATCGGCACGGTCATCACTGGTACGTTGCGATCGGGTCAGATAGCCGTCAACGACCAGCTTGTACTCAGCAGCAGCGGCGAACAGGTGCGGGTGCGGGGTATCAGGCTCGACCAGCAGGATCTGACTGTAGTTTCTTCCGGTCAGCGGGCCGCGATCAATATCACTGCCGAGAAAGAAGAGATATCCCGGGGAGACTGGTTGCTTGGCCCGGACAACTACCTGCCCTGCCATCGCTTCGACGCACAACTGCAGTGGCTGGATGACACCATGAAGCTAAGCCCGAATGCCCAGTACCATCTTTACCTGGGCGCCGCCGATCATGTCGCCAACATACGACTGTTATGTCCGGATCGTGCGCTTTACCAGATTCGCTGTTTTGACCCCTTGCATGCCCACCAGGGTGATCGCTTTATCGTGCGCGATCCGGCGGCCAACACCACGCTCGGTGGTGGGCGGGTACTGGATATCCACGTCCCCAGAAGAGGTCGCGCCAGCGACGAACGTCTCAGTGAACTGGCAACCAAGCAACAACCACCGGCTGCCGCCCTGGAACAACTGCTAACACAGCACAGCAGCGGCGTAGATTTGTTGCAGTTTCGTATCAATTACAATTTGAGTGATGTGGCTCTCGACCGTATCGTGCTTTATGCTGACGCCTCAACGATTGCGGTGAATCGAGCAGACCAGAAACTGCCGTGGCTGTTTCACCAGAAGCACTACGACGCGCTGTGTAGTCTGATCCTCAAACCGCTGGCGGACTTTCACAAAGAATTTCCGCAACTGCAGGGCATCGGCGAAGCGAAGCTGAGCCAGGCTGTGAGCTTTAACAAGTCACACTTGTTGCTGAGCGGCATTGTTGAGCGGCTCATCAGCGACGGCGCCATTCGGCGATCCGGCACGCTGCTGCATTTACCAGAACATGAAGCGAGCCTGAGCGCCGAGGAAAAAGAGTTCCTGGAAAAGATTCATCCACTGCTGGAAAAGCATGGCAGGATTCCACCGCGCACACGGGAACTGGTAGAGATGACCAATATCCCGCTCAAGGCACTGGAACGTATCCTCAAGCAGTGCGCCAGATCCGGGATGGTCGTCCAGGTAGCATCCAATCGCTTCTATCTTCCGGGGACTATCGCCGAGCTGGCCGCGTTCACCGAGGAGCTCGCCAACAAATTGCCTTCAGAAGATGGCTTTTCTGTTATCCAGTTTCGCGATGCCTCCGGCATCGGTCGCAATCTCTGCATCGAGATACTCGAGTACTTCGACAGCGTCGGCTTCACCCGGCGGGACGACAACAAGCGCTTCCTGCGCACTGACAAAGATAATATCTTCGGCTAGTTGCAGAAGTTCAAAACTGTCCCATAGATCAGTTCAGATTCGGCCGGAGATGATCCGTAGAAAGCAGACACTGGTTTAGGTCGATTGTTGGCAAATTCGATAACCGAGAAGTGCCAGTGGCAGACTTAATCGAAATAGCTACTCCGCCCGGCAATTTCCAAGCTCAATCCAGCACTTACGTCGGCTGAAACCAGAAGCCAGTTATTTGATTTCTTGGAACCTTCTTACAACCTCAATATAGTTCAGTTCTTAACAGACTCATTACGTTGCAGTATTACCTCCGGATTGCCAACAATCATCCTTAGAATATCTCCGTTGGTGTGAAAACTCAGGAACAACAGATACAGAGCCAGGAATGGCATACCAAATAGCAGCGCTAACATGGAAAGCGCTATTCCTTTGATTGAAAAATTATGGCGCCAGGCTACCCACAGTACAGACAGGAACAAGAATCCGAGGAAATCGAGATTGAACTGTCCAGGCCATCCCATCTCTAGAATGTCAGCAATGAAAACTGGAAGAAAGCCTAAGCCATGATTCGCGATCACGATCACCGTGTAGATCATGATGACGCTAAATATTGTCGCAAGGAAGAATCTGAAGCCTGTCACTGTTCGTTACTCATCAACTCAGCCATTGCTGTGCGAATAGTTGCGACATCAAAATATTCACGCCAATAGGTGATTTTCCCATTATTGATTTCCATGACGGCTGCTACAGGGAGTTCAAACCAACCCTGGGGAATGCGGTGTCGGTCTAACCTTTGAATGAAAACGACATTCCCGGTAGCGGCCTGCCTCTCAACAATGAATTCATTTTCCTGGATTGTTGCAAAAAATGGTTCGAGAACTTCACGCACACCGCTGTGTCCGTGAACGATTGTTCCAGGGCTATTGATGTACACAATATTTTCGTCGACAAAAGTTAGCCCAGTATCGAAATCCATCTTTTCCATTGCGCTAAAAAATGAGAGCGCAACTTCGATTGGTGATTCTTCGCTCATGGCAGTGTCAGGAAAGTAGATCAGCAAAGCGAACACAGTACTTGTAAACAAACTACGCATAACTTACTCCTTCATTGTTTGTAGCGTATGCTACATTGAACGTAGCGTACGCTACATAGTACAATGTGTCAATACTTCCAGGAATGCTCATGAGCCCGGACACCCTTGCAACACAGCTCAAGCGAGATGAGATCGTTCAGCGTATCGCACAACATCTGGTCCTGAACGGATTTGAGGACAGCGGTGTGCGTTCATTAGCTGCCAGTGCTGGAATAAGTGATCGTATGCTGATGTACTACTTCGAGACAAAAGAACAATTGATATCACAGGCGCTGCTTTTGTTAGCCGATAAAATGACCGCCTCACTTGACGAATTGGTACCCCAATCCCGCGTTACCGCCCCACACATCATTAAAGCTCTCACTGCCAATAGAGATCGGAAAGACCAGCAACGGGGAGTGTTGATGTTGTGGTTTGAAATTATCGGCCTGGCGGTGCGAGGAGGAGATCCTTATCGAGCCACTGCGAATACGATACTGGGAAAATATGAGAAGTGGATTGCGAGCAAACTTCCACCTGATCAAAAACACCGCGCGCGAGAAATCCTGGCCCAGGTCGAAGGTCAGATAATGCTGAATTTGTTGGCTGACGAACAATAGACTTCAACGCAACCTACATATATGCGCCTCAAATGTTTTGTCAGAAGAGATATAACTGTGGAACTACTTTTTAGGGTCAAAACAAGACGCTCGCGGTGAGCAAATGGCCTGCTTTCGAATCCTAAATTGTTCAGGTGACTGCTCGGCCAACTCCATCATGGCAGCTTATCTGTCACTCATTGTCACCATTGACTTGCATCAATAGAAGCGCGCAATTTGATTGAGCTTCCCTCCCCCCTACCGGACACTGGAGTTATACACACTTAACTCCGTGGGGGTTCACATGAAACTAATTTTCAACAACAGAAAAGTTGCCGCTACTGGTTTGCTTGCCCTTGTAGTTTCCTTATTATCCGCCTGCATTCCCGAACCACAGGAAGTCGAGCCATTCCGACTGCCCATCAGCATCAATGAGGTCATGGCTTCACTGATCAACCATTCCGCCGATCCGATCTGGATCGCTGCCTGGCGCAACCCCCGCACCGACACCGATTGGAGAGAACTGGAGCACCTGGCACGACAACTACAAGTTGGCGGTGCATTGCTGACCATTCCGGGTACCGGGCCGGTAGATTTGCAATGGACCAGCCGCGATGAGTGGGGAGAATATTCAATGGCTTTATCTGAAGCGGCAGGTCGTGCTGTTAATGCGGCACGCTCCCGCGACGTTGAACTCATTGGTCGTGCCGGGGATGAGATAGTCGATGTCTGTGAATCCTGCCATATCGATTTTAAACCCGACCTGCCAACCATGAATATTTACGGAGAGCTGTCTCCAACCCAGGACGATCTGCGCTAGACAGCGCTGCACGGCGCGCTTTACCGCTGGAAAACAATACTGCTACTCTAGGCCTGATTGTGGGCCTGGAGGGCAGTCTGTTAGATGGGACTAGAAATTGAAAACACGGAATTCAGCGCCGAAGATTTCGTGCGCTTTCGTGATCGATTACAGGCTAACCTGCGAGCACTAAAGCAGCTGCTGGCGAGACCGGGTTTTGGTGACGGACCGCTTTCCTTTGGTGCTGAACTTGAACTCTACATCGTGGACCAGGAAGGCAAACCCCTGCACGTCAATCAGGAGATTCAGCAACGGCTGGATGATCCGCAACTCACCCTGGAACTGAATCGTTACAACCTGGAATACAACTTCAGTCCATCACTGGTGTCCGATGGTTGTTTTCAACACACCCAGGACGAAGCAGCGCAGGCATTGCAGCGCATCAATGCTGTCGCTGGCGAACTGGGAGGCTCTATTGTACCCATCGGTATTCTGCCAACCCTGCAGCAGTCCGATACCGGCTACCACGCCATGACACCCCTCGATCGCTACGAGGCACTCACCAATGAATTGACTGAGATTCGTGGCGGCCCGTTTACCATTGCCATCGAAGGCGAAGATGCTCTGCAGCTGGCCATGGATGATGTCACACTGGAGGGTGCCAATACTTCATTCCAGGTGCACCTGCGCGTACCACCGGCCGAGTTCACGGATTTTTACAATGCGGTGCAACTGGTCACGCCGCTTATCGTCGCCATGGCAGCCAACTCACCGACGCTGTTTGGTCACCGCCTCTGGCAGGAAACCCGCATCCCGCTGTTCAAGCAATCGATTGATTGCCGACCGAAAGACTCCCTGCATCCCATGCCGGCCCGGGTGAACTTCGGCAATAACTGGCTGCGTGATGGTGCCTTTGAATTGTTTTCTGAAGCGGCCCTGTTGTACCGGCCAATCCTGCCAGCCTGTGGCGAGGAAGACCCGGAAGCGATAGTGAAAAGTGGCGGTACACCAGAACTGCATGAGTTGCGACTGCATCAGGGTTCTATCTGGTTGTGGAATCGTCCCGTATATGACCCGGCGGACGGGGGCCATTTGCGAATTGAGTTGCGCGCATTTCCGGCAGGTCCGAGTATCGTCGATATGCTGGCCAATGCGGCTCTCGCCATCGGCCTGGCGAAACTGATGCAGGATGAGATCCGCAGCCTGATTCCTGCCATTCCTTTTACCTACTGCATCGCCAATTTTTATCGCGCCGCACAAAAAGGCCTGGAAGCGGAATTATTTTGGCCATCGCTACACCAGACACAACCGGAATATTTTGCTGTGCCAGACATTCTCAACAAACTGCTGCCCCAAGTGCCAGACAAACTGAGCGAGATGGGTTTTATTGAAAGCGACTTCGCACCTTTATTGCAGGTGGTCGAAGAGAGGCTGGCATCGAGGCAGACCGGCTCCCAGTGGCAACTACGCAAGGTCGCCGAGTATCGCAAAGACATGCACAAACGCGAGGCCTTGCGTGCCATGCTGCTGGAATATCAGAAAAACAGTGCAGCCAATATCCCGGTGGCCCAATGGAAATAGCAGTAGACGACAGCCCATCATCGGAAACAAACGAGCGCTTCGAGTACTGGAAAGATCCGGCCACTACCGAGATCGGCGAGAATGTGTTCGAATTCCTGAAGCTGCTCAAGGGCCCGACCCACATTCACCTGAGCGGTAACGACAGCTCCCGCTGCCGCTTTGCCACCACCCTGCTCCACGGCAATGAACCCTCGGGCCTGCATGCGGTATTCCATATTCTGCAAAGTGGGCTCAAGCCCATCGTCGATGCCCATATCCTGATTCCCAGTGTGGACGCAGCCAAACAGGCACCAGGCTTTATCTACCGCATGCTGCCTCATCAGAAAGACCTGAACCGCTGTTTTCAGCCACCCTATGACGATACAGAACAGGACGCACTGGCCCAGGAAATTCTGCAGAAAATTTCTCACTACCAGCCCGAATGTGTCATCGACATTCACAACACTTCAGGTTCCAGCCCGTCCTTTGGCGTCACCACCTTTATGGATCAACAACACGATGCCCTGGTGTCACTCTTTACCCACCGCATGATTGTCACCGACATCAAACTCGGCGCACTGATGGAGATCAGTGAAACCATGATGCCCACGGTAACGATAGAGTGTGGCGGCTCACAGGATCACGAGTCACACCTGCTGGCAACCGAAGGCCTGACCCGCTACCTGACTCTGGACAAGGTGTTATCACAAAGCAATACCGATATGTCCCTGGAGTTTTTCCATAATCCACTGCGAATGGAATTGCTGGAGGGCAGCGACATCGCCTTTGGCGATCACTGCCTGATGGAAGACGGGGTGACCCTGTTGCCTGATATCGAGAACCACAATTTCGGTTACGTGGATAAAGAGGATCGACTCGGCTTTGTTTCCGGTGAGCTGGACGAGAACCTGACAGTGAAGAATCCGCTGGGCGCAACTCCAGCATCAAGCTATTTCCAGCTCATCGATGGCGCACTCTACCCCACCCGGCGGCTGAAACTGTTCATGGTGACAAGCAATCCAGAGATTGCCAGGAAAGACTGCCTGTTCTATCTGGTGAAAGCTGACTGAGAAAAGATTAGTCGCCTTGCTCCAGCGCCCTGGTGATACTGCCACAGATCGTTTCCAGTATCTGGATTCTGGCAAACTTCTTGTCATTGCCTGCCACCAGGGTCCAGGGAGCTCCCGCCGTGCTGGTGTGGGCCACCATGTCGTTTACGGCCAGGGTATAGGCATCCCAGTTTTCGCGATTACGCCAGTCTTCTTCGGTTATCTTGTGCTGCTTGCGCGGGTCGTTTTCCCGCTCCTTGAATCTGCGTAGCTGTTCATCCTTGCTGATATGCAGCCAGAATTTGCACAGTACGATGCCATGATCTAGCAACTGGTCTTCGAAGTTATTGATTTCCTGGTAAGCCCGGCGCCACTCGTACTCACTGGCAAAGCCTTCCACCCTCTCGACCAGCACCCTGCCATACCAGGAGCGGTCATAGATGGTAATCCGTCCAGCTCTAGGAATATGCCGCCAGAAACGCCACAGATAGTGATGGGCTTTTTCTTCGTCGGTAGGTGCCGCAATGGGAATTACCCGATACAGCCTGGCATCGATAGCCGTGGTAACCCTGCGAATTGCGCTGCCCTTGCCACCTGCATCCCAGCCTTCAAACATGATGACGGCGTTGCGCTTTTGAGCGTACATTTCCCAGGCCAAGCCATGAACTTGCTCCTGCAGGCTGGTCAGTTTTTCAACATACTCTTCATCGCTAAGGGTCTGGCTAACATCGACTTTGTCCAACACCGTGAGATGGGCACTTTTTGTGTCGGTGAGCTCAATTTCAGAAGTGTCCTCGCTGAGGTCGTGACCCACCAGGCCATTATCCAGCGCAACAGATAGCTGGTGAATGATGGCATCACCAGTTGCGATATCCCGATAGCGATAGTTAGTCGCTTCTATAATATGCCAGGGAGCAAATCCGCTATCGGTATGTCGCAAGGCATGCTCACAAACCACGGCAAAGCGATCGTAGTTTGCAGAGAAATCTTTCAGCATTGGAGACTTTTTGAACTTTTTGACTTTGGCTTCATTCTCAAGCCTTGCTCGCTGCTCCTCTTTCGATAGATGAAACCAGAGCTTAATGATGATTGTGCCATTCTCGGTGAGGGACCTTTCCAGCTCCTGGATATCGCTCAGGGTCTGATCGAGTTGCGCCTCGGTAATTTTCTCGAATGCCGCGTCTACCAGTGGCCGTGTATACCAGGAACCGAACATGACACTAATGGTTTTTTGTGCCGGCATGTCTCGCCAGTACTTCCACATCCAGGGTCGTTGCTTTTCATCATCACTCATATCCCAGTAGGCATGTGTTTGCACATCCCTGGTGTCAAACCAGCGATTGAGGCGATCTACAATCTCTCCCTTGCCGGCTCCTTCTACACCGGACACAATAATAATCAGGGATTTATCAGACTTACGCAGTTTCTGTTGCAACTGCAGGAACTTGCTGTGGATTTTTGGCTCGAGTTCTTCGAATTCTGACTTACTGACGCTACGGCCCAGCTCTGCGGCTTCGAACATGATTGATTTTCCGTTGGCGATTTATTGAAACAGTAACAGAGGGCGCAGACTGCCATTTGACTTGCGTCAACGGGAAGGAAATCGCTGCAGAGAGGATTCTGCCGCTGTTCAGTGATGCAGCTTACAGGGGGTGGACGCGAACCGGAAGCTCGGTAAAGCCCTTCACGAAACTGGAATAGACCCGTTTGGGCTCACCAACCACTTCCACCTGGTGGTAGCGCTGCAGAATCTCTTCCCACAGGATGCGCAGCTGCATCTCTGCCAGGCGATTACCCATGCATCGATGCAGGCCGAATCCGAAGGACAGATGCTGTCGTGCTTTGGGTCGGTCAATGAGAAATTCGTCCGCTCGGTCAATTACCTCTTCGTCACGATTGCCCGAGATATACCACATCACTACCTTGTCGCCGGCCTTGATCTGCTTGCCACCTAACTCGGTATCAACAACAGCAGTGCGACGCATATAGGCCAATGGTGTCTGCCAGCGAATAATCTCTGAGACCATATTCGGGATAAGTGAATGATCCGCACGCAGCTTGTCGTACTCGGCGGGAAACTCATTCAGTGCCAGTACGCCACCAGAGATGGAATTTCTGGTGGTGTCATTACCACCGACAATCAACAGCATGATATTGCCCAGGTATTCCATGGGCGGCATATCGCGGGTCGCTTCACCATGGGCCAGCATGGAAACCAGGTCATTGGCGGGAGGCAGATTCACCCGCTGGTTGCGCAACTCAACGAAATAAGCGAGACATTCTTCCAGGGCAGCCCATCGGTCCTGGTAGGTATCCACAACACCGGCACCAGGAATGGCTGTTGCCACATCAGACCAGTAGGTCAGTTTGTAGCGCTCCTCAAATGGAAAATCGAACAAGGTCGCCAGCATCTGGGTTGTCAGTTCGATGGACACACGTTCGACCCAGTCGAACTCTTCGTCATGGGGCAGGCTATCGAGAATATTGCACACCCGTTCCCGAATGAGTCCTTCCAGGTTTTTCAGATTGGCGGGCGCAACCACCGGTTGTGCAATGCGCCGCTGCTCATCATGTTTGGGTGGATCCATGGCGATGAACATGGGCAGGGTAAATTCTTCGAACATGTCCACAATGCCGATGGTGGGTTCCGAAGAATAGATTTGATGAGAGGTATCCACGGTCATGATGTCTTTGTACTTCATCACTGACCAGTAAGCCCCGACGGCAGATTCCGGACAGTAGTGCACGGGATCTTCTTCACGAAGGCGTTTCAGGAACGGCAGATATTCATTGGCCTGCCAGATTCCTGGATGGGAAAGGTCTATTTCTTCCAGGGGCATCTCATAGGGGTCGCGGCCGACCATACTCCACTTGCTCTGCTGGCTGGAGTCCTTACTGCGGTCAAAGCTCTCTAGTTCACTCATAAGACTTCTTTCCCGGACGAATGCTGCTTGCTCGCTACTTTAATTAGAACTGGAACTCAGGAGTCGTCACTTCCAGGCCGTCCAGTTCATCACTCACCTTGATCTGGCAGGACAGGCGGGAATTTTCCTTGCGATCGCTACTCAGGCTCAGCATTGCCTCTTCCATGGGATCGATAGGATCCAGTTTCGACAGCCATTCTTCTTTAACATAGACATGACAAGTGGCGCAGGAACAAGCGCCTCCACAATCGGCGTCGATGCCTGGTACGCCATTAGTGACGGCAGCGAGCATGACCGAACTACCCGGCTCTACTTCTACCACGTGTTCATTACCATCATGCTCGGTGAAAACTATCTTGGTCATGCAGCTGTCGTCTCCCTGGACAAAAATTTCGAGGCGCAAAAATAACAGGATGTGCGCCCGATAAAAAGTCAAACGCTGTCAATCGTTTGCTGGTTCATCTCTACATTTGCAAAGCGAGGGCTTTCAAAGTCGATCCGGGCTGTTATCTGGCGACAAAAATACCCCCAGCAAGGACTGCAAAACAATTGTCACTACTCTGTCATATTTGAGCAAATTCCCTGTTAAAAAACCCCCGCCAACGCTAGCTCTCCGGCGAATGGAGTGATTTAATACCCCGCGTTAGAAATCGGGGAATTCTTTAGTGACCAGCACCATTGGCGCCCTCTTTGGCCGCTCTCCCATACGCCCTCTGGAAAGTCACATGGCCAAGGCCACGGCCTGTGTCGATCTGCTCAACAAGGTCATTGAAGCGAATGCCCAAGGCGACGGAAATCTCGTGGATACCCTTTACCAGGAACTGCTGGAAGCCCAGGCCGACGCCGATGAAATTCGACGGGACATCCGCACGCACCTGCCCACCCGACTAATCCTGCCCGCGCCCCGTACCGACCTGCTGGAGCTGTTGCGGGTGCAGGACGATATTGTGTTTCGCTGCAAAGAAACCGCCAAGTCCATTCAGATACGCAAGAGCGCTGCACCTGAATCCCTGCATGAGAGTTTAAGGGACTATTGTCAGAGCACGTCCCAACTCGCTCATCATGCACAGAAGGCAGTGAATGAACTGGACGAGTTGGTACAAACGGGCTTCAGAGGCAGAGAAGCCGATTTTGTTTCCAATTTGATCGCCCAGATGGACGAACTCGCCGCTGCCAACGAGGCCACACAGGTTGAGTTTCTGTCCCGCATTCATGGCCAGGAAGATTCACTCGGCGCCATCGATGCCATGTTCCTGTACAAGCTCGCCGACTCACTGGGCCTGATCAGTCACCTGATAAGGAAAGTGGGCAGCAGATTGCTCGTCCTGATTGCCCACTAAAGCCTAGCGAGTCAGCAGAGAAGCCCTTCAATGTCAGAAGTACTTACCCAATACGGCACCCTGCTATTGATTCTGGCCTGTGTATTCGGCTTCTTTATGGCCTACGGTGTGGGTGCCAATGATGTGGCCAACGCCATGGGCACTTCAGTCGGTGCCGGTGCCATTACGATCAAACAGGCGATCATCATTGCCATGGTGTTCGAGTTCGCCGGCGCCTACCTGGCAGGCGGAGAAGTCACCTCGACCATTCGCAGCGGCATCATCGATGTGGAGACAGCGGGATTCGATACTAATCCCGAATTGCTGGTGTATGGAATGTTGGCCTCGCTGCTGGCTGCCGGCACGTGGCTGTTGGTAGCCTCCTGGCAGGGCTGGCCGGTTTCAACAACTCACTCCATCATCGGCGCGATTATTGGCTTCGCCGTGGTTGGCGTTTCCGTCGACTCGGTCATGTGGGGACAGGTAATCTCCATTGTCGCCAGCTGGGTCGTTTCTCCGGTGTTCTCCGGCACCATTGCTTTCGGCCTGTTCCTGAGCGTGCAATACCTGGTGCTGGATACCGATGACCCGTTCAGGAATGCCAAGAAATACATTCCCTGCTATATCTTCCTGGTTGGGTTCATCATCTCAATGGTGACGCTGGTAAAAGGACTCAGCCATGTAGGCCTGGAAGTCACCTTTGGTGAAGCCACGATCTATGCGATCGGCGTTGGCATCATCACAATGATCATAGGGTTTTTCCTGATTCGCGATATCAAGGAAGATCCCGCAGAAAACGAGGACAATCGCTTCGCCAGCCTGGAAAGATTGTTTGGCGTTCTGATGATTTTTACTGCCTGCTCCATGGCATTCGCCCACGGGTCCAACGATGTGGCCAATGCGATCGGTCCGCTGGCAGCGGTTAATGGTGTGGTGCAGAGCGGCGGCGTCTTCGATTCCGAATCGGCTCTGCCCGTATGGATACTCTTTCTCGGTGGTGGTGGCATCGTGGTGGGCCTGGCCACCCTGGGTTACCGTGTTATCGCAACCATCGGCCGCAATATTACAGAACTCACGCCGAGCCGGGGATTCGCAGCAGAAATTGCTGCCGCGACCACGGTGGTGATTGCTTCGGGCACCGGTATTCCGGTTTCCACAACGCACACCCTGGTGGGTGCTGTACTGGGTGTTGGTCTGGCACGAGGCATTGGCGCCCTGAATCTGGGCATGGTCGGCAAGATTTTCCTGTCCTGGATTGTGACGCTACCCGTTGGCGCCATACTTTCTATTATATTTTTCTATATATTGCGCTTCATATTCGGCTAGTATGCCGCTTTCTGCTTGCACTCTTGTAAATAGCCATGCTGTTTACCGGGGTATTCTGGTTTTTTACTCCCGTGTCTGACTCTACAAGCAATTCCACTGATTCTTCCGGTATCCCTTCCAGTGCCTATATGCCGGTTTTGATCAGCGCCTGCCTGCTGCTGGTACTGTCCTTTGGATATCGGGCAGGATTCGGGCTGTTCATGGTGCCCATGTCAGAAGCGCGGGAGTGGGGACGAGATGTCTTGGCCCTGGCCCTGGCAATTCAGAATCTTTCCTGGGGCGTATGCGCCATCATTGCCGGTGGCCTCGCCGATCGCTACGGCAATCTCAAGGTGTTGTTAAGCGGGGTGCTGCTCTATGGCTGCGGTATGACCCTGATGGCTTATTCCAGCACCGAGTTGGCTATCATCAGTACCGCTGGCCTTCTGGTTGGAGCCGGCATAGCAGGCACCTCATTTGGCATCGTCCTGCCTTCCATCGCGCGTGCCGTCCCGGAAGAGCGCCGAGGCTGGGCCATGGGTATCGGCACCGCGGCCGGCAGCTTCGGGCAATTTCTTGTCGTGCCATTCATGCAGCTTGTGGTTGATGCGATAGGCTGGAATCAGGCCCTGTTCTATCTGGGCATTTCGGCTTTTCTCATGGCAGTGTTTTGCCTGCCCCTGGCAAAGTACGGTGGAGCTAATCAACAGGATGATTCAGAAGTCATAACACTTAGCTTGTGGGAGATCGCCAGTCGCGCACTCTCTGTCTCTTCCTATCGCTTGCTGATTTTTGGATTCTTTGTGTGTGGCTTTCATGTGGCCTTTATTACCGTGCACATGCCCGGCTACGTGATAGACCTCGGCTTCGCCGCCGAGGTGGGTGCCTGGAGCATCAGCCTGATCGGCCTGTGTAATGTGGTTGGCGCCTATTATGCCGGTGTACTGAGTGGCAAGAGACCCATGCGCAAGATTCTCACCTTCATCTACCTGGGTCGGGTAGTTGCCATCAGTCTCTTTCTGCTCTTGCCAACAACACTGCCCGGAATTCTGTTGTTCAGTGCCGCTATGGGATTTCTGTGGTTGGCCACGGTACCCCCTACTTCCGGGCTGGTGGCCTGTTTCTTCGGCACGCGCTATATGTCATTCCTCTATGGCATCGTTTTCCTCAGTCATCAATTGGGTAGCTTCTCGGGCGTCTGGCTCGGCGGATGGATGTATGAGCGCTTTGGCAATTACGATGGCATCTGGATCGCCGGCATTGCCCTGGGTCTGATTGCGGCACTACTGCATTGGCCTATCGAGGAATCTGACTACAGCAGCAAGCTACAAGCCAGCCCTGGGCTATAGCGCATCAGAAGAAAAACTCCAGAGAACTATAGCCATATAAAGTGCGCGAACCTTCCGGTCCTCCGGGCACCTGCCTGGCAAACTCCCCAAACCACAATGCCGAACCACCCACATCAATTCGCAGACGCTCCGGCAGCAACCAGTGGCGGATGCGAAAATCGAGAGTTTGCCCCACTTCATTTCCAGAGAGACCGAGGGGGTCGTGATGGCGCGCCGCTATCCAGGCATCGGTCGCAGAATGAAGCAAGGCATGTTGAAACACCACCCGACCATCGGTTTGCGGACCAGAAAACATATAACGCAAACCCACGATGGATGCGTTGGATCGGGTTAGGGGTCCATGAATACTGGTGTTGCCAAGATCACCCCGGCGGGTGCCATAGAAGCGATCGTAGCGCTCATAGTTTTCGGTAGCGCGGTCATCGCCGGTAGCCAGATCATATTCAAGCAGGATGCGATGATTCCAGGGTGTATCGAAGGTGTAACCAAACTCGCCATGCAACATGGTGGCTCGCACATCAACCTTGGCACTGTCCGGCGCCGTGTTCGCAGAAATGGTGCCGAAACGAAACGCGGACTCCAGTTCAAAATCCCATCGCCCCCGGGTTCTTGGCAACAACAATCTGAAACCTGGTGCGTAGACTGATCGATCACGAGTAGCGGTGGCGCCATCTTTTTCTTCCAGGCCATAAACCAGCAAATCCAGTTGCACCGCGCCGATGGCGCGAGGTCGTTGATAGTGAATGCCCCAGAAGCGCCTCGTATCCGAAGCCTGATCCAACTCGACCCCATTGCGATCCAGACCTTCCCTGTCCCGGGGTAACTTGTCGATTGGTGCTACAAAGAAGGCATCCAGCGTACCCGCTGCCGCGAAGCTCTGTCGCCAGTGGACACCGGAATAATTATTGATGGTGTTGCGATAGTCGTTGCGCTCAACAAATCGCCGACTTCCCAGATCGAGCGTGAAACGACCCGCTTTCAGCTCCCAGGCCTGTACGGTATTAGCCTCATCGAAACTGCCCGTTACGCTGACATAGGCCTGCAGAAACTCCATGGAATTCACGAAACTGCCGCTAAGCGGCGTGCCTTCATCATCGAGATAGGCTCGGGAATCCTGAATCTCGCTGTTGAGAGAGAACCTGCCAAGTTGCGCGCGACCCTGTAGCAGACTGCGCATCACAATGGCTTTGTCACTTCCGCTACGCCCGGCACGAAACTGACCATCGAGATTCTCATAACGAACTCTGGAAACACCACCGAAGCTGAACTCGGGTGCAGATTGAGCAAAAGAAGCTGAAGACAGTTGAAAAAGACAGACCGCTGCAAACAGCAAAGCCGTGTGCCTGCATAGGAACACTAGTAGGATCCCTGGCCCTTGAGATTCAGCCCACAGAGTTCTGGTTGACTCTTGCAACAATCATTCACCAGAAAATCTATCATCTCCCTGACGGTTTCGTGTCTGATCGTGTAGATCAATTTTTGCTGCTGGCGGGTTGCCTTCAACAGTCCTACCTGCTGCAGAGTTTTCAGGTGAGAAGAGAGCGTCGAGGCCGGGACACCCAGTTCTGTCGCAATATCTCCTGCAGCGATGCCCTCCTCGCCAACAGAAATGACGAGTCGAAATACCTGCAAGCGCAGCGGATGACCGAGCGCGGCAAATTGTTGTGATTCATCCATGGCCTGGATCGCTAATCCTGAAGGCTAGTAGAAATATGACAGTTTTATTTCAGTATTTCCCGAACTATCGAAATGCATACGCAGAGTAACACGGATGCCCTGACGCTCCAATAGCTTGAGAGTTTGAGCTACGCCGAAAGAAAGCCCATAAATCCAAAAAGGACGCTCGACTCTACCAGGCTAAATAGCTTCCCATACTGGAAGCGTAAAACTCCAGGAATGTGGCGGTCCTGGTTTCGAACCCTGCAGTCTCGATCAATTTACTCCGGAAGTTCAGGATTCTGTTTTCACGATACACGCAGGCTCATATTCGCTACACTTTTGGCTCACTCCAAACCAATTTCCTGGACGAGCTATCAAGGAATAAAAATGAATAAGCGCTTTTGCATTTTCCTCTGTTGTCTCGCTGTCTCTTGGGCTTTACCTCTCGCAGCGCAACTGGAATTGCTGAATCCTGGCGATACAGTACAGCGTAGTGGCGATACCTATACGATCGAAAACAACGATTTCCAACAGATACGTAGTTTTACGCAAGTAGGCCCATCAGCTGGCGCGCTGATCCTCTACGGCGGCGGCGATCTCTCTGATAACATGTTGCAATTGTTTGCCGACGAAATTGGCGGTGTGGATTCAAAAATTGCCGCCATCACCACCGCCGCCTGCTGGGCAGAAATCCTCGATGCAGAAAACGACTATCTGGGCCATCTGCTTGATTTTGGTTTTACTGACATCGAAGTCCTGCATACCAGAAACCCGGAAATCGCGAACTCACAGGTATTTTCGGAGAAACTGAATGGTGCCAGCGGCATCTGGATCGGCGGAGGTGGTCCTGAATGCTTGTTAGCGCCTTACCTGCATACAAATTTCCACGATGCGCTTGGCAACTTCCTCAACAACGGCGGTGTAATCGCGGGCACATCAGCAGGCGCCATGGTTCTTGGCAGCTACTATCAAGCGAATCACGGTGAACCTGTCAGGGTGGGTCGGATAGAATTTGAAGGCTTTGGCTTTATGCGAAGTACGACAATCGCTGCGCATATTGACACGTTCGAAAACGGATTTGAGGAACAGATAGTTGATGTGATTGATGACTATTACCCTGGATTGCTTGGCATCGGCTTATCAGAGAACAGCGCAGCCATCATCAACGGCGATACGTTGTCATTCTATGGTCAGGGATACGCCAGAATCTACGATGGCAGAACTGTAGAAACAATAGTCGATGGAGATCGCTACGATCTGGCCGGCAGGCATCAACGCTAATCAAAACTCGAACAAGTACTGCACTGCAGTATCTTCAACTGCGACTCCATCTTCCAATTTGGGATGGAACTTCAACAAATTGGCAGCTTCAAGAGCCGCGACATCAAATTCAACTGGCAAAGAGCTCTCAAGTGTCGTCGCATTGGTCACATTGCCAGAAGCATCCACGGTCAAACTGACCAATACAGAACCAGACAGCATTTGATCTTCTATGTGCCGGGGGTAAACAGGTCGCACGAAGTTCTTTACCAAGGCGCCTCGCGAGAACTTGTCATTTTCAAGCCCATAATCTTCATCAAAGAATGTCAGATCGTAGAATGGCAGTCTCCAGAGAGGCCCACCCGCTCTCGTGACCCTGGCGAGAACAATGACCGCTAATTCTCTCGATTTTGAAATAGCCAATTGTGCCCTCCACCCTTCTATAGAACCATGATGAGCAAGTTCTATGTCGCTGACTATCGGGTTACTGGTCTGCCAGGCAAGACCTATATGACTCAATCTGATCGATTCAGAGAGAGCAGTTTCAGTCAATCCGATCTGCGCCTCAGCATAGGTGAGCAAGTCGTAAGCTGTAGATCGAATGCCCCAGCTCCAGCCAGATCCGTTGACTGATAGTTTGCTGGTGCGGAAGTCAGTGTGGTCTCCATCATCCCCAGAGGCTGAAATATCCTTTCGTTCATAAGCTGATCTAATGGCAATTGGGCACGATTGCTGAGCAACACGCCCAGCAATGAAAATCCCATATTCGAATACATCGGTCTGATGTCTTCAGGCGCAGGAATAGATGCAGCAGCCGCCTTCTCATAGAGCACATCGCGAGACGCTAATGTGGAATGTGTTGCTGTTGTCCAGTCTCTCGGTAAGCCTGATCGGTGCGTTGCTAATTGTAGGGGTGTAATCCGCCTGGCAAATTCAAAGTCCTGATAGGCAGGAGGGACATGGGGACGAATAGGCTCGTTCAATGTCATTTCGCCGCGCTGAACCATGTCGGCGAGGAGAATTCCGGTGAACGTTTTGGTCACGGAAGCGATGAAAAACTGGCTGTGCTCGTCCAGGCTCAGCTCATCGTCTCCAAATGGCTCACCATAGCGGTAGTAGCGTCGAGAACCCCCGTCTGATATGCCGATCACGAGGCTTTCAATGTTGCCCAGTGTGATATTGCCGCGGATGTTGGTTTCAATCTCTGCCGACAGCGACCCATACTGGGCTGTAGCTGCACAGCAACAAAATGAAAGAAGGAGAAGAGAATACCTGAGCATGGTTGTAGCAAGGTGTTCTTCTGAATGGGAAGCTCAAATTATCACAGTTCCAGGCGATCATCCAAAACTGCAAATGGTTGGGGTCTAAACGAAAATACAGTAGATTTACAGCTACACTCCGCGCACGGCGCCGTCACGTAACGCATTGCTTGTCTACCGCGAGCTTAATCACCCGAACAGCGGAGAGACCCTGGACCCAGGTAAGGGAAAAATTGAAGCCTGTATAAATGAAGACACTTGCGAAACAATCTGCTCTGACTGCGCTGGTGACGGTTTTACTTGCAGGCTGTAATCCCTCTGCCCCACGGGATAGTAACAGCACAGCAGCAGGGTTCGGAGATTGTGCCAGCATTGAGCAAGGCATTCCGAGAGTTGCCTGTTATGACGCCATAGCCAGAGACATGGGGCTCAGAGTTGCGGAACTACCCAGCCACTATTCGACAGAGGCACTTACCAGCAAAGCAAAGGATGCGAGACCGGATTGCAGTGCACTTTCGCAGTTGCTATTTGGTATTCAAATGGGTGGCCCGCGCTCTTATCTCGAGTCGCTACCCAATGGACTGACGCTGGACATGACTCGCCGGATGGACGGAGACATGGGAAGAGACAGTATTTCCGGCGTCACTCATGGTCTTCCGTTACGTAATGCAGGAGTCATGTGGGAAAGCGATACGGTTTTGAGGATCGTAGCGGGTTTTTCCACCGACTATCAGTTTGAACTGGATATCTACCTTGACTACATTGAGAGTCTGATCAATCAGGATTTCATCTACGGAGAGCGATCGCAGACCTATAGCATCGGCTGTGAAAACGGTGTTTCCATTCGAGTGTCAAAGGCGGATATCGGTGGCACAAGAAGCCGCCCGCCAGTTTATTTGTTGAATCTTTTATTCGAATACCGGGATGAGTGAGCAAGCCACGGGGCTTCAACGTCAGCTGACATTCCAGACCAGCTATACGGACGCCCTCGCCTCTTCTCTTAAGGAGACTGTGATGACATTCAGAAACTCTCTGCCAGTTCTTGCTATAACCATTCTGTCTGCCTGCAACCCTGAATCGTCGATTTCCCAGAGAGACCTGGACATTGCGGCATGCACGGGCATCGAACAAGTCAGCAATCGTGTGGCCTGTTACGATGATGTCGCCAGGTCCATGGGAGTTGAAGTATTCGACCCTTCCGAAGCATTGGCGGAGCTGGATGAGATCGCTGCTACTCTGGGTATCAATATAAATTACCCAAACCCTGAATACGTACCGCGGGAAATATTGAAGATGGCCAGTGCATTGGACATCGACATTGGCCACATTCAGGATTTCGATACTGCGGTGGGCGTTGTAAACCTGTTGGTTGTAGCGAGGCAGGTACTAGCTGAGAAACCCAGGCTGGATTTTCTGGAACTGATCGACAATTTTGCCTATCCGAGGAAACTAGCTATCGAATTGGGTATTCGTACGAACCGAATTACAACACTGGAAGATGCTGTTGGCGGCCAACTAGGCATCCCTCGGGATGTAGTTGCCAGCACTACGGAGCATGGTGCCACCGTTGCAAATGGCAGAGTCTCCATGACCTGGAAGAACGATGGCTCAGCGTTGCAAGGTACTACCTACATCCAGACTCTGGAATCAATAGAACTACCATTCCAATGGCGCTCAGGAGGTACTTGCCTGGAGAACGCGCTGTGTTGAGCCGAGCCCTTGACTAGTAGCAGCAAACAGAGCGAGCAATGAAAATCCGGACCTACCAGAAGGAAGACAAGAGCGCAGTCATCGAGCTGTGGAACGCCTGCGAATTGATTGTGCCTTGGAACGATCCGCAGCAGGACATTGAGCGAAAGTTGGCAATTCAGCCAGAGCTTTTTCTTGTCGGTGAGTTCGAGAGTCAAATAATTGCGACTGCGATGGCAGGCTATGATGGACATCGTGGATCAGTCTACTATCTTGCAGTACTTCCACGATTCCAGGGCTCAGGCTATGGCCGAACGCTTATGGAAAAAGTCGAATCGCTTCTTATCGAGAGAGGTTGCCCGAAAATCAATATCTCAATTCGCACTTCCAATGAAGAGGTGTTGGCGTTTTATAGCAGCCTTGGCTATAAGACCGATGAGGTCTCGGCCATGGGCAAGAGATTAATTCAGGATACCGACGAGGAATAAGTGATCTGCACGGGAATAATTTCATGCCTTGCTACGCTTTCTTCCTGCCTGCCCTGAGACCGTATCGATCGATTTCCCAGGGCCAAATCGGTGTTAGTATTAATGTCCGTTTTTGCTATTAGCTTCCCTAATCACCCAGAGGCATTCCCATGAAAATTGCGCCAGGTCCTGTCTCTGCACTATTGCTCTGCGTGCTGCAACTTAGCGCTCATGGCAGCAAGGCCCAGATTGATCCGAACTGGGCCGCAGGACTGTCTGCTGCCAGTGCCCGGGATTGGGCGGATACACTATTCGAAGCATCCCTGGACAACGGAGAGTTTGAAGGGGCGGTACTCTCAATCGTCAAAGATGGCGAGACGCTGTATCAGACTGGCTATGGCATGGCAGATGTTGTCGAGCAGCGGGCGGCTACCGCTAACACGCCTTTTCGCAGCGGGTCAGTAAGCAAACTGTTCACGACTGTTTCTCTGCTACAACTTGCCGAACAAGGTTTGTTGGATCTGGATGATGACATCAATCGCCATCTCACCAGGGGACAGGTGCAGACTGCACAAGGGACTACCACGATTCGCCACCTTCTGACCCATACCGCGGGTTTTGAAGAGAAATTTCGCAATACGCTGATCGAAAACCCCGACAATGAGCGAGCCAGCGTGGACTACATGGACCGTCACGCGCATCTGCAAATCAGGGAACCGGGCGCCACTATAAGCTATTCCAATCACGGCATGGGAATAGCCGGACTGGTAATAGAAGACGTGAGTGGCATGACTTATGGAGACTACGTTGCAGCGAATTTGTTTGCA
The DNA here is from genome assembly GCA_965267495.1 of uncultured Pseudohongiella sp. Taxonomy (GTDB): domain Bacteria; phylum Pseudomonadota; class Gammaproteobacteria; order Pseudomonadales; family Pseudohongiellaceae; genus UBA9145. Next base: position 1,204,295 of record OZ254078.1, on the reverse strand, counting down.
CCTCTGGGTATGGTGAATGCTGGCGTGGAGTATCCAGGCAAACTTCCCGAAGGCGTGGCACAGGAATTTGAGACTGCGGAAGACGGCAGCGTTCGCCCTCGCCCCCTGCTGTACAAACAGCCGTTTTACCTGGGCTCTGGCGGGTTCTTCTATTCCGCCAGTGATATGGCCAGCTTCATGAAGGCCGTGCTGGCGCGCTCTCCCCTGCTATTAAACGCAAGTTCCTGGGACCAGGCATTCTCTATGCAGGCGGCTTCCGGGGAAGCGATTGCAGGAGGCATTGGCCTGGGTTTCTGGATTTACGAACAGACTCTGGCGAATGGCCCGGAGAGTAGACCGACCCTGGCTGCGCATGGTGGATCGACCGAGGGTTTTAACTCTCAACTTTTTCTATTCCCTGAAGAGCGGGTCGGCCTGTTTTTTTCAGTGCTCAGTAGCAGTGCTGGCCTCCTGGGGAGCCAGTTTTCTACATCGAACGCTGCCTGGGATTTCGTCGGGACATTCAGAGGCTACCGGCAACTCGAACCAGTTTTGGCAGAGCAGGAAACAGATGTATCTGCTTACGAAGGCGTCTTTGTCACTAATCGAAGGCCCTATGCCGGAGGCGAAGTCTTCCTGATCAGTATTCTCAATTCACTGTCGGCCCTGAGACTGAATGAGGTAGATGGGGTGCTGCATCAGGGCAATACTGCGCTTGAGCAAGTCGGCCTCCGATCCTTTGGCCGAACCCTGGACAGTGGGCGATGGACAATGGTGAGCTTCAGTGAAGATCTCAATACTGCCTGGACTGGCACATCCAGCAGCTTCACCAGGGTATCGAACTGGGGTTTGTTGGCCAACTTCGCCCTGCTCCTGCTCATTCTGGTCCTGATCTCTATGAGTAGCGTGGTCCCCTCGATCTGGCCCAAACGACAAGATCGCGCTCCCGATCTGGCATTGTTACTCGCCGCTGCGCTGGCAACTGCGACCGTAGTGTCTCCCTTGATTGCACTGCTGGTATTTGGAGATCATTTTCGCCTGGAGTCACCGCGATATGCGATTCAATCAATCCTCGCTGTGTGCGCCGCAGTAGCAACTGGCTGGGCAATCTGGCAAGTGCGAAAGCAGCATCGTCTGGCGACGGCATATTCAGGGTTCTCAATGATTAAAATTCATCGTGGGCTTGTGGGCGCCTCCCTCTGTGGATTGATACTGCTCTTTATCGTTTTTGATGTGATTCGCTTTTAGTTGTTAACTCATCGCAGCATGTAAATCGTCACTGCTGGCGGCCAGAATTCAATATCGATTCACTATGCACTGTGTCGATTATCGTCGGATTTTCACGCAGATCATCCTGAATTGACTTAAAAGCGAAATTTTTCGCCTTTCCCTATTGACGCCATCTGGAATGCGTGATTTTATGAGCGAACTCTTTCGCTCTTAGCACTGGAATCTAAATCTATAGGTCAAAAAATAATGAAAAAAGCACCCTTGCTCACTGAGCTGGAACTGGAACTGATGCAGGTCATCTGGAAAAGCGAAGACGTTACAGTCGAATTTCTCCGTCAGAAGCTTGCCGAAAGTGGTCGGCCACTGGCACTCCCCAGTATCCGCACCATGCTTTCGATTCTCATGAAGAAAGGATTCGTCAAGCGTCGGCAAGTAAGCAGGGCTTATGTCTACAACGCGCTGATCAATGCCGACGAGTTTCAACACAGCTTTATCAAAGACGCCATGAATCGGGCCTTTTCCGGGTCGCCAACTGGATTGGTAACGGCGCTGCTAAATCGGGAACTGGTGAGTAAGCGTGAACTTAACCAAATAAAAAAGATGATCGCAGAATACGAGGGAGGTAAGAAAAAATGAGCTTGGAGATTTTCCAGGACTTCCTGCAAACTAGTTGGATAGCCAATATCCTACCCTTAACTCCTGTTGCCCTGATCGTTTTCCTGATTCAATCCACACTCTTTCTCGGCCTGGTTCTGATCGCAGACTGCTTACTAAAAAACAAGGCGGCCAACATGAGAAAGTTCCTGTGGTTTTGGACATTAATGATGCTACCTATGGCTACCCTTGTAGCCAATCTTGCCCCTGCCACCCCGGCAGACCAGTATTTTGCTTCTGCCTTTGGCCTCCCGATTTCTGCCGATTTGAAGCCCACAAAGGGGCTGGCTCTGCGCAAGGGCAATGGGTTAGTGAGCAAGTCTGGGGCGATAGCTACCGCTGAAACTACAGAATTTTCCACCGGGTCTCAAAATGCACCTGTATCAGGAATATTCGTGGATGTTAAAAACTGGAACTGGCTTGTTATTGCGTACTTTCTGATCGCCACCACACTGCTGTTGAGAATACCCTTTGGCTGGAGTCAACTGACAAGATTGAGAAGCACATCTTTTGCTGCAGATAGCGAGCGCGGAGCCAAATACTATCGACTCATAAGGGATCAGATTGGATACAGGGGCAGGTGCCAGATCAGACTGACTGACGAACTGGAATCACCAGTGAGTTTTGGTGTGCTGAATCCCATCATCCTGTTTCCCAGGAAATACTATGATCAGCTGACTGATGCAGAGCTGCAATCAACCCTGTTACATGAACTCAGCCACATCAAGCACCACGATCCTCTGCGAATGCTGCTGATCAAGCTCATCGAATCCCTGTACTTTTTCCAACCTCTGGTTTGGCTGGCAAGCAACAGAATGCACTACCTGACCGAGCTGGTGGCAGATGACTCAGTCCTTGAGGCTGGAGTTGATGCAAGCAGCTATGCAAACTCCATTGTCAATATGATTGAACTGGGCTTTGCACCCAATCATCACTACAGGCAATCAACAGGGATCTTCTCATCCCCCCGGATGTTGGTTGCACGCATGGAGCACTTGCTGGATGACAGTTGTACCCATGGCACCTTGATGGTCAGAAAGTACCTGCTTTCTTCATGCCTGGTGCTGCTTACAGCTTTGATCGTAACCGTGCAGTTCTCTCCCAGCAGTTCCGCACTGGCAATCAACAGGTCAGGTGACCAGCAGATTCAGGCCATCAATATAGATATTGGCAGCGAGATCCCAGAGCAATTAGCGCAAAACAACGATGATCTATATCTTGAATTGGCAGTTGATCGGGAAACTGTATACGTCAATGAAGAAATTGAGCTTTTCATCAGACTTTTTTACACAATCAACGGCATCAGAAGCCCCCAATTCACTGAGTTGCTGTTGCCCAATTCAGTGATGCAATCTATCGATGCACCCAATCAATACACACAGTCTATTGATGGAGTGACCTATGGTGTCTACGAGAAGCGCTATGTTCTCACTCCCCAGAACAGTGGCCCTCTGGAAATTCCTGACATCAGATTTCGAGGAGAAGTGACAGAAGGAAGTTCACCTACGCGAGAAATCTCTGCGTTTATTGAAGGATTAACTATCGATGTCAGAGAGGCGCCTGCTGCTGGATTATAGGGATGAGCTACGGCAAGCCCAGCCAGATTTTTGCAGCGCTTGTCTCAACTAAAACGCGTAATCGAAGTAAGTAGAAACGATCTCAGTTGCACAATGCAGAAATTCCAGTAGGCAGGTTTACTGAAATTCACCTGTTCCGTTAAAAACAAAAGTCTTAGCCCTTCTGAATTGAACTGACAGCTGTTGTCAGCAAAGGCTTGCTTGGCTGAACGCATAGCAGCGAGCAACAATCGTTCGAAGTCGGCTGAATTTAAAGCAGGATCTAGCCAAATTGCTGTGATAGATAATATCTATCACGAAATACCATTTTGTTATTAATATTTATCACATTCTTTATACTACGATACGTCTTAACTGTGTTGTTGAGTCATCTCCCGAAACTATAGTTGAGAGAGCGCTAACAGGATTCAACGCCTTGGTTTGCAGGAAAACCTATGTAATGGAGGTTAACTATGAAAGACAGTTTGAGACGCTATATGGTCAGTATCATTACATTTACAACATTAGGATTCTTTACATTGGCCAGCTCCGTCGCGCTTGGCCAAAACCAGGAAGGCGCTATCGATTCCAGTGTTCCTGAGAATTCCTGGGCAAACATTCAATCTGAAACCGGAGATTCCCAGGCATTCAACGAAATCGTGCAGAGTATTACCATTGAAGAAATCATTGTGACTGCGGAAAGAACTCGCGGCAGCATCAGATCAGAGCTGGAGAGAGTGCGAGAGAAATTTTTTGAAGATTACAGTGAATTGAATCAGATTGATAAATACGATATCGACTGCAGGGCAACGCGCTGGACCAGTTCACACATCCCGGAAGAATTTTGTTGGCCCGTATTCTTCGAACAGGCATTAGCGAATAATGTGCAGGATTCTATGTTTGGACTGAGCCTCTATGAGCCACCTGCGTTTATCGCTCGCAATAACAAGAGCGAGTATGAGGAGCTTCGAGACAATGTTGCTCGAGTTGCCAATGAAAATCCTGAAATCAAAGAGGATTTGCTGGAGTATTTAAGATTGGAAGCAGCGTTAAACAGAAAACAACGTGAGTGCGATGAAAAGCCAGCATTTCTATTCGTGTTTAAGATGTGCCGCTAAACCTGATCCTCATTTCTTATAAACAATGAGTTGGTTCGATTTCCTGGCCTGACAAGGCCAGGAACAGCAACCATGTCAACGCCCCGCTTCGTCTACACTGAACAATGACGCTTTACCGAATTTAAATTCAGGCACATTCCATGAGCGACGACATCGTTCGCCACATCTAATTCAAACCTGAGAATCCACTATTGGCGCAAGGCAGACAATTCACATTGCCTGCTATTGAGCCGTGCCCTGAATCTCCAATTCGAAATCCAGTCTCTCCGCGACCCGCAAACTTCCTCCCAAGGCTGAAAATACCGATAAACCCAGATCTTCGTGTTGCAGGGAAAAGCTGGCAGAAACCGTGATATCAGATTCGCTTGCGACGACTGTCGCCGGGAGTGCCAGATTGACAGTGCTGCCCGATATAGTCAGCGCGATGTTGAAATTCCACTGTCCATCAGATACCGAAGCAGTAGAAATATCGGCAGAAATCGTTGGATACAGGGCTTCATTGAGCACATCCTCACTCATCATGTTCGACCTGGTACCCTCGATCGCCCGACGTCCAGGTTGTGTATCGAAACCCTCGCGCTGTGAGGTCGAAGCGCGATCCCGTTCCGTCTGATCGTCCACGACAAAACTGCCAAGCTGAAGCTCGAACGAAGCACTGGACTCTACCGGCTCAGCGGCCAGCTGAATCTCTCCGGTAAATCCCCTGGAGTGCACCACATGGTTGTGCCCCATTCTGGCCAGAGGTCCGGCACGACCAACGTATACCCTCAGAATCGAGTTTTCAGAGTCGATTGTGTAAGTGGTGTCACCCTGCTGTGCATGCAAGGAAGTGGCAAAGAGACTGCTAAAAAGCAGTCCACATAGTACAAGTGCTCTACGAGTCAATTTATTCTCCTTTGCTATCCACTGCGCTATCTACGGGCATTGTGCCGCAATCCAATGGATATAACCAGCACAGGCGAATGCACTGATTCAGGACCGCTGGCTCAAAGACCAGCAATGTCACAAAGCGGAATTTCCAGGGGCGACTCACATTGCCAGCTCTGCCCCGGAAATCAGCAACTGAGAAAATGAGGTGAATGCGAATATCCCCGCACACATGAACATGGCGAAAAGTGAAATCGCGCCGGCAGCGCCCCAGCGAACCAGATTACTCCCATGATCCCTGGCATAAAGATATAGCTCCAGTCCAGCTAACGGCACCAGAAAGCATCCCCATACCATGAACTCAAAATAGGGACCACTGAAGTCAACTTCTGCTCCAAACGCACTGCCTACAGCAAAATAAGCAAAGGCCAGGACACGCAGAAACCATTGGGCATTGGAAACCAGGTAGAGCCGCATCGCCCAACGCTCATGCACTTTTATTTGGCGTCGCACTGCGTAGCGAATGGTGAAGGCACTGAATACCAAAATCAGAATGCCATTCGCACTGGTTCCCAGCTCACTTATCGATGCCGGCACTGGCCCGCGAATCCAAGTCAGATAGAAACCGGACAAGCTTAATCCCAGTACGGTCAACAGAAACACACGACCGTTTATGCGATGAAATCTGGGGAACTGCCTCCTGATGCTTGGCATGAGTTGCAGGATTCCACCAAACGCGATTATCGCAGCGCCAAACGCATGAACACCGAATGCAAATGCATTGAGTGGCTCTGTCACTACATAAGGTTCAGTCTTCAATAAAACCTGCGTATTCCACTGGGAGATATCTCCATAAAGTACTGGCACACCGTAAAACGCCGCAATGTAGTAGAAGAAAGCCCATTGACCAAGCAATGCGGCGCTTAGCCAGAATACTATGGAACCCTTGAGGGCAAGCGCCCCCATTTGTCGTGGCCCTGAGCTCAATCGAGCCAGGTTCTCTGCTGAGTTTTCAATTGCATACATGATGAGGTCTCGTGCCAGGTGCCTTCAGTGAAGTTGGAAATTGGCAACTTCACCAGGTCAGAACACTGATTTTCAGGTGTATGCTACTAACACGAGCGACTGGCCCAGGAATTACAGATTCATGCCAAAGCGCATTTGCAGCTTTCCTGATCTGGCCTGACAACACTGATGAACATGTCTCCCAGGCTACTGCAGCAAACTGCCTCAGCATGCAGCTCAGCCTGAGCTGCATCATTACACGCTGCAGCAACAATCAATTTTCCTTCTCTCTTCTCTCTTCGCTTTCCATTGGGAGTGAGAAATAACTGTTGACAATGCAATTTCACGAGACTACAGTTGTAGTCTCTATGCACAAGACAGTAGTTTTTCTATGAAAGTCAGCAACTCTGAATTGCAAGTGATGTCGATTCTGTGGGAAGAGTCACCACTCACAGTTGGTCAGGTCATTGAAAGAGCGCAGGAGGAGACCGACTGGCATCCAAACACTGTAAAAACCATCCTCACTCGTCTGGTAGAGAAGGAAGCTGTGTCGAAGACGAGAGATGGGAAGCGCTATTTCTACGCCCCGCTTCTGGCACGCACCGGTGTGATGACGAGTCAGTCTGAGCAGCTTCTGGACAAATTTTTCAATGGCAGGATGGCGCCGCTGGTAGCTCATTTTGCAGATCAAAAAAAGCTGAGCAGGAAAGACATCAAAGAGATTGAAGCAATTCTGGAATCACTGAAGAAATCAAAATGATCAATTGGCTATACCTGCTGTCTTTGGACTTGAGTCTGCTCATTACTTTGATACTGATCCTGAGACCGCTTGTCAGAAGGCTGATCGGAGCCAATGGGGCCTATGCTCTCTGGGCAATACCACTGCTAAGGGTGATCTTACCCGAAAGAATATCCAGACCATCGAACCCAATAGACCAGAATCTGGATGGCATCCCTGTTTCTGGCATTTTAAATAGTCCAGATTCAACAATTGACACGCTTTATCTCCCTGCTGATATCCCAATTCTTGAAATCTGGCTCATTGGCTTGCTGCTCTGCCTGGTCGCTCAAACCTACCTGCAATCAAAATTCAACAAATCGATAGCACTCGGTGCGCAACCTTATGAGCCAGAGAACAGGAAGTTGGAAGAACTCATCAGAGAGAGCGACTTGCGAACTCATCAAGTCAGGGTTTCAGAACAAGCCAAAGCGCCGCTGATAACCGGGCTGGTCCCACCCCGAATTTATCTGCCAGAGAGTTTCGCTACAGATTTCGACGACGAGGAAAAGTACTGGGCCCTGAAGCACGAAATCGCCCACTACAAACGTCTGGACCTATGGTTTCAATTTCTCGGCGAATGCTTCAGAGCTGTGTTCTGGTTCAATCCAATAATCCATCTGGCTATACGGTGCTTCAAAGAAGACCAGGAGATGGCATGCGATCAGAGTGTTCTCGCTGATTGCAGCCTGGAAGAAAAAGCTGCCTATGGAAAAGCATTGATGCGGAGCTCATCCGCACATCTGGTACCGAGCGTGTTGACTTTTTTCACTAAGAGTAAGGAGAGATATCTCATGTTACGCAATCACAAAAATTCGAAGATACAAACACTCGCCACATTGATTATGTGCAGCTTGCTTGCTGCGTTCGCATTAACCGCTGCGCCAGGCTCAGTGGCACAAACAGACAACAGGCCCGCGTTTGAAGACGTTTATGACGCGGATCTCCCGAAGAGATTTACAGGCAGAATTCTCAGGGTCGACTATGGTGAGCACTATATGCTGTTGCATGTGGATGCTGAACAACAGGATGGAACGGTAACCCGATGGGTAGTGGAAGGTGGCTCCTACAAGGATTTACACGATGCCGGATTGGATTCGAACGCACTCTATCCAGGAAGATACGTAACCATCACCGGATACCAGAGCAAAGACCAGTCCTGTGATCCAGCATGCAAGCTGAACGGACGAGACATCAAATTCGAAAACTAGGGAATCTCAGATCATCGAATTGCATGAATTCATGAGCCCAGGATTTAATTGGAAAATTTTGAATTCGAATGCAAGAGTCAATGGAGTGAGCATGAGCTCTACGCTTCTGCTCACTCCTGAAACTCAATACGCTAATTGCGCTCGTTAGCTGCGATCATTCAGGGACTGTATAAATGAACGCGTCAGATCAGCAGTGCCATCTGGAAGTCCCGTCGATCTTGCTGCCAAAGGACAAATACCTGTAGTACTTAACAAGCCATCTCTCTGAGTACCGGTTCCTACGAAAGTACCATCCTGAAAACTGTCCAATGCGGACAATCGTTCTCTGGAAGCGAATGCGAACTGTTTATCTTTTAGTGCGCCTGCTTGCGCAACAAATGCGACTGAGCCGCGAGACGCCGCTATTGGCTTGTTTGATGCAGCAGCATCTCTTACCAATTCCACAACCTTAGCCTCCAGAGGAGTTCCTGGCGCAGGCGCCATACAAGGCAGCGCAATCGCGCCAAAATCATCCATGCTGACATCTGCTATTTTGTGATCAACCGAAACGCTAAATCCACCCGCTTCCAGATCCTCTCCATTTGCTGTGGCAACGACTACTTTATAACCTTCAGCTTCAAGCATGTTTTTCATTACCAGCACTTCTTCTTCAAGCATTAGTGGTAAGTCCCTGGATCCATCTCGAACGAACATCAGCACAGTATTCTCATCTGCTGATGCAAGACTCCCTACTGATACCGCGATTCCGATCAAAAGTGTAACTAATACGTTTTTCATTACTGTTTCTCCTTCATTTGCATTTCAAACAAAACCGGGTAAGCGCGGTCGAAAAATCCGCCAAAATCACGCGCTACCCGAAAACTCAAATTAATTTCACACCTCGAACCTATATTTGAAAGAGCCGGTTGAACTTGATAGCCAATGCCTTATTTCGCAATTCGAATGAATCGGGATTTGCAAACGGATTGGTGTTTCTATCGTCACTGTAAACCACAAACAACTCACTTCCCGGCGCCCACTCCCAACGAAATCTCAAATTGCTACTGAATGAGTTTGCGCGAGAGTCGTACTGTAATAAGCCACTAAAGAACATTCGCGGAGTTATGGTGTATGTGACTCGAAATCTGCTTAGCTCGGTCCTGAAATCACCCTCGGGCAATTTCACTTCATTTAACGTATAGCTGGGCTCTATAGACAACTGAGGTGACACTTCCAATCGCCCCGAACTCAGGCTTATCGCAGTGTTGGTTCCACTCCAAAAATCCCCAACACGAAGTGACATGAATCCACTAAACCGCCGCTGTGTGCCCAGCTGATAGGACAGCTCGTAGCTCGTAAAATTGTACTTGCCAGGCTGTAACGACACCCCAGGAGCAATTCGAAAAGGCCGAGTTATCATCTCAAACTCGTCGACGATAGCGATACTGGTGCGATCACCTTCTTCAAATTCGGTCGCAAAACTTAATTCATGTCGCCTGGTCTCCAAATTATCTGTGGTGGCAGACCAATAGGATTCAGTGTTGGCTTCCAGAACCAGTCGCCTGATATTCTCGCTAGAGGCAATTCTAGGGCTAAATCGGGCCGCTCCCTCATATTGCCTGAAGTTGTTGCGTCGCTTAAATCCTATCTCTGGATTGAAATTGTCCTCAACTACCAGGTACCCCGAGCGAAAACCATAGCGGTCTCCATTGTATTCAAAGTTTCCCATGTAGCTCAGGTCATCCCCTTCTAATCCTTCAGTTTCAGTTTTAGCGGCAAACCCACTCACTTCAAAGTCCGTCAAGAAATTAAATTGCCCATCGACTCCGAATAACTGATTAGAACCAGAACTAATGGTGGACTTGGAGCGGTCAGTAATGATCAGCCCGACTCTGCTGCGGGAAAGAATGTCGCGTTTGAGACGTAGCACGGAAAAATCTGTTGACTCAATGCCATTTAGGCCAGCGCCATCAGTACCAATCGTTAAAGCACCTACGTCAAAGTTCCCTACTTTACCGGTTAGCCTTGCTCCCACGTCAATTGGAACAACCTGACCGCGCTCTAGCCCAATTCTGCGACTGAAAAACATGGTTGGGATATCAAGATTACGTGGCTGCGTGAAGTCGAAGTTACCCCTGCCTTCCAGGAAAAATTCTCGCCTTTCCGGAAAGAAAAGATTAAACCGGGTCAGGTTGACCTGCCTTTCATCGACTTCAACCTGCGCAAAGTCCGTGTTGTATGTAAAGTCTGCAGTCAGGTTGTTAGTAATGCCAAATTTGATGTCGACACCGGCTTCACCATCCAGCTCATCATTTATCTGTGGCGAGACCAGCCGATTTGTAGTGAGGGTACCAAGTGTGTAGGGTTTAATTTCGAGATTAAAATTCCTTGGCGGAACTTCTAATTCATTCAAGGTTGCTGCTTGAGAAATTCGCCACATCCCTGCAACCAGACTATTGCCGAACGCGGCGGAGATCGGTAACTCAGTCAGGTAAGAAGCTTCATTGAGCCTGCGGACAATTCTACGAAATTGAATTCCCCAGGTTTGTTCGGCACCAGGTTCGTATCTAAGTGAGCGAAAAGGGATCTGGATCTCAACCGTCCATCCGCCATCAAACCGACCTACTCTAGAATTCCAGACAATATTCCAATCGAAATTTACTCCTCGCCCTCTATCACCCTCATTGGCAATAGCAAAATCTGAGAAACCTCCAATTGGAGTTACCAGAAAAGCGACGCCGTTGCGTCTATCCAGATAGGTATCCAGCATGACTGAGAAGGAATCATTTGTGCGCAACTGCCGAGTATCACGGCGCATTTCATTGGCAACCCATTCCTCTTCAGGGGCTGAGTCATAGTTTTTTGCAGTTACATACAAATTATTGTCATCGTAGAAGACCCAAACCTCAGTTTCTTCGCTGGCAGGTTGACCCTCAGAGGGAATTTGCTGAGTAAAATTCGAGGCGGGCGCAATCTGCGAGTAGATCGGCTCGTCCAGGACACCATCCAGGTTAAAGTCTCCGTCCCAACGGGTGGCATTTATGGTAATTCTTCCATCAGCATCTCGGTTCAGTACGAGTTCCTGGGCATTCAGATTCTGAATCCCAAGAAACCCTACTACAGCAACTATAAAGATTGAGACAATCTTCGATTGGGCGAAGCAGTTTTCTGAATGGAGATTGATAGATGCGCCGAACATGGTCGTTTAGTTATTATTTTGGAGAGGTGCCAACAAACCGGGAAAGGCTCACTTGAGAGGTTTGCATCTGCGCTCTATAGTGTGAATACACTATAGTTACTGAATTCAAACGTGTAAATACACTATAATTGTCGAATTGTGACTTTTTGACACAAGACTTAACTAAGCAATTTGGCCAGAGATGTAATCTACATGACTGAAAAGCCCGGAACAGCGAAGGTATTGTCCAAGAATCTCAATAGAGAATGCGGACTGTTTCATCTGCGTCGTGCGTATCGAGTTGCTGGAAAGCTGTACGCAAACATTCTGGAACATGCAGATCTGGAATCCAGTCAATTCGGAGTGCTTACAACAATAGCCAAAAATGGACCAATCTCCATAAGTGAATTAGCCCATGGAGTAGGCTTGGATAGAACCACTATGAGTCGTAATCTAAAGCCTCTCGAAAAAAGGCGCTTGATTAAAGTATCGGATGCACAGAAAGGCCGAACGCGCCATGTTGAAATCACAAAAGCTGGTGAAGAGGCAATCAGAAAAGCCGTTCCGCACTGGAAAGCTGCTCAGAAGGATTTTCGCGAACTAATTGGCGACGATGATATGAATCAGCTGATACTAATTCTTGATCGTGTGTATAGCGCCGTAAACTCAAAGTAAATGAAGATGGCGGAAGAGGCAGGAGCAATACAAATACTATATCTAGTTGTTTTATATATATATTTTAATTTATTCTAACTTTCTAGTTTTACTAAAATGTTACAAAAGTACTTGATCAAACCAAAATTGGCCTAATATTCTGAATATTGACGAGTGTTAGTGTGCACGGGCCACCTATTCTAGATGTTTGCGAAGTGATATTCTTTCAAGAAACCAAACCTTCGGCAGCTAATTCATTGAACGCTACTGAATTTTTCGATTTGAGAAGACGAATATCGATTCCTCATATCAGAAGTATTTGCCCAATTGTTGAACTACCCCTATGAGTGAGAAGCCACCCCCATTAGTCGAAGTAATCTTCGAACTACGTTGGGGAAATATTGAACGCCCGGAAAGCAGAAATGGAGAGATAGGATTTAACTTCGATGACGAAGAAGTCTCACTCTTACCAGGACAATTCAAATCCATAGCATCTGAAAAATACCCAGTTTACAAAAGAGTAAATCGGGAATTTCCTATGGCTGTTCCACATCAAATCGGTTATCAGTACTGGACTGGCGAACGAACTTGGCCTTGCATTCAACTAGGCTTGGGAATTATGGCTGTTAACCACGCAAACAGGAAAAATGATTATGACTGGTCTGTATTTGCATCTAACTGTATGGAAGCATTGCAGTACCTTGATACTTCACACCATTTGGGGATAGAAGAATTGCCAGCAATTGGTGCCGAACTGAGATATCAGGACGCATATCTTCTTGAAGATGGCGAGACTGATGGAGATTTCATAACAAAGCGTGCACAAGTAGAGTTTTCTATGCCCAAAAAATTTATGGAATCCGAGCTCTTAGAATCTGGTATAAAAAACCACGATTTAAGCTTTATTGTTGAAACCGCACAACCGAAAGGAGTATTGATTAATCATCTTTCGAGAGGAGAATATCGGGGCAAACCTGCTTTCATACAGAACACGAGCATGCGATCTGCCGACGCACTTAGCCCTAGATTTGACATCGAATGTCTTAGAGCATGGCTTGAGGAAGCACATAAAGTGCAGCAACATACATACAATTCTCTTATTCTGCCAACTCACGAAGGTATGAGATGAACTCTAGCACATTAACGAGCAATCCAGGAATTAGTCAACGTTCAGGAAGTGAATTTTTAGAGAAAGTCACAAATGAGGCTGTGAGTTTCTGCTCTGATTTATTGTGGCCCAATGCCAGAGAACGTAGTCTTGAACCTAGGTCAGATGTTGATCTAAATAAAATCTGGTGGCGGGGAACCTTAGAAGACAGTAATCAGGAAATTCGAGAACTCGCAACGTGGAGTCGAAAATCAAAGTTTGAAACTGTTGATACAAATTTTGATAGCTGGGCGGAATCTGATGACAGGGCTTTTGAGACTCTCTCGAATGCAGTCAATCATAAGTTTGGTTTTTTTCGAGCGAGAAGGATAAACCGCCTGGTCAAATATTTAATTTCTCGAGAAGAGGATTTCAACCGTCAAACTTGCATCGAAAGTGCGCTTGCAGTTGCTGCACTAATTAGCTCCAACATCGAGTTTGAAACCACACCGTCATTCTTCTTGACAGATAATGGCTATTTTGAAATGTCCTGGGAAAACTCTAGAAATGAAAGAGTCGATGTATTATTTCTAGGGCACTATCTTGAAATACACAGCCAGAGCGTCTCTGGGTTGTATCGAGCGAGCAGGCCAGATCATATACAGTCAATCGCAAGAGCTCTAACCAACTAGTATATCTGAGTTCGTATATGTATTGCGCGAATGATGAGTGCATTCTAAGAGCCATAAGGTCTCTTCAATGGGACAAGAACAGAATTTCTCCTTCAGCACTGACCGATAGCGAGCTATCTGTAAGCAGGCTGTCCGTCTATACAAGTAAGCAAATTCTTTCAATTTATCACCGCGATTTTGACCCCACCCCTAATCCGTACTCCGTATCACTGGAACTTAATGTAGGAGAAATTCACTCAACCTCCGCTGCACACATCGCTAACATGCCTAGAAAGGATAGAGCAGGAAAACAACCCCTTAAGATCTTGAATGACCCACTACCGGAAAACAAAGCCCATGCAATTGCTGATGGGAAAGTCACTCGGGGACTGGCGAATCAACTACTCTCTATTGGCACCGTCCGAAAAGAGACTTTATTTGAGATTCTCCTTTATAAAGTTCTTCGTTTTTTTGGGCTAAGCAATTTACCAAATAGAATTTTAGTTCAAGACTCATAGGCACCTCCTTATTACATTTACTAGAGAATCTTCCGCACTTTTACTCATAATGACCTCAAGCTTAGTTTTTTCACTAAAGCGTGTAGAATTGCTCACTCAATCCAAATTTTCCTAAATTGTTTCGAATCTGAGTTTCTCTAAGCAATCCACTTAACCCCCTGAACCCTTCTCGTTGAAGCATTCGATTATGCCTCTCTTTTATCTCGCTGGCGCTTTGCTCGGTCGTGCTTCGAATTGATGTCGCAATATTGAGCGAGATTACTACAGACAACAAAACAGGGTTTTAAAACCTATATGGATTTGCAGACAAGGATGGGTCTTGCCAGACAAGAATTTGGCGGAAGAGGCAGGAGTCGAACCCACCAAGCCTGCTTTAAACAGACTTCACCGGGTTTGAAGTCCGGGCACCCCACCGGGGATGATACTCTTCCGCGGCAGAGTGTAGCACAGGGTTTCAGGCCTGAATCAAGACCTCTCAGCTGTCAGTATCATTCAGTCCCCAGTCGTAGCGAAGATAACGCAGGGCAATGTCGCCTGACAGCAAGGCTGCTCTTTGCTCTTCTCCTAAACCGAGAGCAATAGCATATTCGGCCAGAAACTGTTGGACAGAATCGATGCCTGTCCAGCCCTGCTCAAAGTCTTCTTCATACCAATTAAAAATTCTTGATACATAAATTGCATCATCTGCAAGATAGTTTCTCTGCCTGTCGGAAAGAAATAGTCGGGTACTGTCCTCGAGCTGTTGTTGCAGGCGATCACCCTGGTAAGCCTCCGCGCGCAGTGCTGGACAACCAATCGCAGCACAATTCACTGCAAAATGAATGCGTGGTTCCTTGTAGAGACCCCAGCCCCTGATCATGCCATGCTCAACATCATCGAGTGACACCTGCTCCCCAAACAGGGAAACAATATCGCGCCGCCAGGCAGCTCCAGGCAAAAAACCAATACTGCGAATCGATCTCAATGGATACTCGCTGAGAATCAGCTCGACGGTCCAGGCATTGTAAGTATTGATGAGGAAGGCGAGCTGCTCGTCTTTGGACCAGCGGTCGAAGCTTGCGCGCTCAATCGCTGCGATCTGACCGAGGTATTCCTGCAGTTGCTGCCGATCCTGTGCCATACCGCTGTAATCCACCTGGGTCGCCTTACCCCCGTCAATAAGCAGCAGATGTTCCTTTAATAGATTATCCCAGAGTTCATGATCGAACTGCCCGGCAGCAATCAAGGGCACCATCCATAAACATAGCAGCGAGCAGATTCTGTTTAATAACCTGGTTACCCGATTTGTCGAAGTGTTTTCCTTATCCATGCTTAGCCTGTTCCTTTTCCCTAAATGCATTACCCTTCTCCACCCTACGCTGCCTGCCCTGCCACGGTTCAGAGCCTACCCAGCCCAGAGGAAATCAAGTATGCTTCCTAGCTTGTTCTCGAATGTCATCGGCGAGCGGTGACCAATAATCAGGCCTGCTTAACAACGGCCGTTAATACTTTAATAAGAGACACAGGAAACAGCAGATTTATTGCCATGGTGGAGCGGTTTTTCGCCACGGGGCACCAGCACTACGGAGAGAATGGATGCTGCACGCAGAAATTACGGGATGGGGGAAATGCGTTCCGCCAGCGGTGTTAAGCAACGAAGACCTCACCACTTTCATGGACACCTCCGACGAGTGGATCGCTAGTCGTACTGGCATCAGGGAACGCCGCATCTGCCACTGCAACTTCTCTGATATGGCCATCGTGGCCTCAAAGCATGCACTGGCTGCCGCAGATCTCGACCCCATGGACATCGATCTCATCCTGCTGGGCAGTCTCACCAATGATTCACTGTGTCCCAATACCGCCTCTCTGGTTGCCGATGCATTGGGCGCTCGGAACGCAGCCGCGATTGACCTCAATTCTGCCTGCACGGGATTCCTCTACGGTCTGCATATCGGCACCAATCTGATTCGCACCGGCGCACACCGCAAGGTGTTGGTCATCGGGGGAGAGTTTATTTCTCACTATATGAACTGGGCCAGGCGGGATGTCGCAGTATTGTTTGGAGATGCTTGCGGTGCGGTTGTCATCGAAGGCACAGAGAAACCAGTAGGATTGTTGTCCGCAAGAATTGGCTGCGAATCGGATGCCAAGTATGCAATTCAAATTACCAATCTCGGCTCCGCCTACTCGCGCCTGTCTGAAGACTTCCTTTATATCGGTTGGAATTTCGAAGGCCAGGAAGTATTTAAACGTGCGGTAAAGAGCATGGCCCAGGCCTGCGCAGACGTACTTGCCGATGCCGGATTGACTGTGAACGATGTCAATCTGGTTGTTCCTCACCAGGCCAACAAACGCATTCTGGATTCACTGGCGAAGCGGGTCGGTATCGACGAAGATCGCGTCTTCGTCAATGTGCACAAGTATGGCAACACCTCTGCAGGTACCATACCTGTAGCACTCACCGAAGCGCTTGAAGAAGGTCGCATCAATCCCGGAGACTATGTGCTGTCAGCCACCTTTGGCGCTGGCCTGACCTGGGGCGCGGCATTGATTCGCTGGGGTGATCGGGTCACTCCCCTGAAAACCAGCGATGCCGAGTTACCACCTTGTGAACAAACTGCGCTGGAGATTCTTGAGCCCCACATTCGGCGCTACGCAGAACAAAGCTGAGCGCCCTTTCTGTAAATCAGTTCATTATCTCGCGGCTGTAACAGACAACCAGGAACATACTTTGCTTTCACTCTCGCTGCTGTTCTGGCTCACTTTCTTTGCGGCAATAGTCGCACTGTGGTGGCAAAGCGATAAGGTCAAGTCCCAGGCTCTCAACCACGCATTGCTGCATTGTCGTCGACTGAATTTACAATTCCTGGACCAGACCATGGTGTTGTCCGGCATTAAACCCGCTCGCAACGACCATGGACGACTGGTGTTGCGCAGACTTTATCAATTCGAGTTCACCGTCAATGGTGAGACACGCCACAAGGGCAGCATGGAACTGCTGGGAAATGCAGTGCAATCCATTCAACTAGAACCTCACGTGCTTCCCGAACAGGAGCGAGATATTCACTAGGACCGCTTTATTGTAAATGCCTTCAGGATGCGTCCATAGTAGAGCAGAAGACTGAGCGCGCGAGCGATCACATAGACAATCATCGCCCACCACAATCCAGGTACTCCCATTGGCCCAATCAATAGCCAGGCCGTCAGCAGATAAACCGCCAGGGAATAAATAGCCGCCTGTCGCATTTCACGGGTGAAAGATACCCCAATGAAGATGCCATCGAGCTGAAAGGCCATGAAAGAAGCCACAACATAGATGGCAGCATAAAGGCGCAATCCCCTGGCTGCCTCATTCACCGATTCGAGGTCGGTCAACAAAGCAATCAATAGCGGTCCGAGGAAGAAGATCAGTCCAGCAAGCACCAGCGCAGTCACCCCCGCCAGCAAGGTAGACCGATAGGCTGCAAGGATGAAAGCTTTTCGATTGCCTGCTCCCAGCGCCCTGCCGGCAAGCGCTTCCACTACAAATGCATATCCATCCAGGAAGAAGGCTGAAAATGAAATTAACTGCAGCAACACATGATTAGCGGCCAGCAACACATCGCCGAAGCGGGAACTCTGGTCCGTAAAGTAGGCGAAGGAAAACACCAGCAAAAGAGTACGGATCATGATATCCCAATTGGCAGTCAGCATCCTGCCCAGCTGTTCGCGGTCAACTATACTGTTCATTGGCCAGAAGGAATCACCGTCACTCACAGTGTGGGACAGTTGACGCCTTACAATGATCCATCCATAGATCACGGTACACCATTCCGCGATAACGGTACCCATCGCGATACCTGCTGCGCCCATGGATAACAAGCCAGCAAAAACAAAGTCCAGGGTGATGTTTAAACCATTGAGAAATAGCTGGAGCCTTAACAGCTCCCCACTCTTGCCCAATCCAATCAGCAGACCAACCAGGGAAAACGTGGCCAGGGTCGCCGGTGCGCCCCAGATTCGAATATTGAAATATTGCTGCGCGATATCTTCAACTGCTTCGCTCCCCCCGAGCAAACTGAAAGCAAGCAAGCGTATTGGCACTTGCAGCAGAAGCAGCGAGACGCCCACCAGCGCCGCGATAAGCAAAGCACGGCCGAGGACTGCCCTCACTTCCAGAAAATTGTCGGCACCGACAGCTTGTGCGGCAAACCCGGTCGTTCCCATGCGCAGGAAGCCGAATGACCAGTAGACAAATGAAAAGATCAGCGCGCCAAAGGCGATAGCACCCAGGTCGGTGACGGAACCAAAATTTCCGATAATGGCGGTATCAGCGAGGCCTAATAGAGGCACGGCAGAATTGGCAAGCACCAGGGGCCACGCCCTGACGAGTATTTCCCTGTAGCTAGCCATTCACGGTTCCCTCGGTTAAATTACGTCCTGCCCCTTGATTTTAACCGACCAGACCCAAAGTCTGTTAAGAGAGAAAAATGAGTCAATAGACTCAAGTAAAAAAAAGTACGAAGAGAGAGTAAAGCAATACACCGATGCAGTAAGGCACCGGGAGCATTGCTAACTACAATCGCCGTCCTGACCTAAAGCCTGCCACACTCCAATCATTAAACTGGAGCTCATCATGGCCACAAGCAATATCAATCTGGCAATCAACGTGCTGACTTCTCCTGGCGAAGCATTTGCCGAGATCGCCAAAAAACCTTCCAAGCTCTTTCCACTGGGCACAATTCTCATCGTGAATTCGCTGATACTGTTGTGGTACTTCAATATGGTTGACTACGATTGGTATATCGATGACGCCCTGGCAGGTACAAGTCTCGAAGGAGAAGAACTGGAGCAGGCCAGAGAAAGCATGGCATCCATGTCACAAACGACGATGATGGCAATTGGTATGCTGGGCAGCCTCGTCGGTATCTCCGCTATCTATCTGATTCAATCGACATACCTGAGTCTTGTCGCCGCACTTCGTGGAGACAGTTACAAATTCACCCATTGGTTTTCATTGGTGTGCTGGGCAGGTTTACCCTTTCTGCTCTCAGCAGTGGGCATGGCCGTCACCATAATATTGAGCCCAAACGGACAATTGAGTGCCTATGATCTGGATCCACTGTCTCTACGCAACCTGGGTATGCGAACGGACAATGCATCACTGCAGTCCATCTTCAATACCATCAGCCTGTCCATGCTGTGGAGTACAAGCCTGGTTGTTATAGCCTATAGACAGTGGCTGCAGGCGAGCTGGCTTAGAGCCGTCGCCATCGTGCTGGCACCCTATATCCTGATATTCGGTGTTTGGGCGTATTTTGCGCTCACTTAGGAGCAGATAACTGCCAGTTTTACTGCATTTGTTGTAACACTGGCCGAGAATTAACGTGTAGTGAGAGAGACCATAGAAAGGATTTTCCTGTGAATGCAAAGAAGCTGCTCCTGGTCGTCATCATCGCCTGCTTTGTTGTCGCTCTGCCCTTTATCAATCGCGCGGTGCTGGGCACAAACGCCAAGGAAGTTAATGTCTCGACCGTCAGTCAGAGAATCATCAGTCCTTCTATATTAGCTTCCGGTTTCCTGGCTCATGAAGAGGAAGTCATGCTCAGCTCGGAAGTTATCGGCAAGGTATCTGAGTTATTTGTGGAAGAAGGCGACACCGTGCACACAGGGCAGTTGGTCCTGCGCGTCGATGACGAAAATTTTCTTGCCGGGCAGGATCAGGCCGAAGCAGCCGTAAGACTCAATATTATTGATATCGAAAGACAGGAAGTGCGCATCGCCAACCT
This sequence comes from uncultured Pseudohongiella sp., assembly GCA_965267495.1. GTDB lineage: Bacteria > Pseudomonadota > Gammaproteobacteria > Pseudomonadales > Pseudohongiellaceae > UBA9145. The sequence goes on along the minus strand of OZ254078.1, from coordinate 1,184,060 downwards.
GGAGCGGCAGTTTGCCCGCAGCCAAAGACTCCACGAACAAAATCTGATGGGAGACGAAGAATACGATGCGATTGCCAACCAGTTAGACCTCGCCCGAATTGACCTGAAGTCCTCCAGAGAGCGACTGGCACAAGCCGATGCCCAATTGGACCAGGTCAACGATCAGCTGAGCAGGACCCAGATCATTTCGCCCATCGATGGCGTGATTACCAGCCTCGACATTAAAGTGGGTGAGACTGCCATTGCCAGCTCAACCAATATTCCCGGCTCATCCCTGATGACCATAGCCAATCCGGCAAGCATCTATACCGAAGTGTTGGTCGACGAGGCGGATGTAGCCAATATAGCAGTGGGCCAACGGGCGGAAATCGTTGCCATCGCCTACCCGGACCAGCCGATGCAGGGGGTGGTGAGATTCATCGCCAATACCGCAAAAATTGCCGAAGGTCGTCAGGGCCTTAGCTTCACCGTGAAAATCGATATCACCGACCCGGGAAGCGTGGTGTTACGACCGGGCATGTCATGTCGCGCAGAGATTTTTACCCGCCAGGATCAGGAAGTGGATGCGGTGCCAATTCAGGCCATACTTTTCGAGGAAGATCGGGCCGAGCTGCGCAGTGAGCATTTCGTCTTCGTTAACGACAACGGCGTGGCCCGCAAGACGCGCGTCGATGTGGGTTTGTCTGACGATGAATACCAGGAGTTGCTCAGCGAAATAGACGGCGAAGTCGAGGTCGTGGTGGGACCCAACCAGGAATTGCGACATCTGCTGGATGGTGATCGCCTCGATGTCACCCGCATAGAAACAGACTAGGTTCAGGGAGCGGCTGCAATGGCACTCATCGAACTGGACGAGATCTGCAAGTACTATGAGATGGGTACCCAGGTCGTCAAGGCCCTGGATGGTATCTCAATTACCGTCGACTCCAATGAGTATGTCGCCTTCATCGGTTCCTCCGGCTCCGGCAAATCGACCATGCTGAATATTCTGGGTTGCCTCGACAAACCAACTACCGGCACCTACTTACTCAATCAGAAGAACGTCGAAGGCATGGATCAGAACGAACTCTCCGAGATTCGCAATCAGGAAATTGGCTTTATTTTTCAGAGTTTCAACCTGCTGCCCCGCGCAACTGCGCTGGGTAATGTGATGCAGCCCTTGATTTACAGAGGCATCAAACTTTCCGAAAGAAGACAGCAGGCGAAGGAAGCACTGGCCAGAGTCGGACTGGAATCGCGAATGGATCATCTTCCCAACCAGCTATCCGGCGGCCAGAGACAGCGGGTCGCGATTGCCCGGGCGCTTGTGACCCGCCCTTCCATTCTCCTTGCGGACGAACCCACTGGTAATCTCGACTCGAAAACCTCCGTGGAAATCATGCAGCTATTCGATGAATTGCATCGGGAGGGTCACACCCTGATTGTGGTTACCCATGAAAACGAAATAGCGGCCCATTGCAAACGCGTTGTGGAAATGCGTGACGGCAGAATTGCTGAAGACAAGGTGCAAACTGAGGTCACAGCCGAATGATCTTTGCATTGTTCGAAAGTTCTCGTTCTGCGCTGATTTCCATCTTCGCCCATGGCCTGCGCAGTTTCCTGACCACACTGGGTATCGTCATCGGTGTCGCCAGTGTGATCGCTGTTGTGTCCGTAACCCAGGGTATGAGCGCCTACATCGGCGAGACCTTCGCCTCATTGGGCTCAAACAGCCTCACCATCGAGGCGTTCACCCCTACTGCCGATCGCATGAAGGGCATTCGCAATCGTCTCACTCCTGAAGACCTGGACCTGATCGAAACGCGAGGTGAAGGCATTGCATCAATTACACCCATTCTCGCTGCCAATCGTTCATCACAAGTGAAATATGGAACTCAGACTGTATTCAGCCAGATTCTTGGTACCACCTACGCCTTCCAGGATGTAGCCCAGTTTTACACCGAGACTGGCAGGTTCCTCGCGCAGAGCGACAATCAGACCCGCCGGCGTATCGCTGTGATTGGGGACAAGACCCGAGAAAATCTCGACCTGCCTGAAAACCCCATTAACGAATACATAGAAATCGGCGGTGAATGGTTCAAGATCGTTGGTTTGTTGGAAACCAAGGGCGAAATCATGGGCTTCAATCAGGACGATATCGTGCTGGTGCCCTATGCCACCATGCGCAGCCTGCAGGGAAATCAGGCGCGTACCGACATCCAGATTCAACTAAGCCTGACTGAAGGCGCAGATGTGGAGGACGTCAGTCAGCAGCTCACCAACCTGTTACGCAACGCGCATGATCTGACTGCGGACGAGGATGATGATTTCATTATTCAGACTTCTGAACAGCTCATGGAAACCTTTGACCAGATCATTGGTACCGTGACTGTGGTGGTCGGAGGCATCGTCGGTATCTCCCTGCTGGTCGGCGGCATCGGCATCATGAATATCATGCTGGTTTCGGTCACTGAACGTACTCGGGAGATCGGCATCTGCAAGGCCATCGGTGCCAAGCGGCATCATATTCTGCTGCAGTTTCTCATCGAAGCACTGTTACTTTCCCTGCTTGGCGGCATGATTGGTCTGGCCCTGGGTTTCGGCCTGGGTTCCCTGATCGCCAACACCATTCCGGGCTTTCCTCCGGCAGCAATACCCTGGTGGGCGATCGCTCTCGCCATGGGATTTTCCGGTTTTGTCGGCATCCTGTTTGGCATCCTGCCAGCAGCAAAAGCTGCCAATCTGGACCCTATCGATGCCCTGCGCTACGAATAAATGTGGCGTCAGTAACTATTCACAGGACTGCCGCCACACTATTCAATTACATGATGGGCGTTTCACTTCAGCGTGAAAAACATGCCCACCTGCCTGCAATATTGCCGATAGGTATCACCGAACTCCCTGCTCAGATCATGCTCTTCAAACCACACCCCGATAAAGATGTAGCCTGTCAGCAAAGCAGAAAGCACAAAGCGGGTCAGCGTCATATCAGGAGTAGCCCAGAACATGATCATCAGGCCGGTCATGATCGGGTGGCGGCTGAATCCATAGAGCCAGTTCCGTTTGAACTCCAGCGGAGTGTACTGCTGGTGCGATGCATACAGCCAGGCCTGGCGCAGTCCGAACAGCTCGAAGTGATTGGTAAAGAAGGAAGCCAGTAGCAGGTAAGCAAACCCGAACACCGCGATGCCCTTGATCGCATAGGCGACAGCACTCTGCTCCACCAGCCAGACCTGTCCAGGCAGTGGCTGCCAGGCAACGATTATGGGCAACAGGAACAATCCCGATGCCAGTACATAGGTACTGCGTTCCAGGTGCACCGGTACATATTGAGTCCATTGCGCCTTGAAAGCAGGACGTGCCATGACACTGTGCTGGACACCGAAAGCGGCAACCAACAGCAAGTTCATACACAGGGCGGACAACAGCCCACCATTTTCAATCACCAGCAGGGAAGCCGGTGCCACACCGATCGAAGCAAAGAAAAACCAGAACAGCGCACCCGCACCAATGCTGTAGGCAACGAGCGCATAGCTCATTGCAAAGAAGCGGGACAAGAAATCCGCCTGTTCCTGTATTGCAGTAACCTGCCGGCTCAATACTTCAGTGTTCATCGTTCTCTCCAGTTATTTCTCTTATCATTCGATATTAGACTGACTAGTCAGTCTAATGAATAGTTCAAAAAAAGAGGATTGCTCCTCTACCCCTGCGGTCCGGCCTTGAACTAGCTGACCGGCTCTTGCTCCAACAACAAGGTCACATAGTGCTTGAACTGCCGAATCCCCATCTGCAGATATCCCGGATTGAAGTGGGACTTCGCCGTGATGATGGATCCTTCAATCACCGAGATGAAATGCACCGCCAGCTCATTGGCTGTCACCCCGGTCACGTTCCTGGCCTGCAATGCCGGTTCGAATACTGCTTCAAAACCGCGCTCAAACTTGTCGAACAGCTCACCGATACGTTTGATCACGCCAGGATAGGTCTCCGCGACTTCAATAGACACGCTGCCTAGCAGGCAACCGTGGGACCAGAGCTCCTCGCTGCGATCTTCGATGAACTGCACGAATGCCAGGGCGCGTGCCACTGGTTCCGATTCGCCCATGTAATTGCCACCGGAGATGGCTTTCCAACCACGTCGCTCATAATCTTCCAGCGCCGCGATGGCCAGCTCCTCCTTCGATTTGAAGGAATGGTAGAAACTCCCCTTGGCGACTCCCGCCCGATTGACGATGTCGTCCACCGTGGTGGCCCGATATCCCCGGCCGGTCATCAGCTCCTGGGCAGCCGCAATTACCTTGTCTCTTGCTGTTGGCTTTGCCATTGGCGCGAAATATAGACTGACTAGTCAGTCTAGTCAAACCTTTTCTGATAATTATTGTGATGCGCTGCAAAGTTTTGAGCGATGGCAGCCCGGAATAGATGGTCATGGAACTGAATATCCCCGGGACACTGGTCCGATACTGCCCTTGGACAGCACCGCACTTCGTCCTCCCTCCTGGTACGGCAAGCGCTGTTTTTACTATTCAAACCAGCGCAATCCCATGCACCCCATCACTGCAGAAAGCACATTGACCCTCACGTTACGTGATAGTGCATACTTGCCAGCGTTAGAAATGCGTACTCAAAACTATCCGGAATGGAAACGTGCCCAAACACCAGACCTATAGCGTCAATGACTTGAGTAAGTTGGCCTCAGTCAGCATTCGTACACTGCACCACTATGATGAAATCGGTCTCCTTGTACCGAACAGGAATCCACAGAATGGCTATCGAGAGTACTCCTATGAACATCTGATCCTCCTCCAGCAGATTCTCATTTATCGTGAATTGGAGTTCTCTACACGAAACATCAAAGACCTGCTCTTTGCCCAGGATCATGATCTGCTGGACACACTAAAATCTCAAAAAACGCTGCTGCTCAGCCGCAAAGACAACATCCAGTCCCTCATAGACAAGCTGGATGAATCTATACGGAGTCTCGAGAGTGGTACAACTGTGGAGACACTGTGTGAAGGAATCCCTAAAGACAAGATTGAGTCCTGGAATGCATTGGTAATAGAGAAGCACGGTCAGGACTTCTTTGAAGAAAGCATGCAAAGAATACAAGAGCAAGATCCGACTGAAGTTGAGCAGCTTAAGAAACTCAGTAAAAAAATTGGCGAAGAACTTGCCTCGAATCTTCACAATGCGGTCGATTCACCCGAAATGAAAGCCATTGCCAGCAAGCAGATTGAGTGGATGAAACACTTAAGCTCTTTATCAGACCAACACCAGGATCTGCCGCTCTATGACTCTGTAGTCAAATTTGCGACCAGTCTATCCAATGTGCCACAGCTAATTGCACTCTACGATATCCATGGTGAAGGCTGTGCCAAACACCTCAGTGAAGCTTTGCTGGATTTCGCCAAAAACAATCTCTCATGAGCGATCACCTCTATCTAATAGCGCCAGGCACATCAAGCTCGATAGCTTCGGAACATCTTCTGGCAGCAATAGGTGGCAAGGCTTCAACTCTGTTATCGCTGCACACCGCGGGATTCAATGTACCGGAGTTATTGGCCCTAAGATCTGAATTCTTTGAGAGCTGGATTCAACAGATCGAAACCAGGGTGTCGCTGGAATCACTCATGTCAGAAATCCCTGTTAGTCCGGCTACCCGAGGATTGTTGGATCAAGTGCTGTCCGAGCTCGAATTTTCAGATGACCAAACAGAAGCCTTGGAGATAGCTACCAATATTCTCAGTAAACATGCCTCCAGTTTCGCGGTGAGAAGCTCAGCCCTCTCCGAAGATTCTTCAGGGCGTTCATTCGCCGGAATATATGATTCGTTCCTGAACATAGGCACTGCAGATATGGTGGATGCAATCAAGAACTGCTTCTCTTCAGCTTTTGGGGAATCTGCGCTGTCACACCGCAAATCGAATAGCACCGACAGATCGAATTGGCAGTTTGCCGCTATGTTACAGAAGCAAATTGACTGTGATGTCTCCGGAACCGGTTTTTCAATTCACCCAATATTTAATGACTATGACCTCAGCTATTTTGAGGCCAACCCTGGCCTTGGCACTTCCGTTGTCGACGGCAGCTCTGACCCAGACAAGATAGTCGTTAACAAATACTCCCACAATATCGAGGCATATACTGAAGGCAGAAAACAATCCCAAGCCAGATTAAATAAAGGCTCTGGGATCAGCATTGAAGAAATTTCAACAAGCCCGGACCGTGCCTTGACCGACTCTCAAGTTGGGGAACTCAATCATTTGATTCGTGAGGTGGAAAATCATCTAGGGAAGCCTGTCGAGATTGAATGGGGCATTGAAAACGGGGAACTATTTCTGTTGCAGGCACGGCCCATAACACGTTGGTTGCCGTTACCTGAATCTATGATAACTGCACCAGGAGAGAGAAGAATTCTCTACATGGACCGCGCCCTATCAGATGGTATGACACTGAATAAGCCATCTTCCGCGATGGGACTGGATATCACCAGAACTCTGGAGCTCAAACTCTATGAGAAGTATTTGGGCACCACTATTGATCCGAAGTCTCCGAAAACTGCGCTGTTAAGCCACACCGGCGGAAGAATCTACGCAAATCTTTCTATCGCCTTCCTGATAGCGAACTCTAAGAAACTGGAAGAGACTGTCGCCCCCGTTAACGCACAATTGGCGCGCATATTCAGCTCAATAGATATTGAAAGCTATAAAGCCAACCCCAGACCTGCGTACCTTAGAATGTGGAAACTCTTCATTCTTCCTAAGATACTCTTCAATCTCCGTCACTCGCTCTTCAAGATGCGGAGATGGTTAAAGAATCCTGAGCTCGCCAGGACGGAGTACGACCAAGACCTCAAGCGCTATAGATTGTGTATTGGCAAACTGGAAGAATCTGAGCAAAGCTTTCAAGAGCTTCTAACGGCTGCCAGTGCGCTATGTGGGAAAATGCTTGCCAGGACTTTTATGCCTGCCCTTTTAGCCGTGCAGGCAGGCGCAAACAAGCCACTGGACCAGCTGAATCGTTCTTTAAGCAGCCAGCAAGCTGAATTTCTATCAAAAATTCGCACAGGATTTCCTGACAACATCATTGTGCAAATGAATCTTGCACTGAGCAATATCAGGAATGAATTTGAAAGCGCAGGACTAAGCACTATTGACGATGCTCTGGCAGCAGTCAAAACCGAGCGCTTGGATAGCAGCTTGCAACAGCATTGGGATAATTTCATCGACAAATTTGGACATCGCGGACCGGGCGAGATGGACTTGGCGACACCGAAATTTGGAGACAACCCTAATGTGCTTGTTACTCAGATTTTCAAGACTGCAAAAGTGTCGACTTTACATGCAGATCAACCCAATGATGCATGGAAGCAGTCGCGAGAAAAGGCTTGTGACAGCTTATGCGCCAGCCTCGAACGGCGAAGACATAAAAGAATTGTTAGGCAAGCACATGACATATATCAGTTTCTTGGAGATATAAGAGACTCCCCAAAACACTATATCCTGTTAGTACTGAACGTGCTCAGAAAGAAACTAATCGCACAAGGAGAACAACTATTTCAGGCCGAACTGCTAGACTCACCTGAAGACATTTTCCATTTAACAATCAAGGACCTTATGGCGGACCCTGCAAGTTTGAAATCACAAGCGCATATCCACAGACAGTGGTATGAGACTTTGCTTAGGCATGTTGTGAAATTCCCTCCAGTAGTTGATTCCCGAGGATATATCCCTTCTTCAAACCTACCAAAGGAAAAGGATTCTGCGATATTACAGGGCACTCCAATTTCTCCAGGGCTTGTTACAGGGCAAGTTAGGCTTTGGAATCCGGACGATTCCAAGGAGTCTAAGAAAGGAGATATTTTGGTTGCCTACGTGCTGGATCCTGGCTCCACTTCGCAACTCATATCTGCCACAGGAGTGATATTGGAAATCGGCGGAGCCACACAGCACGGTGCTGTGATTGCTCGTGAGTTTGGCGTACCAGGAGTCTCTTCAATAAATAATGCTACGGAAGTGTTAAAGAATGGTCAGAAAGTTGAACTTGACGGTGGTACAGGCACAGTAAGACTTCTGTAAGCATCGACAAGCGAAGTCATGTTGGCAGATAGAGCAGTCAACTCACAGATTTATTCGAAACTAAACCTGTCAACAGGTTTAGAGCCGGTTGTCATTGGGAGCAACCGGCTCTAATTAAGATTCCGAATCTAGTTGTCTATGCTGACAATATGGATATCACTATTGGTGGTTTCCAGATAGATCCGGTCACCGCCACCATTGATATCTCCTCTGCCGACAATATCACCGTCATCGTCTTCATTGATGGTCAGCGGAAAATCTGTATAGATGCGATAGTCCCTCCTGGCGCGTCGGGACACTTCCAGGTCTGCGACGATAGAGGCACTGTGATTGCTTGGAATACGGATAGTCACATCGCCACCAGCGGTTTCCAGCTCCACACTCGCATTCCTGTTGCCACCAAAGGTGGCCAGCTCAGCATCAATTCTGCCTCCGGCGGTATCAGCCCGAATCGGACCAATGGCCTGACGAATGGTGATGCTGCCACCAGAGGTATCGGCGACTACTTCACCACCGCTGCGTTCGATTTCGATATTGCCACCGGAGGTGTCTGCCTCGACCCGGGTTTCGCTGCCAGCAAGATAGATATTGCCGCCGGAAGTATCAGCAACTATTGCACCGACGGCCCAACCTGCCCGAATGGTGCCTCCTGAGGTGTCCAGCTCAACCTGTCCTGATCCCTGGCCCACGGTGATGTTGCCACCCGAGGTCTTGGCATACATATCGCCGCCCACATCACCGATCTCAATATTGCCGCCGGAGGTGTCAGCCGACGCATCGCCGGAAACATCGCCAATCAGAATCCTGCCACCGGAGGTATCCGCAGTCACACTGCCTTCCACATTGTCGATCTCAATATGACCACCAGAGGTATCGGCATAGACTTCACCGGTGACCGGTCCAATAGTGATCCCGCCTCCACTGGTGTCTGCTCGCACATTGCCAGTGAGAGGTCCCACTTCTATTGAACCTCCACCCGTATCCAGATCGACGTTGTACACACGGGGCACGTTGACGTCGAAACGGATGTTGGATCTGCCGAAACCGAAAATACCGCGACGTTCTGATTCGGCGATTACCACAACATCGTTGCCTTGCTGTTCGAAAGAAACATCGAAGTCATCGGCGTTGCGAATTCTGACCCGAACAGTGTCCTGATTCCAGGCACTTACCTGGATCGGGCCCGCGTCGCTATTAATAAGCAGGGTGCCACCTTCGTCCACGTCGAAGGTTTCGTCGTAGTCGTCGGCAGTTGCAGCCAGTGCATTGGAAGTGCTGACGAAAAGCAGCACTGCAAAGCTTGCCTGCAGTATTTGTTTCAGAGTTTTCATGACGGTTACCTCATTCACTTGTAGTTTCCTCACGCTGACGTGGCCTGAATCAAAGAATCAGATCGTCATTGGCGGAACCCTCGACTTCTTCTACGATGAGTCTTGATTGGGTTCGAATATATTCATTACTGTCTGCATCCACTTTCTGCCTCAGCACAGCCAGTGTTGCCTCATCCCGGTATTCAATCAGCGCATTAAATGCCTGCACTCTTACGCCTTCATTCACATCTTCACTCAATGCATAGCGCAGCGCATCGCGCACCCTTTCCTGATCAGTCAGGGCCACCAGTGACTGCACTGCCTGGTAGCGCACGCCGGGATTCTGATCATTGGTAAGTACATAGATCAGCGCCTCGTAAACCTGATCGCCAGTGACTACTGGCTGCAAGGCATTGATGGTATCCAGGCGGGAAGCGCTATCGATGTCGTCCTGCAAGGCCACTGCCATCAACTGATGCACATCTTGATCCGCCACATTCCCAACTACCCGGGTTTCCGATGCCAGGGCGAAGGACAGGTCGATAGCACCGGTCGTGGCGTCATAGCTGTTTACCTGAAGCTGGTAAATTTCATAGTCATCTTCATTAATGAGAGACAGGGGCAAAGATTGTGTAGTGGCGAGTTGCACAGGATTTGCAGTCGTCGGTTGACTGCCTGGAGTCCCTGCGACAAATATCCCCAGCACAAAAGTCATGGCCATGGCCGCGCCCTGAAATGCCACCACCATGGGTCGTTCAAACAGTTTCCGTACAGACTGCGCCGGGGAAAATTTGGACGCGCTTCCCGCTGCAATTTTTGTCGCAACAACCAACGATTACCCTGGACCCGGTCTTCATCGATGACCGGTTGCGTACCCAGGGGTATCGCACTGTTTAAGCGCTGCTCTTGCTCCAGCAACTGCCGCAACTGTGCATCATCGGCAGCCTGCTGTTCGAACCGGCGTCGCTCTTCGGCATCCATGTCTCCATAGAGATACTGAATGACGAGAAGCTCCAGTTGCTCGTTGCTTGTGTTATTTGACATTCCGTCTACCTCAATACTGAATCTCTGAATTTCAGTGATAGTCAGCCAATTGCTCTTGTAGTTTTTTCCTCGCCCTGAACAACATCACTTTGATGGAGTTGTCAGAACATTCCATTACTTCCGCGGCTTCGCGTAACTTGAAGCCCTGCTGATGACAGAGCACAAATGCTATGCGTTCACTGTCGGTCAGTTTTTCCATGGCCCGGCTGATTTCCCTGCCCAGCTCTTCATCCAGGGTTGCTGCTTCCGGAGAATGCGATTCGACATATTTCTCCTGATGCTCATACTCATCCTGGACTGCTGTCATCTTCTGCCAGGTTCGTTTCAACTTGCGCCGATTCGATAGCGCTGTGTTGACCACGATCTTGTGTAGCCAGGTGCTGAACTTACTCTCCAACTTGAAGTTGGGCAGTGCCCGGTAGGCAGCCAGCATCGCGTCCTGATAGATGTCGTTGGCATCTTCCGGGCTATGGGCAAATCCTGCGGCCACGGCAAGCATCTGCCTTTCGAGCGTGCGCACCAGCCGCTCGAATGCTGCGATGTTGCCGGTCTGAGCCGACCGGACCAGCTCTTCTTCCGTTTCCCGTAACAAGGGAAGTCCCCTATAGCCTGAATCGTTGACGCTCGATATTTGCGCTCAATTTACACTATTAGAGGGAGGTTGAAGCGAAAGGGTTAACAAGGAACTGGGGACGAGATGCAGCAATTGATAGCTGCTGCCAACAGGCAGTGATGGCGACGCCCAGACGTCGCCAGCATTATGGTGGTATGAGAATAATCTTTAATTAATTCAATGAGTTAATTATGAGTCTTCCACGGCGGAATTGTCAGACTCACTGCATTCACAGCGATTCTGCTGGCGGCGCGGCCGTTGGCTGCGCTGCGCCTGGTTCTGGCGCTGCATCTGGCGACGCTCCTGAAGCGCAGCACGCTCATCTTCAGTGAGGTTTTCCAGCCGCTGTTGGATTTCCTGACGGCGCACTTCCCGATCTTCCCTGATCAGCTGGCGCAGCTCCTGAATTCGCTCACGTCGGATTTCTTTTTCAGTCGCTTCAGCGCCGCTGTCTGTCTGTGGCTCGTCTTGAGCCAACGCTGGCAAACTAAACAGCGTCAGCGAATAAAGCAAAGTTGCTAACAAAGCGTTTTTAATCATCACGTTCTCCTGCATATCTCCGGCCTCAGCTCCGGTTTGAAAGCTGAGGCTTGCCAGTAAGAACGCATTTAACTGCTAATGGTTGACTTGCACTATGACTTCTTCTTGCCGCTATTCCCGGCGTTTTCCCGCTTGTACCTGCCCGAGTTGACCAGGTTTTCCCGTAATACAAACTCGATCTGCGCATTGAGACTGCGCAGATCGTCGTTGGCCCAGCGCTGCATAGCAGCAAGGACTTCAGGATTGATCCTGAGTGGAAAGGTTTTCCGCTTCATGATTCAGTGGTCAGGTATAGAGACTTCCTGTGTTCACAACCGGTGCCGCGGCAGTTTCACCACACAGTACTACCAGCAGGTTGCTCACCATCGCAGCCTTGCGCTCTTCATCGAGCTCAACGACGTCCTTGTCAGCGAGCGCCTCCAGTGCCAGGTCTACCATGCCCACAGCACCCTCCACGATCTTCTTTCTGGCCGCCACAATGGCCGAAGCCTGCTGTCGCTGCAGCATGGCATTGGCAATCTCCGGCGCATAAGCGAGGTGGCTGATGCGCGCTTCAATTACTTCTACACCGGCCTTGCTGAGGCGGTTGTGCACTTCCTTCTTGAGTAGTTCAGCTACCTCTTCCGGATTGCTGCGCAAGCAGAAATCCTCTCCGTCATCATCGTGACTGTCATAGGGATGCGTTGTTGCCAGATTACGCAACGCAGCCTCGCTCTGGATCTGCACATAGTTTTCATAGTCATCCACTTCGAAAAGGGCTTCCGCAGTGTCCACCACGCGCCACACAATCACTGCGGCGATGTCGATGGGATTACCGCTGCTGTCGTTGACTTTCAACGTGCCTGATTCGAAGTTTCTGACCCGAAGTGACACCTTCGCCTTCATATAAAGCGGGTTGGCCCAGCGTAATCCTTCGGTACGCTCACTGCCCACATATTGCCCAAACAATTGCATGACTCTGCCCTGATTGGGAGCAACCATGAAAAAGCCAAACCAGCAGATCAACACCACAAGGCCAAACACAATCAGCACGACTTTTAGTAATGGCGGTAGCGCGGCAATACCGAGCAAAGTGAAGATACTTAAAAGAAACAGGACCACGATGGCCATGTAGCCGTTATAGGTCGATGCCTGACGTTCTTCGATCATAGAAATTCTCCTCTTCAAACATCCGCAATCTCGCCACTGAGTGGGGAATGGGATGATTTCCATGATGGGGTACATATTGATATCATAATGATGTCATTTGATCAAGTCAGGAGTCTTTCCAGCATCACCGTCCAAGGCCAAAAATTTGCGCCAATCGTTGATTTTTAGGGGACCCACGGGTACGGTAAGCAAAGAATCTGACCCTCGAATCAAGCCTCAACGATGGCAGCTTCCAAGCACGATCCCTGAAGTTCGAATGCCCGCGCTGACCCGCGGAGAAAAACAGAATTACCTAAAGGGAGATCTACAACGTGAATCCCAAACTTTCCCGAAGACGCTTTATTAAGGGCGTCATCTACTCCAGTGCTGCTGCCGCTTCCGGTGCCGGCTATTATCTGGCCTCAGCGCAATCAGCTTCCAATGCGGTGGTGGAGCGACTGGTTTCACTGAACGTAAACGGTCGGTCCCGGCTGGTTGATGTCGCGCCGACGGAAACCCTGGCATTTACCCTGCGCAACAAGCTCGGCCTGACCGGCCTCAAAGTCGCCTGTAACCGGGGCGAGTGTGGTGCCTGCACGGTACTGCTCGATGATGTTGCCAACTATGCCTGTTCGGTGCTGACCCACACCGTCAAGAGCCAGGCTGTCACTACAGTCGAAGGACTGCGCAGCCCGGCCGGTGAACTCTCTGCCGTGCAACAGGGATTCGTCGAAGAACTGGCTCCCCAATGTGGCTTTTGCACGCCCGGTCAGGTCATGGCGGCGACTGCTCTGCTGATTGCCAATCCCAATCCCAGCCGGGAGCAGGCACGACAGGCCATGTCCGGAAATCTCTGCCGATGCGGCGCCTATGATCACTATTTGAATGGCGTGATGCGCGCCGCGGAGTTGCTGTCATGACGTTCACACATATTGGTAAGGACTTCATACCGCCTGATGTAGAAGGCAAGGTAACGGGTGATGCGCGCTACGTGGAAGACTTTGCACCCGAGGGCCTGGTGTACGCCAGGCTGTTGACCAGCCCCATGCCAAGCGGCCGTGTCAGATCCATCGATGCCTCTGCAGCGCTGCGCATGGATGGAGTGCTCGGTATTCTCAGCGCTGACGACTTGCCTCCTTCTTCGGCACCGGACGAGCCGATTCTGGCTTCCGACGATGTGACATTTGTAGGGCAGCCGGTAGTGGCGGTAGCAGCAATTTCAGACGACATTGCCGAAGCAGCTCTGGATCTAATCAATGTTGAATACGAGTATCGGGCATTCGTCACAGATCCACTTGAGAGCCTGGTAGAAGGCGGGCCCAACGCCTACCCTGGCGGCAACGTATTGATGCAAACCAATTCCCTTGAGGACGAGAATGCCACCATTCGGGGTGGCATCAATGAGATCAAGTGGCCGGCAAGCGAAGTTGAGAGACTCAGGCAGGGACTGGAGCCTCGCAACGTGGATTTCGCCGATGGTTGGGAATATGGGGATCTCGACGGCGCATTTGCCGAAAGTCAGGTTATTGTTGAGGAGTCCTTTGTCACCGCGGGCACCCCTCATCACTCCCTGGAGCCACGCAGCAGCATGGCCTATTGGGAAAATGGTAAGTGCTATTTCTATGCATCCACCCAGAGCCAGAGTGCTGTAGTCGAACCTCTTGCAGAATTGCTGGGTATCGCCCCTGAGAATCTTTGCATAATCAATGAAAACACTGGCGGTGGATTCGGCTCTAAAGGCCGTTCCTATCCTACTATGGCGATAACGGGTCGGTTCTCACAATTACTGAATCGCCCCGTGCAACTGCGTATCACCAGGGAACAGGAATACTATCTTGGTGTTGGTCGCCCTGGAATGCAGGGCTGGGTCAAGACAGGTGTTCGTGCCGATGGCACAGTAGCCGCTGTGGATCTGATCATCATCAGCGACGGTGGACCCACTGGCAGAAACAGCGCCTCTTCGTCTGCGCAACATATCTCAGTGGTGTACACACCTTCGGCCATGCGTTTGCGCAATATCCCTGTGTTTACCAATACCGCGCCGCGGGGAGCACAACGTGGCCCTGGACAGAACGAGATGTCCGCCGCGATCGCACCCATCATGGACAAGGCAGCGAGAGAGCTGAATATGGACCGTGCCGAATTCAGGCGCGCCAACGCACCGCACAGTGAATCACCCGTGTACGAATACCAGGGACCAATGACCAGTGCATTCCTCGCGGAAGCCATCGACATGGCATCGGATATGTTCAACTGGCAAGAACGGGAAAGCCAGCCACGGCAACGCAATGGCAATAAGGTTCGAGGCCTGGGCGTCGGCCTGGGTTATCACTCGGCGGGTGGCAATGGCTACGATGGCCTGGTTCGAATCACACCCGATGGGCGAATCCACATTCACAATGGTGTCGGCAATCTGGGCACCTATTCCTATGCAGGGGTCGCCAGAGCTGCAGCCGAGGTCTTGCAATGCAACTGGGAGAGCTGCGAAATCGTGCGCGGCAGTACGGATTTACATCTCCCCAATTCTTCCACCCAGGGTGGCAGTAACACCATCTTCACCCACACCCGCACCAACTGGGTTGCTGCAGAAGATGCGGTCGCCAAGCTGAAAGCCATTGCGGCTGCCGAATTTGGCGGAGAAGCAAGTGAATACAGCATCGGCGGAGAGCGCGTATTTCGCAGCGACGACCCTGATCAGGGCTTGAGCTATGGGGAAGCCGCAGCGCTTGCCATTTCCATGGGAGGTCGTTTCAGCGGCCAGGACTATCCAGATGATCTCCATCCAATTACCCAACGGGCCGTCGCAGGTATCGCGGGTACAGGACTGGTCGGTGTCGCCAGGGATAACCTGGAAAAGCGCGGCATCGCACCCGGCCTCATGGTGAGCATGGCAGAAATCGAAGTCGATCTGGAAACCGGCAAGTTTGAAGTGCTGGATTACGTAGGCATTGCGGACTGCGGCACCATCATTCATCCCCAAGGACTGTCACAACAAATCAACGGTGGCGCGGTCTGGGGATTCGGTATGGCAGCGACGGAACGCCATGTCTATGATCCGCAGAACGGCTTGCCGGCCAGCATGGGACTGTATCAGGCCAAGCCACTCACTTACCTGGATGTGCCGGCAGAACTGAAGAATGGCGCCGTGGACATAGCGGACCCTTACAACCCTGCCGGTGGCCGCGGCGTAGGCGAGCCATCCCAGGGTAGTGCTGTCGCCGCGATTACCAGCGCGATCGCGGATGCCCTCGATGGACATCTGTTCAATCGCGTACCGGTATCTCCCGACATGATTGTCAATCATGTCAATAACAGAACGCAGGACTACCAGACCCTGGCACTGAACACGTTCTGATAATCAGGCTGGAACAATTGTGATAATTCTGCCTGGAGCCGGATGGCTCCAGGCAGATGGCTTGGCCAGGCGAATCTGAATTGTAGCCTAGGCGTAGATGAGGAATTGCCTGGTCCTGATGGTTCGAATGATCAGATAGAGACTCAGTCCTACTGGACCTGCGATAAATGTCAGCAACAAGCAAGGAATAACAAACCAGTGAGGAATGTTATGTTGTTGAGCATCTTTGACTTCCCAGGCTCCTATAAACAAGTCGAATGCCAGGTAGTGAATCCACCCCACCAGTAGCGCTTCGGGAACGGCAAACAGGATGCCCAGGGCTTGCAGTGAACCGAAACCACCACCTTCCGGCAAACTGCCTAATTCACCAAGCAGAAGCGCGCCATAAATCAAACCCAGAATAAAAGGGATGATGCCGGCACTCACCAGTCCCAGCGTCCATTTCCAGCGCGGAAGTATCATTAATAGCAACCAGCCGGGAAGCACCGATAGATTGCAGATCGAGAAGATGAGCTCCGCAGACATAAGCAGACTCCAATATCAAAATAGAAGATAAGCATTGCGACCGTGCCTTGAAACACGGCCGGATGGATTAACTCAAATACTTGAGTAAGGTACGTTCAGTAATGATGGCAATCTTTGCACCCTTGCGTTTGAGCAAGATGGCTTTTTCAATCTTTCGACCGTGACTGGTATACAGCCAGTCGCGACTCGCCAGGGTGCCAATCACCAGGTAGTCAACGTCACTGTTCACATTGGGAGAAGTTTGTGCACCCCGCAAGCGGAGATTGGTATCCACATGATTACGGTCACCACTGACAAATTCGCCCGAGAGGCAGAAGACACTATCGGCAATCTTCACATCATCGACCGAGTCCTCCCACACTTCAGTGGAAGCCTCATAAGTCACGTCGGTTGCCTCTGATTCGGTGCCGGTAATTTTCTGAACGGTCTCGAGAAGGTCCTGCCTTTCCTCTTCAGTGATGATGCCATCTTCGAGAATATTATTCAGACGATTGACGATGACGCTGGCAGGCCATTTGTCACGAATGGTTTCATTACGATTTAACCAGCCGGAGAGTGCATCCACTTCCTGATCATTGAGAATGCCATCTGAAGCGACGCCAGTCAGGAAACCCACCAACTCATCGACCCTACCGAAATTGCCTTCCTCAGAGCCTTCATTTGATTGCACGATGCCCTCAATGCTGTGCTGCATTGCGCGCAACTCGTCACTGGTGATTTGACCATCTTCGAGCACTTCTCCTACCAATTTAAGGATAGTGAGCACATCTTCATGGTCACGCAGAGAATCCTGGGATTTCAGCCACGCATCGAGAAATAACAACTCCTTTTCGTTGAGTTGTCGATCAGCTACCACACCGGCCAGAATTCCCTTCAGGCCATGCATCGCTTTCTCTTTCTGGCGCGAGAAACTGAAGGCCTCGGTCAGGGCCTCACTATCAACATCGCGGATTATTGCCAATGCAGAATTCCCAGGTTTTTTAGTTCGAATTATGGGGCGTAATCATAAAACTTTCGTCCGCCCCTGTCGAAAAAACATGGCGCCTGGACAAAAACTGAGCAGGGCCGAACAAGCCGATTAATCCTGACGCAAGAATCTGATTTTCAGGCATTTTACTGGCTCAGACTGTGGGTTACACTTGCATTCCCGGCGCAATCTCGGCATAGCAGAAGAGAGCACTTTGAACAGCGAATCACTGGACACTGAAAGCACGGACGATCGGTCCTTTCTGACCAAGTTACTTGCAGGTGAATATGGACTTGCCATTACCTACTGGGCGCTTTATTTCATTGGCGCCGGGCTGTTTTTCGTGTTTGGCAGCCGTGCAGTCGACAGCGAACAATGGCTCCTCTATCTGAACATAGTTGTCGCCATGCTTGCCTATACATTCGTGTTGATCCTGGGTATCCGTGCCGCCTACCACGGACCACAGTTGTGGAAAGTCATGTCACGCACCTCATCCATATTCATGATCATCAATATCCTGGTAGGAATCACTACGCTGGGCTTTATTTACTAGCCCAATGCGCCAGCATTTCTTCTACATCAAACCTGACTCACTAGCTGAACCGAATCTGTGACAAATAATAATCCGCAATCTCTAACGCTGGTCGTTAAAAAATCCTGTCCGACCTGCAGCCTGATCGAACCAGTCATCAAACAACTGGCGGCATCCCTGGACCTCAGGATTTATGTACAGGACGATCCATCGTTTCCTGCTGGTATCGAACAAGTTATTGATGATTCAGCGCTGGAATTTTCCTATCTGAATAATATCGAGATTGTACCGACCTTGATGCGCAGCTCTGATAACGCTGATGCAGAGCAACGCATCGTCGGTTGGGACAGGAACGAATGGGAAATCTTCACAGGCATTCAGGACCTGGGTACCGAATTGCTTGCTTTCAAACCCGGATGTGGCTCACTGACCCTGGAACCCGGGATGGAAGAAAAACTGGCGGCACGCTACAAATCCGGTTCCCTGCAGGCGCGTCGTCTGGAACTGGCCGAATCGGAAGACAGTATCGAAGCCTGTTATGAAAGAGAATGGACTGACGGACTTCCGGTAGTTCCACCCACACCGGTTCGGGTCATGCGAATGCTGGCAGGCACCGAGCTCAACCCTGCTGAAATTATTGGGAGCGTACCGCCAGACTATGTGGAGTGCACCGTAGAGAAAGTCGCCATCAACGCAGTGATGGCTGGTTGCAAACCCGAATACCTGCCCACTGTTATTGCAGTATTGCGAGCCGCCCTGCAGGATCGCTTCTGCATGCACGGACTGCTCTGTACTACCTATTTCTCATCGCCTGTGGTTATCGTGAATGGCCCGGTAAGCAGACATATCGGCATGAATTCAGGAATGAATGCTCTCGGCCAGGGAAATCGCGCCAATGCCACTATTGGTCGCGCACTACAACTGTTGATTCGCAATGTAGGTGGAGGCAAACCCGGAGGCATAGATCGTTCTACTCTGGGCAATCCGGGAAAATACACATTCTGTTTTAGCGAAGACGAGAGCGATCCGGAATGGCCAAGCCTGGCGATGGATCGTGGGTATGAACGCGACGATTCTGTGGTCAGCCTGTTTGCTGGAGACGGTGTGCAACCAATTCTGGATCAGCTGTCCCGCACACCAGAGTCCCTTGCCAAAAGTATGGCGGCCAGCCTGCGCTCGGTCGCCCATGTAAAACGTTTCGGCATGGCCGATGCCATCCTGGTGGTCTGCCCTGAGCATCGCAGGTTATTGAAGGAAAGTGGCTGGTCCAAAGAAAGACTGAAACAGGCACTCTATGACGAACTGATGACACCGGGTACGGAATTGCTGCCCGGCGTGGATGGTATGTCAGAGGGTATGCCGGAAAAACTGAAAGACAAACTGCTCAACAAGTTTCGAGATGACGGGCTGCATATCGTCACCGCCGGCGGCACAGCCGGGATGTTTTCCGCTATTATCAGCGGATGGGTTGCCAGTGGCGAGAAAGGCAGCCAGCTCGTTTCGGAAACAATCCAATAACTGGAGAACGCCATGCAAAACCATACTTTGCTCGATCCCACGGCCGAGCTCAATCCTGTGGAGCGTCAGCTACAGCCCAGACTGGCTGAGCTAAGTGGCGCCACTATCGGCCT
This sequence comes from uncultured Pseudohongiella sp., assembly GCA_965267495.1. Lineage (GTDB taxonomy): Bacteria > Pseudomonadota > Gammaproteobacteria > Pseudomonadales > Pseudohongiellaceae > UBA9145. Next base: position 1,164,358 of record OZ254078.1, on the reverse strand, counting down.
GCTGGATATTTCCAAGCCCAGGGGCAAGGAATTCCTGGACGAAGTTGAAGCACAGCTCGTCGCACTCGGCGCCAAGGTCAGGCGATACAGCAAACCCACCTTCGCCCGCACCGCACCACTGGATTTGAATCAACAGATCAGTAGTGAATGCGACGCCGTTATCGAAGGCCTCGCCGACTGAGGTTCATGTACCTCGTGCAGTTTGCATGACATCATGGACCTGGAAAGCCGAGGCATCCCTGCAGGCTTCGTTGCTTCCACCGAATTTATCCAGGCAGCAGATTCGCAAGCGAAATCACTGGGCCTGAAACCAGCAAGTGTCTTCGTCGCCCATCCGATACAGGATCGGACAGATGACGAGATGACTGAACTTGCCAGAAAGGCAATCGATGACATTGTCACCATGATTTGTAAGCAGTAAACAACCAGCCTGCCAGCTGGAAAGGAGTAAGCAGTAATGACCAGAGAAGCCGTGATCGTGTCCACAGCGAGAACCCCAATCGGCAAAGCCTATCGAGGCGCCTTTAATGACACCGACGGACCTACCATGGGAGGCCACGTAATCGCGGAGGCAGTGCGACGTGCAGGCATTGAACCGGGCGAAGTCGATGATGTGATTATGGGCTCCGCCATGCAGCAAGGCACTACTGGTTACAATATTGGTCGCACGGCCGGGGTTGCTGCCGGTCTGCCAAGCAGCGTCTCCGGCATGAGCATCGATCGCCAGTGCGCTTCTGGCATGATGGCGATCTGTACTGCAGCGAAACAAGTCATCGACGACCAGATGCCCATCGTGGTTGGCGGCGGACTGGAATCGATCAGCCTGGTACAGAATGAACACCGCAATGGCTTTCGCGCCCAGTCACCCTCGGTGACTGCCCAATCCGAACATGCCTATATGTCAATGCTGGAAACAGCGGAGGTGGTTGCCAAACGCTACAGCATCAGTCGCGAGCAGCAGGATGAATATGCATTGCAAAGCCAACAACGCACCGCCGCCGCTCAACAGGCAGGTGCTTTCGACGATGAGATCACTCCCCTGGCTTCCAAGATGGTCTATGTGGACAAGGAAACCAAGGAGCAAAGTATCCACGACGTCAATCTGGACAAAGACGAAGGCAACCGACCCACCACCACACTGGAAGGTTTGAATGGCTTGAAGCCGGTATTCGAAGGCGGCGTGATTACCGCGGGCAATGCCAGTCAACTCTCCGATGGCGCCTCCGCGTCCGTCGTCATGGATAGCAAACTGGCGGAACAGAAAGGACTCGCGCCCCTTGGTGCCTATCGTGGTATGGCAGTTGCCGGTGTCGATCCTGATGAAATGGGCATCGGCCCCGTGAAAGCTGTACCGAAATTGTTGCAGCGCTTCAACCTGAACATGGACGACATCGGCTTGTGGGAATTGAACGAAGCCTTTGCCGTGCAGGTGCTTTACTGTCGAGATGAACTCGGCATCCCCAACGAATTGTTGAATGTTAACGGCGGCGCCATCTCCATTGGCCATCCCTACGGCATGAGCGGTGCCCGCATGGTTGGCCACGCTTTGATCGAAGGCAGGCGACGGGGCGCCAAATTCGTAGTCTGTACTATGTGTGTCGGTGGCGGCATGGGCGCAGCAGGCTTATTTGAAGTTTTCAATTGATAAGAAAGGTTCAAAACCTGATCTGGCAGGGTGACGCGTCAGCCCACTCTCTTCATCGCTTTCTCCTGCTGGGTCAGGGCGACAAGATTGCTGACGATACGATGCCCTGCTCGTCCGTCAAGACTCATGATTGACTCGGGATGAAACTGCACAGCACGAATCGGCAATGAACTGTGTTCGATAGCCATGACGCTGCCATCTTCTGTGGTGGCCGTGACATCCAGGCAATCAGGCATTGCAGTTGCGATGAGTGAATGGTATCGACCAGCAGTAAATTGCTGATCTATGCCTGCGAACAACGCTGATCCCTGATGAGTTACCTGTGATGCCTTGCCGTGCATCGGATACTCCAGCGCCCCCAGCTCACCACCAAAATATTCCACCAGACCCTGCAATCCCAAGCACACGCCAAACACCGAAAGTTTGTGTTGCAATGCGACCTCGATGGTCTGTTGCATCTCAAATTGCCTGGGTTCACCCGGGCCCGGTGAAAGGATAAGCAGATCAGGACTATTTTCCTGCATGAACTCACGCGCTGCCTGTGGCCTCAATGTGACAAGCTCAACACCGAACTGTCTGAAATAGCTCGCCAGGTTGTGCACAAAAGAATCCTGGTGATCCACCATCAATGCTGTGAGGCCAGCACCAGAAGTGGAATCTACTGTTTCCCTGCCGCTTGTTTGTGTGGTCTGACGCTCTCCGCGCACCGCATCCAACAGGGCTGATGCCTTGAGCCGGGTCTCCGCTTCCTCGGACTCGGGATCTGAATCGATCAACAGCGTGGCACCAGCACGAATCTCTGCAATTCCCTCCTTGATTCGAATGGTACGCAGGGTCAATCCCGTATTGAGGTTGCCATCGAAGCCGATATGGCCCAGCGCGCCGCCATACCAGTGTCGGGGAGACTTCTCGAACTGTTCTATGTATTGCATGGCGGCCAGTTTCGGCGCGCCGGTGACGGTAACCGCCCAGGTATGGGCAAGAAAGCCATCGAGCACATCGAATTCAGGTTTGAGCTGACCTTTCACATGATCGACGGTGTGGATGAGCCGCGAATACATTTCGATCTGCCGTCTACCCACCACTTCCACAGAACCCGGCTCGCACACTCTCGATTTATCATTGCGATCCACATCGGTGCACATAGAGAGTTCCGATTCATCTTTTTCGGAATTGAGCAGGCTGCGAATCTGACTCGCATCACCGATTGCGTCTTCTCCCCTTTTTATGGTGCCTGAAATTGGACAGGTTTCGATCTGACGGCCATCGACACGGACAAACATTTCCGGCGAGGCCGCAACCAGATACTCATTCTCTCCCAAATTGATCAAGGCACCGTAGGGAGCCGGATTGCTCTTTTTCAGTCGCTTGAAGACTTCCGCCGGGCTGTCTTTGCAGGGTTCAAAAAAGCACTGGCCGGGTACAACCTCAAACAGGTCTCCACGTCTGAAATACTCCAGAGCGCGTTCTACTTGCTTGCTGAATTCCCCGTTCTCATGATCACATTGTCTGTGCACGTGAATCGCAGGAGAATACGCAGTGGTTTCCCCGTTGCGACGGAATCCCCCGGTAGTTTCCGATCTCCTGGCACTATTCCAGCTGCGGCAATTGAATTCGTAGCTATAACAGAGTGTCTGTTCTGCCCGGTGATCCGCTACGGTAATCTGATCCGGTAGGTAGAGGAGCAAATCCCTGTCATCGCTGCTGCGTTGCTGAAAACGTTCCACGTCCTCAAACTGAAATGTAAGGTCGTAGCCAAATGATCCATAGAAACCCAGATAGGGATCCTGGTCATTGCGAAACCAGGCCACCAGTTCCCGGAGAACAGAAAAAACACTCGCTCGCCTGCTACGCAGCTCTTCGAATTCAGAAAAGCTTTCACGTTTCACCTGAGCTGTAATCGAAGTACGACTGTGCTGCAAATCGCTTATAGCACTGCAATGCTCAAGCGCAGCATAAAACTCTGACAGCAGAATTTCTCCCCGCTTGTTCAACGCTTCGATACTGAGTGATCGATCCCTCGCGACGATGGCGACTGGCGGATTGATGAATCCAATATCCCAGCGGGTATAGCGCCCCGGGTATTCAAAACTGGACGCGAGCAATACACCCCGATGTTCCGTGAGCGCGGTTGCGAGCTCATCGATTGCCGTACGATAGTTGAGCGTCAAGGCGCTGCGACGCACCTGTACACCGCCGGCACAATTGAATTGTGATTGTTGTTGGACTTGCATAGCCATTCCTCATTGATCAAAACCGATCAGAGTTATGGCGAGACTGGGAAATTTCAGGAGCAATAGACCGCCACAACCCTGGGCGGCCATTGATGATAAGACGTTATGTCAGTGACTTGTCATCTGGCAGCCCGAGCATTCCTGCCACCAGAAGTAGAATCGAGTATTCATAGGGGCGCGATAATGGTGCAGCAGGCAACGGATGTCAATCTTTGATAAGGCCAGGCTCTGGGCACATCAGCATAGCCCGGTGGGAATTAGCTGGTTTTCTATAAATTTCAACGGCTTATCGAAGGCCAACTGGCCTGGGACTGCGCGCTATTGCTTGCGATGCTTAGGCAGTAAGGCGAACAGTTGCTGCCGGATTTGTTGCAGAGATTGCAGCTGGCGGCGTCGGGCAAGTTCCACACCTAGCCAATAACCCAGATAGGCAACCACCAACCAAACCAGCACAGAATCCGCAGGCCAATAGTTCCACCACAGAAACGCCTGAATGATGTTGCCGAGCTGATTAATCAGGAATTGCAACAGGGCTTCTACCAGTCCATCTGCCAGCATGCTGGATAGCTGCGGCAAATTGAACAGAAAACCGATCAATTCCCTGATCTCAATAATAGCCAGCGTATAGAGTCCTGCCAGGCCATAGAAGCCACTGCCAAACCACATCCATTTCTTGTAAAGGACATTGGATTTCTTCAGAGACTTTTCAGTGGATTTCTTCAGCTGCTTGACTCGTTCGCTGATGAGTTTGTGGTCCGCATCGCGACCAATCTCGCCTGATTCAAACAGGAAAGAGAACAGTAGCCAGCTCAGTACCACCAGGGGCATGCCAAGCAGCAATACTGCCAACAGCAGATCAAGAAGATTGAATAGTCCCGGCACAGCTATTACTCGATCTGATGCTTATCCAGGCAGCGATGCGAAACAGGCTCACATCATGCCAACTATTTTTCGTGACGAGCTTCCTGGGGCATCAGTGCCGCGCGAATTGTGGCGCCCCAAATCAGGTTGCCCATGTCGTTCAAATGCAGGTTGTCGTCCACAAAGATGTCGGTCATCACTTTACCATTGGCTTGCAGAAACGGCGTCGCCGCATCTACGTAGTACACCAATGGATCATTCTTGGCGATCGCTGCAAATCTGGCACTTACTCTCTGGGCAGTAGACCAGACGTCCTGCCGCAACACGCTGGGTTTTACTGACATGATATAGATGCGGGTTTCAGGATGTGTCTTGTGCACCCTGGCCACTATCTGCTCAAACTGGTTAACGATAGTATCTTCAGGAATACCCCAGTCGGTATCGTTATCGCCTTCGTAGATCAGTATGGCCCTGGGATTGTAGCGCAGTGCTACCCGGTCGAGATGATGCAACACATCGCCCATGATGCTGCCACCAAAGCCTCTGGCGATTACCGTGAGAGGCGCCAGGGCCTCTGCAGCCTGTTGATTCCAGCGGGCGATACTGGAACTGCCAGTCAGCACAATGGCGCCTTCGGGCGGTGGATTGAGCCGATCCTGTTCATCGAATCGTTGCATTGCTTCTTCCCAACGCGCCGGATCTGTATCGCGCTGTGCCGAGGCCGCTGTGCTGATAACGAGCACCAGCACGGAAGTCACTGACAGCAGAAGTCTGTTGTTGATTTTATGCTGAAATCCCATAGTCATTCTCCTGCTTCCAGTGAAGGGCCTGCCCGAATTGCGAACAGGATTCTAAAGTCTAAGCCATCGTCCCGCCGAATTCTAACCATTGAGCGAGCTCAGGGCCGAGCTTGCGCAGTGCAAGATCGTCATAAGCCTCGATCTGTTCGTCTGTTAATACGCCCTGCCATCGCTTGTTGGTGCCCTTGTGAAAGAAATTACTGGAATCCTTCCACACACCCTGGGTTGCGCCTGGACCCATGATGCCGGCATCGGCCTTCATGGATTTAAAAGAAACAGCCTCCAGCAAGTCCGGCCAGATTGCTTCATTTACAGGGATATCCAGGTAGTCGGAGATGCGCCTCATCTGCGTATCAATGTCCTTGAGTAAATCCTCGTAGTGCACAAACAGGATGTTGGGTAACTGCCTGTATTCCCACCAGGTCCTGGCATGGTGCAGATGTGACCAGAATGGATAGCCATCACTCTCCCAGGGAAAACTGCCACGAACCAGCCACTCATCAAATGCCGCATTAATATCGTCGGCCGGGTGCAATAGCGGCGGCCCTTCCCGGTCCGGGGCTGCATTCATCTCATCAATGACATCAGGATTCATGTTGTGCCAATGATTCCACATGGACATCCACACATCTTTACCGTCACGACCAACAAAAATGTACTTGGCCTCATCGAGAAAACGAATGCCGTCCAGAGGCAGGTGAGTTTTGATGTAGCGGCGATTGTCGAGGCTTTCTAGCAAACCCAGCACTTCTTCGATTGGGCCGAAGTTCGCATCCAGCCAGGGAGTCAGCTCGTCCTGTGGTACCGGCGGACGTGGTGCCTGGAAAACCAGTGCTGCGCAGATTCCCTGCATCCAGGTAGTACCCGCCTTGTAAGAAGTGGTGATAATGATGTCATCGTTACGTGGTTGAAAATTGTCCCAGCGCCTGGCGTTAATCAATGCGCTCCGATAGTAGTGAACAAACTGCGGCCGATCCGTTTCTGTCATTTATTGTTATTCCTTTTTATTTTTATTTTTATTGTATTACTGATCAAGCTGCCACTATTCATCCAGTCGTACGAAATAGCGCGGCGGGAATCCGGTCAACAGCCGGAAAACGAAGCCCGTCGGATTGTCAGCTTGTACGCGGTCATACTCTGCGCCGGACACAATCACTCCCTGATGTACAGTTTCAAGACCATCCTGGGTTTTATGAATCCGCCCGTTATCGCGCACGCGCCGATACCAGGCCCTGGGCCAGTGATTGACGGCAACGTATTCTGTGCCACCGCTTTGTAACAGAGAGACGACTCTCTGATAGGACCCACCCTCGTTGTCGAAGGTCGTGATGACAATGGTGTTGCCAGCCTCCGGTTGGAAGAAACCAAGACTGGATTCGAAGAGAACAACGATACCGATGTATGCAACAAGCACAATGAGCGTGGCTTTTATTATTTTCTTTTCACTCATCATCGGTCTCAGGCTTTCCTGGTGAGATTAGTTGATGTCAGCTGCATATTGCTTCAATTTATTCAACGGCAACATTTCGAGAGCATGTATGTGAGTTTGGGTCATATAAACCTTTAGCGCCATATCATGCTCGAAGGCTTCCAGCCATCTTACCGCACATAAGCAGCAAGGGAAGCTCTGACTGGAAATTCCCTAATCCCCTGGGGATAACCCCGGAAATCCGGCTTGCGGCATCGGGGTACTGAGGTCGTTGCCCCTGAATCGTTAAAACTCGAGAAACTGCTGGTTCACTTCGACACAAACGGTATGGGAGCCATGATCATCATCACTGGGCTTGCCACAACCATCACGGAAGTAAACGGTGACCGGGTCCATACCTCAAGGTTCCAATGGTTCATCAACTACGTTTAAAGACTCGTCCATCACCATCGTATATCTGTTCCCTCTCAACTACTGTCCAGATCGATCCATTTTTCCAGCTTCGGCGCTTTATAGGTAGCGAACTCATTGAGCAAACGTACCGGATCGTCCGATAGCAGCAACATCTGTCGATGATGGGCACGGATAAAGCCCCGTTCAACACACTGGTCCAAAAACTGATCCAACAGATCGTAATAACCTGCCACGTTAACAAGTCCACAGGGTTTGTCGTGCATGCCCAGCTGCGCCCAGGTGAGAATTTCGAACAGCTCTTCCAGCGTACCCAGTCCCCCGGGCAGCGCGATGAAGCCATCAGCAAGACTGGCCATACGAGCCTTGCGTTCGTGCATACTGTCGACCTCTATTAACTGGGTCAGTCCATGGTGTGGAACTTCGCGCCTAAACAGGTTTCGGGGCAGAACCCCAGTGACCTCACCACCCGCCGCCAGCACTGTGTTGGCGACTTCACCCATCAGGCCGATACTGGCACCTCCGTATACCAGGCGAATACCCCTGTTTGCCAGTTCCTCTCCCAGGGTACGCGCCATGGCCAGGTATCCGGCATCGCTACCACTGGCCGAACCACAATAGACACACAAAGCATTCATCAATCAGCGCCTCAGAATCATGAACCAGCGACCAATGTTGATGACATTGGCCAGTGCCGCCGCAAAGTAAGTCAGCGCTGCCGCGCGTAGAATTTTTTTCACTGCGGCAATCTTCCCGGAGTCAACATATTCCCCCTCGATGAGAATAGGTAGTGCTTTGTTAAAACTGGCATCCCACTCCTCAGGCAGAATAATCAGGTAAGCCATGGCACCCGCCAATTGCAATATCAAACTGGTGATGATGACAGCCGCCACGGCAAATGGAGACCGTAGCACGATTGCTATAACCGGGAACGCCCACATAATTGCGATGCCGGCATTTGAAAGGGCTTGTGCTGTAGGCAAATACTTCTTGCGCAATTCGAAGATTTTTTCCTGGCGATGAAATTGAATCGCGTGACCAACCTCATGGGCAGCTACAGCAACCGCCGTCAGGGATTTGCCATGAAAATTGTCTGGCCCCAGACGCACTGCCTGATCACGGGGATCAAAATGGTCTTTGAATGCACCGGTTTCTTCAACGGTGATACCCTCAAGCTTGAATCGGTCAATGAGATGTTTGGCGAGCTCCCCTCCCGTTCCCGCAATCTGTGTGTCTTCTGCGCTGTGGGCAATCATTACCCTGCGCACCCAGAACGATGGGAGATAAATCAACACAGCCAGGAGTAAAGCCAGTACGCCCAGGACCATAGCAAAGCTCTCGCGTTAACCAATCGGCTCGTCTTCGGGGAACGACACATCGCCAGTGTGAGCGATCAATACGCTCTAGATGACTCGCTTGAACTGTGGTGTCTGTGGCAGTCCATCGTCACGCACAGGCACAGAGGCAGGATCCTGGTATTCCCTTTCCCGAAACCAGAAATTACAGGCCCACTTCTCGCCCTTTAACACCGGCATGCCGCCATGGAGTGAATCTGCATGACGGACAGTGCTGCCTTCATGGCAATTGTGAAAAAGCAGCATACGCCCCTTCTTTGCTCTGACTTCCATATCCAGTTTCGGAAAGCAGGTGCCACCACCCTGCTCTGGTTCATTCAGATAGAGCAAGCAAGTGACCAGACGCTGTCCACCTTTTGCCATACAACGCTGTCCGCGGTCGGTGTTGGCATCCCAGGCATCGAAGTGAGGCGCATACTCCTGCCCTTCACCGTAATAAACAACCTGCAGTGATTCGGCAAATTCCAGGCCCAGACCGACAACCTCGGCAACACGCAGGGAGAGTTCAGCGATAGTGGATGAGAATCCGTGGGGTATCCAGCAGTTGCTACCGGTACGTCCAGCGCTCTCGATCCCGGACTTGGCAGCACTAACCAGTGCCTGTTTCAGTTTCGGTCGTGCAGCTTCCAGTAGTGCCTCGATTTCTTCACCGGAGAGGAAATCTTCAAACACACACACCATGGGGTCACTATTGACCTTATTGCCTGTTTCGTAAAAGGGCCTGAGTTTGACTGCCATAAGTACACCTCAGCCAGAGTCTACTAGAAATGTTGCAGTGTTGCGTAGCGGTCTCGATGGAAAGAGGCGTCGCCCAGAAATTGCTGTGCCACACGAGCCCGTTTTAGATAGAAGCCTATATCGAATTCATCTGTCATGCCGATGCCGCCATGCATCTGTATGCCTTCATTACTTACCAGCTCACCGACCTCGCAGAGTTTGGCCTTGCAGAGACTGGCCAGGCGGGCGATTTCTTCCGCTGATGTATCCTGGTCATCCAGGGCAGAGAGTGCAGCCCTGACCGAGGACTTACAGAGTTCTATTTCACTGTACATGATCGCTGCGCGATGCTGCAGGGCCTGAAAAGCGCCAATGAGCACACCAAATTGCTCGCGTTGTTTGAGGTACTCGATAATCTGCTCGAATACTTGCTGCACACTGCCCAACATTTCTGCCGCCACACCGATACGGGCAATATCGAGGACGCTGTCCAGTTTGGCGACAGGCAGTGCCCCATGTCCCAGCAAGGCTTCAGCCGGAACCAGCACCTCTTCGAGAATCACATTGGCGCTGTTTCTGCTATCGACCATATCGGTGCGTTGCACCGTCACACCAGAAGCTTCAGGATCAACCAGAAAAAGTGCCACAGCATCGTCCTCTGCGCCGCCGTTGTCGACTCGGGCAACCACAATAATCAGATTAGCCACATGACCGTCCAGCACAAAACATTTGCGCCCATTAATCCGGTAAGCTTCGCCATCTTGCCGGGCACTGGTGGCGAGCTTGCGGGGCTGATGAAAAGGTGTTTCATCGATGGCAAATGCGAGCGTGAGATCTCCGGCGATTACCTTCGGTAACAAGTCTGCTTTTTGCTGATCGCTGGCAGCGATGTTAATCGCGGTTGCTCCTAACAGCACCGTGGAAATCAGCGGAGAGCTGACCAGGGTTCTCCCAGTCTCTTCTAGCACAATGCCGAGACCTGAATATCCGAATTCAAAGCCACCGTACTGTTCAGGTAGCGCCATGCCGGCCCAGCCAAGCTCAACCATCTGTTCCCATAGGTGACGATCAAAGCCGGTAGCATCATTTTCGTCCCGTAATTTGCGCAGCACCGATACCGGGGAATTCTCCAGGCAGAAGCTACGCGCGGCATCCCGCAACATATTCTGTTCTTCTGTGAGCACCAGGGACATAACAATTACTCTTTGGTTTTGCTCATGCTCAGCAAGTCAGGCAATCCCAACACGCGCTTGGCCACAATATTAAGCTGAACTTCAGACGTACCACCTTCGATTGAGTTTGCCTTGGAGCGCAGCCACTCCCGGGTAATCTTGAGCTCGTCGTCTTCAAATCCCTCGCCCTGCCAACCGAGGCTCTGGCTCCCCAGCGCCTGCAGCATCAATTCATAGCGCCGCTTATTGAGTTCGCAACCGTAGTATTTCAGCATCGATGAAGTAGCGTTAGGTCCTTGTCCCTGTTTCGATTCTTCAATGGACCTCTGGGATGTCAGCGCGAAGGCTTCACTGTCGATATTGAATTGCGCGATACGATCCCGCAGCACGGGATCGGAGAGCCTCCCGCTATCACCCCGATAATGCATAGCAGCAGTTTCCAATGTGCTTACAGTAGAGGTAGTACCACCACGATCAGATTGACCACTGGCCAGACCAAAGCCGGAAATCATGGTTCTTTCGTGCTGCAACAATCGTTTCGCGATAGTCCAGCCATCGTTTAGCTGACCCACAAGATTGCTCGCTGGTACTCGCACATCATCAAAAAAAGTCTCGCAGAAAGGGGAAGAACCACTGATTAGTTGAATAGGCCTGGTAGTGACCCCTGGCGAATGCATATCGAACAGAATAAAACTGATGCCACTATGCTTGGGCACCTCGAAATCCGTTCTAACCAGGCAAAAAATCCAGTCAGCCTTGTCAGCATAGGAAGTCCATACCTTGGAGCCATTGATGACATAGTGATCGCCATTCAGCTCTGCCCTGGTCTTCAGGCTGGCCAGGTCGGAACCTGAGCCGGGTTCTGAATAACCCTGACACCAGCGAATTTCACCACGAACGATCTTTGGAATGTGCTCCGCTTTCTGTTCGTGATTGCCGTATTCGAGCAATACCGGACCCAACATACTGATGCCGAAACTGGTCAGGGGCGGACGGGCATTAATGCGCGATAATTCCTGGCTCAGTACAATCGCTTCATCCCTGGACAGGCCACCTCCTCCATACTCCGCTGGCCAGGTAGGACAGGTCCAGCCCTTCTCCGCCATGCGATCGAGCCAGACTTTGCTTTCCGGATTGGTGAATTCCCCATTACGGCCACCCCAGACAATCTCATCATGGACCATGGAGGTGCGCATACTGGGTGGACAGTTTTCCTCCAGCCAGGCTCGGGTGGTTTGGCGAAAGTTATCTAGATCTGACAATGCCGTTTCCTGCCGCGGATCGTTCAGCCCGCGTTCCGTTCCTTGTCCCACTGGGCGAAGGTCTTACCTTCCCTGGCGAGTTGTTCCAATAAAGGCGCTGCTTGCCAGTAATCCTCACCATATCGATCCCTGAATTCACAGATCTTGTCGTAAACGTTTTTCAGCCCTACCTGATCGGCGTAGTACATGGGGCCGCCCTTCGCCGCCGGAAACGCATAACCATAAACGTAAACGATATCGATGTCGCTGGGCCTCTGGGCTATCCCTTCAGCCAGGATTTTGGCGCCTTCATTAATGAGTGGATAGAAGCAGCGTGCGAGAATTTCATCATCGTCCACCGTGCGTTGTTCCACATCCAGTGTTGCGGCTTCCTCCTTTATCATGGATTCAACTTCAGGATCCGGCATACGTCGACGGGTTTCTGGATCGTACTTATAAAAGCCCGAACCGGTTTTTTGGCCATAGCGACCCATCTCCACCAACAAAGTCCCCATGCGATAGAGCTTCGGATCATCGGGCAGATCGGTTCTGGCCTGCCGGGCCTTGTAACCCACATCGAGGCCTGCCAAATCTCCCATCGCCAGCGGACCCATGGCCATACCAAATTTTTCCAGGGCAGAGTCCACCTGTTCCGGGGTGCAACCATCAAGCAACAACATCTGAGCTTCCCTGCCGTAACCACCCAGCATGCGGTTACCGATGAAGCCATAACAGACTCTGCTAAGCGCGCAGACCTTGCCAATCTTCTTGCCGATTGCCATGACGGTGGCGAGTACGTCGTCGGCTGTCTTGTCACCACGAACCACTTCCAGCAGCTTCATCACATTGGCTGGACTGAAAAAGTGCATGCCCACCACATCCTCAGCTCTCCCGGTCGCGGCAGCAATCTGATCTACATCCTGATAGGAAGTATTGGTGGCCAGGATGGCACCCGGCTTACAACTCTGATCCAGCTTGGCAAAGATGTCCTTCTTCAGATCCAGGTTTTCAAATACCGCTTCGATTACCAGGTCCACATCGGCGATGTCAGCATAATCGGTAGTACCGCTAATCAGGTCCAGTCGCTGCGCCATCTTGTCTTCCGTCAGCTTGCCCTTCTGCACAGTGATGTTGTAGTTCTTCTTAACGATACCCAGACCACGCTGCAGTGCTTCATCGTTGATTTCTACCAACACCACAGGAATGCCCACATTGGCAAAACACATGGCGATACCACCACCCATGGTGCCACCACCGATAATGGCTACCTTGTTGATATCACGCTTCGCGGTATCTTTCGGCAGATCCTTGATCTTGGCGGCTTGACGTTCGGCAAAGAAGACGTGACGCATGGCAGCAGATTCCGGCGACTGCACCAGTTCGCGAAACAATTCCCGCTCCCTCTCCAGACCCTGATCCATGGGTAGATTCACCGCCGCTTCCAGACAGGATACGATTCTGTCGGGTGCGATCTGACCGCGAGCGCGAGCGGCGAGTTTCTTGCGCGCCTGTTCGAAGAAACCTGGTTCCACCGAGTCGGGATCGATATTGATATCCCGAATTCGCTTCAGGGGAGCGCCGGAGGCGAGCAGATCCTGTGCATAGGCCGTGGCTTCAGTGACCAGATCCTTACCTTCCAGCACTTCATCGATAAGCCCCATGTCTTTCGCTTTGACCGCAGGCACGGGATTACCACTGGTAATCATATCCAGTGCCGCCTTGACACCAGCCACCCGTGGTACACGCTGGGTACCACCTGCGCCTGGCAACAGCCCCAGTTTCACTTCCGGCAGGCCGACCATGGCAGTGGGTACGGCACAGCGATAATGACAGGCCAGGGAGACTTCAAATCCACCGCCCAGCGCCGTGCCATGAATGGCAGCCACCACGGGTTTCTGTGAGTTTTCGATTGCAGTGAGTACCTCAGGCAACCAGGGATCGAGCGGCGGCTTGCCAAACTCGGTAATATCCGCACCGGCTATAAAAGTACGTCCTTCACAACTAAGCACAATCGCTTCTGAAGCATCTGCCTGCGCAGCAGTAACAGCATCGAGTATGCCCTGGCGCACACTTTGCGAAAGTGCATTGACTGGAGGGTTGTTGACACTGATCAGGCCTATATTGCCCTGCAGTTCATAGTTGACAACTTCTGACATGGTAATTCCTTACAACTGGAGGTTTTGAATTCAATACCTGGTTTTAATCAATACGTTCAATAATAGCAGCGAGCCCCTGCCCGATACCGATACACAAACTGATGGCAGCGTAGCGACCTCCACTACGCTCAAGCTGACGCATGGTAGTGAGAGCAATACGTGCGCCGGATGCACCCAGCGGATGGCCCACGGCGATGGCACCACCGTTTGGATTAACCCTGGAATCGGCAAAATCCACTTCCAGCATTTTCAGGCAGCCGAGCACCTGGGTGGCAAAAGCTTCATTGATCTCGATGATATCCATGTCCGCCAGAGACAGACCTGCTCGTTGCAGGGCCTTGCGTATCGCAAACACAGGCCCCAGTCCCATCACCCGAGGCTCCACCCCGGCTACTGCGCCTGCGATGATGCGTACCCGAGGTTTAACGCCATGGGCTTCGCCAATTTCACGATTACCGACAATCAAAGCGGCAGCACCATCATTGATACCCGACGCATTACCAGCAGTGACCACCCCTCCTTCAAACAAGCTGCGCAGACCACCCAGAACCTCAATTGTGCTTTGCGGACGCGGGTGCTCATCGCTATCAACCGACAGTGGCGGTTTCTTGCGACCCTGGGGTACTTCTACTGCCGCAATCTCTTCTTTAAAAAATCCATCGGCTCTTGCTGCCTCATACTTTGCCTGGGAAGCAGCGGCAAAAATATCGCTGTCCTCACGGGAGATCTCCAGATCAGCGGCGATATTGTCTGCGGTCTCGGGCATGCTGTCATGGCCGAAAGCTTCACCATACAAAGGATTGGTGAAGCGTGCGCCCAGAGTCGTGTCCGCAATTTGCTGACCACGGTCATAGGCAGTCTGGGCCTTGGAAAGTACCAACGGAGCCCTGCTCATGGATTCGACACCACCGGCCACAAACAGTTCGCCTTCACCAATCTTGATTGAGCTGGCAGCACTGAGCGTCGCTGCCAGTCCCGAGGCGCAGAGACGATTCACAGTCAGACCACCGACTTCTACCGGCATGCCAGCAATTAGAGCAGCGAAGCGAGCAACATTGCGGCAATCTTCACCCGCCTGATTGGTATTACCGGCGATAACATCTTCATATGCTTGTTTGGGAAACGCATTGCGCTCAACAACGGTTTTGATGGTATGAGCCAGCAGGTCATCGGGCCGAATTGGCGAGAGTGCGCCGCTGTGTCTGCCGAAAGGTGAACGTATACCATCGTAAATAAATGCTTCAGATAGGTTGTTAGCTGACATGAGTGGTCTCTTTAATTGTCTCTTGGCAGAGGGCTACTTAGAATCTGATTACGGAATTTAACTGGCGAAATTTACAACCGTGACCATCGCCGACTGATTACTCGGCTGTCAGGATACGCCCGGTACCAACCGTCTTGTTTCTCTAAACTATGTAATTCAAGTGCTTCAGCGGATGCCGCAAACTTCCTGTATTGCAGCTGCCAAAATTCACAAGGGCGGCCATTCTAGCATAGGGGTATGACGCGGCAAATTGACCGCCAAGTCGCATAAAACCGGGGGCTATGGTAGCTTAGCCGCTGCCGAAATGAGGGCTGGAAATGATTAGAGACCAAGAAACCATCAAGCAACTGGTTGACCTGATTGAACGCTTCGTGCGCGAGCGATTGGTGCCGGCGGAAGAGAAACTGGCTGAAGAAGCCAGCCTGCCAGATGACATTCTCGCAGAGATGAAAGAGCTGGGACTGTTCGGTCTGACCATTCCGGAAGAATACGGTGGCCTGGGTCTCACCATGGAGGAAGAGATTCTCGTTGCTATCGCCCTGGGTAGAACCTCCCCCGCTTTTCGCTCAATCATTGGCACCAATAATGGCATCGGGTCTGCCGCTATCGTATTCAATGGTACCGACGCGCAGCGCACAAAATATCTGCCCAAATACGCAACCGGTGAGTGGGTGTCTTGCTTCTGTCTCACCGAACCCGATGCGGGCTCAGATGCAGCATCACTGAAAACCTCGGCGGTCAGGGACGGAGACCACTATGTGATCAATGGCACCAAGCGCTACATTACCAATGCCAAGGTAGCCGATACATTTAATGTGATGGCGCGGACCAATCCGTCCATACAAGGTGCACGAGGTATTTCTTCTTTTATAGTAGAACGGGATACTCCTGGCATTACCCTCGGCCCCGTGGATAAAAAAATGGGTCAGGCAGGCTCGATGACCTGTGATGTGATTTTCGAGGATTGTCGTGTTCCAGCAGACAATCTGATAGGCGAAGAAGGCGAAGGGTTTGTTACCGCGATGAAAGTACTCGACAGGGGACGGCTGCATATTGCTGGCGTCAGTGTCGGTGTCGCAGAACGCCTCATTAAGGACGCGCTAGACTACGCGATTCAGCGCAAGCAATTTGGCAAGCCCATCGCTGAACAGCAACTTATTCAGGCCATGCTGGCAGATTCACAAACCGAGACCTATGCAGCCAAATGCATGATCCTGGAGACGGCCCGTAAGCGCGACGCGGGAGAAAATGTCAGCACCGAGTCTTCAGCCTGCAAGCTGTTTGCCACAGAAATGGTCGGCAGAGTTGCTGACCGTGCGGTGCAAATTCACGGTGGTGCCGGCTATATGTCTGAATATGCGGTTGAGAGGTTTTATCGGGACGTACGCCTGTTTCGCCTCTATGAGGGCACCAGTCAGATTCAGCAGATTATTATCGCCCGCAATATGATCAGGGACGCCAGTTAGACCGTCTCAATTCCGTCGTCTATAACCTTCTGTTGGAATTTCAGGCTTGTACTGTTGATGACAGCCATCACAGGTCTCAACCAACATATTCCCGGCTCTTGTTAGCAAGGGCTGGTCCTGGGATCTCGAAGCATTCAATGCCAGCAAGGATGCTTCATTCATGATTTGCACATAGGAGCGCCAGGAACGTTGCGCTATCCACATGGCATCATTGACACCCGTTCCACCCATGGTGAGTGCTGCTCGACTGGAGATTAATTGGATGGCGTGGTGTTCAACTTCCCCCCAATTGACTTCGGACGCCGCAAGGCTGGGATTACCTGCCTCCCAGACTACCTGTGCCGCGTGATCAATCTGGGCAACCATGATTTCATTGATGCTGATATCGGGCGTGAATGGAACGTTGGCTCTTGGCACGGCAACAGTCGGGCGCTGCCCCTGACAGGCAACCAGGCCCACAGAGAACAACAACAGCGACGCGAAGCCTCTGCAGACTGAAACGTAGTTAAGATTCATAGGATAACCCTGCCACTATTCCTTTCCCGATTCACTCTAGGATAGCACAAGCTCAATTCTGTTGACCTAAATCAACAAGCCCGGCAGTTGCTGATCAACAATCAACTAGAGCTGCTTGTATTTGCACGCTTCATCCCAATGTTATCTGCAGGAAGAGACAAAACCAGAGCCAGGATGTCCTGGCCGGTGTTGATTAACTATTGCATTGCATTCACACGATGGAGGGCCAGAGATGAACTTGATTCCAAGAAATCAAATTTTCGATGTCGATTCTATTTTCAACGATTTTTTCCACGGTTTTGGCAGGCCGGGCTTGCGGGATCGACAGCAAGACAGCCTTGCGGGTATGCGCGTCGATGTACACGAGGCTGACGATGCCTTCGAGATTCATGCGGACCTCCCTGGCGTCAAAAAGGAAGACATTGAAGTCACGTTGGAGAATGACGTGCTTACCGTGTCTGCCAGCAAGAACACTGAAAGCGAAGAGAAAAAGAAGGGCAAGGTAATCTACCGGGAGCGGTCAAGCGGCATGATCAGTCGCAGCTTCAACGTGGCGCCAGGCACCACAGAAGCTGACATCAATGCGAATTTTGCCGATGGTGTACTGACGCTAAGCGTACCGAAAGTGTCGCCGCAACCAGAAGCCCCCGCAAGCCGTCGAATTCCGGTAAAGTAATTACTACGACAGGCAAATTTGTGACTGGAGCAGGCTAGTTACTGTTCCAGTCATCTCATTCATTCAGGCCATCCAGGTACCCAAAGATGAACAAGATAGAAAAAATGCTGGTTGTAGTGGATCCTACGGTTGAACGCGACTTCGTCATCGACCGCACCAGACTTATTGCAAAAGCAACCGGTGCTTCCGTGCACCTTTTCATCAATAACGAAAACACCCTCGGTGAACATTCATACATTTACGAAGGCATTGACGGCACGTTCTTTGAGACTCAACGCAAACTCTTTACCGAGCATTTCCAAAAGGTACTTGGAGAGCTGGAGGAGGAACTGACTGGAGAAGGCATTTCCACCAGCTCTGAATTTACCGAGAATCATCATCTCGCGGAATCGATAATCAATGTCGCAAACAAGGTCAGTCCCGACCTGGTTATCAAGAGCACTCATCATCACAGCGCCATTGAGCGCGGCCTTATCACCAATACCGACTGGCGCCTGATTCGTAAATGTCCTGCACCCTTGTTGTTGGTCAAGCCGAACGAATGGATTGCCGATGGCAGCGTAGTGACCGCTGTTGATCCCATGCATGTCAAGGCTGAACAGAGTGATCTGGACAACGCCCTGCTAAACGGTGCCAGCAGTATCGCCAGTACCCTGCAGCAGAATCTGCGGGTATTCCATTCCTATTATCCATTTGTCAGCGCACTGTTCCCACTAGGTGGTGAGTCACAGGATTACCTGCAAAGGGTCGAAGAACAACATCGCGAAAAAGTACTGGCGCTGATGCAAGCGCATGACATACCAGATGAGTCGCTGGACATCAGTTGTGGAGAACTCATCAGCAGTCTTGGCAATTGCCTGCGGCAGAATAAGGCCAATATCCTGGTAGTTGGTGCACTATCACGCAATATTATCGAACGCGCCATTGTTGGTAACACGGCTGAAAAGATCCTGGAAGACTGCCCTTGTGATGTACTCGTGTTAAAGTCCTGACAAGTACTTTCAAGCCAGCCAAGAAAGCCGGAGTTCAGGCCAAATCATGCAAAACGCTGTGCAGTCCGAATTGCAGAAGGCGATCTACGATGTCATTTTTGGCTATGAGTCCAAAGCAGGCAAACTTTTTGATGTCGCACTCATTTGCCTCATCGTCGCCTCGGTCACTGCGGTACTGCTGGATTCAGTAGCCAGCTACCATGCCCGCTTTGGTGATTTTCTGTTCCAACTGGAATGGTTCTTTACCCTGGTTTTTACTGTTGAGTATTTCCTTCGCCTCTACAGTAGCCCGGATAAACGCGGCTATGTATTCAGCTTCTATGGCCTTATAGACCTGTTTTCAATCCTGCCCACCTATATCGCTTTTCTCTTTCCCTCAGCGCAGTTCCTGATCGTCATTCGCATCATGAGAGTGCTGCGTATATTCAGGATACTGAAGTTGTTTCGCTATATAGGCGAGGCCAACCTGTTATATACGGCCCTGGTTCAGGCGAGGCGTAAGATTTTCGTATTTCTGTTTTCGGTCCTCACTCTGATCATCATATTCGGCGCTCTGATGTTTGTTATTGAGGGCCCCGAACATGGTTTCGACAACATACCCAAGTCCGTCTACTGGGCCATTGTCACCATCACCACTGTAGGCTACGGGGACATTTCTCCTCAAACCCCACTGGGTCAGTTGATCGCTGGCCTGGCTATGATTTGCGGCTATGCCATTATCGCTGTGCCTACCGGCATTATTGGCGCCGAACTCATGAATGAATACCAGAGTCGCAACCAGCAACAGGTGAATGAGACACGGAAGTGCGTCGGTTGCAAGGCCAAGGGGCACGACCTGGATGCACGCTACTGCAAGTATTGTGGCAACGAGGTAGCTTAAACGACGAGAAACACCACCGTCCCAAACCGGGAAGGTGGTGTTGATTTCTATTATCGAATTTGAGGAGCTACTGACTGGCCGGCTTGATAATGAGAATATCGGTCTTGATGTAGTCCAGCACATGTTCGGCCGTACTACCGACCAGCGCTTCGCGCAGACGGGATCGGGAAATAGCCCCCATCACTACCATATCCGATTCAATCTTCTCACCATATTTTTGCAAGGCGTCCACGGGATTCTCGTCGATCAGGTGCTGTTGCGCTGCGGGAATATCATGATGGGACATGAGCTCGTTAAAAGCCGCTTCATGCTCTTGTTTGACCTGTCCTTTCGGCGCAAAGGGCCTGGCCGCTTCCGCGAAGGCATGAATAATATGGCACTCACCATCGCAGGCTGCTGCCATTGTCGATGCTGAGTTGATGATGAGGTCATCAAGTTGCAGCGGTTTGTTGTGGCTGTGCAGTGGATCGACTGCGGCCATGATAATCACCTTGTCACCCCAGTCTTGATCCTTGACCAGAAACAGTGGCACCGGACAATGTCGAACCAGCTCCCAACTATCGTGAGTGAGATGATAGTGTTCAATGTGCGCCTTGGGACGACAGTGCTGAACCAGTAAATCAGCATTGAATTCCTTAGCCATGTTAACAATCAGTTCGTAGCGAGGATGACCCCAGCCAGTTTCGCAGCTGATCTTGTAACCTTGCTTGACCAGATCGGCAACCAACTCTTCCATCGCGCTGCTGAGCCGATCCAGGTACTCCTGCTTCAACTTGATGTAGTCATAACCGATACTGCGGAAATCACTGGACAGGTATCTTTCATAACCGACACTGATTAGTTTGATCTCAACACTTTCCTTGTCTGTTACAAGACGCAGGGCCTTGCGCAGCTCGATAGGCAAGCCATCGGGAGCATCCGAGTAGTCCTCGTTAGCGTCGATGACTACCATGATTCGGTTAAGGGATTTCATTCAATTCTGCTCCTTTGCGCTGGAATCTCTTCAGTGATTGCCCGGTAATCCGGGACAGGCATTATGGCAAGCCGCGGGGCCGCTAGCAATATGCGGCGCTGAGCTACAAGCCCTGACTGGCGCAGCCTATACAGGTTTCGGCATAGGGGATCGCCGCTAACCTGGCTTCATCGATGTGCTCACCGCAGTTTGCACAGGCGCCGTAGTTTCCTTCCTCGATCCGCTTTAGTGCACGATCTATCAGGGCCAGTTCTTCGAGTCCTTCTGCTTCAAGCGTCCTCACCAGTTCATCATTTTCCATCTGCTTGACCTGTTCATTGAAGTTGGCGCTGACTGGCTCTTCCTTTTCATAGATGTGCTTGTGGGTTCTGCTGTTCCGGGACTCAAGCTCAGCCTTGAGAGTGTTTAGCTTTGTCTTGATCGCATCAATGTCCATGGGCACACCTCGAAAATTGCTGGTACAAATCAAAATCCATATTCATAGATTAATGTAAGCTGAGTTGGAATAATACCTATTGACTGAGGTCAACAACCACGCCGATATGCATAGCTTCAAGGTACTTACGCTTAATATTCACAAGGGATTTTCTGCAGGGAACCGGCGATTCACCCTGGACGCTATCCGCAATAAATTGCGTGAATCGGAGAGCAATATTGTGTTCCTCCAGGAAGTCATAGGCGAACATGAGAAACATGAAGACAACCTGCCGGACTGGCCTGGTACCAACCAATTCGAATTTCTTGCAGATTCGGTCTGGGATCATTACGCCTATGGCAGAAACGCAATCTATCAACATGGACATCATGGCAATGCCATCTTGAGTGAAATCCCTTTCTCCAACTCCACCAACATCGACGTTTCGATGTTGAGCTTTTCACAACGGGGTATTCTTCACGGCGTCCTGAAAAACAATGTCCACCTCCTGTGTGTGCATTTCGGTTTACTCGAAAACGAACGCAAGCAACAGATAGCCAATCTGATAAATCATATTCAGTCCGCGATCCCCCAGGATCAGCCTCTCATACTTGCTGGCGATTTTAATGACTGGCGCAAAACAGCGCACCGCAACATTAAACAAGAGTGCAATCTCACGGAAGTTCATGAACAGGTGTATAGTCGGGTAGCCACAACCTTTCCTGCTTTTACGCCCATGCTATCCATGGACAGAATCTATGTGAGAGGCTTTGATATAGACACTGTAGAAGTATTAGCGACCAGAGGCTGGAGAGAACTTTCGGATCATTGTGCGCTGCTGGCAGAACTGCGCCTCAGCAATGCAGGCAAAGTGACATGAACTGGTCAATATACTACCCGGAGTCACCCTTCGATTACGGCTTGCTACTACTAGTCGCTGCTATCAGCTTGAGCGCGGCAATACATGCCTTGTTGAGCAAGAGAGACAGCAGATCAGCATTCGGTTGGGTGGCGTTTACACTGGTTCTGCCAATTGTTGGGCCTGTGGTCTACGTCATTTTTGGTATCAATCGTATTCGACAAGCTGCCCAGGAGATTTATCACCCCACCGCTGTTATCCAAACAGATGAAACCCAATATGGCAGCCCTGGTACCACACTGCATCCTTATCCGCTGATCGGTGAAAGCGTAACCGGGAAAGGCCTGCATTCCTGCGACGACATTCAGATTCTTGAAAACGGAGAGAGTTGCTATGCAGCAATGTTGGCCGATATAGAAAAGGCAAATAATCGCATCTATCTGTCGACCTATATTTTTCAGGGCGATGAAACAGGAAAACAGTTCCTGTCGGCATTGGAACAGGCAAAAGCGCGAGGAGTCGACGTTAATGTCATCGTTGACGGACTGGGAGGGGTCGTCTATCCCCCCAGCATGGTCAGAAAGTTGCGGCGCAGCACTCTGGATTTTGAATTGTTCAACCCGCTTACCCTGATCCCCCCCTCCCTGCATATCAACATGCGCAATCACCGCAAGATTCTCGTTGTCGATGGCGAATGCGCCTATACAGGCGGGCAGAATATCAGCGGTCGACACCTGGTCTCTCAAGCTGACAATCCCAAATGCGCTCGTGATCTGCACTTTCGCTTTACCGGCAAAATTGTAGACGATCTGGAGTGTGCTTTTCTCACCGACTGGAACCATTGCACTTCTCTTGCAGACAGAGATTACTTTACCCCCAGCAACAGGAATCACAGTGAGTCAGCCATATGGACCAGAATGATTCTGGACGGCCCCAACGAAAACCTGGACAAGCTCAATGAAGTACTGGTTGGCATATTCGCTGCGGCGCGAAAGCGCATCTGGATTATGACACCCTACTTCCTGCCCGGCCCTGAACTGGTGGGAGCAATGCAAGGTGCTATTTTGAGAGGCGTGGATGTAAAAATATTGTTACCAGAAAGAACCAACATTCACCTGGCGCACTTTGCGGCGCAACACAATCTCCAACACATCCTGAGCAAAGGCATCTCCGTTTATCTGCAACCAGCACCATTTATGCATACCAAGGCAATTCTCGTCGATGATTTGTATAGCCTGGTCGGATCTGCCAACCTGGACCCAAGAAGCCTGCGACTAAACTTCGAACTTGGCATCGAAGTTTTCAGCGAATCACTGGCGCAACAATTGGAAACTTACTTTGACAAGCACATCGCCGAGGCCCGGGAGTTACATATCGACGAACTCACCAGGCTTCCTGCAACGATCAAAATCCGCAATGCAGCCGCCTGGCTATTCAGCCCCTATCTCTGATTTCGCGGTCCTGATTCCCTTGACATAGGTCAAGCGTCTCCGTAAGCATTGCGGTTCAATATAAGTAGAAGGTGTGTTCACCTTGTACTTGCTTTCTGAGGAGCGACATCATGTATAACAATGTTCTGGTAGCCGTCGACCTTTCCAACGACTCCAACAAAGTGATCGATACTGCAGTCAAACTGGCCGGTGGTAGCGACAAACTGAATCTTGTTCATGTGGTTGAGCCGGTGGCGGCCGCTTACAGCATGGACATCTATGCGGTGAACGTGAGCGAACTGCAACAGGAAGCGATCAAGTTCGCCGAACAGAAACTGGAAAAGATCGGTCAGGAAATTTCCATCGATGCTGACCGTGTCCACACCCTATTGGGTGCGCCCGGACCCGAAATCAGAAATCTTGCCAATGAGCTCAATGCCGATGCGATTGTGATTGGCAGCCACGGACATTCCGGTTGGAAGATTCTGCTGGGCTCAACCGCCATCAAGGTATTGCATGGTTCAACCTGCGACGTGCTCACCGTGCATGTAGGGAATGACGACTAGTTGCAACGACGATATAAAGTCATCGCAGGCCAGGCTAAATACTCAGCAGTGCATCCCGACTGTAAGTGGTTCAGTCGTCAGACTTTTTAGCACTGAGTAGAAGCACATCACAGTGCAAGCCATCCAGCACCCTTTGCGCCGTATTGCCCACAAGCAGCTCATCCAGTCGGGAACGGGACATGGATCCCATGACTACCACGCTGGCAGCAGTCTCCTCTGCTGCAGCGGGCAGAGAGTCGGTGATCTCCTGATCAGACCAATGGCAGTTCTCCACAGGCACCTCATTGGATTGCGCCATTGCTTCCAGGACTTTCTGATCTATCTCCCTGTCATGTACCAGAGAATAGACACCAGCCAGTGGCGGAATCCAGTCGGAATGGAACAGATGCACCTCGCCCTGTGACAGTTTGGCCATTGACTGGGCCGCGGCAATTAATCGGCTGTCCAGGGAAGCTGGTTTGTCATGAATATGGTAAGGATCTACCGCGACCAGGAACTTCGGATCGACCGGCCAGGGGTCAGTCTTCACCAGCAGCAAGGGCACATCACAATGGCGTACCAGTTGCCAGTCCTCATTGGAAAGCAACAGTCTTGACACCTTGTTGTGATGGCGTGTTGCTTTCACCACCAGAGAAGGTTGCGCAGTCTCGATTCGGGAAGCCA
Organism: uncultured Pseudohongiella sp.; assembly: GCA_965267495.1. Lineage (GTDB taxonomy): Bacteria > Pseudomonadota > Gammaproteobacteria > Pseudomonadales > Pseudohongiellaceae > UBA9145. The sequence goes on along the minus strand of OZ254078.1, from coordinate 1,139,637 downwards.
GCTCCATGGCTGGCGGATTGCCCCAGGCCGTGGTGCAACTGACTTCGAGTCCCTGCTCACGCAGTGGTTCCGCAAGCGTTTCCAATTCCTGCAGACGCTGCTCTCCATGTTGTTGACGCAGCTCCTGGGCTCGCACCGGTTCAAAGTAGAAGCCGTCTTCCAGATAGGCTGTGTGGTCGGCAATAATCAGCTCCAGACGGCAATCGGCAAGCTTGGCGAGCTGCCTGGCGCGATCCAGCGCTGGCTGCGAATCCGAGTCCGCCTCAATGACAACCAATATATGTTGCAGCTCCATTTATCCCCTCCACAAGCAATCGTCACTGGGCCCAGTCTACACGCCCACAGCCCATTCTGCTTGCTTTACATCAAGCTTGACCTATGGAGGAATTCTGCCGCCTCCAGGGCTGTTGGCGACTTTGACAAGACTGTGTCAAATCGTGACAGATTCGTGGACAGAAATTGTGCGTTCACCTGAATAATGGCACACTATTGGGACTTGCTTGAGGAATTCACAGCGCATGAATACAGCGAATGCACCTGGCGGTGATGCTTCCCTGGATACTCTCGATCCGGCAATCAAGATCAGCGATGCCAATCGAAAGCTTTGTCCGCACAACTCAAACATTTCCTGTGCGAGTTGCCGACTCAATGAGCTGTGTCTGCCCATCGCGCTGAACAAGGCCGAAATTCATCAGCTCGATGAGATCGTGGAACGCAATCGCCCGCTCAAGAAAGGCGATCACCTCTATCGGCAGAATGACGAATTCAGATCTGTGTTCGCAGTTCGCTCCGGCAGCTTTAAATCTTATGTGCTCAGTGACAGTGGCCAGGGTCGGGTAACCGGTTTCTTTCTGCCTGGCGAAATTATCGGCATGGATGGCATTGCCAGCCGACACTATGCTAATTCCACCCAGGCGCTGGAGCATTCTTCCATTTGCGAAATTCCGTTTTCCCAACTGGAAAAACTCAGCCATCAGATACCTAATCTGCAGCATCATTTCTTCGCCATTATGGGCAATGAGATCGCGAAGGATCAGCAGATTCACACACTGTTGAGCAGCTATAGTGCGGAAGCACGTACTGCCTCATTCCTGCTCGGCCTGTCGAGTCGATACGCCCGGGTATCTCTCTCCCCTACCCGCTTTCTGTTGCCCATGACTCGCAGCGATATCGGGGAATATCTTGGCCTCACTGTTGAGACTGTCAGCAGAATCTTCACTGCATTGCAGAAGAAGGGGCTCATCGAAGTCAGGAATCGGGAAATCGAATTGCTGGATATCGACACCCTGCGCAAGAACGTCAGCGTCGAAAACTAGTTAACACAAGCTCCGCGGTACATGAGTTTGTCAGCCCAAGCCTCTCCCTACCCAAATCTGTTCACGCCGCTTGATCTTGGGTTCACTCAACTCAGGAACCGTATTCTCATGGGCTCCATGCACACGGGTCTCGAAGATGTCCCGGGTAGCCATGACAGAATTGCTGCGTTCTATGCAGAAAGGGCCCGAGGGGGAGTCGGCCTGATTGTGACTGGTGGTTTTATGGCCAGCCAGTATTGTCTCCCGGAAGGCGCTGTGCCCGTCTATCAACAGACTCAGCAGCTGGACAAACACCGCATCATCACAGAAAAAGTACATGAAGCAGACGGTAAGATCTGCCTGCAGATACTGCATACCGGTCGCTACTCACGCACTGAAAATCTAATCGCCCCTTCGCCTATCAAGGCACCCATCAATCGCTTTGTGCCTCATGAAGCGAGCGCGGAACAGATAGAAGGCGAGATCCAGGCCTTTGTCGACTTCGCAGCCTTCTGCCAGCAAGCCAACTATGATGGCATCGAGATCATGGGTTCAGAAGGCTACTTCATCAATGAGTTTTTGGTAGAACGCACCAATAAACGCAAAGATGCGTGGGGAGGAAGTTATGAGAACCGCATTCGTCTGCCCCTGGAGATTGTCCGCAGAACCAGGGAGCGAGTTGGTAAGGATTTTATTCTCATCTTCAGGCTTTCCATGCTGGATCTGGTTGAAGGAGGCAGCAGTTTCGACGAGGTAGTGCAACTGGGTCAGGCACTTTGCGAGGCAGGAGTCACTATCATCAATACCGGCATAGGTTGGCACGAGGCGACCATACCTACGATTGCCACCAAGGTGCCACGAGCCGCATTTACCTGGGTGACTGCCAAGTTCAGGGATCATCTTTCTGTTCCAGTGATCACTTCCAACCGCATCAACACACCCGAAGTAGCCGAGCAGGTGTTGGCCAGAGGCGATGCAGACATGGTATCCATGGCGCGCCCCCTGCTTGCAGATGCAGCATTCGCCAACAAGGCACATCAGGGTAAGGCAGACGAGATCAATACCTGCATCGGATGCAACCAGGCCTGCCTGGACCACATCTTTTCCGGAGAATTGTGCAGCTGCCTGGTCAATCCGCGAGCCTGTCACGAAACAGAACTGCAAATTTTACCTGCGGACACCAGCAAACAAGTTGCAGTCATTGGCGCGGGACCCGCTGGATTAGCTGCAGCAACCACCGCGGCTGAACGGGGTCATCAGGTCACTCTGTTTGAAGCCAGCGACAGGATCGGCGGTCAATTCAATCTGGCCAAACGTATTCCAGGCAAGGAAGAGTTCGAGGAAACTCTCCGTTACTTTGACGTCATGCTGCGTAAGGAAGGCGTCAAGCTACAGACTGGCAGCAAAGTGACTGCCGCGCAACTCAACGAATCGCCATTCGACGAGGTGATTATTGCCACAGGTATTGCACCCAGAACTCCGGACATCGATGGCATCGATCACCCCAAGGTCGTTTCCTACGTGGACGTGATTTCCGGAAACCTTGCCGTTGGTGACAAGGTCGCCATCATCGGCGCTGGTGGAATCGGCTTCGATGTCGCTGAATTCTTGTCCCATGCCGGCCCCTCTTCCAGCCAGAATATTCCTGTCTTCATGCAAGAATGGGGAGTTGACATGAGTCTTCAGTCGCGAGGCGGCATAGAAGGCATGAAACCCGAAGCGCCTCTTTCTCCGCGCCACATTACACTCTGCCAGAGAAAAGCAGAAGGCCTGGGCAAGAATCTGGGTAAGACCACTGGCTGGATTCATCGGCTCGGCCTTATCAAACGTGGCGTGCAGATGCTGTCAGCTTGTGACTACCAGCGTATCGATGACCATGGTCTGCATCTGCTGGTTAACGGTGATCCGAGAACATTGCAAGTAGACCATGTCATCATCTGTGCCGGACAGGAACCACTTCGGGAACTCACCACAGGACTGAACAAACCGTTTCATTTGATAGGTGGTGCGGACGTGGCTGCGGAGCTGGACGCGAAGCGCGCTATCGATCAGGGCACAAGGCTGGCAGCCACGCTGTAACCGCCAATCAGACCCTAATTTCCCCGCAACAAATTACCAGGCGAGTATTGATCGGTGAGTTCTCGCCGACTCATGTCCCAGTCAACCCGGGTGGACAGCCGACGAGGATAATCCAATAGAGGAATGTCATACTTGTTCAAGCGATCGCCAAAATTTTGCGCCCTGGTTACCAGTTCCCCACGAGGTGGTAATGGCTCCAGTTGAGTAATGATTATGCGGTTGCCGGACGAGGGTAATTTGAAATTGAAAAACTCACCAAATACTCGCTGGTAAGTCACCGATTCATGATCGTAAAGCCTGCTGGTAGAAAAAGTATTTGCTACCAGCACCGCACCATCACTCATCACTGACTGCACTTCTTCCAGGAACTCTCGGGTTAGCATGTGCTCGGGAATATAGTCACCGCTGAAAGCGTCCAGCACGATGTAATCATAAGATTCACCTCGCAGGCCTGCCCGCTTGATAAAGGGTCGGCCATCATCAACGAAGACTTCCATATTCGGCGTTTCTTCGAAGAAGAAGAATTCCTCAGCAACACGCACCACTGCTTCATCGATCTCGACGATGTCGATTCTCGCCTGGGGGAACAGGTCAGAGAAAGTCAATGGAATTGAACCACCTCCCAGGCCAATAACCAGAATGCGCTGTGGTTCCGGATTGAGCAACAAGCCGGCAAAACTCATGCGCGTATAGTCAAACACCAGTCGGTCCCGCTCATTGACCATGACGCAAGTCTGATTGCGATCACCACGATGCACGTTGAACAGTAGGCAGCGACGTTCGCCAACCTGGGTCACGGTGATGTCACGGTACTTTGACCTTTCCTCATGGATTGTCTCCGCAGCGACTAGTCCGCAATAGAAAAACAGACATAGGAAAATCCATTGACCAAGGATGCTACGCACGTTTCACCTGCCCCGTCGCCTGTTTGACTGGTTTCGCATTTAACAGGTAACTCACGAGCAAAATAAAACAGCCTGAGAGCACAAGAATGGCTGCCGTAGCCCACAAGATCTGATTGACTTCAAACCAGAGCACAAAGTAGAAACTGGTGCCCAGCGTGCCGGCTGCACTGCCCAGCGTGGAGATAAAATACAGCAAACCAGCCATATGCCCGCTGTGTTCATGATTGGACACCATCAGACGGACTGCATAGGGTGAAATCATTCCCAGAATACTGGTTGGAATAAAAAACAGGGTGATAGCGGCAAACAATGAACCGTAACGCGGGTCTTCGATCGCAAGAAAGATTGGTCGCATAATCGGATCGGCAAACAGAATTACCGGCAAGGAGAACAGTCCTGCCGCAACGAAGAACAGTGCAAAAGTGCTGGCGCTTGGATTTCTGGTTGAAAGCCTGCCACCAAACAGATAACCCAGGGCCAATGCCAGCATAAAAATGGTAATGATGCTGCCCCACACCGACAGACTGCCACCGAAGTAAGGTGAAAGAATGCGCGCGCCCAGCATCTCAATAGTCATGATGCAGAAGCCACTGGCAAAGGTCATGGCAGCGATAATGCCACGGGGAATTGAGTTAGCTTGTTTGCTCACCGGAATAGTGCTTCTTGTTGAAATTTTGTCTTGCCGACTCTGGTAGGCGCTAAACTAGCATTTGCATGGGCAGAATTGAATCAGAACAGGTGAATCAGTCCTGGCGCGAGCCAAGATGACGGCCTCCATCCAGGGCAATAACCTGCCCGGTCATATAGCGCGTCGCTGGCGCAGCAAGGTAGAGTGCCAGACCAGCCATATCCTGCGGATTACCTATACGGCCAAGAGGGTTCTCCGACTCGATCTTGTCCCGATACTTGTTCAGCATGAAATCCATCATCTTGCTTTCAAAGGGTCCGGGCGCAATGGCATTCACCGTTAATCCTTTTGGCGCGAGACGCAGCGCCAGATTCTTGGTGAGAAAATGCACAGCGGCCTTGCTTGCGCCGTAGGCAAAGTTGTCAGTACTGGAAACTCGCAAACCATCAATTGAACCGATATTGATCACCCGGGATGGCTCTGCTTCGCTGGCATCCTTACACAACAGAGGTAGCAGATCCCGGGTCAACATAAAGACCGCTTTCACGTTGATGTCCATAACCTTGTCATAGCCTTCTTCAGGATATTCTTCAAATGCTGCGCCCCAGGCAGCGCCGGCATTGTTAACCAGAATATCCAGTTTCTCTTCCCGTTCCCTGATACGGCCAACAAAATCAGACCTGCCTGCTTTGCTGGACAGATCTGCCGGGAAAGCGATGCACTCACCAAGCTCTGAAAGTTCACTGGCAGTTTGTTCGCAGGCTTCAGCCTTACGCGCAGTGATATAGGTCCTGATGCCATTGGCCACATAAGCCTCGGCGATCATGCGTCCTATTCCCCGCGAACCACCGGTAACGATCGCTGTCTTGCCACGAACCTTAAACAGTTCTTCTATGGTGAGTGACACGCTTTCCTCCTGCCTTTAGCTATCTGCCCTACTCGGTGATCTCTCCACGAGTGATCAATTCACACATCTGTTGCAGCACAAAGGCCTTCTTCAGGAATCCAGCGAAGCGCTGGTCCTGGGTGTGGCCATGATAGTAGCGATAATAGATTTGTTGCCCGATAACACATAAGCGAAACAAACCGAAACAAAAATAGAACGGGAAGTTATCTACCGGCAGGCCGGTTTTCTCCTGGAATCGCTGAATGATCTCTCCTCGCGTAGGGGCGCCTTCGATGTCAGAGGGCATGGTTCGGGATTCTCGAAAGAAATCAGGATCTGAAGTCTGCACCCAATAACCCAGGGTACAGCCCAGGTCCATGAGCGGATCTCCTACCGTGGCCATCTCCCAATCAAGCACGCCGATCACTTTTAAAGGGTCTTCCAGGCTGAAGATCACATTGTCCATCTTGTAGTCATTGTGTATGACACTGGCCTTGCCGCTTTCAGGAGGCATGTTGTCCTGGAGCCATTGCATGGTGGCGTCAACATTAACCGTGTCCGGCGTGACCGCATCACCCCAGCGACGACACCAACCATCAACCTGACGCTGCACATAGCCCGCAGGTTTGCCGAATTTGTCCAGCCCCGCCTGCTTCAGATCCACGGAATGCAGTTCTGATAGCACGTCGAAGAAATTGAAGAGTTGCTGGTGAATCTGGTCTGGCGACAAACCCAGCTCGCTCGGATACTCGCGCCGAATCACCAGACCCTGAATGTAATTCATCAGGTAAAAGTCGCAACCTATGACGCTGTGGTCATCACAGAAGTGCACAGGCACGGGCCCGTAGGGGTAGACATCTTTGAGTGCAGACAGCACACGATACTCTCGCGACATATCGTGAGCAGACTTCACTGTGCTGCCGAAAGGTGGCCGGCGCAGCACCCAGGTTTCATTGCCACTCTGCAACAGATATGTGAGATTGGAGTGACCTCCGGGGAATTGTCTGACTTCCAGATCGGAAACCGCAGATCCAAGCACCGGTCGCAGGTGCTCCCGCAACTTGTTCAGGTCGAGCTCTTCTCCCTCACGAATGGCACCAGCGCGATCTAGCAGACTTTCCTTGGACAAGACAGCATCCCTATCGATAAGTAATCATGTGTTGTTGTTCTTTGTTTTCCAGATGCGGCAGGCTGTTGAACTGGGTTAGAGATAGTCGTCCGCCACCGTAACGAATTCGTGTCACCGAACTGTTGTGCAGCATCCAGTTCGTTGTAATCACCTGCATATCAGGGAAATCTAGCACACGTTGCAAGGCCATGGCGATGACGCCACCGGAGGTCGATACCAACACCCTGCTGCCCCCGGTGTGTTCATGCATGAGGGCATCAAGCCCCTGACGGACCCGATTCCTGAAATCCGTGAAGTATTCGAAATCCGCATCCCCTTCCGCTGGCTGTAACTCACCATGTACCCACTTGCGGGCAGCAGCTTCCAACACCAGCTGGAATTGTCTGCGGTCACGAATAGGCCAGTCGTCTTCGGTGGCAAGACCCTCAGCCTCGCCATAGTCCCGCAGATAGATGTGGATCAGGGGATCGCCATTGTATTCATTGAAGGATGCGTCCTGTTGGCTAATGGCGTTTGCAGATTTATGCAGGCCCAGCAGCTCCTGCGCGGTTTCCCGTTGCCTGAGAAGACTGCCAGAGACAATATGATCGAATTGCACGCCCAGAGCTTGCCAGTGCCGGGCAAGCAGGCGCACCTGCTCGAAGCCCTGATCGCTAAGCTTGTCGTAGGAAGCTGCCCCAAAGGAAGCCTGCCCATGGCGCACGAGGACAAGTTCACTCATGACGTGATGAATAGTGGATTGAGTGGCGATTATAACGAGGCGTAACGCTCTGTGTGATACTCACCGTCACCGTATTGAATATCGAGGGCAGTCACTCGCTTGAACAGATGTCCTACATCCAGCTCTTCGGTCATGCCGATACCGCCGTGGATCTGGATGGCCTCCTGCCCCACAGCGCGAATTGCCTTGCCGACCCGACTCTTGGCTGCTGATACGGCCCTGGTCTTTTCGGCCTCATCTTCCTGACTATCCAGAGTCATAGCAGCCATCATGACAATGGAACGTGCCAGCTGACACTCAATAAACATATCAGCCATGCGATGTTGTAACGCCTGGAAAGTTCCTATGGCTGTGCCAAACTGCTTGCGGGTCTTGCTGTACTCCACGGTCTTGCTCAACAAGGACTCCAATGCCCCGACAGCCTCCGCACAAACCCCGACGGTAGCCCGATCTATCGCGCTCAGCAATGCTGACCCGGCAGCACCGGCTTCACCGAGACGGCTCTCATTGCCCAGCTGTACTGCGTTGAACTGTATCTCTGCCGCTCTGCGACCATCTACGGTGGTGTAGCTACTGGTGACTACGCCTTCTGCATCGGCAGCCAGCAGGAACGCAGACAATCCAGACTCGTCGGTCGATGCACCGGACTCGCGGGCAATCACTAAGAGCTGGTCCGCATTGCCGCCATTTTCCACCGCAATCTTGGTACCGTTTAACTCCAGAGTGTCCCCTTGCGCCGCAGCTGCCAACTCGATATTCAGGGGATTGAAACGGGATTGTGCTTCCCGATAGGCACAGGCCAGCTGAATCTCACCGCCAATGATACTGCCGATAAGTGTTTCCTTCTGATCTCCGCTTGCCAGATCGGCGACCAGTGAGCCACTGAGCACGGCCGTCGCCGTATAAGGTTCAACCAGCATCGCCTTGCCAAATTCTTCCATCATCACCATCAGATCGACAGCAGAGCCACCCAGCCCACCATCTTCTTCAGTGAATGGCACCGCCAACCATCCCAGCTCTGCAAACAGTTGCCAGAACTCCTTACTGAACCCGTCCTCGCTGGCGACGATCTGGTTGCGCGTATCGAAGTCGTAACTCTTTTGAACGAATTTCTGAACCTGATCCTGCAGCATCTGCTGCACTTCGGTATAGGAAAAATCCACTTTCTACCTCACTCAAACAAGCGCTTGTTTTCTGGACTGTTCTGATTACAGACCTAATACAGCCTTGCAGATAATATTGCGTTGAATTTCATTGGAACCGCCAAAGATACTGAGCTTGCGGTTGTTAAAATAGGTGAGCGCTGCCGCTGCGGTCGTACCTGGCCCCAGATACTCTCCGTCAAAATCTTCTTCGAACTGATCCGGCACATAAGGCAGACTGTTGTAGCCGGACAGCTCAAGGAACATCTCGTCGATTCTTTGTGCCAGCTCCGTACCTACAATTTTCAAAATTGAAGACTCGGGTCCTGGTGCATTGCCAACGCTAAGCGCCGCAAGTGTGCGCAACTCTGAATACTCAAGCGCCTTCAATTCAATTTCGATTTCAGCAAAACGTTTCATGAAAGAAGCGTTCTCAATCATCGCAGCACCGAATCCGTCCTGGGTTTCTTCCGCCAGCTGACGCAAGGCAATCAGTCGGCGCTTGCCTCTCGCCACTCCCGCGATGTTGGTTCGTTCGTGAGTCAGCAGCACCTTGGCATAGGTCCAGCCCTTGTTCTCTTCGCCAATGAGATTTTCGACAGGGACTTCGACATCATCAAAGAAAACTTCATTCACTTCCGGAAAGCCATCGATGAGCACAATGGGCTTGACGGTGATACCCGGTGTTTTCATATCGATCAGCAGGAAGCTGATACCTTCCTGTTTCTTCACCGTATTGTCTGTGCGCACCAGGCAGAAGATCCAGTCGGCATACTGTCCCAGCGTATTCCAGGTCTTGGCACCATTCACCACATAGTGATCGCCTTGCCTGACCGCTGTGGTCTTGAGTGATGCCAGATCTGACCCAGCATTGGGTTCTGAATAGCCCTGACACCACCACACATTGCTGGCCAGAATATCGGGCAGGAACCTCTGCTTCTGCTCTTCTGATCCATAAGCCATGATGACTGGTGCCACCATCTTCATGCCAAAGGGAATGGGTTCCGGCGCACCATACAATCCCATTTCTGTCGCGAAGATATGTCGCTGCGTGTGATTCCAGCCAGTACCACCATATTCCTCGGGCCAGGTTGGCGCCGCCCAACCCTTCTCGAACAGAATTTTCTGCCAGCGCACCATATCCTCTTTGCTGAGCCGAATACTGGCGTCTACCTTGGACTTCAAATCTTCGGGAAACTCCTGTTGCAGGAATGTTCTGACGTCTTCCTGGAAGGCGATTTCTTCAGCACTGAAATCAGCGTTCACGGCAATTCTCCTTGCATCTGAATGGACGAAGATTCGGGAACAGAGATAGCCTGCAAAATTCCCGTAAATCCTTCTTAAAAAGAGCCGGAAGCGTATCACTGAAAAGGTGATCAGATAAACAAAAATCGAGCAATCGCTCGATTTTTCCCCAGCGCAGGAAACTAGGCGGTTTCAGGCTTCCTGAACGGTACCAGCAAGGGGCGTTTTATTTGCTTAATCTCAATGGATTTGAGCCATTAAATGGGGTATGCTTCGCACTCTTTTTAAGGTGCTGTATTTTCAAGTAATTTTTACCAAATCGCATCACATTCAGGAGTTGCCATGAAAATAACTCAATTTACAAAATTGGCCCTAGTGATCTTCGCGCTGAGCGGATTTGTCGCCTGTAGCTCCACCAGCGAAGAGGCAGCTGACAACGAGGTGGCGCAGAGCGAATCAGGCGTTGATGCAACCAACCGCCGGGCCCAGGAAGAAGCCGAGGCGGCTGCCGCAAGAGCCGCGGCAGCAGAAGAACGCATGCGTCGTTCGGCACTGGCTACGCGAGTATTCTATTTTGATTTTGATATCGCCGAATTCAGACAGGGCGATCGCGATGTACTGACTTACCATGCCCGAGACCTGGCCGCCAATCCCAGCAAACGCATTCGCCTTGAAGGCCACGCAGACGAGCGTGGTACCCGCGAATACAACCTGGCTCTGGGCGAACGTCGAGCCAATGGCATTCTCAACTACCTCATCGTCAATGGCGCGTCGCGCAACCAGATCGAGACTGTTAGCTACGGTGAAGAACGACCAGCCGATCGCGCCACCAGCGAAGCGGCCTATCAACGTAATCGTCGGGTTGAAATTGTAGATCCCTGATCTGCTCACTAACCCAGGATTTTGGAAGAACTAGCCGAACCTCAGGGTTCGGCTTTTTTTTGGCAGCGTTTTCTCTACCCAGTACAGAGATTGTTTTCAAGCACGCTACCAATCTTGCGTATCGCATGTTCCCCCGCCTCAATTCCACCAGCGAAAGACACGAAGGCATGGATCATATCGGTATAGCAATCATGCTGCACTGCAACACCATGGGAGACCAGCCTGTCCACATAGGCCTGCCCCTCATCACGAAGGGGATCGAATCCGGCAGTGATCACATAGGCCTGAGGCAATCCCGATAAATCCTGTTCCAGAAACTGTAGCTCAGGGTCTCGTGCCTGTGCAGGATTCTCCAGGTAGTGATTGCGAAACCAGTTCATGCCTCCTTTGGTGAGGTAATAGCCGCTGGCAAACTCCTCTACCGAGGGATAGCTCATGCCTGGATCGAGCGAGGGATAGAGCAGAATTTGCAGGACTGGCATGGCATAGGATTCTCGCTTACAGGCCAGCGTCACTGCCACAGTCAGATTTCCACCGGCGCTGTCTCCGCCCACCGCCATTCTGTCTTTGTTAATACCGAGTTCTGCGCTGTTTTCTCTTATCCACCGATAAACTTCGAAACCATCGCGGTGAATTGATTTGATCTTGTTCTCGGGCGCCAGCTCGTAGTCGATCGAAATCACTTTACAGCGACTGAAATCAGCAATGCGCTGGGTGACCGTGTCATAGTCATCAACCGAAGACAGCACATAACCACCGCCATGATAGAAAATCAGGCAACCGCAGTTTTCCAGTTGGTAGCCTTTTGGCTCGTAGCATCTGGCCGGCACTTTGCCGCGGCGTACAGGAATTTCAAAGTCAGAGACTGCTGCCAGTTTACAAGCAGCCGGTGCAAAGGGATTGCCCCGCTCAGCCCGGAATGCGCGAGCCTGCTCTGGCGTGCCATCCTCAATCTGCGGTAATCGAGCGGCGGCTTCGGCAACTTTCGCCGCCACCGCTTCAAGGGTCGGCGCTCTCGCCGCCCTGTCGCTCAGATTGATCCGGATCATGGTGCGACTTCCTAGAAGAACATGTTCTTGGGTTTGGCGGGCTTGAAGCCAACGATCCAGATCAGAATGGTAAACAGCAGGAAACCTGGCAGCACGTAGATGGCAATATCGTCCAGCACCTGGCCACTCAGACCGAGAAATGCGATTGCGATATATACCAGCATGGCAAGCACATGCGCTAATAAATAGTAGTTAATAAACGGTGCAGAGTTATGAGTCATCGGCCATGGCTTGCAAAGAAACAACCACCTCAGTCCCACCACGATGCCTAAGAGGTCTGTTGGCCAGAACAACAACAGGTTAACGTTGTGATGCGTATCCAGATGATCAGACACAAACCAGCTGCCTAACATCAAGGTACCGTACACACCGCTGAACATTGCAGTCAGCAAAGCCAACAGTCCCAGCAGTCTGAAGGTGAGGCTTTCCATCTTGAAACCGATACGTGAATGGGTGGCGAAATACGACATGGGTATTCGCTTCAACATCAGCATCAGCAATATCACGGGCGCCAGCAGCGTGATCGATGCCAGTTGATAGGCATCAGACTCAATCGTCGGTGGTGGAAACTCCATGATGATCTGTTCGTCTGACAACAAGGGTAACAGCACGCCATTTTCGGCAACGTCAGAAGTAAGCACTGCCAACTGCTCTCGCAAAGACAATGGCAGATACATATTTTCCCACTCCGTGACATTGCGATCGATATTGCTGTTCATCAGAACATCGAGGGAAAAGGCAATCAGCGAGACCGAGGCATAATGTGATTTGACCTGATCGCGAAATGTTTCATTGGTTTCACCGTCATAGATCTGTTGCAAGTCACCTTCCAGTGCCTCATTCAGGTAGTCCCTGACCCGGGTGGTGCAATTGTCAAAGTAGTATTGATAGGCATAGACGCGATTCTCTTCTTCCTGATTCCACATCAGGCGTCGATAGAGAATTTCCTTCTGCGGATTGGTGAGATTAATCCTGTCCTGCCACACTGTTCTCTGTTGAGCGCGATACAACTCGAACTCCAATGCCGGGGGATTGGTAGCCAGCTCGTAATTCATGATGCCTTTGAAAAAATTGAATGCGAATGCAAGCGGACTCCCCCCGGTATCGAACACCCCCCAGTTAAAGACGACATCCACGTTGGTGTTCTCGTCATACATCCGCAGTGCAGTGTGCCCAAAGTTGTCCCAGACGCTGTCTCCCACATCTACCGTGATCAGGTAGAAATGCACACCACTCAGATCGGGTGGAGGGGGATAATCCTGGATATTGAGCGCCGGATATTGCGCGAAAGAGGGTTTGAGGAATAGCAGCTGGAGCAGCAGGAGAAAAAGCAGTGAGCGGCCGCAAGGACGAGCAATTGCGGTAGCACAGCTAGCACTGGTTTCGGTCATACCTGCCTTGATCCCCTGCTTCCGGACTTCATTGTCCGGAAGAAAAACTGAATCCTATCAAAGATTTAGAATTGATCAAGCGGCTTGGTGAAGACGTACGTTGCCTGGGGCTCCCTGCTCAGCGGTGCTACATCAGGCGCATCTAGATGGTCCAGAGCTGGTCATCTTCTTCCTTGTGGAATTGATAATAACTTCTTATCACGTCCAGGGATGAGATGATGCCGAGTACTCTCTGGTCATGGGTAATGACAATGTGATGCACATCGTGGGTGACCATCATTTCTGCAGCTTCATTGATTGAAATATTCGAAGGTGCTTCCATGATTCGGTGTGTGCACACTTCCCAGGCTTTTACCGCCGTAGGATTCAGCTTGTTGGCATGAAAATGCACAAGGTCCTTGATGCTGATAACGCCGAAGCAGTGTCCGTCGGAACCAATAACCGGTAAGCAAGACACTTCCTTGTCGTTGATTACAGCCTCAACTTCACTCACCGTACTTTCCACATGCACAGAAGTCACCTGTGCCTGAATAAGAGATCTAGCCTGCAAATCCATAATTCTCACCTCCATGACTTGAAGTGTTTCGAAGGATTCATAACCTGAGTTGCTCAGGTTGGCTTGTCGTGCGGTCGTGATTTCCCACGTATTTTTAGGGAAATCTATTGATATCAGGATTCTGAAGTCCGGTAAAGAAATCTCTCAATTTTCTCAACCCGCGGAAAGATCGCACCATCGCACTTTGTAGGAGCATTCCTACAAGCTCACTGCAGTCTGCCGATCCCAGAAGATGCCCAGGCAGCAGAGCACAACTGAGTCATAGGCTAGCCAGCGTCGATTGAAGAGACATTCTGAGAAACGGGCATAAAAAATCCCCACTCCCTATCCGCCATATAGATGAGTGGGGATTCACGGAAAACTGGCTCAATGCAGGCAGCTCAAAAGTGTGGGTTCTGCGAGGAATGACTGCCTGCCGCCTTTCCGTTGTAGAGAAAGTTAGCAAAAGAAATCTGAATGGAATCTTAATGGGATTGGGGACTGGGACGGCGCAATAAAATTGAGACCTTGTACTGAAATTTAGCTTTCGACTTCACTTAGCTCTCAATTCATCTAAAAAAAAAAGGCCAGCGATTGCTGGCCTTTAGTGCTGCTGTATTTTTCGATCGCCTAGTTGGCGCGTTGTTCCTCGGCACGGGCACCACGCAATATATTCGCCATGCCGTAATTGCCTTCATGGCAGGCATACTCATAAATCTGCCCATCGACTTTAGACATGGTGATCATGGCGGATACGCGATCCTTGAATGTACTGGGATCTTCAACCGTAAACTCATACTCCATGGTGTATGGATCGGTTCTGGTGAATCGCTCAACCAGCACTTTGTCTTTCGCTGTGCCAACACTGTTGAAACTCTGGGTTGCATCACTGAAGTTTCGTGTTTCAACTACCAGGGTGTCTCCATCCCAGTAACCCCGCGCATCTCCATTCCATAGCCGTAGGTCATCGTCGAGCCGGGGCTTGTCACCCAGCGGTACGATACGCGTGGTATGCACCATCTCCATGATGATGGCTACCGTGTCGCGATTCTGCACAATCTGCAGGTTGTTGTTATACAGGCTTGGGAAGAAAGGTGGGCCCGCATTGAAACCTACCAGACAGCGTTCAGACAATCCTCTGTCTTCAGGGCCGTCCTTGCCGATACCGCCGACAATAAACCGTACTGGTCTGTCACCATCCACATCCGGACCAAGCCCGCCATTAACTGTAGGCGCGCCTTCAACCAGCTCAGGAAGCCGGCCATTTTCAGGATAAGTGATTAAGGAGGTTCGGTTGTCTTTGCCACTGCCCATTTCCAACCAGAAGGTGTTGTAGCCATTGGGACCCGCGTCGGTGAGGCCCTGCAATCCCACTTCAGTCTGCGCGGCGAGCGCAGCTATCTCATCATCGGTCAAGAACTGCTTGTCGCCAAAGAATGCGGGACGCTGCATGGGTATGTTGGTGGCAAAGTTCCATACCCCTTCCAGATCAGCTTGTCCCCACTGGGTTGTTGGAGGTCTGTAATCCTGTTGCGCAGAAGACAGTCCGCTCACCATGCCAAGTAAAAAAGCCAGAGCCAATGATGATGTTTTCATGATTTCCCCCAGATGCTGCGAATCATGAGGCAGAGTATAACAGCCTACGCAGCTCCAGGCGCCAGCCTGCTGACCACGATATGGATAGCAGGTCTTCGCAGGCTGCTAGAACAGCAACAGGTAGCCGGCGAGAACCACTATCAGCAAGATTACCTTGGGGATTCTGCCAGCAGATCTGGGTGGTACGTGTTGGTTTTCCATGGCTTGCAGACTAAACATCCACTTGGCAAGTTTCTATGGGTTGCCAATCCCATGTAAATCCATCCAGTGCCAGGCACAAGCACGATGGCTGCAGCATTGAAGCTCTGCAGGCAAGCTCAGCGGCTTCCCTTGCGCTTTTTTGGAGATTTCTTCTTGCCTGCAGCCGCCCGCAACGCACACTCAAAAGCCCTGTTACCCCAGTCTCTCATCAGTTCCATATTATCCAGTGTCTCTTCTGGCGCCTGGTAGTAACTCAGCTGCATTGGCTTGTCTTGCTTGTAGTAAGTGAATGCCCCCAGTCCCAGTTCCTCGAAACTGTCACGATTCTGATCGTCGACTTTCAGGTAGAGTTCATTGTCGGCAATCAAACCGAACATCAATCCATCCAGAAAGATGCCGAAGCCCCCAAACATACGTTTGGAATAAACAGGACCAATCGATTGCATCAAGTCCACCACATGGGCTGCGAATTGTTTAGCTTCCTCATTGGCAGGCATGATTGTTTCCTCGACCAGATGCTATGATAGCTGGCCCTGTGGTAACTGGTACGATTTAGCTGACGATGAAAGATAACATGGAAGCAGAGATGAATGGCGCAAGCGCACTGATTAACACGCTTGCCGATTGTGGTGTGGAGTACTGCATCACCAATCCAGGTACGTCCGAGATGCACCTGGTCCAGGCGCTGGATTCTGTGCCTCGCATGCGATCAGTGCTGGCTCTGTTCGAAGGAGTCTGCACCGGTGCGGCCGATGGAGTCGGCCGCATGACCGGCAAGCCAGCAGCCACCCTGCTGCATCTTGGTCCTGGTCTCGCCAACGGTATTGCCAATCTACACAATGCCCGCCGCAGCAACGCCCCGATCATCAACATCATCGGCAATCATCCGGAATTTCATATTGGTTTCGATTCTCCGCTCACTTCCAATATCGATACCCTGGCAAGAAACTACTCCTGCTGGATCAAATCCTGCTCTACTTCGCAGAGCCTGGCTCAGGATGGCGCCGATGCTTATACCGCAACCCTGAGACAAACATCGGGATCAACCGGACAGATTGCTTCTCTTATCATGGGAGCCGATGCGGCCTGGGGTCCTTCCAATGGACCGGTCGAACCCAATCCCGTACCGCAACGATCGATTGTCGATGAAAGCGCTATCGAAAAAGTGGCGACACTGCTGCAGTCCGGACGAAAAACAGCGCTGGTATTGGATCACCATGGTACCGAGCAGCCAGCAATGGAAGCAGCCAGCAGAATTGCGAGCAAGACCGGTTGTCGACTCTTCAATGGCACTTTTCCAGGTCGTGTCGATGGGGGCCCCGGCAGAGTCGCTGTTGAACGTATGCCCTACTTTCCGGAACAACTATTAGCGTTCCTGGAAGGCATTGAACTGCTCATCCTGGTCGGCGGAGAAATTCCTGCAAGCTTCTTCGCCTATCAGGGTTATCCAGGTCAGTTAATTCCCGAAGCTTGTGAAGTGGCACGCCTGACATTCATAGAAGAAGACGCAATCGATGCTCTGGAAAGACTTGCCGTGAGACTGGGCGCGGAGAGTGAACCGGTAGCCCGCTTTGAAAAAGCAGATATTGAAAAGCTGACTGGCGCGCTGGATACACGCAGCGCCATTCAGTCAGTCGCTGCCACCATGCCGGAAGAAGTGATTGTGTGCACAGACTCGGGTGCCGGTAACGCGGCATACCCATTCTGCCAGCATACTGCCCCAAACAGCTGGTTGAGTCTGACTGGTGGTGCCATTGGGCAAGGTGGCCCTGTCGCTACGGGCGCTGCCCTGGCGTGTCCTGACAGACCTGTGCTGGCACTACTGGGAGATGGCGGAGCTGCTTACACCATCCAGTGCCTGTGGACCCAGGCCAGGGAACAGCTCAATGTTACCAGCGTGATATTCGCCAACAACGCCTACGACATCCTTAACGTGGAGTATGCACGACTGGGGGTGGGAGATGTCGGCGAAGTGGCCGCCAGTCTGTTTGATATTGGTAATCCCGAAATTGACTGGGTCGAACTGGCGAAAGGCTTTGGCGTGCCTGGTGCCAGAGCAGATACTGCAGAAGAGCTGTGCCGATTGCTGGAGAGCAGCTATAAGACACCTGGCCCCTTCCTTATTCAGGCCAGTGGCGATATCAAGCGTTAATCCACACGCTCGTATTTCTGAATACGCCTGAGGATCACGTCGGCAATATAAGCGTTGGCGTCGCCATCGAGTGTCAGGTGATGCGCTTCACCGAACTGACCGTTTTCTCGCCCTGGCCGACCAATCGCCCCCATCACACGACCAGTCATGTCCACTTTTGCAAATTGACCATCGAATCCAGTGGTGATGTACATGAAGCCATCATCATGCAAATGGATGGCGCAAACCATGGCGTCGAATGTCCATTCACCAAGGAAATTACCGTCGGTATCGAAACGATTGATGCGCATGTTCTCTCTGTCCGCGACATAGATTACATCATCGCCATCGATATCAATGGAGTGAGCTACCCAGAATTCACCCTCTCCATAACCACGCTCACCCCACTGAGTAATAAATTCACCATCGGGACTGAACTTGAGTATTCGAGGTTCTCCCGGACCATGCCCCTGGGCTACATAAAGATTTCCAGCCGAATCCAATGCGATGTCATTGGGCTGGTCGAATAATTGTGAGCCGGTTGATTCGTCCCATTCGCCATTCTGGCCCTTGCTGCCTAGCGTCATTAACACATCGCCATTGGCATCCAGTTTCATAACCAGATGATCGGCCACATCAGTTACCCACATGGTGTCATCTGCATTGACATGGAATCCGTGAGCGCGACGAATAAAGCCTTCCTCGCCGAAGGAGCGAATGAAATTGCCATCGGTATCAAATTCCAGAAAAGGAGTTGCCCCTCGACTGAATACCACCAGATTGCCACTGGAATTCACGGCAACCGCAGCATAGGACTCACCTGCAAACTCATCAGGCATATCGAATGCTTCACTGTAATCCACCGCTACGTATTCCGTCAGCGTGTAAGCCTGGAGAGGAAACAGCTGTCGAATGGGACGTTGCGCTTCCGCCGGGAGCGCCAGGCAAACGAGCATTAGAGTTGCAACGATACTTTTACTTTTCATTGTGCTTCCCTCTTGGTTCCCAGGCTCAGGCCCAATCGAAATTTTTCTGTATTCGGCCCAGTCGCTGATAAAAAGAATCTGCCATTTCACCATCGTTCGCTGGGCGTGCTCCAAACAGACTCACAAGCGGAATAATGATCATTGGCAGCAACAGTGTTAAAAAGGATGGATCTCTCCATTCGCCCAGATAAGTAATCAACTCATACCACCACTGAGCAAAACCACCGGCAGTTGCATTCTCTGCGCCATCAAACAAGGTGTTAAACAACCACATAATCAAGCCGCCGGCGAAACCGGTTGCCATGCCCCAGAATACTCCCTGCTCTGTGGTACGCCGCCAATAGAACACATAACCCACCGCAATTGCTGGCGGTACTACCATGGCAAAACCGAGCAACAACAACTGCAGGACGGAACTGATGTTACCCAGCCAGGCAATTATGGCTGCAACAGTACCGTAGAGCACGGTTACTATCTTGTAGGCTCGCAGCTTCTTGTCACTGTCGAACTGTTTAACACCAGGCACCCAGTCATTCACAAACATGGTGGCGCTGGCCAGAAGAATCGGCGCACCCGAAGATATGACCGCAGCGAGAACTGCCGCCAGGGCAATGCCTCCCAGAATCGGTCCTGTATCCATGGCCAGTTGGGAAATGTTGAGGTAACTGGTCAGGCCACTGTTGGCCCCATAGGAGGCCAGGGTAAGAATACCGATAAAGCCGGCCACCAGAGGCATCAAGGCGGCGATGATGCCAGCGAGAAAAAATCCAGGAATGAGATAGTCCTGCTTGCCTGCTGAACTGGCATAGTTTGCATAGACGGAAGCGGCTGGTGTGTGAATCGTGGCGGAAATAAACAAGGCAATGATGGTCGCCCAACCGATCCCTGTAAAACTCCACCATCGCACATCATCCTTATCTGCCTCGGCTAACATTTCTGTGCTGGTCGAGACTACACTTTCCCAACCACCCAGGTTGTTCATGGCAATTACACCCACCAACAACAAACCGAAGATAATGACACTGCAATGCACAATATTGGCAACTGCTGTGCCTTTCAAACCGCCAGTCACGGTAAAGGTCACAATCAAGAATCCGCCAATTGCCACTCCAACCACAAAGGGAAGACCAGTCACACCACTGACAATGGAGCCAATAACATAGGGCTCAATTATATTGACCACAAGGTACTCAGCCTGTACGCAGAGACTGGTCAGCCACTGACAGCGATAGGAGCCGAAGCGGTGATCAAAAACCTGCCCTACGCTGACGACCTTGAGCCTGCGGTAGGGAATGGCAAAAAACAATCCCACCAAAAACAGTGCTGCAAATGAATTAACCCCATACCAGAGATGGCCGAGGCCTTCACTGATCACATCTCCGGCTACACCGTAGGTACCTGCCCCACCGATGCGTGTACCTGCTATTCCAGCCGCCAACATGAATATGCCAAGGCTGCCCCCACCAATGGCCCAGTCACTGGCACTGCTGTTGGAACGATTCAGGTAGAAGCCGAAGGCAGCGAAGAATGCCAAATAAGCGATGATGACTATGGCGGTAATACTCATGTACGGCTCCTGCTCATTTTTATTTTTTGCCTTACGGAAGTTGTTTATATCACCGCCAGGCCTGCTCGTAATCGCAACGTCCTGACCTGTATCAAGACTATCGGTAAGGCTTACGGCATACTACACCATCGCCCCGGACAGTATCTACAGAGCGACTTTCTTCAAACAGTCTGCACAGTGTGTCTACAAGAGGATAATTAATGACTGCACTCGAACCAGGCAGTGACGCCTGGCTACAACAAGTCAATGAGGACATCATTGATCCCGAGCGACCTATTATCGACCCACATCATCACTTGTGGATGAAGCGATTCGGACGCAATTACCTGCTGCCGGAATTATGGGAAGACACCGGCAGTGGTCACAATATTGTCAAGACCCTGTTCATGGAATGCAGAGCGTTCTATCTGCGCGAAGGCCCGGAACATCTCAGACCCACCGGAGAAACCAGGTATATCATCGACCTGGCTCGCGAGAGTGCCGGAAACAGTGAGCACGCGACTGTAGCCGGTATCATCGCTCATGCGGACCTCACGCTGGCAGGTGAAGAAACAGAGAAATTGCTGGAAGTACTGGAGGCACATCGTGAAATCTGTGGCGAGCTGTTTCGAGGCATAAGACATGCCGGTGCCCGCGACAAGCGCCCGGAAGATTTATTCATTCCGGGCAATGCACCACCCTATCTCTACGGCAAAGAATCCTTTCGCCAGGGATTGAGAATTCTTGCAGAGCAGGGACTAATCTATGATACCTGGCACTATCACCATCAGAACCTGGATTTTCTGGACCTGGCCAGGGACGTTCCCGAGTGCACTATGGTGCTGGACCATTTTGGAACACCGCTGGGTGTTGGCATTTACAGCGCATGTAAAGATGAGATCTACCAGGAATGGAAACAGGAAATGGCCGATCTGGCAAAGTGCGAAAATGTGATGGTCAAACTGGGCGGACTGGCCATGCCTGACAATGGATTTCGCTGGCACAAAGCAAGCCGCCCTCCTACTTCCGATGAGTTCGTCGCTGCTCAGCAAAGATACTACCTGCACATGATCGAATGTTTCGGTCCGGAACGTTGTATGTTTGAGAGCAATTTCCCGGTAGATCGCCTGTCCATCAACTATCATTGCTTGTGGAATGGCTTCAAGAAGATGACTGCCGATTTCAGCGAAGAGGAGAAACATGCCATGTTCTTCGGCACTGCTGAAAGAGTGTATTCTCTGTAGCTCCAGATATTTCAGGGCAGGCAATGGTTCTAGTATTCGATCTTGATGGCACACTCACTGATCCCGCGCTTGGGGTGGTACGGTGCATGAATTTCGCGCTGACGAGCTTCGACTACTCGCCCTTACCGGACGCAGTAATTACCCAACACATCGGTCCGCCTCTGGAGCAGTCCATTGCCAGGCTCACCGGCAATAAGGATCCCATCCATATCGATGCTGTGGCCGCGGCCTACAGAGAGCGCTATGGTGAAATGGGTTTTCGGGAAAATACTGTCTATGACGGTGTTCCCGAAATGCTGCAATCGCTGCTGGGTGCCGGATATCGGCTTGGTGTCTGTACATCCAAACTACAGATCAATGCCGATAGAGTAATCCATGAATTCCAGCTGGATGATTACTTTGACTTTGTGAATGGCAGTCACAATCAAAGCAGCAAGTCTAAGCAACTGGCCGGCTTGTTAAGTGAAGGAATGATCGATCAGGCAGCCATCATGATTGGTGACCGGGCCATTGATCTCACCGCAGCCCACCAGAATAGCTTACAGTCAGCTGGTGTATTGTGGGGATATGGTTCCCAGGACGAGTTATCTGCAGAATCACCTGCATTCCTGTTTCAGACACCAGGCCAGCTTGTGCGGGAATTGATCGACAACCAGAACGGGAGGCAGCTGAGCTAGTCGAGACTCGCGACGACTGGATTGCGCCGCCAGCGACCCCGATTATTGCGAGAATCTTCACGCCTGTGAGAAGGCATGGGATAGAGTTGTTTCTCACAGATCGCAATGTTTTCTTCCAGATATGCGACCTTGGGATGGTCTGCATCCAGGGTCTGCCTGGCAATCTGCAGCCTGAGTTTGTAGATGCGGCTGGCCCGGTAGAGCTGATCGATCCGATCACCGGTTGGTTTGGCACTCAGTGAGAAGGATAGCCAACCCGACACTTTACGCAGACCAGCTTCCAGCCTCGGATCTGTCATGTCATAGAGCTTGTGATACAAGTGCTCCATATGACGATAGTGATCATCCACATCCTGCCAGTTTTCCAGTGCCACTTCACTTTCAATAATGGCTTCAACCAGCAAGACCTGTGTCTCATCATAGAGGCCATGCTGAATGCGGCTTGCCTGACGAGCCTGCTTGAAAAAATCGATAGCTTCTTCATGCCTGTCCTGCTCTTGCATGGTCAGCCCAAGCTCTATCAAAGGTTCCAGTGAATCCGCCTGATAGACATTGAACAGCGGAGCATCAGCAGGCTGGTCTGCATGGACCAGCGTGGTAGCAGACAGCAGAGGAATCAGGAGAAGAGAAGCCAGGAGGTGAAACCAGGGGCGCAACAGGCCATTCCCTGGCAGGGTGGAATGAACAGGCTGCCTGTGATCGTTCGCCATACTCGCTGCTCGAATAGAGATTATTATTGTTCTGCGTAGCCAGTTTCAGCAATCCAGTGCCCTTACTGTAGCACTTTCGGATTCATTGTCACAGTCTGTTACAAAATTATTTTCTTTATGTATTTCAACAGGATAGGGGATATATCAGCGAGGGATGGAGCCTGAAGTAGCGGATTTTAAAAAATCACAGCCCCGGATGGGGGTATTGATGGTATCAGCTAGGCTGAATGCGCTTGATTACCGCGCTGCTGATCAGGACCACTCTGTCGCCCACGGACAGAGTGCAGCGAACGAAGACGATGGACCGGCCTCTGCGGATGGTCTCTGCCTGCCCTGCAATCAATTCTCCCTGGTAGGCAGGTGCAACAAACTCATTATTGCAGCTCACCGTGGCGACAGATTCACTCTCACCGCCATTGGCACCCAGGCACAGGGTGTAATCGGCGAAGCTCATCAGCACTCCGCCATGTACTGAATCATGGGCATTGCAATGATGCTCCTGCACCCGGAAAGCGGTGCGTGGGTGCTCCCCCTCCATATAAAAGAAAAAGGGTCCAATGTAATCTTCCGCTCTGTCACCACTCCAGTGGCGATAGTTATCGGGTATGTCGTAGTCTGAAGGATCGGGAGTCATAGGCTAATTTTGC
Source organism: uncultured Pseudohongiella sp. (assembly GCA_965267495.1). Classification (GTDB taxonomy): domain Bacteria; phylum Pseudomonadota; class Gammaproteobacteria; order Pseudomonadales; family Pseudohongiellaceae; genus UBA9145. Next base: position 1,116,012 of record OZ254078.1, on the reverse strand, counting down.
AATGATCAATCTTCGTCGTCATCGTCAGTGGCGAGATCCACTGCAGCACCAGCAACCTTGAATGGTACTTTGGCAACCTCAATGGTGGTATCCACAGCCGCGCCAAGCACGGCACCCACGCAGCCCTGCAACAGGAACAGCAGACTGATGATCAGCAGGCGTGATGTTCGAACATTGGAACAGCGATTCGTATTCACAATAAGAGTTGCCAGTAACCCACGTTGAGATAGTTATCGAACTTTCGGCCAACTTCTTCAAATTCGCCACACTTGCGAAATCCCAGCTTCTCATGGAGTGCGATACTGGCATCGTTGGGAAGCGCAATGCCCGCGATAAGTGTATGCACCTCAGTCTTGCGCAGCGCATCAATCAGGTATTCGTAAAGCATCCGCCCATGGCCTGAACCTGCACTCTCTGGCAACAGGTAAATACTGGTTTCCCTGGAATAGCGGTAGGCGGAACGGTCTTTCCAACGCACCGCGCAGGCAAAACCCAACAGATGCGAGTCATTCTCCTGCTGTCCTGCTTCCTCCAATACAAACCAGGGGCGCGTATCATCGGTGACAGCGATGCGCTGCGCCATATCACCAGAGCTCACCGGCTCTTCCTCAAACGTGATCGTGGAGTTCTCTATATACCAGTTGTAGATTTCGGCGATGGCGACACTGTCATCGAAACTGGCGGGTCTGATACTCGGCATCTCACTCTCCCAATAACAGCATATTATCCAGACCCTCACCGGTTTGCACTAGACGGTTCAATTCATCACCCAGCAATCGACTTCTATCAAGCACATCCCGCCAGATATGTAGTCGCTCCTGCTCTTCGTATAGCTCGAAATCCTTGCGGTCCGGGATTTTATTGTTAGGCAAGGAAGCAACAAATTCCGGAGATGGTGTAATCAAAACCACGTTGTCAAAATTCGTCTGATGGGGTTTACGCCAGGGCAGATGCTTGTCGAACCAACCGGGTACCACGCGAGCACTGAAATGAGGATACAGCACCAGATCGTTGCCACGATGAAATGGAAAATCGAAATGATAATCGGTGATGCCTCCATCCCAGTACAAACCAGGTTTGGCGCCACTGATGTCACGTACGCCGGAAAGCACAAAGGGAATGGAACCACTGGCGATCAATACATCCAGAAGATTTGTCTCAAAGAGCTCCGCTACTGTGGTATCCAGATCATCCAGCTCACCCCAGGGGCTCTCGTTCGGCCTCGCGGTAAAGAGAGTACGCTGGAAAAACAGCGACAGTGCGCGTCTGCTGAACACATTGGCAACTGCACTGGCTCCCAAAAACCCTGCCTGTACAGATTTATGACTACTGTTGCCAATTCCTTTGCATCGATCAGCAATGATGTGTGTTCGTATTGTCTCATTGGCTGCAACTTCCATTGCACCAGTTGGACCCAGCACAGCCGCCAGCATGCTTCGCATCTTATCGGTAATTTCTGTCACCGTCGGCGACGCGGAATAAGTTTGCTCGCTGTATCCCCTGGCCAGTGCCTCAATCGCACTCAGCGGATCAGCAGTGGCCAGACAACTCAGACGCCAGGCGCCGGCAGAAGAACCGAGTGTATCCAGTTGCTTGCTGCGACCCGCAAAAAAATCCCCAAACAAGTATCGGTCCATACCATAGAGCACAAACCATTTAGGGCCACCGGAAGCACCGAGCAAAACGCTGAACTGATCCACATGAAATCCGTCAGCCTGCAACTTACGATACGCGGTGGGTCCGGCATAAATTGAAAGCAGAGACATCTACACGATGATATAATCGCGGCTCACTTACGTCACCCGGCATGCCGATATCGCCTGCAGGGGACTCTCACAGCAACAGTTTCCAGTAATTTGCAATCGCAGAAAGTACTGAGAAATAGTTAACGGCTTAGGCAAGCATGCTTTCCAGTTCGCCTCACGAGCGCAAGACTCTCCTTTTCTTATTGGCCATCGGCAATACCATTGCGTTCGCTACCTGGCAGGTATTGCTGAACAACTTTGCCGTAGAGAAAGCAGCGTTTACCGGTGAAGAGATAGGTATCCTGCAGAGCTTGCGAGAGGTACCCGGTTTCCTCGCGTTCACTGCAATCCTGGTGATGCTGTTCATCCGTCAGCAAAACTTCGCCATACTTTCATTGATTACACTCGGCGTAGGCACAGCGATCACTGCGTTCTACCCCTCTGCCCTGTGGATGTATTTCGCAACCGTCATCATGTCAATCGGTTTTCACTATCTGGAGACCTTGCACAATTCGCTGAGCCTGCAATGGCTACGCAAGGAAGAAGCACCCCAAGTGTTGGGCCAGATTCTTGGCACTCGCGCAATCACCCAGTTTGTTGTACTCGGCTCCATCCTTCTCTACCTGATGGCATTCACACCCAACTACCTGTTGATATACATGCTTGCCGGCGGCATCACCATCCTTATTGGTCTTTATTGCTGGAGCGCAATTCCGCACTTCGAAGATGAAGTAGTACAAAAGAAAACACTTTTTCTTCGTCGTCAGTACTGGCTCTACTACCTGTTGACGTTTCTTGCAGGCGCAAGGCGACAAATCTTTGTTGTCTTTGCAGGCTTCTTGCTGGTCGAGAAATTCCAGTTTCCGATAGAAAACGTGGTGTTGCTCACGCTGGTGAATGCTGTACTCACTTACTGGCTGGCACCACGAATCGGCGCGCTGATCAGCATCATAGGAGAACGACGTGCCCTCACTCTGGAATACATTGGCCTCATAGCAGTCTTTGTCAGCTATGCATTCGTAGACAGCGTTGCCTTTGCCATTGCGCTCTACCTGCTCGATCACCTGTTCTTCGCCATGGCAATTGCCATCAAGACCTATTTCCAGAAGATAGCCGATCCCGCAGACATCGCGGCAACCTCTTCAATCAGCTTTACCATCAATCACATCGCCGCGGTGGTGCTCCCTGCCCTGTTGGGCCTGATATGGGTAGTGAACCACAGCGCTGTGTTTCTGATTGGCGCAGGCATTGCAGCCTGTTCGTTGCTGTTGTCACAACTCATTCCCGATCGACCCGCGGCAGGGCAGGAAACCCGCCTGGTTCCCGAATCGGGTCTTCAGGTCACTGACTAGTCAGTAGTCACCGGGTTGTAATGATCAGCAACGCGCCAATCGTAAAACATCTGGTACTGGTCGGCGGTGGTCATAGCCATCTTTCCGTGCTTCGATCAATGGGCATGAAACCGATGCCTGGTTTAAGCATCAGCCTGATCAGTCGAGACATTGTTACACCCTACTCCGGATCCATGCCGGGCTACCTGGCTGGTCACTACTCTCACGAAGATATGCATATCGACCTGCGCCCGCTGTCGCAGTTCGCCGGCGCTCGATTGATTCAACAGGAAATCTGCGAGATCGATCTCAACAACAAGCGCATCTTGCTCGAAGGGCGACCGGAACTCCCTTTCGATCTGCTATCACTGAACATTGGCTCACGTCCCGACGGCAATTTGATTGCGGGAGCGGACCAATATGCTCTGGCTGTAAAACCGATCGATGCTTTCCTTCATGGCTGGGAGGAAATGCGAAACAGGGCAATGCAAGCACTTCGAGAAGGGCAGACATTCAGGCTGGTCATAGTCGGCGGTGGGCCTGCGAGTGTGGAGATCGCCTTCACTACACACTACAGGATTTGTAGTGAGCTTGATTGGGACCTTTATCAGGCGAACGCACTAAAAATTCAATTGATCACTGCGGACGCAAGACTAATGACCCAGCACAATAACCGGGTCAGCACATTCAGCCAGGAAGAACTGCGGCGTCGTCATATCGATGTCATTCTGGACAAACCGGTGGAGCGCTTCCAGGCCGGACAACTGCTTTGTGAAGATGGCACTGAATACCCAGCCGATTTCATCATTTACGCCACTGGCGCCAGTATTCCCCAATGGCCTTTCGATTGCGGACTCAAGCCCAGCGACGACGGTTTCATCGAAGTTGCTCCTACCCTGCAATCCACCAGCCACGAATTTGTTTTCGCTACGGGTGATGCCGCTACTGTGATTAATGAGCCGCGTCCAAAATCCGGCGTCTATGCTGTACGTCAGGGTAAGGTTCTGGCCGAGAATCTGCGTCGCTATGCAACCGGCAAACGCCTCAGGAAGTATTATCCCCAAAGGCAAGCACTTGCCCTGATGAGTATGGGCAACCACAAGGCCATCGCTTCCCGCGCAAATTTGTTTTTACAGGGTCGATCCATGTGGACTCTAAAACACCAGATTGACTCGAGATTCGTTCAAAAATTTGCCCGGGTTCCTGAGATGAAAGCGAATTTTGCGCTAGAGCCTGGCCTGGTAGATAGGGACACCGAACAACGTCTGCGACAACATGCGCTGCGTTGTGCAGGTTGTGGCGCCAAGGTTGCGGCGGACGTGCTGTCGGAAGTCATCGCAGAGCTTCCCTCCACCTCTGGCGATGACATCCTGTTATCGAGCACAGGTATTGAAGATGCATCACGCATTCGACTCCCGGACGGGCGCATCCTTGTGCAGAGTGTTGACCACCTCAAGTCCCCACTCAACGATCCCTGGATCTTTGGTCGCATCGCCACCAACCATTGCCTCAGTGATATCTATGCTATGGGAGTCATGCCGCACTCTGCGCTGGCAATTGCAGGCTTGCCGCAAGCGGAACGGAAATATGCACGACAACAGATGCGTGAACTCATGCTGGCTTGTAGCGAGGTGCTGCAACAGGAGTCCTGCACTCTGGTCGGCGGGCATTCGGCAGAAACCGAGAGCCTGCAATTCGGCCTGTGTGTCAACGGATTTGGCGAGGAGGATGTCTTACTGGCAAAGGACACGGCCACCGCCGAGCAAGCCATCATCCTCACCAAACCGCTGGGCACGGGTACGCTACTGGCAGCCGATATGCGCAGCAAGGCAAAGCATGCATGGATGCAAGACGCGCTGACCAACATGCTGCAATCCAATCGCGAAGCTACCACGACACTGTTGCAACATGGCGCGACTGCCTGCACCGATATCACGGGTTTCGGGCTGGCTGGTCATCTCCTCGAACTGCTTGAGGCCAGTCAACTGCAGGCCACCATCAATCTTGCCAAAGTGCCTGTGCTTGAGGGCGCACTGAACTGTCTCGAACAGGGCATATTCAGTTCTCTCCATCAAGACAACAGCCTGGTACAAGCAGAGATCGATACCAGTGGTATTGATTTGAAGGACCAGCGCCTGCAGTTGCTATTCGATCCCCAGACAGCAGGCGGTCTGCTCTTCACCTTGCCGGAGAGTCAGGTAAGCGAATGCTTGCAGGCCCTGCATGATGCAGGCTACGGCGACGCCGCAGTCATTGGCAATACCAGTGATCCTGAATCCAACAAGCGCAGGCTCAGCCTTCAGTAACGCGGGCCGCATAGAACTTGTTCGACGCCTCCTGTATAGTCTGTCAGTCCTTTTTTCTAGCAGGTCCACACTATGCCCAGAGTGATCTCTCCACATTTGCTGCCAGACAAGCGACTCTCACTGGCAGTTGTTGTGACACTTGTGATGGCTGCTGGCAGTTCTGCAGTCGCCCAGGCCCAGGATTCCGGAGCCAGCGCCGTACTGGAACGCTATGACAATCTGTCACTCACCCGTGAAGGCGCGACGATCGACCGGGAGCTGGCTCAGAAGATGTTTCGTCGGGGTAATACTTACAGCAGTCTAGAGAGACATGAAGAAGCGATAGAAGAGTATCGAAAGGCCATCAGCGCCGACCCCAACTTCGTCGAAGCCCTCAGAAACCTGGCTAACACCTACTACTTTCTCGAACGTTACCAGGAAGCCAAGCCGCTGCTGGCCAGGTTCATTGCCTTGCAGACTTCACCTTCAGCGAGTCTCATTGCCGCAGTCCAGACCCTGGGTCAACTTGAACGCAGTGACGGAAATTTCGAGGCAGCCTTACCCTATGACTTACAGGCCATCGAACTGGATCCTGACAACGACTCGCAAGTGCACATCATGGCCAACACCTATAACAATAATGGTCTTGCTGATGCAGCCATCAGTGTTTATGCAGCGGCAATCGCTGTGATGCCGGACAATGCCTTCTTCGATCGCAGTATGGGCAGAATACTGGAACAGGAAGGTCGCCTGCAGGAGGCACTGGAAGCTTATCGCAGTGCCGCCAGTAAAGACCCGGACTCAGATTTCTATGCAGATCTGGCTGCCAACCTGGAAGCAAGGCTGGCGCGCTAGTCGGCCGACAAACGCTCAATAGACTCGGCGCGAGCATCCTCTCCCTGGCGGGCAAGCTCATCAACCTGCCGATAGAAAGCGTTCAGATCACCCTCATTCTGAGACAGCAGCTTATTAAACGCAGGCACCAGGTCGTTGTAGGAGCTTACTGTCGAAAGCTGCGCGTTATTAAGCGAACGTGAGAACCATTCATCATAGCCGGCATAGCCACCCCACTCCTGCTTGAGCTCCTCATAAGCCTCACGCATTTGCTGCTGCAGCTCCTGCTTCCTGCCTCTCATCACTTCTACGTCGATTTCTTCAAGGTACAGTTGGTCAAATTGATCGCGCCAGTCGCTGACCAAGTCAACGAACTTTTCCTGTCGCTCACTGCCAAGCTCCGCTTCACTTTGCAACGCAGATTCACCCCGCGCCGATAGCCAGCGCCTCACCCCCTCGCGCTCAACTGCGGTAGCGAAACTCTCGTTAAAGTTAGTATCTCCCGGCAGATAAACTACCTGATGAGCCAGTTCGTGAAAGATCAGACCCGCAAGCTGGTAATCCACCCGATCGATCACAGTGCTCAACAATGAGTCGTCGAACCAGCCAAGGGTTGAATAAGCATCAATGCCGCCAGTATAGACATCGTATCCCTGCTCGCTGAGCTTTTCCGCGAAACGTGTCGCACCCTGCTCAGAGAAGTACCCCCGATAAAAAACGCAGCCGGCAATAGGGTAACACCAGTTTACGTTGTCTGTAGAAAATTCCGGTGCAGCAAATACACTCCAGACCACGTGCTCACGCTCAACATCGACATAAGTCATATAGTTGTCATTCACAGGCAATGCCAGTTCCGTCTCTGCAAATTCCCTGATCTCAAGGACAAGTTCAAACTTGCGTCGCAGCTCGGCGTCAAGTTCCGGCTCCGCTAACAATTGCTCTATGTCTTCGCGACCGAGCATGATCGACACCTGGCCACGAGCCGCCTGTGAATAATAGGATACGGTTTCGCAAGATAGTAAGGCGATGGAAAGCGCCACCAGGATTAGAAACTTGAACTGCGTGTGGATTTTCATCAGGCCTGCCTGCTCACGCTTTACTCTCCCTGCAGCGTCACCACGATGGTGCGACCAGCAGCATGATCCCGGTGTTCACCCAGGTACAGACCCTGCCATGTGCCCAGCTCCAGGCGACCCTCACTGACCGGCAAAGTCAGCTCGCTGCCCAGCAATCCGGACTTGATATGCGCAGGCATATCGTCAGGACCTTCATAGGTGTGTTCGTAGTAGCTGGCGTTTTCAGGTGCAAGTTCATTGAAATGTGATTCCATGTCCCTGCGCACTGAGCTGTCTGCATTTTCATTGATGCTTAGCGATGCAGAGGTATGCTGAAGCAGAAAATGAGCCAGCCCCATGCGCAATTGCTGCAGTTCCGGGAGCCGGCCGATAAGCTCTTCGGTGATGAGATGGAAACCGCGTGACTTTGCAGTCAGGGTGATTTTTCTCTGCAGCCACATAGGCGCTATCAGGGCCCGGTCAATTCAATCTCGAACAGATGAGCCCAGTGCTTGCCGGTGACAAATAGCCGCTGGCGCTCGGCATCCCAGGCGATACCATTGAGCACAGCTTCCCAGCTACCCAATTCGGTCTGTTCGGACAATCCGGTGAGATCGACGATGGAATTCACATTGCCTGTCTGCGGATCGATGCGAACAATGAAATCAGTTTGCCAAACATTAGCCCACACCTCGCCGTCAATGTATTCCAGCTCATTCAGATTGATAACCGGATTACCATTGAGTGTGACCTGCACCTTGTGAGCAGGCGTGAAGGTTTGCGGATCGAGAAATTGCAGCTCAGCACTACCGTTACTGAGAATCAGATGTTCTCCGTTAAAGGCAAGTCCCCAACCTTCGGTAGCGTTGTAATGGGTGTCGATCTGCTCAAACGTATTGAGATCGTAGACGAATACCAGGTGGGATTGCCAGGTGAGCTGGTATATCCGGTCATCGACCAATTCTATACCTTCACCAAAATAGCGATTTGACAAAGGCACCGACATGATTGGTGTGACTTCATCGACAGTTCTCTTGCTGAGATTGGAGAATCCCTCCTTGCCCGTTCCTTCGTAAAGAAAACCATCGTGGTAGAAAAGTCCCTGGGTAAACGCCTCGATATTGTGTGGATAGGTATTCAGGATACGATATCCATAACGGGTCAGCTCTTCCTGGGCCTGAACCGGAAGTGAGAGCGATATGACGAATAACAGGATCAGGCGCACGACCAGTATTTCCTCATGATGCACTGTGTTTGACGATGTGCCGGGAATCTCTCTCAGTGCAGGAGTATTTTCCCGGAGCTTCCTTTAATATTGTTAGACAACGGCCTGAAGGAAAAATTACGGGAGCAAACCATGTCGGACGATTGTCTATTCTGCAAAATTATCGCAGGCGAATTACCCTCTAACAAGGTTTATTCAGACGAGGATGTCTTCGCCTTTGAAGATATAGTCCCGGCAGCGCCCGTGCATATCCTGGTGATTCCCACCCGCCATATCTCAGCCATCAATGAGGCTTCCGATGAAGATCAGGCACTACTGGGCAAGCTGTTACTGACAGCCAACAAGATTGCCAGGGAGAAAGGCCTTGATGCGGATGGATTTCGCTATGTGATCAATACCGGTGATCACGGCGGTCAAACGGTAGGTCATATCCACCTGCATATTCTGGGTGGTCGCCAACTTGGCTGGCCACCGGGCTAGTATTCTTATCAAGCCAGCCCGGAGATTGCTGCCGCAGTCGGGGGCACAACACCACGCTCGGTGATATGGGCAGTGACGAGTCGGGCCGGCGTTATATCGAATCCATAATTGTTGACGGCAACGTTCGGGGGTGCAATCGCGACCTGCTCTATCTCTCCGCTACTGTTCTGACCTTGCAGATGAGTAACCTCTTCCCTGGCACGCTCTTCAATGACAACACCACCGAGACCATCTCTGGCTTCGAAATCTATCGTTGAGACAGGAAAAGCCACATAGAAAGGAATACCGCAATCTGCGGCGGCCACTGCCTTGAGGTAAGTGCCAATCTTGTTACAGAAATCACCATTCAGGGCCGTGCGGTCACTTCCCACCAGACACAAATCCACCTCACCTTGCTGCATGAGGAGACCGCCAGCATTGTCGACGATTAGCGTGTGGTCAATTCCATTTTGCCCAAGCTCCCAGCAGGTCAATGCTGCACCCTGATTTCGCGGTCTGGTTTCATCGACCCAGACGTGAACAGGAATGCCGATAGCATGGGCCTTGTAAACGACTGCCAGGGCTGTTCCCCAGTCGACAGTTGCCAGCGAACCGGCATTGCAATGGGTGAGAATATTGAGCCGCGATTGGCTGCCTTTTATTGTTTGCCATTGTTCTTGTAGTAGTTGTGCACCATGCTCGCCGATCGACTCGCAGATGGCGATGTCTTCTTTTTCCATCAGATGTGCCAGCTGTAATGCTTCACCCGCTCTTTGTTCAACTGGGATCTGTGTCAGGGTGTTGCGACAACGCTGCAAGGCCCAACGCAGGTTGACCGCGGTCGGACGGGTCGCGAGCAGCGCTGCAATGGCCTGCTCAAGCGAGCCGGGATCATGTTTCATTGCCAGATAGACACCATAGGCGGCGGTAACGCCTATCAGCGGCGCACCGCGCACTTGCATCTTGGAAATTGCCTCGCAGGCCTGATCGAGGTTCTGCAGATGTCTGATTTCGAAACGATGAGGCAACAATGTTTGATCGATGATGCTGACCTGGTCTTGCTCCAGGTCATACCAGATACTCTGCCGTTGTTCACCTGCGACCAGCATGATTTGTTCTAGATAACCCGTTCGTTGCCGCCATCGACAGCGACCTGTGCGCCAGTGGTCTTGCTGAAACCAGCACCTAACAATGCCAGGATTGTTGCCGCCACATCTGACGAATGAATTTCAGTTCGCATCACGTTGGATTGCTTGTAGTCTGCAACGCTGAGCCCGTAATGTGCAGCACGAGACTGCAATATTTCTTCCGTCCACAGTTCAGTGTCATAAACAGCATTGGGATGCACGGAATTGATCCGGACACCTTGTCCACCCAGTTCCAGCGCTGCGACCCGCGCCAACTGTTGCAAGCCTGCCTTGGCAACCGAATAGGCGCTGGCACCGGGACCGGGTGCCGGTACATTCTTGGAGCCAACAAAGACAACTGCAGGATTGAATCCACAAGCCAGAAATTGCGAACAGGCTCTTAGCAGTTTCATGTGAGCACTAAGATTCAGCTCCAGGGAAGCCTGCCAGTTGTCATCATCGAGCTCGGCAATGCTGGCGCTGGCAGGAAAGTTACCCGCATTACTGACCAACAAATCAATACCACCAAACTGCATCACCGCCTCAGACAGCGCCTTGTCCAGATCCGACTTGTTAGTGACGTCACAGTGAACAGCCAATACAAGCGGCTGATCACCAAATACTTCAGACATATCTGCAATATCAAGCGCTACCACTACTGCACCACGCGCCACCAGCGCTTCGACAGTGGCCCGGCCTATACCTGATGCTGCGCCGGTTACCAATGCCACCTGACCTTCAAACTCCGCCCTCTTATTGCCAGCCTTGAGCTTGGCCTGCTCCAACTCCCAGTACTCCACCTCAAACAATTCCGATCGAGGCAAAGTTTGCCAACCCCCCAGGACCTCAGCCTGCTGAATGGCTTTTAGTGTATGAGCACTGACGTCCGCAACAATTTGCAGGCGCTTGAGGTTCGCAGCCAGATAAACCATTCCCCGGTCACACCAGGCACCATAACGGGGCATGGTGTCCAGCATCTTGTGCTGAGCGTTGCTGTGCTCCTTGAAGTATTGTCGATATTGCTGATCAAACTCTGCCAGCCCAACGCAGGGATCATCGCCGAATACTGCGCCAAAAGCCTTGGCATGAATGGTATGGTCGGGAGTCAACGGACCTCTCTGAATCAGCTCACCCCCATTGGCCAGACTGGCAAATCCAGCAGCCAGTGGCGAATCATCCAGCCGCAACAGTACAGGACCTCCGAATAACTGACCCGCCTCTTTCCTCAAATTGCTAAGCTTGCGCAACTCTTCACTATCGATCCGCGCCTGAGCACTGGCCTGGCTATTGGGCGCTTTACTGTGTAGATAGTCTTCAGCCTTGTTCACCAACTCGATCATTGTCTCGTAGCTGGTTTTGGCTTCCTCATGAAATGTGAAGATGCCATGGTGCATCAGGACTATGCCCCGGATTCCATCCCAGTCAATTTCCGCTGTCGCAGCAGCAACCTGTCTGGCGAGAATGAATCCTGGCATGATGTAAGGGAGCACCAGCACTTCCGGTCCATAAATCTGCTTCAGAATGGCTTCGCCGTTCGGGGAATTACTCACAGTCACCACCGCATCAGCATGAGTGTGATCGACAAATTTGTGCGGAATCAGCGCATGGAGAATGGCCTCCACCGAAGGTGTTGGCCCAGTTGGATCCAACAGTGCCAGGCGCAGCTGTCGCATCATTTCGCTGTCGCTCAATGACTCGAGTTCGCCCAGTCGAAGCAGGTAGTCAAGACGAGTTGGGGGAAACCCGGCGGCTTGAATCGTTCTCAAGTCCCAACCAGATCCTTTGACATAGAGTGCTTCTACTGAATCACCGAAGACATCTTTGCAGCTGGCCTTGACCGAAGTGTTGCCTCCCCCGTGCAGAACCAGATCACTGTTGCTACCCAGCAGTCTGGAAGTGTAGGCCCGCAGATCGACCGCGTCCCCTTCGCAGGCATCGGCATCTGTTTGGTTCCAGAGACTTTTCATTGTTTCGTTGGGCCGGGAGAGATAGCAGCTTCGCTGCTGCAATCTTGCCGCGACAGGTGGCGACTCCACAAACAAAAACGCACCATCGATGATGGTGCGTTCAGCTAAGCAACAGCGTCGAACTAATTAGGTTCAACTATCGATATATTTTGCATACCTGCTTGTCTGGCTGCGTCCATGATAAGCACCAGCGTGCTCACATCTGACTCATCATTCGGCTGAATGATTACCGAAGCCGCAGGATTTTCTGCCTTCAATTGGTCGATGTTGGATCGAATCTGGGTGGCGATGATCGGACGCGGATTGCCGTTGAGAATAATCTCGTTGTTGGCACCAATCTCAAACAAGATATTTTTCTTGTCATCCGGATCATCCGGCGGGGGCTCGTTGTTGTTGTTATCGCTACTGGCAGCGTTGATGGCGGTTTCCGACAGGAAAGTCGCTGTTACTACAAAGAAAATCAGCAGAATAAAGACCACGTCAAGCATGGGCGTCAGATCGATTTTGGCATCGTCCTCTGAGCGCTTACCGGCGATTTTTTTCATTATTGGGCCCTGACATAAATACTGTGGAGGAGCAGAGTATATCAGCGCTTGAGGGAGATGCAAAAGCACCGGATCTGGCTGTCCCGGGCTTCTACCGGCCTCCCATAAAAAAAGGAGGCTCTTCAGCCTCCTTTTTCCATCCAGTCCCTGGCAATATCGCTACAGCCCAGACAATATCTGCCCTGTAGCTTCCTTCCTTTATTTCTTCAGGGAGTTAACCGTGAATTTGATCAGGTCTTTCAGCTGCTTGGCATTCTTGCCATCGCGGGCATTGACCCGGATACCATGAAGCATATTGATCAGAATGTCGGCGGCAGACTCTACCGTCACACCCTTCTTCAGCTTGCCTTTCTTCTGGGCTTCTTTCAGCCGCTTTACCAACGGCTTGCGAATATTGGCCAGTGAAGCACGGATCATGCGCTTCATTTCCCGGTCATAGTTAATGCTTTCACACAGTGAATTTACAAGAAGGCAACCCATGGCACGATGCTTGTTGCTGATATCAATCACTGATTCCTGGAAATAGCCATCGATGGCTTCCCAGGGACCGAGTGCATCATTCTTTAAGGAATTGGCGATGTGTTGATTCATGATGGCGTTGTACTGATCCACACAAGACTTGAAGAAAGTGTCCTTGTCGCCAAACGAATTGTAGAGTGTGCCCCGATTGATGCCGGTGCAGTCGAGAAGTTTCTGGACCGAACTCGCTTCGTATCCTTCCTTCCAGAATTGTTCCATGGCGTTGTTTAAAACTTTCGCCTCTTCGAATTCGACTGGTCGTGCCATATGACTTGTTTGCTAACCTCTTTACTGTTCCTGGATGAATCCCTGTACCACCCTCTGGCTACAAGATTTGTTACTAGAGAATGGTCGGGCTGAAAATCGAAAGCGCGCTATTGTATTACAGCGATTTTGGATTTACACGCGCTGAATCAGGAATTTTGTGATTGAGTCGTCTTTTTTGGAACGCTACTTCCCCAATACCTGGCAGGAGAGGTCAGGAATGGGATTGAATTGGGCGACTCCATGAGCATCGATTAATAACAGGTCGGTAAAAAACCTTCTGCTATCGCTTGAATTGATCAATTTTTGATCAATTCCAATGCTACTGAAGATTTCCGATGACAGTAACCGTCAGGCCGATTAATCCGCCAAATGCACATCCCCATACCACCAGCCAACCAAGATGTTTACGGATCATGGTCTGCACAATATCTTTCACCATGGCGGGCGTCATGCGATCGAGACGCTGATCTATCAGCTCTTTTAATTTCTCCAGGATGGCCTCTTCATCCAAAGCCCCCTGCAGGGCATCCTGCAACTTGTCCTGGAAACCGCCCTCACTGAATTGTTCACGAAAATACTGGCGCATCTTGTCAACAAAGGGATCTTTCAGGGGATTCAGCGCATCCCTGCCACCTAGCATCCCCAGCATGCCGGCAAAGGAGGAATTCATGATCACATCCAGCAGGGATTCAAAGGCCTGTTCCAGGTCCAGCTTTTCGATACTGTCCTGTAGCTGTGCACCAAGCTTCTCGGTGGTATCGCCGGCGCCATGAAAGAAAGCCTCAAGATCTCCGTGTTCGAAAAACTGTTCCATAATGAGGTTGCGAATACCCACCTTGAAGTCTTCAAACCTTATCTGGATAACTCCCGAACCATAGAGACCTGGCACGCGCTCGAACAACATGTGCACCGCCAACCAATTGGTAATGCCCCCTGACAGGGCATAGAGACCGGTATTGAGGATATAGACCTGATAAGGGCCGCTGCTGAGCACGCCAACAGCGACCAGACTCAGAGCGAGGAGATTACTGACAAGACTCTTATTGATGGGCACACCTTTATCGGGCGGTTGTCGAAGGCGGCATCATAAATGATTGGCTCAAAAAGGGGCAATATTGAACCGGCCGTATTCACTTCAAGATAATCAGTTAAGTTTGCGCTGCGAGGAGATTGGCATGCGCTCTCTGATGTCCCGGAGTTTTTGCAGATCGATATCGGCCACAACCACACCTTCCCCCTGGTCAATTTGTTTCAGCACAGTGCCCCAGGGATCGACAAGCACGGAATGACCCCAGGTTTCGCGTTTCTCATTGTGACGGCCACCCTGACCGGCAGCGATGATATAGCACTGGTTTTCGATCGCTCGCGCTCGTAACAAGGATTCCCAGTGTGCTTCTCCGGTGACGCGGGTGAATGCAGCTGGCACAGTGACCAGCTCCGCACCCCGGCTAAACAGTTCACGGTACAACTCTGGAAAGCGCAGATCGTAACAGACTGTCAAACCAAGACGTCCGAGGATGGTGTCGATGCAAACGATTTCGTCGCCCGCTTCATAGCTTCTGGATTCCGAATAACTTGCCTGGGTATCAGCAACCTTGACATCGAAGAGGTGAATCTTGTCGTAACGCGCCAGCAAGTCACCATTGCTGTCGAATACCAGGCTGGCTGGACGGACCCGGCCATCTTCAATCAGGTAATCTTCATCATCGGGATTTTTATTGGGTCGGGAAAGCAGTGGAATGGTTCCACCTATTAAGACTAATTGATGTCGACGGGCCTGTTCCGCCAGAAATTCCTGAATTGGTCCACTGCCCTGCTCTTCACCAAAGGCACGCATCGGACCACCTTCCAA
Source organism: uncultured Pseudohongiella sp. (assembly GCA_965267495.1). Lineage (GTDB taxonomy): Bacteria > Pseudomonadota > Gammaproteobacteria > Pseudomonadales > Pseudohongiellaceae > UBA9145. The sequence goes on along the minus strand of OZ254078.1, from coordinate 1,100,801 downwards.
TACCGCAAACACTTCTGGCAACAGCACCAGATTCGCTCCCTGAAAGGCGGCTTCTCCAATCAGGGCCTCAGCAGCTTTGAGGTTTGTGTCCACATCTGCTGTGCTGACCATCTGCACTGCCGCGACCTTGTGGCTCATACCCTGGCTCCTTGCATCACTCTGTCCGTTCAGATCTTTCAAGTGCAGGCATTATACCGCCAGACTATTGAGGCAACGCTTGCTGCCCGGTCTCGGGTGAGCCGGGCGACCCGAATGCCTGCTTAAAACTGGGCTCCAGTCCTGCCAGAGGACCACTAAGGGTGTAGACGGCACTGGAAAGACTATCAACCTGATCGCCAAATATCTGATCGAAGAGATAGGCGCCCACAGCGAGGGGAATATTCGCCGTTAGCAATCCTATCCAGGGCAGGTTGTTGGAAACCGGCAGGGTGACGAACATTTCACCTTCGATGTTCTCAGTGGCCAGATTCAGGTCTCCGGTAATCTGATAGAGACTACTCGGACCGGTAATCACCAGACGGTCTTCGATATGCATCAAACCATCGTCCAGGGTGAACTTGCCACTGATTTCGTCATAAGCCAGGCCGCGCCTGAGCAAATCATCGCTGAATCGCAGTCGTTGAAAGATCGCTGTGAGATTAATAAAGCTGACCAGTCTCAGGGCACCCTGACCTCCAGAGTTTCGATTGAACCGCCCTTCCTCCACCAACAAATCAATGCGCCCACTGAGGTGTTCACTGGAAAAGAATGCTGGAGAACCGGGCCAGCTGACTTCCGCAACGAAAGTGGCGCGATTGCTTTGCAGGCTGGGTGCGTAACCATTTGCAGAGAGCACGTCGCCGATATCGTCTGCGATCAACACGCCAACCAGCTCGCTGGAATGGGATTCACCATCGAAGTTCCAGCGAAAGTGAGAATCCAGGGGTTCGATGGCTTCACCAGGCTCATCCCGACCCAGGCGTAAACCGCGGAAATCGAAATTCAGATCGTAAAACTCAGCACTGGTCTCAGTTGGAATCAGAGTGAACTCCCAACTGCCATACTGACGATCGCCGATAGCAAACGCATCGGTTGCAAACTCCATTAATGGCAATTCGCGTGGATCCAGATTTAACAGGGGATCTACAGCTGCTTCTTCATTTGCAACTACTATTTCACCCTCTTCTACTTCGGGAGAATCGGAAGACGCAATCGATTCTTCCTCATCTGCCGGAAGAATCAAATAATCCAGATCTACCTGCAAATATTCCTGTTCGTCAAAAGGAATTAACACATCTCCCTGAACCGAGTCACTGCTGAGGGAGGCAAGCCAGCCCTCCCTGATGGAATCAGGCTCTACTCTGAAATTCACTTCAGGCAATTCCTGGTCGTAAAGGGAGAAGATATCGGCAGCAATATCAACGAAGGCGATATTGTTACCGTATGCAGATGAAGATTCTCCTGCAGCGCCAAGAGATGCGACGAATTCCGTCCAGGCCTGTAATTCGAACCTGTCGATGTCACCGAGAATTACCAGGCCCTGGTCCGGCTCAGCAGACAACATCTCCGCTTGCGGCAAATTGGTGCCGAGGGTCAACAGTCCTTCACTGATTGATCCGCTTTCTATATCAAGCTGCATCTGCAGTTGTTCGCCCATATTGCCCGTGATGAAGAGTGCGTCTTCATCGAAATCAAGCTGTAGCGACAAAGCCATGGTTTCGTCTGCTCGCTTGCCCAGAGGCTGGGGCAGTCCAATATTGACTCCTACGAGGTCTGATTCGATCGAGAGCGAGTTTTGTGTTGCAGCGTCGCCAGTTTGATCAATTGTCATCAATGCGCGGTAAGCGAAGCTGCCGTCCATTGAAGCAAGCAGATCACGCACAATATCGCTCTGTCCGGGCCAGGCAATGAGTTCTTCCGGCGTGGTACGACCGCGACCTTCAATGAATATTTGTTGCAAATTCCCTGCTTCGGATTGTGAGGATAGCTGAACCGCTACCTGATCACCGAACAATTCCGCTGCCAGTGTGCTGGTTTCCACGCCGGTGCGGGTGTCGAAGATGACTGGACCACTGAGATTGGACACCGACAAATCATAGTCAGGAATGGCAAGCTCATTGTCTTCCAGCTCAACGTTCAGCCTGACATCGGGTACTGCACCCGGCTCGCTGAGTGGAAGTAAGACATCAATATCAGCATCAAAATCCCCGGCAACCGCCCAGTTGGCGAAAGTTTCTTTCAGGCCATCATCCACTGGAATCTCCTGCAGAAAATCCAGTCCCAGCGCGGTCGACGCAGTAGCAAGGCCATCTATTGTCAGCCAGTTCTCGTCGGCATCGTTGCGACGGATTCTGCCACTGGCCTGTTGCAGCTCGATGCCCGAACTGGCGCCCTCGCTGATCTCTATGTCTATATTGTTGTCGTCGGTAATGACCAGACCAGCCACATCACCAAGGTCTGGCCAGTCATCACTGTAGTTGATCTCGCCATTGTCAAGAATGAAGAAACTCTGAAATGTCTTGGTGACTGGTGCCGCACCTTCTATGGTATTGCCGCGAAACAGGACTCCGCTATCGCGAATATCTCCATCGAGAATGGCACGTTCCAGAAATTCCATACTGTTGCGCAAATTGGTTTGCACATTGGGGCCATCGGGCAGGAACAATGATTTGTATTCGGCGTCAACCCGTTGCGCACCCACAACCAGATCCAGTGTGGCATCACGGTTGCCATCGGGATGCCTGTGCACCAGGGAAGAAAACTTTACCCGACCATCGACGGCAGGGGATTCCGCCACCACAACGCTGCTAAACAACTGCACTCGCTCTCCTGCAGAACTGTCCACATTGATATTGAGACGCCCATTCACATAGTCGAAATCCCAGACCCGAGTAAAAGTGTTAGGGATGTTCATGCTGAAGTTTTCAGATTCTACCTCGGCAACGCCCGTAAGCAGATCCTCCTGACGATCGACCAGCAGTTCCAGGTAACCAGTCAGGCCCCACATATTGGGAGAACCACGAAATGAACTCACTTCTACATCGACCAGGTTGGTTCTTGTGCTGATTGGCTCCGAACCGGCCGTTCCAAGCGGCACCGACAAAGAAAAATTCTGAAGACCCCCTGCCAGGGCGTAGCCCGCCAGCTGTTCCTGTGCTGCTGCATCAAGCACGCCGCTATCCAGGGCCAGGTCGCTTAACAAACTGAGCTCGATCTGATCCGCGCGCGCCGTCAGTAACTGGTCAGGAACGTAATAGATGAAGGCATTGAAATTTCGCCAGAACTCGTCGCCGTAGTTGATGGCCATGTCGGACAGGGCCACCTCCCAATGTTCACCCGCCAGACCTCGGGCCAGCGCAGAGCGTCCCGAAAAATCCTGAAATTCGACCGGGGGATTTTCAGCCACACTCACAGACAGCTTGCCGAGTGAAAACTGGCTCTGTGCACTCTCAACAGTGCCATCGACAACATCGATCCAGAAATCAGCAACCCCTTCCAATTGCTGGACCCGGATATCACCGAGATCCAAAGCAGTTAACAGGGAACTGTAATTCGCCTCAGGGATACTGATGTGGATGCGACCATCTACGTCGGCCAGACTGTCTCCCTGCACTTCCATAGAGAAAGCGATCTGTTCCGGATTTCTTTCCAGATTGGTATCAATATGCAAATAGTGGATATCGGCCTGATTCTGAATCGTGGCAAGCCCACGGGTAAATATGAAGGATTCACCGGACATGGTGTTGACATTAATCACCACGTTGCGCAGATCGAGCCGATTGAAACTGAGAAATGTCTGATAAAGAGTATCCAGATTGACTGGCTCGTCCCCGGACACATCGACCCCACTGAGCTGCCAGCCTCCATTGGCATTCTGCTGTAAATCCAGCTCCAGGCTTTCAACAAGGAATTCTTCCAGAACCCAGCGTCGCTGCCAGATGCTTTGCGCCATATCTACGATAATAGTGGCACTGTCAAAATACAGCGCATTGGAAGCGACTTCATCGGGATGGCTGTCATCGGCGACTGCCAACCGTAAGCCATCAATATTGATCACAGGATTGAAGCCACTGAAGCTGCCAGTGAGCGAATCAATGGCTACAGGTATACCCGCATTTTCAAGAATCTGAGCTTCCAGGAAATCAGCATAGGAAGAAATTGCAGGCATAAACTGGCGACCGGCGCTGACGTAGGCAGCCAACAGGACGATACTCACCACCACGAGCATGATGAGTTGTTGCAATATCTTCTGAAAGATAGTCGCTAGCATAGTAGGTTCTGGACGCTCTACCCCGCTCCACCTGGTGCCGGTCAATGACTACTTCGGCAGCCTGACTCTCTTGTAGCGCAGAAATTCTGAATGGGAACTGAAGAACATCAATTGATCCGGTAAATGTGGTGCAGGCAACGAGGAATACACAACGTTTTGTACACTAAAAGCGCTTCAACCATTAATAAAGCACCACATCAAACTGTTCCTGAGTATACATAGGTTCCACCTCGAATTTGACCGTCTTACCGATTAATTCCTCCAGGCTGGCGAGAGTGTCCGACTCTTCATCCAGCAGGCGATCCACAACGATTTGGGAGGCCATGACCAGCAGGATATCGTTCTCATAGGCACGCGCCACATTGAGTATTTCCCGGAATATTTCGTAGCATACTGATTCGGGAGATTTGAGGGTGCCTCGCCCTTCGCAAACCGGGCAGTGGCTATTAAGAGTCTGACCAAGACTTTCGCGAGTGCGCTTCCTGGTCATCTCGATCAGACCCAGTTGGGAGATTCCTGTGATACTGGTGCGGGCATGATCCTTTTCCAGGGCTTTGGCAAAGGTTCGTTGCACCTGTCGCTGATGCTCCGGATCGAGCATATCAATGAAATCGATGATAATGATGCCGCCCAGGTTTCTGACCCTGAGTTGTCGGGCGATTGCCGTTGCTGCTTCCAGGTTGGTCTTCAAAATGGTTTCCGCATGATTGCGAGAACCTAGATAACCGCCAGTGTTCACATCGATCGTGGTCATGGCTTCGGTCTGATCGATAATCAAATCGCCACCTGATTTCAGTTTCACTGTTCGACCCAGTGCACGATTAATCTCATCTTCAATGCCATAGAGATCGAAGATCGGTCGTTCACCACTATACAACTCAACCCGGGTATCCAATTCAGGGACGAAGTCATCGAGAAAACTCTGCATGGCCTCGAAGGAAGCCTTGTCATCGACCCTGATCTTCTCCACTTCCTGTCGTATCAGGTCTCTTACCGTGCGCATATAGAGCGCCACTTCACCATAGACCGCCTTGATACCGTCCTTGCGCGCTATACGTTCTTCCACTTTTGCCCACAGGCGACGAAGGAAGCGTACATCTTCCTGCAACTCATCAAAGCTCGCGCCTTCTGCTGCAGTTCTGATAATAAAGCCACCACTTTCATCCCAGGACTCAGCGGCCAGGACTTCCTGTAGCGTATTCATGAGTCGCTCTCGTTCTTCTTCGTCTTCGAGACGTTGTGAGATACCCAGATGTCGATTCCTCGGCATATAAACCAGATTGCGGGAAGGCAATGTCAGGTGAGTAGTAAGCCTGGCACCTTTGCTGCTGATCGCATCTTTGGCAACCTGCACGACAATATCCTGCCCTTCCCGTAGTGAATCCTGAATCGGAGAAGGCAGTTCGTCCCTGACTTCAAACCCATCTGCGTCAATTGCCGAGATATCAGAGTTGTGAATGAATGCCGCTCGCTCCAGACCAATGTCGACGAATGCCGCTTCCATACCAGGCATCACCCGAACTACCTGACCGCGGAAGATGTCGCCTACATGTCCCCGTTTGTTATGTCGTTCTATATAGACTTCCTGTAACAAGCCATTCTCAATGAGTGCAACGCGAGTCTCCATCAGCGTCACGTTTATCAGTATTTCTTCACTCATTGTGATTCCCGTTTTCCGGCCGCCAACAATTGATACCAAATCTACCGAGCAACTGTGCGGTTTCGAATAAAGGCAGACCCATCACGCCACTGTAACTGCCTGCAATGGATTCCACAAACACGGCAGCATATCCCTGTATGGCGTAGGCACCGGCCTTTCCAGATGGCTCACCGGTGTGCCAATAGGCCTCTATCTCCTCATTGCTTAAGGGTCTGAATCTCACTTCGGTGATAGACAATTGAGTTTGTGAGTCAGTTTTCGTTGCGAGCGATACGGCAGTCAGCACTTGATGCTGTGACCCGGAAAGGCTGCTCAGCATGTTCACGGCTTCATCTTTGCTTTCGGGTTGGCCCATGATGTTGCCGTCAAGTACTACAGTGGTATCGGAGCCCAGGGCAACTACATCGGTGGCAGCGTGACTGGCAAGGCAGGACTGCGCTTTTTGCGCTGCCAGGCGGCACACAAGATCCTGCGCCGTCTCACCCGCAAGCGGCGATTCGTCGATGTGCTGAGGAGAGACCTGAAATTCCACGCCAATCTGTTGCAACAACTGTTGTCGCCTGGGAGATGCTGAACCGAGTACGAGTCTTGGCGAGGTCACGAACGGCTTTCAGTCACTAGTGGACATCGAAGCTGCGTCGGGTCTGACGCATGAGCTGAAACAATGAGGGCCAGATGATCGCACTGGTAAGTGCCCCCATCAGAAACATGAGACCCGCTGTCACAGTTTCACCGGTGACGATGCGCAACCAGTGATGCAGCACCAGGTTGATACCCACCAGGGCGAGTACCAGACCGGCTTGTTGCAAGGCTGAAAACATGCGCAGGCGCAAGTGCAGGTTGAGCGTGATGTAGGCAATTATGACCAGACCCAGTGCATTCAGTCCCAACACTGAGCCTTCCAGTACATCAAGCACGATTCCCGCGACCCAGGCAGAACCAATGCCGACCCGATGAGGAAGCGCCATGGCCCAGTAAATCACCACCATGGGCACCCATTCCGGACGGTAGTTCATTGCCCAATCGGGAAAAGGTACGATGGCCAAGAGATAGGCAATAAAGAAGGTGAGGAAGATTACCCAGGTTGCATGAGGTCTGCGCTGCATAAGACTGTCTAGAGGTTGTCCTGCCCGGCGTCCAACTGGGTCAGCTGATTGTCTTCTGTAACAGCCTCTACTTCCGGCTCAGTCTCGAATACAGGTTCCGGAATCAGGGTTTCCTCACTGGCAAATACCAACATCACATGTCTGGTACTTGCCATCTCGGCCAGGGGGCGGGCCCTGACCGTGGCAAAGTCCTGCCCCGGATCGGTGTACACACTGACGATTTCTGCGACCGGATAATTTTTAGGGTACACCTGACCCATTCCGGAACTCACCAACAGATCGCCTGCTAACATATCCTGAGTTTGGGTAACAAATTCGAGTTCCAGTTCTGAGGCTGTGGACCGGGAGCCTCTGGCCAGCGCTCGCTCGCCATTGCGGTTTACTTCGACAGGTGTCACATGATGGGAATCAGTAATCAGCAGCACCCAACTGGTAAAAGGCAATACTTCGACCACCTGGCCCATCAGACCATTTGCATCCAGCAGAGCCTGGCCCACAAACGCCCCATCTTCAGCCCCCTTGTTGATCAGTACCCGTTTTGCATAGGGGTCAGGCGAAACATTGATAATCTCGGCGGGTAATACTTCTCCGGGGATGACCTGGCTTGCTTCCCGCAAATCCAGCAGTCGACTGTTCTCACTGGCCAGGGATTCGAGTAATTGCAGCTCCCGCTGCGCTACCAGCAGCGCCTCCCTTAACTGCTCATTGTCTTCCAACAAATCGGTGCGCGAGACAAATACGTCATCGATCCAGAAAGAAATGCGGGCTGGCGTATCTGCCACCCAGTAGACCGGCGTGGTGAGATATCCAAGACCAAAGCGCACACGCTCCAGATAGCCGAAGCGACTATCGGCGAACATGATGCAGATGGAGAGCAACAGAAAGGCCAATGCCCTGTATTCCAGGGCCACGCCTTTTATGAACAGGGTCTTGTCGATGGCGGACTACCTCACAGGACCAGATTAGCAAGCCCGGCACAGAACCACTATGCCGGGTTCGCAGAAATTATAGCCCCCTGCCTGCAGCTGTAAAACCAAGGGATTTGCTGGTTTAGCGCTGTGGCTGATTAATCGAGCGCTGCAGCCAATTAATCGAGCGCTGCAGCCGATTAATCAAGAGTCACCAGGTCGATGTCATGGGCATCCATCAATTCCATGGCCTTGCCACCGCCACGGGCGACGCAGGACAGGGGATCTTCCGCCACGATAACCGGTAATCCGGTTTCCTCAGACAACAACTTATCCAGATCTTTCAGCAAGGCACCTCCGCCAGTGAGCACCAGACCACTTTCCGCGATATCCGATGCCAGCTCAGGCGGTGACTGTTCCAGTGCACTCTTGACCGCTTGCACAATTGCCGTGAGAGGTTCCTGCAGGGCTTCCAGGATTTCGTCGCTATTAAGGGTGAAGCTCCGGGGCACACCTTCCGCGAGGTTACGGCCTCGTACATCGATCTCCCGAATCTCGCTGGAATTGCCTACATAGGCACAGCCAATCTCTTTCTTGATTCGCTCTGCGGTCGCATCACCGATGAGACTGCCGTAGTTGCGACGCACATGGGTCGTTATGGCTTCATCGAAGCGGTCTCCACCAACGCGGACAGACTCGGAATAAACCACACCATTCAGGGAAATAATGGCGATCTCGGTAGTACCACCACCTATGTCCACCACCATGGATCCACTGGCCTGCTCAACTGGCAATCCTGCGCCTATTGCTGCGGCCATGGGCTCTTCAATCAGGCGTACATCCCGTGCACCTGCGCTGGCTACCGACTCGCGAATTGCCCGGCGCTCAACCTGGGTGGACTTGCAGGGTACACAGACCAGCACCCGGGGACTGGGAGGAAAAAAGCTGTTTTCATGCACCTTATTGATAAAGTGCTGCAACATTTTCTCGGTAACCTGGAAGTCAGCAATAACCCCGTCCTTGAGGGGCCTAATAGCTGTGATATTGCCCGGTGTACGACCAAGCATGCGCTTGGCGTCCGAGCCAACCGCGGTGACGGTTTTCTGGCCATTGTGGGTTCTGATCGCGACGACCGACGGCTCGTTCAGCACGATCCCTTCGTCACGTACATAAATCAGTGTATTCGCCGTACCCAGGTCGATAGACAAATCATTGGAGAACATTCCCCGAATTTTTTTAAACATGTAGTCTCGTGTGCCTCAAAAAACTAGATCCAAGCCGAATGGCTGTTGTTCCTTTATTGATTCCTAAATAAGACGGCACATCGGGCCATTGATTTAGGTTGAGATGAGGATTTCTTGCTGGCCTCGGGGGCTTGGAATGGCTAATGGAATCTCCTGGAGCTGGCGACCCGCGAAATCAAGGAAAATATCCTAAGTTGCAGATTTTCCAGTATAATCTCGCCTTCTCGCGAATTAGGACGCACTCTAGCAACCGGCAGGAGCTAGAGCAAGTAGCTTGATTCAATTATTTGACTGGTGTCGAAGAAGCGGAATCACAATCCTCAAACTGGCTAAATCGGAGCGAAAGCATGGCCTTTGACAGGTCTGAAGTTGAAAAAGTCGCCCAGCTCGCTCGCTTGCATATCAGCGATGCTGACGCGGATGAAGTGGCATCCCGAATCACCGATATTCTTGCCCTGATTGATCAGATGCAATCAGTGGATACGGATGCGGTGGAGCCACTTGCCCACCCTTTGGACATGACGCAACGCATGCGAGCAGACGAAGTCACTGAACAGGACCGCCGGGAAGAATTACAAACCCTGGCTCCACAAAGCGAGAACGGACTGTATTTAGTGCCCAAGGTCATCGAATAGTTCCACATCTCACTTGATACACCAATAAACCGCTTTCTCTGTAACTAACCGAACCTGAATCTCGATGATCGACAAAACCGCAGCTGAACTTTCACGTGCACTGGCCAGTGGTGAGTGTTCCAGTGTAGAACTGACCAGGGACTATCTGGACCGCATTGCACGGTTCAATGATTCCCTCAATGCCTTTATCACTGTATGCGAAGACTCGGCACTATCCCAGGCAGAAGCAGCAGATGCGCGTCGGGCAAATGGTGACGACTCTCCCCTGCTGGGCATCCCTGTTGCGCATAAAGATATTTTTTGCACCAGTGGCGTCACGACCAGTTGCGGCTCGCGCATGCTGAAAAATTTTGTTGCTCCCTATGACGCAACAGTCATAGAAAATTTCAATAAAGCGGGTGCGGTCATGCTGGGCAAGACCAACATGGATGAGTTCGCCATGGGTTCATCCAATGAAACCAGTCACTTCGGTCCAGTCCGCAACCCATGGGATGTCAATAAGGTGCCAGGTGGCTCATCTGGAGGATCGGCGGCAGCCGTTGCTGCTGACCTGTGTGCCATGGCAACCGGCACGGACACGGGTGGCTCTATCCGACAGCCCGCGGCGTTTTGTGGCGTCACTGGTTTCAAACCAAGTTACGGTCGCGTTTCCCGCTGGGGCATGATCGCTTTCGCTTCCAGCCTGGACCAGGCCGGTCCCATCTGCAAGAGTGCGGAAGATGCTGCCCTGATGCTGAATGTCATGGCAGGACTGGATCTGAAGGACAGTACCAGCGCCGATGTACCCGTGGAGGACTATACCTCTCAGTTTGATCAAGCTCTGCAAGGATTGCGAATTGGCATTCCAAGACAGCACTTCGCTGAAGGGCTTTCTGCTGAAGTTGAACAGGGAATTCGGGCCGCACTGGGCGAATATGAGAAGCTCGGCGCTACCATCAAGGAGGTTGATCTCCCCAACAATCACCTTTCGGTGAGTGCCTACTATGTGGTTGCACCCGCTGAAGCTTCAGCCAACCTGTCTCGTTATGATGGCGTTCGCTACGGCTATCGCTGCGACAATCCCGTAGATCTTGAAGACATGTACAAGCGCACCCGAAGCGAGGGATTCGGCGATGAAGTCAAGCGCCGCATTATGGTCGGAACCTATGCACTCTCTGCTGGTTACTACGATGCCTACTACCGCAAGGCACAAAAAATCCGCCGCCTGATCAAGAATGACTTCGATCAAGCATTCAAGGAAGTCGATGTCGTGATCGGGCCTACATCGCCCCATACTGCTTTCGAACTGGGCGCAAAATCGGACCCGGTCTCCATGTATCTGGAAGACATCTATACCATTGCCGTAAATCTGGCTGGTCTGCCTGGCATCTCGATTCCTGCCGGTTTGGTCAATGGCCTGCCAATAGGCATGCATATCGTTGGCGATGTCTTTGCGGAATCGCGCCTGCTCAATGTAGCCCATCAATTCCAGCTCGCCACTGACTGGCACAAACAAAAACCCGATCTGGGTGAGGCGGGAGCTTAGCCATGGAATGGGAAACAGTCATCGGACTTGAGGTACACGTCTCCTTGTCTACCAAATCGAAGCTCTTCTCAGGCACGGCTTCGGAGTTTGGTGCCGAGCCGAACACCCAGGCAAATATCTTCGACCTCGCCATGCCAGGCACCCTGCCGGTGTTCAACAAAGAAGCATTGCATATGGCGGTTAAGTTTGGCCTGGCAATCGATGCTGAAATTGGTAAGCGTTCAGTGTTCGATCGAAAGAATTACTTCTACCCTGATCTCCCCAAAGGTTACCAGGTCACTCAACTGGACTTTCCCACAGTGGGCAAAGGCTCACTCACCATAAACCTGGAAGATGGCAGCGAAAGGGAAATAGGCGTCACCCGTGCGCATATCGAGGAGAATGCGGGCAAGTCCTTGCATGAAGATTTTCACGGCATGTCAGGTATCGACCTGAATCGTGCCGGCGAGCCGCTTCTGGAAATCGTATCTGAACCGGAAATCAGGAATGCCAATGAAGCCGTTGCCTATTTGAAAAAACTTCATTCCATCGTTCGCTACCTGGACATTTCCGATGCAGTCATGGCGCAGGGTTCCATGCGTTGCGATGTAAACGTCTCCATTCGCCCAAAAGGTGAAACTGAATTGGGAACGCGCACAGAAATCAAAAATATCAATTCCTTCCGATTCGTTGAGAAGGCAATCAATTCCGAAGTACAGCGTCAGCAGGATGTCATAGAGGACGGCGGCACCGTGGTTCAGGAAACACGTCGTTACGATGCAGACCGCGACCAAACCTTCTCCATGCGGAGCAAGGAAGTTGCCAACGACTATCGCTATTTCCCTGAACCCGACCTGTTACCTGTAGTTATTGATGACGCCTATATCGAAGCGGTAAGAGCCCAGCTCCCGGAATTGCCCGATGCCCGTGCCGCTCGCTTCACCTCTGACTATGGTCTGAGCGACTACGATGCAGGCGTACTGACCAGTGAACGGGAGATGGCCGACTATTTTGAAGCGGTTGCGAGGGACAGCGGTGACGCAAAACTGGCTGCCAACTGGGTAACTGGAGAATTACAGGCATTGTTGAACAAGAATAATCTGCATGTGGAAGACTCCCCGATCCAGGCAGACCGACTGGCCACGCTGATCAGCCGCATCAAGGACAATACGATTTCCGGAAAGATTGCCAAAACCGTGTTTGAAACCATGATTGATGACAGCAGTGCTGTAGATGACATCATCGAAGCCGGGGGTTTGAAACAGGTTACTGATTCTGGTGAGATCGAGAAACTGGTAGAAGAAGTCATCGCCAGCAATCCTGACCAGGTGCAACAGTTCAGGGACGGCAAGGAACAGGTGTTAGGTTACCTGGTCGGCCAGGCCATGAAACTTTCCCAGGGCAAAGCCAATCCCGGCCAGGTCAATCAACTATTGCGGGATAAGCTGAAGTGAAAGAAGGAAAGAAAAGAGGCGCCGAAAGAACGCAAATTGCTACTCGCAATGAGGAGTGGTCGGACGATCGCCTTAAAACCTTCCTTGCTGTTGAACCACCAGAGCATCTGCCCGCTGACTACAATATTCTTCTCAGAGCCTATCGGGGCATGACTGCGGAGTTGTTCGCTCGTTTCCTGCCATTTTTCGTCGCAGACGGCAGGGACATCAATGTGGCATTGGATGACGGCTCGACTTTTCTGGATCTGGTAAATCAGCATCGCAAGTCAGCTGACTATGCGCTGGCGCTGAAAGACAATGGTGCTACTTCCTCCAGGAAAAGCTAGCGACGTCGGGGACGGCGGTTATTGTCTCTACCACCTGCAGCCTTGGGCTTGAATCGGGAAGGTCTCTCAAAAGCCGGAGCCTGGACCAGTAAATCTTCTTCGGGGTGAATGCAGCTAAGTTTTTGCCCTAACTTCTCTTCTATGTCTGGCAACAGAAAAGAATCTTCTTCACAGGCAAAGCTGATTGACGTGCCTACAGCACCGGCTCGGCCTGTACGTCCGATCCGATGGACGTAGTCTTCGGGCTCCTCGGGCAAGGTGTAGTTAATCACATGGGTCACATCCTCGATATGCAGACCGCGACCCGCGACGTCCGTTGCCACCAGCACCTTCAGCTTGCCAGATTTGAAATCTTCCAGCGTGCGAATTCGCTTGTTCTGCGCGATTTCTCCGGACAGCATCCCGCAGTCGATTCCATTACGATGCAGATTGTCTGCGAGTTTGCGAACCTGATCACGTCGATTGCTGAATACCATGACTTTCTCAGCCGACTCTTCGGAGATCAGATTGAACAGTAGATTGTATTTGTCCGCCGTTGTTACCAGATAGACTTTCTGGTCGACAGCATCTGCCGCAACTTTCTCTGGCTCGACCTCCACCATGACCGGGTCCATAGCCCAGCGGGTGGCGAGCTCTGTAATCTCGGGCGTAAAGGTAGCACTGAATAACAGGGTCTGGCGGCAGTCTTTTTTCGGTGTTCTGGCAACAACCTGCCTGACCTGTGGTATGAATCCCATGTCCAACATACGATCCGCTTCATCCAATACCAGCAGTTCCACGATGCCCAGATAGATATTATCGTTCTGCACAAAATCCAGCAGTCGCCCTGGTGTTGCCACCAGAATATCTACCGGCTTCTTGTCGAGCGCACGATGTTGTTTTTGGTAGTCTTCACCACCGACGAGAGTCACGGTATGCAAATCAGTGAATGCGGTGAGGCCAACAGAGTCATTGGCGATCTGGATAGCAAGCTCACGGGTCGGTGCGACTATCAGCGCGCGAGGTTCACCCGTGTATCGCTCTTCTTCAATAGGATTGCTTAGCAGATCATTGATAATGGTAATAAGAAATGCCGCAGTCTTTCCCGTGCCGGTCTGGGCTTTTCCAGTGACATCATGTCCATGCAGTGTGAACTGAAGACTCTGAGCCTGAATTGGTGTACAGAATTCAAACCCCAACTTGTTGATCGCATCGCGAAGCGGTTGCTGCAGATCAAATTTGTCGAATGATTCTCTGTGTTCTTCTTGTTGGCTGGCTTGCAGATTTTCCATCGACTGCTTTTGTTATCTGATGGACTCAATACCCAGGAGAAAGTGGGTTTTTGGACCGATTATTTGTGGGGCAGGCATGATAGCTGCTAGACCATGGGGACGCAATGCGCAAGCAGCCCGCAGCCTGGCGGGTTTTATCAGGCTCCACAGGCCGCGCAGGCAGGATCGCGAGGCAGTTTCATCTCACGCCATTGCATGGCTGTTCCGTCCAGAAGCAGGAGTCGACCCACAAGTGGCTCGCCAATTCCGGACAGTAGCTTGATTGCCTCCATTGCCTGAATCGAACCGATAATCCCTACCAGAGGTGCCATCACGCCATTCGTTGCGCAACTGCTATCCAACTCATCGTCTTCCTGATACAGGCACTGATAACAGGGACTGCTGTCCATCCTGCTATCGAACACGGCTACCTGACCTTCCATACGAATTGCGGCAGCGGAAACAAGTGGCACTCCGTGTTTGATGCAACTGCGATTGATCGCGAATCGGGTGCTGAAGTTGTCACAGGCGTCGAGAACAAGATCCACCTGCTTGACCCATGCATCGAGAGATTCGCCTGACAAGCGCTCCTCGATAGTAGTAACTTGTACATCGGGATTGAGACCAGCCAGTGTTTCACTCGCTGATTCAACTTTTGATTTACCCAGATCGCCCTGGCTGTGTGCAAGCTGCCTCTGCAGGTTCGTCACCTCCACCCGGTCGTCATCGGCGATAAGCAGGTGACCAACACCTGCAGCCGCCAGATACATGGCCGCCGGACAACCCAGACCACCCATTCCCACGATGAGTACTGTTGCGTCGACCAGCTTCTGCTGCCCCGCGACATCCATCTCGGGCAACATGATCTGTCGACTGTAGCGGAGAAGTGCTTCGTCTTTCATAGGCAAATTGTTTGCTGATCAGTGAGTGGGTTTCTGAGCCTGTACCATTCGCCAGCAGCCAGACAAATCTTTGCGTCCTGTAACTTCGGTGTAGCCAAGTTCATCGAGTTTCCCGCACAAGGTCTGATGCTGATTTTCACCATGCTCCATCAGCAACCAGCCTCCCGGTCTGAGATTGTCGCGCGCACGATCTGCAATCGCAAACAAATCACTGTAACCCGATTGATCGGACTGCAAGGCAATTGACGGCTCATAGCGGAGGTCACCCTGGCTTAGATGCGGATCACCGGGAGCAACATAGGGAGGGTTGGCGGTAATAAGATCAAACGCTTCTTCGTCGAGTTGCTCGCACCAGCTGGCCTGCTGCCATTGAATATTGTCTATTGAAAGGCGAGCAGCATTTTGCCTTGCAAGAGCCAGCGCAGCGTCGCTCAAATCCACCGCGACGACGCGCCACTGCGCACTGCCCCGCGCCAGCGCTATGGCGATAATGCCGCTGCCCGTTCCAAGGTCAGCAATTTTCGCTGGCGTCTCTGGATCGAGCAATGCCAGGCCAGTTTCAACCAGTAGCTCGGTTTCTGGTCTCGGAATCAACACAGACGGATTGACGGAAACTTCGAAATCCCAAAATGCGCGTTTCCCCAACAGGTAAGCGATTGGTTCGCCCTGTTCTCTCCTCGTCAGCATGTCTTCGAATGCAGAGCAGACCGCAGCTTCCGGCTTGAACTCAGGATAGGTGTAAAGATATTCCCGGGGCTGGTCGAGGCAATGGGCAAGCAGTAACTCTGCATCCATTTTTGCACTGTCTTTCGAAGTGTCGTTTATCCTGGCTATTGCAGCCTGGAGTAAATCTTTTATCGAGTGCTCACTCAAGTTTCTGCTGCCAGGCTGGCTAACTGATCCGCCTGATACTCATTGATCAGTGGCTGAATCACTTCTTCGAGACTACCCGCCATGATCTCCGGCAGGTTATACAACGTCAGCTTGATGCGATGATCAGTTACCCTGCCCTGAGGGTAGTTGTAGGTGCGTATTTTCTCACTGCGATCACCACTACCAACCAGCTTGCGTCTGGTATCCGACTCTTCCTGTTGTTGTTCTGCCTGTGCCTGGTCAAGTAGCTTCGCCTGCAACAGAGACATGGCCCGCGCCTTGTTCTTATGTTGAGAACGCTCATCCTGACATTCGACTACGATACCGGTTGGCAAATGAGTGAGCCGAATAGCTGAGTCAGTCTTGTTCACATGTTGGCCACCGGCGCCACTGGCTCTGAAAGTGTCGATACGCAGATCATTCTTGTTGATGTCGATCTCATCTACCTCTTCCAACTCGGGCATGATTGCCACGGTGCAGGCTGAAGTATGAATTCTGCCTTGAGTCTCGGTTTCTGGTACACGTTGCACGCGATGCGCACCGGATTCGAATTTCAGTTTTTCATAAACATTCTTGCCGTCTATGCGAGCGATCAATTCCTTGTAGCCGCCGTGCTCGCCCGGGCGCTCGGTGATAATTTCAAGCTTCCATTTCTGTGATTCTGCATAACGGGCATACATACGAAACAGGTCTCCGGAAAATATCGCCGCCTCGTCACCACCGGTACCCGCACGGATTTCCAGAAACACATTACAACCGTCCTTAGAATCCTTGGGCAATAGTAACTTCTGCAGGGTCTCTTCAAGCCGTTCCTTCTCTTCCCCACCGCTGGCGATTTCATCCTCAGCCATGGCGCGGATGTCCGGATCACTGTCTTTCTTCATCTCTTCTGCTTGTTGCAGGTTGTCCACCACGGCCTGATAGCGATCGAAACTCTTTACCACCTCTTCCAGCTCCGCGTATTCGCGCGAGAGGTCGCGATAGCGATTCTGATCATTGATCACTTCAGCATCGCTCAACAATGCTTCCACTTCACCAAAGCGATCACGCAAATTCTCGAGTTTGAGTTGAATAGACTGCTTCATAAGCAACTACAATTAATTCCCATTGTTTTGATTCTCATCGTCACCAACTCCCAGATCGAAAAGGTCTCTGATGAGTTGCAATACTTCGTCCTTTCCCTCTGCTGTGGCAGCTTTCATCTGGACGCTCGGCGAGTGAATCAGCTTGTTGGTCAATCCGCGTGCCAGGTTAGCCAGCACAGCATCTGCCGCTTCACCTTTTTCCAAAGACTTCAGTGCCTTTTCCAATTCAGCTTCTCGTATGTTATGGGCTTTATCGCGAAAGGCCCTCAAGGTATCCACAGCACCCAGGGAACGTTCACGCTTGAGAAAATCAGCAACACCGCGCTCAATTATCGAATCAGCCTGGGAGGCCGCCTCTTCCCTGCTTTTCTGGCTGTCTTCTATCACTCCACTGATATCATCGATGCTGTATAGATAAGCATCATCAACCTGACCTACCTCGGGCTCAATATCTCTGGGCACAGCCAGATCAATGAGCAGCATCGGTTTGTGCCGACGCTGCTTAAGCGCGCGCTCGACCGCCCCCTTGCCGAGCAGGGGAAGTTGACTATTGGTCGAGGACACTACGATGTCCGCCTCAATCAATTGCTCGGGTATATCAGAGAGCAGCGTACCATGGGCCTCAAACCGAGAAGCAATTTCCAGTGCGTTGTCCAGAGTGCGGTTCGCAACCACAAGATTGTGTATACCTTTGTCTACCAGATGTCGAGCAACCAGTTCGATGGTTCGACCAGCGCCAATCAGTAGAACGTGCAAACTGGACAGGTCGCTGAAAATTCGCTCAGCCAGCATTGTGGCTGCGTAGGCAACAGAAACCGGATTCTCTCCAATTGCTGTGTCAGTTCTCACTTCTTTTGCAATCGAAAAGGATTCTTCAAAAGCCCGGCCGAGCGCGGCACCACTCACGCCCAAATCCACGGATACCGCATAGGCTGACTTGATTTGCCCAAGTATCTGGGGCTCTCCCAGAATCATCGAGTCCAATCCGCAGGAAACGCGCATCAGATGCCGAATGACATCCGCCGCACCGAAAAAATAGACACACTGCTCCAGATCACTGCTTGGCAATTGGTGATAGGTACTCAACCAATCAATAACCTGCTGGCGCTGATCAACCAGAACCCGATTAGCATGCAGACTGGATTCAGATGAATCCTGGGCTACAGAATCCAGATCCAGATAGATTTCAGTTCTGTTGCAGGTTGATACCACTACCGCTTCATTGACCGCTTGCTGAGAAGCTAAATCCCGCAGTGCATCAGCGATAATTTCCGGGGGAAAGGCGACCTTTTCCCGCAGCGCTACACTCGCCGTCGTGTGATTGATGCCCACCAGAAGTAGTGCCATGGATTTGTTAACTATGCCCGGATTGAGAAAGGCCGCATATGGTACTAGAAATGCCTGTTTTTACCCAACAGCCCCTGCCCGCCGCATCTTGTCTCAGCGCGGCGCTGCTCCCTGCTGAATCCACGCAAATGAATGAAACTGCACCGCTAGACCGGTCTTAGAGGCTGAGACGAACGAGCCCGTCAAGCAGATAATCCAGTGTCCGGGCTTACGTCGTAACTGCTACAATAGAACAGGAAAATGGAAGCACATTGAGAACATGAATCTTCACCCTATATTCCCTCGAATCCTGTGCCTTGGCGCTATCCTGACTGCTTGTGCCGGGCCAGCGCCTGCACCTGAGACCAACACGACGGCCGCTGTCATACCAGAGCAGCGAGCCGCAGTTGACCAGACCGCAGAGGAAGAAATCGAGTATGGCAATTTTTCCAAGGAGCAGCTTTACCAGGCAATGATCAGCGAACTCAGCGCGCAACGGGGCGATGTGGTCGAAGCTGGCGATAATTATCTGGACCTGGCCCTGGAGACACGCGACCTGGCCATCATCAGACGCGCAGTGCAATTTGCTTCGGTCAACGATGATGTCAACGCCTTGCTGCAGTTAGGTTTACTTTGGGCGGAAGTGGAGCCCGGAGTAGCTCAGCCACATCTGATGCTGGCTTTTCAGTTTCTTGAGACTGGTAATTTTGAGCAGGCACTTTCCCATATGGCGAGAGTGATAGATCTTGGCGGTGACATGGATTTTTCCGCTCTCGCCGCCCGTACCGGGCAACTCGATGAAGGCACCCGATCCGCATTGATTGAAAACCTGTATCAACTGGTGCGGGAGTTTCCCGATCAACAATCAATCAGGCTCACCTTGGTGCAATTGCTGGCCCAGAACGGCAACTATGAAGAGGCACTAACAGAGTACGACAATCTGCTGGAGATGACCGAACTCACTCCCAACCTGGTGTTGTTGCAATCACAGATACTGCAGAGGAACGACGACAGCGAAGGTGCCAGTCGGGCGCTGAGAGACGGATTGCGAGAATTTGAAGACGACAAGAACCTACGCCTGACCTACGCGAGACTGTTAATTCAGAATGAATCCTTTGCCGAAGCGCAGCAACAGTTTGCGATCCTGGTAGAACAGGATCCGCAGGACTGGGAAACACTGTTCTCCATGGCCTTGCTGGATCTGGAAATGGAAAATTTCGAAGATGCAGCAAATAAGTTTCAACAACTTGTCAATGTGGATCAGCGTGCCGACGAGAGCCAATATTATCTGGGCTATGTGTATGAACAACTGGATGACCAACGACAGGCAGTAGAACACTATCGTCAGGTGAGAATTGGTACGCAAAATTTCCTGCCTGCTCAACAACAGGCCACCAGGCTATCTATTGCCCTGGGGGAACTGGACGATGCTCATGCTCATCTGAACAGATTGTCACGGGGACAGTCCCGACTGGAGATCCTGTTCACTACAATCGAATCAGGCGCATTGATTCTGGCAGGGTATACCAATGAGGCGCGAACCCTGTTGGACAACTCCCTCAATAAATATCCCAACGAAACTGATCTGTTGTTCGCTCGAGTGCTGCTATTTGACAATCTGGGCGACCAGGCTGGTTCAGAGCAGGACCTGCGTCAGATTATCCGCATGCGCCCAGACGATGCCCGGGCACTGAATCATCTGGGCTATATGCTGGCAGACCAGACTACCCGCTACGATGAAGCGCTGGAACTGCTGGAACGTGCTATTGCTCTGGAACCTGAAGATCCCGCGATAATCGACAGCCTGGGATGGGTGCAATATAAGCTGGGGCGCTATGAAGAAGCGCTTGCCAATTTGCGTCGGGCGTTTGTTGTCTTTCCGGATCATGAAGTGGCTTCCCATGTTGGCGAAGTGTTGTGGCAAATGGGGCGCAAGGATGAGGCCATCGAGGTCTGGCGTGACGCCCTGGAAACCACCCCCGATAGCGAACTCATTAGAGAGGTCGTGGAGCGCTTCCAGGCGGAGCTATGAACAGAATCGCTCCAACAGGATTCTTCCTTCCTTTTATACACTCACGCAATTTCCTTCTTGCCCTGATCGGCACTTCAGTTCTGCAGGCCTGCAGCAGCATCGCTCCGCCTGCAGCGGAAAACAGCGAATGGTCAGCGTTACGGGATGACCTGCAGGCCCTGAACGCCTGGCAGCTGGGAGGTCGCGTCAATGTCCGTTATTACGATGAGGCCTACACGCCAAGGATCAGATGGCAACAACTGAATCAGCAGTACAACATCCGCTTATGGGGCACTTTCAATGCAGGCAATACCACCATCGAAGGCAGACCTGGATTTGTCACTATAGAACAGGATGGCAATGTACTTACTGCCAACAGCCCTGAAGATCTCATCCTGCAACAATTAGGCTACGAATTACCGGTTTCACATCTGGAGTACTGGATTCGGGGGCTCCCTGCACCCAGTTCCAATGCTGAACTCGCATTCAACGAATTGAACCAGCTCTCGCAACTGGTTCAGGATGGCTGGACCGTCAGTTATCCCGATCCTCGGCAGTATGGAGAAATCGTCCTGCCTCGCCGGGTCGACATGAGTCGTGCCAATGAAGATGTGCGATTGCGCTTTGTGGGCCTGAGCTGGACGCTGGACTGAACCACTATCATGAGCACCGAGAGGTCATACTGGCTCGCACCTGCCAAGCTGAATCTGTTCCTGCACATCACTCACCAACGGGCTGATGGCTATCACGAGCTGCAGACCCTTTTTCAGCTCCTGGACTACGGCGATGAGCTGTACATCAGCACAAAATCTGACAGCACCCTGTCCCTGCATATCAATTCAGAATCACCAGTCCAGGACATGCCACTGGATAACAATCTGATCCTGCAAGCTGCGAAGTTATTGCGCGCACAGAGTGGCGATGATTCCCTTGGCGCCCGAATAGAGATCTGTAAACGCATCCCGACCGGGGCCGGATTGGGGGGTGGCAGCAGCGACGCTGCCACTACCCTGCTCGCCTTGAACCAGCTCTGGCAGCTAAATCTGGAGTTGCCCAGACTCCTGGAGCTGGGTCTGAGCCTGGGCGCAGATCTGCCGGTTTTCCTGCAAGGCAGAACTGCCTGGGGAGAAGGAATTGGAGAACAGCTGCAAGCGGTGGACTTGCCATCACGCTGGTATCTGGTGCTCACACCGCAATGCCAGGTGTCTACCGCCCGGATATTTGCCCAGCAGGATTTGACACGGAACTCTCCAGCCATCAAAATTGCCGACTTTCTGGCGGGCAGGGCCCGTAATGACTGCGAATCCAGCACCCGAAAGCTGTACCCGGCAGTGGATGAAGCACTGACCTGGCTCAGCCAATATGGGGATGCCAGGATGACTGGCACAGGCGCCAGTGTCTTTACCGGATTCACAGACAGCGACAGTGCACGGCAGGTTCTGGCGCTGCTACCCCCAAACATGTCGGGGTTCATTGCCAAAGGCGTGAATTCGCTGGAACGTTACAGAATCGCGGCCTAAAATGCCGCTACGACGAGAGTCGACAGGACGGTAGACAGAAAACAACTGGGGTGTCGCCAAGTGGTAAGGCACAAGGTTTTGATCCTTGCATGCGTTGGTTCGAATCCAGCCACCCCAGCCAAATTAGAAGAAAACTGGGGGTCAGAGTAAAGAGACGGTGTGCGCATCCCAGTCGCATAACAGACACCGCTTTTTTACTCTGACCCCCTTTTTAGTGCAGGCATAGGACGTCAACGTGGCTACCAATTTAATGGTCTTTTCTGGCAATGCGAACCCGGCGCTCGCAGATGCCATCGCCAAATATATTGGTGTGCCGCTGGGATATGCCAGCATCAGCAAGTTCAGCGATGGGGAAGTGTCGGTCGAGCTCAATGAGAATGTCCGCGGCAAGGACGTGTTCATTATCCAGCCGACCTGTGCCCCAACTAATGACAGCATCATGGAATTGCTGTTAATGGCAGATGCTCTGCACCGCGCTTCTGCCAACCGGATCACCGCGGTGATTCCCTATTACGGCTATGCAAGACAGGATCGTCGCGTCCGCTCCGCCAGGGTCGCGATCAGTGCCAAGGTAGTGGCAGACATGATCAGCGCTGTTGGCGTGAATCGCGTCCTGACAGTGGACTTGCACGCAGAACAGATTCAGGGATTTTTCAGTATTCCGGTGGATAACGTTTACGGTTCGCCAGTGCTGACTGACGATATCGAACGACAGAAGTACAAGAATTTACTGGTGGTTTCACCAGATGTTGGCGGTGTGGTGAGAGCGCGAGCGGTCGCCAAGCAGTTGAATGTGGACCTGGCCATCATCGACAAGCGGCGTCCCACGGCCAATGAAGCGCAGATCATGCACATCATTGGTGATGTTGAGGGTCGTTGCTGTCTGATCGTCGACGATATGGTAGATACTGCGGGCACTCTGTGTAAGGCCGCGGAAGCACTAAAAGATCACGGCGCCAAGAAAGTCGTCGCCTATGCAACACATCCTGTGTTGTCTGGCCCGGCTATTGAGAATATTGAGGGATCGGCTTTGGACTCACTGGTAGTCACAGACACGATTCCGCTGAGCGACGAGGCGAAACAATGCAAGCGTATTCGCCAGCTATCGATGGCCAGATTACTGGCTGAATCGATTCGTCGCGTAAGTAACGAAGAATCCATAAGCGCGATGTTTGATAACACCTAGCTGTTATCGCATATCACGCGGATAGAACAGGACAGTGCTCTTGTGAGCATGTCCTTTTTTTAACCCTCCAGTAAATTGGTCGCAAATTTGTTGGAGTTTTTTAGACTAGGAGCAAACCATGTCTGATGCATTCGAACTCGACTGTTCAGTACGGGAAGATCAGGGGAAAGGTGCGAGCCGCCGCCTGCGTCGTCTGAACAATGCCATACCGGCAGTACTCTACGGTGGTGACAAAGACCCTGTTTCATTGACCATTTCCCATGATGACATTATTCATGCCACGGCAAATGAAGCGTTCTTCTCACACATTATTACGCTTAACATCGACAGCAAGAAAGAGAAGGCTGTCATCAAGGCGCTGCAACGACACCCCGCCAAACCATTCATCCTGCACGCCGACTTTCTCAGAGTCAGCGACAAGCAGGCGATCACGGTGAAGGTGCCTATTCACTTTATTAATGAAGAGAAGTGTCACGGCGTGAAATTGGAAGGCGGAAACATCCTCAAGACTCTCAACGAGATTGAAGTTTCTTGTCTACCTAAAGACCTGCCTGAATATATCGAAGTGGATATGATCGATGTGAAGCTGGGCGAGTCTGTCCACCTTTCTGATGTCACACTACCAGAAGGTGTAAGCAGTGTTGCACTGAGTCATGGCGATGACAGCGACCTCTCGGTGGCTATCGTACAGGCTCCGCGTGGCAGCATTGAAGAGGAACAGGAAGCTGCAGCAGCTGAAGAAGGTGAAGAAGCAGCTGACAAGTCCGCCGATGATGCCGAAGGCGACAAGCCAGCGGAAGACGGCGACAGCTAAATCGCTAAGCACGCCAGGTGACTCTCATGCCAGGCGAAACCTTGAAACTGATTGTGGGTCTGGGAAATCCAGGCCCACAACATGATTCCAATCGCCACAATGCAGGCGTTATATTTCTCCACCATCTCTGCAAGAGCTATGGTGGGACATTGCGTGGGGAGAGCAAATTCTTTGGTGAATTCACTTCGATTGCGATAGATGGCAAGGATGTCAAACTGCTGTTCCCTACCACCTATATGAATCACAGTGGCAAATCTGTTGCCGCGGTCTGCAAGTTTTACAAAATTGAACCACCGCAGATGCTGGTCGCCTATGACGAGATTGATTTTGATGTAGGTGTAACCCGACTCAAGGAAGGTGGCGGTCACGGGGGTCACAACGGCATTCGCGACATCATCAACGCTTTGGGTGGCAAGAAGGACTTTTATAGGCTGCGAATTGGCGTGGGACACCCGGGACACAAATCCATGGTTGCCAACCACGTGCTAAGCAATCCCTCTCGCTCGGAAGCGGATGTCATCATGAGTGATATTGAAGATGCCATTCGTGTCATGCCAAAGGCAGTAAATGGAGAATGGGAAGAAGCAATGAAGCTTCTGCATACCCAATAACAGGAACCGGCACCATGTCAGTAAAATGCGGCATAGTTGGCTTACCCAACGTAGGCAAGTCTACCCTCTTCAATGCACTCACCAAGGCCGGCATTGCAGCGGAGAACTTTCCCTTCTGCACAATCGAGCCTAACTCCGGCATCGTATCCATCCCCGACGCGCGATTGGACACCCTTGCGAACATCGTGCAACCACAGAAAGTCATCCCTACCACCGTAGAGTTCACCGACATCGCGGGACTGGTTGCGGGCGCCTCCAAAGGTGAAGGTCTGGGTAACCAGTTCCTGGCCAATATCCGCGAATGCCATGCCATCGCCCATGTGGTGCGTTGTTTCGAAGATGAAAACGTTACTCACGTCTCCAATACGATAAACCCTACAGCAGATATCGAAACTATCAACACTGAACTCGCACTGGCCGACCTGGAAACCGTCGAAAAAAGTATCGACAGAGTTAGCCGAGTCGCCAAGAGCGGCGACAAGGATGCCCAGCGCCAGGTGCAACTCCTGGAGAAAGTGAAAACCCATTTGGATGGCGCAGAACCAGTGCGCACGCTGAAATTGCACAAGGAAGAACAGGCAGATCTTGCGATGTTACACCTGCTGACTGACAAGCCAGTGATGTACATTGCCAACGTGGATGAAGATGGCTTCGAAAACAATCCCCATCTCGACCAGGTGAAAGCAATCGCTGAAAACGAAAACGCGCAGCTAGTAGTGATCTGCAACAAACTTGAAGCCGAGATTGCCGAGCTCGAAGATGAAGAGAAACTGGAATTTCTTCAGGATTTGGGCATGGATGAGCCTGGTCTAGATCGGGTCATTCGAGCTGGCTATGATCTTTTAGGACTACAAACCTACTTCACGGCTGGCGAAAAAGAGGTTCGTGCCTGGACCGTGCGACGCGGATCAGCCGCACCGGCAGCAGCAGGCGTTATTCACACCGATTTCGAGAAGGGATTCATTCGGGCTGAAGTCGTTTCCTATGATGACTATGTGGCCGGCAACGGTGAGAACGGCGCCAAGGAAGCAGGCAAGTGGCGCCTGGAAGGCAAGGACTACACCGTACAGGACGGTGATGTCATTCACTTCAGATTTAACGTCTAAGCAGGACCAGCTTTCATTCGCCTCACCTCACAATGTCTTGCGCATGTGAGCTAGCAGATTCTTGAATCCCGCTTTTTCGTAGGCTCGAATAGCAGGATCATTTTTTGCGTAGACGTCCAGGCGCGCCTCCCCTGCACCCTGGCTCTTTCCCCAGGCAATTAACGCCTCCATGAGCCTGCCGCTGAGTCCTTGCCCGCGGTATTCCGGTTTTACAAACATAAATCCCAGGTAAACGTTGCAGGGATGGCTGAAGAATGGCGCCGATTCATCCAGTCGCCCATACCCACAGCCTATCAGTTCGCCCCCAAGCTCAATCACCAACAGATGATGGCGATCCGACTCCAGCATCGCTTCGAGATCGTAATAGCGAATGGGATCGTTCTTCAGGTTCATACTGACCGGACGCTCCGCAGCTATCACCCCCTGCTCAAACTCTCTGAGCACGGGCAGATCTTCCGCAACCGCAGATCTGAAGCGAATCTCTGACATGGGAATACCTACGCAGTCTGACCAAAGGCGCCTAATCTTGACATTTTTGCCCCAAATAGCCAAAATTCGCGGCCTTTTAGGGATAGGCACAGCCTCTAAATCGTTGTCCCAATCACCGTAAGAAGGGTTTCTAGTGTGCTGTAGCTGTGAATTTTCTCTGTGATTTTATTCGCAGGCGTATTTACAATACGTCGAGACTGAAATCACAGAGAAAATTTGCAGATGCAGTGCAATAGGAAGCCTGTATTAGATTCTAGGGTTTCGAGAGTGCCTTAGCTGGGAATTAAATTTCCCTTTTAGCGCGCAGGCGTATACAGACATACGTCGAGCACTAAATGGGAATTAAAATTTTCAGATGACGTGCTAACGGAAGCCGTTGAGTACCAAGGCTATGTAGCTCAGCTGGTTAGAGCACAGCATTCATAATGCTGGGGTCGGTGGTTCAAGTCCACCCATAGCTACCAAACATCAAACCCGCATTGGCAACAGTGCGGATTTTTATTCCGCACCGACAGGGTCGGTGGTTTGGCCCAAGGCCACCCCGCAACTCCACCCATAGCTACCAAACATCAAACCCGCATCAACCACGGTGCGGGTTTATTTATGCCACCTACTAGACCATGTTGACTTCAATGGCTGCCCGAATTCCCGAGTGTATTGCCCCCTGAATCCAGGAATGCCAGGGTGAGCAATGCTCGCCAGCAAAATAGACTCGTCCTTCAGGAGTGGCGAGATGTGGATAAATCGTTCTGAACGCGCCAGGTCGCCAGAGTGCGACCGCACCACCGATGTTCTGATTCCCATGCCATGAGTAGCTGGCGGTATTCACCAGGTATTGCGGCAATTCTGGAAAAACATCACTCATCATTCCAATTCCTTCATTGATTCCATCTTCGGTCCCTTGCTGATCAATTCTCTGCGCAACACTTTCGTGAAAGTATCCCACCAATAACCCAGCTTGCGTTGATTGATCATAGCTCGCATTGAATATTTCCAGCGGATGATCAGTGACAGAAAACCCACTCAAGCCGCCCTGCTCCCAAAATCTGTTACGAACCTGAGCAAAGATGCGGGTGACTCTTGCATACGGACACTCTTCAATTGCTCTGCGTTTTTCCAGGGACAGCACCGGATGGAAGTCGATGCGGCTCATCACAGGCAGAGGCACGGTAACAACCAGCTTGTCCCCTTCGAAGCGCTTCCTCCCTCCCGGAGTATTCGCGTAAACACGCACAGACTGCGACGACTGCTGGATTGACTCAACAGTGGTGCTGTAGCTTACTCGTCCGGCAAGATCAGATGCGAGCGCTAGTGGGAGTCTGTCATTCCCGCCCTTTATTCGATATTTCGGAGATAACAGCGATTCCAGTTGTACTGCCAGATCCAGTCCAGAAAGCTCTCCGAGCACACCGAACCCCAAATCAAGGAAACGCATCAGTCCGTTGGAAACGCCAAGCTGCTTGAGTAACTCTGCACCATTCAGATTGTCCAAATCCAGGGCAGCTTCTCCCGGCCAGGACGAGTCATCGAGGGAGCCAATGATCTGCTGTAAAGAGGCGCTATGCTCTCTCATGCTAAGCGATGGCCCCAACTCCTGCTCCTCCGGTGATAGTCCCAGCACCGAGAGCAATCCCGGATCGTCACTTTGGTAGTTTCGATTCTCGACATGCACCAAAGATGGTTGTGTCGAAGGCTGGAAAGGCGCCAGCTCTAATCCATATTTTGAAATATATCTCAGTGTGAGTTCATGACTGTCAGGAATGCGGGCAGCGCCCGCCTCCCCATAAAGTCCATGATCAAATGGCTCACGAATAGTCTCTATTCGACCTCCGGCTTTCGGACTCGCCTCCAATATCTGGACATCATGTCCGGCCTCCAGTAACTCAATTGCAGCAACCAGCCCGGCCATGCCAGCACCAACAATGAGAATCTTTTGTGGAGGCCCAATACGCTTCACTTCGCCGGGCTTTGTATACATGGCCTGCAAATCGACAGGCCGCACCAGTCCTGCACTGCTGGATAGCAGAAGCGCTCGAAGGAAGCTCCTACGAGACATCAGATTCATGGTTGATCTCCTGTTGTATTTTGGGCTGAACGCCCACACTTGTTGGATGGCAATAACTAAACTAGACTGGACTGTATAGTATGCTTAATTGTAAGTCAACTAGACGGTCTAGTCTATTTAGGAGAGATCAGTGATGGATAATCAGCCGATGTCAGGCGATGAACTAACGCCGCGTTCGAAGAAGAAGCGAGAGGCTATCATGAGCGGAGCCTTGAGCCTGTTTCTGGACAAGGGATTTGTTGGGGCTTCGGTCGACGAAATTGCTTTGCATTCTGGCGTATCGAAGCAGACCGTTTATAAACACTTTGGTGACAAAGAATCACTGTTTAGCAGTGTCGTTATCGACACTATCGGTCGTTTTGGGGAACCCTTTTTCCGTGAAGTTGAAGACTCCAGGGAGACTTCGGATTTAGACAAGACTCTGATCTCACTGGGACACACACTGCTACAAACGGTGTTGATGCCTGATGTCATTCAACTGCGCCGCCTCATCGTATCGGAAGTTGCCCGCTTCCCCGACCTCGGTCGACATTACATTGAACAGGGGCCTGGCAAGGGGATCGACTCACTCGAAACGCTATTCGACAAATATATGGATCAAGGGCTGCTACCAAAACAGGACAGCAGGAAAACAGCTATCCAGTTTACATGGTTGGTAATCTCAGTGCCCATCAACCACGTAATGCTGATGGGAGATAGCGCAAAACCATCAAAACAGGAACTGAATACAATAGTAGATGAAGCTGTGAGGATCTTTAAGGCAGCATTTTTGTGAATTCGTGCTGCATTTATTGTGTATCGAATCTCTTAAGTCAAAGCCAGCAGACACCACCTGAGTCATCACCCCTGGCCTTCTTTCTTCATGCGCAAACCGGATCAAGCGCAGTCCGATTTCGCCCGGCCTGCTTGGCCTGATACAGCGCCTTGTCTGCTCGCTCTATCAATTGTTCAATCGATTCTTTCCCATCCCAGCTTGAAACGCCTGCGCTGAACGAAACTGAAATTGCCAACTCGTTAAATTCCACCAGCGGCTTGTCGGCAACCAGCTTCCGCAATGTCTCGATCTTCTGAAACGCCGCATCCAGATCTGTTTCAGGCATCAGTATGATGAATTCCTCGCCACCAAAGCGAGTAAACACGTCTGTAGAGCGTATGTTGTCTCTACACAACTGGGAGAGCGTAACCAACACCTTATCACCGGCCAGATGACCATAGCTGTCATTGATCTTCTTGAAATGATCGATGTCAAAAATGACCAGTGAAAGTGGAGTCAGATTCCGTGCTGACCTCGCGAATTCCCGACCGGCCACTTCATCAAAATAGCGACGGGTGTAGGCACCGGTCAGCGCATCGGTAGCAGCGATCAACTCCAGCTTGTCGGCACGTCGCCTTTGTTCCTGGGCCTGCACCCGGTCCGAGATATCTCTCACCGCGCCTTGTATGCCAATAATTCGGCCTGCAGCGTCTACCCGGGTCGACGCATTCATCACCGCACGGAGCTGTCGTCCGTCCCTGTGTTGTAACTCAAACTCAAAGTCCTGCACCGCATTGTTTTCTGTCATCAGTTTGGCGAAACGCGACCTGTCTTCCTTGCTGCCAATCGCATTCAGGTTGATCTTGTAAGCCTTGATTTCCTGGGGTGTGTAACCAAACAATTTGTCGCAGGCGGGACTGATCTCTTCGATCCTGCCCGCCAGGTCTGCAACGAAAATCACATCTTCTGAGTCTTCGAAAATCGTGCGGTACTTGGCCTCGCTTTCTTCGAGATCATGCAGATTCTTTTCCAGCAAAGACGAAAGCTCTTCCACTCTGCGGAAAGAGGCAGAGTAGCGCGCCGCCAGAAAGGTAGCCTGCACGAATATGAATCCGACCATGCCTACAGGAGCCACTTCTCCAAAAGGTACAATTCCCCTGAAAAACAGAATCTCAGAGAGTAGTCCCAACAATCCAACGAAAGTCGCTGCACCAAAGAAATAGCGCCCTTCACGTTTAAAATAGAACAAGCGACCGAGAACGAATGTGAAGTACAGAATCTCCAGCAAGATCACGATCTGATAACTGGGAACCAGATAGGTGGCTGCAAGGGTGCTGGCAAGAATGGCGTAAATACCATAAGCGGCCGCGATGAGCTGCGTGACCCGCAGAAACCAGAGTTTTACATCCTCCGGGTATATGCTGCGCATTAGAGCGGCAAAGAAAGGCGAGACCAGGAAGAAGGTCAGATACTCTATACGCAGACCCACTTCCCAACTCAGGAACGGCAGCACGGAAACCAGGACATTGTTGCCCGTATAACCAACACGCACTGCTGCCAGCAGGCTTAGATTTGCGAAGTGCAGGGAAAAGCGCTCGCTTCGACGCTGAGAGAACAGATAGTAGTGATAAAGCGCGATTGCCAATAAGAGACTCAGATAGACCCATTGTGCAATTGAGGTGTTTCGTTCGAGTGAAAAAATTGTCTCGGCATTCCCAAGCAGGATTGGATTCCTGAACCCAGCATTGCGATGGCTGAAATTGGAAATCTGCATGACCAGATCAAGTTCTGGCCGCTGTGCCGTTATGGCTATAACCTGGGGCTGACCGCCCCTGACATTGTCTGTGAGTGCAGCGCCTACTTCCCCGTCTGTTGCGACAAGCTCACCATTTGCCCACAGCTGATAGGAACTGCCCTGCCCATCCAGAAACAGACCAAACACCGGAGCGCCTTCAGCGACCCGAACGCGTAATCGGAACGTTGCATACCCCTCTACCGGAAACTCTTCCCCATAGCTGGTCCAGTTGGCAGGTACTTCCTGAAATGAAGCGGTACTGTCTGAGTTCTCAATTTCGTCGGGATCAAGCAGCTGCATCCAGTACATTTCCCATTCACCCAGAAGCGCGATGGGATTCGACTCTTCAAAATTGATGTCGCTCAAGTCGAGAAAGCCATCCTCCCCGAACCTTGGCGCCGAGTATTGTTCTGTACTACAGGCACTGAGCAGACAGAGCAGAACAGCAAGCAAGGGAAAGCTGAATTTCATTGATAAGAATTCTTAAAGTGCAATAGTGAAGACAGAACAGCAATCTTGTCTCGGAAGACCATAAGAATAGCGTGTTTTCTGCGATTGCGTGAGCCCAATTTGATTGTCACAACATGGCTTTTGCTACAATCTTTGCCCATGGACTCCAACTCAATCATTACGCTTTCAATACTCCTGCTGATCGTGCTGGGGGTTATCTTCTACGTCGCGTTTTGGCCCGGTATTCGCCGTCGTCGCATCCGGCAACAACGCTTTCCCGAACGCTGGCTGACAATTCTACGACGCCGTCTCCCCTTCTATGACAAGCTTCCTGGGGATCAACAGCAGCGGCTGCAAAACCTGATCAAACGCTTCCTTGCAGACCACCGCTTCATCGGCTGTGCCGGGGTCGAGATCAATGACGACATTCGAATCACTGTGGCTGCCCAGGCCTGCCTGTTGATACTCAACAAGAAGGGTTATCACTATCGCAAACTGAAATCGATACTGGTTTATCCCTCAACCTTTGTGGCTACTCGAGAGGTGCGTGATGAGTTAGGCCTGGTCTCCACAACTCACACGGCATTGTTGGGTGAATCCTGGGATCAGGGCAAGGTGGTCCTGGCCTGGGACAATGTTGAGCAGGGCGTCTGCAATCTGCAGGACGGTCGCAATGTGGTACTGCACGAGTTTGCCCATCAACTCGATAGCGAATCTGGTGCTGTGAATGGCGCACCTATATTACAGACACGTGGCGCCTATAAGAGCTGGGCACATGTGTTTCATCAGGAGTATGAAAAGCTAAATCTACAGGCCGCTCACCACTATCAAACGTTGCTGGATGAATACGGCGCCACTAATCCGGCTGAATTTTTTGCAGTAGCGACGGAAACTTTTTTTGAACGCCCGGCCGAAATGGCAGCACATCATCAGGCCCTGTATCAGGAGCTGGCGAAGTTCTACCAGGTTGATCCTGGCGAATGGCACTGATGGAGCACAAAAAAAGAGGGCATACCTTGCCCTCTTTCCTAATCAGTGTGCAGCGCTGTTAATCGATTGCAAAGCAATACAACAAGCCTGCGCCACCTACCTGTACCAGATCAGCCTGGGAGCATCCCGGCGTGCCATGGGATGAATTCCAGGGCGAGCCTGGCGTAGTAAACGAATAACGATCAGCATGACCCACTCTGGCACTGCCTTCGTCATCGCTGGTCCAGTTGCTACAGGTCATATCCTGCCCGGCCGGGAACGCCGTGCCATCAATACGGGATCCGGTAAGCACATCGTGCTCGGTAAAGTCCGGATCGCCATCTATACGTGAGGCAAACTGATTGCCGTTCTCATCCACGATATGTGTCCAATTCAGGTTTGAATTGTCAAAGTGCAGGCTCTCGACACTGGTCGCCATGATCAGGCCATTGGCATTAGCCCATGGACCGCTGCCGATTCGGTCCCGAGCATTGACTGCGCCAGGTCCCTGGGTGCTCAAATAGGCACGCCAGCTGCGATGACCTGCGCCAGCATTGCTGGCCAGTTGCTGGCAATGGGCATCAGCCCCTTCCAGGCCACCGAGATCACCGCCATTTCCCTGGCCCACACTGGTAATAAAGAATCCCATTTCCGGCGGTTCCTCATCATCTTGTTGGGCGAGAATGGAGAGCGTTGGCAGCGCAACCGCACTGGCTATGAGTATCGAAAGGACGCGTTTCTTATTCATCTTGGTATTCCTCCGCTTGCTCAAATTCTTACAGCACTGAGCTTATCACGGCTCCTCGCGGCTTCAAGTAATTCTGGCCCGGGTCCGGCATCTACTGACCGCCGGAATCCATCCCGCAGTCCAGTAAGCTCGTGCAAGTGAGCGCAATTTGTCACTAAGGAAGTTGTGAATTGATGTCGTACTACTACGCATGAATGATTCCATCTGCCTCAATATTCTGGTGGTTGACGATGAGCCAGACTTACTGCAAATCATCGAGGATGTGCTGAGTGATCAACACCAGGTCACCACGGCCAGACATGGTGCTGAAGCGTGGAAGAAAATTTCCCGCAATCCAAAGGAATTCGATCTGGTGTTTACGGATGTGAGCATGCCAGTACTCGATGGTGTGAGTTTGCTGAAGCGTATCAAACATGACCTGCCCCATATTGGTGTGATTATGGTCAGCGGTGTGGCGGATGCAGAGACCGCTGCCCAGGCGATCAAGAGAGGCGCCTACAATTATCTTTCCAAACCTTTTCAGCGACTCGAAACTATCGAGGAGATGGTGGAGTCCTGGATACTGGAAGAAAAACTGCAGAGCACTGGCTCTCCCCACTTACACTAACTCTCCCCGTCATCACTTCAATAACAGCCTTCTGCGCAGTCTCAATTATCTGGCCGATGAGCCACGACCGTGGGTCCTGATTGCAATTAGCGCCTCTGAATTAAGTCTAAGACGCTGAATTTATTGAAGAAACAAAAATAGCAGTTCAGTGCATCCATTTGCCTCCGATTGGTATCTATAGAGAGTGAAGACACTCATTTCAGGAGAGCACAATGGAAAATGTAAGTATAGGCGTTGGACTGGTAGTCATGAGTTTCTGGCTATTCATCGCCGCAGTCTCCGTCGCCGGCATCTGGGACGGCAGCAAGAAGCGGGAACATGAACACGAAACCCTCAGACGCATACTGGAGAGTAACCGTGACCTCGACCCGGACACCATGCAAAAGCTGATGTCCCTGGTTGGAGGCAGCGGACGCCCGGATCGCGATTTCAAGATTACAGCCATGTGGATCCTGCCCATAGCCCCCGGCGTTGCCGTACTGGGCTACTTTATCAGCCTGATTGCGGAACAGGCCCTGTATCCGCTACTTGGCGTCGCCGGGATACTGGCGATCATGGGTATCGGATTTTGGATTGCCGGTTCTGTGGTTGCTCGCTGGTACCAGGCCGACTAGTTTCCCCATCGAGTTTGCTGGCAGACAAGCCATTGAATAGAGCCCAAGACTACTACCCTGATAGTCCGGAAGCACTGGTTGTGAATCTGGCGCGTGGCGGAGATCGTCTCGCATTCGAGGAGCTGGTGCGAAGGCATCAATCGAATATTCGAAACCTGATGCGACGTTGCTCCAGGGACATTGATTTAGCCGACGATCTGGCACAGCAAACATTCTTACGGGCATGGACCAGCTTACGCAATCTGAAAGACGCAAAAGCGTTCGCGGGCTGGCTGAAACGCATTGCGATATCCATGTGGTTACAGCATTTGCGCAAGCACGATGTCTTGTTCCACAGCGACGAACTGGACGACAGTGATATCGTGAGCAGGCAAACGCCTGCTGAAGCCATGGACCTGGATGCCGCACTGGCAACACTGGCCGAACCAGTTCGACTCTGCATTATCCTGTCCTATCAGGAAGGCATGGCTCATGGGGAGATAGAAGCAGCGACCGGGATTCCATTGGGCACTGTGAAATCTCATATCCGAAGAGGTTCAGAAAAACTGAAAAGCTTGCTACAGGCATACCGCGAAGCTTGAATGGCGGAGAATTGATTATGACCGAAGACAGAGATCCTTACTTGCAAGCGCTCTTTGCAGAGAGCCAGCAGACACTGCCTGGTGATGCGTTTGTCACGGCAGTCATGGCCAGGACCGTTCAATTGAAGCGCAATATCTATTTAGCCGGCGCGATTGCAACAATTATTTTACTCCTGGTGTCCTGGGTTTTTTCCTGGCCCCTGGTGGAGATGGCGCTGACCTTCTCTCAAGTGCTGAGCACGGAAATTATCGCTGCCGGCGATTCCATGTTGGCCTTGATCCTGTTACCCATCAACAATCTCGCTGCACTACTGGTATTGATCTGGCGCATTGCCCGCTATGGATGGCTGCATGCGACCGAAGGGAGTTACAGTAGCTGAGCAGAGTACTCAGGCAGAAATCTCCCGTTGCATGAGGGAATTCAGCATGCCAGGCAATTCCACAATGTCGTATGGCTTGGAGATGAAGACAACCTGGCTTTTCGCCAGCATTCGATCCTTCATGGATTTCTCTGTATAGCCCGTTGCCAACAAGATAGGCATTCCGGGAGATTGTTCCAGTATGCGTTCCGCCATATCGATCCCGGTCAGTCCACCTGGCATGATCACATCAGAAAACACTGCATCGATATCGTGTTGCTCGAACAACTCAAGACCCTTTCGCCCATCCTCTGCACCAAATACTTCATATCCCGCGTTTTGCAATGCATGAAGTGCGATCTCGCGGACACCCTCATTGTCCTCCACCACGAGGATCTTGCCACTGAAACTCGAAGCGTCCTCGGCAGCCAGTGGCATTGGAGATTCCCTGCGCGAGATTGCTACGGTTTCAGCAACTGGCAGATAAATCTTGAAAGTTGTCCATTTGCCTTTTTCACTATCGACGACAATATTACCCCCCGACTGCCGAATAAATCCGTAGACCGTCGCCAGACCCAGGCCGGTGCCGCTGTCTTTTTCCTTGGTGGTAAAAAAAGGTTCGAAGATGCGTTCAAGTAACTCTTCGTCTATACCCAGACCACTGTCGGTAACATTGATTTCGATGAAATCGCCTTCACCTCCACTGTCGTCGCCAGTCACGTAAGACTTCTGCAATCTGACCGTATTGGTTTCTATGCTGAGCGCCCCACCATTGGGCATCGCATCCTTGGCGTTGATTGCCAGATTCAGGATGGCGTTCTCCAATTGCGCCTGGTCTGCGAGTACGCCGGCCTCTTCAGCCTTAAGTTGAAGGCGCAGTTCTATCTCTTCACCCAGCAAGCGATCCAGCAAGGGATCCATGTCCTGCAAAATAGCATTCACTTCGAGAAGATCGGTTTGTAAATCCTGTTCACGGGAAAAGCTCAACAGCCGATTGTTCAGCTCCGCACCGCGTTTCGCAGCAGCGGTAGTCTTGTCGACAAAGTTCATCAGGGACTCATCTTCGCCTATCTGTTGACGCAAAAACTGCAAGTTGCCCAGAACCACTGTGAGCAGATTGTTAAAGTCATGTGCGACTCCTCCGGTCAACCTGCCAATGGCTTCCATCTTCTGGGCCTGTACCAGCATAGCCTCCATGTCCTTCTGTTCTGTGACATCGGAAAAACTCACCACAGCACCCGCTACAGCACCATCCTGCAGAATCGGTGCACAGGAAAACCGCACCGGTATCTTCTTGTCGTTTTTACCCAACAGATCGCATTGCATGTTGTTGACTGGCTCTGCGTGCTGGAAACAACGATTGATTGCGAGAAACGCTTCCACATTGGCGGGGCTCTCATTGCCTGCGGCACTAATCAGACGCAGTGCACTCTGGCCCAGTAATTCATTCTCACCAAAATTTAGTAAGCGCAGGGCGGTCGAATTGATAAAGGTGATATTGCCACGATTGTCCAGACCGAAGATGCCTTCTCCTACCGTATCCAACAGCAGCAATCGCTCCTCTGCAGCGACGCGCAACCTTTCATCGGCCGCCGCCTTCTCTGCCTGCAATGCCTGGTGGCGGCGCTTTTCTTCTTCCAGTTCCTGCTGATTTCGCAGCAGACGCTGTTCTTCCACATCCAGGCTTTCACGTAGTACGGCGTTATTGGTCTGTAGAATCAGGGTGCGATTGAAATCGCGGCCACTGCGCAGGGCAATTGGCAAAATAAAAGCCAGGTACATGACGTAGGCGCCGATCAGCAGCAGACTAAAGTCGGTACCCAGCAGGAGCAGATAGCCTAAAAATATCAGGGAAGCGGGAATGGTATAGGCGAGGAATACATCTCTGATAATCGCCATGGTGGTGGCCGCGCCTGCCTGCATACCCGCCAGCCACACAACCACGAATACAACCTGATTGAATTCAGGCATTGGAGGCAGCGCTACCCAGGCATTCCCCCAAATGACACCACTTAGGCCGGCCCCAATAATGAGAAATTGCCAGCGGGAAACAATATCTGCGTCTGCTGTTTTAAGGCGGGCGTGACGTCGCGCCATGACAGCCCGGATTGCTGTGGTAACAACGAGAATGCCATACCAGAAGAATGGGATCGCGCCGGATTCTGCGCTGAGTAAAACGAAAAAAAGGAATCCCCCGGCGACAATATCTGCCCCGTAGATAAGCGGCAATTGGCGATAGAGCATTTCCACCTGCTCGCGCCGAAATGCTGTTGGGTCCTGAATCTGGTCCAGGGATTGAGGAGGTGCCTGGCTCATAGAATAAGACTACAGATTTCCCATTGTTGCTGGTCCAGGGACTATCTTGAGACTACCTTTGGACTATAAGAGGCAAGCTATTGAATGTCCAACGGTTTTCTAGGGCTGAAGGATTGTCGGAATGTCATTTTCAGGTAAAAAATTCTGATACAGCCCGGGTGAAGCATTGGCTATAATCAAATCTGCTCACGGAGTCCGTAAATGCCAGATAACAACAATAATGGCCACACGATTCTCATCGTTGAAGACGATGAAGGCGTCCTCGATCTTGCCATCAACATGTTCCAGTTTGCCGGCTACTCGGTATTGACCGCAGGGAGCGCAGCTGAAGGGCTGGCTCGCTTTCAGGAACACCCTGAAATTGATCTGGTGTTCTCTGACCTTATTCTTCCTGGCGGCGTTACCGGCATAGAGATGGCAAAGAATATCCTGGCGGAACAGCCCAATACGCTATTCCTCATGGTGACTGGCTATTCCGACAAGGGTAAAGCACTGGCGAAGAAGACTGAACAGATGCCCAATATGGATTGCATTGCCAAGCCTTACGACATTAACGAGGTCACCGCGAAAGTGGAGGCCATGATCGCCAGCCGCCCCGCCGTAAACGTCGCCTGATTTTTCTCAAGAAATACTGACCACCAACTGGTTGCCTGTCGGTATAGCAATCGCTACCAGTCGTCTTTATATGGTAATTTACTGCTGCCAGTCAGGGAACGAGCGCGGAAGCGCCATCAACTATGCAAAAGTTTGGAATAGGACAAGCAGTCAGTCGTGTAGAAGATAACCGCCTCACGCGCGGCACGGGCACTTACATAGACGACATCAGCCTGGACAAACAAACTTACGCAAGCTTCGTGCGCTCACCCCATGCGAATGCACGCATCCTGGACATCGACAAAGAATCCATCAAGGACTTACCCGGCCTGATCGCTGTCTATACCGCTGCCGATCTGGAAGCTGACGGTATCGGCCCTGTGCCCTGCGGTGCGGAAGCCAATAACATCGACGGCAGCGCCTGCACCAAACCTCCGCGACCGGCTCTCGCAAATGGACAGGCGAGACACGTGGGTGATGCAATTGCGATTGTGATTGCTGAATCCAGAGAACAAGCACTGAATGCAGCAGAACAACTGTGGGTCGACTACGAGATACTCGATGCCGTGGTCGAAACCGATCAGGCATTGGCAACAGGTTCTGCGCAGGTCTGGCCTCAAGCCGCGGAAAATCGCTGTTTCCACTGGCAGGATGGAGACAAGAAAGCAACTGCGGCGGCACTCACCGCTGCGGATCGCATCATTGACCTGGAACTGGTCAACAACCGACTCATTCCCAGCTCCATGGAGACCCGCGGTGCTATCGCCGAAATCGAGGCTGGTACCGACAGACTCGTGCTCCATGTTTCCTGTCAGGGAGTACACATCATACGCAGGCTGCTGGCTGCAGCCGTCTTCAACTGCGAACCCGAACAGATTCTGGTCAAGTGCTATGACGTGGGCGGTGGATTTGGAATGAAAATATTCTTGTTTCCGGAATATATCGCCATTGCCTATGCGGCCAGGAAGATCGGTCGACCTGTCAAATGGATTGCCGAAAGAAGCGAAGCATTTGTTGCTGACAGCCATGGTCGCGATCACGTCACTCAACTAAGACTGGCAGTGGATCAGCATGCAAGGATCCTGGGCTTGAAGGTCAATACTACGGCGAACCTGGGTGCCTATCTTTCCAACTTCGCGCCATTTGTTGCCACCGCTGCTGGCGTTTCTATGCTGGTGGGATGTTATGCAATTCCTGCTGCCCATGTGGAAGTGCAAGGCGTGTTCACCAATACGGCACCAGTCGATGCCTATCGGGGTGCCGGCAGGCCGGAAGCCATTTATGCCATCGAAAGACTGCTTGATGTCGCCGCTCATGATCTCGGTCTGAGCCCCGACGAGATTCGCCGACGCAATTTCATTGCCGCCAGCGAGATGCCTTATCACACCGCATTTGGTCTGGACTATGACTCCGGCGATTTTGCCAACAACATGGAACAGGCCTTGCAACTTGCTGACTGGTCTGATTTTGAGACAAGACGCACTGAGGCAGCAGGCAGAGGTAAACTGCGAGGGATCGGACTGGCCTGTTATATTGAACGCTGTGCCGGTGGCGCCCCAGAGCAGGCAAGACTTACCGTCAATGCAGAGGGTCAGGTCACACTTTATATCGGCACGCAGTCCAATGGCCAGGGACATGAAACTGCGTTTCGGCAGATTCTCACCGAACGACTTGGTGTCTCATTCGAAGACGTCAGCATCGTACAGGGAGATTCCGACCTTATCGAATCCGGTGGCGGCACTATGGGATCCCGTTCTGTACCTGTAGGCGGCGCCGCAATCAGCGCCAGTGCAGAGAAAATTATTGAATCAGCCAGAATAAAAGCTGCCGAGTTGCTGGAGGCCGCTGTAGGGGATATCGAATTCACCCAGGGCGAATTTCGCATTGTTGGCACCGACCGGACTCAGAGCTTCAAGTCTGTGGCTGCCGCGGCTGCCAACGAAGAGGGTGAAAGCTTTGACGAGAAAGAAAGCTTCGCACCAGGCGCGGCTACTTATCCAAATGGCACCCATATTTGCGAACTTGAAATCGACCCTGCCACCGGTGCGCTGGAGATTCTCCACTACACCGTGGTCGATGATTTCGGCAAAGTGATCAATCCCCTGTTATTGGAAGGCCAGGTGCACGGTGGGATAGGTCAGGGATTGGGCCAGGCACTGCTGGAATGCTGTGCCTACGAAGCGGAATCCGGACAATTGCTATCCGCAAGCTTCATGGACTACACACTGCCAAGAGCTGACGATCTTCCCATGATCAACTTCACCCGCAACGAAGTGCCCTGCACCACCAATCCATTGGGTATCAAAGGTGCTGGAGAAGCTGGTGCGATCGGTGCGCCGCCGGCCATCATAAATGCCATTGTTAACGCACTCTCCAGCCACGGCATTCGTCATGTGGATATGCCAGTGACACCAGGTAAACTCTGGCAGATTCTGCAGCAACAAGCTGCCTGAGGATTCGCCTCACCAAAACAGGGCGTGCGAGCGGACCCAGTCTTTTTGCCGCACTGTTTCTGTGCGCTTCTTCTCTGCATTGTCTGATTCCAGCCTCGCAAGCGGTCTCGATGACCAATTCCAGATTCGGTTCGCCCTGGGTTTTCTCACTGCTATCAAGCACTTGCCCTGCTCCCTCGGCAGCTTCCCGCAATCGCAGCTGCAGTGACGCATTGTGGCGCGGTTCTTGTATTCACCTGTGCGGCTGAACCAATAAGTCGCAGACCTTGATGGAAGTACTCATATTTACCGATCTCGATGGCACCCTGATGGAACACAATAGCTATTCCATCGAACCCGCTCGCGGGATCCTGGCCCAGCTTGTTGCCCGGGGCACGCCGCCGATTATTAACTCCAGCAAAACCAGGGCGGAGATCAGCGAAATCCAGTCACAACTGGGGCTCCATTGCCCCTTCATCTGTGAGAATGGGGCCGCAATTCACGATAGTGAAGAAGGGTCAGCGAACATCCCGCACACACAAGTCTTCGGGCCTGCCGTCAACAGCTGGCTAGCTGCAGTGCACACTATTCGAGAACAGCACAATTACAAATTCACCGGTTTTTCAGACTGGAGCGTCGAAGAACTTGCCGATCTGACGGGCCTCGATAATAAATCCGCGAGCCTGGCCAAGCAGCGGGAATTCAGTGAGCCGATTCAATGGCATGACTCTGAAAGCGCCCTGAACCAGTTTCGTGAAGAACTGGACAATCTTGGCCTGCAGCTAATCGAGGGAGGGCGTTTCTTCAGCATCCAGGGGAACTATGACAAGAGTACAGCCATGCAATGGCTTGCTCAGCGTAATGCCAATCCGGAGAAACTCATCGTCGCGCTAGGAGACAGCCCGAACGATATCGCCATGCTCGAGGCGGCTGACATTGCGGTCATTGTCAAATCAGCGAAATCCAATCTCATCACACTGAACAAGCCATCAACTGTTATTCACACGACCGAGCCTGGACCCGAGGGGTGGCAGGCTGCAATGCATGAAGTCATCGACATGCTGGACTCAGACAAAGCCGTACCCCATCAGGAGAATAATCATGGGTGATTTTCACCAGAACGGTCAGATAACCACACTGCACAATCTCGGCCAGCGTCCGGTCGATGATATGGAAGCAGAACTCACCAGGTTCAAGAGCAGTCGACCCATGGGCCTGGTGTTGCCTTCCCTGTTTTCTGAGCTCGAAGGGCCAGCTCTCGCCAATATCGTTGACGAGCTCTGCCATGTGCCCTACCTGGATGAAATCGTCATCGGTCTGGATCGCGCCGACCTGGAACAGTTCAAACATGCGCTCAGCTATTTCAGGAAGTTACCGCAGCACCATCGCATTCTCTGGAATGATGGCCCACGCTTGCTGGAAATCGATGCGAAGCTGAAAGACTTGGGTCTGGCTCCGAGCCATCTCGGTAAGGGTCGCAATGTGTGGTACTGCTATGGCTATATGCTGGCTTCTGGCAAGGCGGAAGCCATTGCTCTGCACGATTGCGATATTCTCACCTATGATCGTGGCCTGCTGGCTCGCTTGATTTATCCAGTAGCCAACCCCAATTTCAGCTACGCCTTTTGCAAGGGCTACTATGCACGTGTTGCCGGGAATCGAATCAGCGGCAGAGTGATGCGCCTGTTTGTGACTCCCCTCATTCGAACCCTGAAACGGGTCTGCGGAGAGAGCGATTTTCTCGACTATATGGACAGCTTTCGATATCCGCTAGCTGGAGAATTCTCCATGCGTGCTTCGGTTATCAATGACCTGCGTATCCCCAGCGACTGGGGATTGGAAGTTGGCGTACTTTCCGAGATGAAACGCAACTATGCCACCAACAGAATCTGCCAGGTCGATATCGCCGACATCTACGACCACAAGCATCAGGACCTGTCTCTGGAAGACCGCAACAAAGGACTGTCGCGCATGAGTGTCGACATCGCTAAGGCGCTGTTTCGCAAACTTGCCACCAATGGAGAAGTACTGTCTCCCGAAAAATTTCGCAGTATCAAGGCCACCTATTACCGCATCGCTCTCGACTTTATCGACTCTTACCAGAATGATGCGATGATAAATGGCTTGAGCTACGACCGGCATACCGAAGAGGAATCAGTTGAATTATTTGCCAGTAACATCATGGAAGCGGGAGATCATTTTCTTGACAGACCCATGGACAAACCCTTCATACCCAGCTGGAACCGGGTCATCAGCGCAATTCCGGATATCCTTGATCAGTTGAAGGTAGCAGTGGAAGCCGACTTTCAGGAGTATGGGATCAAATAACATCATGGCGTCTAAGGAGGAAGTACTGGAACAGGAACTGTTGCGCCGTATTGCAGATCACCTGGCGATCATCTATCCGGACTTGCCTGGTGATTCGCTGGCCCGCCAACTGTTGGCAGAAATCAGCATGGGCCGAAATA
Organism: uncultured Pseudohongiella sp.; assembly: GCA_965267495.1. GTDB lineage: Bacteria > Pseudomonadota > Gammaproteobacteria > Pseudomonadales > Pseudohongiellaceae > UBA9145. Next base: position 1,057,790 of record OZ254078.1, on the reverse strand, counting down.
TACAACGACCGACTCCCCACCATAACAACTGGAGTCAACAAGACACTATACTTATCACTTATGGCAACACTGTCCTCAGCGAGGGCGAGCTACCGCTCCACAGTCTCCACAGTTTCATGAACCAGAATCTGCAGGATTGCATTGATACAGTGCATATCCTGCCTTTTTTCCCCTTCAGCTCAGATGACGGATTTGCTGTCATGGATTACTTGTCAGTGAATCCTGCCCTCGGAGAATGGGAAGACATCGAAGCGATCAGTAAAGACTATAAACTGATGGCGGATCTTGTAATCAACCATATGTCCAGTCGCAGCCTGTGGTTTGAAAATTTCAAACAGTGCAAAGACCCGGGACGAGACTACTTCATTTCTGCCGATCCGAATGCTGACTACAGCGCCGTGGTCAGACCCAGAAACTCAGAGCTGATGACTGAAATTGAAACCACCGAAGGAACTCGCCATGTCTGGTGCACGTTCAGCGCAGACCAGGTCGATCTGAATTTTTCCAATCCGCGCGTCCTGATCGAATTTGTGCGTATCATTCGCGAGTACCTTAATCATGGCATAACATTGTTTCGTATGGATGCTGTGCCCTTCTTGTGGAAACAGGCCGGCACCGCCTGCATACACCTGCAGCAGACTCATGAAATCATCAAACTGCTGCGCTCTCTCATCGAACATCACTCACCCGAAGCGGTTATCATCTGTGAAAACAATGTGCCGAACAGGGAAAACCTGACCTATTTCGGTAACGCTAACGAAGCTCACATAATCTACAACTTCTCGCTGCCTCCCCTGCTGGTGTTTACCCTGCTCAGCGGCGACTGCCGTCACCTGAAAACCTGGATGATGAGTATGCCACCGGCACAGGCTGGCACGGCCTATCTCAACTTCATTGCTTCGCACGATGGCATTGGCTTGCGACCATTGGATGGTCTGTTGAGCGACGAAGAGCGCAATAGCCTGGTTCAGGCAGCAGTAGATTTTGGTGGGCGGGTCACCCTGAGAAGAGCCCGGGAGGGATACGACAAGCCCTACGAGCTGAACATTGCCCTGTTCGATATTCTGCAGGGCACAATAGCCAGTGGCGAAGACAAGCTGGGTTTTGCCCGTTTCATCTGTGCCCACAGCATCATGATGGGACTGGAGGGTATTCCGGCCTTCTATATCCAGAGCCTGTTTGGTTCCCGCAATGATCACCGGCGATTGGAACATACAGGCAGAAACCGTTCCATTAATCGTCATATCTGGCAGCGGGAAGAACTGGAGGATGAACTCAGCAATTCGGATAGCTTGCATGGAAAAATCTTCCGGGAAATGAAACGTCTCATCAGCATTCGCAGACAACAGCCCGCATTTCATCCCAACGCCACCCAGTTCACTTTGCATTTGGGCACCTGCGTGTTTGCATTCTGGCGTCAAAGCATTAATCGCAACCAGAGCATCTTCTGTTTGCACAACGTCACCACACAGGAACAAACAATCAATCTTGCAGATATCAATCTGATTAGCACTGATGACTGGGTAGATTTGATTAGCGGCAGCAAGATTGAGAACATCGGGCAGCAGCTCGTTCTTAAACCCTACCAATCCGTCTGGATCTCCAATCTGCAGTCAACACCTTCCTGACAGCGTTCCCTTGCCAATCTGCAGAGCAAGTTGCACAGATTCATGCTAAGTTGCCCAGGGCAACAAATGGGAAGGTATAAAGAATGCGTGTGTTAATCGGCACGCCTGCTTATGGCAGCATGGTGCATCTGGATTATATGAACAGCCTGCTTGAATTTCAGAAGCAAGGGCTCAATTTTCAGCTCGCCTGTTTTGGTAATGAAAGTCTGATTACCCGTGCACGCAATACCATTCTTTCCTATTTCTACCATCAAAGAGAACAGTTTACTCACCTGTTGTTCCTGGATGCTGACATCCATTTACCCGCCCGAGATCTCAAACAGCTGCTGGAATTCGATAAAGCTGTTGTAGGCGCCGCCGTGCCGCTTAAGCACTACCTGGCTGATGGGAGTGTGCGATTGAATTCCTCTGAGTTTGGCCAAGAGATTCAGGCGAACCTTTACAAGACCACACACATCGGTACTGCAGTAATGTTGCTGAGCAGGCAGGCAGTAGTCGACGTGGTGGAAAAAGCGAAAGCCGAGGGGCGGGTGTATCACAACGACAGCGAATTTGATCCCAGCCGTGCAACGACTGATCTGGAAATGTATGACGTGTTTCAGGTAGGTGTTGTGGACGACAACTACCTGTCGGAAGATTATTGGCTTTGCAAGGAGTTAAGAGAGCTGGGATACGACATTCACGTAACCGACAAGGCCAGCATCACGCACCATGGCACCCATGGCTTCCGCTTAAAACCTGCTTCAGGCTGACTGGATTGAGTTGGACGATTTCAGCGAGTCACAGTCTCAGAGCGCACTCTCGGCAGCTTGCTCGGCTTCGTCTTTACGTAGATTACAAGCGGTAACTTCAGGCATGTAGGCCATATATTTCAACAACATTGCGCCTCTGATGTCCTGCTTCTCAAGCAGACTGGTTTGGTCATCGATGTAAAACAACCTGGAAGTGGTCGCTACCAATTCTTCATCCATGGCGAGTACGCAGCGATGCACTCCCAGCTCTCCCGGGACATTGTTTTCAGCGCCTGGGCGATACATGAAGACTTCCATGGTGTCAGTGAAATAAACCAGATCCACCACGCCGTTACCGGACAAATCCCGGGCACACATATCGTATATGAGGAAGCTGTCGCAGTAGTTACTGCTCACGGGTCTGGCACCTTCAGGAAGTGATCCACAGGAGGCCAGCAGCAGGCCTGCCACGGCCAGCAAATGAATGGGCTTGTTGAATTTAAGACTCATAAACGGAAAGCTCTTCCCTGAATACTACGACTCTTACTTATCAGACCTTTACAAGGGCATATTGTTACTTGATGCGCCTGCCTCGTGGCGCACTATATTACGCGATTTTGACGCTGATATGACCAGCCCAGGCGCGATTAACTGCTGGGAAACGAATATTTGGCATCTTCGGTAATACTGGAAGAAGGCCAACGTTGGGTGATGGTCTTGCGGCGAGTATAGAAACGAATGGCATCGGGACCATATACATAGAGATCACCGAACAAGGATGCCTTCCAACCACCAAAGCTCTGACTGGCAACCGGTACCGGCAAGGCAACATTGACTCCCACCATACCAACCTTTATATGGTCAGAGAAATAGCGAGCACTTTCCCCATCCCGGGTGAAGATTGCTGTACCGTTTCCATAGGCATGTTCGTTGATCATTGCCATGGCTTCGCCGAGTGAACTGACCCGCACAACACAGAGCACTGGTCCAAAAATTTCTTCTTCATAGATCGACATGCCGGGTCTGACCTGATCGAAAAGACAAGGCCCAAGGAAAAACCCTGCCTCATGACCCGGTACCGACAGGTCCCTGCCATCTATCAGCAATTGGGCTCCGGCCTCGACACCCTCATTGAGATACTGGCGGACGCGATCCAGTGCCGCCTGGCTTACCAGTGGGCCCATATCGTTATTGGCATCTTGGCCAGGACCTACTTTCAGCCTGGCAATCTGTGTTTTGAGTCTGGCGATAGTCGCATCGGCCACCTCATCACCCACACATACCGCCACCGAAATAGCCATACAACGTTCGCCACAGGAACCGTATGCTGCTCCCATCAGGGCACTGACTGCATTGTCCAAATCGGCATCCGGCATGATCACCGCATGATTCTTGGCACCACCCAGGGCCTGCACACGCTTACCACTCTGTGTCCCGCGTTGGTAAATCGATTCGGCTATAGCAGTGGAACCAACAAAGCTCACTGCCTCTACACGAGTATCAGCCAACAACTGCTGCACAGTTTCTGCGTCACCATTCAATACATTGAACACGCCGTCGGGCAAGCCGGCTTCTTTAAACAGACGGGCCAATAGCAAGGAAGGACTCGGATCTCTTTCAGAAGGTTTGAGAATAAAGGTGTTGCCACAGGCTATCGCCAGCGGGAACATCCACATGGGCACCATGGCAGGAAAGTTGAATGGCGTGATGCCCGCGACAACACCCAGAGGCTGGAACTCGGACCAGCTGTCTATCCCAGGCCCGGCGTTCCTGGAATGCTCCCCTTTCAGCAATTCCGAAATGCCACAGGCATACTCAACTATCTCTATACCACGACCCAGCTCGCCATGGGCATCATCGATGACCTTGCCATGTTCTGTGGTAATCAGTTGGCAGATTTCATCCGCATGTTGTTCGACCAGGTGTTTGAAACGGAAGAGAATCTGGGCGCGCTTCTGGGGTGGTGTCTGACGCCATGCAGGAAAGGCCGCCTGCGCTGCAGCAACTGCCTGATCCAGTTCGTCAGCACCAGCCATGGCAACCCTTTTACTGACGACACCAGTAGCGGGATCGAAGACATCGACAACGTGCCCATTGCCTGCAAGGTCTTCACCATTGATAAAATGACCGAGAGTCATCACATCAAGCTTTGCATCCAGGGATTCAACCGAGCTCATGCAAAGCCTCACCCACAGCATTGATCAGGGAATCGATCTCGGCTTCCGTGGCAATAAAAGGAGGTGCCAGTTGAATCGTGTCCGCTCCCCAGCGCACATAGAAGCCTTTCTCGAAACATTTGACCCCCAGTTCAAAAGGTCGCCGCAGAGGTTCGCCTGGGTAATGCTCGAGGGTCAATCCGGCTGCGAATCCATAGTTGCGAATATCGGTGACATAGGGACTGCCCTTAAGGCTGTGTACAGCGTTTTCAAAGTAAGGTGAAAGCGCCTTGACCCGCTGTGGTAACTCTTCCTGTACCAACAAATCCAGCGCTGCCAAACCTGCCGCACAAGCCACAGGATGAGCCGAATAGGTATAGCCATGGGGAAATTCCACCATGTAATCCGGGCCACCCTGCTCCATGAAGGTGTCGTAGATAAATCCTTTGGTCACAACTGCACCCAGTGGCTGGGTGCCATTGGTAATCTGCTTGGCCATGGTCATGATGTCTGGCGTCACGCCAAATTCATCTGCACCGGTGAGAGCGCCCATGCGACCAAAACCAGTAATCACCTCATCAAAGATCAGCAGAATGTCATGTTTGTCGCAAATCTCCCGCAATCTGTTCAGGTAAGCTTTCGGAGGAGGTAATACGCCTGCAGTACCAGATAGCGGCTCCACAACGACCGCAGCAATATTGGACGCATCGTGAAGCAATACCAACTCTTCCAACTCGTCAGCCAGATGGGATCCAGTATCAGGCATACCCCGACTGAAATTGTTTTCCGGCAATATCGTATGGGGAATATGATCAGCATCTACTGTCTGGCCGAATAGTTTGCGGTTGAAGCCAATACCACCCACGCCGACTCCACCGTAGTTCACACCATGATAGCCTTTAATACGGCCGATAAATTTTGCTTTGCCAGGTTGACCTTTGCTTCGCCAGTAGGCGCGGGCCATCTTCAGGGCAGTATCAATAGACTCGGATCCACTGTCGGTAAAGAAAACATGATCCAGGCCAGAAGGGGTCAGTTCGACAACTTTATGGGCCAGTTTAAAACTAAGCGGATGCCCATATTGAAAACCTGGTGAGTAGTCCAGGGTTGCCATCTGCCTGCTCACGGCCGCGGTGATTTCTTCTCGCCCATGGCCCAGGCCGCAGGTCCACAGACCAGACAATCCATCAAATACCTGTCGCCCATCTGCGGTAGTGTAATAGGCGCCCTTGGCAGCTACCATCAGGCGAGGATCCCGTTTGAACTGACGGTTTCCAGTGAATGGCATCCACTGGGCTTTTAACTCGTCAGCGCTCAGGGCAACGGTAAAATCTGAGCTCTCTGGACTCGTTGTATCTGGCATAGGCTAAGACCCTGACTTCCCGGTCCTGTTAAATTCAGGTACCTGGTGCTCACTGCGGCTATTCTAGCAGGAGAACGCCGCGGGCCTATAGCAGCACTTCCATCTGTATATTGCAGCGTGCGTAAGGAGTCGGTTCCGCTGCCATGCGCTTGAAACCCAGTTTGCGATACAGATTCAACGCCGGCGTCAGCTTGGTGTTGCTATCGAGAAACACCCTTCGTGCTCCCAACTCGCGCGCCCGCTGCAAGGCTGCCTCACCCAGCAAAAAGCCAATGCTACGTCCTTTGAACTTATCATCCACCGCCATCTTGGCCAACTCCATGGTGTTATCGTCTGTCTTCAACAAGGCACAGGTACCGGCAACCTGCCCATCGTAGCGTGCCATCAGAATCACGCCGCCTTTGTCGAGAATTTTCTCCCGTGGCGCGTCCAGCGCGACCCGGTCAGATTCCTCCACTTCGAAGTATTTGTTGATCCACTCATAATTCAGACGGCCAAATTCTGACAACTCACCCTCCGTCGCATCGCCTATTTCCACCCGCTTCCGCTCTCGGACAGCAAGATGTTGTTTAATGCGGCTGAAGAAATCCTGTTCGGCCAGTTGCTGTTCAAACTCTCCAAGCGCCTCCCATAGATTGTTGTCGCAGGCTGACAACATGGACTCCACCACCAGTTCCACATCTTCATTTTGCTGTTCGAATGCAGCCAGCAGATCCAGGGCTTTCTGCGTCAGGCACACCTGATTGATGCGACCGTCTCCTGGTACTTTCTGGCTCTGCGCCAGATCCGCTGCGGCCATCTCCTTGACGATCTTGCTCACGGAAGCATGTGAATGACCAATGGCTTCTGAGAGGGCAGAAATTGAGAGGCATTCGCCGTTACGCAACATGAAGAATACGGGAAACCATTTGGTATCGATGCCCAGTCGATACAGGGCATGAACGCGGCTGGATTGTTCTGCCAGCACCTCTCCCAGCTGTCGAAGACGGCTCCCAAGGGCCAGAGGGCCTGTCTGTCGGTAGATTTCGAGCATATTGTTATCAATTACGTAATCAGTTACGGATATCAGTGTAAACCGACATCAATTAACAAGCAAGCGCCAGCAAAGCAGGCCAGTGAAGCTAATCCACCCGGCGCAGCTTGCCCTGCTCTTCATCCAGCCACAGCCGACCCACCGCTACGGCACTTCTGATCAGTTTTCTGTTCACTACATCGAACAGGTCGCCATTTTCACCCACCAACTGCCAGGGCACACCTTCCGACTCTGCAATGGCAGCATTGGCCTGCATATGGCGGGGCTCTCCATGTACGGGAATGACTATCCCCGGCTTTACCCAGCGATACATCTCACGCAACTCATCGGCGCAGGGATGTCCTGAGGCATGCAGGGATAGTGGGGATTCATCCGCATGAGTCACTTTGATATGACGTGCCTGCAAGACGCTGATCAGCGCCTTCACTTCAGACTCGTTTCCCGGAATTGTCTTGGCACTGAAAATCACATGGTCGCCTGCCGCCAGATTGATATCCGGGTGGCTGTCTGCTGCCAATCGGTGCAAGGCCGCATTGGGCTCTCCCTGACTGCCGGTCGCGATTGCCAGCATCTCATCAGGAAGCAGATACGCCAGGTCGAAATTATCCACCACATTGAAATTTTCTCGCAGATAGCCGGCCGCCCTGGCACTGGACACCATACGATGCAGGGAGCGCCCTAACAGTCCCAGATGGCGACCCGACACATGGGCGACATTGCCCAGGGTTTGCAATCGAGCGATATTGCTGGCGAAACAGGCCACTACTACCCTGCCTGTTGAGCGCTTTACAGTCTGCAACAAGCCTTCAAACAATTCTGACTCGGAAACTGAATGCCCGTTCACAGTCGCATTGGTGGAATCACAGACGATGGCATCTATGCCATCCCGGGCAAGCTGCTTGAAGTGAGACGCATTCATGGCATCGCCGACAATGGGCGCGGTATCCAGCTTCCAGTCTGCGGTATGCAGCACCCGGGCTACCGGCGTGCTTATCAGCAGCGCATTCGTTTCTGGCGTGCTGTGAGTGATGGGAATCCAGCGAACCTTAAACGGCCCGAGCTGAATTTCTTCCCCACTGCTAACAGTGATTACCGGTGCATCAAGACGCTTCTCCCGCAGTTTGCGCAGAATGACATTGCGGGTAAACGGTGTGGTATAGATGGGACAACGCAACTGCTCCCAGAGATGCGCTATAGCACCGATGTGATCCTCGTGGGCATGTGTGGCAATCAGGCCTTGCAGAGATTCGGCGCGGTTGGCGATAAAAGACGGATCTGCCATCTCCACCCGATTGCGGCCAGCACCTGCGGATTCAGCTTTCTCGAAAGTAACTCCACAATCGACCATCAACCAGCTACCCGCGTGACCGAATAGATTGAGGTTCATGCCGATCTCGCCGCAGCCTCCCAGTGGGAGAAAAAAGAAATCCTGGTGATCTGCTTGCATCAGAGTATGAGGTTCAACCACAGAAAACGATCACCGATATCAATCCACAGAGGAATAGTGAACAGGGCAAAGATGGTTTGTAAGGCAATGGTGTTGGCCGTGAGGCTAACATTACCTCCCAGTTGGCGAGCCAGGATATAAGCCGATGGCGGCGCGGGGAGACAATTAAGCAGCAACATGACAGCACTAAGCCCGGGAGGTACCTGAAACAACAGAGTAGCAACGACGATCAAAGCCGGAAATGCGAGCAGCTTGCTAAACAGGGCCACGATGAGTTGCCAGGTCTGATCACCGATGGCGACAAACCGTATCCCTGCACCTACTGCCAGCAATCCCAGTGGAAGTGCTGGTTGTGCCAGGACTTCCACGATTTCCCAGCCGAGATCTGGCACATCCACGTCCCACAGACTTAGGCCCATGCCCAGCAGGCAGGCCCACACCAGTGGATTCGTAAATATGCTGCCAATAATCACTACCGCGCGATTACCCCCTTTCCCGCTGCTGGCGGTAAAGGCAATCACACTAAGAATATTCACACTTGGAATGTAGATCACCAGACAGAGTGCCGCCATCGCGAGGCCGTTATCTCCATACAAAGCCTCGATACCAGCCAGCCCGATATAGGTATTAAAGCGGATGCTGCCCTGGTAGACCGCACTCAGCGACGCCTGGTCCCGGCTTATGAACTGGCGTAATCCAGTAAAGAGGATGGTGAATATAAATAAAGCAAAGCCGAATACGATAACAACATCGATAAGTTCTTCGCTGTCAAAACTGGCGGAAGAAAGACTATTAACCAGCAGCGCGGGCAGAAATATGTAGTAGGTGAGTCTCTCCACACTCTCCCAAACCTGCGCCGATGTAATGGGAGTGCGGCTAATCAGAAATCCTAACAGGATGATGGCAAAGATCGGGGACAGTGCTTCCAGAATCATGGCTGCGCATCATAGCTTGACTCGCAGGCTTGTTCCATGAATACTTCCGCTCTCTCTGCTGACCCCTGCAAGCCTTCCTGGCTAGCAGTAGCTAAGACCAACAACACCAAGACTGAGCCTAATGGACTATCTGGCAATCATATTGTTCGCTATTGCAGCTTGTGGGACACCTGGCCCTAACAATGCAATGATTATGGCGTCCGGACTGAATTACGGAATTCGTCGCAGCATACCCCACTACAGCGGAATCGTGCTGGGCTTTCCTGCAATGGTTATCGCAGTGGGATTGGGGCTCGCCGCCATGTTTGACCAATATCCGATATTGCACACCTTGTTAAAGCTTGCAGGTGCTGCCTATCTCAGCTTTCTTGCCTGGAAGATCGCCACGGCGCCTATATCGGAAATGAATGAGACCAGGGGCAAACCCTTTACCTTTGTCCAGGCCGCAGCATTTCAATGGGTCAATCCCAAGGCATGGGTTTTGGCTGTCAGCGCCACCGCCACCTATACCATTGTCGGTAGCAGCTATGGTTTGCAGGTTGCCACCATAGCCCTGATCTTCATGGTATTTGGCGCACCCTGTATCCTGTTATGGCTGTGGTTCGGTGCATCACTGAAAACCCTGCTGCAGAAACCAGAGTCGGTGAAGATATTCAACTACACGATGGCAGCCCTCTTGATGCTATCCCTGCTGCCCGTGTTTAATGACCTTTTTCAGCAATTCATTTCCTAAGAATGAGGAAGACATGCAATTTTTGATCACTGCCTATGATGGCAAAGACAACGACGCCCAGACACGCCGCGCCGCCGCACGCCCCGCTCACATTGACGGTGCGAAAGCATTAAAGGAAGCGGGTCATATTCTGATTGGCGGGGCTATTCTCGACGACGAGGACAATATGATCGGTTCTTCGATGGTAGTCGAGTTTGAAAGTCGTGAAGATCTGGATGAATGGTTGAACAATGACCCTTATGTCACGGGCAATGTATGGCAGGATATCTCGGTGTTGCCCTTCCGAACTGCAGTAAAGAGCTGAGCCGGACGCAGTATTTCTCTTCGCAAACCGCAGGCACTGTTTAATAGCTTCCGAAAATGGCCAGTCTCTTGCCAGGCGCCCTGCTATGATCGCGCCTTATGAGCGATAAGGGAATCGAAAATCAGGCTATTGCCAATGAACTGGACAAGCGTGGCTACGCATTGCTGCCGAAGCTGCTGTCCAGTGCGCAATGCACAGAGCTGGCAGCTATGTATACAGATCCAGCGATTCGCTTTCGATCCCGAATCAATATGGCGCGATATAACTTTGGTCAGGGCGAATATCAGTACTTTGATTACCCGCTACCCGCACTGGTGCAGGGATTACGAGAATCGCTTTACGAACGTCTTGCACCCATAGCGAACCAATGGAATGCGCTGTTGGGTTCTGCGCACAGTTGGCCAGAATCCCTGGAGAAACTCACTGCCCTGTGTCACCGCAATGGACAGCGGCGCCCCACCCCCCTGTTGCTGAAGTATGCTTGCGGAGATTTCAACTGTTTGCACCAGGACTTATACGGCCCCGTTCACTTTCCGTTGCAAGTCATCATTCAGCTGAGCAAACCAGACATCGATTTCGAAGGTGGTGAATTACTGCTGGTGGAGCAGCGACCGCGAATGCAATCTATTGGCCGGGTGGTGCGCCCTGAGCAGGGCGATGGTGTGGTAATTCCCGTGAGTGAACGCCCGCGACAGGGTAGCAGAGGCTATCACCGCGCGAAGATGCGTCATGGTGTCAATGAAATCGCCAAAGGCGAACGGCATACACTGGGCATCATCTTCCATGATGCCGAATAGTTGCCCGTAGTGCCGTCAACCATCAGGGTATCAGTTCGTCAAACTCTTTGCGGGTGAAGGTTTGCAACATACCTGCGAAGCTGGCCGGTATAGCCACGACAAAAATACCGAAAATCCACAACACTTCAAACATGGGTGCGGGTGTATTTGGATTGATCGTGCTTCTCCAGGCCTCGAAAGTGGAGAAATGCAGGAGGCAAAGAACAACCGTTGCAAACAGGATCAATAAGCCAGCCAGCAATAATAAAGCAATCTGCCATCGGCTCTCCTGAAGTTTCCAGGTCTTGATATGGTCTTTCCAGGCGCGGAAGACCAGATAGGTGAGACCAAGATTAACCGCAGCAAAGATCAGATAATAGAAAGTGATGTTCCAGTATTGTTCATCACTGACCATGACTTAAGGGTTCTCTTGATTTGTTGGCGAGAAAATAGAATCCGACAAGCATAATCAATGAGCCCAGATTTGTAACGCCATTATAAACACCCAGTGAGACAAGACTTGTCTGCACTAACATATTCGGACCCCATGCCAGGATCAAGGCCACACTGATGAAACCAGCATTGCGAAATCCGATGTCTATTGAGCGCGATACCCATAAGCGATTCAACCATACCAATCCAGCAAGGAATCCATAGATCGAACCCACTACAAAAAGCAGCGTGATTGCATCCTCAGCTACCACACCAGCGAAAACTGCCACGCAAAGAATAAACCCGACAAACAGCGGCAGATAGGTGAAGAGCAATTGCTTGCGCGTCAGATGGGACTTTTGAAAAAGCATCGCCATATGCAGGAAGGTGCAGGCGAAAAGTAACACAGCTATCAAGACGTAGATAACTAGCAGCAGGGTATCGAGCGAGCCCTGGTTAGCTCCCAGAGGACCTGCCCAATGCATAGCGGCGGTACTGCAGTACAGCACAAAGATCAGCGCCCAACTGCTCCTGTATAGAAGCAAAGCAGCTGCGCCACCCAGCAGAAAACAGAGCCCCATGAGGGCCAGCATTTCGCGCACAGGTGAAATATCGCTGTTCAGCGGCGAAGGCCAGATCCAGGCGGCGATCCACCAAATCAGGCTGACTAGCAAAAAAGCTGCTACCATCAATTGCTTGGAATTCATGAGCAAAATTGTATCCATAGCAATGATCACCAGCGCTGAAAAATCCCTGAAACTTGTTGAATTCGGTGTCTATTCCTTCGATTTAGATAATGGAGAACTAAAGAAGCAAGGCAAGCCAGTGCGGCTCAGGCCCAAAGCACGCTTGTTCCTACAGCTCCTGATAGAAGCTGATGGCGCACTGGTTCCCCATGAAAAACTCTACTCAGCCATCTGGCATGGTCGGGTGGTGTTGGGACTTGATGGGCTGCATCAACTGGCCAAGGACGCGCGCAAGGCGCTTGCGGGGTGCAAAGTAAATCCGGTAATCAACGTGCCCGGCGCAGGCTATAGATTTGAAGCTCAGCTGCTTGCTCCCATGACCCTATCCGGCAATCGCAGGCATTCTTCAAGAATGGCCTATCTTGGAGGCCTTGCTACCCTGCCAGTGGCATTTCTTGCTTACTGCCTGATGCTTGCCTCTGGAGTATTCAACTAGGCCGGCGACTCAGGGCTTTTCAAACACCAGAACGAATCGGTCAGTCCTGCCCTGCAAGTCTTCATCGAAAACGATGCGAGTGCGATCATCATCAGGATTGCGCAGAGCTGGTTCATTGCTGAGAAAGCGAAAACCATTGGCTTCGATATCAGTCTTGAGAAATTCCTCATTGATACGATGAAGATCGGTGGTTGCCTCAAGATCCATGCCAGGCTCTCCGGCGTGGTCTACCACCACGAATCTGCCGCCCGGCTTCAGGGCCAGCAATAATTGCTCATAGAAATATTCAACATTGGCCGGCGGACCGACCGGCACATATTTTTCTCCATCATAACGCTTGGGAATCACATAGAGGTCATGCAATGCCATTACGATAAGCGCCGCATCGAGGCTCTCGGGCGGTAGTTCCAGATCGATGCCAATACGTCGCAGCATGACCACATTGCGCGGCATGCCATTGTCGAAGCGGTCCTGCAAAATATTGGAGCCCCACTGTTCGAAACCCTGGTTGTTGTGCAGAATCGCCCTGCCCTCTTCACCCAGAACCCGGGCGAGCAGATCGCTGTAGTATCCGCCGGATCCGAAGATATCGATGACCCGGTCGCCAGGCTCAATATTGAGAAGCGGGATGATGGTCTGTGGTTTGCTGCGTTGATCACGCTCCTTGTCTGCTGACAGCCGATCAGAAGCCATCGCCTTCAACACTCCATCTTCATCAATGGTTTGAGCCAGGGCCTCGTCCCCTGACAACAAGAGTGCAGCACTGAGCGTGAACGACAGTATCGAGGAGCACAGGCTAGCTGCTGATGGGTATTTCATGGTTAGTAGCCCTGGTCAAAATCAATTTTACGCAGCAGAGATTCACCCGCCACGAATCTTTCGTAGTTCTCCAGAAACAGCCGCGCAATATCTTGCGGATTACTGACCGCTGCCACGTGGGCTGTAATGGTACAGTTGGGTGCGTCCCATAAGGGACTTTCAGCCGGCAAGGGCTCACACTTGAACACATCCAGAACTGCGCCGGCAACTTCTCTCTCGCCAAGTGCCTCAGCCAGCGCCTCCTCGTCTATCAGATTGCCGCGACCCACATTGATGATGAGGGCGGATTCCTTCATGACTGACAAGGTTTCTCTGTTGATCAGATCAGTGGTTGCTGAAACATCGGGAAGTATGCCTACCAGGTAATCACACTGACTTAAAAAAGTTTCCAGCGATTCCCCATCATAGACTCTTTCGAAGGGCTCAACAGGCTTTCCAGTGCTGTTGAAACCAAGCACGCGAAGATTCAGTTGTTTTGCCATATTTGCCACATAAGCACCGATTGAACCAGTACCCATGACGCCCAATGTTTTCCCAGCTACGCGACTACTGGAAGACTGATGCCACTGCCGGTCCAGCTGCGCCAGTCTTCGCTCATGAATTCGCAACTCATGGGCCAGTATGTAAGCGAGCACATACTCGCCCATCTGCTCACCAAACACATCTTTGACACCGGTGAGCTGGTAATCCTTATAGGCATGATTGATCAGCGGGGTCACACCCGCCCAGCTGGACTGTAACCACTGCAGAGGTGGTTCACTGTACAGAATCTGCAGCGCAAAGTCGGGCCTGGCCAACAGGACCGGTTCGTCGCCATAGAGACGCACAGCATCATCTTCAGTAGACCCGGTGTTGATCTCTACTGCGCCACCCAGGCGCTCGCGCAGAATCGGCACATAGTCTTCTGCGTCATGGGTGGCGATAAATATGGCAGGTGGCGACATCTGTGCTTGGCTATTGCCTGACATGGAAGCTACTCGCCGGGTGCAAGGTGCTCCATTGTCAATCCAACTGCCGTGCCCGCCCTGAATCCCTTCCAGTAATTATGGTCATCATTCGGGCTGCCATTGCGCATGGAATACACTGCGTCCGCGCCATCGGGAACAAGATCAAAGTAGGCTAACCGGGACGCATCGCCTTTCAGGTGAAAATCAAAATAGGCAGTCACAAAATGATCCATAATGTTGTTCATGCGCACATTATCCCAAACCGGATCGGTGTAGTGACCCGCACCTGTCTGGTCCTCACTGTCCCTTATTTCTACTGGCAGCGGTATTGGCGCACCGGCATTGTGACCAGCATTCTTGAAGGTCAACAGGTATCGATCACTGTTTACCGCAGCCTCAAATATTGCTCGGGTACCATTCTCATATCCTGAAACGGTGTCCGCACTGCCAGCAATATAGAAGGTGGGCACATTGATTCCTGCCAGATCCTCAGGGCGCCAGAAATTGGCATTCATGCCCCAGGGCCCCACTGCCACGCCTGCTTTGATTCTTGACTCCAGCTTGCCCCGATAGTCGGGATTGCCCGTTGCATGTTCTGCCAGCAGCTCATTGGGAGGAGAAATGAATGAACCGACAATGTCATCGCTGTAGCCACCGCCCAGATTATTGATGAGTCCGTAGCCACCCATTGAGTAGCCGATCACGCCCACATTGTCCCCATCCACCAGCCCCAGAATTGGGCGGTCGGCTTCACCCGCGTAAGCGGTCAGGGTTTCGATAACAAAGCGTTGATCCAGCGGTCGGTTGTAGAGCGTGCTTTGAAAATTCTGCACGCTCTCATAAGTGCTGTCGGTATGATCGATTGAGGCAACAATATAACCCTTGGTGGCGAGGCTTTCTGCCGTGTGACTCAATAGAAATCGGTTTCCAGGATGACCATGGGAAATCACTACTAGCGGATAAGGCCCGGCATTGGCATAGGGTTCGGCATCCCGCACGGCCGTTCCATTCAGGGTTGCCACAATTTCCGGATTGCGAGTAATAGCTTCATAGCTACCACCAGGCAACTGCCCATTCAGATTCGCCGGATACCATATCTCAATAGTCAGCGAGCGATCATAGATAATATTCTCCGAACCCCGCTCCGTATCGACCACATCGACACGATCTCTTGCCACTACTTCGAGAGTGCGTACACCGATATCCAGGTTCCCAAATTGGGCCAACTCTGGCGCATCGGCTCTGACAATATCGATGCGATTTTCCTGTGCCCACAGCTGGCCTGCTACCAGCGATGCCAACAGACAAAAACTTGTCAGCTGCTTCTTACCCATGAGTATTCCGCCCTCTCTGTATTCTCGTTAACAGTGAGGGCAAGAGTATGTGAATTGGGGACGGTCTGTCTAATTAGACAGTTTCTTGCTCTGGATTCTGCTGTCTGCAGACTAGTGCTGGTAGGCGAGTGCGCGCTCTTCGGCCGTGTCTGTATGACCGATGAAATCATGGAGAATCAGATAGAGGCTGGGGACCAGGAACAGGGTAATCACCGTTGCAAACAGGACGCCAAAAGCCAGGGAGATCGCCATGGGGATGATGAAGAATGTCGCCGGATTTGCGGTAACCATCAATGGCACTAATCCAATAAAAGTAGTGATCGAAGTCAGGATAATAGGCCGGAAACGCAACATCCCTGCCCTGGATACGGACTCCACCATACCCACACCTTCATCGCGAAGTCGGTTAATAGAAACCACCAGCACCAGGCTGGCATTGACCACAACGCCGCTCAAAGCAATGATGCCAATTAAAGAGAAAAACACCAGATCGGCACCCATGATGAAATGTCCACAAATGGCACCTATAGCGCCAAATGGAATCACACTCATGATGATCAGCGGCTGTAAATAGGACTTTAATGGTATAGCCAGCAGCGCAAATATCACCATCATGGCCAGCGGGAAAGTAGAGAATAACTCTGACAGAGATCTCACCTGTTGCTCTGCTTCACCACCGAGAACCAGTTCCACATCGAGCTCCCGCTCCCATCGACTGGCGTACTTTCTGATGACTTCCCGACGAATTTCTTCCGGTTTCACAATAGTACGATCAATATCACCACGCACCGTGATTACTCTTCTGCCATCCTGGCGATTTATCGAAGAATAACTATTGCCCAGGGTGTAGTCGGCTACGCTGAGAAATGGCACTTCCGCACCACCTGGTGTGCGGATAAGTAAATCTTCCAGGTTGCCCAGAGACTGACGTTCCTCTTCCGGATAGCGCACCATCACTCGAATGTCGTCTGTGCCTCGCTGTATACGCTGTGATTCCGCGCCGTAAAACGCCTGGCGTACCTGTGTGGCAATATCATTCAAGGTAAGCCCGAGGGTCTTTCCCTGCTCGAGGATTTGAATCTGCACTTCCTGTTTGCCTGCGCGGAACGAATCGCTGATATCAAAAACACCAGGATACTGGGCCAGCTCGCCCTTGAGTTGAGCAGAGGCAATTTTCAGGTTGTCTTCATTACGCCCTTCCAGACGATAATTAATGGCATCTCCGGCTGAGAATGCGTCAGACACAAAAGTGAGTTCCAGCGCATCTGGAATAGTGCCCACTTTTTCTCGCCAGCGATCGCGGATGATGGCTGAGCTGAGTTGCCCTCTGTCGAAGAAAGGCGTCAGGTATAACACAACCTCAGCAACTTCACTGCTGCCTGACGACCCTCTACCCGGAGACGAAGGCCCACCCCTTGGCGCTCTGCCACCAATAATAGTCAGAATGCTATCGACGACGCGCTCAGTTGAAGCCGGTGCCACGCCGCTCTCTTTGAGCGCCACCAACTCAACATCCAACTCTGCTGCCAATTCAATGGCTGCTTCCTCAAGAATGCCTACAGCTTCTTCAGTAATGTGCCCTGGTACGCCCGCCGGCATCTGCAGAGAGCCATACACGACATCTCCTTCCACCGAAGGCATAAATTGAAAGATCACTCGCCCACTAAGCAGCAAAGCAAAAGTAATGATGATCACGCCGGTAGCAGTGGCCCAGGCAGCATAGCGGTAGCGCAATACTTTTTTCAGGGCGCGTTGGTAACCATGCTTGGCAAAATATTCCATGCCCTCGGCAATTCGGTTTTGAAATCGCTGCCAGTAAACCACGAAAACCGATTTCTCAAACAGGTAGCCTTCTGTTTTACGGTGAGCGATATGACCCGGCAGAATAAGCTGGGACTCAACTAAACTGGCAATCAAACAAAATACAACAACACCACCGATAGCATTGAAGAAGGCGCCCATTTGCCCATCGAGCAGCAAAATTGGCAGGAATGCTGCGATGGTGGTCAACACTCCAAATATCACCGGCACTGAGACTTCACAAGTCCCTTCAATCGCTGCCTGATCCTTGTCAAAGCCCTTGCGCTCAAAGGCATGAATTCTTTCACCAACAACGATGGCGTCGTCGACCACTATGCCCAACACCAGGATAAATCCCATCACCGTGAGTGAACTGATGGTCAGCCCCACTGTCGGAAACAGGGCCAGGGCACCGGAGATAGCAATTGGAATGCCCGCAGCCACCCAGATTGCCAGCTTGAATCTCAGGAACAGCGCCAGGATGATCAGCACCAGCAACAATCCGGTATAAGCATTCTGCGCCACCGTGCTGATGCGCTCCTGGGTTGCGAGCGCTGAATCAGTAACTACCTGTAAGCTCATACCTTCAGGAAGATCGATCTGGCTCTCTTCCATCCAGCGCCGCACCTGCTGGGCAGAGCGAACGATATCTTCATCACCCACCCGCAGCACATCGATGATGGCCGCGTTAGTGCCGTTCAGGCGCGCGTCCAGGTATCCCTCTTCAAAGCCGTCTTTGACCGTGGCGATATCGCCCAGGCGCAGTTGCGTTCCGTCCGGGAAAGAGCGGATCACGATATCCTGGTACTCAGTACCGTTATAGACCTGGCCCTTGGTGCGCAACAGAATCTCCCCAGACTCTGAACGGATGGTGCCACCAGGCAAGTCCAGCGACGCTCGGGAAATCGCACGTGAAATTTCATCCAGGGTAAGGCCATACTGGCGTAGATTGTATTCGGAGACTTCAATAGAAATTTCGAGTGGGCGCAGGTATTCGATATTGACTGTTGAGATGCCATCAAGATCAAGAATATCGTTGCGGATATCTTCAGCAACCAGCTTTAGACTCTGGTCGTCGGTATTCGAAGCCAGCGCCAGGGTCATCACGTTTCCGCTTGGGCTCAGGGCACGGACGATAGGTCTTTCGGTTTCAACGGGAAAAGTAGTGATTGCATCAACCTTGCCTTTCACATCATTCAGAACCCGATTGAGGTCAGCACCGCTGGTTAATTGCAGGGTTGCGTCACAACCTCCTTCCCTGGCAGTACTGGTCAGTTGTTCGATGTCTTCAGCACCTTCCAGCGCTTCTTCAATGCGCAGACAGATTGCCGATTCTGCCTCGGCCGGCGTCGCACCCAGATAGGCCACACTCACCTGCACAATACCGAAATCAATATCAGGAAACTCTTCCTGGTTCAGATTCATATACGCAATGAAGCCACCCGCGAGAAACAGCCACATCATCAGATTGGTGGCAACGGGATTTTTAACAAACCAGGTAATCGGCGTTCTCAAAATAGATCTCTCAGCACTTGAATCAGTAAAACTCTGCTTATTATCTCGCTGCCTGGGCCGCAGCAGAGTTCATTTCGCGGACAGGTTGGACGGACATACCATTGACCACTGCCTGAATCGGTGAGATGCAGATCAACTCACCGGGCAATAATCCTCCGCTGATCAATACACGCTCTTCTTCCAGGCGAAATATCTCAACGTCACGGAAGTACATCTTGTTCTCGGCATCAACCACCAGCACCTGGTTGTTGTTGCGGATTACTGAACGCGGCAAGGCAATGAGGTCGTCCACTTGCTTGCCCTGAATTTCTGCTCGTACAAACAAGCCGATGGGCAGGGGTATCTTGCTGCTTGCCCAGGCATGGCTGTCAGCCATTGGATTCGGCTGCTGTACCCGGATGATGGATTGTACGGTATTACTATTGGCATCAATCGCCGCCTCTGTGCGCACCATCTGGCCTTGCCATTGGTGTTCTTCCCCGCCATAGAATCCTGTCAGGGTCGCAACGGGAGCAGTATCTTCGTTCAGTTCACCACGCACACCCAGGGGGATATCGAGATAGCCAAGCTGGCGAATCGCCAGGGGCACCCGCACTTCAACTTCCTCAGAGCCAAACAACACTGCCACCGCCTGGGCTCGATTCACATACTGACCCAGCTCTACATCCCGGCTCGCGACTACCGCATTGAATGGCGCTCTTATCTGGGTGCGGTCGAAATCGAGTTCTGCCTGTCGAAAACTGGCTTCAGCATCTGCCAGCCGTGCCCGGGTAACATCAGCCTGTCGACGTGCATCCTGCAACTGGGAATCACTGGCAAGTCCTCGACTGGCAACTTCTTCGATTCTGGCGAGTTCTGCACTGGCGTGGTTGGATTCGGCAGCGGCCTGCTCCATGGCTGCCCTGCTCCGCGCCATGGCAGTTTCGAAATCACTGGACTCAAGCTGAATCACGACCTGGTTTGCTTCCACATAACCACCGGCTTCCAGTGCCGGACTGATCCACTCGACCGGGCCAGCGACTGGTGCTGACAAACTAGCCGTGCGGGAAGCCTGCGCTTTACCCTGGGATTCAACGATGAGGTCCACGGATTCCACTTGCACTTCGGCAACACGAACCGTGACAGGAATGATTTCCGGCGACGCCTCTTCCAATTGGGTAGGCGTGCGTATCAGGAAGACAGCCACCATGATGCATCCCAGCAATATGCCGATTGGAACTAATATTCGCTTCATGCAAAGACTCCTTGGTCTTCCTTCTTCTATTCTCTGCTGTGTTTTACGCGACTTAACAAGAATCCCTTTTACCTGGATCTGTTACCCGCTCCTAACCTACTGCCTGTTCGTAACCGGAATCCCTTAACACATCCTGCATCGAATGGTTGAGTTCCTCGAAATACAGTCTCAGGGAAGCGCCCGCTTTGGCGC
The DNA here is from genome assembly GCA_965267495.1 of uncultured Pseudohongiella sp. Classification (GTDB taxonomy): domain Bacteria; phylum Pseudomonadota; class Gammaproteobacteria; order Pseudomonadales; family Pseudohongiellaceae; genus UBA9145. The sequence goes on along the minus strand of OZ254078.1, from coordinate 1,037,229 downwards.
TGTTACGCTGTTCAATACTCTGCTTGAGATCCCTGAGAATCTGGGTCATGACCCGCTTACGGATTGCTGGCTTGATCCCCAATTTGGTTGCCTGTTCAACGAACTGCGCCTTCAGGTCATTGCCGATAAGCTGCACTACCAGGTTGTCTGCTACCTCGCTGAGGAAGCTGAAAAAAGCGCGCCATTCCTGCTGTTGCGCCTCGAAATCATCGACCAGACCTTGCAGTGATACGACGTGCTCCCGCAAACGGTTCAATTGCTCCCGGCTGCCCCTGTCAATCGCTTCTTCCGCCGTCAATGCAGCCAGCGCGGCAAAAGTCTGCAGGAAGTTTTCCAGTAAGTACGGATCAGGCACCTGATGCAGGGCCATCAAGGGTCCAAGCACAGAAATTCGCGCCTCTTTGAGGGGCTGCACCCGTGCGCCACCTGGTTGAATATCGATCAGGCCGAGCTGCTCGATCTGGGACAAGGCCTCGCGCACAGCACCACGACTCGCAGCAAATCTGGAGGACAGGTCGCGCTCCGAGGGCAGGCGCTCTCCCGAGCGGAATTGACCTCTGAGAATTTCCGCCCGCAGTTCGCCGGCGATCTCATTGCTGAGCGTATTTTGAGAAGGCATGCCTGATTACCGTAAGATGACCTGGATTGTCTGATTTGGTCGGACCAAATTGGTCGGACCAAATATAGTGTCGAGACATCAAATTGCAAGCACCCAAACGACGAATAGGGATGATTTACCGCCGAATGGATGAATAGTCACAACCTATGGAGCCGATTCGGAATCCGGGTAAATGCTGTGCATGCCCTGATGGAAGGCTGCTCCCGCAATCACCACGATAGTCCCCGCTTAACAGGGCTGCAGACAGCGGGAAAACTGAGAACAGCATCACTTTGTAGTCCTGGAATCATTGTGAGCTCCAGGCAAAAGTGCTTAAATCTTACCCGGCTTCACCCGGGAGTGCTTCTTACTGGAACGCTTCAAGCAGGAGCAAAGGCAAGAGAATAAAAATAAACCGCAATTTTTCCCTCATTGATCATACCCAGGACTCACCGCATCGCTATAATGCAGCGAATCCTCAGGTGGTTTACGGGCAATTCTCAAAAATAAGGACTTAGACAACACGCAATGGAATCACTCAAACAGTATCTGATCGACAATTTCGAAGGCGTATTCGTTCTGATTATCCTCACTTTCGTGAGTGCCATCGTCTGGTTTGTTGATGCCAAGCTGTCTTTCCTGAACTTCTTTTACTTGCCCGTATTGCTGAGCTCCTATTACCTGGGTATCCGGTCCGGTGTGTTGGGGGCATTTTTCACCTTCCTCACTATTGTCATCTTTGCCAGTCTCTATCCAGACCGATTCACAACCGAGATCGACCTGTTTGGTCTGTGGGCATTTATTCTTACCTGGGCTGGATTCCTCATTCTAACCGCTGTCATCGTGGGATTTACCCACCGTGAGTTGCAGGACAAGATGACAGAAGCGCTGCGCGCGCGTGCGGAAGCGACTGGTAACGCCGAGCTGCTGGAACAAACCATGAATACGATTCGGGAGTTCGAATCGGAACTGGATTTTAAAGTCGAGGAACGCACCAAGGCGCTTGAAGAAAAAACCAAATCTATTCGGGCCCACAAAGAGAAAGTAGAAGAAGCACTCTACTCCACCATGGATCCGGCGGTGGTCAAACTCATGATCGAAAACCGCATCCGCACAGAGAACCGTCGCATCAGTGTGATGTTCTCCGACCTCAAGGGCTTCACGCAGTATTCAGAAGAGCACTCGGCAGAAGTGGTCATCACCGAACTCAACAAGTATCTCGCGGATATGGAAAATATCCTGCTGACTTACAACGCCCATATCGACAAGTACATGGGTGATGGCATCATGTCCGAGTTTGGCGCGCCCATTCGTTATGAAAAGCACGCGCTGCTTGCCGTCTCTGCAGCATGGAAAATGCAGGAACGCATGCGCAAGGCAAACTATCCATTCAAACTCCGTATCGGTATCTCCACCGGTGTCGCAACTACCGGCATCATAGGAGCGAAACGTCAGTCGTTCACCGCCTTTGGCGATACAGTGAATCTCGCTTCGCGAATTGAAGGTATGTGTGAACCCGGCAGCGTCACGGTAGATGAAGCCACGTATAAAGAATGTAGCGACATATTTAACTTTCGCCCCGTCTCTGGGCTGGCCTCCTATACACAGTTTGAAAACGCTGGCGTAGTTGAAGAAATCAATGCCTTACTGGCTGACATCGAAGCTAGTCCAAAAAATTCCGGCCTGCGCGTGGAAGTCGCCAAACTCCTGCTCAAGGCCAATGATCCGGAACAGGCACGACTGCATCTGCAAACAGCCATGGAACTGGAGCCGGACAACGCCGATGTGAAAGTCGCTTATGCCGACAACGCCATGATGCTTGAGCAGCAGCGCGACCTGACCGTCCGCGGCAGAAGAAGCACCGTCCATCTTTATGAAGTCGTGGACTTCAAGAATCCCCTGGATAACGCTACCCAATTACCGAAGCAGTTGTTGGAAGACCTGCAACCCAAACTTTCAAAACTGGTAGCTTATCCAGAAGACCTGGTTTTACCCGTTGAATGCATCGACGGCTCAGTGGGTTTTTCCAAGCTCATTGGCATTACCGCTTACCTGATCTCAGATCGCATGGGTCTGGTGGACCAGGAGAAGCACGACATACTAGAAGCAGGCTATCTGGGACAGATCGGCAAGACTATCGTCCCGGAGAACATTCTCAATCGAAATGGCGGCCTTACCGAGGACGACTTCACACATATCCATATGCATCCTCGTGAAGGTGTGCGCAAGCTGCGCAACGCCGGTTATGAGAATGAGCGTATGCTGGAACTGATCGAATGTTCCCACGAGAATTACGACGGTTCAGGGTATCCGGCAGGCATCAAGGGCGACAATATTCCCCTGGGTGCCCGCATTCTGGCAGTGGCGGAAGCCTACGTTAGTCTGACTTCCAAGCGACCCTATCGCGATCCCTGGGATGGCCGCGCTGCCATGAACGAGCTGGGCAAATACGTGCGCTCCGGTAAGTTTGATCCGGCAGTTGTCGACGTGCTCAACGAAATCGTTGCCCAGCTTGATTGATACCTAACAGATCACGCACTAAAGAAGCGAGAAGAATTCCATCAGGCGGGCGGCGTTCTTGCCCACATCGCTGCGTCCAACACGGGATGTTGAGCGCGCCTGAAGAATAGTGTCGACGCGATCAGTTGTAATCTCGATCACCACATCATCTTTGAAACGAAACCAGAATGTTGTGTCGGTCGCTTCGATTCGCCCTTCATTAACATCAGCATGCACTACTTCCCAACCCAGTTGATCAATGGCTGCCATGGCACGATTAAACACGGCTTCTACTGATTCGTCGAAGCGCTGCGGTACAACGTCCGGATAGGCAGCCAGCTGCATCTCAATGTGTTCCCGGGGTGTGATGCCTTCCATGACACCGTATTCCATGTTGTTCGCCGCATTGGCCCGCAGTGGCGCGATAGCCTCAAACTGCAGCGGTCGATAAGGATCAGTAGCAATATCATGAATCGCTGGCGTGCCTTCCGGAGGACGAAATGTTTCCGGGATGTAGTAGGCCAGTCCCGCGCTGACTGCACCTATCAGCGCAAAGGCAGCAAAACGAATCGAGCCCTCAATCTTCGCCACAAATCCGATCACCACGATCGCAATGGCAATCAGTAGTGCACCACCCGCTATCCAGACAGACCAGGTATTGACGAATTGCAGCAGTCCGAAACCGAAACGAAAATCAGCCATGCCCAGCCACACTGCCATCGGACCAAGCAGAGCGACAAGACCAATCCCTACACCTGCAAGCAGACACAGCATGGCATCCACCAGCAGGGTCTTCCTGACCAGGTTCAGCGTGTTTTTCTTGTTTGTTGCTGACGCGCTTTCTGACTCATTCATTTGAGGACTCTGTATTCTCTACTTAGTTGCTGAGATTTTCCCGGACAACTTCCTGCAGCCGTTCGGAAGTCAGACCCCAGCGTGTGCCTTCAGCTACTGCGGCATCTACTGAGGCACCCTGTGCACCCGCAGTCATTGCAAACAGGCCGCCAACGCGATTACCGGATGCGCAATGCACCAGAACCGGCTCACCATCGAAACGATCCAACAGCGCTTGCAATGAGGCTGCGTTCTCTGCGGTGACACCGGCGCCACCGGCAACCGGAATCGAGTAGTACTCCATTCCGAGAGATTCCACTACCTCAGACTCATTAAAATCGACCTCTTCCCCCGGTGTGCGCAGATTAATCACGTGCCTGACACCAGCCCTGGCAGCTATACCCAGTTGGGATACTGTAGGTTGGCCACTGGACATCACCGTGGCTTCCGGAGAGCGAAAGTTAAAAATTTCAGCATTCTCCATCGCCGCCATATCGAGTTCACTGGTAGTTGCACAGGCGGTAAGGGCGCCGCACAGTAACAGGCAGCTATACAGTTTGAATGTCGCGCTAATTCTCATGGACTTGTCCTCAAAGTTGATACTGGTCTGGATTGTTGTTTTTCTCGAAGCTGCCCGAAAATACCAGAGGCAGGCCGTAAATTAAATAATGCGCGTCAGTTAATCCGGATCTGGCAAATACAGATAGCGAAGCTGCACATCGGGCCTTGACCGCGATCGGGTCCCATAAAGCGCTGGCCGAAAGCGCATCGTTCTGGCTGCACGCAAAGCATCACGTCGCGGACGGGTCTCATCGGGTTCTGCCTGTAAGACGTCTACCCCGGATACAAAGCCATTGCCATTCACCCGAAAGGAAAGATCCACATAGCCCACCGGAAGCACCATGGCAAAAATCGGGTCTTCCAGTAGCGGCCGCTGAGCCGCAGGCACGTCTTCCTCCCAGGACAAAAATCGCCCCGCGTGCACTGGTTCGCGCCAGGGCTCATCGGCATCGATGTCGTCCTCAAGCTCCACGTTGAGAGACAGTCCCTGCGCCAACTGCGCCTGGTAAAGCTCCAACTCCTCAAAGCTGGCATAGAAGCGCGGTAAGGGAATCGGCATCGGACGATTAAAGAAACGCTCCACTCTGGCCTCCTCGAATCCCAACTCCAAAAGCTTCTCCCGCGCATCCCGATAAGCACCACGCCCGCTGTTGCGCCCGCGCAGGAACGAGTAGTCACCATAATAGATTGACGCTATGGCCCAGGTTTCCCAGTCATCTTGTTCTTCTGCGATGTCGCGGATGTCGTCGATAAAGCCGATGGCCAACCTTAAGTAATTCACTCCGAATGGTTCATCGCCGTTCACTATCGGGACCCGATTGGTTGGACCAAATATTGAATTTGAAGGGAACAATCCACCTCGGCTTGCACCCTGCAGCCGCCCTTCCCCATCATGGCGGATCGTTTCGTCGATAGCATCTCCCCGGAGACTACCCCGGGAATTTAGCAAAGCGACAAGCTGGGCAAGGCTGTGGGCTCGTTTATAGAGCCAGGGAATCAGTGCTGGATCTTCTTTTCCATACTTGTCTTCAGCAATATCAAGCAGATCATCATAGATCTCTCTGGCTTCCATGAAACTGTCCGCACGTTCCCGGTCTCTATCCAGATAGACTCGCGCCTGGTACCAGGACGCCTGCCGCTCCATTGCCAACATCACCTGGTCAGACTCACTGCCATAGTTTTCCTGTGCCAGGGTCAGCAGATGATCGAGATGATCAGAAACTGCCTCCCAGTTACCCAGTTGAATTTCAGTACGGACCATATCCTCCACCAGAGGAATGGCATCGGGATGTTCCAGACCCCGGGAAGTACGGACCAGTTGCAGTCTCCGTAGCTGCATCTCCCTGACCCGCTCAAAATCTCCCAACTGCCGATACAGGGCTTCAATGCTGGCCAGTGGCTCCAGTAAGCGTTCGTCGAAGGGCCCAAAGTCACTTTCCATCTCCTGCAGGTCCAGCTCATAGCGCTGAATATCCTGCAACAGCTCGCTGCTTAGGGCTGCTGCAGCACTATCCTGAGCGAGTGCCAGGCTAGCGCCTGCTGAGGCAGCTAGAAGGAGGGTGAAACCTGCAAAAATCCTGGGCATAAGCAGAGATGCTGACTGAAGCGTCTCCCTGACAATAACTTGATCTCCCGGGCCTGTCGAGACACACTAAGACTCATTCATCCCTGCCCAGGACCCATACAACCGCTATGAACAGGGGATTGACCATCCTTCTCGGCCTGCTGTCCCTGTGCAGCCCGGCAACACTCGCCCAACTGGATAATCCGGATCTCTACGACATCGCCGGAGAGTTTGCTTTCGTGCGGGTACAGTATGACTCGTATTACGATGGTGGCTTCTATGGCGGCCCCTGGCTCACCGATTTTCCTGCCTCAGATGAAAATTTCCTGCGGGGTGTCGCGCGCCTTACTAATGTCCGGGTCATGAGCAAGCCAATTGTGCTGCGCTTCGATGATGAAGAAATATTCGACTATCCCTTCCTTTATGCCCTGGAAATGGGTCGCAATGGCGGGCTGTCATTAACTCCACGAGAAGTAGAAAATCTTCGTGAGTATTTATTGCGCGGCGGCTTCCTGCTTATCGATGATTTTTGGGGTGAACGGCAGTGGGATGCATTCTACCGGGATTTTTCTCTGCTGTTTCCTGATCGGGAACTGGTAGAACTCACCGCCGATCATGAGATCTACCACACGTTCTACGATATTGACGGCCCACAAATGATTCCAGGTCGCGGTGGACGACGAGGTTTCGGCCAGGCGGGTATCGATATCGCCAGCAATCATGCCATCATGGATGACAATGGGCGGGTTATGGTGTTGATCAACTGGAACTCTGACATGGGTGACGGCTGGGAGCACACCTATGATCAATGGTACCCGACGGAGTATGCCAACTCGGCCTATCAGCTAGGTATTAATTACCTGATCTACTCACTCACCCACTGAAACAGTGCCGGCAGGGAGGCAGCAGCTACAGCCATGATCGCGGCATTCTTCATTAATATTTCTCTGCTTACCGCCGCGGTGGTAATTCACTACGAGATTTTGCGCGTGCTCTCCCGCTTGATCCCCAAGCTGCAAGTGAAACACCGTGTGCGAGTAGTTGTCGGTGTATTCGGGACCATCTGCGCCCATATCGTAGAAATCTGGCTGTTTGGCATAGCTTTCTACTTCATGGTCAATTATGGAGACTTTGGCGCCCTGGGGGGCAACTTCGATGGCAGCCTTATCGACTGTGTGTATTTTTCTTTCACCAACTACACTACAGTGGGTTACGGTGACATCGAGCCCTTTGGTGATATTCGATTTACCGCCGGCCTCGAGGCCATCACCGGTCTCTCACTCATCACCTGGTCGGCGTCATTCATGTTTATGGAGATGACGCAGTTCTGGGAAGACGACAAGAAGAATTAGCGCCAGGTGGCACTATATAACATCGCCGCTAGTCGCTGGACGGATCCAATTCCAGTCTTCTCGCGCCAGCAAGAATGCCGGTTAGTCCGTAGTTCCCCTCGTGACAAGCATACTCATAGGGCTGAGTATCGGTTTGGTTGAATACCATCTGCCCACGCCAGTCCTCGGTGTAATAAACCGGATCACTCACTTCAAACTCGTACAGGATCTCTGCATCTGAGTAGCGGGAGAAACGCTCGATGACCTTGCCTTGCGCACTCAGTGGCGCGATGTTTCTCGGCGCTTGCTGCGGGTTCAGGTTGACTGTTTCGACCACCAGGGTATCACCATCCCAGTAACCCACAGAATCTCCAAGCCACTGACCCAGCTGTTCCGGCCTGTGATCACCATTGATAGGAATAATACGAGTGTCATGCACCATTTCCACCAGAATCATCAGATAGTCATCGGTCTGCACAATCTGATACATGTTGTTGTACAGCACGTTGTTCATTGGTGGTCCGCCGGTACTGCCAAAGCCAATAATGCAGCGTTCGCCGAGGGAGCGACCTTCAGGACCATCATTGCCGCGGCGAGCAAAGGCCTCCCTTCTCATCTGCGAGCCGCGTTCTGAAAAGGGAATCCGTCCATCTTCAGGATAGGTAATCCACGAGGTACGTGCTTCGCCATTGACCACACCGAAACGGGAACCGGGATCGACCCAGAAAGCGTTATAACCTCTGCCCCGTGCCAGATCGGAGCCATCGGGTAATTCACCTTGCACCTGATTGTCATCAGTCGCCGCCCGTACATTGTTGTGATTGTCGGAGGTTAATGCCGCCACCTGGTCCTGGGGAATCACCAGACCGATATCGTTGTAGCTTTGCGAGCGCTGCATGGTGGTGATAGAGGCATTGGTCCAGAAGCCCTGCAAATCAGGCTTTCCAGAGGTGTTTCTGGGGGGCTCATAGGTTTGGGCCAGCGCGGTTGCTGAGACCAGGGTCAGCGTGAGAATCAGTAGTCGGATCATAGCTTGACTGTGCCTTTAAAAAACCGGATTTTGTCGTGTTCCCAATATTAGGCCAGCACCCTGTTATCCCGCAATTGATCCTGCCCAATACTGCCGCCAAAGCGTCGAATGAATCCAAAACATTACCAAAAGAAACACTTTTGCCAGTTGTTGACAGGTTTTAGGCAATATCGACTAAGTCCCTGATAGCACAGCAAGAAAAATGCTCGAACACTTGCTCGATAAGGGGTTTCACCTGGGGATTTATGGGGTAAACTACGCGCAAGTTTGGTGTAAGCAGTAGTACCAACAACCCACATTTCTGCATAACCCAGACACTTATAACTTATAAAACAGTTTCTAAGAAAGGGGAGAAACCATGCGCAATCATTTCCCCGGCAAACGCAACGCACTCTCGCTTGCGATCCTTGCCGGACTCACTCTCCCTGTTGCTACTCAAGCCCAAGACACAGAAGTTGAAGAGGTTGTAGTGACAGGTTCATTCATTCGGGGCACACCCCTGGATGCACCCTCACCGGTTCAGGTGGTTGATCGCAGTAGTATCGAGGCACAGGGTGCCGCGGTGGTCTGGGATGTAATCAAGAACATGGAAGTGAATTCCGGTTCTTTTACCAACTCTGGGTCAGGTGAACGATCACAGACAGAAGGTACTGCGGTAGTTAACCTGCGGAACCTGGGTGAAAACTCTACACTTACCCTGATTAACGGGAAGCGTATGGCGCCGCACGCAGGCGAGACCAACGCTGGCGGAGAGTTCGTCAACATCAACGCCATTCCAATCGTCATGACCGACCGAATCGAAGTCCTGACCGATGGTGGCTCTGCATTGTATGGAGCTGACGCGGTCGCTGGTGTGGTAAACATCATCATGCGCACCGACTTTGAAGGCCTGGAGTTATACGGTGATATCCAGGGTGTAGAACAAGCCGGCGATTCTTTCGACCAGACTCTCAGTGGTATCTGGGGCTGGGCCAGTGACAGCGGCGACACCCATTTTGTAATTTCTGCAGAACGCTTCGAACGAGATCCAATGCTGGCCCAAGACGGAAACTTCATCGATCCAACAATCGACGAATTTTTGTCTCCTGTTTCCGCTGTTGGTGGCGCAGTTGCCGTTCCTGCATTCGGAGCGGCGATAAATCCAGGTTACTTCGCCTCCGACATTATTGCACTGAATCTCGCAGAGGGTGGAGATGGTGATGCCGTCTACACTGATCCACTTTGTGCAACTCTTACAGGTAATTCCGGAATTCCTTTTAAAGTGGGCACACTGCGAGAAGAACGGGGCGAGCACAGTGGCACTTGCCGAGAAGACACCACGCGCTTCAATTTCCTGGCAAGAGAAACCACGCGAAACAGCGTTGCTGCCGCTTTTGATCATACTTTCAGTGAGCAGGCTGAATTCTATTTTTTCGGCAACTACTCGGACAATGAAGTAATCCTGGAAGGGGGTGGCCTTAACAACACAGGTGGTTCCAGCACCACGCGTGGTCCAACGGTATTCCTGGCACAACCTGGATCTTACCTCGGCGCACCATCGTTGCTGGGTAACTCGGTTGGCCAGACCATGGAATTGGGATATTTTGCTGATCGCATCGGCCTGACCCGACCCACCGCCGCAGACATGCCGAATCATCCCATGGCGCTGGCAAATGGCGGTCCCAATGTAGCAATCTGGTCTAATCCAAGAGACGGTATCCCCAGAGATGGCATTCGTTCAAATTCCACCGAAACGAACAGCACATTAATCCAGGCGGGTCTGCGTGGTGATTTCACCTACAATGATCGCGACTGGAACTATGATGTGAGTTACTCCTGGTCGGCGACATCAAACGAACAATCCTACCAGACGTTCATCCGTGACCGGGCTGAAATGGCGGCACTGGGTCTGGGTGGACCGGGTTGTACGCCCAATGGTGTTCCCGATTTTGATTTCCAGGGCGCATTGAATGTTCCCGCATTCGGGCCGGCACTGCCGTCCGCCTGGGACTTCTTCGGCAACGCCTTTACCCAGACTTTCTTCCCAGGCTATGTATTTACGTCCCGCGAAAGTCTGTCTTACGGCCTGACCAGTAACAATCAGGGCCAGGGTGGCTGCGAATTCTACAATCCGCTGCTGACTTCAATTACCAATCCGGCAGTCTCCAATTCACAGGAGTTGTTGGATTGGATGAACACTACTGTCCTGCGGGCCGACAAGCGCAACAAGCTTGCGGTATTTGACGCAGTCGTGGGCGGCGGCCTGTTCGATATGGCAGGCGGTGAAGCGGCAATTGCTATTGGCGCCCAATGGCGTGAACGCAATGCCAAGTCCAATGCACCGACTCTCAATGATCCGGGCTTGAGTAACGCTATTCTGGGCTACGACGAAAATGGCGTTCCCAATGACTTCCATTATGTGTCCAACAACTACGAGTGTTCGAATTGTATCTTCAACTATGACAATACTCGGACTACCAAGGCTGTGTTTGCCGAGCTGGCGCTCCCCTTCGCTGAAGGCGTGGAGTCTCAGATCGCCGTACGCTGGGAAGACTATGGCGGCAACATTGGCAGTGAGGTGTCTCCCAAGGTGGCATTGAGCTGGCGCCCGATTGATGACCTGTTGTTGCGTGGTTCATTCTCCCAGTCATTCCGCGCACCGAACATTGGTATCGTGGAGCAGGGACTGGAATCTGGCAGCATTATCTTTGCCGACCCGCTTTCCAACCAGATGGTCCGCGCTGGCTTGCTGGATCCCACACCTGAAAATGGCGAAGTGGAACAAACCTTTACCCTGGGTGGTCCAGCGCCAAACGTGGGTAACGAGTTTGCGGATACTTACAGCGTAGGATTTATCTGGACACCTTCGGGTGATCTGGATGGCCTCAGTGTACAGGCCGACTTCTGGCGCTTCGAAGTTGAAGACCGTGTACTGCCAGAACCTGGCATCGCCGCGGTTCAGCCGGAAATCGAGCGCTTCCTGGCGGTGCGTGACGATCCCAATAACTACATCCTGAACGATTCGATCTCTTCTGATTCACCTGTTCTGGATGTGCCTTGTAATCCCAATGATCTGGCAGCCCAGTTTGGTGCGGACTCACCAGAACGACTGAACTGTGTGGTCAATCCAGAGCTATACACCGACTTCACTCAGGGTGTTGGTATCAGTCGTGCGGCTCGCTCCGAGACTGCCAACCTGATCACTCTGACGCTTGCCGCGATCAACGCAGGCCAGATTGAGGCAGACGGTGCTGATGTCAAGCTTGCCTATAACTGGGACAACGATTGGGGTCGATTCCGCGTCAGCGCTGACTACACCCACGTTAACCAGTACAAGCTGATCGGCGTTCCTGGACTGGAGTTGGGTCTGGTCGATACCGGCGTCTTCGATGCTGCTGGCACTTCCGGAAACGATCTCCATGTACGCTCACTGCCAGATAACAAGGGTAATCTGACCTTCACCTGGCAACGTGATCAGCATGGTGTGACTGTTATCAACCGTCACATCGGCTCGTATCAGGATTTGAATTATGACTTCGAATTTCAGCGTGCCAATGATTTTGAGCGCGGCCTGCTGCGTCGCAAGATCGACAGCTACCAAACCTGGGATGTGCAGTATCGTTACAGCCACGACTGGGGTAATGCAAACCTGGGTTCTACTATTTTCACCGTGGGTATGCTCGATGTATTCAATGAGACTATTCCCCGTCGTGAAACTACCGGTAGTGACTTCATAAACTATGACGCGACTGTGTTCGATCCTCGCGGTCGACGCTGGTACGCACGCGTACTGTGGCAGTTCCAATAGCCGTGCTATAAGTAGCTGAAAAACAAAAACGGCGATGAGCAATCATCGCCGTTTTTTTATGCCCGCCAATCTTTAACAGACTCAGGTCTGTTGTGTTTTCATGCGTAACTCAAAATTGTAGGACATAGAGATACGATCACCATCGACAGGATTCTGTGCTACCCCATGCTCCAGCCAGGAAGGAAACAAAAAGGTCTTGCCCTCTTCAGGACGAAGGGTAGTCACGAGCGTATTTTCCGGACGATTTTCTGATAGTGGTGCCGGCACCATCCAGCGCGCAACACGCGGATCATTAAAATGAATTGTCGAAGTCCCTGGCTCACACTTGAGGTAGATCACTCCACTGATCTGGGAATAGGGATGAACGTGATCACCATGCACACAGTCCTTGCCGTTTATGTTGCAAAACAGCTGGGTCATGATGAGCTCAAATTGCTCCAGGTTCCAATGCTGCTTGCGCCCAAAGTCATAGGCGCAGTCAAACAGGTAGTCCACCATGTTTTTAAATACCGGATCGGCATAGAGTTGATCGCGGCTGTGATAAGAGGTGTAGCCATGAGGGTAGTGTTGCGCAGACCACTGCCGCCCAGCTTCATCTTCATCACGAATCCCATAAGCTCGCGCGATCAGGTCTTCTCGCTCCTGAGAAAATCCGGGATATTTCGCTTCCAGCATGAAAGTGGGAAAGAGAACTCTAAGTGCTTTCTGATCAGTTTCTGACATATACGAATCCTGCTTAATCTGGCTAGGAAGACTACATCCAGCGGACACGAAGCTTCAAGCATCGTGCCTGTACTTTGCACTATTTCGCCGCGTCCCAGTCTGTGATAAAACGGCTTCTCATAGCAAAAGCTCTCTGGAGATATTAGTCATGCAGCAATCGTTTTCTCGCCGAATCTTGCCCGTGTTTGCGTTCATTGCGCTGACAAGCTGTGGCACATCAGCAGATTATGAGGCGCGACTTGCTGAATTCAATCGCACAATTCCCACCTGCAGCAACAGCAATGAATGCAGTGCAAAATGGCAGGCCGCGCGTCAGTGGGTTATTGAGAACTCCGATTTTCAACTTCGATCAGATTCTGAGGACCGGATTGACACCCTGAATTCCGACAGCACGCGCGCCGGTACCTCGATTCAGGTCGACCGGGTCGCGCGGGGTAATGGCAGCTACAGCATCGTCGTTGATGTGGAGTGTTTTGCTGCCTATGGCTGCCCCAATGAATTGGACAAACGACTGGAATTCAATCGACTGCTGAATGACATAGACAGCTAGCAGCCGGATTCTCTCTCCCGGAAACCACTGATTCACGCCTCTCCACCAAGTCGCGAGAATTCTGCCCTGAACTTTGAACCGATCTGGGCTTGCCACCGACCTGATTCTCAGGAAGGGAGTAATGACGGACCTCAAACAACGCGCCTATAGTGAATGGCTGGTTATTCGTTATCAGCAGGGAGACAGGCTCGCCTTTGATGCCCTGTGCAAATTGTGGGAGCGGCGCTTTCTTCTTTATGCAATCCGGCGACTTGAGCACCAGGAAAGTGCCCGCGATGTCACCCAGGAGGCGCTGCTGTCCATGAGCAAAGGCTTACACCGCCTCGGAGATCCGGGCGCTTTTCCCGGCTGGGCTTTCCGGATTCTTGAGAGGCGCTGCGCAGATTACCTGAGAAGCAGGATCAGGGAACGGCAGGTGATTTCAGATTCCGCGACTATAGCGGAAGATTCACCAGCCTTGACCAGCAAAGACAACACCGAGAATGAAATCGATGTACAGGCATTGATGAGCATGCTGGATTCGAAAGTTCGCGTGGTTTTACAACTCCACTATCTGGAGGGCTTTACGGTTTCGGAGGTCGCTGAAATCCTGGGTGTACCGACCGGCACAATCAAATCGAGACTTTTCTATGCACGCAAAATGCTTTCAAACAGCATAGGCTAATCACCAATCACCAAAACAGAGGAGGCAGTGAAATGAGCGATATCGATGCGCAAATCAGACAGGCACTCACCGAAGAAGAGCGTCAACTCATTGATGACAGCACTAACCAGGCAGGGCTGTTTGAATTAGTAGGCATGTCCTTCAAGGGAAAGCAGGCATGGATGACCTGGTATATGTGGATAATGGGCTTTGTCATTTTTTTCCTGGGCATCTATTTTCTTACCCGTTTCTTTGCTGCTGCTGATTTGAAAGAAAGCCTGGCCTGGGCCCTTGCCATTATCGCCTGCCTGTCGGTCATGATAGTGATCAAGGTATTATCGTGGCAGCACCTGACCAAGCTGGAAATCATGAGAGAGATTAAGCGCCTGGAGTTGCGGCTCCTCACCGAGAAATAAACGCTGCATCGAAGCGACCACGTAATGCGCAAGATCGTTTTCTATACTCTCTCAGTGGTCTGCATACCGTTTTTCCTGATCGGTCTGTTTTCCTTCATGTTGCCGATTCTCATGGTTCGCGGCAAAGTCTCTGGCACCACCTACGAACCGTTTAACGCCCGATTGCAATGGGACATGCTGGGTCTGCGTGAGGACAAAGTGGCCCGAACCCTTGCCGGCGGCCTGCCTGCCACCAATTTGATCACCAGGCTGATGGTTTTCAGGATAATCTGGCTAATCTGCCGTATCAGCGGATACGTCTCACCTCCTCTGAATTACCCTGCACAAGACAAGCAGGAGTTGGCCTCGATGGTCGCCGTGCGAACAGAGTTCTTCGATCGGATCATGTCTGAGTCGATAAGAGACGGTGATCAGGTCGTTATCCTGGGAGCAGGATGGGATACCCGGGCCTATGGCCTCTTGAAGAACCGGAATATCCAGGTTTTCGAAATCGATACTCCCGCGACACAGCAGGTCAAATTGCGAGCGCTGCAAAAAACGGGCGTGGGATTCGAGTCAGTGAATTTTGTTTCCTGTGATTTCAACAATGAAAGCTGGTTGGAAAAATTACAAGCACAGGGATTCGACAGCAATACCCGCACGTTCCTCCTTTGGGAAGGAGTCACCATGTACCTGGATGAGAGTGCAATTCATGAGACCTTGGAAACTGTCTCCAGACTGGCCACTGGCAGCATCATCGCATTCGATTTCCTGCCAGACCAATGGTGGAACAACACCAGGCTGGGCCACCGCGCGACCAGCTCAATCGCCGTCACCTATGGGGAAAAGTTTACTTATTTCATTGAAGACGTAAATGGTGTGGACACTGCCCTGGAATCATTGCTGCAGAATCACAGACTGACTTTGCAAGAGAAGCTTGTGCAGTACCTGAAGAGTGACGATTCAGTCGCCTTCTACGGCATGCTGGTTGCACGAAAGGAGGACTGCGCTAATACAAGCGATTGACCGGAGAAGGGCCGAAGGATTTCCATACCCCCTGATGGCGGGCATCATCGGCACCGGGCAGAGACCAGTCACAAACCCCATCTGGAAAAATGAGTTCAAGTTCCCGTAGCTGTTCAGCAGTCAGAAAAGCCGAGTAGTCAGCACGAGTTACTGGTTTGAGTCGGCAAGACACGATGTCATTGGCCAGTGGTGCGCCTGCTACCTGACGGGGAGTAGGATAAGCCGGGTAAAGCGTATTGCACTGGCTGTCACCAGCAAAAGTCTGGCGCTCCTCTATTCTGACGCGTTGCTCCCCGGAGTAATCCCAGCAGGCATCCGTGAACGACAGGGGTTTGTTGACCACCACCTTCTCAGCGGCTGATCGTTCTGAGTTGTCGCCCTGAATGGCCAGTATCCAGCTATCCATCTGCTTAAACAACTCGCCCAGATCTGGTTCTTCTTCCGTGTAGCCCCACAATCCTCCCACCTGCATCACCTGATTGTCCGCATGACCATTGGCCTGCAGTAAGCGTTGTCGGGTGGAGAACTGATGCACGATCATATGGATATCACCACCCTCGCGATGATCCATGTACATGCGATAGTCGATGATTGGCGTGCTGGCAAGACCTGCGCCACCATAGAGGATGCGACCCGACTCAATAGCGCGCTTGCTTGCCTGTGAATCGGCTCGATGTCGCTCCGGCACATGATTGAGGTCTCGGTCGAAGCCACCTATATCACGATTAAGGGCAATGAACTGATCAGTACTGATGATGCCGGCATTAAATGCAGACAGGCCATACTGCACACCTGCATTATCCAGAGGACGCTGAGCAATGCGGGTACCTGGCACTGTGCCATAGACATTGACAGTGTGGTCATAGACGGTTGCACGCACACCGTTCTGGTTTACCGAGTTGTAACGCCTTGACTCCAGTGCAGGCACTGACACTTCGCCACCCTGCTGTTCAAGTGTCAGACCTTCCTCAAATATTGGATCCAGCCTGGCTGCACCGCGTGCCAGATTGGATATTGATTCCCTGATGCCAAATCCAGAGACTGCTTGCTGCTGCTCCTCGGTGAATCCTTCGGGGTTGACGCTGGCGAAATAGTTATCCAGCAATCGGGCGTCAGCGAGTGTGAATATGGTGGCCGATGTCACATCGGGAAAACTGAGACCAACAATTATGCCATCAAAAACACCGGGATAGTTGTCAGCTGTTTGATGAGACTGATAGGAACCTCCGGAAACGCCTGTGGCGATTGTATAAACCGGTTCACCATAGTGTTCAATGAATCGCTCTTTCACCATGATATGGGTTTCGGAAGCGAGTAGATCATTGCAATTCTGCCCGAACACATTCAGCGTAGCAGACGTTAAGGCATAGCCCTGCTCGAGCAGCCCGCGCCGCAGCACACCACCTGTCGATGTACCCTGCTGGTACCAGCCGGAGCGGCAACCACCGCCATGGGTATAGACCAGTTTGCCGTTCCAGCCCGCCGAGCGATTCCAGGGAGAAGGTTCCGGCTGCGACGGATCATGCAGCATGGCAATCTCATAGACGGCACGATTAACCACGCCGGTTTCAACACGAACGATGAACGACCTGGTCGTGCCGTCTTCCTGCTGAAGAATAGCGATATCAGTTGGAGGCAAGCTACCGAAAGCTAATGTATAGGGCTTGAAACTTTCATCCTCATCTGACCAATACACATAGTCGATTTGGGTGGGTCGATAACAGTTACTATCCTGCGGCGCACCAAAAAGCTCGCCATTGGCCAATTCGAATTCGTTGGTTTGACAATAGAATGGCGCTTCGTGATTGCCGGAAATAATCGGTCCGCTGATAGGATAATTGCTCAACAACAATCGACTGCTTTGGCCACCCAGACTCGCCTGCACCTCACTCTCGCCTTGAGGAAGGTCGCTTAGCAATAACTGCCAGCTCTGGGAATCTATCTGTACCAGCTGATTGCTCACACTGGAACCATTCACACTGACTTCCGGCGCTATTGCAGAGACTCCCTGCCCCGCAGAAATTTCCAGTAGTACATCTCCGCCTGTCACCAACCAGGGCTGTGTAGATACTGCTCGTATGTGCAATGCGGCACCGTTATTGTTCGCGATTTCTGCACCCGCCGTAGTAACTGGCTCATCGGTGGAACAGGCCTGCAGGGAAAAAACGGCCACCGCCATCAGACTGGCCTGGCATCGGAACAATGCATATGTTTTTCGCGCAATTTTCAGCATAGGGGTTATGTATCTTGATTAAGATTCTGTATCCATTTTCGCGGCGAGATTGGGCTTTGTAAAGCGTCGCTTGCCTCTCTCGAAGATACTCTGTCAGAGCCTATCAGCAGATAGACAGCCTTCGTTCAATTTGTCATGAAAGCGGTGCTAGAATGCGCCCTTCAACTCATTGTTGCAGGCAGGTTGTTCGGGTTATGAATGCGAAGGATAAAATCGAGGTAGTCGAGGCCACGGAAGCGGAATCTATCAGGATCGACAAGAAATGCTCAAAATGCACCAGGTCTATCTGTTGCAATTCGATCAACCAGAAAATCAAGGCGCCGAAGACACTGGAAGATTTCGATCATCTGATCTGGCAGATTGCCCATGAACACATCAATGTATTTAAAGATGCAGACGGCTGGTTCCTGCATGTAGAGACCCCTTGCATGCACCTGCAGGAAGGAGGAGTTTGCGGCATTTACGAAGATCGCCCCTGGGTGTGTCGGGAGTACACCAATGACTTCTGCGAATACGATGAATCGATTGAAGAAGCCAGTGAATACTTCTTTACTAAACCCAAACAACTTGAGAAGCTGGCCAGGAAGAAATTCAAGAAATGGGACCGTCGCTTTGAGCTCTACGAATAAAGGCAATACACTCGCAGGCATCATCTCAGTGCTTGTTTGCCTGCTACTGCCATGTTCCCTTGCCAGCGCGCAGACCGAAGACCTGGACTCTCACATCGAACAAGTCAGAGAGCAGTTTCAACAGCTGAATCTTCGTGCCGAAGCTTGCCTCGACGATACAGAAACTGCTTGTCAGGAGTTCCTGTCTGCCCTTGATCGGGAGCTGCCCCGCTACTTGCAACATTGTGAAATCCTGCGCGACTGGCGCGAACAGGTGGTATCGGATTTTACGGACGCGGATGCCGATGCAGAATTGGCGCAACGTCTAATCGAGGTGGAATTCACCTGTGGCGAGGACGCCCTGGTCAAGCGAAATAATGCTGTTCTCGCGGCCTATCAGAAGACCAGTCTCATAGCACCTGGCGGCTTAGCCACCCTGCTCGCTGACAGCGCCAACAATCAGGCCAGTCAGGCATTCTCCCGCAACCAGCATGCTGTCTCACAGGACTTGAGCCAGCAACAACAAAGATTGCGAAACGAGATTCAGCAGCAGTGGCAGCGAATTCAGCTACAGAATGTGCGCGAGGAGAACCGACAGCCGCAGAATTTCACCAGCTTCCCCGACTGAGAGACTATTTCCTAGTAGAGCACCAGAAAACTTCCATCAGGCAGTGCCGCCGCTGCAGGGAAAGTGAAATTCTGCATCTGAATTTCTTCCTCCAGGCGAAAAGATTGTTCAATCCCATTTGCGTCAAATACACGCAGGTTGAGTCTGCCTCCCCGGTTGTGACTGATCGCTTCGCCCCAGGTAATGAGATAATTTCCATCCGCATCGAATGCGATCGCCGGATTCTTTTGCCTGGTTTCGGTGTAAGGCTCGGCTACCAGTGCAATAGACTCTGGATTCTCCAGATTCATTTTCACGATACGATTCTCGGTTTCAAATACCAGCCAGGCATCTTTGCCACTATCGAATCCGATGTCGTTGGTACTCAATGGACAGAACGTTGCTTCCCATTGCTGCAATTCGTGCACAGCCTCATAGCTCGCTCCCGATAATTCTCCATCGACGCCATTCACTCGCAATACCTGCATGTGTCTGCCGATGCCGTCGATAGCAGATCGGTAGGCCACTACCAATTCGGATTGCGACAGGTAGTCGATAGCCATGGAACAACAGGCACAGGCACCCAGATCGGGATTCGCAATCATCTTCTCTGCACCAAAGCTCTCTCCACCATCTTGAGAGAAGCGCGCGAACATGCTGCGTTCATCTTCCCTGCTCAGATCTCCCGCGCCCCAGACAATTGCGACCTGGTCACCGTAAGCAGCTACGTCGCCACCTGCATCAAGGCCATCGGTGAATTCCGTCACCAGCGAGCGCAAGGGTTCAAACACAGTCCTTTCAGGATTGGATCGACTGTAGTGGTATTCCCCCTCTCTGGGTCTGTACCACATCACATGGACACGGCCGTCTCCGCCAATTGCCAGCGCTGCCCGGGATATGGATACGGATTGCAGATTGAAAGCCTGACTGGACACCCGCACCGGCGCGCCAAATCGTCCACTCTCTGGCAGATACTGGCGGTAAAAGAGATTTCCTTCCCGGGCGGCAGGACGATTCAAGCGCTTCTTGAAATAGAGCAGATGAACACTGCCATCTTCAGCCTGCACCATTCTTGGCTGCAATCCTTCATCTGGTGTTGGCTGTATCACAACGTCTGCCAGTGACTTGCTGACAGGCAGCAAAGCCAGCACCAGAATTGGCAGTACAAATTGTCTCAAGCCGTTGAATTTTCTCAGCTTAATTAACACCGTTACTCCAGGTTTCAAACCGTTAAATATGGATAAAAGCCCTGAATTAGTGCAGACTTGAGGGCCATTAGAGGGGCCATCATAACAGTACTTCAATCCTGAAACGATTTCGGACGGAGCTGGCCCGCAAGCCAAGGAAAGTGAGCAGTGAACCCAATGAACAAGAAAATTCTGATCAGAAGCGGCGCCGGAATTCTGGCCATCGCTGTGCTGGTTGCGTGTTCTGAGCCCGCACAGGAAGCAGAAGAAGCTATTACCAGCAGCTACAACACCAACTTATCCGTAACGGAAGTGATGACCCTGGTGTTGGAACCTGCCTCCGATATTCTCTGGGACTCCGGAGGATGGGTCATGGATGCTGCGGGCTATGAAGAACTCTACCCAACCACCGATGATGGCTGGGCCTTTGTACGTGCCCAGGCGGCCGTTGTGGTTGAATCGGGCAATATGCTGGCGCTGCCAGGTCGCGCCGAGGATAACGATGCCTGGATGATCTATTCCAACGGGCTGAGTGAAGCAGGTGTGCTGGCCATGGAGGCTGCAGCAGCCCAGGACAAGGAAGCATTCTTTCAGGCAGGGGCACAACTCTATAGCGTCTGTACTGCTTGCCATCAGGCTTACAACCCAGACATCCTGAATCGCTTCGACAGCGAAGAAGCTGACTAGCTTAATGGCATCCTTACTGCGACCCGGAATCGGGCAAAAATTACTACTACTGGCGACCGCGCTCCTGCTACCGGCACTTGCTGGCGCCCATACCATCGAAGGCTCCGATGCTAATTTCGTCCAGGCGATCGATGGTCCTGCGGTGTTTCCATTCATGTATCTCGGTGCCAAGCACATGGTGACTGGCTACGATCATCTGCTGTTTCTGGTAGGGGTAATCTTCTTCCTTTATCGACCTAAACACGTAGTGGAATACGTTACCCTGTTCGCCGTTGGGCACAGCATTACTCTTCTACTTGGTGTGCTCGCCGATTTACAGGTTAATGCTTATCTGATCGATGCCATCATAGGACTGTCCATTGTTTATAAAGCCTTTGAAAATATTGATGGGTTCAAGAGAGTATTCGGCGTCGAGCCCAACACGCGTATTGCGGTATTCGTATTCGGATTGTTCCATGGTCTTGGCCTGGCGACGAAGCTGCAGGAGTTCACCATCTCGGACAATGGCCTGGTCACCAATATAGTCAGCTTCAATGTTGGCGTCGAAATTGGACAGATTCTTGCCCTTTCCGCCGTGTTTATCGGCCTGAGCATATGGCGTACCAAGAGCAGCTACCTGCGCCATGCTTTCGCAACAAATACGGTGCTGATGACCGGGGGCTTTCTGCTTGCGGGCTTTCAGCTGAGCGCCTACATACTGCAACCGCCCTTCTAGAAATCCCCTATTTGTTTATTGAGAATTACCGTGTCACAACCCGATAGCACTGAAACTCCTTCACCGAAAAACATACTTATCGCCACAGGCGCCGCATTCCTGGTTGGCCTGATTGTCCTGCTGGTCGCGATATTACCTGCCGAATTCGGAGCCGATCCTCTCGGTACAGGGCAATTACTGGGTCTGACCGCGCTGTCTGCAGAAGAAAATCCGTTCGAAGAACAGCTCGATATTCATCGCAATGATTATGTCGAATTTGAGCTCGGACCATTCCAATCGGTGGAATACAAATACACCCTGGATCAGGATGCTTCAATGGTGTTCAGCTGGGTCGCAGATGGCGAAGTCTACTATGACATGCATGCGGAGCCCGCGGGACTGGGTGAGGAGTATGCAGAGAGTTATGAACAAGGTAACGGCGATCGCAGGATGGGATCCTTTCATGCACCATTCAGCGGCATACACGGATGGTTCTGGGAGAACCGTGGATCTCGCACTGTGCTGTTAAAACTGCACGCCGCCGGCTTTTTCGTAGATTCAACTGTGTTCAGGGATGGCGGCGACTTCACCAGGGTTATCGACCCGGTGGAATAATATGGACTGCCTGCAAGCTAACAGCATGCCTGACTCCAAGTAAGAAAATCCTGTTATACTCATTCCTGCAATACACCTCCATCCGGAGCATTGGTAATGACTAGCAGCTACTTCACTTTCGTTCTTGGCCGCCTGCGCCAGCATTGATTTCTCTCTCGGCCCAACGCCGAGCCCTTGCGATTTACACAATTTCATTGAGCGTGACACAAGCTGTCGTGCTCAAAACATCTATGGAAAATGAAAATGTACATACGTGACTATCAAGAAAGTGATAGAGAGATATTGAAAGATCTGACCTTGAGAGCGTGGGAACCAGTGTTCGAAGGTCTGGAAGAAAGCATGGATCCTGAGATCTACAAGATCTTCGTGCCAGACTGGCAGGCTGAACAGATGCGCTCCCTGAATACCGTGTGTGATGACCCGGCAATCCACGTCATCGTGGCCGAGGCAGACAACAAGCTCCTCGGCTACGCGGCCATGTCATTTCATCCGGAAGACTATCTGGGCCAGATCTACATGATCGGCGTCGATCCCAGGCACCAGCAACAGGGAATCGGCACTGCTCTGATGGAAGCCGGCCTGAAAATCATCAGGGAAGCGGGCTTCTCGCTGGCCATGATTGAAACCGGCGGCGACCCGGGTCACGCAGCGGCCCGCGCCGCCTACGAACGCATGGGATTTCAGAAGTACGAGGTAGCCCGCTACCTGAAAGTAATCTGACTATGCCCTTCTAATTAGCAGTTTGCTTATCGAAGGGAAGCTATGCTGAGCAGCGAGCGAGGGCTGTTGGCGCGAGGCGAAAGGTAAATCTGGCGAAGGAGCGTATGAGTAATACGTGACTGAGTCAGATTTTCCTTCCAACGAAGCACCAGCAGTCCGCAGCCGCTGCGTCCCACTCTCCGCTCTATGCTGAGAATTCAAGATCGGGGGCATTGAGCAGCGAGCGAGGGCTGCTGGAGTGAGGCGAAAGGTAAATCTGGCGAGGGAGTGTACTGCCAGTACATGACCGAGTCAGGTTTTCCTTTCAACGAAGCACCAGCAGTCCGCAGCCGCTGCGTCCAAAGCAAAAAACCCGACCACTCTCTTCCGAGTGATCGGGTTTTTGATTTAAGAACCTATCTCTGTGCTTTCAGCGCTATCGATTTTCAGTCGGATCAGACCCGTCCCGTGGAGCGCCAGTTCCAGACGATCCCATGAACAGCTTGCGTCCATCCGGGAAAGTGATATCACGACCATTTGCACGACAGGTTGGTTCGCACAGACGATCTTTACTCTGATAGCCGGTTACCACGATATCAGTGCCCAGCTGCAGAGAATTACGATTGATTCCGCGGCGCAGCAAAGTGTTGGGTGTACCACCTTCCACCATCCAGGGGCCAGGATCACGAGTCGACTCGGGATCGTTGTTGTCCAGATGGATCCAGGTGTGAGGGTTGATCCACTCTACACGAGTGATCGGACCACCCAAACGCACCGGCAGGTTAGCATCAAACTCTGCTGAAAAAGCATGATGAGCGGTAGCAGGCTGCTTGATTGCAACAACACCTAC
Organism: uncultured Pseudohongiella sp.; assembly: GCA_965267495.1. Classification (GTDB taxonomy): domain Bacteria; phylum Pseudomonadota; class Gammaproteobacteria; order Pseudomonadales; family Pseudohongiellaceae; genus UBA9145. The sequence continues at coordinate 1,013,508 of OZ254078.1, read as the reverse complement.
AGCGGAGGCGACTGCAGCTAGTGCCAGAAGTTTTGCTTTCATAGGTTTACCTCTTTAATCCTGGTTGCCCGGCCTAAACGGGCCCACCGTCAAAATCTTTCCCAATTTTTAGTTTAATCTCAGCAACTTACATCAGAACTTCAGTTACTGATAATAGTCTGTCCTGTCTATCGGCTCATTTTAGCGAATCACCAGCAGAAATACCAAGCTTCAGCTATTCCTGCTGGCTAAGAGAATTCGCCCTAGTTGCTCTGAGCTTCTTCCAGCATCTCCTGACGCAGACGCTGCTCGAACTCGCCACCCTTGCGGTATTGGCCATACATAAGCTCTTCAACGAACTCTACGCATTTGAATTGGGGCAGCTCGTATCCTTGCTCAAGTCTACGATACAAGGGCATGCTGATAGTCCAGGGACGTTCAAACACTTGCGGGTCTTCCATAGTAGCCGAATACATGATGACGTTCTCATCAACCATGTCGTAGCGCTCGGTGACTTTCAGCTCATAGGAGTGATAGTTACCAGCGCGGTCGAACCAGGTGCGATCATCCAGGCCTGTTACCTCGACTACCCAGGTATCCCCTTCCCAATAGCCGAATGACTGACCCATCCAGGCATCAATCGGTGCCGGGCCGGGATCTTCCAGAAATACATTGCGCACCGCACCAGCGAATGAATAGGCAATGAAGAAGGCACTTTCACTCTGGAAAATCTGGAATGGATGCGGCATGTAGGTGGCACGGGGAACACCGGGCATATAGCACTTGATTTCCGGATCATTCTCCAACCAGTTGGCGGCATTCTCATCACGACGAGCCAGGGCTTCTGGCCTGTAAGGAATAGTACCGCCTTCAACCACGCCGAAGCTGGCAGGTACTGATGCTGCTGCACCCATCGCTACCACATCGGGATGGGGAACGGGAACGAAATCTCCGGGAACCAGCTGATAAGCCGCCTTTGGCGGTGCTGGTTCAAGATTGTCATTGGCATTCATCAGCACCTGCCAGATGCCATTCAGGTCTGGTCTGCCGCTGGGAGTGCGTGGAATATCGTTGCTGGATTCAGCCGCTTCAGCTACCTGCGCTGCAGGCTGGGAATCCGTGCTGTTTTCTGATGGTGAGCAGCCGACGAACAATGCGGCAATTGCAATGAGCAGCCAATGAATCTTCATATTTCTACCTACTTTCTTATAGTTGGCTCGATGCTAATACTTGAGGTGGAATTAGCCCCCTAGGGAGCACCGATATAACCATCCAGCGCCAGGAGTGTCAAGCGCAAGGCCTTGTAAATACTGGACTTCCAGAGAATTTCAAATTCCGGGAACTGAACCTGATAGCACTGCGGGCAAACGGCTAAGCTCCGGCCTTGCCCAATGCCGTGAGCTGGTGACGTTTCACCACAACCACGAAAATCAGCAAACAAATTGCGCTGAGTAGTGCTGCTGCGAAGAACGATACACCGGGAAAATAGCTGCTGGCCGCAGGTGCCGTGTACATCGCAAACAACTGGGTCATCACCAGCGGACCGATAATGGAAGTCAGGCTATTGATGCTGCTGAGCCCACCCTGCAATTCACCCTGGGCATTGGCTGGAATCTGGCTGGTCATGATCGCCTGAAACGCGGGAGTGACAAAGCCGCTGATAGAAGCCAGCGCTAACCAGGGATAGAGCTGCCAGCCGGCGGTTGAGAAGGCATACCCACAGAAGCCGATGATAAGAGCGACCAGACCAACGATACCTGCATTGAATGCGCCCATTGCAGGGATGGCCCAACGAATCAGCAAAGCTTGCACCAGAATCATGAACACCCCTGCAAAACCTAACGACAGACCTATCTGGCTTTCCGACCAGGAGAATTTCTCCATGGTGTAATAGGTCCAGGTACTGGGCAATGACATATGACCTATCATGTAAAGAAAGTAGGCAACTGCCAGCCCGATCACGATCGGATATTTACGCAGTTGCAACATGGCACCTACCGGATTGGCACGCTGCAGCTCGAATGGCCGACGGTTCTCTTTGGCCAATGATTCACCCAGTACAAAATAGCCATAGGCGACGTTCAACAGGCCCAGGCCGGCTGCAGCGTAAAATGGTACGCGCTCACCAAACTCGCCCAGAAACCCCCCGATCACCGGACCAAGAATAAATCCTCCACCGAAAGCTGCTCCAATCATGCCGAATCGCTGTGCGCGTTTCTCTTCGGGCGTGATATCCGTGACGTAGGCATAGGAAAGGGCAAAAGTAGAACTCGATATGCCAGCAATCAGGCGTGCAACGAACAACCACAGCAAAGTGGGTGCGGACGCCATGAGTAAATAGTCGATGGACAGAGCCGCAAGAGAAAAGAGCAGTACGGGACGGCGACCAAAACGATCACCCAGGTTACCCAGCACCGGTGCTGCAAAAAACTGTACCGTGGCGTAAGTAAACATGAGATAGCCACCAATCCGTGAAGCCTCTGACAAATTCACATCGGAGAGGCTAATGATCAATTGAGGCATGACCGGCAGGATGATGCCGAAGCTGATGGAATCGATAAGAACAACCAACACGATAAACGCCAGTGCGTGCTTGTGTTTGGTGACATCAATAGCGGGCATATTCGCGTAGTTTCCTGTCCAGCTCAGCGGGGACTATTCAATCGAGTAAAGACACGAAGTCTTCATATTTGCCACTGGCGCCGCGAGGTATGGCATCCGGGTACTTGAAACTCACTCTGAAATCGAATCCGAGATGCTTGTTCAACACTTCCGCGATAGCAACTTCCTGGCTCCTGCTCAATGGCATCTTGACTACCGCATTGAACTGAATTGCATCATAGTCAGTTTGTACGATTTGAAACTGCTCCAGTTCTGCAATTTCGAGAATGCGCCGAAAGCCAAAGTTCGGCCAGCGAATGCTACCATCATGCAACCGCAACATGTTTCGCACCCGCCCGGTAATTTGGCTAAGCACCGGCAGTCCCATGCCACAAGCACACTTGTCGCCTACGACAGCCATGTCCCCGATAGCATACCGAATGAGCGGTGTAATATGGTTATACAGACTGGTCACTACCACATGCCCGGTCTCTCCGACCTGGCATTGCTTGCCATCTTCACGCAAGACTTCTACCAGTACCGAGTCAGAGACCACGTGATAGTGCTCATACTCCGGACACTGCAGCGCGATATAACCCAGTTCCTGGCAACTATAGAAATCCACGAGTTTTACGTTGAGAACCTCCTTGGTCAGGGCTCTCAAATCATCACTGATTTGCTCACCTACTGTACGAACTTGCAGGATACGTTGGGGGCGTCTTCCGGTACTTTTCATCAGCATCAACAAGGCGCGCAGATTGGAAGGATGTGAAATCAGATAGTGAGGATCCTTGCTAAGCCACCAGTTCAGCTGCTCACTGATCCTTGATACTGAATTAAGAAAGAACGCTTCCCCTGTCTGATAAAACTGGTTGTGAGGAGCGCCCCAATCTTCCAGTGTCCATCCTTCCGGCGCCATCGCTTCACTATCAGGTCGCCAGCGGATCGCACCCATGGACTTACTGGCGTCCCTGGCATGCCAGAGATGATCCCGCAAGGCATTAGCCTGCCACAACATGGTCAGACTTTCGCTGCTACGCACTTCAACCGGTGATCCAGTTGATCCGGAAGTGGTCAGCGCAGAAATCTTGCCGTGAAACTCTGGCACTTCTTCACAGTCAATTGCCAGACCTTGCTCACGCAGTTCCTGCCTGGTGAGCAGCGGAATCTCTCGAAAAGCTGTCCAATCCAGGTTTTCAGTATCAAGATTTGCCAGACGAGTTCTGTAAAAAGGAGAGTATTGTTTCGCATGGCTGCACAGCCGTCGGAGCTGTTCCATCTGAATGCGGCGAATTCGTGCGGCGCCACGCCACTGCATGGATTCCGCCGTTGCAACCCGATTATAGATTTCCTGATTGTAATCCGATTCGACAACAGGAGAAGGCAGGCGCTGGGGCTTGGCAGTCATGATTACAATCGAAGCTATTTCAGACGCTGATTGAACGCCAGTTGTTGACGAGATAGTCGGCTGTGCGCCAGGCCAGCGCCTGCACCGTGAGAGTAGGATTGCGGGCACCGCTGGTGCCCATTACTGAGGCGCCAAGTATCCCAAGATTTGGTACTTCATGGGAAAATCCCCACTGATCTACAACATTGGTCGCTTCGTTATTACCCATTCGGGTGCCACCGTAGGCATGGGTGGAGGCACCCATGGCATTGCCCAATCCGGTACGAAGAATCCTGGTGGCTCCCGCCTGCCGATACCACTGTTCCATCTTGTCCTGGGCGAACGCAGCAATCTTCAGTTCATTGTCGTGATAACGGGCAGTGATTCTAATCACTGGCAATCCATAGGCATCTTTAACATCTGGATCCAGGTCCAGGTAGTTGTCTTCATAAGGAAGAGTGGTTTTCTGTATATAGGCAGTATTGCTGCGATCAGCATTCTGGTTGATGAATGCCTTCCATTCAGATCCCCAGTTTCGGGCCTCGCCAAAGGTACTCATTTTGGCGGCGCTGATGGGTTTGCGATCAGTGTGTACCCAAAGGTTTGCGCCACCGATGAAGTCCAGCGCCTCATGATCAAAATTATCATCCGCCCATTCGTCAATGGCGACTCCCTGGGCTGGCAAGCCATACCAGTTGTGCAGATCGCGGGGAAACAAGGCAATCACCGGTGAGCCCTGGTGATGACTCAGATAGTGACGTCCCACTTGCCCGCTGTTGTTTGCCAGTCCTGCCGGGAAGCCATCGGACGTGGACAGGAGGAGCAGCCTGACATTTTCATAGGCGTAGCTGGCCAGCAACACTACCTTTGCGGGCTGAAAATAAGTTTCGCTGCCTTTCACATAGCGCACACCAGTGCTGCGACCATTGTCATCGACCGTGACTTCCGTCACCCGGGCAAAAGGTACAACTTCAAGATTGCCAGTATCCAAGGCCTTGGGGATCGTGGTGAATGCTGTCGAGCTTTTCGCCTGTACATGACAACCGCCCTTGTTACAGAATCCATGGTACTGACATGGCGGCCGGCCATCATAAAGTTCACTGGTAATTGCTGCCGGGCCCTGGAAGGGATTCCAACCCAACTCGCGGGCTGCACTTCCCATCAGTTCAGTAAATGGAGATGAGCGCAGCGGCCGCATGGGATATTCACGCTGACGTGCACCTTCAAAAATATTGCCGGCAGAATTGATTGTGCCGCGTACATTACCAGCCTGCCCTGATATACCGACGGTGTATTCGATCTGATCGTAGTAAGGTTCCAGCTCCTCATAGCCAAAGGGCCAGTCTTCCACAGTGGAATCTGCAGGCAGCCGTCCTGAGCCGTAACGCTGCTCTGTGGCACTGACTACTTTGAAATCCCAGGGATTAAGACGCCAGCTTTGCGCCCAATAATGCATGGTCGTTCCACCAACTGCATTCATCATCGGATGTCCACCCTGCCTGGCCACATCTGAAGCGGAGGCTCGGACAGTGGGTGCCTCTCCTGCAGCTTTCTGCACGGCCTGTGGCCAGTTACGCTGAGTGTTTCGTATCTCATCCGGAGCGAAATCACGGGGATCAAGCCAACCACCTGCTTCGAGCCCAATGACTTTTAAACCAGCCTGGGCCAGGGGCAAGGCTGCCACACCCCCCGCTGCACCGAGACCGACAATGACCACGTCCGCTGCCGGGAGATTGTTATTCATCGTGACCCTCTCCCACACCCGCGCCAACCGATGTCTTGGTGTAAGCAGAATGATCATAGGCAGACTGATGGGTGGGAGTCAGAGAGGCTCCAGCTGCTACCTCTGCTTCACTCGCTGTCAGGCGTATACCTGGGTAACGCAGTAAATCCCAGCCCACGAAATTGCGATTACCACCGTAGTAAGGATCGCAAAAAGTACCGTCTATGGTCTGGCTTCTTAGCAGGTTGAAAAACGCGGCAGAACCGGGAGAACAGTTCGCAATGTCATTGTCTTGCAGTGCTTGCAGTACTTGCTCACGCTTGTTCTCATCGAGCTGATAGTAGATTGCACCATGGCGAGTCAGGGAATAGTCATTGATCGCCTGCAGGCTAAGCAGGTAGTGATCACGATCCTGCTGATTGTGACTGGCCAGTGATTTGTCGATGTAGTGTGCCGCCCGTGCTTCCTTCGCACCGGGGCCGTGCTCATCGCTGGGTATCAAGGTGTCACAGAGAGCCTCCAGCGTCTGCGATTCCTCTCTGGTCAGCACTTCAAGCGCCTCTCTCAAGGGATTTGGCTGAATCCCATTATTGCTTGCCCCATCCTGGGCAAGTACCTGTCCGGAAGCGCCGCCAGCAATCGCCGCACCGAACAGCCCCGCTCCTTTCAGCAGATTTCTGCGAGAAGAATCGTCCGGGTGTTCCTTGTTCTTCTTGAGCTTGTCCTGATCTGAATCGGCCATAATCGCTTTATTGTTCTTACTGTGATCCTTGCTGGAGCGGGCTATAACTCAATCGATTGTAAACTCTTCGACATTGGAAATCTCCGGCAACGAACCTGATTCGTTGTAGGCCTCAACGGCTACAAAGAAAGCCGACCCTGAAGGCAGTTCCCCACTGATCGATAATTCGCTGCCCAGATCGATCGACTCGATCGGTGTTTGTGCCGGCGAAGGCGCATAGTAGAGTCTGTATCCAGTAGCACCACTAACTGCTGTCCACTGTATCGTCACCACCGTGCCATTCACCTGAACTTCCAACACTGGTGAAGATGAGCCTGCCTCTTCCAGAGTGACGAACTGCACGTCGCTGACGTGCTCGCTGATAAAGCTCGCCAGTGCAGAGATGTTGGAATAAACACCAGGTGCATCCGGATCACCGCAGGGCGGCCCCACTTGCGTGCCACCGAAGCTGACTATGCCGATCTGCACAAAAGTATTTCCGGATGCCACTACCAATGGTCCACCACTATCCCCCTGACAGGTATCCGTGGTGCTATCTGCTTGTACTGCGCCGGCACAGAGCATATTGTCAGTGATACCGCCTTCATAGACCTGCTCGCAGTCTTCTCTGGATATAATCTGCTGATTTGCCACTAACAGTTCATTCGAGGGATCGATGGCATTATTGTCGTCGTCGACGCCTGTAGTGCCCCAACCCATGATTAGTGCCTCGGTGCCAGCGGACAGCTCAGCTGCGCTGGCACTCAGCAGTTTCACAGGCTCAAAGCTCACTGCGGCGGTGAGCTCAATCAAGGCAATATCAAAGTCATCCGCATTGTCACTGGTTTCAAAATCCGGGTTGTAGCTGGGATGAATGACAATCTGACCGATCTGTCCTTGTTCAGCTTCTTCAGCCAGTGGTATTACCGTGTCGGAATTGAGCACAATTGACGACTGTATGCCCGTTTCAAGATCAATGGCATCACCGGCACTATTGGTGAAACAGTGAGCAGCGGTAAGTACCCAGGTTTCTGAAATCAGACTGGCTCCACAGTATTGTTCGCCATCGGCATCGGCAAGAAATGCAATAAAGGGATAAGTGCTGACGGAAGCTACCGCGCCATTGATGATGGCATCATTTCTCTCGGTCGGCGAGTTATCAATAAAAACCTCGGTTGCTGTAGCCGCCCCCTGCCAGAGCAAAACCAAAAGCAAAAAGACTGTGAGACCGGGAATCCTGCTCGTTACGCGAAAGCTATCCATAAGAAATCGCACTCATCAGCTTAGTGATTCCAACCAGGCATCGTCGGACTCTTCTGAAATCTCTGCAAACAGTGGCGAAGAAAGATAACGTTCGCCGGTATCAGGCAGCATTACAACAGTACTGCTGTTGTCAGGCGCTGATTCCGCTATCTTCAAGGCCGCTGCCATGGTGCCACCTGCGGAGATTCCACAAAAAATACCCTCCTCTCCGGCCAGGCGCTTGGCGGTGTCGATCGCCTCATCATCGCTGACCTGAACAATCTCATCACAGACCGTTCTGTCCAGCACGGCAGGAACGAAATCTGGTGTCCAGCCCTGAATCTTGTGAGGATTCCAGTCATTGCCCGACAGCAGTGCCGCTGCTTCCGGTTCAACCGCGATAACTTTCGCATCGGGTCGAGCCAGCTTGATGACCTGGCCAGCACCTGTCATGGTCCCACCAGTTCCCCAACCGGTAACAAAATAGTCCAGCTCCTGCCCTGCGAAATCCCGCAAGATTTCCGGCCCAGTGGTATTGCGGTGATAAGCGGGATTAGCAGGATTCTCAAACTGTCGCGCCAGAAACCAGCCATGTTGTTCCGCCAGTTCTTCGGCCCGGCGTACCATGCCCGAACCTCTCTCCGCAGCTGGAGTCAGAATGACTTTGGCCCCCAGCGCTTTCATGATCTTTCTTCTTTCTATAGAGAAAGTTTCCACCATGGTAGCAACGAAAGGATAGCCCTTGGCCGCACAGACCATCGCCAAAGCGATACCCGTATTGCCAGAGGTTGCTTCCACGACTGTCTGTCCGGGTTTTATTGCACCACTCTTCTCCGCATCTTCGATGATTGCAATGGCGAGCCTGTCCTTGACTGACCCGAGCGGATTGAATGCTTCCAGTTTGGCATAGATGTGCTGGTTTGCAGGCGCAATACGCTGCAGTTTGACGATAGGCGTGTTGCCAATGGTTTCCAGGATATTGTTATAAATCACGATTGTTTACCGACTGTATTTGAAGGAATGTTGCAGCCAGACCTCCGATACCAGGGTAAGGGTCGGATCACGGGCGGCAGGCATAGCAAGAAGCAGCAATATGACAAGTCGCCAATAATGAATCAAGGGAAATCAGGCTGGTACTTCAGAAAATACAGATCCTAGTCTTCACTCACGGTCCAGGTATGACCACTGTGCAGTAGATCCCGCAGGGAACTTCGCTCACTGCGCGCTGCGACGAGCTGATCATGACTGTCGTCGATGAAGGAAGGTTTATCTTCCCGATAGAGTATTCCTACCGCTACCGGAAACTCCGGTCCAGCCATGGTGGCCAGCAATTGCGCCAGCACCTTGTTGCTTTCGTCATGCACAAGAATGTCATCTTCGCTATCGACAGACACAACTTTCAGTTGCAGATTGTCGCGATCCAGCGCAATGCCCTTCTCTTTGTCTTTGCCAAAGAGAACAGGCTGACCGTGCTCCAGCTCGACCCGAAAATCAGCCGCTGTCTTTTTGTCTTTGACTTGCTCGAATACACCATCATTGTAGATAGGGCAATTCTGCAGTATCTCCACAAATGCTGTACCGCCATGAGCATGCCCTTGCCTGACGATAGCAGAAAGATGTTTCGCCTCGGTATCAATAGATCTGGCTACCAGCGTACCGCCTGCACCCAGCACAACATTACAGGGTGACAGTGGCAAATCGATGGAGCCCTGTGGCGTTGAAGGTGACCGCGTACCCTGTTGTGAAGTTGGCGAGTATTGGCCCTTGGTCAGACCATAGATCTCGTTGTTGAACAGCAGAATCTGCATATCTACATTGCGGCGGATGGCATGCAGCATATGATTACCACCAATGCTGAAACCATCACCATCACCCGTAATCACCCAGACATCCAGGTCCGGATTCGCCAGTTTTACGCCGGTCGCAATCGCAGGCGCGCGACCGTGAATGGTATGAAATCCAAAGGTATTCATGTAGTAAGGAAAGCGGGATGAACAACCAATACCAGAAACGAACACCTGGTTTTCCCGCGGCCGATTCAGCTCGGGCATGAGCTTCTGAATCGTCTTGAGAATTGCATAGTCACCGCACCCCGGACACCAACGCACTTCCTGGTCGGAGGCGAAGTCTTTAAGCGTGAGTGTTGGCAAGGGCTTATTCATTAATCAGTCCAGTTCGCGATACTTCTCGTGTATTCCTGCCAGTATTTCACCAATCTTGAATGGCTGCCCGGCAACTTTGTTAAGCCCGTCTGCATCGATCAGGTATTCAGCGCGCAGAATTCTGATCAGCTGACCGGTATTCATCTCTGGCACTAACACTGCATCAAATCGACCCAGCAATTCTCCAAGATTTTTGGGTAAGGGAGACAAATAGCGCACTTGTATGTGTGAAACCTGCAGCCCTTCCAGGCGAGCGCGTTTTACCGCCTGATGAATGGCTCCAAAAGTGGATCCCCAACCCACTACTGCCAGCTTGCCGGAATCTTCTCCGAGGCAAACGTCCTGTGGCGGAATATCATCGGCGATACCATCCACCTTGGCTTTTCTCAGGTCGGTCATCTTCTGGTGATTCTGCGGATCGTAAGAAATGTCCCCCGTATCGTAACTGCGCTCGATGCCACCAATGCGATGCTCCATACCAGGCGTACCCGGTTTGGCCCATACACGAGCAAGCGTCTTTTCATTCCTTAATGAAGGTTTGAATCCCTCAGCTTCCTGGTGATGATGCACAGGAAACGGAGCGAGTGACTCAGCATCCGGAATTTTCCAGGGCTCCGCAGCATTGGCGAGATAGCCATCCGAGAGCAGCATCACCGGCGTCATGTACTTGACCGCAAGCCGAACAGCCTCAATCGCGACTTCGTAACAATCCGTTGATGTGGATGCGGAGATCACTGGCATTGGCGTATCCCCGTGGCGACCAAACAAGGCCATATTGAGATCCGACTGCTCTGTTTTTGTCGGCAGGCCGGTCGACGGACCACCTCGTTGGGTATTAACGATGACCAGAGGTAGTTCCGCAGCCGCCGCAAGTGCAATGCCCTCGGATTTCAATGCGATACCAGGCCCGGCGCTGGAAGTGACTCCCAGAGATCCTGCAAAAGAGGCGCCCATCGCCGCACAGACAGCAGCGATTTCATCCTCCGCCTGAAAAGTACTCACGCGAAATTGTTTTCTGTTGGCCAGTTCATGCAGCAGGTTTGAAGCCGGCGTGATCGGGTAGGAAGCAAACAAGAGATCGATATCTGCCAGCTCTGTCGCAGTAATCAACCCCCAGGCCAAAGCAGTGGTCCCGGTAATGTTTCTATAGGTGCCGGGTGGCACTTTTGCTTTTGGCACTTTATAGACATGAATACCTGCAGGCAGCTCAGCTGTTTCACCATAGGCATGTCCGGCATTCAATGCGGCGATATTGGCACCGGCGACTTCCGGCTTGGCGGCAAATTTGTTCTGCAAATTCTCAATAGTGGGCTGACGATCGCGATCAAACAGCCACATAACCAGACCAAGAGTCCACATGTTCTTGCAACGCAGTGCGTCTTTGTGCCCCAGGCCAAAGGGTTCCACCGCAGTCAACACCTGCTGCGAAATATCGATATCCAGGACTCTGAATCGATCCAATGTGTCGTCTTCGAGAGGATTGCGATCATACTTCGCCTTGGCCAGGTTCTTGGCGGTGAAGGCACCTCTGTCGACTATCACCAGGCCACCATCAACCAGATTTTCAAGATTGGTAACCAGTGCCGCCGGATTCATCGCCACCAGTACGTCGAGGGCGTCCCCGGCGGTAGTCACATCTTCGGCGCCGAAATAGATCTGGAACGCGGAAACGCCGAATGTCGCGCCCACTGGTGCCCGGATTTCGGCAGGAAAATCCGGGAAGGTAGAAAGATCATTGCCGTAGAGCGCCGTTGCCTGGGTAAAATTGGCGCCGGTAAGCTGCATGCCATCTCCGGAGTCACCGGCAAAGCGCACCACCACATCGACAACCTGCTTTTCGTCGAGGTGGTGTTCGTCAAGCTGTTCTTCAGCCAGTTCCATATTGGCGATCCGTGATTCGGGAGGCGTAGTATAGAGTTAACAATAATCGTTCTCAAACGGGAGTTGCCCAGGCAATTGCGATCAACCCCGGTTTAGATTAGTGTGCGCCTTTGCCGAGCTTTACAGGGTTCCAGAAATGGCTAAAGACAAGAAAAAGGACAAGGATAAGAATAAAAAGAACAAAGGCCTATTCGGTCTTGCCGCCCAGGCGGACAAGTTCGATTGCTACCAGCAATCCGTTCAGGAACCCGAACACGAAATCGATTTCTTCAACCAGGCCTACCGGGCTGCTTACAATCGCAAACCGCGAGTCCTGCGGGAAGATTTTTGCGGCACATTCGCAGTGTGTTGCGAATGGGCCAGTTCGGATGAAGAACGTTCTTCCTGGGGAGTGGACTTGTGCGCCGAAACCCTGCAGTGGGGCAAAGACAACAATCTGTCGAAGTTAAAGAGCAATGCCGCAAAACGTGTGCAGGTCCTGGAACAGGACGTACGGGAATCCAACACACCAGCGGCGGACATATTGGCAGCCCAGAATTTTTCATTCTGGATTTTCAAGACGCGCCAGGAAGTCATCGACTATTTCAAAATCGCCCATGCCAATCTGGCGGAGAAAGGCATCATGGTGATGGACATGATGGGCGGTAAGGATTGTTACGACACAGACGTTGTCGACAAGCGCACCATTGTAAAAGGTAAGAAGGGATTCAAATATCAGTGGGACCAGGCTTATTTCAATCCGGTGAACTCGGACTGCACTTTCTATATTCATTTCAGGTTTGGTGATGGCAGCAAACTCAAGAAAGCTTTCGAGTACAACTGGCGGTTCTGGACCATTCCGGAAGTCAGGGAGATGCTCGCAGAAGCAGGGTTCCGGGACAGCCTGGTGTATTGGGAAGATGAAGACGCTGACGAAGATGATGATGCCGAATGGATAACAGTAGACGAAGCACCAAACGATGACAGCTGGATCTGTTATATCGTAGGCATTAAATAAATTCCCGACAAACGCGCTGCAATCACTGCGAGCTGCGTCCTTTCAGTGCGAAGGGTTTCTACTCCCTGTCCGTATAGATTAATGCAAGCACCATTAATCAGGAGTAGAGCTATGCAAAAGATTCAATTATTGATTGGCCTGGGCTTGTTGAGCCTGGGCACAGCAACATTCGCTGCCGACGGCAAGGGTCGCGGCCAACAAGCACTGGAAAACCTGGACAGCAATGGCGACGGTAACGTGGATTTCAATGAATTCCAGGAAAACAGTCCGGATGTACTGGCCAACCTGGATACAGACGGCGACAATGAAATTTCTCTCGATGAATTTCTCGACGCCCGACCCGCAGGACCTCGCGGAGGCCGTCGCGGAGATGGAGATGGACGCCGCTCAGAGCTTAGTGAAGACGAGCTGGCTGAAATTCAGGAGATGATGCTGGACCGCGCGACGGAACGATTCAACAGCATGGATCTGGATGGCAACGGACTTGTTTCAGCGATTGAATTTCAGGAAGCTAACTTCCTGCAGATGGATGACGATGGCGATGGTGTACTCAGTGCTGCGGAGCTACGGCGTCGGGGCCCTGGTGGACCAGGCCGTCGCGGACCCGGGCAGAGGCAACACTCCGACGACAGCTAGGCAATTCGAAAGAGGAACAACCGGCGCGTAATGACTGATGAGGAACTGATGCTTGCGGTCTGCGAAGGGGATCAGTCAGCCTATCAGACATTAGTCAGGCAACATCTGAAACCCATCAGTCACTACGCCTACCGGTTACTGGGTAACCACAGAGATACAGAAGATATCACCCAGGAAGTCTTCCTGAAGATGTGGATCAATGCCGCCAGGTGGAATCCAGAGAAGTCGAAACTGACAACCTGGCTACATCGCATTGCCCACAATCTCTGCGTAGATCATCTGCGCAAGCACGGCAACACACAGATCAGGGATGATATAGGCGAGACGCCCGGTGACGGGTGGCCAGAGGAAGTCCAGGCTGATGATGTCGAACAGTTACAGCTTTCAGCAGCGCTCGACAGAGCAATCGCCACATTACCGGAGAATCAACGCAGTGCCCTGATGCTTTGTCATTACGCTGGTTTTTCCAACAGAGACGCCGCTGATATTATGAATATCTCTGTGAAAGCCCTGGAATCGAATATTTCCCGCGCCAGGCGCAATTTGCGCAATTGGCTTGAGAAATACAACGAAACTCAACAGCAAGACACAAGAGAACTGCGAGGAGATGCCGAGACACTCGGCTAGAATGCCATGACTTTGGATCAGCTCAATGAACTATTAGAGACCTATGGCTGCAATGAGAACCAGTGGCCAACGAATGTCAGGGAGCAATACCAGAACCTGATAGCACGATCGCCAGAGGCGAAAGCCTTACTCGAACAACATCGGGCACTCGAAGAACAACTGAGCAGCATTTCGGTTCCCGAATTTGCAGGGCTCGAACAAAAAGTATTGCATCAAACTCTGCCCGCTCGTGAGGCAGGCATGCTGGATCGCCTGGTGAACTGGCTGATTCCGGCAAATGAAACTCCAGGCAAGCTGTTACGCCCTGCTTTCGCCGCCTGTCTGCCACTGGTGCTGGGCATCGTGGTCGGCAATTTCTACCACTTTGGCTACGATTCTATCAGTGACGGCTTCCAATATTGGGATGATGAGCTGCTGATGCTTTCTTTCAGCGATTACAATGAAAGCGGGATAGTGCAATGACCAGGCGAAACCTTCTGGTGCTGGGCTTGCTGCTTTCCGTGGGAATCAATTTGTTCCTGCTCGGCGGCATTGGTATTCGCATGAGCGCTATGCAGGACATGCGTGAGGCACGCCCCTTTCCTCCCAATATTGGATGGATTATCAGAGATCTGTCAGAGGAGCGTCAGGCGGAGCTGATTGCAGTGCTTGAACCTCTCGGCCAGGAGATCTTCCCTTATCGGCGTGCCATGTTCGAAGCACAGCGCAGAGTCAATGAGTTAATGGCGACAGCAGATTACGATGAAGCTGCCTTGCTGACTGCCTTCGCAGAACTTCGGGCCGCTGCGGAGTCCTATACTTCTCTTTCCCATCAACAAACGGCGGCTGTGTTGAGTCAGCTGAGCGAAGAAGAACGCCAGATGGCCATGGAATTTGTCCAGCGCCGCGGCCCCCGCGATGGCCGCGATGGATTTCGCGGACCCGGCGGACCAGGAGGACCTGGATTCAGACCCCCATTCGGTCCTGATGGTCGCCGCGGGCCACCCGATTTCAATCCGGATGACCAGTCGCCGCCCCCTGTTCCAGCCCCGAACGGTGGTAACTGATGGATAACTGCGCTGACATTCCTGTAGGACGTTACCGTCACTATAAAAACAAGGACTACGAGCTCATTGGTATTGCGACACACAGCGAAACCGGTGAGAAACTCGCTGTTTACCGACCGCTCTACGGCGCCCGGGACCTGTGGGTACGACCTCTGGCCATGTTCACAGAAACCGTCCTGGTTGAGGGCAAGGAAACGCCGCGTTTCGAGTATATTGGTGACCAGGGTGAACAGACAGCCCAAGCGTGAACCAGTTCTCATTCCCTTCTGCCCTGAAACACTAATGTAAACCCACCCCCCGCCACTGCGTTATTCTGAGAAACCGGATTACCGGGCAGGTGTATCAAGCCCCGCCGGACCTGATAGAGCGAGAGTAATGATGGCAATTTACCGACTTCTGGCGCTACTGACTTTGCTGGGCACAGCTATGCTGCCCCTCGCAGGTCAGGCCCAATCTGGCAGCTCAATTCCATTCCTGGAAGGTGAAGTACTGACTATTCCTCGAATCGACGTGGAAGGATATGGATCCCTCGAGGTGCAGCTAAGTCTTGTTGATCCAGCGAATCAAATCTACGCACTTTTGTCTGCAGAAAACACCTCTGCATCATTTGCGCCGGGAGCGACTTTCGACCTGGACAGTAATGTACTGACAATACCCCTGCTGCAAGTGGATGGCAGTTTCTTCGCATTGCAAATGCAGCTATTTCAGGACACTTCCTTCCAGGTCAGCAGCTCAACAGAAACCGTTTTCCCCGGGCAGGACGAATACAATGCCCAGTGCGCAAGCTGTCACGGCACAGATGGTCAGGGCAGCGCTGTTGCAGTATCCCTGATCAACTGCGCGACCTGCGCCAATATCGACTCACTCACCAACTATATATCGAGCGTAATGCCTTTGGGTTCTCCGAACTCCTGCATCGGCAGCTGCGCTACCGACGTAGCGAATTTCATCGACACGATTTTCCAGGTCGACGACAGCCCGATGGTGCAACAGACCGTAGCCACCATTCAGAGCATGCCGCTGGATGACACGCTGCGCAAAGCGTCCCTGCAATTAGTCAGCAGATTGCCGACAGATGCTGAGCTGTCCCTGGTCAGCAGCAATGGCGAGCAGGGATTGCGCTCCGTACTCGACAACATGATGGCCGAGGACACGTTCTATGAACGTCTCGCGGAAATGTTCAATGATCTGTTGCTGACAGATCGTTATCTCACCGCCAATGGCACGCCCGCCGAAGCGCTGAACCTGATGCGGGTATTTCCCGATGCTTTCTGGTTTGGCGACCCAAGAACCGCGGAACGCTCTCAGGAGTACTTCTCAAACCTGATCGTTACCAATGACAGCGTGGCTCGGGAACCTCTCGAATTGATCAACTTCGTGGTCAGAAATGAATTGCCCATGACTGAGATTCTCACCGCCGACTATTTCATGGTGAATCCCTACTCGGCCAAAAGCTATGGCGTATTTGACGAATTGTCGTTCAAGGATGAGTACGATGCCGATGAATGGTTACCTGCCCAGTTGGAAGATCTGCAGTTCATCACTCGCCAGAGCAATGTCATCGAGATCGGCGATATTCCTCATGCGGGACTTCTTACCAGCCTGATGTTTCTGAATCGCTATCCAACTTCAGATACCAATCGGAATCGTGGACGCTCGCGGGTTGTCTATGATCTGTTCCTCGACGTAGACATCCTGGCTTTGGAAGGTGAGCGTCCCGACGGTGAGGCTGTAGATATCAGTAGCCCAGCACCAACCCTGGACAACGACGACTGTGTGGTTTGCCATGCACTGTTGGATCCGGTGGCTTCCTCATTCGAAAACTGGACCGAGAACGGATTCTATATTCCCCAAATTCCCTGGTACGACGACATGTTTCAGGCCGGTTTCGCCGGAGTCGATCGACCCGACAGTGAAGAACCTGCTTCGCTACAGTGGCTCGCTGGTCAAATGGCCGCAGATCCACGATTCAACGATGCCATGGTGCGTATCACTTATCAGGGCATGGTAGGCAGAGAGCCTCTGGACCCGCCAGGGGAAGACGGTACGGAAGCCGAATGGGATGCCTACAACGCCGAGTCCTCACATCTTGACGAACTGAAGTCGGTCTTCGCAGCTGATAATCAAAACCTCAAGACTCTCATCAAAGAGATAGTGTTGAGCCCCTATTGGCGAGCCGAAGGTCTGGAAGACCAGAGTTTCGCCATCATTCACGAAGACACTGGCGCCGCACGATTGTTGTCTCCGGAAATGCTGCATCGAAAAATCGCCGCCCTGCTTGGCTTTGAGTGGCGTGGCATGCTGGACTTTTATTATCTAACCAAAGACTTTGACGGCGCAGCCAGACTGCTCGATGACAATGAGTACTATCAACAGATCTATGGCGGCATCGATTCCTTTGTTGTCACCGAAAGGCTTACCGATCCGAATGGATTAATGGTCTACGTGCAGGAACGAATGGCGAACGAACTGGCCTGTTATGCCGTGCCCAATGACTTACTTGCGTCCGCAGACGAGCGACTGCTGTTGCCATTTGTTGAAGCGGACATGCAACCCATCGGGCAAAGCAACCAGAGCGCCATCATGAACAATATTCAGTACCTGCATTCTCACCTGCTTGCAGAGGACCTGGCCATCGATGCGCCGGAATTGCAGATCACCTATGAGCTGTTCACCAGTGTGTGGCAGGCAGGTGAAAGTGCCGTCAATGTGACAGAGACCGTGGAACTACCACCTCTTTGTCAGCGCAGCCGGGATCTGGATACAGGTGCAGATCTGGACAGCCCACTTAGAGATGATCCGAATTACGTCATCAGAAGCTGGATGGCGGTTGCTGCCTACCTGATGTCGGACTACCGCTTCCTCTACGAATAAAGATAAGCGTCGCGGAACAGTCAAGGAGATTTACAAGATGAAACGTCGTTCCTTTCTGAAAGCACTCACCGGATTCGGCGCAGCAGCCGGGCTGCCAATGACCCTGGTCAGACCAGCTTTCGGCGCCACGCCAGACCGCTTCCTCATCGCCATCAGTGCGACTGGCGGATGGGATCCAACCAGTCTCGTTGACCCCAAGGGTAACGCGCCGCGAGCTGATGGCCTGGGACCGGTGAACAACTACGCAGCCAGCGCCATCAAGAGTGCCGGCAACCTGGCCTATGCACCCTACTCCGATCTGGTGGAAGGACCCTCATCGGATTCGGCTGGCCACTTCGACAATTTCTTTTCCAAACATCATGAAAGATTGCTGGTCATCAATGGTATCGATACACAAACCAACGGACACGACAGCGGGCGCCGATTTGTCTGGAGCGGTAAGCTGGAGGAAGGTTATCCCTCTGTTGCCGCACTCGCCGCAGCCCCCTTTGCAGATCAACCGATGGCATTCATTTCCAATGGTGGCTACGATTTCACCGCCTCAGTTGTCGCCCCGGTAAGAACTGCCAGTGCAGGCACATTTAATCAACTGGCTTTTCCCAACAGCCAGTTTCCCACCGACGAAGATCTGATTGAGCTTAGCTTCTTCAGCAATTCGACTTACGTGGCTGTTCAGCAAGCACGGGAGCAGCGTCTCACTCGCCAGATCATCGCCGAATCCCTGCCCAAACGACAACAGCAGATGTCGCAATTGCAGACGGTAAGAAGCTCAGATGTTGAACTGGAGGACTTGCTGGAATTCCTGCCAGAGGAAGTTTCTTCCGGATTGGCGGGCCAGGCTGAAGTAGCGGTAGCCGCGTTTGCCAGTGGTCTCGCAGTGAGCGCCAACCTCAATGCTGGCGGTTTCGATACCCATGGCGATCACGATACCGACCACACGGAAAGCCTGACTGAATTACTTGAGGGTATAGATCACCTGTGGAATCAGATTGAAGCGCAGGGCATGCAAGACAAAGTCACCATAGTAATTGGTTCAGATTTTGGCCGGACTCCTTTCTACAACACTGGTGACGGCAAAGACCACTGGAATATCACTTCGGTAATGGCAATGGGGGCAGGTATCACAGGTAACAGGGTTATCGGTGCTACCGACGAAAATTTCGAAGCGTTCAAACTCAATCCGCAGACTCTACAACCGGATGACAATGGCATCATAGTGACACCGCAACACATCCACCGCTCGCTGCGAGACTTTCTTGGTATTCAGAGCGACCTGGACAGTCTCTTCCCTATCAATGTAGAAAAGCTGGACCTGTTCGGCTAACTGAGCACCCGGATCAGGGGCAGCAATTTTGCCAGCCCCAAAACTTCCCTGGCTGTTTTACAGCTGTATTTCCATTTGTTGACGCCACTGGACTGCAAGCCCGTTCAGCGATACCTTTGCGTTCAACATTGCGCCAGACCAACTCAACTCAGAGAGGGACAATACCTTGCAGGTCATACCCAAGCCCATTTTCCCCAGTATGGTGTGGACCACACTGTTCGATGATCGCGAGATTTTTAATGCCGCCTTGCTGGAGAAAATCTACAAGATGCGAGACGCTGATCCGGCCGGCGTAAACAACACCAATGTCAGAGGCTGGCAGAGCCCGAACAATCTGCAAACTTTGGAAGAGTTTCAGGATATCAATCTGCGCATCATTCAGGTTTGTCAGGCGATCGCACAGTCACTGCACTTTATTCCAAATCTGGGCTTCCAGCATCAGGCCTGGATCAACATCAATCCGCCAGGGGCATCCAACAAGATTCACTACCACGCCAACTGCCATTTTAGTGGCATTTACTACATCAGCTTGAAAGCGCCTGAATGTGGGAGCATTTTCTTCCGCGATCCAAGGGTGGCGTCGAGAATGATGACCTACCCTGCCACTGAACCCACCGAGTTCACCACGGAAGAAGTACGCATGAATCCGGAAGAAGGGCGCATGTATGTGTTCCCCGGCTGGCTGGAACACGGTGTAGAGGAAAACAAGAGTGATGTGGACCGGGTCAGCATTGCCTTCAATGTACTCGCCGGTCCCAGGGCCAGCAATTAGGCAGATCAGAAAGCCATGAAACATTTTTTTAGTTTGGCCTGCATGCTTTTGCTCGGTGCTTGTAGCAATCTCGACAATGGGGAGTCCGTTCGCACCGTAACAATTCTTTATACCAATGACGAACATGGCTGGATGCAAGGCATGGAGGAAGGCCAGGGAGCCGCGAATATCTATGCGCTATGGGAATCCAGGGAAGCTTACCGTCCCGATGGGCCATTCCTGATACTCAGCGGAGGCGATAACTGGACAGGGCCTGCCATTTCCACCTGGACCGAAGGCCGGAGCATGGTCGAAGTGATGAATGCCATGCGCTATGACGCATCAGCAGTTGGCAATCACGAGTTCGACTTTGGCCTTGATGCTCTCCGACTGCGCAGCGCGGAAGCTGACTTCCCCTACCTCAGCGCCAATACGCGCTGGCGCCGCAATGGCTCGGTACCCGTCGATCTTGGCATACTGCCCTTTACTGTAAAGACTGTTAACGATATTCGCTTCGGTATCATCGGCCTCACCACCCTGGACACCCCTTTCGCCACCAATCCTGAGAATGTCGCTGAACTCAATTTCATCAGCTACGAACGGGCACTTCGAGAAACCGCGCCAGTGGTGCGTGGCAACGACATAGATTTGTTACTGGTTATCGCTCACGTATGTCTTAATGAATTGGTGCCACTAATTCGGGCTACGGCTGATTTGGACATCGCCATGATGGGAGCAGGACACTGCAATGAACTGACGGCGCAACGCATCGGTGACACCGTCTTGCTTGGAGGAGGCTTTCATTTCACTTCCTATGCCAGGGCCAGCTTTAGCTACGATATCGAAAGTGAGGAATTGATTCGATCCAGGTTCAGCGCCAATGACTACCAATACGAGGGGCAAAACCAGGAGATCAGCAGACTAATTTCCTCCTGGTCAGCAGAGACGGAAGAAATTCTTGCTCAGCCGGTTGCTTATCTGTCCAGTGCTGTTCCCCGTCGCAGCGAACGCCTCGAGCAGGCCATCGTGAATGCCTGGCTCGATGCCGATATGACTGCAGATATCGCCATTACCAATGCCGGTGGCATCCGCATAGATTTACCCGCAGGTCTGATCAATGTCGGGACAGTTGTTGCGCTGATGCCCTTCGACAATACGATTATCGCCATTGAAGTCAAAGGCAGTGTGATCGAACAGGCTCTCGCAGAAGGGTCGCGACCTGTAGTGGGCGGCCTGGAAAGACGGGGTGGTCGCTGGTTGCTGAGCAGAACAAATGAGGTGCTTGACCCGGACAAGTCCTATCGGGTGTTGGTTAACAGCTTCATGTATGCCGGCGGCGACAATTACACTATGCTGCCTTCCGCGGATCCAAACGGCTTCGATACCGGCATCAATTACCGCCAGCCTTTTCAAGATTGGCTCAGAGCACAAAACAGCACGGCTACCAACCCTGTTCGCCTTTGATCGACCAATTCAATCTACTGGAACAGAACTTTTCAATCACTCGCAATCGATGATGTCGCGTGAATCCAGACCTATGAGTTGCTCAGTATTTTCTGGCTGGACAGGGTCCATTGTACTAGCGAATCAAGTAGTGTCAGTGCCAGGCTCATTGCCAGTTTTCCACCATCATTCTGAAAGGATGCCGAATCTTCCATATAGGCGTCAAGATTCGCGCTTTCTTCCTGCAAGTCTCGCCGCAGCAATCCCAGTTGTTCATGCAGTTCCTCAGCATTCATAGTCAGAAAAGAGAGTCTGACAAACAAGGTTTCCGGTGAAGTCAGCGCCATCTTTGCATCTATTGGTTTTTTTGACCATTTATTCAGCTCTCTTCTACCTTTCGAAGTAAGCTCATAGCGGTAGCGCGCTTTTACCTCACCTCCTGTCTTGATTCCGCTTATCAATTCGCTGGCTTCCAAGCGCTGTAAACAGGGGTAGATTGAACCAGGGCTTGCGCTGATTGCGCCAATTGGCATGGCTTCGATGTCCCGGCAAATGGCATAGCCACTTCTTCCGGCCCTGCTGAGCATGCAGAGCACCAGGTAACTGAGCGGTGTCATATTTGATTTCATGATGAAATTCACTATAATTACGTTTCGTAATATTAAACCAGACTAAGCGAATGAATAAGCCAAAAATGGTCATGGCCTGGCTAAGCTCTATTCTTCTGGGGCTGAGTTTTATTCTGGCCGGATTGCCCAAGATAGTTCCTGGCGAATCCATGGTTAATCGTTTCGAAAACTGGGGTTATACCGCTGAGTTCGCCACAATGATTGGTTTGCTGGAACTGCTTTCTGGGCTTCTTGTGCTGATTCCTCGCTGTGCATTTTATGGTAGCTGTCTGATCATAGTACTCATGTCAGGCGCAATTTATACACACGTCAGCACTGCCATCGGTTCCCCTCTGTTCGCAGTAGTCTATTTACTAATGGCCGCAGTGCTTGGCGCAATTCGATTCAATGAAGCGGTAAAAGCCTTCCGATGAGTAGCAAGCTCGATCTTGCGAGCTCGCTAATTGAGGCAGCCCACAAATTTTCAAGCGATTTTACGATTTAGCCAGTCGATGATGACCTGGTTAACTTCCTCGGGTTTTTCTTGTTGGGTCCAGTGTCCGCTATCCATCACCGTGTATTTTTCCAGATCGGTGATGAAATCTTCCATGCCGTTAGCCGAACTTGGTGGCAGAATCACGTCATTCTCAGCCCCCACATAGAGACAGGGTACCTCGATGCGGGAAGCAGCATTGGCCATGATTGGTCCCATACGAGGAATGGCTCGATACCAATTCAGACCACCGGTGAAACCAGTGGCCTCATAGGTTTCCGTGAAGTACGCCATGACCTGTTCCGGTAAAAACGGATCTCCCGGTGGATCATCCCTCTGCAACATGGCCAGCAGATTCATCTGTCGCTCTGGAGAATCTTCCGGAAAGGAAGGAAACGCTTCCGCGTCCCAGATACCACCGCGACTCAGTATAAAATCGAATGTCTTCCTTACGTCCGCTTCCAGCACTGCTTCCGCCTGACCTGGCGGCATAAATGTTGCCACGTAGTAATTGGGTGACATGACGATATCATTGGGGCGAGCATCGTCAACCGGAGGTAAACCTGCCGGACGACCCGCAGCAGTATTCAAACCAACAATGCCGAGACATCGTTCCGGATACAGCATCGCCATCGCCCAAACCACAGCACCTCCCCAGTCATGACCGATGAAGACTGCGCGCTCGATACCCTTGGCGTCCATTATGCCTACCAGGTCCGCACAGAAAATGCCCATATCATACTGAAGGGGATCATCCGGACCGCCGGTAAGACCATAGCCACGCATATCGGGCGCAATGGCATGGAAGCCTGCTTCCGCCACCGCTGGAATCTGATGCCGCCAGCTAAATGCCAACTCTGGAAAACCATGACAGAAGATCACTGCAGGGCCTGATCCCTGCTCGTAAACAGCCATCGTGATGCCGTTGGTATCGATGAAATTTGGATCTGGCATCATGGGTGCTGCTTCCACGCCTGAGGTCTGGGAAAAGCCGGGCGTGTTGAATGCCACCGCCATTCCCAAAGTAGCAAAACTGGTTGATTGCAGAAAGCGGCGCCGGTCGATTGTCATGAGTGCTATCCTCTGAAGGTTTTCAGCGCACAAACTATTACAGGTTCTGGCAGCAATGCAACTCCACACACTGGTCGATCCAATCTACAGGCCCGAGGCAGATCAGCAGTCCGTGCTTCGCCTGGGTTTGCAGAGTTTGCCTATCAGTGAATGGATTCTTGTCGATGAAGATTTTTCTTTGTTTCATCAGCACAAGGTACAACAAGGAGAGAAAAGAAAACAAAAAGTGTATGCCGAAATCCACAGTTCCACCGCAGCACAACGGGAATTTCAACAGGTTCTCAAAAAGCACCTGCTCAGCCATCTGTCGGCTCAGTATGCAGCAGACGGTGCCAAGCTGATCCATCTCCCCAGCCAGCTATCCTGGACAAGCAATACCGATTCCTTATGGGACTGCAGTTTGTGGATTCAGGATGACATCTGTCTATTGGAAAAGCTGAATGGCGAGCACGTGATGACTGCCGCTAGTTTATGTTCGCCCTCCAATTGGAAACTGGAAGAGAAAATCGGTCGCAACATAGACTGGATTCATGAAACGGTACCAGGCTATCAGACTGAGCTGGCAGTGCGTGTTGGCAAACTGCTGGATGGACTAAAACCGATGAATCCGGTTCTGCGATATAACTGGTCCACTCAAACGGGCAACGAACTCTGTTGGCGAGATGATGTTGTAGATGCAGCGTCAGAAGATTACTTCTGGCGAGTGGAGAGACAGACGCTGCTGCGCCTGCCTGAAACTGGTGCCATCGTGTTTGCGATCCGTTTGTTTCTGCACAGTTTCGACACGATGTCGAAACTGGATAATTTCAATGAAGTCTTATTAGCACTTGCGGGTCGGCAAACAGAAGAGATGCGCAACTACAAGGGCTTGGATGAAGCCTTACTCAAGCGATTGCAACGTGAAGATTAGTTGAGCGGCATCGACCAGATTCAATACCAGATTCCTATACGCAATTTCTCCGGCAAGCTCCAATTCAGGAATCACCAGCTGCCCGGTACCTTCATTAAAACTGGCGAAATCTGATTGCGCAGCGTCAAGCGCCACAAGCGTTTCAGGCAAGGCCCTGATTTGAACCTGTGGATCCTGAGACTCGATAGCAAACGCCAACTGGACCAGACCAGCACTGCCAGCATCGACACTCAAGACCAGATTGCCGGACGCCTCATCGAAGCGGTTTGCAGCCAAGGCTTGAGGAAGTACTTCTATGGATGTGAACAGGAGATTTTCCCGGGTCACACTCAGGCCATTGAAGTTTATAACCGGAATATCAGTGATCAGACTGTTAATCGCTACAGTTGGCAGTGAAGCGATGGCATCTACCACGGACATGCCATCGTCCAGCACACGACCGAAAACGGTGAACCCACCATTACTGGAATCCAGGCCGGTATTGTCGCCCAGATTGATAAACCACTGACTTGTAGCGCTGTCCGGATTTCCAGCCATTTTCGCCATGGCAACCGTGCCGCGCGTGTTGGAAATACCTGGCTCATTGACTATGGGAGCATCAGTCTCTACCTGCAGCAACTGTACACTGCCTTCTGCGATAGTCCATCCCCCTCCCTGTATAACGAAACCAGGTTCTGATCGATGAACAATTGAATCCACATAGCGACCACTTTCAATATAGTTGATAAAGTTTTGCACAGTGACCGGTGTCGAGGTATCGAACAGCTCTATGGAAAAATCACCCAGGATTGTTGATACCCGGACTACAGTTTGCCCATAGACAATGCTGAAAGGGCAGGACAATACCCAGAAAGCGACGAAAATTCTTAGTTTGCTAAACAAGGTTGATCTCTAATAAAGAAAAAAGGTGCCAGACTGCAGTCTGGCACCTTTTCTGGTATCGATTGAATTTATTAAGGAATCAGGCGAGGCACGAACCTGGTCATGCCCTGAATCGGTCCAACCTCACCGGCATAAACATTGCCATCCCGGTCCACTGTTACGCCTTCGCCCATGGATCCCACGCCACCCATACCGGAAGAACGCTCGGCAGAAACGTGCTCAGGGACGAAATACCACACCTCACCGGTTCTGGCGCTACCAACACGCAGTCCTTTACGCCAACCACCTGGGTTGTAGTTGGGGTCAGATTCCGAATCGATAGCATAGAGCCAGTCATTGCTCCGGTCGATGAAGATGCCACTGTTGCGGCTGAACTGGTACCAGGTATCAATGTGCTCACCGTCCTGGCTAAAGATCTGGATCCGGTTATTACCACGGTCGGCAACGAACAACCGGCCCTGTGAATCCATGGCAAGTGAGTGAGGCGCACGGAATTGACCATCTTCCTGACCCCATTCGCCAAAGTGACCTACATAAGTGCCATCTGGCTCCCAGATCGTAATTCGGCTCTTGGACTCCGGCCCGGCAGCAGACTGAAACTGAGCGCCGTGAGTTTCGCCGATAAAGATGCGTCCATTGGGTGCCACCAGCACATCATTTGGCTCGGTCAGGTGAGTAGGCGGATCGCCCATTTCACCCGGCGTGCCGATCACCATGAGTAATTCACCCTCAGGACTGAATTTCAGCACAGCACTGCCGTGTCTGGCAGCTTCAGGATTTTCCTGGCGCTCTGGAATTGTTGACAATCTTGCATCTGCAACCCAGATATTGCCTTCGGCATCCACATCCATACCGTGTGGCCAGATAATCTGACCAGCACCAAGCGAGGCAACTACCCGTCCACTTGGATCCAGTTTTACGATGGGATCCACATCAGAAGTGGCGCAGGAATTGGTGCCGCAGCGGTCACCAGCCCAGATATGGATACCATCCACATCCACGTTTACCGCACTCACCGAGCCCCAGTTTCGGCCGTCTGGCAGCGTACCGAAGTTGCGTTGAGTTTCGTAAGGATTAGGCAGATGGTTGATAGGTTGCTGTCCAGCGTGGGCGGCGGGGGATATCGCACCTGGCTGTGCCTGGCTGGTACTCGAGATCACCGCTAATACCAGGCCGGCCAGGCCGAAGGGAAGCAGCTGTCGCACTCGCTTGCTTATGCAACTGTAATTACTCATGGTCATTCTCACCTCTTGTTATAAACTAACATTCTTGATTTTTTCATATTCTAAATAGTCGCGGAAAAATGGACTGTCCCGGGAAACATGTCAAGTGGCCTGATCAGCAGAGCGTGCGGCTGGACTCGCCGCCACGCCCTGTTTATGCTCCACACCCATCGACAAGGTGAGCCCCTGGATTCACCTTATCGATTCTCTGGGATGAACAATAAGAAGGAAGAGAGAGTGGCTCGCGGCGTAATCTATTGGATATTTGCCATCTGTGTGCTCATGGGCGCCCTGCTTGTCGCGATTATGCTGGCGGATACTGTACCCAATGCGGGTGGAGTTCCACATCCTGATTTTGCTGGCATGCAAGTTGGTGCGGACGGTGCGGCAAGACTGCAGTTTATTGGCACTTATGCCTTCTTGTTCAAGAGTCTGTTGCTTGCCCTGATCGTTTGCCTCTCCATCCTCGGTGTTGCCGAACGTTATCGCAGCACAGAATTTCTAATCTACATGGCAGCAAGTCTCGCTTTTATGCTGTTCATCTGGTGGCAAATGTACAGCAGCCATCAGGCGTTTCTGGAGACCGGAGAAACGGCTTTTTTTATGGGCTTTCCGGTCGCGACTGCCTGGCAGATGTATGGCACATGGCTCGGCGCCATTCCACTGGTCCTGATCTACAGCCTGGGATTCAATAAATTCATTTACACACCCGCCGACGCAGAAGCCTTTGACAGACTTCTGTTCGAGTTCAAACAAACCGAGAAGCACGACTAAGAGTTTTCATGGAAGCATTTCGCCAGGAAATCATTGTCGGCGCGGTCGTCGTGTACATGCTGTTCTGCGTGTTTACCGGCCTCTGGGCCATGAAACGAACCCATGACAGCAGCGACTTCTTTATTGCGGGTCGCGGCCTCGGGCCCATAGTAGTCGCACTGGCACTTTTTTCCAGCACCCTCAGTGGATTTGGCTTCGTGGGTGGCCCGGGACTTGTCTACTCGATTGGGGTCAGTTCCTTCTGGATGGTGGTGATTTCTTCCACCGGCTATGCCATCGGTTTCTTCCTGGTTGCCAAACGAATCCGCATGATCGCCGAGCTACGTGATTGCCTGTCTCTGCCTGACGTCGTTGCAGCACGTTATGGCAGCGAAGCTGTTCGTCTGCTCATTGCTATTACAATCGTTCTTGGAGTTATGGGCTATCTGGCCACGCAGATTCTGGCGATGTCTGTAGTTATGCAGGCGATTCTATCGGGCACGGACACTTTTGCGGATATTGGTCTGATCACTTGTGTGGTGATTTCATCAGCAGTACTCATTTTTTACTGCGTCACAGGCGGCATTATTGCTTCGGTCTACACCGATGTTGTTCAGGGTGCCATCATGATGATCGCCGGCGCTTTGATTCTGACTACTGCGGTGAATGTTTTTGACGGCGGTATGCAGGAGGCCACTTCGATAATCCTGCAGGACGACAGCGAGGCCATCATGCCTTTCGGAGCGGCGGGAGTGATGGCTTCACTTGGCTGGTTTTTCGTGTTCGGGCTTGGCCTGGCAGGTCAGCCTCATCTGATCACCAAGATGATGATGAACAAGAACATGTCCGACAATCGCAGCATCTTTCCCATGTCTCTGTTCGGTTACGTAATGGCTGCCCTGTTATGGATTTCCATTGGTATAGTGATGCGCGCAGCGGTGATCGACGGCGTAATTGAACCGCTCAGTCTGCCTGATGATGCCGCCTCGGTGTTCCTTTCTGTTTTTGCCAGCCCCTTGCTGGCAGGCGTGGTGTTTGCCGGATTATTCGCAGCAATCATGTCAACTTCCGACGCCTTCCTGAATATTGGCACTGCTGCAATTATTCACGATATTCCCAAGGCTGTGCGAGGTCATAGTGTCAGAAACGAATTGCTTTGGGCACGAGTGGTTACGGTACTGCTGGCCGTAGTTGCAGCCAGCTTCGCCCTGTATTCTCATTTTCGCGATGCAACCCTGGTGGCCTTGCTGGGCGCATTCGGATGGGGCACCTTCGCCGCCTCCATTTTTCCGGTTGTGGCGGTTGGATTGAATTGGCGCGGTGCGACAGTGGCCGGTGCGATTACGGCCATTACGGCGGCGCTGGCGATCAACTTTATCGTGCAGTTGGCGGGACTCGTCCTGCCCTATGGCATTTCAGGCCCATTGGTCGCTTTCATGACCTCAATGATTCTGTTCATTGGCGTCTCCCTGGTCACTCGCAAGCCCGATTTGCCGGAAGACATCGATCGCTTATTGGATATATAGAGCTTCCCTATAGCCACCAGATCTCTAGTCAATCTTCACCAGTCCAACCTGGTTGGAACTGCTCTGGTGAATCAACAGGTTGCCTTCTTCGGTCACCCAGGTATTGCGGATGATGCCAACTCCCGATGGCACTGCCCAGCTCTGGAATGACTCCGTCTCAGGATTGAAACGCACCAGCGCATCGGGGCGCATACCCGACTCGTTGTACCAGATCACATCGTCGATTACCGCCATGGAATAAGGATGGGAGCTGGGCCCACTGGGGGAATCCCATTGCCTGATCTCCCCGGTGGCTGGATTCAGGCGACCAATCTTGCCCATGGTGGAATTTACATACCAGACGATGTCATTACTATCCAGATCCAGGCGACGAATGCGTGAACGCTCGTCTGGCACTTCATAGTAGCGTACCTCCATGGAATCAGGATCCAGTGCACCGATCTTGTTGGTGCCATTGAAGGCAACCCAGACTGTCCCCTTGCTATCAACCTTAATGCCATAAGGGCGAGGTTCCACGTCTATTTCTTTTAAGTCGCCAGTATCAGGATTCAGGCGACCCAACATGGCAGCACCCTGGGCAGTAAAATAGAGATTGCCGTTTGGATGAAACACTGCAGAGTGTGGATCGCGGGCTTCGGTCTTGTATTCAGTGACCATACCCGTTGCTGGATCCAGCTTACCCACAGTCGCATTGCTGTTGCCGGTATACCAGATATTGCCTTCACCATCCGGCACAATGGTATGGGGGCGGGATGTTGGCGGAAGTTTGTACTCTTCCATCAGGCCCGTTTCGGGGTCCAGTCGACCAGTCAAGCTTGCCCACATGCCTGTCCACCAGATTGAACCATCGGGCGCTTCAACCGGATCACGCGAACGTTGACCCAGCGTGGGCACAGTCCATTCAATGATCTCAATGTCTGTGTCGCCAGCGATCAGATTGGGTCGTCGGCTTTCATCTAAAGGAAAATGCTCAGCCAGATAGTTAGCGATAGTAGTCGCCTGGGCATCGTTAAGCTCGATCATGGTAGAAAATACACGTCGCCATTCAGCAGGACTGTCATAGCCCGCCGAGCGGCTGATATTGGCAGTGCTGTGACAGCTGGTGCAGGCAGTCAGCACCAGCTCCTTGCCAGGACCATCCGGTAACTGCGGCGGAGTACGGCCTCGCTGCGCCGTGGCTATGGAAGACAGGGTCAGCACCAGCACTGCAAGTAGACTGGATATCGCGGCTTGTTTGCTTGTTGCCATGGAAGTCACTCCTGAGTCTTTTTATTCTGCCCGGACAAGTCCTGGCGGTCCGGAGATGATTCAAAGAGTAGCCAGTAGCGAGCGTGCGGGCAAGGAAATTGGCGAGGGATTACACTCGTCCTGTCGCAGCCACTGGCGGTACAGGAGACCGAAAATCACGTAAACTGCGAATCTATTCCATCAAATTATTGACCACAAGAAGAAGCCCGTGAATTCAACACAACTACTACGTCTATTAGACAGACCAATCCAGGCGCTTGTTCTTGCGCTGCTCTTAAGTAACACCGCACTGGCACAATCCGGAACGTCAAATGATTGGCCCTTGTATCGAGGCGATCTGTCCGGCACTGCCTACTCGAATCTGAATCAGATAGACGCCGGTAATGTGAACGCGCTTGGGGTAGCCTGGAGATTCTCTCTACAAAGCGTTGCCACTGAAAACAGCCGTGGCCCCAACTCCCAGGCCACTCCGATCGTTGTGAACAACATGATGTATCTGCCCACCGCGGACCGCATCGTGGCGCTGAACCCGGTCAATGGAGAAATAATCTGGGCCCATACGGTGACCCAGGGCCGACCCTCTAGGCGAGGTGTGTCTTTCTGGCAGGGGAATCGCGGCAATGCAGCGAGACTGTTTTTTACCGCAGGCTCACGTCTGCTTGCACTCGATGCCAACTCTGGTGAACTGGTACAGGACTTTGGCGACAATGGTGAAGTAGATCTGGTGACACCTTACCTCAGTGTGCCACTGGTGTATGACAATATCATCGTGGTAGGCGCCAACACACCCCCTGGTCAAGCTGGCGGTATTGGAAATCCGCGCGCTTATGACGCCATCAG
This sequence comes from uncultured Pseudohongiella sp., assembly GCA_965267495.1. GTDB lineage: Bacteria > Pseudomonadota > Gammaproteobacteria > Pseudomonadales > Pseudohongiellaceae > UBA9145. Next base: position 982,560 of record OZ254078.1, on the reverse strand, counting down.
TGGTGCCAAGTTGTGGGAATTCAGCTCGGTACCCCAACCCGGGCAGCCTGGACACGAAAGCTGGGCAGACGATAGCTGGATAGACAGACTCGGGGCAAACGCCTGGCCCTTTTTCTTCACTGTAGACACAGAAAGAGATTTGCTCTACCTGCCCTTGGCCTCCCCTATTCCTTTTGCCTATGGTGGCGATCGCGCTGGCGATAATCTGTTTGCAAACTCAATCGTCGCTGTAGATATTCGCAGTGGTGATTATCGATGGCATTTTCAGACCATTCATCATGATCTATGGGATCATGATCCACCGGCACCACCAACATTATTCGACATTGACCGCGACGGTTCTACTATTCCAGCACTCGCGGTGACAACGAAGTCTGGCTATTTATTTTTGTTGAACCGGGAATCCGGCGAACCACTTTATGAAATCCGGGAATTGCCGGTTGCCCAAAGTGATGTACCCAGTGAACAGACCTCCGCTACTCAGCCAATTCCTACACACCTGCCCCCAATGGCAAGAGTGAGTTTCTCACCGGAAGAGCTTGTCACTGAGGATCAGACCAGTCTTGAGCACGCGCAGGCATGCCAGCAGCTGCTGACCGATATTGGCGACGTCGTCAATCGTGGCCCCTACACGCCATGGAATTTTCGTGATCAAGGCGCCACCTCTCCCACAACATTATTGTTCCCCGGCCTGGCAGGTGGCCCTAACTGGGGTGGCGTTGCCTATGACCCTGATAATCAGCTTGCTTTTGTTTTCGCTGGGGATATGGGCAGTTTCGGTTGGATGGAAAGCGCTGAGCCCGGTGCAGACTATCCTTATGCGCGTCGCAGCCCTCAGCCTGGCAGCTTCGCCGTCAATATTGATGGCATGGCTATGCCCTGCCAACAACCGCCCTGGAGCCATTTGACAGCTGTCAATGTGAGCACTGGCGAGCTGGCCTGGCGAATTCCGCTGGGCATTACCGAATCTCTGCCCGCAGGCAGACAAGCCACTGGGCGACCCGGACGGGCAGCTGGCATCATCACCGCCAGTGGGCTGATGTTCATTGCGTCTACCGATGACAATCGGTTTCGTGCCCTGCAAACACTTACTGGAGAAATTGTCTGGGAAGTGGAACTGGATCGCAGAGGTAATGCCAATCCGATGAGCTATATGGGAAGCGATGGCAAACAATACATTGGCATCAGCGCGACCGACGAGCTGATCATCTACTCACTGGTAAATTAACATTGAGCAGGAACCTGGCAGGCCATTCGTGTTACTAAGAGAATTGGAATTAGAAGACCTGCCAGCACTCCTGGATTTATACCAGTTTCTTCATCCTTCAGATGCCCCCTTGCCGGATGCTGCCACAGTTGACTCAATCTGGGGACGCATTAACGCGGACAGCAGTATCAAATACTATGGCATTTTTGTCGACGAGCGCCTGATCGCTTCCTGCAACATTGCTCTGATACCCAACCTGACCCGCGCTTGCAGATCCTATGGAGTCATTGAAAATGTGGTTACTCACGAAGCGTACCGCAACAAGGGCTATGGCAAGACCTTATTGAAAACCGCGCTTGAGCATGCCTGGCAGCAGGGTTGTTACAAGGTAGTATTAACCACGAGCAGACTCAACGAACACACTTTCGAGTTCTACAAATCTGCAGGGTTCGATGGCGACACGAAGCGAGCATTTCTGGCTCGACCGCCTGAGGCGTAGGACTACATGCCTGGCTCAGAAGCCACCTGCCCTTCAAGCTCGACTGTGTAGACGAATATCGGCGCCAGCACTTCATCGAGTTGCGAATCCATCATGCCACGCACAACGACCCAATCCAGACCAAAGTCTCCGGAAGCAATCTTGGGCATTGCCAGGGATTTAAATCTTTCCTCCACCGCCATTCTGGCAAGTCGGCGCAGGCATCGATTCACGGCAATTTTTTGTGGACGACGTATACGGGCAGGATCTTCATCACCTTCGTGAGTAACAAGAGAAACGATCTGACTGTGGTCTGCAGCTTCCCAGAACCAGATTTCACCCGGTTCGGGATTGTTCTCTTCACACCAGGATTGAAACGCTTCCACCATCGCCGGATAACGTTCATTGAGTTTGCGACCCAGTCCCCGGGTCATTGAATCACCAACACCTACATCGTTAACGATAACCTGGGCGCGGGTCAGCATGATGTCGCCTTCAACTTCGTAGATCATCTCTTGGTTCTCGAGGTTTCAATACAAGGGAGAGACTTGTGTTCTCCATTCTGATCTAGTTTAACTGTACGTACACAAGGAGAAAATAAATCTGTCCCGAACCAGGACTAAGCCGCCCTTCGCTGAACCTCTCCAGCGAAGGTTTGCACCAGCTGTGTGAGACTACTGATATTGTGCCCTGGCAGGAAATCATCCACATAGGGCAACATCGCCCGGATGCCATGGGCCTTAGGCTGAAATTCTTCATAGCGTAACAAAGGGTTCATCCAGATCAGACGGCGACAGGACAAGGACAGTCGCTGCATTTCCTGCTTTAAGCCCTGACCTTCATCCCGGTCCAGTCCGTCGCTGATGAGCAACACAACAGCACCCTGACTCAGCACCCTTCGTGACCACTGGCGATTGAACTGGCCCAGGCATGCGCCAATGCGGGTGCCACCCGACCAATCGAGAACCGCCGAACTGGTTCTGTCCAGCGCTACATCCACGTCCCGGTGACGAAGATAGCGACTGATATTGGTCAGACGGGTACCGAATAAAAAACTGTGCACGCGATCGCGATCATTGGTGACCGCGTGCATGAAGTGCATAATCATGCGTGAGTACTGGCTCATGGAGCCAGAGATATCGCAGAGCACAACCAGGGCCGGGTTTCTGCGCTGCCGCTTCCTGAACTGCAGGGGAATACTGTCATTGTTGCGTAGCGCACTCTTCAGTGTGCGACGCATATCCACAATGACCCCACTGGAGCTGGCAGTGTAGCGACGAGTTAGCAATGGTGGCACTGGCAGTTGCATTGTTGCGATCACTCGCTTCGCTTCAGCAATTTCTGCGGCAGTCATCTGCTCAAAATCTTTCTCCTGCAAGATCTCCTGTGCGGAATAGGTGAGTTGCGCATCAAACTCAAGCTGCTGCTCTGTTTCGTTCGTTTCATTGCCCGCACTGTTTCCCAACACATCACCCAGGCGGCGTAGCATCTCATCCTGCTCGGTATCAGGTACTCTTAATGCGGGCAACATGGCGCCCATCATCCGCTCCATGAGCCTGGGATTCCGCCAGAAGACATGAAAAGCCTGTTCGAACAATTCTCTTTGTTCGAAGCGATTCACAAACACCGGCAGGAGGGCATCATGCAAATCATCCTGGGAAGCAAATCCAACGATGTGCACCGCGGCAATGGCGTCGAGAATCTGGCCGCTGCCTACCGGCAGTCCAGCAGCGCGTAACAGTCGCGCGAAATAGAGAATATTTTCTGGTAGTTTGCCGCCAGTATCAGCCATTAGCGGCCTGCTGATTGCCGAGCTCCAGCTTGATCTCTTCCAGCAGACGGGCCGATTCACTGCCTCGGATGCGGGCAATGTCATCCTGGTATTTGAGTAATGCGCCCAGGGTATCGTCCACCAGTTCATTATCCAGCGCAACGCGGTCCAGCTGTATCAAGGCGTCGGCCCAGTCCAGGGTTTCAGCAATGCCCGGTAGCTTGAACAGGTCTTCGCGGCGCAGTCTTTGCACGAAAGCTACTAACTGTGCGCTCAATTCCGCAGACATACCAGACATCTTTCGATTGACGATGGCCAGCTCCCGGGCTGCGTCCGGATAGTCTACCCAATGGTAGAGACAGCGACGTTTGAGGGCATCGTGAATCTCCCTGGTGCGATTGGAAGTGATGATAACCAGGGGTGGCTCATCAGCCTTGACTGTGCCGATTTCCGGAATGGTAATTTGAAAGTCGGAAAGCACTTCAAGCAGGAATGCCTCAAAGGGTTCATCGGTTCGGTCCAGCTCATCAATCAGCAGCACTGGCGCGCCGCGATCGTCAGAGCGCAGGGCCTGCAACAACGGGCGTTCGATGAGAAAATCAGAAGAAAACACATTGGCACTCAGGCCATCCTTGGTGATCTCACCAGCGGCAGAGGCTTCGGCAAGACGAATCTCAATCATCTGGCGCGGATAATTCCATTCATAAACTGCCGACGAAACATCCAGCCCCTCGTAACACTGGAGCCTGACCAGTGGCCTGTTCAGGCCATCAGCCAGTACTTTGGCGATCTCGGTTTTACCAACACCTGCCTCTCCCTCCAGGAACAGCGGCTTGGCCATTTTCAATGCCAGGAACAGGGTGGTCGCCAGAGAGCGATCTGCCAGATAGTCCTGCTCCGCCAGCATAGAGAGCGTTTCCTCAATGCTCTGCGGTTGCGAAGAATGCAATTTAGTCATCGGCCCTGCTTAGCTGGCAGCATCCACAGCTCTCTTGGCCATGACCTTCACCAGGTGCGCCCGATATTCTGCACTGGCATGAATATCGCTATTCATCTTGTCTACCGGAATCTCCACCGGGTCTATAGCGGCCGAATTGAGCGCTCCGCCCAGCGCTTCCTCTATTCGCATGGCACGGTGTGCGCAGGGGGTCGCACCGGTCACGGCCACCCGAACCTCACCAGCAGTCTTCGCGACAAACACGCCAACGATGGCATAACGTGAAGCAGGATTTTCAAACTTCACATAGGCCGAAGCTTCTGCGATGGGAAAACTCACCGCGGTGATAAGCTCATTCTCTTCCAATGCGGTCTCAAACATGCCGGTAAAGAAATCATCCCCGGCAATGTCCCGCTGACTGGTTTTTACAGTTGCACCCAGGGCAATCACAGCAGCCGGATAATCGGCAGCCGGATCATTGTTGGCGATAGAACCGCCGATGGTGCCACGATTGCGAACAGCAGGATCACCAATATTACCCGCCAGTTTTGCCAGAGCAGGAATCGCAGCACGAATGTCAGCAGACGCTGCCACTTCTGCATGGCTCGTCATAGCGCCAATTGTCACAGTATCGTTATCAACAGTTATGCCTCTTAATTCTGCTATACCAGCAAGGTCCACTATATCGCTGGGGCTCGCCAGTCGATGTTTCATGGTGGGCAACATGGTCTGGCCTCCGGCCAACAGTTTACCGTCTTCAGCTTCCTGCAAGGCTGCAACCGCTGCGGCAACGCTATCTACTTTTTGATAATTGAATTCATACATTGCTAGGCTCCTAAGCGGCAGACTGGGCGGCACGCCATACGTTTTCTGGTGTTGCCGGCATGTCAATATGTTTCACCCCCAGCGCGTTAGCGATGGCGTTAATAACTGCAGGCGGCGCACCAATCGCTCCCGCCTCACCGCAGCCTTTCACACCCAGGGGATTGTCCGGTGGATCGGTCGGCGCATAATCCACGTCGAAACTTGGCAGGTTGTCAGCCCTGGGCATGGCGTAATCCATGAATGAGGCAGTAATCAATTGACCATCACTATCGTAGTGGCAGCCTTCTAACATGGCCTGCCCTACACCATGGGCGATTCCACCGTGCACCTGACCTTCCACAATCATGGGATTAATCAGTTTGCCGAAATCATCCACAGCCGAATACTTTACTATCTCTGTCACTCCGGTATCCGGATCAACTTCCACTTCACAGATGTGCGTGCCTGCTGGAAAAGAAAAGTTGGTGGGATCAAAAAAAGCGTTTTCATCGAATCCTGGTTCTACGCCTTCCGGGTAGGAATGGGGTACATAGGCATTAAAGGCGACTTCGCCGATAGACATGGTCCTGTCGGTTCCCGCTACAGTAAAACTACCATCGCTGAATTCGATATCACCCTCTGCCGCTTCCAGCGCGTGAGCCGCAATTTTCTTTCCCTTTGCGATCAGCTTGTCACAGGCTTTGGCAATAGCTACACCCCCGACAGCCAATGATCTGGAACCATAGGTTCCCATACCGAATTGCGTTTTTGCCGTATCGCCATGGATTACCTCGATATTCTCTAGAGGCACACCCAATTGCTCGCACACTAATTGCGCGAAGGTGGTTTCATGACCCTGACCGTGGGAATGGGTGCCGGTAAAAACCTGCACATTACCGGTTGGATTGAAGCGCACCTGGGCACTCTCCCAGAGACCGACGCCTCCACCCAATTGACCTACTGCCGCCGAAGGTGCAATGCCGCAGGCCTCTACATAGGAGGAGATGCCGATGCCGCGGCGCTTACCCCTTGATCTGGCCTCTTCTGCGCGCGCTGCAAATCCTGAGTAGTCAGCCAGCTCAATGGCCTTGTCCAGTGCGGCGACGTAATCGCCGCTGTCATAACACTGTACTACCGGAGTCTGATAGGGAAAGGCATCGATTGGAATATAGTTGCGCCGACGAATTTCAGCAGGATCCAGGCCCATATCAGCGGCACAGATATCTACCAGTCGCTCCAACAGGTAGGTGGCCTCTGGCCGACCTGCCCCGCGACAGGCGTCGACTGGTGCCGTATTGGTAAAGACAGCCTTGACCTCGGAATAGATGAGCGGTGTGGCATATTGGCCTGCCAAAAGGAACGCATATAAATAGCTGGGTACCATGGTGCCAAAAGTCGACAGATAGGCACCCAGATTCGCTTGCGTGTGGACCCGCAAAGCCAGGAACTTACCATTTTCATCCATTGCCATTTCAGCTGTGGACACATGGTCTCGCCCATGGGCGTCGGCCAGGAAGGACTCAGTCCTGTCAGCCGTCCACTTCACTGGACGATTGACCTTGCGACAGGCCCATCCGACTACCAGCTCCTCAGCATAGACAAAAATCTTTGCGCCGAAACCTCCACCTACATCGGGACCCACTACTCGCAGTTTGTGCTCAGGAGCCAGTTGATTGAAGGCTGACAGCACCAGTCGATGTACATGTGGGTTTTGTGTGGTGAGGTGCAGGCTGATCTCATCGGTGCCTGAATTATATTCACCCAGGGCTGCTCGCGGCTCCATAGGATTCGTGACCATGCGATTATTGACCAGCTCGAGGACAGAAACCTTATGAGCAGCATCAAAAGCTGCTTCAACGGCCGCCTTATCACCGAATGGCCAGTTGAAACACACGTTATTCGGAGCCACCTCGTGAATCTGTTGCTGATCCGCATCGGTAGCAGTTGCAGTTCCCATCACTGCGGGCAAGACTTCATAATCAACGTCAACCAACTCTGCCGCGTCCCGGGCCTGTTCCAGAGATTCAGCTATAACAACCGCTACATGGTCACCCACGTAGTTGACCTTGCCCTGCGCCAGAGCTGGATGCAGTGGCGCCCTGTGAGGTTCACCGTCATCGCTGGTTACTGTCACGCCGCAGATCAACGGTCCAATTCCATCCGCCGCCAGGTCTTCACCAGTGAACACAGCAAGCACACCGGGAGCCTGCATCGCTGCACTGGAATCGATACGCCTGATCGCCGCATGGGCATGTGGTGATCGCACGAACACCGCATGGGTTTGCCCTGCTACAGCGATGTCATCGGTATAGCGACCCTTGCCTGTCAGGAAGCGTTTGTCTTCTTTGCGCCGAACACTGGCGCCAATGCCAAATTCGTTCATCAGGAGTTTCCTCCCATGGCTTTCGCTCCTGCCTGCACGGCTTTCACAATATTGTGATAGCCAGTGCAACGACAGATGTTGCCCTCCAGTTCCTTGCGTACAGTCGCTTCATCCAATTCATTACCATTGCGATTCACAATATCCAGGGCACTCATGATCATGCCGGGGGTGCAGAAACCACACTGCAAGCCATGATTGTCCATAAAGGCCTGCTGCATGGGGTGCAACGCCGCCCCCTCAGCCAGACCTTCGATAGTAGTGATGTCAGTACCATCTGCCTGCACCGCAAGCATGGTGCAGGCCTTCACTGAACAGCCATCCATGTGTACAACACAGGCACCGCACTGACTGGTATCACAGCCAATATGCGTCCCGGTTAGTCCCAGGTGTTCGCGCAGGAAATGAACCAGCAGTGTTCGGCTTTCCACTTCGCCATTTACCGGCTTCCCGTTTACGGTCAGATTGATCTTGTTCTTGTCATTGGCCATGGCGAACTCCCCTCCCAATCCACAGTCACGATGTTGATCAGCATGCGGAGAAAGCTCCACTGATTTCTCGCACAATTGATGCACCAATATTCCCAGAAGGCGCGCCAGATGGAAAGCTCAACCAACAGATTTCAATCCTGGCCAGAACGCAGATTTACGCCGGCGAGATAAACCCAATTGCGGACTGCGACGTAATTGCTTTAAGCGACCAGATTCAATCAATCCCCGAGGAGTCACAAGCATGACCAGACTGTCACCCTTGCTGCTGATGTTGGCAACATTGTGCTGGCACGGCAGTGCAAGCAGCGCGATTATTGAAGACTTTCCGGACGCGATCGTGTGTTCCGTCAAGGATCCCACCGGCTTTTTGCCCTGGGAGGAACTGGTCTTCTATGTGAGCGCACACACGCGAGATGGAGACACGCTCTATAAGACGCTGACTTCAGACCCGGTGGTCATCATAGTGACGACAGAAGGTATTTTGCAGGCATCGAATCTTGCAGATTGCGATGGCCGCCCTATAACAGAACTGCTGGAGAGTGGCAGAGCCTTCTACCTTACTCAACCAACAGAATAGTTAACTCAGTTCGAATTGCGGTCAGAATTATGGCTACCAGGAGAAATCGTGACCAAGTGTGATCTGATAAATCCAGGGATCCATTTCCGCATAGGTTGAAATATGTCCAAACCTGGAGTTGAAACTGGCATTGGTATCAACATTCATACGCCAGACTGAAGCATTCAGAAACCAACCCTCGCGAAGTTTCCAGTCAAAACCGGCTCGCAGGGACAGCCCAACATGCTCATCCAGCTCAAGTCCTTCGGCACCCAACTCCGACCTCGCCTGGGTCGACAGTGAGTCATCAAAAAATTTGGTGTAATTGAGACCCGCGCCCAGAAAGGGGCGAAACTTGCTGGCTGGTGCTCTGAAATAATAGAGCGCACTGAAGCTGGGAGTGATCTGTTTTACTTCACCAAGATTGCTTGTGTTCAGGCCATAACGATCGAGGCCGGAAATTGTCAAATCGTGCTTGAAAGGTGCGCTTATTGTTGTCTCCACAGCCAGGGAATCCGTGAGCATATAACTTATGTTCAGCCCGAGCTGTGAATTCCCATCGATACCTATACCCGATCCGGACATTAGCCCCGACGAAGGTGTTTGCACGGGGCTACTGCTCACACTTGGATCGAAGTGCATCGGTCCCATGCGAAACATCCAGTCTCCCCTCTCCTGTGCATCAACAACGGTTGCGACAGACAGTGAACAACAGAGCGCCACAAGAAACCACAGGAAGACCAAGTTGTTGTCATCGCGCCTTTGATCTTGCGTCATGCAACTAACAGCAGGGGCAACCGTATTCATCGCAATGCTCCAATAGTTTACTAATTACCTAGTCTAATGCTTGCCAGGCTACGGTCTATTCGGACTTGGTTTCCGTTTACTTCTAAAAAAACGAACAGTCTGAACACTGGCTCAAATTGCAGAGGATAGTGATCGCTGCCTGAAGGCTGTTGTCCCGCCGAAGGTCGTGTACAATACGCAGCTTTTTTCACGGGAACAGTGAGCACAGTGCGCATAGGAATTGTCGGTGGCGGACAATTGGCAGCCATGCTGGTGCAGGCATGTGCGAAGGCCAATCAGAGCGAGGGCAACGAAGATGAAGTTTTCGTGCTGGACTCCAATCCGCTGTGTCCGGCCGTTCAGGTTGGTGGCATTCACGTTCCCGGCAACACAGCAAACGGAGAAGGCTATCAGCTGCTAGCTGATCAATCAGATATCGTAACCATTGATCTGGAAAATGTTTCTGTCGACACACTTGCTGAACTTCAGCGCATGGGCCAGGAAGTCATTCCCGATCCTTCCTTGCTCGCCCGCCTGACGGACAAGCTCAAACAAAAACAATGGTTGCAGGAACTGAACCTGCCCACCGCAGCATTCGCCCCCCACGATGGTGCACTGGAAATTACCGAACAAGCGTTTGGGTTTCCCGTGGTTCAGAAAGCAGCGCGCGGCGGCTATGACGGCCGTGGCGTCGCAGTGCTGCATAGCAGCACGGACAATGATGCTCGCTTGCGAGTTCATGGTTATCTCGAGCAGTTTATTGATCGCAAGATGGAAGTGTCGGTAATGGTAGCCGCAAACCGCAAGGGCGAGGTGAGCGCCTATCAGGCGGTGGAAATGGTTTTTAATGAAGGCGGCAATGTTTTGGATTACCTGGTTGCTCCAGCACGGCTGTCACCAGAATTGCTCGCCAGCGCTCAGCACCTGGCCGTCTCTACTATTACTGCAATGGGTGCACAGGGTATATTTGGTATCGAGATGTTCCTCACAAAGGAAGACAAGCTGCTGATCAACGAAATCTCACCTCGCACACATAATAGTGGCCACTACACCAGAGAAGCGTGCCAAACTTCCCAGTTTGTTCAGCAATTGCACATACTGAAAGACGAAAATTTGGGTGACCCGACCCAACTAAGGCCAGCGGTGATGTTTAACGTGCTTGGAGCAGATGGTTACGAAGGTGACACAGTGGTTGAACAGGACTCTTCCCTGGGTGATGATGCAGCAATCGCCATTCATCTATATGGCAAACAGCATTGTTTTCCTGGTCGAAAAATGGGTCACGTGACTGTGACAGCAGAGACTGTGGATGCTGCTTTACATAAAATGAACGATATTAGGCACTCAATTCTAGTCAGAGGAGCAAATCAACTTGTCTGATTCCAAAAGCCCGGCCGTTGGCATCATTATGGGCAGCGACTCCGATCTCAAGGTCATGCAAGCCGCCGCGGATAGTCTCGAGCTGCTGCAAATCGATTACGAGCTGACCATCGTCTCCGCTCACAGAACACCTGACCGCATGGTGGACTATGCCAGGAGTGCTGAAGAACGTGGCCTGAAAGCCATCATTGCGGGCGCGGGTGGTGCTGCCCATCTGCCAGGTATGGTTGCCGCCTTGACTGTGCTTCCCGTGATCGGCGTGCCGGTCGCCGTCACCGCGCTGCAAGGCCAGGATTCACTGCTCTCCATCGTACAGATGCCAAAGGGCATACCGGTGGCAACAGTTGCAATCGACAATGCCATGAATGCGGGTCTGCTGGCAGCCCAGATAATTGGTAGTTCCGATGAAGCAGTACGCGCCAGACTACGGGAATTTCGCAAAACACAAACCCAGGCGGTACTCGACAAGGTCGAAAAACTCAACAACTAGACCTTAGCGCCCGACTGCCCGGAGAAGTCGGTCGCCAATCGCCTTCCATTCTGTGCTATCTGGCACCTTTTCAACCAGAAAACGATCACTTGATTGAATCTCCAGACGATACAAGGCGTCGTAGAGCGCCGCGCCATAGGAATCCACATCGTCGGGCAGGGTTATCAATGGCGCTTCACGATCACCCAATCTTGAAGCTGTAGCCTCAAAACACAATACGCCCACCGCGTCCTGCCACCTCTCCTCGATGTCGTGCGTATCAAGCAACTGAAGTTGCACGCCCTGAGGTTGATAGTGGCGATGGCGCAATCCCGGCGACGCTGCGCTGGTGATATCGTCAGCCAACTCTATTCGACCCACCACTGCTTCAATCTCTGACCGCCCAAGCGTACCTGGTCGCAGCAATCTCGGAAGCTCACCGCGCAGATCAAGCACAGTGGATTCAATGCCCAGATTAGTGGCACCACCATCAACAATCGCCGCAATCCTATCCGCGAGAGTTGCCGCCACATGTTCTGCACGAGTAGGACTGGGTCTTCCGGAGAGATTTGCCGAAGGTGCCGCGAGAGGAACTGCACTCAACTCAAGCAAACGTTGGGCAACAGGATGAGCAGGTGCACGAACCGCAACTGAATCCAGTCCGCCAGTGCATAGGCTCGGAACATCAGCACTGGCCGTGAGCACCAGGCTGAGTGGACCAGGCCAGAAGGCCCGTGCCAGTTCTCGTGCCAGATCGCGTTGTCTCTGGTCAGCCCGCCACAAGGGCATTGCCTGTTCAATAGAAGGCACATGCAGAATCAGCGGATTGTCAGCAGGCCTGCCCTTGGCAAGAAAAATCTTCTCCACCGCACCCGCATCCAGCCCATTGGCACCAAGCCCATAGACAGTTTCCGTGGGAAAAGCGACAAGCTCACCGGCAAGCAACAAATCACTGGCCCTGCGCAAGGCATCTTCATCGGCAGCATCAAATATCTCGGTTTTGGCCGTCATGATTCCCTTCATCGTCCCCAAAATTCAAACATGCACTACAGTCAATATTAAACCGAGCCACTGGCATAAAATAGAATTCCTGCTTTAATGGCATGCCCAAGCAGCGCTAGAAGACCAATCCAGGCTGCATTTCGGAAAATAAAAGGCACATTGTATTGTCATCGAACGATAAACAAGCACCTGCATCTGGCAATTCTGGCGACGCTTCCACGGCTAATATTGAAGACATGCTGGCTGCAGCTATGGAGCATCAACAGGCAGGACGCCTGGCCCATGCCGAGCAACTCTATCGCCAGGTCTTACAGCTAGACCCCAGCCATCCCGTTGCCCTGCATCTTTTAGGCGTGTTGGCGCATTTTGCCAAACAAAGTGAAAAGGGCATCCAACTCATCAGGGCAGCGATTGCCAGTGCACCGGATTATGTGGCTGCCCACAACAATCTCGGCAATGTACTGCGGGAGTGCGGTAAATTGGATGAAGCGGCGCAGTCCTATGAACAGGCTATAGCGCTGAAACCAGACTATGTGGAAGCAATAGACAACCTCGGCAATGTCCTGGCCCAGCTTGGCGATCTCGATCGGGCCATAAGCTGCTATCGAAAAGCCATCGATCTCCAGCCTGACAATCCACAGCTGCACTACCGACTGGGTTCAGCGTTGCGGCAACAGGGCAATCTGCAAGAGGCAGTAGAGAAGCTCGGCAACGCGATTGCTCTCAGCCCTGGCATGGACGCGGCTCACAACAGCCTGGGGATTATTCAACAACGGCAGGGAAAATTGCCGGAAGCTGCCACCAGCTATCGACAGGCGCTTGCCATCCAGCGCGACAACGCTGACTACCTGAGCAATCTGGGCAATGTGCTCAATCTGCAAGGTGAACTGGATGAAGCGCTGCGCTGTTATCGGCGCGCGTTGGAACTGAATCCCGACTCAGGTGAAATCGCGGGTTCCATAGGCTCTATCCTGCTAGCTCAGGGAGAGGCAGAAGAAGGACTGACAAGGGAAAGACAAGGATTTGGTGTGGTGAGTTTTGATATGAATAAGGGAGTGAGCTTTGACTAAAGATGTATCTGCCCATCGATCAGCTATCGAGGCCAACTCGCCCCATTTTATAGGCAGCTGGATGATAGAGCCCCTTTCGATCTGCGATGCATTGATCGAGTTTTTCGAAACCCATCCGGAAAACCAGGCCCAGGGTAAAACCGCTGGTGGACTCAATCTGGACTCCAAAAATTCCATCGACCTCACCATCCGGCCCCGGGAACTGGAACAGCAGGACCACGAGCCCTTGCGCGACTATCTGCAGGCCCTGTTCGCCTGCCATCAGGATTATCTGCAACAGTGGCCATTCCTGCAGGGCGTGATTCCCAAAGCTGAGATCAGTTCCTTTAATATTCAGCGCTACGAGCCGGGAGGCCACTTTCTCAAGGTCCATTCGGAGCGGACTACCCTGGCGACTTCCCACCGGGTGCTGGCCTGGATGACCTACCTCAATGATGTGCAGGATGGGGGTTCAACCCAGTTCGTGCATCAGGATCTGGAGGTACAGCCTGAGAAGGGTAAAACCCTCATCTGGCCTGCGGAATGGACCCATGCCCACAAGGCCAATGTGTTGAACAGCGGGCAAAAATACATCATCACCGGTTGGTTGCATTTCCCCCCAGCAAACTCATAGGACGAATCCCAGCCTTTACACAGTCAGATTGCCCACTCTCGCAGCCCGGGAGTGGGGAATTCCTGGCCATTTCTCTTTTCTTCTTATTTTTCAGCTGCTTGCGTGAGTTCTGAGCAAGCGCAATGGGGTGCTTTGAATGGCGGGAAAATTTCCTTCGATCAGTAAGCAGTTTCTATTCATTACTGAGATTTATTTGCTTTTTACGGACTCGAAAAATCGAGCGTTTGTTCAGTTATTTGCTTTATTTTCATTATGTTACGAAAAGTAAAATTTCCATAGTCTTCAAACCAATATCTCTTAGGAAAATAACGAATTTAGGCTTGTGTGACATGTTGTTACAGTCTATTCTCCCACGATGGCGATCATGCAACCCATGGTAACTGCGTGATTTCCTATAAAAAGAAGCTTCTTTAATAAAAGAAATTTGGAGAGATTGTATGCAGTTGAAAAATCCACATAAGCGCAGTCTGCTATGTTCGGCGATTTCCATGTCTCTGCTCCCCCTATCCGGTACCGCGCTCGCGCAGGATACCCAGGTAGAAGAGGTTGTAGTCACTGGTTCCTTTATTCGCCGTTCTGAAGGCTTCACCCAGGCTTCATCGGTCACCCAGCTCGACGCGGCTGACCTGGAAGCGCAGGGTACCCTCAACCTCGGTGAGGTTGTGCAGAACCTGTCTTTCGTCAACGGTGCCGCATCTTCGGTCACCAATACGATTCAGGGTACTGACTCCCGATCTACTTCCATTGACCTGCGTGGTCTTGGAGAACGTTCCACCCTGACCCTGCTGGATGGCAAGCGACTGGTGAACGAAAACGTTAACGCCCTGATTCCAACAATCGCGATTCAGCGTATGGACATCGTGGCGGATGGTGCTGCGGCACTGTACGGTAACGAAGCGGTGGCCGGTGTGGTCAACTTCGTGCCTTATAAGTCATACGATGGTCTGAAGGTTGATACTTACGCTGAGCAAACAGCCGATGGTGATTATGACGAACACTCTGCCCAGTTCCTGTGGGGTGGTGAGATCGGTGATCTGGACGTGGTCCTGGCCGGTCAGTTCCGTCAGAACAGCCGCCTGGGCTGGGACGAGCGTAGTGTACTGGCCAACTCCGGTCTGACTATTTCTTCCAACGCACCAGGTAACTGGTATACCCCGGATCGTGGTGAAGATGGCCTGTACACCGGTACGCGCTCTCGCACACCTGACCCCTCGTGTCTGCCTGGTTCTGCAAGAACTGCTTATAGTCCTGATCAGATTGCCAACGAGTTTGGTAACCTGCTGGGCACAAGCTGTTTCTTCGACTTCGGTGACAACCGCTCCTATCGTGAGCCTACTGAAACCACCCAGTTCTATGCCAATGCAACCTGGGATGTGAGCGATGACCTGACCCTGTCAGCACAAGCGTTCCGTACCCGTCTGGCCGAGCTGACCTATACCTCAACCTCTAACCCAGGTAACTCCCGTATTGGTGAGCTGCCCGTGGTACGTGGTGAGATTCCAGGTAACCCATTCCGTGCCCTGGATGCCAACGGCAACCAGCTCTATGGTGTGGACGTTAACCCACAAGATGGCGTACCTGATCGTGGCACTACCGACCTTAACGGTGACGGCCTGAATGACTATATCGTTGCCGGTATCACACCGAATGGTTTGCCCCTGAATGAAGACGTGGTACCCCGTACCCTGCGTCCGATCAACAAGACCAATCGTCTCGGCGGCGGTCTGGTAGGCCACAGCCCGGATATGGATAACCTGTCCAGGAACCTGGATACCATCTCTCGGGTATCTTTCCAGGCAGATTTCACCGTCCCCTTCATCGAAGGTTGGGAAGGCCAGGCGTCTTATACGCGTAACTCTCGCGAACTGTCATTCATGTCCAACCAGAACTATGACATCACTGAGATGATCAAAGGTCTGAATTGTGACGTGGTCAATGACCGTGACTCCTGTTACAACCCCTTCTTCGTTACCGATGCCGCCAATGTCACGTCCAAGCATGTCATGGACGCCATTGCTGCTCGCGATTGGGAATGGGTGATTGATGACCTCGACGTAATCGATATCATCTTCAACGGTGAGATTCCCCTGGGTAGCTTCGAACTGCCTGGCGGTCCTATCGGTGCAGCCGTAGGTTATCAGCGACGTGATGATTCCTACACCAACATCCCCTCTCTGGTAGAGATTGCTGGTGACACCTGGATTGGTAGTGCGGACAAAGAAGTACTGACTTCTGGTAACCGGGAAATCGACGCGTACTTTGCCGAGTTCTCGATTCCGGTATTGTCTACTCTGGAAATTTCCGCGGCAGTACGTCGTGAGGAATTCTCCACCGGACAGGAATCCACGGATCCCAAGTACGGGGTAACCTGGCAGGCAACAGACTGGCTGACCTTACGTGCGACTCATGGTGATGCGTTCATCGCACCAACCCTGGAGCAGCTGCTGAATCCAATCACCTGTGGTCTGTCCACGGTGACTGACCGATTCTCCAACTTCGATGCGTTCACCACGGCCTGTTCTGGTGGTAATCCAAATCTGGAGAATGAGGTGTCTACTTCTGATCAGTTTGGATTCGACGTCAACGTGGGTGACCTGAGTCTTTCTGTGACTTACAACAACACCCTGTTCGAAAACCGAATCATCAACACCAGCGCCCAGGACATCATGGCGTTTGATTTCCTGGCTTTCCAGCAAGCCACTGGCTTCTCTGGTGACGGTCTGAGTGCTGATACGAAACCAAGCCTGGATCAATTGGCTGCATGGGTTAACAACCCACTGTCTAACAAGGACATCATCCGCGATCCAAGTGACCTGGGAACTATTCTCCAGATCAACGGCCTGGGTGCCGGTAACGCTGAGACAGTTGAAGTCACTGCCTATGACATTCAGGCAAACTACAACTTCAGCATTGGCAATCTCGGTGACTTCCGTGTTGGCGTGCAGGCAACTTATATCGATGAGTTCCTGTATCAGTCCAAGCCTACTGATCCGGTGAGCGATGGTGCTGGTAACTACAATGACTCCACAGGCGCTGCGCCTAACCTGCCCAAAGAGAAGGTCAACCTGACTCTGGGCTGGACTCGTGGTAACCACAACATCACTGCAATCACCCGATACATTGGAGAGATGGACAACTACGATGGTCCGCTGTTTACCCACCTGGATGCCTTCGGCGGTACTTTCCGCCCTGGCGGTATCAGAGAGACAGGCATTAAAGCCTGGGCTCAGCTGGATGCCAACTACACCTATCGCGGCATTGAGCTGTTCGATGGTGAGTTGAGCTTCACAGTGGGTGGTCGTAACCTGACTGACCGTGAACCACAACGTTCACCGGAATTTGCGGGCGTACTTGGCCAGTTGCAGGATCCGTTGAATCGCGTGATTTATGCGAGAGCCGTCTACGACTTCTAAAGTCTTGCACTTTAGAGTTTGAAACACGAAAAGGGGCCGGGAGGCCCCTTTTCTTTTGCCTGCCGTTTACGCAGCGGCTGCGAACATCCAGCGCTTCGTTGAAAGGATATTTTGAACGGGTTACATACTGATAGTATGCGCCCCGCTCAAAATATCCTTTCGCCTCGCTCTGAATGCTCTCGCTCGCTGCTTAGGTTCATGTCCTCCGATTTACAGCACACCTGACTCTCCAGTGATATTCATTTCAAACGAGATTTGAACCTAACCGGTACTTCGTGACGGTTTAAGGTTATTGAGCTTGCCGATTCGGAAGTTCTTGTTTACCGAAATTCCGATTGATCTGTTCGGTTAAAGCTAATTTTCGATTTCGTGTGGTTAAGATATGGTTTTCTGCGGTGAACGAATTTGTATTAGCTCCTGATTATAAATTTGCACTCTAAGTGTTGTAGAAGTAATTGCCGTAGCTGGTGACACATTTTGTGACAGAGTTCTTGTAATAAGATGAGGACACAATTTGTTGCGATAAATTAGATTTTGATCAATTGACCGGCCGATAGACTTAGATGAGAATGCCAGCGCAATCGGAGAGCAGAGAATTACTACTGACCGAGGAAGTACGATTGGAAGACACCACTGAAGAAGTATTGGCGTCCATTCGAAAGATCATAAGGGCATCTGACCTTCATTCCAGCCATATCCGCAAGACATCCGGGCTGACTTCGCCACAGCTATTGCTGCTGCGTGCAATTCGCAATTTGCCTTCGGCAACACTGGGTGAACTCGCCGAGCACATTAGCCTGAGCCAGGCCACAGCAACTACTATTCTCGATCGTCTGGAAAAGATGAATCTGGCTGCCAGGTACCGATCCGATGTGGATCGTCGCAAGTCCCACGTGAGACTTACAGCGATGGGCGAATCCATGCTGCAATCTGCGCCCTACCCGATGCAGACCCAGTTTATTTCCGAGTTTGAGACGCTTAAACCTTTTGAGCAGACAGCTATTCTGTCAACCTTGCAACGGGTCGCGGACATGATGGAAGAAGCACCAGAGCAAGAGAACGCCCTGGGCAAGTCTGCCGCTTAGAAAGCCCGACACAGCTTTCATGCCACTCTCTCGCCAATTGAGTGAAGTTTTTTACAACTTGTGTCAGCTGACTCCCCCTATCGATCACAGGTGGAAAGTTGCTTGTTTAGTCTTGTAAGTACTTTTTTGTAGCCCTGCCATCTAATTGGTTTTAACTGTAAGTGAATTCCTCTCATTGCATGTCACCATGCTGATGGCAATTTCTTATATCTCCCACACTTACACCAAGCATCACCAGGTTTGAGCCGAAAGCTATCAATTACAACTCTAAATAGTTGCTTGTGCTCAATCTTATTTAACTCAAAATTTCTTTATTTTTCAGTTATTTATATTCATCAAAAACTTTACTTGTGCGATTTTTTATTTACTATCCGACGATGGCGGTCATGCATGCCCATGGAAAAGCGCATGATTTCCTATAAGAAAGAAGCTTCTTTAATAAAAGAAATTTGGAGAGATTGTATGCAGTTGAAAAATCCACATAAGCGCAGTCTGCTATGTTCGGCGATTTCCATGTCTCTGCTCCCCCTATCCGGTACCGCGCTCGCGCAGGATACCCAGGTAGAAGAGGTTGTAGTCACTGGTTCCTTTATTCGCCGTTCTGAAGGCTTCACCCAGGCTTCATCGGTCACCCAGCTCGACGCGGCTGACCTGGAAGCGCAGGGTACCCTCAACCTCGGTGAGGTTGTGCAGAACCTGTCTTTCGTCAACGGTGCCGCATCTTCGGTCACCAATACGATTCAGGGTACTGACTCCCGATCTACTTCCATTGACCTGCGTGGTCTTGGAGCCCGTTCCACCCTGACCTTGCTGGATGGCAAGCGTCTTGCCAGTGAGAACGTGAATTCATTGATTCCCACTATCGCGATTCAGCGTATGGACATCGTGGCGGATGGTGCTGCGGCACTGTACGGTAACGAAGCTGTGGCCGGTGTGGTCAACTTCGTGCCTTATAAGTCATACGATGGTCTGAAGGTTGATACCTACGCCGAACAAACTGGCGATGGTGATTATGACGAACACTCTGCCCAGTTCCTGTGGGGTGGTGAGATCGGTGATCTGGACGTGGTCCTGGCTGGTCAGTTCCGCCAGAACAGCCGCCTGGGTTGGGACGAACGTAGTCTGCTGGCCAACTCCGGTCTGACTATTTCTTCCAACGCGCCAGGTAACTGGTATACACCGGATCGTGGTGAAGATGGCCTGTACACCGGTACGCGCTCTCGCACACCTGATCCAGCATGTCGCCCCGGTTCAGAACGAACAGGCTACACGCCAGATCAGATTGCCAACGAGTTTGGTAACCTGTTGGGTTCAAGCTGTTTCTTCGACTTCGGTGACAACCGCTCCTATCGTGAGCCGACTGAAACAACCCAGTTCTATGCCAATGCAACCTGGGATGTGAGCGATGACCTGACCCTGTCAGCACAAGCGTTCCGCACCCGTCTGGCTGAGCTGACCTACACCTCGACCTCTAACCCCGGTAACTCCCGTATTGGTGAGCTGCCCGTGGTACGTGGTGAGATTCCAGGTAACCCATTCCGTGCCCTGGATGCCAACGGCAACCAGCTCTATGGTGTGGACGTTAACCCACAAGATGGCGTACCTGATCGTGGCACTACCGACCTTAACGGTGACGGCCTGAATGACTATATCGTTGCCGGTATCACACCGAATGGTTTGCCCCTGAATGAAGACGTGGTACCCCGTACCCTGCGTCCGATCAACAAGACCAACCGTCTCGGCGGCTCGCCTGTAGGCCACAGCCCGGACATGGACAACCTGTCAGAAAACGTGGATCACATTACCCGTTACAGCCTGCAGGCTGACTTTACCGTGCCTTTCATCGAAGGCTGGGAAGGTATGGCGTCCTGGACCAGAAATAACCAGGAACTGATGTTCATGTCCAACCAGAACTATGACATCACCGAGATGATCAAGGGTCTGAACTGTGACGTGGTCAATGACCGTGACTCCTGTTACAACCCCTTCTTCGTCACCGATCCAGCTAACGTCACTTCCAAGCACGTGATCGACGCCATTGCAGCGCGCGACATGGAATGGGAGATTCGTGATCTGGACGTGATCGACATCGTACTGAATGGTGAGATCCCCCTGGGTGGCTTCGAGTTGCCGGGTGGTCCTATCGGAGCGGCTGTTGGTTACCAGTGGCGTGATGACTCCTACACCAACATCCCCTCTCTGGTAGAGATTGCTGGTGACACCTGGATTGGTAGTGCCGATCAGGAAGTACTGACTTCCGGTAGCCGGGAAGTAGATGCCTACTTCGCCGAGTTCTCGATTCCGGTACTGTCTACTCTGGAAATTTCTGCGGCAGTACGTCGTGAAGAATTCTCCACCGGACAGGAATCTACAGATCCCAAGTACGGGGTAACCTGGCAGGCAACAGACTGGTTGACCTTGCGTGCGACTCATGGTGATGCGTTCATCGCACCAACTCTTGAGCAGTTGCTGGATCCGATTACCTGTGGTCTGTCTACGGTAACCGACCGTTTCAGTGACTTCGATGCGTTCACCACAGCTTGTGCCGGTGGTAATCCGAATCTGGAGAATGAGAGTTCTACCTCTGATCAGTTCGGTTTCGACATCAATGTGGGTGACCTGAGTCTTTCTGTGACTTACAACAACACCCTGTTCGAAAACCGAATCATCAACACCAGCGCCCAGGACATCATGGCGTTTGACTTCCTGGCCTTCCAGCAAGCCACTGGCTTCGCTGGTGATGGCTTGAGCCCTGACGCCAGACCAAGCCTGGATCAGCTGGCGGCATGGGTTGCGAATCCGCTGTCCAATAAGGACATCATTCGGGATCCAGGTGATCTGGGTACGATTCTGCAGATCAATGGTCTGGGAGCCGGTAACGCAGAAACTGTTGAAGTGACTGCCTACGATGTTCAGGCCAACTACAACTTCAGTCTGGACAACATTGGTGACTTCCGCATCGGACTGCAGGCAACTTATATCGATGAGTTCCTGTACCAGTCCAAGCCTACCGATCCGATCAATGACGCGGCTGGTGGATACAATGACCAGACCGGTGCTGCACCGGAGCTGCCACAACTGAAGGCCAATCTGCAGATCGGCTGGACTCGTGGCAACCACTCCGTCAACACCATCACGCGTTACATCGACGATATGGGTCCCTATGACGGTCCGCTGTTTACCCACCTGGATTTCTTCGGAGGCACAGAGCGTCCTGGAGGCATCACCCAGGTTAACGCCTGGACGCAGCTGGACGCCAACTACACCTATCGCGGCATTGAGCTGTTCGATGGTGAGTTGAGCTTCACAGTGGGTGGTCGTAACCTGACTGACCGCGAACCACAACGTTCACCGGAATTTGCGGGTGTACTTGGTGCACTGCAGGATCCATTGAACAGAGTGTTCTATGCACGTGCTGTCTATGATTTCTAAGCTTTAGGTTTAGAATCTTGAAACAGGAAAAGGGGCCGAGTGGCCCCTTTTCTTTTGCCAGCCATTTACCTGGTGGCTGCGAACACCCAGTGCCTTGTTGAAAGTTTATTTTACCTCGCGCTGAATGCCCTCGCTTGCTCCCTTTGATTTCCACATCCGAATCAGCAATACCTTGCCTTGGCTGCAGAGATCAAACACCAATCCTGTTCCCATTCCAGGGAAGTCGAAAGCTGACAATTTCATTGACTTTCTGAAAAACTCTGTTAGATTTTTCGCAATATGTGATTTTTTTCGCATATTGCGAGTAAATTCGCAATCAGGCATCCGGCAGTCTCGGATGCCAGCTCTACCAATGCTCTCAGGGAATCATGCAATTCCATGGTAACCGCATGATTTCCTTATAAAAAAAGCTTCTAATTATCACTATCTGGAGAGATTGTATGCAGTTGAATATCCCACATAAGCGCAGTCTGCTATGTTCGGCGATTTCCATGTCTCTACTCCCTCTGTCTGGTACTGCGCTTGCGCAGGATACCCAGGTAGAGGAAGTCGTAGTCACTGGTTCCTTTATTCGCCGTTCTGAAGGCTTTACCCAGGCTTCATCGGTTACGCAGCTCAATGCGGCTGACCTGGAAGCCCAGGGTACCCTCAACCTCGGTGAGGTCGTGCAGAACCTGACCTTCGTCAATGGTGCCTCCTCGTCAATCACCAATACGATTCAGGGCACTGACTCCCGATCTTCCACTATCGATCTCCGTGGACTCGGTCCACGTTCAACTCTCACTTTGCTTGACGGCAAGCGACTGGTGAACGAAAACGTCAACGCCCTGATTCCAACAATCGCGATTCAGCGTATGGACATCGTAGCGGATGGGGCTGCGGCACTGTACGGCAACGAGGCCGTGGCCGGTGTGGTCAACTTCGTGCCTTACAAGTCCTATGACGGTTTGAAAATCGATACCTATGCCGAGCAGGATTCTCGCGGCGACTTCGACGAACACTCAGCCCAGTTCCTGTGGGGGGGTGAGATCGGTGATCTGGATGTGGTCATGGCCGGTCAGTTCCGTCAGAACAGCCGCCTGGGTTGGGATGAACGTAGTCTGTTGGCAAATTCTGGTCTGACGATTTCTTCCAATGCACCAGGAAACTGGTATACCCCGGATCGGGGCGCCGATGGCCTGTATACTGGCACGCGTTCTCGCACACCTGATCCAGCATGTCGGCCTGGTTCTGAACGAACTGACTATTCTCCTGATCAGATTGCCAACGAGTTTGGCAACTTGCTGGGCACAAGCTGTTTCTTCGATTTCGGTGACAACCGCTCTTATCGTGAGCCCACGGAAACCACCCAGTTCTATACCAACGCTACCTGGGACTACAGTGATGATCTGACTTTGTCAGCTCAATACATGCGTACTCGCCTGGCCGAGATGACTTACAGCTCGACCTCCAATCCAGGTAATTCCCGTATTGGTGAGCTGCCTGTGGTGCGTGGTGAGATTCCAGGTAACCCATTCCGCGCCCTGGATGCCAACGGCAACCAGCTCTATGGTGTCGATGCTGACGGTGATGGTGTGCCTGATCGTGGTACAAATGACCTCAATGGCGATGGTCTGAATGACTATTTGATTGCAGGCATCACGCCTAACGGTATACCCCTGAACGAAGATGTCACGCCCCGGACCCTGCGACCCATCAACAAGACCAATCACCATGGCGGCGGCCTCGCTGGTCACAGCCCTGACATGGACAACCTGTCACAGAATGTGGACTGGCTTACCCGCATCTCCTTACAGGCAGATTTCACCGTTCCCTTCATCGAAGGTTGGGAAGGTCAGGCTTCCTGGACGCGAAATGATCGTGAGTTCTATTTCATGCACAACCAGAACTATGACATCACCGAGATGATCCAGGGTCTGAATTGCGACGTGATCAATGACCGCGACTCCTGTTACAACCCCTTCTTCGTCACCGATCCTGCCAATGTCACACCCAAGCATGTGATGGATGCCATCGCAGCGCGGGATTTTCGATGGACCTACGATGATCTGGATGTGATCGACATCATCTTCAATGGTGAGATTCCACTGGGTAGTTTCGAACTACCAGGGGGTCCCATCGGTGCGGCCATTGGTTACCAGCGACGTGATGATTCCTATACCAATGTGCCTGCCCAGGTTGAAATTGCCGGCGATACCTGGATCGGCAGTGATGTACAGGAAATTGTCACTTCAGGAAACAGAGAGATCGACGCCTACTTCGCTGAGTTATCAATTCCGGTGCTGTCCACGCTCGAGGTGTCCGCTGCAGTTCGCCGTGAGGAATTCTCCACCGGCCAGGAATCCACGGATCCCAAGTATGGGGTCACCTGGCAGGCAACCGACTGGTTGACCCTGCGTGCCACTCACGGTGATGCATTTATTGCTCCTACCCTGGAACAGTTGCTGAACCCGGTAACTTGTGGCCTGAATACGGTGACCGACCGTTTCTCCAACTTCGATGCGTTCACCACGGCCTGTTCCGGTGGCAACCCCAATCTGGATAATGAGGTGTCAACTTCTGATTCGTTTGGTATCGATTTGAATATTGATGACTTCAGTATGTCGTTGACTTACAACAACACCGAGTTTCAAAACCGCATCATCAACACCAGCGCCCAGGACATCATGGCGTTTGACTTCCTGGCCTTCCAACAAGCTACTGGCTTTGCCGGTAACGGTATCGATCAGGATCAGAAACCCAGCCTGGACCAGCTGGCCGCCTGGGTGGCCAATCCCTTGTCCAACAAGGATATCATTCGTGACCCTGGTGACCTGACGACCATTCTTCAGGTTAACGGTCTGGGCGCTGGTAATGCCGAGACTGTTGAAGTGACTGCCTATGACTTGCAGGCGAACTACAACTTCAGCATCGACAATATCGGTGACTTCCGACTTGCCATGCAGGCTACTTATATCGATGAGTTCCTGTATCAGTCCAAGCCAACCGACCCCGTCCGTGATGGTGCCGGCAACTATAATGACCAGACTGGTGCGGCGCCAAATCTGCCCAAGGAAAAGGTTAATCTGACCCTGGGCTGGAGTCGAGGTAATCACAACGTCAACGCCATCACGCGATATGTCGGTGAAGTTGATAATTACGACGGGCCGCTGTTCACTCACCTGGACGCATTCGGAGGCACTTTCCGACCTGGCGGCATCACACAGATTAATGCCTGGACTCAGTTAGACGCCAACTACACTTATCGTGGCATTGAGCTGATGGATGGTGAACTGGCATTCACACTCGGTGGGCGTAACCTGACTGACCGCGAAGCGCAACGGTCTCCAGAGTTTGCCGGAGTGGTTGGCGAGCTGGGTGATCCCTTGCAACGGGTATTCTATGCTCGGGTTCAATACGACTTTTAAGCCAGGCTTAAGAGTCCTGAATCCAAAAAGGGAGCCTGAGCTTGGCTCCCTTTTCTTTTTTTAAGGCCTGGTGCGCAACAGCTGTTTCTGGGCACAGCAATAGACCGGTCGCTCATCAACATCCCTGTTCGTGCGACATGCGTATCTCCTAAGCACCATATGCCTGCAACTTGGGGCAATTGCTGACCGTGGCTTGCCCAAGATTACAACGAGTAAAATTATTAGGGTGTGCTAAAAGACTGAAGCGTGAAAAACAAGTTGTCTGAATTCGTGAGTAGCAAGACCAGATTCGTGTAAAGGACTTGCCCACCAATGACGAGTTCCGGGATGGTGAGTTGGCCTGTGGCAGCATCGAAGGTAGAGATGCCGTCGACAGTTTCAGAAAGGATGGAAACTGTTTCCGGTTGTGCCTGCAGGATGACATCTGGCTCAGTCGACTGCAGCAATAGAGAGACCGCCAACAAGCCTTCAGTTCCCGCATCTACCTTGATATTAAGCATGCTGGTGGCTTCATCAAAAACATTAGCAGCATCTGAACCGGGTGCATCCAAAGATTCCAACTGCATCGCGGTTTTGACCACATTGTCGCGATTGAAAATCGCGCAGTTGACAGTCAGGTTGCCATCGTAATTGACCGTTGGCACAGAGGGTCCTATATTCATAGGCACGCGCCAGGCATCAGCAATATTGTCAACGATGTCCAAGCCCTCGATGACTTCGCCAAACACTACCGGTTTCTCACCAGGCTCAAAGGCATCTTCTTCGTTCTGGCCCAGATTAATCAACCACTCACTACCTATAGTAGAAGGATCATCTGGATTGGGCACCATGCCAATGGTGCGTGGTGTGTTGGACAGTCCAGTATTTTCCACAGCGATGGACTGGATGTCTGGTATTTCAAAGGCCCCCTCCCCACAATCATTAAAGAAGTACAGCCCACCGCGCACCAGGACACTGGTAGTCTCATGGATCATGCTGAACTGATAATTGCCAGCCTCCAGGTTGGCGAGGAAATGGGCTACCGTTGCAGGCGCTTTGTCTTCGAACAATTCCAGCTTGAAATTTCCCAGATTGGTTTGCACGCTGACTATGGTATCCGCCATAGCAGCGACTGGTTGCAGGACAAGCGTCAGATACAGGGCTTGACCAAGCAAGCGGGTAGTTTGCTTTCGAGTAGAAATCATTGGGTGAGTAAACGCTTCAGATATTAAATACTGGTGTTTGATGCCTGTGTTTATACGAGACCGGGGTATGAATCCTTTCTATTCGGTGCAGGATTCTATGTCGAATTGAAGAGAAAAACCAAGCCGGAACACCTGCAGCAGATGCGGCTTAGGAATCGGGAAAATACTCCTGCTTGGATTTGTACCAGCCAAACAGACTATAACGGGATGCCCCGGCATAGGGCTTGACCTGGGTAACCAGGTGTAGTCTGGGAACCTTGAACATGATCAGGGTATTGAATCGGGGTGGGACTTTGTGAACTGGCTTACCTTTACTATTACAGAAAGCGAAATTACCTTCCCATTCTTTCTTCCAGTCTTTACTCAAACCCAGCACATGGGCGGCAATTCTTCCCTGCCCCGGACTCTCATCCATATGCACCGAGAGATGGTGGTGTCGGTCATAGCGGGAAGCCCAACAGCTCACTTCCCTGCCACTGTCGTCGCCGGTGATCTCAGCCATCAAGCGTAAATACTCGGCACCATTAAAATAGCGAAAAATCTCGGTCAGTATCCGGGCTGCATCCGGCACTTCTTCCAGACTGGTAGGAATCGTGTATCGACAATAGGCAAAGGAAAAGTCATTGTCCTTGAGCTCGGCCATCTTTGGCACCAGACGCTGCTTCTCTCTTGGTGTCAAAGCCACATAGTTATGGGGATCGATAATCCCTACCCGATTTTCCTTCATCACCCGGTAGTGAAATTCCCAGGGAACAACTTCTGAGAGACTCTTGTAGGCTGCTTCTGCCACTTCTTCCCGTAACAAGTCGGGAATAATCACATAACCAGTATCGAGATATTGCTGGTGCAGCGCTTCCGTATCGAGATTGTTGATGATTTCCATGGTGTTGCCGAGATGCTGCAGACCTGCTGCTGAAACTGCGATCCTGTTCCTTCAAAGGCTAGATAGTTAATTCTGCCAGCCTGGCTCGCAACTGGGTAAGAATACTGGCAATCTGTGCAAACTCGGGATTTTCTCGAGCCATCTGCTCCATCATCTCCTGCAGTCGGGCAAACTCAGGTTCCAGTCCGGCTCGAATAGCACTGTCGGTAAGTTCTGTACCGCGATTGAACTGAAACTGATTCATGTTGTCGGCTCTGGCTCTGTTCATGAATTCGGGATCACAGGAGCGCACCGGGATATTTGAGCCGGCTGGAGTAATACGACCACAGGTAATCTTGTAGTCATCATCATCAATATTCGCATTGAAGATGGCATAGAATTGCTCTTCAGCCTCTTCGATGTACTGTCGCACTTCGGCTCGACCAAGTTCGGCAATGACAATGACTTCTCCATCGCCATCCTGCGCTATTGCGGGAATTGCAGGAGTTAACAGCACCGCCAGCACTGCAGTTAGCATAAGGTATTTCATAGCAGCGAGTTCCAAGTGAGATACGCCTTAATTCTACCTTGCCTGCAGCACTTCGGCTAAGATTTTTTGTCGACTAATCAGTTCGGCTGGTAGATAGTTGAAAAGATCAGATGAACTCATGCCTGTTCATCCAATACAGATTTCAGCTGTTGCAGCCTAAGATGCAGCTCTCGAAATGTGGTGTCAGATCGAAGCGCATCGTTCATCGCTTCGGTTAGCTTTAGAAACTCCTGTCTGAGCGGGCCACCCTCGAAACTATTGTGCACTACCGTATTGCTGGTCATGGTTCCCCAGGCTCTCATGTCTTCACTTCGTGCTTCTATAAGAAAACGTGGTTCACAGGCACGCTTTCGAATGAATGAGCCCAACGGCAAATAGTCTTCACAGATCACATGCAGTGACTTGTCTTTTTGAGTCGAATTGAAAGCATCGAAGTACTGCAATTCAGTCGCCGCTATCCAATCTTCCAGTTCTGTCTTAGAAAGATTGTCCAGATCTGCATCCAACTGTGGCTGCAAAGATGTGCCCTGGGACGCTAATTGACCTGCAACCAGATTCGGTACGGGCGTGACCCTTGGCAGCTCCAGTTCTATTGAAGATTCGATTGATGCGGAAGCTACATTGCTGCTGTTTGCATATTTCCGGTTCTGCATCTCGTGCACTGCAGACTGGCGACGGACAGCCCGAGAGGCACTGGCATTTTCGGCAGAGACATCAGGCTCGTTCAGAGCCATCAGAGGATATTCAGGCAAACTAATATTCAAAGCGATCTCATCTTCAAAAAATACCTGCAGGCTGCCCGCCGAAGCAGTACCTGCAAGCGCTCTCCTCCACTGCTCAATCAGCTCACTGCCAGGCATGCCTGATTGATCCACAACCGCCACCCGCAGGAAACTTCCGGTGCACAGCAGAATCACAATGGCAGCACAAGACATGGCGAAAAGTTGCGGAGTCGCTATTGAAGACTTTGCCTCTCCTTTCGGATACGCCAATAGTAGCGATATGCGCTTTTTCAGGTATTTTGCTGAGAGCATGTACTGGACCAGGAGTTTATGATCGTTGGCTTCCTTGCAGCTTTTGGCGATTGATAACAAGTCACTCGCATACGCACTATTGCTGTTCGACCATCTCATTGCGGTCATATCACAGGCAGATTCAGCTTCAACAGCCAGTCTGGACAGTGCGAACCAGGAGAATGGATTAATCCAGTACACCGCACAACACAGATATCCGAGTGTATGGGATAACCAATCGAGGCGACTGATGTGAGCCAGTTCGTGAACCAGGGCACTATCAAAGGTGTGCTCGGGCCACCATTCCGCTATTGAAGGAAAGATCACAACTGGCCTGAACAAGCCGAATGAGATCGGAGACGACACTGCGTCGCTGAACTTCACAGCAACTGGCCTGCAAACATTCAATTGACGCTTGATCTGATTTATTTTTTTGACCAGGACGAGTCTTGTGGCGGGCTCAGCCTTCTGATTAATTCGACGAATTTTGAACGCGTCGAATAAGAGTCGAACCAGCAGACCCATCGCAACCATGGCGTATGACAGTAGCAATATTGCAGGTAGATCCACCGGACCAAAGAGTTGTGATGCATCCGAGATGCTGGCCTCAGTATGCTGTGACACTTCCCGAGGAATCAGAGAGACTGTCACTACATCGTATGATGGGGCCCTGCTCTGGTTTGCAACAGGTTGAAAGCTGATTACCGTCAGCATTGGCAGCAATAGTACACATACCAATGCATTGAGCCAGAGAAGATGGCGAGTCGAGGAATTAAGATAGCGGTGCAGTAAAAAACTGGCCAGCGCTACAATAAGGATGATAAACGCAGACTTGAGAAGCAAATCTGACAACGGAGCAAGCAGCAATGCGAGCTCTATGAACACGTCAGAGATGGTCGAAGTCAGATCAAGTCGCACAAATCACCTCTGAAAAAAGACTATTCGTTCTTCCGGGTCCTGTGATCTCTAATCATCTTCTCCAATTCCTTTAGATCGCGATCAGAAAGCTCATCAAGACTGGTATTTAGTAGCTGATTCACCGCCAACACTGGTTCTCCCTGAAAAAACGTATCCACTACATCTGCGAGCACAGAACCTGACATCTCTTCAATGTCCTGTGTCGGTGAATACACATATTTCAATCCACTTTCTTTGGACTTCGCATAGCCTTTATCCACCAGGTTACGCAAATAGGTTCTAATCGAAGAGTTGCCAGGCGCATCGGGGAGCTCAGCCTGAATCTCCTTCGCACTCGCCTCACCAAGACGATAGAGCGTTTCAAGAATTTGCCTCTCGCGAGGGCTGAGCTTTTTGATTTTCTTCATAGTGTGGAGATTGCAAATGTCCCGGGTGCAGCGCTCTCTGCGATTTATTTCGCATGTTGTGAGAAAAATAGCAGAATGCCGGCCGAAGTCAACTCCGGTTTCAGGTCAATCCTGAGCTGTTGCGCAATCCTCAAGCTTGTTGACAGCAATGGCTAGACGCCATACCTGAGGATGGACTGCTCCGGCGTCTAACCCACAGACCACACACCACCCTTGTCTGCTTCGTACTGACGTCGGGAAATACGGTGCAATTGTTGCAGCGAAGTGAGATGGGCGTAGACCAGCGCCACGATGCCGAGCTTGCGCAGTTCCAGGAACTCTTCATCCGGCAGCTCGTTGAACTTGACCTCATCGATCGTGTAGATACCTTCGATATTGTAGCGCTGACCGTCAGGCC
Source organism: uncultured Pseudohongiella sp. (assembly GCA_965267495.1). Taxonomy (GTDB): domain Bacteria; phylum Pseudomonadota; class Gammaproteobacteria; order Pseudomonadales; family Pseudohongiellaceae; genus UBA9145. The sequence goes on along the minus strand of OZ254078.1, from coordinate 951,948 downwards.
GGTACTGTAATTGCACTTGCTGGGTTGTTAGTAAGCCTTTGTCCTGGAGCAGCTTGACCACCTGCATGGTTTGTTCCCGCTGTTGTGCTGCCTGAATTAGCCCTTCGACACGCGCCTCCATGTACTCGGTCTTCTCACCGTCTTCACCGAATAGTGGTTCACCTTCGCTTTCGCTCAATAAGGCACTGTCTTCATCCACCATGACGACAAATTGCTCCCGGTTCTCATCGGCGGCCGCAACCGCAAATGGTGCGTTACCAAAGCCCAGTGGTACCACATGAGACGGGAAAGGGTTCTGCATGCAATAAAGGTTCTGGCCATCTCGCAGCCCCATGATTGCTACTGGCATGAACTCTTCCGTATCCTGGTTAGTGACAAATACCAGGGGGAACTCGGAAGCGAGAGCAAAAAAATCCCTGGCGACGATGGGAATCAGGTTTTGACCCTGGTATCGGGTGTAGTCGCCAGATTCGATTACTCTGAGTTTGGCATGCTTGTCTTTAGCCAGTGGCACGTGGGTCGTCATACTACCTACCTTTTATACGGATATTTGGAATACTGTTAATGGAGGGCCTGCTGCCCGAACTGGGGCGCAGTGTACCCGAGACCGGGGGTCAGAGTAAAAAGAGCGAGACTAGAAGAAGCCGCCAAACACCATGGCAGCAATGACAAGCGCAGCAACTACGTAGATCCAGACCGGTTGACCCCCCGCAACTGCGGGTTCCCCATCCTGCGCTGATTGTGGAATCGGTCCATCTTTTTCATCTTCAACCATCTCAGCACCGACCAGGTCGATAAAGTTGCCAAAAAACTCATCTGCCAGCTTTTTTGCAGTGCCATCAATCAGGCGCGAACCCAGTTGCGCAAGCTTGCCACCCACATTCGCCTTAACGCTATAACTCAGCAAGGTGCCATCCCCGTCTTCTGCAAGACTGACACTGGCGCTCCCCTTGGCAAAACCGGCAGCACCTCCCTGGCCTTCGCCGTTAATGGTGTAGCCGTTGGGAGGATCCACATCGGTAAGCGCAACATTGAATTTGAAGCGGGCCTTGACCGGGCCCACCTTGGTGGTGACCTGGGCAGAAAACTGATTTTCACCCACTGCTTCGAAACTTTCACAGCCAGGCATGGCTGCCTTGAGCACTTCAGTGTCATTTAGAGCAGACCAGACTGCTTCCCTACTGGCGGGAATTCGCTGCTCCGATGCCATTTCCATTGCAATGATTTCCTAGGTTGTAAACGGGGACTAAGCCAATTCTCTACCCGAAGCCCAACAAGCTACCAGCCCACAGCCTGACCATCCTTGCGATGATCGGAGCCAGCGCGATAGATGCCGTTTACCGGATGGTCCTCCACAATACTTGCCGGTGAATACTCCGGTCGTGGCAGATCCGGATCCCTGGTGAAGAGAATTCCCTGGTAGCCACCTACCGCGGCACCACTTACCGAGCGCACGTTGTGGCCTTTCGCCTGTAATGCTCGTCCCACGAGGCTGAACAGATCATGTTCTAGCGAAAGGGTATTGCTGTTCTGACTATGGGTGAAACGTGCAGCATCGGTAGTCATCTGTACATTCATACCATGATCGATCACATTGACCATATGTTGCGCGTGGGTTTCCGGTTGAACCGAACCTCCCATATTACCGAAAGTCATCAAGGGCTCTCCATCCTGCATCACCATACCGGCAATAATGGAATGAAAGGGGCGCTTGCGCGGTGCCACCACATTGGGATGCTCTTCGTCCACAGAGAACGCAACACCACGGTTGTGAAGAATCATGCCGTAAGGAGGAATCGTAATCCCCGAACCATAGACAGAAAAAATACTGTGGATGAAACTGACCATATTGCCCCAGCGATCTGCTGTAGTGAGGTAGATAGTTCCTCCATCGAGACCGCCTTTCACAGACGGCTCGGATGCCACGTCCATATCAATCCGATCGCAAAGCCCTTTGGCATAATTCTTTGACAGCAACTGATCCAGGGGCACATCTGCAAACAATGGATCGGCGTTGTAGGCCTGCAAGTCCGAATAGGCGAGTTTTTTTGCTTCAACCAGGAAGTGCCAGTAGTCGGGATTCGAAGGACCAAGTGCAGACAAGTTCAAGCCATGTACAGGTGCGCAAACCTCCAGGATGTTCAGCATTTCCAGCGCAGCCCATCCCTGACCTGGAGGTGGCAGTTGGAACACATCGTAGCCATGATAGTTGGTTGATATGGGTTCAACCCATTCAGACTTGAATGCCGCGAGGTCTGCATGGGTCATTACCCCACCCTCGGACTGAATCTTGGCGACCAGCGCATCAGCAATATCACCCTCGTAGAATGCGTCTCGACCTTCGCGCTGCAGCAGGCGCAGCGCATCGGCCAGACCCGGGTTCTTGATGATGCTATATAAAGGAGGTACTTCCCCGTCGTTCAGGAATACCGCTGCGGAGTCAGCATCTTGCAACAGCTTCTGTTGCTGACTGCTCAGATCTGCATGGCGACGTTCCGATTGTCCCCAGCCTTCTTCTGCAATACGCGCGGCGCGTTCGAAGGTTTGTTCGAATCCCATGCTACCAAAGCGGGTGAGCAAGGCATCATAACCAGACACCGCACCGGGTACCGTGGCGGCATTGACGCCTCTGCCAGGAATACGCTCCAGTCCCAGCTCTTGCTTAAAGAATTCTGGCGTCCAGCCTGCAGGTGCGAAACCTGCAGAATTCAGTGCATAGAGTTTCTGCTCTTCCGCGATCCATACCAGCGCGAATAAATCACCGGCAAGACCCGTATCATTCTGGGAAGTCACATCCAGTACCGCTGAGGCAGCGACGGCCGCATCGATGGCATTGCCGCCCTGCTGCAGAATTTCCAGTCCCGCCTGGGCGGCAAGAGGATCGCTGGTGGCAACAATGCCATGACGAGCGATCACTTCCGAACGGCCCTGACCCAACCAACCCTGCCCCCGTGATCCGGGTGCGGCGACGATATTCGCTGCCGGGTTAGCCACCTTTTCTGTCGGGATACCAAAAGCATTGGGTGACTGGGCACAGGCCAGGGAAGTCAGGCTCAAACAGGCACTCAGGAATAAAAATTGTTTCTTCATAGTGATCTCGCAGGATTAATGAGGAACATTGGCCAGGTGCTGAGCCAGCAGATCCTTGCCATAGTCGTTGCCATTGGGAGTACGAATAACCGTGTGAATATGATCGCGAGTTGGCACACCTGGCTCATTGATCATAGTGGTGCCCACAGGATTCTGGTGATCGAATTCGATCAATACCACCGGGCTCTGTACCCGATAGTAAAAAACTGAGTCATCTTCTGCCAATCCAATCCAGGAAAACCAGGTGTCATCCAGATGCTCACCAATCTCCTCCATGGTGACAGCTGCATGGGGATCACGCAGATTGCCCACGTAAGCCTCGATCAGTGCCAGCAAGGCCAGTCTTTGAGCACTAGTCATTTCAGAGGCTTGCAGCCCTTCGTAGTCCTGGACCTTGTTGTCTGCATTCGCTGCAGCCATAGGATAGTTACGCACTTTTTCTGTGGTGATAGTCGCCTGGGATTGTTGCGAGCGATTCAGCGATTGCATCAGTGCCAGTCCAAGATCCTGTTCCGGCTGCATGATCGTATTGCCAGCATACATGCCGGACTGGGTCACGACTGGCTCCCCTCCCCAGAATGCTGGCGTCATTACAACCTGGTCTCCCAGTACAAAAAAATTAATCACCAGATGATGGCCATCCAGTTGCCAACCCCAGGGATCCTCATCAGATGGAATTCCCATCATGGTGAAGTAGTATTTCTCTTCGCCGTAGCGAATTGGCTCACCGTTCAATTCGAACAGAGTCTGCTCCGTGCGCATGATCGCCCGGGTCTGCTCCAGCCCCTTGGCGCTCAGTGAGACTTCCAGCAATTCCCAGGCTGCAGTCTTCTGCTCCTCTGACATTTCTTCCAGACTGATGCCGCGACGAGGAAAGATACCTACATCTACATTCGACCAGTCGCGCCATTCAGGATCGTCGATGGCAAAGTGTGTGCGACTCAGATCGATAGTACTCAGGGTTGCAAGAAATGCCGATGCTGCTTCCTTTATGGGTGCAGTACTCACACCAGTGGAGCGCAACGGATAGAGACCTTCAATGCGGCCAGTGGATGTCACTACACCTGTGAATGGCTCTCCCATGGCTGTAGTTGCACCGCGGGAGAAATTTCCTTTCTGGTTCAACAGGTTTGGCGGATACTGGGATTGCGATAGTACCGAAGCGCCAATCAGCAGCACAGCAACCAGGCCAACACTGGCCAATAATCGCTTTGAAATTAGGGACATAGCATACTCTCTTGCTGGAGCTCGAAGTCGAGGATTTTAGAGGCTAACTGCTATTACGAAGGGCTGCAAGTAAGTACGAGAATAGCGCTTGAACGGGAGAGGAAATTCCCGGATGCATTCTCTATCAGTCAGCTTTGAAGGTCGAAGCAGCTACTCCGCCATCACCATTTCCAATCGCGACTCTTCCCGCCAGCGATTACCCACCAGACGCCAGACGAATACCACAGCGATAGCAAAAATCAGCATACAAAATGTCAGCCACGCCACCCGGGGACCCAACTGGAAGACACGGATGATGAAGAACTGGGCCACCAGCATTGCCCAATGCAGGGTCACCGACGCAATCATTAGCCAGCGCGTGTCTCCGGCTCCGCGCAGCACGCCGCCACAGACCTGTATCACGGCATCAGCCATAGCATAAGAAGAGAGCCCTATCATCATGAAGGAAGCCAGCTCGCGAATTTCGCTGAAATCACCTTCTGGCGGCGCAAACACTTCAACCAGCGGGAAACGAAAACTGATGTAGATGAAAGCCAGGCATCCTGAGTACGTAAGCGCCATGACAAAACCCGCACTGATCACCTCGTTGGTTCGCTCCATATCCCTTGCACCAACAAAGCGACCAATGAGACTGATCATGCCGATATTGATGCCCACCATCGGCACGAAAGAAAGGATATCCCAGTTAAATACAATGGCTGCGGATGCACCCTCGGCAACACCGTAGGACTGAAACATCAGCAGGAACAGATTGAATGCCGCAACATTGAGGAATAATTCCATGCCCGAAGGAAACCCGAGGCGAAGGAAACGTCGCAAGATACCTCGATCCAGCACCAGGGACTCTGCCACATGAAACTTTTCCCGATGCTCTTTCGCAAGGTAGAAACCTATAAAGAGAAGCAAGGCAAAAAGCGTTGCGATGATGGTTGAGATGCCAGCGCCCACGATACCCAGCGCAGGCAGTCCCAGATGGCCGAACACCATGACATAGGCCAGTGGTACGTTTAACACCAGGCCACAGACATCACAAAACATCACTACATAGGAACGTCCGATGCCCGCAAAATAAGAAGAGATACAGACTTTGGCCAGCGTAATGGGAATACCCAACATCAATATCTGGTAATAGGTGCGCTCAAGTTCTACCTGTTCGGGGTCGTGATCCATAGCCTCGAACAAGCCAGACACAGCCCAAACGATCAATGCAAGTATGGGTATACAGGCGACCGTCATGATCCAGCCCTGGGTCACTACCTTGCTGCACTTGTGTATCTCATCCGCACCCAGGTACTGCGCTGCCATGGCATTCGCATAGGAAAACAGGCCAGAGAAGAAGCAGAACGAAAAGAACGTGGCCACGCCGCCACCCAGGGCTGAAGCCATATGCACCGGGTCAATCTGGGACATAAAGTAGCGATCAGTAAAAATCATGACCGCAAAAGCCCCCTGGGATACCACCATGGGCATGGCAATCCGAAACAGCTCGCGCAGGGTGGCGCTATTAAAATGCAGCTTGTCCAACATGCCAGAAGACTTCTCTCAGTGTCTGGTGACAGGAGCCCGTGGCTCCGACCGAACGTCGACCTGAGCAGCGCTTGTGCTGATCAAAATCGAAAGGATTGTTTGTTCGAAGTGGATCACCTCAGGCGAGATGATCTTGCAAACGAGTCAGGTTCTCGAGCGCGGAGGAATGGTACGTCAGCAACCAGGCGATGGCAACGCGAAATAGAGGCTGATCTGTTTTCTTCACAGAAAAATAAATCTGCCACTTTTTCGTACCCCTAATTCTTCTCCTATCTGGAAGAGGCCTTGAGGCGCAGCGGTTGCGCGCTTTCGTAGGTCAGGGTTCGCCATAGCCACTCTGCAGGCCCGAAACGGAAATAGCGAAGCCAGAGCGGACTGGTGATCAACTGGAAAATCCAGATTCCCAACACCACGTAATAAATCTGATGACGTTCCAATTGACCCGCCAGGCCCAGTCCCCAACCCATGAAGATAAAGTTGCAGATCAGGGAATGAGACAAATAGTTGGTCAATGCCATCTGTCCGACCCGGGCCAACAGGAATTGCAGCCAACGCAATATGCCGAGCTTGCAGATCACCATCACCACACCAATGTAGCCAATGGCAAGCGACAGTCTGCCCAGGTCGTAGGTAGGCCGATTGAATGCCGACCAGGCCAGGTCGAATTCACTGCTTACGAAAATTACTGATTCCCAGGTATTCAATGGCAAGCCGATACCCAGTCCAATCAATGCCATGCTGCCGTACACGCGCAGCGATCTCGACCCATCAAGCAAACCCCATTTCATGAAAGCCATCCCCAACAACATCATGGCCAGTGCATCCCAGAAACTGTTTCCAAGCAGACCCACTGTCTGCAGAATCAGGTTTATGGGCGCCGCATTGACCAGGTTTGTCATGTAACCTGAGCGCATCATCTGCAGTTGCTGCTCGATCAGGTCAGGGGAGATAAACTGTTCTTCCAAAAACGCATCCCACTGTTGCAGAACTTCACTTTGTTCTGCGCTGTACTCAGTACCAGCCGGCAGTGCTTCTATCTCTGCGACTGCAGCTCCCAGTGTGCTGGCGCGATAGTAGCCGCTGCTATGCACGAGCGTTAGCAACAAGAGCACTCCGATACTCATTTGCACCAGCTTCTTTGCAGTCATGTCCCGAAATAAATACAGCAACAGACCTGTCATGCCATAGGCGTAGAGAATATCGCCGAGCCATAACAATACGTAGGCATTGAATAAACCGAATGCGACCAGAAACAAGGTTCTTCGGTAGTACAAGCGTTTCACTTCAATGGGATCGCTATTGGGCTTGTTAAGAAATATCAACATGCCAGCACCGAACAGCATGGAAAAAACTGCACGCATGCTACCTTCAATGAAGATATCCATTGTCATGAAGGTGGCGAGATTGATACCGCTATCTGCACCATCTACTGAAGGAATGAGATAGGCTGCAAACGGATTAGCAAAGGCGATGATATTCATGAGCAGAATGCCCAGTAGCGCAACGCCCCTGAGGGTGTCGATGGACTGGATGCGCGCCTTGCTCTCCAATGGAGCCGAACCAGCGGTTCTGGGTGCAGATCGGGAATCTACCGCAATATCTACCATGGGTACCAAGCATAGAGACATTGTCGGGGACTCGCAATGGCGTGAAAATCCGCGACATTCTTGACTTTAGAGCCACTCGAGGCTTGAAAATGACGCTCCGACCCAAACACTCTATAATGAGTTTATTAGTCCGGAATAAGGGTAGTGGAGCACAATATGAAAACAGATATCTTCAACAATCGCTTTCATCTGCGCCGACGATTCTTCGTCTCTATTCTCAGCCTGGTGGCATGGATCATTGCACCTGCTTCAATGGCGCAATCCATCGACGATGTCACTCTGAATGTTTACAAGGAACCAACTTGTGGTTGTTGTGAAGGCTGGATTGCCCATATGGATGAGAATGGGTATTCGTCAACGATTCACCATCCAGAAAACATTGGTATCGTTAAAGCGGAGCTGGGACTCAAGCCAGAATGGGTCTCTTGCCATACCGCGGTGAGCAAGGAAGGCTATGTCTTCGAAGGACATATCCCTGAAAAATTCATCGATCAGTTCCTGGCAGCGCCACCTGCAGGCGCTTTAGGTCTCGCAGTACCCGGAATGCCCATAGGCGGTCCCGGGATGGAAATGGGCGATCGCTTCACACCCTACGATATTTTGTTGATTAACAAAAATGGTACCCATTCTGTTTTCGCCAGCATCAAGTCGGCCGATCAGCAATATTGATCCAGTACTCAAATCACCACCACAATCGCCCGATATTCTGGTGATTTGAGTGCTCGCTTCCACTTCGCGGATTTCGCCATCCCGGACTCAGCTCCAGTTTTCTCCAGCTAGTGCAGAAATTTGATAAAGATTGTTCAAGTTGAGTAACTGGAAAATAAGAGCTGCGCATTGCGAAGATGCAGAGGGCCTGGAACGCTGTATGCACGCCGCCTATTCAATCTACCAGGAAAGAATGGGAACGTTGACCTTACCACCGCTGCAGGCAGACTACCGGGTCGAAATTGCCGAATTTCCAGCCTGGGTGGCTGAAGCGAATGACAAAATCGTTGGCGGACTCATCATGAATTATGCAGATGACTACGCCACCCTGGTCAATGTCGCGGTGCATCCACACTATCAGGGCCACGGTCTCGGACGAGGCTTAATGGAATTCGCAGAAACGCAGGCAAAAAAAGAGGGTTATTCCTGCATTCGGCTGGCAACTCATGCGCTGCTAAAGGAAAACCTGTCCATGTATAACCATCTGGGATGGACGCAATCAGGTAGCGAGGGTTCGCGAGTCTATTTCAGGAAAGCGCTCTAGTTCGCTTCAGAAACCAGAGCATCCCAATTGAATACTAGATCTCGTTTCTCTGCGCCGCCTGATTGATATAGTCAGCAGCTCTGAAGGCCAGCGCCATAATGGTCATGGTTGGTTGGCCACGCCCCGAAGTCACCAGGGAACTGCCATCACAGATAAACAGATTGGGCACGTCATGTGAGCGGTGATAGGCATCAACGACTGAGCTTTCTGGATCGTTACCCATTCGGCAAGTTCCAAGCAGATGCACATTGCCTTCCTGCCCATTTGCAGCATAGAAACCACCCACACTGGAAGCACCTGCTGCCTCCATCAATTCTACTGTCTTATTATAGAACCACTCCATGGTGGCAATATCGTCAGGATGATCCATATAAGTACAGCGAATTGCAGGCAGACCCCATTTATCACGCACAAAAGGATCGAGTGTGATGTTGTTGGAGTCGACAGGCAGGGATGTAGTATGGCCATCGAAAGCCGCGATGTGAGAGAACTGGTAAGCCAGGTTGCGCTTGAATTCACTGCCCCATGACGGTCCACCTAACATCTGATTGACAGATAAAGCAAAACTCATAGGTTTGCCGGCAGTTGGGTGGCGAGCATCGATTCCACCACCCCCATAAAATCCCAATGCCGGATCCAGTTCGTAGAAATCATGCACGACTCGAGTCGCGGGAATACTCTTGTAGCCGTTTACTTCTTCCTCGAACATACCAACCACAGTGGAGTAACCATTAAACATCAGGTTGCGACCCACGAACCCGGAAGAATTGGCGAGCCCGTCGGGAAATTGTTCCGACTCAGACATCAAAAGCAGCCGCGGGGTTTCTGCGCCATTGGCACACAGCACCACTGCCCGGGCTCGTTGACCCTGTGAATTGCCATCCCTGTCGAAATAAAGCACCTCGCTGGCACGGCCGCTGTCATCCGTCTCGATCCGATAAACGGTGCTATAAGTTCGCAGCTCACAGTTGCCTGAGTCCAATGCCAGGGGAATCATACTGACCAGTGAAGAAGACTTGGCGTTAACTTCACATCCGAAACCATTACAAAAACCGCAATGAATGCAGCCAGGCCTGCCATTGTGAGGCTGGGACAGAATCGCCACTGGCGCCGGATAGGGTGTCAAGCCCATGGACTTCGCCGCCCTTTCAAGTAAGACATCTGGCCCCTTGATTGGCATAGGTGGGCAGGGATACTCCCGTGAACGCGGAGGATCCCAGGGTCCTTGTAAGCCGGAAACTCCTACCTCCCAGTCCACTTTGGTGTAATAGGGCTCCAGGTCTTCATAGCTAATTGGCCAGTCAGCGAAGTTGGTACCTGCTATGGTTCCCCGTACACTCGCTTCATTGAAATCGATTGGCCGAAAACGCCAGAAATTTCCAGAGAAGTGCATACTGCTACCACCGACATTGTGTGCGTAGCCACAAACAGATTCTCTTTCCTCAGCATCATCATTTTCTGATTTACGAAAAGTCTGTGGGTAGCCTCTAGACCTTCCCCACATATGATCCCCATTGTGATCGATTCCCCATTCGTCATGGATGAAATCTGGCGCCTGCAAGTGAGGGCCCTGTTCCAACAGCACTACTGAATGACCTGCGGTCGCCAGCTCTTTCGCCATCACACCCCCGGCAGCACCGGAGCCAATGATGACAAAATCCACTTCTTCACGGTTCGGAAATGTCGGAGATTGTGATTCAGCCATGCTTACTCTCCTTTCTCCATATAATCCGCATCGTAATAACCGAACGGTGGCGCCCAGGCACCCATGCCGGGAATCCCAATGAGCTGATTGCCGAGGTTGTCGCTGTTGCTGCCGTACTGTGGCAGGGCAAACATGCCAGCAATGGTGAGATAGCGAATGGTGTTGAAGAAATCAGAGCTTTCAAACTGTGTCAGCATGGCGTCTTGCTGCGCCTCATCCAGAACATGGAAATAGGGAGCGCCGTGCTCGAGTGCCACCTGTGTTTGGAGTTCTAGCAGACCGGATTGCAAATCATCCAGTACTTGTGCCCGATGCTCATCTCCCAGCACCTTGTCCATAAAGTGCACTACGCCGGATTCATTTGCCCCGGGCGTCTCATCGGTAGGAAAAATACGTGCTGCCATAGCAGCAAACTCATTGGCTTCTTCCTCCGTCAGTGTCTGGAATTCCGCACCACTGAGTATTGCCTGCTCGGCTTCACGACAGGCAGACACAATAGCTGGCACACTTAAAACAATCAGAGATCCCCGTGCCAGGGACAGAGAATCCGCAAGCAATTGACGACGACTAAGTACTGAGTCTGTTGAATCTTCTGCCAAGGTTCTTTCTCCTGTGGAAAGCTGCTGTTTATGACCGCAAGGCATTGAGTTTAGCATGGTTTTTTCCATCTCTGCGCTACAGTCACCACCTAATTGTCACGCAGGATTTTACCTGACCCCGAATCTAAGTTAGTTTCGTTCAAATCGCTCAAGAAAAAATCCTGTCACTCCCAGAGATCGACCGATGAAGTGTGAAGTTCACCCTTCTGCACCTGCTATTGGCCGCTGCACAAACTGCGACAAGCCTGTTTGTGGAATTTGCGCTCACTACAAGGACGAATCCTTGCTTTGCGAGCATTGCGAAAGCATCCACTCCCTGGAGACTTTTGTTGAGCACAAGGCCAAAGAAGTCGCCCGCAACAATGTCTCTGAATTGCTTGGGGAAGCGGAACAAGCTGTTGAGCAGGCAAAGCTCTACGAAAACAAATCCATTGCGCAATCTCCTGACCACAAAGAGAAAGTGTTGATGGGGATTGTCATGGTGAGCTGTGTCTTCATTGCGTTTCAGATATTTAGTTCCCTTGGATCCAATAGTTCTCTCTCTGCCGAAGAAATCCTTGCTGAAGAACGTAGTCGTGACCAAATCGAATCCTGCATGCTGGTATTTTGGGAAATTGCTGCCCAGCTGGCTAATGGTATCGATCCGGATGATTCTCTTCGTTGCAGTGATTCGGGCCTGCCTATGATAGTCGCCACCGTTGATGGTGATTTACGCATCAGTCACCCCCGCCCGGAGCTGCTGGGTCTGACTGACATTTATGTCACCCGCAGTAATCCGATTCCGATACTGGTGGAATGAACATCGTGTTAAACAGACCAGTAATAAGGATGAAGTCTTCCAGGAAAAGTCGGGGTTATACCCTGTTGGAGTTGATGGCAACAACGGCGATTCTGGGCGTTATGATTAGCGTTGCGGTTCCGTATGCACGCAACTATACGGTGCGTGCACAGGTTACCGAAGGTGTACTCATTCTCTCCGAATTGCGCCGCCGGGTGGAAACAGAGTTCTATGAACGCGGAGCACTAACCACCAACCTGCCCGCCTCCCCAACTCCCGATGGCTCTGCTCATGGCGGCCCCTGGTATTCCTATGAAACGCTTTTCGGGCAAAGTGATTACATGTGGAGCAGAATTGAATATCAGCCAAAAGGACCACATCGGGTTATCGTGTTGCGCGCTCACAGACGTGACGAATGGCTCAATTCCGATATCGGCTTGCACATGCAGATTAAGCTCGTGGACGGGAATAATCTGAATTTCCGCTGCACTGTCAACAACACTCAGAGCAGAATGCAGTTCGTCCCAACTACTTGTCAGGACGGCAATGTGAATGACTGGCTAAGCTGGTAAAAAAAATCGCTGCCTGTTCCAAGAACAGGCAGCCGCCCGGTTTGCTCCGGGCAAGGGGAATTGTTCCTGAATTACTAAGCGGTAGCCTGAAGTGCCGCACCAGCAATGACGCTACGCGCCTCCTTGTAGTCGTAGGCAAGTGCATCCACCACGGCTTTGTTGGTGACGCTTCCGTTGTGGATATTCAAGCCAGCAAGGAAATGACTGTCTTCCAACAGTGCCCTATACACACCCTTATTGGCCAGTGTGGCTATGTATGGCAGGGTCGCATTAGTAAGCGCCAGCGTTGAGGTTCGGGCCACACCACCTGGCATATTGGCGACGCAGTAGTGCACAATGCCGTCGACCACATAAACGGGATCTTCGTGAGTAGTTGCGTGACTGGTCTCGAAACAGCCACCCTGGTCAATAGCCACATCCACTAACACCGAGCCCGGCCGCATCAGTTTCAGCATGTCCCTGCTGATCAATTTCGGCGCCGCAGCACCGGGCACAAGGACCGCTCCAATTACCGCATCGGTGACTGGCAATAAGTCCCGGATCGCAGCTTCGGAAGAGTGCAGGGTTTTGATACGCCCTTCAAACAGATCATCAATTTCTTTTAATCTCGAAAGGGACAGATCCGCGATGGTAACGCTTGCTCCCATTCCGTGCGCAATCCGGGCCGCGTTGACACCAACGATCCCGCCACCAATAACCAGTACATTGGCACCTGGGACACCTGGCACCCCGCCCATAAGAACACCACTTCCCTGCTGCGCCTTTTCAAGACAGTGAGCCGCTTCCTGTGCCGCCATTCTGCCCGCCACCTCACTCATCGGAGCCAGTAAGGGCAAGTGCCCATCTGCATCGGTGATGGTTTCGTAGGCGATACAGGTCGCTCCTGAGCTAAGCAACAATTCTGTTTGAACAGGATCAGGAGCCAGGTGCAGATAAGTGAAAAGCGTTTGCCCCTGTCGTAGCATCCTGCACTCCTGGGCTTGTGGTTCTTTCACCTTGATGATCAGATCTGCATGGCTGAATACTGCTTCAGCGTGATCGGCGATAACAGCACCGGCAGCGATGTAGTCTGCATCGGCAAACCCCACACCGGCTCCCGCTTCTTTCTGCACCATGACAGCATGGCCCTGGCTAATCAGCGCGGCAACACCGGCGGGGGTCAAACCCACACGGTATTCGTGATTCTTGATCTCTTTGGGTACGCCAATTCGCATGATGCAAGTCCTCGATAAAATTTGAAGATGGTCAAATTATAAGAACCCGGCCACCAAATTGTTTGCGGAATTGCTTGCCAAAATACTTCTAAACAGTATATTTTGTCTTTTAAATTCAAATTAACAGAATTATTTACTGATATGAGTACAGATACCAGTAAGTACGCATTGAGCACAATTGATAAAAAGATCCTGCGGGAGTTGCAGAAGGATGGCCGCATCACGTATTCAGCCCTGGCCAAAAAAGTGGGTCTGTCTACCAGCCCATGCCTGGAGCGGGTGCGACGCATGGAGCGGGAAGGTGTGATTACCGGCTATACCAGCCTGCTCAATCCGCGATTCCTCGACGCCGATCTGATTGTTTTCGTGCAGATCAAACTCACGCGCACATCGCAGGACACCTTTGAACGGTTTAAGGCAGCCGCTATCAAGCTCGAAGAGGTTCAGGAATGCTATCTGATTTCTGGAAATTTTGACTATCTGATCAAGGCGCGATTGTCAGACATGGATTCCTATCGCAAGTTTCTGGGCAGCACCCTTCTGACTTTGCCTGATGTGCTTGAAAGCACCAGTTATGTAGTGATGGAACTGGTGAAAGAGACTCTGGCACTGCCGGTTCCAAAGTGACGCTGAAGTTACGCCTCCAGTAATTTTTCTATCGCTGCAATCACTGCGTCGGGACGCTGCACCGGCAGATCGTGCCCTGCACCATCCACAATCTGTCTGTCGACCAGCGATGCAAATCGCGCCTCGTCAACAGATGGATCTGTTGAAGGTGGTCCGAACCCACTGGCGCCTGCTCGAAGCACTACAGCGGGTACCGAAATTACAGGGCGCTGAGCCAGCATGCGCTCTATTTCCAGAAAGCGCTCTTCCCCAGGGGCATTGCCATGACGATGTCGGTAGGAATGAATCACCACATCGACAAAATCAGGGTTATCAAATGACCTGGCTGAACGACCATAGTCTTCGTCACTATAGGTCCAGTCAGGGGACCAGGTGTCCCACAAATAGCGAATAATATCATGGCGATTTTCCCGTAATCCAAGCTCGCCCCGCGGTGTGTTGAAATACCACTGGTACCACAGCCGCGACTCCAGGCGAGCCGGTGCGGGACCACCTGGATTAATCGTGTTTTGCACCGAGTAGCCTCCGATTGCGACCTGACCAATGAATCGATCTGGCTGCAGAATAGCAGCAATACAGGCGGCACGATTGCCCCAATCGAAGCCCGCAGCGACAAATCTGTCCAGTTGCAGGGCATCGGCAAAATCCAGCAGATCCTGGGCTATGGCGACCTGTTCTGCCATACGGGGCATTTCGGGATCGAGAAATCGTGTGGCTCCATAGCCACGCAGATAGGGTAGCAAGACGCGGTAATTCCGTGCCATGAGCGGCGCAATGACCTTGTCGAAGGATCGAACGTCATAAGGAAAACCATGGAGGAGGATAATCGCTGGAGCCCGAGAATCACCATACTCTTCGAAAGCAATTTCCAGCACATCAGTTTGAATAGTCTTGAGAGAAGCAGACTGGGCCAAAAGTGTCGCCGAGAAATTACTGGTCAGTGCTGCCAGACCAGCCCTGCCCAGAATGTTAATTAAGCCGCGACGCGTCAGCACAGGGACTTACTCCAATTGGGCTCGAACTTCTGCAATTCGAGCACCGCGCAACATATTGGTGAGTGCATAGTTGCCTTCGTGACAGGCAAATTCGTAGATCGGTTGTTCCAATCTGGAAAAATGCGTGACCGCTACAATGCGATCGGTAAAGGTGGCTGAATCATCCAGGGTAAACTCATACACCATCGCGTTCTCCCCTACTCGGGTAAACCGCTCTGTCAACACCATCTCAGCCGCAGATCCATGGGCAGCGGCTCGCATATAGATGCTGGCCATCCTGGGACTGAAGTGCCGGGTTTCAACAACCAGCGTGTCTCCTTCCCAATGGCCTCGCGAGCTGCCTGTCCATGTTTCTATGCGCCGATCAAGAAAAGGCCGTCCGTCCATGGGAATGATGCGCGGATCATTGCCCAGCTCCGTGTAAAGCACGACGTAGTCCCTGGTAATCACAAACTGAATATTATTGTTGTAGGAATTGGCCTTGATGTAGGGCCCCGTGCTTTGCGGAAACAACAGACAGCGTGATGCCAGGCCAAAATCTTCCGGACGATCACAGGATATGGCCGCGAAGGATATCCGCACCGGACGATCAGCTATCACCTCCAGCCCGTCATTGCATGGGTTGGAGGGCGATGGCGAGAGCTGGGTAATCACACCATTCTGCGTTGTTGGCAGGCGTCCGTCCCGCGGATAGGTAATTAATGAGGTCCTGGTATTCGGAAAGGGTTCGTCGTAGTAGGACCAGAATGTATTGTAGGCGCCAGTATCATCGGTTGGCACTTCCAGGATTCGTTGTGAGACATGCTGTTCTTGCTGTTCCCGGCGTGCTTCGCTGCCATCCAGACGGGCAAACTTGTCAGTAACTTCCTGCTGGTTCAGGAATTCCCGTTCACCAAAACGAAGCGGACGTTCAAAGGGTGTTGAGTCATTAAAATTCCAGACGCCACTGAGATCCGGATAGCCGAACTCTGTGCGAGGGACTTCGTAGTCCTGTGCATAGACCGGATGCGCCAGCAACAATAAGACAAGCGCCAGTCGCACCAGGTTTATGCCGGAACCAGTTGCGGACGTTGTTGCAGATGGTCGGTAATCTGCTCGTAAGCGAGGGCAAACTCCAGCACTTTTCTATCTTCCCCAAAGCGTCCCATAATCTGCATGCCCATGGGCCTGCCCTGGGCATCAAAACCGACCGGCACATTGACCACAGGTATGCCGCCAAGGCTGCCCAGAATGACAACCTCCATCCAGCGATGATAGGTGTCCATCATGCGACCATTGATTTCCATTGGCCAATGCTGATTCTTGTCATAGGGAAAGACCTGCGCCGTTGGCAGCACCAGAAAATCATACTGATCAAACAAACGATCCAGTTCCCTGTACCAGGCCTGGCGAATTCTATTTGCATTGGACACATCCCCTGCAGTGATGCTGAAAGAATCCTCAACCTCATAAACCAGTTCGGGCTTTAACAGTGGCCTTGTTTCAGGGTTGTCATAGTAACGGCGCGAACTCCTTCCTCGACCAGAGTGGCGCAAGGTAGTCCAGCATTCCCACAAGTCATGCAGATTAAACAATGGCAAGGTACTGTCGACACTTGCTCCGGCCTGTGACACTGACTGAAGGCTGGACTCACATAGTTCTGTGATACCTGGCTCCATTGACAGATAACCACCCAGGTTTCCAAACCAGGCCAGCTTGACCCCATTGAGATCCAGCGGATTGAATTCTCGACCAAGTCGCGTGGCTGCAATGGTATTGAGCAATGCTATCGTGTCCTGCGTGTTACGCCCCATGGGCCCCGATGTGGACAGGGCTCTCGGTTCAGAGTCAGCACCACTCATGATGTTCACGCTGGGGCGAAATCCAATCACATTGTTAAAGGCACCAGGATTGCGCAGAGATCCCATCATGTCGCTGCCATCTGCCACTGGTAACATATGAGTTCCCAGGCCGCTTGCTGCACCACCACTACTGCCACCGGAAGTCAGAGCCGGATTCCAGGCACTGCCGGTGGCACCGAATACAGGATTATAGGATTGGGATCCTAGGCCAAACTCCGGGACATTGGTCTTGCCGATAAAGACCACGCCGGCCGCCCGCAATTTACTGGCCAGGGCACTGTCGCGATCAGCAACACGATCCTCAAACATCAGAGAACCACTGGTAAATCGCATGCCAGCAACGGCCTGCAACTCCTTCACCGCAAAGGGCATGCCATGCATCCAGCCTTTGTTGTCTCCACTTGCCAGTGCTTCGTCGGCGGCCAGGGCACGCATGCGCAGGGTATCGTCTTCCACCATGCTGATGATCGCGTTGTAGACCGGGTTGTAGCGATGGATGTGAGCGAGATAGGCATCCATGGTTTCCAGGCAACTCACCTGTTTGTCCTGAATGGCCCGGGAAAGACTGAGCGCATCCATATCGACGATGTTGCCAGGCATCTGTGCGGCGAAAGCTGTGGGGGTCAAAGAATAAGGAGTAGAAACTGCTGCACCGAGCGCCAGGCTATTGAAGATGAATCTGCGTCTGTCCATTGTTTGCCTCCGGACTGGATCTTTCTGGGGGTACCTGCGTGGCACCTCTGTTTGATTGCGTTGGTTCCGATTATTCATGAACCGGACCCAAAGTCCAGGCATGCCAGTGCTGGCTGGTTTCCTACAGTGCTGGAGCGACTATGAGCCTGGTGCTTGCAAGACTGGCAAATTAGAGAGATTGCCTGGTTGCTGATTCAAGGGCATCCCATGCAGCACGTATGCGTGGAGCAAATCGCAGATCCGGATGCGTAAGCAACCAGAGCTCACCGACGAATTGCCGCAATGGAAACAAGCGTTGCAAGCCGATTTCCGGTTGATCGGCCGGAAGCAGTGCGATTCCTGTTCCCTCCCTTGCGAGAGCAGCCATCGTATTCAAATCATTAGCCCGGGCAACTACCTGTGATGAGTAGTTTTCTTCCAACCACTGGAAGGCCGGCAGCCGCAGCATGGCATGGTCGGCACCTATGAGATGAAAACCTGCCAGTTGCCTGACATTGGCAGGCCGCTTTTTCAGCCGCGTGCTGCAGCAGATCCACCAGCCGATTTCCGCGAGTTTCTTGCCAACCAGGTTTTCTGGAGGCGAAGTGGTTGCGCGCAATGCTATGTCGGCTTGACGACGACCGAGATCATAATCGCTGTCTCCCACCGCAATTTCCAATTCAATATCCGGGTGGTTTTGGCGCAGCTGCCGCGCTGCCCGTGGCACAATTGTGTAGGCCAGATTTGCAGCAGTAGTTACCCTGACCTTGCCACTGGGTAGTAACTCTCTTCCCGCCAGCTCGAGATGGATCTTGTCGATTGCAGCTTCCGCTTCCCGGGCAAGCACCAGCATTCTTTCCCCGGCAGGAGTAAGCGAATAACCGGTAGCCAGCCGGTCAAACAAGCGCACCTTGAGCGCCTTTTCCAATGTGCCAAGACGACGAAATACTGTGGAGTGATTATTGCCCAGCACGCGCGCGGCCCCGGAAAGAGATCCGGACTCAGCAATAGCGAGGAATACCTGCAGATCGTTCCAGTTCATTGCCTATTTGATCCTGTGTCTCAAAACAAGTATTTGCATTTTTGCAAAGACTGAATGCATATTTTGCTAATTACTTTGCATTTTTACAATGACTATAGTTGCTCCTGTAACTGATTCATCAAAGGAGAACTAATCATGAACAATTACGAAGCTTATGGCGCAACCTTGTTGCGATTCGCGCTGGGTGTTGTTTTCCTGGCGCACAGTGCCTACTTGAAGATCGTCGTTTTTACAGTGCCCGGCACTGTTGGCTTTTTTGAGTCTCTCGGCTTGCCAGCGCTTGCTGCCTACGCGGTGATGGCTGCAGAAATTGTTGGTGCTGTCCTGTTAATCCTCGGCATCAGAGTCCGCGAAACTGCGGCAGTGCTGGCTGTTGTGGCGCTTGGCGCAACCTGGACTCATTGGGGAGCAGGATGGCTTTTCAGCAATGAAGGTGGCGGTTGGGAGTATCCGCTTTTCCTGGCGGTGGCCTGTGCTGTTCAATCCCTGCTTGGTGCTGGAGAACTCCGGGTTCACTTCTCAGCGCTGCGCCTGCAACAGGCTTGAAGTCTTTTCCGAAGAATCCGCAGTGGCGAGATTACTCAAACCACTGCGGTATTCACCATCCAAGCACTAGACTTGCTGCCATTATTCTTTAAAAATCAATGAGATAGATTTTGGCATGCTCTCTGCATTCTGATTCTGGCAATCATCCTGAATTTACAGAGATAGAGAAGTCATGAACCGGAATACTCAATCAGACGAACTGCCCTTTCCGTTAAAGTTGGCCGTCATGGCAGTGGTGGCTTTGTTTGCCATCATTGGCCTCATCGGCCTGGTCCTGCCAATCATCCCGGGTATCGTTTTTCTCGCCCTGGCGGCATTACTGCTGGCAAAGGTCTCCAGTCGATTTGCCTTCTTCCTGGACCAGCAACCCCTGTGGCACAAACTGAGGCGGCGGTGGCAATCACTGAACTTGTTGTCGTTTTCACAGCGCTTGAAACTGTTGGGCCTGTATTGTCTGCGCGGACTGATCGACGGTGTGCATTCACTTGCCAAAGGATTGGCCCGACGCTTCAGCTAGTCTCCGACTCCACTGGCTCCTGCAAATGCCAGCGCAGGACTGAGTAACCCACCAGGCCAGAGAGGAGTGAACCCACAAGAATGCCCAGGCGCTCGTCAAACACCTGGTTTACGCCAGTTTCCTGGAATGCCAGTGAACCCACAAACAGACTCATGGTAAAGCCAACACCGCAGAGCGCTGCCGTGCCGTACAGAGACAGCTTGTCCATGTTCTCGGGAAACTTTGCGATGCCAAGTTTGATCGCCAGCCAGCAGAATCCGAAGACACCAATCTGATTGCCGAAGAACAAACCCAGAGCAATACCTACAGGCACTGTATGGAACACTTGTTCCAGTTCCAGACCGCGCAGGTCAACTCCCGCGTTCACAAACGCGAAGACTGGTAGAACGAAATAAGCTACCACCCCGTGCAGATCATGCTCGAGCTCGGTTAAGGGGCAGCTTGAGAGGTTCTTGTGGTTGTTCATGGGGATGAAGGCAGCCACCAGAACACCCGCCAGTGTGGCATGCACACCGGACTTAAGCATCGCAATCCACATCACGATACCAACGAACATATAGGGGCTGTAATTACAGACATTGCGTTGATGCAGCCAATACAGGACAGGCAGGCATAGCAACACCACAGCGAGGGAGTACAAAGAAATATTCGACGTATAGAACACCGCAATAATGATGATGGCGCCAATGTCATCGATAATTGCAAGTGAGGTGAGAAACACTTTCAGGGAAGTGGGCACCCGGGATCCAAGCAAGGCAAGAATACCCAGTGCGAAGGCAATATCGGTCGCAGCAGGTATAGCCCAGCCTTGCAGAGTATTTTCACTGTTTAAATTGATTGCCACATAGAAGAGGGCCGGAATGGACATGCCACCTAATGCCCCAATAGCGGGCAGCACGATATTGGCTCGATTGGAAAGCTCACCGGCGACCAGTTCGCGCTTCAACTCCAGGCCTACAAGAAAGAAGAAAACCGCCATTAAGCCATCGTTGATCCAGAGTAGTAGAGGCTTGGCAATCAGCAACTCACTGACCCGCACTTCAACCGGCACACTGAGTAACATCTCGTAATACACGGAAAGGGGGCTGTTGGCACACAATATTGCGAGTACAGCCGTGCCTACCAGCAACAATCCACCAGAGGATTCCAGTTTGAAAAAGTCCTGAATGAAATCAGGGGCCAGCTGGTCCAGCGATTTAGGTTGTTCCATTCTCAGAACTCCAGATAAGAATCACGCTGTTGTGCCTGGGGCTGGCCCACTCGTGGCACAGATCAGCTATATAGTCGGGAATTTCCTGAATACTAATATCTGCAGGCACAACAATATCGTTTGCCCTGCGCTTCTTCCCCTCTGCGCCGAGGTAATAAACCTGCCAATGATCATCGCCTCTTTGCACCAGGACTTCTCTGCCAAACACATTCAGTTGTAAACCAGTCCCACGTAGTTTCATAAGCCTGTTAAATTCCGAGTGCTCTCGATACCTCCACAGCCCATAGTATGCCCCAGCGATGACCATTTTAGTGCTTTCCCGCCGGCCTTGCGCCGTTCATAATTGCTGCATTGTCAGGCGCATAGACAGCAATGAGAAAAACAAGAAGACAACTGGGTTTCACGCTACTGGAGCTGCTCACGGTGACGGCCATACTTGGCACCCTGGCTTCTATCGCTGTACCTACCTACCAGCAATTCAGCCAGCGAGCCCGCTTCTCAGAGGCAATTCTTGCGACTACACCCTACCGGAATGCTATTGAACTCGCCGCATTCAGGGGCGATGTCACCAGCCCGTTCCAGTTTCAATCTGGCACCAATGGCATCCCTCCCTACCAATGGCCGGGTTTTGGTGATGGCAATGACAACTTCTTCATCGGCGTTTTCAGCGGACGCATCTATGTGTTCTGGTGGTTCGACGGCACCCCGCTAGCCGGACAGTCCTATATGTTGCGCGTTGAGAACCATGAACCTCCCCTACGCTGGACTGAATACGGCAGCTGTATCAACTCCGGATATTGCTAAGCCAGTTGGGGTCCGCTGTCCCATCCCGGTATAATCGACTCTTCCTTGCGAAATGGTGCGCATCGCACACTTTGACTGATGAAAAATACTGTCAAGCAAAAAGGCTTCACCCTGTTGGAGTTGCTTACCGTAACCGCGATACTCGGCACCCTGGCGTCTGTCGCTGTGCCCGCCTATCAGCAGTACAGTCAGCGGGCACGATTTGCTGAGGCTATTCTCGCGACATCGCGCTACAAAAACGCGGCGGAAATTGCCGCGGCTCAAGGTCTGGTCAACTTTCCTGGTCAGTTCAATTCCGGCAGTAATGGCATCCCTCCCATGACCACCCCCTGGTCCAATCCAAACCAGAATCAGATGATCGGGATGTGGGGTGGCATGATCTGGGTGATGTGGTGGTTTGACGGAACACCGCTCTCCGGCCAAACCTACACGCTCACAGTGCAAAACGTTACCCCACCGCTGACCTGGGTGGAGGGCGGTAGCTGTGTCTATTTGGGCTATTGTTAGAAAAAACCCAGTTCTGCGCAATTTCGCCGATTTTCCCAACTTTTTACCGCGATTAAGCCACTTTTTCTCTGCATTTCAACGTACTAGCTGAACCACCATGCATGAGCGAGTCATTGTAGTGTGCTTCCAGCCGCAATATTCAGCCCAAAACCCGCCCTAAGCCCCCGGTTTTTCTAAGTATTTTGTGGACTTTTACAGAGCTGAAACTTATTCTACGCAAACGACTTTGCGTGGCGAATAGAAGATCCGTCTGCTCGGTCTATCTAGACGTTCCGTAACAGTTCCGAGAGGGCTTTTCGGAGCTCCAAAAATTTCCAATACTTGAAAGGGGAAGTAAATGAAACAACGACCAAACCTGGCTCGTCGGGTTCTCCCTACGGCCATCGCGCTTGGTCTATTGGCACCAGCTGGATTTGCTCCGGTTGCCTATGGACAACAAGCCGACGATATCGTTGAAGAAATTGTCACCATCGGTTCACGTCGCCCCGCGCGTAGTGCTTCCGATTCCTCAGTGCCCGTTGATGTGATCAGCGGCGATGAATTCGTCAACATGGGTTTTGCTGACCTGGACGAAATGCTGAGAACTTCAGTTCCATCCTACAACGTGACTCGTCAGTCGATTTCTGACGCAGCAACGATTGTACGACCAGCCACCCTGCGTGGCCTGCCACCAGACAACGTACTGGTGCTGGTAAACGGTAAGCGTCGTCACCGTTCAGGCGTTATCGCCGAATTGGGTGGCTCACTGGCCGCTGGTTCACAGGGTGCTGACATCTCCGCAATTCCTGCGCTTGCATTCCGCAACACAGAAATTCTGCGTGATGGTGCGGCAGCCCAGTATGGTTCTGACGCGATCGCAGGTGTGATCAATTTCAACCTTAAAGAAGATGCTGACGGTTTCACACTGGAAGCCAGAACTGGTGAGTTCGGCGAAGGTGATGGTCAGTTGACTCAGATCATGACCAACTTCGGTCTGCCTCTTGGTCCTAACGGATTCGCTAACGTCACCGCATCTTGGATGGAGCAGGATCCCACATCCCGTTCTACCCAGCGTACTGACGCAGCAACTCTGATTGCCAGCGGTAACACCGCACAGCGCAACAGCATCCGTCAGCCCTACGCACAGGTCTGGGGTGGTCCGGAATATCGCGACAACTGGAACATCTTCATCAACTCCGGTATCCAGGTAGACGACACTACTGAAGTCTACGCCTTCGGTAACGTTGGAGCCCGTGAGACAGAAGGTGGTTTCTTCTATCGTAACCCCAACTCCCGTAGCGGTGTTTATACCAACGGCACTACACGTGCGATCGTTGATACCAACATCTCTGCTGGCCAAACTGGTATTACTTCCAACTGTCCTGCGCTGACCAGCCCAGGTTCAGGTGGCAGCGGTAACCTGCTTGATCCGGTTGCAGTAGCAGCTGACGAAGCAGCCCTGAATTCACTGCCAGCCAACTGCTGGGTGATGAACCAGGTGGTCCCAGGTGGTTAAACACCTCAATTCGGCGGCACCATGAAGGATGCCAGCCTGGCGGTAGGTGTTCGTGGTGAGCTGAATGACCAGCTGACTTATGACCTGTCAGGTACCTTTGGCCGCAACAAGGTTAACTTCTTCCTGAACAACACCTGGAACCCTTCACTGGGACCAGACGGTATCGTAAACGGCGCACTGCAACGTGACTTCGATATCGGCTCCAACGTTCAGTCAGAAGTCACTCTGAACGCTGATTTCGTTTACACCATGCCTGTTGATGGCTTTGCTTCAGACTTGAGCATCGCTTTCGGTGGTCAATGGCGTGATGAGATCTTCGAGACCCTGATCGGTGAAATTAACTCCTGGGACGCTGGTCGTTTCGCATTCCAGAACGTAGATGGCTCTAACACTTACTCTGATGGTGTTACCCCTCTGCCAAACCTGAGCATCGGTGCTCACGGTTTCGCCGGTTTCAGCCCCAACCAGGCTGGTCTGTGGGGCCGCAGCAACTACGCGCTGTACTCCGACTTCGAAGCAGACCTCACTGACGCCTTCACAGGTTCGGTAGCGCTGCGTTTCGAGGATTTCGAAACCTTTGGTAGCACTTTCAACTACAAGGTTTCCGGCCGTTATCGCATTACCGACGAGTTCTCGCTTAGAGGTTCATTCAACACTGGTTTCCGCGCACCAACTCCTGGTCAGGAAAACGTGACCAAGCTGTCTACAATTACTGTTGATGGTGAGTTGCAACAGCGTGGCCAGATTCCTCCTACCAACCCAATTGCGCAGTTCCTGGGTGCAGAAGCGTTGAAGGAAGAAGAATCTACTAACTTCTCGTTCGGTGTAGTTTGGGATGTCACGCCTGACTTCAATATCACTGCTGACTACTTCAACATTGAAATTGAAGACCGTATCTCTCAAACCGGTACAATCAACATCGCTGGTGAGCCTGTACCTGCCGGTCAGAACTGCCCAGGCGCGATTGCCAACCCAGTTGGTAACCTGGCCCTCTGTCTGCAGGAACTTGGTGTCCCCGGTGCGGCTGACCTGAGCTCCGTATCCTTCTACACCAACGACTTCGACACCACTACTCAAGGTATCGACGTAGTTGCCACTTATGATGTGGATTGGGGTGATGCTGGTAATGGTAGCTTGATTGGTGCCTGGAACTGGACTGAAACCGAAGTTGATAACGCAGGTTCCGAGGTTGCTCGTAACCGAGTTGTGGAACTGGAGAACTTCAACCCACAAAATCGTGGCGTGTTCACCTATAACCACTTCTACAACAACTGGCGTTTCCTGGCTCGTGCCAGCTACTATGATGACTGGATAGACGGCGACTGGAGCGGTGACCCGACTCCACGTGGTCCTCTGGGTCTGGGCTTCACTATCGATTGTACTGCTGGTGCATTCCGCGATAACTGCTACAGCGGCGAAACCATTTTCGACGTTGAAGCAGCTGTCACTATCGCTGACAACTACCAGATCATCATCGGCGCGAACAATGTGTTCGATGAAGAAGCGCCAATCGATATCGATAACCTCGACGGAACAATCGGCTCTGGTAATACCTTCGCCGGTTCTTCTCCATGGGGTATTGAAGGTGCCTTCTACTACGCACGATTCCGCGTAGACTTCTAAGTCTGAACATGGTCAGCCCTCTGGGCTGACCATGCTAGACAAGAAGAAGAGAACAAAAAAGGGGAGCAACTGCTCCCCTTTTTCTTGCCTGCAATAATCTCACTTGTTGTCAGTTGCCACCCCGAAAGACTGAGCCACTTCTAACCGAAATGGTATCCAGTGCCATCATCGTGCGCACATTGTGTTCCACCCAATCTTGTACGGTGCGGCACCATTTTCTGCGAATATGCGAGCCAGTCCTGCGCTCCTCACGGCAGTAGATCTGGTCCAGGATGGGCTTGCCCTCGTTGTAGGCTTCCAGTTCCACCGGTGTCATATTGGCGAAATTCACAGGCTTGGCGGCTTCACAGGAAACCAGCGCCAATGCGCTCAAGGCAGCAAGTATCCACGTCCTGATCTTCACAGCAATTACCTGTATTTGGTTTATTACTACTAAGAATGTCTATTGAGGAGAAATATTTCAAGCCGGGCTGACGAAAATATGGTCGATTTCGCCCCGCTGAAACCAATTCAGACAGAGCTAGTGGCGCTATTTGCGTTTGCCCTTTAGCAGCTTCTTGAACTTGTCTGAGAACGTTTCGTATTTGAGATCGGTAAGTTCTCCCGCGTCTAGAAAGACGCGAGCGCATTTGGGGCAGGATTCCATCCAGATATGGGTCTGCACCGGATCAACAATCTTGTCCATGGGAACAGCGCAGACGGGGCACTCGATGTCATCGATCTTGTCGTATTTCTTGCCCAGAGAGGGCGCACCCACGTCCAGGAAAGATTCCGCCATCCACTGTGCAAAGGTTTCGTTAAGCATGTGGGACTCAACGAGAATGCCATAACATCTGTTACAGCGATCCAGTTTGATGTGCTCATGCTCTTTGAGCTCAAGATCACCCTGGCACTTTGGACATTGCATGACTGTCAATCCTAATCCTGTGAATCTGACTGGCGCCAAATACTAGCCGAAGATCTTTAAATAGCAAGTAGTGCCTCGGAAGCGAGTTCACGATTCCCACTGCATTTATGGCAGCAATCTACTACGCTGAGCTGCTCTCATTGCACTTATTGCAAAGTGGGCGGAATACGATGCGCGTCCTGTTCTTCCATGAGCCAGCGATTGGCTTCAATCAGGCTATCAAACACATCCAGATTGGAACCAGTTTCATTAATGCGGCAGTACTCCTGCAGAAACGGCCTGAGATCCTTCTCTTCGGGAGTAGGAAAGACGAATGCCTTGCGATCACCCTTGCGGGAATATCGATCGGGTCTATTGAAGACCTGACGTGGCATTTCCGGTTCAGTGCTCACCATATGAGCATCACTGAAATCGAAAAGCACCAGGTTGCAGCGTTGACCTCTATAATAGTGGTCGATGCATTTGACCAAATCCATGGGACGAACTTCTCCATAGAAAGTGATCACGGTTAGCCCCAGGGCAGGATCAAAGAACGATTCAATTCTTGGCATGACGAGTAACTACAAAATCGTGCGCTATTAAACCACGTAATGACAAACACTATATTCTAAGGATTTCCACAGGTCTCTAGGGAATATTCCTACAAGCAGAATAGAGCGATACCTGGACTTTACTATCGTAAAGTCCAGGCAGTGATGAAAGTGAATAGCGGTTAGATTGTTAAGCTTGTCACACTTAACTGCAAAAAATTCAGACAGAGCCTATTGCGCGTCTACCTCAAGCGCATTGACGAATTCAATCCAATTGTCCAGGTTTGTGCCTGCAGTAAGCTGCACGCCGCCGCTGTGAGAAACCAGGCCCTGGGGTTTGTTGAGCAGCAAATTGGCTGCGCCTGACGCAGTCTGCATAAAATCTGCTAGCGTGTTGTAGTTGATGGTTTGAAAATCAGGGGTCGTGTTCCTGACATACACCAGCCTGGTATTGCTTGCGACACCACCGGAGACATGACAGGCAATACACCTGGACTGAATAATAGGTTGTGAGATGTTTTGCACAAACAAGGTCTGGCTCTGGGGCTCTGTTGGCTGTTGCACCTGCTCAGCGATCGTGACTGCAAGCGGTGCACCACTGAAATACAACTCACCAGGCGCTGCGGCGGTGTCGTAGGCGAAGAAAATACTCAGTGTAGTGCCGAAGACGCCCGCTGGTCCCAGCGCAATATCATCGACAATGGTCAGCGCTTCCACTGCAGCCAGTGTCTTACCAGCTGCCGTGGGTTGTAGTGTGCTCAAGTCGTTGATGTCCCAGGGCAGATAGTTGCCATCAGTATCGCGGTAAAGCAACTGCTCCCCCAGCTGAGCGACCAGATAAATGTTACCGGTAGTATCCACATGGGATGCTTCCGGCCGAATCTCGCCGGTGATATCAATAGCTTGATCGAAGGCGAACTCAGCGCCAAAACTGAGGCCGTTATCTGCGGAAGCGCCACCAAAAAATTGCGCCGATGTGCTGGCACCACTGCCAGTTGAGGGTGACGCCAACTCCGGTAATTGCGCCAGGGCTGGTAGCGTCACCATCGTTGCTGCCAGCATTGTTAGCCGCTTTATCAATGAATTTCCCATGTCCAATTGCTCCAAGTGAGGTCGCCCCTGCAGAATTGCATTGAGCCGATCGTATCTGAGACCTCTCAAATACAGCTTATCATTCAAATATACGCATCTGAGCCAGAATCGTTTACTCAAAGGGCATTAAAACTTGTCAAAAGGCGCCATTGGGGGAACTGGTTCACACTCCCGGAGACTGGAGATTTTGAGGGAACTAGTCGGATTCGGCAAATTTAGCCGCTTGTTGCTGCCAGGCCGCGGCCAGTGTCATTGGGTCCGCTTGTGGCATTTCACGAATCAGATCGTCAACCCGCTGCATGAACTGCGGTGAAAATTCCTGCCTGCATAGCTGCCAGTAAATCTGGAAGCCCGGCGCAGACAGCAACTGCTTCTTGATCGTGCGTTCGTATCCGAGATAAGTGTCCCGGTCGAGTGTCTCATGAGAATACTGGTAAAACTGATTTTCGAAGGCAACGAACAGGATACGGCAAATGTAATAAAACTGGCGCAACTCTTCGGCACTGAGATCCGGTTTGCCCGCAGCTCCTTTCAAGTAAGCCTGGCTGAATTCTGGCTTGGCAATCTCAAGTAACATGCCTTGCCAGATGTCCGTATTTTGCGCAAGCGTGGCACTTTTCACAGTTGCTGTGTTCTGCCGAATCTGAATGGCCAGATAGATCAGCGAGGCAACCACGGCTATGCCACCCACCAGTTCACCTACATTTGCCCATTGTTCCAATGTCATGAAGGTCTGAATGCCTCCACGATCATGAAAGTGGCATTGCTTCTTGCTACCAGCTTGTCAGCGGAATGGATATCGATTTCCACCCGGTACAATTGGCTGCCCGCATGCACGACCGTGGCCGTTGCAAGCAGGGCTCTACCTTTAGGTGGACGAATAAAGGAGATACTGAGATCTGTAGTAGCGGTGAATTTCCCCTCGGGACGAATCGATCTGACAGCAACACCAGCCGTGGTATCTGCCAGTGAAGTCAACACCCCACCATGAACACGCCCGCCAGTATTGAGATGATGAGGTAACAAATCGATCGCACACTGTGCTCTGCCCTCACCATACTCCAGCATCTCGATGCCCAGATGATCACCATAAGGGCTGGCAGCAAGTTCTCTAGTCAAGACTGTTCACCGCACGCTGTCGCTCTTTGAATCTGAGTTTCTCACGTTTTCTTTTTTCGATGGTGGACTGCATGGACTGCCCAATATGAGATTCGCCACGCTGGCGAGCCAGCTCCATCTGTCGCTCACGCTCAGCATAGCGCTTTAGCTGATCATGACTGTGTTTGTCAAAACAATGGGGACAGCTTACCCCTTGCTGATAAGACTCACTGTTCTTGTCTGTTTCGGTTATGGGCATTCGACAAGCATGGCACTGATCGTATTGTCCCTGCTCCAGCTGATGATTGACCGTAACGCGGTTGTCGAACACAAAGCACTCTCCCTGCCACTTACTGTCCGACTCGGGCACTTTTTCCAGGTACTTGAGAATGCCGCCCTTGAGGTGATAAACCTCTTCGAAGCCTTGCTGTTTCAGATAGGCAGTAGATTTCTCGCAACGAATTCCCCCGGTACAGAACATGGCCACTTTCCTGTTTTTCTCTGGATCCAGGTTTTTCTTTACGTAGTCAGGGAACTCGCGAAAAGAGTCTGTCTCTGGATTAATAGCGCCTTCAAAAGTACCGATCTCCACCTCGTACTTGTTGCGCGTGTCCAGCAGTAACACGTCGGGATCAGAGATGAGCGCGTTCCAGTTTTCTGCCTCCACGTATGTACCAACAATCTTGTTGGGGTCGATGTCTTCGACACCCATGGTAACTATCTCTCTCTTCAGCTTGACCTTGCTGCGATAAAAAGGATTCTCAGCAACAAAGGACTCTTTGGTTTCCAGAGGAGCGAACCGTTCGTCAGCACGTAACCAGCCCACCACAGCATCGATTCCTTCGCGACTTCCTGCGATCGTGCCATTGATGCCCTCTGCAGCGAGCAACAGTGTGCCACGCACACCCTGTGCCAGCATCAGCTCCAGCAGCGGCTGTCGAAATGATTCATAGTCGGGAAAGCGCGCAAAGCGATACAGCGCAGCGACCACCACGCTTGCTTGAGTGTCATTCATGTTTCATCCTCATTGCTAACCGGAACGTAAAACCGGCGCAAAATCGAGTGGGAATTCTAACAGAATTCAGCAATCTCTTTAACAAGTAGAATTCAGGATTAGTCTGCCAGGCAAATGTCAGCAGTTTGGAGAATCGGGAACAGCTGTGGCATGTATCCTATGGTTTTCGAGAACATAGTTGAGCCAACGATCCCGGAATTCGGATTCTGATATGTTGAATGTGGTAGGAATTTCTCCTCTATTGAGGAGCAACAAGCGGAACGCATCATAAGTCCATTCAGATTCAATGAACTCTGCGAGAAGAAATCCAATACGATAGATATTGGATGGGTGCTCATTCAGCTCACTTAGTGTCGGGATGTTGTTTTGGGTAATACAGGAAAGAGTCACAGGATCAGGTGGAGGGGGACGTCCAGACTCATAGATTGCAATGGATTCCCATAGCCACAAAGGTATTTCATTTCTTCGCGGATTAACAGCCAGGGAAATTAAGTGGACATATTCATGCAATGCACTGAAGCCTAGCGGCGAACCAGTATCAAAGAGGTGGACTTCCCATTTATCGGAATTTATAAATCCCCGGACATTGATCGCGTTTCCACCAAACTCCTCTGCGAATTCATTGCCGTCCATCCACAAGATCACCTTCACACGAGGCATACTCTCTACTCCTAGCCTCCGCATAACTTCAGGCACCCTCAAAGTCAGAGTTTCAGAAATGTCGCTGACTTGGGAAGACGATGCCCTCCCTTGAGATAAGATTTCGAAACTCTGATCCGACATCGCTGGCCCAACGCAAGAATTCAAACCAAGTACCAACGCGATAAGCAGGTTCAGATTGGCCAGGATTTTCATGTGATCAGTAGCTGCAATATGTCTTTAAATGAACAGACTAAGCCGAATAGAATGTCAGGAATCAAAGCATATCAATGTAGTGGCTCAAATTCTTTATCTGGAGAGAACAATGAATTACATAGATGGATTCATCACTGCAGTTTCGAACGACAGGAAAGAGGAATACATACAGTTCGCCAAAGAAGCTGCTGTTGTATTCAGGGAACACGGCGCCATAGCTGTGGCTGAATGCTGGGGAGACGATGTGCCTGAAGGTGAGCTTACTTCTTTCCCCAGGGCAGTGCAGTGCAAGGAGGACGAAACTGTGGTGTTTTCCTGGATAAGCTGGCCATCGCGGGAAGCGAGGGACAAGGGCAATGAAAAGGTGATGTCAGATCCCAGGCTGGCCTCAATGGACCAGCCCCCATTCGATGGCAAGCGCATGATATTTGGTGGATTTCAAATGGTACTGGATGAGTGATATCCAAACCGTGGCTTAAATTAACTGGCCTTTGTCCTAAATACCTTAAACCAACACATTGCAAAATGTACCTCAATCGGAATTCTCTATAATGGATAATCGAAAAGCTATCGGCCGCTGTCTCTGCGGCCAAGTCGAACTGCACGCTGCCAACAAGCCCTCCGCGGTGGGCGCCTGCCACTGCAATATGTGCAGGAAGTGGGGAGGCGGACCATTCATGGAAGTAAACTGCGGAACTGAAGTGGCCTTCACAGGCGAAGCATTGGTAAAGGTTTTCGACTCGTCAGAGTGGGCTGAACGCGGCTTCTGCGCCCACTGCGGTACCCACCTGTTCTACCGGCTCAAACCGACCGGAGAACATATGGTACCTGTAGGACTGTTCGATGAAGACCAGGGTCTGGCATTCGAGAGCCAGGTTTTCATAGACGAAAAGCCTGGGTTTTACAGTTTCGCGGAGAAGACCCATACCATGACAGGCGAAGAATTATTTGCCGCCTTTGCGCCACCGGAAGACCAGGCCTGACCATTGTCTAGTCAGTGACGACTGGCAGCTTGGAAGGTAGTCCCCACTCTGCCCAACTGCCGTCATAAACAGACAGGTTTCTATAGCCCGACTGCCAGGCAGCGAGGGTAATAATGCAGGCGGTTATACCGGAGCCACAACTTGAAATAAGCTTCTGGTCGGTACTGACCAATCCATCCAGGATGTCCTTGAGCTCTGCCGTTGGCCGCAAATGACCTCCATCCAGTAACCTGCCAAAGAACAGGCTTTTCGATGAAGGCATGTGACCTTCCCTCACTCCTGGACGTGGTTCCGGCTCAAGACCATTGAAGCGACCTTCGGAACGGGCATCAAGCACCTGGCAGGCACTGTCGTCGAGCGAAGCGAGAACGAGCTCGAAGTCACAGAACAACGACGCATCTTCATTGGCAATGAAATCACCTTCAGATTCTGCTTCTGCGTGCTGGCTGGTGACTTTTTCCCCGGCCGCCAACCAGGCTGGCAATCCACCGTTCAGCACCGCAACACGTTCATGCCCCATGGCCCTGAACATCCACCAGGCACGGGGTGCCGCGTAGATACCCACATCGTCATAGACAACAACAAGATCATCCTGATTGATTCCAAGCGCTCGTACCTTTTCCTGGAACAGCTCGGCATTCGGCATCATGTGCGGGAGAGCGCTGTCGGGCTTGCAGATTTCCTTGTCGTAATCGAATCGCCTTGCAGCTGGAATGACTTGCAAAGATTCGAGGTTGATCGATTCGAAACCGGGCACAACTGGTGGTACCGAGGCATCCAGCACAACAAGCTTGTCTTGTTCCAGGTTTGATGCCAACCAGGCTACATCGACAAGGGCATTTTCTGTTTGCTGGAAATCAGGCATGGATTGCAGGAAGTAAGGCTAGAGGCGCTCGAGAAATTCCCGAAGTTTGTCTTTTAACTTCTCTGTATTCTCAGGACCAAGGCGAATAAGCTGCTTGTGTACTTCCTGCAAATTTTCAATGCTGGCATCCGCATACAGATACATGACCGATGGCTTTACCAGCTGATAAGGCCCTTCTATGTCACTGGTGCGCAGTACATTATTGATGGCTGTACGCAAAGTCGCATCAAAATTGCTGTCTCTAAAGCCAATTTCTGCATAGGCCTGTTGAAACAGCGGGGAAAGCAAGCGGTACAGGGCCATGGATGCATCCGCATCCAGGGAAACAAAGGTATCTACAATCTGGTCGAAGCGAGCATGGGCTGCCGCCCCCATGACGAACAGATTGTCATCGATATTGCGCACCGGCATCTCTACCCCTAGCGCACGATAGGGCAGACCTGTCTGCGGAAACGCACCGCGACTGATGTTTTCCACAAACACAACAAACTTGCGAATGATCTGGTCTTCAGCAAGCAGATTGATCACTGCTGCACCATTTTCCAGCCCGCGTAGTTCGTTAAACACAAACACATCGCTGGCATTCAGACTGGGTAGCTGTATTGCGGGTTCCGCATCAGTTTCTTCTGCGGGTTCTGGCTCAGTGTCTTCGACAACTACCTCTACCGGAAGCTCGGCAATGCTTGGTTCAGCAGCCGGGGCCGGCGGTTCCGCCTGGGGCTGGATACGAATACGAGGCAGGATGCTGTCGTCTTGCCTGGCACTGGCAGTAGATTCTTCGCTTTCCGCCGCAGGATCTGCTTGCACCGGGGGAGCAATAACAACGGTGGTAGTACCTTCCGGAGATTCCCAGGTAGCAGCCAGGTAGACCAGGCCAAGCAGGCTCAGTACTGCAACCCCGACGATTGTTAACAAACCGGTTCTGGACATTGATGAATCCGCGCCCGTTTAATTGAGCGCATGAAAAAACGACTACAGCAGCAATTCTGGCACAGGGTGTGAGCGGTCACAACTTGGCGAGGGCTCTGGCCCCCCTGCCCGAATCACTCATTGATTAGACGCCATGATATGGAAAAAGTTTGTTAACCATTCCCAATCCGGCCGCATAAAAAACCCGATCACCGCAGGGTAATCGGGTTTCCATTCAGATTCCGAAAGAAAACGCTACTTTCTTGGGAAATCCAGCTCTTCCATCGTTCGAACCAGGTCCCTTCCTGCCGTCGCAGGATTGGTTTCCTTGTCGATCTTCAGGATAGTGCCATCTGCATCGATGTAATAAGTCCATCGACTGGCGAAGCCAGAACCTCCAAGCACTCCATAGGCGCCGGTCATTTCCTTGCTCTCGTCTGAGAGAATTGGAAATCCGGCCTCGTGCTCATTGGCGAAAGCGGTGTTGTCTTCCAGTGTATCTACACTGGCCATGAAATAAGCAACGTCGAAACTCTGAATTTCTCTTGCACTGTCACGCAGCGCTTTACATTGCATAGTTCAGCCGCCGGTAAAGGCTTTCGGAAAGAAGGCGATGATCACAGGCTTGTCACCAGCGAACTGGGACAGGCTATAGGTCATGCCATCCGATGCGGGCAGAGCAAAGTCCGGTGCCTTATCACCGACTTCCAATGCAGCCGCAAATTGGCTTCCCAGGGCAACTGATGCGAATAAGGCGGTCATCAGTACTTTGGAGAAGCGCTTGGCTAGGTGAGACATAAGGTCCTCCATAGATCTATAGAGTCCGAACTCAAGCAGATCGGACTCGCTCTTTGTACCCCGGGCGGGCAAAAATATCCAGTCTCTTCGGGATATTCAGGCGGGGAATCAGGGCAGAAAGAGATTCGATATGCCTAGCGCAGGAAACCCCGTCCCTGGCTACGCACCGCCTGGGATTCGGCCAACAGAGCAGCAATCTGCTGGTCCAGCTGGCTGCGCTCTCCGGCACTGAGGGATCCGTTACTGTCCCGTATCAGTGCCATACGCTCAATGACCTTGTCCACTTCACGGGTATAGCGATTCAGGGTGAATCTTTTGGCATCAATCTGGGACTGTCGGTAGCGGGGATTTTCTACCTGCACGTTATAGCACTGGCGTACGATCTGGCCCGTTGCGTTGCGGGTATTTTGACAACGGGTTCGGGTCAGGTAGCGACTCGCAGTGCCTTGGAAATAGGTATAGGGCGTCCGTGCTACCGAGCGGGCCAGGCTCAGGTCCGCCTGGGATTTGCCATAAAGAAAACGCAGCAAATCGTCACTATCGACATCTTCTGCGAGCTCTACGTTGAGAATCAGGCGATCATAAAACTCACTCAGGTCTTCTGCGGTGTCCATCAGACCTGCGGCACTAAGTTGCAACAGGTTTTCCCGCAGCACACGAAGCTTCCACTGACCGTAGTCATCAGCGGCAGCCAGATACTCTTCATCAGCAAGCGAATAAACGCGCGAAGCAATGTGGTGATCAAGATGCACCAGATCATCGACTTCATTCCAATCCTGCTTACGGGCATTGTTGCGAATCAATTCATCAATCAGGGGTAGCTGTTGCTCACTATA
Organism: uncultured Pseudohongiella sp.; assembly: GCA_965267495.1. Classification (GTDB taxonomy): domain Bacteria; phylum Pseudomonadota; class Gammaproteobacteria; order Pseudomonadales; family Pseudohongiellaceae; genus UBA9145. The sequence continues at coordinate 916,610 of OZ254078.1, read as the reverse complement.
TAAGCCCGTATTGATGCGGGCGATCTGTAGCGCATCGGTAAGAAATCGCGATGCCTCATCATAGTTTTCCAACTCGACCTGTAAGCGCGCAAGATCAGCATAGGCTTCGATGAGACTGGGATGGTAGATGCCCTGCTCACTCTGCAGATTCTCTATCGCCCTCTGGCGCAATTCGAGCTGACGGTTGAGTTCCGCCAGATGAGCCGCACGACGTGCCTGTTCCTCTTCATCGATGTCTTCCTGCAGTTCGGAATCGCTTGCTGTCCCGATCTCGACATTCAGCTCGACTCCCACTTCGACTTCGCGCTGTCCACTGTCTGATTCGGCAGCTTGTTGGGCAACGAGCGGCAGGCTCCAGGACAGCATTAACAGAATCAATACTCTCGCCGACGATGCCGCATTTGAAGACAGTAAAAAGCTTTCTCTCATGGGTTTAGCTTTATATGGAAATTGACATGAATCAACACTTAATCAGTCAGTCGGCAGCTGCCAATGGCTCATAAATGAGACTTTTTTGCCTATCTCACTGATTGGCAACATGTTTTTGATTTTAAGCAGGCGTAATCGCGACAATTTGCCACATGCCGCTCGAATTCACATAACCCTATAATTTGCCACCATTTTTTCATACTGAGCCAAGGGAGACTCCAGTGAAAAATAAGAACCTACTTACCTGGTCAGGCCTCACATTCTCATGCCTGACAGTGACCGGCCCGCTACTGGCCCAACCACAGAATATTGACGAAGTCGTCGTGATCGGTCGCCAGGAATTCATTCAGAAGGAATTTACTGCAACACGCACAGGTTCCAATGTGGACCCGGCAAAGCTGATGAGTCAGGTTCCCGGCGGCGGCGCCAACAACAATGGCCCGCTCACTGGCCAGATCCAGTACCGAGGCATGTTTGGTCCTCGCATCAACGTCACAATTGATGGCATGAAGATTCATGGTGGCGGCCCCAATTGGATGGCACCTCCCCTGCATCACATTCCTGCCGGCTTGATGAGTGAGCTGGTGGTGGAGCAAGGCATCGCCTCTATTGCCAGTGGCGGCGGTATCGGTGGTGTCGCTACCGCATTATGGAAACGCCCTGCCTACAATAGTGGCGACGGGTGGGCGTTCACCGGCGATACAGAAGTTGCTTTCGGTACCGTGGACAGCGGCACCAGTTATTCCGGTGTGATTGGATTCGCCAATGCTAACAATCGCATCTATGGCATTGGATCTTTCGACCAGGGGGATGACTACGACACGCCGGCAGGAGAAGTGGCAGCAACCCAATACGAAAGAGATGTGTATGGTATCGGTTACGGTTTTGACAACGGTACCCACAGCCTGGATATCAACTATCACAAAATAGATACCGACGATACGGGCACCCCGAGCCTGCCAATGGACATTGACTGGTTTGAAACCGAAACCTGGAATGCGATGTATCGTGGTGAATTCGACAATTTTAACCTGCAGATTCAGGTTTACGGTTCCGAAGTGGATCATGGCATGAGCAATTCGCTGCTTCGTCCCACACCGGATTTCTCCAGCCTCCCTCTTCCACCTTTCCTTGGCGACGATCAGCGTAATGTGTTGACCGACAGTGATGAATCGGGATTCCGCGTGGCCCTGGATTTTGCCCTTGGCTTGGGTGACATGGTGGTCGGCGTGGAAGGCAAAGATGCAGATCACAATGCGACCGTCTATGACGCAGATTTTGCACCCTTCTTTGTGAATAACTTTAACAACAGCGAAGTGGAAGAAACCGCCGTCTTCGCTCAATGGTCAGCCACACTGAATGATGAATGGTACCTGGAAGCGGGTATCCGTCAGGCGCAGGTTGAAATGAACTCCGGCAATGTGGATGCTTTCCCGGCTCGTCTGGTGGACATGAATCCAGCCATGTGGCCCATGGGTACCCCACCGAGGGCGGTCTGGATGCTGCGACAGAATTTTAACAGCAGCAATCGAGAGCAAGAAGACGACAACACTGATTGGGTACTGAAGACCAGGTACCAGGCAACAGATAATCTGGTGGTTGAGCTGGGCTTCGCTCAGAAAGTGCGCTCACCCATGTACCAGGAACGTTACCTGTGGATCCCACTTGAGGCAAATGCCGGACTGGGCGATGGTAACAATTACGTTGGCAATCCTAATCTTCAACCAGAAGAAGCGCGTCAGATCGAACTGGGATTCGACTGGGATTATGGTGACTTCTACGTCTCCCCACGCATCTATCGTCGCGATGTAGATGATTACATCCAGGGCGTTGCGTCAACTAATCCGGCTGTTATCGGCGTTAGCAGAAATGCCAATGGTGATCCAACACCGCTAAGCTTTGCCAACACCGATGCTGAATTCACCGGAGGCGAACTCACCGTTGGCTTCCGTATCAATGACAGCTGGCGCTTTGAAGGCATGTTTTCCACCGTTGATGGTGAACGGGAAGATATTGCCGATTTTCTGTATCGGGTGAATCCTGACAACGTGCGGTTGTCGCTGTTCTATGAGAGTGCAAATTTCAGCACCCGAATCGAGCAGGTATTCATTGCGGACCAGGACAATATCTCGCAAACCAATACCAACGATCCTGGCAACCCGAACAACAACAACAGGAGCACTGAAGGCTATGAGCTCACTAACGTGTTCCTGGGCTGGGCAATGGATAACGGATTGTCTTTTTCAGCAGGTGTAGAAAACCTGTTTGACGAGGAATACACTGATCACCTGACCGGTTTCAACCGCGTGCTGAACAGCGTGGTTCCTCAAGGTAGCCGCATGATCGGCCAGGGCAGAAACCTGTTTGGACGACTCCAGTATCGCTGGTAGATTCCAACCGATCGACAAAAAAGAAGCCGCCGTACTGGGGAAGTTGTACGGCGGCTTTGTTTTGGAAGTCCTTTTCCCGGAACCGATCCATGGCTCCTCTTGCTTTCCTGCTTAGTTGCTCAGTTGATTGTCCGTTTGCAGAGTAAACTCTGCTTGCACCCCATTAACCTGTACCGTGTAGGTACCCGCTGCCAACCCGAGCACATCGAGACTGACGCTGGTTTCGAAAGGATCAATAATGGCGATGCAGGATTCCTCAGGACCCAATACAGATTCGGCCAGCACCACGGTGAACAGATTATCCTGTCGCGCAACCGCTGCCGGGAGAAATTCCACGCAAGGCACCGACTTGTTGCCGCTCACTGCAACACTGACCTGCACCGGAAACGATTCCATGATCAGTACTTCGACGCTGTCTACCTGCACCAGATTCTGCTGTTCTCCTGCTGTTACTGTGAGCGTGCCATCACCATTGTCCGTCAGTTGGACATCGGCGTAATAAATTGAATCAGCACCATCGATAAGCACTGCCTGGGGTATGGCAAGTACGTCGTCCACGAATGTTGCCGGTTGGGCCACGCCTGTCTGTGCCGTAAGTGAGACTGCAACTACTACCAATAAATTCTTCACTTGTTTGCTTCCTGTAAATTAAAACCACTTTAGCTGTCCCGGTATGGGGCCTGCCTGTGACGGTAATCTAGCCAATAGTCCTGCTGCTCACCAGCTACATCAGGGTCTTCAGGTGATTGCAATCACAGCGATTGAATTAAATATACCGTCGCCCGGACTCAGCACAGCTTTTTTGGGCACAGTGGCACAGAGTAAGGTAATTTAGCGCTTGCGCGGCGGGCACCGGGACCCGATGACAAACAGCATCGACTGGGTTACTCTCAGGGAGATTTCTGTGAATCTGCTGGTTCTTTTCGCGAACCACAGACGCCGAGAGGTAATAAAAATGACAAGCACCCGAAAACCTCATCTTATTCTGCATTTCATCACCCTGATCGGAGCCACGGCGCTGGCATCGCTTACGTTTGCCCAGGACTCGGTTCATTGGACGACCCTTGGCAGCGATTACGCCCACACTCGCTCCACGCCAGCTGATCAAATCACACCAGAAAACTTCGATCAGCTGGAAGTAGCCTGGTCCTGGGATGGTGCCAGCTTCGAGGCACAGAGTGGCAGATCGACTCCCAGCTACATCAATGGCCGCCTGTATACCGTTGCCGGTGCCCGCCGCCATGTCGTTGCCATTGATCCTGCGTCCGGTGCCACCATCTGGTCCTACCGGGAGCCCGATACGGAACGCTGGGAATATTCCATGCGCGCCGATTATGGCAAAGGAGTCGGCTATGCCAACATCGATGGTCGTGACATTATTTACACAATCTCGCCTGGGTTCTTTCTGACCGCGCTGGATGCTGAGACAGGTCGCCCCCTGGAAGGTTTCGGCGAACCAGTACCCATCGATGGATTTCCGGAAACGGGTGTAGTGGATTTACTCAAGGACCTGGGTCATCCCTATGACCCCTATGAAGGCATTCCTCTGGAGCGGGGCTACATCACCTCATCTTCTCCGCCTATCGTCGTGAATGGCACCATCGTTGTTGGTAACTCTGCTGAACAGGGCTATCACCAGTCGCGCATTGAAAACGTGCCAGGTGACATTCTTGGATACGATGCGCGAACAGGTGAGTTCAAGTGGAAGTTCAACGTCATTCCGCAACCGGGTGAGTTCGGCCACGAGACCTGGGAAAACGATGCCTGGCAATACACTGGCGATATATCATCCTGGGCACCCATTTCTGCTGATCTGGATCTCGGTCTCGTCTACATCCCTACCAATGGCGTCACAATTGACTACTACGGCGGCCATCACCCCGGTGACAATCTGTACGGTACCAGCCTTATTGCACTGGACGCGGCAACGGGGGAGCGGGCCTGGCACTTCCAGATGGTACATCACGATATCTGGAACTATGACACGCCAACCGCACCCATTCTGCTGGACGTCAACACTGAGCAGGGACGCACGCCAATCGTGGCCCAGGCAACCAAACAGGGATACACCTATGTGTTCAACAGGGAAACCGGAGAGCCCGTCTGGCCCATCGTGGAAACACCGATGCCCGCCTCTACCGTCCCGGGAGAACAGTTGTCTGAGACACAACCCATTCCCAGCAAGCCTGCCCCTTTTGAGTATGTAGGTTCCAGCGAAGATCTCCTGGCTGACTTCACGCCGGAGATCAAGCAACAGGCCCTGGCTGCGGTCGCGGAATACATAATGGGGCCTGTGTTTAATCCACCCATTCAACGGGGTCATGAATCCGGCAAGATTGCAGCACTGATGTGTCCTTCTGGCTCGGTCAATATAACCCATCCTCCAGTTGCAGATCCTGACAGCGGCGTGATGTACATCATGTCACGCTACAACTGCGGTAGTCGCGTGCTAGTGACTGGTGAGGAAGCGGATACTTATTATGAGGCACCCACCGGAGTGACGCTGTCGCGTTACGCTGCTGCAAGTAGCAGTCGCCCACCCAGACACCCCGCAGGCATTCCTGTGTTCAAACCACCATACAGCCGCATCACAGCGATTGATATGAACACAGGTGATCACCTGTGGTGGAAACCTGCTGGCTATACCCCGGACCGAATCAAGAACCTGCCTGCCCTGCAAGGCGTGGATATTGGTAATACCGGCTCTGGTGCCGTTGGTCAGATGGTAGTCACTGACAACATGCTGATCTACAGTAATGTAGAAAGCGACGGTACGCCGTACCTCTTTGCTGTCGACAAGATGACAGGCGAAGAGCTGAATCGTGTAGAAGTGCCTGCCGCCACTCGCTATGGCATGAGCTCCTGGGTGCACGACGGCAAGCAATACGTCATTCTGCAAACCGGTAGCACGCTCACTGCCATGGCTTTAGCTGACTAGATGGCGACATTACAAAAGCAAAACAATTGAGGAATAAACAGATGAAAAAAAGACTATTGTTTAGCGCTGCCGCCATGATCGCTGCTGCGGCAACGCTTACCACGGTTAATTCGCAACAGAATGAAATGAGTTTTTTCATTACCAGCGCGGGTTCCGGTGATGGTGCCAACCTGGGTGGCCTGGCGGGCGCCGATGCCCATTGCCAGCAGTTGGCTGAAGCTGCAGGCTCCCGTGGCAAGACCTGGCGCGCCTATCTCAGCGCCCACGCCACTTCCAATTCTCCGGCTGTTGATGCGCGCAATCGAATCGGCTTCGGCCCCTGGTACAATGTCAATGGCGTCGAGATTGCGAGCAACCTCAACAACCTCCATGGCCCCAACAACAATCTCAATAAGCAAACCGCACTCACCGAAAACGGAGATGTGGTAAATGGTCGTGGTGACAGCCCCAATCAACACGATATCCTCACCGGCTCTACGCTGGATGGACGTGAGGTTGAAGATGGTTCTGATCACACCTGCAGTAACTGGACTTCCAATGGCTCAGGATCTGCTCATGTGGGCCACTTCGACCGCACCGGTGGCGGACAAAACCCAACCTCCTGGAATAGTGCCCATGGTTCGAGAGGCTGCTCTCAGGATGACCTCATTGGAACAGGTGGCAACGGCTATTTTTATTGTTTCGCCATTGATTGATTCTATCTAGCTGAGCAAAAGTACTAGAATGGTGTGGTCGAGCAATCGGTCACACCATTTTTTTATCCTCAAGAATTGCTAATTGAGAAAACAACAGAGAGAACAACAATGATCAAGTTGTACGGTTTCGGACAATCACGGTCCTTTCGCTGTCTTTGGGCACTGGAAGAAGCCGGCTTGAAATATGAGTACATCAACGCGAAGTTGCGTACTGACCCGGAAGATCCGGAGAGCGCCAAGCACCCCAGTTATCTGGAGATTAATGTGCAGGGCAAGGTTCCAACTCTGGTGGACGCCGATCTGGTTCTTACGGAATCCGTCGCCATATTGAATTACATCGCCCGTAGCGCGCCCGATTCCGGCCTGCTGCCTAACGACAGCATGCTCGTCTATGCCAAACTGGACGAGCTGGTTACATTTGTGCTGGCTGAGTTGGAGCAGCCCCTGTGGAGTAAAGGCAAGCACTGGTTTGCCTTGCCAGAGGAACATCGTATACCAGCGATGTTTGACACCGCGAAATTCGAATTCGACAAAGCCGTCAATACCCTGGATCATTTGTTAGGTGACGGAGAATTTGCGGTGGCTGATCAGTTCACTATTGCGGATATTTTGCTTGCCCATACTTTTAATTGGGCTATTCGCTTCGAGTTTGATGTTCCGGATCACTATCGCGCACTCAGAGATCGACATTACCAACGACCAGCTGCAGGGCGCGCAATGGAGTTGGTAGGCTGAAATGATGCGGTCAATCCGGTTTGTTCTGGTCCTGCTGAGCGTCACTTTGACCGCCAGCAAGATTGAAGCAGCAGAAGCGAGCAGACATCCTGGTCAGGAGCAGCTTGAGTACTATCTGTATCAGGCATTTAGCAGCCGTACACAGCAAGAGCGTTTCCGCTTGAATCACATCGGTATTGAGGGCCAGCAAACCGCACAGGGCTTTCTGGTCAATGGCGTATTACAGGGCTTTCCAGCTCACAATGCCGGCATCAATCGCGGCGACGTGATTGTCAGTGCTGACGGCAATCCCTTCCAACCGGTTTTCAGTTTCAACGAAGAGAATCTCGCGCCCAGGGAATTCACTCGTCGGTCGCGTAGCTTCGATCTGGAACTGCAGCGCAACGAGCAAACTCTGACAGTGAGCATCAGCCCGGTATTTGAAAACCTCTACGACAGTTATCGTATGGCTACCCTGAATAGCGTCCAGGAATTTAGTTCCGGCAACAAGGTCATTGGTTATGTGCAACTCTGGGCGCTATCACGAAACAGTGATGCTTTATTTAATTTACAACAATTGATTGCCAGCCTGGATCACTGTGATGGCATCATCGTGGATTTGCGTGGCAGTTATGGTTTTCTCGATCAGGCTCACTTCGAGCTATTCAGCCTGAATGAACCACGATTGTCTTTTGAGAACTCACCCCGGTGGTTGCAGGGCTGGGACAGTCCCGGCTACCCAATGACAATCGAAACCTATCGCAAGCCAATCACACTGCTCATCGATGCAAGTACACGGGGTGCGGCAGAGCTGATTGCAATGGCGCTTGACGATGCCGAACGCATTAGCAGCCTGGGTAGCACTACGGCGGGAATGGTGGGTGAGTTTCGTTTTAACAACGCAGAACTGATTTATTCCCCTGCTGTCGACTTTCTGGTCAACGAATCTCAACTTGAAGCTAATGGACTCGAGCCAGAACAGCCAGTGGACTTCCCATTCACGGAAAGTCGTCGCGATGATCCGCAATTCGAAGCGGCCGTCAGCTGGTTGCTAGGTGTGATCTGAACTGCCGGAAACAGGCTCTTCCCACTTTACACCGTGATAGTCAAAACCCCGCTCCAGGGTAGGTTTGATGACGTGAAAATAGGGAGACAGATCGAAGTCTCTCGGCGTAAAGTGGGTGAAGTGGCGCCTGTAGTAGACTGGCACTTCTCCACCCTCCCCTACACCCTCTTCTCCCTGCTCTCCACGCAGAGGCAAAATTGGATATCCGATAGCCTGGAAAGACTCTGCAATAAGCGTCGAACAAATTGCCTTGGTGGGTTCTCCACTCCCGAATGCGATCATGGCGCGCCGATAGCGTTGTGGCACAGCCGGGCGCTGAATCAGGAATCGCAGCAGGTCCGTGACATTTTTCAGGTCATACTGGTGTCCGAGTTTAGCTCTGGCAAAGTCGATCAATCCTGTTCTGTCTTCATCACTTAACTCATTGGGTCGACAAATTCGCAGATTGAAGTCTTGATAATGATCTAGCGCTACCAACCTTACTCCATCCTGCAAATCAGCTTCCAACAGAGTCGGCTCGGAACAGGAAGCACACTCATCTCCAACATACAGGCAAGCATGTGACCAGGATGATTGTGTGAGATACTTGATGGCGACGCTAATGCGCGTGTTGCCTTCAACCAGAACCACATCCCCAGGTTTCAGCACCCGGGCGATATCTTCCACTGCCACCGTATCCAGGCGTCGGTAACCTGGCAGAGATTTACTGAGAAATCCTGCCAGGCGTGTTCCTATTCCCGACGTTATCGCAGAAGCCATCGCCACTCCTTAATCTTTCTGGTTATACTAGCGACCCTTTCAATGATTGTAATGCAATCGAGTCAACCCAGGTAACAGGAGTAACACAATGACCTCGGCGTACAACAAGTTTTTTATCAATGGCGAGTGGGTGGAGTCAGACCGACCGACGCTCGACGTTATCAACCCGGCGACAGAAGAAACCTTCGCGACAATCGCCATGGGTACAGCCGAAGACGTGGATGCAGCCGCTAAAGCCGCTCGCGCCGCCTTTCCCGCCTGGTCACAATCCAGCATCGAAGAGCGGAAACAGCTGTTGAGCGCCATCATAGCCGGCATCAAAGCCCGGGGTGACGAGATTGCCACTGCCATATCCATGGAAATGGGTGCGCCGATGGGGCTGTCTAAAACTGCCCAGCTTGGTAGCGGCCTTGGCCACTTCATGACCGCGCTGTCCATCCTGGAGAACTACCAGTTCGAAGAGATTCGCGGAACAACTAAAATCGTCAAAGAACCAGCTGGCGTCTGCGGATTCATCACTCCCTGGAACTGGCCTCTCAATCAGATCGCCTGTAAGGTGGCGCCAGCAATTGCTGCAGGCTGCACCATGGTATTAAAGCCAAGCGAGATTGCGCCGGTAAGTGCTTATATCCTCACCGAGATCATCGCCGAATCAGGTCTGCCTGCCGGGGTGTTCAACCTGGTCAATGGAGATGGTCCCACCGTGGGTGCAGCCATCTCGGCCCACCCGGAAATCGACCTGGTTTCTTTCACCGGTTCTACTCGCGCTGGTCGCGAAGTGGCACGCGCCGCAGCGGATGGTATCAAACGGGTGACTCAGGAGCTGGGAGGCAAATCTGCCAACATCATCCTTGATGATGCGCCGGATTTCGCCAAGGCAGTCGCCGGTGGTGTCGCCGGCTGCTTTGGTAACAGCGGTCAGTCCTGCAACGCGCCGACCCGCATGTTGGTACCACAAGCACGCATGGAAGAAGCCATTGAGGTAGCCAGGGCCGCCGCTGCCAAGGCTACGGTAGGGGATCCTGCTGCCGAGACCACGCGACTGGGTCCCGTGGTCAGCGAAGCGCAATTCAACAAGATTCAGGGTCTGATCGAGAAAGGCATAGATGAAGGAGCCGACCTCATCGCCGGTGGCGCAGGCCGTCCGGAAGGCCTCGACAAGGGATACTTCGTGCAAGCTACTGTATTCGCGAATGTCTCCAATGACATGACAATCGCCCGTGAAGAAATCTTCGGCCCCGTACTCAGCATCATTCCCTACCTGGATGATGAAGACGCAATTCGTATAGCCAACGATACCGACTACGGCTTGTCTGGTTATGTATCAGGTGAGCCGGAGCATGCGCAGGCAGTCGCACGAAGATTGCGTACCGGCAACGTGCATCTGAATGGCGCAGGTCCTGATTTTTCAGCGCCTTTCGGTGGTTACAAACAATCTGGCAACGGTCGCGAGTGGGGCATTGAAGGATTCGAGGAATTTCTCGAAGTCAAAGCCATTATGGGAGCCGCTTAAGCGAGTCATGAACATGGAGATTCAGAAGCCAGCAATCGACATCGGCATTATCACCAACAATCTGGAAAAAATGCTGCTGTTCTATCGAGATTGTCTCGCCCTGGAACCGGAAGCGGTAATCGATATGCCGGGAGGCGGCGTAATGCATCGCCTCAAGGCTGGTGACAGTGTCGTCAAGATTATCGAAACCGATCCCAGACCAACGCTAGATGCTGCACCAGGAGGCATCCGTGGCGCGACCGGCTATCGCTACTGGACTTTGCACGTTCAGGATCTGACCTCCCTGGTGGATCATCTGCAAGCGGAAGGTGTAGAAGTTGTCGTTCCCGTCAAGACTATTCGCGATGGTGTCACTATCGCGATTGTAGCGGACCCTGATGGTAATTGGGTCGAATTGCTTCACAATGCCAGGGCCTGAATAGCTGTATTCGAGGCATAAAAAAGGCGCCAGCTTGTGAGAGCTGACGCCTAATCCTTTCTGAAATCAGACGGCTTACCAGATGCTGCGCTTCTTTAGCGGAATATCCAATACATTGCCATCAGGCCGACCTACATGGATGATAAAGGTATCGGCGTCCGGGTTACTATACCCAAGGGAAGCCATACCACCTTCAGATACGGCGCGAAATTTCACACTGTTTGCTGTGATTTCTTCCAGTTCCATTTTTTGAGGTGCGTCAGTGCGAGGCTGAAAACCAGGATCCCACTGCTGAATGTGCAGTACCAGTGAGCCATCCACTTCCTCAATAGTAATCATTTCAAACATGCTGGTGGCACCATTACCAGTCATGCGCACCATGGCTGCGATTGATGCACCCTCAGTGGCGATCCAGTTTTCTTCCAGTTGATTAGGACCTAGCTGACCAGCCCAGTTGCCGGTCATCCAGCTCAGCTGGTCGATGGTCGCTGCCGGGCCAGCGGCAAAAGCCAGGGATGCAATCATACTTGCCATAGCCCCGCCAAAAAACTGCATTAGTCTTACTCTGATCATTTCATTCTCCTTCAGTTGCGGAACTTCTGATTAACTGTGTTCCTAAAGTCGTTGTTCTTTAACCTTGTCCAGCCAGGGTTCCAGGGAGTCCCAATTCATGCGAAACATATGTGGCGCACTGTCCAGAATTGCTGCATCAAGATCTACACCCGCTTCGGTAAAAGAAGCGACAGTTTCATCAAACCTGTCTGCCCAGCCCAACTCATCAGCCCCACCGATACGCAGGTACACCGGAAAATCCGCCAATGGCTTATTGTCAAAGACCGAAGAAGACACGGCTGGCACAGCAACCACACCCAGGTACTCATCCGGGTTGCGTCTCGCTATCTCCAGTGCTGACATGCCACCGTTGGAAATGCCCGCAAGCATTACCCGGCCATTCGCGATGTCATCGCGTTTCTGTAACTCATCGATGAGCTGGGCTACCTTGACATTGTTTTCGAAGCCGCGGAAGGCACGGTTATTGGGAGACACCGGTACTGCTACCATCCAGCCACGCGAGGCAAATCCACTGCCCAGCCAGATTGAGGTATCTCTTGAGATAGAAGCATTGCCTGGCCCGCCACCCATCAGAATTAGCAAGGGGCTGGGCTCCGCAGAACTCTCAGCCGGTCGCACCATGAACACAGTCAGGCTTGAACCATCAGGCAATTCGATGCGCTCCTGAGCCAGAAGCATTCCCGACTGCAGGCACAGCACAACAAACATAAGTGAAACACTGCGGCGGATGTGAGTCAGAGTTAACAAGGACATATCAATCTCGTTCCAGATTATTCTTGATCTTCTGCTTCCTGCTGCTTGCGCGCCCGCTCGTGATAGGCATCCGCAAACCGAGCCTGTAATCGGCGCATACCACCGAGCCAGCGATCGTAATCATCAGTTTTGCGGCGCATGTAGGTTAGCACTTCCGGATGGGGCAACACCAGAAAGCGCTCCTCAGCCAAGGTGTCAATCACGGTGTCAGCAAGCTGTTCCGGTTCCAACATGCCATCAAGCCCTGCGACACCACCTTCATCGCTGCCAGCCGTCATGGCAGTGCGCACCGCCTGTGGACACAGGGCGGATACCCTGATGCCGCGATCTCCATAAGTCATGGAGAGCCATTCGGCAAAGCCGATTGCTGCATGTTTGGTTACAGCATAGGGGGCGGAACCTACCTGGTTCAGTAATCCCGCTGCAGAAGAAGTATTTAACAGATAACCTTCGCCACGTTCCAGCATGCTGGGTAATACTGCCCTGGCGGCGAACACATGGGCCATGACATTGATATCCCAAATCGTTTGCCAGGCCTGGGTGGATACATTCTCATCTCCAGGTGTGAAGATTCCGGCATTGGAACAGAACAAATCGATGTGATCGAAGCGCTGCAATGTTTCCTTCACCAGCTTTTCAACTTCATCTTCCTTGCCGACGTCGCAGGGAATACCTACTGCTTTCGTCTGATCGCCAATTTTGGCAACGGTTTCTGCCATGCCCACCGTGTCCACATCGGAGACCACGATTGCCGATGCACCTTCTGCAGAGAATCGCTCACACAGCGCCCGACCGATCCCACTGGCGGCTCCGGTTACGACGACTACTTTATCTTTTATCTGCATTCACCATCCTCTTCACTGAATTCGACTACCTGAACTGTCTTCTTCCGGCTTTCATGAGACCAGTTTATTGAGTCGATCATTAATAATCGACTCTGCTTCTGCTACGATGCGATCGATCAGCTCTTCACAGCTGGGAATATCATCAATGAGACCGACCACCATGCCTGCCGACCAAATTCCTCGATCAAGATCGCCTTCCTCGAACAGCTCTTTACCTTTCGCTCCCTGCACCAGGGGGCGAATGTCCTCAAAACTGGTTTGTCCCGGTTGTGATTCAATCTCTAATACCTGTTCGGCAATACTGTTCTTGAATACCCGCGCTGTGTTGCGTAGTGAGCGATAGATAAGCGCCGTATCCAATTCGCTTGCATCTACCATCGCCTGCTTCACCTTGTCGTGAATTGGTGCCTCTTTGGTAACCATGAAGCGAGTGCCCATATTAATGCCATCTGCCCCCATTGCTAGAGCAGCCGCAAGGCCTTTGCCATCTCCGAGCCCTCCTGATGCCAGGAATGGAATCTTCAGGCGTTTAGCTGCAAGTGGAAGAAGAATCATATTAGTCACATCATCTTCGCCTGGATGTCCGGCACACTCGAAGCCATCCACACTGACCATGTCACAACCAATTCGCTCTGCCTTCAGAGAATGACGAATAGAAGTACACTTGTGAATGACGGTGATACCCGCAGCCTTGAACATCGGCAAGAATGGTTCAGGATTCCGACCAGCAGTTTCGACAATCTTGATACCGGCATCCACAATAGCCTGGGCATATTCTTCATAGGGCACCGGCTTGATGGTAGGCAGTATTGTAAGGTTGACCGCAAAGGGCTTGTCGGTCATGTCTCGACAACGCGCTATCTCTTTTTGTAAATCTTCTGGCGTCGCCTGGGTGAGCCCCGTCAGTATGCCCAGACCACCCGCATTGGATACTGCCGAAGCCATCTCCGCCAGACCTACCCACTGCATTCCTCCCTGGACAATGGGATGTTCTATACCAAGCGCCTTGGTAATTCTTGTTTCCATGAGCGATAGCCCCCCTGCTATCTCAAAGCTTTTCTAGTATTTACTCACACACAGATTCGGGGTGGGTACCACCACAGAACGGTGCGATTCCCAAGCCTATTGGCGAAGGGATGGCTAGTCTACGTGGTCTGTCTGAGTGGTGCAAAATTGACGTAAACGCGGGACTGGTGTGCTATATTTGCCAGCTTCTTGTCTGTCCGCCACAGTACAAGAAGACAACAATGGTTTGGCTACTGCGCTGCTTGCAGAATTTGCAACAAGATGTAACAGAGAATTAGCCAAAGTGAAGACTGAACGACCAGCCATTCTAACAACTCATAACAGGCGACCCGTTCTAAAAAGAGACATCGGAGAGTACCCATGATTCGTAAACTTCTGGTTACCGGCATTGCAGCCAGCACTGCCGCGATAACCTACCCTGCCCTTGCTCAATCTACCGCCGGTACACAGGCGATAGAAGAAATTGAGGTGATATCAACAACCCGACGATCAGAAGGCCTGGCGGGCATCAATGCGGCCGTCTCGGTCATCGGGCAACAGGAACTGGATCTGGTTGAACCGGTTCACTATCAGCAAGCCCTGAACCGATTGCCTGGTGTCAATGTACACCGAAACAATGGGCAGGAAAGCCTGGCGTCGATTCGTTCACCGGTACTCACTGGTGCAGGCGCCTGTGGTGCCTTTCTGGTTGCTGAAAATGGCATTCCGCTGCGCGCATCAGGCTTCTGTAATGTCAATGAGATGTTTGATGCCCACACGGAAAATGCTGAACGCATCGAAGTAGTCCGTGGTCCTGGCAGTGCCTTCTGGGGTTCTAATGCAGTACATGGCCTGATCAACGTAGTCCTTCCCGAAGCGGGTGATGTTGGCAAGCTGCGACTGGAAGCTGGCCCATGGGAATCTTATCGAGTCAAGGGAGCGATAGGTTACGACTATGGCGACTTCAAACAGACACTGCTGGTCAATGGCCTCTCAGACGGAGGATACCGTGATGATTCAGGCGTCGATCAGCAGAAAGCCTCCTGGCTCTATAACTACACGACAGCAAACGGTACCGAACTGGACGGTGGATTTACGGTCAGCAACCTGAATCAGGAGACTGCTGGATTCGCAGTGGGCACCCGCATCTATGAAGATGAAGACGCGCGCAAGATCAACCCCAATCCCGAAGCCTATCGAGACAGTCGCAATACCCGCGTCTGGACCAGGATTACACAAACTGTTGATGATTGGGACATTGTGTTAACACCGTACTGGCGTGAAGTGAACATGAACTTTATCCAACACTTCTTGCCAGGCCAGCCTATAGAGGATTTCGAACATCGTAGCCTGGGTATTCAGGCTGCCGGCTACCACACATTACCCAGTGGCGCAGAGCTGGCAATCGGTATCGATCTCGAAGACACCAATGCCTCTATGTTGCAGTATCAGCCCAATCCCACTCAGGGATCAGCTTTTCTCAGAAACACCATTCCCCAGGGCAGACACTATGACTTCGAAGTAGAAGGACGTCAGATCGCTGGCTTCGCCAACTACGAACGAGAACTCAATGACCGATTGGAAATATCATTAGGTCTGCGTATCGAAAGCATGAAGTACCACTACGATAATCTGATGATAGATGGCAGAACCAATGAGTTCGGTGTGCCCTGTCGATTCGGTGGCTGTCGTTACAGCCGCCCTGCTGATCGCAGCGATGGTTTTACTAATGTTTCGCCGAAGGCTGGACTGAGTTATGCACTGAACGATGAGCACTATTTGCAGGTTCGTGTGCAACGTGGTTTCCGCGCCCCTCAGGCTACAGAATTGTATCGACTGCAGAATGCGCAGACCGTTGCAGACCTGGATTCGGTCGAGCTGGACAGCATTGAAATAGGATTCGTTGGTGCAGGTGATGGCTGGGACTACTCTGCCACTGTGTACCACATGGACAAAGAGAATGAAATTCTCAGGGATAGTTCGCGAGTCAACACCAATGGTAGTCATACTGAGCACGAGGGGCTGGAAATCGAAGTGGGGATCGATATCACTGATACTCTGTCCGCTCGGGGTGTTGCGAACTTCACCAAGCACGTCTACAAGAATTCTCTGATATCCGGAGGCATTGATATCAAGGGTAATGATATAGACACTGCGCCAAATATATTCGGCACCGCCCGTCTAACCTGGCGGCCCAATGCTGACCTCATGGCGGAACTGGAATGGGTCAACATGGGCGATTACTTCACCAACCCGGAAAACACTGCCAGCTACGAGGGCCATGACCTGCTTAACTTGCGTGGTCAATATCGGGTCAATGACGATGTAACCCTGTCGCTGAATGTGATGAACCTGACTGATGAAGATTACGCCGAGCGTGCTGACTGGACCACGTTCACCGGTGACCGTTATTTTATCGGGCAACCCGTGCGCGCGTTTTTCGCGATGGAGTGGGATTTCCGCTAAACCACTCTCAATGCTTAGCTCAAAAATGCCGACTATATGTCGGCATTTTTTTGCTCTATGCTTCGTGGACATGAATGACATGGCAGATAAACCTGTGCCTGATACCGTTTCGACTTTCCAGAACCTGCTGCGCTTTTTCCAATCACCAAGAGGGCAGGTCGAAACGCCCATCGTCCATCCCTACGCAGAAGGCAAGCAGCATACTGCTGAAGAACTGGAAGACTACCGCCAGGCCGCTGTGCTCATCCCGGTTACCCGCCTTAATGACGATGAGAGCCACGTGGTGCTGACAGTGCGTTCTGAAAACCTGCGGAGTCACGCAGGCCAGATAAGCTTACCTGGGGGTTCCGTGGAGTCTCAGGACAGGGATCTGATGGCAACCGCTTTGCGGGAAAGTCACGAAGAAATCGGTTTGCACCCTGGCGAAGTCGATGTTATCGGCAAGCTGGGAGAACTGGTTATGCCGTCGGGTTTTCGAATCACACCCGTGGTAGGTCTTATCGAAAGTAATTTGCAGTTCTCTGCCTGCCCGATTGAAGTTGCTGATATTTTTCAGGCGCCGCTGGATCTGGTGCTGAATCCTCAGGCCTATCAACGCTCAACGGTACGCTACCAGAACAAGGAAAGACCTATACTTGAATTGCATTATGAGGATTATCGAATCTGGGGTGCCACTGCCGCCATCCTGCATCATTTGGCAGTTGCCATAGGAGAGAGTGAGTGAACTATATCGTATAGTCTTCGCCTGCTTCCTGCTCGTCTTCCTTGTCGAATGCAGCATGACACACGCGATTGCGACCTTCCTGCTTGGCCAGATAAAGATAGCTGTCGACCTGCTCGACGAATTCCTTTTCCGTCAGCTGATCACCCCGACTATAGATATCGACGCCGAAACTGGCTTCGATATTCAGATCAATATCTCCTGCTTGAACAGAAGTATTCTTAACTTTTAGCCGCAACCGATTGGCAAAGTGAACCCCCTGTTGCAATTTGGTATCGGGGAGTATCAGAGCGAACTCCTCCCCTCCATAGCGGCAAGGAATATCCAGTCGCCGAATGGTTTTCTTGATCAGGCTGGCTACATGCTTGAGCACAATATTCCCCACTTCGTGCCCATATTCATCGTTAATCTCTTTGAAATGATCGAGATCGCACATGATCAGGCAGGTGGGTTGTCCCGAACGTCGGGTACGTTCCATCTCCAGGCTCAATGCCCGGGTAAAAAATCGAAAGTTATTCAGGGTGGTCAGTTCATCCGTGCGCACCAGGGCAGCCAACTGCTTGATCTCATCTCGCAGTTTGTCTACTTCTGCGCGATTCGGGCAGTTGTCCTCTCCGGCAGGGCAGGGTTTGCTCTGCGCATCGTCAATAGGATGATGGTCGTTCATGCCTTGATTGTCGTGAATCGTGGCTGTATTTGACAGCGCACTTATTGTTTTTCTAGTCCTTTTCTTCCCCGCTTCTTCCCCGACCACAACAGCCACTGCGCAGGAACAACCGATTTCGTGGGAAACAAGTCTGACACATTAGCACAAAGCCAATAGTGCCAAAACACCCGGATTCCCAAAATTGCGAACTACATCCGTTATTTACGACAGAAAGCAAGGCTTGGATTAGGGTATCGCCCAGTCAGGAAATCCGTCCAGAACGCCAAATGCGAGATGCCCCAAGGTATAGACGAACAGGGTAAGCAGCAGTACTGAAAGCACGTCCAGCCAGATCCCTGCCACCACCATTTTCATGATGGGAATCCGTCCAGAGCCGTACACTATGGCGTTGGGTGGTGTAGATACTGGCAGCATGAAGGCACAGGATGCCGCCAGTGTAGTGGGAATCAACAGCAGCAGGGGGTGCGCTTCTATAGCCTGGGAGAGGCTGGCCATAATTGGCAGGGACAGGGAAATAGTAGCGGTATTGGAAGCCACTTCCGTCAATCCTGTGATAATACCTACTGTACTCATAACAATTACTAGCGGGCTGGCGTCGCCGAGCAAGGCTTGTAGCTGAGAGGCCACAAAAGCTGATAATCCCGATGTCGTAAATCCTTTTGCAATGGCCAGTCCGCCGCCAAACAAGAGCAGGATTCCCCAGGGAATCTTCTTGGCATCGTCCCAGTCGAGCAGACGCCCGCCTATGGTTCGACTCGCAGGTATCATGAACAGGGTCAAAGCCATGCCAATGGATACCGTGCCGTCATCGATCATGTAACCTACCGGGTTGCTTCCGAATGCCTCCAGCATCCGGTCCAGGTAATAGCTCCACCCGAATACATCAATCTCGGCACCGAACAACCTTTCCTTTCTTAACATTAGCAGCAGCGCAAAGCTTACAAAGACTGCCAGCACGCGTCTCTCTTCCACCGACATGGGTCCCAGCTTTTTCAACTCCATGCGGATGAAATCCCGACCGCTAAATGGTGTCGATGCGGGCAGCGGAAACACGAATCGGGTTAACAATACCCAGGCGAGCAACATGTAAACAGCACTCATGGGCAGAGCAAACAACATCCAGGTTGAGAACGTAAGGTCCGGTGCCTCGGGAAACAGCTGAGGTAACTGGGTGACCAGAACACCATTAGGAGGAGTACCGATAAGCGTGGCAAAACCGCCAATAGAAGCGGAGTAGGCAATACCCAATAACAAGTTCAATGAAAAGTTGGGCGCTCGCTCATCGATCACTTCACCCCTTTTTGACAAGCCTGCATTTAGCTCTTCGTACAGCAATATCAAAGACATCCCCATAGGCATCATCATCAGAGCCGTGGCTGTATTGGACAGCCACATGGACAAGAATCCAGTGGCAAGCATAAAGCCCAATACCAGGCGATGAGGCTGCCCTCCTACAATGCGCAGAATATTCAGCGCGATGCGCTTATGCAGATTCCATTTTTCTACCGCCACCGCGACTATAAAGCCACCCATGAACAACAGGATGATCCAGTCCATGTACTGGTTGGCGACATTGGGAAAGATAATGTCGAAATCGCTGGCACTAAATCCTTCCTGGATTTGTGCAGTGTCGAGGTTGACGCGGCCAGCGGCGGGCAATTCCCGACCTCGCATAATACCCAACAGAGGAAACAGCACGATAGGCAGCAGTGCCGTTGCCGCCAACGGGATTGCTTCCGTGATCCACCAGATAGCCATCAACAGGATCACAGCCGCCATGCGAGTAACAAGGGGATTCGACGGATCCAGCTCCACAAACAGGAGCATGCCAATAAAAACGGTAGGACCCAGCACCAGACCGAGGCGGCTGCGCATTTGATCGAAGCCTGCTACCTCGGCTTCGCTTTGCTTGTTATTGGACATATGTCTGGCTCTGAATAAGAAAAAACTGCAGCAATCTGTGCACTAAAATATCTCATCCAGAAAGTTTGCCAGTGACTGGTAGGTTCTTCTCTCAGCGTCTGGATTGTAAACCGTGCCAAAACCGGGATCATTGGCTCCCGGATTGGTAAATGCGTGCATGGTGCCCCCGTAGGCATGGACTTGCCAATCGACACCTGCTTCGCTCATCTCCGTTTCAAATGCCAACACCTGCTCCGGTGGAACCATGGGGTCATCGTGGCCATGCAGACACAACACTTTCGCCGAGATAGCCTCATTCGGCACTTCACCTGGCGCAAAAATACCATGAATGCTGATCACACCCAGCACGTCAGCACCAGAGCGGGCCAGTTCCAGCACACACATTCCGCCGAAACAATAGCCCATTGCGGCAACCCTGGATGGATCCACCTGCGGAACGTTACGACCAGCCACCAGGGCCGCGCGAATCCGCTGCCGCAATAAGCCCCGGTCAGTGGCGAATGGATTCATCAGGGAACCATTGAGCTCTGCGTCACCATCGGCACCGAACACACCTTTTCCGTACATGTCCAGAGCAAAACCCACGTAGCCCATCTCCGCCACTCTTTCCGCTGCATTACAGGCAAATTCACGGCGTCCGCTCCAATCGTGGGAGACGAGCACGAGAGGCTTTTGTATATCAGTTTCCTGATAGGCGACATAGGCTTCCAGCTCGGTATCGCCATCAAAGTAATCCAGGTGCTGAGTAATCATGATTTTTCTCGTTCTTATCTTTGACTAGTATCCAGGCTAACTGTGCAACCCGGCACCATTATTCAATGTCTGATTCAGAGCGCTTCCAGAAGAGCTTCTGCTGAAGAGACCTTGATCTCGCCAGGAGCTTCGATCGCAAGATGAGTCACAGTTCCATCTTCGACTATCATGCCGAATCTCTTGCAACGCGTTCCCATACCGAATCCGCTGGCATCCATCTCCATGCCAATGGCGGCGGTAAATTCACCATTTCCATCTGAGAGCATCAGTATTTCTTCGGCATTCTGGGCCTGCCCCCAACTTCCCATTACGAATGCATCATTGACCGACATACAGGCAATCGTGTCCGCGCCTTTTGCCTTGATGGCATCGGCCTGCACTACGAATCCTGGCAGATGGGTCATGGAACATCCTGGTGTAAATGCGCCCGGCACGGCGAAAAAAACCACCTTCTTGCCAGCAAAGACTTCATCTGTGCTCATATCAGCAGGGCCGTCCGCTGTCATCACCTTGAAAGTTGCCGAAGGGATCTTGTCACCTACCTGAATTGTCATACTCTTTACTCCGCAAAATTGATGGATTTGGGCGTTCGATAGTAACAAAATTCATCACATTCGCAATCGCTCCAGTGGAAGGTGAATCCCAAGGTCTATATGAGTTAGCATGGACACCGGATTAACCCTGCCATTCTTATGGATACTGTTTTCTTCATCGCCTCAAAACTGATCTGGACGATCATCTCTCCGGCCAGCCTGATTGTAATCCTTGGGGTGGGTGCCTGGCTCGCCATGGTAGCGGGCTGGCAAAAATTGTCTCGCCGATTGCTCTCTCTTTGCGCGCTGTTGCTGGTCACTATTGCCTCCCTGCCCCTCGGTGAATGGTTGATCGCGCCACTGGAGAACCGCTTTCAGGCCAATGCCGCACTACCAGCCGAAGTGGACGGCATTATCGTGCTGTCCGGGGCAATTGACCCCGTTAAATCTGATCTTTGGGGACAGGTAGAATTCGGTAGCGCCGGAGAGAGACTGACAGCTTTTCGTTATCTGGCTGAACTCTATCCCGGAGCACAACTGGTATTCACCGGTGGAACCGGCTCGCTGACAACACAGGAATTCAAGGCAGCAGATTATGCCCGCTTTCTGTTTGATCAATTGCAACTTGGCGAACGTGCCATAATCTATGAAAGCGAGTCCCGCAATACGGCAGAGAATGCCTCCAACAGCAAGGTTCTGGTGAATCCGGAACCTGGCCAGAACTGGATTCTGATCACCTCGGCATTTCATATGCCTCGCTCGGTAGGCATCTTTTGTCAGCAACAATGGCCCGTGCACGCCTATCCTGTAGACCATCAATCACGGACCGGTGAGCTGTTACGGGTTCAGTTCAATTTCGCTGGCAACTTGAATCTGCTGGATATTGCAGTCAGGGAATGGGTTGGGCTGACAGCCTATCGGATAACAGGGCGTACCGACAGACTGCTGGCCGGGGATGAGAACAATTGTCTGAGCGATCGGGAAGACAGCAGCTAATCCCAATCTGGCCAGAATTCGTGAATCTAGTTCAGAATGCCGCGCAGGCGGTCACCTATTTCCTCAACAGCGTTTTCTACTTCTTCCACACCATCCTGCAACCTCTCCTCCACATTCTCTCGCATCATCTCGAAAATAGGCGGGTCAGAGTTCAGAATCGAAGTGCTGATAGCAGAAAGAATCTGTCGCATCGCATCGGCAACAGTTGCAGAGTCGTCTTCCTCACCTATATTGCTCATTGAGATGTTGGGCAAAGGAATAGGGGCTTCAATAGAAGCTGCCACCAGGTTCACTTGCGGGTCGTCCATGAGAAATTCACGAATGATAATTCGGCGCGTGGACTCCCCTTCTGCCGCAGCCTGATCTTCGCCACCAGCAGGTGCTGCAATATTGTCAATCAGGGCTCTGATATTGTCTCTGGTAAGCTGCCTCTCGAAAGTAATCTGTGGTTGTGTAATAACAACCGAATCCACTTCCACTACATCACTGAACACAGATCCAAGATTCAGAGACACGGACACTTCTTCAAGCTCAAAAGCATGTTCAGAGTTAAATCCTTCCACATTCGCTATGCTTAATCCTGAGATTGACCCAGAGCCAGTCAGGGGAGAGATTGCTGCGGAGCGCACCTGCACTTCCGTGCCCAAAACCCTGCTGCCTACTACTTCGATACCACTGGTTACCAGGCTATCAAGATAGAAGTACGCTACCCCACCGATGACCAGAACAAACAGCACAATAGATATCAGGATTTTTTTAATCATCACAACTCTCTCTCTTCATTAATACGCAGACCGTATCTTCAGCTATCAAAGGGCAATTCACTGCCTACAACTTCTTCAATCCATCGCAAATGCGAAGACACTCTTTCATACACTGCCACAGCACCGTATTTACCCTGGGTTTCTTCTGAAAAATCTCGTCCCTTAATCTGACCAACTGCTATACCTGCGAGGATTGGCCCTGTGCCGTTCTGGATAAATGCCGGACCGCCACTATCCCCTAGCCCCGGCACGCCTTCCAGAGGGAGGGCGTCAGTAGCACGCTCCCGGGGATCATCGAAGCGCAAACGCAGATAACGGCCAGCCGCAGTGATACGATTCGTCGCACGTCGTAGGCGACCGTCATCATACTGCCGCCCCAGCGTACCCAAACCGAAATAGCCCCAACCCACAAGGGTGACCTCCTGCCCCAACTCATCAAGATCTTCCTGCAAAGGCACTGGGCGGGGACGCGCCGAGGCATCTCGAAAACGCAACAAGGCAAGATCAACATCATCACCAGAAGTCTGATCATACTCTGGATGCTTGATAATCAGATCAATCTCTCGCACCTGACCACCAACTTCAACTCCAAATCGCCTACCCTGATCCACAGTCTCTTCCAGCATGGTTTCCTCAGTGCAGTGGGCCGCCGTCAATGCCCATTGCTGATGGATTACCGTTGCGACGCAAATCTTCCTGCTGCCCTGTCGTTCCAGAAAGAACACTGCCGGGTATTCAGTCCCACTTATTTCGTAGTCAGTTGATGCGACATCATGACGAATAATGATGCCATGGCTCTGCCAGCTGAGTGCGAACGCAGTACACAGAATCGGAAATACAATGAATCTATTTAATCTTGAACGAATCATTGATGGAATTTCCTGCGACGCAAAGGACGTAAATTGGGTTGCTGGCGACTCTGACGAGACATCTGCACAATTTTGATGAGCCGATGCAATACAACCACAACCGTGACCACAATAAAGGCCAGTATACTGGCTGCCAGCCACTGTTCGTGGGTCCAGCCGGAAACGTCGATCAGGCGTGCCAGCACAGGGGCTCCTTCTTAATCCTATTGGCTCGAAATACCCTACCGCGGGAATTGCGGGCCGGACATTATCCTGCGTAGAGAATCAATAAGCCAGTTGTGGATAGGTGAGCTCAGGATTCGTTGGCAATAGCAGAAACCAGGCTCTCGATGGAGCTGATCCGCTCCCAGGGATCATCGGTCTCCAGCAATTCCTGTTTCTGCTCTACGTCTATAGGAATCAGGTCTCCCAGACGCCATCCAAGCTCCCATAGATTGTCGTAATCTACCCGAATCTGTTTCTGCTCGATCATGGGGTGACTTTCCAGGTTCTGCAGCAAATCTACCAGCGCCGCATAATTTTCAGTGAGCGGGATTGCCTCTTCGCCAACTCGATCCTGGGCGCTGAATTCTACCTGAGCTTCCAGCACACCGCTGTCTGCTTGCCAACAATCGACGATGCGAAACTTGGCCTGCCCCTGCACGGTGATACCCAACAATCCGTTCTCGAGCTGATCCCAGTCAACAATGGTCGCATAGGTACCAGTGCGATGAATCGTCTGCTTGCTCTCCGCGCGAATGACCTCTTCTCCCTCGCGCAGAAGGCAAACACCGAATCCTTCGTTGTTGCGCATGCAGTGGCTGACCAGATCCAGGTAACGTCTTTCAAAAATCTGAAGGTCAAGCTTGTTTCCGGGAAACAAGACAACCCGCAGAGGAAAGAGTGAAATAGTCTGTGCCTCAGACATAGAATCGCTCAGTGAGTGTAAGGTGAGTTGCTTAGCCGGTTGATGAGTTTCTGATGGATACCACCAAAACCACCGTTACTCATGATCACAATATGGTCTCCCGCCAAACCTCGTTCTTCGAGAAAGTTTACAATGGCTTCAATATCGTGAAACGCATAAGCGGGTTTAGGGCTGGTTTCCAGTAATGACTTAAAATCAATTTCTGATTTTTCGGGCTTGTACCAGATGATGGTATCTGCTTCAGTACAGGCGTGATTTAACTCATGCTGATGAACGCCCATCTTCATGGTGTTCGAACGTGGCTCGATCACTGCAATCAGTCGCGTTGATTCTGGCAGATCGGCCAGCTTCGCGGACATGCCATGAAGCGTGGTCGCAATTGCCGTCGGATGATGCGCAAAGTCATCGTACACATGGATACCATCAAAATTACCCAGATGTTCCATGCGTCGCTTCACTCCTGCAAAACTGGCGAGGGCCTTCGCGGCCGCTTTAACTTCTATACCGACATGATGTGCGGCAGCCACCGCTGCCAGTGCATTGTTGACATTATGCAATCCAGACAGACTCCAACTTACTTCAGCACGACTCATGACTTCACCTGTCGAACCCTGACCATACTTTACCAATTCAAAGCTGCCGCCGTGATTATCATTGGTCGCCGCGTTCCAGAACACACCACCGTTGGTTGCCTGCAGTCGGCAAACTTCTTCCGGCACATTGATACCGAACTTTTGTCGTGGGCTCCAACAACCCATGGCCAATACAGCTTCCAGTGTTGATTCATTGTAAGGAGTAACGATCAGCCCGTTACCGGGTATGGTACGCACCAGATGATGAAACTGCTTTTCGATCGCGTCGAGATTGTCAAAGATATCTGCATGGTCAAACTCAATATTGTTCAGTATCGCTGTGCGAGGCGCATAGTGAACAAACTTCGAACGCTTGTCGAAAAAGGCAGTGTCATACTCGTCCGCCTCGACGACAAAGAAAGCTGAATCTCCAATCGATGCTGAGTGCTCCAGGTTCTGGGTTACTCCACCAATCAGATATCCCGGCTTTACACCAGCCTGTTCAAGTATCCAGGTAAGCATGGCACTGGTCGTTGTCTTTCCGTGGGTTCCGGCAACTCCCAATACCCACTTGTCCTGCAATACAAATTGGGCCAGCCATTGCGGCCCCGAAGTATAGGGAATGTTCTCATTGAGCACATACTCCACCGCGGCATTCCCTCTGGAAAGCGCGTTACCAATGATGACGAGATCTGGTGTCGGCTGAAGATGCTCAAAACGATATCCCTCCTTGAGTTCAATGCCCAGGGATTCCAGCTGTGTGCTCATGGGAGGATAGACATTCATGTCGCTGCCGCTGACCCGGTAACCGAGTTGTTTAGCCAACACGGCCAGACTGCCCATGAAGGTACCGCAAATGCCGAGGATATGAATATGCATTCGTTCTATGCCATTTGGAATGTTGCTAACATGGTAGCTCGACTTAGCCCGACACTGCTATAGGACCGGCAAGAATGACACTGACAGAGAATGAATTCTGGGACTATTCTCTCAAGCTGTATGATTCGCCGGGTGTCGCTGAGCGTTGCCTGATATTGCAGAATGATTACGGACTGGACGTCAATGTGGTCTTGTTTTGTGTCTGGTTCGGTTACCGAAGCGGTCAACTCCCCGGCGTACTACTGGACGAGGTCCTGGCCTTTTCTACGGATTGGCGCGAATCGGTCGTACAGCCATTGAGGAATGTTAGGACCAGCATGAAGGATAATGCCGGGCCTGCGGCTGGCATGTCTGCTAGCAAGTTTGGAAATCTCAGAGAATCAATCAAGAGGATCGAGCTGCAGGCAGAAAAGCTTCAGCAGGATGAGTTGCGGCGGCTCGCCGCCCCTTACCTGCCCAGCGAGTCCACAGAAGCAAATCCACAGGCGTCGTTGCTAAATCTGACATTACTGGCTGATCGATTACTGTGTGCCGATGCGAATTCGGTGAGCTGTCACATGCAGGCGCTTGTATCGGCCAGTGAAGATCTGAGCTAGTCGCCGGCTTCTCCGCCCTGGGTTGCGCCTGAATCCGCATTCCGACCCAGCGCGACTCCTGAAATCGCAAAAGCAACCGCGCCGGCCATCCATAGAAACCCATTAATGGTGGCATTGTCTGCGCCGCTGGTGAATGACAGCACTGATAGCGCAAGCCAGATACCCGCCACGATCCAACACAAAGTCTTGGAATACCTGGCGAAGCCCGTACCTTTAGTTAGCATAACTTCCTCGCTTGGAGCAGGTTTTCGATGATTTCTAGGACACCACTGGACCGGGTGTCAGTCAACCAAAATTCTGAATAATCGGTGCTCATCGGCCAAATTTTACCAGCCTTGTCCCTCGACACTGTGCGCTGCGTCGAATCCTGGGCCTATGGGTCTCCTCAGTAATGTATCTCAGTCAGCTGTTGTCCAGGCAGACATGCATCAGGCCTGATCGCCAGCCTGCCGACTTCCGGGCCAACGTTTGACCAGCCCAGGGTCCAGATCGAACAGATCCAGCAGTCTGCCGACATGGTGATCCACCAGCTCGTCTACCGAATCAGGCCTTATATAGTGAGCTGGCATGGGTGGTGCGATGATTGCACCTATCTGACTGGCCTTGTAAAGGAGCTCACAATGCCCTGTATGCAAGGGAGTCTCCCTGGGCACCAGCACCAGTCGACGCCGTTCCTTCAGCATCACATCCGCCGCTCTGACCAGCAAGGAGTCTGCATAGGAATTCGCCACAGCGGAAAGCGTCTTGATCGCGCAGGGAGCGATGATCATACCGTCCGTCTTGAACGACCCGCTGGCCAGGGTAGCGGCAATGTCCTTGTTGGAATAGACGTGATCTGCCATCGCAGTTACGTCCTTCGCTGCCCAATTGGTTTCCAAGGGAATGTTCATCTTCGCTGCACTGGACAGAATCAGATGGGTTTCCACATCACTCTCCTGTTGCAAAACCTGCAACAGCCGGATGCCGTAGATGACACCGCTGGCACCGGACATGCCTACAATCAAGCGCATGGTGATTCCATAAAGAGACAAAAGGGTGCCGATTGTTGCATCAATAGCCGAATACTGGCAAGGGAGAGCCTCAGCGAGTAACATAGCCGACCTTTGATTCCACCCGCACTTCAACCCATCAAGAGAAATTCTGAAATCATGGCCAGGGCCAATCTTTTCTATGCACAATCCGGCGGTGTCACCTCAGTTATTAACGCCAGTGCCTGCGGCGTCATTGAAACAGCACGCCAGCATCGTGATCGTATTGGCAAGGTGTACGCGGGACTGAACGGCATCGTCGGCGCCCTTGAAGAGAATCTGATCGACACCAACAAGGAATCGGCCGCCACGATTGCCGCTCTTCGATCAACGCCAGCTGGCGCTTTCGGCTCTTGCCGATACAAGCTCAAGTCTTACGATGAGAACAAGCGGGAATACGAAAGACTCATGGAAGTCTTCAAGGCCCACAACATTCGCTATTTCCTTTATAACGGCGGTGGTGATTCACAGGATACGGCCAACAAAGTATCGAAGCTGAGCCTGGACATGGGATTTCCAATCACCTGTATCGGTATTCCCAAGACTGTAGACAACGATTTACCAATTACCGATAACTGCCCCGGCTTCGGATCGGTCGCCAAGTATGTGGCGGTTTCGATTCGCGAAGCAGGCCTGGATGTGGCTTCCATGTGCGAAAGCTCCACCAAGATTTTTGTCATGGAAGTAATGGGCCGCCATGCGGGCTGGATCGCAGGTGCAGCGGGCCTGGCTACCGAGCAGGAGGGTGACGCGCCCCATATCATTCTGTTTCCAGAGATTGCCTTTAACCGGGAAAAGTTTCTCCGCAAGGTGAAACACTGTGTCAAAAAGTATGGATACTGCGCCATCGTGGTTTCAGAAGGCGCGAAGCATAAAGACGGTCGTTTCCTGGCCGATGCTGGCGGCAAGGATGCTTTTGGGCATGTGCAACTCGGTGGTGTCGCACCCTTCGTCGCCAATATGGTCAAAGATGAACTTGGCTACAAGTATCACTGGGCGGTAGCGGATTATCTGCAGAGAGCCGCACGCCACATCGCATCGAAGACAGACGTGGAACAGGCCTATGCTGTCGGCAAGGCAGCCGTGGAGTTTGCCCTACAGGGCAAGAATGCGGTGATGCCCACGATAGTGCGCGGCAAAGGGAAGAAATACAGCTGGCGAATTGGGGAAGCCAGCTTATCAGACGTTGCCAACGTGGAGAAAATGATGCCGCGAGACTACATCAGTCGCGATGGTTTTCATATTACAGACAAAGCCAGAGATTACTTTGCCCCTCTTATCGCAGGAGAAGATTTTCCTCCCTTCAAACGGGGCCTGCCGCAATATGCTCGACTCAAACGGATACTGGAAAAGAAGAAACTGAAAAAGTGGCAAGCCTGACAGCTTGTCCATAAATCAGGGCGCCAAACGCTCGATTTGCCATTGCTCTTCCACGAGCGAATATCGAAACCGATCATGCAGGCGATTCTCACTCCCCTGCCAGAATTCAAACTCCGTCGGAACCACGCGATAACCACCCCAGAAATCAGGTAAAGGCATCTCTCCCTGTTTGAATTTCTGCTTCAGCGATTCAAACTGATTAAGCAGTACTGTTCTGGAACTGAGTATCGAACTCTGATGGGAGGCCAATGCTGCTATCTGACTATCCCGGGGACGACTGAGAAAATACTTCACCGATTCGGTCACAGGTATCTTGCTTGCACTACCACACACCTTCACTTGTCGGTCGACAGTATGCCAGGGGAAATGCAGGCTGATATTCGGATTGGCCGTCAGTTCTTCGGCCTTGCGGCTGCTGTAATTGGTATAAAAGACAAAGCCCTGTTCATCTACATGTTTCAGCAACACGATACGCTGGCTTGGCTGACCATCTGCCGACACGGTTGCAATAGTCATGGCCGTTGGATCAACAATGCCCAGCTGCAGTACTTCATCCATCCAGCGTTCGAACTGCTTAAAGGGATCGACTGCCAGGTCTTTGCGGCGCAGCCCACCTTTGTACTCCCTGCGTAGAGATTCGAGATCCATCATGATTGTTTTGGCCTGGAGACGTGATCAGCGAATGAAATCGCCGTATTCCCACCACTGTTGGCGCGCGGTGCCGGTTTTCTCGTAGTAATAGGTTCCCGGGCCATGTTTCTCGCCAGCAAAGAACCCACCGACATAACGATTTCCTTCTGGCCAGCGATAGGCACCCTGCCCATGAAAATGGTCGTTTTCGAAATTTCCCGTGTAGTTCTCAGTATTTTCCTTGAGCCAGAATTCCGTGTGTTGATTTTCTCGCCACTGAGGTAAATTGAAAAAATAGGAACCCTGGCCATTGCGTTTGTTGTCTCGCCACTCGCCGATATAGAGATTCCCCTTGCCATTCCAATGCTTGCCCCTGCCCGAACGAATCCCTTCTTCCCAATCTCCCACGTATATTTCTCTTTGCGTCCACGAGATGGGGATTTCGAGTCGACCATTGCCATGAAACTCGCCGTTTTCGAAAGCACCAACGTAGCTGCCTGTACCAAATGGCGTCTTGAATTCCATGGTGCCTCTGCCGCTGATGCAATCGCCGCGCACACATTCTTCTTCTGTAACAGTCTCCAGGGACTGGGCAGAAGCCGAAGCTCCCGCCAACAGGAATATTAGAAAAACCAGACGCCTAGATATCATGGCTACAGACTTCCGCTTTGATTCAGGAATTGGCGATTATAACCCATCTGACGTAGTCTGCGGTCAACATGGATTCCTACCAGCAATGGCTACTCGACAACGGCTACGGTGCAGTCCAAAGCGCGGACTCGGCTGCTGGCGGTTGCATCAGCGATGCGCGCCGCATTACGCTCGACACCGGCGAGAGATTGTTCCTCAAGCACCTTCTCCATGCGCCATCCGACATGTTTCCTGCCGAAGCTGCCGGGCTCCAGGCCCTGGCCCATCCGAAGGTCTGTCGCGTACCGCAAGTGATTCATGCAGGATCGGATTTCATCCTCCTGGAAGACCTGGGCTGTGGCTCTCCATCAGCCGGGTTCTGGGAAAACCTTGGCAGGCAACTGGCCCATCTGCATCAGGAAACACAGCCCGAATTTGGATTCCAGCTAAACAACTATTGCGGCGCAACCGCGCAGGACAACAGCCCTGATACAGATGGCCATCGCTTCTTCGCTGAGCGTCGATTATTGGCTCTGGCCCGACAGGCATTCGACAAAGGCTTATTGTCATCGAGAGAAATGGGTTCGGTAGAGCACATAGCGGGCAAGCTGAACAGATGGGTGCCGGACATGCCAGCGGTACTGATTCACGGCGATCTCTGGTCGGGGAACATCCATTGTGACCATGAGGGACAACCGGCGCTTATTGACCCTGCAACTTACTGGGGTTGGGCAGAAGCGGAACTCGCCATGACGCAATTGTTCGGAGGCTTTCCACAAGCTTTCTATGCCAGTTACGAAGAAAACAGTGCAGTTGCCAAAGATTGGAAGGAACGAGCGTCTCTCTACAACCTTTACCACTTGCTGAATCACCTGCTACTGTTCGGCGCCAGCTACCACGCCTCCGTGATGCAAGTACTGAATCGGTACAACGGAATGAGCTAAAGCTAGACCGAGCGGCGCAGCACGGTCAGCGGACTGATGCGTACCACTCCGCGAGTAGACAGTACGCCCAATCCACCTATGATCAGCGTGCCAAGTACGGGTCCCAGTGGCCAGACCCAATAGTGAAAAGAGAATTCCTGCTCGAATATCTGCTCCTGCAGATAGTAAAGACTGGCTTCTGCACCGATAGTAGCGATGATGCCCGCAATCAATCCGATGAAGGCGAATTCTATCATCAGGCTGGTAAGAATCAGTTTGCGCCCCGCTCCAAGCGTACGCAGGATTGCGTTTTCCTGAAAACGCTCGTCGAGAGTAGCATTCACACAGGACAGCAACACCAGTGCGCCACATACCAGCACCAGCACCGAGATCAGTTCTATGGCCGAAGTCACCTGGGCAATGATGGTCTGAATCTGTTCGATGAGCGCATCGATCTCGATAACCACCATGGTCGGGAATAACCGAATCAGGTCGTTCAGCAGCATTTTCTGTTCCCTCTCCATCAGTGCCGTTGAAAGATAAGTGCCTCCCAGGTGATCGATGGTGCCTGGAGAAAAAATGATAAAGAAATTGGGCTGCATATTGTCCCAGCGCACACTACGGAAACTGCTTACTTCTGCATAGATGGTTTCCTGGTTGACTTCAAACTCGAGCCTGTCTCCCAACTCTAGATCCAACCAGTCTGCATATTCCTCTTCGATAGATACGTAACCGGCCTCGGGATTTTCACCCCACCAGTCTCCCGCGGTAATGGCATTATCTGGTGGTACCTCATCTGCCCAGGTCACCTGCCTCCGGCTGAGGCGACCCCGGACACGCGTGCCACTCTGCCCATCAGCGGACTGTGAATTTGCCGAACTTGTTTCCGTCCCGGGAGTCAGGGCTTCAGCCACTTCTGCATCCAACTCCACATCCTCAAGGGACGCACTCTCCGTCAAGCTATTGCCTTCTTCTTCACCATCATCCATATCGCCTGATTGAGATGGCAACTCGCCATTAATGCGCATCACGCGCGCACTGATGAGCGGATAAAATGCATTGCCTTCAATCCCGTTGCTGGCGAAAAAGTTCTCAATGCCGTCGATCTGATCGCCACTGATGTTCATCATGAAATGATTGGGTGTGTTCTGTGGTAATTGTGCCTGCCATTCCGTGATCAGGTCGGTACGTAATAAGGTCAGGATCAACAGGGACATAATGGTGGTGGAAAACACCATTACCTGGAGTACGTTCTGCCGACGACGTCGCCTTGCTGCAGTCATGGCCAGTTTCCAGGCATTGCCAGCCTTCATTCCCACCGAACCACTGGACTGGAGAAATAGCCAGGACACGATGGAGAGAAACAGTGCAATCGCAGCCACCGCACTTACCAGTACAGAAGTAAGCACAAAATCCTGGCTGTACCAGTAGACAAGAAACACCGTGCCCAGAATACCGAATACATAGGGAATACGGTCGCTGAACTTTTGCTGACTAATGTCCTTGCGTAACACCCGCAAAGGCGGTGTTTCTCTCAGAGCCAGCAGAGGCGGCAGGGCAAATGCCAACAAACAAATGAGTGCCGTGAGAGAGCCAACGATATAGGGTTGTGTACCTGGGGGCGGCAGAGTAACCAGCAGGATAGTCTGCAACAGTCGAAGAATTCCCTGATGTACCAGCCAGCCAAGTATGCTGCCCACCACGATCGCTATGAGTGCCAATACCAGCTGAATCGACAGGTAGATGATACTGATCTGGCCGGAAGTACAACCCAGGGTTTTCAGAATGGCCACATAATCGTAGTGACGTTCACTATAGCGCTTGGCGGTCAGCGCAATCGCCAGACCAGCGAGAATGACTGCAAACAGCGACCCCAATAACAAAAAGCCTTCCGCCCGATCCAGGGCATCACTGACTTCCTGACTCTCATCGCGTACGTCACGGATGTAAAACCTGCCTCGCCATTCTTGTCGGGATCGGAACCATTGTTCGAAGTCGTCGAGCGCCGCCAGGTCATTATCAGCGAACAAGTATCGGTAGCTGACCCGACTGCCAAGCTGGACAACATTGGTCGCAGCCACATCGTCCATATGCAACATCAACCGAGGACCAGCATTGTCCAGCATACTGCCGCCAGCGCGGTCCGGTTCGGTGATAATAATCTTGCCAACACGCAATTCAGTTTCGCCCACGTAAACTGTATCGCCTACTTCCAGATTCAGGGCCGGTAGCGCACGAGATTCCAGCCAGGCTTCTCCTGGCGGTGGGCCGCTGCTGATGGGCGTGCCACGAACGAAGGGTTGATCGGCAATAATGACATCCCCACGCAGCGGATAGTTTTCGCTGACAGCCTTGGCAGCCACCAACAGGTTGCCAGTATCGGAAAATGCCATCGACGTGAAGGACAGAGTTTCTGCTGTACGCAGACCCCGCGCCTGACCTTCCTCAAGCACTTCGCGCGGCAGATCACCACGACCGCTGACAATGCGATCTGCCGCCAACATATTGGCGGACTCCAACAGCAGGGCTCTCTCCAGCCGATCGGTGAACAAGGCAATGCCAGTCACCGATGTCACCGCCAGCACCAGCGCGATGAATAGTAAACGCAGCTCACCACCCTGCCAGTCACGCCACAAGAGACGCATGGACAGGCTCAGAAGATTACCTAGTGGTTTGTTGTCCTGAAGTGAAGCTACTGATGTTTCAGCCATGACTGGCTTCCCTTTCTGCTTCGGGAGAGACTTGCGTATCTTCGGCAATTTCACCAGCGACCAGCTTGATAATGCGATCACAACGTTGCGCCAGGCGCTCATCGTGTGTGACCAGCACCAGGGTTGTGGAATACTCGCGATTCAGGTCGAACAACAAATCGATCACCCGCGCACCCGTCGCCGTATCCAGATTGCCGGTGGGCTCATCGGCGAACAGAATACTCGCCTCGGTGGCAAAGGCGCGCGCAATCGCGACTCGCTGCTGTTCACCGCCCGACAATTGATTGGGGTAATGATGCCAGCGCTCACTAAGACCAACTCTTTCCAGTAGCTTTCTGGCTTTGTCGTGAGCTTCAGGATCCCCTTTTAGTTCGATTGGCAGCATCACATTTTCCAGGGCAGTAAGACTGGGCAGAAGTTGAAACGACTGAAATACAAAGCCAACCAACTGGCTGCGCAGAATCGCTCGCTGTTCCTCGTCCATTTCGCTGAGACTATGGCCGTCGAGTTTTACTTCTCCGGAAGTAGCACCATCGAGCCCCGCCATGAGGCCCAACAGGGTGGACTTGCCCGAACCGGAGGCGCCCACGATAGCCACAACCTCTCCCGCTGCGATACTCAAATTAATGCCCTTGAGAATGGTGAGCAGGCCTTCACTGGTGTCGACACTCTTCACCAGTCGGGAAGTTTCTATCATTTGGGGGTACTCCTGGTACACGAGGGGGTGATTATAGACGAATTAGCAGTGAGCTGATGCTTGAATAGCTGCCAGCGGGTCCATGTGTTTGCTATAGTCGATAATACGCAGCCTACAGGCGCCTGGTTGCCCCCAATAGACAATTTGTGATGGCTTTATTTCGTCCAAGTATTCTCCTGATTGCAGTGCTTCTGCACCTGCCTCTGCTTGCGCAGGAAGACGACAGCAAGATATTGCTGGTATTCGGCGATAGTCTCAGTGCTGCCTATGGCATCGATGACGAAGCTGGATGGGTTAATCTGCTTCAGGACAAGCTCACTGCCAACGGTTATGACTACAGGGTGGTGAACGCCAGCGTCAGCGGCGAAACAAGCACTGGCGGTCTGATCAGACTACCGGCCATGCTGGAAAACCATCAGCCTGAATTGGTGATCCTGGAATTGGGAGGCAATGATGGATTGCGTGGATTGCCGATCGACACTTTGAAAGAAAACCTGCTTCGCATGATTGAACTGAGCGAAGTCGCCGGTGCAAAAGTCCTGCTTACAGGTATCCAGATACCACCAAACTACGGTCCTCGTTATACAGTGCCGTTTGCGAGATTGTTCGGTGAGATCGCCGATGAACAGAATCTTCCGCTGGTTCCATTTCTCATTGATGGCATACCGCAGCAACCAGATCTGATGCAAAACGACGGCATCCATCCCAAGGCTGAAGCTCAACCGATGATTGTGGAAAATGTGTGGCCTTATTTACAACCACTGCTGGATTAGGAAATTAAAGATCAGGACCTGAGTGGGAATCAGGCAAAGCACATCTGGATATTATCAACACTGTCTATCTGAAACCCTTTCTCGGTATACCAACGACGAAGATCTTCATGATCCCCCTTGGCTTCCCCATAAAGTGATTCGACACGCTCGTCTTCACAAAAACGAATCACCTCATCGAGCAGAGCTGAACCGATACCCTGGTTTCGATAGTTCTGTTTCACTTCAATCTGTTTCAGGCAGTAGCTGACACCTGGCGCTTTGCGCGACTCACGGTTGCTGATCTGTTTTTGAAACTTATTGGGCGCTTTGGAGCTAAGCTGTGCAAAAGCCACAGCATTTGGTCCGTGATAGACACTGAAAAACAGCTTTGGAGCCAAACCCTTGGGCTTGCTCAGACTCAACTGGGGAAGCTTGTAGCACAAACCACTCATTATTATTAACTTCTCAAACCTGCACAGACCAAAAAAATGTAAGAAAAACACTGGCATAAACAGTGATCACATTGAAATTGTAGGATGAGAAGTCAGCAAAAATCGTGACAGGCGTCACACTTTACCCAGTGCCAGACTCTTAACAGCGTCACAAACGACACTACTTGCCCTCACGACACAGCTGGCTCCGCCCGCTTCGCATCCGGTTGCCGCATTCGGTAGAGCATGAACGCAGAAGACAGATTACAGAACGCTATAGTCAGCAGAGCCAGATCATAATTGCCGGCAAGATCATAATAGTAGGCAACCAATACAGGACCTACGGCTGACATACCAAAGGTAAACGGCATCGCTGTCGAGCGAACCGAACCCAGATAACGACGCCCAAAGAAGGAAGCCCAGATCACTTCCTGAAGTGGCAGCAGGCCGCCCCAGCCAAGTCCCATCAGTAAAAAAGCCAGATACACCAGCACATCCCATTGTTGTGAGACACAGAACACGATCAACATCACTGCACTGCCAGTCACCGCAGCACCGAGAGCTGCCAGCTTTCTTGGATTATGGCGATCGATGAGTACTCCCCAGAATGGCTTACTCAGAAATGCGGGAATGGAGGCGAGAGAGATCATTGAAGAGGCGATCAATCTCGAATAGCCCGCATCGGTCATCAAGGGTATGGTCTGGGTCAACATCACGGTAATGGATATCTGGAACAAGCCAAATGCCATGACCAGTCCATAGAAACTGCTTGTACGCATAGCCTGACTGCGCGTCATGGAACGCTCAAAATCCAGCCGCGCTGCCTCATCCAGCCCTGCCGAAACCTCTTCCACGCTGCGGCCATCGGGGTGCAAACCGAAATCTTCCGGCTTGCGCTTCACCAGCAGCGCCGCTGGCACCGTGAGCAGAAAAGCGCCCAGGCCCAGCAAACGCCAGGAGTCACGCCATCCGAAGCTGTCTACCAGATAGGTAGCGATTGGTGGCAGGATGATACCTGCCAGCGAAATCCCCATGCCTGCAAGGGCAACAGCTTTACCTCGTCGCTCGACGAACCATTTACCCAGTGTCACGTTAACGACCAGATTGCCAATCATGGCCGAACCCATGGTCAGCATCAGACCATTTACCACCAACCACTCGGTCAGCGTCTGAATGCTGCCCAAATAGAACATCGATGCTGCCAACAACAATGCTCCAGCAAGCATAAAGGGTCGTCCACCAAATCGGTCTATATGCGTACCGATCGCGAAACCCGTCGTTGCAAAGACGATCTGGCCGATGGATCGGGCAGCTGTGAACTCGGCTCGATTCCAGCCGAATTCCTCGGTCATGGGAATGAGAAAAGAACCCACCACATAGTTGGCCATTCCCACGGCTACGAACTGGGTGACAAACCCAGCCATAACGATCCAGTAGCCGTAGTAAAGTGTTCGCATGAATGAATTGCTTGATTGAGAGTGGCGCGCGAAGTCTATTCCATGGTGGATCTATAGTACACCAGCAACATATAAGCACCCCACACTAGCGCGATTAGGAGTACACCTGACCCTATAAGATCTACTATGGAAGCAATGCGAATATCATGCTCCAGCATGCCGATGGGTCTCAGCAAGTTTTGCCAGTCATGAGAGCCTGGTCGGTCTGCTCCGGTTCCTCCACCCAACAAAGGCAGGCGCAGCGCGCGAGCATCAGCGATGTAAGGAGCAACATCCATGAGCGACTGCCCTGCCCACCACAAACACACAGAAGCGCCGAAGGCATCCTTGTTTACGATGAGAAAAGCGAACACGAGGATTAATGGCAGCAATACCTGGAACAGAGAACCACCGAGGAACATCATGTAGCGACCGAAGGGCATAAACAATATATGCCCTGCTTCATGGAAGATGAGATCTACATTGTGCATAAAAGACCTCATGATTTCTGCCGAGCGAAAATCCATGGCAATAAAACTCCAACCCCACAGGGCCAGCAACAGCCATATCACCCCGTAGCTGGCGACTTCCACTTTGGAAACGTTGGGCTTGGCTCTAAACAGGAAATCAGCCAGGAAGCTGAGCAAACCGTTGCGAGATTCTGGAGCTGTGTAGGAAACAGTCTGCAGTGGATTGCTGGCCAGGTTCTTCAGCCATTTGGCATAAACAAGCCCACAGTCGGGACAACTTTCTGCGCCAGTTTCACCAGACGGGTGCTGATAGCCACACTTTGGACAAGTTGCATACATGGTATTTCTGGAGACCTGATTTGGACAGGCTAGTGTAGCTGATGGCGACGAAATTCGGGAATGATGAAGCGCAAGGCAGGACTGACAGTCGACCTAGTTGCCACGAAAACTCGGTGGTCGCACTCCTGCAGAAGGATTCAATTGTGACTGCTGCCGTTGCTGCCGCTCCAATACAGCACTGCGATGGCCAAAATTGTTATAGGGGATGGAGACCGTGTTAGGTCGGTAACCGGGACGGGTATTGCGCGTAATGCCCTGTTGACCCCCAAATCCGTCAACGGAACGGGCGCCAGTTCCGCGACCTATGCTTCGTCCTCTATAGGGTGAAAGCGGCCTCGACCTGGTCACTACTGGCGGCACATAGTAAAAGGGTTGCGGCACGGGCTGCACATAGTTGCTGTAGTAAAACTCACTGTTCAGATTGCTGAAGATATTGCTGATGATCCCGACCTGATTGTAGACAGCACGGTTGTGCTTGCGAGAGGCTCGCAGAAAGGCAGCTTCCAGCTCCCGGTAGCGGCGCGCCACATCTCTGAACTCAGACTGCTGAACCGAAAGACTGCGACCACGACCAATCGCCTTGACCAATTCAGCCGCTTCTCTGCTTAGCTGATTCGCAGAAAAACGTACCGAACTGTATCCGCGAGCATTACGAAGCTGATTGGCTAACTCATTGCTGACCCGATTGAGTTCTGTCGCCAGGTGGGAAACATCAAAATTTGTGGCAGAAGCTACTGGCGCGAACATCACCAGCAAAGCTGTCAGAGAATATGTTCTTGCGAACTTCGCGATGACCATGGGAACCCCCGAGTCAAACCAGTGTAGCAAGATGAACAGTGTCCGGACAGTTTATTCGTTCCAGCTGAATTGATTCTGAATGGCTTAATAGTAGTGGGAAATTGATTCCTCGCCCCCAGCAATCGCCAGATATTGCTGAACCACCGATTCCATGCCCTGTAACAGGCATTCAACTACCAACGCATGGCCGATGGACACTTCAAGTATATTGGGAATCTCCAAAAACCTGCGCAGATTACGCAGGTCGAGATCATGCCCCGCGTTGACCCCGATGCCGGCCTGCTCTGCTGTGGCAGCAGTCTGCTGATAAGCCTCAAACACACGATGCTCCGATTCCAAACCGAAATGGCTCGCGTATTCTTCCGTATACAGTTCAATTCGGTCGGCGCCCACTGCACTCACTTGCGCAACACGCTGGGGCTCAGGATCCAGGAACAAGCTGCTGCGAATACCCGCGTCGCGAAATCTAGTGAGCACATCTTTAAGCAGCGCTTCATTAGTCTCAACATCCCAGCCGTGATCGGAGGTCAACTGCCCTGGCTGGTCGGGCACCAGGGTACACTGCGCAGGCTTGACCTGCATGACCAAATCAAGAAACTCATCGGAAGGATAGCCTTCAATATTGAATTCCACATCCGGATAGAGCTCCAGGAAGCCGGCGAGATCATGGACATCCTGACGAGTAATATGGCGCTCGTCAGGCCTTGGATGAACGGTAATTCCTTTAACACCCAGATTGATAAAACGCTGGGCAAAGTTCACCACATTGGGAAAGTCCCGCCCACGTGAGTTTCGCAACAAGGCTATCTTGTTGAGGTTTACACTCAATACGGTCATGGATGCGACTCCTTCTGCTGCAAGCTTCAACTAGCTTGGC
Organism: uncultured Pseudohongiella sp.; assembly: GCA_965267495.1. Lineage (GTDB taxonomy): Bacteria > Pseudomonadota > Gammaproteobacteria > Pseudomonadales > Pseudohongiellaceae > UBA9145. The sequence goes on along the minus strand of OZ254078.1, from coordinate 876,764 downwards.
GCACTCAAAAAACCCAGCACCAGATCCTGCACCGCTTGCGGATTATCTGCATGCACCCAGTGTCCAGCTCCAGCCACCACTGCAATCTCTGCCTGGGGGAACAGTGCCCTGATTTCTTCTTCATTTCTTTCCCGGATATAGCCTGAGCGTTCACCCTTGATGAACAAGCCAGGCTTGTCAAAAGTCTGTGCAGCCTCAGGAGCGACGCGCAGAGCATCATAATGCTCAATCAATGCGTCCACGTTCAGCCGCCAGCGATACCCACCAGATGCTTCGCGAACCAGATTGGTGAGGATGAACTGCAGAGTGTCTGTGTCTTCGGTATAGGAGTCGAGGAACGTCTCTGCGTCCTTACGACTTGTCACTGACTGCAAATCAAGAGCCTTGATCCCTTCCAGTATGCGCAAATGTCCCTCACCGCCGCCCATATAGTTGCTTGGCGCTATATCCACCACTATCAGTCTCGCCACACGCTCAGGACTCGTTAGCGCCAACTGCATGGCTACCTTGCCACCCATTGAATGACCCAACAGATGACTTTGCTCAATACCCAGATCATCAAGCAGCTGTTGTACATCTTCCGCCATCACCTTGTAGCTCATGTCCGCATCATGAGGGGAATCACCGTGATTTCGTAGATCCACCCCATAGACACTGAAGTACTCGGCCAGCTTCTTGCAATGCCAACCCCAGTTAGACTGGCTGCCAAACAATCCATGCATGACCAGTAAGGGATGCCCTGAATCTGAATACTGCTTGTAATTAAGCTTGACCGGCATGTCAGTCCAGGTCCGCCAATAAGGCAAGCACGTCATCATGGTGAGTCTTGGTCTTCACCTTGTCTATCACATGAACGAGCTTGCCAGCCTTGTTGATGACAAATGTTGTCCTGAGAATACCCATAAACTCTCGTCCCATGAACTTCTTCAGTCCCCAGACGCCATACTTGTCTGCAACTGCATGATCTTCGTCGGACAGTAACGTGAAGTTAAGCGACTCCTTGTCAGCAAACTTTTTCAGGCGTGCAACCGGATCCGGACTGATACCCAGCGCCACTACATCGCGCGAACCGAGTTTGCGTTTGTTATCACGAAGACCACAGGCCTGCACGGTACAGCCAGGCGTCATCGCCTTCGGATAGAAGTAGAGGACTACGTGCTTGTCTCCCCTGAAGTCTTTGAGACTGACTGACTTGCCCGATTGATCCTGCAGAGTGAATGTTGGTGCCATATTGCCAAGCTTGGGAAATGCCATGAACTCCTCCTTTGTTACTACTCGTCCCCGGGACATTGGGCCCGCTGGCAATAATGGTAACATCCTCGCCATGGAAACCCCGCCAAAATCGATCGTTGTCCTGACCGGTGCCGGTATTTCTGCTGAATCTGGTATTGAGACTTTTAGAGCCGAGGATGGTCTCTGGGCAAATCACGACGTGAACGAGGTGGCTACTCCTGAAGGATTCTCGCGTAATCCTCAACTGGTTTACCAGTTCTACAATAAGCGGCGCCAGCAATTGCTTGCCAAAGACATCGCGCCCAATGCAGCCCACAAGGCATTGGCGAATTTTGAGAAGCAGTTTGCTGGAGAATTTTTACTGGTAACCCAGAACATCGACAATCTGCATGAACGAGCCGGGAGCCAAAAACTGCTTCACATGCACGGTGAACTGCTGAAGATGCGTTGCCTGAATTCCAAAATGATCTTTGATATTCGTGCAGACTTCGATTTCGACACTCAGTGCCGCTGTTGTCGCTCTCCTGGCAATCTTCGGCCTCATGTGGTGTGGTTTGGAGAAATGCCCCTGTACATGAATCAAATCAACACGGCACTGGAAGCCTGTGACTTGTTTGTCTCCATAGGTACTTCTGGCAACGTCTACCCCGCCTCCGGCTTCTACCAGACTGCGAAAATTCGCAAGGCTTTCACGGTAGAGTTGAATCTGGACAGGACGGGGTCAGCATTCGATCAGCATGTCTATGGCAAAGCGACCGAAGTCGTGCCGCAGTTTTTTGATGAGATTGCTAAGGCCTGAAAAATCTAATAGTAAAACTGAATACCTATGCCATCACCATACTCGGTATCAGTATGCACGGTGATGGCGAATCGATTATTGAGCCGATAGTTGAAGCCATAGCGATGTTCGTCGTCCGTGTTCCAGCGCCAGTCGAATGCCCAGCGACGAGTGAGTTGTATCTCCGATTCCAGCTCGATTCGCCAGTCTCCATGATCATCCACACGCCACTCACTTTCGATCAATAGCGGCAGTACAACGTTGACACCTGCAATGACTTTGTCGTGAGTTCGCTCGTTATGGTCATGACGGTGTTCGGTACCAGCGAAGGCTGAGAAAAAGCGATTGAAATGGTAGTTGTAGAGCAGATGTAGCTCATAGCTGTCATCGAAATCTGTGTCCAGTTCCATGTCAAAACTGTGGCGCTCATCAGCCAGCCTGCTTTCATAATCTGCAAAAGACGACATGAGATGAAATTCGTTGAACCAGAACCAGCGAGTTGCCGGTTGGATGCGGCTGGCCATATCAGGCGTGAACAGGCTTGAATCGTCATAACTGATCACCCGATTCATGCCCGCCTTCATGTGGTACTGGTTATGACAATGAAACAACCAGTCCTGGTCTTCGTTGGCTTCAAATTCGATGACCACACTGCCCATGGGAGGGACATTAACAGTATGTTTGAGCGGGCTACGCTCGCCATGCTGATTCACCACCCGAAAAAAATGCCCGTGCAGGTGTAAAGGATGATGCATCATGGTGTCATTGCTCAGGAAAAACCGAACGTTCTCTCCTTTCCTGATCAGTATCTGGGCATCTTCTCGTCCGGTTCTGCCATCGAAGCTCCATACATAACGCTCCATGCTGCCAGTGAGCCGCAGGCTGACTTCCCGCCAGTCGTTCTGCCCGGGCAAACTGGTGTTTACCAGAGCCATCAGAGACTCATAGTCGGTCATGTGTTCGATCACAGCCATGCTCATCGGCTGATGTTCACCGTGACTGCTGTGATCAGCGTCGACTGCAGGCATTGGCATGGCATGAGCTGTTTCATGATCCATCGCATGTGCCATCTCCTGGCCCATCTCCATGTCCATGGCATGCATCTGGTTATGATCCTGGAGAAACAGGTTTGGAGGTGGCACATCGGGTGCTCGTACCCGTTCTCCATTACCCACAAACAAGGAACTGAAACCAGACCCATCGAAAGACGTTGCCCGCAGCTCATAGGCATACCCGGGCGAAACAGGCACGATCACATCATAAGTTTCAGCCGTTGACAGGCGCAGCCGTTTGACCTGAATCGGCGCAACCGCTTGCCCATCGGAAGAAACGATAGTCATTGGCCCACCCGCATACTCCACATCGTAGTAACTGGAAGTAGAGCCGTTGATCATGCGCAGCAACAGCGTTTCTGCAGCCTCATCCTCTACAACAACAGTGGATTGAGGAGCACCATTTACCATGAATGCATCATAGGCTACATCAGCGAGATCCATTGGACCCATGCGCGTCCATGCACTGCGCAGGCGATTGCCAATGGCTTCTGTACCGTTGGCAATTACCTTGTCCCAGGAAAGCACCGCCTGTTTCTTGAATGCATAGTACTCATCATTTTTTTTCAGGTTTGCGAGTACCGCTTCGGCGTCCTCATCAATCCAGTCGGAAAAGACCACGACTTCCTCCTGCATAGGAGACTGCACTCCCGGGTCAGAGAGCACAATGGAACCATAGACGCCTCGTTGGATTTGTAGCTCAGTATGAGAGTGATACCAGAATGTCCCCGGATGAATGATGGGGAATTCAAAGGTAAAGCTCTCTCCAGGCTGAATCGGCCTGGTGTTGAGTTCAGGCACGCCATCCTGATCCGCAGGCAGCAGTACACCGTGCCAGTGTACAGAAGTGGCTTCGTTCAACTTATTATTAAAAGTGACCCGCAGGGTGTCTCCGACTAGGGCCCGCAAAGTCGGTGCAGGAATCTGATCATCGATAGCCAGTGCTTCAACTACTGTACCCGTGATATTGACATCACGCGTATCGATATCGAATTCATAGCTGACTACAGCCGACAATGCCTGCATCGGCATCAAGAACAGCACTAACGTAGAAACGCGCAACAACATTAAAAAATGCCTATCCATAATTCACGGTAACGGAATTTAAGGGCCCATGCCAGCCAATCTCCTGACCATTTTGACACACGTCAACTACAAATTTTTATATACTGCACCGTCCGTGAGCACCGGAAGCTGACGGCTTAAAGGGGGAAACATGCTCAAGAAGATTTTCATGGTACTGGGCGGCCTGCTGGGCCTGCTGATTGTATCTGCTCTGGTTATTTACCTTGCAACGGGACCACAGCGCCCGAACCGGAACTCTGACAGCGCCGAATGGCTGAGGTCGGGCCCATACCGTGTCAGCAGTGCCGAATTCGTATTTGTCGACAGCAGTAGAGTGACCAGCGAGAACCGCGGCGTACCGGGCAAGCCTGAGCGAACCTTTCCTACCACGGTCTGGTTCCCGGAAGGCATCGCTGAAGCTATTCCCTTGATCATTCATAGCCATGGCATAGTCTCCAGCCGCCTGGAAATGCCCTATGTGATGGAAGCCCTTGCCAGCAGAGGCTATATCGTTGCAGCGACAGACTATCCGCTGACATCAGGAAGTACAGAAGGGGGCGCCAATGGTAACGATGTAATCAACCAACCGGCAGACATCACTTTTCTGATCGACTCACTGCTGACCCTGGACAATGACAGCAAACCATTTACCAGCACCATTGATGACAGCAGAATCGGACTCACCGGTTATTCACTGGGTGGACTAACCACCTACCTGACCACCTACCACCCGCAATGGCGTGATGATCGCATCGCCGCCGCGGTAGCAATCGCCGGTCCATCTGCCCCATTCATGCCAGCCTATTTTGAAAGCACTGACATTCCTGTTCTGGCCATTTCCGGCACCGCTGACGCACTCATCGAGCATCGTCGCAACGCTGCCGATATCCCCCAGCGCAACGCCAATGCTGCTCTGCTGACTATTGAAGGGGGTTCCCATCTGGGATTCGTGGGTCTTTCTGAACCCATGTTTCGTTTCATGGACAATCCCGACACCTTGGGCTGTCAGGCGGTAATGGCAGTGTTAGGAGAAGACCCTAATGCAGTGTTCGTGGTTATGAGCGCCACTTCGCCGGTGATTGACATGAATCGGGACCTGCCTGGCATTTGCGATTATGGTTATGGGGAAACAACGCACCCTGGCCGACAACAGATGATCACTCAAATTGCAGTGGTCAGTTTCTTCGAGTCAGTATTCAGCACGGATGGTGACACACGTGCATCGGCTCGCGAACAGCTCACTGCTTCATTGGCAGCAGATTTTGATGAAGCGACTTACACACCTTAACCTGGAATCAAGAATCAAGCTTCTGATGTAACAGCTGTCACAACAGGAAGTGGAGAATTTCCGGAAGCAAACAACGCTCGTTGCTGCAGGCTTGTAGCTCGACTTCCATTGCGATGGTGTTACTAAACGGGCCTGTGGAATCGTTACTGGCCAATTGAACATCAAAACAGATTTCGCCCGCATAGACCGGAGATTCAGAATCTGAACCTGGCAATTTCAGACTAGCCTGTGCTTCCGGATAGTCGATCTGCGCTATCTCCCAGCTGTTCTCAAGCGCGCTGAGTCGCACCTCGACGGGCACCACATCCGACCCTGCACTATCCTGCTTGCCGGCAGCCAGATGCCAGGAATCCTTAATGGATAGCTTCACGTTAACAACTGCTCTGCCATCCCCTGGGTTTTTACATAATTCAACACGCACCAGTCCGGCAGCAGCAAACTGAATACTCTCACGACTACCTTGCTGATCGAGACGCATCAACCGCAACAGCGAGCCATGACTAATGGCATTGCTGTTTACTTCCGCTGCCAGCGCCGCACTTGCTTCCTGGCGCAACTGTTTGTATTTCAGGCCCACCACATCTCCGCCCAGCAATGCGGACAAGTTTTCCAGCCACCAAAGATTTTCCAGTAAAGTACCCACGGCTGAAATTGTCGCCCCATCGGCGGCACTACTGGATCTGACGAGTTGCGGTCCTGCCTGTTGTTCAGGACCCAGATAGAACAGTTTTGACTGCACATCGTGAAACTCCTCGACCACAATACTCATCAATCGCTCCGCAACCTGCAAGTAGTCTTCTCTGCCAGTAACCCGAAACAAGGTCAGCAGGGCTTGCATGAGGTTGGCATAATCTTCGAGCTGCGCAGGTACAGACACCTGCCCCTCCAGATAGATCCGCTTCAACTGAGCCGATGCAGGCAGATTGTTGGTCAAGATCAATTCCACTGCTTTTTGCGCCGCCTCTATCCAACGCTTCTGCCCATGGACGTGTCCGGCGTGCGCCAGCGTATTGGCCATCGCTGCAGCCCAGGCAACGATCAGCTTGTCGTCCTGTAGTGGGTGTACTCTTGCTTCTCGCGCTTCGTATAGTCTGGAGAGAGCAGCATCGAGTCGCTCCATGACATCAGCGCCATGCTCGTGCTGCAGTTGTTCATAACTGTCCTGAATACGAAAAATGTTGGAGTCTTCAAAATTGCCAGCGCGTGATACACCAAAAACTTCGCATATCAGCCTGGCCTCCGATTCATCCAGTTCTGCTTCAATCTGCATTGGAGTCCAGAGAAAAAATGTGCCCTCTGACCCCTCACTGTCCGCGTCAGTCGCCGAATAAAAGCCGGCTTCTGGCAGCTGCATCTCTCTGAGTACGTAGTCAAGGGTTCGGCTGGTGGTTCGATAAAAATGATTATTCCCCGAGAGCCGGGTCATTTCGCTATAGAGCAGTCCCAATTGAGACTGGTTGTAGAGCATCTTCTCGAAATGGGGAACCAGCCAGTATTCATCCACGCTGTAGCGATGAAATCCACCACCCACCTGATCACAGATTCCACCACGGGCCATTGCGTCCAGAGCACGCATCACGAATTCAAATGCCTCCTCATCGCGCACACGGACAGCATGATCGAGCAGGAACAGAAGGATGGGCTCCTGGGGAAACTTGGGTGCACCTGCCAGCCCCCCGTAGCTGCGATCTTCTCTCTGCAGTAGCGCCTGAACCGTAGAATCAAATACTTCCTGGTCCAGAGACTGCGCTTCGTTTGAGGAGTTCAGCAATCGCCCGATCGCGGCATGTATACTCGCAGCGCTGGTTTCCAGTTCACTGTACTTGCCGTTCCAGGCCTCGACGATCTGCTCCAGCAGTTGTATGAACTGATGAGGAGTAAAATAGGTAGCGCCAAAAAACGGCCGACCATCCGGTAAAAGGAAGTTGGACATTGGCCAACCGCCATGCCCGGTCATTAGTTGCACTCCGGTCATATAGATTTCATCAATGTCCGGGTATTGCTCGCGATCCATCTTGATCGAGATAAAGTGCTGATTGAGGAGTTGAGCTACAGCCACGTTATCGAAACTTTCGACTTCCATCACATGACACCAGTGGCATGTAGAGTAGCCAATGGAAAGAAACACCGGCTTGTTTTCTGCGGCAGCGACCTCAAAAGCCTCCGAACCCCATGCATACCAGTTCACCGGGTTATGGGCATGCTGTAACAGGTAGGGCGAATCCTCCAGAATCAGCCGATTAATGAAGACGGTATTGCCCTCTTCATTGATGTGCTCAGTACGCTTTTCGTAGCTCCCGCCTTTAGCGACCTCCACTTTTCTGAGCTGCTGCTCCAGGGATTGGGATGCCTTGGTGTTCAATGTTTGCCTCGAGGTTTGGGGTTCATTTTCAACGGCCAAGTCCCAACTGAAAGAAACTTGGCTATACCCGGTTCTACTACAGTAACCCGCTCTGCAATCGCAGTAGCGGTCCTCAAATGCCCTTTATACCCCTGCTCTTCGCAGGGGTTTTTTTATCTAACGCTAAAGCAGAGTCTCCAGTTCAGTGGGGAAGTAGGGACGATTCCTCTGGTTGATCGCCGTTGTCGTAATGCGCGCCTTCAGAATCTGGTCTTGTCCGGGAAGCCTGTGAATTTCCTGCAGGAATTCGAGTCTGACTCTTGATGCACGCCGCGTCTGAACAGATACGACGAAGCGCTCGCCACTACGCAGCGATTGCTGGTAATCAAGCTCAGCTCTGACCACAACAATGATGATGCCCGCTGCTGTGAGTTCTGCGAAGCTGGTGCCGCGGCTCTCCAGATACTCGTGACGCGCGTGCTCCAGGTAATTGAGATAAATGGCGTTATTGACTATACCCTGCATATCGCATTCGTAATCCCTGACTTTCATCTCCGCTGTGAATGCTTCCGTCATCTCTTGGCACTCCTCCTGCCGCAGCTGAAGCCTATCTTATTTACTCGTGGACTGACACCAGAGGACCGCAGCGAGCCAATTCAGCTGAGTTCGTATACACTGGCTATAAGAATGCAATGAACAGTTCTAGTCATGCCTGCTATAAGAACAATAACACTGCTCATCTCCACCTGCCTGTTGCCGCTGTTAGCATCCGCACAACAAGCCACGCCTGTTCCCTTTCAAGCTTTGACTCAGGATCAGCTAAACGATCCCGCAGTTGAAGACTGGCTCATGTGGCGAGGGAACTATGAAAACTGGGGCTATAGCCCTCTGGATCAGATCAATCGGGATAACGTTAATCATTTGCGGCTCGCCTGGTCCTGGGCGTTCGCACCTGCGGCGCAGGGATCCAATGGCATGCAGGTGGAGCCGGTGGTGTACGACGGCATCATGTACATACGGCATGCCGATGAGAAGTACTCGGCCCATGATGCCTCGACCGGCGATTTGCTCTGGCAATATGCGCGACCTATCGCTGCTGAAATCATGCAGGGAGAAACCCGCCTGACCATTCATCGCGGCCGCGGCGTTTTCCTCTATGAAGACAAGCTCATATCTCATGCTACCGATGGCATGTTGTTCGCACTTGATCCTCGCACCGGAAATCTGGCCTGGGAAGCAGCTATGGTAGATTTTCGTTCCGGCCAGCAACCCAGCGGTGCACCGGTGGCCTACAATGGTGTTGTGGTCGTGCCTTACAACTGCACGGCCTGGACCGCACCGGGGCCGTGTCACCTGTCTGGATACTCTACTGATGATGGGGAGTTGCTGTGGCGTTGGTATACGAGCCCCGCCGCCAACGATCCGATGAATTTCACCTGGGGTGACTCGCCACAGGTCTATCCAAGAGAACAACGGCGCAATATGTCCCCATGGAATACACCGGCCGTGGATACCGAGCGCGGTTTGTTCATCTTCGGTGTTGGCTCCAGCGCCCCACAACAACCGGAATTGGCGGGCACTGACGGAGAGTGGCCGGACAGGCTCTATCAGGGCTCAACCGTGGCACTGGACCACCGCACGGGGGAACTGGTGTGGTGGGCACAACATCACTCCGATATGTGGAACAACGATTCAGTCTACGACCGCATCCTGGTGGACTCTCCGATAGAGCCGAACATTCCCAATGCCCTCGGCATCAATCCAGCCATCGATTCCGCACAAACTCGCGAGCTGGTCATTGGCTCATTTTCGAAAGATGCGATTTTCTACAGCTATGACAGGAGCGACGGCGAGTTTCTCTATGCAAGACCAACGGCCTATCAAAATGTCATCGCAGCCTATGACGGGACAACTGGCGCTTATGTTACCGAGCCCGACGCGATCATGACTGCTGATGACAGCCATGAGGCAACAATCTGCCGTGAAAATCGACAAATCCCTCAAGGCGCCTACTCACCACTCACCAATGCCTATTATGTTCCTGCTTTCAATGGCCCCTGTTCAGTCATGAAACTGAATTCCACCGAACCTTCACTGCAAACTGGTTATAACACTTCTTATATTGCAACAGTACCCACACCAGCCGGACACCTGGGACAACCTGAAGCTATTGATGTACAGAGTGGAGAAACCTTGTGGAGACTGGAAAGAGACGCGCCACTATATGGCATGTTAACCACTGGTGGCGGCCTGTTGTTTGCCGCCGATACCAATCGCCGTTTCTATGCCCTGGATCAGTGGAACGGTGAAATCCTGTGGCAAACCATCCTCAATGGCGCCAGCGACATGGCGCCCATCAGCTTCGCCGTTGACGGCGTACAGTATATTGCCGTCCTGTCTCCCAGTGGCACACAAGCCGCAGCCCAGCACGCCGGTCAACTCAGCCTGGCTGCTGCTACCGGTGTCGGCAATGTGGGCCATAGCTTGTTTGTATTCGCTTTGCCCTGATTCGAAGACTACAACTGGAGCCTGTCTGGTCTTTTATGCCAGAATTGCCCTCGATAACCATCTTTCACCCTGCGAGAGAACTATGAACAAAGTGCGACCTTACCTGAACAGCATCCTGTGTGCTTTTGCCCTGTTAGGCACATCGCTGAGCCTCGCCGACAATCACGGCGCGGAAATGATGACCCTGGAAAGCCTGATTAACGGCGACCATCGTAGCGAGTCCAATATTGCGCGTAATCAATTCCGGCATCCAGTCGAGACGTTGAATTTCTTCGGTCTGGAACCGGATATGACCGTGATCGAGATTCTGCCTTCCACTGGCTGGTACGCAGAAATCATCGCACCCTATATGCGTGACCAGGGTAAATACTACGCCGCCCATTTCTCACCCAATGCCTCGGCTGCGTATATGCCAAGAATCCTGGGCATGTTCGAAGAAAAGATCACTAACGAGCCGGAGATTTATGGCAAGGTCACTGTGAGACACCTGAATCCACCCCATGAAGTCGTGATCGCGCCGCCAGCGAGCGCCGACATGGCACTGACTTTTCGCAATGTGCACAACTGGATCATGGCCGGTCAGGAACATGAGTTTTTTGCATCATTCTATGCAGCATTAAAACCGGGCGGCATCCTCGGTGTGGTTGAGCATCGTGCTCTGCCTGGCTCCAGCATGGAAGTCATGGAAACCAGTGGCTATGTCACCGAGGCCTATGTGAAAGAAGTGGCTGCGGCCGCTGGTTTTGAGTTTGTCGAATCTTCCGAGATCAATGCCAACCCGAAGGATTCCACCGACTATCCTGAAGGGGTGTGGTCATTACCGCCTACTTATCAAATGGGAGATGTAGATCGGAGCAGATTTACCGCAATCGGCGAAAGCGATCGCATGACCCTGAAGTTCATTAAACCTGCCAACTAGTTGCACCGGCTAGAACAAGCAGAACTCGCGCTCCAGGAGAGTGCAATCCTGGAAATACTCAGTGCCTACTCACCCACCGTGGTGAGTACGCTCTGGGTTGGCCTGGACATTCCCGGCAGCGACATAGACATTATCTGTCAATATAAGGAGCCGAATCGGTTCAGTGCCGATGTGATCGACTGCTGTCAGCAACTGCCCGAGTTCACCATCCAGAAAAATGAATCCACTGTTGTTGCCCGCTGTCAGCTACAGGCGTTTCCGCTGGAGATCTTCGGATCGCCCAAACCAATCAAGGAACAGTCAGCGTACCTGCACTTCCAGGTAATGCAGCGCCTCGTTGCGCTTGCGAGCGAAGAATTCCGAATGCAAGTAAGATGTTTGAAGAGAGAAGGTGTGAAAACAGAACCAGCGATTGCAAAGCTGATGCAATTGAGCGGCGACCCGTACCAGGCAGTAGCCAGTCTGCGGCATCTCAGCGACGATGATCTTAGTCAGCGACTGCGGCTACTGGACTTTGTCGAAATACCGAACCAGCTCGATGGGCACGTTGAATGAATCAGGTTGTATGGTCATTTCAATTCGCAGGCGAGCGCCATTCTCCTCAAGGGTATAGGTCTCAATGGTGAAGCCCCCATCTCTGGGCCGGGCTTCAACGACTAGACTGTCACTCTCAAACAGGCCAGAAGACCAGTCTTCACCGCCCTCAGTATAAAAAGAATTGGCCGACACCCGTCGACGTCGACCATCGGTATGAAAGACGCGCACATAGCCTTCTTCATAAGTGAAGCGAAACTCCGGATCATTGAACTCGATAGTCAGTTCGTCATCGTAGGAGATACGATCATAGAGTTCATGCTCGGGAGGACCTCCCCGATAAAAATCTTCACGGCGGTTAAATAGCGATCTTCCCCCTCTACCACCACCCTCCTCGATAGCCTCTTCAACCTGATCGTCAGTGTTGTCACTCAGGTCGTCATTGATTATCCAGCGTCCCGAGATCTGTGTAGCAACAGGATTACTCTGAGCCACGGTGATTGCAGCACCTGAGGAAATCAGTAAGGCCAAAAGCAGAGTAAGTCGCAGAGACAAAGTAAGGCGAAGTTTCATCAATTCAATTCAAGCCTCAGCCGCGTAAAAATGCAAGCACTACTCAAGACAGTGCTGCGCGCCATTGTGCGATTGCAGCACCAATCTCATCGGGGGAATCTTCCTGCAGGAAATGGTTCCCTTTCACTGTGACTTCCTGCTGGTTAGGCCAGCTGCGACAGAATTCTCGCTGGGGGCCAATCAGGATTGCGCCTGGCTCTGCATTAATAAACAACTTTGGCAGCTCGCTTTGTGATAGCCACTCCGAATAAGCCTGTGCAATCGCAACCACGTCTTCCGGCTCATCCTCAATGGGAATTTGTCGCGGCCAACTTAACGTTGGCCGACGATCTTCACCAGGATTCTGAAAAGGTCGTCGATACACTGCCATCTCTTCGTCGCTCAGCTCCCGCAAGATTGAACCAGGCAGTACGCGCTCCACAAAAACGTTTTTCTCCAGCACCATCTCTTCGCCTGCTGGTGAACGAAAACCCTGGAATACGCCTCGCGCTGCTTCCGGCCATTCTTCCCAGGTTACTGGTCTGACGATGCCTTCCATGTAGGCGATCCCTTTCACCGCGTCACGATGCCTGTTGGCCCAATCAAATCCAAGAGCCGATCCCCAGTCGTGAATCACCCAGGTAATGTTGTTACTCACCCCAAGCGCCTCCAGGGCAGCATCCAGATATTCCCTATGTTCAACAAAGCTGTATCGATCCGGACCTGAATCATCCAGCTTGTCTGAATCACCCATACCAATCAGGTCGATAGCGATACAACGCCCCTGATCCTGCAGATACGGCATGATATTGCGCCACAAATAAGAAGACGTAGGGTTCCCATGCTGAAAGACAATGGGATCACCTTCTCCCATCTCCACATAGGCCATCTTCTTTCCTTTAACCTCTACAAACTTTTTCGAATGTTCCTCGGCAATGATCATTGTGTTCCCCTTCATTTGATAAAACCCAGCATAGCCGTCAGAAAATCCCAATTCAAACCGGATTGCTTATACGCTCTGCATGCCGGAGCATCGAGCTGACTGTCTGGATCGTTCGCTCTAATGGGCCATCCATGGCCCGGTCCCGCGGCTGCCCCTGCCGCTAGTCGCTCACAATCAAGACAGTCAGCTCAAACCTCCTAAATAGTGCAATTCGATCAGGCTGCATTCCCTTTTCGCATCTCGCAGGAGGGCCAGGGATGGCCCATGGAGCAGCAAAGGGCCCCAGTAAGCCCAGCACCCACCTGTTTAGTACTCATCAAGCAAAATTGAACAATCTCAAACTAATCGCTATTCTCCACTTCCGCACAGCGGTCTGTCAGAGAAAAGAATTACGGGGGAATACCTAATGACGATGCAGAACACGCCCTTGCTCATGTCCCGAATCCTCGGCCGTGGCGCCATGCTCGACCCGGATGTCGAAGTCGTGACCGCGCAGGCTGACGGCACTCATCGGCAGACACTGAAGCAGACCTGGGATCGGGCACAGCAACTGGCCAATGCCCTGAATGCCCATGGTATTGAAGTAGGTGATCGAATCGCCAGCTTCATGTGGAACAACTATCGCCACCTGGAGCTTTACCAGGGCGTACCCAGCATGGGATGCGTGTTACACACACTCAACATTCGACTCTCCCCCACGGATCTGGAATACATTATCAACCACGCAGGAGACCGGGTGATATTCGTGGATGAAGACCTGCTTCCCCTGCTTGAGCCTCTAAAGGGCAAGATTCCCTGTGTAGAACTACTGGTGGTCTGCCGCCACGGCGAAGGCGGTGAAAGCAGTTTCGAAAACCAGGTGGACTATGAAGAGTTCATCGCCGGTCACGAGCCAAACTACGATTGGCCGGATATTCCTGAAACAGCGCCCATGGGACTGTGCTACACCTCTGGTACCACGGGCAAACCCAAGGGCGTGATGTATACCAACCGCTCCACCTATCTGCACACGCTGACTGAATCGCTGGTAGATTCCATCGGGCTCTCTGCCTTGGACTCTCTGCTGGGTATTGTGCCCATGTTCCATGCCATGGGTTGGGGATTACCTTTCGCCGCCTCCATGCTTGGCACCAAACAGGTAATGCCCCATCGCTTCATGACGCCGGATTCTTTCCTCAATCTCATGGTGCAGGAAGATGTCACCATTTCTGCCGGTGTGCCTACCATCTGGCAGGGCGTGCGAGCAGCATTGTCTGCCGAACCGGACAAGTATGACTTGTCCAAACTGGGCCGCCTCACCTGTGGTGGCTCTGCACCACCGGTTGAAATGATGCGCTGGTACTGGGATACCTATCAGATTGAAATGATTCAGGGCTGGGGTATGACCGAGACCAATCCTCTCGGCACGATTTCGCGCAAAGTCGCCAAGTACACCCACCTCAACCTCTCCGAAGATCAGCAGTTTGAAAATATTGCCAAGGCAGGCCTGGCGATGCCTGGTCTGGATATCGAAATCTTCGACGAAGAATGGAATGTTCAGCCCCATGACGGCGAAGCTGTTGGAGAACTCTGTATTCGCGGACCCTGGATTGCGTCGGAGTATTACAACGACCCACAACCCGACAAGTTTCACGATGGCTGGCTGGTTACTGGAGACGTCGCCAAGATGGATCCAGAGCAGTATGTAATTATTTCCGATCGTTCCAAGGATCTGATCAAGTCAGGTGGTGAGTGGATTTCATCCGTCGATCTGGAAAACCATATCGTTGCCATGCCTGAAGTCGTGCAGGCTGCGGTTGTCGCACAACCACATCCGAAATGGGATGAACGTCCCGTAGCTATGGTCATCATGGCAGAAGGTGCGGAGCTGGATCAGGCTGCGGTACTGGAGCACTGCAGCAAAACGTTTGCCAAATGGCAGCTTCCCGACGAGGTTGTCGCAGTTGAATCCCTGCCATTGGGTCCGACCGGCAAGATCGACAAGAAAGTGATTCGCGCCAATCTGGAGACCGAAGGGTATAAGCTGCCGGACCTGCGCTAGGCACTTACAACCACTAAACAAGGGAGCTGCAGCTCCCTTTTTAGTGAACCTCTCCCATTAGTCATCCCGTCCAATTTGAGATTCTGACACTACGATCAAGCTTCAGAGAATGGCAATTCCAGACGTAACTCAAAGACGTAGCGGTAATATAACTGATAGACTTGTGCCCCTTTGCAGCAGTAATCAGGAAAGCAGTACTTATGGACTTTAGCCGCCAGACCCTAATAGGTGCGTTGTTTGTCGGCGGCGTACTGATCATTGACGGCTTTGTGCTGGTTGAGGAGCGCAGTGAGCCTGAAGGCATGATCTGGGTGGACGCAGGTGATTACACAAGTATGGCGGAGGATATGCCCGCTGACAGGGTAGAAGTGGCCGGGTTCTGGATTGATTCTGAAGCAATCACCGAAGAGGAATTTGCTGAATTTGTACAGCAAACCGAGTATCTCCGGGGGAATGACACGGCAACACCAACAGAAGATTTTGATTACAATTTACCTGTCGAACTCGCCACCCAAGACCAGCAGTATCGGCACAAGTTTCACTTAGCCTACGAGGATGCCAGAGCTTATTGCCATTGGCTGGGAAAGAAACTGGTCAGCAAGGTACAGGCTGCACATGCTGGCATGGAAATAAACTACGGCAGCTTTCACTGCATCAAACCGCACCGCTCCAACGACCTGGCCACCTTATGGCTGAAAGACTGAAACGCCGGATTTAAATTTCCCTGGCAATCAGCAGCTTCATGATTTCGTTGCTGCCACCGTAAATCTTCTGTACCCGACTGTCCGCATACATCTTGGCGATGGGATATTCCATCATATAGCCATAGCCGCCGAAAAACTGTAGACAGGCATCCACAATTTCACATTGCTTCTGAGCCGTCCACCACTTGGCCATCGAAGCAGTCGCGGTATCGAGCTTGCCATCCAGCAGTTTCATGACGCAGTCATCAACAAAGGTACGCGCAATGCGTGCCTCGGTAAAACACTCGGCCAATGTAAACTGGGTGTTTTGAAAATCCAGAATTCGCTTTCCAAACGCCTTGCGTTCTTTCACGTAGTCTGAAGTCAGCCTTAATGCGGTTTCCATGGCAGCGACTGCGCCGACTGCAATAATAAGTCGTTCCTGAGGGAGCTGCTCCATCAACTGGACGAAGCCTTTCCCTTCATCAGGACCGAGCAGGAAGGATGCGGGCACCCGCACATCATCAAAAAATAGTTCGGCCGTATCCTGTGCTTTCAGGCCAAGCTTTTCCAGATTGCGGCCGCGACTGAAACCTCCGCCTGCGTCCACCGCATCGGTTTCTACCATGACCAGTGAGATACCTTTGGCAGATTCCGCCGGATCGGTCTTTGCCACCACACAAACCAGATTTGCGGTCATGCCATTGGTGATAAACGTCTTTTGCCCATTGATGACGTATTCATCGCCTTGTTTCAGTGCCGTGGTGCTCACGGCCTGCAGATCGGAACCGGTCCCGGGTTCTGACATGGCGATGGCCGCAACAAGCTCTCCACTGGCCATTCTTGGTAACCAGCGTTGCTTCTGCTCATCCGATCCGTAGGCATGGATATAGTGTGCAACGATGCCCGAGTGCACGCCGTTGCCAAATCCAGTGACATTGGCCTTGTTCAGCTCTTCGATCAGGATTATTTCATGACGAAAATCACCACCACCACCTCCCCACTGTTCGGGAATGGATGCACAGAGCAAGCCCGCTTCTCCTGCCTTGTTCCAGGCGTCGCGATCTACAGCCCCTTGCTTGTCCCATTTGCTGGCATGGGGAGCAAACTCCCGCTCCACGAAGCGCTTTACTGCTTGCCGCAAAATGTCCAGCTCCTCATCGAGCCAGGGTGAGCGATAGTTATCCAGTAGTGACATGGCTGCTAATTTTCCACTGCGCTCATGCGTTCGATAATCATCGCATTGGCGGTGCCACCACCTTCGCAGATTGCCAGCAGGCCGTATCGTTGTTGACGACGCTCAAGCTCGTGAACCAGCGTGGTCATCAGTTTCGCGCCGGTGCCGCCAAGCGGATGACCCAGTGCCTGGGCGCCACCATTCACATTCAGTTTCTCCATATCAGCGCCCAGCGCCCTGGCCCAGGCCAGGGGCACGGAACCAAAGGCTTCGTTAACCTCATAAAGATCGATGTCATCGATGCTGAGACCTGCTTTTTCGAGGACTTTCTGCGTCGCTGGTATTGGACCCTCCAGCATTATCACCGGATCTGAACCCACAACGGCCAGGGAGTGAATCTTCGCGCGCACGGGCAAATCATATTTTTGCACCGCTGCTTCGTTTGCCACCATGATGGCTGCTGAGCCATCGCTGATCTGACTGGCAGTGCCTGCCGTGATCACGCCGTCTTCCCGCAGAGGATTGAGGCCCTGCATGCCTTCGAGATTGGCTTCGAAGCGAATACCTTCATCGATGAGATGCATGTCTTCGGTCCCGTCTTCCAGTTTGATGGGCACAGGCAGCACCTCGGCCTTGAAATAGCCGTTGTTGGTGGCAGTGGCGGCCCGCTGATGACTGAGCAAACCAAACTGGTCCAGCGCTTCGCGGCTGATGTCATACTTTTCCGCTAACAGCTCTGCACCATCAAACTGACTGAATTGAATACCCGGATACTGAAGCTCCAACCTCTCGCCTTTGGGTTTGCCCCTGCCATGTTCGAGACCGTCTCGGACATTGGAGCCGATCTCCACTTTACTCATGGCCTCGACACCGCCGGCAATGACCACATCCTGAGTGCCGGACATGACTGCCTGAGCAGCGAACTGAATAGCCTGCAACGATGATCCACATTGCCGGTCGACAGTAGTACCCGGCACTTCCAGAGCCAGCTTGGAAGACATGGATACATTGCGTCCCAGATTGCTTGCCTGGGCGCCAATCTGCATCACCACACCGAAGATCACGTCATCAACCTGGTCTGTCGGAATGCCAGTACGATCTACCAGCTCATCCACGACCATAGCCCCCAGATCCACCGGATGTATATTACTCAAGCGGCCATTCTTTCTTCCTGTTGCGGTTCGCACTGCGCCGACAATGTAGGCACTTGCCATGTTCTCTTCCTCAGTTAATGCGTAGCTAAATTCTTCGCATAATTTTAATACCTGTCAGATTGCTGGCATCCTGATACCGGCATCCAGGCGAATGGTTTCCCCATTTAAATAGGAACAGGAAACGATATGCGCCACTTGTTCCGCAAATTCATCCGGATCTCCCAGCCGCTTGGGGAACTGGGTAATAGCGATCAAGGGTTCTTTCACCTCGTCAGGTGCAGCAGCGAGCAAGGGGGTTTCGAATACACCAGGGGCAACGGTCATAACCCGAATGCCACGCTTCGCCAGATCTCTGGCGATTGGCAAGGTCATGGCCACGATACCACCCTTGCTGGCGGCATAGCCGGCCTGTCCGGTTTGCCCATCGAAGGCGGCGATCGAAGCCACATTAACGATAACACCGCGCTCCTGGTCTGCGCTAACGGGCTCATTGCTCTGCATGACTTCAGCGCAGAGACGCAGCACATTGAAAGTCCCAATCAGATTGACCCGTACAATATGCTCAAATTTTGCCAGTGGCATGGGACCATCCCTTCCGACCGTCCGCGCTGCACCGCCAATGCCTGCGGAATTGACATTGATATGAATTGTATTAAAACGTTCGCAGGCCCTTGCGATTGCAGCAGATACTGCAGATTCGTCGCTGACATCACCCGCATACCAATCTGCCCTGTCACCGAGCTCTGCGACCGCTTCTTGCAGCGCGTCTTCATTGAGGTCAAACAAGAAGACTTTGCCACCGCCAGATACAAAATTCTTCGCCGTGGCAAGTCCAAGACCGGACGCACCACCGGTAATAAATGCAGTCTTACCTTCTAAATCCATAGATGTTCCCCCTGCCAGCAGCCTCTCCTTGAGACTGCCGCGCAAGAATAATGCATCGACTGTGAAAAGAGAAATGGACCCCGCGCAAGCCACTGCCAGCCGGGACTCTACCTGTATTTTGGTGGGCGTATCCCCTATCATCCCCCCTCCATGAACGAGCAAAGCGCAACAGTATCAGCGTCGGGACCACTGACAGGAATTCGCGTGGTTGAGATGGCAGGCATAGGCCCGGGGCCATTCACGGCCATGATGCTGTCCGACATGGGAGCCGAGGTCATTCGCCTGGACCGACTTAGTCAGGCTGGCTCTGGTCACCGAGCCAATGTGTTGAATCGAGGTCGCCGTTCTATCGCAATCGATCTTAAAAATTCTGATGGGGTAAGCACTGCCCAGCGTCTTATCGATCAGGCCGACGTGCTGGTAGAAGGCTTTCGTCCTGGTGTGATGGAGAGACTGGGGCTGGGGCCGGACACTTGTCTGGAACGAAACCCAGGCCTTGTCTACGGACGCATGACTGGTTGGGGTCAGAGTGGACCACTAGCCCAGGCAGCAGGGCACGATATCAACTACATTTCCATCGGTGGCGCCCTGGGCGCCATGGGCTATGCCGACAGACCGCCGGCACCGCCATTGAATCTGGTTGGAGACTTCGGTGGTGGCGCCATGTATCTGTTAGCCGGCATATTGGCTGCTCTGGTGGAACGCAGCAAGTCTGGCAAGGGTCAGGTGATCGATGCCGCCATGACTGATGGTACCGCCAGTTTGCTAAGCCCTTTCTACGGACTCATGGCTATGGGCATGTGGACTACAGAGCGCTTCAGCAATCGCCTGGATGGAGGCGCCTACTACTATGGCAGCTACGAGTGCAGCGACGGCGAATACATTTCCATCGGGTCACTGGAACCACAATTCTATTCACTGCTGCTGGAAAAGTGCGAAATTACCGATCCCGATTTCCAGAATCAGCTGGATCAGCAAGCATGGCCGGAGAAAAGAGAGAAGTTGGCCGCATTATTCAAAACCAGGACGAGACAGCAGTGGTGTGAGCTGTTGGAAGGCACTGATGTTTGTTTCGCGCCGGTTCTGAATCTGCAAGAGGCAAGCCAGCATCCACACAATATTGCCAGAGCAACTTTCATTGACCATGAAGGCGTGACTCAACCAGCACCGGCACCACGATTCAGTCGCACGCCTGGAGCCATTCAGTCCAGTGCCGCACTTGCAGGTGAACACACGGAAGAAATCCTTCGGGATTGGGGATACACGGAAGAAGAAATCGCAGAATTAAAAGCCAAAGAAGCGGTCTAATCTGCAATGGAAAATGAAACCCTCACCATTACCCTGACACTGGTTTCTGTTATTACCAGCGTAGCCCTGTTCGTAAACTGGGCGGGCAACAAGCACATTCCAGGATTACTATCTATTGCCGTGGGTTTCGCGACCATGAGCCTTGGCATCTTGCTGTACACCACGCAAGGCTCATTGACCCCTATTCTGTCAATAATCCTGGCTAATAGCCTGGTGATGGGCGGGCGTCTACCGATACTTTATGGATTGACGAGCTTCTGGAACCAGGAAAAATCCAGGTTACCCCTGATCTGTGGCGGCCTGTTTCTGGTTGCGGTTGCTTTACTTTCGTATTTCACCCTGATTGATGAAAACGTAATCTGGCGAATCCGGGCTTACACGATCATGATGGTCGTCTTCTCCCTCTGCAATATTTACGTCATCGCAAATGGATTGCGTCTCGAAAGAAAAATGCGTCCGGTGATGACTATCAGTTCCAACTTCGGCGCTTTTCTGGCGCTCATATTATTCAGCTTCAATGCCGTCACCGAATTCATTCTGATGTTTCTGCGCTCTGGCACCGCACTACAGTCGCCCGATGAAGGCACTTCGTTTCTACTTCTCGGATCAATCTTTACTCTGATCGTATTCGCCTTTGCCATCATCATCATGACCATGGAAGAACTCAATGTAGAGCATAAGGAGAATGCGATCTACGACCCCATTACCACGATTCTCAATCATCGCACTTTTATGGAAGTGGGCCAGAGAATCATGGGCGTTGCGTTGCGCTACTCGAAGCCTGTATCGCTGTTGACGATTGAAGTGGCCAATATGGACGAGATTGTCCAAGCCCATGGCTATAAAGTAGCCAATGAACTGTTGCGCCATTTTTCCATGATGGCCTCTGATCGCCGCCGCAATGAAGATGTGCTGGCCCGTTCCAGCTTCAGGGAATTTCGTATGCTATTACCTGGTGTCGATGAAGAAGGCGCAAAAGTAGTCATTGACAAGGTCAACAAGGCACTAATGGGTGAAGACTTCATCTATCGCGGTAAAGCGCTGGAATTTGAGATGTACATCGCTGCCGTGACTCACCGGGAGGAAGATCTGAACTTGCAACAGATGATGCAGGAGGGCGAAGTTGCCCTGTTCAGGGCAAAACAGGCAGCCGCTTAGCGGGTCATTAGCTCGATATCTCCCCTCAATCAATCGCAACAAGAAATCAGCATTTCATGCCAGGAGACTCTTATGTCTTTCAACACCATTCGCTATGAAGTTAGCGATCAGATTCTCACCATCACTCTGAACAGACCCGACCAACTCAATGCCTTTACCACAGAAATGGCCGAAGAATTGATCCATGCATTCAAGCAGGCCAGTGATGACGATGAAGTAAGCGCCATTGTTGTGACAGGTGAAGGCAGAGCTTTTTGCGCCGGTATGGATCTTTCTTCCGATGGCAATGTGTTCGGATTGAATGAATCACTCCAGCCTACTATCGAGGACATGCGAGAGCGTCTGGACGATCCGGCTATTGCGAAAGGCGTGAGAGACACTGGCGGCCAATTGACGCTGGCCATCTTCGAATGCAAGAAACCTGTCATTGCCGCAATCAATGGTGCCGCCGTTGGCATCGGCGCTACCATGAGTTGCGCAATGGACATCAGACTGGTGTCTGAATCAGCACGGGTGGGTTTTGTGTTCAACAAGATAGGTATTACACCGGAAGCCTGCTCGTCATGGTTCCTGCCTCGTATCGTCAACATGGGCACTGCGCTGGAATGGATCTACAGTGGTGATTTGATCGACGCCACTGAATTGAAGGAACGGGGATTCGCCAACTCTGTTGAACCGGCGGATCAGCTGCTGGAGAAAGCCTACTCCATCGCCAGAAGGATTAGCCAGCACAGTCAGGTAGCTATCGCGTTGAGCCGACAGATGTTGTATCGCAATGTTGCCCAGTCTCACCCGCTGGCCGCCCATGAGGTAGATTCGCTGGCAATCTTCTACGCCAGCCAGACTAGCGGAAAAGAAGGCGTACAGGCCTTTCTGGAAAAACGCGCCCCCGAATTTGGTGATCGTGCATCCACCGATATGCCCGCTTTCTATCCCTGGTGGTAAGCAGGCAATGGCTCCCGAGACCAGTAATAACGCGGGATGCAGCTTACGGCTGAAATCGGGACCAGAGTCCGTATAATAGGAGTCCAGTGAGGAGCAATTCTATGATCGTGGTGCAAAGCACATTTCAGCTGCTACCGGATTCGAAAGACGAAGCTCTGGCGTTGATGCGCAACATGGTTCGCCTGTGCAGGCAGGAGCATGGCTGTCTCGCTTACGAGTATTTTGAAGGCGTCACCGACACCAATCAGGTAGTGTTGTTGCAGGAGTGGGAAGATGCTGATTGCCTGCAGGAGCACTACCAGACAGATCACATGGAAGACTTCCTCTCAAAGCTGGGCCACTATCTGGAAAGTCCTGTAAGCACTCGCAGCTACATCTCCCAGGAAGACAACGCGATCACAGCCCACTCCGCCGAAGACTTCGACAAGCCAGAACAGACTATCCACTAGCCTGTCTTTCCTTTATTGATTTGCCTCCCAGGCTTTGATCTCGTCAGTAAACTGTCGTGACAGGGCGTTGGGTATGGGAAAGGTCAGGTGGTACTGAGAAATCTTCCAGCCCGCACTGGTATTTATGAGCACACCGGTTCCCCTGCTGGTGCCATAACTGGCGCTATCGAGCACCTCATCAAACCAGGCGGTATTGCCATCGGGGGTAAAATTGATATTGCGCTGTCGCGGTGTATACAACCAACCACTGCGGTTTCCCGCATACTCCCGAAACACGGATTTAGTCCAACGCTCATTGACGTCGGTACCAAGAAAAACTGCGTCTTCACTCATCAGGTCGAAATAGGTATCCCAGTCCCCCTCTGCTGCGGCCTGGTGAAACTGATCAATGACCGCAGCCACAGCGGTTTCCTGTGCATTCACGGTGAGGCTGCAACAAAATAGCAGAATCGCCAGCAGAGTTTTTTTCATAAGCCTGTCTCCAGTTTATTGTCGATTGCCGTCTCTTCCTGCTCAAACTCTCCCGCATCGAGTCGTTTGAAATAATCTCTTGCCACTTCTCTTACTTTGCCAGCCAACAGGAAAGTGGACAACATAGTGGGAATTGCCATCGTTGCATAGGCACCATCGAAGAGACTAATAACAGCATCCAGCGAAGCCACCGCCCCAACAACTATAAGCGCCATGTATCCCCATAAATAGAATTTCTCTGTTTTCGAGCCAAAAAGAAATCCCATACATTTACTGCCATAGTAGGAGTAAGTCAGTACGGTAGTGGTACTGAGTACAATCACCATAATCAGTACCAGGTAAGATCCAAAGCCTGGAAACGCCTGTTCGTAGGCATTGGAAGTCATGGTCACGCCAATAGCATCGGTTTGCCAGGCACCAGTAACCAGCAAGGCCAGTGCGGTACAGGTACAGACCACCAGGGTATCGATAATAGGACCAACCATCGCCACCAGTCCCTCGCGGGCTGGCTCATTGGTCTTGGCAGCACCGTGAGCAAGTGACTCTGTACCCAGACCCGCCTCATTTGAGAACACGCCGCGCTGTACACCAATCAATATCACCGCCCCAAGCACACCACCGGCAGCAGCCTCGCCACTAAAGGCATCAGTAAAGATAAGTGCAAACATGCCAGGAATGGCAGATGCATTACTCAGCAGTAAAACTGCAGTGATAAGGAAATAGAACAGCACCATTGAGGGTACGAGGGCACCAGCGACTGCCGACACCCGCTTGACCTTGCCAACTGCAATGGAAAATAACACCACACAGAGTATCAGCCCCATCATCAGATCAAAGCCAAAATGATTTTCGCTAGTGGCTACACCGGCGGGAATCGCGATCACATCGCGAATGATCTGAACCAGCTGATTGATCTGAAAGACCGGCAAGGTGCCAAACATGCCAGCGAGCGCAAACATCCAGGCCAGTGGCATCCACTTGCGGCCCAGCGCTTCCCGAATCACATACATGGGACCGCCCTGCAACTTGCCGCTGTCATCGTAACCCCGGTACATAATCGCCAGGGAAGCGGTGTAAAACTTGGTAGAAATTCCCACCAGGGCGGTGACCCACATCCAGAAGACCGCACCGGGGCCACCTACTGTGATGGCAACTGCCACACCGGAGATATTGCCCAGGCCTACCGTACCAGCCAACGCGGTAGCCAGTGCTCGATAATGGGTGACCTCACCTGCGGCAGATTCGCTGGCCGAGCTGTACTTGCCTCGCAGCAATTGAAAGCTATGGCCGAGATAGCGGAAGTGCTGCAGCCGCATATGAACCATGAAAAACAGGCCACCTCCGACCAGCAACACCACAAGCTGTGGTCCCCACATAAAGTCGGCAAAAGCAGCGAGTGCCTGTTCGATTTCAGCCATTGCGCGTTCTCAGGGAATATTGTCTGCGAAAGCAAAATCAGCGGGCGGCGCTGCGCCCAGCAGGTGTTCCACAAAGTAATCCCAGCGGCGTTTCATGAAGTAGCGGGAATTCGCAAAGCCGTGACGCGCCTCGGGCAAAACTACAAGATCGAAATCTTTCTCCGCTTCAATCAGGGCCTGCACCATGAGCAATGTCGTACTGGGATGCACGTTGTCGTCCATCAGGCCATGGGCTAACAACAATTTACCCTGCAGATTCTCGGCCAGAGCCGGATTGGATTGATTGTCATAGTTGGTCCGCTGCCCCGCTTCTCCCTCGGCCGTGGGGTCGATTTCCGGATAAACCTCCAGCAATCCCTGCCATCGCTCTCCCCAGTCGTCCTCGTAGTTTCGGTTTTCGTGGTTGCCGGCGCTGGAGACTGCCACCTTGAAGAGATCGGGATAGACCAGCATGGCCGTGGTCGAGGCATTGCCACCCCCGGAATGCCCGTAGATACCGACTCGATCGATATCCATAAAAGTATGTCTCGCCGCCAACTGTCTGATCATGGTCACCTGGTCCGGCAGCCCGTTATCTCCCATGTTCCCGTAATAAATATCATGAAATGCTTTGGAACGACCGGGCGTGCCCATGGCATCCACTTCCACCACGATAAATCCCAGTTCTGCCAGCGCCTGTTTGTCGCGCCGCGACGATGTGAATTGCCGCGGTCCCACGCTACCGATTTGTGGGCCGGGATACAGATAGCAGATCACCGGGTAGGATTCGCCAGGATCAAAATTAGAGGGTTTGTACATTAGCCCAAAGAGATCCGTGACCTGATCCCTTGCCTTCACAGTAAACTGTTCGGGTGCAAGCCACCCGCTCGCTTGCAATGCGGCAATGTCTGCCTTCTCCAGCGTCATCACTTCCGCGCCATCGCGGTCCCGTAGTACCGCAACAGGTGGCTCAACTGGCGTCGAAGCAATATCCGTAAAATACTCGCCTGACTCGGACCAGCTAAGAGCATGGTGGGCAAGACCGCTCGTCAGTTTCTCGGGAACGCCTCCATCAATGGAGACGCGAAACAGATAGGAATAGTAGGGATTCGCTGTCTCCGGGTCGGAAGCCCTGAAGTAGATGACACCATTCTCCTCATCCACCTGTTCTACGCCATGAACGACGAAATTCCCTGAAGTCAGCTGATGCTTGAGCTCGCCACTGGCCAGGTCATGGACATAGAGATGTCCCCAATTGTCTTGCTCTGAAAACCAGATGAACTCATTGCGCTCATGCAGTACCCGCCAGTTTTCTTCTTCGTGCCCGGCCATGTAATGGGTCTCTACTGCCTCGCGGTAGACATCCCTGACTTCTCCAGTATCGGGATCAGCCAGGCGCAGTTGGGCAACCTTGTGATCTCTGGAGGAGGAAACAAACGCAAGCGTATTGCCATCGGAACTCCATTGTACGTCGAGAAACTCACCGCCTCTCCCGGCAATATGATCACTTGTTGTGGAGCGATGAGGGTCAGGTGGCATATTTAAACGCACGATTTTGGGCTCTGGCTCCAGGTTTACCACAATGCGTTCGATCATGAATATGTGTTCGTCGCCGACCAGCGGATATTTCCAGGTATCCACTTCAGGACGCCCAACTTGGGTGGACATCAGGGAAATGTCGCCAACATTGCGACCATCATGCCGGAAGGTTGCTATCCTTCGCGAATCCGGAGACCACTTGAGAACCGGCCCGTCAGTTCTTAGCCAACCGGCGTTGTTAGTGGCATAACCGTAGTTTTCCATGCCATCAAAGGTGAGTTGAGTAAGCACATTAGTGTCGGTATTCCTCACCCAGAGATTGTGCTCTCGAATGAATGCGGCGCGACTGCCGTCAGGGGAAAGAAATTCGTCCTCTGGCTGCTCCGGAAGTTCGCTCAAGTCATAACTGTCTCTATCGATCCGGTAATTCTTGTCTTCGAAATTGAAACTGAGTTGTCGCCCGTCAGCGGAAAGTTCAAGCTCGCTCAATTCCAGATCATCGCTCTCAACGGTTTCACCCGTATGGCTGGAGAGAATTCCACTCAGTCTGTCCGTATCCAACAGCTCGGCCCGCATTCCCGTCGACGGCTCTACATGGAAATAGGCTTTTCGATCCCTGCCTCGCCGATAGACAAGGCTGCCGTCCTCCTGCCAGTACTGCGCTTCGATGACACCTGCAACCAACTCCCTGGTGTTTTGTGCCAGACGTGACTCGGCACGCTGATAGTCGGCAGTTGTTAAAACCGGGGAAGAATCCTCGATCATGGGAACCGGAGATTCTGCTGGAGAGCAGCTGGTCACTAAAACGATGAGGCTGACGGACAACATTTTGGTAGTTGTCATGACATATCTCCTATATCAGAGCATTCAGGATCAACTCTGTTGATTCAACAATCCGTTGATCTCTAGGACGCAAGTCTGGAACGAACTCCTGTCCGCTCAGATGCTGCAATCCAACAATATAGCGCACAGCGATTTCATTGGCTTGTTGTTCTGTGAATTGCTGGTCGTGTTCTGTCACCATGCCACGGGCGAATTCCTTGGAAAAAGACACGGGCTTGCCATCGCGCATCTCTAGCTTGCCATTGTCATCCAGCTTCCAGAAACGCGAAGAGTCCATGGTATAGAGCTCGTCCGCCGCTGCAATCTGCCCTTCACTATTGATGCCATGCTCGGTTTTGGTGTCCACCAGCACCATTCCCCGGGTCATCAGGTATTGGGAAACGATACCGAAGGCCATCATTGAAGAATTCCTGATCTGGGCATATTGCGCGGCGGTGCAAACGCCGGCATCAATCAAAGATGCTGCATCTGTAGTTTTGTCTACTTTTGCCTTGGTGCTGGGAGTATCCAGCAAATAGGGAAGCTGACTGTTGGCTGATAGTGCATTCACATCAAGTTCGTGACCTGCATAGATCATCGTAGCCAATCCTTCCTCCTTTGCAGCCAGCCAATACTGGTAGAGCGATGTGGCAGTTGAACTTTCTGCGTTGTAGAGGCGCAAAACGTTTTCAATCGGGATCACATTCAGGTTTTCCGACGGGATGACCGTGGAGCTAGCTGCCAGACCGGGCACTTCAAATTGCGAACTGCCCAACACTCCTCGCACCAGCTTTAACATGTGATCATGATTTAGAGCCAGCACCTGATCCTTGAAAGGTATCGCACCACGATTCACATCGTGGGTTGAGATACGATTGTTGCGGAACATCAACCGCAAGGGCTCACCGCTCTTAGCACGCAGTGCATCAGAGAAAACCGAATCGGAGACTTTACCTTCCAGCACGGTCGCTCCCTGCAAACGGGGAATTTCACCGTCCGCAATCAACTCACTGATTGAACGTCCTGCATTCACCGTGCTGCCGTGATCGGCAACAAGCTCCTGAATCTGCACTTCATCTAACATAGTGAAACTGGTATGGCCTTGCCTGATGGCGAGCCTCAAAGGAAAGAGTCGAAGAATAGGCGAATCATATGGGGACTACAAGGTGAGTGGAAAGCGGCCCGATCTCGAATCTCTCTTGCACAAGTCAGAGCTGGAGTGGATTATTTCAGCATGAACATTAACCATGCCTGGTTGGCAGACGCTGTGCTGGTACTGCATGTGCTGATCGTCGCCTTCATCATCCTTAGCCTGATGCTGATCCTGCTAGGTGGGCTACTAGGCTGGCGCTGGGTTGGTAATTTCTGGTTTCGCGTCGCACACCTGGCTGCTATCGGCATTGTCGTCGCCCAGGCCTGGTTGGGAAGGCTATGCCCGCTCACCATTCTGGAAACCTGGTTGCGCCAGCAGGCTGGCATGGCAACTTATGAAGAGACGTTTGTCCAGTACTGGCTGCAGCGCCTGCTCTACTACAACTTCCCACTGTGGGTGTTCGCAATTGCTTACACAATATTTGGCGCACTGGTAGTGCTGGCCTGGTTTAAATTCCCACCCGACAAGAGAACGCAATAGGGAAAAGATAGGGGTAGGAATGAAGCGCATTTTTAGCAAACTCTTCTAAATAGGCGAAAGTTCCGCCAAGCCGCAATTTCTGCTGTACATTTCCAGCACTGCCTGTGCTAGTGTTTAGGCGAGCACGGACAATAATAGCTTACCCTTCAAGCAGCTTGACCGCGAAAAATGAGTGCTTTCTTCCAACAGCTAAAAAATCGAAAGATCTTTCGGGCAGCAGGAGTTTATGCTGTTGTTGCGTGGCTGCTTATCCAAATTGCGGACACGGTACTGCCAGCGCTACAGATGCCCGAATGGACCGTAACATTCGTCACGATACTGCTCATTCTCGGCTTTTTCCCGACACTTATAGTTGCCTGGCTCCTTGATGCCACTGAAACGGCTGCAATAAAAAAAGGCGATTCTGCGCACAGCTCAGCTTCCGCGCAACCAATAAACTACATTATTCTCGTTGTAGTGCTGGTTATGGCAGGGTTTCAAATTTTTGAAAACTTTCGAGACAACGATCCAACTAATACTTCCGAAAGTGAATTCACAATTGCTACTAACAATCCCGTGATGCGCACGGGTATTGATTTGGGCCCAGGGCAACCAAACTTCTACTCTGAAATTTCAGCAGATTTCGCCATCTCGCCCGATGGTTCATTTCTTATAGCGCTGCGAAACGATGAAGAGCAGTCACTATGGAGAAGGAACCTCGACCAACTCGATGTGCAGGAACTCTATCGCCCCAACGAGCCCTTAGTTTCCTTCGGTAGGCCAGTGATCTCACCTGATAGTGAAAATGTGCTATTCCTCGATCAAGAGCACCACTTGGCCGTAGTTTCTACTAGCGGAGGAGCTGTTCGTAAGCTTACGGGAATCTTGCCAGCTAACAGAGAATCATCAGAAATGTTGAATGCAGATCTCATTGGAGGCTGGAACTGGCTTGATGAAAACACGCCAGTTTGGATTGGAGCCAATCAGAGCATTTATTCGCAATCACTGAATGGAGATACACCAGAACTCTTGCTGGAGGGGACCGAAAGACGCCTTCGTTGGCCAGTGGGATTGCCAAATTCAAACAGAATCTTATATACGGTAGTGGGAGGTAGTGCTTTCGCATTCCAACAGTTCGTTGAAATCTATAACCCAGAGAATCAGGAGGCGTCGCTTCTAATCGACAATGCATTCAACGCTCGTTATGTTCCGACCGGCCATATTTTATTTGGAAGGCAGAATGACATCTGGGCCGTCCCCTTCGACATCGAAAGCTTAGAAATAACCGGCCCTGAATCTATGGTCGTGCAGAATGTCTTTGCCTCAACTGGCTATGCGCGCTCTCTATTCTCAGTGTCAGATACCGGCACTCTAGTTTACTTACCCGCCTTTCCACCGGAGATACTCGCTAACCGCACATTGCATTGGGTGGATCGTAACGGAACTACGGAAACGATCCCGTTGCCAGAAGATCAGTGGGCAAATCCCCAGTTATCTCCAGATGAATCCATGATTTCGATTCGAAATGGAGTCTTTCTTAACACGGACTTTTATATCTGGGACATAGAAACCGAAACACTGTCTCAGCTGACTTTCTTGGGAGATGTGCAGACTTCCATTTGGTCACCTGACAGTCAATATCTATATTTCCTGAGAGGTGCCCCGTCAACCCGTGGAATCTGGAGAATTAAATCAGATGGTAGTGAGCAACCAGAACAGCTGTTATCAACAGCTGTATGGGCCCCACCAATGTTTATTGACGAAACTGCCAACGAACTGTTCTATGTTAGTGGTCAAGGAACGGTGAACAACACTCTTGACTCTTTGACTCTAGCCAATGAACAACAGTTCGAAACAGTATTGCCGGCTGCAGACCTATATGAAGCAGCCTTATCTCCCAATCGTAACTGGCTGGCTGTTGCAATGCGCCAAGAAGGGGGGCTGGTCGATGTGTTTGCCTATTCTTATTCTGAAAGAGCTGCCGGAGGAGTTCGATTGGTAACTCGAGATGCACGCCAACCAATGTGGTCTCAGGACGGTGACGAACTCTTCTATGTCTCTGCTCGTGGCAGCAATTTGGCATCGGTTCGCGTAGTAAACCAGAATCCATTCACTGTGGAGGACAATGGAATCTTGGTTGAGAGTATTTATCACAGCATAGGCTCACCTCCAAGCTACGATGTAACGGCAGACGGACAGAGATTTCTCGTACTAAAAGAGAATGTGAGAGGATCTGGAGCGAATATACGCCAGCGGCATGAAGTCGTTGTGGTGAACAATTGGTTCTCCGAGTTGTTGCAGTTGTCTCCAGTTCCTAACATTGAAAACTAAATTCAGCAAAGTATTCACTAGTTTGTTCGCTGCGTACCTAACATACTAGTGGAAGAGTAATACTCATACTGTAACGAGTCACAAACCCAAAATTTGAATGTGAATTGAACTAATATATGAGCCAAGCTGAATACATAGAAATTCTTAGCAATGGAACTGTTCATGTCCACTTCACAAATGCTCTATATATGATGTTTGCCTACATAGTAGCCATGTATCTTGCGGCAAGAACTTTAGACCGTTTCGAAGCTTTATCTATTACAGCAATCTATTCAATAGCATTGATGTTCCCAACGAATTCGGTCTTCACAAACTGGCAGCAACAACGTGTAGTCTCAGCAATGTTCCGCGAAGATTACCCGGAGACAGCAGAGAGATTTTTCCAGGGTGGCATATTCCCCACATCTGAAGAACTTCTAGTAATCGTACTGGTAAGTGCCTGGCTACTAAGTCTTGCGTTTACTTTCAAAATTAGACTTAAAGCTCAGGATCGTGATGAAGGCTCTTAGCATACTTTGCATTGGCCAAGCCCATTTCCAACCCCACAGCAGCAAAGCAACATCTGAGACAACATCTCGCCAAGCCGTTTTTGCACATGATCTGTAGTAGTTGAAGACTCATTTCTGAGAACTACTTGAATTGACTCTTAGCCCAAGACCATCCCCTTCCTAGAGGGTGTGTTCTGATTGCTTGGGTTTCGCCTGTTTTATTTGAGTATTACTTATTATCCAAGTCTTTCTCGGCATAGTAACACTGGCTCACAAATAGCGACTGGTGTTACTACATATGTCGCCAGTATTTCTGGATGGCGCAATACTCTTCCAGACATAGTTAGACTGAAAAACCCTATATTTCAGGGCTTTTCTTAATCTAGTTGGACTGGTTTGAGCTTTGCTGGAAGGGTGTATGGTGCCGCCACCAAGAGTCTGGGTTTTAGGCGAGAGGCGGGACCTGCTGATTACAAGTCGGTACGCAGATAATTGCTTATAGGAATGATAGTAGGAATATGGTGCCGCCACCAAGAGTCGAACTCGGGACCTGCTGATTACAAGTCAGCTGCTCTACCACGGCTGAGCTATAGCGGCATTGGGTAAGGCTAATCAGTTTAAGTCACTGCAACACCTCGAATTGCAGTGATTCTTTCTTGCGGTGCCGCCACCAAGAGTCGCCTTTTTTCTCAGGGACCTGCTGATTACAAGTCAGCTGCTCTACCACGGCTGAGCTATAGCGGCACAAGGATCAGGGCACAATTCTAGCCCAAACGATCAGGCGGGGCATACTACAGAAAAAGCCGGTTCGATTCAATACAGTGATAGCGTCGTAAACCGCGGATTTGCTATGCTCTCCCCTCCTTTGAATACAGCCGGACAGCCCATGACAGCCCTCACGGACACACCTGCCTGGCAGGCCCTGCTAGCGCACAGCGATGCGCTGCGGCAGAGCGGCTTTTCCATTGCAAATCAGTTTCAGGATCCGAATCGTTTTGCGAACTTCTCCCTGCAACAGGAACAGTTGTTGCTGGATTTCTCCAGAAACTATTGCACTGCGGAAACTGTGGAGCTGCTGGTCAATTTGGCTCGTCAGCAGGGTACGGAAGAAGCGATTGCTGCCATGTTCGCCGGTGAACGC
Organism: uncultured Pseudohongiella sp.; assembly: GCA_965267495.1. Taxonomy (GTDB): domain Bacteria; phylum Pseudomonadota; class Gammaproteobacteria; order Pseudomonadales; family Pseudohongiellaceae; genus UBA9145. The sequence continues at coordinate 843,950 of OZ254078.1, read as the reverse complement.
ATCAATGCGACTGAAGATCGTGCTGCCTTGCACACTGCTCTACGCATACCCGCGGAGGCCAACCCTTATCCAGAAGTAGTTGCCTGTCTGAACAAAATGAATGATTTCGTCGCAGCAATTCACTCTGGTGAATGGGTGGGTTATGACGGTCAGAAAATAACCGACGTGGTGAATCTTGGCATCGGCGGTTCCGACCTGGGTCCTGCCATGGTGACCGAGGCACTGCAATGCTACACCAGAGCCGAGATAAAACTGCACTTCGTTTCCAATATCGATCCGCAACATCTGCAATCGACTCTGGCGCATCTGAACCCGGCCTCCACCTTGTTTATCGTTGCTTCCAAATCATTTCGTACCCAGGAAACCCACGAAAACGCACAACAGGCGCGCGCCTGGTTTCTGCAACACTGCGACGAAGAAAAGCAAATAGCCAAACACTTCGTCGCTATTAGCACTAATCTTGAAGCGGCGCGGAAATTTGGCATCGATCCAGAAAACCTGTTTCCCATGTGGGACTGGGTGGGTGGACGGTTTTCTCTGTGGTCCGCTATTGGTCTTTCCATAGCCCTGGCTATCGGCATGGAACAATTTCGACAGTTGCTGGCCGGTGCTCATGCTATGGACGAACATTTCCAGAGCGCGTCACTGGAGCAGAATATGCCTGTGTTATTGGCATTGCTGAGCGTGTGGCATACCGGCTTTCTTTCGGTGCGAAGCACGGCAGTCGTTCCCTACTCCCATGCACTGAGATCGTTTCCTCTGTTCCTGCAACAACTATCCATGGAGAGCCTGGGAAAATCCGTCGACAAGAACGGCAACAAGCTTGATTACTGCACCGGCGAAGTCATCTGGGGCACCGAGGGCAGCAATAGCCAGCATTCCTATTTCCAGCTGCTGCATCAGGGGACCGAAATGATCCCGGTTGATTTTATTGCAGTTGCAAAGCCCTGCGCGAATGAACAGCAGGCACAACATAAACAACTGCTTGCGAACTGCCTCAGCCAGAGTCTGGCCCTGATGCAGGGCCAGGCCAATCCAGAACAAACTCATCGGGACTATCCGGGCAACCGGCCCAGCAACACACTTCTGCTCGCAGAACTCAATCCGAAGAACCTCGGTGCTCTCATTGCGCTGTATGAGCACAAGGTCTATGTGCAAAGTGTAATCTGGAACATCAATGCATTCGATCAATGGGGAGTCGAGCTGGGCAAGGAACTTTCTGGTTCAATGAGTCAGGCGTTCTCAGATCAGGGATCGAGAGACCAACTGGATAGCTCCAGCACTGGCCTGCTCAAGAAGATACTCGAATGGCAATAAATGCAATAACAAGAGACTTAACGGATACTCACTGTCATGGAAGCAAAGCTCCGCCTCGGCGATGCCAGTGACGAAACCTGGCTCTTTCAACTGTTCAAATCCACCATGCAGGACTATATCGATGCAGCCTGGGGGTGGGAAGAACTACTACAGAAAGAAGGATTTCTGACTTCTCTTCCAGCAAGGAATTTCAGAGTCCTGCAACTAGGCAGCGACAAAGTCGGCTGCATCTACCTCAGCGAAAAAGATGACCATCTGGCCCTGGAAATGATCCTGGTGGAGCCGACCTGGCAACGGCAGGGTTACGGGAAGCAACTCATTGACTGGGCCAAGTCTCTCGCGACAGCGCGCAAACAGGAAATTCGCCTCAGTGTCCTCAAGACCAATCCGGCGGTCAATTTTCATGAGAACAATGGTTTCGATACCACCGCGGAAGACGAACACAGCCTGAAGATGCAATGGACACCAGTTTAGGCTTGCCTCAGTAACGAAACTCCACCAGCTCAAATCCGTCATTCGTGGTGAATTGCCTCACCAGCTGGAATCCCAGCTTCTGATAGAGTGCTACAGCTGCCCTGTTGTTGTGCGCTGTTTGCACTAACAGGTCTTTTGCATTATCCCCTGCGAGAGATTGTTCGATGGCCTGTCTGACCAGCGCTGCACCCAACCCCCGGCGAGCGTATTGCGGATTCACCACCAGGCTGACAATTTGCAGCGCTTTTTCGTTGCATGCCAGCTCAATAGCAGCAAGCAGTTCTTGCTGTTCGATGCAGGCATAGAAGACGCTGTCCGCACTCGCTATAGCTTCCACAGTTCTGCGCAAGGGCGGAAAGTCATCAGCAGCGATCAACTGCGCTTCAAGTTTGTAGGCAAGCTGCATGAGCCGATAGAGCCGGCCGGCGGTCTCTGCTTCAGTGTGATCAATCGCTTGAACCTGCACGACAGGAAAGAATGCCCGGGCTCAGGCTAAAGGCAAGTAGTGATGCACTGTGGGAAAGGGATCGTAGAAATGATGCAACAGACTTTTCCAGCGCTGATACTGCGGAGATTGCCTGAATCCAACAGTATGTGCCTCGACACTTTCCCAGGTCACCAGCAGCAAGTACTGGTTCTCTACTTCGAGGCAGCGCCGCAACTCGTGGCTTTCGTAGCCAGGCATGCTGCTGATAATAGCCTGGGCTTCATCAAAAGCAGACTCGAATCTCTGCGCTTCGCCAGGCTTTACATTAAGTATTGCGACTTCCAGAACCATTGCCAGTCTCTCCTGCTGAACCGGCATCAGGCCAGCCGCGCCCCATTCATGACCGCCTGATCAGGTACCGCCAGCACTACCGCACCGTCATCCCGATAGAAGCCGGTAACCAGACACTCCGACATAAACGGACCAATCTGTTTCGGCGGGAAGTTAACCACCGCGACGACCTGCTTACCCAACAGATCCTCCTTGCCGTAGAGTTCGGTGATCTGGGCGCTGGATTTTCTAATCCCGACTTCCTCTCCGAAATCAACTTTCAGCTTCCAGGCAGGCTTGCGTGCCGCTGGGAATTCTTCAACTTCCAATACGGTGCCAACACGTAATTGTACTTTCTCAAAATCGGCCCAACTAATTTGCTCCAACTGTCTCTCCTTGTTGTGCTTATTTTATTCTTCATTCAAGACGTAGACATGAGTCTGCACAGTCGAGCCATCACCTAGCGTCGCCTCCGCCAACACGCGCTTGTAGGCATCCCCTTCAAACTCATCGAGCACGGGCCAATAATCTTCCAGTTCGGCAGATGAAAACAACAGCCCCTGCACTGCTTCTGCATTGCTGTCGAGACGCATCGCCGGAAAGCCATAGCTTGCACCCCAGCCCTGAGGATGGAGGGATCCCCTGACGGTCGCAGCCTGCCAGCTACCCGCGAGAGGTTCGAGCACATGGGCATTGACCTCACCAGGAGCCAATGTCCCATAGACGAACAGCTGTGATTCTGTACCCGGCTGGACCATCGCGCCTCAGGATCTGATCAGCTCAAGAAGTTCTGCTGTCTTCTCTTTCATAAGTGCCACATCTGCCCGCGACTCTACATTCAATCGCACCACGGGTTCCGTGTTGGACATGCGGACATTAAAACGCCAATCGTCAAAACTGACCGAGAGGCCATCTGTGTGATCAACGCCGCCTGCATCTGCTGCATATTTTTGTTCTATGGATTGGATGAGAGAAACAGGATCGTCCACTGTTGAGTTGATCTCACCACTGGTCGGGTAGGCAGCCATTCTTGCATCAACCAGGGATGAGAGTTTCACTCCCTGCTTGCACATGAGTTCCAGAATCAACAACCAGGGCACCATGCCGCTGTCACAATAGAAGAAGTCCCGAAAGTAATGGTGGGCACTCATTTCACCACCATAAACCGCATCTTCTTCGCGCATCCGCTCTTTGATGAAGGCGTGGCCGGTCTTGCACTGAATCGCTTCACCACCCAGGGAGCCGGCTATCTCAATAGTATTCCAGGTGAGTCTGGGATCATGCACGATCCTGCCGCTTCCTGACTTGTGCAGAAAAGTTTGCGCCAGTAAGCCGACAATATAGTAACCCTCAATAAAACGACCCTGTTCATCAAAAAAGAAACAGCGGTCAAAATCGCCATCCCAGGCGATACCAAGATCTGCGCTATTGGCAAGAATGGCATCGACAGTAGGTCCGCGGTTGTCTTCCAGCAAGGGATTGGGCACGCCATTGGGAAAGTGACCATCTGGCTCATGATGAACCTTGATCAATTCCACTGGCAGATGCTGTTCCAACAAATCCATTACCGGACCGGCTCCACCGTTACCGGCATTGCAAACCAGCTTAAGAGGTTTGATTGATGCGAGATCTATGTAGCTGAGCAGATGCGCCACATAAGCTTCCCTGGTATCAATATGCTTTACGCTGCCGGAGTTAACCGCCGTTTCAAACTCTCCGGCTTCAGCCATGGCTTTTATTTCAGACAAACCCGTATCACCACTGATGGGTTTGGAATCTTCCCGTACCAATTTCATGCCGTTGTAGTCTTTGGGATTGTGGGAAGCAGTTACCGCAATGCCCCCGTCTGCCTGCAAATGCGAAGTAGCGAAATAAATTTCTTCTGTGCCGCATTGCCCGATGTTCAGCACTTCGACACCACTTTCCACCAGACCTTTGCATAGCGCATCGCACAGGGTGGGGCTGGACAGCCGGATGTCGTAACCGACTACGACCTGTTGTGGAGAAAGAAACTGAGCGAACGCACGACCTATACGCCAGGCGATATCCTCGTTGAGCTGATCGGGAACCCGGCCGCGAATGTCATAGGCCTTAAAACAGGTGATCTCCATTTTCTTGCTACGCCTGCTGCTGTTGGTAAGTGTAGTTGGTAGCCTCGATGAATCCGCCTACGCTGCCACAGTCGAAACGCCTGCCTTTGAACTTGTAGCCTATCACCCGACCCTGTTTGGCCTGCGCCAACAGCGCATCAGTAATCTGCATCTCTCCGTTCTTGCCAGGCGGTGTGGTTTCGATGATGGAAAAAATATCGGGGGTGAGAATGTAGCGACCGATGATAGCCAGATTGCTGGGTGCATCCTGTGGCGCAGGTTTTTCAACCATATCGCTGATGCGGTAGACCCCTTCCGTCTCCTCATCACCAGCTATCACGCCATACTTGTAAGTCTCATCCTGGGGCACTTCTTCTATGGCAACAATGCTGCACTGATACTGTGCATAGAGCTGCACCATTTGGGTGAGCACACTATCACCCTCAGTGACGCAATAATCATCGGCAAGGATAACTGCGAAAGGTTCATCGCCGATCAGCTTTCCACCCACCAGGATGGCATGTCCCAATCCCTTCATCTCCACCTGTCGGGTATAAGAGAAGCTGCAGTTGTCCATGATCTTACGAGTCTCGGTAAGCAGGCCTTCCTTGTCGGAACCCTCTATCTGGTGTTCAAGCTCGTAGCTGATATCGAAGTGATCCTCCAAAGCCCGTTTTCCCCGGCCGGTAACAATGGCCATATCGGTAATACCCGCCTCCATTGCCTCCTCGACACCATACTGAATAAGTGGCTTGGTAACGATGGGGAGCATTTCCTTGGGCATCGCTTTCGTGGCTGGCAAGAAGCGGGTGCCATAGCCGGCTGCTGGAAACAGGCATTTTCTGATCGCTGTCATAGTGAGTTCCGTGTTCGTATCAAACAGATTTCATGGCACTAGCGTCCATAGAGGTCTTCAAATCGCTCAATATCATCCTCTCCAAGATAGCCGCCTACCTGTACTTCGATGATCTCAGCTGGATGCTCACCAGGATTCGAGAGTCGATGCTTGCTTCCCTGAGGAATGAATGTTGATTCGTTCTCCTGCAATGCAAATTCTCTGCCATCGCAATGCACGACTGCGTTCCCCTTTACCACTGTCCAATGCTCAGACCGGTGTTGATGGCGTTGCAAGGAGATAGCAGCACCGGGATTAACCACGATGTGCTTCACCTGATAACCATCTCCCTGGGCCAGGGATTCGAAAGATCCCCAGGGGCGATAAACCAGAGAGTGGAAATCTTTCTCTTTTCTGTTGAGCTGCTGCAATTGCTCTACCAGACCCTTGACCTGTTGCGCCTGCGACTTATCAGCCACCAGCACCACATCGGGAGTTTCAACAATGACGGCATCTTCTACACCGAGGGCTGCGACCAATCGTGACTTTGCCTGGATCAGGCTATTTCTAGTCGACTCAAGCAGTACGTCTCCCGCTGTCGCATTGCCGTTTTCATCCTTTGCAGCATGTTTCCAAACGGCCTCCCACGCTCCCAGATCAGACCAACCGGCATCCAGTGACAACATAGCAGCGCGATGGGTCTTTTCCATGACAGCATAATCTACAGACTCGCTGCGACAGACAGAGAACTCTGCCGAGGGAATTCGGAAAAAATCCTGGTCTGTTTCAATGCTAGACCAGGCCTGGGCGCAGCTTTCAGCAATATCCTGAGCATGCAACTGCAACTCCTCAAGAAAAAGACTGGCTTTGAATAAAAACATACCGCTGTTCCAGCGATAGTTGCCTGAGGCAAGGTATTGTTCGGCAGTCTTCAGATCAGGCTTTTCCACGAACTCCGCGAGCTGCCTTCCCTCACTGCCTGCAATCGATTCGCCAATCTTCAGATACCCATAGCCTGTTTCTGGGCCACCTGGCACTATGCCGAAAGTCACTAGCCAATCCAGGGACGCCAACGCAACTCCTTCCGAAACGACCTGTTGGAATTCAGCTACGTCCTTGATGACATGATCTGCAGCTAATACCAACAGATGCGCTTGTTCATCCTGCTGTAGCGCCAGATGCGCTGCCATGGCGATTGCTGGCGCAGTATTTCTACCTACCGGCTCCAGAAGGAGCTTTGCATCTGGCCAATCAAAAACTCGTAGCGCCTCAGCCACCAGAAAGCGTTGCTCTTCACCACAGACTACTATGGGCCCCGCGACATCCGGCAATCCCTGGATGCGCGACAGGCTCGCCTCAAACAAGGAACCCTGCTCGGGGAAAAACTCGATAAATTGCTTCGGAAGCGCTGAGCGGGAAGCTGGCCAGAGCCTCGTCCCTGTGCCGCCAGCCAGGATGATGGGATAGAGCATACAATGCACCTGAAAATTCTGGGCGCAATGGTAACAAAAATCCATCAAAGGATGCGGTTCTTGCATTTGCTGGCGCCGTCTGGCACACAAGCAACTATCCATACAATCGCCGCGTCCGCCGTGCTGGCAGCCATTTCAGGTCGATTATTTAGTGCCTTCGCGATAAACTCGCAGCCTTCGCGAGTAAGGACAAAGGCAGGCGCTTCACCACCCTATGAACACAAGGAATGAAATATTCACCCCGAAAAGCTCCTACGAGCTGGATGAGCTGGTTGAATGCGGTTACGGCCGATTGTTTGGCCCTGGTAACGCCAAACTGCCCATAGACAATATGCTGATGCTGGATCGTATCACCGAAATCTCGGCAGACGGTGGCGAGTATGGTAGAGGCAAGGTTGTCGCCGAATTGGATATCAAACCTGACTTGTGGTTCTTCGCCTGTCATTTTCCAGGCGATCCAGTCATGCCAGGTTGTCTCGGTCTCGATGCGCTGTGGCAACTGGTTGGATTCTTTCTCGGCTGGAGTGGATTCCCAGGTAAAGGTCGGGCACTGGGAGCCGGCGAAGTGAAATTCACCGGGGAAATACTGCCGGAATCCAAAAAGGTAGTTTATGAACTGGATATCAGCCGGGTCATAGATCGTAAACTGGTGATGGGAATCGCCGATGGGACTGTAGCTGTTGATGGCAATGTCATTTATACCACCAAGACATTGAAGGTGGGCCTGTTCACACCAGAGAACAAGTTTTAGGGATTAGTGAGTTTGGTGCAACTAAGTCACTTATGAGTCACTTATGAAAAGAGTTGTAGTAACAGGCATTGGTATCGTGTCCTGCCTAGGCAACAACAAGGCAGAAGTCCTGCAGTCTCTACTCGACGGCAAGAGCGGTATTTCATTCAATCAATCTTATGCAGATATGGGTATGCGCAGCCATGTCAGCGGTGCTGTCGATCTCAATACCGAAGAACTGATCGACAGGAAGATCCATCGTTTCATGGGCGAGGCCTCTGCCTACACCTATATAGCGATGGATGAGGCCATCAAGGATGCAGGCCTGGGCATGGATGAAATCTCCAACGAGCGCATAGGCATTGTTGCCGGATCGGGCGGCGGATCGCCCGAGGATCAGCTCGAAGCCAATGACATACTGCGCGAGAAAGGTTTGCGTCGGGTTGGGCCTTACAGAGTGCCCAGAACCATGAGCAGTTCAGTATCTGCCTGCCTCGCTACCCCGTTTAAGATCAAAGGCGTGAACTATTCGATCTCTTCCGCTTGCGCCACCAGCGCTCATTGTATTGGAAACGCAGCGGAGCTGATCCAGATGGGCAAACAGGACATCGTCTTTGCCGGCGGCGGCGAATCGGAACACTGGTCCATGTCCAGCCTGTTCGATGCCATGGGCGCATTGTCTACCAAATACAATGACACACCTGACAAGGCCTCACGCGCATTCGATGCCGATCGCGATGGATTCGTAATCGCAGAGGGTGGCGCCATGCTGGTAATGGAAGATCTGGAACACGCCCAGGCGCGCGGCGCTAAAATCTATGCAGAACTCACCGGCTATGCGGCCACCTCAGACGGCTATGACATGGTAGCGCCATCGGGAGAAGGTGGCGCGAGAGCCATGCGCATGGCCTGGTCCCAGGCTGGTGGCAGGATTGACTACATCAATACTCATGGCACCAGCACACCTGCCGGAGACGTTTCTGAACTCAATGCCATCCGTGAAGTCTTCGGAGAAGATATTCCGCTTATCAATTCAACCAAGTCATTGACCGGTCACTCCCTGGGCGGTGCTGGCGCACAGGAAGCGATCTATAGCCTGCTGATGATGGAGAACAATTTCGTCGCAGCTTCTGCCAATATCGAAAATCTGGACGAGGCTGCAACAGGATTGCCCATTGCTATTGAGCGCAAAGATAATGCGAGTTTGCAGCGTATTATGTCCAACAGTTTTGGCTTTGGTGGCACCAACGCCTGCCTGGTGTTTGAACGCCTGCAGTCGTAGACTGCAATCCCCGAATTGGATAACGCCGTCACCATGATGAGCAAATTCCACAGCACAACGCTTTTGATTTGCATGAGCCTGCTCACCGGGTTTGCTGCCGCGCAACTACAACCTCGTTCCATCAGCAGCCTCGACAACAGCCTGGGTCAGAATAGACCACTGCCTTTAGAACAAGCGTTCCCCTATTACGTCAGTGAGGTGAGTCCAGGCAAGTATCGAGTGATGTGGACTCTGGCACCAGGACATTACCTGTATCGTCATGCCTTCGCTTTTGCACTGCAGCAGGAAGAACAAGGCGAAGCCCTGGAGGCTGACTTCGAACTGCCCGATGGCCTCAAGAAAACCGATCAGTTCTTCGGTGAAATTGAAGCCTACTATGACCAGGTCAGTGCCGAGTTTTCACTTCCCACCGTACCCGGACCCGAGGCCAGCCTGGTCATTGAATACCAGGGCTGTGCAGATTGGGGTTTCTGCTACCCCCCACAAAGAGCACTTTTCAAACTCAATCCCTGATCTCGCTAAATCCTCAGAGATGTAGTGAAAAAGTCTGCATATTCTGAGAAAATGCCGGCAAATTGTGCAATCGGCGGATAACTCGCCGTTCCGCATGGTCAAAAAATAAACGGAACTCATATCATGGCAAGCATTCTGGCCCTGCACGGGCCCAATCTGAACCTGCTAGGACACCGTGAGCCTCATATCTATGGCTCCGATACCCTGGCAGACATAAACCAAAGACTGGCTGAACAATGTTCTGCAGCCGGCCATCAGTTTGATTCCCTGCAAGCCAATGGTGAGTCTGAGCTTATTAATCGCCTGCATGAAGCACGGCAGGATGGCACTAACTTCATGCTGGTAAATTTCGGTGGCTTCACACACACCAGCATCGCCCTGCGTGATGCAGTGCTGGCCGCAGAAATTCCTTTTATTGAAGTGCATCTGTCCAACCTGCACAAAAGGGAACCCTTTCGCCACAAATCCTATTTCGCTGATATCGCGGTGGGCAGTATCGTCGGACTGGGAGCCCAGGGTTATGAGTTGGCACTGCAAGCTGCTTTTAAGCAATTGCAGGAGTAAGACATACAGGAAACATTATGGATATTCGAAAAGTTAAGAAACTCATTGAATTGCTGGAAGCCTCGGATATTGCCGAGATAGAGATTAAGGAAGGCGAAGAGGCTGTACGCATCAGTCGCTCCTCCAGCGCTGTACCACAAACGCTAGCGGCGGCACCTGTTGTAGCCCCGGTGGCCGCTCCAGCTCCCGCTCCTGCACCTGTTGCAGAAGCTTCAGCAGCAGAGAAACCTGAAGCAAAGACTTCTGGTAACGCGGTGAAATCTCCCATGGTAGGGACCTTCTACCGTGCTTCCTCACCGTCTGCATCCCCCTTTGTTGAAGTTGGCAGTCAGGTTAAGGCCGGTGATGTGGTGTGTATTGTGGAAGCGATGAAGATGATGAATCAGATAGAAGCGGATCATGCCGGCACAGTGGAAGCCATCCTTGTGCAGGACGGCGAGCCGGTCGAATTTGATCAGCCTCTCATCACTATCGTCTGATTCCTGAACTGATTCTGCCGGACCCGATCTATGTTGGAGAAAATTTTAATTGCGAATCGCGGCGAAATTGCGCTGCGAGTACTACGTGCATGCAAGGAGCTGGGCATCAAGACTGTTGCCGTCCACTCCACTGCTGACAAGGACCTGATGCATGTGCGCCTGTCAGATGAGTCGGTGTGCATCGGCCCACCAAGTCCCACTGAAAGCTATCTGAATATTCCTTCCATTATCAGTGCTATGGAACTCACCGACTCGGATGCGGTTCATCCTGGCTATGGTTTCCTTTCCGAGAATGCAGATTTCGCGGAACAGGTGGAGAACAGCGGTTTCATCTTTATCGGACCGGCAGCTGAAACTATTCGCGCCATGGGAGACAAGGTGTCGGCCATCGAAATTATGCGTGAAGCAGGTGTGCCGACGGTGCCAGGATCCAATGGCCCGCTTGACGCTGACAATGACCGTACCCTGCAATTAGCCCAGGAAATTGGCTATCCGGTGATCATTAAAGCCGCAGCGGGTGGCGGCGGTCGCGGCATGCGAGTGGTCCACAATGAAGCCGCACTGCTCAAATCCATCCATGTTACCCAGACGGAGGCCAAGTCGTTCTTTGGCGATGGCACAGTCTATCTGGAGAAATACCTGGTCAATCCACGTCATGTGGAGATTCAGGTCATTGGTGACGGCAGAGGTGATGCTATCTATCTTGGAGATCGTGATTGTTCACTGCAGCGTCGTCACCAGAAAGTCATCGAAGAGGCACCCGCACCCGGCATTCCTGAAGATGTCAGAGCAGATATTGCCAAGACCTGTATCCAGGCAACGAAAAACATGAACTATCGGGGTGCAGGCACCCTGGAATTTCTGTACGAAGACGAGCGCTTCTACTTTATCGAAATGAACACTCGCGTGCAGGTAGAACACCCGGTTACAGAACGGGTTACCGGCATTGATATCGTCAAAGAGCAGCTGCGTATTGCCGGCGGTGAAGAGCTTTCCGTGAAGCAGGAAGACATCGAGATCAAGGGCCATTCTTTTGAATGCAGAATAAATGCCGAGGATCCGGACACGTTTCTGCCCAGCCCGGGCAAGGTAGATCTGTTCCATGCACCCGGTGGGCCAGCCATTCGAGTGGACTCGCACCTCTACAGTGGCTATTCCATTCCTCCTTACTATGATTCCCTGATCGCCAAACTGATCAGCTATGGCAGCACCAGGGAACAGGCCTTGTTGCGCATGCAGATAGCCCTCGACGAACTACTGATCGACGGCATCAAGAGCAACATACCCTTGCACCGGGATCTGGTTCGGGATGCCGAATTCAAGAAAGGCGGCATCAACATCCACTACCTCGAGCAAAAACTGGGTCTCTAGTTCCTTTCATGTGCCTCTCATGTGGCAACAGCTGAGACTCCGCACTCGCGCTGAAACCAGCGACCAGCTGGAAGCACTGTTGTTTGAACATGGCGCTCTGTCAGTGAGCTACCTGGATGCTCAGGACCAGCCAATTTTCCAACTGGAACCGGGCGGCACTCCGCTCTGGGATGACATCTCCCTCCTGGCGCTGTTTACTGCAGAGCAGAAGCTCGAAAAGCTGCTGGCTTTGTTGCGCTTTCAGCCTGCGGTATTGAACCGGGAGGAACTGGCAGTAGAGTCACTGGCCGATCAGGCCTGGGAACGAAGCTGGATGGAAAATTTCAAAGCCATGCAGTTCGGAGAACGATTGTGGATCTGCCCCAGCTGGCAACAAGCACCGGATCCCGAAGCGACAAATATCATGCTGGACCCAGGACTGGCATTCGGCAGCGGTACCCATGCCACTACCTCACTCTGTTTACGCTGGCTGGCAGAGCAGCCGCTACAAGACCTGGAAATCATCGACTACGGCAGCGGCTCCGGCGTACTCGCCATCGCCTGTGCCCGGCTCGGCGCCAGACATGTCACTGCGGTCGACAATGACAGCCAGGCGATTGCCGCAACCCTGGACAACGCCAATCGCAATAATATTGGGGAACATCAGATTAGTGCGTGCCCGCCTGAAGCGCTGCCGACCTTACAAGCCGATCTCCTGATTGCCAATATCCTGGCCGAGCCACTGCATGAACTGGCGGTTCGGTTTGCCGCGCTGCTGAAGCCCCAGGGGCGATTGTTGTTATCAGGCATACTGGAAGATCAGGTGGCAGCTTTACAGCAGCACTACCAGGCCTGGTTCACAATGGACGCGGCAGTGGCAGAGGATGGCTGGTGCCGACTAACGGGAACTCGCAACGACTAGGGCATTCCGCATAGAAGACCCCCACCATGGAACACAAAGACTTGCTCATCATTCTTGGCCTGTTCCGCTCCGGCACAAGTTGCCTGGCTGGGTGCCTGCACCGGCTCGGCATTTCAATGGGCAGTGAATTCAGCTTGCCCAATGAGATTAACAGGAAAGGCACTTTTGAGGATCAAGCTCTCGCGCGATTGTGCAGATCTGCTTTCATTGAGCCAGGCATGGAGCGAGCGTTGCCCGCCGAATCCTTGATGACAGAACTCGAGTACTATGTGAATTCCCGCCGGGAGATCACGAACACCTATTACGGCCTGAAGCACCCGACGATATGCATGATGTATGAGGAGATGTCTGTGCTGTTCCCTCATGCCAGGTACCTTGTCATCAACCGGCCTTTTGATGAGTCTTTGAAATCCTTATCCGCATTGCAGTGGGGATTCGATCAGGAAAATTTGCGCTTCTTGTTACAACAGCGAGACAGGTTTTTGCATTCAGAAGTTCTCGACGTCACAACTATTGAATTTGAATTCCTGCTCGAGCAGCCTGAAACCTGCTTGCAGGGCATCGTGCAGCGCTTGGACTTGAGAGAGCCGCCTTCTGAACAGCAGTGGCATGAGGCGATCGAATTCGTTGATGACACACTGCCAAAATGGAACAAGCCTGCGAGCGCTTCCTCCTAGTTCTGCCCGCATTCTCTTTGAGGTGATAAACCAAAAGGATTGCCCTACAATCTTCCCCAACAGCAAGCGTCCGGGCCACCCTCAACAGAAGCAATCCCTTACAAGCTCATGGTTTTTCAGGTAACCCAGTGCCCACATTGCGAATCTACATTTAATATCAATCCGCGAATCCTGGAGATGGCTTCTGGGCAGGTGCGATGTGGTGCTTGTCTGGAAGTTTTTCCAGCCAGGGACAATCTTCTTAGCACGCTGGAAGAGATCGAACAGCAAAACGACGACGAGTCAGTGTTCATTGGCGGTCAACCAGCCGATTTCTTCGATCCATCCTTATTCCTTACACGGAGCGCGCTCACGGACGAGGCACAACAAAGTTCAGAAGAAGCCTCACCAGACCTAAGTTTCCCCGATGAAGAAACAGAAAGCGGCACGCCGCCTGTTGAAGGCCAACAAGGCTCATTGTTACCGGAAACCAATACCCAAGAGGAAGACACTATTTCCTCGGCATCCCCGGACCCAGCTGAATTACCAGATCATGCAGCTGAGCAAGCGATAGATGAGGATACCCGGGTCGTCAACACTACTGAGCAGGAGGAACACCTGGAATTTTTTGCTGCCATCGACGAAAGTCTGCAGCATTTTGATGAATCTGAAGACATTTCCGAGTTGCAAGAGATAGCTGCACTGAACCCCCATGACAGTTTCGAAAGCACACAGCCCGATCCATTCGTTGAGGACCCGATCGATTTAGAGGGAGCTGATGAAAGTACAGAGCGCGCTTCACCAGAATCCGTCGAAGAAGAGCATCCCCCGACAGCGCCCCAGGATCCCAAACCGCGACCGGAAGAATTCAGTCTGAGCGCGTCCTTCGCCCTGCAGTTTGGCGCTGCCCAAGGCGCAGCTCAGCAAACAGAAAACGAATCACAGCACACAGACCAGGACGCCGAACAGGAACCGGGTGCTAGCGCGGCAGAACAGGCGGAGTTGGAGACGCTGGAGCGGCAGGTGAGAGAAGCCATCGATGAACAAGACTTCGCCGCGGCTGTTGAAGTTGGCTTAAGAGAACCAGCTACAGTTCCTGCCAATGACTGGTACTCTGGACCGGCGACCGAAGCCGAGTCAGACGGTGAAGTTGCCAGCGAGATGTTTGAAATTGGTGAGCTTGATCCGGCTGAAGAGGCTGAGGACCTGCATCAAGCTGAGGAAGTCCAGGAGTTCCTTTCCGCTGTCGCCGAAGCCGAGGCAGAACTATCGGCCAGTGACGATCCCCAATTGCCTGATGCGCCAGAATCGCAGGAATCGGACGTGGATACCTCAACCGAAGCGATTCGGGCCCGGGCATTGCACCAGGAACTGGAGGATGAAGAGGCTTTGGAACAGATTCCTCAGGAAAACCTCGACAACCTCGAACAGATTGCACCTCCAGTACAGCTGCTGGCTGGTCAGCGACGCTCTCTGGGAAAGCGTCTTTCTATGCTCGTCCTGATTCTGGTATTGGGCGGCCTTCTTGCAGGACAATACCTGTGGCGTTACCGGGACAGTTATAGCCTCGATCCTCGATTCAGAGCCGCTTACCAAATAGTGTGTGCGCAATTAGCTTGTGAGCTGCCCGAATATACTTCAATAGAAGAAATTCGCAGTGACAACCTGGCGGTTCGTAGTCACCCGGAGCGTGAAGATGGTCTGATGGTGACAGTTGAGATTAGAAACTCAGCGCCATTCCCGCAAAAATTCCCGATATTAATTCTAGGATTCAATAGCGCCAACAATGAAGTCATTGCCCTGCGAGAATTCGCTCCAGCAGAATACCTGGACGAAGGTCTGCAGCAATTCGAGTTGATGCCTATAGCTTCACCTGTTCAGGTGACCTTGCCCATCATGGATCCGGGTGATGACGCGGTAAATTACACTCTCGCCTTTCGTACACCCTGATACGCACTCCGAGTGCAGCAAAAAATTCCCAAATTGCACTGACAAAGTGCTTCGAAATGACACACTCGAAAAAAATTTGGCTTTACGAAATTGTCAAGTCTTTAACTGCTCTTCTCTCCTCGTTATTATTAGCGGCCCTGAAAATTTCCCATTCACTGTTATGCAAGCCATAGGTCCTTACGAACTAAAAAACAATCTGTTCCTGGCACCAATGGTCGGAGTCAGTGACACACCGTTTAGGGAAATCTGCAGCCAACAGGGAGCCGGGCTCACTATCGGTGAGATGCTCACCTGCAACAAAGAACTGTGGCAGAACGAACGCAATCGGCTAAAGCAAGTCAAACCCCGCATTCCCGGCCCACAGGTTGTGCAAATTGCAGGATCTGACCCAGCCATGATGAGCGAAGCGGCCCAACTCAATGTCGCTTTGGGTGCAAATGCTATCGATATCAATATGGGCTGTCCGGCAAAGAAGGTATTAAAGAAAGCTGCAGGGTCTGCACTGTTAAAGGACGTCAAACTGGTGCGTGATATTTTGCACGCAGTGGTTAATAGCGTGGAAGTGCCAGTGACACTGAAGTTTCGCACTGGCTGGTGCCCTGAAACACGCAATGGAGCGGAAGTTGCACGAATCGCAGAGGACGCGGGCGTGCAACTATTGACCGTGCACGGCCGCACGCGCGCCTGTCGTTTTAAGGGCAGCGCTGAGTACGACACTATCGCAGCAATCAAACAAGCCGTGAGTATTCCTGTTATTGCAAATGGGGACATCGACTCCGCCAGCAAAGCCAAATCCGTTCTGGACTACACCGGAGCAGATGGCGTGATGATTGGCAGAGCTGCACAGGGACGACCCTGGATATTCAGGGAAATTGAACACTATCTGGAAACAGGCGCTGAACCAAATTCAACGCCACTTTCGATTCGCAGAAAGGTAATCCAGGAACATTTAAAAAAATTGCACCGTTTCTATGGCAAAGTGAAGGGCGTATGGTACGCTCGTAAACACGTTGCCGGTTATGTCCGTGAGTTACCAGCCGCCAGGGAATTTCTTCAGAAATTCAATTCGGTGGATTTCGGTGCAGAACAACAACAATTAATCCAAATCTACTTTGATGATCTGATTCAAGGTGAGGGAGCAATCGCCGCATGAACAAGCTGGACGCATCTGCCACATATTCCAATTACTCATACCTGGACCAGCAGGACAACTACTCACAACAATCCAATCAGGAGAGCACCCTGCGCTCCGAAGTTGAGAAGTCCTTGCGCAGATATTTTCAGCATCTGGAAAACGAACCCGTAACCGATCTGCATCAGATGGTAATGTCTGAAGTGGAAGCACCACTGCTGGAAGCGGTCATGCGTTACACCGGCAACAATCAGAGCAAAGCATCCATCATGCTTGGCCTGAATCGGGGCACACTGCGCACCAAACTTAAACACTATGGCATGCTGTAGGCACCACACTTAGCCCGCAGCTTCCTATTTCTTGCAGCAACACTACTCAGAGGAATCTTGAGGACTTATGAGTTCAGGTAATTCTGTTGCCGTGCGTCGGGCATTGATCAGTGTCTCCGACAAGACCGGTATCGCCGCTTTTGCCAAGGCATTGCAACAACTCAATATCGAAATTCTCTCCACCGGCGGGACCTACAAGTTACTTACCAGCGAAGGTATCCCCGCAATAGAAATCTCAGACTACACCGGCTTTCCTGAGATGATGGATGGTCGTGTCAAGACTCTGCACCCCCGCGTTCATGGTGGGATTCTTGCTCGCCGGGATATCGACCAGGCGGTAATGGACGAACACGATATTCCGGCAATTGACCTGGTAGTGGTAAATCTCTATCCCTTCGAAGCCACGGTAGCCAATCCAGATTGTGACCTGCCTACGGCTATCGAAAATATCGACATCGGCGGTCCGACGATGCTGCGCGCGGCAGCCAAGAACAATCGCTTCGTTGCCGTGGTGGTCAATCCTGGCGACTACGATGGCATCCTGGAGCAACTGCAGAGTAATGAATGTAGTCTGGATCAGGCGACACGATTTGACCTGGCGGTGAAGACTTACGAGCACACTGCTGCCTACGATGGCGCAATTGCCAATTACCTGGGCGCCAGACTCAATGGTGAAGCAGAACCAGAGAACTTTTCACGAACCTTTAATACCCAGTTCCACAAGCAACAGGTCATGCGCTACGGTGAAAACCCTCACCAGCTGGCTGCTTTTTACCGGGAGCAGCAACCGACCGAAGCCAGTATCAGCACTGCTGTGCAGCATCAGGGCAAGGAGTTGTCCTACAACAATATTGCAGACACCGATGCTGCGCTGGAGTGTGTGAAGTGTTTCGATGAACCTGCCTGCGTAATCGTCAAACATGCCAATCCCTGCGGAGTCGCCATTGCCGACACACCCATGCGTGCGTACGAACTGGCATTTCAGACAGACCCTACTTCCGCATTTGGCGGCATCATCGCCTTCAACCGGGAATTTGACGCCGAAACTGCCAGACGAATAGTCGAGCAGCAGTTTTCTGAAGTAATCATTGCCCCAACCGTTTCTGAAGAGGCCCTGGCGGTGACGGCCGAAAAGAAGAATGTGCGCGTGTTGAGCTGCGGCCAATGGCAGAACCAGCGATCACCCGCACTGGACTACAAGCGCGTCAATGGCGGCCTGTTGGTTCAGGACAGGGATATTCACGAGATCTCTCGCGACGATCTGAAAGTAGTCAGCAAACGCCAGCCAACGGAAGAAGAAGTTCGCGATCTGCTATTCGCCTGGAATGTCTGCCAGTATGTTAAATCCAATGCCATAGTGTATTGCAAAGACAATCAGACCATCGGAATTGGCGCCGGCCAGATGAGCCGCGTCTACAGCGCAAAGATCGCCGGCATCAAGGCAGCAGATGAAAATCTGCAAGTGGCAGGATCCGTCATGGCTTCTGACGCTTTCTTCCCGTTCAGAGACGGCATCGATGCGGCAGCAGCGGCAGGAATTACAGCGGTAGTGCAGCCGGGCGGCTCAATGCGTGATGATGAAGTAATCGCCGCGGCCGACGAAGCGGACATGGCCATGGTATTTACAGGAATCCGCCACTTCAGGCACTAGGCAATGAAAATACTAGTCATTGGCGGCGGTGGTCGCGAACACGCACTGGCCTGGCGCTGCGCACAATCTCCCAAAGTTGAAAAAGTGTATGTAGCCCCCGGCAATGCCGGCACCCATGGCGAGATGAAACTGGAAAACGTCCCCATTGACGTCATGGACTTCCCAGCACTGGCCGAATTTGCTTCCTCGCATGCTGTCGAATTGGCTATTGTGGGACCTGAGGCACCTCTGGTAGATGGTGTCGTAGATTATTTTGAGGAAAGAAACCTGGCCTGTTTCGGGCCCAGCAGAAATGCGTCCCAGCTGGAAGGATCCAAGGCATTCAGCAAGGACTTCCTCGCCAAACACGGAATCCCAACAGCCGCTTACGAGACTTTCACAGAAGTCGAACCGGCGATTGACTACATCAAATCCAACGGTGCACCGATTGTGATCAAGGCCGATGGTCTTGCCGCCGGAAAAGGCGTCATTGTGGCCCAGTCCGAAGAAGAGGCCATGGCGACGGTTGAAGATATGCTGGCGGGCAACAAGTTTGGTGATGCAGGACATCGGGTCGTGATCGAAGACTTCCTCGTCGGAGAAGAGGCCAGCTTCATCGCCATGGTGGATGGCAACAATGTACTCCCCATGGCAACCTCCCAGGACCACAAGGCCCGCGATAATGGCGACAAGGGTCCGAACACCGGCGGCATGGGCGCCTACTCTCCAGCTCCCGTGGTCACTGACCCGGTCTATGAGCGTATTATGAATGAGGTCATCCTGCCCACCGTGCAGGGAATGGCCAGCGACGGCAACCCCTACACTGGCTTTCTCTACGCCGGTCTTATGATTGCTCCTGATGGCAGCCCGTCAGTGGTGGAATTCAATTGCCGCTTTGGTGATCCGGAAGCGCAACCGGTCATGATGCGGCTGCAATCGGACTTACCTGAACTCTGTCTTGCCGCACTGGACGGATCACTGGATAAGCACTCAGCCTCCTGGGACTCACGTTGTGCTGTCGGCGTCGTACTTGCAGCGGGAGGTTATCCAGAGAGCTATAACAAGGGAGATGTCATCAGCGGCCTGGATAAAAACCAGAGTGACAGCCGCAAGGTTTTTCACGCGGGCACCAGGCTGGAAGAATCCGCTGTCGTGACTAATGGGGGTCGCGTGCTCTGTGCTACAGCCCTTGGGGAAACCGTTTCAGCAGCGCAGGCCTCGGCCTACGAACTGGTCAAGCAGATTAATTGGGACAAGGTCTACTACAGGGCTGATATTGCCTACAGAGCTATTGCGCGAGAACAGGCCTAGAACGATCCTGTTGTGGGCTCTTGCTCTCCAATCTCGATTACGATTGCGCCGACACGCTGTTCATTTTCGACCCGGCGATGCGCTTCCACTGCCTGCTCCATTGGATAGACCTCGTCCACAATAGACCCGATCTCCCCTGCCTCGATCATGTCTTTAAGCGCAGTCAGCGCTACAATGGATTCCTTTGCAAGCGCTACCCGGGCGGTTTTGTCAGAAAACCAGCCTGTGAACAGAGAACGAATAACATCTGACAGCCGGATATTGCCCTTCAGATAGCGACCCTGCGGTTTAAGGGATTGCAGGCAGGCGCTGAAGGAGTTGTTCACTACCATATCGAATATCACATCGTAGCGTTGGCTGCTCGCAGTGAAATCTGCGTCCTCATAGTTGATGAAGTGGTCGGCACCCAGCTTCCTCAGCCCTTCCTCCTTATAGCCAATATCGACAGCAGTGACCTCAGCACCCATTGCCTTCGCAATTAACACCCCATAAGCACCTATACAGCCACCCGCACCATTGACCAGTACCTGTTCACCAGGCTTGATTGCAGCGAGGCGCATAAAATGCAAGGCATTCAGTCCTCCCAGGGGTACCGCTGCCGCTTCGGCAAAACTCATATTGTCCGGTTTGGGAACAATGGTGTAGTCGGCAGGCAAAACCAGTTTTTCACAATAGCAACCACGCACAAATCGGGTACAGCCGAATACCGCCTGTCCTTCTGAAAAACCTTTCACACCCTCCCCCAAGGCGATTATCTCACCGGAAAAATAGGCACCCAGAACTCTGCGCCCGGGCTTCGGTTTACGAATTCCCTGCATTAGCCGCAGAGTAGGCATATACCATTTTAGTGGCAGATTGAAGCTGCGAAACTCAATGTCAGTCTTGGTAGCTTCCACCGCACGCACCCGAATTAAGACCTCTCCCGCTTGCGGCTCCGGGTCAGGCAACTCTTCTATGCGCAACACTTCAGGCGGGCCGTATTCGTGGTAGGTAATCGCTTTCATGACTGGGTTTCAAAATTTTCCGGAAGTCTGTCGATGCCGGGCTTGGTAATGGTATCTGGCATACCCTTACTCCCAATAATACATGGAATGATCTGATGTAAACTTGTCTTTCTTTTCCCTGTGTTATGATACAGCCCTATGTCCCGCACACCACTAACACTCGTTGACCAGGCCCTGTTACAGATTGATCAGGCGCTACGCACTTGCGTGCCCGGCTCCAGTCATGCTGAGCGCGACACACCTGCCAAAGACATTGCAGACGCAAGCCTGAGTGACACCGAGCGCAAACACGCAGCTGGCCTGATGCGTATCAATCACACTGGCGAAGTCTGTGCCCAGGCGCTGTATGCCGGTCAGGCGGCAACCGCGCGGCTGGGAGAAGTCAGGGAAGCCATGGAGCAGGCTGCGGCAGAAGAAGTCGACCATCTCGCCTGGTGTGAACAACGCCTCACAGAGCTGGACAGTCAGCCCAGCATTTTAAATCCCCTCTTCTATGGCATGTCATTCGGCATGGGCGCTTTGGCCGGACTGGCAGGTGATAAATGGAGCCTGGGATTCGTGGCTGAAACCGAGAAACAGGTGTGTGAACACCTGGAAGACCATCTTGAAAAATTGCCCGAAGAAGATGCCCGCAGCAAAGCGGTACTCGAACAAATGATTGTCGATGAAAAACATCACGGCGAAACGGCCAAACAAGCCGGCGGCGCCGATCTTCCCAGGCCGGTTCGGGAAACCATGCAGCTTGTTTCTCAGGTGATGAAGAAGACTACCTATCGTATTTAGGAATTGCGCTTCATCGAATCGTAGTAGTGAGCCTTGCCGCTATCAATATACTCAGCATCAATCTCGAATCCCGCCCCGAGCAGTAATTCCCGGTAGGTTTTTTCTCCGAGAGAATGGGATAAATTGCCACTCAGCGCGTCCAGCCATCTGGCCTCCTGTACTGGTGCAGTAAATAAAAATCTGCCTCCTGGGTTGAGCACATCGGCAATTCTGGGAAAGCAGTCACGCTGCTCTTCTTCAGCCATGAGAAAGAACAGACCTATCGCGAGAACAGCATCAAATTTTCTGTCAAAGTAGCTTGAGTCCAGGGCAGAGCCACACTCGACCTTGCTACCAGAAATATTACGTTTGTATTCGTCAATGAGTGTCGGCGATAAGTCGATGCCATAAAGGTAGTGGCCTTTCGCCTGCAGCGCAGACGCAAGAGGCAAACCGTGGCCACAACCGAGATCGAGGATATGGCTCTGTGACGGCAGTTGCTGCTCCCAGCGAGTTATTTCAGGAACGCCGATTTCTTTGCTACGAATTTCGATAAATTCGCGTGCGACAGGCTCATAGTTGTCAGCCAAGTTTGCTCCCGACTCTGACTTGATACCTAGACGATCTCAAAGTCATGCGTAATCTTTACACCCGCCTCCTTGAGCATGATAGAAGCGGAACAATACTTTTCTGCTGACAGCTCAACTGCACGTTCAACTTGCTTTTCACTCAAGTCATTGCCGGAAATTTTGAAATGAAGATGAATGGTTTCGAATACCGCAGGAGTGGCATCAACCCGGGTCGCATCGATTTCAGCTTCACAACTGGTGACATCCTGGCGAGCCTTCTTAAGGATTGTCACCACGTCATAGGATGAGCAACTGCCAACCCCCAGTGCGACCAGTTCCATAGGTCGCATCCCAAGATTTTTGCCGCCGCTTTCGGGTGCTCCATCCAGCACGATGCCATGACCGGTGCCTGACTCCGCGACAAACATCACATTTTCAACCCACTTTATTCGTCCTTTCATTTCAACATTCCCATGCTCGCTCTCATTACTACCATTCCCTTTATTTCAGTGCCGTACAAATCAAGTTTGCGGCACAAATTACCGATAAGCTATATCAGGGAACAGCCCGTATGACGAGTAAAGTAGCACACATTCGGACATCCCAAGTAGGTCCGCGATAGCAGTATTCCGGGCCATGTGGAACTCTGGCAATCCACCATTTAGTGTGACCCGCATCTCACAATCCACCCTAAAATGTGATATACATTTGCCAGAAAGTTAAGGAGCAACGCCCATGGCGCTTATGGCAATCACGCCTCACATCGAAGACCTGGACAATTTTCTGTCCCATTGTCATCGCAAACGTTATCCCAATCGCGCGACAATCATTTACGAAGGTGATCAGTGCGACACCCTTTACTACATCATCAAGGGATCGGTTTCCGTCATCCTTGAAGATGACGATGGCAAGGAAGTGGTTATCGCCTACCTTAATCCGGGCGATTTCTTCGGCGAGATGGGTCTGTTCGAGCAGAGTGAAGAACGCAGCGCCTGGTGTCGCGCCAGAACTGCCTGCGAAATCGCAGAGATCAGCTACACTAACTTCAATTCCTATATTCGGTCCCATCCAGAGATCGTATTTACCATAGGCCAGCAGATGGCCCATCGACTGCGCAACACGACGCGCAAAGTAGGTGACCTTGCCTTTTATGATGTCACTGGTCGAATTGCGCGAACTCTGATTGAGTTGAGCAAGGAACCCGATGCCATGACCCATCCGGATGGCATGCAGATCAAGATTACACGCCAGGAAATCGGGCGTATCGTGAATTGTTCCAGAGAGATGGCAGGCCGGGTTTTAAAGACTCTCGAAGAGCAGGATCTGATCTCCGTCTCCGGCAAAACAATCGTTGTGCACGGTACCCGTTAGCTCGCTGGACAGATAGACAGCGAATAGCATTGCGCGTCGCTAAAGCAGCAACATACTCCAGGTAAACAACACCAGGCCCAGTGAAATAAACACGGCTGCGGAACCAATGTCCTTCGCTACCCGTGAAAGCTCGTGATAGTCCCTGCCAACGCGATCGACAACTGTTTCGATGCCCGTATTCAATAATTCCACCACTATCACAAACACCAGGCAGCCTACGAGCAACACTTTCTCTACCTGAGTCTCACCGAGCCAGAGTCCCAGCGGCGCCATCACAATGAAGGCAGCGATTTCCATCCGCACCGCTTCTTCGCTCCTGAAGGCAGCACGGATGCCTGCTGCCGAATAACCGGCGGCTGCGACCAATCGTGACAGGCCCTTCCTGGGAGGAGGTGGTGAGGGAGAATCAGTTTGTTCCCCTTCCATCATGCTATGTTGCTCTGCGTTATCCACCAAATAGTTGCTTCAGCTTTTGTCCTGGCTCAGGGTCTCGCATCAGCGATTCCCCGATCAAAAACCCAAAGATGCCGTTGTCCAGCATGAGCTTTACGTCATCGGAAGAGTTGATGCCACTCTCGGTGATCACAATCCTGTCTTCAGGTATGTGCCGGGCCAGATCAAGTGTAGTCTGCAGACTGGTGTTAAAGTCATGCAAATTTCTGTTGTTGATTCCAACCAGTTTAGTATTGAGCTCAAGGGCAAGTTCCAACTCTTCCCGATTGTGAACTTCCACCAGTATATCGAGCGAAATCTCGTTCGCATAAGCGGCAAGCTCAATTAATTGCGAATGTTGCAATGCTGCAACAATTAACAGAATACAGTCGGCACCCAATACCCGGGATTCCGTGATCTGGTAAGGGTCAATCATGAAATCTTTGCGAATAACAGGAAGAGAGCAAGCCGAACGGGCCTGAGCCATATAAAGATTCGATCCCTGAAAATAGTGCTGGTCTGTGAGTATAGAAAGACAGGTGGCGCCATGAGACGCGTAGTCCCTGGCATGAGTCACAGGATCGAAATCGTCCCTGATCAGGCCTTTCGAGGGTGAGGCCTTCTTGATTTCGGCGACGACCGCGGGCTGCTGCCGGGCCACTCTTTGCTGCAATGCCGATTCGAACCCACGCACCGGGTCCGCGTCGCCAAGCTGGGCCTCCAGGTCTGCAAATGGGATTCGCTGTTTGGCAGCAGCGACTTCCTCCGCCTTGTGGGCGATGATTTCATCAAGGATGGAGCCTGCCATGTGCTAATCCCCAAGCTGGGCGGTATAGGCCACCAATTCATCGAGCTTCTCGAGAGCAGCACCGGATGTCAGAATTGATTTCGCCTTCTCCACGCCTCCCTGTAGCGAATCGGCGATCCCGGCTACATAGATTGCAGCGCCGGCATTCAGGGCAACGATATCGCTGGCAGCCTGGTGCTCATTGCCAAGCGCCTGGCGTAACAGTCGCAGGCTTTCCGATGCCGAATCGATCTGCAGGCTCTTGATATCATCCTGCCGGGAGATGCCAAAATCTTCAGGTGCAATCGTATATTCGCTTATCTCTCCGTCCTTCAGCTCACCTACCCTGGTCGTTGCCGCGATACTGATTTCATCAAGGCCATCTTCGGCGGCCACCACCATCACATGCTCGCTGCCCAGAGACTTTAGTACGGCCAATATCGTCGGTATCCATTGCGCATCGAACACACCCATCACCTGATTAGGTGCGCCAGCTGGATTCGTCAGCGGGCCCAACAGATTGAACACGGTACGCACACCGATTTCCTTGCGAGCGGTGATCACATGCTTCATGGCGCTGTGATGGGCGGGCGCGAACATAAATCCAACGCCTACAGCATCGATAGTCCGACCAACCTGTTCTGGGCTTATGGCAAGATTGACACCCGCCGCTTCCAGCACATCAGCACTGCCACTCTTGCTGGTAGCGCCTCGATTTCCATGCTTGGCAACTCGCGCACCGGCAGCCGCTGCAACCAGCGCCGACGCGGTGGAGATATTAAACTTGTTAGCACCGCTGCCACCGGTGCCGCAGGTGTCTACCAGCTTGTCGTTATTCTCAACCTGCACTTTCGCGGAGAGCTCACGCATGACCGTGGCGCCACCCAGCAACTCAGCAGACTTAATGCCTTTCATCTGCAGCGCCACCAGAAAGGCAGCATTTTGCGCATCGGTGGTTTCTCCGCCCATGATGCCACGCATCACCGCGATCATTTCATCAATATCGAGATCTTCTCTCGCGCTTACTTTCTTGATTGCACTAACGATGTCCACACTGTCCTCGCTTGAGTGTCATTTTGACTGTTCAGGAGTTTCTGCCGAGAAAGTTCTGCAACAGTCGATGTCCTTCTTCACTGAGAATCGACTCAGGATGAAACTGCACACCTTCCACAGGCAAGTCCTTGTGTTTCACTCCCATGATTTCTTCGATACTGCCATCCTCATTCTCAGTCCAGGCAGTGACTTCGAGGCAGTCCGGCATTGACTGTTGATCAATGACCAGGGAGTGGTAGCGTGTAGCAGTAAAAGGATTCTGTAGATCAGCGAATACTCCCTCACCACTGTGTTTGATCTGGGAGAGTTTTCCGTGCATTACCTTGCCGGCCTTTACAATCTCGCCTCCAAAGGCCTGCCCGATACTCTGATGACCAAGGCAGATTCCCAGAAGAGGAATTTTTCCAGCGAACTGTTTCACCACCTCCAGTGACACTCCTGCCTCATTGGGTGTACAGGGCCCTGGAGACAGTACGATCTGGTCCGGATCACGCTCAGCGATTTCTTCTACTGATATCGCATCGTTGCGAAACACCTGCACATCTGCGCCCAGTTCACCCAGATACTGCACAACGTTGTAGGTAAAGGAATCGTAGTTGTCGATCATCAACAGCATGACAAGTTCAAACCTGCACTTGCAAAAGAGGGCCAATCATAGCAGCCGCGGCACACACTGTCCCGAACCCGATTTGATCTCCTTTGCTGCCGGGTGCGTACAATCAGGCATGACTAATTTCGAGAATTACAGGATCAGCTCATGACCGCGGCCGCGCTTGTGTGGTTTCGGCAGGACTTGCGAACTGCAGACAACCCGGCCCTGCATGCTGCAGCCGCTGCGGGCGCAGTGCTGCCTGTCTACATTCTGGACGATCAGCACGCCGGGCAGCATGCCATGGGCGCAGCCAGTCGCTGGTGGTTACACCATTCGCTGTACTCATTTGACCAGCGCCTCGATGGCGGCCTGTTGGTGTTAGCTGGTGATCCCGTCGAGCTGATTCCCCAATTGATGCAGGATCATGGCATAACAAGCATTCACTGGAATCGCTGCTATGAGCCCTGGCAAATAACCAGAGACTCAAGACTCAAGGAGAAACTGCTCGATTTAGACATGGCGGTAAACAGCCACAACGGCTCCTTGATCTGGGAACCCTGGACGAATCTGAAGCAAGACCAGACTCCATACAGAGTGTTCACGCCATTCTATCGTAATGGACTCAGTATCGGCCCAGGTGAGGAGCAACTCTGCGGAGAGCCAGCGAATCTGCGAATAGCCGCTGTGAAACATCCTGCAGCTAAAATCGATGCGCTAAAGCTATTGCCTGCAATCCCCTGGTACGAGGGCTTCGAACAAAACTTTGCCCCTGGTGAACCCGGTGCCAGAGTCAAACTGAGCGAGTTTCTGGACTCTCGTCTCGACGACTACCGCCAGGGGCGAGACTATCCGGCACTGGAGAAGGTTTCCAGACTATCGCCTCATCTGCATTTCGGTGAGATTTCACCACAGCGAGTCTGGCAGCAAGCGGAGGCAGCTGGAAATAACAGCGGTAAAGAGGCCCAGGCCGAGCATTTTCAGCGCGAGTTGGCCTGGCGCGAGTTCTCCTATGCTTTGCTTTATCACTTTCCGAATCTGATTACGGAGAACATGAATGCCCGCTTCGACAATTTCCCGTGGCGAGAAGACAATGAATTACTGCAATGCTGGCAGCGAGGAGAAACCGGTTATCCTCTGGTTGATGCGGGCATGAGGGAGTTGTGGACAAGCGGCTACATGCATAACCGGGTGCGCATGGTAGTCGGTTCCTTCCTGGTCAAGAACCTGATGCAACACTGGTCCCACGGCGCCAACTGGTTCTGGGACTGCCTGCTGGACGCAGACCTGGCCAATAACAGCTGTAGCTGGCAGTGGGTTGCGGGCTGTGGCGCTGACGCAGCACCTTACTTTCGTATCTTCAATCCGATTACACAATCAGAGAAGTTTAATGCCGCAGCCTATATCAAGCGTTATGTTCCCGAACTGGCGAAATTGCCAGACAAGCTTGTTCATCATCCGTCAATAGCGCCACTTCATGAACTGGAAGCTGCCGGCGTCACAATTGGCAAGAACTATCCGGAACCGATTGTTGAGTTGAAAGCATCCAGAGAGCGCGCTCTGGCCGCCTACAAGTCGCTGGATTAGTCGACGGACAGTGAGTTCTGTGCCATCTGCACGGCACGCACTATTGCCCGTGCCTTGTTCTGGGTTTCGTCCCACTCGCTCTGGGGCTGTGAATCGGCAACGATTCCTGCGCCGGCTTGCACATAGAGGGTATTGTCCTTGATCACTGCTGTACGTATCGCGATGGCCATATCCATATTGCCATTCCAGGCCAGATAGCCCATCGCACCACCATAGATGCCACGCTTGTCTGGCTCCAGCTCATCGATGATTTCCATGGCCCGTACTTTCGGCGCGCCGCTGAGCGTACCAACCGGCAGTGTAGATTTGAGCACATCCAGCGCAGACTTATCGTCTAGCATTTCACTCTCCACAATCGATGCAATATGCATGACGTGGGAATAGCGTTCCACAAACATCTTGCGCGGTACGGTTACGGAACCTGTTTTTGACACCCGTCCCGAGTCATTGCGACTGAGGTCGATCAGCATCAGATGTTCAGCGATCTCCTTCTCATCCGCGAGCAGCTCTTTCTCAAGTGCCTGATCCTCCGATTCGCTTGCGCCTCGTTTGCGGGTACCAGCCAGCGGTCGCACGGTTATCTTGCCATTTTCCACCCGGGCCAGGATTTCTGGCGAAGCGCTGACCACGTGGTGATCGCCCAGATCGAAAAACACCATGTAGGGAGAAGGATTGAGGTAGCGTAGTGCCCGATAGATCTGAATAGGATCTCCTGCAAAGGGTACCGACATGCGCTGGGCCAGCACTACCTGCATCACGTCCCCGGCCACAATGTATTCCTTGATCCGGTCAACTGCAGCCTTGTAGTCAGCTTCAGGAAAGTAGTGGGCAAAATCTGATTCATCAATCGCCTCAACACCAGGTACCTCTGGAATCTGCACCGGTTCGTGCAGCTGTCTGCTGAGCTCGTCGAGGCGCCGCTGCCCGCTTTCATAGGCATTCTCAAGGGCAGGATCAACATGAATAACCAGTGAAATGGTTCCGCGCAGATTGTCGAATACCACCACTTCTTCAGACACCATAAGGAGAATATCTGGCGTCGCTATGATGTCCTTGCCCTGTGACTGACCTATCCTGGTCTCAACGTAGCGCACCGTGTCATAGGCAAAATAGCCAACCAGACCGCCAGCGAAACGCTGTTCACCAGCAAGCGGTGCAACCCGAAACCGTTCCTTGTATTGATCAACAAACTCGAACGGATCCTGGGTGTCTGCAGACTCAACAACCTCACCATCCGTTTCAACCGCAACCTGCTGGCCACGAACACGAATAATGGTCTGACAGGGCAAACCAATAATGGAGTAGCGCCCCCACTTTTCTCCGCCCTGCACAGATTCGAAAAAATAGCTGTGAGTTCCCTTACCGAGTTTGAGATAAGTGCTTAGAGGTGTTTCAGTATCAGCCAGCACTTCTCGCATCAGCGGGATACGGTTGTACCCCTGCTCGGCGAGTTGCTGGAATTGTTCGGGACTCATAGAGAAATACAGATTGCCCTAGTGATTATCCCCGGCAGACTGGCCCAGTGCAGTGCGCATGGCTGCAATCGTCTCGCGATAATCCTGGCTATTAAAAATAGCTGACCCGGCCACAAACATATCGGCACCGGCATCGGCGATCTCTCCGATGTTGTCCACGGTGACACCGCCATCAACTTCCAGTCGAATAGGATAGCCGCTGTCATCAATCAGGGAACGAACCTGTTGTAGCTTCTTCAAAGTGGCAGGAATGAACTTCTGCCCCCCGAATCCTGGATTCACTGACATCAGCAGAATCACATCCACTTTGTCCATGAGGTATTCGAGACAGTCTATGGGCGTGCCAGGATTGAAAACCAGGCCTGACTTGCAACCCTGATCCCTGACCAGCTGCAGAGAACGGTCAACATGCAGAGTCGCTTCCGGATGAAAACTGATATAGGACGCACCGGCTTTGGCGAAATCCAGGATCAACTGATCTACCGGCGTCACCATCAGGTGCACATCGATGGGCGCGGTCACCTGATGTTTGCGCAGAGCCTCACACACCATCGGGCCAATGGTGAGATTGGGCACGTAGTGATTGTCCATGACATCGAAGTGAATCACATCGGCACCAGCATCCAGCACAGCATTCACTTCATCACCCAGGCGGGCGAAGTCAGCAGAGAGGATAGACGGCGCGATCAGATAGTCATTCATGGCGAGTCCCTGTGTAATCAGGGCGCTATTCTACCTGCAATGCCAGGAGAAGTCCTGAGTGATAGCTGGTCGAAATCGATCGAAGCCAAGGAGATGGAACGGGAACTTGTTTGCGCGACTGTCGCCAGCAGGGATGCTGGCGTCAAGCCTACAGGGACGTATTCACGGCGTGTCGCGCAAACAAGTTCCCGTTCCAGCTCCGGCCACCCGCAGACCAATCTCTGTCACGCTCGAATTTTGCGATATCCGCACAGAGCCTCATAAGCATCTCGAATATCGCTGGACTTCTCCTGTGCCATTCGCATGGCTTCGTCTGAGAGGTTATCCCGCACCAGCTTGTCCGGATGATATCGGGACATGAGGCGCAGATAGGCCTGGCGAATCTCGCCGTCTTCTGCATTGGGATCGAGTTGCAGAACTCGATAGGCATTGGCTAACAGGGAGCCGCCGGTTGCGGGTTTACTGAAAGTGAATTGTTTGTCGGAGGTGGTACTGCTGCCGCCGAAACTTGCGCACACTTGCAAAAACTCTTCCCGGCTAAATCCGAGCAGCTCTGCAACATCGCGAAGCAGCAACTTTTCTTTTAATCGCATGCTGCCTTTGACAAATACCAGTCGGAAACAGGTTTTGAGGACCTGCTGGGCGAGTACACTGCGTCGCCCTATGCTGGCGGCCAGTTCGGCAACCAGAACCAGCACATCGGTGTCCAGTTGTTTGCCCAATTCAAAATAGTCGATGGCTTCCTGCTGTTGACGTGGACTGAGACCGAGCACGCGCATAACTGAAGAGGTGTATTCCACCTCTTCACGACTTACCAGTCCGTCAGTCTTCGCCAGTCGACCCAAGGTAGCAAACAGGGCGCGATTGAAAGCGACTTCTGACTTGCCTCCATTCGGTACCGCTGCACCTGGCATGGAACCACTCAGTCGGCTTGCAATCGCCCGTTTATAAGTCCGATGTTGCAGCAGTGCTAGCAAGGTTCACTCTCCATGTTTCCATCGATCCTGGCATTGCTCAGCTTTCAGCAAGCAGTCTGTTGACTTCGTCCAGGCGCTCCGGCGTACCTACATCTATCCACAGACTGTCATGTACCTCTCCACTCACTTTATCGGCCTCCATGGCCTCCTGCAGCAGGGGTACGAAAGAACGCGGCTGGATAGGCAGGTCGGCGAAGAGATTCTTGTGCATCACGCTGATGCCGCTGAACGTGAGCTTCTCATCCCGGTTGTTGTGGTCCTCGTGGACCCGACCTTGTTCATCAATGAAGAAATCCCCGTGAGGATTGTGTTCGGCGTTGGCAACCAGCACCAGGTGAGCGAGGCGGGTTTCGCCATCGACCGGTTGCAGCGTCGAGAAATCGAAGTCAGTCCAGATGTCGGCATTGGTGACGATGAAACTGTCGTCTTTCAGCATCGGCAGGCATTTAATGATACCGCCTGCCGTTTCCAGGCGAATGGCTTCCCGGGAATATTGAATTTCCACACCGAAGCGGGATCCATCACCAAGGGTCTCTTCTATCATGCTGCCCAGATAGAAGTGATTAATGACAATGCCGGTGACACCACCAGCCACCAGGCGCTCGATCTGATGCTCAATCAGTGTCTTGTCGCCCACTTTCAGCAGGGGCTTGGGAAGCTTGGCGGTCAGGGGCTGCATTCGCTTGCCCAGGCCTGCCGCCAGGATCATTGCTCGCATTGCGTAACTCAGCCAGCGCGCTCAATAATCGAGTCGTTTCCGGGCTAGTGGCAGAACTGATTCTTCAAACCAATGCCGGAAGCTGCTCAATTCCGGATAGCGGCTACTGACCTCCAAAAAGTATTGAATGACCAGAGGAATATCGGCCAGATAGCGGGATTTATTATCCCGAACGAACAGGCGGGAAAAGATACCCATCACCTTGAGGTGGCGCTGCAGGCCCATCAAATCAAGGTCCCGCAGAAACTGCGCTCGATCCACATCTTCAGCGATTCCGCGCGCCTGCGCACTGCAGAGATAGTAGTCAGCCCATCGATCGACCTGCTCCTGTGGCCAGCGGATATAGCAATCACGAAGCAGAGAAACCAGATCGTAAGTGTAAGGTCCGCTGACCGCATCCTGAAAATCGATGATGCCAGGACCATCGGCATCGAGGATCATCAGATTCCTGGAGTGATAGTCCCGGTGCACAAAAACCGATTGCTGGAGAAGCGCACTGTCTTCCAGAAATTTGTAGGTCTGCTCAATCAGCGCCTGGTCTGCTGCCGAAATATCCAATTCCAGAAGTTGGCGACAGAACCATTGATCGAACAGGGCCATCTCACGCCGCAACTCGCTCCTGTTATAGGCGCCAAGTCTCTCTTTATCGCCCTGCGATTGTAGATTCACCAGCGCGTCAATCGCTTGCCGGTAGAGCGTATCGGCAGTCCCCTGATCTCCATCTTCCTGAGCCCGCAACAGGCTTGTCAGATATAAGTCATCGCCGAAATCTTCCAGAAGCAGAAAACCCAGCTCTTCATTGAACGCAATGACGCGAGGCACGCGCACCCCTGCTGCCAATAGCAACTCATCTACCAGCAGGAACAATGCATTGTCTTCCTGCTCGGGTGGTGCATCGACCGCGATGAGGTTTTCCCGCTCGCTCTGAACACGAAAATAGCGACGAAAACTCGCGTCGCCACTGACCATGCTGAGCGCTATAGAACCCTCTGCAGTGCCAAGAGATTCTGCCACCCACTGCAGTAACAATTGTTCGCGATTATTCGTCATATTCTCTGAGCCAGGTATGGGACGGCCGCTATGCAATCAATCTTCAATCCATTATTATCGAAAGGATCGAGCGGGCTTCATACACTGCCAATTCTTTATCGGTTTTTCACCCAATTTGTTTATTCAATCGAACAACAGAACCCGTAGCATCAGCCCGGCTAACACACCTCCAGACAAAAACTCGCAATTCTTCGGACTACCGCTGAAATCCGGCCTGTTGAGTGGCTTGTGTTGTGCGATCCTCTTATCGCTGCTGCCAGCAGAAGCGCTCGGTCAGCTACCGGTATACACCTGTAGACCAAATGATGCTGGCGATGGCTGGATATGTGAATCCAACGATGGCTCGGCGCTACCCAATACGGCCGACCGCCCGGACCAATATAACAGCGATAACGCAGTACTACCTGGCGCGGTTCCTCCAGCGCAGGAAGCAGCACCGCAAGAAACAGAGCTGGAACAATCGGCTCCCATTCAGGTTACCGAGGAACCCGAGGAAACGGCACCGCAATCCACCACAAACGCGGCGCCCGTTGCGGTAGAGCAAGTTCAAGCAATTCAGCCAGTTCAGCCTAGCGCCCCGGTTTCAAGCTTCCCCCTCGACTGGGTCCCGCGGGAGCAGATGAGCAGTGAACAGCTCGCCGCGCTTCCTGACAACTGTTGCGGCGCATTCGTGGATCCTTTGCAGGAACTGCCTGTGCCTCCAGGTGACCCCGACAGCGCCGAAACGCAGTTTAGCTCCGCCGGATTCCGCCAGATCAGTGAGAATTTTGTCGCCATTGATGGTGATGTCGTTGTGCAACAAGGCTCGCGCACTATCGAGAACGATCAAACTACCAGTATTGATAGAAGCAATAACACCATCCTCATGGATGGCAACATTACTTTCCGGGAACTCGGCCTGCTATTGCAGGGCAACAGCGCCTTTATCGACAGCGACGAGCGCGTGAATCGCATCGAAGCAGCGCAATACGTGTTACATGACTACGGCGCTCATGGCGATGCCGAGAGTATCGTCTATAACAGCGAATCGGGCATGGTGACCATCGAGAATGGCATGTTCAGCCGCTGCGAACCTGAGAATGAATTCTGGACGCTGCGCGCCAGCAGCATCATTCTCGACCAGGACAACAATCGTGGCTACGCAGAGAAAGCCAGTATTCGCCTGGGCAATGTGCCCATCTTCTACTATCCCGGCACGCTGCCATTCCCACTGGGAGATGCCCGCTCATCAGGATTCCTCCCACCCAGCGTTGGCTCGACCCGAACTGGTGGGTTCGATGTGGAAGTGCCTTACTATTTCAACCTGGCACCCCATTACGACGCCACCCTGTCACCCAGATTGCTCTCGGACAGAGGCGCCATGCTGGGCGCAGAATTTCGATACCTCGCCAGCTGGTCCATGAACAGCCTGCAATTCACTCACCTGGCAGGCGACGACCAGTTTGATCCACTGACCGCCGACATCCCGGGTTCTGACTCTCCTCCGGAAGAGGATCGCTGGTTCGTCGGTGTTCAGCACAATGGTGCACTGGGCAACAACTGGACCAGCTTCGTCGATTACAACGCTGTCAGTGATGACGATTACTTTTATGACCTGGGCGGTACCGGCATCAATGTGATCAATCGCACCCATCTCAATCAGCAGGGTCGCCTGGATTTCAATGGTGATTTCCTGAGTGCAGGACTCAATATTCAGCGCCTCGATATCATCGACCCTTTTGTTAATACCGCAACTCTGACCCGCCCCTATGATCGACTGCCACAACTGACATTCCAGACAGGCACGTACTTACCCCTGGGATTTCGGGTATCACTTCGTGGAGAGGCAAGCGTATTCGATCGGCAACTTGATGAAAGCCTGTTAAGCATGGAGCAAATAGAGAATGGCGCACTGGTTACCGGACAACGTGTCAATCTGGAACCTTCTCTTGGCTGGTCCGTCGAAGAACCAGGCTGGTTCGTACGCACCAATGCCACTTACAAGCACCTCGCCTATTCGCTGGAAAACCAGGCCCGGAACACCGCTGAGGATCCGGACTTCGGCGTCGGCGTCTACAGCTTTGACAGCGGCCTGATCTTTGATCGAAGCACCCGCAACGGCGGCACCCAAACCCTGGAACCTCGCGTCTTCTATCTCTACAGCGAGTATCAGGATCAGAGTAGTCTACCGCTGTTCGATACCTCGGAGCTGAATTTCAATTTCATGCAGCTGTTTCGCGAGGACCGTTTTAGCGGTGGTGACCGTATCACCGATGCAGATCAGGTGTCGTTAGCTCTCACCAGCAGAATTCTGGACAGCAATGGTCGCGAGCGTGCGCGCTTCAGTGTTGGGCAGATCAGGTATTTTGCAGACCGCCAGGTGAGCCTGAACAGCCCACTGCAATCCTGGATTCCAAGATACTCAGTCAGTGACGAAAAATCGGCAATTGCTGCTGAAATCGGCCTGTCCCTGGGCAGCAGCTGGCATTTGAGCTCCGACGTACAGTGGAATGAAGAGAGCGAAGAAATCAACGAAGGAAGATTTCGCCTGCGCTACCAGCGTGACGCCAATCACCTGTTCAATATCTCCTACCGCTACCGGACTCTGGTAAACTCTCCCTTCCTTATATT
This sequence comes from uncultured Pseudohongiella sp., assembly GCA_965267495.1. GTDB lineage: Bacteria > Pseudomonadota > Gammaproteobacteria > Pseudomonadales > Pseudohongiellaceae > UBA9145. The sequence goes on along the minus strand of OZ254078.1, from coordinate 808,471 downwards.
GCCGATCGGCATCGATCCGCGCATCAAACAGACAGATGTGTCGGGAATCTGGCCGATCAGCCCCAACTGGAAACTGCTGGGGCGCTGGAATTACGACCACGCGAATGACAGGAACCTGGAGAGCTTTGCCGGGGTCGAATGGAGTAATTGCTGCGCCACGATTCGCCTGATTGGCCGGGAATGGGTTGACGAGAACCAACTCTTTGTCCCTAATACCGAACCTAATCGCGGCTTTTTCGTGCAGATAACCCTCAATGGATTGGGCGATCTCACGGGAGGCGGGCTCAATAACCTGTTACAGACCGGTATCTGGGGCTTTAGAGATTCGGAAAACCCATGAACACGACAAACCTTCACAAGCCACAAAACCTGCTGCACAGGGTAATGCTCATGGGCAGCCTTTTGCTGCTCTGCGTTGCCATACCTGTATCCGCACAGCAGAGAGTCTTGTTAGATAAAATAGTCGCCATCGTCGACCGCGACGTGGTGCTGCAAAGCGAACTGCTGGGTCGCATGAATGATATTCGCCGCTCTGCTGAGGCTGCGGGCCAGCCACTTCCCCCCGAAGGCCAGTTTCGCCAGGAGATTCTCGATACCCTGATCCTGGAAAATATTCAGATGCAATTCGCGGAACGCGCCAGCATCCGTTATGACGACGACACCATTAACCAGGTGCTCGGTAATATGGCCCAGGATAACGGCATGAGCTTTGAGCAATATGTGCAGACGCTTGAGAGACAAGGCGTTTACCTTCGCACCCGTGAGGCGGTGCGCAAGCAGCTCACCTTACAGGAATTACAGCGCGGTGCCGTGAATTCACGCATCCATGTGACCGAGCAGGAAATCGACAATTTCCTCAATTCAGAAATGGGCCAGGCAGTCGTTGCCGCTGACTACCTCATCGATCATATCCTGGTGCCAACGGCAGCTAACGACACCGATCAGGTCAAGCGTGCCAAGCTCGCCTTTGCCGCCGACATGGTCGCCAAACTCGAAGAAGGACAATCGGTCGCACAGACTCGTACCGAGGCCTTGCAATCCCGCACCTTTGCCATCGATGGAACCAACTTTGCCTGGCGCAAACTGGATCAGCTTCCTAACCTGTTTGCCAATGCAGTTGAGCCTCTGGATATCGGAGAAGTCGCTGGCCCTATTGAGGCAGGCAATGGCTATCACATCGTGCAACTCAGGGACAAGCGAGGCGGCACTGAACAGATCGTCAAGCAAACCAATATCCGCCATATCATGCTGGCACCCAATGAGATCCGTGATGAAGATCAGACCATTGAGCTGATCAACGAACTGCGCGCGCGAATTGTTGACGAAGGAGAGGATTTCGCCTCTATTGCGAGACAGAATTCCGACGATGCCAGCTCCGTGGTTGCCGGTGGTGATCTGGACTGGGTTTCCGAAGGTGGCATGCCTGTTGAGATGGAAGCAGTGGTCACCGAACTGGAAGAAGGTGAAGTCAGCGAGCCGTTCAGAACCCAGATGGGTTGGCATATCGCAGAAGTCATGGGTCGAAGGGAAACCGACCTCAGCCAGGACTACACCCGCAGTCAGGCATTTAGCACCCTGCGCGCACGCAAGTACGACCTGGAATTGCAAAACTGGCTAATTGAGATACGAGAAGAAGCATTCGTCGAATTAGTCGACTAGATCCCGGAGCCAAACTTGGTATACCGAATTGCCATCACCCCGGGCGAACCGGCTGGCATTGGCCCCGATCTTTGCGTCGCCCTGGCACAGCAGCCCCCTAACAATACCCAACTGGTCGTTGTCGCGAATGCCATGTTGCTGGCGACTCGTGCCGAAGATCTGGGGCAGCCCCTGAGTCTGATCGAATTCGACCCTCACTCCGAACCCATGCCCTCTGCCGCAGGCGAGCTGTATATCCATAATATCTCTCTGACAAATCCAGTGCGCACCGGGGCATTGGACCCCGCCAATGCCAGCTATGTACTGGAATCGCTGGGCAGTGCTGTTGATCTGGTAAGCCAGGGCAAACTGGATGCTCTTGTCACTGGTCCGGTGCACAAAGGCATTATCAACGAAGGTGGTTTTTCTTTTACCGGTCACACGGAGTTTCTTGCAGACCATTGCCAACAGAAATTGACCGTAATGATGTTGGCCACGGAAGGCTTGCGCGTCGCCCTGGCTACCACCCATCTGCCTCTGGAAAAGGTGCCAGGTGCCATCACCAGAGAGTCTCTGACCGACATCATCAAAATCCTGCAACATGATCTGCAACACAGGTTTGGTATTGCTGAGCCGCGAATTCTGGTCTGTGGGCTAAACCCCCATGCAGGGGAAGGCGGCCACCTGGGTAGCGAAGAGATCGACGTGATTGAACCGGTGCTGGACCAACTGCGGCACGAAGGTATGCATCTGCAGGGTCCACTGCCTGCTGACACCCTGTTCACCGACAAATACCTGGACAATGCAGATGCGGTGCTGGCTATGTACCACGATCAGGGACTGCCGGTACTCAAATTCAAGGGCTTTGGTCGTGCCAGCAATATAACGCTGGGCCTGCCCATTATCAGAACATCCGTGGATCATGGCACGGCACTGGACCTTGCCGGCAGTGGAGAGGCAGACGCCGGCAGCCTCTACACCGCCATCGAAACTGCAATAGAAATGGTCGAACACAGCACAGACCTATGAATCGACGCAGCTCACCCGTTCGCCTCGCCAATGGTCAGGCTCACCAGGCGCGAAAACGATTCGGTCAGAACTTCCTTCATGACAAGCAGGTGATCGAACGCATTATTGCTGCTATCAATCCCCAGGCTTACGAGCATTTGCTGGAAATCGGCCCCGGCCAGGGCGCCCTCACCCGGCCACTGATAGCCAGTGAGGCGCGTCTGGATTGCGTGGAGCTTGATCGCGATCTGGCAAGCTACCTGCAGAATGAGTTCCAGAACAAGCCAAACGTCTCCATCTACCAGCAGGACATCCTCAAATTCGATCTGCCCAGCCTGCTTACAGATAGCGATGCTGGTATCCGCCTGCGTGTGATCGGCAATTTACCTTACAACATCTCAACACCGGTGATGTTTCACTTGCTGCGCTATCACCAATTAATCCGGGATATGACCTTCATGTTACAACTGGAAGTGGTGCAACGACTTGCAGCGCAGCCAGGCGACAAGAATTACGGGCGGCTGGGGTTGATGGCGCAATATTACTGCCGGATTGAGCATCTGTTTAACGTGCCTTCGGCTGCCTTCACGCCGAAACCAAAAGTGAGCTCTGCCATCGTGCGAATGATTCCTCATGAGAAGTTCCCGGTAGAAGCGAAGGACGTCAACACCCTGCAAACCGTGATACGAACCGCCTTTAACCAGCGACGTAAGACCTTGAAAAACAGCCTCAGAAGCCTTATTTCTGTAGACAAGCTGACCAAACTACCGATCGATCTTGGGCAGCGACCTGAAAACCTAACGCTCTCTGATTACGTAGTAATCAGTGACAGCCTCAGTGAACAGGGCTAACGGTAATTTTCAGAAAGAGCAGAATCTGAGTCATGAAGAAAGACACGGACACCATTGAAATTGCGGTGAACACCCGCTACCTCCAGGAACATTCCGATCCGGAAAAGGATCGCTATGCCTTCGCCTACACCATCGATATCACCAATCGCGGGCCTGAATCGGTCAAATTGCTGAATCGACACTGGCGTATTACCGACGATAACAATCATGTGGAAGAAGTGATTGGAGAAGGTGTGGTAGGTCAGCAACCGGAAATTTTGCCCGGTCAGTCTTTTCAGTACACAAGCGGCGCAGTTATCGGTACCGAGATTGGCACCATGCAAGGTAGCTACGAAATGCTTGCCGCCAGCGGTGAGACCTTCAAGGCAGCCATCCCCGCTTTTCTGCTTGCACCTCCACATACCGTCCACTAGGCATTAGCCACCTCCTTACACGCAAGCAAAATATGTAAGACAGCAGTGCTATACTGCCGCCTTTTTGTGGGCAGAAAACTGTTGCTGGAGTTCCCCAGGAAGATATGAGCACCTATGCGATCGGAGATATTCAGGGCTGCTACAAGCCGCTGAAAAAACTGCTCAAGGAAGTTGGTTTTGCTCCTGACAAGGATAAACTGTGGTGCGTTGGCGATGTGGTTAATCGCGGCAAACGATCCCTGGACACCTTGCGCTTTCTGCAGGACATGGACAATGCGGTGCGCATGGTGTTGGGTAATCATGACCTGCACTTCCTTGCCATTCAGGCGGGTTGTGCACCGGCACGCGGCAAGGACACCCTCGACGAACTATTAAATGCACCCGACTGTGCCGAACTTGCTCAGTGGTTGCGCCACAAACCCCTCGCGCATCACCAGGCCCTGCGTACCAATGAAGGACTGGAAGATTTCCTGATGATTCATGCCGGCGTTGCGCCGCGCTGGGACTTGCAGCGCACGCTCGATCTGGCGGCCGAAGTGGAACATGCACTGCAGGGACCAGACTACAAAGACTACCTCACCAATATGTACGGCGACCGGCCGATTCGCTGGTTTGACAAAGTACAGGGCCAGGATCGACTGCGCACGATCACCAACTACCTGACCCGCGTGCGCTTCTGCGACGATATCGGATCACTGGATCTCGATGTGAAGGAAGGGCTTTGCGCGGCACCGAAGGGATTCAAACCCTGGTTTGAGTATGAAAAAATCACCCCGGAAGCTACAATTCTTTTTGGTCACTGGGCCGCACTGGAAGGCTATACCGGCAGAGCTCATGTGTATGCACTCGACACTGGTTATGTGTGGGGTCGCTCACTCACCATGATGAGACTGGAAGACAAACAACTGTTTTCGATCTCAAAATAAGCACGACTTCACTATTTCTCGACAAATGAAAACCTACCTCGTTGGCGGCGCTGTCCGCGACAAGTTACTCGGCTTACCGGTCAAGGATCGGGACTGGGTCGTGGTCGGCGCAACTGCCGACGAGATGACGGCTGAAGGATTCAAACAGGTGGGCAAGGATTTTCCGGTGTTTCTGCATCCACAGACCAGAGAGGAATACGCCCTGGCCCGCACCGAGAGGAAGGTTGGCCCCGGACATCGTGGATTCGAATTCGACAGCTCCCGAAATGTCACCCTGGAGGAAGATCTTGTCAGGCGAGACCTGACAATCAATGCCATTGCGGAATCCCTGGAGGGAGTAATCATCGACCCCTATGGGGGTGCCGCCGACATTGACAACAAGCGTCTGCGTCATACCTCCGATGCTTTCGTTGAAGATCCGCTGCGCGTCTTGCGGGTGGCAAGATTTGCAGCACGCTTTGCACACCTGGGGTTCACAGTAGCACAGGCGACTCTGGACCTGATGGCGCATATGGTTGATGAAGGCGAACTTGCGGAACTGACTGCAGAACGAGTTTGGAAAGAGTTCGAGCTGGCACTTTCCAGCAGGAATCCGGATGTTTTTGTGAAGGTACTGCGAGAATGTGGCGCACTGAGAGTCATACTGCCCGAGGTCGATCGACTGTTTGGCATTCCCCAGCCTGAGAAATACCATCCGGAGATCGATACCGGCGAGCACATCCTGCTGTGCCTGCAGCAAGTCTGCATTCTCAGCGACGATCCTGCAGTACGCTATGCCACCCTGGTACATGATGTGGGTAAGGGGCTTACTCCCCCTGATCAATGGCCCAGCCACATCGGCCACGAGAAATCAGGCCTCTCCTTGCTGACTGAGATCGAAATGAGATTACCCATTCCCAGGGAGTATGCAGCCTTGTCACGACTGGTCTGTGAGCATCACACCAAGTTGCACAGGGCGAAGGAACTAAGACCCAATACGCTGCTGACACTCTTGGAAAATCTGGATGCAATCCGCCGCCCCGAGCGCATGGAAAAGTTCCTCGCCGCTTGCGAAGCAGATGCCCGGGGACGCACCGGCCTGGAAAAGCGGGACTATCCCCAGGGCGACTATCTGCGTGCTGCGCTGAATGTTGTTTTAGCCATAAACAGTGGCGAGACAATCGCGGCCAGTCCGGACAAAGAACCCAAAGAGGCAATTGCTGCAGCGAGACTGGCTGCAGTCAGCGAATTCGTGGAGCGACTACGCGATGACTGACAGGAAAGTAGTACTCATCACTGGCGGCGCGAAACGTATTGGCGCCCAACTTGTGAGGTACTTCCATAGCAAGGACTTTCGGGTGATTGTCCATTGTCACAAATCGTCCGCAGAAGCAGCAGCGCTTGCCGAAGAACTCAATTCGAGCACGCCGGACTCAGTAAAGATGCTGTCGGCTGATCTCAGCAACAGCGATCAGGTGACCCTACTGGCAAAACAAAGTCTGCTCTGTTTCGACCGCCTCGACGTCCTCATCAACAATGCTTCGGCTTTTTATCCCACGGCCCTGGCTACTGCCTCCCAATCTGACTGGGACCAGTTAATTGACAGCAATCTGCGCTGCGCCTATTTCCTCAGCCAGGCAACTGCTCCTGAACTGCAACGACGACAAGGCGCCGTCATTAACATCATCGATGCCATGGTGGACAAAACCCTGCCCGGGCACAGCATCTACAGTATTGCCAAATCGGGACTGAAGGCGATGACCAAATCCCTGGCCATAGAACTGGCACCCCGGGTTCGGGTCAATGCGGTGGCGCCAGGCGCGATACTGTGGCCAGGCCAACTTGAGAACGACACGGATCCGGATGTGATTCGAACCCGGGACAAAATACTGCAACAGATTCCGTTGGGCCAATTGGGCCGGGTAGAAGATATTGCCAAAGCCTGTTATTTCCTGGCCTGCGAAGCCAGTTATGTGACCGGGGAAACCATCAGGGTGGATGGCGGGCGCGCCTTGTGAAGATTCAGGCTTCTTCGTCCTGCCAGTCAAACACAATGGGCCAGAGCTTCTGCTCAGCATTGCTGTAGGCAGTCCAGAGCTGTTGATAGCTTACTCCCAACGCCGGGTGCAGTTGATCCGGCAGCAGGTCTGCCAGCGGCTGTAATACGAAGGCATTCTCTACAATTTCTTTTCTGGGCAATTGCACACCATCGTGATCGCCACAGAGATCGCCGAATGTCAGGATATCCAGATCCATGGTTCGACCGGAAAACAGAGGCTGACTGCGATCCCGGCCCAGCTCATCCTCCAGTGTCTTCAGGTAGGCTGCCAACTCGCACAGCGGTTCATCGGTTTCTGCAGCCACAACCAGGTTCAGGAAGTTGTCACCTTCAAAGCCTACAGTTTCACTTTCGTAAACTGTGGACCGGATGAGGTCAGGGAATCTCCGCCGCAGAATCTTGCCCACCAGGCGGATATTGGCATCGGGATCAATATTGCTACCAATACTTAATGTGAGAAGTGGCACTTAAACCTCACTCGATCTTGTTGCCACGTTCGATAACTACGCCCACATCTTTCGAACCAGTGACCGCGCCTGGCTTGCCCAGGCGTAAACGCAACCAGGGCACCTGAAATTCATTGAGCACAATCTCAGCCACTCGTTCTGCCAGTGTTTCTACCAGAAAAAACTCTGAGCTCTCGATAAAGTCTATCAATCGTTTAGCCACCGCTTTGTAATCCAGGGCCTGTTCGATACTGTCTGATTCTGCCGCAGGCCGATTGTCAAAGCCCATCTCCAGGTCCAGGCTCACCAGCTGCCTCTGTTCTCGCTCCCAGTCGAAAATTCCGATGATGGTGCGAACTTCCAGTTCCCGAATGTACACAATATCCATGACAGTTCCTTGAACCCACCCTTAAATGGCAGGCAGTGATTCCAGATTCCAACGGGGATAAGCGGCTATGCCCAAACCTTCCTCTTGTCCGGCCATCAAGCGCTGACAGCCAGCATAGGCGATCATGGCGCCATTGTCTGTGCAGAGATCTGCTCGCGCATAGAACAATCGCCCACCGACTTTGCCAAGATTGCCTTCCAGCACCTCCCGCAATCGCTGATTGGCGCTCACGCCGCCAGCAATAACGAGAGAAGCTAAACCCGTTTGTTCCAGCGCCCGGCGGCATTTGATCGCCAGTGTAGAGACCACGGCCTCCTGAAAAGCATGAGCAATGTCCGCCCTTGTTTGCTGGTCCAGCACACCATCCTGTTGTTGATCCGCAATGGTATTGCGCACAAAGGTCTTGAGCCCACTAAAACTGAAATCAAGCCCGGGGCGATTGGTCATCGGACGGGGAAATTCAAAGCGGCCGCCTGTTCCTTGCAGCGCCAACTCTGCCACATGAGGACCGCCGGGATAAGGCAGATCCAGCATCTTGCCAACCTTGTCGAAAGCCTCACCGGCCGCATCATCCAGTGACTCTCCCAGTAAGCGGTAGTGCCCAATGCCTTCCACCTGTACCAGCTGGGTGTGGCCACCGGATACCAGCAAGGCAACAAAGGGAAATTCCGGCGGCTGGTCTTCCAGCATCGGTGCCAACAAATGGCCTTCCATATGATGGACGCCAATGGCAGGCACACCCCAACCCATGGCCAGTGACCTGCCCACGGCCGCCCCTACCAGCAGGGCACCGATGAGGCCCGGGCCTGCCGTATAAGCCACTCCTTCGATGGCTGACTTTTCAATGCCCGCCTCGTTGATGACCTGATCGATCAGGGGCAGGGTCTTGCGAATATGGTCCCGGGACGCCAGTTCCGGGATCACGCCACCATATTGGGCATGAATCTCCACCTGGCTATACAGACCTTCAGCCAGCAAACCACGCTCGCTGTCATAGACAGCGACGCCGGTCTCGTCACAAGAGGTTTCAATTCCGAGAACTTTCATGGAATTACAATGACTTAGGAGCTCATAAGCGTGAATCAGGCGGCAATCATGCCAAAAATCGCCATTTATCCCAAATTTTGTTCGTCCCTGGCGCTACAGGCCCCGAATTCTTTGCAATTGCACAGGCAAATCTATAAGATACGCAGCCTCGAAATGCCGGTACTGCCCGAAACAAAGGACCGGCAAATAGCTGAATCAACACATGACAAGGTAGGTGACTGAGTACATGCCTCAGGTAAAACTAAAAGAGAACGAGCCTTTCGATGTGGCCCTGCGCCGCTTCAAGCGTTCTTGCGAGAAAGCCGGCATTCTGGCCGAAGTACGTAAGCGTGAGTTCTATGAGAAGCCCACATCCGTACGCAAGCGCAAAGCCGCAGCCGCAGTGAAGCGCCATGCCAAGAAAGTGCAACGTGAGAGCCGCAAGACCCAGCGTCTCTACTAGCGTGCTCAGGGGACAGATTTAGATCTGTCCCCACTACAAATTCCCCATCCCTGCTAACTCAGGACGTTCCATGTCTGAGAGTCCCTTAAAAATCACCCTCACCGAAGCCATGAAAGATGCCATGCGCGCGAAGCAAAAAGAGCGCCTGGGCACCATTCGCCTCATGCTTGCTGAAATCAAGAAAATCGAAGTGGACGAGCGCATTGATCCCGATGATGCCCGTATTACTTCCATACTCGACAAGATGGTGAAACAACGCCGCGAATCCATCAAACAATATGTGGACGGCGGTCGCCAGGAACTGGCGGACAAGGAACAAGCCGAAATCGACGTGATTCAGGAGTTCCTGCCACAACCTCTTTCTGAAGAAGAAGTGGATGCCATTATTCAGCAGGCGGTTACCGATACGGGCGCGTCTTCCATGGCGGATATGGGCAAGGTCATGGGACTGGTGAAAGCTCAGCTTGTCGGCAAGGCAGACATGGGCAGCGTTAGCCAGAAGGTCAAGGCAGCGCTAAGCTAGGGCCTGCTTCTGGTACTGCCTGGGCGTCATGCCCAGCTGCTTCTTGAAGGTCTTCACGAAAGACGCATCTGATTCATACCCCAACTGATTGGCAATGGCATAGACGGGTTGATTGGTTTCCAGCAGCAACTCCCTGGCCTTCTCCATTCGCAGCCCGGTCAGGTATTGAAACATGGGCTGACCGACAATTGCCGTAAACCTCCGCGCAAATGCAGCTCTGGACAAAGCGACTTCCCTGGCCAGGGAGTCCAGTGTCCAGTGGTGCTGCAGATCACCATGTATCAACTGTAATGCTTTCGATATCGCCTTGTCCTTTAACGCAGCTAACAATGGACTCTGGTCTTCACGACCGAAATTAATACGAATCAATTCAATCAACACAATCTCAGTCAGTTTGTTCACCACCAGTTCGGCACCGGGACTCTGTGCCAGATACTCTGCACCCAACTGTTCAAGCGTTGCGCTGAGCCAGGCGTGCCTGACCAGTTCCTCATGGCGCACGATCACCATGGACGGGACAATATTCAGCAAGGGATTGGATGCCTCCAGCTGAAACTCGGCGTATCCGCACAGTAACAAGGTACTGATCGCCGGCTCGCCATCCTGTTGCCCGGCCGGGCGACTGATCAGCCGATGGTCTACCCCCTCACCCAGGAAGACCAGGTCGCCGGCACCCAGGTATTCGCGCACACCATCCGCTTCAACCCAGCACTCCCCACGCCGCACCATATGGAAGCTGGCAGACTCAGTATTGGTGAAGGTCTTCTCCCAGGGAGTGTCCAGCACATCGCAGAAGTACACGCTGCCCCGCACTTTCATGCCGCTGAGAATCTGGCTCAATAACTCCATAATATTCGCCCGATAGTCTATCTAAATGATACGATCAGTAATAATAATGTGGACGATCTGCTATCGAAAGTATCTCTTATCCTGCGTATCTTTACAACCATGCAAACACACACAGGAGATCGAGCCATGCCGAAAGTCGAAATTTATTCCAAGTTCTACTGCCCCTACTGCAAACGGGCCAAGCAATTACTCAGCGATAAGGGTGTGCATTTCGAGGAGATCGAGGTGAGCCGGGATCAGCAGCTGTTCGCAGAAATGGTTCAGCGATCAGGACGCCACACGGTGCCACAGATCTTTATCGACGGACAGCACGTGGGCGGCAGCGACGACCTGTTTGCCGCGCAACAAAATGGCGAACTGGATCGCTTGTTGATTAACAAAGCGGCCTGACACCCATAACAAACACTAAACCAAGGAGAAACTGAACATGACGACACTTAACCCGACAGCAACAATCAGCAGCACAGCGATATCCGGCATTGGAGAGAAAGCGACTCTCTATGCCACAGCACTGGTGCTGCTGTGGATCGGCGCAATGAAATTCACCGCGTTTGAAGCAGGCGCCATTGAGGGGCTCGTCGCCTCGAGCCCATTGACAAGCTGGCTTTATGCACTGTTTTCGCTGCAAGGCGCTTCCAATCTGATTGGCAGCATAGAAATCATTATTGCCCTGGCATTGATTGCTGGTCAGTTTAATCGACTGGTAGCTATCATCGCTGCCGCTGGCGCCGTAGCCACTTTCACTGTTACATCGAGCTTTCTGTTGACTGCGCCTGGCTGGGAAGCAAGTCTTGGCGGATTCCCCGCACTCTCAGTCGTGCCTGGGCAATTTTTACTGAAAGACCTGGTCCTGCTGGCCGTGTCAGTCTCATTACTGGAAAAAGCACTGCGGCACACCACAGCCTGACTTGAACCAGGCACATGCAAGGTACTGGTTATTTTCGACTTCACATTGAGAAAAAGCGATGAGAAAAGAAAACATTCAATTTAAAAACAGCGCCGGTGAAAATCTCGCCGGCGTTCTCGATTTACCCACTGCCAAACCACGCGCTTATGCGCTGTTCGCCCATTGCTTTACCTGCTCCAAGAATATTCGCGCAGCGACAACGATCAGCCGCGCGCTGACAGAAGCGGGTTTCGCCGTCCTGCGGTTTGACTTTACCGGGCTTGGTCAGTCTGAAGGAGAATTTGCAGACAGCAATTTCTCCAGCAATGTTGACGACCTGGTCGCTGCGGCAAATTACCTGCAGCACGAACATGAAGCGCCATCGGTACTGATCGGTCACTCCCTGGGTGGTACTGCAGTGCTGCAGGCAGCTCAGCAGATTCCCTCTGCGGTAGCAGTCGCTACTATCGGCTCACCGGCGAATCCGGCCCATGTGGCACATCTATTCGCGGGCGAACGCGAAGAGCTGGAAGCAAGCGGCAGTGCTGAGGTGAACCTTGGCGGTCGACCTTTCCAGATCAAGCGACAATTCCTGCAGGACCTGGAATCCCAGGCCATGCCTGACTCACTGGCTTCCCTGCGCAAGGCAGTGTTGATCCTGCATTCTCCACTGGATGAAACTGTTGAGATTGAAAACGCGTCGGAACTTTTCCTGGCCGCCAAACATCCCAAGAGTTTTGTCTCCCTGGACAATGCCGATCATCTGCTCAGCAGAGAAGAAGATGCCCGTTACGCCGGAGAAGTCATCCAGGCCTGGGCGGCCCGTTTTCTCCCTGAGATCGAAGCACAAGCAACAGTCGAAGAAGGCGTGGTACTGGCGCGCACCGAGGCGGGTGGTTTCTTCACCAGTATCCAGGCCGGTCCACATCATCTGCTTGCTGATGAGCCGGCTAGTGTCGGTGGCAGCAATCTTGGACCAACACCATATGGATTGCTCTCCGCATCCCTCGGCGCCTGCACCACGATGACGCTGCAGATGTATGCGGCACGCAAGAAGCTGGATCTGAAAGCCGTCTCCGTTGAAGTGCGCCATGCCAAGGTCCATGCAAATGACTGTGTCGACTGTGAAACGCGCGCAGCCAAAGTGGATGAGTTTCAGAAAGTCATTCACCTGGAAGGGAGTTTGAGTGACGAGGAACGGCAGCGATTGCTGGAAATAGCCGATCGTTGCCCGGTGCACAGAACCCTTCACTCAGAGGTCCGGGTCGAGACGCAATTGGCCAGTTCCTCGCCGGGCTAGCCCGTGATAATGAAGGCGCAGGCGGGCAAGGCGATAAACCATTGCCCGCCACTGCCTGGATCACGTGCTATCCTCCTTTTGGAGCAAGCATCCTATACAATAGCCTGCCTGACACTTTCTGCGACCCACTAGCGCTCAATGGCCGGACTCATTCCACAAACCTTCATCGACGACCTCCTGCATCGGGTCGATATTGTGGAAGTGGTGGACAAAAGAGTGCCCCTGAAGAAATCCGGCAAGAATTATCAGGCCTGCTGCCCTTTTCACAACGAGAAAACCCCTTCCTTCAGCGTACAACCGGAGCGCCAGTTTTATTACTGCTTTGGCTGTGGCGCTGGTGGAAATGCTATCGGTTTCGTCATGGAATTCGATTCGGTGGATTTTCCCGAAGCTGTCGAAATCCTGGCGAAAGACGTTGGCCTGGATGTACCACGAGAAGAATCGAAAGCCGCTGCGCGCAAGCAATCGGAAAACACTCGACTGCTGGATGCGCTGGAGAACGCCAGCAAGTTCTATCAACAGCAGCTCCGTCAGCATCCCCACAAGGACAAGGCGGTGAACTACCTGAAATCCCGTGGACTCAGTGGCGAGATTGCCCGCGACTTTGCCCTGGGATTTGCGCCACCGGGCTGGGACACGCTGATCACCACGGCCGGGGAAGACGAAGCACAGCAACAAGCCCTGCTGAAAGCTGGCCTGGTGATTGAAAGGAACAGGAACCGGGAACAACAGAAGCCAGAAGAAAACGAAAAAGCCGACCAGCAAGCCGGCTACTATGATCGCTTCCGCGATCGCATCATGTTTCCCATTCGCGACAGTCGTGGGCGCACCGTGGCATTCGGCGGTCGGGTACTGGGTGATGACAAGCCCAAGTATCTGAATTCTCCGGAGACGGCGGTTTTCCACAAGGGCTCGGAACTCTACGGTTTGTTCGAGTCAAAACGCTCCGGAGAAAAATTCAGCCGCCTGCTGCTGGTCGAAGGTTACATGGATGTGATTGCCCTGGCGCAGATGGGTGTGCGCAACGCGGTCGCCACACTAGGCACCGCCACCAGTGCACAGCATCTCAATCGCATGTTCCGCGCTGTCTCTGAAGTGGTGTTCTGTTTCGACGGTGATGAAGCCGGACGCACTGCGGCCTGGCGTGCGCTGGAAACCACCCTGCCTCTGATGGAAGACGGTCGCCAGGTACGGTTTCTGTTTCTGCCGGAGGGCAGCGATCCTGATACCTTTATTCGTGAAGTGGGAAAGGAAAAGTTTCTCCAGGCAGTGGACAGCGCCACACCCCTGGAACAGTTCTTCTTCGACAAACTGTCCGCCGAGCTGGACATCAGTTCCATCGAGGGCAAGGCAAGATTAAGCAATCTGGCAAAACCTCTGATGCGCAAGTTGCCCAAGGGTGTCTATGCACAACTGATGCTCGACAAGCTATCGAACACCCTGGGCGTAAGCAGCGAGTCCCTGGATCAGCTCATGGCAACCCAACCGGAATCTGCTTCGACTGCTGCGCCCTCCGCGCCGCCGCCGGATCAGGCACCTCCACCACCAGAAGCCACTTATCGACAGACGGCCCGGCAGTCCGCCTCACCCCTGACCCGTTATCGCAAGTCAGCCGCCCTGAAAGCGGTGGAGTTATTGTTACGTAATCCAGAGGCTGCTCTGTCTATCAACAAGGATGATCTTGATCCTCTGCGCAATGCCGAGGATCCCAACCGCAAACTGCTGGTAGACCTCATTGAAAAAGTGCATGCCCAACCCCAGATAGAGACCTACACTCTGCTCGGCGCCTGTTATGCCACTCCTCTGGGAAGTCAGCTTACCCAGCTGTTAAAAGAAGAGAAAATCACCCCCCAGGAAGGCATTGAACTGGAGTTCAAGCAGATAGTTGACAATATATTGTCGGATATACAGAAAAAGCTGCATATTCTGCGACTGAAGGAAGAGGCCAACACCCGGGTTTCTGCGGCGAAAGCGGCAAACTCAGACGGCCCGAATACTGTCTAATTCAACAAGATTGTCGATATACATATTTGCTAGCCGCCGCTATAATGCCCGGCTCACTTTTTTCCACGCATTCCCCGTTCCTGGCACCTGCGCCAGGGAAGATGAGAGTTCATGGCCGAATTAATCGCACCACAATCCAGTCTTAAATCGCTGATCGCCAAGGGCAAGGAACAGGGCTACCTGACCTATGCCGAGGTGAATGACCACCTGCCGGAAAACATTTCTGATCCGGACCAGGTGGAAGACATCATCCAGATGATTAACGACATGGGCATCAAGGTTTTTGAAACCGCACCCGATGCCGATGCCCTGTTGCTCAACGACGATGATGATTCCAGCGACGATGAAGTCGCTGCAGCGGAAGCCGCTGCCGCCCTGGCTGCGGTAGAGAATGAAGCTGGCCGCACCACCGACCCCGTGCGCATGTACATGCGCGAAATGGGCACGGTCGAGCTGCTCACCCGCGAAGGCGAAATTGTTATCGCCAAGCGCATCGAGGAAGGCCTGCGTGAACTGATGAAGGCCATGGCCTTGTTCCCCGGCACGGTGGAGCATGTGCTCAATGAATACGCACTGATTGACACCGAAGAACGCCGACTCAGCGATCTGATCACCGGCTATCTGGATGTCACCGATGAAGTCATTCCGCCTGCCAATGCGGTCACCGATGACGCTGCCGACAGTAACGACTCCGATGACGACATGGACGACAGTGACGACGATGATGAAGGCGCCACCGGTCCGGATCCTGAAGAAGCCCGCATTCGCTTTGGCGAGCTGAACGATCAATACAAGGTCACCAGCAGAGTGGTTGGCCGCAACGGTCGCAGCCATGCCAAGGCACAGGCAGAGCTGGAAAAGCTGGGTGAGGTATTCAAGTCATTCAAACTGACCCCACGCCAGTTCGATCCCCTGCTGTCCCACATCCGCGCCGTGCTCACCCGACTGCGTCGTCACGAGAAGACTGTGATGAGCCTGTGTGTGCGCAGCGCCAAGATGCCACGCAAGGAATTCATCGCTTCCTTCCCCGGCAACGAGACCAATGAGAAGTGGATCGACAAGCACATCCGTGCCAAGAAGGGCTACAGCGAACTGCTGGTCAACGTAAAGACCGAAGTGGTCCGCGCCCAGAAGAAGATTCGCCTGCTGGAAGAAGAAACTGGTCTTACAGTAACTGAGATCAAGGACATCAACCGACAGATGTCCATCGGCGAAGCCAAGAGCCGTCGCGCCAAGAAAGAAATGGTGGAAGCCAACCTGCGACTGGTGATCTCCATCGCCAAGAAGTACACCAACCGCGGTTTGCAATTCCTCGACCTGATCCAGGAAGGCAACATCGGCTTGATGAAGGCAGTAGACAAGTTCGAGTACCGAAGAGGCTACAAGTTCTCCACCTATGCAACCTGGTGGATTCGCCAGGCTATTACCCGATCCATCGCCGACCAGGCGCGCACCATCCGTATCCCGGTGCACATGATCGAAACCATCAACAAGCTGAACCGCATCAGCCGCCAGATGGTGCACGAAAAAGGCCGCGAGCCCACGCCAGAAGAACTGGGCGAGCGCATGGACATGTCCGAAGACAAGGTCCGCAGAGTCCTCAAGATCGCCAAGGAACCCATCTCCATGGAGACGCCTATCGGCGATGATGAAGATTCACATCTGGGCGACTTTATCGAGGACGCCACCGTGGACTCCCCGGTAGACAGCTCCATCGACGAAGGCCTCAGGGAAGCCACCAAGTCAGTGCTGGGCAGCCTCACCGCGAGAGAAGCCAAGGTCTTGCGCATGCGCTTCGGCATCGACATGAACACCGACCACACCCTCGAGGAAGTGGGCAAGCAGTTCGATGTCACCCGTGAGCGTATTCGTCAGATAGAGGCCAAGGCGCTGAGAAAGCTGCGGCACCCGACTCGTTCTGACCATCTAAGGTCTTTCCTGGACGAGTAATTTCCTGGTTTGGAAACACCAAGAGGGGCGCTATAATGCGCCCCTCTTTCGTTGTGGATTCAGAAGACATCGTCTCTGAATCTCGTCGAAGCCTTTCGATGTCAGTCGAAGGCTTTGGCGAAATTAGAAGTTCGAAATCGAGGCGTAGGAGTTTCTGAGCGAGGGAGCGTACATGCAAGTACGTGACCGAGTGAAGAGAACTGCTACAACGACGAGTTCGAGCTTCTAAGCAAGCCAAAGAGGGCCTATAGCTCAGTTGGTTAGAGCGCCGGACTCATAATCCGTCGGTCCCAGGTTCGAGTCCTGGTGGGCCCACCATTTATCTTTTATTTTCAGTATGCTAGAAACAGCATGGTGAGTTTCCTTTCGAGACACAGTCGGATGCAAGGAAGTTAAATTGACTAAATTCCATCTAAAACTGTTCTATAGCTACTGTCATGTTGACGAGCGGCACAGAGAGAGAATGGAAACTTCTCTGTCTCAACTGAAAAAGAACAGTAAGCTGCAAACTTGGCATGACCGAAAGATCATTGCTGGACAAAAATGGTCAAAAAAGATTAAGCAAGAGATTGAGTCTGCAGACATAATTGCATTTCTTGTCACACCTGATTTTCTCGATTCCCCTGCTTGTGTTGAGGAATGGGAGATAGCAAAAGGAATAGCGGAAAATTCAAACACGCGCCTCGTATCGGTAATAGTTAGGGAATGTGCATGGAAAGACTTTGATGAAATGAGCGATTACCAAGTTGTTCCCAAAGACGGACTGGCGATAACAAGCTGGGATAACGAAGACTCAGCATGGATGAGTGTTTATGAAGAGCTTAAAAATGTTGTTGATGACATACGAATTACATTTACTCCAAACGAAGCATTCAGAGAGTCTCTAAGCGAGATTGAGTTCTGTTCACAGACAAAAGAGAAAACGTCATTGCATGACGTTTTCGTATTTCCTCAACTGCAAACCTATCTGAAATTCAGCGACAAGCAAAAGCAACTTAGCGACGCGAATGAAGTCTTCGAATACAACAAATCGATAATTAGTGGAGATCTGCAAAGTGGCAAATCGAAGTTGTTGTGTCATCTATACCTAACGCTAACTGATACATCCAATGCGGCGTTGTTGATCAACTTAGAAGATATTCGATCTAAGACTCCTAGCCTCGAAGTGTTTCAGAGGCAGTATTCTGAACAATTTGGGGGCGATTTTGAAAGCTGGATGTTACAGGCGGGAAAAACCATTTTGTTCGATAATCTTACCAATTCTGCCAGATCGCTTGAACACATCAAATTTGCTGAAACGCATTTTGATCGCATTATATTGGCGACAAGCACCGATAATTACTACGCTTATTTCAGAGATGAAATACAGTTGTCCGAGTATATAATGATCCAGATTGAACCGTTCTCACACTCCAAGCAAGAGCAGCTAATCAAAAACTGGCTAAGTTTGTCGAACACCAGTGATGCATCAAGCAGCGAAATAGAACTCACAAGAGTTGATCGCATAGAACGGGACATTAACAGCGTAATTATTAGCAACAAGGTGGTTCCACGATATCCGTTTTTTATTCTTTCAATATTACAGACACACGAACTGTTCATGCCATCAGATCTTCAGATTACAGCATATGGACATTGCTATTACGCGCTGATACTTGCTCACATAATCAAGTCAGGAGTCGAAAGAACCGACGAAAACATAAACGCATGTTTTAATTTTGCCAGTCACCTCGCGCTTTATATCTACAAGATTAACGAAGATACAGCCAGCATAACGCATTCGGAGTATTCAGAATTTATTGTTGAATACAGGAAAGACTATATTATTGGGGACCATCTTCTAAACAGGCTTTGCGGTGAGCATGGTGTGCTGAAGAAAATGGCTGATAGTCGCATTAGTTTCAACCTTCCGTATAGCTACTATTTCTTTTTAGGTAGGCAACTTGCAAATACTTACGAAGAAAACGAACCTTTACTTTCGAAGATGCTGGATAAAAGCTATGTTCGAGAAAATACATTATCGCTTACATTCGCTATCCACCATGCACAAGACACAAGCATATTAGACGACATACTCATCCATACAGTTTATGCAGTCGATGAGTTTGAGCCTGCAAAGCTGGATCAACATGAAACTCAGGTTTTTCAAGATTTACTGTCAACGATTCCTAAACGAATTATTTCAGACAGATCAATAGAAGAAGAAAGAGCATCAGATCGAAAAAAGAGAGACATAGTTGAAAGCGATCAGGATGATGAGCAGATCGATGGAACCAGCGAAGCAGAGAATCAAATTTACATACTGCAAAAAAACATAGAGATATTAAGCCAAATCTTAAAAAACAAGTCAGGCATCTTAAAGAAAGATAAGATTGAGGAAGTGGTTCAAACGATATGCGATGCAGGCCTACGTCTAATTAGTATTTTTCTTTGTAGCGAAGAAGAACTTATTGAACTTACAAATTACATTGAGAAACGGTACGAAAAGCTCATTGGATTTAAAAAATCAGATTCTGATTCTAAGAACCTAGAAGGAGTTACTAAAGCTGTAAGATTCACAATTTTCGTATGGACAATGAAGAATGTAGAAAAGATAGTGTCCGCCCTTGCAAAACCTGAACTAAGAGAAGTTGTTCGAAAAGTAAGGGATGACAATGGGACACCAGCGTTTGATATTATCTACTACTTTTACTCTCTTGATGTAACAGAAATTTTTGACGAGCAGCAAAAGAATGAGCTTGACCGTCTAGTGTCGAGATATAATTCAAAAGAACTTCTGTTTTTACAGAGAATTCTTTCGCTCAGAACGCAGCACTATTTGAACACTCATCGAGTCAAAGGACCAATTAAGCAATCAGTTGAATCGATACTAAAACTTGATCAACAGCCATCTCAAATTGGGAAGAAGAATAAATAGGAGTTTGGCGTGAAAATCAAAGAGGTCAGAGTAATTTGATCAGAAAAAGTTGGAATAAAATAATCTAACCTCCTTTTATCTTACTCATCAGGATGCACGATATAAACCTGAGTAAGCGTCACCTCAACAGCCCCTGATATAGCAGTATTGTCACCAGTCTCAGGATCAGGATACCCATCCGCCAACCGTTTCAGCTCAACATACTCCGATGCGGATGAACTCTGACCGTAGTTCTGGTGATGCATAGCCCAGTTGGTTCTGAAGCGGTGATTGAATTGCTCAACGTCAACATATCCTGCCATCAGCCCTTGCGCCTGTTGCGACGTTAGCGTGAGCTGAAGCCGGAGATCCTTAAAAATATGGTAGCCATCACTCGGACCGGGCTGTGACCAGGGGAATTTTAGCTGAGCAATCGGCTCCGTGGTCAGCACACCATCAATGATCTTACCTTTAGTCTCTTCAATGAAGCTCTGGCCCCAACGGGTATCGACCCGTTGCGTGGCACCAACGATAAAACCCTCGCCAGTGGCGTCCGTCAAGAGCCTATCGAGACCCCGATAAGTAGTGACAGTTACGTCGTCATCATTGACTAGATCATCCACACCCGACAGCTCGATCATCCAGCGGTTGTAGCCGTTGTTAATCATGAAATCGTTTTCGAAAAACCAATACGGGCCATCTTTACGGTAGCCCGCAATACAACCAAGCGCTCGGAATAGCTGGTTATCTATTCCCTCTTCACCGGTCGGGTTCTGGAAATCATTTGGGCTCACTTCACCATCGAGATTCAGGCCGTAGGACACGTTCCCCTGTGGCTCATAAAACGGTAAAGCATCATAGATGTCTGATATCGCCGCACTATTATGATACTGATAGCCCTCAATCATGAGTCGGGTATCAGCGACGGTATACTCTCCGCTATCTGGCTCGGGGAACAATTCTGCGAACAGGTCGCGGGAGCCGCGGCTGTTCATACCTTGAGGACAATCTGCCGACGCTTCAGTTTCATGGATTGCCCAATGCCTTTCAGTCAGCACATAACCGATCCGGCCATCTTGTTGATACGGTTCGGGGAGTTGGGCTGTTGCCGCACTAGCGGCCGCTATTGTTGTGAACAACATTGCAAAAGTATGCAATTGGCGCGCTTTGTTATCAGTCCGAGTTTGTGACATGAATAATCTCATCGCCGAAACTGGCTATTTTGAAAAACGTCTCTTAATACGAATGCTTTGTAGCCATTGCGGCGACCCAGATATTCTCCGAACGAATCGCCTTTGGTTTCGCCGGGTTCCAGATCACCACTGTAGGTGTATACCGGCCTTTGATTGTAAGCCCAAACAGGTAGAGCACCTTCTTCTTCTGTGGCGTGCCTTCCCGTGTTCGGATCGATCAACATCACGCTCCATAGACTACTCTCACTCCTGGCATCCGCTTCCGCGACAACATAGGGAAACGTTTCACGACACAGCTCAGGGTCACCGTTGCCGCAAATCGCCAGACGATAATCCTGAGCCGCATCTGGGTGATCGCAAGCGAGCTGCGCAACAGAGTCGTCGCGACAGCTATAAAGGTAAATCGTTCTGCCACGGCTGTCCGCCAAAACCTGGCCACCAAAAGCTCCATCTTGCACAGTGAACTCAGCAGGCGGGGTCACCGCGCGTTGCGTGTAAACATTATTCCAACCCGGCACATCGCTGCCGTCGAAGCTGCGAGCTCGAATATCGTTGTTATGGGTATAGAGCGGCCTGGATCTGAAGGCCCATTGATTAATTCCCGAGGGATGTTTGATGATAGTCCAGTCATCGCTGTGTGTTGCAAACTGCGGTGCACGAACGGGTGTCCACTTGTTTAAACATTCTCCAACACAATTCGAGACATTAGATTCATCTCCGTCCCAACTGTATACGGAGTAATCATCTTCATTCACCAGCAATCGCCCGGTGCTACTGGTAAGGATTTGAAACCCCGGCGGGATATCGGGTAGCGGTCCCACTGGCACGCGAACGACCCCGCCGTCACCGCCCGATCCCATTTTTGTGCCACCCAGCACGTCCCCTGCCTTCTTATCCAGATGAGAGGTATACAAAGGAAAGCCATCATGGGCCCATTGCTTCGAGCCATCCGCTCGTTCGGTAAGACTCCATTTGCCCACCTCCACCGCATCGTCTGATGCAAGCACCGGTGGCCAAACTTGCGAACAACTCACACCCTGGTCGGCATAGGGCAGAAGCAAACCGCCCGGATACGGACTCATGAAACCGACCGCTGTGCGAAGCACCTCGTCCGTACAATTGGAGGGTCCATCCTTCCTGTCACCGGTTGAACCGTTGCGCAACGCTCTCAGTGGCCATCGATACAATGTACGTCCCTGGGCATCGGCGTAAACGGGACCATCCAGTGCCGTCGCCACCACCTGAATACCTGGCGGCAACTCCTCTTCAAACCAGGATTCCTGTACGCCACTGGTCGCTGATTGCCAATACATGGTTTCGCTTGGTGTGTCGGCTACAGCACTTGCTGTGATCAGTACAGAAACACTTGCGGCAACAAAAACAGAAAAGTTGTTTAAGTGCATGCTAATAAGTTTCCTTAAATGCAACCTTTTCTCCGCTTTCTCGCGTTTAAACCAGCACATCGCTGATCACTTCAGAGGACTCGTTGCTCAAAGTGCCCCATGAAGGGGTGTCTACGCCCATGAGTCTGAGGGCGGTATAACCCACCTGGGCAACTGAGTTACCGTTTAGATCGACATGGTGGCCGGTGTTGACCTTGCCACCCGCACTACCGGCCAGGAATACCGACATGCCATCAATGGAATGCGTCCGTGCGTAACCGACATCGGTCGTGCCAAGAATAAGAACATTGTCGAGCAGTGTGCCATCACCTTCGGGAATCTTTTTAAACACCTCAACGAAATCCACCCAGGATTCCATTGCACGCCGGGTGAAATAGGAAGCGTTCTCCTGGTAACCAAGCACTTCATGAACGGGCTCCTCGTGTGTGCAGGTATGGTGCGGCTTGTCATAGCCCGGTCTGATAGTGGAAGCAAACGCCGCCGAGTAGGTCATGTTGAAAACACGGGTCTGATCACAGGCAACGGCCATAGCCATCAGTTCGGCCATCATTTGATGGCGCAGCGCGAGTGATTCTGTTGACTGGTCCATGGCCACATCAGCTGGCGCCCGACCCGGGGGCACGCAACTCGCAATCGGTTCGGGCTTGGTGAGGCGTTGATCAAACTGCCGCTCTAACTGACGCAAGCCAGTAAAATACTGATCGAGTCGCTCCCTATCTGCGGCGCCCACCGTCTGCATCAGTGAGCGCTCCTGGTCCATGATGCCGGACAGAACGCTGCGGCGAGCTATCACTTGTGGATTCTGCTCGAATTCGTCTGCATTCGGATCCTGAAAGTCGGCGCCAAACAAACGTTTGTAAAATGACAAGGGTGACCACTCTGGCGCATTGGGTGTGGAGGCGTTGTAGTAACTATAAGTGTCGCGCGCATCGGCAGTCGCTGTCGCGGTCAGGTTATTGAAGCGCGTGGCATTGCCAATCTGCTTGGCGATTGTCAGATCAATGGTCTCTGATGGCCCGGTACCGCCCGCCGGTGCAATGCCCGTTCTCGACACCACCCAGCCAGTGTAATGGTTTCGGTTTGGGGAAGCGTCGGGAAAGGCGTTTGCGTTTGTGAAAAGATTGACGTCATCTTGTATAGGTGCCCAGGAAGCGAGTTCTTCGGGCAATTCATAATTGCGCCCTGTCTGCTCAGGCACAAACAATTTTCCAGTGCCACCAAGACCGTAGCCCCAGGTGCCGAAACGCACAGGCATCGGTGCTCCCTGCGCCAATGCAGTGCCATTGTCGTTTAGAAAATAGTCAAGCAATGGCAGTGCTACAGTCACTCCCACGCCCTTCACCATTCCCCTCAGTACTCGTCTTCTATCCCACTTGCTCACGACGATTCTCCTGGCTCTCTTTTGTCTAACAATTCTTATATGTATCGATTCTTACAATGTCTCTTCTTTCTATATCTCTTCTGGGCCCGGACTTTGGATCTGCGAGAAGGCATTACTCAGCGCGATTGTGCGTAAGAGATTTCGCAACTGGTAACCTTGAGCAGCAAATTCCTCATTAAAGTAGCTCAGTGCAGGGCGGGCATCGTTATCGGGCGGCCCACCGGTGGCGTAACTGTAAACACGCCGCACAAGACAACGAGGCAATTCCGGATTCTGACTAAGCGCTTCGCCCAAGCCAATGGCGCCATCGAATTCAAAGCCATCCAGAGAGCCTGTCGCATCGATTGTCGCCCCATTTTCGGTCAGCCGGTAAGCACCTGCACCGTCAAATTGCTCTAACGATAAACCAATAGTGTCTGTAATTCGATGGCAGCCAGCGCACGAGGGAGTTTCCAGGTGTACTGCTACACGTTCACGCTGGGTCGGATAGTGCGCATCGGGGTTAGTCAGCACAGAGAAATCGATTCCTGGAGGGGGTTCTGGCACTACCTGGCACAAAAACCGCTCCCGTAGCGCCATACCCCGTAGCGTTACGGAGCTGCGACCGGGATGGGAAGTTCCCGCCAGAAAACTCACCTGGGTAAGCAGTCCCGCGCGCGGACTGTCCTCTGCAAATGTGTAAGGAGCCCAACCAGGTTGTGCGGGCACACCATATAAGATTGCCAATGCGGGAGACATAAAAGTCGAGCGTGAGGTAAACAGATCACGATAGTCTTTTCCCTGAGTGAGCGTGTGATCAATGATCGTGCGCAGGGTTTGTTCCCGCGCATCCTGTGCCGTCACACTGGTGAATTCAGGGTAAATAGTGGGATCCTTGGCCAGCGTCTTGAACTCGTCGAAGACGAGCATGTCATCGAAGAAGGCCCTCATCCCATCGATCAGGCGTGGGCTTTCCAACATCCTGTCAACGGCCCGCTCAATACCACCAGGGGACTGCAGGTCACCGCTTTCGGCTGCCGCCAGTAACTCATCATCCGGAGAAGCATTCCACAGGAAAAAGCTTAGCCGTGAGGCGAGCGAATAAGCATCGAGACGCAATTGCTCGGGGTTGTCTGGGTCGGGTTCGGCGTTCTCAATAATGAAAAGCACCTCTGGGTGAAGCAAGAGTCCTTCGAGCACCACTTCGAGGCCGGCGTAGAAACCATCCAACTCTTCTCCATCTGACTCCGTGCCATCCAATTCCTGGGCAGCAACGCTGGCGTACTCAACATATGTCGCAATTTCCTCATCACTTAAAGCGCGTCTGAACAAGAGGCGGCCTACCCTCGACACAAACTGTGTCGCGCAAGCTCGATCCGGCCCATCAATCGATTCAGGTCGGCAGCCAATAAGGTATTGACGATTCTCGACATCCATCACCTGCCTGGCCACGCTGGAAGCCACGCTCTGGATTGTCTGGACCTGCCCTCCGCTTACACCGGCAGTGGCCAGGCTGTTTGCAAGCAGTCCCTCTTCGCGCGCCACCGGCGCAAATTGCACTTCTGCGTCAATGCCAGGACCAAAAATGTAGGCCAGGGAATTGCTGTATTGTTCAGCCGTGATGAGCTTGGTGAGCGCGTGGGTTCCTGCGATTTCGGGCTCAGGATTAGAATCGGAGGGATCGGATGGAGAGCAGGCAACGAGCACACACAGGACTAGCGTTCCCGTTGCAAGCACGCGAAACGCGCTGCGAGAACAGTGTTCATATCGCTGTATCAGCTGTATTGGCTGCATTAATAGCCCCATAACCTAACTACTTGCGCTATACCCTCGTCAGAGGGGCTAACTTTACCATGAACACTTTTTATTCATTAAAGCTTCTAACTAGCGTTGCGCCGCCACCTGTGCCGGAGTGACTGCTCCTGCCTCATGTCCCCAGGTCGCGCGTATGAAACTTAGTACCGCCGCCACCTGCTCATCGTCCAATATGGTGTCGAAAGGATCCATTCGTATCCATGCCCTCGACGCCCATTCATCAGATGGAGAAATGTGCGGAGTTTGAGCCCCATATAAAGTGATATTAATGAGCGACGCCGGATCTGCGTCCAGAACCACAGGACTACCAATCAACGGAGGGCCCTGCTCTGGCGATCCTTCGCCCGTGGGTAAATGGCAGCTACCACAATGAATGTCGTACTGTATTGAACCAGCTCGTATGACATCGTCTGTTGCTGGCTCTTCGCTGTCCTGAGCATTGGCGGGCAAGCTTTTCAGGTACATGGCCATCGCACGCACATCTTCTCTCGACAGATGTCGAGTGCTATTCACCACCACTTCGTTCATGGGCCCGAATACGCCAGCGCGATGGCTAACGCCGAGTTTTAAATAATCCGTAATATCGTCCACAGACCACATTGCCAGACCGACATCCGCTGAAGTGAGATTAGGTGCTGACCAGGCCGATAGCTTTCCCTCGACGCGAGTCATGTAGGTGCCACCAGTCATTGCAAGACTATTGTCGTTTGCACCCAGGAAACCCCGCGGCGTATGACACATGCCGCAGTGACCCAGGCCTTCAACCAGATAGGCGCCGCGGTTCCACTCTGCCGATTGCTCAGGCTGCGGTTCAAAAGGACTATCGTCGTGGTACATCATTTTCCAGCCACCCAGGGTCCAGCGCTGGCTGTACGGAAAGCCAAGATCGTTCTCCGGTGGCGTGTAACTCACAGGCGCTATCGTCTGTATATAGGCGTAAATGGCAGCGATATCCTCATCACTGGTTTTTGCGAACGAGGTGTAGGGGAAAACTGGATACAGGTGTGTGCCGTCCGGCGCTTCGCCGTGTTTCATCGCGTTGGCAAATTCTGCAAGACTCCACTGACCAATGCCAGTCTCTGGATCGGAAGTGATGTTGGTGGAGTAGATCGTTCCAAAAGGTGTTTCAAACGCGAGCCCGCCTGCATAGGGGCTACCATCTTCATTCGTATGGCAGCTCATGCAGTTGCCCGCCGCTGCCAGGTATTCACCTCTTTGTGCCAACTCGGCTTGTTCTTGGTCGGACAAGCTCTCGGAGGAGCTAACCACGTAAGCGGGATCTGACAATAACGTCACCACAACGGCAGCAATACCCGCTATAAGCACCGCGCCAAGGATCAGGCGAAATCTGTATGCTCCTGCGGATTGCTTTGGCCCGCTGCGTCCAGGTAGAAACGGCATTACTTTTTAGCGACCTGCTGCAGCTCTGCCCAATCGAATCACTTCATTTGCCGAAGGACCGTACACGAGCAAACCAAGAAAACCCTGTTCAACACGACGCGCCACCGATTCGGTATTGGCGGTAATCATATCTGCCATTCCTGCACGCTGACTATGTGCCAGCACCTCTAGATTCATTTCCTCGGCAGCCTCCCGGTCACCGCCCAGGGCGCCAGTCAGACTGCCTATTCCGCAGGCCAGGGCGCTGTAGTTCGGAATATCTGCAATCTCCTCAAGCTCAGCAAATACCTCAGGGGTTTCGAGCATGAGCATGACAATGACGTCACCATTCGGGTTAGCGGGAGACCACACGTTGACGTCTTCGAAGAACGAAACTGCCGTGCGGGCCTCCTCGGCGCTGCGCACATGGGGAAACACTACGCCATCCGCTCCCATGGCAAGGAGCTCATTGACTCGCTCTCGCGAAGTTTCAACACCGGCTTCAGACATGGGCGGGATACGAACCAGCAAGTCCATCGCGATGCCTTCCGAGCCACTTCGGAGGCCTTCGGCGAGGTCAAGCGCCGAGTTAATATTGTACTCCTGTTCCAGATTTAGAAAGGCGTAGTCCAATAGCGGGTTTGCGGCGAGATCGCGGCCCGTTTCAACGGTATATGGCACACCTGTCACGTATTGGCCGAAGGCCGTTTGTCCCGCCTCCCAGAGCTCAATCAACCCCATAGAGGAATCTGCTGCGTTTGTTTGCGCCTTAACAGTAGAGCGATCTGTAATTTGAGATCCCACGGCAAATAGAACCAAAACGAAGCTAGCGATAATAAACTTACTAAAAGGGGATGGAGTTGAAATTTGAAAATTCTCTAACAGCTTGCCCATTTTGGCTTCCTGCTTTTTTGTTAATTATTTGTGGAGCGAGTCTAACATAGCGAACGTACTAAGGAGTTAACTATTCCGATTCCAATAATCCACTGCTTAGCGCCATATATGCCCCTACCACCTTTCCCTGGACGCAAAAGAACGCAAATTGAAACATCGATAGATGTGAGCTGATACCAAAAAGCTGCGTGACGAGATAGTTTCTTTAATCAAGCTGAATAAAGGGAGATCAAGATTGGGGTGAGTACTCATAATCCATCAGCCCAAGGTTCATATCCTGAAGGACCCACTTAATCCTCCAGGAAAACCATCCATCTCTGATGAAGCTGTTTTTTAGTCCCTGCCTTATCCTGGAACTCGGTACGGATAGTTAGTAACTACGACTATCTGAGCCATAGGGCTGTAAGCGTCTCTTCTCAATCACAGGCGAAGCTTGGACCCTGCTCGACTACTGTCTTGATCGCATCTCCGTCACCCGTCAGCCAGTTCAACAGCACATCATGAAAGCTAAGACCTGACACAGTTGCATTGAAAAACCGTTCATCGCTTCTGATAGATCCATGATAGCCGTGCTGACCACTATACACGCCACACAGAGTTTGAAGCTCTTCACGGGTATGCTGCGCAAATTCATCGAGTTGATCAGTGTTCGACCCAATGGCTACTTCATCATGCTGGTCCATGTATATGAACACTGCAGTTTGAACCACATCAGAGATTAGCTCCACACGATCGCACAAATGTTTGCTGTCCTGTCCGACAAAATTGACACAGCTATCGTCGTATTGACCATTCCACAAGGTGCTTTGCCTGAGCGCCAGGCCCAGGCGTTCCTCTTCAGTAAGAAAGTAACGAGTAAAGTAGCTGCTATCCAAAACACCGTAGACGTTGTCATGAGGGATCAAAGCCGCCATACGATCCAGGTTTTGTTGAACACCTCTACCGCCTGCGCTGGTACCCGAAATCACCACTAGCTCTGAATTCTGCAGATTATTCTCACCGAGAATCGAACTATCGAGTAAATCTTCAATCACTGCATCGACTATTTTCTTGCCCTTGAACTGAAAACCAAAAGTATCCGCGCTTTCATTGCGGTCGCCAAAATGAGAATCAGAACTGCAGTAAGGAATAAAGACGTGATTGTAAGTGCCAAACTCCGGGTTCAAGTTCAGATCAAGTGAAAAGATTCCCTCCAGATCAAGCGAGTCGGGATACTCTGTAGAACTTGTAAATGGCAGGAATACTTCATCGAAATCCAGTTGCGCATTCCCGGAAACGGTATCTGCAGTAATTGAGGCCCGAAGCTGACAGTCTTCTTCAGTGGAACAATCACCTCCACCTTGAAGATGTATCTTCCAGTTATTGGATTCTGTTTGCGAAGGGCGAAAGTAGAAAGCTGCTGGGCTGCCGTCGTTGCACAGAGCCTCCCTTTCCACCGCTTCCTTTACTTCAAACTTGCTAAAAGGCAACAATGGATCAAAAGAGGAGCTACTTCCCACGGCATCCGGTAAAACTCCAGCGGTGCAGTCAGTGTCTCCCGTGATGTCGATGACACTCAATACTTCAAACAGGACAGTCTCATCAGGCGTGTCCACCAGCTTGAGACTTGCCTCGTAGATCGCCCCCTCAAAGCTGAGGCAGAGGATAGTTAGTTGCTCTCCTTCTACCCTGCCGGAAATAAATTCAGGTGAAAAAACCGAATCTGCTCTGACCACCTGCCATTTGTCTTCCAGAGGCGCTAAAACGACATGGTAGAAATCGGCTTCAGCTTGTACCACCGGCATATTAATAGCCAGTGCACTGTCAACTGTGGAGAGAGTTTGGCTGTTGGCAGCTTGACTGACGAGCAAGCCTGAAATGAACCAAATTGGTAGCCAAGGAAATAGTCTTAGGACAGCCATATATTGCCAAAATGATTGAGTTTGGTACCACTAACGCATAACCGGCGAATCGGTTTAGTAAATACCTCGATATGGAGTAGAAGGCGTTTTCCGCTGGCAGCTGTGGACTCTATAGGATCTCAATACTCAGCCCAGTCTCACTAAACACAATCTCCTCCTGATCAAGCCGGTGATATCCGAAAAAGAACTCGACCACGATAGGCGGCACCCCTTCTCTGCCGGCCTGAAATCTGTCCAGCACAATAATGTCTTCATGCTGATTCAGGGGCCTGGGCTCAATATTGCCTAACAAGGTGTCTGGGTCACCATCCCAGACAACAAAATCGCCCTCACTGTTGAGCTGCAGATTCGTCCCATCTTCCAGTCTTGCAAGAACGAAGGTGAATCCTTCGGCACCCACATCATCAGGATCCAACTGAATGGTGCCTGCTAATTTGAAAAAGGTGTCTGTGTCAAAAGTCGACTGGAAGGCTCCGGTTGTGCCAAATCCAGCAATCGCACCAGCGCGGATTTGCGCTTCGCTTGCGCTACCCGATAGTGTTGTCGTGCCCAGAAGCGGAGGCGGCGTTGCATATCTCGCTACCTGGTGCTTGGTTATATTGAGTGCTAGAGCAGAGTGTGCAGCTTCCTCTGTATTCTCGATAGAAATACCGCAGGGTTGCCCTCTACAGATGAGCTCTGGATTAGAGAAGAGGTTCACCCTGGTACCAAATTCAAAAGTTGCGTGATCCGCCATGATCGTTCGAAAAACGAACGCCTGACCGTGCCCGACAGACCAATCATAGGTTCCCTGCACTGCAGCCGTGCGGGAATGAGCCATGCCCATCACATGTCCTAACTCATGGGCGAAAGTTGCTACCGGGCAGTTGTCGGTAAGGTTGATGCCATTACCAGGCAGATGCAAAACAATGAAGGCTGCCTCTGCGTAGTCCAGAAGATTCCCTCCTGTACGACTGGGCACATTCGCAATCCCGCAAAAACCCTCATCGTGCCGGAAGTATCCGTCTACCAGCACCACGATATCTGCTCCACTCAGAATCCTGTAAAAATCAAGATGTTGGAATTCAATGGACTGAATATTCAACTTTGACCACGCAGCTCTGATATTCCCATCGATTTTATAGTCCGTTTTCATAATTCTGGATGGAGAGAATAAAATCTCCACATCACTCTGGTTGAATTGCTCATTGGCGAGCTGTATCAGATTGTTGATTTCCAGCTCGATATTTGAAGTGCCTACATCTTGCTCAAAAGTGTCTGTGTACAGCATCAACAAATCGATCTGTGGAGTTACATTGAGTGGGTCGTTTGTGGAATCAGCATCGGGATCTGTGCCGATCAAATGCTCCACGAAGTCTGTCAAGCCATCGCCATCGGAATCAATGACAGTGTCCTCGACCTGGGCCATTTGCGAGGAGGATTGGGAAACTCTGGAATAAGGTGCGATGGACGAGATCTTTCTGGCTATTTCTGAAGCAGGATCAGGCAGCTTGATGGCGCCGTCATCAATGGCCCTGCCCCCACCGGTTTGTTGTAAAAACAGATAACCAAAGAATTCTGCAGGCTGATCTTTAACAGCGATAGCCACGAGCTTGAAAACCTTATCGCTAACTTCAAAGTAGCCAACTGCGCCTTCCTCACTGATCGTGACTGAGGCGACTTCGAAATCACCGGATGATGCCGTTACACCAGTAATTCCATTTGGGAATGAAGCCGACCTGGACACCAGATAACTGCTGACACCGATGTCCGGGAACTGAATCTGAATCGAATCGTTTTCTGACAGAGTATCGATATCGTCTCTGCGAAAACGAACACCCGCAAGCAGATCCGAACGGATAGTGTTTTGTTCGAACAGCTGCTTGTGAATTTCTTCGGGTACGGCAATACCAACTTCAATCTCAACGGCGAACAAGCTGTGCGGAACCACAGCGCCGACAAGGAACAACAGTAGTGTAATCGACCATCTATACCGCGTAACCGGAAACACTATTCACGACCTCCCATTCATTACTGCTAAAGTACTTCGAACAGAAGTGGTTTTCCACAATATTTGTGGGTAATCTGCTACGACCCGATGCCTGGAGTATCTCGTGGAATCCCAGACTTTGAATTTTAAAATGATCGGGATTCTCGGCACAAAGTTTCATGCTGAGCGAATCAATTCTGGTAGGCTGACTGCTACTCACACGGATAGACCATGCTTAATTACTACTTATCCCTGGCCCTGCGCCACGCTTTGCGTAACAAGCTCTACAGCCTGATCAGCATTGTAGGCTTGGCACTCGGCCTGTCGATCGTGGTGATGGTGGGCATCTATGTGGACGACGAACTCAGCTACGACCGCTGGATTCCCGAGTCGGGCAGCATTTACCAGGTCATGCCGGCAGTTCAGGATACCCGGCGAGTCAATGTCACTCCTTCCGATCTGGGATTATGGTTGCGACAGGACTATACACAACTCGATGAAGTCACTCGTGTATTCAGAAGGCCGCATCTGCTGGCCAAAGACGATGTGCAGATCAATGACTTCATTTCCTGGGTGGACAGCAACTTCTTTGATGTCTTCGCTCTCCCTGTTGTAGCTGGCAATGTAGAGAGCGTACTGGACGATCCTGCGAATATCGTCGTTACTGAATCGATTGCCGAGCGCTATTTCGGCAGTGCTGATGGCAGCGAGGTCATTGGCGAAACCATTCTGATGGATCGTGAGACTTCCCTGCGGGTCGCCGCTGTCATTGCAGACCTGCCCAGCAATACCCATCTCCGCATCGGCATCCTCGGTCCTGGTCATGCCCTGCATTCCCCGATGCTGGAGCAGGACAACAACCCACTGAGCCGACTCTTCGGCACCAAGATGTGGGGTATCAATACCTATGTGAAAGCGCCTTCGGCGGCAATTGTCGACGCGGTGGAAGCGGACCTGGATGACATGCTCGATCGTCGCCTGCCCATAGACCAGGGACGCAAGAACAGCGACATCTATGAGCTGACCATGATGCCTATCGAAGGCATCCATCTGGCACCTACCTACGTCAATGAAGGCGAGCGAGATCTGAGTGGCATCTTTCAGGTTTCGACCATAGCAGCACTGACACTGATCGCGGCCTGTATCAATTACATTAACCTGATGACGGCTCATGGCATGAAGCGCGTGCCAGAAATCGCTATTCGTAAAACTGTCGGTGCCAGCAAGCAGAACCTGATTCGACAGCATCTGAGCGAGTCCCTGCTGTATGTGTCTTCCAGCTTTCTCCTGGCAGTGTTGCTGTCTTACCTGATGCTGGGACCTTTTAATGGCTTCATGAATCGAAACATACAGTTTGATCTGTTCAACAAGCTGCCCCTGCTGTTCACCACGGTGAGTATTGTGCTTGGCACGATTCTGCTGGTCGGCATCTATCCGGCACTGCTGCTCTCGCGGGTATCCCCCATGCAGGGCATCAAGGGTGGCTGGACACCAAGCCAGCTTGGGCGGAGCAAGAGTCTGTTGCGCAATGTGCTGTCTACAGTGCAATTCGCCATCTTTACCACCTTGTTGATCGCGACAACTGCGATCTATCAGCAATCCCGATTCGCGATCGAGTCGGCACTGAACCAGAATACTGACCCGGTTATCATCGTGACCAGTGGCTGCGACGAAACCTTCAGGCAGCAGTTGCTGCAAATGCCGGAAGTTCACGGCGCATCCTGTTCGGGTCAACTTCCCCAATGGTCGCTGGGAGCCTCTACCAGCCTTCGATTGATGAGCGGCGAGGACCGAACCGTATCCGCAGTCAGGTATACCAACGTGGATGAGGAGTTCTTTCCCTTGTTTGACCTGGGCCTGGCAGCGGGACGCAACTTCGACGAGGGACGCAGTACTGATGTGATTCGGGACGAATCCCAGTTCGAAACAACGACTTCAATCATCGTCAATGAAGAACTGGTGCGGCAGTTTGAGTTCGCTTCCAATGAGGACGCGCTTGGACAGGTGTTTGCCTGGAGTAGAATGTTTCGTTATCCCTCTACATTCTCTCCAGTGCACAATGTTGAAATCGTCGGTGTGCTACGCGACTTCCAGATCGGCAGCGTGCGTGAAGCTTCTCCTCCTGCGGCGTTCTTTATTCAACCTGATATGCCTGGCGGATTGTCGATTCGCATCGATGGCAATAATGTTGTCCGGACATTGCAGCAGATTGACGATGCCTGGCTTGCACTGAATCCGGACCAACCCATACGCCGCGTCTTCTTTGAAGAAACCATTGAGGCGATTTATCGCAGCATCACCCAGCAGACTATTATGCTCACGGTCGGGGCCGTCATTGCCTTGTCTATTGCTGTACTGGGACTGGTAGGTCTCGCCGCCTTTGTGTCTGAAAAACGCAGCAAGGAAATCGGCATCAGAAAAGTACTGGGCGGCTCAAGGTTTGATATCGTCCGACTCTTGTTATCGCAGTTCTCCAGACCAGTATTGATCTCAAACCTGCTTGCCTGGCCAATCGCCTACTATTTCCTGAATCGCTGGCTACAGAGTTTCGCCAGCCACATCGATCTGGACCCGGTGGTGTTTGTTGCCGCCAGCGTGCTGACATTGGGCGTTGCCCTGTTTACTGTGTTTGCCCATAGCTTCCGCGTAGCCAGCATTAATCCAGTTAGTGCGCTCCGATATGAGTGAATTGTGTTGGAATACATTACAAGCGCCAATCGTGTTGTTATTCGTTCACTTTGAATCGAGTAGATTCTCCACATTTCAGCTCCGCGATCTATCTTGCCGAAATCGCCGATCCGTAAGTCCAATCAACCAATTCTTGGCATCTTCACCACCGTAGTTCAGAATTCAGTCATGATAAGGCGATTCGAATCTTCATTGAGAGAGCTTGCATTGGAGAGATTAATAATCTGTCTATGTTTCCTATGCATTAGTCTGCCCTCCTATGGAAGCATTAAATTGGGAGATAAGGAGTGGCGACAGTTTTCTGAAACCACAGGCTTTTCCTATGAACAGGTAGCAACTGTTTGCAGCGAGTTAACCGGCGTGTGCAATGGGTCGCTAGGAGACTTTGATTTTTCTGGCTGGACTTGGGCAACAGTTATGGAGGTAGAGTCACTATTCAACTTGTACATTCCAGGGAGCAATAACGATTTGGGGCCTTCAAATCAAGATTATTCTGTGAGCTCGGCTTGGGGAGTAGATTGGATTAGGGAATTTTTTGACGATTTCGATCCGACCAATACCTCATCGGACTCTATCGAACTCTTTGCCATCACCCGAGATATCGGTCAAGAAGGGAACGCTAGACTCGCAGTCGCACGAGACTTCTTTCAGTCAGGCAATGCTGAAGATTCACCTGATTCATTTTCTACCAATTTCATTTCACCAACACAAACTGTTGATTCCACACACGGTATAGCCCTTTTTAAAGAGCTAGTCCCTGCGCGTGAGCCTGAATTGACTATCATAGTAGGCGATAGAGAATGGCGTCAGTTCTCTGACGTGACCGGCTTGTCCTGGAACCAAATCGCAATGATCTGTCAACCCAATACTGGTTCGTGTAATGGGTCGCTTTATGGAGTGGATGTGACTGGTTGGACCTGGGCTTCTTTTCAAGAAGTTCACTCATTAATTGAAACTTTCTCAATAAACGCAGGCAATGAATCATTGACAAGTACTGATGATGATTTTTTTCCAGGACTCATTTACTACGATTCGAAAAATGCGCCATGGATCGAATCTCTCATGTCCTGGTTTGTTCCCACAGCCGAATACGGAAGCTCTATTGGAATAGATTCAGTTCTAAGAGACGTTTCTTGCTATGACTGCAGTCCATATGATGTCCAGGAGACATTGGTTCTAGATGTATCGATAGTTCTGGAACACAGTCCAAGATTTACATCCAGTATGAGCATAAGCGAAGATCGGCCGTCAACAGGGTCCAGCTCATCAAGCGGAGCGGCCTTCTACAGAATTGTTGGGGAGTCAGGATCAAATAAGGCAGAAGCTAGGGTGTTTCCTCCTCCCATGGGAGAGAATAGTTCCGAAAGTAGTAGCTTACTTCCGAGATCAGAAGCAACGTATGATTCGGGAACAGGACTACTCAAGCTGGAGCTTGTTTCGGTGCCGGAGAAATTGGTGTTCGGTGGCCAATACTTCTCATTGGAGTTGGTGTTAACGAATTCCTCTCCCGCTGAGTTTACCTTATCTTCAATAACTGAAGTAGAAGCTCCCCAAGAAGTCATCGTCACCCCTTCATTTATCACGGGCAGGGATCGTCTGTATATTCCCTCAGCGACAGTCGGTGATGATGAATACTATGTAGAGCTTAAGCTACTAGAAGACCGTGATCCTGTCGCATTTAAGCTATTGTACTTTGAACAAATACAATAGCTTTTGTAGAAGCAGTTTGACTGTAAGGCCGTAGGTACTCAAAAAACATGCACATAAAGAGTATTACTACAACTTAGGCCAAAAAGCTCTGCCAGGCTACCGCTACTACCGTATGCTCCGTAGCCGTTCTGCTCGAAACAAGTCATCAGCAGCCTGCAGAATCTTCAGTCTCAGCTGTCTGTTGTAGTCAGGATTGTCAGCGAGAAAATCCCGTACGACAGCGGCAGCAGACGCCGAATTGTAATTGCCCAGACTTGCGTCCAGCCAACGTGCCGGGAAGAAAATATCGCCGGTAACCTGTATTTCCTGAAGCAGTTCCAGGCTGGCCAGCAGATAGGATTCTGACACATCACGTCGCAGTGGATGATGAATCGCATTCAGGGCGCCGAGAACCCAGGATTCAATTTCCCGATTGCTTTCATCCTCGAGCGAATAGAAAAACTCATCACGAATTTCCTGCTGGGGCGAAAGCGCGGGACTGATCCATTCGAAACGCCGCTTTCGATCGGCATTCTCTATCCGTTCCAGTTGATCTGTCACGATCTGGTTCGAACGCTGAGGCAACTTGATTGCCAGATTGGTAGCAAGCGCTATGTAGTCATTCTCTGACAAAGTCAGGCCATCCACTACGACTTGCTGCTGCCAAACTTCTGTAAGGCGCTCCAGGGCCTCAACCGACAAGGCGAAATCACGATAGGCATCGAAGTAGATTTTCTTTCTGCTACTGTCATCAGTATTGAGCATCGCCTGCCACAACATCTGTTCCAGCTGCCCGCCATATAAACTCCGATCAACATCAGACAGCAGGGACCAGTACACATAGCGCAGTTGACGCAGTGCCAGATTGATCAATAGCTGGTTCTCTTCCCGCTCCAGTAGGGTGATCAGTTCCGGCAGGTAGTCCACGCCGGTGATTGAGCGCCCTTCCAGCATATTTTCATAGAGGGAGATAAGCAGGCTGCCTTTCTGCACTTCATCCAGAGTCTCCCAATCTGCCAGGACAGCTGGATCCGCCGGAAACAGGCCGTAGCCATAACCGTTTGCGTTGTATAACAAAATGCTATTGGCAAAACTGGCGTCGAGCGAGGCATTGCCGCCGCGACTATACACAGATAATGAGGCCCACTCCTCCTCATCATTGCTGGCGACTGCAAAACTCTGTGGCCAGACACGATCAGCGCCGGTCGGGTCATCCTGGCGCAAGCCTGGATTGGCTGAGACAGAGAGTGCGTTGAAATGCGGCCGCCCGGCTGAATTCACCCACACTTCACTCCAGGAATTCAAATCCGTATCGGTTTTCTGATCAAGAATCGCGATCAGGTCGGGCCAGGTGGCGTTTGAAAACGCAAAGGCGCGCAAGTACTCCTGCATGCCTTCCTGGAAGGCGGTTTCACCTGTCAGCAATTCCAGCTGCCGCATCATGATCGGTGCCTTGTTGTAGATGATATTGCCGTACAGGGTACCCGCTTCGTTCAGATTCGGTAGCTCCTGCCTGATTGCATTTGCGCCCTCAGTCCTGTCCACGGCATAGGCACTCGGATAGTGGCGAACCAGAAAACTGAGATCATGATTAATCTCGGGAAAGCTCGGATTCACCATCTTTGCGGCCATGAAATTGGCAAACACTTCCTTGGTCCAGACATCGTCAAACCAGTCCATGGTGACCAGATCACCGAACCACATGTGGGCAGTCTCATGAGAAATCAGGCTGGCTCGGCCCAACAGCTGGGTCTGACTGGGTGATTCATCCAGAAACAGGCTGTCTGCTCGATACTGAATCGCCCCGACATGCTCCATACCGCCATACTGAAAACTCGGGATGAGTGCAAAATCCAGTTTCTGAAACGGGTAATCGATGCCGGTATAGTCTTGGAGCCACTCCAGTGCCGCCTGATGCAGTGCGAAGATAGCATCCACATTACGCTCCACCTTCACAGCGTCGCTCTCCCTGTGCAACATGCTCATGGGGCGGCCATTAACCTGTCTGGTGATGCGTTGGAAGTTCCCTGCCACAAAAGAAAACAGGTAGGAGCTGATTGAATCAGAGCGGGCGAATCGCAACAGCTTGTTCTCGCCCTGCGCAATCGTTTCTACAAGCGGCGCATTGGAAATCGCGTCCCAGTCTGCCGGCATGGTGAGCGCAAGATCATAGCTTGCTTTCAGGTTGGGCTGATCAAATAAGGGAAAAGCTGTGCGAGCCCGATCTGGCACAAACAGGGTATACAGGAAGTCAGGATTTCTATTGAGCGAACTATCGCCTGCAACAAAGTCGATGTAAATGCGATTGCGTCCAACAAGCAGTTCTGACGCCGGGATAATGATGTGCTCTGCCGCAAATTCAAAATCAGAGTCTTGTTCATTGACGCGCAGGGCCAGTATCTTGTCCTCGCTTTCCCTGAAATCCAGAACCAGGGGCTGACTCACATCGCTGAGTTCGAAGCTGATGTCATTGACAGCGCGGATGGGATCAGATGATTCGGGAGGCAGAGTCAACGCGAGCTGATAGTTGATCTCACTCAATACCGCTTTGCGATGTTCTGCGAGGGCCTGTGTAACGCCGGGTTCGATATCAGGCAACAATCTGGATTGAGCGTGTATAACAGTCGTTGCCATCAGCAGACACAAGGGAATGACAGATCTAAAGTAAAACATAATCTTACTGTTAAGAGAGCCCGACCAGTGCATTGCTTCTGTACTTCTCCAGCAGCGCCCACAAAATAGATGCAGTCTGGTAGTCAAGGTATCCATCATAGTCCGCCGGCCGGTAATGCAGCTGGAATGCACGAACAGCGATTCGTGTTTGCTGGTCAAATTCCCCGGTCACATCCACCTGATAGCCCAGACTCGACAGCGCTTTTTGAAAGGCGATTAAGGAAGGCATTCTGACAACGAATTCACTGGCATACTTCTCCACCGTATCAGCATCTGGCCAGGCGCCGATTCCAGCCTCGTACAGCTGCTGCCAGGGAAACATGGGCCCGGGATCGGATTTGCGCATGATGGCAATATCGGAATGCGCAACCACATCCAGGGGATTGATCCCCGGGTATCGATCCAGAATGTCTTGTAACAGCGCTATCAACATCACTATCTGTTCTTCCGGGAAAGGGGGAAATTCGCACTGCACCTCATCGACTTCAATCTCGCCAATCGGCTTCCCGGTGCCTGTACACTGAAATTCATTCACCACCTCGATGCCGATTGAGCGATCATTCAGGGACTCCTCCCCAGCCCAGTAACTGATACCCGCGTGCCAGGCACGCAGGGATTCTTCCACCAGGGAATACACGCGCAGATCATTGAGCGGATAGCTGGCGTCACCACTGGCAGGCAGCAGGTAGTGGGAACTGACCGGATTGCTGGTGCGGGTGGTCAACAGGCGCAGGGATTCTGCAAAGTTTTCCGCGGTGGCATGAATAACCACATAATCGATGCGACTATTCTTGTTGGCAGACTCCACCACAACCATGGAGCTGCTGGAACAGTTCAACAGAAACATCAGTACAGCAAGGTAGAAGATGCGAACCGTCATGGGTTGCCCGCTGGAATATGAGTGGAAAGGCCCTGAATCTACCCAGAAAGATTAGGGCCTGCCTCGAAGTATTACAACTCCCAGGTCAGTCCCAGCCTCAGGTTCCAGAAATTGTCCTGCCCACCAGGATTGTCAGGCGTGCGTTCTGCATCCAGCGGTGTGTAGGAAGTAGCAAGGTTGATACGCCAGCTATCGTTGACCCGATAACTCAGCCCTGCACTGTAGGTCTCGGTTGTGCCTTTGGTATCTACGCTGGAAATATCGATCGATCCCAGCGCCAGTGCGCGTACTTCAGTGAATGGATCCATGCGGGTGGAAGCCACCGATACCCAGGGCTGCAAACCAAATGGCAACTCGAAGAATGACAGTGTCAGTTCACCCCCGTAGTGATCCATTTCCAGACGATCATCAGACGGTGCCCGGCAACCGAAAGGATTGCCGGGAGAACCTTCGGGCAGGCTTGCTATTTCCGCACTACAGGACACATCGGCGTTCACATCTCCCTGCAGGGCATAGAGCCTGACCCCGAGTCCCCAATTGTCGCCCCCAATAATGGGGCGTGACAGCGCGAATCCCCAGAGCCCATCGGGTTTGGCACCTTCGAGCTCAATATCTGGTGTCCAGGACAATTCTGCGGTGACATCCCAGAAGAGCCCGAGACTGGCGCGGGCACGACCAAACACTGGCGACTTGTTGAGGTCTTCGTCCTTGAAACCACTGAAGCCGACAATCTGTTGCTCTGCATTCAATTTTGGAATCGAACCAAGCTCTGCCGCAAAACTCACTCTGCCCAGGCTTGTTCGCTGGGGAGGGGATTGCCCAAGATTGAGCGATGCTGCGGTCATATAGGCCATGGCCCAACCTTCCGGCGTGTCAAAATCCACGACCTCATGGGTACCAATAAAGGGTTGCGCGAGCACCGGACTCGACAAACAGATCAGGAGAGTGCCTGCGCACAAACGATGATTTACTGAGGGCATAGATTGTTCCTCGACTACTGATATGGCAGCTGGCTGCCGTTACTACTCAACGCACCGTCTCAAAACTCGTTGACCAGATCGGCGATGCTGTCAGGTATTGTATCGGCACTATCGCCTGTAACAGGCTATCAACACAGAACCGATACAGGCAAATACATTGATGGGGACCCCAATTTGGTCAATTTACTTACCATGACTGACAAAATTCTCTACGGACTTTATAAGCCTGTACCAACCTGCTAATGTGCCTTCCTTGTTTGAGGACCGAATCATGGTCCCTCTCCCACTGATCAACAAGGGACTCCTATGCCAGCAATTGAAGTCAATGACAAAGTAGTATTCATCACCGGCGCCAACCGAGGCATCGGCAAGGCTTTCGCCATCACTGCCCTGGAACAGGGCGCTAAAAAAGTTTATGCCTGCTCTCGAGACGAATCGAAATTGGGCGATGTCATCGCTGCCGGCGGTGATCGCGTGGTACCAGTCACTCTGGATGTGACCAATCAGGATCAGATTGATGCAGCAGCTGCACAGGCAGGCGACGTACAGATTCTGGTGAACAATGCCGGCATGGGTGCCAGCCTGGGTGCGCCGGTTTCTGCCACGGAAGATGAAGCGGGCATGCGTGCCGAGCTGGACGCCAACTACTTTGGCATCATCAAGATGGTGCGTGCCTTCGCTGAAATCCTGAAAAACAATGGCGGTGGCGCCGTGGTGAACATCCTCTCGGTTGCCGGACTCACCAACTTTCCTTTCGCACCGGGCTATTCCGCTTCCAAGCATGCTGCTCACGCCATGACTCAACATCTGCGTGCCGAGCTGGCCCAACAGGACACCCTGGTTTCAGGTGTTTATCCGGGCCCGATCGATACTGACATGGCCAAGGATCTACCCTTCGACAAGGCCTCACCTGAATCTGTCGCAGAGCATGTATATGCTGCTATCGCCAATGGAGAGGAAGATATCTTCCCGGATCCCTATGCGGTGGAATTTGTTAATCAACTCAAGGCGGACCGCAAGGCGCTGGAGAAAGCAAACGCTGCAGCACTGGGATAGTTTCCAGGCAGGACACTAAAAAGGTCGGCACCGAATGCGCTTCAACTGCGCATCTGGTGCCGACCTTTTTGATTCTTCAGAGTGAGCCTAGGCAATTTTTTCCTGCTTGGCATCCTCATCGGTCACGGTGCCAAAACTGGCCGTGTACTCCAGGGTTTCTTCACGAGAGAAAAACACAATCCCCCGCCCTTTCAAAAACTCCAGCTGACCGTCAACCTCCCTCAGCTCGATCCATTTCTCCTCGCTTTGCAAGGATTCGCCTTCATCGATACTGTCCAGCTCATCAAGAAAAGAATCGTCGAGAAAATCCAGCTCGGCTTTTATGGAGTCACGATCGGCACATTGTTTCGGCACTTCCTTTTCGACGGTCTTGCTTCGGGAAATGTCCACATAGGCGCGCTGCCAACTGGGCACATCGGATTGCCAGATTTTCATACCATTGATGTCGGTTTCTTTCATTTGAATGCGCGCAAAGTTGGCGCTCATGCCGCGGGCATCCACAGCCGTCATGCGAGCGTGCTCAAACTGGCCCTCATCTCCATTGGCACCGTAGAAAACCATGCCGATGGCGCGAGTTCGGGTGAAATTTATCTCACACAAATTGGAAAATGCGGCAAGCACGAAATCCAATTGTGCGGCACTGAAATTGGCGCGCCCCGATAAATCGCTACCGACAATATGTGCACCCCTCAGATCGGAACGCTCGTCCTTGTGTTGATTGACATCCCGATTACGGTCATTGGTACTGCGTTCATCCTGACCTGAGTGCAGATCCAGGCCGCGCAGGTCAAGACGGGACAGATTTAGAGAATGATAGATGCCGAATTGATCCATGTAGGAGAAGTGGCGGTTCAGCGCATTGTCTTCCAGCACGTCTCTTAATTCTGAAGGAATACTGAGCACCTCGTTAATCTTGAGCTGCTGTTTGATATCGTCCAGCTGTGCAATCTTGCGATTAAAATTATCGATAACGCGCTTCTTTTGTTTCGTGCCTGGAATAGAGGGTTCCTCTGCATCACTCACTTTCAGTGTGCCGAGAATACGCGCGGCTGATTGCAATATTTCCTCTGCTGCACCACTGAGGCTGGCTGCGTGTTCGGAATACTCAAACTTCAAGGCACTATCACTAAAAGCCGCTGCACTTTCAACTTCTCTTACCCAGCGATCTACGCGACTTGCGCCACCGAAATCATGAAGGATATCCACG
Source organism: uncultured Pseudohongiella sp. (assembly GCA_965267495.1). GTDB lineage: Bacteria > Pseudomonadota > Gammaproteobacteria > Pseudomonadales > Pseudohongiellaceae > UBA9145. Next base: position 765,778 of record OZ254078.1, on the reverse strand, counting down.
AACAGGCTTCTGGCCAGTTGCAGTCGGGTGCGCTCGTCGGGATAGAGATTGGCTTCTCTGGCATAGTCCGGTGTGCTGATCACAAACTCGATCATCTTGATGATGCCGGGAATTGTGCCCAGGCTCTCTGCCCCGATGCTATCGAACAATTCCAGTTCGCGGCTGTATACCTTGAGACGGGGATCACTGGACTCATCGAGCAACTGATAGAGCTGCAACAGAATCTTGCGTCGTTCGGGAGGAAGCGAAAAGTAGGCTTTGGCCTCTTCGATCTCGGCACGAACTTCTGCCTTGATTTCAGGGGAGAGCGTATCGGCGCGTTTGCGTTGATGAATCTCACTGGCTTCATGTACCAGGGTGAGGTAAAAGAAATCTTCTACTGCTTCCCTGACCCGTCCACCTTTCTTGAACAGGCTCTCCAATACCTGACGCATCCATCGTTTGTTTCCCTTGTTTTCTTCTTCTCCATCCCTGAAATGTAACAGCAACTCTTCCTTGCCTTTGGCGCGAATACTGGATACGCCCGCCGCAGTAATCATGTGCTTTGACCAGGTGATGCGGTAACGGTTCTTCGCGCTGTCAAACAGGTGATGATGCAGGATGGTTTGCAGCGGCAGACGGGAATGTCCGGACTGATTTTCAGCTAAACGCTGCATCACCGTCTCAATGAGCACAGGCTGCACCCAGGCCTTGGGCGCCGGTCGGGCATTCTTCAAGTCTGCCAGGGTGCCCGTGGCCCCCTTGCGGGCACCAATAAGATGCCCTGCACTGTGATACAGCTCAGCATGCTGATCGGCAACTGAGGAGGGAGTCTGGGAACGAGTTTCAGAGTTCGAACGGGAATGAAACATCGACGGCATACCAACTACGGAGACAGATTTTCAAGTGTAGGATAAATCCTACAGGAAGCCTATCCCTGAGTCGCCCAACGCCAGCATCAGCTACCGAATTCGATGCGGGCGAGGCTCGCTGAAGACTTGTTTTCTGCCTGTTCGCGCCGCCGGGCGTCCCCCAGGCGCAAAAGCTGCTCCCGGTTGTCTTCATCCACCCGGGCATAGGCATCGCGCCAGCTCTGATCTTCACTCCATTGCCAGGGAAGTCGCAGACTTGTTTGCGGGCCATTGGCTTCAGTAAACAGAGCCAACGCCTGTTCGGCTATGGCGCGTTGCATCGCGGTATCGAAGGGTTTGCCACAGGGATTGCCCAGCGGAAAATCCACATGGGCATAGCGTGGCACCGCACAGTATTCAACGATATCGATAGCAGAACCCAGTACGACCGTTGCTATACCATTGGCTTCAAGATGGCGGGCGACCAGACTCACGGTCTGGTGACAGACAGGTCACAATGGCACCAGCAACGCGATGTCTGCCTGATCCTCCTGACAGCGCCGCAGGATTTCCGGCGCGTGAATCTCTCTGGTGAGTCGCTGACTGTACTCGGTGGGTGCAGAATGAAAACGCGCTGCCACCCGGCCCAGTTTTCCCTCTTCGACCAACTGTTGCATCTGTCGCAAGGGCAGGAAGGAATTCACATCGTTGGTATGGGTAGCCTGTTTGTCCCAGGAGAGCTCGTCCGTATACATGGATTCAGGCACAGGAAATGAAGGCGAGGCATAAACTTTTCTCTCGCTGCGACCTGCCTCTGTATCAGGCATTGCTGTGGTGATGATTGCCAGAGTAGAGGCGGAGACAGGCCTGGCCAAATGCTGAAATGGCGCCTGTTCAAAATGCGCCCAAGCATAATCCCTGTCGTAGCCCTGGGCGCGGTAGTAGTCCCGGGTACGAAGCATATATGGTACATCGTAGGCATGGCTCATCGGCACATTCTACAAAATAAATGACGAGCTGAGACTACAGTGGGGGAAGAAAAATCCCTGATGTGCAACAGCAGAGATCAGACCAGAATGAGGCTAGGACGCGGTTGAGTCGCTGAGCCGGCTTGCAGCAGCCGATTTCGTTGTCCTTTCGTCCTGCAGCAAACCAAACTTCGAAACCTTCCTGCACATGGTGGCCCGGGAAATGCCGAGAATCTTGGCGACCTCCGATTGCTTGCCATCAGAGATTTCCAGCAAGGTTTTCAGCTGTTCGCGCTCGATAAACTCCACATAGTCCTGATTGGCATAGGAGTAGTTAGAGAACATAACCCGTCGCAATTGGCTCACCAGGAACCAGGCCTGACGCCACTTGAGCCTGAACGTCACCACCTCATCTTTCGCCAGATACATCAATACCCAGATAAAGAAAGTTGAAGCCAGCGGCATTAATACAGCTGTGGAAGAATTGAATCCCTGCATCTTGAACAGGTTAACACCAAAGGAAACCAGGAAGATCGGTGCAAATGCAATCAACAATATTTTTGCGCGGTTGTGTATTTCCTTGTCCCTGTTCATGAACCCCAGCACCAGGCTGGCAATGGCAACGATCAATGCGGAGAAAGCAAAGAGCTGCAGTAAGCCATAGGACGGACCGGCCACACTAACGATCGTATAGCCAACATGTTCATAGCCAAGCACCAGCTCGCGAGTGAACAACAGGTAACTGAGATAGCAGGCAAACAGTGAAAATACCGGAACCGTGTAGAGCGCAATTCGATTTCCAATGGTGCGTGCAATGAAATGAATGACTGCGGGCGAGATAAAGAACAAAGCCACCATCAGGCCATCGATGAATCGAAACGCCAGCGCCGGATTGGTTTCAAAGACCCAATAAGCGAGAAATTCGAAAGCGTTTTGCGCAATAAACAGCAAGGTCAGCATAACGAAAGCAAACGTGATTCTGGTTCGGGTACTTACCTGAGCCAGAATCAGTGCTTTCAATATAACGCCGAGCAGTGCAAAGACACCAAATAGATAAAACGCGATCAAATGCCTCTACTCCTTTTCTATGAGGTATTGGGCAGAATCACGAATCTAACCAAATTTGAGGGAAATGCCAAGATGCGTTGATGCGATTCCCGACCCGGTAAACACACAAAATATCTTGTTCAGGGTCTGTAACTGCCCAGATTCTGACAATTTATCCCAACAAACCGGGAAAGTAGCTGTCGTCAGATTACCCAATGTAGGAAAAGTCGCAATCGACTGCTCCCGCTGCAGCCCGAAGATGTCCAGATACTTGAGAAAAGGACGTTCGCCAACCTGGTGCGGAATCAGAAAATCGATTTCATCTCTGGACCAGCCAAATCGATCCAGGGACTCGGGAATCATGCGCTTAACCAGACCGATGGTTTTCGCACAGATCTTTCCCATTTCCATGGCGAATTCCGGCTCACCGCCAAACGGCACATTGGTGAAATCTGCGAAGCAAAGCTTGGTCTGGCTGGAATCACACTTGGTCTGGTGACCGACAATGCCACTCTCATCCTCTGAGATGCCAACGACCATGGCCCCACCGACATCGCTGACAGTCATGCCACCGATGGATTTCTCAACGCTCTCTTTGCCTAGCTTGCCTGACTTGAACAGGTCTATCAGCATCTGCGTCTTGAGACTCGGTACTTCGCCGGTGCAGATAAGGGCATATCGCACCGTGCCGGCAGCAATCAGCGCCTGGGCAGTGAGCAGTCCGGTAATCAGCCCGTGGCAGGCGTCTGAAATGTCCCAACACAGAGCGGGCTTGATGCCGATCTCATGGGCAACCCGATGCATGGTCGCGGGCTCCACATAGTCCCGGTCAATGCCGCAAAAGAAGGCAGCACCAATCAGCTGCGGTGCTACCCCCGATCTCTCCAGCGCGATTCTGGCAGACTCGATAGCCAGATCGCCGGGTTTGGTGCCCTGGGGTGCGTGACGGGTATGGCTTATACCCATCAGTTGTTCGACCGCATCGAATGAGTAGCCGAGCCGGTCAAACCCGGCTTCTTCCAGCAAATGCGCTGTTGGTACGGCTTGTTCTGGCACTACGGAGCCGCAACCGTAGATAGTGGTTCTGTTCATTTTTAATCCTCGTAAAAGCCTGAAAACATGGGGAATATAGGTTAATTGCAAAAATGAAACCCCGTAATTTCATTATCGACTAATCAGGATTAGGTACAACCATTTTTGGGGGAAGCAATACCTACAGAATTCCCTTGTGTGCGCAGTATAAGGCTCTGGATACCCCCAGCGGATGCAGTAAAGCCTGCCGGCGCGTAGAATCGGTGACCTGGTTTCTTCCAAATGTGGTTTTTAGCATGGCCTTGATCTCCCGAATCCTTGTTGTTTCTCTGTTACTGCCGATTTCGACAGCTTTCGCCGCAGATTCCCTGGCCGATCAGATCCTTCCCCTGCGCCAGCAGGCGATTACTGAAGATCGCATCCTCCGGGAACGCCTGGATACGCTTGTTCCCATGCTGATGCGCAGGGAAGGCATCGACGCCTGGGTTCTGATCGCCAGGGAATACAACGAAGACCCGGTACTCAAGACCATGCTGCCTGCGACCTGGCTCAATGCCCGGCGCCGCACCGTGCTGATGTTCATAGACCATGGCGATAGCCGCGGTGTGGAGCGGATGGCGGTGGCCCGCTATGCGGTCGGCAATATCTTCCCTGGCGTATGGAATCCTGAAGAGCAACCGGATCAGTGGCAGCGTATCGCCGATCTGCTCAATGAGGCAGACCCTGCCCGTATCGCGCTGAACTATTCGGAACACTACGCCCTGGCAGACGGCCTGACATTTACTGAACAACGAGCGCTGCAGGCGGCCTTACCTGAACGCCTGCGCAGCCGCATCGTATCGGCGGAAGCACTCGCCGTGGGATGGCTGGAAACACGCATCGATTCAGAGATGGAGATTTACCGCGACGTGATGGCGATCGCCCACGGCGTCATTAGAGAAGGCTTTTCCGCCGCGGTAGTGGAACCCGGTGTAACCACAACGACCGACCTGTCCTGGTGGTTCAGGCAACGGATCAATGATCTGGGACTCAGCACCTGGTTCCATACCAGCATAGAAACCGAGCGCTCAGCCAGGTCACTGGCCGAGATAGCGCAAAATAATCTCAATCCCAATGTCCTCTACAAAGGGGATCATGTGCATATCGATATCGGTATTTCCTATCTCAATCTGCAAACCGATACCCAGCAAAACGCCTACATACTCAGGGACGACGAAGATGACGTGCCGGCTTATATGAAAGCAGCACTGGCCGAAGGTAATCGGCTGCAGGACATACTCACTGGCAATTTCGAGCTAGGTCGAAGCGGCAACGAAATTCTACGGCGCAGCCTGCAACAGGCCCGGGAAGAAGGACTGAATCCAGTCATCTATACTCACCCAATCGGACTCCATGGTCACGCCGCCGGGACCACCATCGGCATGTGGGATCAGCAGGGTGGCGTGCCAGGCACCGGTGATTATCTGATGCAGGCCAACACTGCCTACTCGATCGAATTGAATGCCCTGGTGGATGTGCCTGAATGGGGAGAAGCTCCGTTACCCATGAAATTGGAAGAAGACGGCTTCTTTGACGGCCAGGAGTTCTACTACATCCAGCCGCGACAGACTGAATATCATGTGATCGATCCCACGCCATAAATCGACCCTGTTTCTGTCTGGCGGATTGAAGATAGCCAGTATGTCTGCACAAATTCTCCCTTCCCGATACTCATAAGAGAATATCTCCAGGGAATTATCAGTGCCTGCCAATACACTACTCACCCGCTTGACGACGCTTTTCGAAGCGCGCAAAGAGCAGCTCTATATCGCAGCTATTGCGATAACTCGAGATCGTGCCGCGGCGGAAGATGCAGTACTCGATGCCTTGCTGGCAGTCTCGGAGTTAAAGCAGCACCCTGACAACCTGGAAGCCTATGTATTTCGCTCAGTGAGGAACAAGGCGCTTCATCAACATAAGCGTGCGGCGCGCTTTCAATCTGACGCGGCACTCTCGACATTCATAGACACAAGCGATCAATCGGCAGACAAGCAGATTTTCACTGCCCAGATCCTCAAACACCTGGAGGACCTGGAAAACAACCAGCAACAGGTACTCATCATGAAGCTATTCGGTGATCTGACTTTTCATGAAATTGCCGAAATCACCGCAAGCAATCCCAACACTGTCGCATCCTGGTATCGAAGAGGACTGACGGCACTCAAGGAGGCACTCCATGAACCAGCACTTTGATCACCAGCGCGAAGACGATCGTGATGAACTGGAGAAACAGCTGGCCTCAATTTCACTGGCCCGACCCTCTGCTGACTACCAGCAGCTTCCGCAAGCCCTGGCGCAAGGAAAGCATTCACTACTCAGCAAATTATGGCCCTGGGCAGCGATACCTGCATTGCTGACAGTGATCGCTCTGATCGCACTGCCACAATTGGATACCGCCGATACAGAATTACCACTGACCCTGCCAGTGGCTGAACTGGAACAGCAACGCAGTAGCAACCCTGATAGCGACAACAGCGCGCTGCTCGCAAGCAACTCCAATCCTCCTTATCTGGAGGGCACTCACTATGTGGAGCTGGCAAACACTCTGGATATGTCGGACAGCACCACCACACAGGTCACTGTCTTTTTCTGGTACCCCTGCAGCCACTGCAATGCATTTGAAGCTGTGTTGCAAGACTGGATAGCGGCACTACCGGAGAATGTTTCCCTGGTGCGCATTCCTACCATCTGGTCAGCAGAGATGCGATTCCCTGCCCGGGCCTTCTACACGGCACAGGCCCTGGGTGTCGCTGACCTGGTACACCGGGAACTCTACAATCAGTTCGAACAGGATCGGGCCACCATCAATAACGAAAATGATCTGCGCGAATTTTTCCAGCGCTATGGCGTCTCCCCCGCGCGCTTTGATGCGGTGTTCAATTCAGAAGAAATTCGCCAGTTGGTGGAAAACGCGGAAACCAGCAATCAGTTCTATGATGTGCAGGCTACTCCTACTATCTTCGTCCATGGTCGTTATCAGATCAGTGGCCAGGCAGGCGGACATCAGGAAATGCTGAACGTGACCGATTACCTGATCGAACAAATCCAGTCAGGAAATTGATTGCAGAATAAGAATAAAGCGGCAATCAGGCTCAGGCTGGTGGCAGCAAAAGCTGCTACTCCACATACTCCCATTTCGAGAGTCGCTCTGCGTCTTCAGCTGGCATCTCTCCAAAGACAAGTTCGCGATAGCTCTCGTCTCCATCCATGAACAACTTAAGCCAGGCCACGGCCATGCTACCTACCAGGTCATGCACATCAATATTGGGATTAAGGCCTGCATTCTCCGTCTCGCTGTTGGCGATAAAATGATTACCACCCTTGATCTCCATATACATCCTCGGTGTTGCGCTGGTGAGAGTCTGATAATGAGGCCAGGAGTGCTCCGCGACAGTTGCGATGCGATCTATCTCCCCTGCGATCAACAAGGTAGGTACCGTCACCGAGCTGAAATCTGCATCCGGTAGCCAGGGAGTAAACGGAATTGCAGCTTTCAGCTGATCGCTGTTTTCATTGGCAGCCAGCAGGGTGCCGCCACCACCCATGGAATGACCCATCACAGCCATGCGATCTTCGAGAATCTTGCCTCTGAGGGTACTGCCCATGCGGGTATTTTCTGCTCGAAGCAAGCGCACACCGGCCATCAATGCATCCGCCCGCAGCGGTGGATAGTCACCTGGTTCATTGGTATCGATCACCAGCACCGCATAACCGTGGGAAGCCAGGTGATTTCCCCACCACTGAATATTTTCCTGCTTCTCTATAAATCCTGGCGCTACCACGACACCGCCGAAATCGTCGCCCTTGTTGGCTGGGAAATAGAGGGTGGCTGCGCCAAATTCAGGGACATCCGGCAGCTGAGAATAGTAGGCCACCTGATAGGGACCGGGCCGACCCAGCGCATCCCGATCTGCCTGGGCAAGGAGCTGACCAGAGACAAGCAGCAACAACACTGCAAAAAAGGAAGAGAGTATTCTTGTGGCTTGCTTTTGATTCATGAATTCACCATAGGCAGGGGCATTACTGAATCTGCAACAATAAACGGGGCCAGCAGCAAAATACAGGGTAATTTTCCCGGTATTCTGCGCTCTCCGGTAAATTGACGCTAAACTGACGTAACCGCCAGCGCCGCGCGGCGGCTACGCTGCGGTCCAATCACGAGGTTGATATGTCTATTCGAACGCTGCGATCAAAAAAGAACCTCTCCCAGGAACAGTTGGCGGAAACAACTGGCCTGAGCCTGCGCACAATTCAAAGGATTGAGAGTGGTGATTCTGTCAGCCAGTCTTCCTGGCGCACACTGGCTGCGTTTTTCAATATGAGCACCGAAAGCCTGATGGAGAGCAATCTGATCGCCGAACCTTTGACAGCTGCGGAATCCAGGCTGGGGCAGCATCGCGCAATTCAGCTCATTATCTTTGTGGTGACTTTTTTCGTTTGTGTTTCCCAGTGGCTGGCCTATCTGGCTTACCTGAATCCTGGTAACGAGAGTGCTGATTTGTGGCAAATACTAACTATCATCTCGGAAATCGCTTTTGCGGCGGCCATCTTTGCCTACCTGTTCACTCATTCGAAGATTACTTTTGTGTGGAGCTACTATGCCACGGCCGCTGCATTTTTAATTGTCGCCATCGCCTTGGATTTCTGGACTAGCCCAGACCCTGAGTCAGCCAGTCGACGCTTACTCTACCCCGTCTTCTTTTCGCTCATGTTGTTGTCACTACTGGTCATTCATGTGTTGCAGATGGCGCTCTCGCTGAAAGGCGAATCGGTGATCCTTTCACAGCGCTGAACCACTGGCTCTGATAGTTGCTCAGCCAAAAAGATGACCAGGCCTGACAGGACTAACACACGATTCTCTTATAGCCAGACTCCTGTCTTGCTGGCTGCTTGATTCTATTGCTCTGTGTAAATTGCTATGCTTTTCTGCAGCTAACTCAGGAATTGCCGGAACGCTGCGTGAAATTTCCCATGATCTTTCCTTCGGGACGCGCCCATCTCATCGTCTTGCTGTGCACTTTCACAGCACTGCTTGCTTGCTCAACATCACCTCGGCATTCTTATCCCCTGGTGGAAGCCACGATTGCAGAAATACAGAGCGCCATTCTTGCCGGTGAGCTTAGTTGCAGGGATGTGGTCCATGCTTACCTTGAACGTATTGCCTATTACGATCAATCCAGCGGATTGAATGCGATTACCGAGATCAATCCCAGCGCCCTGCTCTATGCAGCGGAGATAGATGCCTCACTGGAGCGAGGCGAGTCCATGCCCGAGTTGTTCTGTGCACCCATTCTTGTGAAAGACAATTTCGACACCTTTGACATGGTAACCACGGGGGGTTCTGTAGCGTTGAAAAACAGTATTCCGCCTGACGATGCCTTCATGATTCGAAAATTGCGGGAGGCTGGCGCAATTATCCTGGCTAAAACCAATATGGCTGAATGGGCATTCAGCCCCAGAGAAAGCGTATCTTCTTCCTATGGTCGTACCAGCAATGCTTATGACCAGAACTACACACCTGCGGGTTCGTCGGGCGGCACTGCTTCCGGCGTGGCAGCGAGTTTTGGTGTCGCGGGCATGGGTAGCGATACAGGAAATTCCATACGGGGGCCCTCCTCACACCTGGCGCTGTTTGGTATTCGCTCCACTCTCGGGCTGGGCAGTCGCGATGGGGTTATCCCACTGGTGTTTGACCGGGACATTGCCGGACCCATGGCGCGCACAGTTGAAGACGGCGTACGACTATTTAATGTCGTTGTTGGCTACGATCCGGCCGATTCGCTCACGGTCGCCGACAAGCGAGAGCGGGACTATCGGGAATTTCTTAACCGTAATGGCATAGCCGGCAAACGTATTGGCGTGTTTCGTTCCCTTATTGACCATGACGATGCAGATCCGGAAATCAAAACCCTGTTTTTTGCTGCCATGGAAGAACTGCGCGCTGCCGGCGCCGAAATAATCGATCCCTTTGTGATTCGGGATTTCGAGCCCATTAGCGATGCCATTCCATTTTGCGGTCGTTTTCGTTATGACCTGGGGCAATACCTGCGCACACTTGATGATCCCCCCTTCCTGGATGTCAATCGTGTCCTGGAAACCGGCGAGATCGCCGACGAGACGCTTTCAGCATTCGACTTTTATGCCCAATACCCCCTCGACCTTGCACCGGACGACTGGGATGAACCCTGCCCAAGCTGGCCCAATCATCCGCAGCGTAATCAGTTGTTGGCGAATACCCTGGCCGCCATGGATGCTGCCGATATTGATGCCATCGCTTTCCCGACCTGGTCCAATCCGCCTGCCCCTATCGATCGTGCTGTGCAAGAGTATCGCGGTGACAATAACCAACAACTCAGTCCCGACGCCGGCCTGCCAGCAGTGACGGTACCAATGGGTTTCTGGCAAGACCGCCTGCCGGCTGGATTACAATTTGTTGGCCGTCCCTATGCAGAAGGTGTCCTGATTGAACTTGCCTATGCCTATGAACAACTGACCGGGCATCGTCGCCCGCCCCCGGGCTTCGGCGAATTGCAGAGATAGCGCTCTAAATCGTGTAAGCTTATGCCCATGAAAAATTCGAAACGCCTTCTTCCGTCAGTTTTTGCCAGTCTATTCGCCCTGGGCATCTCCCAGGCTGCGTTTGCCCAGGGTCTGGAAAATACTTCCTGGCAACTGGTTGCCATTCACGGTTTTAACGATACAGTCTACCTGCCGCGAAATCCGGAGAGTTACCTCCTGCGTTTTCGCATGGAAAATCGATTACAGATAGAAGCCGATTGCAATCAGGCTGGCGCCACCTATGCACTGGATGGAGACAATCTGTCGGTCACCGAACTAGTTACCACACGCAAGCTGTGCATCGCACCTTCACTGTTTAATCGCTACATCATGAATCTGGAAAGATCGACATCCCTGTCGCAGGAGGGTGAGACACTTATTCTGCGCACCGCGTCTGAAGCCGACTGGATGGAGTTCGAGCCCTATATCTTTGTGCCCGGCGGATAGCCCCACGCCATTCTTCCTTCTATATATAGGAAGAAATTACCTAGGGTGCCTCCCGCAACAAGACATCCAGTGCTGAAGCCAGTTCTTTCATGGCAAAGGGCTTGGTAATCAAGGGCGCATCCAGCTCCATACCCGAGCGGTCGGTAATCGCACCAGATGGAAAGCCTGACATATACAATACCTTGAGGTCGGGTTTTTCTTCACGGGCTTCCCTGGCCAACTTCACTCCATTCATGCCACCTGGCATGACGATGTCCGTAAACAGCAGATCCGTATCCGGGTTGTTCCGCAAGGCTGTGAGCCCGTCCTTGCCGTTGTTGGCACTGATGACATTGAAACCCATGTCTTCCATGAAGGTCTTGGTGACCTCCAACAATTCAGGCTCATCATCGACAACCAATACCTTTTCCGTGTTGTTGCCAGAGAGTACGCTCTCAATGTCGGTGGATTCCCGTGACGGAGTCACTTCCTCGCCTTCACACATGGGCAACAGAATATCCAGCTTGGTACCCTTGCCAGGCTCACTGAATATCTGCACGGTGCCGCCGGACTGCTTAACGAATCCGTAGATCATGGCCAGGCCGAGCCCGGTGCCTTTGCCGCGCTCCTTGGTGGTAAAGAAAGGTTCGAACACCCTTTGCAGTACCTCTTCGCTCATGCCCTCGCCCTCGTCTGAGAAACTCATCAACACGTAGGTGCCAGGCGAAACATCGTCATTCTTGACGAATGGATTACTGGCCGTGAGATGTACGATGTCGGTACAGATCCTGAACTCGCCACCATTGGGCATGGCATCGCGGGAGTTGATGGCCAGATTGAGAATCACGTTTTCAAGTCCCGACTTGTCGATGAGCACCGCAGGCAGGTTTTCCCGAACGGAATACTGAATCTCCACATCGGGACCAAGAGTGCGTGGCAGAATATCCGACATCTCTTCGATGATGCGATTGATATTGGTAGCTTTGGGCTGCAGCGGTTGACGCCTGGCCACGGCCAACATGCGCTTGGTCAGGTCTGCACCACTCTCACTGGCCTTGCGAATTGTTTCCAGCCGTTTTCGGGTTGGATCATCTTCCGGCAGCTTGCGCTTGGCCAGGTCAACATTGCCCATGATTACACCCAACAGATTGTTGAAATCATGTGCCATACCGCCAGTGAGTTTGCCGATGGCATCCATCTTCTGGGTTTGCCGCACCATGGATTCCAGCTTGATACGATCGCTAACATCCCGAATCAGGCAAGTCAGACCGACACCATCGTCTACTTTGCTGGTGGAGATGGCTACCTCCACTGGTTTCTCTGTGCCATCACTGTCCTTGACTGAAGTGGAGAACAGATTTTTCTCGATAGGTTCACCACTGGCACCACAAACCCGTTGCTCAAGACGCTTCATGTCGATAGTTGGCAATACATCTTCCAATGTTCGATGCAGCAATTCCCTGCGATTCAGTCCGAACAAAATTTCTGCCTGCTTGTTGACCAACAGAATGCGGCCACCGGTATTTGAAATGAGCACCGCATCAGGTGCTGATTCCACCAAGGTGCGGAATTGTTTCTCGCTCTGACGCAGGGCTTTCCTGGCACGTACCTGGTCTGTCTTGTCGCTGGCTATGCCTGCAACAGCAACTACCTCGCCTCTGTCATTGAACAGGGGAAAGCGCATGATTGAATAGTAGGAAGTCCCTTCGTTTTTCGTTGACCAGGTGCCTTCAAACTCCATGGCCAGTTTGTACTCGACCACCTGACGATCCTGATCTAGCATGGCTTCCGCATTGTGACCGCCAAATATTTTTGCGTGCCTGATTTCTTCAATGGGTGTATCCGCTGTATTGGTGAATCGTCGAAAGGCCTGGTTGACGATCAGATACTCGCCTTGCAGATCTTTTACCCACATCATGCTTGGATTTCGCTCGAAGAATCCCTCCACCAACAACAACTTCTCACTAAGTGCCGACTCTTTCTTCTGCAGGGTCTTGAGAACAGAAGCGTATTTCCAGGTAGCAACCGACAAGGAAATCAGGCAGACCAGCGTAGCGATCATGACCCAGTCAAGCTGGTTCTCATACTCAGCTACCCCGACCACGACCAGCACCGTAATTGCAATGGCTGGCAGTATCACCAGGGCCACCATGCGCAGCGATTGTCGCAGCGAAAATGACGCCTGATTTACTCTGGCTGAAGTCAACACCCGATTGCTCCCATCAATGCTTCTCTATCTTCAATCTCTGTTCAATGGCTCATTGCCAGCACTTCGCCAAACCTTTCCTGGGCGAATAGCTCCGGCACAGATTCAGCAGCTGTTGGATGGGCAATCTCGCGCCCACAAGCACTGTTGAATTTGCATTTGTGGGTAAAGCTGAGTAACTGGTCGTTGTTGACATCCGAAGCGCAGACTTCGATTTTTTTGTTGTTGGTCACCGACGCCATCGAGCTGTATTGAAACTCCAGTTCCATATTGTTGGAAAAACTCTGACTCTTGCGCAGCTCTGACATGTCCACCACGATCTGATCGATAGGGAGTTTATCGATCATGGTAAGAATGTTCTCACCCTCACCCTTGGCTCTTACTGACAAACCGAAACCTTTGATGCGGACCCGGGACAACACATCACTCACGGAAGACTGCCGGGAAACAATCGCCTGTTCATGTATTTCTACACCGATACGATTCGGTGCCACCTTATATTCACTGGCAATGCGGGACAGGAAATCCGGTAGCTCCAGGTCCTGCAGCAAAGGCACCTCCACTGGCACAATAACATTTGGAGTAAATCCGGACTCCTGCCATTGACCCAGCGTTTGACATACCTGTTCCATGGTTGATTTGAAGATGCCCTTGCCCATACCTTTCTCGATGGACCACTTGGCAAAGCGACCACCCATAAGCAACATGCCATCGTCCGTTCGCCAACTGGTGGCCACACGAATCCTTTGCTTGCCATGCTGATCGAGAGGATTGAGCTGTAACTCAGGTTCGTAGTACACCTCCAAACCGAAGTTGAACACTGGCTTCTCCGGCTCACTGCGCTCCTTCTTCTGCGCCTCTTCCTCCACGAACACATAGGGCATGATGGCTTCTTCTATCACATCGATAGAAACCGGTTTGGTGAACGTGCCGCTGATGTTCAGGTCGTTCTGCTTGCCCAGCGCCTGTACTGAAGCAAGCGTTCTTTCGTCCATGCCCGACATCAGAAAGATGCCAGACTTGCAGCGAATATTGGCGAGCCCCCTGATCACTTCAACGCCGTCGGCCCCAGGCATGCACAAATCCAGGGAGATTACGTGAGGCTTGAGATCGGCAACCACATCGACAACCTGAGATCCATGATGGACCAGCGTCACTGCGAAGCCGAGATCTTCAGCAACTGCCTTGATGATTTCTGCGAATGCTTCATCATCGTCTGCTATAAGTAGTCTTGGTTTTACAATTTTCGTATCCATAATCTGTCCACAAACCTCATCTGATTAACCAGGCATCAACACGGCTTGGCGTTAATTGCCTTTCAAAACTTTCACTACAGTGATGACTAACTCTTGATGTTCTCCATCAGCTCATTCGACCAGGCGATTGATTCTAGATAGCAATGCTGAAAATCTTTCGTTGAGAGCCTCTCGGTATTGGCGCTACCGAAATCACCTGACTCAAAATCGATTACCACCTGCAGAAGTCTGCCTATCTTGCCGTCACGAACCAGCAGCGCAGACACAATCTCGTTTGCCAAAGGCAATTGTTTAACGATTTCATCCATTGGCGAATCCATCAGTGCATCGATAGAAGAAAACAGGCCCGCAGTGAAACAGGCGTCCACATCCAGGTCCGCAATCTCGGCCAGGGAATGCATCATGCGCGCACGTTGTAAAGAGAGTTTCAGCAATTCTTCAGGCTTGTCTTTGATGTCAGTGAAAACGATGATCAGCAGCCATTCCTTGATGGTGTTGAGCCCCAGCGCCACGATCGCCTGACGGATGCTGGTGATTTCCCGCTGTATGCTATACAGCGCAGAATTCACAATACGCAGCACTTTGTAGCTCATGCTCACGTCCTGGCAGATAATCTGTTCCAGCTCGGCGAACTGACAGTCCTTGTCCTGCAACATGGATAACAGACGCATTACCGCCAGTCTGTTGGGCTTGATTGCCTGCTCCTTGAATATCTTGGGCTTGCTGAAGTAATAGCCCTGGAAAAAGTCGAAACCCATGTCGCGATAGAGCTCATATTCCTCGTGAGTCTCTACCTTCTCTGCCAGAAGCTTCAGGCCGCGGGACTTCATTTCTTTCACCCGTTCGGGTAGCAATTCCTTATCGCAATCCATGCAATCAACTTTGACGATGTCGACGACGTCGAAAAACGGCAGCTTTTCGTCTTCCAGCAAGTAGTCGTCCAGGGCGATGGTATAGCCCTGATTGGCAAAATCCCGCAGCGATTCCACTACTTGCTCAGACGCTTCGATGTCTTCCAGCACCTCAATCACGAGGAAGTCCGGCGGTAGTGGCAGTGGGATACGACCGACGACAAAGTCTTCAGTAAGATTGAGAAATGCAGGCTTTCCCGAGGTAATAGTTTGAAAACCCACATCGATGAACGCATTGATGATTACCTGGCTACTGGCGGCATTTCCATCAGTGAAGTTCGCAGAATTCTGTGAACTGCTACGGAACAGTAATTCATAGGCATAGACATTTGAGTGCCGATCAAATATGGGTTGTCGGGCCACATGAATATCTTCCTTGTATAAGGAAGCTTCAGCCGACTGGATTAGCTCTCCACTGGCTTTCTGATCTTCTAACTGCACAACCTGATTCATTTTTCTTCTACCTCGATCAATTACTGTTTCACTAATGAATACCTACACATCTCTGCCCGACTAGTTGGGACTGGCAAATAACTCTTCCAATGTAGTACCCCCAAATTCCTGAAGCTCGCCCAGTTTCCTGACGATCTCCTCGTCGACTCCTTGCCGGATGACGATTTCCACACGTCGGTTCCTGGCCCTGCCTGCGTTGGTTTCGTTGGAATCGACGGGCCTACTGTCGGCAAATCCAATGACCTGCAAGCGATCACTGCTCACGTCCTGTTGTTCCAGCAATGCGCCGGTGACCGACAGCGCCCGTAGCGACGACAAATGCCAGTTCGTAGGAATCGTAGAGGTGGCAATGGGCACATTGTCCGTATGCCCCTCCACCGCGATTTGGCCATCGATCTGATTCAGTGCCACGCGGAGTTGCGATAGCACGGGCAGAAAATCGTTGTTCAGCACTGAGGAACCGGAATCGAATGAACCTCGCTCTCTGATACGCACAGTGATCGTGCGAAAGCCAGTTTCAATTTCGATCAGCTCCTCGGCGATCTCTCGCGACATCAGTGAACGGAGGTAGTTGGCATCGCGCTCCGTCTCTCCCTGCAGTTGTTCCAGTTGTTCATAGAGCAGTTCCCGGGCTGTCTCGACTTCACTCTCACTCATGGCCTCATCACCGCCATCCCGGCCACTGGAATAAAAGCCTGTGCGCAGCGACATGCGAGTAATGTCCTGGGACTGCTGCTGCACAATATTCTCCAGGGTCGGTTGTGGTCGGCCCGGACTGAATTCCTGGGCGATCACTGAGGTTCCCATGGGAATTCCCGTAGCCCGAATCTGGTTTTGCACACCAAAGGCATCAGCCATAGAGCCCGCCACTTGTTTGTACTTCTGCACATCCATTTCTGAAAACGACAACAACAACACGAAGAAGCACATGAGCAGCGCCATCAGGTCTGCAAATGTGGCCAACCAGGCTGGGAGACCTTTTTTTGCTTCTTCTTCCATCACGAATAGTTTCCTCAGGCAGCAACAGCTTCGCCTTCAACCTCCGCTGCAGCTTGTTCCTCTTCACCTTTCTGCTCTCTTTCCTGTGGGGTGATGTACAGCTTCAGCAGTGATTCCAGCACCCGGGGATGCTGTCCATCCTGGATACCCAGAATGCCATCCAGGCAGATCGAATTAAGTTTCACTTCTTCGCCCCTGCGCAGAGCCAATTTGTCAGCGATGGGCTGAAACAGCATGTTGGCAAGTATCGCGCCGTAGAGTGTGGTCAGCAGTGCTACTGCCATAGCGGGCCCAATGCTTTTTGGGTCATCCATTGCTGAAAGCATCTGCACAAGTCCGATCAATGTGCCAACCATTCCCATGGCAGGCGCCACGTCGGCGGCAGAGGTAAATACCAGTGCCCCGATCTTGTGCCGGTTTGCGGTCTCTTCCAGATCTTTGGAGAGCAGTCTATTGATCTCCTCTACAGAGCTTCCATCAATCAGCATATCCAGACCCGTTTTGAGAAACTCGTTGCTGGTCTCCATCTC
Source organism: uncultured Pseudohongiella sp. (assembly GCA_965267495.1). Classification (GTDB taxonomy): domain Bacteria; phylum Pseudomonadota; class Gammaproteobacteria; order Pseudomonadales; family Pseudohongiellaceae; genus UBA9145. Next base: position 748,523 of record OZ254078.1, on the reverse strand, counting down.
TTCAAGGGCGAGAACGCCTTCCTTGCGAGCCACCGATGCCATCTCCACGATCTCCGGAATCAAAGTCTGGGGTGGCTGTAGTCGATTGAAGAGTGCAACCTTTGCAATATTGATCGCACCAAGAAACTGACTCAGGTTGAACTTGATCAGCACCACCATGAGGGTACCTCCCAACACAATCACCAGAGACGGAGCGTTTATGAAAACGCCTACCGAGCCACCCAGCAGAATCGCACCGAGCACAACCCCGAATGCGCCAACCAGACCAAATACTGTTGCTGAGTCCATGAGACTTCTCACCCTTTGTGTATCACTTCACTCGACCAGATGTAGGCAGGTACTTGTATGAATCAACACGAGGAAGATTCGCGCAGGAATTGGTGTAGGCCAGTCTCCTACACCAGGCGAGCCACTGCGAAAGACACTACTCACGTTTTTTAGTACGACAGATTTTTGTAATTGGTTAAGCAGAAGATGACGCGGTGAAGACTCACTTACATGGGCCTGGAAATTCAGTCCATGGCCTGTAATCGCGGAGATACAACAAAAGGACAGCGCTCATGTGATCAGGCACTGCTGTCGTAAGGATGATAAGAATGTACAACATGGAAGAGGCGTATTCCGATGAAGCTGGTTATCTATTTATTCCTGGCCCTGGTGCTTATTGGTGGTGGAGGTGCCGGAGCATACTATTTCGGTCTATTGGATGGGATTCTGGGAGTAGAAGAGCTTGCGTCTGCTGAAGGTGAAGTCCTTGAAGAAGTGGATGACAGACCAAACCTGTTTCACAATATTCCCCCCCTGACCATCAGCTCGGTGTTTCGCGGTAACCTGCACTATCTTCAAGTAAAAATGTCGGTAATGACCAAGGACGAAGACACTATAGATTTACTGGAGAGGAATTCACCCCTGATCCAGGACTCACTCATCATGTTGTTGGATTCCTATGAGCTGGCTTATCTGGCTAATGCGGAAGGCAAGGAAGAACTACGCGGCAGAGCGGAAGAGCAAATGCGAGGCCTGATCAGTGATGGCGAAATCGAATCACTCCTGTTTACAGGTTTTGTGATCCAGTAGCTCAACACTCCAGATTGAACACGCATAGCCGGAATATCGGTAAGTAGTGTAAGACTGGTAATTTCCCTAAAAGAATTCTTCCTACAATTTCCTACAAATTCGCCTCGCTTAGCCGGACTTACAAACAGATTTTCAGGCTAAAAACCCAATTAGCTTGCCCATATCCCATGGATATCCCCAGTTCATAATCGTCAGAAATTTGTCGCAGGTTCCATATGTCCCATTTAATCACTGCATTTCTTTGTGACCTGGTTCACAAATCATCGTTTTCAAAATCCGGTCAAATGGCAAAATTAGGACAGTAAACCGAACTCAGGATCGTACCGCAACGCTTTACCGATTGAGCATTCGCTCGAAAAATAGACAGTTGCCAGCACTCTGGATCGGGGCTGTAAAAAATCGACTGTAAGAGAACTTCCCACACAAGTTCTTGTCTTCATTCCCAAGACAAATACAAGATATCGGATTCAAAGGCTCTGGATTTCGTGTTTTTGAAATCAGTCTGTGCACAAGCAACAAATTCTTGTTCCTCATCGGCTCATCAAACATCCGAATCAGTATCGATGCAGCTCTCCTTGTTCGCAAATTTCCTAACAAAAGAAGTCTGGCTATCCTGTGGAAAACGACTGTCAATTTATTTTCCTTAGGAAAATTGCCGTGGTTGTTTTTTAAATATTTCTCGTGCTATCAACCATTCAGGCTCGTTGATCAAATTTTGATCGGAGCTTTGTAGGAATTAGGTCTGCTTCCGGTAGCCCTGAATTAACCAGGACACCGGAACATGAGGTACCACAGCGCGACATAATCGTTCAACAAACGAAGGCCTGTGGTGAAGTAAGAAGAAGGAGTGTAAGAATGGGCAATAAGATCCTGATTGTTTCGGACAGTGAGAAGGTCATTCTAAAGCTGAAAGCTGTCTCGGAGTTTCTAGGTAAAGAAGTCGATATAGCCAATAGTGTCAATCTGGCCACCAGCGCACTTAACGACAATACCAATATTTCACTTTGCTTGATTGCATTAATTGATCCGGAGATCGAGAGAAACATCATCAAGCTCATTCATTCAAGAAATCGCGACTTTCCGGCCTATCTGGTACGCACGGATGAAATGGGAGTCACCTCGCCGCCACCGCCAGGCCTGGAGGTTATTAACTTTCCCCAGGACCACAACAAGATGTTACACATCATGGGTCTGAGCCATGGCAAGTTGTCGGCCGCTTCAATTCCCGAATCTACACGCGTGCGACTGACCGGAGAGTCGCCAGAAATCAAGCGGGTTAGAGAGTTGATAGACCACGTCTCCGCCAGCGATGCCAATGTGCTGCTGCTGGGCGAGTCTGGCACTGGTAAGGAAGTGGTCGCCAGATCGGTTCATGCCCTCTCCGCCCGGGCAAACAAACCTTTTATTGCAGTGAATTGTGCAGCGATTCCGGCTGACCTGCTTGAATCAGAATTGTTTGGCTACGAGAAAGGCGCCTTCACCGGTGCATCCAGCAGCCGTCCAGGTCGCTTTGAATTGGCTGAAGGCGGCACCCTCTTCCTGGATGAAATTGGAGACATGCCGCTACCCATGCAAGTCAAACTATTGCGTGTGATCCAGGAAAGGAGCTTTGAGCGAGTGGGTGGCACCAAGAGCATCAACTGCGATGTACGCATTGTGGCTGCAACACACCAGAACCTCGAGAAATGTGTGGAACTGGGGCAGTTTCGTCTCGACCTGTTTTATAGACTTAATGTATTCCCTATCGACATCCCGCCCCTGCGTAAGCGAATCGTAGACATCCCCATCCTGTTGAGAGAATTTGCCGAGAAGGCGCGTGTCGAGCTGAGCCATGCTCGACCGATTGAATTCGATGATGCCGCATGTGCCGCCATCTGCGACAACCAGCTACCTGGTAATGTGCGCGAACTACAGAACCTGGTTGAGCGCCTGGCAATTCTCCATCCGGAAGAAGTCATCAGTCTCAATAAATTACCAGAAAGGTACCAGGGCATTAGATCGATTCCAGACGCTGGCGTGGAGAATCGCCTGACAACACTACCCCAGGTGAGACCAGAAGCCGACTTGTTGTCCGGTAAATTTGACTTGAAAGAATACCTCACCCAATTGGAGAAAGACCTGATCTACCAGGCGCTGGACAATACCAATTGGGTGGTGACACAGGCAGCGGAATCGCTTTGCCTTCGACGCACTACGCTAATTCAGAAAATACGTCGTCTTAATATTGAGAATAGAGCAAAGCCCGATTTGCACGCTGACATGCAAGCGGACATCCGGGTTAGCGCCTAGTCTTAATTCAAGTAATGCTATCCTCGAAACGCGGTGACCCATTTTGGGCACCGCGTCTTTTTTATATCCCTCTGCCAGTTTTCCATAGCCACCCCGTCTGTCATCCAAGCCTGACAGACTGACCTAAAAACGCTGTCACAATTTTTGCTCTAGTCATTTTCCTGCCTGTAAAAAAAATGACGTTTCACCTAATAGCGCTTCAATAAGCGCCACAGAATCAGGTTTCGAAACAAGGATCGAGCTTGGCACAATGCTTGCTCTTCCTATACCTGCGTTGTTGTAACAACAAAATATCCAGGGGAATCGGGACAAAGCAATGACACTATCAACGACGGTATCCGGAACTGCAACTGCACAGATGCCAATGCCAGAAGCTGGCCTGGGATCAGGGCAACGCGCTGATCTCAAGGATGCGTTCAAGGTCTTCAATCAGGTATCCACGGAGCTAGGCGCCTATTTCAGGATGCTGGAGTCCAAAGTTGACCAGCTCAACAAGGAACTGGTCGCTTCTCGCTCTGAGCGCATCCAGGAACTCACCGAAAAAGAAAAACTGGCGGCCAAGCTTTCCTCACTTATGGATGCACTGCCCGCTGGCCTGGTCGTTCTGGATCCAGACCACATCGTCCTCCAGGAAAATCCACAAGCCGTCAGGCTTCTTGGCAAGAGTCTTGTTGGTGGTGATTGGCGTGACCTGGTTACTTTACCGAATTTTTCGGAACCGGTACTCAGCGGCGAATTCGATTATGAGAATGGTAAGCGCTTGTCCATCAGCCATAGTCAGTTTGGTAACGGTAAAGAGACCATACTGCTCATTACCGACGTCACAGAAAGCTTCGAGCTAAGCAAGCGAATCAATCGGGAAGAACGTCTCTCCGCTCTGGGTGAGATGGCCGCCAGACTGGCCCACCAGATAAGAACTCCTTTGACCACGGCGATTCTCTATGTATCCCATCTCACAGGCAGTCGTGAATTGAACAATAGCGAGGCCGGGAAGCTCTCCAAAATTCAGGACAGATTGCGGCAGGTGGAACGGCAGGTGGAGGGCATGCTGTCCTATATCCGGGGAGATTCTGTAGAGCTGCAGGATTTCTGTCTACGAGAAGTGCTTCAGGAAGTAAAAGACACCATGCTCGCCCAGGTTGAGGCAGCTGAGGGCTCGCTGATCCTTAATATCAAAACCGGAACAACTGAATTTCAGGGCGACAGGGAAGCTATTCTCAATGCTGTGGCAAACCTGGTGGAAAACGCCCAGCAGGCAAGTCTCGAGCAGGGTATTTCTCCGATCATCTCTGTCAGCCTCGACTACCGGGCAGGACAGTTCCTCATAAAGGTCAAGGACAATGGTCCCGGGTTCCCCGAAAACCAGGGTGACAGGGTCTTCGATCCATTCTTCTCCACCCGGAACAATGGAAATGGTCTTGGACTTGCGGTGGTGATGTCGGCAGTGAAAAGCCATAACGGCAGGGTTGAGACTGGCAATCTCACTGAAGGCGGCGCCTCTGTCACCCTCATTCTGCCCTGCCCTAATGAAAAAGAATTCGAATCAATCAGCGGAAAAATCTTGAATCATGCTAGTGAATAATAGAAAGCCTGTATTAATTGTTGAAGACGATGCAGACCTCTGTACCGCACTGGGAGACACGCTTGCTCTCGGCCAGGTAGAAGGCATTCTTGCAGGCAGTGCCGAAGAAGCCATCACCGCACTGGCCGGACACGACATCGGTTTGATTATCAGTGATGTCCAAATGCCAGGTATCGATGGTTTTGAGTTTCTCGACTTTGTGCGGGCAAATTACCCCGAGATCCCCATGGTGCTGATGACCGCCTACGGCGATGTACCAAAAGCGGTCTCTGCGATTAGAGCCGGTGCAGCGGATTACATCACCAAACCGTTTCAGGCAGAAGTGCTGATAGAGACCATCGAGCGATTCCTGCCACAAAACCTCCATTCTCATGGCATGGTCATTGAGGACCAGCGCAGCAAGGAACTTGCCCGACTCGCCTCACGCGTGGCTCAGAGTGACGTCACCGTCATGATCAGTGGTGAATCTGGCTCTGGTAAGGAAGTCTATTCCCGCTACCTTCACGAATGCTCGAAAAGAAAAGACAAGCCATTCTGTGCCATTAACTGCGCTGCAATTCCTGAGTCCATGCTTGAGTCAATTTTATTTGGGTTTGAAAAAGGCGCTTTTACTGGTGCCTACACCGCGCGAGCTGGCAAATTTGAACAAGCCAATCACGGTACATTGTTGCTGGATGAAATCTCTGAGATCGAACTGGGCCTGCAAGCCAAGCTGCTAAGGGTGATTCAGGAGAAAGAAGTGGAGCGCCTGGGCAGCAACAAGGCGATTCCGCTTGATGTGAGAATCATTGCTACAACTAATCGTGATCTCAAGGATGAAGTTGTAGCGGGTAGATTCCGCGAAGATCTGTTCTTCCGCCTGAATGTATTCCCATTGACCCTGCCGCCTCTGCGCGAAAGGCGAGACGACATCATTCCCCTGGCTCAACGCTTGATCGAAGCTCAGTATCCCGGACAGGGAATAGAAATCTCCGAATCCGCCCAGGACTTGCTCTTGCGTCATGGCTGGCGCGGCAATGTTCGGGAGCTGGAAAACGTTATCCAGCGCGCACTGATCATGAAGTCCGGTTACTTCATTCGGCCAGAGGACATTATCTTCGAGGAATTCGCTGCGGAAGACATATCTGATACGGCACCCAATGAAGAACATCTGCAATTACTGGAAACTGACCTGAAGGCAAGAGAGCAGGAACTCATAATCGATGCCCTTAGATCAAATACCAGTCGCAAGGAGGCTGCGGAAAAACTTGGTATCAGCCCAAGAACCCTGCGTTACAAGCTGGCCCAGTTTCGCGAGAAGGGAATCCAGATCCCGCCTGTATCCAACATCGTTAATGCTTCCTGAGGATGTTCCCATGACCACCAGCAATATCGATCAAGTTCTAAACCAGATGCGCATCCTGTCCGAGACCCAGAAGATTCCGGGTGCGGCAGAAAGCAATGGCGAAGAATTCGCCACCGTGCTGAAAGACTCAATCAATCAGGTCAATGAGCTGCAGCAGGAGGCTACAGCCTTAAAGACATCTTTTGAGCAGGGAGATCCCAATGTGGATATCACGGAAGTGATGATAGCTGTTGAAAAGGCGTCCCTGTCTTTCGAAGCAATCACAGAGGTACGCAACAAGCTTCTCACTGCTTACCAGGAAGTGATGAACATGCAGGTGTAGGTTCATCGAATAAAGACCGGAGAGTTCATCAACCATGGCAAGCATAATAAACAATACCAGCGTACTCCTGGGCCAGCTGAGAAACCTGAGCGAACTGCCCCTGACGAGACAGCTGACCTTTATGGTCGTGTTGGCGGCCAGTATAGCGCTCGGCGCATCCATAGTGATGTGGTCAACAGGTTCTTCCTACACAGCGCTTTATGCAGACTTACAGGCAGAAGATTCCGCCGAGCTTATCTCAGCGCTTGAAGGAATTAATGTCGCTTTCAGGATTGAACCAGGCACGGGTCTGATCACTGTACCTTCGGACCGCTTGCATCAGGTTCGATTGCAACTGGCTAACCAGGGATTGCCCAAAAACAATTCGCGGGGCTTTGGGATTCTCAATCAGGAGCAGGACCTGGGAATCAGCAATTTTATAGAGCAGGCACGCTTCAATCGTGCCCTGGAACAGGAGCTCGCAGGAACCATCCGGAGCCTGCAGGGAGTACGCAATGCCCGAGTTCATTTGAGCATTCCCAAGCAGACATCTTTCATCCGCTCTTCGGCCAAGCCCAGCGCCTCGGTGATGGTCGATCTGATTTCACCTCAGTCCCTTGGGGATACCCAGATCAGTGGCATCGTACATCTGGTCAGTTCCAGCGTCTCGGGCCTGGAGTCTGACAATGTCTCTGTGGTCGACCAGCAAGGCAATCTGCTGTCGCGCTCAAATAATTCTGAACTCACCGCAACAACTGAACATATGCGTATGACACGACGTATCGAGCAGGATTACCGTGATCGCATTATAGAAATTCTCAGCCCTGTAGTCGGACGTGACAATGTCAGAGCACAGGTCGCGGCTGACCTTGATTTCACCATCATGGAAACCACCGAGGAATCCTATGATCCCAATAGCGTAGTAATTCGCAGCGAACAAACCCAGCAGGAGCAATCTGGCGCCAACCCACAACAAGTGGAACCTGGCGCCCTCGCTGCGACACCACCAGAATTGCAGGTTCAGCCGGGTCAGGAAAATGTCCCCGCAAGCAATGCCAATAATCAATCACGGGTAAACTCGATTCGAAATTATGAGATCGATCGCAGCGTCAGCCAGATAAGAACAATGCCGGGTAATATTCGCAAACTGTCTGTTGCCGTATTGATTGACCTCAATGGTCAAACTCCCATCGAAGAAACGCCTGCTGAAGACGCAGCAGAGGACGCTGCATCTGAACCAGCCCCAGTGGAATTTGTGCCCGATCAGGACAAAATCGACCGACTCACACAATTGGTACGCGATGCTATAGGTTACAACGAACTGCGTGGCGACAGCGTCAGCGTCATCCATGAAGATTTTGTATTGCCAGGTGAGGTCATAGAGATTGCTGCTCCTCCTCTATGGGAAGCACCCTGGGTTGGCGACGCTATCCGATATACAAGTTCTGCAATCGTGGTATTGCTGCTAATTTTCACTGTCCTCAAGCCGGCACTGCAGGCCTCCGTTTCCGTTAGCCGAACTGCCACCAGGACCTTGCCCGATGGCTCTCCCGAACAACAGGCAGCACAAGTAACGCTAAGCGGCGCTACTGACACAGCGGCCTTGCCAGCAGCGGCCGCGCCGGCAGCATCAACTTTTGATGCAAACCTCACTCTGGCTAAGTCCCTTGTGCAAAACGAACCCGCTCGCGCTGCGCGCATGATTCAAAACTGGTTAGTCAATGAGTAGTCAGGCCAGCAAACTTGATGAGCGTGAGATCGCCCGCTGGCGTACGCCTCATTTGACCCAGGAACAGGAGCAGCGGGAGGAAGAGAATCGCGCCAAGCTCTCGGCCTACAGTGAAGGTCATCGGGAAGGCTATGCCGACGGGATGAAACAGGCCAAGCGGGAAACCGAGGACCGGGTTGCCCTGTTGGAAAAATCCCTGGACGCCCTCTCCCAACCATTCAGCATGCTCAATATAGAGCTCACCAACTATATCGCCAGGCTGGCTGGAAAAATTGCTCACTGCATCGTGCGCAAGGAACTACATACCAGACCCACCATGATCAAGTCGCTGGTAAGCGATGCGGTAAGTGTGCTCGACCGCAAGTCCCAGTCCGTGGAAATTCTGGTGAATCCTGCCAATGCCACCCTGTTAAACGATCTAATCAATCCTGACGGCATTGAGAAAAACTGGATCGTAATTCCCGACCAGACACTTGGCATCGCTGACTGCCAGGTGCATAGCGGAGATTCCCTGGTGGACGCCAACCTGGAATCCCGCATCGACCTGATCCTGGAAAAAGTCATCGCGGAGCTGGACCTGGAATAGCCATGGATAGCGACGGAAGATTTGCAATCCTGGAAAACCGACTTAGCCCCATAGAATCCCGTCTTGGCGCGATGCTGCAGGGAGTAAGGAAACCGGAACTGGTGGTTCAGGGCCAGCTTACCCAGATGACCGGCCTGACTCTGGTGGCCTCCGGTTGCAGGGCACCTATCGGCAGCCGCTGTCGAGTTAATGTAGTCAATGGCAAGCACATCGAGGCCGAAGTCGTCGGCTTTTCTGACGGCAACCTCTACCTGATGCCAATCGGCCGGGTACAAGGCCTTAAACCCGGTGACACTGTAGTACCTCTGACCCATACACCTGAAGTCAGGGTGGGAGATGAGTTACTGGGACGGACTATTGATGGAAGCGGGACTGCAATCGATGGACTCGGCGAGATTAATTGCAAACAACGGGTCAGCCTGGTTGGACCACCCATCAATCCCTATACCCGGAATCTAATCGACAAGCCCCTCGATGTTGGCGTGCGCGCCATCAATGCACTGCTCACAATAGGGCGTGGTCAGCGGATCGGCCTTTTCGCCGGCACCGGTGTTGGCAAGAGTAGCTTGCTGGGTCAAATGACAAAGAATACTGAGGCTGATGTGGTAGTCGTGGCCATGATTGGAGAGCGTGGCCGGGAAGTTCGCGAGTTCATTGAAAAGACTTTCGATCCACAAAGCCTGGCGAAGTCAGTGGTGGTTGCCACACCTGCGGATGATCCCCCACTCATGCGACTGCACGGCGCCTGGCGAGCCACAGCCATCGCTGAATATTTTCGGGACCGCGGCAAGAATGTGCTGCTATTGATGGATTCACTAACCCGTTTTGCGCAGGCGCAGCGGGAACTGGCGTTGGCAATTGGCGAACCACCAGTCACGAAAGGTTATCCCCCATCAGTGTTCTACAAAATACCTCAGCTGGTGGAACGCGCCGGCAGTGGTTGTGGACCAGGTGCTGGCACAATAACCGCGATTTACACGGTACTGGTGGAGGGAGACGATCACAACGACCCGATAGCAGATTCCACTCGCGGCATTCTCGACGGACACATCGTGCTCTCGCGGGAAATGGCGGACTTTGGCATCTATCCGGCCATCAGTGTGGGCAATTCTGTGAGCAGGGTGATGCAACAGCTTACTGGTAAGCTGCATGATGAAGCGGTAAAGAAGTTCAAGAAACTTTTCTCCACCTACAATCAGAATCGTGACCTGATCAATATCGGCGCTTACCAGCCAGGCAGCGATCCGATCCTGGATGAAGCGGTATCACTTTATCCTCTACTGCAACAATTTATCCAGCAAGATACAAACGAAAAGTGCTCTTATGATCAAAGCGTCAATATGCTGATCGAGATCTTTGATCAGAGGCCGGTTGAGTGAAGAACACACAGCAACTGGACAAAGTCGCGCTCATTAATGAGCTGCGAGAGAAAGATGCCAGTCGCAACCTGGCAGATGACAACGCGCGTCACGAAGAACTACAACTCCAGTTGGCCAGGCTAACTGCCTATCGGGATGAATATCAGCAAAAATTAAGCACTCAACTCAGCTCAATGGAGTCCGCGAATGCGATCCGCGACTACCACAATTTTATTCGGGTGCTGGATCACGCTATCAAAGACCAGGAAATGGCGATAAACGATTGCGCTAACCAACTTCGCACTTCAAAAGATCGCTGGATTCACTCAAAGAGCGAAGTGAAGAAAATTGAGAACATCAAGGACAAAGTTGAACAGCAAAACCGGCTGGAACTTTCGCGACTGGAGCAGAAGCAGAGCGATGAAATGAGCCTGTCCAGGTTCAACCACAAATAAAGACCGGTATCGGCGACCGCTAATACCGGCCGCCGATTTCTGGCCTGAGAATTGCAATTCATAACAGATGTCAGAGACCCAGGATTCAAGTGCAATCGAATGAATTTCATGCCTTTCAATATGCTTGAAACAGCTTCCGCCAGCGTGCCTGGTGCCGAAGTCAGCGCTATTCCAACAGATACAGCTGCAGCTGTTGATAGTGCTGAAAGCGCGCTGTTCAGCGAAACCATCACGGCACTGCTTGATGAGGAAAATGCTGTTTTTTCGCAATCACAGCGGCCCTCAGAGCCTGCTGTGCAGACAGCTACCAATAACACGGAAGCGCTTGCACCCCGCTTCACGCTTCCCGAGATAGCTACGCTTTCCGAGCCTGGGAAGGCCGTTGGCCGACCCACGCCCATTGATGCCCCTATCAGTGGTATCACGCAGTTAACTGCTGGGCAGATCAAAGAATCTCAGCCTTTGAATAAGGCAATAGGCGGCAATTCCTTGCCGCTATCTGGCACTGCTTTTCCGCCCCAGCTAACGAGCGTAGAAGCAAGCCCAATGACTTCTGTTGCTCACGAAAAAACAAGACCGTTGTCGGCCCCCTTATCTGCAGTTCAGCCACCGCATCCGTACACTGATATCGATAGCGTGCAGCGACTCCAAACTGGCATCGACCGGCAGAGCGACACTGTAAAGACCCGGGAAACGCTGCCAGAGGCTATCGAGATTCGCTCCCAACAGCAGGAGTCAACCGGTCGTGAGCGCACGTTCCACAGCCCTACTCCTTCACCAACGAGTGCGCCAAACAACGTGGCGGCCAGTGGCACCGATTTCACTGTTGGCTTGCAGTTGAATTCGGTCAACCCAACAGCCAGCAACGCTCAGAATCAGGGGGTCGCTACAGTGACGCCTGGGTTCGACTCGATTGCTGAATTTCAGCAGCCGTCGGAGACCAGGCTTTTGACAACAAAAGCAGAAACACCTCTTAAAGAGCTGCTGATGACGCCTGTTGGCAATATTCGCTGGCATGCAGACTTCGCCGGCAAGCTACGAGTGTTGACCCAAGCCAATGTGTCTTCGGTAGAGCTGAACCTGAATCCTGCAGAACTGGGTGTTATCGATATCAAGATTCAGGCACTGGATGACGGCACCGTTATTAACTTTTTCTCTGCCAATGCCAATACCAGAGAAGTTATTGATGCCAGCTTGCCAAGACTTCGCGAATTGCTTGCTGATAGTGGTATTCAACTCCACCACGGTGATGTTTCGGAAAGACAAGCCCAGGCAGAGCATTCACAGCGCGAACCCCGGGGCTCAATCCCCATTGACTTACCGGAAGAACTAAACGAGTTCCACCCAGACACCCGAAGGCGCATCGATACTCACTCGATGATCGATCACTACGTTTAATAATAATTATGGCTCCTGGAGGAGTCACAGCAATTTTGCTCACACTTAGCATTCAGGAGAACAGCAACCATGGAACCAAGCGAATCCAATACCACACCCAGCTCTGACGAACTGGCCAATAGCTCACGCAATGCGGCAGAGATCGCCAAGGAAATTAGTAGCAAGGAAGTCAATATTGACACCTTGCTCAAGGTGCCCGTGTCACTGGCCATTGAAGTTGGTCGTACACAAATTCCATTAAGCGAACTAATTGATATTGAGGAAGGTACTGTCCTGGAACTGGACAGACTACTGGACGAACCGATCGATATCCTGGTGAACGGGGCATTGATTGCCCATGGGGTGGTGGTGTTGGCTAACGAAAAATTCGGTCTTCAGATCACCGATATCATCAGCCTGGAAGAAAGAGCAAAGTCTCTTTAGACAGTATCTTCATCAGGATAAGCCAATACACTCTCCTGAGCCCGCCAGGGATGGCGGCTTTTTGTCCTGGCAGCTTACTTTGCCAGGTCCCTCAAAGCTTACAAGGAAGTAGCCACTGCCTTATAACTCTGCGCTGCCTTTCTAGCTGCCTGACTGTGGTTGTGCTGCAATAAGAGTGAATCCTGAACTTCTTCAGCCAAGCTTGATATCTCATGATTCACCTGAATCAATGCAGAGATTGCATCGATCAGCAATTGCGCCTCTGCACCTTCAACTTCGAATAGGTCATCAGTAAGTAGCTGACGACGCTCTTCATCGAGAAACTCGACCGTTATCCAGTCACCTTCCCGGGCTGCAGACAGCATCTCGTCCGACAGAAACAAAGCGTAAGCCAGCTTCTGGCGACTGGAAGAGGATGCCTTTGCGGTTACCACACCAGCATTCTTGTCATACTCCGCATACAAGTTGCTCATTTTTGAACTACCTCCGATATACCGTCCCAACCTGATTTGATCTCGCCAATAAGGCCTGATACTTCAGCCAGGATTGCCGGATCTGATTTGGAATTTGCCAGCGCCAGTCTCTTCTCCACGTAGTCATAGAGAGCATAGAGACTTGCAGCGATTTCGCCCCCTTGCGCCTGGTCCAGACTGGCGCGAAGATTGTCAACGATACGTATTGCATCACTGATTGCGACACCACTCGCTGCCAGATCCCTGCGCTCTATCGCCCCAGAGGCTTGTGCAAGACGCTCCAGAATACGATCGAACAGTAGAGAGACAAGCCCATGATTCTGGGATACGGCAACCCGACCCTGCTGCTTAACTGATTGATATTGACTAAGTGCTGTTTCCGGATTCATAGCGACCTCAAGCTATTCGCTTATTAGTTGTCATCACGCTGGGTAATTGATGCGATGTTATCCAACTGGTTTTGCAAGAAAGTGCTCGTACTGTTCAAGTTGGCCAGCAAGATATCCAGCGTGTTGAACTGTTGACGATATCGCTCTTCCAACGCCTCCCAACGCAATTCCAGGCTTTCCCTGCGATCATTGATTTCTTCCAGCCTGCCCTCGAAAGAATCGAGTCTAGTTTCAAGAGCACCTTCCTCGTCGAGAATCTGATTGAATAAAACTTCCAGCTGACTGGCATAGCCCCTTGTAAACACCACGTCTCCGCGAGCACCCGTGGTACCGCCAGTAATGGTGAGACTGAGACCTTCAGCTACCGTGCCTTCATCGGCGATCAGAATATTGCCGGTGCCCGTTGCAGCTTCTCCACCAATGGTGCCCGCAACATCCAGGCCAGCGGTTCCATTACCAGAATCAATGCCGAGCTCGGCAATGCTATTGGTATCTACTGCAAGAATGTTTACCGTAGAGTAGCTGCCCTCGGATCCCGACTGGATGGTTAAACTGTCAGAACCACTGTCGTAGCTCACGACAACACTTCCGCCAGCGCTTACCAGAGTCTCTGCTGCATTTATCTGTGCTTGCAGCTCAGCCGCGAGATCGTTCCCCGTGGTATAGGTGTTGTGGCTTAGTGAAATTTCACCAATATCGATGCCATCAATTTCGAGAGTCAGGTTGTCGTTGTCTCCATCGATAGTTAAGGTTCCACCACCACCGAAATCTGGCAGTACGCCGGAACCTGTATAGCTGCCTGCACTCGCCATCTGGGAGATATTGACTGCATAGGTGCCAACCGTGGTTTCGGTGCCAACACTATTGAACACAATATCTGCATCATCTGGCGTAGCTATGCTCGCAAACAGATCGGCAACATTGTCTGGATCACTTTCCAAAAGTTGGCTGAGTGTTGATTCATCCAACTCGAGCAAACCATCACTATTGGTGGTCACGCCAAGCTGAGTCAAGGAAGTCACACTGCCAGAGATATTCGTAATCGAACCACGCACAATCGAATCTACCTGCTGAGTGATTGATCGCAAGGTAAAGTCACCGAGCAATGGCCCTGCGATTTCAGTATCCGCATTAAATGCGCTCAGGGAGTTTGCCGTGGTGGCGAACTGGTTATACCCAGCCACAAAACTGTTGACTGCAGCAATAACAGAGGTGAAGTCAGCATCGACGGTAATGGTCACATCCCCGGTGGTCACCTTGTTCAGATCCAGCGTCAGGCCTTCTATGGCCATATCAACCGTGTTATTGGCGCTACTTACTGACAGGCCATTTATGTTGAGCTGGGCGTCCAGCGCCTCATTGGTTTGCTCCAGGTTCGTCGCCGCAGCATTAAAAGCCAGCCTGGAAAGACCAAGGGTATCGGTGTCGTTACTGTCATCATCGTCGACCACAATTTCCAGACTGTTGTCTGCGCCCGTAGCGGCAGAACTGAGCAACAAGCGAAAGCCGCTGCCATCGTTGACAACTGAGGCATTGATTTCTGCATCACTGTCATTGATCGCTTCTGCAATACCCTGCAAAGTGTTATTGCTCGAATCGATATTGATGGTTACTGATTCAAAGTCTGAATTTTCTGTAAAACTGTTGTAGGTATCCGTACCCGAATCATAGTCAGTGCTGCCTTTACGAATGGTCAAGGTGCCAGTGCCGAGCTGCGTCGTGTCATCATCGGCAAATGCGCTGCTGACGAGGGCGTGGGATTCAGCTAGCTGGGACACCGAGACTGCATAAGAATTCGGTACCGCAAGAGAATTTACCGTAACAGCGATCGAGTCGGCATCGGAACTGCTTGCCTTCTTGCTCTCGAATTTTGAGGCGCTGGTCAGGCTACTGAGACTTGCATCGAATCCCCCCAGGGCTCCCTTGAGGGAGCCGAGGGCGGAAAATTTCGAAGTGATCTTTGTAGATTCTCGATTGAGTTGTATATCGGATATGGCTCGCTCGCTGGCAACTAACTGCGTTACCAATCCTTCGATGTCGAGACCAGATCCTAGCCCGGTTGCTGTCAGCATAATTACATCTTGTCCATGTCAAATTCTTAACCCGGTTCTAAAGGTTTATTGTCAATTAATTAACAACCCTTCCCGTTTGAGAACCTTCATCACGTCAGCGACGAGTCGCTTTCAACTTTGGCTTTGACAGTACAATATGCAGTATGTGTACCAACATCAGATTCACCTGGAACTCTCGTTCAGACATCGCTATCGAATAGAATGCCCCGGTGTGTCAGGCCCGTACGAGTCTTTTGGAATTCCGCCAGGTGCTCCGAGATTTCGATCATCTCCTGTCTGGGAATCTGTCTTATGACTTCTCCAGTGTCCCTGTCACTGACGGTAACGATGTAGTCTCCGGAGTCCTCATTTACGCTGAAATTGATCTCTCGAGCGATGTTCTGTACAAAATCTGCAACTGACTTTACAACTTCATTCAGATCCTTGTTGTTCTCGTTCCCAGCAATCGGTCTGGTCTTGTCAGGATTGTGCGGCATGATCTGACCCTCTACGGCAATGGTTTGCCGCTTGCCAGCAGTTGACTGCGTTTCACTGCTGTTTTTGATGGCTGGCATCACTTCCAGATTAGTTCGCTCAAAAGTTGTCATTGGCTCACTCTCCGAAGCTTGGTATTGATTCTACTGACTGAAGTCTGACTGTTACCTCAGTCTGCACCTATCATCTCGCTCCTTGAGACGGGAATAAGTGGCTCCCTTTTGAGGAGCCACTTATTCCTGATCGTAGGTAATACTCTTCGAGATTACTGAAGAAGAGTCAGGACGTTCTGCGGCAGTGAGTTAGCCTGGGCTACCATGGCTATACCCGCCTGTTGCAGAATCTGCGCCTTGGTCATGGCAGCAGTTTCGGCGGCGAAATCAGCATCCTGAATTCGGGACCGTGCAGCCGACATGCTTTCAGAAGACACCTGTAAGCTGGCCACAACAGATTCGAATCGGTTCTGAATCGCACCCAAACTACCGCGGGAGCCATTGAGAGTGCTGATCGCAGCATCAATTGCAGTAATCAGAGACTCTGCACCAGCTACCGACTCTACGTTTAAGGTGCTGGCAGAAGCAGCAGTAGTGGTCGCAGTAAGACCAGCCTTGGTGGCGTCGTTACCAGCAATGACAAGGTCTGCACCGTTGCTGGTGATAGAACTCACGGATCCATAGTTAGTGCCAGTACCGGCGGCTACAGAAGCATCTGTACCACCCCAGGTACCTACCAGAGTTTCGGAGATGACAATGTTGTCGCCATCGGCATCGATGAAGGTCTTGTCGCCACCCGCAAAAGTACCACTGTGAGTAATACCCACTGCAGCCAGGTCAGCGATGATCGTACCGCCGCCAAAGGCTGTATCCATAGCCGCGGCCGTGATCGTACCTGCACCAGTACTGGTCGCCGTAATATCTATGCCGCCAACAGTAAGGGTATAGGTATCACCATTTGATTCGCCAACTGCAGCAGTAAATGCGCCAGTGTTGACACTCGTGCTAGCACTTGCTGTGACGCTGCTTGAAGTTGCAGCGATAGCGGTTGCGATTGCTTTTGCATCCCGAGCCACAGCACCCACGTCAACGCCATTGACAGTCAAGTCGCCAGCCAGCAGAGCAGCAGTTACAGCGGTGCCGTCAGTACGGTTAGCAACTGCGTCAGTCAGGCTGAGACCAACGATCGTGGAATCCTGAATTGAGCTGACAGAGATCGTTTCACCGACGTTGGCGCCAACCTGGAAAGTCTGAGCACTGAAGCTACCGTCCAGAAGCTTTACGCCGTTGAAGTTAGTCTGAGAAGCTACGCGATCAACTTCAGAAAGGAGCTGAGCAACCTCAGCCTGCATCGCAACGCGGTCTGAAGCGCTGTTAGTCGCATTTGAAGACTGAACAGCCAGCTCACGAATACGCTGCAGATTGTTGGTGACTTCACCCAGTGCACCTTCTGCAGTTTGTGCCAGTGAAATGCCATCATTTGCATTACGGACAGCCTGGTTCAATCCTCGAATCTGGGCGGTAAAACGCTCTGAAATCGCCAGACCCGCGGCGTCATCCTTAGCGCTGTTAATTCGCAAACCAGATGACAGGCGCTGCAATGAAGTAGATAGCATGCTTTGAGATTTCGTCAGATTTCTCTGCGCATTCAATGATGCAATATTGGTATTAATTACCTGTGCCATTTTAATTTCCTCGTTCTACCTGTCAGATTCGAAAAACCTGCAGTGATCTTGGTTAACTAAATAACAACAACCGAGTTGCTGTCCCTGATCATTACGACAAATGACATATTCTCTTAACATAAAATTTGACATCGCCAGAGACGGCGTATTCTGTGACTTTCAGGGCACACCATTTAAATGTATTTGAATGGAGATTCCAGACACAGAGCTGGCGTAAACGTTCACGCCAATGGAGCAACGCAGATTCTTTTAGGCGCTATCTGGTTCGAGGAAATCCGGAAAGATTAGAGAAAGTTGAACAGTGAAAGCTGCGTGGTGCGTGCGAACGCCTGTTGTGCGGCTTGCAATGAAGTGAGCTGTTGGTTGAATCTGGAAATAGCAGCCACATAGTCGAGGTCTGCTGTTTCCGATTTCACAGTTTCCAGATGGAGTTTGAGGTCCTGATTAAGTGACTCTACGGTTTCCAGCGTATTCAATCTCGAGCCAACACTGGCCCGCAATGCGCTGATGTGATTCATCGCCTGATCGATATCAGCGAGTCCTCGCGCCAGTTCATTGTGGATTGCAGAGTTGTTAGCCGAACCAGAATCAGGAGCATTCAATGCCATGATGACATTTTCCACAGTCGTAAACACGCTCTGATTTTCCGCCGGGCTCACGGTAAAGGAGTCTCCAGCGACCGGTGTACCCGAGAGCTGCAGGCTGACGCCTGCAAACTGGATGTTGGAGCCATCAGTGTAATTGCCATTGGCTACCAGAGCAGAAGCACTGTCGAGGATCTCATAGACAAATTCCCCCGGATTAGCACCATCCAGCAGATTTACGGTGTAGCTGTCATTGATGGTCGAGTTGGCGCCAAAACTGCCAATCACCACATTGCCAGCATTGCCATTGGCCGCTGAGACTGTGACCTTGCCATCACCATTGCGAACGCGGAGAAAGACATCGGCGCCGGAATCGCCAATCCTGAGACTGGCCTGGGAGCTAATTTGTAGTGACCTGCTGCCCCCATCTCCGGCATAGCTCACCGCACCGTCCACCTCGGAGAAAGGCTGGGTTTCGCTGCGATTGCCTGCAAAGATATAGTTGCCTGCCGCATCTCTGCTGTTGGCCAGTGCAGTGATGGCTTTCAGCCGCTGGCTGATTTCCTGACTAATACTCTGTCTGTCGCTCGACGAATTGCTGGAATTATTGGCTTGCAGCATCAACTCACGCACTCTTTGCAGGTTGGTGTTCACCTCAGCCAGCGCGGTTTCTTCCAGCGCCAGGCTATTGGTCGCAAACTCTGCGTTACGGCTGTATTGATCGATCCTGTCTATCCCCGCCTTGATATCGAGAAGACGGGCCATGCCTGCCGGGTCATCAGATGGCATATTAATTCGCTGGCCACTGGACAGTTCTGCCTGGGTTCTGGCCAATTCAATTTGTTGCGCCGAGATGGATTTGATGCCCTGGCTGTAAAGTTGTGCAGTCGAGATTTTCATTTTGAATTACTCAGACAGTTTCCTGCTTCCTGTAGCCTGCTCAGCGAACCGATGAAATCAGCGTTTGAAATAGTTCATCTGCGATCCTGATCATCTGGGCCGATGCCTGATAGGCCTGCTGCAAACGAAGAAGATTGGCAGCTTCCTCATCCAGATTGACACCCCGATCACTTTCTCTTTGACTCACCGCCTGGTCTTTCAGCGTGGTTTCCACACTCAGGTTTCTGATCGCCTCATTGCTGTTCACCCCCACTTTGGTCACAGTCACGCCGAACATGTCCTGGAAACTTTCGCTGCCACCGTTAACCAGTGATTGCTCCTGCAGACTCGCAAGCGCAAGAATATTGCTGCTATCTCCAAAGGCATCGTTGTTGCTTATGACAAAACTGTCTCCGCTTTGTGGTTCTCCCGAGAACTGAAAATGCAAGCCCTCGACGGCAAAGGTAAACGCCTTGCCAGCGGACTCTGTTGCCGGGTCGTAGGCGATAGTGCCACCTGGACCACCAAGCACAGTGAAGCCAGGAACCCCTGCGCCAAGCGCATCCGGGTCAAAAGTCAGTGTTATGTCTCCTGCCAGGGGGAGTGTATTGGCCGGATCGGCACGCACAGCACTCAACACAGCCGTGCCAACATTGCTCACGGGATTCTCTGCACTAAGGGCATTAGCTGCGGCTATCTGCCGGGCGTCGCTGATAGCCAGGCCGAACGCAGCGCCAGCATCCCGACCCGGGTTAAAAATGAACTTATCCCCTGCTACCGGCACACCGGCAGTGGTATCGATACTCATGCCATCAATGTTTAGCACGCCAACACCTGAGACCGTTGTGCCATCACCGACTCGGCTGAGTTGCCATTGTGCGCCATCAAAACTGAGGCTGTAAGCGCTATCCCTCACTTGTGTGGCGTCGCTAATCGAGAGGGTGGGCATGGCGGTACCAGCATTGTCACTGCTGTTCGCGATAGCAAAACTCATTGCCTGGAAAAAATTGCCACCCAGATTGCCATCAAAATCAACACCCAGTTGATGCTGGCTATTGAAAGAAGCTGTAAGTGTGAGGGCTATGACACCCAACTGAGTTTCAACCGGCTCAAGTACCCTGTTCCTGAAATCCAGGAGGCCTTGCAGCTTGCCGCCTTTAACGACTCCGGAACCATCGACAGTGCCCGGCGAACTGAGCATGCCTATTTCCAATTTGCTGCCATCCAGTGAATTGAATACTGCTTTCAGATCATTGGCCTGCCCGCCAATGACCAGCGCCTGCCCATTTCCAATCACCACATTGACGCTGGCATCGGTTTGTTCCACCACCTGGATATCGAGGAATCCTGCCATCTGCTCCAGCAGCCGATCACGTTCGTCCAGCAAGTCATTGGGAGCAACTCCCTGACCTGATGCATAGTGCTGCACAATCTGTCGATTCAGTTTCACAATGCTGTCTGAAAGACTGTTAACTTGTTCTACTGAAGCACTTAGCTCGTCATTAATACTGCCATTGATATCCTGTATCAGGGCACGATAGCTATGGAATCGCTGGACCAGCGATTGCGACTCACTCATTAACACTTCCCGTTCCGGCATACCGGTTGGATTCGCCGCGACCCCGGCCAGGCTGTCGAAGAAGTTTTGCAGGGAGTTGTTGAGGTTGCTGTCATTGTTGGCAAACAGGTTTTCCAGTCTTGCACTGAAATCCGAGAAGATCTGATGCTGGCTGCTTGAAGACGTCAGCGATCGCACCTGGTCAGTGAGAAAACCATTGAAAGCCCTTTCTATACTGGCGATGCGCGAACCACTACCAACGAAGCCAAATCCGAAGCGTTGTGGAGTCTGGGTTTCATAGTTAACGCTCTGACGACTGAAGCCTTCCGTGCCAGCATTCGCAATATTATGGCCTGTAGTGCTCAGCCCCTGCTGTAAGGCCTGAATCGAGTAAGCGCCCAGTTTCAGAAGATCAGTCATAGTGTGTCTGTAGTACCGGGACTACCCTCTCCTTCACTGCCTGCAAAGTTCATCACTGCAATCTGTTTTTCGATGAGTGGTGCCAGACCAAGCCCACCCTGGTCTGCGAGCGAAACAGCAAGCTGACTATCAAACATTTGCTGGTAGGATTTCATGGCATCACTGCCAAACAGCGAGTCTTCTGGCACCGTGTCCCGCATCGCTTTGAGTACAAAGCTGACAAAGATTGATTCAAACTGTTTTGCCACTTCGTGACTGGCAGCATCTGGTTGCAAGGAAGCCTGCCCCCGCAATTGCGACAGGGAGGCGAAATCATGATAAGCAGACTGTGTGTTGGTTGAGATCATCGGCCTTGACTGCGTCCTAGATTACGATCAGCTGAGCCCGCAGCGCACCAACCTGCTGCAGGGCTTCGAGAATGGCTACCAGATCACTGGGTGATGCACCCACCTGGTTTACCGCGCGAACCAGTTCATCCAGGTTTACGCCGGGCTGGAACAGAAACATGCGATTGTTTGCTTCTTCTATATAGACAGAGCTATCCGGAACGATGGCAGTTTGACCGCGTCGGGCAAAGGGACCCGGCTGGGTGGCGAAGAATTCTTCTGCGATGGTGACAGTGAGACTGCCATGAGAAACTGCCGCTTCTTCCACCTGCACTTGCTGTCCGATAACTACGGTGCCTGAACGACTATTAATGATGACTTTCGCTGTTGCCTGGCCAGGTTCCACCTGCACGTTCTCAAGTACTGAGACAAATCCCACTTTCTGACTGTAGTCCTCAGGCCCAAATACCTGCACCGAGGTACCATCGATAGCCATAGCTGTATGTGGTCCGAAAGTTTCATTGATCGCATCAACCATATTCATGGCTGTGGTGAAATCGGAACTATTAAGATTGAGCGTGAATGCCCCGCCACCATTGGAGAACGGACTCAGCACTTCCTTCTCGACTATTGCGCCATTGGGAATTCTGCCACTACTGGGAATGTTGACGACTACCGATGAACCATCTGCACCCTCGGCTCCGAATCCGCCTACGACCAGGTTACCCTGGGCCAGTGCGTAAACTTCGCCATCGGCACCTTTCATCGGGGTCATCAACAGCGAACCACCGCGCAGGCTCGCCGCATTGCCTATAGACGAAACAGTGACATCAATAGTCTGCCCTCGTTTGGCAAAGGCCGGTAATTCCGCATGCACTAGTACGGCCGCGACATTCTGCAACTGCGGATTGATTTCTTCAGGCACGATGACACCCAGCCTCGCCAGGGTGCTCTTTAAACTCTGTACCGTGAATTGGGTTTGCGTAGTCTGGTCACCACTGCCCGGCAAACCCACCACTAATCCATAGCCC
The DNA here is from genome assembly GCA_965267495.1 of uncultured Pseudohongiella sp. Taxonomy (GTDB): domain Bacteria; phylum Pseudomonadota; class Gammaproteobacteria; order Pseudomonadales; family Pseudohongiellaceae; genus UBA9145. The sequence goes on along the minus strand of OZ254078.1, from coordinate 726,096 downwards.
ACCAACTGGTTGGCTCTCACACCACCGATACTGGCCAGATCCTTGATACGTTCTGCACTGGCAGTTGCGCAGATTAGCAGCATCAGTCCGGCCAACAAGCAGTTGCAGATGGTTTGCAAGAATCGATTCCGTTTGCTGTTCATAAGGTTTGTCCTTTGTACGGGCAACTTCCGGTTAGAATGGCCAGATGGAACTAAAGAGTACGCGCGATGCCCATCCGGCGCCGGTTCCATGCGAACCAGTGCCACCATAAGCAATGTGAGCATCGGCAACCTGGGTTGAGAGCACCGTGTTGTTGGTGCTGATGTCAGCCTGTCGCACGACGCCTTGCAGACGAACGAATTCCCTTGCCTGATTGATACGGATCCACTTCTCGCCTTCCACAACGAGATTACCGTTAGCCAGTACGCTAGTTACCGTCACCGTAATACTGCCGTTAAGACTGTTACTTTGACTGGTGCCACTCTGGCCACTGAAGGAATTTTCCGAACCCAGGTCAATCTCCATATTAGGGCGCAGACTGCCACCGAAGGTTGGCGCTTCCACATTCATGTCAGTCGCCTGGGACACGCTGTTATCGGCGCTGTTCTGTCCGGAAGTCTGTTCAACCAGGAATACGGTCACAATGTCACCTACCCGATGCGCCTTCAGATCCTCGTAGAGACCAAGCCGACGAATCGGGCTGTAGATAGCGCCACCATCGTTTTTCAGCATTTCATAGGGTCGCTGATAAGTGGGAGTAAAGTCGGGTACTTCTTCAATCGGTTCCGGTGCGCTGATGCAGGATGCCAGAAGCGTTGTCAGTACGAGAAGATGCAGAAGTTTCAACAGTTTCGATTCAGTCAGTTTCACGAGACATTCCTACATATTGTTGGTGACAAAGCGCAGCATCTGATCGGCTGTAGATATTGAACGGCTGTTCATTTCATAAGCGCGCTGGGTTTCAATCATGTTCACCAGCTCTTCCACCACATTCACGTTAGAGCTTTCGATATAACCTTGCAGCAATGAACCCAGCCCGTTGAGACCAGGAGAGCCAACTTGTGGCGCACCACTTGAAGTGGTTTCCAGGTACAGGTTGCTGCCGGCTGCTTGCAGTCCCGCTGGATTGATAAAATCGGCAAGCTGAATATTGCCAACCTGGGTCGTCGCTGCCGTACCTTGCAGACTCACCGAAACAGTGCCATCCGCGGCGATGGTGACTGACTGGGCATCAGCAGGAATCGTGACCACCGGTTGAATCGGCAGGCCAGTAGGCGTGACCAGCTGACCCTGGCTGTTTACCTGCAAGGAACCGTCGCGACTGTAAACCAGGGTGCCGTCTCCTCTCAGAACCTGAAAAAATCCACGACCTTCAATGGCCAGGTCCATGGGATTGTCTGTCTGGGACAGATTGCCCTGGCTGAACAGTTTTTCTGTGGCGACGGTGCGTACACCAGTACCAATCATCAGGCCGGTAGAGTACTCCGTATCCTGGGAGGACTGGGCACCGGGCTGTCGCTGGTTCTGATACAGCAGGTCTTCAAAGACGGCACGACTGCGCTTGTAACCTGAGGTACTGGCATTGGCGAGGTTATTGGAAATCACAGACATCTTGGTCTGTTGTGCATCCAGGCCTGTCTTCGCGATCCAAAGTGCTTGTGTCATAACAATCTCCCGGAACTAGTTGATATTCATTACCGATGCCAATGCCTGGGAGTTCTCCTTGGCGTCCTGCATCAGTTGAATTTCGGATTCGAAACGACGAGCCAGATCGATCATGCGCACCAGCTCTCCGACCACATTTACATTACTGCCCTCAATTGCACCTGACATGACTCTTATATTGGCATCAGCTGCAGCGACTTCGGCATCAGGCAACTGCAGATGACCGTCCTCACGACGCTGCAGGCGGTTGCTGTCCAATGAAACCAATTTGATGCGATCCACTACGGCCAATGTGTTGGGCAACTGGCCAATAGGTACAACAGAAACTGTGCCATCGGTGCCGACTTCGATTTCAGAAAAAGGTGGTAAGGCGATGGGGCCGTTGTTTCCCACCACAGGGTGACCAGCACCAGTTTTCAGTTGACCGAAAGAATCGACCTGTAGATCACCGCGTCGGGTATAGGTTTCGGTACCATCAGGCGCCAGAATCGCAATCCAGCCATCGCCCTGTACACTGATGTCCAGAGGGCGTCCGGTCTGCTGCGTCAGTCCGGGCGAAAGGTCCGGCATGCTTTGCAGAGACAGATCACCCTCTTCATTCATGTAGTAGGCGATTTCAGCCTTAAAGCCTATGGTGCTGGCATTGGCAAGATTGTTGGCATTGACCTGTTGCGCCTGCAAAGTCTTCTTGGCGCTTTCGGTGATTGATTCAAGCAGCTCATACATGGTGTCAGCTTCCTGTTAAGGAGTAAGTCCTAGTTTGCGCGCTAACGCAGGTTAATGATGGCCTGGGTAATCGTGTCTTCTGTCTGGATCATCTTGGCGTTGGCCTGAAAATTCCTTTGCGCCACAATCATGTTGACCAGCTCCTGACTGATATCCACATTGGAGTCTTCCAGCGCACCAGATTGCACAACACCCGTACCACTGGTACCAGGCGAAGCCAGCACAGCCTGACCAGAAGAGAACGACTCACTCCACAAGCTGCCACCCTGTGGTTGCAGACCACTCACATTGGAGAATGTAGCCAGTGCTATCTGGCCCAGGGCGCGGGACTGCCCGTTGGTGAAACGACCAAAAACAATGCCGCTATCTCCTACTTCGATACCGCCCAGTTGGCCAGTGGTATATCCATCCTGTTCGATACCTGAAACACTGAAGTCGTTGCCGAATTGGGTGGTGTCAGAAAGGTCGATAGTGAGGGCCTCGGTGTTGGCTCCGATTAGGGCACCATTTTCGTCAAGGGGATTCCATGCTGCGATGTTGACCTGGAAAGGCAGAGAAGCAGCTGGTATCTGACCCGACGCATCAAAAGTCACGGTATCCGGTCCCGAGGTAGAAACCCCATCTATCAGTGAATGTACATCCCACTCATTGGGATTAGCCGTCTTCACAAAATAGAAACTCATGGAGTGGGGATTGCCCAGGCTGTCATAGATGGTGACAGCGGTTGATGCATTAAACATGTCGGAAGAAGGAGCCGTGGGCGGCGCTGCAAATGCATCAAAACCACCAGTCCAGGTGGCGGCCGGTGCCGTGCTACGGGAATCGAGATTAGCAGACAGGTCGATGCGGTTGGTAGCCGATGGCTGAATCAGCGATGAATCGATTTGCAGATCGGTTACCCCGCCAGATAAGGCTCCATCAGAGGTGGTCGCAAAAGCCTGCAGCCGCAGACCCTCCGGATTCACCACATAGCCGGAACGATCGGTCTGAAAATTGCCAGCTCTGGTGTAGACATTGCTACCTCCATCGGAAAGCACGAAGAAGCCACCACCATTGATTGCCATATCCATAACATTGCTGGTGAAGCTGATGTTGCCCTGGGTAAAGGCCTGGGAAATGCCGGCTATGGCAACCCCTTTGCCCACTGCGTTGGCGGCAGTGCCCGACAGACTTGACGCGAATACGTCAGAAAATTCTCCGCGGGAAGACTTGTAACCTGTGGTTCCCGCATTAGCGATGTTGCTGCCGATAACTTCAAGGCTGGTGCTGGACGCCTTGATTCCTGAAACTGCAGTATCAAATGACATGTTGTTCTCCTCTCTTTAGTAGAGCTATCTGATTTTCTGAACCTGGTTGAAAGAAACACTCTCCGCATTACCGAGATTCAGAGAAACGTTTCCACTGCTATGATCTATTGAAGCGCTGGCGACTCTTTGAAACAGCTGCACTGGAATTGAAACTGGCGTGCCATCAATTTCTGCGACGGCTTCCAGGACATAGCTGCCTGAGGCAGCTGGCTCACCGGACTCATCCGTTCCATCCCACAGGATTTCATGGCTACCAGGCTTTGCCGTGCCGAGACTTATGGTCCGAATCAGACCACCGGCCTCTTCACGAACCTGGATGTTCAGATTAAAGACCGTTGAGTCAACATTGAGTAAGCCATGCACCGAATCACCAGAAGTAAAGGCAATGTTGGCGTTATCGACGAGCACTTCTTTGCCTACCAGCTGAGCTGACTGCATCGCCTGATTAGCGAACAGATTAGTTTCCATGCCACCAAATGATGTGCCGAGACCCTCAATGCCGGAAACCATGCTGAATTGTGCGATCTGGCTCAGGAATTCATTATTTTCGACCGGATTCACCGGATCCTGGTTCTTCAGTTGTGCGACCAGCAAGCGCAGAAAGTCTTCCTGACCTAACTCATCCCTGGATTTCCCGCTCGCTGAAGTTGTCGATGTAGCCAATGGATTAATTGCTAGCATTGTGATGATTCCTCCTTATCGATTACCCAGGTTGAGAGTGCTGGCGATGAGTTGTCGTGAGGTGTTCAATACCTCGATGTTGGCCTGGTAGGCTCTGGAGGCCTGCATCATATAAGCCATCTCCTCAACCACGTTGACGTTGGAGAGATAGATGTAGCCTTCCTCATCAGCCATGGGATTTTCAGGCATGCGTTGTTTTTCGATAGGAGCATCGCTATAGGCGTAGCTGTCTACACGGATGCCACCGCGTGAAGAACCGGCGATGGAGTTGGAACCACCGCCCATTTCTGAACCCAGAATGCTGGCAAACACTGGCCGAACTGCACGGAAAGCCGTTGCTTCACTTCCTGCAACGATTCGGGCGTTGGCTAGATTGCTGGAGATCACTTCCATCTGCACACTTTGTGCATTCAGCGCTGAGCCGGTCACTCTGAATATATTGTTGAGGTTCATGACTATTCTCCTCTAATCGCTTTGCGCAGACCGGCAATGGAACCACTGAGAAATCGCAGACTTGCCTGATAGCGCAGGGCATTTTCCGCGAAGGCCGACTGCTCGACTTCCGCTTCCACGCTGTTAATGCCGGAAGAGCGAGTCGGCTGTCTGTACATCAAGCTGTGTTCTGATGAAGATTGCTGTACAGGGATGTGGCCCTTGCGGGTCATTTGCAGATTGATAGGCGCCGCGGATCCTGCTTCGGCAAGTGCAGTACGAAAATCGTAATCCCTGGCGAGGTAGCCTGGCGTCGCTGAATTGGCAATATTGCTTGCCAGTACCGCGCTACGTTGTGAGCGCAGTGTCAGTGCCTGTGGATGTAAACCAAATGCTTTGTCGATCAGATTCATTGTTGTGCTTCTTGCTCGTCCTCGTTGTAAGCGCATTTTTTTACTCGCCATATCGCGAGTCCGTGCACAGGAAATTGCAAAGCCTGTGCCAATCGCTGCGAGTGCCGCAATAACAAGGCGTGCAGAGTGAAGGAAGGGTTCCGGCAGACTGACGCGGCAAGAATGGGAGCTGACAAACGGCAACGATTGCCGCTTATTGCCGTTTTACATTTCGTTCCCAGCTGCGAGACTCCGAAGCAACGCAGGAACAGTCGTGGCATATCAATTGCATTGTTTTCAACTGAATTAGTAGATAAGCGCCCAAGTGCGCAAGCTCTGCAAAAGCACATAAGCAAACAAGTGTTAATCCAATGAGAAATGTCACAAAACTGACACCCCGTACTACTCTGCTGCTCGCAATGGGTTTGTTGTTATTCGTTCCTGCGGAACAGTTGATGGCAGAAGAATTCGAAGCTGCTGCCAATATCCAAGCTGTTGCAGAGCAGTTCGTGCTGACACAGATTGATGAAACCAGCCTGAAAGAAATCAGCGCCAGGGCTGGAACACTGGACCAGCGCTTACGACTCAAGAAATGCGACCAGGTATTGGAAGCTTTCGCCTCCGGCACTGGTGAGATTCGCGCTCGATCAACTGTCGGGGTTCGCTGTACCGGCTCATCTCCCTGGACCTTGTATGTACCCGTTGCCGTGGACGCTGAGAGTCCGGTGTTGTTCGCCACCAGGCCACTGCTGCGCGGTGAACGCATAGACAGTTCGGCGGTGGAACTCCGTTATCTGCCACTACAACGCCTCCCCCGACAGGCAGTCACCGATCCCGAGCAGATTGAAGGCATGGCGATGAATCGTGCCATTGCTGCGGGAAACCCTATTACAATCAATAGCTTACAAGTGCCAAAACTGATCCAGCAAGGCCAGGAAGTGATCATCCTGGCAGAAGGTGGTGGTATCTCCGTGCGCATGACCGGCAGTGCACTCAGGAGTGGTGCCAGGGACGAAATGATTCCGATCCGCAACCTCAGTTCCGGCAAAACCCTCGAGGCACGAATTGTGAGCGAATCGACAGTTTTAGTAGGATTTTGACTTAAGTGATTCCGGGCGAATGTCGTAGTAATTCGTACCTGGAACGTTACCCAGTTCTCTACAGGAGCCAGACCCATGACCAACAGCATTCAACCAGGCTTCAATCCTGTAAATATCGGAGGTACGAACAAATCGACTACCCCGAAGCAGGAATCCGATCGACCAGCGGCGAATCCCGCGGTCGTCCAGGATGAAGTCAATGTCACCGAGCAGGCATCTCGGCTGCAGGAGCTTGAAGGCAATCTGAAATCCACTCCAGGTGTCAACGAAGCACTGATCGATGAGGTCAAAGCTGCTATTGCCAACGATACACTGGAAATGGATATGGCTGAGACTGCTGACAAGCTCATCGAGATGGAATCAGGTGGTCGAGTCAATTCGAACCAGGACGGTGAAGGCTAGATTTCCATGGATGGCATCCAGATCGATACATCTCAGGAAATACGGCTGATTCAGTTGCTGCAGGAGGAGATTCGCTGCGCCAGAGCCTTACTGGACTCCCTGCGCTGTGAACGCAGCGCGCTGGATTCCCTGGATGATCAGGTCATCACGCTAAACAGTGCCAATAAGAAGCGCCTGATCGATACTTTACAGGCTGCGACCAATGCCCGGGTGAGATTCATGGCAGAAATCGGCGGCCCGGATCCTATCACCAGTTCCGGACAATTCAGTTCTTCCGATCATGGCCTGGAACTGGATATGTTGTTTATCGAATTGGCTGAACTGGCGCAGAACTGTTTCGATGAGAACAGACTGGTGGGCCAACTGATCAATCGAAGAACCCAGCTTATTTCAAACGCGATTGCCTGCCTGTCACCCTCGAGTGGCGAAGAGTGTGTGTTATATAAAGAAAACGGTCGGCTGGGCTGTTAGTCGACGAGCTGCATAACTGCAGTTGCCTGGAGTCTGCAAGCGATGGAAAGTCGCATACACAAAGAAATTGTTACCAATGAAGGAGTAATCCTCAGCCATCTTTCGGAACTGGCCACCGATCATCGTCCTGTCAAGATTTCTGCAAACGATTCCCACTCCAGCTGGACTGTTGACTCCGCTATTCAGGACATTGAGCCGCAAAGCAACTCGCTGTACCTGCACAAACCCGATTCAAAATTTTGCGAACAACTGAGTAGCTGCATGAACGAACTGGAATTCAGCTGCTTCACACCTGGTGGTGTAATTCGATTTCAAAGCAACTATTTGCCATCGGCCATTCCCCGCCTGGAGAGCTCTCTGCGCTTCCAGGTTCCCGAGAAAATCATCAAAGACCAACGACGGGCACACAACCGAATCAAGGTTGGTCAGCTTGAAACTGCTGTCAGCCTGCGTATCAGAAAGGGTCTTGCACTGGAAGGCGAATGCCTGGATCTCTCCGTTGCCGGAGCCCTGATCTGTCTGCCGCGAGGGAACCGGGGTGTTGACCTGGGAGAGACAATCGATCACTGCAGTATCGAAATTCGCAATCTCCTCACTATCAACCAGCCAGTGCGAATCTGTTCTATTGGCACCAGGCGCGGTATTTTGCTGGTGGGTGTACAGTTCCTGAAAATGACTGAGGAAAGCATCCTGTCCCTGCGCAACACGCTCGACATGCTCGAGAGTCAATTAAGTAACGCCTGAAGATACAAAATTCACGCTGTCACTTTTGTGACAGTGGATCCCCTCTCTACAGCAAGGCTACATCTCCCTATTTTAGGGGGCTCCACCAAAACTTTACGAATACCACGATGTTGGCATGTGCATTGCATTTTTCTGGATGTACTGCGTTATGTAGTCCTGACCGCGCTACCGAAGAATATTTGGTCAGAGAGAAAGCGCGTCATCCAATGGAGAATAAACATGGCAAATTCAGAAGCAGTAGCCTTTGAGACGTCAACGATAGAGCGGGAAATCGACAGTTTCTTCGATCCTGGCCGCGTGGTTTCTGCACTGCAGATGGACGAGCGGGTCAAGGTGCTGGCCAGTGGCCTGAAGCGCCTGGTGGACTTTGACAGCTTCGAATTCGAGAGCCCACAGGAAGGCGTGTTCGTATCCCTGGGCAAGCCAGGGCCACATCGATGCAACTATCGTATTACTGACGACGGAGTCGAGTCCGCGCAGTTCACGCTAACACGCAATAAACAGTTCAGTGAAAAAGAACTGATGACCATTGAATCCGCAATGGCAGGCCTTATCCAAGACAGCCATCTGTAAGACAGTGCATTAATAGCGCGCAACAATCCGTAAAACCATCCTCGGCCTTACTCCCCTGAACGCGATTTGTCGCCAGTAAGGGGAGTATTTTTCTGCCTGCTAGAATAGTACTCACCTAAACAAGTACAGTTACTCCGGGGAATGCTCCAGGAACGACACCTTTTAGCCATCAACACCCTGGCCTCGGCTTCGGAAGAACTTTCTTCTCTTTGCCTGTCATACAGAACGCCGGCAAATTTCACTTATTACTACAAATAGGAAGTTTTAGTGACTTTAGCTAACAATAAAAATCTGTCCGAATTCGATCTGCAATGTCTGCATACCGATCTGATTCAGTGGATACAATTCTGTACCAACCATGATGGGGAACTATCTGCAGAAATCATTCAGCAAACATATCTGAAGATCGTCGAAGGAAGAGCAAAATATGAAAAAAAGTCGGCGCTGAGAACCTGGCTTTTTGGAGTGGCCCGCTTTACATCACTTGAAGTACTTAGGGAGCGCAAGACTCATTCCGGCGAAGAACTCGAAACAGAAATTGTTCCGGCGAGTGATGAGGAGTCGGATCTTGTGGTTTCGATTGACCATTATTCAAAGCTGGCCATCGAAGCTGCGATCGAGGAACTAAGTTTGACCCAAAGGGAAGTAATCTATCTGCATTTCTACAAAGATTTTACCTTGTCAGAAATCGCAGAGGTTCTCGGACTAACTATTGGTACAGTGCGAACCCAATACCATAGGGCGAAAATCAAGCTAAACAGCCTGTTGACTGATTGGAGGTCAGAATGCCAGACGAATTAAGAGATACTGTGGCGGACTACTATTCTCGCAAGCATGAGATGGAAGCTGAGATAGGCTTCGAACAAAGCTTTCCTGGCAACTCCAGTTCCCGAAGCAGGTTCAATGGATGGTATTTCAGTGGCATTGCTGCATGTCTACTGGTGGCAGTGACCATAGTGGTTCAGGTCCAAAATAGCAGCCGATCCACATCTGTAGATTCATCTCAGCTTGTCGACAATGAAGAATTGCTACTCTCTGAACCTGCCGACAATCCAGCAGAACAAATAGTCACCGAAGTTGCACCGGAGCCACCACAGGCAGACGGTTCCGTCGGCATCATTAGCAGACTGGGACCAGATAATCCCTTTGATCGTTTGCTGACACCTAATATTGATCTGTTTGCTCAAGCAACAGATGTGCAGGATGACCCGCTCGTAGGATGGTGCCTGGTGGAATTTACAATAACCGAGACAGGTTCGGTAGTTGACGCTGTGGTTGTGGACGGTGAGCCCCCAGGAGAATTCAACGCCCGTGCATTAGATGAAATTTCCAGATTTCTGTTCGATCCCAGAATCGTCGATGGGGTAGCAGTGCCAGTTCACAATGTACAGTATGTATTTAAATACCGGGCTTCATCCCTGTAGCAATCGCCAGAGTGATGCCTGTTTCCGCTAATAGTTGATTGTCGCGCCCTCAACAATTGCGACCGCAAGAAAGCACTCAGCTAGTTGAATGAAAATCCAGAAAATGTGCTCAAAATCAAGCAGTTATACACTGCTGTTTCTCGGAATCAGCATATTGGCGCTGTTGCCCAGGCCTACATTCAGCCAACATTCGGACGTAGATGCGGCAGAACAACTGGACAAGCTGCTTCCTCAATTGATGCTTGAAAACAACATTCCAGGATTAGCCATAGCACTCATTGGCAAATCAGAAGAAAAAATAGTCAGGACCTACGGAGTCACAAATTCTGAATCAGGAAATCCGGTTACCAGTGCAACAATTTTTGAAGCTGCTTCAACAGCAAAACCAATGTTTGCCTGGCTTGTGATGAGCCTTGTTGAACAAGATCTGATAGCTCTGGATCAGCCTTTATCTGACATCGAAGAATTTGAAAGCATAGCCGAAGACGAGCGCAGCAAGCTGATTACGACCAGGATGATCTTAAGCCACAGCTCGGGACTGCCAAATGCGCTACCCAGAGGCGAACTCCCAACCATCATGTTTACTCCTGGCACGCAATATCAATATTCAGGCTGGGGATTTAGATACCTACAGCGTGTTGTAGAAAACTTAACTCAACGCTCATTAAGTGAAGTCATGAGCGCCCAAGTATTTGTACCGTTGAATATGACTGAAAGTAGCTACCTGTGGCAGGAAAAATTTGAAACTATCGCTGCAGATGGCCACTCAGCCGATGGTAGTTTTAGTCGCGAAATTGTAAAACTTGACTCTGCCTATGCTGAAGGAGGAGTTGTTACGAATATCATTGAGCTTGTTCAGTTTCTGGAGTTCACTCTCGCAGCATACAGATCAGGCAACTCAACATTGAATCTCATGCTCTTCCCGACTGTGCAGGTCGAAAACTACGGGAACAGAGGCAGTATATGGCGCGGATTAGGTTGGGCGCTTGAACGTACTCCACAGGGAATGAGCATCTGGCATGGCGGATCGAATGGAGCATTCAAAGCATTCCTGTTTCTCGATTTGGAACAAGAATCAGGATTTGCGATGCTGGCGAACAGTGCCAATGGATTGGAATTGGTGCCAGAGATCGTGGAGACATTTTTTGGCGAACATCATCTCTTTCGAGAATACTTCAATAGCCCCTAAGGTCAGTTCATGCCCACTGCTGACAGAAACGAGACACCGGAAGAATCGTAGGAAGAACTAACAGCAATTCCAGCTTAGAGATCCTGCTGCGCCATTTCCCTGCTTAATCTACCCCTTATTCGATTAACCGCCTGAGAATGGACCTGACACACTCGGGATTCACTCACCTCCATAACCTTGCTGATCTCCTGCATGTTCAGTCCTTTGTTGTAATAAAGAAAGACTACCAGCTTTTCCTGTCGTGGCAGACCTTCCATCACCTCAGCAAGTTTTTCTCGTGTAGACTCGCACTCAATATCCAGCTCGGGAGATTGTTCATCGGCGTGTTGATCGTATTGCCCGGGATTGTCTTCGATGCTGAATACAGTGCAGCCGGCTACGGCATCGAGCATCCGGTAGTATTCGTCGACCGAAATTTCCAGCTCTTCCGCAATGTCTTTGTCGGCTGCAGTGCGCTGCAATCTCGCTTCTGCGGTTTGTATTGCCCTGGAGATTTTTTTTGACTTCTGTTGTACAGAACGGGGCATCCAGGAATCCTTGCGCAACTCATCCAACATGGCACCACGAATCCTGATACTGGCGTAAGTCTTGAACTGCACCCCCTTCTGGGCCTCGTAACAACGCGTGGCTTCCAGCAAACCAATCATACCGACCTGTATCAGGTCATCTACACTCTGACCGGGTGGCAAGCCAACACTGACATGGTGAGCAATGATCTTCACCAATGGCAGATGTTGCTCGAACAACTCGTTGCGCGAGCCTGCACCAAGGTTCTCGTAGTGACTGGCGGCATCAACCATCAGTGGAACTCTCCTGCTTCTGGCTGACCTGCCTGGGCAAATCGCTCTACGAAGAACTGCATGTAACCGGTATTGGTAGTGCTGGGTGGAATGCGATTCACCCGTGTTGCCAGTTTTCGAAATGCGATGGCTGACCGGGAATCCGGGTATTGGTCCAACACAGCGGCCTGTTTACGCACTGCCTTCAGAAGCTTCTCGTCCTCTGGAATGTGTCCGAGATAACCGAGGGAAATATTGAGGTAGAGGTCCGCCACATTGGCGAGGCGGGAATACAGTTTCTGCGCGGAAGGTGCATCCTTGACCCGATTGGCGATCACCTTGAATGACTTGACGTCATGCTCCTGGCTCATCACCTTCATCAGGGCATAGGCATCGGCGATAGAAGCCGGTTCGTCGCAGATCACTACAAAGATTTCACTGGAAGCCTTGGCAAAGCTCAGCACTGAACTGGAGATGCCTGCTGCAGTATCCACCACCAGGGTATCTATGTCGGTTTCGAGATCGGAAAATGCATGAATCAATTCTGCCTGTTCCGCGAGGGACAGGTTTGCCATCTTGCCGATACCTGATGCTGCGGGAATGATGTCCAGACCACAGGGTCCTTTGAGAATGATGTCCTGCAGGGGATAGTCACCCTTGATCACACCATGAAGATCCTTCTGGGGCTTCAGATTTAGCATGATGTCGATGTTGGCCAGACCAAGGTCCGCATCCATGAGCAATACCGAGCTACCGGCTTCAGCTAGCGCCATGGACAGATTGATTGAGATGCTGGTTTTTCCTATGCCACCCTTGCCGCCGGTGACAGCAATGACTCTGACTGGCTGATTGTACAAATGCATTAATCCGTCCTTCTGATTGTTCCCTGCCTGCCGCATCACCCAGGAGTCTGGTGCGATTGCTGCGCTAATAATGTGCTTTCTCATCTGTTTCGAAGTCTCCTACTGAGACCTTTTACTGGCTTTCCGGGCTTGCAAGACCTTTCTAAGCATTTCCAGCCCTTTTCAGAAATTTTGCAATAAGCGTTCCAGCTTTCCAGGGACGATGAAATTTACGCGATGGCCACCTGCCCATTGGTATTGAGTTCCTGCATCTCGGCCTGTTTTGCCGCTTCCAGGTGGGCGCTGTTGATGTGATTCACGAAGTGGCTAATGCGCGCTCTCTCCAGGTCTTCCGGCACTCTCTGCCCATTGGAGATGAAGGCAATGGGCAACTTGTGCCGAATCAGTCCGGACAACACAGGCCCCATGGAGGAAGTCTCATCAAGCTTGGTAATAATCGAACCTTGCAGATCGATAGCGGCAAAGGCTTGCAGGGTATCGGCAATTATTGCCTCCTGGGTATTTGCCGAAAGCATCAGATAAGGTTTGATAGCAGGATTGTTGCGAGTCAGCTCTTCCAGCCTGGAAATGGCCTGGGTATCCCGCTGGTTGACTCCGGCCGTATCGATAAGCACCAGCTTCCTGCCCGCAAAACTCGCCAGCGCATCTGGCAACTCCTCATAGGAGCTCATGACCTGTACTGGAATACCCAGCACTGCACCCAGGGCAATCAGCTGGGACTGCCCACCGACACGATTTGTGTCAGTTGTTATAAAGGCAATCTGATTGCGACCGTGGCGAAGCGCAAATTGAGCGGCAAGTTTGGCTGCTGCGGCAGTCTTGCCTACACCTGAGGTGCCAAATAATGCAATCACGCCACCATCCTGCCGAATATCCTGTTCTGAGATGCGTATTGCACGGCACAGAATCTGTTGCACCCGGCGCCAACCCAACTCCAGGCTGCCACAGGGCAAGGCTTTCTTAACTATTTTGTGACACAGATCCATATCCAGAGACGCAGCTTGCAATCGATCGATAAGGGCAGCTTCATGAGGTTGATATTGTTCTCCCCGTCGCGATACAAAAGCGAGTTGACCCTCAAACAGTTTGCGAAGCCTGCTGATCTCATCAACCATTGACTCCAGGCTGGGGCCAGTGGATTGTTCAATCACTTCTTTCAATGTCGAATCAATGCCATTCTCAGAATCCCTTTGTATTGACGTTCTCTCATCGTCGATGACTTCCCACAGCAATTCCACCGGTGGATGCTTCTCCTCAGGCTCCTGCTTTCTGCGTTCCAATTCATCCAGCGCTTCCTGGAGTTTGCTGGGGTCATAGTCCTGGGCCGCAATCACTTCGGTGCGTCCATTCTCGGTGCGGCTCGAAACCAGCACTGCACTCGAGCCCATTTCCGCCCGAATTTTAGTGAGCACTTTGTTCATGCTGTCATCTTCAAAGCGTTGTACTTTCACGATTGCCTCCGCGATGTTCTATCAGGCCGCGCTCAGTTTGTTCTGACCGAGCGTGGCGATCACTCTAATTTGTTTGTTGTTGCCCACTTCATTGAAAGCCAGTACCCGAAGTCTTGGCACCGAGGCTCTCAGGAATCGGGCAAGCCATATCCTTAATCGATCTGAAACCAGCGCCACGGGAGTTTGTCCGGCAAATTCCATCTCCTGACTGGCTTGCTGGAAATCCCTGATCAGGGATTCCATCAAGACTGGTTCCAGACCACTGAAACCCATGCGCTGTTCTGACTCGATAGACTCCAGTAACAGCTGTTCCATATCCGGTTGCAGGGTGATGACTTTCATCTCATGGGCGGGCCCAACAATGCTCTGACAGATGGATCTGCCGATGGCAGATCTCACTGCGGCAGTAAGTTGATCCAGACTGCGATCACCGGCTCCATGCTCGGCCAGCGCCTCAATGATGGAGCGCGTATCCCGAATGGGTACGTTCTCCTGCAGCAGGTTCTGCAGGACTTTCAATACCGCACTCAAGGACAATACGTCGGGCACCAGGTTTTCCACCAGCTTCGGCGCATATTGCGATAGGGAATCCAGTAGCTTCTGCACCTCATCGTGCCCGATGAATTCGTGAGCATGGCTGCGCAACACATGACTGAGATGTGTGCCCACCACGGTACTGCAATCTACTACCGTATAACCCTTCGACTGGGCTTCTTCTTTCTGGGAGGGATTGATCCACACCGTGTCCAGATCGAATGCCGGATCCTTACCCGCAATCCCTTCCAGTTCACCAAACACCTGACCAGAGTTAATGGCCATCTCCATACCAGGGTGAACTTCAGCCTGGGCTATCGGCACTTCCTTGATACAAATTCGATAGGCAGTGGGCGGCAGTGTGAGATTGTCCTTGATATGTACAGAGGGAATCAGAAATCCGAGATCCTGAGAGATCTTCTTCCTCACTCCCTTGATTCGCCCGAGTAACTCACCACCCTGGGCTTCATCAACAAGCGAGATGAGCCGGTAGCCAACTTCCAATCCGATGACATCGATGCCGAGCACATCTTCCCACTGCAAATCCTTTTCGGCTTCGATTAAGGCGGGCCCTTCTCCATCTGCACCGGGTTCACCTTCGCTTTCTCTGTCGGCTTCAGCTTCATCACGGCTCATAGAGGAACCCACGATCACGAGGGCGCCAGCGATAAAGGCAAAAGCGAAGAAAGGCATGCCGGGCACCAGGCCTATGGCCGCGATAATCGCTGCAGCTATGTAAAATACCCTATTGTTTTCAAATAGTTGGGACCTGACATCCTGACCCATATCGCCAGCGGCGCCGACGCGGGTAACAATCAGTGCAGCGGCAACGGAGAGTAATAAAGAAGGAATCTGTGCCACCAGGCCATCACCGATGGTCAGCAGAATGTAGTTGGTGACGGCTTGGGAAGCAGACAGACCGTGTTGCAATGTACCAATTGCGAAACCACCGATGACACTCACAAATAAGATCAGAATACCTGCAACTGCATCGCCGCGAACAAACTTACTGGCACCATCCATCGCACCATAGAAGCTGGCCTCATTAGCGACTTCTTCTCTGCGTTCCCGGGCCAGGTCCTGATCGATAAGACCTGCATTGAGATCCGCATCGATTGCCATCTGTTTGCCCGGCATGGCATCCAGGGTAAATCTTGCAGTGACTTCAGAGATTCGTCCTGCACCTTTGGTGACGACTACAAAATTGATGATCACCAGGATGGCAAACACAACGAGACCAACTGCGTAATTGCCACCGACAACAAACTCACCAAAGGCCTGAATCACCTGCCCAGCTGCGTGGGTACCATTGTGGCCTTCCAACAGAACGACTCGCGTTGAAGCGATATTGAGCGCCAGGCGCAGCAGCGTTGCCACCAACAGCACACTGGGAAAGACACCAAAATCCAGCGGGCGGGCAATATAGATCGCTACCAGCAAGATGATGAGCGACAGTGAAATATTAAAAGTAAACAACAGATCGAGCATGAACGGCGGTAATGGCACGATCATCATTGCCAGCAACATGATGATCAGCAACGGCGCACCAAGACCGATAAGTTGCAAACCCGATGTCAGCTCAGCAGAAGGAGTCGTTGTATTGGTGGTAGCTTCCATTAATCACGATCCTGAATCTTCGGGTGGTCGAGAAATTCCTCGGGCACAGGTAGCTTCGTGGGTCGTCTGATAGAAGCACGAGACTTTGGCGACCTGGACATATCCCTGAGCTGGAATACGTAGGCAAGCACCTGTGCTACTGCGACGAACAGTTTTGCAGGAATTTCCTGTCCGATTTCCGTTGTCGCATACAGTGCTCTTGCCAGTGGTGGGGCTGAAAATATGTGCACATCGTTTTCTTCAGCTACTTCACGAATACGTGCAGCGATCAGATGCTGCCCCTTGGCCACAAGCCTGGGGGCACCACTACCTTCCATGTCGTAACACAGCGCCACCGCATAGTGGGTCGGATTGGTGATAACCACATCTGCCCTGGGCACATCACTGAGCATGCGGCGCTGGGCGATTTCCCTCTGCCGTTCCTTAACCTGGGACTTGATTTCAGGCCGGCCTTCCGTTTCCTTGAATTCATCTTTCACTTCCTGCCGCGTCATCTTGATCTTCTTCTGGTGCTCCATCAGTTGAAATGGCACATCCATGGCAACGATAAACACCAACACCAGCGAATAGGCAAAGAAGCACCACAAGGCGACTGAACCCGCAAAGCTCATGGCTCTTTCCAGAGGCAATACCGGGAGTTGCAACAGATCACCGATGATCTGGCTGAGTATGAGAGCGACCATCGAGGAAACCAGTAAAAACTTGGCAATGGTCTTCACCAACTCCAGTAACGACTTCAGCGAAAACATGCGACCAAAGCCTTTCACCATATCCAGGCGTTCCCACTTGGGTGCCGCAAGTGTGAAGTTGAAAATCCATCCGCCAAGAGCAAATGAGCTACTGGCAATGGCGATAAAGATCAGCGCGAGCAGAGGCGCAACAATGACTAATGTACTGACCAGCGTTTCTCGCATCGCTACCAGAATTCGAGATGAATCCAGTGCTTCCTGATGACTCACGGTAAGCCCCTGGGCAAGTGTGTCGCTGATACCCGCAATGAGAAACTGGCCGAACAGCAGGATGCCCAGTCCTGCCGCCATCAGGGAGACGAAGGTGGTTAACTCACGGGAGCGTGGCACCTGGCCTTTCTTGCGCACATCCCGCAGGCGTTTCGGCGTCGCCTGTTCAGTTCTTTCCTGTGCGGTATTTTCTGCCATTGATTCAGACTCTTAGTTCGCGAGGGTTTGCAGGAGAGCGAAGGCGCTTGTAGACAAGGTCTCGAATACGCCAGTGATAAGTGGAATGCTGAGCAGAATCAGCACGAAACCCGACAGGATAGTGACGGGAAAACCCACAGAGAAAATATTCAATTGCGGTGCTGCTCGGGTAACCACGCCGAGACCCAGATTAACCAGAAGCACTCCCAGCGTAGCGGGCAAGGCAATCATTACAGCAGCGAGGAACATCTGGGCGCCGAACAGACCAATTGTCAGAAACAGATCAGCGCCAAACAGGGAATTACCTATGGGCCATGCGACAAAACTGGCGGCGAGCAGTTCAATCAACAGTAAGTGGCCATCAAGGCCCAGGAACAACAAGGTACCGATAATGAGATAGAGCTGCCCGATCATCGGCACCTGGATTCCATTCTGCGGATCGACGGTGGATGCGAAACCCAATCCCATAGTCGTTGCAGTGATCATGCCTGCCATAACGAATGCAGAAAACATGACTTGCAGGGTCATGCCCATGACCACGCCGATCGCAATCTGCTGCAGTGCTGTTATCAGCCCTGCCGCACTTAGCGCTTCAATCCCGGGGGAAACAGGTAACACCGGTTGCAATAGAACCGTCAGCACAATGCCCAGTACGATACGAATACGAACAGGCACCGTGCGAGCACCCAGGATAGGCGCTGCAAACAACATGGCACTAAGACGAAGAAACGGCCACAGGAAAGCTTCCAGTACGCCGAATATGTCTTGTAGTGCAATTTCCATAGCAGTCTCTACAGCAATTCTGAACTAACCAATCATCCCGGGAATGGCCATAAACAGATTCTCAGTAAAATTGAGCAGCATTTGCAGAAGCCAGGGTCCGAGAACCAGCAAGGCAACGACGAGGGCGCCCAGTTTGGGAATAAAACTCAGTGTCTGTTCCTGAATCTGGGTTGCCGCCTGGAATACGCCAATGATGAGGCCGACCAGTAGTGCTGAAATCAACAAGGGTCCAGCCAGGGACACGATCAGAAACAAGGCTTCCCGACCAAGCTGCAAAACAATCTCTTCAGTCATTGATAGCTCTCATCAACCGGGCACGAAACTGGAAACCAGGGTGCCGATAATTAAAGTCCAACCGTCCACCAGCACGAACAACATAATTTTGAAAGGTAGCGAAATCAGCATGGGAGACAGCATCAACATACCCATGGACATCAGAATGCTGGACACCACCAGATCGATTACCAGAAACGGTATGAAGATCAGGAATCCAATCTGGAAAGCGGTTTTCAGCTCGCTGGTGATATAGGCTGGCACGAGAATGCGAAACGGTATTTCTTCGGCCGATGCAAACTGCTGTTCTATACCCGCCATCTGGGCAAACAGTGCGACGTCAGTTTCCCGAACCTGGCTGCGCATGAACTGGTGAAAAGGACTGCCTGTTCGCGTCAGGGCATCATCAACGCCGATGGTGTCTTCCATATAGGGACGCAGCCCTTCGCTGTAGGCACTCTCGAACACAGGGCTCATAATGAAGAAGGTGGTGAACAGCGCGATGCCAACAATGATCTGGTTGGAAGGTGTCTGCATCATCCCCAGGGCTTGTCGCAAAATCGCCAGCACGATGACGATGCGAGTGAATGAGGTCATGGCCATCAGGGCGGCCGGCAACATGGATAACATGGTCATGAACAGCAACACCTGCAGACTCACGCTGTAGCTTGACTGACCATTGCCATCATCCTGCGAAGTCAGCAGCGTGATATCAGAGCTGGCGGCCAACGCAGTCTCGCTATCCAATGCGAAACTGATTACTAAAATCGAAAGCAATAGAGTAATTCGTTTCACGACACTGACCTGTGAAATACGCGACTGAAAACATTGCCGCTGCCAGGCAACTGGCCCAAGCCATCAAGCCCAGCGATGGGCTGTTCCAGCTTGTGTAGCCGCGAGAGCTGCCCCGGAGAACGTCCCACCAGAATTTGCTCCTCCCCCACTTCCACCAACAGCAATTGTTCTTTGCCCCCGATGGCGATGCTGTGGAGTACGCGAACGGGGCCTTCCGTTCGTGGCGCCGTGATATCGAATTTTCGCAACAGGTAAGAAAGAACAAAGATCACTGCCACCACCAGTGTCAGCGAGAAGAATATCTGGATAACATAGCCCGGATCTGCAAGGGGCATGGCTGCGAGCTCAGCGGCTGATTGATCTTCCGCGCCATAGAGCCGCTCCGGGACAATCAGCAATAGTTGAATTCCAAGCGCAATTCGAATTGCGCTGAAGCACTTAAGCCGCATCAGAGTTTTCCTCATCCGCTGAAGGCATCTTCTCCAGTGCAGTAATGCGAATTCCGTATCGCTGTTGCATGGCGATGGCTTCACCCTGGGCTATGATCTGTTCATTCATGCGTACTTCAATGGAATCCACAGAAACTTTTCGCAAGTCAACGATAGATCCTTCCACCAGTTCCATTAGCTGCTCAACACTGATTGGAGTTCTTCCAACTTCCATAACAAGTGTTACCGGAACATCCAGCATCGACAGCAGGTTGTTGCGCTTTCGAGTAGCCTGATTGATCAATGACTTCGATCTTTCGATGGCACCCAGGGGAGAAGGTGCAATCATCTGAACGCCATCCGCTGCAGAAGCAGAAGCGTCAGGATCCGGTACAGAATCCAGGGGCACTGTTGCTTGATTGTCCACCACAGCAGACGGCTGTTCCAGGTTGCCAATTTCGTTGTCAATTTCTTCAGTCATATTCTGATACCAACTCTAACCGAGTACTCGCAAACAGACTTTGCCGTCGATCTCACCCATTTTCGCCTTGAACTTGCCGACCCCATTCACTTTCACGTCGACTTTTTCCGGAGAATCGACGCCAATGATGTCCCCTTCCTCCAGGCGGAAAACCTCACCCAGAGTGAGCTTTGCGCCGGTTAGCTCACCAGTGACGTCGGCAACATATTCCAGACCTTTCTGGGTCATGAACTCTCTTGCGGAAATTTCTCCGGCACTGACTTTGGAGTTTTTGTGCCGAAAAATGGAGTCTGCAGTTACCCCAGGAATAATGAGCTGAATTTCGCCGCCGCCACCTGAGAACTCCAGAGTAAACGGCCGAACCATTAACACATCGGAATCCGAGTAGGAGTCCAGGTGTTCGGGATTAACTTCCGACTCAACTGGCACAAAGTCGACCTCGGAAAGCTCTTTCCAGCTCTCCTTGATCGTTTCGATGATGGTATTCAGAATGAGTTGAATCACCCTTTGCTCAGTATGGGTAAAGTCCTTGACGGTAAGCTGGGTCTGGCGGGTTCCACCACCGAAGAAGGAATTCACCAGTGCGTGTACCAGGGAAGAGTCCAGCACGATGGCGGAATAGCCCATCATGCCCCGTAAGCCATAGATGTTAATGCTGGAGGGCACTTCAACCGATGGCGACCAGGCGCCGTACTTGGAGATCTGAATCTCACCACGTCGCACTTCCACACTCTTGTGCAGAATACCCAGCAAACGAATACTTAAATTGGTCTGGATGCGCTCGTCTACAATCTTGATATCGTGGGACCAGCCTTTGACCCGGTGCATGCCGCTGGCCAGATCATAGACCTCATAGTCTTCTTTGGTAACGATGCGCGCATCGGCATCGGTTTCTTCCCCATGGCTGACCAGGGCGTCGATCTCTTGTTGAGTGAGTACATCCTTCTTCATGGCAAAGCCTCCCTATCAGCCCACCATCTCGGCGTCATCGTTATCGAGGACAATCTTGTCCTCATCTGCCAGTTTCTTGGTCGTGGTAAGCACTTCTTTTTGTGCTGTTTCAACTTCGGCGATGCGCACAGGGCCCAGGCTTTCCATATCTTCCCGGAAGATTTCAGAAGCGCGGGAAGACATATTGTTGAGCACTTTATCCACCATGATGGAATCAGCACCCTTGAGCGCCATTGCCAGCGTTTCGGTGGATACTTCCCGCAATACCTTCTGAAAATCCTTGTCTGGAATTTTCTTCAGGTCTTCAAAGACAAACATTTCTTCCTGTATCGCTGTGGCAACATCACTGTCCAGCCCGGTGATTTTTTCCATCAGGCTTTCTTCGAATCCCTTGTCCAGCGTATTAAAAATATTGGCCACATTTTTGATGCCACCCATGTCGGAGCTTTGCTTGGTTACAACACCCTCAACCTGTTTCTCCAGCGAGTAATTCAATTCTTCCAATGCAATCGGATCCACAGGTTCCATTTCAGCCATGCGAAGAATGAGCTCGACAACGGTTTCTTCTGACATATAGGAAAGTACTTCACCGGCCAGCTCCGAACCCAAATGGGAAACCACAATCGCCTGAATCTGCGGGTGTTCGTTCTGGATGATGCCCGCGATAAGTTGTGGCTCCATCCACTTCAAGGCATCAAGTCCGCGAGTGTTGCCACCGCGGGTAATCTTTTCCAGGATATTGGATGCAGTATCTGCACCCAGCGCTTCGGTTAATACAGTCTTGGTATATTCACCGGCCTCGACATTGATGGATCCATCGTTCATGCAGCCATCGATGAAACTGGTGAGCACGGTGTTGACGTCCTCCGTGCTCATCTCATTGAGATGCGTCATCTCCATACCAATCTTCTGCACTTCATCGGCGCGCAATAATTTGAGTACCCCCGCAGCACCCTCTTCGCCCATTACCATGAGTAGCTGAGCCGCCTTCTCCGGGCCTGACTTACGTGCGCTTCGTCTTCGGTTCCTGATCATCGGTTGTCAATTTCCAATTCGTTCACCAGTGATCAACTGGGGTCACTGAATTGACACAGTCATTTCTGTGCCACTCTTTTTAGTGACAGCTGCTCTCGGGTATTTACCTTAATCTGTTTGCAAGGCCGTAGAATCGGGCACTCAACAGAACATCAGCATGTCAAAAAATAGTTTCAAACAGACAGGAGCAAAGACTGTGCCAGCCGCAATGAAAGTGATGAGCAAAGCTCAAGAGAATTGGAAATTTTGTCGTAGTTATCGGGAAGCCAGGAAATCAATATGCCCGTTCCTTCACCAGTAGCTCTTGCACCCGTACCGCAGGCCGTCAGCAGCCAGCAAGCGGCGAACACTGGGGAGCATGCTCAACCCCAGCCCTGGAAAATAAATCAGCTGGTGTCGGCGCAGGTAGTAAGACTGGCGGCTGGAGAAACTGCCGTTCGAATTAATGGTCAGCTGTATACCCCACTGACAACTTTGACGCTTAAGCCGGGAGAAAACAGACAACTGCGTGTAGCGTCTCTTGATCCGGTGATTAAACTGACAACGATAGAAGGGGGCGGCGCAAGGGAGTTTTCACTGCGTCCGTTCACAGCTGCCGCCCCGTCGCTGCACAGCAGCCTCTGGGCTGCAACAGTCTCATCCGGCCCCTATAAACTTGCCGCGTTACTGACAGTGTTCCAAAATCCGCCCCGGATCTTGCATCAGAATCTGACTCCACAGGTTCAGGCCAAACTCAACGCAATTGCCGCCCTGCTCCCCGATACCGATGACCTGCGTTCTGTAGCGAGACTCAAACAGGCACTAGCCAATGTAACGCTAAGCGGCAGGGAGCCTGGCCTGGGCACAGCAAGAAACGATGCCTCGGAACTGGGAAGGCTAATGCAGTCCCTGCAGCAGCAGCTTTCGCGACAGGCTCATGAACAGCAGAACATGGCGCGCTCCACCTGGCCGGTAGATTCCTATAAAGGTGAACAGGCCATGCGTAGTTCTGTCTCACTCACACTACTCAATTTGCTGGAAGATGCCTTGGGTTTTGTCGCAATTCGTGGGCAGCGACAGGCGGGCATCACCTATTTACCTCTACAGAGATGGAGCTGGGAATTTCCTTTGTCAGCGGGCAATCGAGGTCGCTTGTTTTCTTTAAGCGCATGGAAGCGGCAACGACAGAAGGGCAAGACCGGGATCGCATCGACTATCTGGAGCCTGCGTTGTGCCTGCGAGCTTGCCAATTATGGTTTCCTGGCCATTGTGTTACGCCTGAAAAATCAGGATGCCCGTATACACCTGCAGTGTGAATCCGAATACCGATGTAGAGAGTTGAAAGCACTGCAAGCGGGACTGGACAGGCAACTCAGCGAATATGGTATTTCACTGAAGCGATTCAGCTGTTCGGACATTCGCGGCGAGCTTGCGCCCAGACAGGAAAACCGATCGGTACCGACAAGGGCCACCGGTGAATTTGAGGACATGTCCTGCCTTACAGAAAGTATGAAGGATCGCATGCGCCACGCCGCTGTCACCGGCAAGCTGCCCGTGCTGGAAAACTTTTCAGTGGCTAATGGGACAGCTGATCCGAGCCCTACTCAACTGCCCGACCGGGTGTACCAGGCGCTGGCCTGCCTGTTCGACATATTGTTAGCGGACGAGGATTAATAGGATCACTTGTGCGCCCCGAAGACATGGCAACGCCAAGCTGGTAACACTAATTGCAGAATTTTCTGACAATTTTCAGTTTACAAAGGCAGGCACTGTCAATTTGATGTACAAATTTTTCAGGGCAAAGATTCCTGGAAATGCAGAATTTAGTCTGTAGGATAATTCTCACAATTCTGTTATGCTTTCCTACACTGTCCGATTGCAATTCGGATGGCCTTGCAACTCCTCCCTCATTTCCTGATTTCAATTCTGAAATTGTTTCGATATTTGCAGTTATCAATAATTTAACTGTCCAAATATTGTGCTTTGAAAACTAATTTCCAACTAAATATTGACGCTCTTTTTTCCTCTGTTCACACTGACTTTCCAGTAAACAAACCAGCTGGCGGCAATTTTCGCCATTCATCGAAAACCAGGACAAAAATCACAAGAGAGTCGGAAAGATGAACAACGTAATTCAGTTAAGCGAGTACCGACGACGAGTTAAGAACATTTCGTCTGAAGCAATGCGTGATGGCCTTGTGCCCCTGGAAGTGGCTCTTGCCGAAGCTGATACCGAAAAGTGCCTGCAGAAGCTGTCCAGGTACGGCCTTTCCAGCGTGCACGTGCGATCAGTGAAAGACTACCCTTCTCGTGATATTTATTTCATGGGTCTGAAGGAAGCGATCTGGGTGAACAAGAAGATTCTGGAACATGAGCCAGCGGGAGAAGAAGAATCCGCCCTGCGAATAGATCTGATCCAGATGCTGGAAAATATGGATTTCACCCTCATGGACCGCATGTGGGAGTCTATTCAGGAAGCCTGATCACCGCAGGTCACTAGTCGAACAGAAAGCGATGGAGCAGCATGCCAGCGACCATCGCTGCGACAAACAGCAGCACCATGGGTTGCAGGCTAAGCAGAGCCACCACGGCAGGTCCCGGACAGAATCCGGCTATTCCCCAACCCAATCCAAACAACACCGCTCCCGACAGCAACTTCCCATCGATCGCAACGAGTTGTGGTAAATAAAATTTATCTTCGAATATTGGTCTGGAACTTTTTAACACCAGGTGAAAAGCCGGGACTGTGACCAGTAAACCACCTCCCATGACCAGAATAAGGCTTGGATCCCAGCTGCCCGCGAGGTCCAGAAATCCAATCACCTTGGCCGGGTTGGACATACCTGAAACCACGAGACCCAATCCGAAGCACAGGCCGGAAAGGAAGATCGAAAATTGGGCTTTGCGTGAATTCATCGTTTGCATGCTCTAAAGCAAATGTCGAATCACAAAAACGGTGGCGAAAGCAGTGAGCATGAATACCAACGTTGCTGTCAGTGATCGGCGTGAAAGCCTGGCGATGCCACAAATACCATGACCGCTGGTGCAGCCACTGCCCAATCGCGTTCCGAATCCGACGAGCAGACCGGCCAGCACGGTTAGTAATGGCCCCGTTTGCAGTTCAAGAGGAGGAGATTCGCCACGAGCCAGACTAAACAGGAGCGCACCGCTTAGCATGCCAAGCAGAAATAACAGGCGCCATGCTCGCTCTACACCGCTTTGGGAAAATGCACCTGATAAAATGCCACTAATTCCAGCAATGCGCCCATTCGCCCACAGCATCAGAGTGGCTGCTACGCCTATCAGTAGCCCGCCGAAGAATGCGGAGAAAGGCGTAAAATTTTCCAATGTCGAATTTCTCTATTGGCTTGAACGGTCCTGCTATTGATTAGCCCTGTGGCAATTTACACAGGCTCCGGAAACTCTCCCTGCCATATACAAGCGCCCCGGATTTGCTTCGGCATTCATACGAGCCCTTGATACGGTGGAGAGAAAAGAAGCCATGTCATCACGCAAAAAAGTGTGCCTGGAACTCATATCCCCTTCACGAAGCTGACCTGCAATGCGCTCAATGTTGCGCAAGGAGTCAACAACCTCGGTTTGCGAAAAGGAATCCTGCATTTCCTGAGCCATAAGCGCAGCATCCAGTCTCTGCAGCTCGAACGCGAGTTGATGCATACCGGAGCGCAATTCCTCACCATCGGCAAAATCAAAAGGCGGCGGATTGGCAATTTGAGGGAAGCCGCCGTTACCTGAACTGCAGCCCGAGACCAACAACGCGGACAAGATTACAGCAAAACATCTAATCAGGAACTTCATAGGGTTTCTACCACTTCAAGGTTAATGAGTTTTCTTCACTGCTTTGTTACAACAAATTTGTGAGCGCTCCAGTTTATCAGCACTCGGAAAAAGCGTTAAGAGAACAGTTGTCAGTGCTTCTTCCACGTTGGTTTTGATCCAGCTTCTGTGCACAAACGCCTGACCGGCTGATGCTCAGTCCTACAATTAAATCTATCAGCACAGCCCGGATTCTCGCTTGATGCAAATCAACGACTGCCGCATCATGTCTCATCCCTGCAATATAGTTGAAGTATTTTGCAGTTTCCTGACATAGAGGAGAATAACATGAACCAAGCCCGCCTCTTGCTCGTGGCGATAGCTGCAAACTTGTGGAATGCAGCGCTCGCCCAGGGCCTGAACCTGCCCGAATTTCAGGAAACTCCCGTACAGACATTGATTGCAGAAGAAATCGCCCGCTATCAAGCCGTCGAGGCCGGCCAGGGTGCTGCTGCCGATGACGAATATTTCTACGCTATCGTGAATACCGCCATTGGCAAGTATCGTAAATCGGATGGCGAGCTGATCAAGCGTTGGGCAATGCCACGCAATGGCCCGATTCGCCACCTGAATAGCTGCTACGCCGAAGATGGAAAGCTGTATTGTGCCAACTCCAATTTTCCGGAAGTGCCAATGGCCAGCTCTATTGAGGTCTTTGATACCAGCACGATGGAGCACTACAGAAGTTACAGTCTTGGCATTCTCGAGGAAGGTTCCCTGACCTGGTTTGAGAGATTGGGTGATGGATGGATTGCTGGCTTCGCCCATTACGATGAAGATGGTGGTTTACAGTATAAAGACCATTCCTTTGCTTCTATTGTCCGCTTCGATGAGCAATGGCGGCGCCTTGGAGGATGGATGATCCCCGACTCTGCTATCGCCCGTATGCAACCCTATGCAGCATCGGGAGGTGCCGTCGGTGCCGACGGGCTACTCTATCTCACTGGACACGATCGCCCGGAAATGTATGTGCTTGCTGCACCAGCGATGGGACCAAAGTTACAGCACATCGCCACGATAGCTATTGATGTGGAGGGTCAGGCATTTGCATTTGACAGATCCAGCGCGAATCCGGTGGTTTATGGCATCAGCCGCCCTAACCGGGAAGTGCGCGCATTCAGCTTGCCACAGGTCTCCGTGCCCCCCGGAGTGCGACCACTGACTGAAATTAGTTTCCGATTCTGATTGACGCTGGGCTGGCGAACCCGTAAGCTGCGCCCAGCTTGAAACTAAGCTACCTTATTTATTCTCCCTGTTCGAAGTTTCTCCTGTAGTACCTCGTCCCAAAGACTATTTTAAAGTACCGCCTATTTTCACGCCCATGCCCTGCTACCAGTTTCCAACTGCATGCAGTGATTCAAATTTTAGTTACGAGGTAACACATGTCAGAAAGAATTAGTGGAACCGTAAAATGGTTCAATGAAGATAAAGGTTTCGGTTTTATTCAACGCGAAGGTGGGCCCGATGTATTTGCTCACTACAGCGCGATCCAGGCCGAAGGTTACAAATCCCTGACCGAAGGCCAGCAGGTTGAGTTCAGCGTTGTTGATGGACAGAAAGGTCCACAAGCTGAAAACATCATTCCACAATAAAGCGCCCGAATAAGAAAGGCCGGGCCTGGTATTCCAGGTCCGGCCTTTTTTCTGCCTCAATTCTGGGAATCAGATTTCGACTGTTTTATTCACGGGCTCCAATTGACTGCAGGAATGCAACCACCGAGTCGTAGCGGCGCGATCTGGCAAACGCCAATGCAGTTTGTCCTTCGGCATTAGTAAGATTGGGATCAACCCCTGCCTGCGTTGCAATGGTCACAGCGTCCAGGATGAATTCTTCACGGCTGCGCCCCAACTGCCCTGCCCGGCGCTCGGGAGTCCACCAACTGACTCGCAGCCTTCGGTGGCCCATTCCTACCGCTGCCATCAACAATGAAATTTCGCCTTCTTCTACCATGAAATTCTCGCCCATACGCTGTGCCGGATAGATCACGTCATTTGTAGTGGCGACATCCGCACCGGCCGCTATCAAAGTCTGCATGATTTCAGGTTCGGCAAAGCGCGCCGCAAGCCAGAGTGGCGATGCCCCGATCAGGGCGTCGTGAAAATTGTAGTCAGTGCTCTGGCGACGTACCGGTGTCGGCTTCTGAACCAATGCTTCGAGATCTGCACCCCGGTCGATAAGCACTTCTACCGCCGCAATATCGCCTCTTAGTACTGCAGCGTGCAATGCTGTGTGTCCGCTGCGGTCATCATTCACATTCGCACCGTTGTCGAGCAGCAAGCCAAGCAGCTCTGGATTGCCACTGTGCACTGCCAGTATTAGTGCACTGGACCCAAAGGCATTGACGGCATTCACATCCGCACCTGCTGCAATTAAATGCCGGGCCGATGCCAGGCTGCCAGCGCGTGCTGCAAACATCAATGGATTGTTGCCGCCCAGTTGCACCCAGTGTTTGTAGACATCATTGCTGTCCTGTTCTTTTTCTGATTTTACATAGTGATCACGAACCAGCGAGCGGGCATGAATATCGGCTCCAAATTCAATCAAGGCTGCGACTGCCTCCGCATGGTCCCGGTTGGCCGCCCACATCAGGGCTGTCTGTTCGCGCGTGACTGCCCCATTGGGATTTGCACCTGCCACCAGCAGTGCACGCACCACGTCGCCATTGCCACTCTGGGCAGCGGTCATGACGGTAGTCTCCCCGGAAAGCAGCGCTATGTTGGGATCGGCTCCCGCTTCCAGTAACAGTGAAGTCATTGTGAGACTGCCATTCTCAGCTGCCAGCCAGAGAGGCGTGACACCAAGATCTGTGACGGTATTTACCTGGGCATCTGCATTCAGAAGGGCTTGCGCGGCCGGCACGTTATCGTGGTAACTGGCCCAGTGAAGCGCGGCGCTGCCATCACCATAAACTGGATTGGGATCAAGACCATCTTGCAGGAGTCTTTCCAGCTGAGTCCAGTCACCCTGCTTCGCCAGTTCAACAACCAGGGGCATATTCTGCGCATTGACGAGACTGGAAACGAGCAACAGAGCAAGCAGAATCGTTCGCTGTTGCATCTTGAGTAAGCTCTTCACTGTTTCAAATACTCAACTAGACTGGCAGAGGCCCGGTGCTGCCACCCAGGGATTCACGATACACCCCGAATTTCTCCAACAGGCTCAGGTGCAGGTCCGCCATGGTAGGCTCGTTGTCATAATGCAGATGCTTGCCACCTTGCAACCACCCGGCACCGCCACCCACCAGCAGTACTGGTAGATTATTACCTGCGTGGATCGTGCTGTTGGAAATCCCCCCACCGTACAGGATAGTCATGTTGTCCAGCAAAGAACCTTCTCCATCGGGAATCGCAGCCAACTTGTCCAGATAGTTGGAGAACAGCGAAGTGTGATGAATATTGATCTTTGACATGCGCTCAATCAACTCCGGCGCATTGTTATGATGTGACAGGGGGTGGTGAGCATCAGGTACACCAATTTGCGGATAGGGACGCGCACTTTGTTCCTTGCTCATCATGAAAGTGATCACTCGGGTAAGATCAGTTTGCAGCGCCAGGACTTGCAGATCCTGCATTAGCTCCATGTGTTCCTCAAACACCGCAGGCACTCCCGCAGGCTGGTCCATCTCTGGAAGCTCCATGTCAATCTGTTCTTCCGCTTTCTGAATGCGCCGCTCTATGTCCCGGACAGATTCTGTATAGCTCGCCACCAGGTGTCTGTCGTTACTACCCAGTTTGTTTTCAAGATTATGGAGTTTGTCCAATACAGCATCGAGGATGCTGGACTGTTGATTCAATCTTGCAGCACGCGCGTCCTGGGCGGTGCTGCCGCTGTCACCGAACAGCCTTTCAAACACGGCACGTGGATTGTGCTCCGTTGGCAAAGGTTCAGTTTTGCCTCGCCAGGAAAGGGTGTGGGTATAAACGCAACTGAGATTAACGGTACAGGCACCAGCCAGAGCCGGCGCGTCCATGGACAACTCCAGCGAAGAAAGCTGTGTTTCGGCTCCCAGTTTATTCGCCAGCAGTTGATCAACCGAGATGTCAGCAAGGATGTCGGTTTCATTGCGCCCACCCCGGGTGACGCCGGTGAGGAACGAGCCTCCAGCCCCCGCATGAGCCACATTCCAGTTCGCCTTTAGGCCCGACAGGAACAGGAGTCGATCCTGATGGCGTCGCAGTGGCTCAAGCACGGGCGTGATCTCGAGCTCGGGACCATTGGTGGAAGGCGACCAATATTCCATCGCCATACCATTAGGGATATAGACAGTCTGAAAACGGTGCACGGGATTACCGCCCTGGGCAAACGCTGGCGTCATGGCATCGAGCATGGGTAGGGCTAGGGCTGCCCCGGTACCTTTCAACAAGGTGCGACGCGAAAGAGACTTTCGGGTGACAAAGCTGCTTGCAGAATTTTTCGTTTTCATCATGAGCAATCCTGTTTATTGGCTCGCATCAGCCAGACTCAGTTCTGCAGCGGCCTGGCTCATAGTAAAAGAGGGACTGTTGGCAATGCCCAGCACGATAGCCGACCATCGATAGTCCTGTTGGGCTGCGTCTCGCACAATCTGTCGAATGACTGGTTGATCATAGTATTCAACTCGGCGACCAAGGGCATAAGTCATGAGTTTTTCAGTCAGGGTATGGGCAAACCGATCAGGCCGCTGCAACATCCAGTCACGTAGATCTGCAAAGCCATTGAATTCCACACCACCAGGATAGTTGCCATTGGGATCTACCGGGTTTCCTGCCTCATCAAAATCTCGCCAGGCACCAATGACATCGAAATTCTCCAGGGCGAACCCAATGGGATCGATTACCGTATGGCAGGAAGAGCACACGGGATCTGCACGATGCTGCGCCAGACGCTCCCGAATCGAGGACGGCGCACTACCGGAGCTTGCTTCGGCAAGAATGGGCACATTGGGCGGCGGCGGTGGAGGTGGCGTCCCCAACATATTGTCGAGTAGCCATTTGCCTCTTAACACAGGTGAAGTTCTGCCGGGATACGACGTCACGGTCAACAGTGCACCTTGCGCCAACAACCCACCTCTCTGCTCGGTATCTGGAATCAGAGCTTTGCGAAACCGACTTCCATAGATGTCGTCGATCCCATAGTGCTGTGCCAGTCTTTCATTGACGAAAGTGTAATCGGCACCAATCAGTTCCATAACACTGCTGTCCGCTTGCAGGGTTTCTGCGACAAACAATGCTGATTCACGGGCAAAAGCTTCGATGAGGCTGACGTCATACTGAGGAAACAGAACCGTATTGATGTTGACTTCTTCCAGGCGACGCAGGTTCAACCACTGGGCTGCGAAGTCTTCAACCAATGTATTGATACCGCGTTTGTCATTGAGCAGGCGCCTGACTTGCTGCTCATAGATCGCAGGCCTGGACAAGTCCCCACTTTCTGCCAGTGCCAGCAATTCCTCATCCGGGGCACTGCTCCACAGAAAGAAAGCCAGCCTGGATGCCAGCTCAGAGTCGTTGATGCGGAAATTCTCGCCAGCCTGCACCGCGTCAGGTTGCTGATAGCTGCGAATCAGGAATTCAGGATCAGAAAGCAGGTATTCCAGCGCAAACTGTATGCCTGCATCGAAGCTGGCGCCCTCCTCCCTGCCGTCATTGAAGAAAGCCAGCAAAAGAGCCGTATCAGCTTCAGTAACTGCCCTTCGATAGGCTTTACGCGCTATGCGGGTAAGAATCTCGGTTGCGCAAGCCTGCTCTTCTGCAACCTGGCTGGGATAGCAACTAAAAATTGCCCGCCTGCTGGGAGATTGATTGTCATTTCCTGTCGCCACATAAGGACCACCAATCTCTACCGCGTGAACTTTCTGATAGGCAAGATAAGCCTCATCGTTAGCGGGTAGCCTGCCACCCTGGCGTGGCTGTGGTATGCCCTCCTCTTCAAGCTGCTGCCGCACGTAGGAAGCAGTAATCGTATGGGGTCCTGCAGAAACCGGTACCCGCACCTCGAGACCTTCCCCGGCTTCCTTCAACATGTAAAGTTCCCAGTCGGTAGTTCCCGGCTCACCTGTGCCGCTAAAGCTCAAGGGGGCAGGTGTCCCAGGTGCTTCTCCTCCAATACTGAATCGTTCCAGCAAGCGACCATCCAGCCGAATCTCCAGAAGCTGTGCCCAACCCAGGCCTTTGATGTAGTCCTGATAGTTGGTTTCCAGGGCCACCCTGATCTGATACTCCCCATCCACCGGGAAGTAGTGGTCCACCGAGATTCCGCCACGAGATCCAAAGGGCATATCTTCTGTCTGCCGCCAGTCCTGGCTCATATACAGGGGAATATCGTAAGTCGTTACTGTTGGCCCCAGAGGAGGCAATCCGGTTGCCATTCGAGTGACTTCCCGGGCCACTGACATATACCGCTCCATATGGGCTGTCGTGAATGGCAGTGAGGCGGCAATATTATCGAAACTGCCATCGGCAGTTGGATCCCCCGGCAATAAATCCATGACATCGATTTCGATACCCAGCAAGTCGTTGACCGTATTGTTGTACTCGTAACGATTCATGCGATGCAGCGGTGTGATCCGACCGGGATTCGGATTTGCTGCCCAGGCTGCGTCCAGCTCAGTCTCAAGCCAGCGCGTCATGGATTCATAAGTTTCAAACGCCGGCCTGGGCATACCTGCTGGCGGCATCATGTGGGCGCGCAATTTCTTCACTACTTCTTCAAGAATCTCGGCATGCTCGCCCGGGCGGGCAAAATCGATTTGTTGTAGCGAGAGCTCAGCGGTAGCCAGGGTATCGTTGTGGCAGGCCAGGCAATATTGATTGACCACCTGACGCATATCCGCGGCGCCAAAATCGTCCTGGGCAGTGACGACGGCAGGCAGGCAGGCGATGCAGAGCAGCCAGTACAGGGTAGTAAACTTCGGGAGGGGTGACTTGAGTTTTGTGGACACGCCGCTACCTGTTGTTGTCATTATTTGCCCGTGAATGATCCACCGGCCGCAGCTCTCATGGCCGCTATCATGCTGTTCTTGCTACTTATTTATTACATCCAAGTAGCGCTACAGGGGACAGTACCGCAGGCTGGGAATTACTGCAATATTGGAAGGCAGGAAGGCCCGAAGTACGGGCCTTACATAGCTTACATAGACAGTCGGAACGAATCGCGAAGTTTCAGGATTTATTGCTTCTGGCTTTGTCGAGCATCGCACGAATACGGTCAGTTTCCTCTTTACTGAGACCGCGATAATCCAGTAGTGCCATCATCAACAGCTCAGGGTTGCCGCCACAAGCTTTGTCTACCATGTCGATCACTCGCTGACCGAGACTCTCCTCCCTCGGTACGGTGGCAGAATAAACATAGCTCCGACCCGCTTCCCGGTGACTTAACCAACCCTTTGCCTCCATGCGCTCCATCAGGGTTCGCACTGTATTGCGGGCAACTGGCCTTTCCTGGTTGAGGTGCTCGGCAACAGCGGCGACACTGGCTTCACCTTCATTCCAGACTATTTCCATCACCTCGCGCTGCGCTCTCGACAGTGGCTGGAGTTCCTTACTATTGCGCTTAGGCATCTTCATCCTCCAGTCGAAAACGGAACAGATACTGTACACCGGACACCATCACAGCCTGGCCACTTACCATTCGCGGCTCAAAAACGAACTCAGTCGCTGCCCGAATGGAAGCTCTGTCAAATACCAATGGCGGATCAGCATCCACTACAGCAATGCTGTTCTCATCAACCTGGCCCTGAGGAGTCACGGTGAACTCCACTAATACCCAACCCTCTACTTTGTCGTCCGCCGCTCGTCGGGGATACATTGGAGCAACAGCGATCAATGGAAGATAGTCGGCATCGGAGGGAATAACGGTAGCAAAAGCAATCTCCGGCTCTGGCGATCCAAGGTCAAGTGTGCCACCCAGATCTGGATCCAGTTCCGCAAGCGAATCCATCTGCTCCAATTGTTGTTGCAGGACTCGCAGGTTGTCCCAATCAGTTTGATTATTAAACTGCAGGATCATCTCTCTGGTGAGAGCCAGAGATGCCTCGTAGTCTTCCAGTTGATAGTGCAAGCCATTGAGATAGGCGAGGTCTTCGCGCTCCGGCTCACCATCGATGAACTGTGTCAGATAGCTTTGCCAATATTCCCGTGCCGCGTCCCAGGACTCCAGGTTGTAGTGGGCGTAGGAAAGTCCCTGTGCAGCCACGCTATCCATCTCGCCCCCCGCTTCAATCCACTCTTCGAAAGAGTCGATGGACTCCTGCCACCTTTCCTGCTGTGAGTACAACTGGCCGAGTGAGCGCAAAGTTCTCTGTTTCTGATCACTACGCAAATTTGCGATTTGCAGCAGTGATTCAAATCTTTCGATAGCGCCGGCATAGTCCCTTTGCATCAGATGATAGTTGGTATAGAAGTTGAGAATGGTTGCTTTCTCAAAATCGTTAGCAGTTTCAAAGACTGCCAGGTACAGCGCATCCAATGCAGCTTTCGCGGCCTCCGGATCTGGTTCCTCGTTTTCAGATTCTGGACGAAATAATTCCTGTATTTCCTGTATAGCCTCGAACACTTGTGGTCCAAGTGTCATTGCTGGCGTTGCCTCGGGCTCAGGACGAGGCGCTGGGGCAGGCTGATTCTGCACATCTTGAGCGATGGCAGGTTGGGACAGAGGTGTCACTGTGCAAGCTGCGAGCAGCATTGTTACGCCCAGCACAGTAAATAAAATACTACCGGCACTACCAGTTGATAACTTCATATTTCTCTCCCGTTCAGTATCAATCAGGTCAGCTATTCTGTTTTCGAGGCTCCAGAAACTGTCGACTATGCCAACCGCAAGCACTGCATCATGTTCTCTGCTACTGTTACTACTCTCTGCAATTAACGAATCAACAAACAGTAATGTTTCTCCGTACTCAACCGGATCGATTTCTGTGAGCACATAGTTGTCGCATATCTCCTCTCTTGCCCGAGAGGCTATGCGATCCAGTCTCAGTACCAGAGGATGCCACCAGAACAGAGCGACGATAAATTTCTGCAATAAATTTGCTGCGTTGTCTCTACGTTGCCAGTGGGCCAGTTCGTGAAGTAGCACAGCCCATAATTGGCTCTTTGTGCTGTGATCAATAAATCCTTCGGGGAGCAGCACCATTGACTGGATAAAACCTACTTGCACCGGGCTGTTGATTTCTCCACTGCTCCTGACTTGGGTTCGCCTCAACTGATCTGGAAATTTGCTTAAGGCCGATCGCAGCTTGGTGAACTCATTATTTGCCAGGGAATTGCTCCTGGTGGCCAGTTGCCGGAGCCTAAACGCTGCCAGAGCGATTCTTATCCAGCCAAATCCGATACCAAATAGCCAAAACAAAATCAGTACGTTAAAGAAGCCACTTATCAAGATTCCGGGATAGATTTCAGTGGTTCTCAATTCCCCGTTGGTGAGCACTTGTGCCAGCGGAAGATCCAGTTCAGCGGCGGGTGGTGGAGAAACACTAAATTGAGCACTTGAATTGTCAGGGGAGAATGAACTGAAGCCTTCAAACGGAACATTCTCCAGTGCTGGCATTTCAACAGTTACTGCAAGCAGGTTGATGTCTCTCGATTGCAGATAAACAGAAAAAACTGAAAGCAATACAGTTGCCAGCAAGCAGGAATAAGTAATTGCGTAGCGCCTGGTGGCAGTTTTTCCAACGAGCATCACTGCCAGCAAGGCGAATGTGCACAGTAAGGAAACTTGCAGCACGATGTTGATTATCAAACCAAAATCAAGAATAGCGAATAAGCTGGTCATAAAGAGTGCCTCCCTGGATCGGGTTTGTTTCTGGCTACATCTGTAGCCGAATATGGCTACAAATGTAGCCGATGTCAAGCCCTGACTTCAGCCTTATGTAGCCCTATGAAATACCGGCTTTTTATCGGCAATAGCATTTTGTGAACTGCGAGTTGGCAGGACTTCAGGGCGAGCCGCTAGCAGCTCTAAGTGAGAAAAAAAGCTTGCAACTGCTATTTTTTTAACATATGTTAATTTCTTAACAGTAAGAGCAGCGGTTAAGCCCATGACAAAAGCCAGCAAACTGAGTCGAAGAGAACGCCAGATAATGGACATCCTCTACCGACTGGAGGAAGCAAGCGCAAAGGACGTGATGGAGAATCTGGAAGACTCTCTGAACTACTCTTCGGTACGGACATTTCTACGCAAGTTGGTGGAGAAAGGCCATATCAAGCATCGTGAGTGCGGCAAGAAGTATCTCTACTCACCTGTGGTTGACAGAGAGCAGGCATCCTCCACTGCACTAACAAATCTGGTTAATACCTTCTTCGCAGATTCACCAGTCTCCGCAGTAAATTCCTTGCTGGATATGTCACTTGATGACATCTCCCAGGAAGAAATTTCCGAACTGGAAAAGCTTATCGAAGAAAAGAAAAAATCTATCAGGAAAAAATGAGGATGGAGTTATGAGTGTTTTTCTCGATGCGCTAATTATTCAAAATCAGGAACTTCAGTACCTGCTGAATGTTCTACTCAAGTCATTCCTGATCCTCGGTGTGCTGCTAGTTGTTTTTCATAAAACAAGGCACAGGGTATCGAGCACATTCGCACATGGATTGCTACTCACAGGACTTATCTGTGTAGCAATATTGCCATTTGCTCCCACACTGATGAGTGTTCTCCCCTCGCAACTGCAGGAAACAGGTTCACTCAATGTCTTTACTATCACTGCCGGCAACACAGGCACTGAGCAGGACACTGGCGGCATACTCGCCTCACTAATTGTTGGACTTTATGGAATTGTTGTTGCAAGTCTCTTGTTGAAATTGACGGTCTCCTTTTTACAACTCATGCGAATTCATGCTCAGAGCCAGGCTCTTGAGGAACCTGAATCAGTAAAAAGATTCAACAACACGAAGAATCAACTGCAAATTCAACGGCATGTAAATCTGCGCAGGTCAAAGAAGATTAGTTCGCCCGTGTCCTATGGCTTCTTCAGACCGACTGTGTTGGTACAAGATGACATCACATCTATCCCGGGCTCGGTGCAGACCGAGATTTTTATCCATGAGCTCAGCCATGTTAAGCGCCTGGACTGGCTAACGCTGATATTCACTCGCCTGCTGTGTAGTTTGCTATGGATCAACCCGATGCTCTGGATAGTAGCCAGAAAGCTACATGACGAAGCAGAACAGGTTTGTGACTCTGCCATCATTGAGACAGAGGAAGATCGAATCCGCTACGCCGAAAGTTTGCTGAATCTTGCGAAACAGCGAAAAACTGATGGGCAGGAATTACTCCTGGCCCAGCCAATGTATGATGGAGGAGAACTTACCATGCGAATCAAAAACATTCTGGAAGGGAAAATATCTCGCAGACTGTCACCAAGGATTCTAGGCTTGTTTGTCGCAGTAGTAGTCACTTTGTCAGTGGCAACAAGTGGAATACGCCTGGTTGCTGCCGAGTTTGATAGCGATCGTGACTACTTGCCGACCAGAGCAATTGCACCGCAATACCCCACCCGGGCAGCCCAGGAAGGTGTGGAAGGTTGGGTGCTGGTCAGCTTCACAGTGCGTGCAGACGGCCTGGTAGATCCAAGTTCAGTCCAGGTGGTTGACGCTGAGCCTCCCGGCTACTTTGAGAACAGCTCCAGGCGAGCGGCCGTGAGATTTGAGTTTGAGCCGGCGATTGTTGAAGGCCTGGCAGTGGATGTCCCTGGTGTGCAGTACTTGTTCCGCTATCAGCTTGAACCTGGCGGTGCTGCTCCATTTACTCGCCCCCCACCCCAGGCCAGATCTCCGCGCTGATCTTTGCTAACAACGATGCTGGTATGAGGTAGCTTGACAGCTTCCACATACCAGCTTCTTCTGCCACTTCCAAAGTTGATTGACAGTGAAAGCGACTCCACTGATTCTGGTCCTTCTGTTAGTGACAAGTTGTGCAAATCAAACCCGCATACACATCTTCAATGAGGGATTCGACTCAGCAGCAGTTTCCGATCTTGCCAACTTGCTTGCTGAAAATGGATTTGATGCACGTCCCAATGAATTGCCAGTCCCGGCGAGCATTCCCCGTCATACAGTAATTTTCCCCGCACTCGTTCAGGACTTCGCCCTGGTCGAATCCATCGAAGCGATACTCATAGAAGCCGGCTATGACAAGCCCAGGCTTATTCGACAGTCAGAAGCGAATCATTTTTTCTCGACCGCAAATATTGGCATCTACCTCATCAATCCAGATGCAGAATTCGATCCTGTCGCAAACATCAATGACCCCTACTCGCTGGAAAACGAAGGATCCCGAGGCGCGGACGAGGGAATTGCATTGACATACAATTATTTCAGCGAATGCCCCAGGGGTTCCGAAGCGCAGTCTGAACTGAACTTGTATCCCGGAGGTACAGCAATAGTTGAAGAATTTAGTTGGGACGAGGGTCGCGAAGAAGAGATCAGTACCCTGCATGAAGCAGAGTGGAGTGTTGAAAACAGCATGCTCTCAGTCAATCTATTCAGCGCAGGAGAACTTCAGTTTTCAATCACTGAACATAAGGGCAGCAATTGGCAGGGATCCTATGAAGGGCTGACACTGGTTGCAATTGACTCGACCGCCGATTTTGAATTCTGTAACTACACACACTTGAGATACGTGAACTAGCAAGAGCTGTACGATCACTGCTGTTAGTTTGGCGACTGAAAACCTGGCGGAACTCACCAACCTCCGCCACCGCCCCCACCTCCTCCACCGCCGGAGAAACCACCGCCTCCGCCACCAGAGCTCCCGCCTGGCGGCGTGGCTGATGAAGAAATGGCATCGGAGAAACTATCGGTCATGCTGGAGGCAAAAGCATCAATCCTGTTGATATTGAAATCTCCCGAGTACCAGGCTGGGTGGTAGCTCGTACCACCAGTCCCGGCAGTAGCAACGATGCTGCCACTGGCGACAGCCTCCCTGAGTTTCTTGCTCCAGGCAGATTCGACCCCCATCGCGATCGCGAATGGCAACAATCGTTCGAAGTGCTCGGTACTCATATCCGGATGGGGTTCCCGATCCAGTTCATCTTTGTCTGCCACCTCCATGTACATCTTCAGTCCCTCCAGACGATCCATCAACCAGCGCCCCTTATGAGACGGTGATGGTAACAAGGCGGAAAACAGCGCCAACATTAGACCGTGCACAACATATATAACGATAGCAATGATCGTGACCTCCATCGAAAACCAGGTCCAGGCAAAGACAAGTACCATCAACAATGTCGCTGGAATAAGAAAATTCTGATTGGTGGAAAAATAGTTATCATGGTAATCCTGTTCCAATGATTTTCGATGCGCCTGCATCGCGGTTTGTACTTCGAAAACATGCCCTTCCCCCAGTTCCACCTCTTTGCCCAACACAAATAATTTGTCCAGGATGGCCGACTCACCTGCCGCCAGTTCTACATCAGAGCTGAGTCTGGAAACCTTGTAGTTTTCTCCTTCCTGCGAAATTTCTATGTAGCCTTTCACCGCAAGATTAACCAGTGCAGAAACAAAAACACGATTATCGTATTTCATATTGTGAACGAAGCGTGCCGATGCGGGTGAATATCCCTCCGGCGCGATGTAACGGGGAATGATCAGTCCCGCTTCAGGATCTTTACCCACTGAAGCCCAACAAAACCAGAGATAGAACAGGTTAACCAGCAAAACACCGAGGCCAGCCAGGACTGCGCCATTGTCGCGAAGAAAAAACTGAACACGCTGTGAAGCGGAGGGCTCATCAATGATGAACTTGGGGAACTGTAGCAGCAGAGTCAGGCCTTCATAACTGCCGAGATTGCTAGTAGTCATGATGGTGCCGCCGGTGCTGGAAGTTTCAGCGCTGTAGTTCTGTTCGGTAGAACCCTGTGGACCCGTGAAGCCACTTAGAAACAGATTGGGGGTAAAAATCTCAACTGGAAGGGTCACCGTAGCGCTGGCCTGCTCGATTGGAAACACCCAGCCATTGCCGGTGACATTCCAATACAGCTCATCGTGTTCTTCAAAAAATCCAATCTGGCGATTAGTACGATAGCGCAGCACATACTCGTGCTCCCCTCTGCCAAGAGTGACTCTGGGGTTACCGATATAGACACGCTCGCCGTTGCTTAAGGATTCAACTCGCCATATGGCTTGCTGACCATTGTGCAGTACGTCCAGCACATTGAACCCCACGCGATAGAAATTTCCCAGTTGATCCCGATACTCGGTGGGAAAATCCCTGAAAATACCGCGGTTAATCTGAATGTTTTCGGCCTGCACCAGGATCGTCTCGGTGACGATCATTGACCCGTCCCGTTCAAGCCGAATATCGCTATGAAACGATAGAATTCTCTCCTGGGCGAGCGAATAAATGCTGAAGAATAGAAACGGCAGTATGGCAAGTAGTCTATTCATGGTCACTTTTCCTAAGGCCCTGCCACTACAGCTCATCAATCCTGCTGAAGCTGCACCTGTGGGTTGGTCCGTTCCCCGGGTTCGTCCACTTCAAAATACTGCGCGCCTTTGAACCTGAAAGGTTTGGCGATCAACAGATGCGGAAATGATTGGACACGAGTGTTGAAAATTCGCACTGAACCATTGTAGAAGCGGCGGGCATATTGAATGTGGTCTTCAACTTCGACCAGGTCGTTCTGAAGTTGACGAAAGTTCTGATCTGCCTTCAGTTCAGGATAGCTCTCCGCGACGACCACAAGCTTGTGAAGCGCCTGTTCCAGCTGATCCTCGATCCCAGCCTTGGTGGACAAGGAGCTGGCCGTTTCGCTATTGGCTCTGAGTTCGGTAACTGCTTCCATAGTCGCTTTCTCATGGGCTGCATAAGCCTTCACCGCCTCCACCAGGCGGGGAATTAGATCATGACGTCGTTTCAGCTGCACATCGATATCGCTCCAGGCGGCTTTGACCAGATTGCGATCTGCGACCAGGCGGTTGAAGATGAATACCACTACCAAGATAAGAAGTAGCGGCACAACATAGACCAGAATGCTCACAGAGCCAGATTTCCTGTACAGAGTTTTACTCAGTGTATAGCAAATCCGGCTAGCAGTGTGAGCCAGCGCAGGAGTGACTGACTTGCATGCCGCATCTGACGCTTCTTCTATTTGTAGGGATAACCTCCGGTTGAGGCTAGAGCCTCCAGACTCCTGTTGCCCTCTATTTCCTT
This sequence comes from uncultured Pseudohongiella sp., assembly GCA_965267495.1. Classification (GTDB taxonomy): domain Bacteria; phylum Pseudomonadota; class Gammaproteobacteria; order Pseudomonadales; family Pseudohongiellaceae; genus UBA9145. The sequence goes on along the minus strand of OZ254078.1, from coordinate 684,919 downwards.
ACCAAGACTGCCTGCAAGTTGAAGTAATTTTTGATGCTGCAGATCGTTGGTCATCTGATTCTTATCCACATCATAGTTTTCATGGAACTTCGGAATAGATGCATGACCAAGCAATCTTGCACCAGAGAAAGCTGCGGAATTAACCGCCGTCTCCAGAACACTGCTGGCTCCTCCCGGGCCTGGGGATGTAGCCAGAAAGATCGCTGGCTTGTTCTGATAAACCTTGGTGTCGATGCGAGATGTCCAGTCAAAAAGATTTTTATAAGCTGCTGTATAAGAGCCATTGTGCTCCGCAAATGACACTACAATGCCATCTGTCGCAGCGATTTTGTTGAAGAAGATTCGTGCCTGTAAAGGCTGCCCAAAATTCTCCTCCCGCTCATTGCTAAAAATTGGCAGCTCATAGTCATGGATATCCACCAGCTCAACCTCTGCACCCGGCACCAGCTTAGCCACGTACTCGGCAAGCATCCGATTGATCGAACGGCGATTGTTGCTAGCCCCAATAGCGAGTATTTTCATTGCCTGTCTCCTTGCGTCAGTTGGTCAAGTTTCGTTGTTCTGGAAGGTCGCTGAGATATTCTACGAACTCGACTTCAAACCCGGCCGGATCTATGAAGTAGATATTCTTTCGATAGGGCTCTTCAACACCAGACTTTGCAATTGGAAATCCAGCCTCCGTGAGGCGACCGGTCACAGCTTCAATGTTATCTGTGACGAATGCAAAATGAGCGAGACCAACCTGGTGGCCAGTCAAATCTCTGTTCTCTCCCTCACCATTGTCACTCAAAGCCAGATACTGAAAGTCGTCACCGAAGTGAAGCCAGGTACGAGGCTTTCCATACCATTCACCATTACCGGATGCACGCACTTTCCAGTGGGGAAATGCAGCCTGATAAAACCGCAACATGGCAGGGATATCAGGGACAGTTAAATTTATGTGTTCCAGATGTAGCATGATTCTCCTCCTCAAATATCAGGATGAGATCATGGTAATACCTCAAGTTAACTTGAGGTAAAGCGTTTTTTTCGTTAATTTTGACTCACTATCTGGAGGACGAGATGAGCGAAGCAAACTGGACTGTGGGCAGGGTAGCGAAACGTTGTGGGGTTAGGGTCAGCACCCTGCATTTTTATGAACAAAAAGGACTGATCAGGAGTACCCGCAACAGCGGCAACCAACGCCGCTATCGTGCCGATGTCATCCGTCGGGTATCGGTGATCAAGGCAGCCCAGAAAATGGGCATCAGCCTGGCTGCGATACGGGATGCTTTCGCGACCTTGCCGGAGGAAAGAACTCCTACACAACGAGATTGGCAAAAACTGTCCAGTGCCTGGAAAAACGAACTGAATGACAGAATTGCCTACCTGGAGAGGTTACGAGACAGCCTTACCGGCTGTATAGGCTGTGGCTGTCTTTCAATGAAGCATTGCCCAATCTATAACGCAGATGACCAACTGGGAAAGGATGCCAACGGACCAGTGATTCTGGACCGGGGCATGAGATAGCCAGTTGGAACTCATGGAAGCAGAGCGACTACAGTTCCGGTGCGTATCCCTGGGCGCATGTTTAGCTTTGAATTTGCACTAGTGAAAAGGTGGCCATTCAATTGCACCTGGCAAGCCAATGTGACAGCTTAAGTACCGAATCTGGTATCAGGCAATCAGGCAAGCCTCTCGAGAACAGAATAATGCCTGACAATCACAAACCTGGAGGATTAGTCATGAGCAAAGTCAGAATCCTGGTCGGCACCCGCAAAGGAGCATTTGTGCTCACTTCCGATGAAGCGAGAAAATCCTGGGAAATAGATGGTCCCCACTTCGCAGGCTGGAATGTCTACCACATGAAAGGCTCACCGGTGGATCCCAACCGGATATACGCCTCCCAGTCAGAGGAATGGTTTGGGCAAATTATCCAGCGCTCTGACGATGGCGGTAAGACCTGGACCATTCCAGGCACTGCCGATCCCGAAAAACTTAAGGACGAACATGGCATGCCCACAGGCGAAAGCAACAAATTCGTCTATGACACATCAGAAGAGACCGGCAAGCCCCTGACCACCCACCAATGGTATGACGGCACGCCCCATCCCTGGGAATTCAAGCGAGTCTGGCATCTTGAGCCATCCCTGGAAGATCCCGACACAGTTTATGCCGGCGTCGAGGACGCCGCTCTGTTCCGCAGTACCGATGGCGCAGTTAGCTGGCAGGAAATGCCTGGACTGAGAGGTCATGGTAGAGGCGATGAATGGGCACCCGGTGCTGGTGGTATGTGTCTGCATACAATCGTCCTGGATCCCAGCAATCCTCAACGTATGTATGTAGCAATTTCGGCTGCAGGTGCATTTCGCAGCGATGATGGCGGGGACAGCTGGCGTCCCATAAACAATGGCCTGGTTTCCGATTTCATTCCCGACCCAACTGCCGAGATTGGTCATTGTGTTCACCGTATCGACATGCACCCCAGCCAGCCCAATGTGTTGTACATGCAAAAACACTGGGATGTCATGCGTAGCGAAGATGGGGGTGACAATTGGGTGGAAGTCAGCGGTGACCTGCCTTCAGACTTTGGTTTTCCTATCGCCGTCCATGCGCATGAACCAGAGACCATTTATGTCATCCCGATTCTGAGTGACTCACTGCACTACCCACCGGAAGGCAAGCTAAGAGTCTATCGGAGCCGTGGTGGTGGCAATGAATGGGAGGCACTTAGCAATGGCCTGCCCCAGGAGCACTGCTACGTGAATATTCTTCGGGATGCCATGGCCGTCGATACACTCGATTCCTGTGGCATCTATTTTGGCACTACTGGCGGGCAGGTATATTGTTCCGCAGACAGTGGTGATAACTGGTCTGCAATCGTCAGAGACCTGCCACCGGTGTTGTCCATAGAAGTACAAACTCTGGAATAGCCACCTATGGTACGCATTATTATTCCCTATCATCTGCAGACCCTTGCCAGTTGTGACAAGGAAATCGCCCTGGCTGTAGAAGAGCCGGTCTCGGTGCGCGCAGTCGTTCGTGCTCTCGAAGCTCGCTACCCTATGCTCAGTGGTACTATCATAGACCATCACACTGGAGAGCGAAGGCCGAAGGTTCGATTCTTTGCCTGTGCAGAAGATGTTTCTCTCAATTCACTGGATGCTGAACTGCCTGTGGCAATAGCTACAGGGGAGGAAGCCCTGATGGTGGTGGGCGCAATTTCAGGAGGCTAGATGAGCTATAACAACAAATCTCATGTTTCATTTACTCGTCGACAACTACTGGCTGGCGCGGGTGCTGCACTCGGCAGCAGTATGTTGCCGACTGGTTCGCTATTTGCCCAAAGTCAGGATTCTACTTCGGGCACAGTCATATTCAGCAACGCAACAATCGTTACCAACAATACGGAGAGACAAACGCTTCGTGATACTGCGCTGGCTGTCAGTGGAGATCGAATAGCGGCTATCGGTGACAGCGAGTCACTCATCAATCAATTCCCTGGCGCGGAAGTCATTGATGCCAGCCGCAAGGCGATACTCCCCGGTCTGATAAATTGCCATGCACATTTGACTGCCACTATCGCCAAGGGCTTCAACGAAGATTTTGGCTTTCCCAACTCTCTACAATTGCCCTGGAGTCCGGCCGGCATACTTTCCAGGGAAGAATCTACACTCATGTCTGTGCTGGCTGCTGTTGAAGGTTTACGGGCAGGCACCACAACCATGGTGGAGAACGTTGGCGGCATTGCCCGGGATGCTTCCGCCCTGGTAGAAACCGGGCAGCGCTGGGTTTTTGCGGAATCGGTGCGCGATATCACCACTGTAAATGGTCCTATGTCGCCTCCACGTCTTGCCAGCAGTGTGCCTCCCCAGTTTTCCGATCAGTTAAGGGAACAAGGCATGCAACAGATAGCCGATCTCTATGCTGAATGGCATGGCTATGACAATGGCCGGGTCAGCGTCTTTCCAGCTGCGGCCCTGGCTGAGTTGTCTTCGCCGCAACTGCTGCGGGATGTGCGTGAGTTCGCTGATGCAAGAGATCTGGGCTATACGATTCACATGACCCAATCGGTAGCCGAAGTGGAATTCATGATGCGCTATCACGGCGTGAGGCCGGCAATATTCCTTGAGAGAAACGGTTTCCTGGGTCCGCGGCTGTTCGCAGCCCATGCTCGCTACTGTGATGCCGAGGAAATTGAAGCACTGGGCAGGAACCGGACAATAATTACTCACCAGGCAGCAATGGCAGCGAACCGTGGTGTTAATCCGCCTATCACCGCACTGCGGGAAGCGGGTTGTACCATTGCCTTGGGCACGGACAACAACAATACCGACATGCTCCATGTCATGAAGACAGCTATATCGCTGGAACGCATTCAGCGCAATGATGAGATACCTGGCACTCTTCCTCAGCCAGAAGACATGCTCGCAGATGCTTGCAGCGGCGGAGCTGAGGCAGTCAATCAGTCTGCAGATATTGGCTCACTGGAAGTGGGTAAGAAGGCAGACCTGCTGGTGCTGGACATGATGAAGCCACATCTCATCCCGTCGGGAAGGATTTTGTCTGCATGGGTACACAATGGCCAGCCCTCTGACATCGAATCGGTCATGGTGGACGGGCGATTTGTCATTCGAGACAACGAGCTTCTCACTTTGAACGAAGCGGAACTCGTGGAGGAAGCCTATCGCATTGGTGAGCGGGTCTGGGGTCGTATGCTGGAGAACGGCGAACTGCCCTTACCTCGCCTTTAGAAATTTCCCTACAAATCTGATTCAAAGATCTGTTTGAAGGGAATGTGGGTGCGATCCATACGTGGGAGATTTTCCTTGCCTGGCTTTGCAAAAGGAATACTCAGGGAAATTCTCGGCCCTTCACTATTGCTCACTTTGTGAAACACGGCTGGTGGCATATAGAAGGCGTCCCCGGGCTTAAGTTCAAATTCGCGCAATAGTTTTAGATATTGCGATTCTTCCTGTTCCGATATCGCTCTGACCTGATCAGCTACCGGACGGGTCTGCTCAAAGATCTGCCAGTGGGTAGATCCCGTGTGCTGCAGATAGAGTTTGTGTTGCGGGATGTCGCGATGTGCATCGTAAGCACTGGCATCGGCTCTGGCTGATACATAGAGATGTAAGTCAGCGCGCATATCTTTGTCCGCAAATGCCTCTTCTATTGAATCCACCAGGCCAGCGATCTGCGGATTGATTTGTGACATGTTTGTCATCAGAAAACTATGTTTCTGCTGAATCAGATTTAACACTTCAGTCTTGCGAGTAACGAGGCTGGACCAGGGTAAATTCCTGTCTACAATTGCTTCCCGCTCGCCTCCCGCAATAATTTGTACGGGCGAAAGTGTGTTGCATCCATCATTGATACGCGCCTCAATGTCGTCCAGGCTGATCAGCTCGTCAAACCGCTTTGATTCCCCATGAATTAGCATACAGGCACCATTTTCGAAGTGTTGAAAGAAGGCCTCTTTGCCAATGGGCGCAATTAGTGCATCGAAATCCATAAGCCTGAATGATCACCGATTCTGTTTACCGGGCATTATGCCGGGATAGCCAGGAATGTGCAGCATGGACGCCAGGGGAACACGATGTTAAGTTGCGATTAATTAGGGACAAGAATAAAAACGGGGACAGACCCATGTCACTGAAAACTCCTGGCTTGCTGACAGCTGCAACTACACTACTGCTGAGCAACGTCGCTATTGCCCAATCCTTGGCGGACTCGCCTCTGGTTAATCTGCGCCCTGTCACCGATCAGTTGCTAGCGCAGCCACCTGCCGAAGACTGGTTGATGTGGCGTAAAGGCTATGATCTTAGCGGGCATAGTGCGCTGACCCAGATCAACCGTGGCAACGTGGCGCAGCTGGAACTGGCCTGGTCCATCCCTCTCTCCCAGGGTGGCAATATGACCACTCCCCTGGTTCATGACGATGTGCTATTTATTGCCGATACCAACAACATCCTGCGGGTAGTCGACGCTAGAAATGGCAATGAGCTGTGGCAGTATCAACATGAATCCGAAAACTTCGATGGTCGTCGTACTGGCATTGCAATCTACGGAGATCGACTGATTGTTCCTCACAACGATATGGATATCGTGGCGCTGGATGTCCGCAGCGGCGAAAGATTATGGGAACACACGGTTCGAACCCCAGACAATCCTGAGGAGCGTGGCTATCACTCCTTAAGGGGTGCGCCACTGATTGCCAATGGTGTGATCGTGCAGGGTGTCGGTGCCACCGTTACGCCAGAAGGTGGTTTTATCCTGGGTATCGATGTGGAATCGGGTCGGGAACTGTGGCGCTTCAATACTGTTGCACGACCGGACGGTCCTGGCGGCAATACCTGGAATAATTTGTCACTGCAAGACCGCAGTGGTGGATCAGTCTGGATATCCGGGAGTTATGACCCGGAGCTGGATCTGGTCTTTTTTGGTACTGCGCCGACCTATGATACTGCGCCCCTGCTGGAAGACCTTGGCATAGAAGGTGTCAGCAATGATGCTTTGTTTACCAACACCACCCTCGCGCTTAGGCCTCGCACAGGAGAGCTGGTCTGGTTCTTTCAACACATACCCAATGATCAATGGGATCTGGACTGGGTGTATGAACGACAGCTGGCGGAAGTAAGCATCGATGGCCAAGCCCGCAAGATCGTATTCACTGCTGGCAAGATGGCCCTCTACGATGTGCTGGATGCAGCGACCGGACAATACCTCAATTCGGTAGACGTGGGTTTTCAGAACATGATCACCGCTATCGATCCGGTAACAGGTGACAAGAGACGTCATCCCAACACAATTCCCAATGCGGAGCTCTCCGCTGTGCTTTGTCCCAGTTTTCTAGGCGGCCGAAACTGGCAGTCCGCTGCTTACAACGCTAATCTTAAAATGGTATACCTGCCCCTTTCTGAGATGTGTATGGATTTCGGCCCCATTGGAGAGGGCACGCTGTTGACAACAGGTGTGGAGTTCAACTTAAGACCTCGCCCGGATTCGGACGGCAGATTGGGCAGAATTCAAGCCATAGACATGACGACCATGGAACTGGCATGGGCCACCAGGCAAACCACTCCGCCATCTACTGCAATTCTATCAACGGCAGGAGGTATTCTGTTTGGTGGTTTTCTGGATCAGACCTTTAAGGCGTTTGACAGTGACACTGGCGATATACTCTGGGAAACCGACCTGCAACATTTGCCATCTTCATTTCCGGTCAGCTTTGCGGCAGGAGGCAAACAGTATGTGGCAATAGTAAGAGGCCAGCCCAGTCGCTGGATCGGCTCTCTCTACGGCACAATCTCGGAATTGCTCCAGGATGAAGGCGGACTGCCGGTCCCGTCAACAGATCCAGCGCTGATGGTTTACGCGCTTCCGGACTAGCGGGGACAGAACCCATTCTGCCCCCGAAAATGGCATCTAGTGCCCCTGATCGAAAACCACGGTGAATGATACTGGTACCGCCCGGCTGATGCTGGGTAATCCGGCAACTTCACGTAAGGCTTCCACTCCGCTCTGCAATCCAAATTCTTCCGCAGTCACGATAATAGGCTTCAGGGTGCTGGCAACCAGACCTTCATCGAGTCTCGTCACCATGACTTCGGCTGTGTAGGAGCGAGACGTGTCATGCAAGCTGAGGGTGAAATTGAGTTGCATGGATTCGCTGCTCCCAGCCTCCATCGCTGCCATCCCATCCAGGTCAATTTGAGCCTCGATTTGGCCTTGCGGGAATAGATTGGTTTCAAACAGCATCGCCTGCATGCGCTCGTTGCGAATCGGAATCAGAGTATTGACGCTGGCCAGCTCGATAGTGATATCCACGTTACCGTCATCGTCGATCTCACCCGAAAGCATGTCAAAAGTGTGCACTTCGGCGACGTGTTCGGCTTTAACCGTGACGAAGCTCAAAGTGGAAGCATCATTATTGAGGGACCAGTGAGCACTGGCTGTAACCGGCAGGGCCATTGCAAGAATCAGTGCAAAGGCGCTACCTGAAATTCGGGAAATGTTCATTGGGATTCTCCGCAGCAGGTTGGAATGTTGCCAGCTGGTAAAAATACCCCATCAAACTCACGCTGTCATGCTAATCAGTGAGAAGCCGCTGCAGAAACAGACTCTTAGACCTTTAAATGAAATAAGCCGTGGAGCAGGAGGACTTGTAATACTGTTCGTCCTCAATGACTCACGATTTGACGGCATCGCAGAAACCCTTTAGATTTGCGGCTCCTGCTACAGGTGCCTGAGCTTCGATTGTTGGTCGAATTCAGGTTAAACGGGAAGTCCGGTGGGTCAAGACTCGAAAATTGACGAATCCGGCGCTGCCCCCGCAACGGTGAATAGCCCTGGCAATCGCCACTGAGCTATAAGCCCGATACCGGCCTGAAGCGGTACAAATCGACCAGTTTCTTTAGAACTGGTTGGCAACGATGAAGCGGAGGGCTCATCGGTAGCTGACATCTATGCCCTGCGCATTGATTCTCTACTTTTTGTCTCTCCCTCATTGAAATCTACTTCATTGAGGATGTCATTCATGTTTACAAGCAATACTCGGCCGGTCTATGCGCCGAAACAAAACGTTAGCTCAACAAAGAAATTGCTGTATGTAGCTGCGTGCTCACTAGGCATTTCGCACATATCCCCCACCACAGCCCAATCAACAGGCAATCGGCTTGAGGAAATCATCATTACCTCAAACCGAATTCCTGTACCGCTGCGCCAGATCGGCACATCAGTCTCGGTTATGAACGAGCTTGAGATTGAAGCACACGGCAATATGCAGCTTTCCGATATATTGCGGCAGATGCCAGCAGTGGCCAGCACCAGCAATGGTGGTATAGGAAAATCGACAAGCGTACGTATCAGGGGCGAAGAAGGCTTCCGCACCCTGACCTATATTGATGGCATGAGATTGCAAGATCCGAGCACCACACAGGTTTCCACAAATTTCGCTCAGTTGCTGACTGATGGGATTGGCCGAATTGAGATACTGAGGGGACCACAGGGATTGGCCTACGGTGCCGATGCCGGTGGTGTCATTAACATCAACACTCGCAGTGTTGAAGAAGGATTCTCTGCCAGCCTTGATGGACAGACAGGCGAATTTGGCACGACCCAATTTGCTGGCAATTTAACCGGTAGTAGCGGCGCAGTCGATTACTTTGTCTCTGTAACAGAGTTCGAAACCGATGGATTCAATACTCGTGACATCGACAATATCTCACCAGATGATGACGGTTATGACAACACCAGTTTTCACGGCAGAATAGGATTCGATATAAGCGACGAATGGCGCATTGACCTGGTGCATCGAAACGTGGATGGCGCCAATGAGTTCGATGGTTGTTTCGATTCTGCCACCTTTAATACGGTGCACGATTGCACAAACGACTATGATTTGAGCGCAAGTCGCGTTGGTGTGGAATATAACGGCGATGCACTCAGTCATGCCTTGTCCTATACCTCAACAGAATCGGATAGACAGAATTTCACCCTGGGTTTACCGACATTCGGCGGCGCTGGCGAACAGGAAAGAATCGAATATGTGGGTTCAGCAAGGAACCTGCCTGGATTTGATCTGGTATTCGGAGCCGACCAGCAGGAGGACGTGAATAATGGCCGAGGCAGAGACAATACGGGGCTATTCCTGGAGTATCTCAGTGACTTCTCTGACAGTGTCTTTTTCACCGCTGGGCTGCGCCATGATGACAACGATGATTTCGGCACCAATACCAGCTATCGCGTGAGCGCTGCCTATCTCATCGACATGGAATCCGGCACCCTGAAATTCAAGTCGGCAATTGGTACAGGATTTCGTGCGCCAAGCCCATTTGAAATCGAGTACAACCGTGGCGCGTCGGCTTTTCCTCCTGCCTCACTGCTTATGCTGGTGCAGGAAGAAAGCGAGGGCTGGGAAGCTGGCATAGAATATTTCAGTGGCGACTTACGTTTGGAGGCGATCTACTTCGACCAGGACGTGGAGAATGCAATCTTCTTCGACCTGGCTTCATTTAGTGGCTACCTTCAAGATGTAGGAACGAGCAATTCCCAGGGAATTGAACTCACAGCAGTGATTCCTGTCAGCGATTCATTCCGCATCAATGGCAACTACACCTACAATGATACGGAACGTCCTGATGGCACCCAACGCCTGCGTCGTCCTGAACACTTGTTCAACCTGGGGTTGCTATATGCCGGCATGAACGGTCGTCTGAATGTGCATGGTTTCTATCGCCGACAGGCTGACTCAATAGACAATGCTGGTCCTCTAGAAGACTTCGGTGTCTTGGATTTGACTGCTTCTTTTCAACTCAGCGATAACTTCAGCATCTATGGCCGCCTGGAAAATGCCCTGGATGAAGAATATGAAGAGGTCATCGCCTACAACGCCGCTGACCGGGCTGCCTATATCGGTGTGAACTTCCGCTTTGCTGGACAGTGACTCCGATCTGCATCGGTGGACAGAATAAGCTAACTGCCGGACTCAGAAAATCAAGGATGGGGAACTTGAAGCCATGCGCCAGTTCCCCGTTTCCAACTCCTAATAAAGAGAACTCGAGAAATCAGACTGGCATGCAAAGACGCACACTCACTCGCCAACATCGCTGGATCGGCATCGCTCTATTGCTGCCATTTGTCGCCTGGTCACTGACTGGCATTTTTTTCCTGGTCAGACCGGGCTATGAAGAAGCCTACGAGAGAGTGCCGGTAAGACATTACACATTGCCAGCTGTCGTGAATTATCAACCGGAACCTTCCTGGACAGAAATGCGCCTGTTCCGATCCATACTGGGTGATCACCTGTTAGTCCGGGATGGCGCTAGATGGCATCACCTGCATGCGGACACCCTGCAGGAGTGGCCATTGCCAGACGAAAGTGATCTGACGCGCTTATTGGAAGATGCTTTCCAGTTCAATCCTGCGCGTTATGGCAGCGTATCTTCTGTCTCTGGTAATCAAGCGAGGACAGACACTGGCGTCGAAATTAAGGTGAACTGGACGACGCTTTCGATCAGCCAAAACGGCAGAGACAGCCGCTGGATAGACCGCATTTACAGCATGCACTATCTGGAATGGACCGGATTCTACATCACAGACAGAATTCTGGGACTGGGCGGACTGGCTCTCCTGATCTATATGACATACACCGGTGCCTTGATGGCATTTGGCAACAGCAATTCGAAGAAGTAATGCAGAGAACGATATCGGAGCAGATAGGGCCCGGCACTCAGAGTGCTTGCCAATCCGAGATTTGTATTCTCCCAATCAGAGGTTCTGCAGCTTGCGCAGGATCGATGATCAGTGCTTCGCCTTGCTCAATATAAGGTTCAAGATCAGGATAAGTCGCCATGATGTTGCCTGAATGACTGATAAAGAGCCGGTTACCCGATGATGGTTTCTTTGAAAGTTCTTCCAGCAGAACCTGCAATCGCGCAGGCGTCACTCCCACCATGCTCTCTTCCAGTAGAAAGTCCTGAACAATGACTTCGCTAAACCCGGCGAGCTCTGCGGTTTGTCGGGTGCGAAAGGTCGAACTACGCTCAACTGAAGATAGTGGTATCTGAAGTCGCCGGATTGCATGTCCAAAATTTCTCGCGTCCTGGCGCCCTTTCTGATCCAGTTGCCTCTCCAGGTTTTCATTGCCGGCTGCCGCCGTCGATTGTGTAGGGAGTTCGCCAGGTGCATTGGCATGGCGCATAAAAATTATGTACCCCCCAGCCCGAAGCAATGGGACCAATTCCTCTGCCGCGAGAGTCTGTCCTGCAATATTGCCACTATTAGCAAACAGAATAAGAAAACAAACCAAAAGTCCAGAATTTCTGATCACGTCATCCTCGTTACGTGCATATAAGAATCTATACGGTCATTATGGAGAAACAGCGCGCGCCTGATCAATAATCTCACACATCATCTCAGCACCCTGGATCACTCTGGGTGAATTGCGCTGCAGCAAATCAGGCGGAATGTAACCGAGCTGTTCATTTTCAACAGCAGCCAGGCCAGTCCAGTCCCGCCAATCATCCAGCCATTCGGGCTGCTCTTCCGCCATCCCACTCGCTATCACGACATCAGGATTAGCAGTAAGAACTGATTCAAGACTCACTACAGGCGCAAGCGGTATCGCCTCTTCAAAAATATTTCTGCCACCGCACAGGCGAATGATGTCAGAGACCAGATGTTCTCCATTGAGCGTCGTCAGAGGCTCGTTCCATACCTGGTAGAAAACGTTGATGAGCCTGGGATCCTCGTAGCGCTGCCTGAGAAATCCCAGCCTGTCCAGAAATTTCTCTGATTCTGCGTTACCCATTGCTTCATTACCCGTCAATATACCAAATCTACGCAATGTACTGGGTATATCTTCCAGCTCTCTGGGTTCATCAAGATAAAGGGTCAACCCAAGGCTGCGTATTCGAGCAGCTATCTCATCACCATTGCCACTATCCCATGCAATGACCAGGTCAGGATTCAAGGCGACCAAAGATTCGTAAGAAACTTCCTTATATGAGCCAATAATCGGAATCTGGTTAGCTGCGTCGGGATAGTCACTAAACAAAACTGTCGCAACGATTTTGTCTCCCGCACCAACAGCAAACAATGATTCAGTAATGTGAGGCGCAAGGCTCACTATACGCTCGGCCGGGCGATCAAGAATCACCCGGTTGCCCAGATCATCTACAACAGACAGTTGTGCCAATGCTGAGCTTGCATATAGCGAAGCTGCCAGCATAGTTCTGGCTAAAGACTTCAAGAAGTTCATTGCCGGGTTCCCATCGATTGTTTTGCTGTGTTTATCATTGCTGCGGTCTGCACCCCGTTCTAATTTTGCGATCAGAAAATCAATGCTTGTCAACGCGTTGCTGCAGCTGCATACAACAGCAACACTTCGGTAAGTTCTACCAGTGCTCCTGCGCAGTCTCCGGTAAAGCCCTGCAGTCTCTGATGCAGAAGATATCGAAACCCTGTATGAAAGATGACAGCTGCCAACACCATTCCGGGGATCCCCCATGGCTGCGGCAGGATTACCAACAATAACAGAATCGCAGCAAGCTCTATCGATAATGCCCGCATTCCTTTTCCCTTTACAGACAGACCAAAGAATCCAGTACCAATATAGGTGCTGGTTGCAAACAGGCCTGCGGCTGAGAGCCTGGCTACTACCGGTACGATGATCAGTATGTAGAGTAGCTGGTCGTCTACTACTTGCAGCAAAGCCACATACTTTAATAGCAGCACCAAGACCACAGCCACGATTGCCATGGGCCCAGCCTGCGGGTCTTTCATGATACGCAGCGTCTTATCTCTACTACCCAGCCCACCTACCCAGGCATCCGCAAAATCCGCTAGCCCATCGAGATGAAGCGCACCTGTTAGTAAAACCCAGCAAGTGAGCAGTATGGCTGCCGTCATCTCTGTGTTAAGTGGCGAAAATGTAGCCAAGATGGCGAGAGTACAGCCAATCACTAATCCAACTGCAGGATACCAAAACAAGGAATATTGAATGGCCTCTTCTCCAGGAGCCGAATCGCCAACAGGAATAATTGTCAGAAATCCCGTTGCCGTAATAAACGCGTTGATCTGAGCTTTAAGAAGCAACGATGTTCGACCAGATCCTGGTGGATTCTTCGAAACGCGATTCGATGTATCACTCATAAGCTATCTACTAACCTGCGCCTGTTCGAAAGTAGCCATCTCTGACTGCAGCAGACAGGCAGACTGGATCAGTGGAACTGTCAGAGCGGCGCCAGTTCCTTCGCCTAACCTCAGGCTAAAGTCAATCAGCGGATCAGCATCTAACAGCTCCAGCAGCAGTCCATGGCCCTGCTCGTCTGAGCGATGGCTGAACAACATCCAGTTGCGGCAGTCTGGATTGATTCTGACAGCGACCAGAGCTGCTGCAGTGCAAATAAAACCATCGACGAGTATGGGTATGCCTTTCTGGGCACAAGCGATGTAGGCACCAACCAGAGCCGCAATTTCCAGACCTCCAAAATAGGCCAGGCTGCCCAATGGCGAACCAGCAGGATTTTTGTCCAGCGCTTGCTGAATCAAACGACTCTTGCGTCTGATACCTGCATCGTCAAGACCTGTGCCTCGACCGACAAATTTCTCTGCTGCCTCACCTGTAAGCGCGCAGATCAAAGCAGTGGCTGAGCTGGTATTGCCAATTCCCATTTCGCCACCTACAAACAGGTCTGCTGATAGCGGGATTCGCTCTGCACCTGCGTTGATTGCATCGAGGCACAGCTGCGTAGTCATGGCTGGCTCCTCAAGAAAACTGCGCGTTCCTGGAGCCAATTGCAGGTTAATCACGCCATCCAGATTTTCGCAGGGCTGAATAGTGCCCAAATTGACAATTGAGAAGTCAGCACCGATTTGCCTGGCCAACACGTTGATGGCCGCCCCGCCCCGGCTGAAATTCCTGATCATTTCCAAGGTAACTTGTTGTGGGTAGGCCGAAAGCCCTGATCTGGCAACGCCATGGTCACCGGCAAATATCGTGACCTGCACCTTACTGACACGGGGTTTGTCCGTGCTTTGCCAAACCGAGAATCTCCTGGCGATTTCTTCCAGTCTACCCAGGCTGCCTGGAGGTTTGGTAAGCGAATCCTGTCTTTGTCGGGCATCTGCCTCAACCGCCTGAGACAAAGCAGGCACCGAATCCAATAACCAGTTGGCTTTCTCAGAGCTCACCAGCGCCGCCTCATGCATTTTTCAGGACCTGTGGAAGACCAGACACAACGAAAGTGACCTTGTTGCAGACTTCAGCCAGCGTTTGATTCAGAAAACCATTTGCATCTACAAACTCGCGAGACAATGCACCCAAAGGGACTACGCCAAGCCCTGTTTCATTGTTTACCAACAATAATCTGGACTGCACGCTGTCGAGCAATTCATAGAATGCACTCCTTTGCTCAATCCAGCATCGATGCTGCAAGCAATTACTCAACCACAGGGTTAGACAATCCACTAGAAGAATGGAATTGGGAGAGTCGCAGCTGGCAATAGCCCGAGATAACGCTATCGGCTCCTCTACCAGCACCCACTGATCACTTCGACTCTCTCTGTGGTGCTGAATTCGGGCGGACATTTCATCGTCCTCCGCTGTGGCCGTCGCAATATAAACCAATTCCGCTTGTGTCGATTTTGCCAGTTCTTCTGCGACATTCATGGCGTAGCGGCTCTTGCCGGAACGCGCGCCGCCGAGAATGAGATGATGGTACCTGTTCAGGTGACTGGTTATCACGTAATGACCAACCTGGAACCATCAATTGAATTGGTAGAGATGTTTGACTTGATACCGAAAGTACTTGCAAGCAATTCTTCTGTCAGTACGTCTTCAGGGTGTCCCTTCGCCACCTCTCTACCTGCCTCCATGACGAATATTTGATCCGCACATTTGCTGGCAAGATTCAGGTCATGCAGTACCGTCAGCACGGCTACGCCTTGCCTGGCGAAGAAATGAATCATGTCCACAATCAGCGCCTGATGAGCCAGGTCAAGAGACGCACTCGGCTCATCCAGTATCAGGCAACGATTGTCCTGTTGCGCTTCCCAGATCTGGGCTGCGACTCGTGCCAATTGCACTCGCTGCTTCTCCCCACCGGATAGATTGACATAGATTCTGTCAGAGAACTGCGCACAATCGACAAGTTCAAGCGCTGAGGAAACGATTTCCTGATTAAGCTGATGTGAAGTACTGTGAGGAATTCTCCCCAGGGTAACTACCTCGCGAACAGTAAACGGAAACTCCAGCGTTGAACGTTGGGGCAGAATCGCCAGTATTTTCGCTCGCTGCTGAAGGTCCCAATCCAGCATCGCTTTGGCATTGAGTTCTGCGGATCCTGCACTGCAGGACAATTCAGCACAGATTGCCCGAAGCAAACTGGTCTTACCGGCTCCATTAGGACCGATAATCGCTGTGACTTCTCCGGCCTGGAGGCACAGATTGATATTCTCCAGGGCGAGACTTTTGCTTATGTCAGCGCATAGATTCTGTAGATGGAGCGTATTCGTTGCGCTCATCACAATCGCTCCGGATTGTTCAGTGCCCGACTTCGGAGAAGCAGATAGAAGAAAACCGGCGCTCCAACCAGCGCGGTGAGTATGCCGGCAGGCAACTCTGCGGGCGCAATCGCCGTCCTCGCAGCCATGTCTGCCAGCAACAACAGTATCGCCCCTGCCAGGGCAGCACCAGGAATCAGCCAGCGATGATCCGGACCAATAGCGCCACGCAACATATGAGGTACAATGAGACCTATAAAGGCGATGTTGCCTACTACCACGACGCTGACGCCGACCGCCAGGGCGGCAAGAAGTATTAACTCTTTCTTGACCCACTGTACATCGATTCCCAGGTACCTGGCCTCGGATTCTCCTAGCAGGAAAGCATTAAGTGCCTGTCGGTAGCGAGGTAGTCGCCACAACAATGCAGAGGCCACCATCAACATCAACAGGACGCGCTCCCAACTCGCCCCTTCGAGGTTGCCCATCTCCCAGACCGAGATGCGCCTTAGCATGATGCTGTCTGCAAAATAGGTAAAAAGATTGTTGAGCGCACTGGCAACCGCACCAATCGCGACACCCGACAACAGCATCGTGGTTACCGAGGTTCCATAACGATTAGTAGCCAGTCGATAGACCAGAAATACCGCAAGCACCGCGCCGGCAACCGCACCAATGCTCACAAAAGAAAGACCAAACAGCCGGCCGCCTTCCACTACAGACGCACCGAATACAATCATGAAACTTGCGCCTGCAGATGCACCGCTGGAAACTCCAATCAGGGACGGATCCGCTAACGGATTCCTGAACAATCCCTGCATTACCGCACCGCACACCGCCAAAGATGCACCCACGAGAAGCGCCATAACCGCTCTTGGCAATCGAATCGACCGCAAGATCACCTGCTCTCTGGCGAGTTCTGCAGACTCGGGCATACTGAAGAGCTTCAGAGGAGAGATTAGAGATGGGCCAACCGCAAGATTCAGCACAAGCACTAGCGGCAGTGCCAACAGAAGGCAGGCTATGACATTGTTGGAATTCAGGCGTTCCATGCCTTGATCCTGTTATTGCCGCCGAAGTAGTCTGGGAGTAGCTGACCAAGATCTATGTGTTCGGCGATGGTATCAGCTAGCCTCTCCAGTTGTTGTTCACGTCGAGCTGAGGCGTCAATGCCAACAGCGTCTTTCAAACCGAGCCATTCCAGTATGCCGGCACAGGCTTCCGGCTGATCAAAGATGCCATGTAGGTACGTGCCGATAATTTGCTCGTCAGAACTGATGAATCCATCAGTTTGTCCATCGTCCAACTGCAGCAGTGGACGTTCGAAAGCCCGGCCATGGCTCACACCACAATGAATCTGGTAGCCGGCCACGGAAACCGGGTCTGATCCGTTAAGCAATAAGCTGCCACTGTTCCTCAGCAACTGCTTGTGCGGTTCAAGTGTGGTCGAGAAACTCACCAGTCCGAGCCCTTTGCTGGATCCCGCTTCGGCTTCGATTCCCTGAGGATCATGAATCTCTTCTCCCAGCATTTGTAAACCACCGCAGATCCCCAACAACTTTCCTCCATATCGAAGATGTTGGAGCAGATCTTTGAGGAGATCGGAAGATTGCAACAGTGCCAGGTCCTCTCGCACGTTTTTCGTGCCAGGAAGGATAACGAGGTCGCCGAGAGGTAGAGACTGGTCCAGAGTGACATATTGAAGATCGACCTCAGGATGTTGCCGCAATGCATCAAAGTCAGTGTGATTGCTGATTCTGGGAAACACTACGACAGCAATTCTTAATGTTGCTCCTTGCGGACTGAGTGCCTGCGCTGCAGCGAGCGCATCTTCAGCATCCAGATAAAGATTGTGAAGATAAGGCAGCACGCCGAACACTGGCTTGTTGATACGATCCTCCAACCACCTTAGACCTGAATGCAAAAGCTTGATGTCACCTCGAAATTTGTTGATGACCACACCAAGGACTCTCTGCTGCTCCGATGTGCTTAGTAATTCCAGGGTGCCTACTACTGTAGCGAAGACGCCGCCACGGTCTATGTCGGCAACCAGCAGAACCGGACAGTCTGCCGCCTCCGCGAAGCCCATATTGGCAATGTCCTGTTCTCTAAGATTGATCTCAGCCGGGCTCCCTGCTCCTTCCACGATAATGACCTCGTGTTGCTGCCCCAGACGCTCGAAGGACTCAAGCACATAATCCATGGCTCTGCCCTTGTAGGCGTGAAACGTCCCGGCATCCATAGACTGCAGTTGCTTACCATGAACAATGATCTGTGCCCGCTGATCCGATTCGGGCTTAATGAGAATGGGATTCATATGGATCGAAGGGGGCTGATTGGCGGCGACAGCCTGCAGAGCCTGAGCCCTGCCAATTTCACCACCCTCAACAGTTACCGCACTGTTCAGCGCCATGTTTTGCGGTTTGAAAGGCGCTACGTTTACCCCTTTACGGGACAGCAAACGACACAAACCAGCCACCATGACACTCTTGCCAGCGTCGGAGGTGGTTCCCTGCACCATAAGTACACATTTCGCCATGACGCGAACCAAACAAATAAATTGAAGATAAAGAAAGAAGAGGGAGAGGAAGAGCCAGCTTCAGAAAGCACACTGACCGATCCAGATAAGCCCTCCGCTTACTCAGTCGAATCACGTCAGGCCGGTATCGGGCTTGCATCACTAGCGCGTAGCCTTCAAAACTGACGCGATCAATGCTTACCGTTGCGGGGGCAGCCCAGGAATGTCCACCTGGTTCCCGTTTACCCTGTACCGATCAATTCCTTCGAATACAGGCACCTGAATCGCAAGGATTATAGGGAGAGCGGTACTCGGGTGTCAAAGCTGGATTTGACAGCGCAACTGTAAGATTTAATGATGGCATCCCACAAAAACTCCAGACAGAATTTACATTTCATCGCAGTAGGAGACGAAATCATGGCAACATCTGAAGAGCGCAAAACCAGGCACAAGAAAGCCATGCAGCGCAAGAAAGAACATATCGATGACAAAGTTGAAAAAGCAACTATCGACAAGGGCTTGATGATAGTTCTCACTGGTAATGGTAAAGGCAAGAGCTCTTCAGCGTTCGGCATGTTGGCGCGAAGCATTGGCCACGGATTGAATTGCGCGGTTGTTCAGTTCATCAAAGGGACATGGGTAACTGGGGAACACTTGTTGTTCAAAGATCACCCCCAGGTTGAATTTCACATTATGGGAACGGGTTTCACCTGGGAAACCCAGGACAGGGACAAGGACATTGCCGCTGCTGAATCTACCTGGAAGGAAGCTAAAAGATTGCTTGGTGATGATAAAGTCGATGTGGTAGTGCTGGACGAACTCACCTACATGCTTACCTATGGTTACCTGAATAAAGAGGAAGTCATAGACACCCTTAAAGGTCGACCTGCCTCACAGCACGTTATCGTTACGGGCCGCAACGCCTCAGCGGAACTCATTGAAATTGCAGACACTGTAGCGGAGCTTGAAAGTGTAAAACATGCCTTTGACAGTGGCATCAAGGTGCAGAAAGGTATCGACTACTGAATCACATCGCGGATACCTACTTGATATCCATATGATTCAAGTATCTTTGCCGCGTCAGGCGAAGTAAGAAAATTAAGCAATTCCTTACAGGCCTGGCACGCACTGCCAGCTTGCAATAGCGCGGCATCCTGTCTGATTGGTTCGTGAAGGTCCGCCGGCACTATCCAGCCACTACCTCGTACTAATTCACCTTGCTCACTGACCTGGGAAAGCGCTACAAAACCCAGTTCAGCGTTTTGTAACTCAACAAACTGAAAAGCCTGGGCGATGTTTTCGCCCTGCACCCAGCGCGTGCGTGTCGCCTCGAGTATCCCCAGGGATTCCAGCACCTGCACAGCAGCACGGCCATAGGGAGCGAGTTCAGGATTCGCTATAGACAATCTGCGGAAGTCGCTTTCAAGCACCTCGAACCCATTCTGGATCAGGGCTGCATCCGCAGACCAGAGCACCAGAGCACCCGTCGCATAGGTGAATATGGAATCAGCCACTGTGATTCCCGCCTGTTCGAGCTGCCTGGGCTTGTCCTGATCGGCGGAGAGAAACACCTGGTAGGGAGCCCCGTTGATGATCTGGGCGTAGAATCGTCCCGAGGAACCAAATGCAAGCTGAACCTCATGATCGGTCTGCGCTTCGAATTCTGTCACCAGGGCATTCATGGGCGCTGTAAAGTTTGAAGCGACAGCTACAAGAATCTCTTCTGCCCACACATTGTATGAGGTGAGTGAGACTAGCAGTGCTGTGAGCAATCGATACATTATTTCTACAGGACAATCTGGCGCCAATTGATGCCTTCTTCGGAAGAGCGGTTGCTAGTTTAACACCTTTAGGGCACTTGCATTGGAGGGGTAAAGCTCTCTATTATGATTTCACATCGCGCGGAGATGTTTGGAGTGATACTCCGCTCGATTAAATAGCTAACAGGAGTTACTCTCATGCGAAGCTTCTGGACCTCTGCCCTGCTCACGATATCTGCTGTTCTCGGACTTACCTCTTGTGCGTTTGTGAACATCCCCCCAAAGCCTATTGATCCAGGCCCCTTGCTACAGGACCAACACTTTCCGGCGGCGACCATCGAACTGGAGTCCCCAGAGTCGCTGTTCGAACTTCCCGAATTCATGAAACGTCAACTCGAAATTCAGGTGCTGCCTGAAGAATCTGAGTACGGTAGATATGCGAAATTGCGGCAGTGGGCATTTCGTCAGTTTGAAGACTATGAATTTACCACTATCGAAACAGTCTCACTTTCACAACTCAATAGTGCCAGGAAGATCAATTGTTTGAGTTTTGCTGCGATGTTTGTGGCTGCAGCGCGATATGTAGATGTACCTGCCGAGTTTCAGCTGGTTTTCGCACCACCTTACTGGGACATCAGCAATAGCAGCTGGATAAACAACCAACATATCAATGTCACCGGATCAGTCCAGTTGCCACCGCCGCAATATGTAACTCAAAGCAGTTTCGACCCGGCAGACATACCAATGAGATTCAGTCTTAGAGAACCTCGCAACACATTTCAGTACACAGCGGATATCAACCCTGCGGTTGTCAGCATGCGGGTGAAGCGCGAGATCATCTCACTGCAGCAAGTTACAGCACTGTTCTACAGCAACAAGGCCATAGAGAGTCTGGTGCTCGAAGATCTGGGTAACGCCTATGCCTACGCGCGCGCGGCATTGCTGGAAGACCCCCGATCTGCCCTGGCCTGGAATAACCTGGGAGTACTCTATTCTCGTGTAGGTCAGACTGGTCTTGCTATTGAATCCTACAGGACTGCCGTATCAGTGGATGCGGATGCCCAGTCTGCAAAAAGCAATCTCGCAAGAACGTATCGTGCCAATAATCAAATTCAACTGGCAGAGGCACTGGAACGCGAGGTCGCAACATATCGGGAACGAAATCCCTATTACCATGCTTCACTCGCCGAGCAGGCCCTCATTGATGGTGAGCTAGATCGTGCACTCGCCTTATACCAGGATGCGCTGGACAGAAAACACAATGAACAACATTTTTACCATAAGCTAGCCATCATTTTTCAGGCCCTTGGAAACGACGAGGAAATGTTGGTCAACCTGCGCGAAGCGCGGCGATATGCCAGGGGAGAAGAGAAAGCCAGATTCGCCAACAAACTTCGCGCCCTGGAAGACTTGTTATGAGCTAATCGGTATATTGATCACCGCGAGTTGCTTCCAGCAACTCGAGGGTTAAATCCGCGATCAATTCACTCTGTTGTCGATGGACGAAGTGGCTCTGATTGGGGATTCGAACAACTTTGGTGTGTACTGCAGGCAACCTGGTTTCGGCATAATCCAGATTTCTGGGATCAACCAACTCATCTTCTTCACCCTGCATGTAGACGAGCGGAATGTCCGCTGTTTCCCACCAGGGTTCCAGCTCAGTCAGCGCCTCATAGACTCCCCAGATTTCCACGTTGGCTTTTTGCAAACCATCGTCTATCAGGCGAGAGATCGGCCAGACATTGGCAGCATAGTTATACCATCGAGGCTTACCAAGTTCTGGATCAATAGCGCCGGCCGCCATCAGCACCCCATCAACGAGTTCGGGATTTGCATAGGCAAGATATGGCGCATAGGAGGCGCCGAGGGAATGTCCGACCAGGATCAAAGGCTTGTTGCCTGACTCTTCCTTCAATCTGACCAGTAATGGCGAAATGAGTTTTGTTTGTTCAGCAAAGCTTCCCTGCGCCTCATCATCCAATAAGCCTGATCCGCCCCAGCCAGGACGGTCTATGGCTACCAGTCTTGCCTGTTCACGCAATGCCTGATGGCCCAGAAGTCGACCCAGAGCCCGCCAGCTGCCTGGTGTGCCATGAATAAACACTACCGTAGGCTTACCTGTCTCTCCTGCCTCTGCGTAATGCAGATTGAATCCGGCTATAGACATACTTTGCAATGAAGCGCCCAGAGTCAGTGCCAGATCGTTGCCGAATCGAGCTGGGGCAGCGCCCTGCTGGGGTGCGGATGCACAGGCCCCAATCACCAATGCCAGAATAGCCAGGCTGCTTAACAGGAATTTCTTGTTCATCCAGATCTCTCTGATGGCGAAGAACCTACAGTGTAATCCCTCTTCACGCCAGATCAAATAGTTGTTCCGGGGGCCGCTACAGAATTAGCGGACCAGACTTCTGCACCGAGACTTCAAAAATGCGACGGAAAGGAGTAATTTGTCTCCAGATCTTCAACCTCCGCACAACATCAACAATTCAGGAGGCCCTAATGCCAAGCAAGATACTGACTTTATTCTGCTGCTGTGTCACCAGCCCTATATTGTGGGCCCAGGAAATACCGCGAACAGAACACGGATTTCCTGACCTGCAGGGAACCTATACCTTTAGGACAATCACACCGCTGCAGAGGCCACCGGAGCTGGCAAACAAGGCGACACTCACTGCCGAAGAAGCCGCCGAGTGGGAGGCCTACGAAAACAGGCGCCAGAATCGCGATCTCATCATCGACTCTGTCGGCGGTGCCGGTTATCCGCCGGGCGTCATTTCCTATAATGAATTCTGGTACGAACGAGGTAACCAGACTGTTGCCGATCGACGCACCTCTCTCATCTATGATCCTCCCAATGGACGTCTGCCGGCACTGTCATCCATGGGCAGAGAACGAGCTGCCTACATCTCCCGTGTGCGCAAAGAAAGCGCAGGACCTGAAGCCCGCACCCTGAATGACCGCTGCATAATCAACAACCGAACCGGTCCACCCATGGAACCGGGTTCCTACAATAACAATATGCAGCTGGTGCAGACGAAAGACTATGTGATGATTCTCACAGAGATGGTGCATCATGCACGCATCATTCCTTTCGCCGAAGAATTCAGTGCGCCATTTGCGCAATGGGCTGGGAACTCCATCGCCCGCTGGGAAGGCGACACTCTCATCGTCCAAACCCAGGATTTTTATCCGGAACACGGCTGGCGCAATGCTTCACCGGCAATGAAGATTGAAGAACGATTTACCTGGCTGGACGAAAATACACTGGACTATGAGTTTACCGTCAATGATCCAAACACCTGGGAACAGCCTTGGTCAGCCAGTGTGCCCATGCGAAGACTGGACGGTCCTATTTATGAGTATGCCTGCCATGAGGGCAATCATGGCCTGTTAGGCATTCTTGCCGGTTGGCGTCGCTATGAAGTGATGGGTATGAACGGAGATGGCACGCCAATCGACAGTGACGAAAGCGACGAAGACTAGAGCCAGAGAAGATTCAGAAGCATTTATCGCGCTCCCATTCACAAAAAAGCCGGAACTACTGCTAACAGTGGTTCCGGCATAAGGGAGATTGCCCTGCTAAATCAAAAAACTTTACTAGTTTTGTGCTACCAGCGATGCACTGATTACATCGTAGTTGCTGAGCGCATTTTCATCTTTGCTGTTGAGACTCAGCGACAGCTCAAGATAGGAACTGGCCGTACTCAGATCACCAGCAAGAGCCTTGGCAACCGCTAGATTCGAGTAGATAGATGCCTTGGCTGCATTTCCTGACAACACAGAGATATAGGGCTCCAGTTCCACTCTATCCAGAGCAAGCTCACAAGCAGCAACAGCAGCTTCAAAATCCTCTTCCAACACTTCAGTAACACAGAGGTTGTTTGCTTCGGCGAAGTCCATTTCTACTGTGCTGGTGAATCTGAACATTGCGCGAGCTGATTCCACGTCTTGCTTGATTAATGCGGAGTAAGCTTTGGCGGCACCAAATGCAGTTAGTTTGTACTCTGCTGCAGCGAGATTGCTTGCAAGCATGCCCAGCAGAGCGATTGCGAAATAACGAATAAGCGAGCGGGTCATGACATAGTCCTCAAGAAATAATTTGATAAATAAATTACTAACAGATTGCACTCTGTGGGCTGCAGAGTTGTTGCAAATGTTAGTGAGGACCCTCGCTGCTGACAAAGTATGAATGATCAGGCGACGAATGAATCGGGCTCATCTGTCTCGGTGGCGTAATATTGCAGCTTGGTCAGAATCCAATGGGTGAACTTGTCCGCAGCCTCACTGTTTCGGGATTTATCATTGCAGACAATCCAATAGTAGTCTTCTGTCACCAGATCAGCATCGTGCAACGGAACCAGCGCAGCGGTATCGAACCAGGCCTTGCTGACCGGCATGGGCACCAGGGCAATACCCACACCCTGCTCGGCTGCTCTGGCCAGTGCAAACATGGTGTCCACATAGATAATTTGTCGAGGCTTGATGCCTCCTATACCTGCGTTTTCCGCCCAGCGATTCCATGCATTGGGGCGAGCCTTATGCAGCAACAGTGTGTAGTTTCCAACAGACTGCAGTCCGGAGCGCCCCTTCAGGGTGGCCTCCTTATACAAGGAATGGCTGCAAGCGGGTATATAGCGGATGGGAAACAGTTTTTCTACCCGTAGGCCTTTGGGCTGCTTCCGGGACAATGTAATATTGATGTCGGCTTTGGGATCCATTTCATCGCTGGCATTCATCGATTCGATACGCAAATCAATTTCTTCGTAGTTTTCTGAAAAAGCTCCAATGATTGGCATCAGCAATTCGCTGGCAAAAAATTCCGGCACCTGAACATGCAAGGGTACGCGCCGGGCGTCGGCCTTCATCGCTACCACCGCCTCATCTATAGCATTGAAATGAGGCTCGATCTGAAGCAACAACTGCTCGCCCTTGCCTGTCAGTTCGATCGATCGGGTAAGACGATGAAACAGCTTGAATCCCAGTTGCGACTCCAGATCATTGATCTGGTGGCTAACGGCGCTGGCAGTCAAACAAATCTCATCCGCGGCCAGCTTGAAACTGAGGTACCGGGAGACTAAACAGAAGGTATGCAAACTTCTGAGAGGCACATGCTTGGTCATGGTGATAGCCGTATCGGATTATTGTGGGTAAATCTTGCTGCCTGGGGTTTTTCTCAACCCCGGCCTTTGCAATTGTCGTGCCGTCCGATTTGTTAATGAAAAGCTCCACATTCAGCGCAATAGCAAGTTAGCAAGCGATCAATATTGCACCGAAACCAATCAAAGGGCTGATACGTTGCGCCACAATGATGCCATGCGCACTAATTATGCGACTGCTTACTGCTCAGGCAGTAGGTCAGCGAAGGATGTGGCTATTATAGGAGGAGTAAATTGCAGGGAATTGACAGAAATAGCGAAGTGGCAGCGAGTCACCACCACTTCGCTGTACAACTATTGCCAGTCGCTGGCTGGCGCTTCCGGGTCCGATTCGAGAAATCGAATCAGATCAGCGTGAAACTGATCCGGGATTTCAACTTGCGGGTTGTGGCCAATTTCTGGATAAAGGTGCAAGGCCGAATTGGGTAATTCATTGTGCACATGAGTTGCCCGTGCCACAAAATCATCCACCAGGCGATCGTCTTCTCCTCCGATCACCAGCGCCTTGGTTTCAATGAATTGCCAGTCATAAACCACTGGGTCGTTATAGAGCATGGCACTGACCATTGCGCGCACTCTCGCAAACCGCGGGTAGTCTCCACTAAGCGTTTGACCGTATTGGCGGCGGACATACTCCAGATGAGCCGGTGGCCAGAATGTTGGATAGTAGATTCTGTGACCCCGCAAAATGGATTGATAAGTTGGTACTGTAGGATCTGAGGCCAATGGATCACGCCAGGGTCTGCTTTGGCGGGAATCGATCAGGCCAATCTGGTTTACCATGGCGACGTGCGTCACGTTCTCCGGATAAAGCATGGTGAAGCGACTCACCACCATGCCTCCCATTGAGTGACCGACTGCAGCCACCTGCTCCACACCCAGTTCATCCATCAAAGCCTTCATATTCGAGGCCACGAAATTGAAATTATAGGGAATCATCGGCTTGGATGATTTGCCATAACCAATTCGATCCACCGCAAGAACACGGAATCCAGCTGCTGCAAGACGTCGAAAGGTCGCCTGATAGGGTTCTGAGTAAAAGTTGTGGCCGTGCTGCCAAAAGATAGTTTGGCCATTGGCAGGACCTGTGGGCGGAATGTCCATATAGGCCATCAGCATTTTTTGGCCATAGCGGCGCAGCTCCAGATAGTGCACTGGCCAGGGGTATTCTATTTCCTCAAGGTTCAGGGAAACCGGACCCCAATCTGCTGGGGCTTCGGCAGGCGGTTGTGCCGGCCATTCTTCAGCAGCCTGCACGGTGGCGGCCCCAAGGGCAATCATTGCGCTAAGCAGTAATGTCACTGTTTTCTGTATGGTTTTCATCACTTCCAATTCCTATAGAATCATTCTCACAGTTTGTCCACGGACGCATTGTATCGGACCCGGCCCGGAAAAACAGAACCAATGACAATACTGTAACCTTGTGGTGAGTCAAATTTGCTACCATCTGGCGCGCTATAATGACGCTTGACTGATATCCCTATGTTATTTGCTCTCGAGAATGATCAGGAATTTCTGGATTTGCAGGTGGAAATGGTCCGCTTGCAGAATTCTGTGCGCGAATCCCAGCGACGCCTGTTGATTATCTTTGAAGGGCGCGACGCTGCCGGTAAGGGAAGCACAATCATGCGATTTGTGCGTTTCCTTAATCCCAGGCACTACCGAATCGTTGCCCTCGCTAAACCCACGGAACAGGAAGCGGGCCAGTGGTTCTTCCAGCGTTACTTCACTGAACTGCCTAATCCCGGTGAAATCGTTTTCTTCGACCGCAGTTGGTACAACCGGGCTGTGGTTGAGCCGGTCATGGGTTTTTGCAGCCAAAGGCAATACAAGTTCTTCCTGGAACAGGTGGTCTTGCTGGAACGAATGCTAAAAGAGGACGGTATCACCCTGATCAAATTCTGGTTCTCCATCGACGAACATGAACAGGCTAAACGTATGGAAGAACGACAGACAAATCCGTTGAAGCAATGGAAGCTCAGCACGGTTGACGCGCTGGCGCAGGCAAAATGGAACGAGTACACCAAGTACAAGGAAGCGATGTTTGAACGTACCTCAACCACAGACAGCCCATGGCTGGTCATTGAAGGCAATGACCGGGACAAAGCCTGCCTGGAAGCCATGCGTTATGTGCTCAACAAAATGAAATATGAACAAAAAGGCGAAACTGGACAGCGACTGGAGCCCGATCCGGAGATTGTTCAGAGGCAGCCGACATTCAAGCTACCCCACATTCAGTTTAATCACATCTCTGATTCTGATTGAGAGTATCACTTTCCTTGTTACTCGAAGCGATGTGCTAGCGCAACACATCAACAGGTATCTTCAGGTAAATCTGCCCATTGTCCTCGGGTGGTGGCAAGTGCCCTGCCCGCATATTGACCTGCAGGGAAGGTAGAATGAGATGTGGTACATCCAGCATACGGTCCCTGGCTTCACGCATTGCAACAAAATCCTGTTCAGAAATATTGGCGTTGACATGAATATTGCTATCCAGCTCTTCCCTGACAGTTGTCTGATATTCCAGCTCACGACCTTCCGTACCGTAGTCGTGACACATGTAAATCCTGGTTCGAGCTGGCAGCCGTAGTATTTTCTGTATGGAACGGAACAATGTGGCTGCATCTCCACCCGGAAAATCAGCTCGTGCGGTACCCGAATCCGGCATGAACAGCGTGTCCCCCACAAAGGCGGCATTGCCAATTACATGAGTCATGCAGGCAGGAGTATGGCCAGGCGTATGCAGGGCCAGGCCTGCAAGATTGCCTATGGAATAAGCCTCACCATCTGTAAACAGATGATCGAACTGAGAACCATCGCGCTTGAATTCAGGGCCCGCGTTAAAAATGGCACCGAATGTTTCCTGGACCGTGGTGACGTGCTCACCGATTGCGACTTTACCACCCAGGTAATCCTTGAGATAAGGAGCCGCAGACAAATGATCTGCATGAACATGGGTTTCAATTATCCATTCCACATCCAGTTTCTTCTCTTCCACATAGCGGATGATCTCCTGAGCACTGCGGTGATCCACGTTCCCCGAATCCATATCGAAATCGAGGACTGAATCTATTATGGCGCAGGCTGAAGATTCCGGGTCTTGTACGACGTAAGAAAAGGTATTGGTGGTCTGTTCGAAAAACGGCACAACCTTCGGTTTCACCAGACTCACCTTTTCAGCAGTATTCACAGCACTCATCTTGAAAGCCTCCTTCCGGTGCTCAGGCATTTCATCAGATTAAACAACATAGAAATTCCAGATTAACCAGCAGACCATGGCGGTCACAACCGGTGTAGTCATCAACCAGAACATATGGCGTACAGTAATCATAATGTATTCCTCTCTCTCATTAGCAGGGGCCGATAAGTCAGTTTCGGCAGGGATAAAATCTTGCTAATCATTAGATTGCAGGTCCCGTGCCAACTAGTAACTACGAGCTAAGTTACTGTTTTTAAATTATAATTTCCTGCACAATCTAGAAATCGCTTGCCTGTGAAGTCGAATTTTGCCATATTTGTCAGACTGCTTTGCCAAAATCGTCAGTAGCGATGTCCGTAATCACTTCAGATCGTGCCACACCCATGGGGGAGATGCTGGAAGGCTTTGATTGCCCTGCCATCCTGGTCTCCGCAGACTACGAAATACTGGCTACCAACAAAAACTATGAACAAGCCTTTGGTGAAATCGATTTTCACCGACGCAATCGCTGTTTCGAGATTTCTCATGGCTACCATGTACCCTGTGACCAGGCTGGCGAGGACTGCCCTCTGGGCGCAGCCCTGGAATCCGGTCACAAGGAACGTGTTCTGCATATTCATCAGACACCTCGTGGGCCTGAACATGTCGATGTAGAGATGCTTCCTATCCACGATGCGGCTGGCAATCTGGCCTACTTCGTCGAACTACTGCATCCGGTCCCGCTGGCCAGTGGTTACGTCTCTGAAAAGGAACTGGTTGGGGAGAGTGAGCCGTTTCAAACGATGTTGGCGAAGATTGCGCGAGTAGGAAAGACTGAGGCATCCGTTTTACTACTCGGCGAATCCGGTACTGGTAAAGAACTCGCTGCCAGGGCAATTCACATGGCAAGCTCTCGAAGCGACAAGCCTTTGGTGACGCTGGAATGCGCCGGGCTGAGCGAGGCCCTGTTTGAAAGCGAGTTGTTCGGGCATGTTAAAGGCGCGTTTACCGGCGCACTGAGCAACAAACGCGGACTGGTTGAAGAGGCACATGGAGGCACCCTGTTTCTGGATGAGCTGGGTGATATCCCGCTGCCTATGCAGGTGAAATTGCTGCGCTTGCTGGAAACCGGGACTTTCCGCCCTCTGGGTAGCCCCGAAGTACGCACCTCAAATTTTCGTCTGATCTGCGCAACCCATAAAAACCTGTACCAAATGGTAAAAGATGAAGAGTTCCGCAGCGATCTGTACTATCGAATCAATGTATTCCCTATTCAGTTACCCTCCCTGGCCGAACGTCGCGAAGATATTCCGTTGTTGGCCAAAGCCTTACTCGAGCGGCTGGACTCAAGCAAGAAGTCACGTCTAACGGCGTCCGCAATTTCCTTACTGCAGTCTTACCGCTACCGTGGCAACATCAGAGAATTGCGTAACCTATTAAGCCGGGCTCTGGTGTTGGCTGATACCAATGTCATTGACGATCAGGTAATCGCGGCAACGATGGAGGACAGTCCAGCAGATAGCGATCCTGTTGATCGGAATACCCCTGATGACTGGCTGGACCTGAAGACAGCAGAGCGCCACTACATAGATCGGGTTTTAGCTGCCCATGACTACAACAAGGATGATGTGGCGAGAGTTCTCGGCATCAGCACTCGCTCGCTGTATAGAAAACTGCAGGAATGAATAGCCCATGACTACACCAGTCAGCTTTGCAGAAATCGAAGAAGCGGCCAGCAGAATTGGCGGCAGCGTTTCCAATACACGGTTCGAAAAATCTGAAACCCTCTCCGCCATACTGGGCACAGAGCTCTGGCTCAAATTCGAGAATCTGCAATTCACTTCTTCCTTTAAGGAACGAGGAGCACTCAACAAGTTATTGCAGCTATCCAGTACCGAAAGGAAACAGGGAGTAATTGCCATGTCGGCGGGCAACCACGCGAAAGCCGTTGCCTATCACGCCCACCGCCTCGGCATTCCCAGCACGATAGTCATGCCCAGGGGCACGCCGAATGTAAAGATTGAAGATACGGAACGCTTTGGAGCCAAGGTGCTGCTTGAGGGTTCTACCCTGGACGATTCTGCTGAATTCACTCGCGAACTCGCGGAGCGCAACAAGCTGGTGTTCATTCACCCCTTTGACGATCCAGCCGTCATTGCAGGCCAGGGCACAATTGCGATTGAGATGCTTGGCGCACAGCCCGAACTGGAGGTACTGGTCATACCGGTTGGTGGCGGTGGTCTGATAGCCGGCAACGCCATCGCCGCGAGGACTATCAAGCCTGATATCAAGATCATCGGCGTGGAGGTTGAGGGCTATGCGAGTGCCTATAATGCATTCCACGACAGCGATAGCAGCCTGGGGGGTTCCACCATTGCAGAAGGTATTGCAGTCAAACGGCCTGGCGTACTCACTCTGCCTGTAATCAAGGATCTTGTAGACGATATTGTGCTGGTCAACGAAGAAGCCATCGAAGAAGCGATCAACCAACTGCTCACGATAGAGAAGACTGCCACCGAAGGCGCAGGGGCCACGAGCGTGGCTGCAATCGCCTGTCATCCGCAGTTGTTCAAAGATAAAAAGGTTGGCGCAATTTTGTGTGGCGCGAACATCGATTCCCGCATTCTTGCCTCAGTGCTGATGCGCCGGCTAATTCGCAAAGGCCGCATTGTAAGGTATCTGATTCGCATTCAGGACTTACCAGGAACCCTGGCAGATATAACCGAGATAGTTGGCGAGCTTGGTGGCAATATCCTGGAAGTGTCACACCAACGAATGTTTTCCAATGTGCCGGTAAAAGATGCCGATCTCTATTTGACAGTGGAAACCAGGGATGCCAAACAGAGCGAGGAGATTCAGAAGAAATTGAAAGCGCTGGGTTATCACACCAGCTTGTTGCAGGATTGACCAGATCGTCTTCAGGTAGCCCACAACAACAGTACTATACTAATCGCTACCAGCAGGATTCCCAGATACTCCCGTGCAGTGATTCGCTCTCCAAAGTATAGATAGGTAATGATTAGCGTTACCACAAATTCAAGTTGGCCAAGCGTTTTTACCAGGGCGGCCTCCTGCAGACTCATTGCCGTGAACCACCCGACAGAGCCGGCGACACTACTGAATCCGATAAATGCAGATGCAGGAAGATTAGCAAGTACCAGGGCAAACTGCTGACGATCTGTGATCGCAACCCAGACGAGACAAAGCAATGCCTGCAGAGCCACCATGGTGATCAACACCGCCGAAGCGCTGAGTATCAGGGGCGCCTGTAAAGAAAGTGAAGCATCCCTGATCCACAGTGAGGCAAGCGCGAAGCCCAACCCTGCACCCAGACCAAACTTGATGCTTTCGTTGTGCAACAGATCCTGCAGACTAAATCTCCAGTTACTCGCTACCAGCAATCCCAATACTCCTACTACCACAGAAGCGTAGCCGAGCACCGAAAGCGTCGCTGAGAAAAACAAGGTGCCCAGCAAGGCTGTCATAATAGCTTCGGTTTTGGCGAGGGCGGTACCTACTGCGAAATTTCGAATCGTCAAAGCCTTCACCAGGCACAAAGTCGCACCGATCTGTGCAACGGCAGCAAGTGTTGCTGAAAGGAAAAACTGGCCCTGGGGTCTAAGTACCTCATCGGCCTGTGCATAGAGCAAGAGAAAATAGAGTACGGCAAATGGCAGGCCAAAGAGAAACCGGACCAGCGTGGTGGCTTCCACCGACAGCCTCCTGGCAATTTGTTTCTGCCCTGCGGTCCTGACTGATTGCATCACTACGGCCAGCAGGGTAAAGACGATCCATGTTTCCATCAGCTCACTATACTGTCTTTACAGCGCTCTACAAAGTACGTCACCGAAATCAGCTGGAGCACTACACCGAAACCAATGTAGGATAGATGACCTACTCAGCGATACGGGTTAAAACAATGAGAAGCATCTGCCAACGAATCTGCCTCATCCTGCTCATGAGTCTGACCGCGCTTGCAGCACAAGCTGCTACAGATCCAACATTTCGCTTCGTCGATATTGGACATGCCCAGCTGAATATTACCGAGTGGCTACCTGCAGATGGCGAAGGAGAGCTTGTCCTGGCACTGCCAGGCAGTGGTGGCGACTATTCCCGGTATAAGTTAATTGCGCCACTGCTGGCGGAGGCCGGTTATCACATGGTTGTGATCAATCAGCGAGGCATTATGGGAAGCACCGGCAATCTGGAAGACCTGACGCTGCATGATCTTGCCAGTGATGTCGTCGCAGTCGCTGATGCTCTCGATGCTGACAAATTTCACATGATGGGCTGGGCTTTCGGTAACAGAACATCGCGCATGTTGGCTACGGATTACCCTGAGCGAGTTGCCAGTGTAACCCTCATTGCTGCTGGCGGACTGGTTCCTGCTCTCACTGAGTCAGGCGAGCTTTCCAGATTACTGGGAGAACCTGACTTGCCGGAAGCAGAAAAGATACGACTCGCCAGACGCACATTGTTTTCACCAGCAGCAGACGAATCCCTGGTTGAGGAATATGCCAGGAGCCTGCAATACTGGCCGGAAGGTCGGCGAGCCCAGCAACGCGCAAATCGCAATACGCCATTGGAAGATTGGGCTGCCGGAGGTACCGGGCCAATACTGATGGTAATGGGACAGGATGATCTCACCGCTCCGGTTGAGAATGGACACCTCATGAAAGCAGAGCACGGTGATCGCCTGGAATTGGTAATCATCGAGGATGCGGGACACACCATCGGCTTGGAAAAGCCACAGGAGACGGTTGCCGCAATTGTGCGTTTTCTGGAAAGCCATCCCGTATAAATTGGGCTACACTTGTCCTCTCATTGACCATCAATG
This sequence comes from uncultured Pseudohongiella sp., assembly GCA_965267495.1. Lineage (GTDB taxonomy): Bacteria > Pseudomonadota > Gammaproteobacteria > Pseudomonadales > Pseudohongiellaceae > UBA9145. The sequence goes on along the minus strand of OZ254078.1, from coordinate 651,483 downwards.
ATCAATTGATATTGGGGGTACCTTGTCCGTTGTCGATATTCAACAGGCGAAATCCGATCGTGCAGCAGATTCTGCACGGCAAAGCCCTGTGCGCTTTCTCACTGCTGCCAGTCTGTTCGATGGCCATGATGCGGCGATCAACATTATGCGTCGCATACTGCAGGCGAGTGGCGCAGAGGTCATTCACCTGGCCCATAACCGTTCGGTTTACGAAATCGTCGAAGCCGCTATTCAGGAAGATGTGGATGCCATCGCAATCAGCTCCTACCAGGGTGGCCACATTGAATACTTCAAGTATCTGATCGATCAACTGCGGGATCGTGGCACCGGACATATTCTTGTATTCGGCGGCGGTGGTGGCGTCATAATTCCTGGAGAAATCGACGCGCTGCATGAATACGGTGTAAGCAGACTCTATTCACCAGCCGACGGCCAGGCTCTGGGATTGCAAGGCATGATAAATGACATGCTGGAGCGAACGCGATCGAGCGAGAGAGCCAGTTGCTCAATCCCTTCATTGAAAACTGGTGATGCGAATGCGCTCACCCGCGTCATCAGCGGTATCGAAGATGAGCGCTATGAAGAGGAAGAACTCCGTACGCTGAAATCGCTGGCTAACGAAGCTGCCAAAACACCTGTCCTGGGTATTACTGGCACGGGTGGTGCCGGAAAATCTTCAACTACTGATGAAATTGTCAGGCGTTTCAGACAAGACAGCGGGGATGAGCTGCGGATCGCCATCATTGCTATCGATCCCACGAGGAAAAAAACAGGAGGAGCCTTACTGGGAGATCGTATTCGCATGAATGCGATTAATAGCCCCAACATCTTCATGCGCTCTCTCGCAACCCGGCATGCCTCAGCGGAAGTTCCCAATCGACTGGAGGAAATCCTCCTGGCGGTCAAGACGGCAGGATTCGATTTGATTATCGTCGAGACACCAGGCATCGGACAGGGTGATGCCGGCATAGTGCCATTCGTAAACACATCTCTGTATGTAATGACGCCGGAATTCGGCGCCGCAAGCCAGCTGGAAAAAATCGACATGCTGGACTTTGCCGACGTTTTCGCCATCAACAAATTTGACCGCAAAGGAAGCGAAGACGCTTTGCGTGACGTTTCCAAGCAAGTACAGCGGAATCGATCAGCATTCGACCTGCCCATAGAGCAGATGCCCGTGTTTGGTACGATCGCTTCCCGTTTCAATGATGACGGCATCACGGCGCTCTATCAGGCCTTGCTGCCTGAACTCCGACAACATGGCCTGAAAGCGTTTGAATCACGCATCGGCAGGGTGCAGACCAGAGTCTCCAGCGAACGCACGATGATCATTCCCGAGTCGAGGCAGCGTTACCTGGCAGAGATTGCACGAGAGGTTCGAGATTACCACCAGCAGGTTCAAAAACAGTCGGGGCTTGCCAGAGAGAGACAGCAACTCATGGCCAGCAAAGCCATGCTCGGGGACGCCAATAAAGACAGCTCACTGCTCGACGAGCTGATAGACGAGAAAGAACAGTCTATGGACAGTCGGGCGAAGAAGCTACTGGAGAACTGGCCTGAGGTGGTGGAGAAGTATTCGGGGGATAGCTTTGTTGTATCGATTCGGGGCGAACAACTCGAAACCAAACTCTACCGCGAATCACTATCAGGCACCTGTATACCCAGGGTCGCCCTGCCCCGTTACGAAGATCATGGCCAACTATTGAAGTGGCTGTTGTTGGAAAACGTACCCGGTCGCTTTCCATTCACTGGCGGCACCTTCCAATTCAAACGGGACAGTGAAGACCCTACCCGCATGTTTGCCGGTGAAGGTGATGCCTTTCGCACCAACCGCCGCTTCAAGCAGCTTAGCGAGCATTCAGCTGCCAAGCGACTATCAACAGCATTCGATTCCGTAACACTCTATGGATTTGATCCTGATCCACAACCGGACATCTATGGGAAAGTCGGCAACTCTGGCGTGTCCATTGCGACCCTGGACGATATGAAAGCGCTCTACGACGGCTTCGATCTGTGCGACCCTTCTACCTCGGTCTCCATGACAATAAATGGCCCAGCTCCAACCATTCTGGCTATGTTTCTCAACACGGCCATAGATCAGCAGATTGAAAAATTCAGGACCACGCAGGGGAAAGAGCCTTCCCCAGCCGAGCTCGACGACATCAGACGGGCCACCTTGAACCGTGTCCGCGGCACCGTGCAGGCAGATATACTTAAAGAAGACCAGGGGCAAAATACCTGCATCTTCTCTACAGAGTTCAGCCTCAAACTCATGGGAGATATCCAGCAATTCTTCACTCAACATGCGGTGCGAAATTTTTACTCGGTCAGCATTTCCGGTTATCACATCGCAGAAGCAGGAGCCAATCCGATCTCGCAACTCGCTTTCACCCTGGCAAACGGCTTTACCTATGTGGAAGCTTACCTGGCACGCGGCATGCACATCGATGAATTTGCTCCTAATCTCTCGTTCTTCTTTTCCAATGGAATGGACCCGGAGTATTCGGTGCTTGGCAGAGTCGCCAGACGCATTTGGGCGACCGCCATGCGATTCCGCTATGGCGCCAATGAGCGCTCGCAGAAACTGAAATATCACATTCAGACATCAGGGCGCTCTCTGCATGCACAGGAAATGGCGTTCAATGACATACGCACAACCTTGCAGGCATTGATTGCCGTCTACGACAACTGCAATAGCCTGCACACCAATGCCTATGACGAGGCCATCACCACGCCAACAGATGAATCGGTACGCCGGGCCATGGCAATCCAACTGGTGATCAACCAGGAATGGGGATTAGCGATGAATGAGAATGCAAACCAGGGCTCATTTATCATCGAAGAACTCACAGACCTTGTCGAAGAAGCAGTGCTGCTGGAATTTGAACGCATTTCTGAGCGAGGCGGAGTGCTGGGCGCAATGGAAACGGGCTATCAGCGCGGCAAGATTCAGGATGAGTCTCTATTGTATGAGCACCGCAAGCACGATGGCAGCTTACCCATCGTCGGAGTCAATACCTTTCTCAGCGAAGAACCAGAGCCAGAATTGGAAATGGAACTGGCGAGATCTACTGATCAGGAGAAGCAGAGTCAGCTGGACAGATTGGCCGCCTTCAAACAACAACATCAGGCAGAGAGCGAAGCTGCTCTGGCAAGGCTCCGCGAGATTGCCATCAGCAATGAAAACGTTTTCGCCGAACTCATGAACGCGGTGCGTTTTTGCTCCCTCGGTCAGATTACTGAAACCTTTTTTGAAGTGGGCGGTCAGTATCGACGCACCATGTGACTTGCAGTCTGTGCTTCGAAAACATGTTAGCTACTGCAAGCTACGATAGCCCTCTGGTGTGTACAAGTCAGACCAGGGAAACTCCATCTTGCGCACAACTGATCTGCCCACATATACCGCATCCTCCGACTCCCGGCTGGCAGCGTATTCGCGCATGAAGGCGTTTTCATCATCAACCCCCGGCACGTTTCCACCGAGCGCAAAGCGAATCACTTTCGCCACTTCCTCCGGGTTGTCCAGCTGGGGATAATGTCCTGCCGTGGGTAAAACCCAGAACGTACTCTCAACTTCTCGCTCATTGAGATAGGTCAGCCACACATAGTTTGGAATACGAATTGGATTGACGACATCCATCAGACCCCACAAATAGGCGACTGGCACAGGGCTGCGTGGAAGGTTTTCAAGCCAGCGTTGTTCGTTCTCTCCTCTCTCCAACAGGTATTTCCCAACTTGAAGCAAGGCGCTGTCACCGTCGTTGAATTTAAAAATATCGGCGTAACCTACTCGAATTGGATCACCGTCTGTGAGTCTTGGCGCGGCCTTGCGGGCAGCGATAATTTCAGCTTCCCGCGAAGGATCCAGCAGGCCAAGTTGAAACGGCAACAGGTTTGCCAACGGGAGAAACATGCCGCTGTTGGAAAGAAAGTGATAGTTCACGCGATAACCCGGGTCCGGGTTGTCCAGATAGTGGCCCAGGAATGCCAGTCCTATACTCACACCTCTGTCATGGGTATAGAGAGCGAAGTCTTCAAACTCAACCACTTCACGCAGGAAATAGTCCAGCAGTCGCGCGTTGTCTTCAAGCATATAGGAGAATCCATTGAGCGGTTTGTCAGAAAATCCGGAACCAGGAAAATCCAGCAGCGCAATGTGGTAATCCTCTTCCAGCAAGGGCACCAGAGACACATAGTCGAAACTTGAATTGGGGAAACCATGAACCAGTAACAGTTCCGGTTTGGCCGGATCACCGAAGGTTTGATAGAACACATCAACGGTAGCGTTGTTGTTATTCACGGTAGTCGAGGTCCACTGAAAATAGTCTCCTCCTTCAAACCACTCCTTCGCCAGATCGGAATAAAACCTGAATTCTTCCGCTGCTGCTGTGCTCAGCGAAAATACAAGTGAACAAATGAACATCAGCGCAGTATTTAAGATCTTCATGGGATTTCCTCAAAATCAATCGCTTGAGTGCTTAGCCGAAGACTTCCCAGGCAAGGGCAAACAAGGTGAAGTACATAATCACACAGGTCACTATGGCTATCAAAAAGGCAGCAATGATATCTCGCCATTTCGAGTAATTGGGCAGAGGCTCGATTGCTGCGTTAAACCAGATAGCAGGAAGCAGAATGGCACCAAATCCCAACAAGGGCAGTCCGATGATTGAGCCCAGGGACATTTTCCAACTCAGCTTCAGAGCCAGTGATACAGGCCTGTCCGTATAAACGAAGTAGAAGAAGCAAAACACCAGATAGCACAGGGCACCGACTCCCAACAGTAGTGCAAAAAAGATGACCAGCTCCACAGGCTCTCCTCCAGTGTTATTACTGATTGCCCATCATAGTCACATTCCCGGGCATAAAAAAAGGAGCGATATTACTACCGCTCCTTTTTTGATTGCTAACCGTCCTGAGGGATCAGTCGTCGCTGGCAGAGCTCTCGGAATCGGCACCAGAAACAAGGGGCTGTACAAGAGGGGCAGCGCAGAGCGGGCAACCAATAACATGATCGTTTGGCCCCAGATTGAGCGCCTCTCTTCGTTCCGCCATGGCTTCATGAAACTGCTCATCAGTCATGGAAACCCTGATGCCGAGATCGATGAACATATTGGTCACCGAACGATTCCCCGAACCCTGCCAATTGCGTGGATCCGGTACATTGGGATTGGATTCGGTGTTGTTCATATAACCGACGATGTGCATGATGGTGCCTTTTGGCAACAAGGGCGCGTGGTCATCTGCATAGGGATAGCCACGAACCCAGTTATGGTCGTAGCCAACACAGGACAGGGTTTCGACCGTATAACCCCAGATCGCTTCCAGACACATCCGCTCACCAGGTGCATGCAGGTGTGGTTCGAAAGTAATAATCTTGGTGTGTTGTTCCAGCACCGTGTAGGCATGCAACTCCTGATCTTTTTGGTTGCCTGTGATACTGATATCCACACCATTTCCCAGACCAAGCGTGACTCGCTCATACTTCGGTTCGTAGCCAACCGGATGGAAGGTAAAACCAATCTCAAGATGGCCTGTGGTATCTCTGCCGTTTGAGTGCATGTGTACCGAGTCGGTGGCAAACACAGAACCAGCTCTCAACAGGCGACCACCTTCAGGATCGAAGATGTCAGGGTTACGCCCTACTTCGTGCACCGGCCAACCTGTGGCGCTGTCTTCTACCACATTGCCGTCTTCGTCATGCACTTCGGTACGCCAGATCATATGGTGGAAAATATAGCGCCCACCGACCGTTTCCCTGCCGGTTCCGGCTACAGGTACGTCATTAACTTCCACGATCTCGACTGATTTCACATAGCGATCTTCAGTCAATCCTGTGGGAACCCGGCCAATATCTCCCCACCAGTCGGGGCGTCCCGCTTCCATGTAGAAGTCTTCCGTACGAACGACCAGATCAGGCTCTCCCAGCGTCCATTTGATAGAGTCATCGAACACCAGTGGCTCTGGCGCATCGCTCAGATCTCCCTTGGGTGTGCCGGATCGCGCCCAGACAGAGATCATTTCCAGCTCTTCATCATTTAGCGAGGGATCATTTTTGAATTGTTGAATACCGACATCTTTCTCCATATACCAGGGCGGCATGGCGCCGGCGCGATCCCGGAGTTGGGTTTTGTACTCAATCAGTCCGGCAAAAGGTGCAACCTGCTCGTAAGTCACCAACGGCATTGGTGCAACACCACCTACACGGTGACAATTCTGACAGCTACGTTGCAGAATTGGCTCGATGTCCCGATGAAAAGTCACTTCATCGGTCTGCGCATTGGCCAGTGCAGGTACGGCCAAAGCCGACAAGAGTACGATTAGGTTCAGGGGATTGGAGATTTTCAAGTGACCCTCCTCAGGGAAGTGCCTTGTCTGTTGTTATATCTGTTATATCGTCACCCTGACACAGCATTGTTGGCTTGTGCCCAGGGTTCCCGTGAAAAGACCATTTTCAGCCCATCTGTCACCAGATTCAAGCAGAGTGGCAAGATACTGTCTGCCGGAATTCGAAACAACACTGACGTTTTCTGAAATAACAGGCTGTCCAGCCCCAAAAAATGCTGTCTGGGAACCACCAAAGCTGCCATTCCACTGCTCTGGGTAGTATGCGAACATGGTGATCGAAGCCAACTTCTATAGTAAGCTTGCGGCTGCTGAATCCGAAGGAAATTCAAATAAAAATTAACAACTTATGAGCTCTGTCAGTGATTTATTTGCGCCGCTGGCGATCTCGCAATTGGCGCTGCTGGGCGGCTTCCTGCTGGTACACTATAAGGGCTTGCTAGCACGTCTTCTGGCTCTCTTCTGCCTCTGCCTGACCTCCTATGTGCTACTCACCATGGGTCTGTTTGACTTTAGTTTCGCCACCACTTTCGTGCTGGGCAGGCTGGCGACTGCCTCGCCCTATGTCATCTGGCTGATCGCATTTCTGCTGTTTGTAGATGGCAGCAGAATTAAGCCCTGGGTCTGGCTCACTATCCTGATATTTTTTGCTGCCAGAGCCCTCGGACAGGTAGCCATCAATTTCGACCCAGCCCTCGTAGATGGCTACAGCTATCTGATCTTCGTCGATTTATTGCCGCAGCTGGCCATGCTGGGATTTTCTGTGCATACCATCATGCTTGCATTCCAGGGATATCAGGACGACCTAGTGGTTGGCAGAAGGCAGTTTCGAGTCCTGTTCGTACTGTGTATGGGAGCAGTGGTCGTTGCTGTATTGGGTGTCGGTGCAATCACTCGCTTGCAGGATCTGTTGGCACTGGAAATTGTCGGCGGATTGAACAACTTCCCTGACCAGATTTTCAGCGGCTATATCTTTGTCGTATCGCTGGTATTAAATATTCGCGCATTCAGGCTTAGCGAGGAAGCAGTCAATCTGATTCCGGACAACGTGGTCAGGCCAATCAAGCAAAAACCGCAAAATAGTAGCCAGAATCAAGTCGACCCGGAATTTGTCGAGAAACTTGAGAACCTGATGCATGAGGAAAAACTCTATGCACAAGCGGGACTCACTATTGCTGACCTGGCGGAACGACTGTCGATGCAGGAGTACCGATTGAGACGCATCATCAATCAGTCCATGGAATATCGCAATTTCAATCAGTTTCTCAACAACTATCGCATCCAGGACGCCAGCGAACAGCTGGAAAGCAGCGACGCACCAATATCCAGTATCGCCCTCGGTGTGGGATATTCCTCACTTTCGGTATTCAACAAGGCGTTTAAGGATCGATTCGGTATGACACCAACGGAGTATCGTAACTCCAGACAGGGAATGCAGCAGCCAGTCGCAGGCAAATAAGCACGCAGTCGCGCAGATGTACTCTAGAAGGTGCCTCGTAGTTGCACTACGTATTGTGAGCCACGCTCATTACAACGACGCTCAACTTCAGTAATCGCGCCTACCGCCAGGCGATCATTAAAGCGAAAACGATCACTGCACATACCCCGGTCCAGACTGTTACGTATTTCAAAACGGGCGAGAAGATTAAGGCTGGTGATTGAATTGCGTTCGACGAAAAAGGACAAGTCTTCCCGACTATCCACGTGATCGATGCGATTGATATCGTAAAGTGGCCGATTGCCCTGGGGAGCATCGAGATAGTCGATGCCGTAGTTCAGATTCCACTGGGGCAGATTATGGCGCACAGCGATGGTTTGGAATCCCCTGTCATTGGGCACAAGTCGCCTGGTGACACCCAGGAACGGATCAGTGACCTCGGAAGCTCGCATCATGCTGGAGCCTGAGATCAGTAAATTAGGCAGTACGCGAAAGCTGGCATTGATTTGCAGGGCGGTAACTTCCCCATCACCAATATTACCTGAGGCGGAAACCAGGGGAGCTCCTGGGCGAGTGGCATCGACTCGGCCAATGGCATCTTCAACATCCCACAACCAGGCCCGGGCACTCACCACGCCCCGATCTTCGAGGAAACGATACTCCAGGTTTGCCGTGTAGCGCCAGGACTGCTGTTGTCGCAATTCTGGATTGCCCGCAACAGTATCCCGCTCTTCATCGCGAGGATCGTTGCTGGCCGCAAAATCAGCAAATCTTAACTGGGCAACAAACTTCTCCACCGATAGCTGCAGCTGCAGATTCGGCGCAATATCAAAGCGGTAGTCCAGCTTGGGGCGAATAAAATCGAAATCGCGGGATTTTTCAATTTCTCCAGTCTGGGAAATTTCCGAAACTTCGTAAGTCAGGGTGCTTTCCAGCTTCATGCGAGGATTGAGTTGCCAATGATGCACCATAAATCCTTCGTATCGAATCTCTTCTATCTCCGACAGCGCATTGGGTACCGGCACAGCAACAAGTGAATTATTGGCCGGGTTCAACCGGGATAAACTCAAGGCCGTTGCCAATGTGGTCTGAGCGCGTTCAAGGCCAATCTCCAGATTGTGACCTTCAGCCGGTAACGGCCGCGTATAGACGCCACGGTAAATACGCTCGGTGTTGGTAGAGTCATTGAGTATTGAGAGATCGTTTATCTCAGAGTCGTCTTCGAAGACCCGGTATCTATCCCGATGGAAAAGGTTGTCGAGCTGATTGTTGATAGAAATGAACTGAAACTGGCTGTTGTCTGCAAAGCTGATGTTGTAATCCGCACCCAGCTCCCAGTTCTCCCTTGTCGAGTTGTATCTCTCTCGCTCGCGCATCACAACCGGTGGGTTAAAATTGTAGTTCAGCACTACCCTGTCCAGATCCCGTGGTGGATCAGCATCCTGATAGAGCAGGTTGAGTGTGAAAGTCTGGTTGGGAGTCAGGCCCCAGGATAGATTGCTGTTGAATGTCTGATTGGTTTGATCGGTGATCTGACGAAATCTGCGCAGGTCATTGGCAGAGAAGTCGCCATTCACACTCTCCTCAATACTGTCCAGCACTTCATATTGAGGCTCAGTCTCCACACTGACTCGATAGTCGAAATCACCATAACTGCCATTGAAGAACACAGAGGCACCGGGCTCCGTATTGCCATCCTGGTATCGGGTAAGAGAGCTGGCCAAAGTGACTGACAGTTCATTGAGAGAACTGGTCACCACATTGATGATTTGGCCTGTGTTGCGCACACCCACAAGATCACTGGACGTGCCTCTGATAATTTCAATGCGCTCCACCTGTTCAAAGGAAATTCTATTGAGCTGGTCCCGTGCCTCGTTGTCCTTGCCACTAAGTCGTTGACCATTGATGAGGATATTCTCGCCACTGCCCAGGCCCCGGTCATTCTGAAAACGATTGGAGGTGTTGGTTTCCAGCGCGACAGAGATGCCGGGAATTCGATCAATCATGTCCGCCACAGTGACCGGGTTCCACTGGGTGAAATATTCAGCCGGGTAGGAGACCGTATTGGACTGCTGGGCCACAGCTGATTCAAGCAAGCCCAGGAAGATCAGTATTGCAGCAAATTGGCGAATCATTTGGACTGGACCTGAATGAATCTGGATGTTGAAAAAAATAACACCTGATTTCAACACGAGGAAAGCCGGGTGTCTGTTATTGTTATTGCGCCTGGCGCTTGTTTGTCGGCTGGATAATTGCGCAACCGTGACTTCATCACAACTGTCTTGAAATAGCCATACCCATTGCGGAAATCCGTCATGCCGGGAGAGCTGGAACAAGAATGTGAACGGCGTTAATGTCCGCGGAAATACTGCTGTTGAGAAGAGTTGCTGGCGGTCGGGCAGCCACAGGAGTAGAGTCACACCCCCGCCCCGCCTCCATTTCAGCAGAATGGAATGTCAGCCCGGGATGCAGGCTGAGCATCCCGGGTTGAACTGCAAGATGATATGGCATTGAATCAGCTATAGCTGATCGCAGGCTTATTATTCCGTAACGTTTACGGTGATATAGGCATCGTGATACAGACCACCATCATCGGCACGACCCCAGAGAATATATTCCCCTGGCTCATCGAATGACATGGTGACTTCATAGACGCCATCTTCAGGAATGGGCGGCGGCAACCACAGTGCACCCCAGGGGGAATTGGCACTAGTGCGTGTATCTTCCCAGACTTTAACCTGGGGTGGATCAAAAGTGACATTCCCCGGCCCTCGCCACTTGTTCCATGAGTAGTAAAGACCGTTAACCTTGTCGACAGTGACCTTCACAGGAGGAGACATCAGACGGCGCTGCATGACCGCTTCTGGAGTCACCAGTGCAGCAGCGAGGCCGCCACCGGCGAATTCAGCAAACTGCCGCGCTTGTTCAACCGGATCGGTTGGCTCAGGCAGACCATCGTCAGTCACTTCAGTTTGTACAGTAATGGGCTGACCCACTCGTACGGTGCGAATATTGTCGCCAATCACTTCAACCACGGGTGGTATATTGGCTCGGGACTCCGGGCTACTGGTACCCGCACCGAGAGATCCTGTCTCAGAAGCGATCACCATATTATCGACCAGGTAATCCTGACGCAGGGTGGCGTAGGCTTTACGCTCTACTCCGTTTACCGTCAGAGTCCAGACCAGCTCCTGGTCGCCCCAATCGGCAGGAACCGTGACTTCGAAAGTGAATCGATTCCTGCGTGGCAGAAAATGAGTCGGTTGGCCACGATCAGCTTCTCCAGGAGAGAAAAAGTTGTTGTCTCCCACAGGTACATCAGGGGCTTCTTCCCAATTCTCGTTCATGTAGCCGAACATCATGTTGAATGTGCCATCGGCGTTCGGGCGCCAGCCTTCGAAGGCAGGCTCCACATGTTGACCGCGCGTATAGGTCTGAGCAAAGCTCAATGAAGACAGCAGCGCTGCCACCAATATCAACGCAGTGCGAGCTCGCAGCTTGTTATAAACTAGATTGCTCATGTTCTTTGATTCTCCTTTATTTTGAGTCACAAAGGCTCGTGTTCCCAGCAGGTTAATAATTCGGTGTTTGCGAAGAGCAGGGATTATTGCTGATTTCCCTGGGCGACTAAAGCCTGATTTCGAAATCAGCCAGTCCTTATATCGCTTTTCTGGATCACTCCCCGCAAACACTACATTGGCTTTTTAGCCAGCGTGCGCCGCTCTCTCCTCATCGGTGATTTCCTTGATGCTGAGCTTGATGCGACCACGAGCATCCAGGTCAAGGCACTTCACCAGCACTTCCTGACCTTCTTCCAGATACTCATTCACATTCTCAACTCTCTCCTGAGAAATCTGAGAGATGTGAACCAGACCATCTTTTCCGGGCAGGATGGTGACGAATGCACCGAAATCGACGATGCGAGCTACTTTACCACTGTAGATCTTACCAACTTCCGCCTCTGCAGTGATGGCATTGACCATGTCCAGGGCCGCATCACGGGATTCGGCATCTTCGCCGTAGATGCGCACGTTACCGTCGTCATCGATATCAACTGAAGCACCGGTGTCTTCGGTGATGCCACGAATAACTGCACCACCCTTACCGATGACATCGCGAATCTTGTCAGGATCAATCTTGATCATAGCCATTGCCGGCGCGTTCTCGGAAACTTCCGCTCGAGCCTCTGCAATAACTTTGTTCATTTCACCAAGAATATGGATTCGGGCATCGTGAGCTTGTTCAAGAGCAATCTCCATGATCTCTTCGGTGATGCCCTGAATCTTGATATCCATTTGTAGAGCAGTTACGCCGTTGGAAGTTCCTGCCACTTTAAAATCCATGTCGCCAAGATGATCTTCGTCACCGAGGATGTCAGTAAGTACAGCGAAGCGCTCTTCTTCCTTGATAAGCCCCATGGCAATACCAGCGACTGGCGCCGACACGGGAACACCTGCATCCATCATCGACAGGCTGCTGCCACAGACACTTGCCATAGAGCTGGAACCGTTGGATTCAGTGATTTCAGAAACCACGCGAATAGCATAAGGAAAGTTTTCTTCACTGGGCATTACAGCGGCAACACCACGTCGTGCCAAACGACCATGACCTATCTCGCGGCGTTTTGGTCCACCCATGAAACCGGCCTCACCGACAGAGAATGGGGGGAAGTTATAGTGCAGCATGAATGGGTCTTTCTTGGTGCCGTCCAGACCTTCCAATAACTGAGCGTCACGAACAGCACCCAATGTGGTGACTACTAACGCCTGTGTTTCACCGCGCGTAAATAGCGCCGAACCATGGGCTTTCGGTAGCACTCCGGTTTCAACTTCAATTGGGCGAACTGTCTTGGTATCGCGACCATCAATTCTGGGATTACCATCCAAGATGCGGTTGCGAACTGTGCTTTTCTCTAGCTTGCCAAACATTTCAGAAACTTCTCCCTCGCTTGGGCCAGTTTCTTCTTTGGCAAGTTCGGCCACTGCCTGTTGGCGAATTGCATCGATTGCATCGTAACGCGCCATTTTCTCGGAAATCTGATAAGCCTCTGTCACAGCTGCGCCAAATTTCTCAGCCAGCGCAGACTTCAGTTCGGTATTTTCAGCTGCAGGCTGCCAATCCCAGGCGGGTTTACCAGCTTCTGCTTTCAGCTCATTGATCGCATTGATTGCTACCTGCATCTCCTGATGCGCAAACAACACAGCTCCTAACATCTGGTCTTCACTCAATTGCTTGGCTTCCGATTCCACCATCAGCACAGCAGACTGGGTACCGGCAACGACCATATCCAGCAGAGAACCTTCGAGCTGCTCGTAGCTTGGATTGAGCACATAACCCTTTTCATTGTCATAGCCGACTCTTGCCGCGCCAATCGGCTCTGCAAAGGGTATGCCGGAAATGGCCAGAGCGGCAGAGGCGCCAAGCAAACCAGCGATGTCCGGATCCTGATCCTTGCCGCCTGAAATAACAGTACAGATTACCTGCACCTCGTTCATAAAACCCTTTGGAAATAGTGGGCGAATGGGACGATCAATCAGACGTGAGGTAAGCGTTTCCTTCTCTGTTGGACGACCTTCACGCTTGAAGAAACCCCCTGGAATCTTGCCAACTGCATAGGTTTTTTCCTGGTAGTTGACAGTCAGGGGGAAAAAATCCTGGCCTGGATTTGCCTGCTTGCGACCAACAACGGTCGCCAGGACCTGCACGTCACCGATAGTAACTACAACTGCACCAGTTGCCTGGCGTGCGATCTTTCCTGTTTCAAGAGTGACTGTTTGCTCACCAAATTGAAACGTCTTGCTTACTGGATTAAACATATTCTTTTCCTGTTCCTAAAATCCAAAACCTGCGCCATTCCTGTTTCGGGCGCAGCGTTCCAGTAACTGTAAATAACGATTAATAAAGAATTACAAAAAGGTGAGCCTTATCGACGCAATCCGAGTCGCTTGATAAGAGATGAGTACCTCTCCACGTCTTTGCGTTTCAGGTATTCCAGCAATTTTTTACGACTGGTTACCATGCGGATCAATCCGCGACGTGAATGGTGATCGTGGATATGCTCTTTGAAATGCGCTTGCAGATCATTGATGTTAGCGGTTAACAAAGCTACCTGAACTTCAGGAGAGCCAGTGTCGCCTTCACTTAAGGCGTATTCCTTAATAATTTCTTCTTTTCTATCAGCTGATAAAGCCATTTTCTATCTCCAAATATGCGGTTAAAAAACCAAACTCTTCCATGAAAACCAGCATAACCACGCATATTAATAGTTACCTGGGTCTGTCCTGTAATACGTAAAAAGCCCAATAGTCAGATGTTAATTGACCACCAGACGCCTCGGTGCAACCATGCCATCGTCGTTAATACATCCGATGCCAATAAACTGCTCCTCTTCATAAAGCCTTACCAGACCTTCGGCCGGTAAATGCCTGACTAATACTGCCTGGCCGTGTTTAACATAGCTGGCGGTATCACTGGGCAATCTTACTTCCGGTAAATTGCCTACGGCCTCGTCCATAGGGATAAGGAGTTCATCCAGCCCCTCCAGTCCGGCGGAGTCCTTGATGTCACGAAGTGCTTCTATGGATACACAACGCTGTTCATCAAAATTGCCCGCGCCCGTTCTGCGCAGCTTCACAATATGCGCGCCACAACCCAGGTCTTTGCCCAGATCATCCGCAATAGTGCGAATATAGGTTCCTTTACTACAGGAAACCTCCAACTCTATTTCATCACCCTGATGTTCTAGCAGTTCCAACGAATAGACCGTAACCTGCCTTGCTTCACGTTCTATCTCGACGCCTTTCCTGGCCATTCTATATAACGGCACCCCATCTACCTTGATAGCGGAATGCATGGGAGGCACCTGCTCGATGTCTCCCCGAAAACTGTCCAGCGCTGCAACTATCTTTGCCGTTGCGATACCGGATGCATCATGTTGCTCGATGACCTCACCATCACTGTCGCCGCTATCGGTACGAATACCGAGTTTCAGCCTGGCGCGATAGCGCTTGTCGGAATCGAGCAAAAACTGCGAAACCTTGGTTGCCTCACCCAGACACAGGGGTAGAACGCCTGTGGCCAGTGGATCGAGGCTGCCTGTATGCCCGGCTTTTCTTGCCTCAAACAGACGCTTCACTTCCTGCAAGGCGGCATTGGAGCTCAGCCCCTTCGCCTTGTCCAGCAGCACAATCCCATTGATTGCTCTGCCCTTGTTCTTGCTGCGACGACCGCCTCTGCGCTTATTCGGCTTCCCTTGTACGTCGCGCTGTGTCGATTCAGTCAATAGTTTCTCCGAATCGCTAGCCTCAGTCGTCGGCGTGCTGCTGACGATCTGCTGCCAGCGCCTCGTCGATCAAGCTGGACAATCTCTGCCCTTGCTCAATGCTGCTATCGTAGAAAAAGCGCAGCTTGGGCACAGCTCTCAAAGTCAGCTGCCTGGCCAGCAGTGTTCGCAAATAGCCAGATGCCGCATTTAGTGCCTTGAGATTCTCTTCGATCTCGAGGCGATCCAGGTCACCAGGCTGTTTCAGCGTGTCCTGATTTACATCAGGGTCTGAAGTCATCGTGTTTAGCACGGTGACAAATATCTTGGCATGGGCCAGGTCATTACTCACATCTACGCCGGTGATCGACACCATGCCAATTCTCGGGTCGTTGACTTCCAGCTGAATCAGAACTGCGATTTCCCGCTGTATCTGATCAGCAACCCGCTGCGCTCTACTGCTCATTTCCGACATGGAGTCTATTCCTGGGCAAGCAACTTTTGCCGACCTGCTTTTAGAGAGCCCTACAGAGTCCTGGCTACTTCCGTAGTCTCATAGACTTCAATCTTGTCGCCGACCTTCACATCATTGTAATTGCGCACGCCAATTCCACACTCCATGCCATTGCGGACTTCATTAGCGTCATCTTTGAAGCGTCGCAGGGATTCCAGTTCCCCTTCATAGATCACAACATTGTCTCGCAACACACGAATAGGTTTGCTGCGATATACCGTCCCCTCAATAACCATGCTGCCGGCGATCTGGCCAAACTTGGGAGAATTGAATACATCACGCACTTCGGCAATACCCACGATTTCCTCGCGAATCTCTGGCTCCAGCATGCCGCCCAGAATAGCCTTGGCGTCATCGATCACATCATAGATTACGTTGTAGTAACGCATCTGCAGGCCTTCATTTTCCACGATGTCTCGGGCGACTTTGTCGGCACGCACGTTGAAGCCAATTATCATCGCATTCGAAGTAGTAGCCAGGTGGGCATCGGTCTCTGAAATACCGCCAACACTCGCTGCTACTACATTGACGTCAACTTCATCATTACCGAGCTTCTGCAGGGATCCAATGATTGCTTCCAGGGAACCACGTACGTCGGCCTTGAGAATGACGTGAAGTATCTTCTTCTCATCTTTGCCGATACCGGCAAACATGGCTTCCATTTTGTTGATTTGCTGCGCAGTCTGCAGGTTGTCCTTATGACGTTCACGTCGAAATTCGGCCACTTCACGCGCCTTCTTTTCATCGGACACCACAACGAACTCATCGCCCGCTTCCGGCACACCATTCAGACCAAGAATCTCAACGGGAATAGATGGACCTGCTTCTTTAATAGTGGCACCGTTTTCATCAACCAGT
The DNA here is from genome assembly GCA_965267495.1 of uncultured Pseudohongiella sp. Lineage (GTDB taxonomy): Bacteria > Pseudomonadota > Gammaproteobacteria > Pseudomonadales > Pseudohongiellaceae > UBA9145. The sequence continues at coordinate 635,070 of OZ254078.1, read as the reverse complement.
GCACGTACCTTGCCGTACTCGTGACCCGCCAGAACAATGTCACCATGGCGCAAGGTACCGTTCTGAACTAGGACCGATGCCACAGCGCCACGACCCTTATCCAACCTGGATTCCACTACCACTCCTGAACCGGGAACGTCAGTGTAGGCCTTGAGCTCGAGCAGTTCTGCCTGCAGCAGAATTGACTCAAGCAAGTTATCAACGCCCTGTCCGGTGATGGCAGATACTTCCACGAATTGCGTATCACCACCCCAATCTTCGGGAATCACTTCCATGGCAGATAATTCGTTCTTGACCCTGTCAGGATCCACACCTTCTTTGTCAATCTTATTGATAGCTACAACCATGGGCACTTCAGCGGCCTTCGCATGCTGCACTGCTTCTTCAGTTTGTGGCTTCACGCCGTCATCGGCGGCGACAACCAGCACGATGACATCGGTGGCTTTGGCGCCTCGTGATCGCATGGCGGTAAAGGCAGCATGGCCTGGTGTATCCAGAAAACTCACCATGCCTTGCTCAGTGTTCACATGATAGGCACCAATGTGCTGGGTAATGCCGCCGGCCTCTCCAGAGGCAACGCTAGCCTTACGAATATAATCCAGCAGGGAAGTTTTACCATGGTCAACATGACCCATAACTGTGACAACTGGCGCCCTTGAAACTTCTACCTTGCCTTCTTCAGCAGCGAGAGAATCAGCCAGTTGTTCTTCAATAGCGTCTTCCGAAACAAACTTCGGCTTGTGGCCCATCTCCTCAATCAAAAGAGTCGACGTATCCTGATCCAGCACCTGATTGATAGTAGCCATGACGCCCATATTGAACAGCACTTTGATGATCTCTGCAGATTTGACAGACATCTTCTGCGCCAGATCACCTACGGTATTGGCTTCACCAATAGTGATTTCCCTGACGATGAACTCAGTCGGCATCTCAAATGCCTGGGTTTGCGTGCTTAACTTGGACTTGGGTTTACGGCCACCACCTCTGCGACCGCGGGCACCCATGCCATCGAAATCATCGCCTTCCAGCACGAAATCATCATTGACATGAATGTTCTTGGCCTGGCGTTTCGGCCCCTGTTGAGCTTTGGCTTTGTTGCGAAGATGAGTCTTCTTCTTGTCATGACCTTCTTCTGATTCCTTGCCGGCCGCTTTGCGCCTGCGTGGAGCCGCCTTGCCTCGATTGGCATCGGAATCCGGAGGCGGCGCCTCTGCAGATGCCGGCTTCTCCGGTTCGGCAGCTTCACTGGCTGCTCCAGCGGTTTCTATTTCGGCGCTTGATGTTTCGGGCGCCTCGGCAGTCTCAACTGCTTCTTCTGGCGCTGTAGCTGGCGCCTCCTCTATTTCAGCTTCTGGTGCTGCAACTTCTTCCTCAGGCGGAGCATCTACAGCACTACGCTTCACATAGGTACGCTTCTTACGTACTTCCACATTGACAGTCTTGCCACGCCCGGTAGTTGAAGCTGATTTAAGCGTCCCCAGCGTTTTGCGCTTTAAGGTGATTTTTTTAGGCGCGGCACTTGTCGCCTCGCGATCACCATGGCTACGCCGCAGGAATACCAGCAGAGCATTTTTGTCATCGTTAGAGATCAGCTCATCCGCCTTGGTGTGAGGCAGGCCTGCCTCCTTTATCTGAGACAGTAGCTTCTCTACTGAAACTCCAACTACTTCGGCGAGTTCACTGATCGTTACATCTGCCATGCAATTACTCCTGTTCCGCAGTCTCTTCCTCGAACCACGGCGCTCGTGCAGTCATAATCAGCTGACCCGCACGCTCTTCATCCATACCTTCGATGTCGATAAGTTCATCAATCGATTGCTCAGCAAGCTCTTCCATATTGAGGATGCCTTTCTTGGCCAACTCGAGAGCCAGCGTATCGTCCATGCCCTCCATGTTCAGCAGATCGTCTGCAATATTGGCCTGGGAAATATCTTCTTCTGAAGCGATAGCTTGTGTCAGCAATGCATCTTTGGCGCGGTTGCGTAACTCATTGGCGATCTCTTCGTCGAAGCCTTCGATAGCGAGGATTTCGTCCAATGGCACATAAGCGATTTCTTCAAGAGACGTAAATCCCTCCTGTACCAGTACTTCCGCCACCTCTTCATCAACGTCCAGCTTCTCCATAAACATCTCAATGTAAGAGGATGCTTCCTGCTGCTGCTTGGCAGCAGCTTCTTCTTCGCTCATCACGTTAATTGTCCAGCCAGTGAGTTCGCTGGACAGTCGCACATTCTGACCGTTACGACCGATTGCCTGGGCGAGATTTTCTTCTTCTACGGCGATATCCATCGTATGGCTGTCTTCATCAACGATAATGGATGCCACTTCCGCTGGCGCCATCGAGTTAATGACCAGTTGTGCCGGATTGTCATCCCAGAGAATGATATCGATGCGTTCATTTGCCAATTCATTGGATACAACCTGAACACGAGAACCTCGCATGCCAACACAGGCACCAACCGGGTCGATACGTCCATCATTGGTACTTACTACAATCTTTGCCCGCGATCCTGGATCTCGTGCTGCGGCCTTTATTTCGATCACTTCTTCTGAAATCTCAGGCACTTCGATCTTGAACAATTCAACCAACATGTCCGGGGAAGTTCTGCTCAAGAACAGTTGAGGACCGCGCTGTTCGGAATTGACATCGGTCAGCAGCGCACGCAGGCGATCACCTATACGAAAAGTCTCCCTGGGAATCATCTGGTCTCGCGGCAATAGTGCTTCTGCATTATTGCCCAGGTCGACGATAATATTATCTCGAGTTACCTTCTTGACAGTGCCTGCAACCAGCTCACCCACGCGATGCTCGTACTCGGCAATGACGATCTCGCGCTCGGCTTCCCTGACTTTCTGTACAATAACCTGTTTGGCTGTTTGCGCCGCAATTCGTCCAAATTCTACATTGTCGATCTTCTCTTCGTAGGTATCGCCTATCGCCAGTTTCTTGTCTTTCTCTGCAGCCTGTTCAAGTGTGAATTGAGAAGCCTCTTCAAGATATTCTTCATCTTCCACGACAGTCCAAACCCGAAAAGTTTCATACTCCCCGGATTCGCGATCGACCGCGACACGACAATCGATTTCTTCATTGTCATGCAGTTTCTTGGTTGCTGTAGCAAGAGCAGACTCAATTGCTTCAAAAATCACATTGCGAGACACGCCTTTCTCATTTGAGACCGCGTCAGCAACCATTAAAATTTCTTTACTCATCATAGTCGTGTCACCAACTCATCACTACGCTTGACCTTGTAGTAATTCACCTGTCAATCAGTAAACAATATTTGCTTTTTCTATGTCGGCGTGGGGAAGTTGAAAATCCTCTCCATCGACCCTAATACAAACAGTGTCACCTGATACTTCTGCAATTTGTCCTTTAAACTTTCGCCTACCATCCAACGGATTTCTGAGTCGTACTGAAACTTCGCTTCCGCTGTAACTCTCAAACTGATCAATACTGAACAACGGTCTGTCCAGGCCAGGCGAAGATACCTCCAGGGTATATTCACCAGTGATCGGATCTTCCACATCAAGAATCGCGCTTACCTGGCGACTCACTTTCTCACAGTCATCGATAGTGATGCCTTCTTCACTCTCGATAAATATTCTGAGTGTCGAGTACTTGCCCTGCGATGCGTGCTCGATTCCCCAAAGCTCCAGACCAAGCGCTTCCACTGTGGGAGATATCAACCCGGCAATAAGCTTCTCGCTGTTTCTCACTTCACCTCGCCTGCTATTGTTCTGGGCTAAAAACCCCAGATACAAAAAATGGGCCCAAGGCCCACTCTGTTGCTTCACAACCGGGCTGCAGCAAGACCCAGTGCGAAGAATTGTCATGCTGTCTCGGGCCTAAATCGTCCCGGAAAACACAGCAAAATGTTGGTAGCGGGGGCAGGATTTGAACCTACGACCTTCGGGTTATGAGCCCGACGAGCTGCCAGACTGCTCCACCCCGCACCAGATCTTAACTAACCCCTTGATTTCTAAGGACTAAAAAACCGTCAAATTTGACGGTCCCAATCCCTCAAGGGGCACGCATTATAAGGAGGAGACAGGTTGAAGGTCAAGCGCTACGGGGGCTGTAGGCTATTCCAGCGACACGACTGCACCGGCTTCGTTTAACATCCCGGTAGCAGACACAAGAGCCCAATTTGATCGAGTCGCAGCTCAGCCCAGCGAGATCTCCTTTGGATATCCCGCGCAAGTATTTTCCGGGCCGGTTGTTTTCTTATTGTGTGTTGGTGCCGAAGGCCGGACTTGAACCGGCACGAGCGAAGCTCACTACCCCCTCAAGATAGCGTGTCTACCAATTCCACCACTTCGGCAGTTTCTTTCGTGTTGTCAGTGTTAGTCACAAAGATCCCTTCCAGCCAGCGAGCACAGCTCGCTGTCGTTCGACTGTCGCTCGGAGCTAGCGCTTCGAAAACGCTCGGCCTCACCCACAACTTCGGCAAATTCTCTAGTGTTGTCAGTGCTAGCCACAAAGATCCCTTCCAGCCAGTTAGCGCGATCAGTTCCCATTGGGCAGGCTGGGTACATCACTTTGGGCTGAACTTGTGTCTTCTTCAATCTCGAGTGCCGGGATATCGGACTGCTGTGAGGTGACTTCCTCCAGAATTGCTTCGTTGGCAACGGGCAGCCCGACAGTGGAACTAATACCACCCTGGTTTCTTGCGAAGATGGCAAGCGCCAGACTGGTGACGAAGAATATCGTGGCTGCAATGGTGGTAGCTCTAACCAGAAAGTTTCCGCTACCGGAGGAACCGAACACAGTTTGCGAAGCACCAGCGCCAAATGAAGCACCGGCATCTGCACCCTTACCCTGCTGCAATAGCACCAGACCAACGATCACGATCGCCACTATGACATGTACAACTACAACTATTGTTTGCATGATTACTTATCCGCGCTTGCGCAAATGGCTACAAATTGTTCTGACTCAAGAGATGCGCCTCCAACCAGACCGCCATCAATGTCAGGCTGGACAAACAACTCCGCAGCATTGCTGCTCTTAACACTACCCCCGTAAAGAATTCTGAGGGTTTGAGCCACACCACTGTCTTTCTGAGCCAGGTGTTGTCGGATCAGTGCATGAACTTGTTGCGCCTGCTCCGGACTGGCCGTTTCTCCCGTACCTATCGCCCAAACAGGCTCATAGGCAATAACAGCATCGACGAATGAAGTAATACCGGCTGTCTCGATGACTGCATCGAGTTGTGCGAGCACTACTTGCTCGGTTACTTCTTGCTGTCGCTGTTGCAAAGACTCCCCGACACACAGTATGGGAGTCATGCCACTATTTTGTGCCGCTACAAATTTGCTTGCCACAACCGCATCAGTCTCGCCATATAGCACTCGTCTTTCCGAGTGCCCTACTATGACCAGACTAACACCCAGATCGGCTAGCATATCGCCGGCAACTTCGCCGGTGAAAGCGCCCTGCTTCTCTGCAGAGACATCCTGCGCTCCCGTCAGCACTGCGGTGCCTGCACACAGTTCAGTTACCAGAGGCAGATACACGTACGGAGGACAGAGTGCGACTTCCACTTCTTCTGGAAGCTCAGCCACACCAGCCTTCACTCCATTGACCAGCGTCTCGCAAAAATCCCTGCTGCCATGCATCTTCCAATTGCCGACAACCAGGCTGGAACGAGAGTTCGAGAGAGCAGTCATAGACACCCGGGGTTGACAGTGGCCGGACAAAAACGGGCGCCAATACTACCCAAACTGCCCAATTGTTGCAATAAATCAGCGGGGTTGGGCAAGCTCAGCAGCAACGACTTCGGAAAGCTCTTCGGCCAGCTGCTGGACCGCATCGCCGTCCTCTCCCTCCACCATAACGCGCACAACCGGCTCGGTACCTGAAGGTCTCAGCAAGACTCGTCCATGCTTGCCCAATCGGGATTCAACATCTGAGATCGCCGACTGCACTACTTTGTTTTTGCCTGGGTCGAAGTTGCTGGCAAGGCGCACGTTGACCATGGACTGCGGAAGTTTGCGCATCTTGCTGCGCAAGTCGATCAGAGGCTGCTCACAGCTGGCAATTGCAGCCAGTGCCTGCAGTGCAGAAACAATACCGTCACCAGTGGTGTTGATATCCAGACAGATAATATGGCCAGACGATTCACCACCGAGATTCCAGTTTCGTTGCAGCATTTCCTGCATTACATAGCGATCGCCAACCTTGGTGCGCACAAAAGGTACATCCAGCGCATCCAGCGCCAGTTCCAGGCCCAGATTGCTCATCGATGTACCAACAACACCTCCGAAGTCAATGTTCTGTCGGCGGCGCTCCCGAGCGATAACATAAAGAATCTCATCTCCATCTACAATATTGCCGAGATGATCAACCATGACCACACGATCGCCATCTCCATCGAAAGCGATTCCCAGGTCAGCCTGTTCTTCTACAACGGTTTTTGCCAGCGCATCAGGGGATGTAGATCCACTGTTTTCATTTATATTCAGGCCATCCGGGTCGACTCCAATCGCAACAACCTTCGCGCCCAGTTCTTCAAAAACTTCTGGAGCAATGTGATAGGTGGAGCCATGAGCACAGTCAACAACGATCTTTAAGCCGTTAAATTTAAGGTTGGAACCAACGGTGCTCTTGCAGAACTCTATATATCTTCCAGCTGCGTCGGTAATCCGGGAAGCTTTCCCCAGAGAATCAGAGGGGACAGTTGAAACACTTTTTTCAAGCTGCGCTTCTATCGCCAGCTCAATATCGTCGGGCAACTTGGTGCCTTCCGCTGAAAAAAACTTTATACCGTTGTCCTGAAAGGAATTGTGAGATGCACTAATGACAATGCCAGCCTGTGCGCGCAAGGTGCGGGTAAGATAGGCGATCGCCGGTGTCGGCATAGGTCCTGTCAGCTGAATATCAACACCGGCGGCGGTGACTCCAGCTTCAAGTGCTGCCTCGAACATATAACCGGAAATACGGGTGTCCTTGCCGATAATGATCTTGTTGCGACCATTGCCAGTGTCAGCAAACACTCGACCGGCAGCCCAGCCCAACTTAAGCATAAAGTCAGGAGTGATCGGGGCAGTACCTACGGTACCCCGGATCCCATCGGTGCCAAAAAATTGTTTTTCCTTACTGGACATGAGGGTGCTCCTGGTAGGCGCAGTGTACTCTAATTGCATCCACCGTGGCAGCAACATCGTGACTCCGGATGATTCGGGCACCCCCCTGCAAGGCAAGTGTTGCCGCTGCCACCGATGCAGCCAGACGGTCAGAAACCGGCTTTTCTGTCACCTTGCCGAGCATCGATTTTCTCGATAAGCCAACCAATACTGGCACATCGAGATCCTGAAAACTGTGCAAATTGCGCAGCAATTGATAGTTGTGTTCAACTGACTTGCCAAAGCCGAAACCAGGATCGATTAACAGTCGGTCCTTCCCTATTCCGCTCTCAAGGCAACTTTGTACGCGGCCTGACAAGAACTGATGCACTTCTCCCAGCACATCGTTATAGCTGTAGTCTTGCTGCATAGTGCGCGGCTGACCCTGCATGTGCATCAGGCAAATAGCGGCACAGGAAGAAGCCACCACATCAAGCGCACCATCTAGCGCAAGCGCGCGAATATCGTTGATGAGGCCAGCCCCGGCTTTGATTGCTTCTGTCATGACCTCTGCTGTGCTTGTATCTACAGAGAGGCAGATATCAAAGTTGCTGCTCAGCGCCTCGATAACCGGAATTACCCGTTCCAACTCTTGCTCAAGTGCAACAGATTCAGCTCCAGGTCTGGTTGATTCTCCTCCTACATCGAGAATGGCAGCGCCTTCCCCGATCATGACCTCAGCACGTCGCAGTAGTCGATCCAGATCTACACTAAAGGAGGGACAGTCGGACTTTGCAAACAGCGCACCGTCGGAAAAAGAATCGGGGGTGACATTGAGAATGCCCATACAGACCGGAGATGACAGATCCAGCTGTCTATCTCCGGCTGCGAGCAGGTAATTCAAGATTGAAAATTACTGGAAGATCGAACTAGTGCTCACCGGCAGGGCCACCGATAGGACCTGCGCTCTTGTCAGCACTTTCTTCCTTGGAATCTTTCGATTCTTCTTCAACCGGGCTGGCGCCATCATCATTGTCATCAGTATCTGACCAGCCCATGGGCGGTCTGGGCTTTTTACCTTCCATGATGTCATCAATCTGGTCGGAGTCGATGGTTTCATACTCGATGAGCGCATCCTTCATCAGTTCCAGCAGGTGCCGGTTATCTTCGAGAATTTGCTCGGCCTTGCCATAGCAATCGTCGATGATACGTCTTACTTCCTTGTCAATCGCTTTCGCGGTATCGCTGGATACGGATTTGGTCTGCGAAGCAGCAGAGCGCCCAAGAAATACTTCTCCTTCATCCTCGGAATACAGTAAGGGACCGAGCTCGTCTGACAAACCCCATTTAGTCACCATATTGCGAGCCATTTCTGTAGCGCGCTGAATATCGTTCGAAGCACCGGTTGTCACACCTTCCTTGCCTAGGGTCATTTCTTCAGCAATGCGACCACCGTAGAGGCTGCAAATCTGACTGAGAATGTGTTGCCTGCTGAAGCTATAGCGGTCTTCCTCTGGCAGGAACATAGTTACGCCGAGGGCGCGACCGCGAGGAATGATACTGACTTTATAGACAGGATCATGCTCAGGCATAAGACGACCAACAATGGCATGCCCAGCCTCATGATAAGCAGTATTGAGTCGCTCCTTCTCAGACATGACCATAGACTTGCGCTCAGCGCCCATCATGATCTTGTCCTTTGCTTTCTCGAATTCTTCCATGGTGACCAGCCGCTTGCTGGCACGCGCAGCAAACAGAGCTGCCTCGTTCACAAGGTTGGCCAGGTCGGCACCGGAAAATCCAGGCGTGCCGCGAGCGATAACACTCGCCTTCACGTGGTCATCTATTGGAACCTTGCGCATATGCACTTTGAGTATCTGTTCCCGCCCTCGTATGTCCGGCAGACCAACCACTACCTGACGATCAAAACGCCCAGGTCGTAACAATGCCGGGTCGAGGACATCAGGTCTGTTGGTGGCAGCCATCACGATGACTCCATCATTACCTTCGAAGCCGTCCATCTCAACCAGCAACTGGTTCAGGGTTTGCTCACGCTCATCGTGCCCACCACCCAGGCCAGCACCACGATGACGACCAACTGCATCGATCTCATCGATGAAGATAATACAGGGAGACTGCTTTTTGGCCTGTTCAAACATATCGCGTACGCGAGATGCACCGACACCAACAAACATCTCGACAAAGTCTGATCCTGATATAGAGAAGAAAGGCACCTTGGCCTCGCCAGCGATGGCTTTGGCCAGCAGAGTCTTACCAGTGCCAGGCTGCCCAACCATCAGGACACCTCGCGGAATGCGCCCACCCAATCGCTGGAACTTGTCTGGTTCGCGCAGGAATTCAACCAGTTCCTGCACATCTTCTTTCGCTTCTTCCACACCTGCTACATCTGCGAAGGTGACCTTGATCTGGTCTTCACCAAGCAACTTTGCTTTGCTCTTGCCGAAGGACATGGGGCCGCCTCGACCACCCGCGCCGCCACCCTGCATCTGGCGCATGAAAAAGAAGAATAAGGCGATGATGATTAATATTGGAAAACTGGCAACCAACAGCTGAGTCCAGATACTTTGCTGTTCTGGTTCGGCAGCGACAATCTCAACGTTGTTGTCGAAAAGATCATCCATCAGCTGGGGATCGCCGATGGCTGGCAGGACCGTACGGAAGCGGCTATTGTCGGTGCGAATACCAGTGATATTGATACCGGCCAACTCCACAGCGGTGACACGGCCGGAACGCACTTCCCGGATAAATTCCGAGTAGTTAATGCTGTCCTCTCTGGTTTCCTGGTTGATATTGTTGAATACCGTCAACAACACTCCAGCGATGATCATCCAGAGAATCAGGTTTTTTGCCATATCATTCAAGAGCTTATCTCCGAGTATTTGTCACATCCAGTACCGGCCAGGAGCCGTAAACCAGCTTAATTCTAATGCCACTAGTGATTATTGCACGTAAATCCACCACAAATCCGTTCTAAGCGGGCGAATTGGGGACGAACTGTGCTCCTAGCAGGTAAACCTCCCGGGATCTGGATCTGGAGGCCTTGGGCTTCCTGGTCTTCACCGACTTGAAGCTGGATCTCATCTCCTGCTGCAGTTGGTCGAAGCCCTCTCCCTGAAACACTTTAACCAGCAAATACGATCCGGGCTTGAGTACAGATCTCGCCAAATCCAGGGCAAGCTCTGCCAGGTACATCACCCGCGGCTGATCAATGTCTTTCATACCACTGATATTGGGTGCCATATCAGAGATTACAAGGTCTGCACCCTGCTCTCCGACGGCATTCAGAATCTGCTCGAGAATTGCATCCTCGGTAAAATCGCCATGAATAAACTGTACGCCGGCTATGGAGTCCATAGCCAGCAAGTCGCAGGCAACTACTTCGCCCTCGTCTCCCACCAGGTCAGCTGCAACCTGTGACCATCCTCCCGGCGCGGCACCAAGATCTACCACTGTCATGCCTCGCCTGAACAGTTTGTCTTTGTCCTGTATTTCCAGGAGTTTGTAGCTGGCCCTGCTGCGGTAGCCGTCTTCCTGGCTACGACGCACATATTCATCGTCGAAGTGTTCTTTCAACCACTGTTTGCTGCTTGAGGATCGGGCCATTACACTGTGCCGCTCGATAGGGAATCCGTTGAATAGTGTTAGCGAGTATTAAATGAGTCTCAGTAATTCAGACAAGAAGACTTTGCGAGCAATTGGCCACAGCCTGAAACCGGTTGTGATCATTGCACAAAATGGCCTGTCGGAAAATGTAAGCCTCGAAATTGAACGTGCACTGAAAGATCACGAACTGATCAAATTGAAACTTCAACTCCCTGACCGAGAAAGCAAACAGGAACTGACCCGTGAAATTTGCTCGAAGTTCAATGCGGAATGCGTTCAGACTATTGGCCATATAGCACTGATTTATCGCAAGGCCAGGAAACCCAATCCAAAGTTAACAAACCTGAAAGTGAAACTGTGATGCAGGTCTTTGGTTTGTCGAACTACAGGTGTTCGACCGACTCAATTTCGTAGTCGACATCTCCGGCAGGCGCTTTTACAGTTACTTCGTCACCCTCAAGCTTTCCCATCAACGCCCTGGCTATAGGTGATCCCACGGAAATCTTGCCTGCCGGAACATCAGCTTCATCCTCGCCGACTATCTGGTAAGTAACAGATTCTTCTGAATCCAGATTGTAGAGGGTGACAGTTGTCCCAAATATGACCTTCCCAGTAGGGTCAATCTTGGTGACATCAATAATTTCTGAATCGGCCAATTTGCTTTCAATTTCTGTTATACGCCCCTCGCAGAAGCTTTGTTGCTCGCGCGCAGCATGGTACTCCGCATTTTCACGCAGATCACCGTGTTCGCGTGCCTCAGCAATTGCTGCGGAAATTCTGGGGCGCGTGACGCTCTTGAGCTCGTTGAGCTCATCTCGTAAGCGCTCGGCGCCCTGCACTGTCATCGGGACTTTGGCCATAGTGATTGCTGTGTTTGCTAATAATTAAAGTTCAGCGTGTAAGTTCTGCAGCGTGTAAACAGACATGTTATTGCCGAAGCCCAGCGCATCACAGATAGCCAGCGCTCCGGCAATAGTGGTGGTGCAGAAAACGCGATGTCGCAAGGCAGTTCGCCTGATGGTTGAGGAATCTGCTATTGCCTGTTTGCCTTCTGTTGTATTGAACACCACCTGAATCTCATCATTTTTTAGCATATCGACTATATGAGGTCTACCTTCCGCGACCTTGTTCACACTCTGCACAGGCAGTCCGGCATCCGATATCACCTTGGCAGTTCCCTTGGTCGCAACCAGCGAATAGCCCAAATCAAGCACTCGCTGCGCGACTTCTACTACAGCATCCTTGTCACGATCGCGAACACTGATAAATGCATTACCGCTGCTTGCGATTGTTTCACCCGCACCCATCTGCGCCTTCGCATACGCTTCCGCGAAAGTTTCTCCAACACCCATGACTTCGCCGGTTGATTTCATTTCTGGTCCAAGTATCGGGTCCACTCCCGGAAACTTGTTAAATGGAAATACTGCTTCTTTGACGGCAAAGGTGCTTGGTGTTACCTCTGCCGTGAATCCCTGCTCTTCAAGACTGGTACCTACCATGCAGCGAGCTGCCACCTTGGCCAGGGAGAGTCCGATGCACTTGGAAACGAATGGCACTGTACGAGATGCCCTGGGATTTACCTCGATGATGTAAACCTCACCATCCTGGTAAGCAAGTTGTGTATTCATCAAGCCAACGACACCCAGCTCCAGGGCAAGGTCGGTGACTTGCTGGCGAATCTTGTCCTGTACTGCCACTGGCAAATTGTAGGGAGGCAGGGAACAGGCCGAATCTCCAGAATGAATGCCTGCCTGTTCTATATGTTGCATGATGGCGCCAACGACAACTTGTTTACCATCGCTGACCACATCAACATCAATTTCAATCGCTGAACTCAGATAGTGATCAAGCAGTACCGGACTCTCGTTGGAAACCATGACGGCTTCTTTCATGTAGCGCTTCAGTTCTGCTTCGTTATACACAATCTCCATCGCGCGACCACCCAGTACGAATGACGGGCGAATCACCAGTGGGTAATCAATATTGACTGCCTGGCTCACGGCATCCTCCACGCTGCGCACAGTGCAGTTGGGGGGTTGCTTAAGTTGGAGCTTCTCGATCAGCTGCTGAAAACGCTCACGGTCTTCGGCACGATCGATAGCATCAGGACTGGTGCCGACGATGGGCACACCGGCTTCTTCGAGTCGTTTAACCAGATTCAGCGGAGTCTGCCCACCAAACTGCACGATCACCCCGGCTGGTTTCTCCAACTCTGCTATTTCAAAGACATCTTCGAAAGTGAGCGGCTCAAAATACAGTCGGTCTGAAACGTTAAAGTCAGTCGATACGGTTTCAGGGTTGCAATTAACCATGATGGTTTCGTAACCATCTTCGCGCATGGCTAGCGCCGCATGTACACAACAGTAGTCAAATTCGATGCCCTGCCCGATTCGGTTTGGCCCACCACCGAGCACCATGATCTTCTTCTTGTCGCTGGGCTCTGCCTCGCACTCTTCTTCGTAAGTTGAATACATATAAGCAGTAGTAGAGACAAACTCAGCCGCACAGGTATCGACTCGCTTATACACTGGCCTCACATTCAGTTCATGGCGGCGTACCTGGACTTCACGCTCATCCACCGAGAGAAGTTGGCTAATGCGCTTGTCGGAAAATCCTTTCCTCTTGAGGCCCAACATGAATTCATGATCGAAGTCTGGCAAAGTCTTCTCGGCGATCAGGTTTTCAGTCTGTATCAGGTCTTCCACCTGGCGCAGAAACCAGGGATCGATTCCGGAGAGTTCAAAGATGGTTTCCAGAGGCCAGCCCACCCTGAATGCATCAGCCAGGTAGCGCACCCGTTGGGCACCCGGCTCAGTGAGTTCGCGAGTCAACACCTCTTTGGAATTGCTAAGCTCATCATCGAGAATCGGATCGAATCCACAGAGACCTACCTCCAGACCACGCAGCGCTTTTTGCATCGATTCCTGGAACGTCCTGCCTATTGCCATCACCTCACCCACAGATTTCATCTGCGTGGTAATTCGATCGACAGCTTCAGGGAATTTCTCAAAGGTAAACCGGGGAATCTTGGTGACCACGTAGTCGATAGTCGGCTCAAATGATGCCGGCGTAACGCCTCCGGTAATTTCATTACGCAGCTCGTCGAGAGTAAAACCAACTGCCAGCTTCGCTGCGACCCGGGCTATAGGAAAGCCAGTTGCTTTCGATGCCAGTGCGGATGATCGGGACACCCGGGGATTCATCTCAATCACGACGAGACGCCCGTTCTCAGGATTTACTGCAAATTGCACATTGGATCCACCAGTCTCCACACCGATTTCCCGCAATACATCGATAGCGGCATTGCGCATGATCTGGTATTCCTTGTCGGTGAGAGTCTGCGCTGGAGCAACAGTTATGGAATCTCCAGTGTGTACACCCATGGCATCGAAATTTTCAATCGTGCAGACTATGATGCAATTGTCTTTCTTGTCCCGAACAACCTCCAACTCATACTCTTTCCAGCCGATGAGCGATTCATCAATGAGCAGCTCATTGGTCGGCGAGAGCTCCAGTCCTCGGGAGCAGATCTCCTCAAACTCTTCCTTGTTATAGGCAATTCCTCCACCAGAACCTCCGAGGGTGAAAGAAGGTCTGATAATGCAGGGAAAGCCGATCTCTTCCATCGCCGCGTGGGCGTCTTCCATGTTATGCGCCATTACATGTCGGGGCGTTTCCAGGCCAATCTTGACCATGGCGTTGTCAAACAACTCACGATCTTCCGCCTTATCTATTGCTTCACATTTCGCACCAATTAACTCGACATCATATTTTTCCAGGATACCGAGCCGGTTGAGGTCCAGCGCACAGTTGAGCGCCGTTTGGCCGCCCATGGTAGGCAGGATGGCATCGGGCTTCTCTTTTGCGATGATCTTCTCAACGATCTCCCACTTTACCGGCTCAATATAAGTAGCGTCTGCCGTAGCAGGATCGGTCATGATGGTTGCCGGATTGGAATTAACCAGAATGACCCGGTATCCCTCTTCGCGTAATGCCTTGCAAGCCTGCGCTCCGGAGTAATCGAATTCGCATGCCTGACCAATTACGATCGGACCTGCACCAAGAATGAGAATGCTGTTTATGTCGGTTCTTTTGGGCATAGTAAAACTGTTATGACCTTTAACTCTTACCTATGGGTGGACGTGTTATTTGGCGGCCTGCATCAAGTCAATGAAATGATCAAACAGGTGTGCAACATCGTGTGGTCCGGGACTCGCTTCAGGGTGTCCCTGAAACGCGAATGCCGGCTTGTCTGTTCGTTCTATGCCTTGAAGTGAGCCGTCGAAAAGCGACTTGTGTGTAGCCTCAAGGTTTTCTGGCAAGCTTTCCTGATCTACGGCAAAGCCATGGTTCTGGCTGGTGATCATTACCGTGCCATCTTTGAGGTTCTGCACGGGGTGATTGGCACCATGGTGGCCTAGTTGCATCTTGATAGTCTTCGCCCCACAGGCCAGTGCCAGCAATTGACATCCCAGACAGATACCAAACAGGGGTACATTCTGTTCCAGCAACTCCTGAATCGCTGAGATGGCATAGTCGCAGGGCTCAGGGTCGCCGGGCCCATTGGAAAGGAACACACCATCAGGGTTCATGGCCAGCACCTCTGCTGCAGCTGTCTGGGCAGGAACTACCGTAACCTGACAGCCTCTCGCTGCCAGCATACGCAGAATGTTGCGCTTGACGCCAAAGTCATAGGCGACCACCTTGAAACTGTTGGCATTGGCGTCGCCATAGCCTGTCTCAAGATCCCATACACCTTCGGTCCACTGATAGGACTCCTTTGCTGAAACGACCTTCGCAAGGTCCATGCCTTTCAATCCTGGAAATTCCCTGGCCAAGGCAAGCGCCTGCTCCTCAGCAGCCTCACTCACGGCAGCACCTGAAACAATGGCACCATTCAGAGGGCCCTTGTCGCGCAGCAGCCGGGTAAGGCGACGGGTATCGATATCGGCAATCGCCACCACATTGCGCTCCTTGAGGAACTCATCCAGAGTTTGCTGCTTGCGCCAGTTGCTGGCCAGCAATGGATAATCCTTAATTACCAGTCCCTTCGCCCAAACCTGATCCGACTCATTGTCTTCTTCAGTGACTCCGGTGTTGCCTATGTGGGGATAAGTCAGGGTTACTATCTGTTGCGCATAGGATGGATCCGTAAGAATCTCCTGATATCCCGTCATTGAAGTATTAAAGACGACTTCACCGCTGGTGGCTCCCTCCGCACCGATAGCTGATCCTCTAAATTCACTGCCATCTTCCAGGGTTAGTATTGCTGTGTGGGGCACTTCGACAATCCTTGCTTTGAATAAAAAACGTTCAATTTTCTACAGGCGAAAAAAAGCGGAGGGAAGAAATCTTCGCTCCGCTTTCCTATAAATTCAGTTGTGTTTTCGTGTTTTCAGCATTCGACATACTGAGCGGATATTCTATTAAAACTGACCCTCACTTGTCCACGAATTGCTGTTCGATAATTGCGAATCGCCATATCGGTTTTCTCTGTCAGTCCTGGTTTTCCGTTTTAGCTGCCAGTTTCAATTCAGGTCGAGCACATCCAGCATCGAGTAGACTCCAGGCGACTTGCCTGCCAGCCACTGCGCCGCCCTCACAGCGCCGGAAGCGAAAGTCATACGGCTACTGGCCTTGTGACTGATTTCAATACGCTCGCCCATACCGGCAAAAGTCACCGTATGCTCGCCGACTATGTCGCCGGCACGAACGGTGGCAAATCCGATGGTCTTGTTATCTCGAACGTCTCCTATACCCTCACGGCCATAGACCGCGACTTCACGCAGGTCTCTGCCCAGCGCGTCAGCCACAACTTCACCCATCTTCAACGCGGTTCCTGACGGCGCGTCTTTCTTGTTGCGGTGATGGGCCTCGCTGATTTCAATGTCAACGCTGTCACCCAGAACTGAAGCTGCCTGTTCAAGCAGTTGCAGGCACAGATTGACACCGATGCTCATGTTCGGCGCGAACACCAGCGGCAGGGAAGTGAGCTGATTGATATGCGCCACTTGCTGGCTGGAAAATCCCGTGGTGCCCAGCACCATTGCCTTGCCTTCTCGCTCACACATCTCGAGATGCCTGAGGCTGGAATCAGGGGACGTGAAATCGATCAGCACATCAAAATCCGCAGACACAGTCTGAAGATCAGCAACTGTCATCACTCCTAGCTCGCGACCCAGTGCCAACAGGCCCACATCCATGCCCAGCGCGGGATCATCTGGCAATACGCTGGCTGCGCTGAGCTGCAGCGAATCTGACTCAGCAGCAACAGCTTCCACCAGGGTTCGCCCCATTCGGCCGGCAGCACCAGCTATAGCTATCTTGCTCATTGTCGTTCCTGGGAAATCGAGGGGGAGGCAAGTATACAGGGGCAGGCATGGTAGCTGAAGTCACCGGCAGCTGAGCAGGCAAATAGGGCAGACCCTGGCTGTTCGGTGCTTACTGGCCTGAGGCCCAAAAACTTGAAGGCTCAGGGCAATTTAGGCACACTCTGCCCCCTTGTGGAGCCCTCATGGCGGACATTGGACAGTCTCCGAGCTCACTCCCCTGCTAACCACAATTTTCAAGCGATACCGTGAAAAATAATGAGCGAAGTGCCGGTCATACAAGGTAGCAACAAACAGCAGCGCTACGAGTCGCTGGTGGCGGCTCTATATCAGGACGTTTATCGCTACGCATTCTGGATCTGCAAGAATCAGCCATTGGCGGAAGACCTGGTACAGGAAACATTTCTGCGTGCATGGCGGTCTCTGGATAGCCTGCAGAATGACAAGGCAGCTAAAGCCTGGCTGTTCACTATTCTGCGTAGGGAAAACGCCCGCTTGTATGAGCGGTACCGACCGGAACTGGTGGATATCGAAGGGCAGGCGATCGCTGAAAAAGGCGAGCAGGAGCCCGATTCACAGATGGACAGGGAGTTGCTGCACAATGCCATCAACCGGCTCGAAAGTGACTATCGTGAACCCTTGTTGCTACAGGTGATCGGTGGGTTCAGCGGCAAGGAAATAGCGGAAATTCTGGATTTGAATAACAACACGGTGATGACCAGGTTGTTCAGAGCCCGGAGCAAACTAAAACAGGATTTCGGCATCGATGCCGATGATGTAGAAGAGTAAGCACTGCGAAGCAGTGCAGTGTAAGGCAGATTCGGGACAACTTGCGCAAGAAGAGTTGAGCAAATGAACGAACTAGAATTTCGACAACGGGTATACAGCAATCCCGCAGCGCCAGACGAGGAAGTGTTGGCGGCGGCGCGTGAAAACCCTGAATTCCAGAAAATTCTTGAGGTAGCACAAAAGCTTGATCAGGAAGTCAATGACCTGGTGTCCAGTATTGTGATTCCGGAAGGGCTCCATAACAGGCTCTTAGACCTGGCAGAGGACGACCGCATAGAAGCAGTGGGATCAATTGCCAGCGATGAACCACTTACCAACTTGCCTGATGTACCGGCGGCAAACTCAAGCTTTTTCCAATATTACGCCCTGGCAGCTTGCCTGCTGCTTGCAGTTGGAGTGACTTTTACCCTGACCTTCAATCCAGGACCATCTGCGGCCGAGCTGGCCATGGGTAATCAGTTCATCAGGCACATTTACAGCGAGCCCTTTGAGATGGCCATGCTGGATGCTGACAACAGCAACGTGACGGCGAACTGGACAGAAGTCGATCAAATCATGGACAGCACTGGTGTGCGCCTGGTCGGTAATTTGCGCCAGGAAGATGCACTGTTTTACGTTAACCCTTGCATCGTAATTCCAGAATATTCCAGCGCTCATTTAATGGTACAGGGTGACGCAGGTGTTGTTAGCGTCTATGTCATTCAGAACAGTCCGGTGAGCAGCGAGTTTCAAATTCGCGATGATCGATTTCAGGGCGTGGTAGTGCCGTTGGACCAGGGCAACCTGGTGATCTATGGAGAAGACGGTGAAAATCTCGAGCCGGTCAAAGACCTGTTCGCCGAGAATATGGAGTGGGTAATCTGAGCGATCAGAATACCCACCCTGTCAGCCACCAGCAACTACGCCAAACTCTTCAGCACTGAGCGCCATCAGCGTTTCTGAACCAGTTTCAATCTCCGTTCGCAGGGATTCCTGACGCGGCAGCAAGCGACTAAAAAAGAACTCACCTGTCTTTATCAGACCCGATAGATGCTCTGCATTGCCTTCGCCGCGCTCACGACTTTGCAACGCCGTCGCAATCATACGCTGCCACATGAAGCAATAGAGGGTCAGGCCCAACAACTCCATGTAAGGGTAGGAAGCGGCACCGACTGCATCGGGGTCGTGTGCGCTGTCGGTAATGACCTTGTCGGTTGCCGAATTGATACAGTGCTTGCTCTCCTGAAGGTATGGCAAATATTTCTCCATTGCTGCATACCCGCGATGCGCAGAGATAAATTCGTCTATTTCTGTCACCAGCTCTGCCAACAACTCTCCCTGGCAACGTACCGTCTTGCGACCCATTAGATCCAATGCCTGAATGCCGTTGGCACCTTCATAGATTTGCGCAATCCTTGCATCACGAACATTCTGCTCCAAACCCCATTCGGCGACATAACCATGGCCGCCCAATACCTGCTGTGCCAACACGCAGGATTCGAACCCCCGATCAGAACAGTAAGCTTTCTGCACTGGAATCAACAATGCGACCAGATTCTCTGCGCGTTGCCGTCTGGTCTCATCCGGATGGAAGCGCACAGTATCCAGTTGCAGGGCGGCATACATGGAGAGCGCTCTGCCGGCGAGCGTGTTTGCACGTATTGTGAGCAACATCCGTCTCACATCAGGATGGACGAGAATCGGGTCTGCCGCTTTGTCTTCCAATAAGGGACCACCTGCAGCGCGACCCTGCAGTCGTTCCTGGGCATAGGCGCAAGCAGTCTGGTAAGAAGCTTCAGCGAGCCCATTACCCTGCAATCCCATGGACAGCCGTTCATAGTTCATCATGGTGAACATATTGGGCAAGCCAGCGTTCAGCTCCCCGACCAACCATCCCTGCGCCTCATCAAAATTCATTACACAGGTCGCTGATGCCTTGATTCCCATTTTGTGCTCTATCGAACCACAAGTCACAGCATTACGCTCACCATTGAGCTCAGCCTGCTCGTTAATCAAATACTTTGGCACGATGAAAAGAGAGATGCCCTTTGCGCCAGCAGGGGCATCGGGCAATTTTGCCAACACCAGGTGAACAATGTTTTCTGTCAGGTCATGCTCCCCTGCAGTGATGAAGATCTTGGTACCGCTGATCTTGTAGCTGCCATCTGCCTGAGGAATCGCGCGCGATCGAATCATTCCCAGATCGGTTCCTGCGTGAGGCTCAGTCAGGCACATGGTGCCAGACCAGCGGCCTTCGTACATTTTGGGCAGGAATTTCTGCTTTAGCTCTTCACTCCCGTGCTCACTTAAAGTGAGGGTGGCACCGGTATTGAGAATGGTATAGAGAGTGAAAGAGGTATTGGCAGCGAAAAACATTTCTTCGAGCAGAGCTGACAATAGCTTTGGCATGCCCTGGCCGCCAAAACCTGGATCCCCGGTTAATCCAGCCCAGCCACCATCTATATAAGCGCTGTACGCCTCTTTAAAGCCCGGCGGCGTAGTCACTGCGCCATCCTGCCACTTGCAGCCAGCGGCATCACCAGTCTGGTTGATTGGCGCCAAGAGGTTTTCAGCTATCTTGCCAGCTTCTTCCAGTATCGCGGCAATAAGATCACCACTAACTTCTTCGGTACCCTGCATGGCTGAAAACTGCTGTTCTGCCTCAAAGACCTCAGTCAACAGAAACTGCATATCCGCAAGCGGCGCACGATAACTTGCCATGATTAAGTTCCCCCTTGTTCCCTGGCGCGCAATTATAAGTGAAGCTTCTGCGCTGAGATACCAGCACTGGAAAAGTTTGCAACTTGTAAGCAATCTGCCTGAGCCAATCTATACTCAAGTGGGTAATGCAACTTCATTACCAGAAGAAATAGTCGCTCACGATGAGACCAGGCTGCCTGATCCCAAGCAACTGTATTGTCTGTAACAAGAGTATTCATAAAGCACGCAGTTTATGCGACTACTGTGAAAAGCAACTGCCCTGGTTGGGACAGACCTGTCACGGCTGCGGGATGGAATTTGAAAATCTGACACTGCAGAATCATCGTTGCGGTCAATGCTTGATCCAGTCAAACGCAATTGATGCCTGCCACGGACTGTTTCACTATAGCAGCCCAATCGACAGACTCATCCCGGCATTTAAATTCCAATCAAGATTAGATGTCGGTAGCTGCCTGGCTGAACTGCTGGCACTGGCAATGAAATCACACTACCAGAGCAGCACCTGGCCAGATCTAATCCTTCCTGTACCTATCCACCGCCATCGATATCTACAACGCGGATTCAATCAGTCCTGGGAGCTTTGCAAGAGTGTCAGCAGCAGCATCAATATAGAGAGTAGCGACAAGCTTGTGCGAAAACGGAGGCACACTCGCCCTCAGGCTGAACTGGTGAGCGCAAAGGAGCGGGCGGGTAATTTGCGGGGCGCCTTCGTGCGAACCCCTGTTGCCATCGAAAAGAATGTGAAGACCGTCACAATTATCGACGATGTCATTACCACCATGTCTACCGTAAGCACGCTGGCCAGCCTTCTCAAAGACCACGGAATACAAAGGGTAGAGGCATGGTGTGTGGCGAGGGCAGGCATTCGTTAAGACAGAGAAAAGAAGATTACGGATGTGTGATCTCCAGCACAGAGCCCTGACTGGGCCGCTCTATACTGCAGACATACAAGATTTCCTCCTTATTGCGTGTTAGTTAACTAAAGCGACAGCTGACAGTTTTCATAGAGCAGACCTTGACCCCGATTCATTCGGGGTTTTTTTTGCGTGCGGTAAACCGCAGACATAAAAAAAGCGCCTGCGGCGCTCTTTCCTTCAATATGCTCAGGAACTAGAACTGATACTTGATGGAGCCATAAGCAACACGACCATTCTGATCGAGAATGCGTGTTGAAGAATTGAGAATCTGTGCTGTTTTTTCGTCGAAGATATTGCGAATGCCGAATGAAATCACAGCACGATTGTTGGAACTCGTTTCCACGCTATAACCGTATTGCAGGTCTACCGTGGTGATGTTGTCCACCAGGGTATTGATTTCTTCCAGATCGAGTTCACTGATATCTTTGAAGGAATCGAAGTAGTTGGTTATCGCACTAGCGGTATGATTGCCGAACTGCCAGGTCAGCATCAGACTGCTCTGCAGTTCGGGACTGATAATTCGATCTTCTGCTGCGCCGATTTCGGCATTGACCAGATCCAATAGTGATCCCTGTTGATCGAAATTGTCCACGTAAGTGGTTTTGGTGCTGAGGGTAAACTGTCCGAAACGGTTGCTGTCCCACATATAAGACGCACCCAGATCGAATCCATTTGAACGCAGCCCATTTCCAAGCAGCGGATTGTCTATGTTGAATTCGTTGATACTGGAATCTTCAAGGTAAAGCTGTGGCAATTGTGGTTGCAGGCCAGTACTCACAGTAACCGCTGGTGCATCGGCGATCTCCTGACGCCAGGCATCCGCCTGCAGATTCAAACCTTCGATAGGCGTTATTTTTACGCCCAGATTGAAATTCAGGGCTTCTTCCACCAGCGTGCCCTGAAAATCTTTGGCCTCAACAGCGCGATCGATTTCGATTATCGGCGTCGCGGTGCTGAGTACAGAATTCGGCGCAACCTGAAAACTGTCCAGTTTCTCCTGCGCCTGCACCACAGAGACAGACAGCGCTGCCAGGGCCAGCAACAACAAATTGGAGACTGAAAATAATCGACTGGTTTTCATCGCTTGCGTAGCCACCAGGGCACGGTTCTCATCACACCAAACAACTCTGGTAGCTTAGCATTTTGAGCCGCTGATTTACATTAGTTTCTGGCGCTCTGCCAGTTCCAGCGCCATTCTCTGACAAGCCTGTCCGCCGCCCCTATCAGAATGAACTTACCTCTTTAAAATCAGTGCCTTATGATATATCCAGCCGCTGACATAGCTGCTCATCGGACAGTGAATGCAGCATCTCGCTGACCGACTGTCGATGCGGGGCCAGCACCAGCCCAGGATTCAGTTCAGCCAGGGGAGCCAGAACAAAGCGGCGCTGGTGGAAACGGGGATGAGGCAAAGTGAGTCTGTCACTGCTGAGTTGCAGGTCTGCGAAAGCAATCAGGTCCAGGTCGAGTGGCCTGGACTGATTACCCGGCCCGTTTCGCCGCCGACCGAATGCCTGCTCAAGTTTTTGCAAGCGACTTAATAGCTGATCCGCTGCCGTGTTTCCGGGGAGTTCGAGACAGACAGCCCCGTTAATGAAATCCGGTGTACCTGCAGCGCAATCCACCGGGCTGCTCACATACAGAGATGACGCTGCAAACTGTCCAACCGACCAGCTGCGTAACTGATCAATCACTCTGGTCAGGGTTATCGTGGGTGGTCCCGCTAATGATTCAAGGTTTGCGCCCAGGGCTATGAACGCAAGCGCTGAGTCAGCCCGCGGTTGCGTGGTACCTTGCTGAGAGCTCATGAACGGCATCCACAAAGACTGATACATGGTCGGGATCTACCTGGGGCGTAATGCCATGACCCAGATTGAAAACATGGCCGTGGCCGTCTCCGAAGGCATCCAGGATAGCAGCGACTTCCTTCCTGATAGCCTGGGGAGAAGCATAGAGCGCCGATGGATCCATATTGCCTTGCACAGCCGTGGCAGCGCCAATGCGTTGACGTGCCTGCGCGATATCCACAGTCCAGTCCAGTCCAACACAGTGACATCCACTGGCGGCGATGTCCTCCAGCCATTGCCCACCATTCTTGGTAAACAGGATAACTGGTACCTTTCTGCCTTCAGATTCCTTCGTCAGCCCGGCAACGATCCTGCTCATGTAGGCCAGCGAATACTCTCGGTAGTTTGATGGGGTCAGAATCCCACCCCAGGTATCGAATATCTGGACTGCCTGGGCACCAGCTTCTATCTGGGCATTGAGATAGTCGGTTACCGCGCTAGCCAGTTTCGTCAGCAACAGATGCATCGCTTCCGGCTGATCATAGAGAAACTGTTTCGCATGACGGAAATCTTTGCTGCCACCACCTTCAATCATGTAAGTAGCCAGAGTCCATGGGCTGCCTGAAAACCCAATCAGAGGCACACTCCCATTCAATTCGCGGCGAATCAGACTCACCGCATCAGTCACATAGGACAGGGAATCCGCTACGCTGATTTCCGGCAATTGCTCAACATCAACTGCTTGCCGAATGATCTTGCGGAACCGGGGCCCTTCCCCTTCTTCAAAATACAGCCCCTGCCCCATGGCATCAGGTATGGTGAGAATGTCGGAAAACAAAATTGCCGCATCGAACGGATATCGCCTTAAGGGCTGCAAGGTCACTTCACAGGCCAGATCGGGTGACTGGCACAGACTCATGAAATCACCGGCCTGCTGGCGGGTCTGCCGATATTCCGGCAGGTAGCGTCCAGCCTGCCGCATCATCCATACGGGTGTCAGGTCTACCGGCTCGCGCATCAACGCGCGCAGGAAGCGATCATTTTTCAGGGTCAAACTACAGGTTCCTCTTGGCTATGCCATTCAGGCGGTCAACTTGAATTCGGGGGTACAGTACTGAAAAGGGGGCAATTTTACACAAGGCAGGAATAGACACCAAAGCCACAAAGCGCAGTTCCAGAGCCGCCGGACAGTATTACAGCTCGTTGGCTGCCAGGTTGCTGCCCTGATACTGCCTGATAGTAGCCTGCACCTCTGCCAGTGATCGGATGAATGGATTCAATCTGCGTACCGAGCCCGGCAGGTCAGATATTGCCCGGCTGGCAACCTCCCGGCTGACGAAATTCCCCATCACCACCACGAACCAGGCTTGCCCTTCATGAATAGTCTCGAAGTACTGGGCATTAAAAGCAGCAAGTTGCTGAGCGATAAAGCGCTGCACATTCTCTTCCGAGCGGGAGCCCATTATTTGCACGGTAAAGTTCTCTGCTGGATAGGCTAGCAGGCTATTGGGGACGGAAATGTCCTGCCTGTCTTCATTGTTCGCGACATCTACCGGCACGCCGGTTGCAATTTCGTGGGGTTCTGAATCAATTCCATTGTCAGCAAGAAGTCCTTGTTCGGGCTCCGGGGCTAAACTGGCAACGCTATCGCTGACTTGTGGGACAGCTTCGACACCAGGTAGTTCGTCTGCACCAGCGGACGTGGCAGTAGCGACCGTTGATGTGGCAGAAGTAGCCACATCAAGAGGCAGTTCAATACGTGTAGAAGCTGGCTGATTGTCTGTTGCTGCAATTTCTGGTGCTTCTGAATCTGGAGAAGTGAACAGGACCAGGATCAACATGAGCACAACCAGCACTGCTGCAGTCGCCCAGTAAGGCGCACCAAGCTGCAACAGGCTACCGCTATCCGACTGTCGGGAAGTTTGGGTTTTCAGTTTCTGCAGCTTTTCGTTCAAGGCCCGACTGAACTCTATATTGAATTTCCCTGGCACGCCCTCTGCTTCATTACAGAGTTCTCCTATCTCGGCAGCGGAAAGAGGCAGATCTCCGGTAAATCCGGCGTCAGCCAGTTTCAGTCGCACATAAGCATTGGCTTCGTCTGCTGAAAGTGGAACCAGCTCCTCTTCAATGACTCGACCTGATGCACGTTCTCCAAGTACGTTATCCAGCATATTGGCCAGCTGTTTTTCTCCCAACAGAAGGACGTGAACTGCACCTTCGGTTGCAGAATCAGTCAGCTTATCAATGATCTTGTGCACATCACTGGCCAGTTCATGTGCGTCATCGACAATGAGAATGAGCGTCTTGGCATCCAGGTAGAGTCGCTCTGCGTACTTGCACAGATCCTCAACAATATCAGCCGCATCAGGTGAGGATGCGCCTATAGGTAACTGTTCCAGCACCGCATCCAGAAACTGGCCCTGATTCATGAACAGAGTCGCTTGAATGCGAATGCAGAAAGCTTCTTCTGAAAAGCTCTTCTGAAACTCATTCGACAGGGTCGACCGGCCGCTACCAAGCACTCCGTTAACTATGCTGATCGGTGCGCCATAGTGGGCCTGCTCGACCAGCCGTTGCAGTACAGCTTCCCGCTCCGCTCCGGCAAAAAAAGAGCGATAGCGAGCCGTCGCCACGAAAGGATCATGATCGAGACTCAATTTATCGACATAGTCAGACATTGTTTTCCACTCCGAACACAGCTACAGGCGGCACAGTTGCTCACCGGCTGTTAGCGTTTCTGTTAGCAGATTCTCTTCAACATCAGCTGTCAATTCAGCATTGCCAATTTGTCGCAACAAGACAAAGCGAATCCTGCCTGCTTCTGCTTTCTTGTCCGAAGCCATCAGGTCGAGATATTGCTTAACTGTTATATCGGCCGGTGGCACAACGGGCATACCATAGCTCTGTTCCAGAACAGCTCGTACTTTCACCGCGCTCTCACTATCGATCCAGCCCAGTCTTCTGGAAAGATCAGCCGCCATCACCATTCCCATGGCGACAGTTTCGCCGTGAAGCAGATTGCCGTAACCTGAAGCAGTCTCGATAGCATGGCCGAAAGTATGACCAAGATTCAGCAAGGCCCGTATGCCGCTTTCGCGCTCATCTCGGACCACAACATCTGCCTTGATTTCGCAACAAGTCTTGATGACCTGTATCAATTGCTCAGCTGATAAGGCCAGTACAGCCTCGTGGTTGTCCTGCAACCATTGAAAAAAACCTGCATCGATAATCAATCCATATTTGATTACCTCCGCAAGGCCTGCCTTCACTTCTCGCTCAGGCAAAGTAAGCAAGGTATCAGTATCTGCCAGTACGCAGCGCGGCTGATAAAAAGCACCGATCATGTTTTTGCCCTGCGGATGATTGACGCCTGTCTTTCCACCAACAGAAGAATCCACCTGGGCCAACAGCGTTGTTGGGATTTGGATGAAGTTCACTCCACGCTGGTAGGTAGCTGCTGCGAAGCCGGTGATGTCACCAATCACACCACCACCGAGAGCCACCAACGTGGTTTTGCGGTCGTACTTGCCCGCCATCAGCCGGTCATAAATTGCGGAGATGGTCTCCAGGGTTTTGAACTGCTCCCCGTCTGGCAGGACAATCTGGTCCGCGAAATTATGGCCGAGCAACTGCTTAATTATTTCACCATAGAGTGGCGCTACTGTTTCATTGGTAATAACTACGGCACGAGCACCTCCGAGAGCTGGCTCAATCAGTTCCCGTTGCGACAGCAGGCCTGCTCCAACGTGAATTGGATAGCTGCGATCTCCGAGCTCAACCTGCACTGTCTCCATGAATAGTTCCTTGCTGCGATAGATTCGTTTGTTCAACCTGCGCCACGAAGCTGCTGTACCTGCTTGATAATCTCTTTGCTAACCGCGCGGGCACTACGCCTGTTGGTGTCGACTATGATATCGGCCACCTCCAGATACAGGGGCTCGCGCTGCTCCATCAGGTCTCGAATAGTTTGTTTTGGATCTTCTGTTTGCAATAAGGGACGATTCTTGTCACGGCTGGTTCGTTCTATTTGCTGGGCGATAGTCGCCCGCAGATAGACAACCATACCTCGCTTAAGCAGTCGCTTGCGGGTTTTCCCTGCCAGTACCGCGCCCCCACCGGTTGCGAGGACGATGCCTTCTTTCTTGCTAAGACTATCGATCATGCGCACTTCGCGTTCACGAAATCCTGCTTCTCCTTCGACATCAAATATCCAGGGAATATCTGCACCGGTGGAATCTTCAATTTCTTTGTCCGAATCAAAAAACTCGACTTCCATAATTTCAGCCAGCACTTTTCCGATAGTGCTCTTTCCAGCACCCGGAGGGCCTACGAGGAAGATGTTTTGCGCATCGGACATATCTGCTTACCTGCATGCAGAACGCGAAATTCTCTGACAATGAGACCGCAGTGGCGAGACGCCACTGCGGATAGATTTGAATAATCGGGAATTACTCTCTGACTTATCTGATTGCGATATCGGCAATGATCTTCGGCGTTATGAAGATGAGTAATTCAGTACGACGACTTGCTCGCTCGGTTCGCTTGAACA
This sequence comes from uncultured Pseudohongiella sp., assembly GCA_965267495.1. Lineage (GTDB taxonomy): Bacteria > Pseudomonadota > Gammaproteobacteria > Pseudomonadales > Pseudohongiellaceae > UBA9145. The sequence continues at coordinate 607,310 of OZ254078.1, read as the reverse complement.
GACTGCCAACGTAGGGGATATCACCCAATACCGGCGTCTTGGTTTCGGTAGTGGTGTTTTCCTCTCTGAACACACCACCCAATACAATCGTTTCACCATTGCTCACCAGCGCACTGGTGGTAACTGTGTTTGTATTGATTGCCGGAACCGCACCAGAACCTGCTGCCACAGAATCCTGTTGAATCTCCAATTCCATATTAATGCGGCCGTCTGGGGTAATCTGCGGTGTCACCTGAAGTGCCAGGACGGCATCTTCAAACTGGGTTATCGATCCGCCAGCAGTACCACCCGCCTGGGATTGATAGGGAATTCTCACGCCAGATCGAATTTCTGCAGTGACCTTGGGCCGGGCAATCACTTCGCCGTTACCCGTGCTCTCCAACGCGGAAAGCTCCAGTTCTATCAGACCAGAATTTCCACTATAGCCGATGGCGAATGTGGACGCTTCCGTACTCTGCACGCCTAAATCAACTGCCAATGCATCGGGAAACGATACGTTGGTAGCAGGAATGGGCACCGCAGCTATGGCCTGTTGTACCAGGGTGTCTATCAGGCTGGGATCAGAACCATCCTGCAAGGCTTGCAATCTTGCCTGCTCTCCAGCCAGGTTTGCATCGTTAATGGCGGTCTGCTGCGCAATCTGGGCATTGAGCGCTTCGGTAGTCGTAAACTGAGAACCACCGTAGCGAATGCTGTCACCTGTTGGAGTGATACCTGCACCCCCCCAACGGATACCGAGTCCGCGACTGTAGTCCGTGGAAACGTTGACTATGCGCGCTTCAATCAGGACCTGACGAACAGCCACATCAAGTCGCGCCAGCAAGGCACGCACTTCTTCGAGCTTTTCTTCAATATCTCGTACGATAATGATGTTTGTGCGTGCATCTACGGTGGCAGATCCACGAGGCGACAGAATGCCTCCACCGCCACCTGCCGCTGCGATCTCACCACCGGTGACATCCGCTGCGGCACCAGTACCAGCATTTTCGCCGGTAAGCAGCGCCAGAATCTCATTAGCGTCCGCATAGTTAACCTGCACAAATTCGGTGAACAGAGGTGCCAGGGCCTGAGCCTGCTGTGCCGCCTCTATTTCCAGCTGCTCCTGGGCTGCAATTTCGTCTGCTGGCGCAACGTACAAGACATTACCTTCGAGGCGACTGCCGAGATTACCTGCGCGAAGGATCAATTCCAGCGCCTGATCCCAGGGCACATTGTCCAGAACCAGGGTGATATTGCCAGATACTGCATCACCAGCAACCAGACTGAAATCATAATAGTCAGCCATGATCTGCAACACCGAGCGAATTGGAATATCCTGGAAAGACACGCCAACTATTTCACCCGTGTACTGGGCAGTTTCTTCGTCACCGGTGACATCTACCGCTGGAGGTCTCACTGATACTGTGTATTGAGCGCCACTCTGATAGGCCACATATTCATAAGTGCCATCAACATCGATGACCACAGTAGCGCGCCCGGATTGTCCCAGCACATCCACTGCACTTACTTGTGTTGCAAAATCAGTGACATCGAAACGGCGATTCAGATCAGCAGGTACGCTGGTTTCCTGGAACTCCACATAGACGCGTGCACCGACTTGCTCAACGCTGCCGATGACTGAGTCGCTGGACAGGTCGATTACGATCAGCCCCTCTTCGTCGTCACCCCTGCGAAAATTAACGTCCACGATCTCATTGTCCGGATCACCGCTAACACCTGTTATCACTTCTGTAGCAGTGGCGACACCGCCCTGGGTTCCCGAGTCGTTTCCGACCTGGATAGTGAGCACATTTCCAGCGAGTTGAGTCTCGAAATTCACCAGCTCATCAAGATTGACCACCAGACGCGTACGACTACCATCGTCGAGCACCATGACGCTCTGGGCATTATTGGAATCGATATTAAATCGTTGTTGGGAAAGACCGCTGGCCACACCAAGCAGATCAAGTGAGATTCGTGCTGGATTATCCAGCACGAAACTGCTTGGCTCAGGTGGTGCCGAATCGAAACTCAGCTCGATCTCAATACTGTCACCCGGCAGATTGGCAAAGCCAATACTATCCAGCGTAATCGACTGTTGAGCCAAGCCAGCATTTGACAGTAGCAATCCACACAACATTACCAGGGAGCGGCTCAGTTGCTTCCATAATTGCGCTCGTGCACCAGTGCACTTCGTTAATCCATTGTAGTTACTCATACTGATAACCTCGACTTACGCGCTATTGCAGCGTAAGAGTCTGTGGCCTCTCCACCCAGCCGCCTGAACCGCTGGGTACGATTTCGATGATATTGAGTTGTGAATCGGTAATACTCTCTACGCGACCGTAATTGCGGCCCAGATAGTTTCCAATTCCAATCCTATGCACTTCTCCAAAAGCGTCTTCAATCAGCGCCTCAAACACGCCTCCGCGAACCAACATGCCCACCATGTTCAGTTCGCTCAGCGCCTGACTCTCCAATGGTTCTCGCATGCGTTCAAAATCCGGTTCTACGTCCTGTGACAATACCGCCATAGATTCGGTGTCGACTACCAGGGGTATGTCGAATGGACTGCGCATCGATGCGGCGCTGTAAACAAAACCTTCGTAAGGCACAAATTCCGGTACCGGCTCCACTTGCTCCCCGGGCCGGGACTTTACTTCATCAACAAATGACTCCAGATCATTGATGTTGCCTCCCTGCTGACAGGAAACCAACACCAGACTCAACAGAGTCAGTGCCGTCGTCCTCAGGTTTGCTGTAGCAAGCAGGCTCATCTATTGCGCAACTCCTGTCTCATCAACTTCCTTGTAGCGATAGGTTCTTGCAAGAATGCTCATATCGAGAAACGTGTCGGCACGGGATGTAATTGTGAAGTCATGAAGGGTGACGATTCGGTCCAAACTGGCCACACCACTCACGAATGTCCCAAAATCATGGAAATCGCCAATTGCCTGTAGATCGATTGGAATTTCAATGTAAAACTCCTGCACCTGTTCGTCGGGCAGCTCGAAACTCGAGAGCTCGAGCCCACTGCCTTCTCCCGTAGAAGTGACGTCATCCACCAGTCCGGGCACCTCGGTTACGGAAGGCAGTTGCCGTAGCAGTTCTGTGAAGGACTCTTCCATTTCGACAGTTTGTGCCCGGTACTCTTCCAGATTCGCCGCCAGGAAAGCTTTTTGCTCAAACTCTGCTCTGAGCTGCCCTTCTTCACCAGATACTGTTTGCAAATTGGCTTGCAAGTTTTGCACGTGCAGAAAATAGCCTGCAGCAAGACAACCGCCGAAGACAACAATCACAATAATTGTCTTAACAACGCCGGGCCAGACACCGATCGTTTCAAGGTCCTGCAGGTCATTCCAGTCGAAATTTCGCAGGTCATTTGTTATATCTGTAAAAAAGGACATCTGATTCTCTTAGCCTCTTGTTCAACCAGCCTAGACTTGTTGGTCCTCGTTTTGCCCTGGCAATTCAATATTGGTAATCAGCCTGAATCTCATCTGCTGGGACAGTACACTTTCCTGACTTTCTATAACTGAAAAGTCTGGCAATACCGTGTCAGCAAACCACTCCGAAGCGTCCAGGTTACGCATCAACTCTGTAATGCGTGCGGGAGATTCTGCAATTCCTTCGATCGAGATTGAGTTATCCGTTCGGGTTACAGTTTCGTAATACACGCCTTCAGGCAAAGTCCGCACAAGCTCGTCGAATATACGAACAATGACAGGGCGGGTACCCTGTAAATCGGTAATGACATTCATTCGGGAGCGGATATCTTCTTTCTGCTGGCGCAGTTCATTGATCTCCGCAACTTGTGCGTCGAGCTGCTCAATCTCAGCACCAAGAAAATTGTTGCGAGCAGTTTGCAAATCAATCAGCCGATTGAAGTACTGGTCCACCAGGAATATTAGACCACCGGCAATGATAACGAAGCCAACCAGGATGGTGAGGAATTCACGGCGCCGTTCTTCCCGAAGCCGGTCGCGCCATGGCAGTAAGTTAATTTGGGCCATTAGTACTCACCTCGCATTGCCAGTCCGGCCGCGATGAGCAGAGATGGCGCATCGTTTTCCAACATCGACTCATTCACCTTTGAACCAATCTGTAAGCCGTCAAAAGGATTAGCCACAGTCACGGGAGTGCTCAAACTTTCCTGAACCAGGTCAGCCAGGCCTTCAATTGCAGCGACGCCGCCTGCCAGCAAGATGTGGTCTACTTCGTTGTAGTGGCTGGAGGAGAAAAAGAACTGCAGCGTCTGACTCACTTGCTGCACTACGGTCTCTTTAAATGGTCCAAGAATCTCCAACTCATATTCTTCGGGCAAACCGCCTCGCTTCATTGCGGTCTCAGCTTCAACTGCAGACAAACCAAACCTTCTCTGCACCTCTTCCGACAGAGCATTACCACCAAACATCTGTTCTCTGGTATAGATAGTCTTACCCTGCAATATCACATTGAGTGTGGTCATCATCGATCCTATATCGACGATAGCAACAGTCTGGTCTTCATCGGAACCTAACTGTTCGACCAGCAAGGTATAGGCACGCTCGATAGCGTAAGCCTCGATATCAACAACCTTGGCAGTGAGACCACCGATTTCCAGCGCAGTCACCCGTGAATCCACGTTTTCACGACGGCAGGCAGCAAGCAGAACTTCTACCAGTTCCGGATTGCGCTCCGACAATTGCTGCCGCTCGAAGTCGATCGATACTTCATCGAGTGGGTATGGAATATACTGGTCAGCCTCAACCACAATCTGGTTTTCCATCTCGGAATCGGTCAAGGCCGCATTCATTTCAATAGTCTTGGTAATCACAGCCGAACCCGCCACGGCAACAGCGGCATCCTTGACAGATGGCTTCAGAATACTCACTGCAGCGCCAATACACTCGCCCACGGCATCTATATCGCTGATGTTCTTCTCAACCACGGAATTAGCGGGAAGTGAGCGAATCACATAATTTTCCACCCGATAGGAATTTCCCACGGCGCTCAGCTGCAGGATCTTCACGGAAGTAGAGCTGATGTCTACACCGAGCAGAGTGCTGGCCTTCTTGCCAAAATTGGCCAGAGACCCGAGATTTTTAATTTGATCCAGCACGTCAGCGTCCTAAATTTTCCTGTGATTGGGACAGTTTTTTTAGCTTCATAGTCAAAACAAGCGCCCTCAGCGCTTGGATCAGGTCCTGAATGCTAAATTTCCCCTTATAAAAATACTAACAATTACAATAAGTTAGCGAAACTTCTTCAAATTCTGGATGTTCCAGATGTTCGTATCGGCCGAAAAAAAATTTTATATAGTTTTCAATTAATTATCAGACTTTCACAACAAACAACTTTACCATTTAATAATGATTCAGTCCCACCAGCAATTCCTTGAATTGCATCACGTTGTGAAAGGATGATCGGCCTGCAGCGCCCAGAAATACTGGCACTCAGCGAAATAGTCGAAGCCAGTGGCAAACCGGCAGCCGCCCCAGCCTCCACTGCTGAGACGGGTCACTGCAACATCCCCTCCACAGATAAATCTTGCTCTCATTATTTCCTGCGTCAAGTGTCTGTTTAAGCTTTTGTTTTTGTCCCCTGGCAGGAATTCAGAAGGCAGCCCTTGTTGCAGGCCTGGATTGCCCAGAGCCTTGAAACAGCCTATTCACTCCTTCGCCTGAGCCAAAGCATTCCTTCAGCTCAGGTGTATAATGCTTCAATCTAACTCCCTGCACCTCTTGAGGTTTTCAGTAGATGTCAGCTCGGATACGCCGAATCAGCAAATGGCTGCTCCTGCTTGCGGCCAGTGCCATGAGTGGCGGGATCATGGTGGCCATGGCTGCCTATCTGTATCTGGCACCGCTACTCCCATCTGCAGAAACCTATCGCGACGTGCGCCTGGAGACACCCCTGCGCATCTTCACCGCAGATGGTCAGCTGATCGATGAAATTGGCAATCGCAGAAACCCGGTCAACTACAACGATATTCCCCAGGTACTGATCGATGCACTCATCGCCACCGAAGACGTTCGCTTTTATTCACACCCTGGTGTCGACATACAGAGTCTGTTGCGCGGATTCTATGGCTTCATTACCGGAAACCGCCTCGGCGGAGGCAGCACGATCACCATGCAGCTTGCCAACAATCTGTCTTTCGACAGCGACAATGTTTACCTGCGCAAATTTAAGGAGATTCCTTTTGCCTTGCAGATACAGCGGGAACTCAGCAAAGAAGAAATCCTGACCCTGTACCTCAATACCATCTATTTCGGTGCTGGTGCCGATGGCATCGGCGCTGCCGCCTTCGTGTACTACGGCAAGGATGTGAGTGAACTCAGTCTGGCCGAAGCCGCGATGATGATTTCCTTGCTTCCCTGTCCCTCTGCTTGCAATCCATTGGCCGATCCGGATCGCGCTGTTACGAGGCGTCAAACCCGTCTCAATAATATGCTCAGGGAAAACATGATCAGCCAGGCGGAGTTTAATGCTGCGAATTCAGCACCGGTCACAGCTCAGCGCCGCAACCGCAATATTGCAGTGCCTGCTCCCTATGTCGCGGAGATGGTGCGTCAGACTCTGTACGATGAGTTCGGCGAAGAAACTTACACCCAGGGATTCGAAGTTACGACCAGCATCGACAGCGATCTGCAACTGGCTGGGAATGCAGCCATCGTGAATGGACTGGAGATTTTCTATGACAAGCGGCATGGCTATCGGGGACCAACTACCAACTATCCCCCCGACCCACTCAGTCCTGAACAAACCTGGTTAACCGAACTCTCTCCAATTCCAAGCTACGGTAATCAGATTCCCGCTATTGTTTCTGATGTGGCAGAGCGCAGTTTTACCGCCTTGCTGAAAACTGGCGAATATATTCAGGTGCCCTGGGACGGTATGGATTGGGCCTATACTTTTATCACCCGCAACAACGCCTGGCCGCCGCCGCAAACCGCGGCCGACGTGGTCGCGATTGGTGACTTTATCCGCGTAAAGCAAGGAGTGGATCACTGGGAATTGGGACAGGTACCTGACATCCAGGGCGCACTCGTTTCCATGTCTCCTGATGACGGCAAGATTCTCGCCCTGGTAGGTGGATACGATTTTCGCTGGAACCAGGTTAATCGCGTGCTGACTCCCCGACCACCCGGCTCTAATTTCAAACCTTTTGTATACGGTGCTGCCCTTGAAAACGGCTATTCCGCTTCCGACATCATCAACGATGCACCTTTCACCAGAGGGGACTACCGGCCTAATAACTACGAGAACAACTTTCTCGGACCAATCACATTGCGTTTCGCACTGAAAGAATCTCGAAACGTGCCTACTGTCCGCCTGTTCGACGAACTTGGCTCCGACAAGGTGCTACCCTTCGCCGCCAAATTTGGATTTCAAACCCAGAACTTCCCGCAGAACGACCTGACCGTGGCTTTAGGTAGCCAGGACGTTCAACCACTGGAAATGGTGACCGCCTACAGTGCAATCGCCAATGGTGGCCACAAGGTTGATCCCTGGTTTATCAAGGAAATTCGCAGTGTCTCTGACGGTGTCTTGTACCAGGCGACTCCGGCTGTCGTTTGCGAAGACTGCAATAACCTCAATGGAGAGTCTGGCAATACTGTCTATCCTGCTCCCCGAATCATTGACGATCGGGTCGCCTATATTATGAATTCCATGCTGCGCGACGTGGTCACTGAAGGAAGTGGCAATCGCGTGCAGAGAGAGATAGGGCGCAGTGACCTGATGGGAAAAACCGGCACAACAAATGGGCCGCAGGAGCTCTGGTTTTCTGGATTCAATCGCGATATTGCCACAACAGTTTTCGTTGGTTTCGATCAACCCGAACCGCTCGGCGAACGCGAACAGGGTGCAACAGTGGCGGTACCCATCTGGATTGATTTCATGAGCAAGGCTCTGCAAGGTAAACCAGAGACAACCATGAACCGGCCAGACGGCATCGTCGACCGGCTCGTTAACAAGTCTTCAGGAGCACTCGCCACTCCTGGCGAGCCCGATACCATGTTTGAATATTTTCGTGAAGAGTTCGCACCTGAACCACTGGAACCTCAGCTGCCGGGTCAGGAAATTACTGAAGAAGAATCGGAAGAACTTTCCACCGAAACAATCTTCTAGCCTCGAAGCTCACATACGGATTGTTGCTAGCTGTGAAATCCAATCAGCCCCAATGATGGCAAAGGAATTCTAGAAGCGTGCCAGTTCAGGCATCCTGTAGCACAAAGCTACAACTACCAGGCAGGCAGGGAACCCTGAAGCGAGGACACAGAAGAAGCCCGTGCCCTCTGAAGGTTTACTACAAGGGAATTTATACGCGTCTGTTGCCGAAGCGCTTCTTGAAGCGGTCTACCCTGCCACCAGAATCGAGGATCTTCTGCTTGCCCGTGTAAAACGGATGGCACTGAGAACACACCTCAATCAGGATATCTTTACCCAGCGTGGACTGGGTTTCGATGACGTTGCCACAGCTACAGGTCGCCTTGATAGGGCCGTAGTTTGGGTGAATATCTGCTTTCATGATGATTCCTCACATTTAGCGTCGCCACGGCTCTGCTCTTCTTTTTATTCTTGCCTGCCGCACCACACCTGATTCAGACCGAATGCCATGCATGGCACTCAGGGGGCGTGCATTCTAGCAGAGAATTGTCGCGACGCAAGTGCTGACAGGAACTGGGCAGCATGGCGAACACGCTGGGGACAAGGAAAAGGGCCTGGATAAGCTAGGACTGACGGATTCTGTCGTGATTTTGCACCACTTCGCGCATGATCCTGGCAAACAGCTCCTCCACCAGGTCTGGGTTTAGACCGTGGGCGTCACAGAGTTCGCGCAATTTCGCCAGTTTCTCGGACTCCCGGGAAGCATCGAGTGAAGACAACTGGCGGTCTGCTTTTAGCAGGCCTACCTGATGAGTCAGTGCGAAGCGTTCCCCCAGCAGCTGCAGCAAACGTTCATCGATAGCGTCGATTTGTTCTCGCACTGCCATGAGTTCTTCTGGAATCTCATTCTGACTCATTGTTGGTTCCTGATTTTGTCTCTGGCTCTGGCTCAGATAAAGCATCTGGTAGAAGCAGCAGGAGTATAGAGCATCGTGTCAGCCTGTTCAGCCCCGAATTTGTTCTGGCGCGAGCGCCGCAGGGACAGCTGGTTGTTTGCCGGCTGCTATGACTTTACTATGCAGCCATTCCCTCGCAGAAGTATGCAATCAACAAACCACATGACATCGTCTGACAGCAGCGACCAGTCGAATCTGTTTTTCCAGGTTGCCATCCCCACACCGCTTCGTCGTTTGTTCGACTACCTCCCACCCGAATCAGATGTCGTTCAACCCCAGATAGGTACTCGGGTAAGAGTCCCGTTCGGTCGTCGTGAAGTTGTGGGTATGGTCATGGGGACTTCAAACTCATCCGTTGTAGATTCACAACGACTTAGACCCATTACTAGCGTGCTGGATAATGATCCCTTGCTATCACCAAGCCTGCTGGAGGCTCTGGTGTGGGCAGGGAACTACTATCAACACCCCTGCGGCGAAGTGATAGCCACAGCCCTGCCTGCAAAGTTGCGCAAGGGTGATCCAGTTGAAAAAGTAACAGAACGCTGGCGAATCAGTGACCCTCAGAGCCTTGATGTGCAGATCGAAGGATTTGGCCGCGCAAAAAGACAAAGGGAATTGTTTCTGCATATCGCCCATCAGAAATCAGCTTGCCAACAGGAGCTGCAGGCTGCGGGATTTGATCGTGCCCTCATTCGAAAACTCGCAGACACTGGATTAATTAGTCCGGACGATTCCCCTACCGAAGTCGGTGACAGCTTCAAGGCTAGCGTCATCGAAGCCGACGATGCGATCAAGCTGAATGAAGGACAATCTGCCGCACTCAGCAGGCTCGCGCAGAGCCAGGGATTCAATTGCTTTCTGATCGATGGCGTTACCGGTTCCGGAAAAACCGAGATTTATCTGCAAGCCATGGCAGAACAACTCAAGGCTGGTAAACAGTGTCTGTTGTTAGTGCCAGAAATTGGCCTGACCCCTCAGACCATTCAGCGCATCGAAACTCGCTTCAGCTGTCCCCTGGTGGTGCTGCACTCAGGATTAACGGACACAGAACGCCTGCAAGCCTGGCAGGCAGCACGTACTGGTCAAGCCGGCATCATTATAGGAACGCGTTCTGCGGTATTCACCCCTTTGAGTCGGCCCGGGATAATCATCATCGACGAAGAGCACGATGCTTCTTTTAAGCAACAAGATGGCTTCAGATATTCCGCCAGAGACGTGGCCATCAAACGTGCACAGCTTGAAAATATAACTATTGTTCTTGGGTCAGCTACGCCAAGCCTGGAAAGCCTGAGAAATTCAACAAGCGGAAAATCTGAACGCCTCGTCCTCGAATATCGAGCCGGCATCGCCAAACCACCAGCCATGTCGATCGCTGACATATCCGTGGCACAACTCGACCACGGATTCTCGGAACAGCTGCTGCATAAAATTGGACAACATCTCGCTGCAGACAATCAGGTGCTCATCTTTATCAATCGTCGCGGCTACGCCCCTGTGCTTCAGTGCGAGGCCTGCACATGGATTTCAGAATGTGCCCAGTGCATAGCGCAAATGACAGTACATGCGCGACCGCCATCATTGCGTTGCCATCATTGTGGCAGTATCGAAGACCTGCCTCGCGCCTGCCCTGCCTGTGGATCGACCCGTTTGCATACCATGGGAGCCGGCACCCAAAAACTGGAACAGTTTCTACAACAACGATTCAGCGAATACCCGGTATTGCGAATTGACCGGGATTCAACCAGGAACAAAAACAGCCTGGCCAGGCTACTGCATCAGGTGCAGGAAGGCAGACCCTGCCTGTTGCTGGGTACGCAAATGCTGGCCAAGGGCCACCATTTTCCAGACGTGACCCTGGTAGTTGTTCTCGATGCAGACCTGGGTTTATTCAGCGCTGACTTTCGAGGCCAGGAACACATGGCTCAGACAATCGTACAGGTTGCGGGGCGGGCGGGACGATCGGACAAAGAGGGAGAGGTTGTCATTCAATCCCGTCATGGCAGTCATCCGACACTCATTCAACTCATCGAATCTTCCTACCAGGAATTTAGCCAGCATCTGTTGCTTGAAAGAGAAACAGCGCAAATGCCTCCTTATTCTCATCTGGCTTTGCTGCAACTGGAGGCCACACAACAAGCGACAGCGCAGGCAGCAGCACTCAGTATCGCTGAACAAGCAGCGGTGATTGATTCATCCGCCATCGAGATACTGGGACCGGTACCCGCACCCATGGAAAAGCGGGCTGGCCGATATCGAATGCACCTTCTATATAAGTCAGTTAATCGGGCAGCTTTGCAAAACTATCTGCGACAGCTCTGCCTGCTGATAGAAGATTCCCGCCTATCGAGACGGATTCGCTGGAGCCTCGATGTGGATCCCAGCGACATGATCTAATCCACCCGGTAGCCACTATTTTAAAATTGTCGTGAATTGGCGCTTAAGGACTGGGTTTGATTACCGATAATTGAGGAGGCTATGATGACATGGAAGTGCAGCTAAATTGCTATAAAATCATAGTGTTAAGTGACCTATCAGGAATGGAGCCGGGTCCATGACCCAAGATTTTGCCAAGATCAGACCAGAACCCCTGCTGGAAAAGAAGCAGGTCGACGCCCCGCCTGCCTGGTCGCTGATGGTTACCGGTATGGTCCTGGGTCTTGCAATCGGCGTTTTTGCCTGTGTCTTGCTGTATCTATCGGGCAATGTGCCCCCCCTGAATCACACACCAGCCACTACCAATCTTGTCGCCAGCAACGCTGCAGCGATTGAATCATCCGAAGCTGCCAATGACACACCACTGCAACTGGAGTTCTATACCGAATTGCAGGAGTACGAAGTGGATGTGGATGCAACACCGGTGGATTTAAGTAGTCAGGATCCCGAACGGGCTCTCGATGTGCACTACATGCTTCAGACCGGCGCCTTCGAACGGCGGGAGCTGGCCGAGACGGAAGTTCGTCGCCAGCAAGCTCTCGGACTCAATGTGATCGTAAAAGAGCAGGCACTGGTGGGACGCAGATTATTCCTGGTCCAGTCCGGCCCCTATACCACCAATGGCGAACTGGATTCAGCAGAGCAAACTCTCAGGCGCAACAACATCCCCAGCTTACGCATGGCTGCGCAATAACTCCTCTCCACCAGACTTCATACACATCCTGCCTGGTTGAATTCCAGCCTTAGTACCCAATATCTGTACCCACAGGTATTCCCTCAAGGTTCCCTGGGCTATGCTAGCCGGGTTGCCCACAGGGCCCAGGAGAGAGAGCGTGGAACAATATAGAGGAACAACCATCGTCTCCGTTCGCCGCGACAATTGCGTAGTGATCGGTGGTGACGGACAGGTCAGCCAGGGAAATACAGTCATGAAAGGCAACGCCCGCAAGGTCAGGCGCCTGTACAAAGATCAGGTACTGGCCGGTTTCGCAGGTGGTACCGCTGATGCATTCGCACTATTTGAACGATTTGAAGAACAACTTGAAAAACATCAAGGCAAGCTGACCCGGGCAGCAGTCGAGTTGGCCAAACTCTGGCGCACAGAACGCGCGCTCCGCAGACTGGAAGCCCTGCTGGTGGTTGCCGACAAGGAATCTTCCCTGATCATCACCGGAAATGGCGATGTCATAGAGCCAGAAGACGCCATCATGGCTATCGGATCGGGTGGTTCTTTCGCTCTCTCCGCGGCACGTGCGCTATTGCACAACACCGATCTCTCGGCCAGAGAAATCGTAGAAAAAAGCCTGACCATTGCAGCGGATATCTGTGTCTATACAAACCAGCAGCAAACGGTTGAAGAACTACAGTACTCCTGACAGGAATTAATACATGTCTACGATGACACCCAGAGAAATTACCTCTGAACTGGATAAACACATAGTCGGCCAGGATGCGGCCAAGCGCGCGGTTGCGATCGCACTGCGCAATCGCTGGCGGCGTATGAAACTCGATGAAGAGTTGCGAAACGAAATCACCCCAAAAAATATCCTCATGATTGGCCCCACCGGTGTAGGCAAAACTGAAATTGCCAGACGGCTGGCGAAACTGGCACAAGCACCCTTCATTAAAGTAGAAGCAACCAAGTTTACCGAGGTTGGCTATGTAGGCCGCGATGTTGAATCGATCATCCGTGACCTCGCAGATGTGGCAGTAAAAATGATTCGAGAATCGGAGATGCAGAAGGTACAACATCTGGCAGAAGACCGGGCCGAAGATCGCATCCTCGACATCCTGCTTCCCCAGGCACGCAGTGATGAGGATGGTGCAGAAATTGATTCCCAATCCAGTGCCCGGCAGATGTTTCGCAAGAAGCTGCGTCAGGGAGAGCTCGACGACAAGGAAATTGAGATCAAGATTGCGGAGAGTCCTGCGGGTGTGGAAATCATGGCACCACCGGGCCTCGAAGAAATGACCAGTCAGCTCAAGAGTATGTTTTCCAACATGAATAGCGGCCGTAAACGATCGCGACGCATGACAGTTAAGGCAGCCTTGAAAGCCGTTAAAGATGAAGAAGCAGCTAAATTGATTAATGAAGAAGAGATCAAGAACCAGGCGGTGGAAGCAACGGAACAAACCGGCATCGTCTTTATTGATGAAATTGACAAGGTCACCAATCGTGACGATGTAGGCGGCGCCAATGTTTCGCGAGAGGGTGTGCAGCGGGATCTGTTGCCGCTTATAGAAGGCTCAACGGTCACCACCAAGTATGGCAGCATCCGCACTGACCATATTCTCTTTATTGCCTCGGGTGCTTTCCACCTGTCGAAACCATCCGACCTGATTCCAGAACTGCAGGGGCGATTACCTATTCGGGTGGAGCTCGATGCACTCACTGCCCAGGATTTCGAGCGTATTCTCGAAGAACCTGACGCCTCCCTGACTGAACAGTATCAGGCACTGCTCGGCACAGAAGACCTGAAAGTCAGTTTCAGCAAAGATGGCATCGCAAAAATTGCTGAAACGGCGTGGATGGTAAATGAGCGCACTGAAAACATCGGTGCACGGAGGTTGCACACGGTGATGGAAAGACTGCTGGAAGAAGCCTCGTTCGCAGCTTCCGATATGGCCATCGGTGAGAACAAGGAGCTGATAATCAACAAGGCATACGTGGAAGAGCAGCTTGAAGCACTGGCCCAGGACGAAGATCTCAGCCGGTATATACTCTGACGGAGACAGCACAGGCATGAGCAATAGCACGCCCGTCGAACTGAAACTTCACAAGCAGTCAGCCACATTAGAGCTGATCTATGATGATGGATCGACCTACACCTTAACTGCAGAATTTCTTAGGGTGCACTCCCCTTCTGCCGAAGTAAGAGGACATGGTAAGGGTCAGGAAGTTTTGCAAACCGGAAAGCGGGCAGTGAAGATCCAGAAAGTCGAAGCTGTTGGCAACTATGCCATCAAGCTGGATTTCGACGATGGTCACAATACCGGGATCTATAGCTGGGACTATCTGCAGGATCTTGTCAGGAACGAGCAATCGCTATGGCAGGACTACCTTGCTAAACTGCAATCTGCGGGCGCAACTCGCGACGCACTACCAGCAGACACCCAGGTGATTCACATCAAACCAGCACAATCCTGATGAGCGCTCAAGACAACACTCCCGGCGACGAAGCAACGACCCACTTCGGCTACCAACAGGTACCTGTTTCTGAAAAGCAGGATAGAGTTGGTGATGTATTCCGCTCCGTAGCTGATCGCTATGACCTGATGAACGATGTCATGTCATTGGGTTCTCACCGCATCATCAAACGCTTCACCATTGAAATGAGCGCACTCCGTGAAGGACACAAAGTGTTGGATCTCGCAGGGGGTACGGGCGACCTGAGCATGAAATTCTCCAGGCTGGTTGGCGATTCCGGCCAGGTGGTACTGGCAGATATCAATGATGCCATGCTGCGGGTTGGTAGAGACCGGATTATTGATCAAGGTTTAAGCGAAAATATTGAAATCGCGCAGGTAAACGCTGAAGCACTTCCGTTCGCAGACAATACTTTCGATTGTGTATGCATAGCCTACGGCTTGCGCAATGTAACAGACAAAGATAAAGCCCTGGCATCCATGGCGCGCGTGTTGAAACCAGGCGGTCGAGTGATCGTGCTGGAATTTTCAACGCCGCGCAATCCAGCGGTTAGTAAAGCCTATGATGCTTTCTCAACACTATGGCCTGTAGCGGGAAAACTGATTACTGGAGACGGTGAAAGTTACCGATATCTGGTGGAATCTATTCGCATGCACCCCGATCAGGAAACCCTGAAGAGGATGATGGAGAATGCTGGTCTGGTAGATTGTCGGTTTCACGATGTCATGAATGGAATCTGTGCAATCCATTTGGGCTTCAAAGCTGACGATGAGGCAAGTTTGCAGTGAAGGAAGTGCTGGGCAATGCCGTACTGTGGCCAGCACAGCAACTGGTTAATGGCCTGATAAGCAGTGATGCCCACGTTCAGGCCAAACTGAATGCTTTCGCCAACAAGGCAATCCAGATCAATACAAGCTCACCCTCCCTGAACATGCGCGTAACAATTGAAACTCGCCAACTCAGATTCACCGCGATCGATTCAGAACAATTCGAACTTCCAGTGGATGCCACTATCGAAGGTCCTGCCAGCAAGTTGTTTGAGCAGCTTATGGACTCTTCTTCTCGACAAGCCCTCGTCAGTCAAGACCTGGCAATAGAAGGAGACCTGCAACTTGTACAAGACATGCTGGCAGCAATCAGAAGCCTTGATATCGACTGGCAAGATTATCTGTCACCGGTCATTGGCGATGTGCTGACACAGCAACTAGGGCAGTCTCTCAACGAGAGCAGGACATGGCTATCCGACAGTGAACGGCGGGTTCGTGCGAGTCTGGATGATTATCTGAAGGAAGAAGCGAGACTGTTTCCGCAGCAGATACAGATCAGCAACTTCGAGGACGATCTGGATGCACTCAAGTTGCGCGTGGATCGCGTCCATGCCCGCATAGAGCGATTGCGCCAGGATCTGAAGGCACTCAAAGTCAGCCCCGCGTGCGACCCGACCCCTTCGTAAGCCACAGTTGAGCTGGAGAATTGTCCCGGCTGCGTGTAATCTTGCTGCCCCGCTAGGATCGGAATCATTGGTAGAACCGTGTCAAATATTCCCCGATTGCTGAAAATTCTCAATACGGTAGCCAGATATCGGCTGCTGGAGTTTCTGCGCGGACAATCAGGCACCTGGTTAATACATATCCTGCTTGCACCCTTTTACCTGGTCAATCCGATCGGCTCCAGGGAGAAAGACAAGAACATAAGGCTGCGCCTGGCACTGGAAGAACTGGGACCAATCTTTATCAAGTTTGGCCAACTGCTTTCAACACGCAGAGATTTTCTTGAGACCGAACTTGCCGACGCACTACAGTCTTTACAGGATGACGTGCCCCCATTTACGCATCCGCCAATTGACACCCTGATTCGGGACTCGCTCGGTACAGCAGCACAGGAAATCTTCAGCGAAGTAGACAGCACACCACTTGCTTCAGCATCTGTCGCACAGGTCCACAAGGCTACCCTGCTTTCTGGCGAGGACGTGGTCATTAAGGTACTGCGACCTGACATAGAGAGCGTTGTCAGTGCAGATTTGTCTCTGCTGCGAACAGTTGCTGAGTTTGTGGAAAGCTTTATCGAGCTAGGCAAGCGGCTCCGCCTGGTTGAGGTAGTCAATGACTACGAACATGTAATTCTCAATGAACTTGACCTCAGGACCGAAGCGGCGAACACTTCACAACTCAGGCAGAACTTCGAAAATTCTCCTCTTTTGTATGTGCCAAGAATTTTCTGGGACTTTAGCTGCAAGAACTTGATGGTGATGGAACGCATCCATGGCGTACCAGTAACCGATGTAGAGAAAATTGAAGCCGCTGGCATCGATCTGAAACAACTTGCCGAGAATGGTGTCAATATTTTCTTCACCCAGGTATTCGAACACAATTTTTTTCATGCCGATATGCATCCAGGCAACATCTTCGTCGCCACGGATAAACCTGAGAATGCACAATACATTGCAATCGACTGTGCAATCATTGGATCACTGAGCAAAGACGATCGCGAATACCTGGCCAAGAACCTGCTGGCCATTTTCAAACGTGACTATAGAAGGGTTGCCGAACTGCACGTGGAATGCGGATGGGTACCGAAGGACGCTCCCGTGACCGAATTCGAATCGGCTATGCGCTCGGTATGTGAACCTATTTTTGAAAAGCCTCTCAGTGAAATATCTTTTGGCCAGCTGCTGGTACAACTCTTTCGCACAGCCGGGCGTTTCAACATGGAAGTACAACCTTCCCTGGTGTTATTACAAAAAACCTTATTGAATGTAGAAGGTCTTGGCAGACAACTCTATCCCGAACTGGATTTGTGGCAAACTGCACTACCGTATCTCGAAAACTGGAATACGGAGCGACTGAATCCCTTCACGCTACTAAAGAAGCTGCAAGAAAACGTACCCAATTGGATAGATCAGCTACCCGATCTGCCACAACAAATTATCAACGCCATCGTACAGACCGAACAGTTGCAACAGATTAACCATTCTCTTGTTGCACAAATGCAGGAACAAAAACGTCTGGCCCGATCCAGAAGGAGACGGGCCCGGATTGGCGGAGTCTGTTTTTTTGCGCTCGGCCTGGTTTCATGGTTACTGCCGGTCGGCAGCACCACAACATCCCTGCCCGTTATACCCATTAGCTTCGCGGCCTTCGGCTTCTATCTTTTGTGTTTTAAAGAGTGAAGGCGCATACTAGTTTAGTGAGCTCCTGCAGCTAATCAGATTGAGAATCAGCGTGAATGATGTGATTCAGCAACTAGCCAGAATACTGGAAGACCGTAAGTCCGCTTCTCCGGAGGAATCCTATGTGGCCAGCCTGCATGAGAAAGGACTCAACAAGATTCTCGAGAAAATTGGCGAAGAGGCCAGCGAGACCATTGTCGCTGCCAAAGACTGTGACGGCAGCCCCCAGACCAGTGCTCACGTGGTCTCCGAGACAGCTGATCTGTGGTTTCACTCCATGGTTATGCTCAGTCATCTGGGGCTGGAACCAGATCAAGTGTTGGAGGAACTGCAAAAACGCTTTAACATATCCGGTCTGGAAGAGAAGGCATCCCGAAAGAATTAGCGGCAGAACAATTTCGATTTCTGCCGATTGTGGAGGTTTATTATGGGCGTAGGTGGTATAGGTATTTGGCAACTGTTGATCATTTTATTGATCGTGTTCATGTTGTTCGGCACCAAGAAGCTGCGCAATCTTGGTACGGACCTTGGCGGTGCGTTAAAAGGTTTCAAGACCGCAATGAAAGACGAAGATTCCGGTGAAGAGGCAACCGAAGAGGGCGAAGAAGCTCAGGAAGTCGCCGCTGAGAAAGTAGAATCTAAATAATTCGCATCATCTTGCCTGGGTGAGAAATTCACCCAGGTCATTTCCTGGAAATTCCCGGGCTTCCCCACAAAACCATGTTTAACATTGGGTCTTTTGAAATACTGCTGATCTGTGTGATCGCCCTTTTGGTGCTTGGGCCTGAGCGCCTGCCCACTGCTGTGCGCACCACTGGATTGTGGGTTGGACGGTTCCGCCGCAGCTTCTACAAGGTCAAAGCCGAAATCGAACGAGAACTGAATGCAGATGAGATTCGACGTCAACTGCATAATGAATCAGTCATGGCGGAAATCGAAGAAGCCAAGAACGAAGTTGAAAACGTTGCCAAAGGCACAGAAGAATCTGTCAACAAGATAGTCAATTCAGCTAATTTTGATCCTGGCGCCTCTCAGTATACCGACGAACAACTAGAAGCCTCCAATCAGGAAAGTGAGGCAGTGAGCGCCAAATCCATCAAGGAAGAAATTACTGAAGCTGGCGAACAAATAGAAGAAGTCAAACATTCTCTCTATGGCAGCGGTAAGAATCCTAAACTGGCCGGCAACGAAGAAGCAACGACAAGCAAGGACGAATCTCCGGATCAGGCGGACACATGAGCTCTGCAGAAGATGAGAAAGAACTCACTCTGATCGATCACCTGATCGAGTTACGCGATCGAATATTCAAGTGTCTAATCGCAGTGCTGATTTTGTTCCTGGCCCTGTTTGCATTTGCCAATGACATCTACACCTATGTTGCGACTCCGCTACTTGATGCCTTGCCCGAAGGCTCAACCATGATCGCCATAGACCCGACCTCGCCATTCTTTGCGCCATTCAAACTGACTTTCTATGTGTCGTTTGTCATAGCAGCACCCTATGTGCTCTACCAGATATGGTCTTTTATCGCTCCAGGTCTCTATAAGAATGAGAAGGCAGTAGCGATCCCATTGTTCATTTCCAGCGTCATGCTGTTCTATGCCGGCATCGCATTTGCGCGCTACGTGCTATTCGGTTTTGTGTTTACTTTCTTTGTCTCTGTGGCACCAGAGGGTATTGCGGTAGCACCAGACATCAACAGCTTTCTCAGTTTTGCACTGACTATCTTCCTGGCTTTCGGCATTGCCTTTGAAGTGCCGATCGCTGTGTTTATTTTTATCTGGGCGGGTCTCGCGGAACCAGACTCACTGGCCGAAAAGCGCCCCTATGTAGTGGTAGCCTGTTTCGTCGTGGGTATGTTGTTGACGCCTGCCGACCCTTTTACGCAATCCATGCTCGCCATTCCCATGTGGTTATTGTTCGAAGCCGGCATCGTCGCCGGTCGCATGATCCGCAAGAAACAGGAAGAAGAAGAAAAAGCAGAAGGCCAGGCAAGCAGCTAAGCGATAGCCGCTCAAACCTTGAGCATGAAAGTCACAGGCCCATTGTTTTCCAAGGCAATTTGCATATCGGCAGCGAACACGCCACTGACTACCCGGCCATGTTTTACCTGTGCGTTCTTAACCATTTGCAAGTAATGCGCCTCGGCTTCGGTGGGCGGCATCGCTGATGAAAAACCTGGGCGAAGACCTTTGTCCGTTGTCGCTGCCAGAGTGAACTGGGAGACCAGCATCAATTCACCATCGATTTCCTTAAGCCCGAGATTCATCTTTCCTTCATTATCAGGAAACACTCGATAAGCAAGCAGCTTGTCCACCATCTTTTCGATGGATTGTGAATCATCTTCTTTTTCAATACCAACCAGCGCCAGCAAACCAACGCCGATCTCAGCATGGATCTCCCCTGCTATGCTGAGGCGGGCGTAATTAACTCGTTGAATGAGTGAAAGCACAAGCGAGTCCTCGCGACTACTCAGCCGATTCAAGGCTCTTGCTGATGTCGCGGGTAGCACGAATCAAGGCATCAACAGTGCCAGGTTCTGAAGCGGAGTGTCCAGCGTCGCGCACTATATTCAGTTCGGACGCCGGCCAGTGCTCGTGCAGCACCAGAGCATTCTCCAGAGGGCAAACCACATCATATCTGCCATGGACGATGCATCCAGGTATCTCTGCAATGCTATCCATGTTTTGCAGGATCTGATTTTCCGCGATGAATCCCTTGTTCATGAAGTAGTGGGTTTCGATGCGGGAGAGTGCCATGGCGTTGTGCGGCTTGGTGAATTTTGCCAGGGTCTCAGCACTGGGGCGAAGTTTGGCACAGTTACCTTCCCAGGCTGCCCAGGCTTTTGCAGCACCCATACGCGCCAGCTCATCTTCACCTGTGAGTCGCGCATAGTAAGCCTCTATCAGATTGGCTCGCTCAGAATCCGGAATCGCCTTGGTAAATTCTTCCCAATGGTCAGGAAAAATCCGGTTGGCACCATCTCGATACAGCCAGTCCAGATCCCGCTGCCGGCATAAGAATATACCCCGCAAGATCATCGCCGAAACATGCGCAGGATACCGCTGCGCATAAAGCAGACTCAGGGTTGAGCCCCAGGAACCGCCAAACAGCACAAACTGCTCCACACCCAGATGCTTGCGGATGCTCTCGATATCTTCAATCAAATCTTCCGTAGTGTTATCTGTCAGAGAGCTGTGTGGGGTGGATCGACCACAGCCTCTCTGATCGAAAGTGATGATTCGATAAACTGCTGGATCATAGAATCGGCGCGAGCTGGAGTCACAGGCCGCACCCGGTCCGCCGTGAACAAACAGGACGGGTAGTCCATCTGTATTCCCCGCTTCGTCCAGGTAGAGTTCGTGCGCATCACTGACTTTGAGTTGATGTCGTTTGTAAGGTTTTATTTCTGGAAAGAGGACAAACATAGCGATCCAACTGATTTTTGTTTCAATGTTAGGACACTGCCAACTCCAGCGCCAGTAGCGGACTAAGCTCTTTCCGCACTACCTCTGCTCTGACGCTTGCGTGCAGTTTCGGTCAGATGCTTCTTGCGCAGTCGAATGCTGGAAGGCGTAACTTCTACCAACTCATCATCGGCAATGAATTCCATGGCCTGTTCCAGGCTGAAGATTACAGGTGGTGTAAGCAGAATATTCTCATCACTCCCGGCAGCTCGAATATTGGTAAGTTGTTTAGCTTTGGTGGGATTCACTACCAGGTCGTTGTCCCGGCTGTGCAAACCGACGAGCATTCCTTCATAAATCTCAGTATTTGGGCCGATGAAAAGCCTGCCACGATCCTGCAAGTTGAACAACGCATAGGCCAGCGATTTACCTTTCACCATGGACACCAGTACGCCATTGTTGCGGGCCGCCAACTCAGTCTCCTTGTATTTTCCATAATGATCAAACACATGAGTCATGAGACCTGTCCCAGATGTCATGCTCAGAAAAGCAGAACGAAAGCCAATCAGACCTCGGGTGGGCACAATAAACTCCAGTCGTACCCGGCCTTTGCCATCGGGCAACATATTCTTCATCTCGGCCCGGCGGTTCCCCAGCTCTTCGATCACTGAGCCCTGGTGCTCTTCTTCACAATCCAGCAACAATGATTCGTATGGTTCCTGCAATTCACCCTGCTCTTCATGAAGGATGACTTCCGGACGGGAAATTGCCAGCTCATAACCTTCCCTGCGCATACTTTCTATGAGTACAGCCAGATGTAACTCGCCACGTCCCGATACTTTGTACTTGTCAGGCGAATCCCCCTGCTCGACCCGCAATGCCACATTGTAGAGAAGCTCCCTGTCGAGGCGCTCCTTCAGATGTCGGGAGGTGAGATACTTGCCTTCCAGCCCCGCGAATGGTGAGTCGTTGACCTGGAATGTCATGCTGATGGTAGGTTCATCCACACTCAGGGCCGGCAAAGCTTCCGCATGATCCGGACTGCAGAGCGTGTCGGATATCTGCAAATTGTCGATGCCACTAATACAGACTATTTCTCCAGCCTCAGCCTGTTCCACGTCTATGCGTTCCAATCCAAGATGGCTCTTAACCTGCAGAATCTTGCCTTTGCGCTGCTCCCCATCGCTGCTCACGATGATGACTTGCTGGTTGTTGCTCAACTGACCCCGGGATATCCTGCCCACTCCAATCACACCGACATAACTGCTGTAATCCAATGCGCTGATCTGCATCTGCAACGGAGCGTTAACTACCACCGAGGGTGGCGGCACATGATCGACAATAATATTGAATAGTGCAGTCATGTCTTCACCCAATTGATCCGGCTCAGGACCAGCGACGCCAGTGAGAGCTGATGCATAGATCACGGGGAAATCCAGTTGCTCATCGGTGGCCCCCAACTTATCGAACAAATCGAACACCTCGTTGAGGACCCAATCAGGCCGGGCACCATCCCGATCGATTTTATTGACAACGACGATCGGATTCAGGCCCTGAGCGAAGGCTTTTTGAGTAACGAAACGAGTCTGCGGCATGGGACCTTCGACGGCGTCTACCAGCAACAAGACGCTGTCAACCATGGACAGCACCCGTTCGACTTCGCCACCAAAGTCAGCATGCCCTGGCGTATCAACGATGTTAATCCGATAGTCCTGCCAGGTGATGGCAGTGTTTTTTGCAAGGATGGTGATTCCTCGCTCCCGCTCCTGGTCATTGGAATCCATGACTCGCTCGACACTGCCACCGCGGGTCTCCAGCGTGCCAGACTGCTGCAGCAACTGGTCAACAAGCGTGGTTTTGCCGTGATCGACGTGTGCAATGATGGCAATGTTGCGAATATTGGCGATCATGGGAAACAACAAGAAACGAAGAAAGGCTGGCGCAGGACTTGTGCAAAAGCCGGCGAGTATACACGAGTGCTATCGCCTTGTTGATCTAAAAGTCCAGGAGTAGTTGAGCGGGATCTAGCGCAGATCAAGAACCGAAACGTTGGCGAACCCTTCATCCAGCAAATGGGCAGCGTGGAGGCGACTCATCATGCCCTGGTCGCAATAAAGCAGATACTGTTGTTTGCCGTCCAGTTCCGGGAAACGGGTGCGCAGATTATAAAATGGAATGTTAATGATAGAGGCTGCACTCTCACCTACGCGCAATGGACTCCTCTCACTCTCTGTTGGGTGACGTATATCGATGACGATACTATCCAAAGGCACACTGGTCTGAACTTTAACTTCGGGCGTTTCCGTGTTGATGTCTTCTGTCAGCTCAGTAATGAGTTGGGTTCGGCTATTGGCTAATGCCTGATCAAACACTGCAAAATCGAAACGGGACTCCTCCCGCTCAATTCTTTCTATTCGCGCCTTGGTAGTGGGATTGCTTGAGATTACCGCGCAGTACTCCGGAATGTTCTTGGAAAATTCTTCCGTACCGATCAGCCGGGCTGTATCAATAATCTCTTGCTTGTCGGTAGTAGCCAAGGGTCGCAGGACCAGGGTTTCGCACACGCCATCTATCACAGCAAGGTTGGTCAGGGTTTGGCTGGACACCTGTGCAACACTCTCACCTGTGACCAGTGCCTGGATGCCCATTTCTTTGGCAACGCGGTCTGCGGCTCGCAACATCATGCGTTTCAGAATGACCCCCATTTGCGCATCATCCACCTGGTTCAGGATTTCTGTTACCACCCCTTCGAAAGGTACGCTGACGAATTTCACCCTATGAGAACTGTGATACTTCATCCACAGAAACAGCGCCAGTTCTTTAACTGCAATTTCATGGGCCCTGCCACCGAGATTAAAAAAACAATAGTGAGTTTGTAATCCCCGGCTCAGGCAGAGAAAACTGGATACTGCCGAATCAAAACCTCCTGAAATAAGTGACAACACAGAATCCTGACAGCCCAGAGGAAACCCGCCGAGAGCCCTGTGCTGTGCCATGACCATATAGAAACTGTCATCCCGAATCTCCATCGCCACAGTAATTTCCGGATCGACCAGTTTCACCCTGGCAGTCTCTGCATGCTCATTCAAACCAGCACCGACGAAACGTTCCACATCGACCGATCTGAATGCGTGCTTCCCCATGCGCTTGCAGCGCACTGCAAAAGTCTTCCCGGCGAGCTTGTCGCCATAGTGTTGCAGAGCCAGGGCAAGCATGCCGTCCATATCGGGCAAATCAAATCGCTCGACTTCAAGGAACAGACTGATGCCAGGCGTGCAGGCAAGCCTCTCAATTACTGCTTCCCTGTTTACCGATTCATCCAACTCCACTTCAAGGCTGTCCCATTCACCCCTGACCGCTACCTGTTCAGCCAGTGGTGCAAGCACGGCTTTCAGGTTTTTGCGCAACTGGCGAATAAACCGTTTCCTGACAGGTCGGCTCTTAATGGTGATTTCGGGAAATAATTTGACGAGAAACAACATGGTTCGTGTGCCAGTGCAGGGGCCTGCTCATTGGGGAGGCAAAGATACCCCATTCGCCTGGTTTCTGACATCCAGGACTAAGGAAAATGATGCACATAGATGGTGCATTATGTACGCGATATGCACTATATTGGTTCATTTTCACAAAGACCGTCTCGGCAAGGCCCGAAAATATGGGCTTTTCAGTGCACCTTTCCATGGCATGCATTTTGCTCATTCACTTGCTCACCGGGCAAGTCCTGGCCAATTGCCTGTTTCGTACACCGAACAGCCAGTTTCCAGGGATTTAGCGACAGGTTTTAAAGGCAATTGAAAAGGGACACGTGTAGAATTTCGAGCCCGACTTTCAGCAAACGGATTCAATCACAAGCGGCGCAGTAAAAAGTCGGCAGGTCACTCGTCAATTAATCAATAACCCGAACTCGTAAACGATCAGGAGAAAGAAAGAAAATGAAATCAAAATTGGAATACATCTGGCTTGATGGCTACAAGCCTACCCAGAGTCTGCGTAGCAAGACCATGGTACGAGATGACTTCGGTGGCACTCTGGAAGAATGCCCCATGTGGTCTTTCGATGGCAGCTCAACCCTGCAGGCTTCCGGCGATGATTCTGACTGTCTGTTGAAGCCGGTAGCTATCTTTCCCGATCCCGATCGTGCCAATGGCTATCTGGTCATGACCGAAGTGTTGAATGCCGATGAGTCTCCTCACGAATCCAACGGCCGTGCAACGATCGACGATGATGATGACGATTTCTGGTTCGGCTTCGAGCAGGAATATTTCCTCTGGGATACAAAGACTGACCTTCCACCAGGATTCCCAAAAGGCGGTTATCCCAGCCCACAGGGCCCCTATTACTGCTCTGTTGGTGCCAAGAATGCTCACGGTCGTGACGTGATCGAAGATCATCTGGACCTGTGCCTGGAAGCTGGTATCAATGTAGAAGGTATTAATGCTGAGGTTGCTGCTGGTCAGTGGGAGTTCCAGGTTTTTGCCAAGGGTGCCAAGCGCGCCGGTGACGAAACCTGGGTAGCGCGCTACCTGTTGGAGCGTACTGCAGAGCGTTATGACCTGGCCATCAACTGGGAACCAAAGCCACTGGGCAAAGATCTGGACTGGAATGGTTCAGGCATGCACGCAAACTTCTCCAATGGCGTTATGCGTGAATCAGGTGATGAATCTATCTTCACCAAAATCTGCGAAACCTTTGGCAAGAACATCGATCGTCATATCAGTGTTTATGGTGCAGACAATGATCAGCGTCTGACTGGCGAACACGAAACCCAATCCATCGACATGTTCAGCTACGGCGTCTCCGACCGTGGTGCGTCCATCCGTATTCCGGTTGGCACCGTACAGGATGGCTGGAAAGGTCGCCTGGAAGATCGTCGCACAGCTTCCAACGCGGATCCCTATAAAGTGGCTGCGGCCATCATCAAGAGCACCAAGGAAGGCCTGTCCTCCTGATCCGCTCCTGAAATCACCAGAAATCCCGGTCGCTTCCCGGCGCCCGGGATTTTTTGTGCCCGATCGCGGCACTCATTAAGTGCCTATTTAAAGTGCTTATTTAAAGGACACCCATTTAAAAGAAACTGCGGATTCCGACAAAAACTCTATTGAATTCAGTGGTTTCCTTGCAGGCAAGCTGGGAATATCCCAACTAATCATGGCGCAATGCCAGATGCTATTGCCCTGAGTAAGCCGACGAATTCAATCGCATTCTGAGCACTCGTCACTGTGGAACTTGTTGATTGCACCATTTTGGTGCATATTGCTGACGACGAGTTCCTGAATGCCAATCCTTCTTCGATTCGTCCGCCTGCAGGCCCCAAAATTTGGGCCTTACAGGTGATACCCCATTAGCTGTAGTTGGTTTACTTATTGCATTACTAGCCACGAGCGAACTCGGTCTCCCCTGGGGCTCCATGAATCATCTCCAGGTACAGCCGAAAGCAGATGAACACAAGCGTGACACTGGACAATGTACATAGACGGTTACTCGATAACCTCAAAACTGGCGTGCTGCTACTCGATAGCGAGTTGCGGCTGCTCTATATGAATATGGCTGCAGAATCCCTCCTCGATATCAGTGACGCGAAAGCCAATAGATTGTTTATTGGCGACATTCTTCTGAATGCGGAAGCAGACATCATCGAGATGCAGGCAGCCCTGGAGTCACAAAGCAGCTTCACCAAGCGTGCCGTGGAACTCACCATCAGGCCTGACAAATCCGTGCTGGTGGATTACACCCTCAATCCGGTTGCTGACAATGGCACTATTCAGGCAGTAATGGAGCTGACTTCACTGGAGCATACTCATCGCATAAGCCAGGAAGCATCCCTGAATACAGCTCATATGACGACACGTGAGCTGGTCCGCGGTCTCGCCCATGAAATAAAAAATCCGCTGGGTGGCATCAGGGGAGCAGCGCAGCTGCTGGCCCAGGAAATCGACAGCGAAGAGCTGCAGGACTATACCAATGTCATCATCGGCGAAGCCGACCGTCTGCACACGCTGGTGGACAGGCTGGTTGGCTCGCGCAAACCGCTCGAAATCACCAGTATCAATATTCATGAGGTACTGGAACGCGTTCGTAATCTGGTGGAAGCAGACGCCGTTAGTGAAAATGTCACTATAGTTACTGACTATGATCCGAGCATACCCAACATTGAGGCCGACTCTGACCGGCTGATTCAGGCCACTCTCAATCTGGTTCGCAATGGCCTGCAATCGCTGAATGCCAATGAAGACCAGCGCAATAGACAACTGGTGTTACGTACAAGAATCAGCCGCAACGCCACCATAGGCACACGTTTTCATCGCCTGGCAGTGAAAATTGAAATTGAGGACAACGGACCTGGCATTCCAAATCACATGTTGGACACAATCTTCTATCCGATGATCAGCGGCAGGGCCGATGGCAGCGGTCTGGGTTTGCCCATCACGCATGGCGTGGTCAATCAACATCACGGTCTTATCGAATGTAGCAGCAAACCTGGCCAAACAGTTTTTTCCGTGATCCTGCCTTTCGAATTTGAAGAAGAGGCAAACACTGCAAGTCATTAATTCGAACCGAAACTTATGCATTTTTATAGCGAAGGCACAGCAATGAGTTCAAATAATTCAGTATGGATACTCGACGACGACCGTTCGATTCGTTGGGTACTGGAAAAATCTCTCAGCAAAAACGGGCTGGCAACAACTACCTTTGAAAAAGGTGAGGACCTGCTCTCCCGCCTCGCCCAGGAGTCACCTGATGCCATCATCAGTGATATTCGCATGCCGGGTATTGACGGTCTGGAACTGCTTTCTACGATACAGGAACAACATCCGGAATTACCTGTGATCATCATGACCGCACATTCTGATCTTGATAGTGCGGTAGCTTCCTACAGCCGCGGCGCCTTCGAGTATTTACCCAAGCCTTTCGATGTCAATGAAGCTGTAGCCGTCACCCAGCGCGCACTGGAACATGCCAGGGATAACGCCATTGAAAGCCCTGCAGATGCCACTGCTGACAACAAGGAAATCATCGGCGAAGCCCCTGCCATGCAGGAAGTCTTCCGGGCCATTGGACGCCTCTCCAATTCCAACATCTCGGTACTCATCAACGGTGAGTCAGGCACTGGTAAAGAGCTGGTCGCCCATGCACTGCACAATCACAGCCCGCGAAAGGAAAACCCTTTCATCCCGCTGAATGTTGCTGCGATTCCCAAAGAGCTGATCGAATCCGAGTTATTCGGTCATGAGAAAGGTGCATTCACCGGCGCCACGCAACAAAGAGCCGGACGGTTCGAGCAAGCGGATGGCGGCACACTGTTCCTGGATGAAATTGGCGATATGCCGGCAGATACGCAGACGCGACTCTTGCGCGTACTTTCCGATGGTGAGTTCTATCGGGTCGGTGGCCACACTTCAATCAAGGTTGATGTACGCATTATTGCCGCTACCCATCAGAATCTTGAAAAGCTGGTGGAGGAGCACAAGTTCCGGGAAGATCTTTTCCACCGTCTGAATGTCATTCGCATACATATTCCAAGGCTGGCTGACCGGCGCGAAGACATTCCGAAACTGGCAGAACATTTTCTCAAGCTGGCTGCGGAAGAGCTGGAAGTTGAACCGAAAGTACTCCGTCCGGAGACTGAGAAGTATCTGGTCAGCCTCGCCTGGCCAGGCAATGTGAGGCAACTGGAAAATTTCTGCCGCTGGGTTACCGTCATGGCATCGTCGCGGGAAGTCATGCTGTCAGACTTACCTCCGGAATTTTCAGAACAGCAGGCTGAAGGTGGGAACGGTAGCTGGACGTCTGGACTGCAGAGCTGGGCCGATCAGCAGTTAAGCATGGGCAATAGCAGCATACTCGATGAGGCAACCCCGATGTTTGAGCGCACACTGATCGATATTGCCCTGAAACACACTGGTGGTCGACGCCAGGAAGCGGCTGCATTGCTGGGATGGGGGCGCAACACGCTAACCCGGAAAATCAAGGAACTGGGTACCGCCTATTCGAAATCAGCAGATTAAGGAATCTGCATGCAGCCCTAGTTCTGTATATAGATTTCCTGCCAGTTGATCACGCGGTCGTGGCCCCGATAAGAACCAAACTCCACTATACCTCGAGGATTGTCCGTGTAGTCATCGTCCGGAATTTCGTCGTATTCATCCACTTCTGGATCAGTTCGCCAATCGTAACTCAGAAAATCCAGAGAAAATGGCAGCGAAGCATGATCCAGATCGAATTCAATCAATACAGAACCTTCGGTGCCATTAGCAGCTAATGGATCCGGCGCAGAGGTGATGAACGGCCTGTCCGTGTCATTGGTTTCATCCATGTCACCGTCCTGCATACGACCAGTGACTCCTCCAAACAGATTTATAGTAACGTCCGATATCTCTCCTTCTTCGAGCACAGTATCCCCATCGGCAAGTTCATCAAGCGCATCCGCTGGCGCTACATAAGTGTCGGCCACGAAATCCAGGGCACCCGAGCCCGGGGGTGTCACGTCCAGTAGAAAAGAAGTCGCGTCATCATCTACATTGGTAAGAAATTCCGTGCCGTTCCAGTATTCAATTCGAAGCGAAATTTCCAACGGCTCGGTCTCAGGACCGAAAGCATTATCGATAAGCAGCCTGCCATAGCGAAACTCGATGTCGTTTGCACCAATGCGACGATACAACAATGTTCCTGGTTCGGTAACTCCGTCGTCGACATCGATATCATCTTGAGGCACTGACAAAGTAATAGGAACAGAATCACTGTCCGTTGCACTGGTACTGATGCTCACGGTAAATGGCCCATCCTCTGCCCCATCAACACCCATGCCATCGTTTTCTCGCTCAAAGATCAGATCGCCCATTATCGAGCCGGTACCTGGTGCAGCCTGCCCAAAATCATCCCAGTTGGCGGTGAAACTGCCATCAACTGAAATCAATCGGGATGTATAGTCATTGTCAGCCGCCATGTCCACATCTTCCACAGCATGAAAGATATTGTCATTGTCAAAATCCAGCGCATCCAACTTCACGAAATCACCGAAATAGTTTTGCGTGATGACATCACTGGCGTTTCTTGCCTCCAGAATAAATGAGGTGGTGAATTCCTGTCCCATATAGGTGAAAGAATTGCCGGATGTGTAAACAGGTGTGGTTACGGCGCTGGTCAGGTTGAAATTGTGAGGATAGAAACGCCCAACATTCAAGGCACTTCCCTGCACGTCTTCACCGCCACCCAGGTAGTCGTTGTCTGCCATATTGGCGTTTAACCTGATAATGCCCACTTCATCATATTGCAGTGGTTCTTCTGCAGTACTGACCGCAAAATCTGTAAATCCAGCGCCTCCGGACAAAGTGCCATCCCGAGTGCCAATGGCCAAGGCTGGTTCTACCAGCACATGACTTATCACCACATCGTCTTCATTGGTATCGGATTCGTTGCCAAAATTTGGCGTTACCGCATTGTCCGTAAGCACAGCATCCTCATCCGGTATTCCATCGTTATTCTGGTCGTCGTCATCCAGCTCCCAGACGATGCCAGTCACCGTGGTGTCGAAACTTTCACCGGCTCGCACAAATGCCGAGCCGTCGGCATCAGCAGCAACAGAATCATTGGTGCCAAGCTCCCGATCCATATCGAAATCGATATGGAATCCAAATGGCCGCACCACGAAGGTTTCTGTACCGACCAGGAAGTCTTCAGAAGTCACCAGAAAATCCGGATCATTATTGAAGCGAATGTCATAGCGCGCATGCAGATCCAGCTGGCCTGCATCCTGGTAAGTCAGTACCAAATCCGCACTGTTTCTGGAGGGCGACTTCTCGGTAAATTCAACTGAAACCGTGGTGTAGGTATCAGCACCTACAGTACCGTTTGCATCCTGGGCGTTAAAATTGGTGCCGTTGACTGAAAACTGTTGCCCTGCCAGTGTACAGGTATCCGGATCATCACATTCCGCTGCAAATTCGATATCCACAAATGTGGAATCCGGGAACAGAGCCACGCAGGCGGTCGGATCTTCCGGGCTGGTTTGCAGTGCTTCGAGGGTGATGTTGACGGCGTTGTATCCAACATTTGAGGGCTTGCCGGCGATTTGTGTTGGGATACCTGCTGCGGCAGCAGTCTCATTGTAAAAACGCAGTCCTGCCTGATAGATCAGAAGATCATCATCTTCGCCGGGTGTCACCATGTCTTCCATGTAAGTGCCACCGAGGTTGAAGTTGACCGCTTCGGGGTTTGCCGTGGGATCGGTATAGTTAAATCGCAACACGATCTCGTCGTCAACGCCGTTCCAGGTATAAGTCGCATTGCCATCGGTGTTGGCCGGTGAACCTTGCGCACCCAGGTCCACCAGGGTCGCTGCGCCTGAGACAACGAACGCCCAGGTGCCCTTGCCAGTACTGGTAGACAAGGTCATCACCTCACCATTGGGTGGCGCCACGGGTGCGTGGGTTGCATCATGGGCCTGAATGGTGATGTCACTGGCGAGACACTGGATACCCGTGCCGATGTGAGTAATAGAGTAATGATCAACCGCCGTGATGCCGCAATCGGAAGAACCCGTTCTCAACTCCACATTGTCTATAAAGAAGGTGCTCGCCAGGGTGTAACCATTGTTGATACGGAAACGCACCGACAGCGTACCGTCGAATGAATCCACAGCTCCACCTAAGGTAGAAACATTCAGGCTTTCAAAGATTGGCCCACCTGCACCAGTCAAACCTGTGTATGCCGGGAAAGCTTCCCAGTTGGTGCCGTCGTCACTGACCTCTACTACAATCGAATCTGAAGCATCCAATGATGCGTAGCGGTAATCGAATTCCAGGAAGAAGGTTTCCGTAGCATTGTAGCCACTCAGATCCACACTGCGGGTCATGCTGGGATCCCTGCCTGTCGCGTCGGTGCTGGGATTAGAAGTGAGGGAAAGTTCACCACCGCTAATCCGTACATTACCCGAGCTTACGCCCGCACCCGAATTGCCGCCGTTAACACCATCGGCGTCATCTTCTTCTACCCAGCCACCTGCCCAGTTGGCGGAGCCATCATTGTTAAGAAATCCAGCCACATCGAAAAAGTCTTCATAGGTCACCACGGTGATCTGGGCATTGAAGTCGAAATCCGGATCCTGTCCCGAAGCCTCTTCAACGAATCCGTTGGTCACATCGACGTTCAGCCCCAGAGTGACAACATCGACGCTCAGACTCAGCGTCACTTCACCATTGTCGCCCGGCACAAAGGTGTAGACCGCAGCGCCGTCACCAGGCACAGCGTCCAGCAATAAACCAGAGCCAGAGTCCAATCCCCAGGTGCCCGTCCCCGTGCTGGTGGTAATCAGGATGGTACCGAAGTAGTCCGTGTCCGGATCTGTGGTGAGTCCCTGTTGCTTTCTGATGGTGATCTTGCCGGCTTCACAGAGCGTTCCTGCCTGGGACTGGCTGATACCGAATGTGCCGAAATATCCGTCCTCAATGATATGCAAGCCATCCAGACGAAGTTCGGGATCTGGTATCCCGGTTCCGTCATCGGTAAATACACCCAGAGGTACGTTACCCAGGAACAGGTTCTGGGACTCATTGTCTGTTCGGTTTAATTCAGATACGTCGTCACGGGTAAAGTTGGTACCGCCAGGTGGGGTTCCTCCAGCTCCAATATTGGCCGTCAGGTCATCGACTGACACGGCATAGGTATCTATCGTGCCGGTTGCATCAAGTGGATCCACCCGGATATAGGCTGCATCAAGCTGAGTAGTCGTGTTGTTAAACACATCGCTGTCTGAGCCATCTACCAGTATAGTAGCCGTACCCCCTCCTGGGTCATATTCCACCAGATCTGACTGGTCGAAACTGGTGCCTCCGATGTCTGCGACACCGGTGGTTGAAATCACCAGGTTGCCGTTGTCCAGCACATAGACGGCGTCGATGTTTTCTCCCGCATCGGTGAAGATTGCGGAACCATCAAAAATCAGCACTGCGGTGTTATTGATCGGGTCGTAGCGCACCAGATCAGACTCATCGAAACTGATGCCACCCAGGGTATGGGTGCCCCCGGAATGAGGGTCAGCCGAGAGGATGATGTGACCATTGGGCAACAGATGCAGTGCGTTGATGTCTTCTACATCGGCACCCGCTGTTGCGCTGTGATCGAAGAACAGTGTCGCCTCATCCAAAATCGGATCATAGAGCACGAGGTCTTCGTCCTGGAAGGAGTCCAGCGCAGCGAGATCAGTTGGTCCACCATCGCCAATTGCAGTAGAAACGCTGAGCAGAAATTTCTCATTGGCTGCTACCGGTGGCGCGATAATAGCGGTGATATCGGTATCGGAATCGTTGCCCGCATTGGTATCAAAATTCTCCGACCCCACTGTCACTTGCGCGGTGTTGGTGACATTGTCCCCTTCTACCCCATCGACAGTAACGTTAAGCAGCAGATCCTTGGTACTCGCTGGCGCCAAGCCGGGGCCAACGTACTCACAGCTCAATGTGGGCGTAATAGTGCTGCAATTCCAGTCTGCGTCCGCAACGACCGAATTGAATGTAATGAAGCCGGGATCGACATCGGTAATAAAGAAGCCATCAGTCGTCGTGTCTGGTCCCAGATTGGACACCCGGATTGTGTACTGACCACCCTCGAAGCCACTGCCTTCCTCCAGCACGCCATTGACAAATTTCTCGATGCTGAGATCTGTTTCGACGCCGCGCACATCGGTAGTCACACTATCGATATTATTGTTGTTGGCGTTCTTGTCTTCCAGGGTATTGATGTCAATAGCACCACCCTGCAGGTCATTGACGTTATCGAACTCGGGCGACGTATCGCAATCTGATGGATTTGGCGACACACCGTCGGCAAAAACCGTGCAATTTCCGTCGCTATGAATGACACGACCCACGTTTTTGACGTTGTTGCTCAGATTCGGAAAAGTAGCCACACCATCAATCTGCACTACCGCTGTTAAGGTGGGCAGGCTCTCACCGACACCGGAGCCCACGAAAGTCTCCCCCAGCTCTCCGGCCACATTGGCACCTCTGGCCAGAGTCCATTCGGTAGTGATATCAAAGGTACAGGTGAACGCACCAGGATCCAGTGTCACCGAGCACACCCAGCCATCTCCTGACACATCTCCCGCTGCGGCAAACGTCATACCTGCTGGCAAGGTGTCAGACAGTGTGATCTCACCGGTAGCAGAGCCGAAGCTGGTGGCGCCGTTTCCGTTATTAGTGACCACAAACTCATAGGTTCCCGTCTGGTTTACCTTGAACGTGCCCACCTCATTCTTGAATATTTCGATATCTGCGATCGGCGCATTGGTCACCGAGATTACTTCTGAAACCAGAAGCACCAAATCCTGGCCCGAGCTGTAACGGGTAGTAATTTCTTCTGCCTCTGCAATGGCAAACAGGTTGAGCACATCATCGTCGCCGTCAGCGGTATTGCCATCACCGGAAATATAGTGCGTGTCGATATCAACGCCCCAGTTAGCACCGATTTCATCACCAGAGGTCGGGTCGTTGATATCATCGTCCAATTCATCACCAACGTCAGGTCCTGGAAACGCGATATCATAACCACCGGCACCATCCGCCCCTCCAGCCACATCAGAAGGATCAAACAGGTAATAGAACACACCACCGCCAATGTCAGTGAGTACATATCTTGGGCTGGTGATGGTGCCGTTAAACTCCGCCTGCAGAGGATTGTAGTAAGTTACTAATGGCGTGTAAGAAGTGCTCCCTGGCGCGTCCTGAATTTGCAAGGACTCATCACCGTTAAAGATAGTTTCATCACCTTCTACCGTGACGTGAGTTACCTGGCCGTTGGGCAAGTTTTCCGTGTCGTTGGGCGTGGCCATACGGAAGTTTCTCGGGACCAACGTAAAAGCAGAATTCTGAAAGGGCTGAAATCCATGAAACAGATTGATAACCCGCAATTGCTCATAGGGATTGTCATAAACCACGACCAGCGCCCAGCCGCCTGCACAGGCCTGGGTATTACTCCAGGGTGTGCCATTCTGAATGGTCAGGTTGGATACCGTATAAGTACCGTTCCCGGTTACCAGCGGTGTCACATCTTTATAGCCGGCGAAATAGTCGTTGTTGTTGGACCCACCCACATTGTCGATCAGGAAGATGTCATCTGCCGTGATATTGGTTGCGGTCAGTGACGGGTCTGTGAAAGTGACATTCGCATCTGTTTGTCCCAGGGCATCATCTCCGGAGGCAAACCAATACAAATAGGCTGCCTCAACAGTCGAGTCGAACCCAGGAGGCGCAGGTTCGTCCGGCAGTGTGAGTGTCGCACTACTGGTAGTGTCAAAGGTACAACTGCTGGGATTGGCAGCATTTCGGAAACTGTTACCGATAGCCCGGTAGCTTAGGTTACCTGAATAGGTTTCAAACAGAATAACCGGTTCATAACCCACCGCAATTGGCGGCCCGGTCACCAGGGGGCTGAACGACGCAACGATGTGTGTGTGTCTGTTTGGTTCTGCAATGCTTGGTGTCTCAAAGACGGTTGTGGTTGCAGCGATGGGAACAATACCTGAAGAACCTGCGAATACAGCAGAGTCTGGATCCGGGCCATTAAACAAGCGCGTGAAGGGGGGTTCAGGTTCCACATTGTTATAGTCACCATTGGAGCCATTGCTGACTATACTCAGCACCAGTGAATTGTTCGCAGACGGCGTAATGATCGTTGCTGCAACGGTCGTATTTGGGTCAAACTCCTGACTACCATTCACCGGTCCATCTTCACCTGGCACTGCAGCCACCGGAAATGCCTGCTCAACGTCTTCGATGTAGAAAGCACACATGGCCAGGTCATTGTCCGTATGGGTCACATCCACATCGAATGTGCCGGCAATGTCAGGCATGTTGACGTCCAGGATGCCCCACAATTCGGTATTGTTGTCGTTCGTCGCTTCATTTATGCGTTCATCATAAATCTGGGTCATGGCAAAGCCATCG
This sequence comes from uncultured Pseudohongiella sp., assembly GCA_965267495.1. Classification (GTDB taxonomy): domain Bacteria; phylum Pseudomonadota; class Gammaproteobacteria; order Pseudomonadales; family Pseudohongiellaceae; genus UBA9145. Next base: position 571,185 of record OZ254078.1, on the reverse strand, counting down.
AAGGTGACGCCGGTGACATCACCAGTGCCTTCCATAGCGGTAGCGACAACCACCATGCGCCCCTGCAGCAAGGTATTAGTATTCTCGGCGTTAATGTCGACTGAAGTGGTTAGTACCGAGCCTCCAGCAGCACAGAAGGGGGGGCCCACGATTGAGGGTAGACAAGACTGTACTTCCAGATCTGGATCAAACAGGCCATCTTCGATGATGACGCCATCGATCAAATTAATGTTGACGGTTTCCCCGTTAAGGTCGCTGAAATCCAGCGTGACTGTATTCGCGTCGAGCGAACTGAATTGATAAGTCGCCACGCCATCATCATCGCCGGGCGTGTCGATCAAAGTACCACTGCCACCACCGGACCAATTACCGTTCAGGGTGCTGGTGCTGATGTTAACCGTGCCCTGGTAATTGACTTCGGGATTGCCACCCAAACGATCCACGAGCGTGATGGTCACCTGCTGTACCGAACAGGCATTGGTGATGGCATCGTCTGCGGTTGCCCCACCGTCGTAACTGATCCTGAAAGTACAGAGGTCTACGGTAAGATCAGGATCGTTCGGATCCATGTTGTCGCCAGGATCAGTGGTAGTGCCATCGCTGATATTGATATTGGCGACCTCATTGGTCAGGTCCGTGAAATCAAGGGTGATCTGACCCCCGTCTCCAGCGACAAATTCATAGGTCGCGCTGCCATCTTCTGCAACAGGATCAGTGAGGGTGCCCAGCGCCGTTGCACCGGGATCGGACCAGGTGCCGTTTCCGGTTGTAGTGCTGAGATTAATGGTACCCGTATAGCCGGCCACCAGGCTGTTACTGCTGTTGTAGATACCAATCTGAATCTGTTCTACGGAGCAGACATCGGTAGTGCCCGCGTCACCGTCTGTATAGGCTATGCGAAATTCACAGGCATTGAATTGCACGTCCGCATCCGAGCCTCCATCCAGAGTGACACCTGAAGAGCTGGCGGTCAGGTTGACGGTTTCCGCCACCCCATTGGTGAAAGTGACCGTGAGGACGCCATTGTCTGCGGGATCGAATGTATAGGTGGCAATGCCGTCATTGCTCGAGCCATTGTCAAAAGTACCGTTTTCACCGGAGGGAGAGTAGTCACCGTTACCCGTATCATTGTTCAGCACCAACAGGCCACTGAAAGTGCTTGAGGGGTTGGTGTTTCTATCCCGGATGGTATAAGTGACTGTCTCACCTGCCTCACAGAGTTCCGCCGTCCCAGTAGCCGCCTGAATATCCACCGTACAGCCCAGCACCTCGAGCGTCTCGTTTACGGTGGCGGAATCCGCAATGGGCGCACCATTGGACGCGGTGCCGGAGACGACAAATCCCAGCGCGCCGGCCAGGAAAGGATTTTCGAAATTGAGGATGACATCACTGCCATCGGCCACATCAAACAGGTAAGTCGCCACCCCATCACCAGCGGCACCGTTATTGACAGCATTGGTGCCGCTGCCGGCGCCAACAAAGTCGGTCCAGTCGCCGGTGCCAGTATCGGTAGAGATATTGATGGTGCCTACATAGTTCGGGATGGTGGTGCCACTGCTGTCGGTCACCACGAAAGTGATCTCAGCAAGACTACAGACATCGGATTGGTTTAATCCATCGGCGATGGTGATGCGCACTTCGCAATCTTCCAGCACCAGATCAGGATCATAACTCGCGGGCAAGTCGGTATCGGTAATGAAACCCGTGGTTGAATCCACCGCATTGAAGTTGTAAGTGTCTGCGGTGGTGTTTTCATAAGTCAGCACAACCTGGCCCCCATCGGCCAGGTCGAAAGTATATTCTGCCGGATCGCCATCGTCCGGTAGCGCGTCGTCCAGGGTTCCCGAACCAGTAAATCCGACAAAAGTACCGCCGCTGCCCAGATCCAGGTCTATTTCGACTGTCCCCTCGTAAAAATCGGCGGGATTTCCATCACTGTCAACCAGCGTGATAGTAATATCTTCTCCGGAAGTACAGGTGTTATCAGAACCATCATGTTCAATTCGAAACTCACAGTTTTCATCCACAGTCAGTGCCGGATCAAATGAAGAATTTTCCACAAAGGTGGGCCCGTAGTCATCGAACACCAGATCGAAATCCACAGTCGTGCCATTGGGGATATTGAAATCGAACACGGCGACACCGTTATCAGCCGCACTGAACTGGTAAGTCGCTACTCCGTCTCCGATATCGGTAAGCGTGCCATTGAGGGATGAGTCCAGATCGAGCCATTGAGCGCCGATGGCATCTGCAGGGATGGTGGTTTCGATACTTAGATCAACTGTGCCAGTAAAATTGGTCATCGGATTGCCCAGCCGGTCTGTCACCGAGAGCGTGACCTGCTGAATCGCGCAAACACTGGCAGAGGTGTCGCTCATTGAGAAGCGGAACTCGATGGGCTCCAGAGCCACCGTACCTACATGAGATTGTTCGTTTGCCAGATGATAGAACTCAATCTGTCCGGTACCGCCTGTTGCCGGTTGATTCACATAGACTGCCTGACCTGATGTAGCACCACCTCCTGCGCCGCTGCGGTCAGCTGTGACATTGGTTTGACCTGGCACTATTTCCGCTGGATCGATATCAATATCATCATCATCAGAACCGATAAGACTGACAATCAGAGAGTTTTCCGCCAGAGTTGTGACGTTCACAGTTGCCGGCGATTGATTATTGTTCCTGCTGGCAAATCCTGTCACTGCCTGACCAGACGCGCCTTTAAACAGCATGATGTAACCATACAGATGTTCGTTGGAACCGATGTTCCAGGTATAACTGCCCGGCTCAGAGTCGGCTATTCGGGAATAGACGCCTACTGTTACTGCAGTATCACTTGTTGCTTCACTCAGGAGTGTCCAGGCGCCGGGCTCAGTAATGGTTTCTGTGGCATCAGTCGACACCACTGCTAGCATGACATCGCCATTCGCAACCGCACCCGGTACGCCTATATTGATGCTCGTACCACCCGTGGTCCTGCCTTCTGTACACTCTTGCATAACCACAAGCTGTGAGCCGGAGAAACTGCCATCAGTTCGTGGACAACCGAGCCCGGATGCTGGCGTTGGCGTGCCCGGTGTGCCGAACTCAATAGCGATAGTTGCGCGAACCGACCCTTCGGCCGCAGTCAAAGTGAAATTCGCGGCAGGTGCGGTGCCACCGCTGGTGAAGTTGAGAAATGCCGAGGATCCGGAAGTGTCAGGATTGGCCGTGCCACTCTCATCCTGATTGATATTCGTGTGTCCGGCAATGACCGGATTCAGATCCGGCGTGATATCTCCCTGGTCAAATGAACCCAACCGCAACGCCATGTAGTTGGAGAAGCCTGGCGTGATAGCGGGTGCAGTCGGAGTCGCAGATGTGCCTTCTGCTTTTACCACTTCGGTATTCCCGGTGGTTTGGGAGAAACGCAACATGGTGGCCAGGACCGTTTCTCCAGAACCCCAGTTAATCGTCTCATTACCAGCTTCAGTACCATCGGCGATGCGTTTGAAGGCAGCAAGGTTCGCGCCGCCCTGGTTTTCGTCCACCAGCTTGATCCAGCCACTGGGAGTCTGAAAACCCTCATTGCCATCTGTTGCAACGTGAATTATCAGGAGATCGCCCGAGTTGATTCCTGCAGGATAAGGAACACTTACGCTGGTGACGTTGGAACTATTCTTGGCTTCTGTACAACCTTCAAACCGAACCTCACCCGCGCCGCCTGAAGGGGTGTTATTGGTACAGGTCTGGGCTGAAACATCAGGCGAATGAAATAACGAACCAGCAATAGCCAACAGCAGACAAAAACCTATCCGCTGTAAACGCTTTCGCCTGTAGCTGGATTCAATCATAAACATCGAATTGCCGATTCGTTCCGGTAACGCCGCGCCAGTGAGGAATAGCCAGGGACTGTCACCTTGGGCACTGAGATAATTTCCAATAATTTGAAGTACTTAGAAAAATATCGACTGATCTGGCGGATAGTTAATCTGGCTTTCATTGCTTCGACTACATGGGATACCCTGCAAACTAAAACATACGAGGGAAGTGGCCAAAATTCGATCTAAAACAGGGGTTTAATTAGGGGTAGATTCGGTCGATTTAGGCCGTTCCAGCCACCATCAGAATGCAATTTTGAGGACTTCATCACAGAAATGTCTCAATGCGCTATTCCCTTGCAAAAACAAGCATTTAACCCGAGAATATTCAGGCGGAAGACACCGCTGCCGACCTAATCTGATATTGCAGAAAATCAAGCCCGGAGCGCCAGATGGAACTCGAATACAAAGTCATTCAGGCACAGACACCTCTGTTCAGCGACACCCAGAAAATGCTCGAGGTGTTGGACCAGGAAGCCAAAGCCGGCTGGAGTCTGTTGGAGAAGGAAGACAACTACAAGATACGATTGCAGCGAAACATCAGTAATCGGGAAAACGACAAGAACCTGGATTTCGATGCCTATCGGTCGACGGTTGGGGTGAGCTCTGTAGTGACTTATGGCGCAACGGCCGCAGTGACGATTGCGATCGTCTCCGTCATTCTCTATCTGGCGCTATGGACTTCCGATTAGTAGACCGTACGCACCTGAACTGTTCGAGACACATCATCACAAGTTCCCGTACTGGTAATCGTCGTATAAGTGGTACCACTGATAGAAATATCATCATTACACTCCACCGAAGCGGAGCAGTTTGCCAGACCTTCAACCGTAAAACTGTAGCTGACCGGACTCCCGGATCCGGCACAGAATGATCCTGCATAGCCTGGATAATCTTCTGGCGGGTAAATATTGTTCATAATGAACCCGGCACCGGTTTCAGCAGCAAAAAACGCCCGGGTAAGGTTCACTTCTTCATCAAAAGTTTGCGCGTTTTGTCCCACAAGCAAATTGATGCTAGCGGCAATGACAACCAACAGGGTTATCACGAAAATTGCAGCCGGCAAACCGATGCCCTTTGCCCTGGCAAGAGCAAGACTGGAATGATATTTAGATATCAAGGCACACTCCTTGTTAGCACTTCATGGTTGATAGTGATCGTATCTCCACCAGAAGTGAGATTTAAAATAATAGCAACGAGAGAATTGCGGTTTAGCGATTGCGTGCCCACTGAGAATGCTGTCAGGCCCGTGTTGTCAATGCTGTCTGTAATCAATACTTTCTTGCGTGTGGGTCCTGCATCATAGTCAGGCAGACATTGTGTAGGTGTCGTGACCACACAGGATCCCGATTCTTCCGTTGAAACCTGATTCTGGAAAAAACCGTAATCCGTATATCGATAGAGCTTGTCGCTCTTGATGCAATAACTGACTGGCTGATCAACAACAAAGAAGCGCTGGTTGGGAGAACGACGGTTAAACCGATGCGCTGTCGTGAGCGTGACCGTGCTCTGGTCGTTGGGAGACGTGCTGTTCTGAATATCGACTATTTCCTGAATCGGCCGTCGATTGGGAAAGTTTGGCCAGTTGGCATAGACCCCCCCGTTATCACCATCGTAGATTTGATTCTGACGCCGCGGATAGATTACTGCCCAGCCACCAGTTGCACCATGCTGGCTTGGAATGAAATCCACTACATCGAAACTGCTGGTTCCTGAACCGGTAAACGCAGGATTCACATAAGTGGTGGCTGCCCTGACAGGCACGAATTCAATACACTGATCCCCTGTTGGCGTTGCCGAGGTAGTGCGAATACTTCTTGGCAGGGCATTGTGTAGCTCAAAGGCCATGCGTTCGATCGCGATACGGCCTGACGCTGCAAGGCGATTTCTACTGGCACTGGATTCAACGCTCTGGGCGGAATCGGAGATGAAAGACACAATGCCGACAGCGAGTATCCCGCTAATGACAATAGCCACGATCGCTTCAATGAAGCTGAATCCTCTTGCTGTATGCATTGTAATTCTGAACATGACGTCTATCTGAATCCTAAAAATTGGACTTGTAGGCGCTATAAATATACGACGATGGTAAGGCGCTATGCGTCACCGTCACCTGAATGAGCTTGGCGTCATACTGGTCATCAAGCTCACCATTTTGCCCTAAACCGAATTCCGGATCGGTCCCCAGCGTCACTGCTATATAACGCACATCCACTTCAATACTGAATCCATCATAACCCGAACGTGTGTTGCCATTCGCATCCTGCAATGCCGTAGCAAATCCCTCGCCTTCCTCCATGCCATGATAATCATCTACATCATCATATCTGGCTCTCGTCTCAGTGCCGTCAGGCCCCAATGTTGCGGAGCACTGCCGCGCTGGTGGTGCCGTAGAGCGGCAAGGCGGAACACCTCTTGATCGGGTGCGTTCGTCATAGCGTTTGCCCAAGATTTCATCAAGATAGGCTTGCGCCAATGCAGCCGTGCGCAGCTGGAGAAGCGCATCCGAACTACTCTGCAGACCCGTGTTGACGAAAAAAGTAATCCCCAACAAGGATATGGCCAGAATAACAATCGTAATTATCATTTCGATGAGCGTTAATCCAAGTTGACGGACTCTAGTCAACATCACAATCTCCCCCATAGGCAAAACCGGCTGGAGAAACGCAGACTGAAAAATTGACATCGTCATTGACGCAGACTTTAAGTGCCGACGTGACAGCACCCATGGAACCACTCACTCCACTGCTCGCCACTTCACCCAGTGCCCCAAAGGCAATGATGAGCGGGGCGCCACTAGTTACATTATCTGTTGACACATCAGAGCTACACGAGGTGGTGTCATTAATATCAGCCTCCAATGAAAGACCCGACATCTCCACGGTAGCGGACTCAAAAGTACCATTAGTATCCGCAACAACCAGGCTCAATTCAGTTCCAGCACCATTCGGCGTTACCGTAAGGGATACGTCCGATCTCCCAAAAGAACTCTGTTGAGCGATTCGCGTCATAGACACAATCTGATCCCTGACAGCTATACCGTTAAATGAATTGTTGCCGGTGAACCTGGCCATAACAAATGCTGCAAGTATCCCAATGACTACGATAACTATCACGAATTCGATAATCGTGAATCCATTCTGGGCTTCATTGGGCTTATAGGAATTCATGGCTTCAGCAATCTACTCTACATAAGAAACGACAATCACAAAGTCTATTGGGTCACAGCGTATTCAAGCAATTGTAGCGCGCCCTCTGAATACCGGAAAAAATCAACCTTCGGGTAGCGATACTCTGCCTGGGCCAATATATGCCTTTCTGATTCTGCGTCTCCCAGAAATCCATAGACAAACACGAGATCCTGATAGCTTTCTCTCCTTGGGAATCTGTCGATGCTCCTTTCGACAAAATTGACGTAGTCATAGGCGGGCTCAAGATTTTGGTCCCGAATGCCAGCAAACATCATTTTTCTTCTCACGTGCCACTGCAGCCTTTGATTCCAGACCACGGGATTGGCTATATCCAACAGCTCCTGCGGATCGGCATCGGAGAACCTTTCATGCCTCGCGAGAACTGCACCTGCCTGCAGAGTCGTAATCATAAATGCCGCTGTGACGACAGGAATCAACAGCGCTGGCGTTCCGATTAACAGGGTTGACTTAAGGTGATGCACCTTCGATTCGTTGCCTATTGCGTCAACAATACAGATCAGTACCACAAATAGTACCCAATGAGTGACCGAATGATAGAAGGGGTATTCTGTTTGAGTATGCAGGACCACGGGAAAGAAAAGGCCAACTAGCGCCAATCGCATGCCTTCCGGAGCCTTTAGTACCGAGGTAAACACTGCGAAAGCCGCTAACAGGAGTCCGGCGAGAGGAATTACCCCTCCTTCGGCAGTCCAGTAAAGAAGCTCGTTGTGGGGATGGTGCAAGTTTGGATATCCGGCATTCTCGGTTACTCCATTCGCGAATAATTCCGCTGCAAACAGATTATAAGCTGCCTCGAAATTACCAATGCCCACCCCTAGCAGTGGCTTGTCCAACACCATCATCAGCACTTGCGGAAAAATGAAAGTTCTCGCGCCTCCACTGGATAACTTGGAAGCAGCACTGGACAGACTCTCAGGATTAGAACCCAACAGAAAGGCCCCGATAAGCAAGCCTAGAAATACAGAGAGAAACCATGCCAGGGCGTGCTCTGTAGCTATCGATTTCATTTTCATTTGCCGAATCATAAGAGGCATCATTAAACCGAAGGCGACCAGACCGCCTAACCATCCCACTCGGGATTGCAATAGAAATAGTAGCGGTACAATCAGGCAGGGAGTGAGCAGGCAAAGTGCAATGAAGAATTTATCCCAATTGTTACTGGCCTGAATCCTGGATAATAGAAATGCAGACAATGGGATGCCAGTAGCGATGAAAGATGCCATGACATTGGTCTGGGCAAAGATTCCATAAGGCCTCCCCAGCTCTGTGTTGTAGCTCATCCAGTTGCTTTCTTCAAAGAACAGGTACTGACTCCAGCCCAGCACTGATTCGATGATCACCGCCGAAAGTAGAATCTGTAATAAGCAGTGCAGGTGGGTCTTTGCTAACTCAGACTGCTGAAGAGCGACAAACAACAGCAATCCAGCAATCAGCCCATAATATCTTCCGGTTTCCAGGAAGCCGCTGGACTGTGGATATAATAATGGGATCATCAATAGTCCCACTGCAAGGGTCAACAAAACTGTCAACCTGGAATAAATGAATCTTGCCGATATTGCTACCAACCCAAGGCCCAGGCCTATAAAAACACTGATTGGAATCCAGCTGGCAGTATTAAAAGAAGTTTCCAGGCCATAGCCAGCCGGATGCGGCTGATAGTAATGAATAGTCCCCAGAAAAAGAAAGCCCAGAGTCAGGAACATCATCGTCCTAAAGCTCTGGGCTTGCATTATGCGCATTAGTAGTTACCCATCGACGGGGCTTTACTGAGCAATCAATTTACTGCATGAAAATGAACCAGTAAATATTGCCAGACATCATTACAGAATCGTTTTCTCGTATCCGTTTAATTACAGAGTACTTTGGGTTATGACACCACCAGATGTTAATTGAATGATCTTGGTGCCTGACGGCCAGCCTGTTGCAGCTACTGGAGTCGGGTCAACGTCGGCAGCATAAACAAAGACGCAGGAATCATCACCAGACATATGATAGGTAACGAAATCTGTTGCAATGGTATGTGTGGTAGTTGCCAGTGCTGGTGAGCTAGCAACCGAAGAACCTTCTGCAATTGTTGGATGACCAACCTGGAGAATACCGTCGTATGCCAGGTCACAGCTCGAGGTGTCGTTTGTCAGTGGGTAGCCAGAACCAACACTGGCAGTCGCCGCATAACCTGTAACAGTCGAAGTCGTTCCACCCTGGGCAATAAATTCAGCACGGAACAATGCCATGCCCACATTCAGGCCGCCCTCTACAGCGTCTACGACCGCTTCATGCGCCTCGTCTGAGATGTCCATAAAACGTGGCAACGCTGTTGCTGTCAGAATGCCAAGAAGCAGAATAACTACCACCAACTCAATGATGGTAAAACCTTGCTGTCTGGCGGTTTTAATTTGACCAATTGTTAAAGCTTTCATGTTTCACCCCTTCCTAAAGTTTGGAATTTCTGTCTGTGGCAGCTTAAGACCACTAAATATTTGATAAATAACGATAATTTCAAGTATTGAGTAACCTGCAAATCCGTTTCTTTAACAGCTTCCTGCAATTGCAACTAAACTTATCGTCTTATCTGTCAATCCTAAACACAGTTCTAGTCATACTAATAACGGCATATTTATTAATACCTTAAAGAATTTAGTGTAACCAAATTCTCATCAGTACTCTGTTGGAGTGTATTCTTCTCGAAAGCATTTTGTCTGTACAGAGCTAGACGGTGGTTTCTTCCCGCTTTGTACCCCCGGAATTTTGTGCGCCAGGTCACGCTTTTCGAGGACTCCCCGGAAACCCGCGTACTTTCTAGCTTGTAACCGCATCTCTCAGGGAGGTAGCCCCCCATTTGAAGGGGAAGATGGGGCGCATGACGACCCCTCGCATGCGTCTTTCGATGTTGACTGGGTCAATACTCTCCGCATCAGAAATGGCATCCACAGGCAGGCCGGTTCGCTGATCTACCTCCTGGTAAGCCAGTACAACCTTAAAGCGAATCTCGTCGGTGGGCACTTCCACGCCGTTGATATTGAGAAAAACATCCTGCGGGTCATTAATGAGATAGACCAGCTCCTCGCGGGTTCGATCGAAATACCAGATCCGTCGGTCCAGCTGTTCGGCATCAACAAAATCAAACGCACCAATGTAGTTGGTGGGTGTGTCCAGCAACAACTCCATGGGATTAATACCCACATACGACTCTGCACTTACGGTTGAACGAATTCCCTGGCCAAACATCACCTCAAGATTGAGACCAGCCTCTATTTGTGTGGTTACTGCCAGGAAATTCGCCCGTTCAGCCTGACCTGGAAATTCAGCGAAGCGATTAGCAGCATAGGCATAGATAATGGCTACAGAAATGATGAAGACGACAAGCTCAAATAAGGAAAATCCTGCGCTCCTGGAAATTGAAACAGGAGTCGTCTGGCGCGAATTCTTGTTGATTCGGGAGATATTCAATTTCCTGCCGATCTTCTGCTACTTGCATAGAGAGGTTCATGGGAGCCCGGCGCTGGACTTTTGTTTACTGATTGACTGCTGTATTGAGGTCCCATATAGGCAAGAATACGCCTAAAGCCAATATCAATACGAGACCTGCAATAAATGTAATAAGAATGGGCTCAATAGCGTCGCTCAACTGCTTTAGATCATACTCAACTTCTGCATCATAAAAATCTGCAACCTCAGCCAGAAGTTCGTCGACTGTTCCTGTTTCTTCCCCAACAGCGATCATTTGCAATACGAGAGGAGAGAACATCTGCGAGCTGGTTGCCGTACGATGTAGTGACTCACCGCGCTCCACACCTTCTCGCATGGTGTGAATATTGGTTCCTATGTATTTGTTGCCGACGGCATCTGCAACAATGTTCAAACCTTGCACGACTGGCACACCCGCATTCAGGACCATCGCAAAGGTCCGCGCAAATCTCCCCAGGGCAACTCGTTCAAAAATTATTCCTGCCAATGGAATACCCAGTTTTCTCCTGTCCCACTGGTATTCGCCCCGAGAAGAATTCTTCCAGGAAATAAATCCGAAAACGCTGCTGAATATCACAAACAAGAGCAACGGCCAGTAGTCGACCACGAAACTTGAAGTGTTCATGAGCACGACGGTTTGCCAGGGCAAATCAGCACCCAGGCGATCGAACGTGTCCTCAAACACGGGAATAACAAACACGGTAATAACCGCCAGAGCAGCCACTATTGCGATCATGACAAAGAGCGGATAGCGGGTCGCGCTTTTCACCTGCTTGGTGGTGTTTTTTTCCAGCTCCAGATATTTGCCGATCTCTCGAAATGCCAGATCCAGTCGGCCAGTGTTTTCACCGACGTGCACCAGACTGAGAAACAGGTTACTGAATGTGTCGGGATACTGACCAAGTGCCGTTGCCAGCGATTGTCCATTTTCAAGCCCCTCAACAACATCATTGAGCACGGTCCTGAAGGCCTTGTTGGTGAGCGAAGCTTCCAATCCCCGGATTGCCCGGTCCAGAGGCAGGCCCGCCTTTGTGAGGCTATGCATCTGCCGGGCAAACATAATCAGATCATCGATTTCTATCTTGTTTGCACCCAGATAGAAATTGATCTGCTCCACGACAGTAGCGTCATCGCCAAGACCTGGACGCTTTCGCTTCTGCTGAACTCGTTTTCGCTCAGCCCGCTGCGTCTCCTTGATTTCGATCGGTGTGACCTGCTCACCGAACAGTTGCGCGGCGGCTTCTTCAGCGGTGGCGGCATCTACGCTTCCGGAAACCAATGCTCCGCTGTTGTCTCGACCGCTGTACTGAAAAAGTGGCATAGGCAGTTACTCAGGATACTCTAGGCAACATCCATAAAATCGTCTGACTCATCAATCTGCTCGGCTACACGCAGCACCTCCTCCAGACTGGTGATGCTCTTTGCGGCGTCTTTCAATGCGCTAACCACGAGCGGCTGATAGCCGGGTGTTTTCTTGGCTATTTTCACGAAGTCTGCGGAATCTGCACGCCTCAGGGCATCGGACAGCGCTTCATTCATAATCAGTATCTCAAAAACACCGATACGCCCGCGATAGCCTGTATTGTTGCAACGATGACAACCGACCGGTTTCTTCAGCTGCATCTGATTGAATTCTTCTTCTCCAAGGATGCTCTTGATCCATGCTTCGTCCTTGGATTCAGGCACATGATCGGCATAACAATTATCACAAAGACGGCGTACGAGTCTTTGCGCGATCACAGCCCGTAATGCAGTGGCTGCAAGAAATCCTTCAGCGCCCATATCTACCAGGCGCATGGCACTGGATACCGCGTCGTTTGTATGCAAGGTTGACAGCACCATATGACCAGTCATTGCGGCTCTTAGTGCAATCTCCGCAGTTTCCTGATCTCGAATCTCTCCCACCAGCAAGATATCAGGGTCCTGACGAAGTGCTGCGCGTAGCACGCGCGCAAAACTTAATTCTATCTTGGGATTGATCTGCACCTGATTGATTCGATGCAAGCGGTATTCCACCGGATCTTCTACGGTAATGATTTTCTTTCCGACCTCATTGAGCTCCTGTAAGGCACCATACAGAGTAGTTGTTTTACCACTACCCGTTGGGCCGGTAACCAGAATCAAGCCGTGAGGCTGGTGAATTAACTGGCGAAATTTTTCCAGCATCTGCGGTGGCATACCGACCGCATCGAGATCTGTTGCGCCTTCAGTCTGATCGAGTAAGCGCATCACTACGGATTCGCCGTTTTCGATAGGCATGGTGGACAGACGTACATCGATATTCCGGCCCTTAACTTTCAGACTGAATCGGCCATCCTGAGGCAGTCTTTTCTCCGAAATATCGAGACCAGAAAGTAATTTGAGTCGAAGAACCAACGCTGGCGCGATTCGCCTTTCTTTCATAACCTGCTCTTGCAAGACACCATCGACACGCTGGCGAATTCGCAGAACATTCTCATCTGGTTCAATATGGATATCAGATGCACGCACCTGGACTGCGTCTTCGAATATGGATTGCAACAGCTTGACTACCGGTGCCTCACTGTCGTCCGCGTCCAGAGTCAGGGATTCAAGATCGAATTGCCCATCGGTAAGTTCTTCATCAAGCTCTTCTGCAAAACTGGCAATTTCTTCTGTGCGGCGATAAACGAGATCCAGGGTGTTGAGCAACTCAGATTCACGTACCAGGGCCTGTTCCACTGGTTGTTGCAGAATGCGTTCGATTTCATCGAATGCAAAGATATCCATTGGGTCAGCCATGCCTACCAATAAACCATGGGCCTTCTCCTGCAAAACGATGGCACGATGGCGTCGGGCATAGGTTTCAGGCAATCGCTGAATCAAGGCAACATCAAATTGAAAGCGCTTAAGATCAATAAAAGGAATTTCCATCTGCTGGGACAGAAAACTGAGAAACTGATCTTCTTCAACCAACTTTAGCTCTACCAGGACCCTTCCCAGCTTTTGGCCAGTTTCCCTTTGTTTGTCCAGCGCAGCTTCAAGCTGCTCGGCAGTAATCACCTGGTTTTGTACCAGGAGATCGCCAATTCTGGTTGTCTGCTTTGCAATAGCCATAGGGTTTATGGGCTCAGAACTGCGAGCCTCTCCTGACTGCGCCTGCGCAAGTTGGCACTGAGATTAGACAAGCTCATGGCACGAGAGTATCCCTGCCTGGCTGCATTGGAATTGCCAAGAGAGTCCTGGGAAGCCGCAAATCCATACCACCACTTTCCCTGATTCTGGTCGAGTCTCACCAGACCTGTGTAGCTGATGAGAGCACCTTCATAGTCCCGGCTTGCTAACTGGGCAGTAGCCAGAATCTCATGATACTCCAGGTCTTCATCAACAGGTGGCGCTCGAGTTAGTAATAGATCAACAGCATTAATCAACTCGCCCTGAGCTATCAGCAGCCTCGCTTTGATCTTCTTGAAGCCAGGATGGTTGGGCGAAAGCTCTAACCCGGACTCAGTAAGCTCGAGAGCTCCGCGGAGATTGCCTTCATTGATCAATAATTTCGCGTAGGTTTCCCGGGCCTGATGCGCGTAACGATTGTCCAGGATTTCCTGCTCAAGCGTGACATAGGCTTCAGTAATATTGTTTTGAGCAATTAGTTGCAAGGCTTGCTGTACAGCTAAAACATCCCGCTCTTCAGGGGTTCGTTGTGCAGCATTTTTAACTTCCTCTGCAGGACTCTGATTCAGATTTGCCGTTCCAGCAGTAAGGTCGCTGGAGGGTGTGTCAACTCGGGGACTGCCACCATCGCTCTGCGCGCTTCCTCCTTCCGGGGCGCTGACTTCAGCTGTCAGGCGCTCACTGGCAGCACGTTCCTGAGACTCCTGTTCCGTTATCAGAGCAGGGGCCGCTGATCCACTCTGTTCACTGGATGCGGGAGAATTATTGGCTTCGAGTTCAGCAAGCTGTATCGAGGACTCGTCATCTTCGATCTGACCCACTTCGCTCTGGCGCTCATTGCCAGAAGCCTGCGCAGCTGTGATGTCCGAATTGTCTTGTTCAGGTGCAGCTACATCGACAGGTGATTCGGTCTGTTCGACCGCCACTCTGGGTGCAATATTCAACTCTCGAGTTGATCCCGAGTCACCCTGCTGAATCCAGAAATAGGCAATGATCCCTGCGCCAGCGATTAACGCGGCGATGAGATACAACATGACTGGTCGTCTGGAAGCACCAGGGGGCAATTCTGGAGCTGGCGTCAGGGATACTGAAGCGGTACCACCGGAAGATTCCTTCCGACGCCTATCCAGGTCACGCAGCATGTCATTGACAAGGCTCACAGGTACATCCTCCCCAGATAGAAGACCAGTGCTGCGCCAATTGCCAGACCTGCGATCGCCAGAAAGGCCGGTCGATAGTTGAAACTCGGCAGTTCCACGCCTTCGGTATCTTCTGCTGCACTCTTGAGATGATCTACCTGCACCGTACGCTCGCCTTTACCAAATGCGACCATCAAGGCCTTGTGGCAAAGTATGTTGATCACACGGGGTATGCCATTGCTAGCCCGATAGAGATAGTCAAGCGCACGTTTTGAGAACAGGAAGGGGCCGTTATATCCCGCTGTTGCCACTCGATGCACCACGTATCGCTCCACACCATCCCGGTCCAGTGCCTCAATCTCAAATGAGAATGTAATACGTTGGCGAAGTTGTCGAAGCGATGGCTGACTAAGTGAAACATCCAGTTCGGGCTGGGCAAACAACACAACCTGGAATAGCTTGACTTGTTCTGTTTCTATGTTGGTCAGCAAGCGCAATGCTTCGAGTGTCTGCTCTGGCATGGCATGCGCTTCATCAATGAACAGCACTACTTGTTTGTTATTCGCTGAATAATCAACCAGCTTCTCAGTAATGGCCTTAAGCAATCTGTGATGCCCTACATCCTGATCGATTTCGATATTGAGTTCTTCTGCAAAAGCCAGAAATAGTCCCTTGGGACTGAGCACCGGGTTGGGAATATAGGCGGTGACATAGGCTTCCTTGTCTTCTTCGAGGGTATTAAGGACTTTTCGACACAGCATGGTCTTGCCTGTGCCCACCTCACCGACGATTTTGATAAATCCTTCAGCGTTAGCCAGAGAAACCATCAGCATATTGTATGCCTTGTGGTAGCTGGCCATATTGAGGAAGAACTGTGTGTTTGGTGTTAGAGAAAAGGGTAATTCTCTAAGACCAAAATGCTGCAAATACATTGTCTAATCTACCTACACTAATTGTTCGCAAAGGGATCCAGGTTACGATTGATCTCGCGAAATCTCTCATTACTTTCATTCAATATCTGGGAATCACCGGCCTGATTGGCAATGATTGGTTTCAGCAAAATAATAAATTCACTTTTCACTGATTGATTCTGTCTTTGTTCCATCACTCCACCAATAACCGGAATCTCCGATATGCCTGGAATGCCTGCAATATCATTCAGGTTCCGCTCAAATGCCAGACCTCCCAACACTACTATCTTTCCGTTGTCGGCCTTGATGACGCTATCGATTTCCCGCGTTGTTGTTCGAGCCAGAGGTACGATCTGACCACTGATGTTTTTGTTCTGCTCTTCAACTGCGCTGACAATTGGATGCACATGTAGCGTTATTTCCCCATTCATGCTGATTTGGGGCGTAATGTCCATGGAGATGCCTGAGAAAAACTGTTGCAGGCTGTTGTTGTCGCTGGTCGTAGTGTTGTTTCCGGTAGCAACTGTCGTTGAGTCCGCCTGTGTCTGAAAAAACTCCTGGTCTCCTACCTGAAACACTGCCTTCTGGTTGTTCAGGGCGCGAAGTTGGGGGCTGGAGATAACCTGCGTGGTACCTCGCGTTTGAAGCAATCGGAAAACACTGTCGAAGTCTGAGAAATTGGTGCTGATCTGCAAAGGATTTCCAATTCCCTCGATGCCGAAATCCCCTGCCTCCAGCTGTAAAGCGGAATCATTGTTACTTCCCAGCAATCCTTCAGCAGATCCATCAAATTCACCACTACCGGTCACAGGATCATTGGCTTGCAATCCGAATGTGTTGAAATCCAGTGCATACTGGAAGCCTTTATTCAGTATCACTTCAAGAAACTGAATCTGGATGATGACTTCACGGCGCAATGCATCCTGTGCAGCCTCAATAAACTGTTCTACCCGATCCAGTTCATGGGGGAAGGCGGTGACTATGACAATGCCAGTCAGCGGTTGTACCAACACACTCTTACCTTCATCCGTGAGGTTGGCCTGATTACGCGCTCCACCTCCGATGCCTCCAAGGAGGCCTCCAGCGACAGGCGCACTACTGGCACCCGTTCCACTTGCCCCTTCCACACCGATAAGGTTGGAAATGGCTATCTCCAGATCGGACCAGAAATCAGTACTGGTCGAGGTTTGAATCTGCCCTCCGGCACCCCCAATACCACCAACACCACCTAAACCACCTAAACCACCTCCAATGCCTCCTATGTTGCCAATACCACCCAGAGCACCAATATTTCTCTGCCCGGCAACACCGCCACCGAATCCTCCAGCAACCCCACCGCCGAAGCCACCACCAAAGCCGCCTCCGCCTCCAACAGAATTTGCACTGGTCACTTGAATACTTGAACTTCCAGAGCGAAGCACATTGAGATAGTCGATGGTGAATTGACGAGTCCTGAGACCCCCGGGCCTAACAGTGAAAATATTGCCCCTTCTTACGATGTCCAGGTTGTAAATCTCGGCAACCGTGTCCATGGCCTCCTCGATCGTCACATTGGGCAAACTCAGATTGATATTCACATCCACATCTTCGCTGATGGCAACACCATACTCGGTGTCTGCAACGAGGCTATTAAAGAAAATATCAGCTGGCAGGTTAGGCGAACTGATTGACACACGATCTTCTATGGGCGTTAGCACATCTTCATCGAGAGAAAGGCCGGGGATCAATTCATCCAACAGGTCGGAATCCTCTTCTGAAATTTCTTCATCAGGCGCCTGAATATCTGCTACCGCTTCATCGAGAGATACCTGAATCTCTTCGAGAATCGTTGTATCAGGTGTCGTGGCGGGCTGGGTTGCACAGGCACTGAGGAACAACAGCAGGAGACCAAGTAATAAATGGCGCTGTGGTCCAATATTTTTACACTCTATATTCTGTGTCATTTCCAGACTCCAAGTTCCCTATTGGGCTACAGCGCTTTTGACGCTTTCACCATAAAGAGAAATAATTCTTTCTTCGCCATTCACAGACAATGTCACACTGCTTCTATCAATCGCTACCACTGTAGCGCCACCAACAATGTCGCCAACAGAGACTCTTTCCGAGTTGATCACAGCCATTGGCGATGTGCTGCTTGCCCGGATGAACGAGACATCGTAGCTGGCTGGAATTACATTTCTGATCATATCCAGCACTTGGTCACTGCCACCCTGCGCAACCAAAAACAGTGGGCGCGTGGGATCTTGCAGCTCTTCCCCATCAATCAGGTCTGCCTGAACTGCGCTGGAAGTACCAGCTACCAACAACGCTGCTATGAGTGCTCTGCGCTTAGACACCGATAAACCCCTGGTCGGTACTCAAAGTATGAATCTCCAAGGTCACCTCGGCATCTGGCCAGGTGAGTTGGCGAAACGCGATTTCATCCCAGAAGAAGCTGCCGGTGATTTCTTCAAGAAAGCGCAAATACTTCAGCGTACTGAAATAATCTCCCTGAAACTCTATGATCAATCCATGCGCGTAAACCTGACCAACCACATCAGAACGCTGGGCAACCGCATCCAGATTAACCGTGGCACTGTCGGCCAACAGTTGCTGAGTATTTACTGCACCTTCCCGAAGTGGAGCGGCCGCAATGTTTCGAAACGAAATAAGCTCGAGACCAGCTTGCCTTTCCAATACGGTAGTCAGAATTTCGGTCATCTGATTTGGTGTAACCAGATCTCCAGCCAGAGACTGAATTTCACCGGTGAGTGAAGACTGTTCGCGTTGTATGACAGCAAGCCGTTCGTTGGCAAATCGATTGGGGTCTTCCTGACTTTGCGCCAACATGTTCTGATATGCAGTCTGTTGGGACGCGATTTGTCTTTCGGTACTCGCTATCTGACCGCGCAGTATCTGGAGATCAGCACGAACCGGATCGAAAGCTACCGAAAGATAGATCAACACCAACCCGGCCAGCAGCATGCCGAGGATCAAAATCTTCTCGGATTGCTTTCGGGATTCGATGTTTTTCCTCAACAAATCCAGGTTTCTAAGCAATTGCTCATTCACGGCTGGTCACCAATTCAAAACGAAACAATTGATCTGTCACTGACGAACGCGAAATCGAAGGACTAAATCGCTGCGTTCGCAATCCGCTACTGCCTCTTTCGATGTTATCTACGTAGCGAGGCACCATGGCTGAATCTACAGTTTCTCCTGCCATGCGCACCAATGCCCCTCCTTCTGAAAAAGAAAACTCAGAGAGTCGGATGCCATCGAAAGCCGCACGAGACAGATCTTTGAAATACTCCGAGAAACCGTTGACGTTGCCCAGTTGGGTTTCACTGAGGAAGTCCCGAATCTGAATACTGGCCTCCAATCGAGCCTCAGCCTGCTCAAGCCGATCGGTCAGTTCCGTATTCTGAGAACGCCTTGCCAGTTGTTCATCCAACTCATCTGTCCGGCGCGTTTCCACCTGCAGGTTTGCCTGCAATTCTTCAAGTTGATTGCCCAATCTCCACTGCGTGAATAAATCAAATGCTGAAACCAACACCATCACGCCGAGCACACCGGCAAGAATCTGACCCATCAGCAACGCGGTTACCGGATCTTTTTTAATCCGGTACTCAGGCAGGTAAAGGTTAATCTGCTGATTCATCAGGCAGCCTCCTGCTCAGTTTCGGGATCAGGATCTGCAGGTTCGGGCGACTCTTGCTCTTGCTGCTTCTTTATACCTCTTAATGTAGCCCCAATAGCGGTAGCGCCTATTTGTAAAATTTCCGGTGTTAATTCAACATCGGACTCAAGCGATCCAGCCAAATCAAGCGCGGTCACTTTCGCACTCAGCATTTCATCCAGCACACGAGTCATTGCCTCAGTGTCATGTTGCCGCTGGGCAATGATGATATTGGTGACCTGGCCCTGGGACATCTGTGACTCGTAGTAGTCCAGGGAACGTTGTATTTCCAGTGCCAGACGGTCTTTGAGATTTTCCCACTCCGGCGATTGCATGACTTCCGGATCCATCTGCGTGTTGATGCGGCGCGTCAGATACAGAGCGCCGTTGTTGCTGATATTCATGGTGCTGCCGGTGCGGCGTAAATCCATAAACGCAGTGCCATGAGAATCATCTATAAAGGAAGTGACGATGTTTTTCATCGCCAGCTCTGGAATATCAATGATGGCAAGTTCCAACCCGGCGTTAGTAACCAGTTCCACGATCTTTTCGATTCGAGATTTTGCCGTAGCTACCACGTACACCATCTTGCGACCCCGGTAAGCATCATCAGGAACCGGGAACACCTCGATGGCAGCGTCATCGATTTTCATGTCGAGCAGGTCTTTCACACTCCAGCGTACTGCCGAACGCAATTCTTCCGGCTCAACTGCCGGCGCTTCCACAAGGTGCAAACTGTACTCATCCGGGCTGAGCACATAGCTGCACTGCATGTCTTGCAGCTCCATTTTCTTGACGCACCCGCTTAGCAGTTCTGCCTGCTTTTCTTTGGATTCCAGATCGTGAACCTGGCAATCCAGCAGGTGTGCTTTGCCCTGGCGCTGTTCCAGATGGGCAATAGCCAGCTTGCCGGGGACACAGGCAACCCCGACACGACCTTGCTGCTTTGGTTTTCTCTTGAAAAACTGCACTACGTACTCACTCTCTTATCGCGCTGTGTAATGAAACTTGCCAATCCCAGGGGCTCATTCGAGTATTAGGCTTTTCCCTGGCTAACAATCGAGAAGTCCGAATTTCTCGAGGGGGGCCGAATCCCTGTCTCGCACGCAGGGGCGCGCAAAACTTAAGAAAAGCCCTTAAGGAATATCGTTTAAGTGCTTAAATACTAAAACAAAGAAGTTCCCGCATCGGGATAATCTAGGGTAAGTATGAACACGGGTTTTCCATAGTGATGCAAGCATCACAAAACGCCGGGATGAAGCTGGGAAGAAATCCGGGTAAAAGTTTCCCCAAAATTACCCAGTAGAGATAACAGTGAAATACCGAACAGTGTTCATTTCTCACCACCGGAGATGGTTAAAAATTGATCAATATCGTGTTATTTGAGCCTGAAATACCCCCAAATACGGGCAATATCATCCGTTTAGCTGCAAATACAGGTTCACAGCTACACCTCATAGAACCACTAGGATTTACCCTGGACGACAAGAAACTACGACGGGCCGGACTCGACTATCACGAATTTGCCGGGGTGAAAAAGCATCCCAGTTGGGAAAAATTCGCAGAAACAGCTGCTGATGGTCGGATATTCGGATTTAGCACCAAAGGTAGGCTCAATTACACTGAAGTGGCATTTCAGCCTGATGACTATCTGGTATTTGGACCGGAAACCAGGGGGTTACCTGAGGAAATTCGTGGGAAGATGGGGGCAGATCAGGTTTTACGCGTCCCAATGTTGCCAAACAGCCGTAGCCTGAATCTCTCCAATGCCACGGCTGTTGTGGTGTATGAGGCCTGGCGTCAACTCGGATTTGCGCAAGGCCAATAGCTAATATTACTGCATTGACTCGGGCGCAGGTGGTTCTGCAGCACCAGCAGCTTCCTGCTGCTTTTTCTGTTCATAAAGGGCGTCGAAATTCAGCGGCGACAGCATCAGTGCCGGGAAGCTCCCTTTCACCACCAGGCTATCGATTGTTTCCCTGGCGTAGGGAAAAAGAATATTGGGGCAGACTGTAGCCAGTATGCGTTCCGTCTCTTCTTCCGGGAAATCTTTCACAGTGAATATCCCTGCCTGGTGCACCTCAATCAGGAAAGCGGGTTCTTCTTCCATCTGCGCTTCGGCAGTCACCACCAGCACGACCTCATAGACATCGTCCTGAATCTTGTTGGTACGGGTTTTCAGATCGAAATTGATCTTCGGTGCCCACTGCTTCTGAAACACTTGCGGGCTGCGCGGTGATTCGAAGGAGCTGTCTTTCAGGTAGAGTCGCTGCACACCAAATTGAGGGCCCTGGGCTTGGGCCGCCCCTTCCCCTGCTGCTGCTGACTGAGGGTTGTTGTCATCTTCTGCCATAGTAGTTCCTGTCTCTAGCTAGAGTATTCGATTTAAAATCCTGACTTTGCTTTATTTCTGTACCAAAGGCATAGACTGCGCTCGCCACTCAGTGATGCCCCCGGATAGTTTAAAAACTTCTTCATAACCTGCTTCCATGAGTTGCTTTGCAGCTTCACCGGAATGCTGGCCCAGCTTACACACCACAATAATGGGCTTGTCTTTATGCTTCTTCAGTTCTTTCAGTCTTTGCTTCAATTTCGCCAATGGAATATTGAGAGAATCGACAATGTGACCTTCAGCGAATTCTTTCTTTTCCCGCACATCCACGACCACTGCGTCCTTGCGATTGATCATCATTACCGCTTCCTGCGGTCGTACCGAAGTGCTGCCAGTTTTCTGATGATAAAAAATGATGGCTCCCAGCGTGACTACCCACATGCTGGATAACACCAGGTGATTACCAATGAACTCGACGAACTGGGCCATAATTGCTGCTTGCTTCTCTCTTTTTCTCCGGCCCGAAATTTCGCGCCCGATGGGCTGCCAGCACCTACAAAAAGGCAGCAAGTATACACGTGTCGCAGGCAGTTAAGAAGGTATGCCAGGAGCTGCCAAAGTGGATGCTCGCACTCGGCTAGCCTTTTCTGGATAATAGCGCTGACCCGCGAAATACCACCATTTAAGCACCCAAACACAGGAACTTCCGCTCTCTATGTCTGCCAAGCAAACCACCCTGCTCTTGATTCT
This sequence comes from uncultured Pseudohongiella sp., assembly GCA_965267495.1. GTDB lineage: Bacteria > Pseudomonadota > Gammaproteobacteria > Pseudomonadales > Pseudohongiellaceae > UBA9145. Next base: position 548,726 of record OZ254078.1, on the reverse strand, counting down.
CGACGGCTGGGGCTATCGGGAAGAAACCGAGGCCAACGCTATTCACGCCGCCGATAGCCCGGTCTGGGACAAACTCTGGGAGGAGTGCCCCCGTACATTGATTGATACTTCTGGCAGAGCTGTTGGCTTGCCCGCAGGGCAAATGGGAAATTCAGAAGTAGGCCACATGAATCTGGGCGCTGGACGAGTGGTCTATCAAAGCCTGACTCGCATCGACAAGGATATTGAAGATGGCCGATTCTTCGACAATGAGATTCTGCTAAGCGCCATCGATAAAACCATCGCGGCCCGGACTGCGGTACATTTGTTCGGTCTGTTGTCTCCCGGCGGTATCCACAGCCACGAAGACCAGATCATGGCAGCCGCCCGGCTTGCTGTGCAAAGAGGGGCGGAAAAAGTTTACCTGCACGCCTTCCTGGACGGTCGCGACACGCCACCCCGCAGCGCTTTGCCATCGCTGGAGAAAGCCGATACCTATTTGCGCCGCGAAAATGTTGGCAGGGTCGCTTCCATTTGCGGGCGCTTCTATGCCATGGATCGGGATCAGCGTTGGGATCGGGTGCAAAGTGCTTACGACATGCTTTGCGCTGAAGTTGCTGATTTTAGCTTTCCGGATGTGGTCAGTGGTCTGGAAGCAGCGTACGGCCGGGATGAGGACGATGAGTTTGTGCAGGCTACTCTAATAAAGAAGGAAGAAGAAGGTTCCGCCAGAGTAGCCGAGGGCGATGTGGTGTTGTTCATGAATTTCCGCGCAGATCGAGCCCGTCAACTCACCCGCGCCTTTGTTGACGATAACTTTGAGGGATTCGTCCGCAGCGAGCATCCGAAGCTGAGTGAGTTCGTCACGCTCACTGAATATGCCGCAGACATTGACACGGCTTGCGCTTACCCACCGGAGCAGTTACACAATGTGCTGGGTGAATACCTGGCAGAGCAGGGCAAAAGCCAACTACGCATTGCGGAAACTGAAAAATATGCGCACGTGACTTTTTTCTTTAACGGCGGCAGAGAAGAACCCTTCGCCCTGGAAGACCGCGAGCTCATTCCATCCCCCAAAGTAAAGACCTATGACCTCAAACCCGAGATGTCGGCCTTCGAAGTCACCGACAAATTGGTGGAAGCTATCAGTTCGGGAAAATACGACGCCATTATCTGCAACTACGCTAACGGTGACATGGTTGGACACACGGGAGATTTCGACGCTTCTGTCAAAGCGGTTGAAGCTGTTGACCAGTGTCTTGGCCGTATCGTCAATGCGATCGACGAATCACAAGGTCACCTGCTGGTTACAGCCGATCACGGCAATGTGGAGCAGATGCTGGATCCGGATACCGGCCAGGCACTCACTTCACATACCAATGGCCCGGTGCCTCTCGTCTACCGAGGCCACAGCGCGCTACACTTCAACGGAGAAGGCAGTCTCTGCGATATCGCACCGACAATGCTGACTCTAATGAATCTGCCAATTCCTGCAGAGATGACCGGAGCAGTACTACTTGTCCCGGAAAATTCTGAAGAAGCACTGATACAATCCCAGGCATAGGTTCCAGGTGCCACAGTTAAACACAGGCATCAAGCTGTTGTTTAGTACTCTGGCGCTGCTGACGCCAGCTCCAGCTTTCTCTCAGGACGCCGCCCAAACAGAATCAGAACTGGAAGCCGTCTCGGCAGCCATTGTAGAAATCTCAAACTGGCTGGAAACAGCCAATACCAATCAATCACAAACTCAGACTGCCTTGAGGGAGGCAGAGGTGGCCTGGTCTGAAGCGAACAATTCCCTGCAGCAAGTCGCAAACCAGGTCGCGGACAGTGAGCTTCAATTAGCGGAATTACAGCGCCAACAACAATCGCTCGATGCCCAGGCACAACAAGAAGCGGAAGTACTACAGCAGATAATTCGCGCTACTTACATGGCAGGAGATAGTCACTTCCTTAAAACCCTATTGAATCAGGAAGATCCTGCAGCAGCTGGACGGATGCTGCACTACACACGGGTATTTAGCTCTTATCAAAGCGAACAAATCAGCGCTTACCAGGAAACACTCTCATCACTGGATACCCTTGGCGCAGCGCTGGAGCAGGAACTGGATGCACTTACTTCAAATCAAATGCTGCTGGCTGAAGAGCGATCTCGCTTGGCCAGCTTGAGAACAGACAGAGAATCGGCCTTAAGCGCTCTCAATGCAGAGATTGCCTCCCGCAATGTCGAACTGGAACAACTTGAAGTTGATCGTGCAGAACTGCAAGCACTGCTGGAAGAAATTGCTCGCGCCATGGAAGGGATTCGTTCCTTTGAAGATGTGCCACCACTAACCGAGGTGCGCGGCGAATTGATGCTGCCTGTCCAGGGAGAAGTGCTCAGTCGATTTGGCAGCAGCTATGGCGGCGGGAGTCTGCAACGCCAGGGTGTGATTATTGGCAGTAGTGAAGGCACAGCTGTTCGTGTCATTCATCCAGGCTACGTGGCCTTCGCCAACTGGCTGCGGGGATCTGGTTTATTGGTTGTGGTAGATCATGGCGAGGGCTATGTCAGTCTCTATGGAGGCAATCAGGCGCTGGCGGTTGAGGCTGGACAGTGGATCGACGCAGGTACGGTAATTGCCACTTCTGGCCGAGGCACCGAATCTATCGGACCTGGCCTCTATTTCGAGCTTCGGTATCAGGGGCAGGCACAGGATCCTGCCCGGTGGCTGGAAGGGCTGGATTGACCCAGAACGCCCGGAATTCGCCTTTTGGGCATATTTGCCTATTTCTTCATAAACTGAAACTATTATGGCTTCCGTAATGGTCTATAGAGAATAGGCATTGCATAGGTACTATTGATGATTCCCATGATTTCCACGATTCGACTTCGAACTCTGATTTCTAAACTGACAGGTCTCACATTCGCACTGGCATTCGTATGCGCAATCCCGAGCAGTGTCAGTGCCCAGGCCCAAGCAGATTCATTGCCACTACCTCTGAATGAAGTGCGCATGTTTACCGAGGCCCTGGACCGCATCCGCATGGCCTATGTTGAAGAAATCGATGACAAGACACTACTGGAAAACGCCATCAAGGGAATGCTGGCAGGTCTGGACCCGCACTCTGCCTATATGGCAGGCAGCGACTATGACAATCTGCAGGAAACCACGACCGGAGAATTTGGCGGTCTTGGCATCGAAGTTGGAAGAGAAAACGGCTACATCAAGGTCATCAGCCCGATTGACGACACACCTGCCGATCGCGCCGGTATCGAAGCCGGGGACCTGATTATTCAGATCGACAATCGACCCCTCCGGGAATTGCTGCCTGAAGAAGCGGCACAGATGATGCGTGGTGAGCCCGGCACGGAGGTCACCGTTACCATTGCAAGAGAAGGCATGGAACCCTTCGACCTGACTATCGTTCGGGAAGTCATTGCCATTAACAGCGTGCGCAGCATGATGCTGGAACCGGGCTATGCTTACCTGAGAATTTCCCAGTTCCGGGTAAACACTGGCAACGAAGTCGAGACTGAGCTACGCGAGTTGTTTGAGGAACATGGCGAACTCAATGGCATCGTCCTGGATTTGCGCAATAACCCCGGCGGTGTTTTGCAATCGTCTGTGCAGGTGGTAGATAACTTCCTGGGCCAGGGTCGCATTGTCTCCACACGCGGTCGCCTGGAAGGCAATGACATGGAGTTTTCCGCGACCCTCAATACCGTGGCACCAGAAGTTCCACTGGTGGTGTTGATCAATAACGGATCCGCATCGGCTTCCGAGATTGTCGCCGGTGCTCTCCAGGATCACGAACGAGCCATCATCATGGGCACACAGAGTTTTGGCAAAGGTTCTGTACAAACCGTATTGCCGCTGGATGATGCACGCGCAATCAAACTGACGACTTCCCTTTACTACACCCCGAGCGGCCGTTCTATTCAGGCCCAGGGTATCGAACCGGATATTGTTGTGGATGATGCTTTCGTCACGCGCCGCTCCCGCAACTTTCGCCAATATAACGAGGCGGATTTGCCTGGTAGATTGGGGAATGGCAGCGGCGAAGAAGAAGTAGACAGCAATGATGAGATGGCTGAGGCGCTCATTTCTGCCGAGGAAGTGCTGGTGACTGACTATCCCCTCAACGAAGCACTCAACGTGTTGAAAGGCATCAATGCGTTTCGTCCGACGACCCGCAACAGTTCTGGCAGTTTTGCCCAGAGGGGCGACTTCTAACTAGAGCCGAACCTCGATTCCGCGCTCTGCCATGTGTTCCTTGGCTTGCTGAATCGAATACTCCTGGAAGTGAAAGATGCTGGCGGCGAGAACCGCATCTGCTTCTCCTTCCAGCACGCCCTCTGCAAGATGCTCAAGTGTACCTACTCCACCTGAAGCAATAATAGGCACTGGAACAGCCTCGCTCACTGCTCTATTAAGCGCCAGGTCGAATCCTTTCTTGGTGCCATCACGATCCATACTGGTCAGCAGGATTTCACCGGCACCGTAGTCCACCATCTTTTTCACCCAGGCAATGACCTCTAGTCCCGTCGGCTTGCGTCCGCCGTGAGTGAAAATTTCCCATCGCAAGGGCTCACCTTGCGCAGAAACCTGCTTGGCATCCACCGCCACTACGATGCATTGAGAACCGAACCTGGCAGCTGCTTCGCGCACGAACTCCGGATTGTGCACGGCGGCAGTGTTGATGGCGACCTTGTCGGCCCCCGCATTGAGCATGGTGCGAATATCTTCCAGGCTGCGGATTCCGCCTCCGACAGTAAGCGGTATAAAAACCTGGCCCGCAATATCACGGACCGTTTCTATGGTGGTAGCACGATCCTCATGGCTGGCAGTGATATCGAGAAAAGTTATTTCATCGGCACCAGCATCACAATAGCGCTTTGACACCTCTACAGGGTCGCCGGCGTCGCGAATGTCGACGAATTGAACGCCTTTCACGACACGGCCGTTCTCGCAATCGAGACAAGGTATGATGCGTTTCGCCAATCCCATCAACTAGTCTCCGGAATCACAATAGGTTTGCGCTTCCTGCAGGTCCAGCTTCTTGTCATAGATTGCGCGCCCTGTAATCACGCCCATGATGCCCGCGCCGCTCCTGGTATTGGAAACAGCCTGCAAATCAACGATGTCTGCCAACTTGGCCACTCCACCGGAAGCGATGATGGGAATGCTTGAGTGTTCTGCAAGTGCAACGGTTGCCTCAATATTCACTCCCTGCATCATGCCGTCTCTGGAGATATCTGTGTAAACAATCGCAACGACACCCAGGTCGGAGAAGCGTTGCACCAGTTCACTGGCTTCCAGCTCGGACACATCGGCCCAACCTTCTGTGGCAACTTTTCCATCAACAGCATCTATCCCCACAATAATCTTGCCGGGAAAGGCCTCACAGGCTGCGCTGACGAAGTCAGGATCTTTCACAGCCTGGGTGCCAATAATCAAGTAGCTGACACCAGCATCAATGTAGAACTGCGCAGCGGCGAGATCACGAATACCACCTCCGATCTGAATAGGCAATTCAGGAAATTCCTTGGCGATCGATGCAACTATTTCTCCATTTACAGGCGTGCCAGCGAAGGCGCCATTGAGATCGACAATATGCAAGCGGCGGGCTCCTTTCTCAAGCCATCGGCGCGCTTGTTCCAGCGGATCATCCGAGAACACGGTGCTTTCTTCCATCCGGCCCTGTCGCAGGCGAACACATTGGCCATCTTTCAAATCTATGGCGGGAATTACCAGCATGTCACTACAATCTCTTCTCTCAATCAGTTAGCCGACAGAACCAACCCCATCCCACTGCAGAAAATTGCGCAGCAGTGTCAATCCCACTGCCTGGCTCTTCTCTGGATGAAATTGCGTGGCAAAAATGTTGTCCTCTGCCAGTGCAGCAACAAAATCGGTGCCATAGTGAGTCATGCCAGCGATCTTTTCAGTCAATGGTGTCTGTACATGGTAACTGTGCACGAAATAGAAGCGACTACCGTCAGGCACTCCCTGCCATAAGGGGTGGTCAATCTTTTGCTGCACCTGGTTCCAACCCATGTGAGGCACTTTCAGGCGTGTACCCTGAGCATCCCGAAGATCTTCACCAAAGAATCTGACTTGACCCGACATAAATCCCAGGCAATCGACACCATCATTCTCTTCGCTGTGGTCCATCAGGGCCTGCATGCCTACACAAATCGCCAATACCGGTTTGGTTTTCATGGCGTTCGCAACCATCTCACCGACATTGAGGCGATTAATTTCTGCCATACAATCCCGAATTGCACCCACGCCGGGAAACACCACCCGATCTGCGGCAGCGATGACAGCAGGATCAGGAGTAACGCTGACCTGGGTTGCCACTCCCCGCTGTTGCAGTTCAGCACCCACGTGCTCAAGCGCCTTTGCAACAGAATGCAAATTGCCCATGCCATAGTCGATGACTGCAACTTTGTTCATAGTGCGCTTGTTAACGGTAATACGAGACTACAGAGAACCCTTTGTCGAAGGGACAACGCCTGCCTGCCTTGGGTCCAGCTCTACTGCCATACGCATGGCCCGACCAAATGCCTTGAAGATCGTTTCAATCTGGTGATGAGAATTGGCACCGCGAATATTGTCGATGTGCAGAGTTACCATGGCGTGATTGACGAAACCCTGGAAGAACTCGTGGAACAGATCCACATCGAAATTACCCACCACACCCTTGGCAAACTGCACGTGATACTCCAGACCGGGACGGCCGGAAAAATCTATCACTACCCGAGAGAGCGCTTCATCTAATGGCACATAGGCGTGTCCATAACGGCGTATACCGGTCTTATCCAGGGCTTTGTCGATTGCCTGGCCGAGTGTGATGCCGATGTCTTCCACGGTGTGGTGCGCATCGATCTCCAGATCGCCCTTGGCCTGTATGGAGAGATCGATAAGACCATGCCTGGCGATCTGGTCCAGCATATGATCGAGAAAAGGCAGACCCGTCTCGACTTCCAACTGACCGGAGCCATCAAGATTTACGGAGACAGTGATCTGGGTTTCCTTGGTATTGCGTTCGACTGTTGACTGGCGCTGCGTTGGAGCTGAATCGCTCATGAAAAGTCCTGGATTGAGAAAAGCCGCATTATAATGCCGGTCTGTTCGGAGTAAAAGCGCGTGCCTGCCACAAATTTCTGGCCATCGTGCATGAATTGGGCGCTTCCGGTAGACTTGAGGACACAGCCTCCCTCGACGACACGAGACCATTTCGAGCCACGCAACAACCCATGAAGAACCTTATCAAGACAGTTTTAGCCCTGCTGGTCGTGCTGGTCATCGGCGCAGTGATCCTCATTAGCCGGATCAATACCGACACTAACAAGCAAGCTATCGCTTCCGCCTTCAGGGACGCGACCGGTTACGATCTCGTTATTGGTGGCGATCTGTCAGTTGACCTGTTTCCTAGCCTGGGACTATCACTCAGCGATGTAAGACTACGCAATCCCGCGGTGCCCATGGAATTGGCCTCGAGCGCTCGAGCTGTCTTGCAAGTTCCTCTCGCTTCATTGCTGCAGGGGGAAATCGCCATTGACGAGATCGCCATCGACAATTTTCATGTGAACTACTTTGTCAACGCAGATGGACGCTCTATTTGGGAACTGGAAGCCGCTAATCAAACAAACACCCCCAGCTCCGGCCCCGCTCCAGAATCCGGAGACAGTGAGCCAGCCCGTCTATCAATCGAGCGCATCAGCGTCGCGAACGCCAGCATTGATATCCAGGATCAGTCTCGAGGCTCCCGCTATCGCATTGATCAACTCAATCTGGAAAGCAGCAATACCAATATCAATGGTGACCCATTCTCTGTCAGCATCAGTTTTGATTACGAGAACAATGGCATGTCTGCCGCTGTGCCGGTCAATGTCAGCAGCGATATCGTGGCAGACCTGGGCAATGCTGCGGTCGATTTGCAGAACCTGCGCTTCAGCGTGACACCCATGCTGATCAATGGGCAGATGTCCCTGGCCGGACTGAATGACAACCCCAGTTATAGCGGCAATCTGTCAGCGGAACACTTCGATCTGATTGGACTGTTGCAATCTCTGGGCATGGTGGACGTTGATACGCAGCCAATGGCTGGCATTTCTTCTGATCGTCAATTGGCGTTTTCAATGAACTTCGAAGGCGACTCGTCCCAGGCATCGATCCCAGCTTTACAACTGGATGTTGCAGGCACAACTATAGAAGCGAACGCAGCTGTGCGTATGGCGACTGACTTTTCACCCATGAGCGTCAGCTACAACGTCAATGCAGGCAGTCTAGACCTGACCCCCTACTTGCCCGCCACCAATCCTGACACTGAAGCCGAACAGGAAGAAACGACTTCGCAACCACCCGTAAATCCGGCCGCACAATATCAGCCAGAAACCGAGCTACCGGTGGACCTGCTCAACTCATTGTCTCTACTTGGATCTATTTCCATAGAGTCAGTCACTGCGGGTGAATTCCGCTTTGACAATGTTGAGGTGTTTACCAATATTGAAGACAGCGTAATGGATTTAGAAATACCGCCCATCGCTGCTTTCGAGGGCACACTGCAAGGCACCATGAGACTGGATGCCCAAACTCAAACACCGGAACTGAGCCTGACCCTGGCCACCAACGATATTAATCTGGTAAATCTGGCCCCCTCTCTTTCTCGTTTCAATACTGTTACCGGCTTTCTCCAGTCTGAATCCAGCTACACAGCGCGGGGACGAACCAACGATGCCTTAATGGCATCACTCACCGGCAATACTGCATTCACTGTCAATGAAAATTCTGTTGATATCGGTGTTATCAAGCAGGTATTCACCGCCATCGCCGCACTGAGCCCGACAGGCGAAGCGATTCAGCAATGGCCGGATGTGATTCGCTTCAATGAACTGGGTGGGTTTCTACTGATTGAGAACGGGCTGGCTTCGGATCAACAGCTGCAGCTTCGCATGGATAATTTCGACATCAGCGGCAGTGGCGGCTTCGATCTGGATGCAGGAAGTTTTGACTATGACCTGGCGTTCTCTGTGCTGGGCGAGCCTCACACGCAGACTATTCCAATTAATTCCCTGTATCACAATGTCGCCTGGCCTGTGGATTGCAGCGCCGCGTTTAGTGACGAAGTGAGTCGTTACTGTCGCCCGGATTTCACGCGGGTACGAGAAATTTTTACCCAGATCGGAACCAATGCGGCCCGTGGCCGTCTTGAAGAAGCCATCACCGACCAGGTGCCCGATCAACTGCAGGACACTGCGCGGGGATTGCTCCGTAGCATCCTGAATTAGTCTCCCCTGGTCTTTTCCCATGATCATCCGATTCACCAAACTCTCGGACGAAGAACATCGCATCGAAGTACAGCGGCAGGATGGCTCGCGAGATCAGACAACGCTCAATAGCAGAAGTTTTCTGCGCCATGATTTTGCCCACCTGATCGTGGAAGAATGTGTGGGCTTGCAGCAGGGTTTCTGGGGATCGCTGGCTGGCGGCGCCAGTCTGGATGGAGCCGGCATCGGCGGGCCTGAAATTCAACTCGCCGAAGCACTGGCAGCACCAGTACAGACGCTGATGCGACTGGAATCCCCGCTTGAAAAGTATCATGCCACCCTGGCTTATGTGTTGCCTGATCGGGATTGCACTGAACTGGCTCAGCAAGTTCATGAGAGAGTGCGGCAAATTGAAGGTCACTGGCGGGCCACTGCCTATGGTGAAACCATGGAACTCGAGTGGCAGGAAGAACATGACGCAGCCTGAACAGTTTGCTGAAAAAGTGCTGCGCTGGTTCGGGGCCAATGGTCGCAAGGACCTGCCCTGGCAGCAGGCCCCTACGCCTTACCGGGTCTGGATATCAGAAATCATGTTGCAACAGACCCAGGTGCAGACCGTCATCCCCTACTACGAGAGATTCACGGCGCGCTTTCCCGATATCGCCTTGTTGGCAGAAGCACCTGTCGATCAGGTGCTTCACCTGTGGACCGGCCTGGGATACTACGCACGCGCAAGAAACCTGCATAAAACAGCCCAGGTGATCTGCGCAGAACATCAGGGAAAATTTCCGGCGGAAGTCGATGTGTTGGAATCACTACCGGGTATTGGCAAATCGACAGCCGGTGCTATAGCAGCCTTATCGATGGGCATAAGAGCACCCATTCTCGACGGCAATGTAAAACGCGTTCTCACTCGATACTTCGCCATAGCGGGATGGCCAGAACAGACTGCGGTGAAAAGTGGGTTGTGGGAATTGGCTGAATCGCTGACACCACTACAACAGGTAGCTGACTACACGCAGGCGATGATGGATTTGGGGGCGACGGTTTGCAAACGTAGCAGCCCCCTATGTGATCTCTGCCCATTGGAAGAAGATTGCAAGGCACGGCTTACTGACTCAATCAGCGAGTACCCTGGCAAGAAGCCCAGAAAGACCCTGCCAATCAAAGCCGTGGCGATGGCCGTTATTCAGAATCAGCAAGGTGATGTGTTACTGGAAAAACGACCGCCTTCTGGCATTTGGGGCAGCCTCTATGCCTTTCCCGCAGAGTCACTAAACAAGGAAACTAACGGTGTGGCAGAATCAGGCGCCCCGTTTGAGAATCTGCCCCTTCAGGATGCAGCCACCTTGCCGTCTGTGCGGCACAGTTTCACCCACTTCCATCTCGACATCACTCCACTGCACAGCCATTGTCAGGAGCTCGATCAGGAGATTGCTGATCGTCACCAGCTGATCTGGTACCCTTTGGATGGCTCAGTCGAAGTGGGACTGGCCGCTCCGGTAAAGAAGATCATCAATCAACTCCATCGACAATCTCAGGAAACCCCATGAGTCGCACCGTCCAATGCCGCAAGTACAACAAGGAACTCCCTGGCCTGGCTGTACCACCCTACCCGGGCCCCAAAGGTCAGGAAATCTATGAGACGGTGTCCCAGCAGGCCTGGCAGGAATGGCTGGCCCAGCAGACCATGCTCATCAATGAAAAACAGCTCAGCCTCATGGACCCGGACAGCCGGGACTACCTGCAACAGGAGATGGAGAAGTTCCTTAATAATGAGGAACACGATGTGGCAGAAGGCTACGTGCCACCGAGTGAGTGAATACCCCTACAACCTTGACTATTCAAGGCCTTGAAGGTTTAATACGCGGCTCGTTTGAGACCCGGAATCGATTCACATCGCGTCCCTTCAAACGAAGCACGCTGCTCAGAACCAGTTACTGTTTTGAGCGTCGCGAGCGAAACTGAGACGAGGCGAAGGCCGAATAGAAGGAGGGAGCTTACATGAGTAAGTGACCGAGTGAGATATCGGCCTTCAACGACGTATCAGTGAGCGGAGCAGCTCAAAATGCCCAGGTAGCTCAGTTGGGTGGAACCAAGCGCCTATGAAGCGATAGCTTCATGCTTGGTGGAACGACAGCAATCTATGATTGCTGGCTGGAATGAGCAGAGGAGCAATGCAGAGCATTGCCAATGTGTGCAGGACGCACTGAACAAAAATTAGCATTTCTGAATGCCCAGGTAGCTCAGTTGGGTGGAGCCGAGCGCCTATGAAGCGATAGCTTCATGCTTGGCGGAACGACAGCAATCTATGATTGCTGGCTGGAATGAGCAGAGGAGCAATGCGCAGCATTGCCATTGTGCAGGACGCACTGAACAACAATTAGCATTTCTGAATGCCCAGGTAGCTCAGTCGGTAGAGCAGAGGACTGAAAATCCTCGTGTCGGCAGTTCGATTCTGCCCTTGGGCACCACTACTCATTGAATTAGCTCAAGTTTTTTGCTTGAGCTAGTTCAATTTTCCATTGCACACCCATTGCACACTCTGTGATGGCCTTTCTCTCATTTCTAGACTTAATTTATACCCTCAAATATTGCACATTGAGAGTGACTTAGTGGCTTGGAATTTCTGCAATTTGCCACCATATATCACTCTCGCGTTTGGGATGATATTGGAGGTGCTTAGTGTCGAGAGCCGCAGAAACTATTACTGTTCTAGAAAAGAAAATTAATTTGTGCAAACGCCCCAGAAGTAGAAATTGGCAAGCACACATCAAGCTCAAGAACGGAAAATGGGAGCGGATTACCACCAAAACCAGCGATAAAACCGAAGCGACCGAGACAGCCTTAAAGCTATACTACGGCGCAGAAGAACGCGCCAAGAACAACCTTCCCCAAAGCACCCGCAAGTTTCGAAACGTCGCCAAATACGCTGTGGATAGAATGCAGACCGAATTAGATGGCGGGGGCGGAAAGCAAATATTCAAAGACTACATCAGAGTCATAAACAACTACTTGATTCCATTCTTTGGAAACTACGACATCTCCTGCATCAACATTAAGTTATTGACAGAATATGATGCTTGGCGAAACAACAAAATGTGGAGTGAGATCCAAGCTAGGCAGCAAAAGACATCATTGCAGCAAGCCACTACTCAACCTAATTCGCCTTTCAAAGCTAAACAGAGCACTATCAACACTCATAACTCAGCACTTAATCGTGTGTTCGACGAAGGCTTACTTCGTGGCTGGATTACGGAATCTATCCGCCCTCATTTACTTAACAAAGGCGAGAAGAGCGAAAGCCGAGGAGCATTTACTAGTGAAGAATACGAAAAGCTACACAGAGCTTTAGTTAAATGGTCGAATACCGGACATAGACGAGAAACACGCGAACTTCGTGAATTGCTTCTAAATTATGTGGGATTTCTGGCAAATACTGGAATTCGTGCTGGAACTGAAGCTTACAACCTTAAATGGAAAAACATCCAATTGGTACATGGCGACCGATCAGAACCTTACATAAGCGTGAATGTAGATGGAAAGCGAGGAAAGAGAGAACTAATAGCAAGAGATTTAACTGTCGGATATCTAAAATCACTTGCCGAACTGAATCCAGCTGTTGCTTCATCTGATCTGGGCTCCGTAATCGAATCTAAGCTAGATGAGTACGTCTTTGTAGATAGAAGCGGTAATCAAGTAACAACAGAAGCACTAAGCGGCTCATTCAACCAATTGTTGTCTAAAGCAGGCTTAAAGGAAGGGGCTGATGGAAAAGCGCGAACGCTGTATAGCCTTAGACATACTTATGCGACGAAAGCATTAGCTGAAGGGCGCGACATACACAAACTAGCGGTCCAAATGGGTACAAGCGTCGAAATGCTTGAAAAATTCTACAGTAAAGTAAGTGCAAGATTGAACGCGGACGAACACAGCGGCAGAAACAAGTTTACTGATCCCGATAGAGTAAAGCTCTTCAAGTAGTTTTACATTCTCAGCATCCTAAGCGGCTGCTTTCGACCCAAAGCGGACGATCGTTCCCAAAAGCTTTCCTACTCAATTATTTCCAGACTTTGATCATAAAACGTTCCATTTGAACTAATTGATTCAATTTCTTTTCTCTGTGCGACTCCAGAAACTGTGAGGTCTCCGGAATCTCTCATCGCGATCCGCAACAAGTCGGCATCAATTTCCAGATTTGCGTTTCCGGCACCATTGATACTTACGTCTACCGTGTTTGCCGAAACATTGACTCCTGTAATTTCACTTACATCCTCGGTACGAACTATCAAACTCTCCGTATAGAATTCACCATCGAAATGGACTTCTGCTGAATCCTTAGCAAATATTTGAGTCAAATTGTCAAATGTGACGTGAACTTGAATATCCTCACCGCTATGTCTTCCAACGGTATACACTTTCAATTCAGAATCGACAACTTCCGTTCTGATGTCGGAAATTGGAATTCCGCTCGCTCGAATTCTTACTTCTTCTTCAGTACCTTCATGCATGTAAACTACTGCTTTGCCACCAACTTCGACGGCAGAGAATTCAGGCACAGTCCTGGATTCCTCTGCATATTGCTGGGCCAATGGAGTTCCGCTAACTAAACACAAAACTACGAACGCAGGCAAAACCTGTCTAATTGGATGTTTCATTTTGTTTGTAACCCTCCAATAGCTATGGATATTAGAAAATGCTGCTGCAGCTTAGGATTAGAGTTACTAGATACTAAAATGGTTACGCAAAACTTATAGAGCAACCGCTCGCTAATTGGGCGCTAGGATATTCAAATTAGCGTTAACGAAATGGCTGTCGAGTGCATCTAATAGAGTGTATACCAAGCGCAAAAGGCATTAAGAATGAAAAATATCATAATAATCAAATTGTTACCGTTAGTACTATTGCTGCTTCCCACCATTTCACTATCGCAAAATGAGACGCTAGGCCCAATTATTCTGCCTGGAACCAATCAACACTTGATCCACTCAGAGTCAATTGATCAACAGTTTAGAATCTACGTCTCCTTGCCAGAAAGCTATGAAAGTTCCACTGAGAGTTATCCCATAGTATTTATGCTTGATGGTGATTCTATGTACACATATACCTACGGGAATGCCAGAACAGCGCAATACTTGGGCTCGATTCCCGAACTCATATTGGTCGGAATTGGATACGAGAGTGCCAATCCTAGAGGGTACTTGGGATTACGGTATAGGGATTACACTCCGACAATCGATGAAGAACAGATGCAAATCTATAAAAGTAGATCGGGTGATGTGAAGATGCCCGATCATTTGTCTACCGGTGGAGCAGAGGATTTTTACCAGTTTATTGAATCTGAATTGAAGCCTTACATCTACTCAACTTATAGAGCCGATACTTCAGATGAAACACTAATGGGCTATTCGCTCGGCGGATTATTTACTTCGTTTGTATTGTTTAATCACACAAACGCGTATGAGAGATATGTGGCGGGAAGTCCATCACTATGGTTTGACAGCAACATTACATTTTCTTACGAAGAAGAGTATGCAAGAAATCACTCGGATATGGATGTCTCAGCATTTATGTCTGTGGGTTCACTTGAAACGCCAGACATTATGTATCAAAACATTCAGAACATGGCAGAAAAGTTAAATTCTAGAAGTTACCCTAATCTCAATTTTGAATTCACTATACTAGAAGGTGAAACGCACATTTCAGGAATGAGCACGTCTCTAAATCGAGGGCTATTGAGTGTATTTGCTGATTAATTTTCAGATTCCTTAAAGTCTGCTTCTGGCACGAAGCGGACTATTTGAAAGTTAACCGAATGTCAGTTACGGTAACTAAACCTAAGAATTTGGGAAATCTGCCTCAACTATAACCCATCCCGACCTTAATCTGAGTTTTGATAACAAAAAGTGCACACTAATGAATCGCGCATTCTTAACTAAAGTTTGGGGCTTCGACCCCACGACTGTTCCAACCATAGGATTTAACACACCCGCGGGGAGAAAAAAGTTCAGACACGAATCAGAATATGGCGATTGGCTTTATCTTGCTGGAACTAAGTCATTCCCAACGGACCCAGCACACCAAGGCAAACTACTTGCGAGAGTAAAACTCGGCACACAAGAGATTAATGTTGAAAAAGTTCTAAGGTCGATCAATGCATTTATTCCAGATGACCACTATACAGACAAAGGTAGATACAAGTGGCCATTTGGATTACCAATTCTAGAAGCCGAGATTCTTACAGGCCAACCAGACTTGAAACAAGTTGTTGGTAGTTATTTGTCTGGAAACCAATGGGCAACTTATGCACTTGACGTTGAGGCAACGTTAGGACTTGAAGTACTTGAAGCACTCGAATCTCTTGAGGCAGAGCCAGTATCAATCGTTGATGCGCCTGAAATTAATAAGCACAAACAATTTAATGAGTCACTAGCCTTAGCGTCAGAAAGAAACAGCGGCAATACAGGGCCAGGCCCCAGCCTTACAAGATCGGGTTCTGAAATTCCTGATGGTCCAGTGTCTGCATACATTATGCAGTTTCTTGGTTCCGAAAAAAGCATTTACAAAGTTGGCTATAGTCGTGACCCGGAGAAGCGAAACCAATATCTTAATCGAGGCCTGATTACAGAGTTAACAGGATACAGTTGGAAACTAACTCACCAGCAACCATTTACTTCGGGCCAACTAGCATATAATTTTGAACAACTTGTTCATGAACAACTGAGAGAAAAGTTAGTTGATGGACAAAATGAAATTTATTACATCGATGAGGAAGAGTTAGTTCGAACTTGGCATGACGTGTTTTGCGAAAAAAATTGGACGGAAGACTGATTATCTCTACACAAAGCAAGTTTCTTCCCTATCTGATTTTTCGCGGTTTCCTTTTCCTTTCCAGCTAGACTATAGCTAGATCTGCTGCTCTGCTCAGTTGTACGTCATTTGTTTCAATGTAGACCATAGTAGTGTTTAGACTGCTATGGCGAGCTAGTTTCTGTATAACCCTAGGGTTTACGCCCTGTTCTGAAAGTTTGGTGAGATAAGATCTTCTTCCTGAATGTGAACTAGCGCCTGTAATTAGAGCCTTCTTGTAAAGCATCGCAAACAGGTTGATTACGGTTTGGGCTGTAAAGCCTCCGCCTTTTTGCGAATAGAACAGCGGAAGCTCTTGAGCACCATGCAATTTCTGATTTTTCGAAAAGTATTCGCCTAGTTGTTTTCTGACTTTCTTGCCAAGAAATACCCTCCCTCTAGTTTGCCCTTTGGTTTGTTCTGCTTTTAGAGTAACCACATCCAGCACTTCCCCATTTTCTGTAATTACATCGCCCACTCTTAAAGCCGCTATTTCGCAAGCTCGCATACCCGCAAAGTAGCTCATATAGATAATTGTTTTGTTCCGTAGAGCGTGTCTAGTTAGATCTACTGCGGTAATAAGCCGCTTGAACTCTTTGGAATCAATCACTTTTGCCTGCTTAGCCATGAATATCTCCAGAAACATTAAAATTCGATAACAAGGATAGTGTTGTATAACATTATGAATGGCCAGCGAAGAAATATGACAATTGCAACGAGATGAATTTCCTCTGAATTTTTTCCCGAAAATGTTCTAGATGTTTGATTAGCTAACATTATTGATAAATAGGGTTACAACAAGGAGGAAAATCATGACCCTATTCGAATTCACACAAAAGCAGCGATATTCAGCTCTAAGCCTTGCTAATAGGATTGTGTCTATCTGGGAGAAAGAGCAGATATCTCACAGAGAAATGCGATGGCTACAGCTGCTTAGCACCAATTCTAGGATTAAATCCCTACTGCTGAAGAAAGCTCGAAAGTACGGATATTCCGGAAATTATCTTGAAAATCACCCATTCTTGGATCGAGCCGCGCAGTGTGCTTGTGCTTATGCTGTATTGGAAGAAGTGCAATCTCTAGTCGGTCAGCATTTCATTGCAGATCACTAAGTTAGTCGTGAACCAAACGAAATATAACAAAGTACTGGCAAAGCTTAGAGAGATTGATCCCGAATTAACGGAAGAACGATTTAGTTTGCACTACCTATGTAAGTCAATTCATTACATAAGTATGATCAAAAGCAGAGGCACAGATATTAGCTCTTCCGCTTTGATTCTGTTACTGAAGAAATTATGTTTTCTTTCTTCATCTTGGGGTGAGATTGCTAAATCTGAAAACGATCGAGTAGCCATTCGCGCACGCTCTAAAGCGATTCATTACAACGAAACCAAAGAATTGGTACTAACCATTCTGATCGAATAATTTAATTAGACAACAGCGCTACTGCTTCGCAGCGAGCGCACATCTTGTGATCGTTCGCAATTGCTCACTTTCACTGCGATGTGGTTTTTCTTTGACTTAAGTGTTGATTGTGATTGTAAGGATGTAGGGCACCCCTTTTGTAGATTCCGGAGTCATAAAGAGGCCGTAAGGCCTCAAATGACCTATTGGACCCTTTTGTGAGTTCGCTGAGTGTCTGTAGTTGCACGCAACCAGCAATGTAGGCTGGATCGGTGGGGTTGCCCTGTTACCTTTACGCGCGTTGAGTTAATAGCAACGCAATGCAAGCATAGCCAACTACAACCATGCCAGCACATACAAGTTACCGAAATTAACGGCCTCTAACCTTGTTCCTCTTTTTTGCCTCAGATTTAAAGCAAGAACAGTGGCAGCAAGATCTGACCGCGCAATTTACTGCCGGCCTCAATGCTTTTTTATGCTCATTGTCCTGATAGCCCAAAGAAATACAGTATGTTCATACGTTGCGACGAAATACAGACTATATGTACTTTGCGGCTATGATTATTTATGTGAATTGCGCAAAAAATTAGCTGTTAGTAGGCCCATTTCGCGTTGATTTAGAAAAGGCAGAAGAGTTATTACTTAAATTAAGTAATAACTCTTCTAGGGCTTAGTTAGCCTTTAAAATTATCAAGCAATTGCTGCTCTTTGGTCAGGAACGAGTCCCAGTTTTCTTCCGCAAAAGCTTGCTCCACAACATCTACGCATTGTTGAAAATGTGCTGGAACGTTTTTGCGATTACTGGCAAATATTTGCGTATTTGCCTGCTGGAAGGCTTCCAGGTATGTCCAGACATTGTGATTTGTCAGGTACAGCAAACTTGTCGTGTCGAATTGCCGATTGCAGTACTTTCCATCCTTAACATTCAGGTCACCTAAGCAGAGCTTATCCGCTATAGGGCTACTAAAAGGAAGCGGCTTATCACTACCCACATATAGCCTGCTTTGTGGAGCTAATATCTTGCGAATCGACCAGTTAGCCTTATCTTCGGAGAAGGCAGGTAGTTCATTGTACATTTCATGCATTGCCGCTTGCTGAAAAGGGCTAGAACTATCGTAGCTTACTCGCACTTTGGCATTGGTCGTGCTTCGTAGCCCGCGCTGAATTGCCGTATACATCACAGCCCAAGGCGCTGTTGAAACACCCAGGAAATGTATCCAGTCCCGACCAGCATCTAGCGCCCTTTCGTCCCGCATCCTCAGCAGAGGAACAAGCACGGTTCGCAAACCAGATTGGCGACCGCCGCGCCCACTGAACGCATATCCACTGCAGTCAAACCACTTTACGGAGTCCCACCAGTCCATCATGGTTTGTGTATCTGTACCTTGAACAACATTCAACCATTTGGTATTGCCTACTCTATGACTATCGATAAACCTTAGATTCTCGACGGTCATTTCTGTAAGTTGCTGCTTGGAACAATAGTGGAAAGGCGAAGATTTTCCGGCTTCCGAACTAGCCCACAACGGCAGATCTAAGGTCATTGCATAATTTGTGTAGGTTTCTAGCCAGTTCAGAATCCAGCAGCGGGCTTCAAAGGCATCACGCCAGACATTACATGCTTCCGAGCTATCGAGACCGCTCTGGAGCCCTGGGATGCCTTTTAAAGTACCACTACCAATCTGGAAACCGCCGCTATCGCCAAATAGGATTCCCTCGGTGGAAGCGCGACGTGTAACAGCGTTGTCTGGCAGCTTGCCTACGGAATATTGACCCACCGAGTGAAGAATGTGTGGGTGGTGCCACAGAGCAGAACTACTCTGCCAAAATTCCAGGTCACTAATAGCAAAACCACTTGGTAGACGCCTGTCTGAAGGAAGCTCTTTGGTCAGCCCTTCGGCGTACATGGAATTAACTGCTGGAAGGAATACAGCGTAATCGTTGCTAATGATAGTCATTACGCTGCCCTCCGTTGTTCTTCCCACTCTTCAACAATTGCAATTTCGTCGTATTCGAGAGAACCATACTCGAAGGCTGGTTTGGGAGCACTTAAACGTTGCTGTTCGAAGGAGGCCGAGGATCTGCTACCGGATTCTGTCAATACGGGTATGTATATGCTGTGGTGGGAGCCCCCGGGACCCGAAGTGGAGAATTCGATACTTACACAGTAGCTGTTTACGCACATTGATACATTTCCACTGATTGGCAGCATAGAAACTGACCGTAGCGGCAGTACCAAATCAACAGACGCAATAGATTGCGTAGTAGTAACACCAACCGAGGTTGTATCGAGAGCCACTGTTTCGGAACTCTCAAACTTTCCTTCTCGGTAGACAAAATTAAAAGTTATTGAGTCTGACTTAAAATCTACGCGCAGAATTTGGTTGATCTCGCGATTGAGATGTTTCCCATGGCTATCAAGCCATCTTGATAGAAACTGGTTCTGCAATTTGGAAAACCAACCTGCAGGTAATTCAACCGACCACAGTGAATCGCAAATTTCGTCCGATAATCTAGGTGAAACTTGATTGTTGTTGGAATCGTAGTTTGCCGACAGGAAGTTAATATTGGTTAAGTGCCGCAACATGTGTGCTGCAGACTCGGACTGTATGCAGTTGATATGCCACAGCCCGAGACTAAATGCTGTGGAGTCGTCGCGAGTTACAGGAATAAACGCATTTTCACTGGTTGGAACATAAGCATTGAATTCCCAACATTGCAGAAATTCGCGCTGCAGCGTTCTGAGCTGCCAGTACGGTAGTATTAGGTCTGATTCGCAGTCCTCGAGCACAGGTGCCGAAGGTTTTACTATGCTGACCACACCGGCATCAGTATTTGTATGACTTAGCAAAAACTCACCAGAGTCATGCAGATACACTAGCCGACTATTGGCATTAGAACCCTTGCCTCTACCAAATTGATCAAGTTTTTCTGCATACTTTTGCAGGTTCTTAGGCAAACACTGGGTTTGCAGCAGTTCAAGTAAAGGCCGAAGAACAGGCTTCTGAGCACCGAATTGCTGTCTGTAAAAAGCTACAAGTGCGGCATTGACGATGTTCTCACCGATCTCGACTGGAACGAACTTTATCTCAGAATTATCAGAAATCGCTAAGAATGTACCGATGCCATTTTGATTGGCCGCAATGTGCTCGGGTAACGGCAGGTCATTGGAGCTAGCTTTGTCAACGAATTCGCGCGACGCAGGCAGCAACTTTGCTGCATTCGCGCTTTTTACAACCAAACCTTCGGCCATTCGGTGGCCTTGGATTGGCGAGTTCGATTGCTTACACTTTGGAGTATAGTAACCTGCTAATGCTGATATCCCACCTGATTGCTTTATAAACGCTGCAAGCTTTCCGGCTCCATTCTTCGCATAGTGTTCCGGTTGATTCAAGTATTGCTGATGTACCTTGTTAAGGGCTCTACTATAGCGATCAATATTTTGGTTGGATAAATTATTGTCTCCGGTCGCCAGTCGCAAGAGGGGCGCATAGTTTGTGCCGTAATTCACTGGTTTAAACCTTCTACTAAGCTTGGCGTATTCTTCTTCTAAGTACCCTATTACCTGATTCGCTTGATGCCACCAGAGATATAGTTCACTTAAAAACAGGTGGGTCTTATGTTGTGCATTGCGCAGATCAGCGAAGGCTTCATCCCCATCAACGCGCAATTTTTCTAGTGCTTTACGTAGCTCATTTGTAGTCTCACACTGCTGGCCAAGCGCGGAGTTATTGTTGCTATTTGTCATATTTTTTCTCGTAGGGTAGTACTAACGCCCATACCCGTGTACTGCCCAGTTAAAGTTTTGTATGGGATTGCCCTTGCATTAACTAGCGCTACTTGGCGCAGATAAATAGTTGCAAGGATTGATCTATTTAGGCGGGAGAATTCCACCGAGAAGGAATCTTGGTCAATTTATTGACTCAAAAATGGGGTTATCAGCGGGAATTAGTACAAGTTTCGTTTCCAGGGCAGGCTAGGAAACAATCAGGCCGTTAACTTAGAACGTAGAAGTACTCCACTCTTATCACGGGTGCCCTGATATCGCTTTCTGGCTCAGCAATTCGGTCTAATCGGCCAAATATTTTAAGCACGTCGTTTTCCAAGATTTCAGGCTCTTCATCGAACTCGAGTACTGCAAAACCGAAACTTTCACCTTCTGCATGATCGGTTGCTGTGATAACCGCACTATTGCTATTCCGATTTACTGTTTCTACTTTCCCAAAAACGATTACAGGTGCGTTTTCCGCATACTTATTGAATAAAGCTGCCCTGTAATCAAGGGGCTCAGCTAACTCATAATCTTCTTCGGTAAGCTTTCTTGGTCGATTTGAGGACTCTACCGCCCTACCTACGCTGCGGACACTTACACCAATAGCTTTGCCTACAGCAGCGCCCGTAATTGCAAATATTGGCCGCATGATGAGTTCGATAATGGTTGTGACAAGCCAGATTAGAGCAACTGTAATGGCTCCCCAGACTACCCAGAAAATCGAGTTTTGATTGTTGCCCATAGTTAGTTTCCCAAGTTTGTACCTATTTTGGGTACATAATACTTAGTTCCTAATATAGGGACAATGAGTAGCTCGCTTCATTCACCTGAATACAAGAAGTTAACAAACTGGCTTAAGAAACATCGCGAAGCCAAAGGATTAACTATGCGTGAACTTGGCGAACGAATGGGAGTAAGTCATTCGTTTATAGGCAAAATAGAACAACAAGAACGACGGCTGGACATAGTGGAGTACCTACACTACTGCAAAGCTATAGACGTTGACCCAGCTGAAGGCATCCTAATTCTAGAAAAAGGCTAGACTATTCCTTTAAGATAGTGTGATAAATGCGGCTTCCCAACTACAGAATCACAGAAATGACAGTAATCGGATAGTTCTTCGAATTGGTTAACTGTAACAATACCTCGATCAGCACGATAAGTTAGCATCGCTTTGGGTTCACGAATGCCTGTTACCCAAAACATCCATTCAGTCATGCCAAGACTTGCAATCACTCCATTTAAACTGATTACAGAAGGTCCTGATCCTTGAAGGCTATCCTTCTCAATACCATAGATTCTGTTTCTTAGGTTTACTACATTATCTCCTAAGGTTTCAACAGACGCTTCGGATATGTCTAACTCACCTGAACAAACAAGACACCCTTTTTGAGCGCCGCTGTAAAAGACTCTTCCGCCTGGATGAATGGCTTTATTGTCGACCACTATCTCACTAGAAAAATCAAAATAAGGTATAAGTAAACCTTTTCCAATTTCGGTAAGAACAAGTCGCGCACCCTCGTTATCTAAACATCCAATTAGACTGTCTGAATCGTGAATCTTCTCAATAGAAGCTTTATCAGTAAGTTTACCGTTAACTTTTATTACAGTTGTACAAGGTGATATTCGTTTAATCAACCTTTCCGCCACTTCAACCTTGCTTGGCAATTCGGATATTATTGAACCATCTGATTCATATACGTCATCGTGAAAGAGTGAAACTGTCCTATTAAGATTAGTTTCGTCTGCGTCATCGAATTCAATGATCGTAATCGCCCCGACACCTAGATAAGCCGCTTGTTGAATTGCTAGTGAACCTAGACCACCTGCTCCGATAATCGCCACATTGTGCTCACTAATTTTCTTTTGGCCATCTGCACCAAACAATCCTACTTGCCTATTGAATCTATTCATTGCTGGCAAGACCTTCTATTGTAAATCCCGTTGGTGTAAGTACTGAATCGCCTACATGGAATTCCAATTCAGATCTAGGTGATGATCCTTTAGTCTCCCAGTACAACGCATCAAAATTTTCTACTGCTTTTACTACTGCGATGTAAGGCCTCTCCGGCAAGCGCCACATTACATGCGGTACCCACTCATCAAATCCAGCTAAGTCTGAGAAGGAAAATTGTGCAAAGCTGGATAGTGGATGTGAATGAAACTCAATTAACGCAAGATTGTGATCATGAGCATGCTTAATAATTGACTGCCGTGCTTTATCTGAAAGAGCAATGTGGTAAGGATAAGCTACATCTACTAGATCGCCTTCCATTTTGACCCAATCCAACAATTGAATTCTGTTTTGCGGTTCGATAGAAGCAAAACCAAAAACCGCTCTTTCCTCTGAAACATTTGGGTCAATTAAGTAACTTGAGATTGAATCCCAATGAATTTTTGAAGTTGCTATCTGAAGCACTTATTTAAACCCCTTGATGAAATCGGTGTGCAAACGTCATTACAAAGTTGAACAAATTGGATCCTTTGTGAATCTCTTCATGTGGCTTCCACTCTTCAAGTTCCCATGAGAACAATCCCCAGTTTCCTTCAAACGGAACCGACGCAGGCGGACTCGCTTTAAAATTCGATGGTACTTGGCCTTTATAAGTAATCGCTGAGTCCACATAAAATCCATACGGCCTGGCACTGGGATGTGAAGGATTAATTTGTATCGCAACGGATATCAGTTCTGGGTTCCAACCAGAAAATACGCCATAGTCTGGAATAAATACCCATCCTTCGTTTCTTTTGTACACCAAGGTAGGGAAATGGTTTCGAATTAGCTCGACTTCAGCATCTATTCTAGGAGTCATTTTTTCACCTTATTGAAGAGATCATCTTGCGAATCTGCACAAATCCTAACCACGTTTAAAACGTACTTTTTTTGCAAACCCCATTCCTGGCTTCAATTCAATTTCTTCTCCAGGGGTAAGGTTTCTCTCATTGTTATCCTTATCAATAAGAATCACCCCTTGAGAAATATCCCAACCGCCCAATTCAGCTATGTCTTCAGGCGTAATAATTGAAGAAGACCACTCATATTTCTCACCCTCAATATCGATGAAAAATTTTGGGCCCTGATTGCTTGCTGCGTTACTTTGCATTTTCCTTACCTCTTAAATTTTCCTAAGAACTCAATTCCTACACATACCCTCGTTAAATCGAAATCAAATCGATGCTGAATCAATTGCTCGGGGTTTTGATGAATTAAATTGTTCAAAAATTCACCAAACTGCCGAAATATCAATAAGATATATGTAAGTAAGTCCTAACATTTTCTTGCGTTTCATCTTAATTTTGGTTAGTGTGACACCAAATTGGTATCAAGATAACATGGGTTTAAGCCGATGTCCATCTTCGTGTCACACAAATACCATTAAATTAACACACTAATTTAGGAGACTATATGCAATATGATGATCTAGCGAAACTCGTACTAAGAAGACGAGGAAGCATGGGCATCAGGGCAGCAGCAAAAGAAATTGGCATTAGCCCTACAACACTCTCAAAAATAGAGCGAGGACATATTCCAGACAGGAAAACACTGGACACCATATGTGAGTGGCTTGGGGAGAAGCCAGCAAAATTCACAGGTATGGGTGAACTACAAATCGCCTTTAAAGCGAAATCTGCAGTATCCCCTAAAACGGCGCAATCACTGGCAAATCTAATAGAGTTAGCACAGCACAAATTCACTAACATTGAGCCTGAGGGCCACGGATAGAAGTGAAACGAGGATTCAAGTCTCAATGCGAAAAAAGATCCATTGAGATTCGGAAACAATTGGGGCTTGAATCAGTTTCTCCACTTTCGGCAGAGAAGTTGGCGAGACACATCAACGTTACAATCTGGAGCACTCTGGAAGTAGATGGTCTTAGCTCACAAGATTTGAGACAACTTACAGAAATTGACTCAGGCAGTTGGTCTGCATTCACACTTCGTATTGAAAACAGGCACTTAATAGTTTTCAATTCAGCGCAATCTTCGGCTCGTATCAATAGTGTCTGCATGCACGAACTCTCGCACATCATCCTCGGACATGAACTTCATGGTGCTGACGTTAGTTCGGACGGTCACCTAGTCCCAAGCAATTATAACAAAGAGCAAGAAGATGAAGCTGATTGGCTAGGCGGAACTTTGTTGCTGCCAAGACCCGCTCTACTACATATCAGAAAATCAAAACTGTCGAATGATCAAATTGAAGAAATTTATCAAGTAAGTAACGACATGATTAAGTGGCGATTTAGAATGACAGGTGTCGATATTCAATTATCAAACAGACGAAAGAAGATTAAATAATAATCTGTGTGCAATTATTAGGCCGGTATAAACGTACTTTGTTAGCTGCCTGCCACAAAGTTAGTTCCGGTAATAGGTATTACTGGAATAATTAGTATACATTGCCATCAAGATAGCTCAGGGTAAAGCGGTGATAGAGCCATACGATATAATTAATGATTTCAGGCGGAAAACGTCGTCTTTTGCACACCCTTGATGACCTCGTGACATAATTATCGCTTAGGGCGAGTTAGCTTGTCAGTACCAGTTGTATTAATCAGTATTTCGGTCAATGCGTCTGTTAGAGCTCGCCGTTTATTGTAAAGGGACCAAATTAAAGGCAATCACACACCTATCAGTGTGTTCTGTAAACGGAATCGTTCTATGAAACATCGAGGAAGGAAATAATGCGATGTCCCCTTTCTTTGGGCGATGAACTCGTATAGGGATATTATTGTCCAGAATAGGAAGGTCATAACCATGTAAGCTGAATTCTATGGCTCCTTCATCATTCCCCCTGTCTGGGATTTGAAGATAAACGACTCCACTCATCCAGCCCGGTGGGTGTAAATGAGATTTTTGATATCCCGATTTCACCAGGCGAACATGCCATCCCATAAGATTGAAATCGACCGGCCATGACCTGATGTATAGGCAATCTTCCGGTAGAAACCTGGCTACATAGGAAGAGATTTCGTCTCGCAAGATTTTTTCTAGAAGGGCGCAATTCTCACCAGCTTCAAATATTGTATTAGGAGTCTGGTAGCCAGACTGGGTAACACCGTGTTCAGGTTCCCAAACCTGTATTTCTCCTAATCCTTCTTCAATGAGTTTTTCAGTGAAACCAGAAACATCTGTTACGTGTTCACTCAAACTTCCGATGTGAACAAAATCTAACGGGTTTGTGCAAAAAGGATGCAGGTCTTCGGTTTTTAGTTGGTGATTTACGAACGCACTCACTGCCGAGACACGTCTGTTACAATCCCCTTTCTCGGCCAGAAGCGCTAACCTCTCTTGCAATTCATCGTAGCGACCGAGTATGTACAGACATTCCAGAGCCTGCGACTTAGTATTCTGCCAAAAACCGTTTTCGGAGGGATTGGATTCCATAATATTCTGGAATCTTGGCTGATTAAGCATCTCAAAATAGTACAGCGCTTCCTCAAACCTACCCTCTTTTCGCAAAATGTTCCCGAGACTATTGTATGCTTGTAACGAGTCTGGCTGAAGAACCAGAACCCGCTGATATGCTTCTATCGCCTCACTTATAAGTCCCGCGCTGCTGAACGCATGTCCAAGATTATGATAGGCATTGGCATAGTCCGGCCTAAATTCGATAGCACGCCTGCAACTCTCAATCGCCGCATCAGGACTTCCCTTTGCTTGCTGTGCGCCTCCCAAATTGTTATAGGCTTCAGAGAATTCGGGATCTAGCCTGACTGCGGTCTCGAAGCTTTGGATTGCTGCCTCGAGATCACCTTTTAGCTGCAAAGCAGCACCAAGTGCATTGTGAGCATCAGCATTGTTTGACTGCAAGTCCACTATCTTTTGGTAACAATCGGCTGAGTCCTTAAGGCTACCAACTTCCCGTAACGCCTGCCCTAGATTATGGTAAGCCTCTAAGAAGGCCGGATTGATCTTGATTGCACGCCGGTAGCTGGCTATCGCTGCATTAGCAGAGCCGCTAAGCTGTAATGCATAACCGAGATTATTGTGAGCTTCGGAGTAATTGGGATTAATTCTGGCCGCCTGGCGATAATTACTGATAGCAGGCTCTAAATCTCCCTGCTGCTGCAGGATGAAGCCCAGATTGTTGTAAGCGGTTGCCGTGATATCCACATCTCTAGTCGCGGTAGGGAAGTCTTTAGGTGAGTTGAGAATGGCTCGATAGAAGCGCTCCGCGTTGGTCAGCTCACCATTCTGATGGGCGACGACAGCCATTTGCAGTGCCTGAGTGGTAGTAAGTTTCATTTCATCTAGTTACTTTCGCGGGAATTATTCCGCAATTTGTCGAACAGGCTTGACAGACCTCACATGAAATCGCGATTGTGTTTGAGAGCGACGGTATAGTCCTCCGAAGTGCCTCCAATTTTTCTCAAATATTCCTCATGAAAACCTAGGTGCACTTCAGCGACCAGACACCGCGGGCAATTGCAGAGCTCCATTTTTCTCAGACACAATAAATTACATTTACAAAGTGGGCAGATTTCCTCCAGAGCTGGTAGCTTCTTAATAAGTAGGTATTAGTAGGTGGGGGTACCAAATTCCGCCCCTCACGATGACAAAAGAAAGTAAACAAAATTATTTCCGCAGTTTCTGACAGGGCCCTTCGATGGTTAAGTTGTTGGATTGGAATGTTTTCCCGCAGACTTGCACCCTGGAGAACATCAAGACAGGGGAGTCAATCAAGCTGTCGCCACGCACTATGGAAGTGCTCAAGCACCTGATCGAGACTAATGGTCGGGTTGTGTCCAGCTCTGAGTTTTTGGACAGATTCTGGAGCAGGTCAGTCAGCTCCGATCATGCGGTACACAACGCTATTGCCGAACTCAGATCTGCTCTGGGTGATCATGCAAGCAATCCCAAATTCATAAAGACCTATCCCAAACGAGGCTATGCCCTGATTGCAAAGCCCAGGGAATCTGAATCAGATCTCAGCGGAGATCACTCTGAGAATTCCAATACAAAATTCTGGTCATTGGAAAATTATTGGAAATGGGGGGGGCTTACTCTGCTTGCTTTTTCGATTGTTGTAGCTGTGAACTTTTGGCCGCAATCAAAAACTGCGGATGATACAAATACCCAAGTGATCTTGGTTCGCCCCCTGGAAAGCATCAACGTCGAAGCTAGCAACCTGTTCTGGGCTGCACAGTTGCCTTCAAGCCTGGTCACTCACCTGTCGACACTTCCTGGTACTGTTATTGTTAGCAGCTTTGGGGATTTTTCTACAGAAGAGTATGTACAATCGAATTTTGCTGATGAAGTCGACTTTATTCTGAGTGGCAACATCCAACAGGCTGACGGCGAATTAAGACTGCAAATCGATCTAATCAATGCAAAGGAAAATTCGATATTATTCTCCGATCAGATTGATATTTCTTCAGCGCGAGTATTTGACGTCCACGATGAGGTAGGCAAGAGCATCGTCGCCGCTCTCAGTATTTATCTCAATGAATCCCAGTTTTCCGAAATGCAAGGCTGGGGTACTTCAAATCCCATTGCTTACACCAATTTCCTCGAAGCAGGGTTCTACGCTGGGAATTCAAATCAAACAGACCTTGAGCGTGCGATTAGACACTACAAAATGGCAATAGACGAAGATCCTGCATTCATCAGTGCCTACATTGGTCTTATCAGGTCAGCGAGTGCCTTAGGCATATACAGCAAGCAGCAAAGAAATACCGAGCTACAAACCATGGTCAAGGATGCAATCAGCGAAGTTGCGAGAATACATCCCAATCATGAAGCTTTAACAGAAATGAGAAACCACTTATTAAGCATGCAATCAGGCAATTGGCGCCTGATTGAATCGACACTTCGCGAACAGATCTTAAGTGGCGATGCTGGAGAGTATACCTATTCACGTTATGCGACATTATTGGCTGAGGCAAGACTCTACCATGAAGCGGCTCAAATTCTTGAGCTGACAAGTGACGAAGAAGCCTTCACCATTCCGCGTCGAATGACCTGGCTTTATCAGACCTTTTTCGAACCACCCCATAATCTTTTACAGGTACAAAAAAAGATTTTGTTAGACCGGCCCGACCATATTGGAATTATCTCTGCATTGATTCGTGGATTGGCATTCATTGGAGATTATGAAGATGCAATCCACTACCTCGAAAAACAGATGGCTATTGACGAAGAAAGCCCTATTACGATGCTGAGCCATGCGACCATAAGTGGAATATCTGGACGATCTACTGAAGCGGCCGACTCGTTTGAACAGAAAAATCTTGCCAATCCAGAGTACAACCTGAGTCATGGTGCCAAAAGTTTCATTCGTAACGATATTGACGCAGGAGTCGACTATTGGCAGGCGCTGTCGCCTGCAGATTTACGACGTCTGGCAGTGATGGCGCACAAGATCGAATTGTATTTCCCCGACTCTGTTTTGGCCGACTCTCGGTATCAGGCATTACTCGAAAAATTAGACTTGGGGGTTAGCTGGCAACGACAGTTGATGGAGGGAGTTCAGGCCATGTCTCCTGTAACCGGGATTAATCTGAGCTCTCTATCTAAATCACATTACGAGAACAATAAATATCTGGCCGAAAACAATCTATGGGACCACTCGCAAATTCTTTACCCAAATCGTGATGAAGTTTTGAACATTTCACAGCCAGATAACCGATAGATTCGATTAGTCAAATTGATTTAAGACTTTTCGTTGTTCTCTTGTCTATGCCGATTTCATTCAGATTTCTGATTGCGACTTGAACTGAGCTTTTCTGGCTTTCTCTCCCCTCCCAGTGCCGTCATTGTTTCTGAAATTTCTAGGTGTCACGCCCGTGATTTCCTTGAAAGCCTTATTGAAGGATGACAAAGAGCTGTAGCCAACTTCGAAGGCAACATCATATATTGGCATCTCCACTGATTTCAGCAATAGCTCTTCTGCTTCTGCAACCCGATACTGGTTCAGGAACTGATTGAAGTTTCGATAACCCTGTTCTTTGTTAATTACGTAACGAACTTTGTGTTCGCTCGCATGCACTTTGTCTGCGAGCACGCCAATGGTTAAACTGGAATCTCGATATAGTTTCTGCTCAATCATTAGCTCTCTGATCCTGTTGAGAATCCGAGGGCTAATCGACTGACCTTTCTCAAGTGGATCGTCCTTAACAGGCTCTGTATTGCGAGCCTCGTTTACCCCAGACTCAGACTGACCTGCAATTCTCAGAGAGGTCAAATTTACGGTTAAGGCCAGCAAAAATAGTAGCCCGTTACAAAAAATGGTCATTGACAATATCAGGCCCTGTGGCACATCGGACAGAAGAGAGATTACCATCGCAAGTGCAATCAAAACTGCCAGAACGCTTGCCAAGCATACGGCGAAGGGCACGCGTACTCGCCGTCGTGGCTCCACCAAGTCCCCAGATTTTCCACGTAGCGCGATGATAATTACATGAATAATGAGACCCAGCATGAATGGATAGCTTATTTGCGAGAGAAAACCGAACGTCTGACTCAGTTCTGGCACGATGATCGAACCGAATGCATGAACCACCTGATAACCCAGCAGTACAAGCCACATCAGTGGTGAGATGAAATGGTTATCTTCCAATGCAAAGTGAGCTACCAGCCAAAGCACGGACGGGGTAGCGAAGACCAAACGCACCAAAAGGTAATGTATTGTGAAGCTACCCTCGACAAAGCTAGATGCCCACACCACAACGGCAATTAGACAAATGCACAATAACGCTATCAGGCGAGCGACCAACAGTTGGCGATGAAACCCCAGGTAATACAGACCAATCAGCAGAAGCTGAGAAATTGCCAGGTAGCCCATTGCACTGATAATCAGACTCATACTGGATAACTCGCTGTCTATCTTTATACCCACAGCGCCAGCCATTGCCAGCGCCCGTAATTCCTCAGGAAGGCAGGCCAACTCACCTCGCCAAACTGCATTCAAGTGCGAACTAGCGAAGTGAAAATCTCGAATTCACGCAATAATGCGCGAAATCAACCAGTTTTGTCACTTTTTCAGAAGACGATATTTGCCAATCCGTGGTTCACTCTAGAAATATTTAGTTCTGGAAAATTTATGGCTGAAATTCTCCCATTCATATATAGGCGTGTAAGTAAGAATCGATCGCGGCTCTGAATTAGAGCATTCATACAAGTCAGATTTTATTGGTTTAGCAGCGATTCTACTTTTGATGCCCTATACTTTGGAAATGTAAATTCTATAAAGATCAGACACTTATATTCACTGCTTGAATTAGGCAAAACGCTACATAGCGAGGAGCAAAAACATGCACCAATCAATTCGCTCTACTACAAACACAGCTATGCTTTCACAGACAGTTGGGGCCTATTTGGTCCTCAGCTTTCTGGGGGCTGCTCAAAGTCTCAATGCTCAGGAAGCAATGGCCGAGCCGAATGTGACCTTTGCAGAGGTGGCGCCCATCCTCTATGAGAACTGCATTCAGTGCCACAATCCTGAAGGTGGGGCCCCAATGTCACTCATGGATTTCGAAACAGCAAAGATCTATGCACCGCTCATTAAATATCGAACAGGAATCAAAGATCGCATGGGCGCCATGCCCCCTTGGTATCATGAAAGGGACATCGGACTTCAATCATTCAAAGGAGACATGTCTTTATCTGACGATGAAATCGCAATTTTGGCTGCTTGGTCAGACGCCGGCGCACCTCTAGGAGACCCTGAATCAGTACCACCGGCTCCAGACGTTCCAACAGGATGGGCTATAGAACCCGATTTCATTGTGCGCAGTGGCCCCATTACGGTGGGTGCGAATGATCCCGATTGGTGGGGTATTATCGATGGGGCAATCGAGATTCCTCTGGATGAGGACCGGTATGTAAAAGCCGTGCAAGTGCGAGAAGTGAATGACATCGGATCTTCTAATCACTCTGGCCGTCACACTGTTGGCGGCAAATACATAGTCCACCATGCGGCCTATACTGTCAGAGACCCCAACAGCAGCATTTTCCAACTCGCGGGTGAAGGCGGTGGAATATGGCCAGTGCATGAAGTGGGTCGAAATGAGGATCGATTCGATAACGAGACTGGTCCGCTCATAAAAGCCGGTTCTGAAATTATTCTGCCAAGCGTTCATCTACATTCTGCAGGTGTCGAAGCTACCGCCCACCTGGAGTTCGGATTCGAACTATTTCCTGCAGGCTTTGAACCTAAGTACGAGCGCGTGTCAGTAAGTATTGGCGATCTCGGTGATGGAGTGGATATCGACATTCCGGCCGGGGATGGCCTGCAGGTGTTACATTCCTATTCAGTCCTTGAAGAGCACACCAAGGTAATCGCATTTGAACCGCACCTGCATGCTCCGGGCGAAAGAATGTGCCTTGAAGCCATCTGGGGTTCTCACCAGGAAACTCTGAGTTGTGTCGGCTATGATCACAACTGGGTGCGCAAATACACCTTTGATACTGAAGCGCAGCCTCTGCTGCCGAAAGGCACGGTAGTCCACATGATTGGCTGGATGAACAACTCGAAGTCAAATCCCAATGTGCCGGACGCACGAAACTGGCAAGGATCCGGAAATCGTTCCGTGGCGAATATGTTTTTGGAGCTCGGACTGGAAGTTCATCTGACCGATGATGAGTTTGTTCAGGAAATGGAGGACCGGGTAAAAATGCTGGGCGCAACCAAGAACGACTATGTGTTTGGATGCCCACTGTGTCTGGCAGGGGTCCCTACTCCCGGCGCGAAGCCCGATGATTGGGAAGAGTGAAGTTAGCTCTTAACCAACAGCAGCAACACTAGAGAATCCTGATCGGGTCACTACATGAGGAAAAAATTTAATGCAGCAAACTGTAATCAAACGCAAACCAATTAGCTGGCGCAGTAAGAAGGCTGGTTTCGTCCTTATTGCTTTATTACTTTACGCCATCCAGCCGCTGCAGGCTCAAGAACTTTCATATTTGAAGGGTCAGACAATCTCTGCAGCTTTCGAGGGTTGGGTTGAGAAGGAAGACGGTTCACGGGCATTTTTGTTCGGCTATTTTAACCGCAACTGGGAGGAAACTCCTGATATCCCAATCGGACCGACGAACTTCTTTTCACCAGGCTCGGAGGACCAAGGTCAGCCTACCCGGTTTTTGCCACGCCGCAATCGCTACGTTTTCGAAGTTCCAGTCCCTGATGATTTTACTGAGAATGACGAACTCGTTTGGTCCATAGAAATCAGAAGTGAAGTGAGCAAAGCATACGCTTCGCTACGTCCAGACTACTACCTGGACAATGTCACGATCATGTCTGAGACCGGAGCCCTCGGTGGCGGATTCAGCACACCTGAAATACGCGCAAATACCCCACCAGAAGTAGAACCAGAAGGATTAATTCAACGAATCCAAACCAGAGTGGGTGAACCGGTAACTCTATCGGTATTCGTTACAGATGATGGCCAACCGATTTCATTGCGCGGTTTTGCAGGCTCGCGACGTAATCAACCAAAATACCCCATTAATGATGACGGTTCGCTGAAGTTAGAAGAAGCACTTAAAAGGCCAACCCAAGGCACTGTTGGCAAACAGAATGGACTGCATCACTCATGGTTTATCTATCGGGGCCCTGAAGGCGGTGAGGCGACTTTTAATCCACCTCAAACCACTGTTTGGGAAGATGTCAGGCCCTGGACCAATTCGCCCTGGTCCAATTTTTGGGAACCACCTGAGTTACCAGAAGATAACAGGTGGGTTGCAAGGGTTACCTTTGACAAGCCGGGAACTTATGTTCTACGCGGGCGGGCGGATGACGGTGGCCTGTGGACTGATATTGATGTAGTCGTTCAAGTGAGCCCTTTGGACAGGTGAATTGCAAATTTGGTTATTTTTACAGTCCGGCAGGGTTGATAGGCAATTCGTCAGATTAAAAGTTGAACTTCCGCAATATATTCACCTCGTCTGAACTTGAAGGTCTGTGTTTTTCAATACTGATCTTTCGAAGTTTTGCGGAAATAAGATAGCCCAAACGCAAGTCCGATAAGGAATTGCCATTTTAAATGGCTACTGCCCTGTCCTGCTTACTCAATAAGGAGTCAGTGTGTAGGCACTATCTTTTTTAATAGAATTTCTGTCACTACAGAGGAGAACTATTACAGTTCAATAGAAAACTATTTAACTATCAACAAGTTTAAAACAAATAGGCAAAGTCAAAGGAGAGTTTACTTTGAGAACAAATCATTTGTGGCGCAAAACGCATGATCACAACCTGAGCTCGCTATCTTCCGCTATTTCCCTGGCCTTGGCCATGGGAATTGGAGATGTTTCAGCTCAACAGACCCAGGTAGAAGAAGTCATTGTTACCGGTTCTTATATTCGCCGAACCGAGGGCTTTGACGCTGCCTCACCAGTCACATCCTTTACCGCCGAGGATCTCGAAGCCGAGGGCACGATCAACATGGCCCAGGTAGTACAGAACCTGACATTCAACAATGGTACCGGTGTTACCAACTCCATTCAGGGTACCACTAGTCAGATCGCCAACTTTAACTTGCGTGGACTAGGCGCCAGGGCGACCCTGACCCTGATGGACGGCAAGCGGTTGGTGGAGCAAAACGTACAGCAACTACTGCCAGCCGTTGCTCTGCAACGCATGGACATCGTGACAGATGGCGCGGCAACCATTTACGGTACCGATGCGGTGGCTGGAGTAGTTAACCTTGTCCCATATAAGGCCTACGACGGTTTCAAGGTTGAGTACTATGAAGAAGGCGACGACCGTGGCGACTTCCGCAGAAATGAAGTGTCATTTCTTGGTGGTACCAGCATAGACAATATCGATATCGTGGTCGCCGGTTCCTTTCAGAATGGTGGCACCCTGGAGTGGACTGAACGACCAGAATACACTGCTGCTGGCCTCACGCATAATGGTGGTTCCAATCCAGGCAGCTTTATTGTCCCGGTAAGGGACGCCAATGGCGATCTGGTATTCGACAATGGAGTCCAGCAAACTACCCAGAGAACGGATCCCAATTGTGGTAGGGACGCGGTTGCCGATCAAGTGACTTTTGGCAACAATGCCTGGGGCAACCCCCTTGGTAATCGTTGTTTCCTCAGCTTCGGTGATACCCGTGATTTCATGGAAAAGGCAGATACGACCAATTTGTATAGCAATTTTAACTGGGAAATTAGCGAGGACTTTTCAGTTAATGCGCAAGTCGTCTACAACCGTCAGGTGATAAGGGGACGCACGAACCCGGGAAACCCGGGCTTTCGTGAAGACGACCTGCCCACTGTGCGAGGCGAATTACCAGGTAATACCTTCCGTGCCACGACTTCAGCTGGCGCAGAACTGTTTGCCCAACCCCTCAGAGATTCTATAGGCAATATTGTGACGGATGGCTATGGCCAACCATTGCCCTTGCGCGACGCTAATGGCAATGTGGCACTGGCGGCGAATCGCTTCGCCTCTATCGACCTCGATCCACTGGGCGGCGTGCCGTTCGCAGAAGATGTTCGGATTACCCAATGGCTGCCGTTTGGTAAAAACGGTATTCCGAATACCCTGCCCGAGAGGATGCAGCTGGACGGTGGAGTCAACTTGGAACTTGACGACAAGCGCACTTACAGAATGTCGTTCGGTGCTGATTTTAATGTGCCGTTCATCGAAGGTTGGGAAGGCACTGCATTCTATACCTACGGCGAAACGGAACAGAATGATATCGCCCACCAGGACTTCAGTTTCAGCGCTGTGGAGCAGGGCCTGAATTGTGACGTCATTAACGACGTTGATGCTTGTTTCAACCCATTCGGCGCTGTAGATCCACGCTTCCGAAACTCGCAGCAGGTTGCCGATGCCGTATTTACCCAACATCGCGAAAAGAATCTCGATTCCCTGCACACCTTCGATTTCATTCTTAACGGTGAGTTGCCAATCGGTTTCGAATTACCTGGTGGTGCCATTAACATGGCGGTCGGTTATCAACGCCGGGAAGAGCGCGACGAAGACAACCCGCCATTAGGCGATGTCATCAACGATCAATTGATCGGCAACCAGGAATTGCCGCAGACTGTTACTCGCGATAGTGACTCCTTTTTTGCGGAATTCGACTTTCCAATCCTGGATAACCTAGCAGTGAGCGCTTCCGTTCGTGATGAGAGTTTCAGTACCGGTCAGGGTGAAGTCATCTCCAAATTTGGAGTTACCTATCAGCCGACAGATTGGCTAAATCTGCGAGCCACACAGGGTGAGGCATTTATTGTACCCACGCTTCCCCAGCTGAATCGTCCGGAACAATGCGGTCTGAGTAATTTCGATGATCCGTTTACTCCGTCACAAGGCTTTATTACCTCCTGCCAAATCGGTAACCCGAACCTGGGCTCTGAAACCTCAGACAGCACTTCCCTCGGTTTCGACCTGACGCTGTTCGAGGATCTGGTTTGGTCGTTGACCTGGAGCAAGACTGACTTCCAGGACCGGATTGTCAGCACAACCACCCAGGATATTGCACGTAGTGATTTTCGCAATTTCCAGGATTCCACCGGATTCGTGCCTACGGATGCACAGCCAGAACCCACTGAGGATCAACTGCGGGCCTGGGTAAACAGCGGCCTCGCTGATCCGCGCATTGTTCGCAACAATCTGCTGCAGCCGGTGAGACTACTCCAATCTGACAGCAATGCCTCTGAAATGGTGGTCAAAGCGTTTGATACTTCGTTGAGCTACGGATTCTCCCTTGACGATGTGGGCCTCGACGGCTGGGGAAATATCAACATGCTGCTGAACGCCACGTATGTGGATAGTTACAAGTTTCAGTTGCAGCCAGACTCCCCAGCGCTGGAAGCGGTTGGTATTCAAAACAACGATTTCGGGGCGGTACCACCGATTCCTGAAATTCGCGCCAACCTGCGCGTGAACTGGACCATGGGGCAACACAGTGTGAGCATGACTGGCCGTTACGTTGACGAGCTGGTTTTCGACGCCAACGAGTTCAGCTTTCAGCAGTTCTTCCCAGGTAGTGAATGGGTATCAACATCCATCATCAGAGAGTGGTCTCAAATGGATATGTTCTACTCTTATAGAGATCTGGAAGCATTAGGTGGCACTTTCAACCTAACCGTAGGTGCTCGCAACGTCTTCGACAGGATGCCTCAAAAGACCGGGATGATCGCCGGCGTGGTTGCATCCCTGCAGGATCCATTGGGTCGCGTAGTTTACGCTCGGGTCAATTACAATTTTTAGCTGGACGTTTATCCGGTAAGACACAAAGGTGGGGTGACTGTCATAGCCACCCCATTTTTTTTGGAATAGTAATAAAGATAGATTTTGTCTACTTAACGGATAAGCTTACGCTTCGCCCCGCATCTCCGAGTCTGCCTCTTTCAATATTCATTCAAGAAGAGGCACGACTTTTAGAATTATTGGTTTTGATACGCGACATTTTGAGCAACTGTTTAATTGGATTAATTCCTCCTCTGCAATTAGGATTGTAAATTGTGCCCCTAATCTCAACTATCAACCGAACCCTCCTATTATTGATAATTCTCTGAAGATGCGGGTAGTTATCGCATGCGACCCCTTAGTCTTTTTGTTACAGCGTCCTGTTGAGCAGGATCAATCAGAAATTGATCTCTTTATTGATTTAAGAAACAGCATCCTGACCTTCAATGAACAATTCAGAACGCAAATATTTAATAGATAGTCAAAATGCTAGAGAATCACTAGCTGGCCACATGGTTTCGTCAGTTCCTC
The DNA here is from genome assembly GCA_965267495.1 of uncultured Pseudohongiella sp. Lineage (GTDB taxonomy): Bacteria > Pseudomonadota > Gammaproteobacteria > Pseudomonadales > Pseudohongiellaceae > UBA9145. The sequence goes on along the minus strand of OZ254078.1, from coordinate 510,785 downwards.
ACGCCAAGGCCTTGGGCATAGAGCTGATATCGCTAGAGAGGAACGTGGCTAAAGGCAAAATACCCTATCATGAAAATCTGGTAGGTAACGTAGAGAACGGTGCATTGCATACCGGCGTACTTATCTCATTGATTGACACTATCGCGGGATTAGCGGTGTTGTGTGCCCTACCCAAATTCGAAATGATAGCCACACTAGATCTTCGTTTAGACAGTATTAGACCTTCAATATCAGGCAAGGATGTATACTGCACAGCTGAATGCTATAAATTGACTAAATCAATCGCTTTCGTTAGCGGCTTTATTTTCCATGATACTCCAGAGGATCCGTTAGTATCCTGTGTCGCCACATTTTTTCGGACTGGGCAAGATACAACGAATTCAGAATTCGGAACCGGTGATAATGAGAGAGCTTGACGTATTTAACATCTTTCGAAACCAAAAAGCTTATGCAAAAGCAATCGAGTTTGTTCCTTACGCCAATTATTTAGGCGTCTCATTTCAAGAGCATAATGGAGAATTAGTTTTCAGACTACCTTTCTCAGAGCGCTTAATCGGTAATCCGTTGCTACCTGCCCTTCATGGAGGGGCACTAGCTGGGTTCATGGAAAACGCTGCTATGATGCATCTACTTTGGGAAACATCACCTATTAATACGCCCAAGAATATTGACTTTACGATCGACTTTATTCGTTCCGGCAAACCTCAGGATTCCTTTGCAGTGTGCAGTATTACAAAACTAGGAAGCAGAGTCGCAAATTTGCAAATCGAAGCATGGCAATCAAACAGAAAATCGCCCATCGCGATTGCCAGATCACATTTTTTACTTCGGAAGATAGAATAAAAATTAGCAAGATTCGCAATAGATTATTACGCTTCGGGACTAATTGTAGTGGGTGCAAAAATATTGAAATTGTAACTCGTTTATCCGGCGTATTGTTAGCACACTTCTTAGCACACTCTGATTTCGCGTTTACAACTTATTGATATAACTAACGAATCGGTCAACACGTCTACTGAAAATCCTCGTGTCGGTGGTTCGATTCCGCCCCTGGGCACCACTAACCTATTGAATTTGTTAGTGGTTCACCTTCCCTACTATTTCAATTTTCCATTGCACACCCATTGCACACTTTGTGGTGGCCCATCACCCGTTTCTAGACATAAATTCAGCACTCAAATATCGAATATTGTGAGCGATGAGTGACTTGGATTTTCTTACTCTTGCCACCATATATCGTTCTCGTTCTTGGAGAGATATCGGAGGTGCTTAGTGTCAAGATCCGCACAGACTATTGCTGTTCTAGAGAAGAAAGTTAACTTGTGTAAACGCCGAAGAAGCAGAAACTGGCAAGCACACATCAAATTGAAGAACGGTAAATGGGAACGGATCACAACTAAAACCGACGACAAAAACGAGGCTACAGAAGAAGCCTTAAAGCTCTACTATGGCGCTGAAGAGCGTGCCAAAAACAACCTACCTCAAAGCACTAGAAAATTCAGAAACGTTGCAAAGTATGCAGTAGATAGAATGCAGACTGAACTGGATGGCAGCAGCGGAAAACAGATCTATAAAGATTATATTCGTGTCATTGACAACTACCTGATTCCCTTTTTCGGTAAGTACGACGTATCGAGAATTAATGTAAAACTGTTAAACGACTATGCCTTATGGCGTGATGCCAAAATGGGCGAAGAGATCCAAGCCAGGAAAAAAAACGCAAGCCAATTTTCGAATCTGAATAGCAATGCCACTTCATTCAAAGCCAAACAAAGCACGATAAACACACACAATTCCTCCCTAAACAGAGTTTTTGATGAAGCACTACTCCACGGATGGATAACAGAATCGATTAAGCCCAGATTACTTAACAGAGGAGAGAAAAGTGAAAGTCGTGGCGCGTTTACTGCTGAAGAGTACGAACAAGTACACCGCGCCTTGCTTAAATGGTCGAATACTGGTCACCGAAGAGCCACGAGAGAGCTTCGGGAACTGTTATTAGGGTATGTTGGATTTTTGGCCAATACTGGAATCAGAGCTGGCACTGAAGCCTACAACTTGAAGTGGAAGAATATTCAGCTAATCAAAGGCGACCGGCCAGAACGCTATATTGCCGTAAACGTTGATGGCAAACGGGGAAAAAGAGAACTAATCGCCCGTGATTTTACAATTGGGTATCTAACAAAGTTAGCAGAAGCAAATCCAAGAATAAGTCTAGTAAGAATGGACGATATTTTGGATGCAAAAATAGACGAATATGTTTTTGTAGATAGAAGTGGAAATCGAGTTACAACAGAAGCATTAAGTGGCTCTTTCAACCAGCTACTATCTAAGGAAGGGCTAAAGGAAGGCGCAGATGGAAAAGCAAGAACCCTTTACAGCTTAAGACATACCTATGCAACGAAAGCACTTGCTGAAGGGCGTGACATTCACAAGCTAGCTGTCCAGATGGGAACAAGCGTAGAGATGTTGGAGAAGTTTTACAGCAAAGTGAGCCCAAGAATGAACGCTGATGAACACAGCGGCAGAAACAAGTTTACTGATCCTGATAGGGTTAAACTCTTCAAATAGCTGTATATACTTTGAGCCACTGACCGACCGCTAAGTGTCAAGAAAGAACATAATGCCCAAGATAATGGTCTCGTCTTTGCCGAGTCTTTGGTTGATTTGGGGGGGTCTGCTGGGCGATTCCAGCGACAGGTACGCTGAGTAATAGAGCCAACGTCAGGGTTCTAAACATAATTCGATCCCCAGTAAATAGTTAATCAGAATGCACCCTTGAATTTGGCGGGAGGAGAGCAGCTTGATATGCTGTATATATATACAGTAATATTTATAGGCCCGATCAAGTAGGAGAATGGATCATAAACTCCGGGGTCAACAATCTCGCCGGTTGCAATCTTCGCGATTTTGACGGTTTTGCCGATAACATCAGCAAAGCATTTTTGGGCTTTCAGCTCCAAGCTGTGTTTAACGGTGAGAATAAACAAAATGCTTGTAAAACGCCTTTCAGGTACAATTGAGTTTGTCGGTGACGCCTATGACATTTACACCTCTAAAAGCAGCCCAAATGGCCGCCTTCTTCGCAGGTAAAGAGGGTGGTGCTATCAACATATTAAAGCTCATAAAACTGCTTTATTTGTCTGACCGACTCTCGTTTGAAAGATATGATGCGCCCATATCGTGGGATCATTTTGTCTCCATGGATCATGGTCCTGTGCTGACCGTAACTCTCAATTTAATCAATGGTTCTGTTAGCCGGGTTGCTTCCGAAATTTGGGAGCAATGGATTAGAGATAGAGAAAACTATAACGTTTCTCTCGCAATAGCAGGGTGCAGTCGCGACAATTTAAATCAGCTAAGCAACGCAGAAATCGAAGTATTGGAAGAAATCTGGCAACGCTTTGGGTCATTTGATCAATGGCAATTGGTTGAATATACGCATCAGAATTGTCCTGAATGGCAGGATCCTGACGGTTCTTCAATACCAATTAGATATGAGGATATATTCAAGGCCTTAGGAAGATCTGCCGTAGATGCGAGTTCTGACTCTAATAGACTGAATGAGCTACACGATATTGACAAAGCATTTGCTAATCTCTAGTCACAAATATGCTAGCCAGAGGCGATACAATTACTATGCCTTCTGGTCGCGGAGAGCATCTCTTCGTCGTTCTAACTGATCCTCACCCTGATCCACCAAATCAATTACTTCTAGCTCCAGTTTGTACCTATGAGGGGAAACCGGCGCAAGATGCAACCTGTATTCTTGAAGATGAGGATCACGGGTTTTTAAATCGAAGGAGCTATATAGATTATAGCTTCTGTCGAATAGAACCTTTGGAGGCGTTAAGTCGAGGGCTTAAAAATGGCGGACTAAGGAGTAAGGGGCAAGTTACCGATGATGTATTGGATAGAGTCCTTGAAGGTATAAGCTACTCCGATCGGATAAAACCATTCGTCCAAGAGTTTCTAGATTCATTTTAGTAAATCTCAAACAGAGGCACATTAATGAAATAGCCTAGGAGTGGGAAAAGTCTGAGATTGATGGTTTTAGTAACATATGTAGAAACACTGAGACTCTTCATTAATTAAAGTATATTTGTAAAACAGAAAGATAAATTATTTTGGATGATCTTGGTGAAGGCACGATCTTCCTTTTCTTACCAGCACCTACCCAATACCTTAAACTATACTCGTGCCAGCTCTGCAGCATTCGCCAACTTCAAGTCATTCACATCTATGTATACCATTGTAGTGTTTAGGCTGCTATGGCGAGCCAATTTTTGGATAACACGTGGATTTATACCCTGTTCTGCGAGGTTTGTAATGAATGTCCTTCTTCCGGAATGAGAACTGGCACCAGTAATTAGCGCTTTCTTGTACAGGTTTGCAAATAGATTGATTACAGTTTGCGCTGTAAAGCCTTCGCCTTTTTGCGAATAGAATAGCGGTTGTTCTGGAGAAACAAGCAATCTGTGATTTGACGTCAAGTACTCTCCAAGTTGTTTTCTAACTTTCTTCCCTAGAAACACCCTTCCCCTACTTTTTCCTTTGGTTTGGTCGGCATTTAGTGTTATTACATCCAGCACTTCCCCATATTCCGTAACTACATCACCCAATCTTAGAGCTGCTATTTCGCATGCTCGCAGACCAGCGTAGTAACTGAGGAATATCATTGTTCTGTTCCGCAATGCGTATCTAGTTAGATCTACTGCCGTTATAAGCCGCCTAAACTCTTTAGAGTCGATTACTTTTGCCTGCTTAGCCACGTAATTCTCCTTAAATGTTCATATTCTGTAATAAAAATAATGTTGTATAACATTAATAATGGCCAGCGAAGAAATGTGACAGCTGCAACGAATTGAATTAGCTCAGAAATAATTCTTGAAAATGTTTTTGAATGTCAAGAATCAAACATTATTGATAAATAGGGTTACAACAAGGAGGAAAATCATGACCCTATTCGAATTCACACAAAAGCAGCGATATTCAGCTCTAAGCCTTGCTAATAGGATTGTGTCTATCTGGGAGAAAGAGCAGATATCTCACAGAGAAATGCGATGGCTACAGCTGCTTAGCACCAATTCTAGGATTAAATCCCTACTGCTGAAGAAAGCTCGAAAGTACGGATATTCCGGAAATTATCTTGAAAATCACCCATTCTTGGATCGAGCCGCGCAGTGTGCTTGTGCTTATGCTGTATTGGAAGAAGTGCAATCTCTAGTCGGTCAGCATTTCATTGCAGATCACTAAGTTAGTCGTGAACCAAACGAAATATAACAAAGTACTGGCAAAGCTTAGAGAGATTGATCCCGAATTAACGGAAGAACGATTTAGTTTGCACTACCTATGTAAGTCAATTCATTACATAAGTATGATCAAAAGCAGAGGCACAGATATTAGCTCTTCCGCTTTGATTCTGTTACTGAAGAAATTATGTTTTCTTTCTTCATCTTGGGGTGAGATTGCTAAATCTGAAAACGATCGAGTAGCCATTCGCGCACGCTCTAAAGCGATTCATTACAACGAAACCAAAGAATTGGTACTAACCATTCTGATCGAATAATTTAATTAGACAACAGCGCTACTGCTTCGCAGCGAGCGCACATCTTGTGATCGTTCGCAATTGCTCACTTTCACTGCGATGTGGTTTTACTTCGACTTAAGTATTTATTGTGATTGCAAGGATGTAGGGGAAACCCTTTCTACAGATTCTAGAGTCACAAGGAGGCCGTAAGGCCTCGATGTGTTCTTAACCACTTTCTACGAGTTCGTTAAGAGTCAGCAATTGCGCACAACCAGAAATTTATCCGGATCGGTGGGGTTGCCCTGTTACCTTTATGTGCGGCGAGTTGTTAGCAACGCAATGCCAGTACAGCCAATTGCAACCATACCAACACATACAAGTTACCGAATTCGTCGGCCTCCTGTCTTGTTCCGCTTTTTTAGCCTCAGATTTAAGGCAAAAGTTGAGCTGCAAGATCCGGCCAGCGAGAATTTCACTAGCCTCAATGCATGTTTTGTGCTCCATGTCCTGATAATCCAAAGAAATATAAAATGTATATACTTTGTAACTACAGTTATTTATGTGAACTGCCCATAATTTGGCAATTATAAGGCCAACTTTGCGGTGGATCTGGTGAGAAAGAAGAGTTATTACTTAATTTAAGTAATAACTCTTCTGAAAGCTAAGCTAGCCTTTAAAGTTATCGAGCAATTGCTGCTCTTTCGTCAGGAACGAGTCCCAGTTTTCTTCCACAAAAGACTGCTCTACAACATCTGCGCATTGCTGATACTGCGCTGGAACATTTTTGCGGTTACTTGCAAATACTTCTGTATTTGCCTGCTGGAAAGCTTCCAGGTATGTCCAGACATTGTGATTTGTCAGGTACAGCAAACTTGTCGTGTCGAATTGCCGATTGCAGTACTTTCCATCCCTAACATTTAGGTCACCTAAGCAGAGCTTATCCGCTATAGGACTATTAAAAGGGAGCGGTTTCTCGCTACCCACATATAGCCTACTTTGCGGAGCTGATATCTTGCGAATCGACCAGCTTGCCTTGTCCTCGGAGAATGCAGGTAGTTCATTGTACATTTCATGCATTGCCGCTTGCTGAAATGGGCTGGAACTATCGTAGCTTACTCGCACTTTGGCATTGGTCGTGCTTCGTAGCCCGCGCTGGATTGCCGTATACATCACAGCCCAAGGCGCTGTTGAAACACCCAGGAAATGTATCCAGTCGCGACCAGAACCTAGCGCCTTTTCGTCCCGCATTCTCAGCAAAGGAACAAGCACGGTTCGCAAACCAGATTGGCGACCGCCGCGCCCACTGAACGCATATCCACTGCAGTCAAACCACTTTACCGCGTCCCACCAGTCCATCATGGTTTGTACATCTGTACCTTGAACAACATTCAGCCATTTGGTATTGCCTACTCTATGACTATCGATAAACCTTAGATTCTCTACAGTCATCTCAGTAAGTTGCTGCTTGGAACAATGGTGGAAAGGCGAAGATTTACCGGCTTCCGAATTAGCCCACAACGGCAGATCTAAGGTCATTGCATAATTTGTGTAGGATTCTAGCCAATTCAGAATCCAGCAGCGGGCTTCAAAGGCATCACGCCAGACATTACATGCTTCCGAGCTATCGAGACCACTCTGGAGCCCTGCGATGCCTTTTAAAGTACCACTACCAATCTGGAAACCACCGCTATCACCAAAGAGGATGCCTTCGGTGGAAGCGCGACGTGTAACAGCGTTGTCTGGCAGCTTGCCTACGGAATATTGACCCACCGAGTGAAGAAAGTGAGGGTGGTACCACAAAGCCGAATTACTCTGCCAAAATTCTAAGTCACTAATAGCAAAACCAGTTGGCATAGGCCTATTTGCGGGGAATTCTTTGGTCAGCCCTTCGGCGTATAAGGAATTCACTGCGGGTAGAAAGACAGCACAATCGTCGTGAATGATAGTCATTATGCTACCCTCCGTTGTTCTGCCCACTCTTCGGCAATAGCAATTTCGTCATCTTCGAAATATTCATACTCATAGGTCGGCTCCGAAGCACTTAAGCACTGCTGGCCAAATGGAACTGAAGACCTTACACCTTCATCTGTCAGTACCGGTATGTATATTCTGTGGTGGGACCCTCCAGGCCCCGAAGTGGAAAATTCGATATTTATGCAGTGGCTGTTTAAACATATTGATACATTTCCACTGACCGGCAACATAGAAATTGAACGCAGAGGTAATATCAAATCAACGGATGCAATTGTTTGCGTGGTAGCGACACCAGAAGAGATTGTATCGAGAGCCACTGTTTCGGAACTCTCAAACTTCCCTTCTCGGCAGACAAAATGAAAAGTTATCGAGTCCGACTCGAAATCGACGCGCAGAGTCTGGTTAACCTCACGATTAATATGTCTTCCATGACTATCAAGCCACTTAGACAAAAACTGATTTTGCAATTTGGAAAACCAACTTGCAGGTAGTTCAACAGACCAAAGTGATTCGGTGATTTCTCCTGATAACCCAGGTATAACTTGATTGTTGTTAGAATCGTAGCTTGCTGACAGAAAGTTTAGATTGGTTAAATGCTGCAACATCTGCTTTGCTGACTCGGACTGCATGCAGTTGATATGCCACAAGCCAAGACTATATGCAGTAGTGTCGTCTTGGTTTGCTCGAGTGAATGCATTTGCACTGGTTGGAACATAAGAGTTGAATTCCCAGCATTGCAGAAACTCGCGCTGTAGTGTTCTAAGCTGCCAATACGGCAGTACTAGGTCTGATGCGCAGTTTTCGAGCACAGGAGCCGCAGGTTTTACAACGCTGACCACACTGGCGTCAGTATTTGTGTGACTAAGCAAGAACTCGCCCGAATCATGCAGATACATTAGCCGATGTTTAGCGTTGGAATTCTTACCTCTGCGAAACTGGTCGAGCTTTCCTGCATACTTCTGAAGGTTTGTAGGTAAGCACTGGGTTTGCAGCACTTCAAGCAGAGGCCGCAAAACAGGCTTTTGCGCACCAAATTGCTGTCTATAAAACTCTACAAGTGCAGCGTTTATGATAGATTCGCCTATTTCGACTGGAATAACTTTAGTCCCACTACCAGTAGGAATCGCCAGAAACGTGCCAATGCCATTTTCGTTAGTTGCAATGTACTTAGGAAGCGGGTAATTGGCAGGATTCGCAATGTCGACGAATTCGCGCGCTGCAGGCAGCAAACTTGCTTTACCTGCTGTTCTCATAGTCGAACCAGTGATCGCTGCATTGGCTAAACTAGTTGGGTTCGACTGCTGTGCTTTCGGACTGTAATAGCCAGCTAATGCGGATATACCACCAGATTGCTTTATATATGCTGCTAACTTTATTGCGCCCCCCTTAGCATAGTGCGCAGGCTGACTTGTAAATTGTTCGTCGACTCTATTGAGAGCTCTGCTGTATCGGTCTACGTCCTGGTTAGATAGATTGTTGTCGCCGGTTGCTAGCCGCAAAAGCGGAGCAAAATTGGTGCCGTAACATACTGTCTTGAACGTTCGACCAAGCTTGTCATACTCTTCTTCAAGGTACCCTTCCACCTGATTTGCTTGACGCCACCACAGGTACAAGCCGCCTAAGAACAAGTGCGTTTTATGGTGTGCATTACGTAGATCAGCGAATGCTTCATCGCTGTCTTCACGCAACTTTAATAGCGCATTGCGCAGATTACTTGTATTCACACACTGCTTAGCAAGTGTAGAATTATTGTTGTTTTTAGTCATTTTGACCTCTATGGGTAGCACTAACGCCCATACCCGCGTACTGCCCAATCAAAGTTTTGTATGGGATTATCCCGGCCTTCACTGGCGCTGTTGCACACAGTGAAGAAATCGCAAGGATTGGTCTATTTAGGCGGAAGAATTTCGCTGACTCAGATTATTGGTCAAATTTGTCGTTTGGGATCGCAGAAGAACTAGACTAATCGAGGCAGGCAAAAGGAAGGGAGCTAGAAGAGGTCCGAGAGTAAAGAAAAGCTGTTTCTACTATTCGAGTACAGAATAGTATTCCACGCGAATCGCGGGCGCTCTGATATCGCTTTCAGGCTCTACAACTCGGTCTAACCTGCCTAGAACTTTAAGAACATCGTTTTCCAAGATTTCAGGCTCTTTATCGAACTCGAGTACCGCAAATCCTAAACTTTTACCTTCTGCATTATCGGTCGCTGTGATAACCGCACTATTACTATTACGATTTACTGTTTCTACTTGTCCAAAAACGATAACAGGAGCGTTTTCCGCATATTTGTTAAACATTGCTGCCCTGTAATCCAGTGGCTCAACCCATTCATACTCTTCTTCTGATAGTTTTCTTGGACGATTCGAAGACTCTACAGCTCTACCTATACTGCGAACGCCAGTTCCAGCTGCCTTCCCCAGAACAGTACCTGTCGTATCAAATACGAAGCGAATTACAGGGCTAATTAACAGTTCAAACAGTACATTGAGAATCCAGAGCAATGCCACGGTGAAGGCGCCCCAAACCATCCAGAAAATCGAGTTTTGATTGTTAGCCATAGTCGCTCCAGATTGCTGACATTCTGGAATTGAGCTTAGCACTTAACTGCATGCGATTGTAGACTATAGTCCGTCGACCATTGTCTACATCCATTGCAGTATCTTCGCCTATGCCGAAGACTGCAATGACATCAGAGGTTGCCTTCGGGGCTGTATTGCGAGACTTACGATCAAAAAAAGGCGTGAGTCAAGAACAGCTGGCCCTGAATAGTGATCTGGATAGAACTTTCATTTCAATGCTGGAACGCGGAAAACGCCAGCCATCCTTAGCTAGCATCATATCTATAGCAGCTACACTTGAAATACCAGCTCATAAGCTGATTAAGCTTACGACTGATTTCATGAAAGAGAACTAGCAGCGGTATTGTCCATTCAAAGGATGTTCCTGCCCTATTCCCCTACCTTCACAATTTGTGAACGACCACCACATTAGGCTTCAATTAACTATCTATTGCTGAATGAAAAAGTTACAGGATACGCGCTATATACACCACCGATGCCAATACTCTAGCTGCGATTCTGAATTCATCGCCTGATATATTTGGAAAAAGACCCTATTCCCTCTTGATATCTATTTCTCCGATCCCACATATATAGGGATACTGTTTGTTCCAGCTAAATATTATTGACTCACCAGTGAGGGCTATACGATGTCTAAAGACGACTACAATGTCTATAAAGGTAAAGATGGAAAATGGAAAGGAGAGCGCCAAGATGCCTCACGGCCTAGCGTTTCCGGAGACACACAAGAAGAAGTATTCAAAGCGACCCGAGAGTTAGCAAAAAAGGCACAATCTGAGGTCTCTATACATCGTGGAGACAATAATAAGATCAGAGCAAAGCATAGTTACGGGCCCGACCCCAAAGGTACGAAAGGCTAGTACTTATTTCTCCACTACAGATCTTCAGAAATGTCTAAATTCCGGGATATGAACTAGCTTGAAGCGGCTCATGAGCAGAAAAAGAAAGAAAAGAAAACAGAAAGACAAGAGAAAAAGAAACTCAAAGTATTCGAACTATAACCTTAGTAGTCTCGATCAGCACAGGTCCATCGGAAAGCGGGTTTCCCCGCCCATGACTCAGTTACCCCAGATGGCAACTTCGTCATGGTCGGATGACCATATGCCTGAAATGCTTTGGGCTGTTCTCTTAACTGGTGTATTCGATAGAAGTGTATATCTTGCCTGCTTTCGTGAAATTCTAGCCGTAGCGCGACCATGGTTTCTAAAAGAGGAAGATAGTGATAACGCTGAAAAATCAGAAGATGAAGAAGTTGGCCCAAACCTTACAATCATTTTAGACCACACTAAGTTATCCGAAATCAGTGATGAGCAATTCCAATCGGTCATTGAGATACCCTTGCGACATCCTCTGGGATATGCCGCACTTCGACCTTTACTATTATTAGAATCCCTCCCAGGAGTAGACCGATGGAAGCAAGTCCTAAAAGCACAGCCTACAGATAAAGATTGGGAGACTCTAGCAACCTCAATCGCTAAGGTATTTGACCACCAATCTGAAGCTTCAACAGATATAAGGTGGTTTAAGCTTGTACTGCCAATTATTTCGGGTCGAATGCTATTTCCTAAGTCAATGGCTGAATCTCTTGAGGAATTACGACTATTTCCTAATAAGGGCGATATGAGGAAAGTTAGACCTTTAATCAGATCAAGTGAAATGATGTTTCGCAGAAACCCATCTGAAGCATGGATTGGTGAATTCTGGAACGAACTTCATTCAAAGACTCTATGTATCGACCCCACCACTGAAAAGGATATCTCTATACAAAGAACTAAAATCGACCCTAAAAGTCTATTTTCTTCTAGAGATGGAGTTATAGATCTATTTTTCGAAAAAAAATCTTCCGAGAGAGCAGATGCTAGGCTTGACTCGACATTCGGTCTTGTACTGTACGCGCTCTCATTAATTTACGAACTTGGCTATCACAATATCCAATCGGGCATTGCGGGTAGACTAGTACTTAGAGCGCTTGTGGAAGCAAATATTACGCTGAAATACTTGGCCAAAAAGGACGATCAAAAAACATGGAAATCGTATAGAGTTTTCGGAGCGGGACAAGCGAAACTTGCTTTTCTCAAAGCGCAAGAAGTAGCAGGTGATTTACCTCCTTTTATAGAGGAAGACATTCTATATGAAATCGCTAACGAAGATATTTGGCAAGAATTTCTAGACATAAATATCGGGCATTGGGCCAACTCCAATCTTCGCAAACTCGCTATAGAAACTGGGGCGAAGGAATTGTACGACAAGTACTACGATTGGGCATCGACTTATGCTCACAGTCATTGGGGAGCAATTAGAGATACCAATTTCATTACATGTCAAAATCCACTTCATAGACTACATAGAATTCCAAGACAGATACATCGCACACTATCTTCTGTAGAACAAGACAGCGTCGCGTTAATCAATGAGATGATAGACATAATGGGTAATCTATACCCTAGTGAGTTAAAAACCGAACTCCTTAAGTTAGTAGAAGAATCGGAGAGTGAAACATCACCCGTAATAAATGTTACATGAGCAACTATTCGCTAAAAATAGGAGTTTCCACGAATGTCAATTAAGTCATTGAGACCTATATCCGACGTATCAGTGATCACCGATGCTGATAGCCCGTTTCTTATATCGATAGAACACCACCACAATCAGCTACAACAAATATCTTTGTCGAGCGCTGTACCTTCTAGCGCTAGGCAATTATTTGAAACTGCTAAAAATTTAAGTCTATATTCGTGGTTTGTTTATCATTTTCACCAAGTTTCTGAACTAATAAGCTTTTCCGCAGATGGCACCTACGCAAGTGCAATGGGCTCTGAGGAATCCATGCAACAATTTATTGAAGAGGTCTCTATAGCATTTGATAATGCAGCCAATATGGAATGGTAAGAATCTGTATTTTTAACTTCTACTTAGAAAGCATTCACAGTAAGTTTCCTTTAAATGAAAAAGATTGAACAAGTAAAGATCAATCATCACTATGTTTGGGCTCGATATTTAAAGAACTGGGCAAGTGGGAAAAATGTCTACTACATTTCAAAAAATGGAAAAATCGCGTTTGACAGCGTTAAGGGCCTTGCTAGAAAACAGCATTTCTATAAATTGCCAATATTGACAGAAGAAGATATAGATTTCGTTAATCAGTTTGTTTCGCAGTTTGACGAATTTCTTAGAGAGCAGGCGCTCTCAACATTAGCTGACCTATTTAATGTCTCAAAGCTGATTAACAACTTGCGCCCTTTACAGAATGAAAACTCCAAAGAATTTCAGAAGCTTGTAGATATCATCGAAAGCAATCTAATAGAGAATATGCACTCAATCGATGAATCGTTGTTCCTCCCAGTACTGGAACGGCTGTCTCTAGGAGATATTACATGCCTTGAAGATACTGAAAACCTTATCTGTTTCTGCTTATATCTAGGACATCAATTTACTCGGACTCTGAAAATTCGAAACACCATTTTAGCTGACGAACCTGCTACTGAAGAAATTCGCAGTAAATTCCCAAGGGAACAATACCTTTTGGAGAGAAACTGGCCTTGTTTATCATTCGTTCTCGGCTCAAATATCGGATTCAATTTGTTTGCCAAGCGGAATGATATGAAATGGATATTCTTAACCAACCATACTGACGTTTCTTTTATAACATCTGATCAACCAGCCATTAATATTCACCCATCCGTAAAGGTGGAAAAGTTGGATCAACCACCAGAGGACATGGATATCTATTTCCCAATATCTCCAAAGTATGCCTTGATGCTGAATGAGTCGAGAAACTATGATGATCTTGAGAAAAATTTAGCCGCAAAAGACGTAATGTATCTCAACTACAGAATCTATAAAGATTCTGGAGAAACCGTTTTCAGTAATTCTAGGGAATCACTTGCAAGTGCCTTTACAAACCTAAGAGCTGATACCTGAATAAGTTATTGGATTTTAACAATGGGTGAATACGTATTCAGTGGTAAAACTGAAATTCCTGGCCATCTTTTCCCTAAAGAAATATCTGAAAGAGATTGGATTGGTTATCACGGAACTTCAGCTGCATACAGCTCAATGATTGAGGAGAACGGGCTTGAAATTACCAGCGTGATATCCAATGCTAATCTGAATATTTTGGTAAAAGAAGCTAAGAATCTTGGAATATCCACTAATAGTGTGGATGTTTTTCGCAACAAACACTCGTTGAGCTTTTCTCCCTTGAGCGAGGCATGTCTTCATTACGCTTATGGAGATAGATTTGGAGGACAGGGATTACTTTTCGTATCTCAGCTAGTCGACGACGTACTCAAGACTGGTACATATGACGAAGATGACATTGTACTTACTACACTAAATGCAATTGAGAGCGAAATCGCCAATATTCGGGCTTATGCACCCATAATTTATGCTATTAATTTGGAAGGCTTGTCGACGTTAGATTATCAATCCACAACAAAAGCCGTTAATTCTAAAGCACGCATAGAGGCCTCACGAATTATAGCCAAGATGGTATTACCGATGACAAAGCCCGCAGATATTCTCAGCCTAAGTGAACTGAATATATTAACGACAAGAATGCAATTTGCAGAAGGCAACTACATTAATTATCTCTACGAACAGGGAAAAACAGAGTAATTCCGGTAATAGGTATTACCGGTTGTTAAACTTTACTCAAAGCAACATAACTTTCAGTACTATTAGAGCCACTGAGTCTTTACTCCGGCCCCCTTTATTTGAAGTTATCATTTCAGCTTCTAAGCTTTCGATTTGATTCCCACGTATCGATTCCTCTAATTATCGAAGATGGACAGTGATGCTCTTTGGATTCACTGTTTCTCAGCTTTCCAAATAGCTCAGGTATTGCCCGCATTTCACAACCAGGTGTTGCGATAATTGCTGCTAGAACAAATGAAATGCTTAAATGGGCATAGAAATATCCCATCCACACTAGTAGCAATGTTCCGAACATAGCGGAGCTTAATGAACCAACATTCAGAACACTGATCGATCCAGCAGCCCCTAAGACAAACAGAGAAACGAGAATTGGATAAAACTTCCAGTCCTTACTAAATCCAATATTGACCACGTAATTGAAGACGCACAGGACCACTAGAATCATTAGTGCAAGATTCGGGAGCAAATCGATTGGCCGTTTAATGACGTAGGGAGCAACATTGACTAGTTCCCAAAAACCGTAAAGACAGAGAATGCCAAGAAACAATCGGACGAGCCTTCCGATAGGTCCAGGTCGAGCGAGGCTACCTTGATCAACTAGATCTAAAGACATAAGTCACCTCCAATTAGTTAAAACTAACTACAACATTCCCCTGCCTGGATTGGTGGGCAAGGAACGCTCCCAAATGAACAGAAAACACAGCAATCACCCGGATCCGGTTTCAATAAAGTTTCGCATTGTTGGCATTTGAAGAAAAACATGCATGACTCAGTTGGCATATTTTCCTCGTGGGTATGACCACATACAGGACAAGTTAGTATGGATTCAAGCACTATGTTTTGCATAACTTTGACTGTTGCCTATTTGCGAGGTGCCCAAGAACTGACGCAATTAGAAGCCCAAAGATTCCAATGTACATTAGCAATAACTGCCAGCCGACATAGAATCCAAACAGAGTTATCGCTCCTGATAGCACTCCTATTATCAGCGGTATTCGTTTTCTGTGAGACCTAAAACTTAATGCCGAACCCATAATTGCCACAACAACAAAAGGTGGAAATACAAAGTTCATCAAAATCCCTTCCCAGGGCAGCAAAATCCCAAAGCCAAGAGTGCTGCCTACTGATGCAAACAATGGCCAGCATGCAGGGCAAGCCATCGCAGTGAATAGTGTACCAATGGCACCAATTTTATCGATGAAGAGAAGATTCATAGAATTTGCACAAAACGCCTCAATCAAAACCCTGTACTTTCTGATCAGACATTATGTATCCTGTAGTAACTACAGGATCAAGCATATTGTGAATAATCCCATGACTAAGTCTCTTCTAATCGGCGAACTCTCACAAAAGACAGGCGTCAACATCGAAACTATTCGATTCTACGAAAAGCAGAATATTTTGCCCGTTCCAGCACGTAGCGAATCGGGCAGACGAATCTACGACAACACGGATGTAAAGCGGCTAAACTTTATTCACCGCTGCCGTGGCTTGGGTTTTTCTTTAAAAGAAATATTGAGTTTGTTGAGCTTAGTAGATGGCGGAAATTACACTTGCAAACAAATACACGATTTGACCGCCTCTCACGCAGTAGACGTAAAAGATAAAATTCAAGCGCTTCAAAAAATGGAAATAGTTCTGGAAGAAATGATCGAGCACTGCAACAAAGGCGACATGCCAGAATGCCCGATCATCGACAGTCTATTTGCTAGTTAGCTCTTCGAGCTTCTGTTGTAAAACATCGGCTTCGATTAATCCCACAGAGCGAAAAACCTCTTCACCATCAGCGCCAAGTATGATTAAGGTGGGCATTCCTACAACTTCGTATGTAGTAGCTGTCTGCGGAAACTCGTCAGTATCGACCTCCACAAACACGTAACTACTAAGCGCTTCCAGCACAGCAGAGTCAGAAAAAACTCGCTCTTCCAGTACTTTACACGCCAGACACCACTCCGCTGAGAAGTCGACAAACACCAGTTTGGCTTCTTGTTTCGCTGTTACAAGTGCCGCTTCGACAGGTGAAGTTTCTGTTTCTCCAATGCCATCGGATTCCAGTGCATCAGGAGGCTCAATTCCCGGCGAGTACCCAAGCTCGGTAATCGCCTGATACATATCTTCAAGGGTGACACGGCCTGGATCGTAACTCAGAGTGAACGCATCTCTCTCCAAGTTAACAACAATCTCATCTACTTCTATTCCTGGCAGCTCTGACAGAGCTGCTACCACACTATCGGGTCAGCTCATTCATGTTACGCCGCCGCGACTTTTCATCATGCCTTCGACAAACAAAGTGACTTGAGACATTTCAGCTTCGACGGCCGCAGCCTTGACTGAAAACGAAAGCAGCAATCCGACCATCGTCAGGACTAGGACTTTAGTAATTTTTAGGGGGCGATTAGTCATATAGTGAAACTAAATTATCAGACTTGCTAACGGGTCAATCTTAAAACCTGAACCTACTACAGGTACAAGCTAATTCTCCGAAAATATAGAGAATCAGTACAAATTGGGCCATTTTACTTGCTCCTGTAGTAACTCCACCCTTTAAGGTTCGGTAATCATCCTCTAATTGCATCTAACATGGTCCTACTAAGACCAAAATTTAGACATATAGCTATTACAGCTCCGATTCTAGCGTTCCTTTTCCAGATTGGGATCGTGATCTTCGATTCCATTAATGCTAGACAATTTACGGGTGTCAGGCTCAGTGAAACTAGCTATACAGAAGTCTTTTTCCGTAATGAAGAACAATCCATCGATCTTGCGGGAATGTTGTTCGTGCCTTCAGGTTCAGGCCCTTTCCCTGGCGTAGTAATAATTCATGGATCTGGGCCAAGCATGCGGCCAAATGGCTGGTATCTAACGTTAACAAAACATTTGCAAGATAACGGCATTGCTGTGCTACTCCCTGACAAACGTGGATCAGAAAAGTCAGGTGGCGACTGGAAGACTGCAGACTATGAGGACCTTAGTACTGATACTCTAGCAGCACTCAACTATTTGAGAAATGAGTCAGGCCTGCCGTTGAATCAAGTTGGCATTATTGGAATGAGTGAAGGAGGCAAATTTTCACCACTTGTAGCCACGAAAGCTGGAGATTTAGAATTTGTAATCAATGTTGTTGGGTCAGCAGTTCTTCTAAAAGAGCAGTTACTTTTTGAAGAGAACTACAACTTGCAGCAAATGGGATTCCCACCCGGAATTTCTTACTTGGTCGCGCTATTTTCTACTGCCCACATTCGTTATGTTCGAGAGCCGGCGTTTTGGCGTAAGGTAAGCGATTTCAATCCTAATGTGTATTGGAAAGAGTTAAACACAAGATCACTTATTCTTTATGGAGAAGACGACACTAACGTACCGAGCAAAGAGAGCGCGCAAAGATTGCAGGCTCTTAACAATCAGAATTTGCGAGTTTTGATATATGAGAACTCAGGCCACGCACTCGAAGATCCACCTTCACAGGGCAATAGCATATTCAGAGCTGACGCTCTAAATGAAATATGTGAGTTCGTGTTGGTTGGGAGCAAGGATAGCTAAGACGTGAGAAGCTATTTCTTCTCCAATTCTATTGGCTGGGCAAAATGGAGCAAAACTCCAACAGGGTCCCATACAAAAGTAACGAGTGCTCCATAGCTTTGCTCTCGGGGTGGGTCGACTCTTGCTGCCCCGTATTTTTGTTCTTCCAATACTGATTTTACGCGCTCATACCAATCCTGAGCATTTTCAACTGTGATATGTAACATCGAATTTTCACACCACTTTCTTTCGTAGTAGCGTTGCAGATAAAAGAAGTGATTGCCTAATTGCATCTCAGTTATGTCTGTAGAATCAAAAGTCTTTGTCCACCCAATTGCTTGATAGAACGCTTTTGAAAGCTCGAAATCTTTTGAACCGATGAATGGCCTGATCTGCGATACGTTGTAGTTTGGCATGTTGTGAGGAATTTACACTAGAAAGAATTGCATCTCTATGATGACATTTATTGGTTTTTGTAACACGCTACAACTAAAAGGTCGTACAGCTTAGAAATAACTAGGGAATCGATATCAAAGTCTACTAAATAACTTCGTGCCTGTGGTTCGATCAGCTCAACACTTCTAACCAAACTTCCTGTTGAGTGTTAAGCGACTGAGTAGTTCTAAATGTCGATTCTCTGGGCAATTGCTCATTGACACTTTCAAACCCTTTGGATTTTATTTTTGAATCCTTTTCTTTACTAATACTCAATTTATTGATCAGACAATTTATTCCAACGAAGAAATTCACGTTGCAATACAAAATACAGAGCAGGAATGACACACAATGTTAAAACCAATGTTGAGATCATCCCGCCAATCATGGGAGCAGCAATCCGCTGCATGACTTCTGATCCAACTCCATCTCCAATCATTATGGGCAGTAGTCCAGCAGTGACCGCAGTTACTGTCATCACTATAGGTCTCAACCGTTGCAAAGCACCATTCTGAATTGCTCCTTGTAATCCGGATTCCGAAGGCCTTTCATCAGGCTTTAGTGTATCAAAATAGTCTTGCCGATATTGATTCAGATAAATCAGCATAATCACACCTATCTCGACTGCCACTCCTGCCAATGCAATCAATCCAACTGCAACTGCCACCGATAATTCGTTACCGAGATACCAGATAAACCAGGCACTTCCTGCCACAGAAACTGGTAATGAAGCCAATATTATCAGTACATCACTTAATCGATTAAATGCCATGTACAGCAGTAGTATGATGATCACAATTGTTAATGGAACGACTAACTTCAGACGTTCGATGGCACGTTCCATGTATTCGTATTGGCCCGACCAATCGAGTGTATAACCAGCTGGAAGCGTAAAGTTCTCTGCAAGAAATTCCCTCGCTGAATTCACATAACTGCCTACATCAATATCTGTAAGATCGATATAAACCCAACCGGTTGGGCGCGCGTTTTCGGTCTTGATCATTGGTGGCCCATCTTCAACCTCCACTCTGGCGACATCACCCAGGGCTATGCGGTTTCCCTTAGGAGTGATAATGGGAAGCCGACGAATATTTTCTAGCGAGTCTCGAATGTAACGCGGGTAACGCACGTTAATTGGGTACCTTTCTAATCCTTCAACAGTTTCCGATACGTTCATACCACCAATTGCTGACGTCACTACCGCTTGCACATCGGCAATGTTTAGACCCAACCGTGCCGCTGCCGATCTATCAATGTCCACCACTACGTAGCGACCACCCACAACTCGTTCGGCGTATACGCTGGAAGAGCCTGGGAAATTTCCCAACAAAATTTCTACTTCACTACCTATAGTTTGAATGACCTCAAGATCTGGCCCGCTAATTTTTATGCCCACCGGTGTTTTTATTCCAGTAGCCAACATGTCGATCCGAGTCTTGATAGGCATTACCCAAACATTTGCAATACCTGGTAGTTGCACCCTGTTACGAATCTCTGCTCGAATGTCATCAATAGTCATTCCCTCTCGCCATTCTGATGCTGGTTTAAACCGGATCACGGATTCGATCATAGTCAGGGGAGCAGGATCAGTCGCAGTTTCCGCACGGCCAATTTTTCCGAATACCTGTGCTACCTCTGGAACCGACTTGATCATCCTATCGGTCTGTTGCAGCAGTTGAGTCGCTTCCCCAATCGGAAGTCCAGGTCGGGCTGTAGGCATATACATCCAATCGCCTTCATCCAGCGGTGGCATAAACTCCATGCCCAGCCTCGAAATAGGCCAGGCCGCTGAGACAGTTAGAAGAATGGCAACGATAATGACTGACAATGGATTTCTGGTAACAAATCCCACGATCGGTCTGTAGCAGAACGTCAAAACTCTATTCAGCGGGTTGCGATGTTCCGCATGGATTTTGCCTCTAATCAGGTAACCCATTAAAACCGGGATGAACGTGATGGAAAAGATTGCTGCTGCCGCCATTGCCCAGGTTTTGGTAAATGCCAATGGGGCAAATAATCTGCCTTCCTGTGCTTCCAAGGTAAAAATCGGTAAAAAGCTCAGAGTAATGATTAACAATGAGAAAAACAGAGGAGCACCAACCTGAGTAGTAGCCTGGGAAATCAGCTCCCAGCGCTCTTTGCCCATTAACCCAGGGCGCCGTTCCATGTGCTTGTGTACGTTTTCAATCATAACGATGGCACCATCCACCATGGCGCCAATGGCGATTGCAATACCACCCAGAGACATTATGTTTGCATTGATGCCTTGTGCACGCATGATCAGTAAGGCGGCCATAATACCCAACGGCAAGATTGCTATGGCGACTAATGACGAACGCAGATGAAACAAAAAGAGCAGACAGACAAAGCCTACGACCAGAAATTCTTCGATCAGTTTGTCATAGAGGTTCTCTACTGCAGCACCGATTAGTTGCGACCTATCGTAAGTCGGAATTATTTCAACACCCGCCGGTAAACCGGTAGCTAGTTCCTCAATTTTTTCTTTCACTGCGGCAATAGTTGCCTGAGCATTTTCGCCACTACGCATTACGATGACACCGCCAACCACTTCACCTTCACCATCAAGATCAGCCACGCCGCGTCGCAATTGAGGGCCAAGCTGAATCTCAGCGACGTCTCCGAGAAATATTGGTACACCTCTGTCGTCGGCATTGAGAGGAATATTGCGCAGTTCTTCCAAACTTTTTACATAGCCAGTGGCACGAACCATAAACTCGGTTTCGGCCATTTCGATCACTGATCCGCCAACTTCACTATTTCCGTTTTGAATTGACAGACGTATTTCGGACAGATTCAAACCCAAGGCACTGAGACGATTCGGGTCAACCACGACTTGATATTGTTTGACCATGCCGCCAATAGTGGCAACTTCCGATACTCCTTCCACGGTCTGCAATTCATACTTCAAAAACCAGTCCTGTAATGATCGCAGCTGGCTCAGGTCATGATTGCCAGTTTTATCAACCAGGGCATATTCATACACCCAGCCTACACCGGTGGCATCAGGGCCTAGCGCGGGGGATACTTGACTGGGCAGAGCAGCGCTGATCTGACTCAGATATTCCAGAACACGACTGCGCGCCCAATATTGATCGGTGCCATCTTCGAAAATCACGTAAACAAAAGAGTCACCGAAAAAGGAGTAACCACGGACATTAACTGCACCTGGGACAGACAACATGGCAGTTGTTAAGGGATAAGTAACCTGGTCTTCAACGACCTGAGGAGATTGGCCCGCAAAAGGCGTTCGGATGATGACCTGCACATCAGACAAATCAGGAATGGCATCCACTGGCATGGTTCTCAAATTTAGTATGCCTGCCACTATCAGCAGCAATCCGGCCAGCAGCAATAAACCGCGATGTGCGATTGACAAACGGATGATCGCAGCAATCATTGATCCACCCCCGCACTGCTCATGACTAAAATTTGATAATTGCCGTTTTCAGTCTGGCGAAATTCAAAACGCACCGTGTCATCAATTTCGAATTCAGAGAGCGAAATTTCCTGGACTGTTGTGAAGCCCATGGTCATGGCAGGCCAGTTCAAATCAGGAACCGGTTCGTGAGCCAGAGTCACCATACCGTTGTCCGTTATGCTGACAATGCGCCCGGTAGTTGAATAGATGGCTTCAGGTTCGTTTGCTGCCGTGGACACTGTGTCCAAATTGAGCTCAGTGTCCTGAGTTGATTCATCTTGCACTGTGAGTCGTGCCAGTGCCTGCTCGCCGTTTGCTTCGGCATCTATTAGAAATTGCCCCGAGGTAACGATCGTTTCACCGGCATTAAGGCCGTCCAGAATTGCAATCTGAATCCCGCTTACAATGCCGGTCTGCACTGCTCGAGGTTGAAACTCGCCGTTATCGAGTACAACAATTACCCTCGAGCCCGACCCAGAGCGAATTACTGCCTCACGAGGTATAGCCAGTACATCAAGCTGCGGATCAGCGTAAATAGAAACATCCGCAAACATGTTGGGCTTTAGTCGGTGATCCGGATTATCTACAACAAGTCGAACCCGCAGAGTCCTGCTTTCTCTGTCCAACTCCGGATAGACGTAGCTCACTCGACCTGACCAGCGTTCCCCAGGAAAAGCCGGAAACTCGATTTCTGCTTCCGAACCGGTAACAACATCGGCAGCATCTGTTTCAAAGACATCCACATCAACCCAGATTGAATCCAGTGATGCTAATGTGGCGATGCTGTTAAGAGGTTGCACAAAATTGCCTCGCCTGGCTCCCAGTGCCAAAACTAAAGCATCGCTGGTGGCACGGTACATCAGACGACTGCTGGTCGTGCCGTTTTGTGCCAGGTCGTCAATCTGTTCTGCTGTAAAGCCCAATGACAGCAGACGCTCCCGAGCCAGGTCGGCAAGCACCTCATCGCCAGCCGCCCGTGCGCTGATGAATTCCTGTTGCGCACTGACAAGATTGGGCGCATACAATTCATAGACTACCTGACCAGCCGTTACCGCATCACCTACGCTGGCCAGATTGAACACTTCCAACCAACCCTCTGCCCGTGGATGCAACATTTCGATCGTCGCTTCGTTCCAGCGGGTGTATCCCACTGCATTTACTTCCCGTGCTAAATCTGTGGGTGTCACTATTGTTGTGCGCAATCCCAGGTTTTGTTGAATTGTCGCTGCAACCCGTACAGCATTCGATTCCATATCCGGCTCTTCGTAAACCGGGATTAAATCCATCCCCATTGGAGACAGACCTGGTTCATCCCTCCTGAAGTTCGAATCCATAGGAGCCACCCAGTAAAGTGGTTCTCTCTCAATTGAGCTATCAATTGAGTTTCCGATATTTGCATCCTCGACAATTAGAAATCGAGCAAGGATGAAACCGACAACACCTGCAAAAATTGCCACGCTCACTAAACTTAAAATCGTTTTCATTGCCCAATCTCCAAAGGCCAGAGTCGGCCGCCACTTAATTTGTCAATCTCGCTGATAGCGATCAGCTGATCAGCCTGCATTTCTGAAATCCGTAGTCGCATATCGAGCAACTGCTCTTGCGCCTGTGTTAAGGCCTCAAAGTTGCCACCACCACCCTGATAATTTGCACTCGCTGCTGCAAATGTCTGCTCAGCTTTGGGAATCAGCTCGGTCTCAAAAAGGACGATGCTATGGACAAGTTCGTCCACAGTGGAAAGCAATTCTTCCAGATCTGCACTTAACTTGCTTCGATAGCGAACAACATCTGCTCGCGAACTGGCATAGGTAAAATCAGCCGCAGCTTTTCGCGAAGAGCGTTTGCCGAAATCCAGTGGAATATTCAGACTGATGCCAACCTGGGTGCGCAGCTCTATGTTGTTCCAAAGTTCGTTATAACCGGCACTAATTTGTATGTCCGGAAAATCATCCAGATCAACCAGTCTTTTTTGTTTTTGAGCAACTCTCGACCTTGCTTCCAAAACATTCAACTCAGGCTCAGACTCGAGTATCCACTGCATTAAATTGCTACGATCAGGTAACACCAGATCTGGCAATTGCCCTCTTGGCGAACCGACAGGGAAATCGGCTGACCGATTGAGCAGCTCATTAATTCGGGATTGAAGGCGTCGAATTTGCTGATTTAATACAAATTCCCGATGATCTAATTCGACAAGATTCGTTTGTATCTGCAACACATCCTGTTGCAATCCCAACCCATTGGCGTATTGGGTCGATGCCACTGTTTCAAGATCGGTCAGCAAAGCCCGATGATTTTCATTAGTCGACAATGCCTGATTAGCAAACCAGAGTTGCAACCACAGACTCCTGGCTTGTTGGACTACCGACGTCAGCAACTCGTCATAACTGGCCTCCGCTACCTCGATCCTTGCTTCGGCCAGCTCGGTGCGAAGTGGTCGTTTTCCTGGCCACGGCACTAACTGAGAGACCTGGAACGTTTGCCTTACTCTCAACGCATTGCCAAAATCACTAGGGATGTCGGTACCAATAGATGATGGCGCCAGGGAATAACTGACCCTGGGATCATCGAGTGCACCAGCATTTTCTGCCAAGGCCCGGCTGGCTCGTATTCGTAATTCTTGTACTGTCAGTCCAGTATTTTGTTGGACAACCGCTTGAACTAAATCTTCTACAAGTAGTTCGTTCTCAACATCAAACTGCCCATATACAGGTGCTATCCAGGCGCTGATAGCCCAGAACAATAGACCTGTCATTGCAGGTCGACTGTCATTCCAAGTTCCCATTATCATTTTGCTATCTCTTCAATAAGCTACGCGCCGCGCAACAGTCGTGTAATCACAACTTCACAGGAAGACAGCGCGCAAAAATAAGATGTAAATTTGCCTGCGCGTATTCAACAGGCGGACTTATCCTGTGTTAGGAAATAATGGGTGGGCGGAATAGGCTTTTGAGAGGATCGGGAGGGGCAAAGCGTGAATAGAAATCCATTTGCTGCGAAGAAAGCAAATCAGATATCAAGTTTGAGCTTTCTTCACCAAGATGATTGTAACTGAGGCAGTAACTGCAAACCTGTTCACAATTAGCCATATCACTCATGCCGGATGAATCGGATTCATTCACTGAGTTACGTTCCATATTGCTCATTGCAATTGAGGCCATCGGCATCAACTCTTGGACATCGAGCTGAGAACTCATGGGATTCATGTGCATACCAGGCATGGCACAAATCAACGGATAGGCTGAAAGTTGCCCAAAAACAACAAAGAAAGCGGCCAGAAAAATTATGGCACGACTATTTTTGGATGCTCTGCATTTCATAGATTGAGTATATTTCTAGGTTTGATTCGCTTCAATATGCAGGTAATTGGAGTTCTATGTGTTTCATTAAAAACCTTAGAGTTACTCTAAAGTCAAACACTCGTGCTAACCCCAGATAGTGGAAATACCTTAAATTGATAGCAGTATTTCAGACATTATTAGCATCCTTGAGTATGCATCTAAAATCTTACCTCCACTGCTAAGAGAGAAGAAATTGATATGCAGAACAACATGAAATAGGTGAACATGCCACAATGAATTCAGCAGGCTAGAATTAAAATGCGGAAATTTCCCCTTCTCCCGCGAGAGATGCCCAACAATTTCTGCTTTCACTGTCACAGCACATCTATCTAGTATAAGAATTGATCGAGGCTAATAGAAAAGTAGTAATTTATTGGGAGCAAAGTATTTGTTTGGATCTAAAGTTGAGTTGAGAACAATTTCTCTGACTAGTTTACTAGTCTTTTCCAGCCAATCACTACGCTTGTAACAGAAAAAGAAAAACCAATAATACTTAGCACGATCACCAGCACATCCCATACTGGACGCCGGTCAAGTAGAAACCGAAAGTCTAAACTATGCAATCCATTATAAATCCAGCGTTCGAGCCGGTCTGCGCTAGTTACTCGATTGACGATCTCCCCAGTCGTTAGGTCAATGTGATACCAGGTTTCTTCCTGGTCATTAAACCTCGCTCGATAGACTGGCAATGGTCGATAACTATTGTGCCTTGAGTAATAGTAATCATCATATTCTCGAATCATATCTAACTGATCCAATTTATAGTCGGGTAGTAGATACGGTATCGCGGCCGTGAGTTTTGTCAAAAGAATGAGCGACTGGTCTTTATCATTCACTTTGTTAAATCTTACAGATCTATCATTTTCTGAGCGCGAGGCTACCAAGTAAGACTCTCCTGCTATGCTGTGCCAACGAACTTCCTTAATCCCTGACTCACCAGACAACTCCCGCGCATCAGGCAAGCCCTCTACAGAAACTGCGTTCAGGTTCTGATAGCGAGCAACTTGCTGTGACTGAGGTACCGACGATTCAAAGATTCCCCAGGGCCCCATAGACATGAGTCCACTAAAGATAAATGTGGAGACAAAAACCAGAGAGAGTAGCCCGAGAATATGATGCCATTTCATCATTCCTACATAGGGGCTGAAGTATTTCCCTTTGTATGGCTTGCGAATTCTTAGGCGCAAGAAGCCAATTATTGCACCAGTTAATACGGAAAAAATTCCGATCAAAGAAAGATAGACAATAACGTCAATCCAAAGATTTACGTTCTTGCGTAACTGCTTTGGGTAGATCCAGTGAATAGTCGAACCTATCCAATTCCAAAGCATCTCAGCCCTATTGGTATCGCGGACGATCAGTCCAGACTTGTCAGACACATAGAGAACAGTGCCAGCGGTATCGTTAAGCCTAACTCTGTGTAGTGGCCGGCTAGCATTCAGCCCGGAAGAAAGCGTCCATTGGTCGTAGTCTCTAACGCCATCATATTCCAGTTCTAATCCCGACTGATAAAAACCGCTTTGTTCAGCGGCAACCAATGTCTGGCGTTCAGACAGCCCGGTCAAAACAGAGCCATCATCTGCAAATACACTAATGGTTCCTTCTGAATCAGTCTCAATTTGATAAGCAGGACGACCCAAAATCGTTGCTAACTTCATTCCTGCGAACTTGCTAGAGGAACCCGCTATTTCAAAAACTTGCTGTGGCGGAATTCGTACTGAATCAAAATCAATTGGTATCAGGTTTGTAAGACGCTCCTCCTCCGTCAGCTCCGGGTATTCTACGTACATCATCACAATTCCGCTGGCGAACCAAAGCGCGAACAGGAGGCACATACCGATACCAATCCATCGGTGCACAAAGAATAACGCTGATTTCAGTTTCACTGCAGTTCGTAAAAACCGGAAACGTTTAAGGTGATAACAATGTCGCTGTTAGACTGATTATCAAAGTACCAGCCGTGAATTCCATCGAATGGGGCTACCAAATACCCAGAAGCAGAATCAGATCTATGCCTTTTATAGAAAATGACATCCCCCGGAGCTTCAGACTCTCGAATAGTGTGACCATGAAATTCTATCAGCAGCTCATCAGGTGATTCGAGGTTAGCGGCTTGCCAGTTGTATGACACGGCGTTGCCCAACTTCATGCCTAACTTGTACTCCAGATCAGCTCCCGCGAACAATGGAATTTCTATGGTATCCGTGCTCGAAACCAACTCTTCCTGAAAGTACACATTGTCTTCAAGTGGAACTTCGATCCATTCCACTTCGTCGTTTGAGCATGCGCTCAAAGAGATTCCAACTGTAAGCAAAATAAAGGGTTTAGAGAGTTTAAGATGTGTCGTCGGATTTCGATTCATAAAGGCAGATATTCCGCTTAGATTACTTTCGTTTCTTCGGAATCGAAGATTATCAAAACCTGGCGCCAAGTCATTAATTAACCAACTATAAGTACGTTAATTAACCGTAAAACTAGGCTATACAACCTGTTGTTAGTAACCTGCAAGCTCTATCATTGCGCTGATCAAAAATTCGTCCAATCACCTATTAAACCGAATTAGTAAATAGCATGGAGTTCAGGCAATGAGCCTAAGCAAGCTTGCCAATGGCAAACATAAATCACAGCTATCCTTAGCAGTTGGCACGGTGGCGATTTCTATGTCATCGACGTTGATAGCGCAACAATCAATTGAAGAAATAGTCGTAACCGGCCAAGGCGGTGTAGGTACCATCAGGCTCAATACTGAAAATGGTGCCGGGAGTCGCTTGGGCCTGTCGAGTTTCGATTTGCCTGCCAGCGTTGACATCATCAGCCGAGAAGAAATAGCTACAAAAGGAGATTACGGAGCGCTAGAAGCCGTTACTCGTTCAACTGGTATTTCATCCAGCGCAAGCCCAGGTAATGGAGGTACATCAATTTCTTCACGCGGTTTTAATGGCCATGGCTCAACTATTTATACCTATGATGGTACACGCCTTTACATAGTTGCTGGCACAGTTACTTTTCCTGCGGATACTTGGACGCTTGATAAGGTGGAAGTCTTGCGTGGTGCTGGATCGGTAATCAATGGAATTGGAGCTCTAGGCTCAACTATCAACTTTGTGCCTAAGAAACCTGAATTAGGTAGCAGTGAATTTTCAGGCAACGTGGCAGCAGGTAGTTTCGGTATGCGTCGAGTGGCGCTCGGAGGTGGCGCAGAACTCTCAGATAATTGGGCATTTCGCTTGGACGGTTCACACCAAGAGGAAGATGGGTTTGTGGACAGAGCAGATGAACAGAGAGATGTGTGGGCAGGGTCGTTACTCTATAAGCCAAATGATGATTTTAGTGTGCGCTTTAGCCTGGACTATGCAGACATAGACGCCGCGCCTTATTGGGGCACTCCACTGATTAATGGTGAAGCAAGTCGTTCTCATCGAGAAAACAATTACAATTTTGGCGACGGGAAAGTTGAATATGAAGACACTTGGTCAAGAATCCATGTTGAATGGAATATCTCGCTAAATGTAACGCTTAGGAGCGATACCTATCTCCTCGATGCCATGCGTGAATGGCAAAACCTGGAAGAGTATTCCTATGATGCCTCTACTAATCAAATCAATCGGGCATTCTATCTAGGCATCATCCATGATGAAGAACAACTCGGTTCACGGTTCGACTTTCTGATCGAATCTGATCTCGGGGGATTAGACAATGCCATCAGTATCGGGGCAGAGGTAAATGATATAGAGCTGAATTACTTGAATAACTTCTCCACAGGTGGATTTGGTGTTGGTGATAGTGTGCCAGTATTTGGATTCGACCCTGGAACACTTCCACAAGCTACGATTCCCACCATTCTCGATTATCAAACGGACACTCGCCAATTCGCTATATTTGTGGACGATACCTTGCAGCTAAATGAATCGCTCAGCCTAGTGCTGGGCGCGCGCTATGATGACATCGATTTCGATCGCTTCGACTTGGCGATCGGCGGAAACCCCGCATCTGCGTTTTCAACTGATTTCTCTGAATTCACCTGGCGAGCTGGATTGGTTTATCAACCACTCGAGAATTTGAGCCTATATGCGCAAGCTAGCACTGTCGCTGATCCGGTTACCTCTCCAATCTCCATAAGTGCAGGCAATGCTAATTTTGATCTTGCAACTGGTCGTCAGTATGAGATTGGTATCAAGCAGCAGTTTTTGGATGGCCGAGCAGAATACACATTGGCATATTTTGATATTGAGAAAGAAGACATACTGACGCGTCTTCCCGCGTCTGCAATAACCGAACAAATTGGTCAGCAAAGTTCTGATGGATTCGAATTAACTCTGAGATTGAATCCAGGAGAAAATTTAAGTATAGATTTCAACACAGCGATCGTTGATGCTGAATTTGATGAGTTCTACTCAGGCGTTGTTTCGCTTGCAGGAAACACACCACGCAATGTTCCAGAGCAGACTGCTAATTTGTGGCTTAACTGGGCTGTTCTTCCAAATGTTCAGATAGGTGGAGGATTTCGCCACGTGGATTCTCGATTTGCCAATGACGGAAATTCAGAAGTACTTCCAGAATACACAGTGTTTGATGCCAGCGTAAATTGGTTTGTGAGCGATGATGTCACTGTCACCCTAAGAGGGAGAAATCTCTCTGATGAGGACGATTATGTGTTAGCTCCGTATGTGCCAAACCAATGGATATTTGGTGATCCGAGGTCCTACGAGTTGAGCGTTAGATTCAGTCTTTGATTCAGCTCACCACAAATTTGGTCGATGTCGTGTACATTAACCAAATTTGTGAGATGAGTGAGCGAATATGGACCTGAAGGCATTTTTCCTGGTTTTTACCACGGTATTTATCGCTGAACTAGGTGACAAAACTCAAATCGCTACCCTGCTATTTGCAACCGAAAAAGACACAGGAAAATTCCTGATATTTCTAGCGGCTTCAGCCGCATTGGTTGTTGCTTCAACCATAGGAGTGCTGGCTGGTAGTTTTGTGTCTGAATACATCAACGAACGACATTATTTACGGCTAGCAGCAGCGATTACTCGAAGATTTCAAAGAACAGGAAGTTGAATGTTTGAATGAAATCGCAATCACTTTGAATTAATCGAACAATTCAAGAAGAAGCCGTTGCTTTTCAACGATCGAATCTTACCTCGACGTTTCATTAAGTCAGACGGTCTCGAAGATCAATTTTATTGCGTTTAGAAATTAAGACGTAATCCGAGCGAAGCGGTTGTGTCCTTGTTGGGTCTTGCACCATAGGGATGACGAGCCATGATATCCTCTTCTCCGGTAAGATTTTCCAATCTAGCAAACACATCCGTACTGTTGTTGAGCTGCAGATTGGCTACAACATCTACGGTAAAGGAATCATCCGTTTTTTCAAATTCGTCGCAAGATGACCGTACACAAACTTCATCTATATAGTTACCGCTTGCGGAAATTGACCAGTTATCAGTTTGTAAACTTAACGATACTCGAACCTGATTTGAAGGCAAGTAAGGAATCGGGTCCCCGGCACTAACATCACCGAAGAAATCAGTCCCCGCGATGTCAGTGTCAAACGAACCATCAATATAGGTGTAGCTTAGTGAAAATGGCATCTTCCAAGCGGTCGTTGCAACCAGATTAGTATTCAGTAGCGCTTCCACTCCTCGTACAGTTGCAGCTTCGCCATTAAATGCATCACCTATTATGCAATCTGAGCCAGAAGATGAAGTGCATTCACCAAGGAGGTTGTCATAGTCACTCAAGAAGCCAATCACTTCAGCGTTGAAGCTGGCTTCCTGATAGCGAAACCCCAACTCATAGTTTAGCGCCTCTTCCTCTTTCACGCCGGGGGAATTACTTGGTGCAGTGAAGCCCTTGTGCACACCTCCTAGAACGGACCATGCATCTGTAAGTTGGTAAAGCGCTCCGAGTCCTGGCAACAATACTCGGGTACTATTGTTGCGGCTATCACGAAAGCTGCGGGCTGGGCCATCTCCAAACCTGGTGCGTTGTTGATCGATATCCTCGTATCTCAAACCCGGCGTCAGTGTCCAAGAACCCCATTGAATAGAGTCATAAATATATACAGCTAAGGCCTTAGCCTCCTGTACTCGGTTACCGGCATTGCCTAACTCGCCCAGATCGAATAATTGAAGCTTGCCTCCTCGTTGAGAATAAGTGCTGTTGCGCTGCAAGCGATCTTCCTCATCTTCGTGAATGCGAATACCGATCTGCAAATAGTGGTAAAACTGACCCAAGTTAAATTCAGCGTTAGCGGTAAATTGTAGTCCTCTAGAATAGTATGCCCTGTCATTTGCGCGTAGCTGAATGCTTCCATCAGCAGTATCAATAGTTCCATCGAGAATTCCCTGTAACTCCGATGGTGTTGTTCCGCTCAAAGAACGGTTGGTATTGATCGCCTGGGTAACGTTAAACCAACTGGTACGGGAGAAACTCTCTGCCGAAGCGCTACCATCAATATCAATGCCTTCAGTTTTCAACCAGTTTCGTGAAAGTTCATTATTGTAAGCCGTTGCAGACAGGGACACCTGATCGTTCAGCTCAAACTGGTAACGTAGAATCTGCTGGTTGTGTGAGGTTCTAATATTGTCCAACTCTGTCAATCCATAGCGTCTGAACGCATCCGAATCGAAATCTTGGTCAGTGAGCCCGACATAGCTCTGATTGGAATTCTGGTCGGCCTTTTGCACTTTTAAGTCGATGGAATGAGGTGAATCCGCGGGCATGTAGCTTAACTTGATGGTGAAGTCTTTTACATCCAGTCCGGTGTCGCGAGAGCTGCGATCGATCGACTGAAATCCGTCTGACTGCCATTGGTGAGTTTCAAGCAAAAAACCTAATCCTGAGTCTGTGCGTCCACCGTAATAGGCATGCACCCTGTATGTTGAATCTTCGCCCGCTTCGGCTAACATGTTGCCTCCGAAGCGTTCCGGGATAGGTGTAGAAACCATATTTAAAGCGCCACCGATTGTGTACGGACCCTGGGTAATTGCCGCAGGCCCTTTTAATACCTCGAAAGCATTTATGCGACCGACGGTAGGAAAATAATAGGCGGAAGGTGCAGAATAAGGTGCCGGCGCAATTAGTATATTGTCCTCAAGCAGGGTGATGCGTCCGCTCCGCTCGGTAGCCACACCCCGGATGGAAATGTTAGGGCGCAATCCATATCCGTCCTCAACTTGCAGAGATACCCCCGGTACTTCCCGGATAACTCGTTGAATATCAGTATATGAAAATTCACGGAGGTTGGCCGAGTCGATGACATGAGCAGAACCGGTTATGGCTCTCGCTTCGGCAGAGCTGCCGATAATAGTTACTTCGTGTAGTACTTCAGAATTGGTTGATTGTGCTGCTGCCCAGGTGCAAGAGATGCTCACGCCCGCAACAGCAATAAGCGAATTAACTGTTTTCATATCATTGACCGAAGAAGATTCCAAAGAATGTGAATATTACTAAAAGTTAATCTAAATGCAAATCATTATCATTTAGATTATATAAAACACGAATATTTTGTCTTGGAAACTGGACTCAATGTTTAGTTGGCCATAGCAATACTAAGTAGGTTGTTCCAAAGTCAGGCAGGAACGGGAGAATCTACCAAGGTCTCTATCGCTGAAATCTTTATGGACCTTTTAATGAGCAATTATGATTGTGCAGTTATCTTGAAGTTCATAGAGTCCTAATTCATGTACAGACGAATTACATTGATGAGGAAAAAGATTGCTGACTCGAAACAAACTAAAAAGAGACCCTCTGGAGAAATGGCTGGATTGATGTCTAATGCAACTAAAATCTTCAGAGTTCGAATGAAGTAAATTTCGCACAAAAGCTCACATCAATAGTGAATAGTTTTTCGATCCTCAGCCTAATCCAGATATTGTTCACATGAAGATTCAAGTTTACTCATTGTATTAGTTGGGCGCTCGATTTCGAAAAAAGGGAGGGCTGGTCAATTCCGGATTCTGAGAATACGAAAAGCACCTGAAAACACAACCATGGCGATGATAAAACCAATGATCAGGTCTGGATACCGGGAACCGGTCCAGGCAACCAGTACACCCGCAATAATCACACCCAAGTTGGCGATTACATCATTGGCCGAGAAGATATAGCTCGCCCGCATGTGTGCGCCACTGTCCTTCTTCTTAATTATCAAGAACAGGCAAGTCAAGTTTGCGGCGAGAGCAATCGCCCCAATACCCATCATCAGCAGTGATATCGGATCGCTGCCAAACAGGTAGCGGCGAAATACTTCTGCCAAAACACCGAAGGCAAGGACAAGCTGAAGCCACCCTGACAAATGTGCAGCATGTAGTTTCTTCCTGGCGCTCTGTCCGACTGCAATAAATGCAACTCCATAGACAGCAGCATCAGCAAACATGTCAATAGAATCTGCAATCAGTCCGGTGGATTGGGCGATCCAGCCTACTACCAGCTCGAACAAAAACATAAATCCATTTATTGCCAATAGTATCTTGAGGGTTTTTTCTTCACTATCCACCGTGCTAGTACGACTCGGCAAGGATTGGTTCCACGCTTTCTCGCTCATTGGTTCCGAGCGCCTAAGAACAGCTCCCAGGTTGCAACCCGACATACGTTGCTCAATGTCGTCGCTACTACAGCTATGGAATACGCGAACTGTACGATTTGGAATATCAACATCGAGGCAAGGATTGGGCTCAATGCTCTCAAGTTGCATTCTAATTATCGCCTCTTCGGAGGGGCAATCCATTTTTGGAATAGCGAAGGTGCTACACCAACTGTCGATCCCCTGCTTTGAATTGTTCTGAGACATTATGAATGATCATCCAAATAGTTATCCAGATCCCGGCAAGGCTCTTCAGGGAATTCGAGCTCTATTGTAGTGTGAGCAAATTGGAATTTATCGAGAATTCGCGCTATCTCGCTTTTAATCTCAACTTGTTGTGCACACTCCATAGGAGAATCCATTACCAGATGCGCTGTATAGACGGTTGACTCACCATCGAGTGACCAGGCGTGTTCATGATGAATCGACGTCACCGAATGTAGCGACAACAATTCATCACGAACTTCCTCGATCAGCCCCCGGTCAGGCACTGCCTGAAGAAACAATTTGAGAGCCTGCCCCGTGTTTCGTAAAACGTTGACCAGAATAAAGAGCGTAAAGCACACCGCGAGAAGGGCATCCAATATCGCTACATCAACAAACATGAGCACAATTGAAACGATGAGTACTGCTGCCCAGCCGAGTACATCCTCGAGCAAATGCCAGTTGAGTACTTTCTCGTTCAACGTGGTACCAGCACTGAGTTTATAGGCAGCAAAGCCGTTTACGACGACCCCCAGTATAGCGAGCCCCAGCATCCCTTCTACTACCGGCATCACGGGATCAAATAGCCTTGGAATTGCCTGCATTAGCACCCATGCTGACCCGGCGATCAGCACTATTCCATTTATCAGGGCACCCAGCAGCGAAAGACGTTTGTAGCCGTAGGTGAAAGAGTCATTAGCCCCCTTGTCCGCCATCCGGTTAAGCACCCATGCAGAACCGATGGAAAGGCTGTCGCCAAGATCATGCACCGCGTCTGCCATGATGGCGGTACTATTGGTAAGCAGGCCGCCCACGAACTCGATAATCGTAAAACTGACATTCAGCACAAAAGCCCAGCCAATCCGCTCGCTGCTCTTGTTACTTTTATGAGCGTGATCGTGCATTGTGCTAACTTTTAAATGGCTTCCAGGCGACGATTCTTGTTCACGATTAGATACAGCGCAGGTAGCAGCACCAGCGTGAGCAAGGTAGATGACACAATACCACCAATCACAACCGTAGCCAGCGGTCGCTGAACTTCTGCTCCAATCCCGGTGTTAAGCGCCATGGGGATAAAGCCCAGGCTGGCGACCAAAGCGGTCATTAATACTGGTCGCAGGCGAGTCATGGCACCTTCAATGATGGCAGGAACCAATTCACCATTCTCCTGCCACAAGGCTTTGATGAACGTGAGCATGACAAGGCCGTTTAGTACGGCGATACCGGATAAGGCTATAAAACCCACCCCCGCCGTAATAGATAGCGGCATATCCCGCAGCCAAAGTGCCAACACGCCGCCAGTGAGGGCTAATGGGACTCCAGTGAAGATAATCAGGGAATCGCGGAAAGATCCGAGAACGATAAGCAGCAGCCCAAATATAAATACGAGCGTAGCGGGCACCACCAGAGACAGTCGCTGGCTTGCGGATTCCAGTTGCTCGAAGGTGCCACCGTATTCCACGAAATAGCCCGGCGGTAATTCTATCCGGGCGGAAATTGCCTCCTGCACTTCGGCAACGAAAGACCCTAAATCGCGTCCCCTGACATTTGCACTGACTACCACTCTGCGCTGCCCATTTTCACGACTAATGCGGTTCGGAGAAGACACGAGTTCAGTATCTACCACTTCAGACAGGAGTACGTAGCCAGCGGCATTAGCGATAACAGACACAGGTATCGGCAGCCTACCAATCCTGTCGAGATCAAGGCGCATCTCTTCGGGCAGACGTACCACCAGCGGAAAACGCCGGTCGCCTTCGTAAATCAGCCCGACAGATTCTCCTCCAATAGCTGCACTGATCAGGTGTTGGGCATCCCTGATACTAAGACCATAGCGCGACAATACTTCCCGCTTAGGGGTAAGTGTGAGCATAGGTAGCCCGTCAGTCTGTTCGATCCGGGCATCAGCCGCACCCTCGATCTGATCTACTATCGCAAGTATCTCCTGTGCCGTTAAATTTAGTTGATCAAGGTCTTCGCCAAACACCAAAATACCGAGGTCAGAACGCACCCCGGAGATTAGTTCATTGAATCGCATCTGAATTGGTTGCGTGACTTCATAGATTTGACCGGGAAGCTCTGCAAGCGTTTCTTCCCACTCCTCCAATAATTCACTCTTCTCCAAAAGTG
The DNA here is from genome assembly GCA_965267495.1 of uncultured Pseudohongiella sp. GTDB lineage: Bacteria > Pseudomonadota > Gammaproteobacteria > Pseudomonadales > Pseudohongiellaceae > UBA9145. Next base: position 474,388 of record OZ254078.1, on the reverse strand, counting down.
GATCAGGCCATTCGCTCCTGGGTTTTAAGATGACAAAGGTATCTGAGATGCTCGGGGGCATGGGATCAGAAGCAATTTCCGGCGTTCCGATTCGAGAAAATACATCCTGTACTTCAGGAAACTCGAGCAGGCGACGTTCGAGGATGTCCTGCATCTCGATCGATTGTTGCAGGCTGGTTCCGGGTGGGCGCAAAGCCTGAACAGTGGCATCGCCTTCATCGAGCTGTGGAATAAACTCTGAGCCCATTGTACTTGCTAACCAGCCCGCTCCGCTGACGGCAGATAAAGCGAGTATCACCACCAGCCAACGTAGCTGCAGTGATGCCTGTAGTACCGGTCTATAAACTAATTCAGCGACTCGCATGACGGGATTCTTCTTCTCCGAAACCTTGCCAGTTATGAAAAGCGCCACTGCCGCAGGCACGAAGGTCAGTGAGAGAATCATAGCCGACAGCAATGCCATGATGACGGTCAGTGCCATTGGGTGAAACATCTTCCCTTCAATACCAGTGAGCGAAAAGATAGGAATATAAACTAGGGTGATGATAGCTACACCAAAGAGGCTGGGCCGTATTACTTCATTGGTCGCTTCATAAACCACCAGCAATCGCTCCCGAAAACTCAGGATCGAATTTCCCTGCGTTGCCATTCCCAACCTACGAATAGAATTTTCGACGATGATTACCGCCCCATCGACGATCAGGCCGAAATCAAGCGCCCCCAGGCTCATCAAATTGGCAGAAACGCCTGCTTCAACCATACCTGAAATCGTGGCAAGCATACTCACTGGAATTACAGTTGCCGTGATCAGGGCAGCGCGGAAGTTACCCAACAACAGAAACAGAATGACAATGACTAGCAATGCGCCCTCGACTAGATTCCTTTCAACTGTAGCCATGGCATTTTCAACGAGTACAGTTCGGTCGTAGAGCGGTTGGGCAACCACACCATCAGGTAAAGTGGAGTTGATTTCCTCGAGTTTCTCAGCTACCAGCCTGGCAACGGTTCGCGAATTCTCTCCCAGTAACATGAATGCCGTGCCGATAATTGCCTCTTCTCCGGCATGAGTTCCGGCACCTGTTCTCAGCTCGCGACCGATAGCGACTTCCGCGACATCTTTAATTCGTACCGGAATACTATTGGTAGACTCAATGCTCACCTGTTCAATATCCTTAATGGTGGTCAATTGCCCTGGAGAACGCACCATCAACTGTTGACCATTACGCTCAATGTAGCCAGCACCTTGATTGATATTGTTATTCCAGAGCGATTCCAGCAATTCAGGTAGCGTGATGCTATAACGCAGCATCTTTGAAGGGTCAGGTGTAACATGATACTGTTTCTCGTACCCTCCGCTGGTGTTAACTTCCGTTACGCCATCTACCAGGATCAGCTGCCGCTTAATAATCCAATCCTGGATCTCTCGTAGCGCAAACAAATCATAGGGTTCGCCGTTCACTTGTTTTGCACCTTCTTCGGCCTTCACGGTATACATGAAGATTTCACCGAGACCAGAAGCAATGGGTCCCATTTCAGGTTCCAGGCCACTGGGTAACTGGCTCTTGATCGCGCTCAGCCGAGAATTCACTAAGTTACGGGCGAAGTAAATATCCGTGCCCTCTTCAAAGACCACTGTCACCTGAGACAAGCCATAGGCTGACAACGAACGTGTATAAGAGAGCTGTGGAAGTCCAGCGAGTGCGGTTTCAATGGGGAAAGTAACCCGTTGTTCAGACTCTAGTGGCGAATACCCTGGCGCCTCAGTATTGATTTGCACCTGCACATTAGTAATGTCAGGTACCGCGTCAATAGGCAGGTTTTGAAAGTTCCACACTCCTAAGGCACATACTGCGAGCACCCCCATCATGACGATCCAGCGATTGTGGATCATTAAATTGATAATTCGTTCAAGCATGGATTGAGTTCCTAGTGATCATGTTCGACACCTTCTTTCTCGAGGTCCGCCTTGATAAGGTAGCTATTGGCAACGACATAACGCTCGCCGGGTAGCAATCCATTCAAAATTTCAGTTGAAAAAGGGTCGGACTGGCCGAGATCGACAGGCCGGGGTTCATAAGTCTCTCCCTCTAGCACAAAAACCACTGAATTGTTTTCATAGGTCTGCAAGGCATCGTTGTTGACAGCGACCGCGACTTCAGTGGATTCGATGTGTACGAATCCTTCAACCAACAAACCTGGAGTCCAAATCGAATCAGAATTGTCGAGAGGCACACGGGCTATCACCGTTGGAGACTCCCCCTGACTCGGATTGATATAGCTAATGGCGCTTTCTGCGGCACGATCATCCATACGAATCTTTGTAGGCAGCCCAGGAACAATCTGTTGCGAATCACCTGGGAACACGGTCAGGTCTACCCAAATTCTGTCATAGTTAGCAATTGTTAGCAGAGGCTGCCCGGAAGCGAGTTCGCCCTGATTAGCATGTTTTTCCACAACGATCCCGCTGAGAGGTGCGCGAATTTCATAGTTTTGCAGACTGCTGTTTGCCTCGATGACCGCGATAACTTGACCGGCCTCAACGGAATCCCCTAGAGCAGGTTGCATAGACACTATCAAACCAGGGTAACGAGCGTACACATGGCTGATTCCCTGCGGGTCCGGCATGGTCCGGCCGTATAGCAGGATGTCACGATAGATTATGCCCGACCCTGCTAATGCAGTTTCTATGCCCAATTCCAGAGCTAGCTCATCTGAAATCGTAACGACTTCTTCTTCATGCTCCTCTTCATGTTCTCCGCCATGTTCTTCTGCCGCCATGATTTTTTGCAAAGGCAGGGCAAGCAGAACCCATGTAATCAGCAGCAGACTCCATGGGGTTTTTTGACATTTGCTTATGTTAATTTTCATTGATCTGTCCTCATTGTGATCCAGTGAGCGGTAGCCCACTGAGCCTTTCGATTTCTGCCCGCAGCCTGTGCGCACTGCTCGCGTTGTTGATCAATGCTAGTTGCGCATCGAGATATTCTTGTTGAACACTAATCAAATCTAAATAGGTGTAACTTCCCGCTGAATAGGCAGCCTGAACTTGCTGTTGCACGCTCTCAAGCGCTGGAACCACCTCTTCCATAAGGGTGCGTACTGCGGTGATATTTTGTTCCAGTTGCCGGTGTAATGATTGAACCTCCCCTTCGATGGCATTAAGCGCTGTCAGCCGCCTCGCCTCCACTTCTTTCTCATTTGCCCGCGCGGCTCTGATGGCGCCGCTGGCACGAGATTCGTTAAAAAGTGGGATACTGACACCAAAGGTGAAGCCAGTGTCATCCAGTTGTTTAAGATGTCTTACACCTACCGTCCATTGCACGTTAGCCCGACGACTAGATTCGGCCAACACGACCTCGGCTTCTCGCACGCGACTTTCAGCTGCTAAAAATTCAATATCAGGATTGGACTCGAGTGCGGTGAGAAGCGGTTCGATAGGAGTTACTTCACCAATGTCTAGGAGATTGGCATCAACACCATCAAATTGTGGCGAGTTACTTGACCACATATTCGAAAGGCGAATTCTTGCACTCTCCAGTAGGGCCTCAGCGGACTGTTCTGCTATTTCAGCACGAAGCAACGCAGCATTCGCCCTATCTAATTCCAGTTGTGGAGACTGGCCTGCCGATACCAGCGGTTGGAGAAAGAGAATAGTAGTTTCTGCCAGCGCTAAAGCCTGACCCTGCAATGCAAGTATTTCCTGGGCCGAAGCCACCTCGATATAGCGCCTCACAACTTCGACCAACAAATCGAGTTCAGCAAGCCGCTGCTCGGCATTCAACATATCAAGGCGGCGATTTACTACGCCCAAACGCGCTGGGCGTTTACCTCCCAACTCAACAATGTTGGAAAGCTGAAAAGTGGCTTCTGCACCGGTAAAGTCCCGCACGTCTCCGGTGCCTAACGCATCTTCGAGTGAACCCTGGATTCGATAGGCTGGTCTCAAATTGGCTAGTTGCCGCTCGCCTGATAATGATTCACTGCGCAGTGGAAAACTACGCAAACTGGGATGGCGCTTGAGAGTGGCTTCCATCGCTTCCCGAAGTGAAATTGTGTCGGTGAGAGACTCTTGTGCCAAGGTTGTAGAATTGAAGCTCACAACTACCAGCACAGTCATCAAACACTTAGTGTTCATAAGCTGTTTCCTGCAATTAGATATAAAAGAGTTCGGCCCAGGAGTAGATCTACCAAGCCGGCTTATTCTTATCGATATCTAAATAAATGCAGGAGGTGCCCGGGAAGGCGGTAGGAAAGTTTCAGGCTTATCAGGTTGGGCATCCTGCTCGAAAGGCAAGCCATGGGCTATTTGAGAAGCGCCTGTAAAAGTAGGAAGGTAAGAAACAGGAATGGCGGCGGATTCGGCGGAAGCCTTGAAATCCTTGGACAAAAGCGTATCCAACGAAAGTTCACTTTCTACATCCGCCAGATTTAATTCGTCGGGACTACCGGCCAGGAGCAAACTCTCTGGATGAGAATCGTCGGTTTCAAAGTGGATTGATAAAGGCGCCTCATCACCATCGAGGCAATAACGAAGATGAATGTGTGACGTATTGGCCAGCAACAGCAATAGCAAGGCAAGAAATGCCGGAATGGTTTGTGCTGTATTCTTATGCCTGATCATACAAAGTGAAATTTTACGTAGAGTAGCAGAATATTAACCTATCAATATAATCGTAATTGTAATTTTGCTTTAGTGTCTTGATTATCATAAATAAAACAAAGGGTTACTCATTTTTCGGTTTTTCCAGACCAGATTGTAGCCGTAATTTCCCGGGGCGTCGAGATTCAAGTGGCTCCAAGGTTGTCTGTATGCACTACAAAAAAAGTGTTGTCCGCATAGATACTTCGCCTCAAAGTCAAACACGCAAAATTTTAAAAATCAATGATTTTGACCAATAGGTACGAGCGGCCCATTGAGCGCGGCTCCATGACATCTTCCACCATTTGAGAACATGCAGTGAAGCCAGATTAACTCCTTATTTTTTTGCAGAAACCGTATTAGTCCGGATCCCCCTAGTCCATGAAGTCATACCAATTGGAGAATCAACCTGATGAAAATGGGCCAAGTAAGCAAAGACGCCTGCACCCGAGAGGTTGGGATCAAGTGGCACTGCTTGGATTTTCGAGAGCATTCAGTCATTAATCGAAGTGTTATGACATCCCTCGCCGAAGAAAGTGGAACTTTAAACAATACTCCCGAGTCGAAAGCCACTACGGCTGATCAGGATGGCCTGAGTGGCTCACATTCTGAGATTCAACCTCCTTCGACCAAAATGTGAAAAAGAGTTTTCGAGTTTACAGAGCGCGACACATTGTGTCGGAGGTACAAAGCTTACTTTACTGATAGCTCTATTGAATAGGTCTACAATAGTAACAAGCTCTAAATTCATTTTAAAATACTAAATTGAATCGGGGAAAAACGATTTCTCGTCAAACTCTACGCAATTTGTTAGTGGTGTGTTTTAGGATTCAAAATGCAGGCCGTTAGCAGATCCCTAACAATTCCCGAAAATTGACATTATAGTTGAAGAAATTATTCTGGGTTGGACTGAATTGCGACAGCGGTACTTCTGGTTAATATTGCGAGGGGATTAGTGCTTTTATAAGAGAGCTTTTTATCAACAATTCTTGTAACTTAACCGCAACATACATCATTTCCGACACCATTACCTATACTAATACAAGGATTGAGAGCTCGGAAAAAACGACAATATTACTTGGCAGCTGTTCGATAAGTTGATTATCAACTCCGTCCATGGTTATTCCCAGAATTTTTTAATTCTGCATTTTTGTACACTCCTGTTTCTAGCAACAAACCGTAACTTTTTGTTGAGTCAACAGTTTTTTTGATTTGTATTAAACCTAGGAGTTGCTCTAAAGTTCTGATAATTAGAAGATTTTTCTGAAATTCATTGCAATTTAGTTGAATCGAGCTCACCATACGCCCCATGAACTCTGCTAAATCGAGAATGATTTTTGCTGTATTGTTGTTTGCCATGGTCGGCCAACCAGTAGCGAGCCCGCTATTGAACTGCGTAGAATATGCCATAGGAAGTGATTCGCAACAGAATGCTTCAGCCCAAATATATTTTGATGGTCTCTCCTCGTTCGATATAGAAGGTGTATCGCATGAGCAACTAGCTCATCATCCCGAGGTTAATCAATCCTTCTCACACCACGCAGATCACGACAGTTGCTCACAATGTGTCGGTTGCAATACTGCCACTAGCAACTCCGATGAATTTCTGAGTTTACATATCAGCTTGATCCTGGAGCTAAGTTACTCAAATCCCCAGCTGAACAATGCTGTAGAAAATCCCTTTCGTCCCCCAATCCTGAGCTAAACAAGGGGTTAGTGCGTCTGCGCTTTCTGGGTTTGGCTCGCCCGCTATTTTTCCAATTCCAACTCTAAGCCGCCTCGTGCCTGTTAGGCATGTGTTGTTGTAATGGAATTGATCTAAGCAAGAGAAAATTAATGGTTGTTTCAAGAGCAAGTCTGATCGAATTCGGATTTCTGCTAGGAATGATGTTGTCCGGTGCCGATAGCATTGCGCAGTCAGGTCTTATTGTTACTCTGGATCGTGCAGTTGAAGAGGCTATAGCAAACGACGACTGGTTAGCTGCAAACGAACAAGAAGAACGTGGTTTGCTAGAAGAATCTATCGCGGTGGGGCAACTCCCTGATCCGCGTTTGGCCTTAGGATTAGCAAACCTGCCTACGAACACATTTGATTTTGATCAGGAACCGATGACTCAATTTCGAGTTGGTCTCAATCAAATGTTTCCAAGAGGCGACAGCCTTTCACTCAAAAAAGAGCAACTATTTTTGCAGAGTGAAATGAATCCATTCCTCAGGGAAGATCGAAAAGCCAGCGTGACTCTCACCGTCACTCAGCTTTGGCTAAATGCCTTTCTCTCAGAACAATCCATTGTACTCATAGAGACAGATCGCGCCTTGTTTGAGCAGCTTGTAGAAATCACGAACGTCCGATATTCAGTAGCTGCTGGACTGGCGAGGCAACAGGACCTGGTACGGGCCGAGTTGGAACTGGTACGGCTGGAAGACAGACTTGCAATGCTCCGGCAACAACATCAAAGCAACAAGCAAAAACTGTCACAGTGGCTACCTGATGCGTACATTTCAGCTCCATTGAGTTCAACAATTCCCGAAATAAGGTCACCAAGCACTGCACTAACAAGCCTGGCCGAAGCTGCAGATTTCTTCAGAGAACACCCTCGCATTCTCGCCCACAACAAGCGCATACAGGCAGCGGAGACTGGCGTTGAATTAGCGAAACAAAGCCTTAAGCCTTCTTATAGCGTTGGCGCATCTTATGGGTATCGTGATCGCACAGTGATGGGACTGGATCGAGCGGATTTTATTTCTCTCGAATTCAGTTTCGACCTGCCTATTTTCCCGGAGAATCGCCAGCGCGCGCGTATTAGAGCCAGTCAACACAACGCATCAGCGAGAGAAATAGAACTTACCCTGCTTTACAAAGATCTCTATGCAAACTACCAACAAGCGATGGCTGAACTCTTTGTTCTTGATGAGCGACAAGTGCTCTATTCCGACACTCTGCTAGGACAAATTAATGACCTGACTCAAGCCACTCTTTCCGCCTATACAGCTGACGAAGGTGACTTTGAGGAAGTCATGCGAGCGTACATCAGCGAGCTGAATACCAAGATCGAGTTACTGCAGATCAACGTTGAAAGGCAAAAAGTGCTGGCGCGGTTGAGCTACCTGCTCACCAGGTCCCAGAGATAGGGGTATATACAATGAAACCAGGAACAAGTTTGCTATTTGCAGGCATGATTATCGGCACTGTAGTAGGTGTCGGGCTTACTTTCTTACTGGGGCAGCCGCAGAGCCAGGGACAAGGCGCAACGAGCTCACGCCAGCCCCTGTATTGGGTTTCTCCAATGGACCCTACATTCAGGAGCGATGAACCTGGCCTGTCACCAATGGGCATGGAATTGGTTCCTGTTTATGAAGAAGCCGGGGCCGGTCCAGGTGTTGTATCAATTTCGCCTGTAGTTGAGAACAACCTCGGTGTGCGGACGGCGAGTATAGAAGTCAGCCCGTTCAGGAGCACACTTAGAACCGTTGGTTACGTTAGATTCGACGAAGATCGCCTCATTCACATGCATCCACGCATCGCCGGCTGGGTCGATGAACTCAATGTCAAAACTCAAGGTGAATTTATTGAAAATGGGCAACCTATCTATTCGATTTATTCCCCTGAGCTGGTCAGCGCACAGGAAGAGTTACTGATAGCTTTGAACAGGGAACCTCAGCGTTCCACCCTGGTTCAATCCTCCGAGGAAAGACTGCGGGCACTACAAGTACCACAACAATTAATTGACAGAGTAAAGGAAGAGCTCAGGGTCTTTCAAACTGTCACAGTTTATGCACCGCAAAGCGGATTAGTTGCAGAGTTGGGAGTTCGTGAAGGCCAATATGTCCAACCCGGAAATGCCATCCTGTCAATTGGCGTGCTTGATGAGGTCTGGGTCATAGCTGAAGTCTTTGAACGCCAAGTTCCCCTCGTGTCGATTGGCGATCCAGTGGTAATGACTCTTGATTATATACCTGGCCGAACATGGCTAGGACTTGTGGACTTTATATACCCGACTCTCGATGAGAATACACGCACTGTCCAGGTGCGGCTTAAGTTCCAGAACCCCGACCTTGCACTGAAACCAAACATGTTTGCCCAGGTAACAATTGAACACAGTGATGAAGATGAAGAGGTATTACTACTACCCAACGAATCCATCATCAGAGATGGTGTTCAAGACAGAGTTGTTCTGTCTCTGGGAGAAGGAAGGTTCAAATCTGTCAGCGTTACTCTGGGCAGACGGGGTGACGAAAAAACCGAAGTGCTGGAGGGCGTAATGCCGGGGGATTTAGTAGTCACGTCTGCGCATTTTCTCATCGATTCGGAATCGAGCATCGATTCGGACTTCCAGAGGATGTCAATGGCAACAACAAATATCGAAAATCCGCTGGATGACAATTAGCGATCAGAAATAACTCTGCAAAACTCTAATGACCAATAAATGATAGCAACTCGAATCAAAGACTAGTCATGAAGAACAACCTGGAATAGCCGCACAGTGAAAAAGACATGATCACAAACATAATAAGCTGGTCGATTCGCAATCGATTCTTCGTCGTGATGCTCACGGCAGTCATTGTGGTTCTAGGCATCTACTCAGTTAGAGAAACACCTGTAGATGCATTACCAGATTTATCAGACGTTCAAGTAATCATCAAAACATCTTATCCGGGCCAGGCACCTCAAGTTGTTGAAGACCAGGTGACGTATCCATTAACAACGGCCATGCTATCAGTACCTGGTGCTATCAACGTTCGCGGGTATTCGTTTTTTGGCGACTCTTATGTTTATGTCATCTTTGATGACACTTCTGACCTGTACTGGGCGCGAAGTCGCGTTCTCGAGTATTTGAACCAGGTTGCAGGAGAATTACCCACATCGGCCACACCTCAGCTTGGACCAGATGCCACTGGTGTCGGGTGGGTATATCTGTATGCACTTGTTGATCGCACAGGGCAACAAGACCTTGGTCAACTGAGAAGCATTCAGGACTGGTTTCTCAAATATGAACTACAAACAGTTCCCGGAGTCTCCGAAGTTTCAACAGTTGGCGGCATGGTGAAACAGTACCAGGTCCAGATAGACCCGGAGAAACTTAGAGCATTCGGCATGCCGCTCAGTCACGTTCAAATGGCAATTCAGCGAGGAAATCAGGAATCAGGTGCCTCAGTAATAGAAATGGCAGAAGCCGAGTACATGGTTTTAGCTGACGGCTACTTGTCCAGCGTCGACGATCTGACAAATATTCCACTGGGTATGAACCAAAACGGAACCCCAGTTTTGCTCAAAGATATTGCTGAGATAAATCTGGGACCGCAGATGCGCCGCGGAATTGCCGAACTCAATGGTGAAGGCGAAGTAGTAGGCGGTGTTGTCATCATGCGTTTTGGAGAAAACGCAGCCAATGTAATCGAGGGCGTGAAAGCCAAGCTCGAAGAGTTAAAAGGCGGTTTGCCTCCCGGGGTGGAGATTGTCACTGTCTATGACCGGTCAGAGCTGATCAACAACGCGGTGAGCAACTTATGGGAAACTCTTGTGGAAGAATTCATCATCGTTGCAATCGTCTGCGTCGTTTTCCTTTTTCATTTCCGTTCTTCATTGGTTGCTATTGTCAGCTTACCCATTGGCATACTGGTGGCTTTCATTGTGATGAACCTGCAAGGAGTCAACGCCAATATCATGTCTCTCGGCGGAATTGCCATTGCCATAGGGGCAATGGTAGATGGTGCGATTGTCATGATCGAGAACATGCACAAGAAAATGGAGAAGTCCCCGCTGACAGATGAGAATCGATGGGAAATAGTACGAGACGCTGCAACTGAAGTCGGTCCTGCACTCTTCTTTTCACTCTTGATAATCACAATGAACTTTCTTCCTGTTTTCACGCTGGAAGCGCAAGAAGGAAGAATGTTCTCACCACTCGCCTACACCAAGATATTTGCCATGGCAGCATCAGCGGTGCTGGCTATCACACTCATCCCGGTTTTGATGGGTTACTTTGTAAGAGGCCGGGTGCGTAGTGAGCAAGATAACCCACTCAATCGACTAATCATCGGAGCTTATCGTCCGGCGATTCAGTCTGTTCTCGCCTTTCCCAAACTTACCCTGTTGGTGGCAGTCATAGTGACCATCATCGGCTTTTGGCCTGTATCCCGTATAGGTAGCGAGTTTATCCCTCCCCTTGATGAAGGAGACTTGATGTATATGCCCACCACCTACCCAGGCATCTCGATTGGCAAAGCGCGGGAACTACTGCAACAAACTGACAGGCTAATCAGCACAGTGCCGGAAGTTGAAACGGTTTTCGGCAAAATGGGAAGAGCGGATAGTGCGACCGACCCCGCCCCGCTGACAATGATAGAAACGTTCATTCAATTAAAACCCGCATCGGAATGGCGGGATGGTCTCAGCACCGACGACCTGGTTCAGGAGTTGAATGCACTGGTCACTATTCCAGGCATAACGAATGCTTTTGTCATGCCTATCAAGACCCGAATCGACATGCTGGCCACGGGCATAAAAACACCAGTAGGTATCAAGGTTGCAGGCCCTGATCTGGCTGAGATTCAGCGCATAGGCCAGGAAATTGAACGAGAACTTTCACCGCTGCCTGGAACAACGTCGGTTTATTCGGAGCGTGTTGCTGGCGGTCGCTATATTAAGGTAGACATACAGCGAGATCAGTCAGCTCGCTACGGCCTCAATATTAGTGACATTCAACAAATTGTAGCTACAGCTATCGGCGGAATGAATATCAGTGAGTCTGTAGAGGGATTGGAACGCTATCCCATCCAACTTCGATATCCGCAAGCCTATCGCAACTCAGTAGAGTCTCTTGAAATGCTTCCTCTACTCACTGCCAACGGACAACGAATCGCATTGTCTGACGTTGCCAATATTTATGTAGAAGACGGCCCGCCAGGCATCAAGAGCGAAAATGCCCGCTTGAATGGCTGGACATTCGTGGACATACAGGACGTTGATGTGGGCACGTACGTTCAACAGGCCAGAGATGTCGTCTCAGCGAATGTCGAACTGCCCGCTGGTTATTCGCTCACCTGGTCTGGGCAATACGAATACATGGAAAGGGCGAAAGAGCGGCTCAGCTATGTCGTTCCACTGACACTCACCATTATCGTGTTTTTGCTCTATATGAATTTTAGAAGTCTTGCCGAAGTTGCACTGATCATCGGTACTCTGCCACTCGCACCCATTGGTGGGTTATGGCTTATGTATTTGTACGGGTTCAATTTTTCAGTTGCTGTTGGAGTTGGTTTTATCGCACTTGTTGGTGTTGCCGTAGAAATTGGCGTCATTATGCTGGTTTATCTGAATATCTCCTACGAGCAGCTGCTGGCTGATTGCAAACTGAAATCAGTACAACCAGATAGCAAACTGCTTCGCGAAAGCGTGATCAGCGGTGCCGTTTCCCGTGTTCGACCAGTCTTCATGACATCAGCAACTGTGTTTCTGGGCTTACTGCCGATTCTCTTTGGCACCGGAACCGGTTCAGAAGTCATGAGTCGCATTGCTGCGCCTCTAATTGGCGGAATGATCTCGGCAGTTGTTCTTACGTTGTTGGTGCTGCCAAGTCTGTACTACCTGTGGCGACGACAGTCTCTCGTAGGCTTCAACGAATTGAACCTGCCAAGGGAAACTTAACCTGAATCTGATGCCACTCAATGGGCGGATGTAGTGAATTTAAACCATGACAGAAATAGTAGTTGTTTGGAGTAATAAATGACAAAGAAGTATTCGATTTTCGGAAAATCGAAGTTTGCAGATCATCAGCTTTCTTCATCTCGGCGTCAGTTTCTTCAAGGTGTAATTGCCAGTGGAGTGATGGGAAGTGCCTTTGTGCAAGGTAGCCTCGCGAGTGCATTGCAGCACGAACATCAAACCAATCGCAGACAAACTCTGAGCGGCACTACGTTCGATTTATCTATCGGGGAAATGCCGGTGAATTTTACTGGCAGTCTGCGCATGGCAAATGCCATCAATGGTTCGATTCCGGCTCCCACGTTGCGATGGAAAGAAGGTGATGAGGTCACTATAAACGTAACCAACCACTTGTCAGAGCCAACCTCGATTCATTGGCACGGCATTATATTGCCCTACCAGATGGACGGCGTTCCAGGACTCAGCTTTCCAGGAATTCCGCCCGGCCAAACATTTCAATACAAATTTAGGGTAAATCAGAGCGGTACTTACTGGTACCACTCCCACTCTGGGTTCCAAGAGATGAAAGGCATGTATGGTGCCATCATTGTAGAGCCTGCTGAAGGTGAGCAGATTCATGCAGACCGGGATCATATTGTCATCTTGTCAGAGTGGACAGACGAGAATCCAGCTTACGTTTTTCAGAAACTCAAAACACTCGGTCATTTGTATAACTTTAACCAACCAACCCTTGGGCGCTTGTGGCGAGACATAAATGAGATGGGGTTGGAGGCAGCTGCAAACAAGCGCGACATGTTTAACACAATGCGTATGAAGCCCACGGACCTCGCAGATCTGTCAGCGGATACCCTTACCTATCTAATCAACGGCACTACGCCCGCAGGAAACAACCATCTGAACTGCAATGTGGGTGAACGCATACGGCTGCGAGTCATTAATGCGGCGGGCAACACATTTTTTGACATGCGGATTTCCAATCTACCTATGACAGTTGTGCAGGTGGATGGGGTTAACACAGAACCAGTCACCGTGGACGAGTTTCGGCTGGGACCAGGAGAGACATTCGATGTGCTTGTTACTCCTACCGATGATGCGCACACCATTTTTGCTGAAACTATGGAACGAACCGGTTATGCGCGAGCTACCCTTGCAACTCAGCCTGGGCTGGCAGCTCCGATACCGGAGAGACGTCAGGTGCAGTGGCTTTCCATGCAGGACATGATGGGGAATATGCCTATGAGTGACGGGCATATGATGGAAGGGATGGGCCACGGTGACATGCGCATGGAGCACAGCGGGATGCAAATGGGTGATTCACCGCCCGTTCGAGCGAGGCATGCAAGTACCGAATTCGGTCGAAGCACCGATATGCGGGTGGATTTCCCCCGTACAAGTCTCGACGACCCGCGAGTTGGGCTTCGCGACTTGAACCATAGGGTCTTGACCCTTGCGGATATCAGAAGCCTCGGCGGTGAGATCGATCCGAGAGAGCCTGAGCGGGAAATCGAGCTTCACCTGACTGGCAATATGGAACGCTATAGCTGGTCGATTGATGGCCTGGAATACGGCAAATCTACGCCAGTGCATTTCCGCTTTGGTGAAAAACTCAGAGTGCATCTCCACAACGACACCATGATGACCCATCCCATGCACCTTCATGGGATGTGGAGTGATCTCGAGGATGAACAGGGCAACTTTCTGGCCAGGCGCCACATCATTCCGGTGCAGCCTGCACAACGGGTGAGTTTCAGCGTCACCGCGGACGCCCTTGGACGCTGGGCATGGCACTGTCACTTACTGTTTCATATGGATGCAGGCATGTTCCGAGAGGTGATCGTGACATGATGCGCTTATTGAATCTATCAACATTCGTGCTTTCTTTGTCCATCGCAAACAACTTTGCGAATGCACAAACTGCGGATCACAGTAATCATCAACAGAGCGATACTACCGAACAAGTTAACGTAGCGGTCGAACCCTCGCATGCTCATCATTCTGCCTCACAGACAGAATCGGAGCATACTGACCATGCCGAACATACGGATCATGCTCAGCATAGTGGTCAAGATACTGAAAATGCACACGAACATGGCAACACGGAAAGCGGCGTCATGTCGACACAGCATGCGGAGCATGATCACTCGCCCATGGACCATGCAGCCATGGAGCACACGGCCATGGACATGAATACGCTGGAAGGAGTTTCTCTGCGCGATCCTCATGCCTACTCTGGTGGTTACGAACGCGAAACCGGGCCATACACCTTGCAACCAGAAAATCAGATACACCTTGCGGATGAAGCAGTGTTCACCGGGTTATGGGTGGACCGGTTTGAATATGCCGAATCTCATGATGTTGATGCGACTGAATTCGAGGGTCACGCCTGGTTTGGAAACAGTTACAACCGAGTCCTGCTGCGATCAGAATTCGAGATTGTTAATAAATCCCTGGAGTCAGCGGAATTGGATCTGTTGCACAGGCGGGCTATTTCGCCGTTTTGGAATTTACAATTTGGCGCCAGAAGAGAGTTTGGTGAAGACGTGGATAGGAATTGGTTGTCAATCGGGTTGAGCGGCCTGGCACCATACTGGTTTGAAGTTGATGCCAGTTTGTTTGTCGGCGAGAAAGGCAATTCACTTCTGGATATCGAAGCTGAGTACGACCTGTTACTGACACAACGTTTAGTGGTACAGCCACGTCTTGATATTCACTCCTACGGCAAAACCGACGTTGAAGCAGGGCATGGTTACGGATTGTCACGGGTAATAGCCGGATTCCGGATGCGTTATGAATTTAGTCGTCAAATCACTCCGTATATAGGCGTAGAACGTGTAATGAAATTCGGCAAGACCGCTGACCTATTGCCGTTTGGAGAAGACAGTAAGGATACACATTGGATTGCCGGGCTTAGATTCTGGTTCTGATACCAATCATTAGACTGAGACAAGTTGCATATTAGATATACGACAATTGAACGAAGATCACTTTCCCTATTTGGAGAACACTATTTATGAAACAAAAATTTTACTTGTATCTGGTAATTCCCTTTCTTGTAATGACCAGCCCAATAAGCGCTCAAACAACCCCCGAGTCAGAAGTCCAGAATCTGCTTTCAACGGTTGCAGCGTCCTTTCAATTCGGAGATCTGCAACCCCTGGATGATCTATTCGCCGCTGGCCGTGGAGTGCACATTATTGAGGGAGCAGGTGTGAATCATGGATGGGCTGAGTACAGGGATGACCACCTGCGCCCGGAACTCGAGGTGTTTGAGAACCTGAACTATCGCTACTTCGCGATCGAACCCCAGGTTCGAGGCAACATGGCGTTCGCCGCCTTTCGCTATGAGTTGAGTGGTTCGATGGAAGGCAGAGAGCTTGATATAGAAGGAAGAGGCACTGCAGTTCTTGAGCGGCTTGATGGGCAATGGAAGATTGTGCATCTCCACACGTCCGGACGGAACCGACAGTGAGCGAAATCAATCTCCATTGATAAACAACAGAAGTATTTAGTGAACGTTTTGTCATTGAAAAATGACGGTAGTTAATATTTGAGGTATTCGAGCATGAAAAAAATTTACGCACTATTCGTTTTATTGCTGACATTGAGCAGCTCAGTTTCAGCACATACAGCACTCACAGTGTCAAACCCTGCGGATGGAGAGGCACTGGAAGGGTTCCCAGAAAATCTCGAGTTACAATTCTCGGAACCTGTTCGTCTTGTACGGGCCGAACTTTTCACAGTCAATGATGGCGCTGAGAGAGAAGTAGACATCAAATTTGAAAAGACTGCAGCGAATGAAAAAACGCAGCTCGTGCCACTTCCGGACAACCTGAGTCATGGCAATTATCGCGTAGCCTGGTCAGTGCTTGGCGCCGATGGTCATCCAGTGTCAGGTGAGTTCACTTTTTCTGCCGGTGTACATCAGGGACATGGTGGCACAACCGACCATGGTAGTCACCAGGGTCAAAACCAAAACGCCGCAACGCACGACTCTGCCTCACACAATCACGATTGATCTTACGGAGAAGTCGTGGCTTGGGATATTTTTAGTGTAGTAAGCAAACTTACTCACCTGGTCGGTATGGCTCTTTTATTCGGTGAGGGGCTAGCCTATGTCTTGTTCCAACGTGCAAATCTCCAGAATGCCCGGCAGACAGCAAACGCACTGCTGCTGGGTGCGGTACTCACTATCTTGGGAACCACTACCTACATGCTTGCGCAGGTCGGTGCAATAAACGGGGCTGGTGTAGGAGGTATGTGGGATTGGCAGATTCTGCAAATACTCGCCGAGAGTAGTCTGGGTTCAGCGAGCGCGACCAGACTTTTCGCAGTGCTTCTTGGCGTCGTACTAGCCATCATCTTGTTTTGGCTTTCCCGCACCAAAGAACGCGAAAGGTACGCGCTTACTTTTTGTACTCCATTTATTGCTTGCACCGCAATTCTGCTTGCCTGGAGCACAGTTTTAACCGGGCATATCGCGACACTCGATAGTTCAATCAAAATTGTTCTAGGAGTGCATTTTCTTGCCGCTCTGGCGTGGGCAGGAACGCTTTGGCCCTTACTGCGGGTTTGTGCCGTTGATGAACCAGCGCCGCTTCGCTCAATCATGACGGTTTATGGGAGAGTTGCGGCATTTGTTGTGGCGCTGCTAGTAGCGGCAGGTGTATTTCTTACTTTCAACTTGATTGCGTCGGCAATCGAATTGGTAACCACGCGATACGGACTCACCTTGTTGTTAAAGCTAAGCGGTGTTCTAGCGATGTTGGGTTTCGCTGCCAGGCACAAGTTAAAACTGGTGCCACAACTGACTACAGGTGATGGTACAAAACGACTGCGGCGATCAATTGGTTTAGAAATTCTAATTGCGATTGTAGTTCTGGCCGTTACCGCTGCTTTAACGACAGTAGTAGGGCCAGAGAATGCTCACTAGATGGATTGACCTGGGAGCCACTCACAGGTTTATAGTGAAGCATAACCTGTTTCGCAGACCTTGGAGCCACTCTAAGTTTGCCTTCAAAGTCAGCGGTAAGGAATTGGGAAACTGACATGCGCGTGAACCAGATAGCTGAACAACTTTCAATTAGCCCGGATTCTATTCGTTACTACACCAGAATCGGGTTATTGCGCCCCAAGAAAAATTTGACCAACGGCTACAGAGAGTATGGCGAGAAGGACGTCTTGCGCCTAAAGTTTATCCTCGGTGCGCGTAGTCTTGGTTTCACCATAAAGGACATTGAGCACATTTTAGGCGTGGCGGATCAAGGTAAGACTCCTTGTCCAATAGTTCGAGGCCTTATCGAACAACGTTTGTCAGAAACTGAAGAGTTGTTCAGGCAGATGACTACTTTGCGCGATCGAATGCAAACTGCAGTAAGTCACTGGTCAGGCATGCCGGATAAAGATCCAACAGGAGACATGATCTGCCATCTCATCGAAAATTTTGATAAAGGATAGGTGCTATTCACAGTCATAGATCGAATTCGACTGAATCAAATTTCGACGCCAAAACCATTAGATTCATATATCTGGAATAGAGAATAAAAATGGAAACCAGTTACAAACCAGAGCAGGAAAACGAAGCCGTCGACAAGCCGCGGCAAGAAACACTGCACGACCCAGTATGCGGCATGATTGTTACTCCTGAATCCGAGCATCAGATTACCCATGCGGACACTACATACTTTTTTTGCAGCGAAGGCTGCGAATCCAAATTCGCCGCAGATCCACAACGCTATCTAAATAAAGAGAAACTAGAGGCGACCACCCAATCCCAGTATGCCTGGTATACCTGCCCCATGCACCCGGAAGTGCGTCAGAAAGGCCCCGGAAGTTGCCCAAAATGCGGGATGGCACTGGAGCCAGAGGCGCCTTCTCTGGATGAAGAAGAAAACCCTGAGTTAGTAGATTTCCAACGCCGGTTCTGGTGGACACTGCCTCTGACACTTGCTGTCTTCGTGTTGGCCATGTTTGCTCATGGTCGAAATTGGATACCGATAGAGTGGCATAACTGGGTGGAGTTCGCCCTATCCACGCCAGTTGTACTCTGGTCGGGATGGCCCTTCTTTGTGCGAGGCGTTCAATCCGTTACCAATCGTAGTCCTAATATGTGGACATTGATAGGGCTGGGCACATCACTAGCTTATCTCTATAGCGCGGTTGCCACAGTAACACCACAAGTATTCCCTGATTCGTTCGTTGTCGATGGTCGGGTTGCCGTCTACTTTGAGGCCGCCGCGGTAATCATCTCTCTCACTTTGCTAGGTCAAGTCATGGAATTACGCGCTCGCGCGCATACTTCAGCAGCCATTAGGGCGCTGCTTGGCCTGGCTCCGAAAATCGCTCGCCGAGTCAATGCGGACGGGAACACCGAGGAAGTTCCGCTTGATGAGATTGTTGTGGGAGACCGATTGCGGGTTACACCTGGCGAAAAGGTTCCCGTGGATGGGGTCGTTGAGCAAGGGAGCAGTGCTGTCGATGAATCTATGTTGACAGGCGAACCTATTCCCGTAACCAAAAACGTAGGCGACAACGTTATAGGGGCGACGCTCAATACCAGCGGCAGCCTAATTGTGCGCTCAGAAAAAGTGGGCGCAGATTCAACATTGGCGCAAATCGTCAATCTCGTTGCGCAGGCACAACGCTCCCGTGCCCCGATGCAGAGGATGGCGGATGTGGTTGCTGGCTACTTCGTGATCACCGTTGTAGCGATTGCAATCGCAACATTCTTTGTTTGGGGATTCATCGGCCCACAACCTTCCTGGGTCTATGGGCTAATCAATGCCGTAGCTGTTCTTATCATTGCCTGCCCTTGCGCCCTCGGCCTGGCAACACCCATGTCCATCATGGTTGCGACTGGTAAGGGCGCCAGTTCCGGTGTGCTCTTTCGCGATGCTGCTGCTATTGAAGCACTGCGGCAAGTAGACACCATCGTGGTTGATAAAACAGGCACTCTGACCGAAGGTCGGCCAAGTTTCAGAAAAGCTGTGTCTACTGGCGAGTTAACACAAGAGCAGGTTCTACAGCTGGCCGCCAGTCTGGACCAGGGCAGCGAACACCCGTTGGCCCGTGCCATCGTTTTAGCCGCACAGGAGCGAAACCTGGTACTGCAAGAGGCCTCAGATTTCAATTCAGCCAGCGGCATTGGTGTGTCGGGGCGGATCGACCAGGAAGATTTAGCACTCGGCAACACGCGTTTCATGAATCAGCACGCTATTGATACTGCTGATGCTGAACAGCTGGCAGAAGATCTGCGGCGTGAGGGAGCCAGTGTGATGTACTTGGCGGTGAACAGCGAAATCGCAGGCCTGCTTGCAGTCGCCGATCCGATCAAGGCAAGTTCGCCGGGCGCCATTGACGAACTGCATAGGCGCGGACTGAAAGTCGTTATGGCCACTGGAGATGGTGAGTTGACAGCCAGGGCGGTCGCCGAAGAACTGGGTATTGATGAAGTGCACAGTGAAGTGACTCCTCAGGACAAACTAGACCTGATCGCCCGCCTGCAGCACCAGGGCAGTAAAGTCGCCATGGCAGGAGATGGTATAAACGATGCACCTGCTTTGGCCCAAGCCGAGGTGGGAATTGCCATGGGGACCGGTACCGATGTTGCCATGAGTAGTGCCCAGGTGACGCTCGTTAAGGGTGACCTGCGTGGTATTTCGGAAGCACGACGCATCTCCGAACTCACAGTCAGCAATATGCGCCAGAACCTCACCTTTGCCTTGCTGTACAACAGCGCAGGGGTACCAATCGCTGCCGGTGTGCTTTATCCAGTTTTTGGAATTTTACTTTCACCGATTATTGCCGCTCTGGCAATGAGCTTGAGTTCGGTGTCAGTGGTCACTAATGCGCTCAGGTTGAGGCGTCAATGAGCTCACCTAAATGATTAATGAAGGAGGAATTCTGATGAAACTAAGTTCACTCAAATTTGGGCTCGCTGCTGCTTGTGCGGTAGCAGTGGCCTGGATTCTTTGTTCACTATTGGTCTTGCTCTTACCAAGCATATCTCTGAATTTGGGAGGCTATATGATGCATGTCGATTTATCGAACATAAGTTGGCAAATAGGCTTTGCTGGATTTTTACTAGGACTCATTCTCTGGACTCTGTTGGCCGGAATTATTGCTAGTTTGACAGCCGCTA
Source organism: uncultured Pseudohongiella sp. (assembly GCA_965267495.1). Classification (GTDB taxonomy): domain Bacteria; phylum Pseudomonadota; class Gammaproteobacteria; order Pseudomonadales; family Pseudohongiellaceae; genus UBA9145. Next base: position 453,946 of record OZ254078.1, on the reverse strand, counting down.
TCTACAACGAATTTGTCTGAGCGCCGACAATGAATACTTCATTTTGGTCCAGTCCCAAAGGATTTGTAGCTCTGCTCTTTATAGCCTCGGTTTCCTACTTTCTACTCATCGAGCATAGAGAGCATTTGTTCGAGTGGCTCCCGTTCCTAATAATTTTGCTTTGCCCTGCAATGCATTTGTTTATGCATCATGGGCATGGGGGACACTCCGGTAATTCTAATAATGGCTCGGCAAAGAGAAACGCATCGATGCCAGTGAGAGAAGGAGTCGAACCCAAAGCTGATTCACGTGACTCCCACAGTCACCACCACTGAGGAATTCGATATGGATGGTCACGCTGATTATGGGCTGTGGGTGCTGGTAGTTATGAACTCAGCTATCTTTATCTTTTTCGCATTCAGCTTCACGAAGCCACAAACAGCCACAGATTGGCGAAGTCTGGGAGTATTTTCGGCTTTTATTGTTGCTCTTTTTACCGAAATGTACGGCTTCCCGCTGACAATTTACTTTTTATCTGGGTGGCTAACGGAGCAATACCCAGAAGTAGATTTCTTTGCCCACGAAAACGGACACTTACTGCATACCCTAATGGGTTTTGAGGGCAATGCCCATTTCAACCCAATGCATATTCTCAGTGACGTGTTGATTATCACTGGATTTTTCATATTGGCATCAGCCTGGAGTGTCCTTCATCAGGCTCAGAAGACAAATACCCTTGCCACTACAGGTTGGTATGCACGCTGCAGGCACCCCCAGTATGTTGCTTTTATTCTCATTATGTTTGGGTTCTTGGTGCAGTGGCCAACTTTACCAACGTTAGTCATGTTCCCGATTTTAGTTATCGTCTATGTGCGCCTGGCAAAAAGAGAAGAAGGAATAGCAATACAAGAATTTGGGCGTCAATACGAGATGTATATGCAACAAACTCCCGGCTGGATACCCAGATTTGGGGCAGTGAATGCCGCTGGATAGGGAGGAAACATGGGATCGCAGGATTTAAGCTCAGAAGCAATGCTGGCTTTACTTCGCCGGGAATACACGCGCCCTATTGTTGTTGCTACCGTTTTCACCCTGATTGGTGAATTGATGCTTTTGCTGTTTTACGGAGTTTATTTAAGCAACGAAGGCAGCCTGATCTACAAAATTATCTGGACACTGGGCTTCTGTGGATTGGGGATGGGATTTACCCTAGGTGCTGCTATCGACCTATTCTTGGTCAATAGGATTCCAGACAGTAAAGCAATTTGGGCAACTGCAGCGATCTCGACTGTTGGTCTTGGCATTGCTTGTAACTGGCTTTGTACGAACTTGGATCGGCATTTTGGATATTTCGGTGGAGCCGAAAATCTTGCCCTTCACATATTGCCAAGTTTTTTCGCTGCTGCGGTCGGTGGGTGGCTCATAGGATGGTTATTGTTTTCCGTGAGAGGCAAATCAGTGTTGGAAAGTGTCGGGCTGTAATGAGCGAGTGTTCAAGAATCAAAATTGGGAGGATGCAATTAATGTTACATCTCCAAAAGAGCGCGTTTATTGGGCCTGTCTTTCCAATTATCCGCATTTTCCAATGGCAGCTTGGTTTCAGTGATGTTCGGCCATGTTCCTGCCAATGATTGATTGAGTTCAAGAAACTCTGATTGTTGAGCTGGCAGTTCATCTTCTGAATATATGGCATCTGCCGGGCACTCAGGTTCGCATAACGCACAATCAATGCACTCATTCGGATGAATCACCAACATATTTGGACCTTCATAGAAACAGTCCACAGGACAGACATCAACACAATCGGTGTATTTACATTTTATACAGTTTTCACCCACAACAAATGTCATCTCATAGCTCGATTGTCAACATTGGTATAGAAACAGTTTATCGCCAAGCTCGTGACACCGTCTAGCTATTGATTTTTGACTTATCTTTCCAAATTTTCCTAATAATGAATAATGGAGAGCATGAATCGTGACAGACACAAAACACAACCATCACACAGAATATAGGAAGAATAGCTTGACCTTATGGGGAGCTGTTTCCATGGGTACCGGCGTTATGATTGGCGCCGGGATTTTCGCTCTGACTGGCCAAGTAGCAGAATTAGCACGTGATTGGTTTCCCTTGGCTTTCCTTGTAGCAGCGATAATTTCCGGATTTTCAGCCTATAGCTATGTGAAGATGGCGAACGCTTGGCCTTCCGCTGGAGGTATCGCGATGTTCCTTGAAAAGTCCTATGGCCAGGGCACGATGACAGCGGTTTGCGCACTATTTATGTATTTTTCTATGGTGATTAATGAAAGTCTTGTCGCCAGGACGTTTGCAACTTACAGCCTTCAATTATTTGGAGGTAATACTGAAGAGTGGCTGCTTCCAGCATTGGCCGTCGCAGTACTTGTTTTCGCCTTTGCGGTCAACATACTGGGCAACAAGTTCATTCAAACATTTTCGTTCTTTATGGCGTTCATTAAGATCGGTGGGTTGATTTTTCTAGCGGCCGGGGGGTTGTGGGCTTCCGGACTTTCATTTGAAACTTTTACCCCTCCCAGTGGAGAAAAGACTCTTTCCGGATTTCTCAGCGCGGTAGCATTAGGCATCTTGGCTTACAAAGGGTTCACCACTATCACGAACAGTGGGTCTGAAATACAGGAGCCTAACAAAAACGTTGGTCGGGCAATCATCATCTCCCTGATGATATGCACTGTAGTTTATCTTTTGGTTTCGTTGGCAGTCGCCGGGAACTTATCAGTCCCTGAAATTATCGCTGCGAGAGACTATTCGCTCGCCGAAGCGTCCAGACCCGCGTATGGCGACTTGGGATTAAGAGTGACAGTGGCTTTCGCAATCGTAGCGACGGTTTCTGGTGTCATTGCCAGCGTGTTCGCAGTATCGCGCATGTTAGCCATGCTTACCGAAATGTCTCTCGTTCCTCACAGCCATTTTGGTATGCCGGGGGATATTCAAAAGCATACGCTGGTTTACACAATTGTACTTGCGATTTTTTTAGCCGTATTTTTTGATCTGAGCCGCATCGCTTCGCTGGGTGCGATCTTTTACATTCTCATGGACATCGCGATTCACTGGGGTGTATTTCGTTATGTTCGCGAGAAGGTCGGCGCCAATCCCGTAATTCTAATTAGTGCGATTATATTTGACGTCATTGTTTTAGGGGCATTTATTTGGATCAAAATTCAATCAGATATGTTGGTGATATATGCATCACTGGTTGGAATAGCCCTAGTTTTCGCAGGAGAGAGATGGTATTTGCAACATCGTAAAAATTTTGCGCGAACGTAAGAAGCGAAGATGACGCAGAAAAACATGTATTGTTGCTACTTTTGGGGTATTAATAAGTCATCCGTAGTATCGCTTTTTTTGGTTTTATTCAGTGCGGCATTTCTTCTGCATTTTGTATGGGAAATGTGGCAAATCCCTTTCTTTGTCGGCATGTCAGAGGCGAACCATTGGACGGCCGTAATTCAATGTACGCGCGCGACTATTGGGGACGGATTTATTACTTTATTCGCTTATGGAATATCGGCCATTGCAGCTCGTGACATTTATTGGCTATATCACAGAACGTTCCGGAGCTGGACTATATATCTTGCTATAGGGCTGACAGCAACGACGATCTTGGAGTACTTCGCAACTGAAGTATATGGACGGTGGCAGTATAGTGAATCTATGCCTCTCCTCCCTATATTTGATATAGGACTTACACCATTCTTACAGTGGTTATTGATTCCGCCAGTATCTCTCTGGATATCTGCTGTGTTTTTGAGGGGACTTAATAAGACTAAGTCGAATTAGCTGCATTAGTATGCGATTTACGCGCCCTGCAACTATTTATTAGTCATCAGTTGAAGCGTTTACTAAACAGAGCAAGATGCCCCCACTGTGCTGTAAATTTGGGCCTGGTTTCCTCCAATTTACACATCCCTACCCCAATAGAAACAATGACTTATCAGTGGCTAACTCCTGGTTTTATTGGAAGAAAAAAGAACAAGAGTGCTCTAAATTTCAATTAGTTAGCCGAAAACAAACCGTGACCTGAAAATCCTAGTGTCAGTGGTGTGATTCAATTGGCGTTGATATGACAGAGATGATTCGCAAAAAACGTCATGAATCAGTAAATCCACATTGCAGCGAAGGTTGCACTGAATGTCTGCTCAGGGTCGATTGCGGACTTTAGGCAAGAGAAAGTGAAAAGCGATTACATCAGATTTTTGGATGACGGCTTTCGACCCTAAGCGGACATCAACAGTCCATGACAAACCTGCTGTTTTTCCGTGCTTGAAGTAGTGGAAAACCCATAAATTCAGTGGGATACTGCTTACTAAAATAAACAAAAGAGGACCCCCTCAGTATTATCTATATATGGGGATCCCCTCTTTATACAAATGTTATGTGCACAGAATATGGCAGCTAAAAGACTTTTAATCTGGTTTATGATTTTCGTCGGATCTGGTGCGATTGCCTGGGGTTTAGCCGCATTATTTGGTGCAGATGTTGAGATAGCAGGTAAGTACACACCGGAAGGAAGGGATTTCAACACAGTGCTTTTATCTATCCTTATTGGGGTTGCAGCAATGTTTTGGGGTGTTGGCGAATCTGGGTTGCTTAAACGAGACTCAACAAATCGCAATGGCATCGACGGCACATAACCAACAAATCAATCAAGGACTCGGCAAAGCCGAGCCCATTATCCAGGGCGTTAAAGTCCGCTTCTGGCACGAAGCAGACTTTCTGATTGTGACAGAAATGATCATTTTCACGGTATGGTTGAATGCCTTGCGCAGGTCATTAGAATGGTCGTTAGAATTGTATTTGGGCGTGAAAATAACCCATTGAATCAGTAAGATATATTGAAATAGTGCCCATTCCGCCCCTGGGCACCACTCTTTTTACATCACTTTATTCACAGCCCTAAATAAAGCATATTCGGAGCATCAGATCGCGCTGTCACGATATCGGGAATTCCGTCGGAATTAACATCTCCAACCGAAAGGCCATATACCGTCCCTTCACCATCTCCAAATCTCATAGCTCTAAATGAATTTTCACTTCCTTCATTTAGCAACACCGCGCCTGGAGCTAATCTATTGCCCAAGATAACATCATCATGCCCATCAGAATCCATATCTGATATGGCAATTGAATATACATGCCCCATCTTCTCTCCAAGGGCAAAGGACGAATTAAACTGAGAGGATCCATCGTTCAAATATACGCGAACTCCTCCCTTAACTGCATCGCCTATTAGAATGTCTCGAAAGGCATCACCATTGAGATCGGCGACAGCAACTGCTCTTGATGCAGAATTTGCCGGACCTACTGGGCGTTTATCTAGGAAATTCCCCGCTCCATCATTCAGAAATATATAACTTTGCCCACGATCACGATGTGGCACTATAAGGTCTTCATATCCATCATTGTTAAAGTCACCAGTAGCAATTGTGGTCGCTGATTCTGCCGAAAGCTGTTCACAATGAAATGAACTCCCACTTCCATCATTAATACATATTTGATTTGCGCTGAGATTTCTTGGGCCTCCACGATTGGCAACTACAATGTCTGGTCGATTGTCCCCAGAAAGATCGACAACAGTGACATTTCTTGTCGCCCAATCAGCATTTCCAAAAGTGCCATGCAAAGTAAAACTCCCAAGACCGTCATTCTTATAAATCTTCTTATCATCTGGCCGATCATTGCCGACAATCAGATCCAGGTCACCGTCACCATCCAGATCAGACAACGCGGCAGTATAAGTTCGATCTGCAATAGCACTGACTTCTTGCGGATCTGAAAAACTTCCGCCGCCGTCATTTGTAAGCACTATTTCTACCAGGGGCCAGTGTCTGCCTTTTGCTAGAACGATATCTAGATCGCCATCATTGTCTAAATCCCCAAGACTAACATTAGCGCTGGTCACACCTTCTTCTTCAAGTTGCACACTAATCGAAGGGAATTCTGGCACATTCCAAATATCTTCATCTGGCGGAAAAATTATTGGCAACAGTTGATTTTGAAATCGGATGACAAACCAAGTTAAGAAACTGAATATCAGTAACCCCGCCAAACTAAGCACCCATTTGAGTTTGAGTTTTTTATAGTAGCTATTCATCCCACGGTTTCCCCTGGCTCGTTTAAAGTGTGACGAATTTGGATATCAATCATGACGGAAATTGATTTAGGAGTAAAAAATATGTGATTTGAGAAAGAGCACGTACAAAATCTATAGCACACTTCTTAGCACACTCTGATTTCACACTTTTAACTCATTGATCTAAAGGAAGAATTGGTCAACACGTCTACTGAAAATCCTCGTGTCGGTGGTTCGATTCCGCCCCTGGGCACCATCATTTAAATTGACTCCCCTGACCTTAGCTGGTCATCCGTAGCCCCACCAGAACCACGTGGTTCGAACTCCAACGTGCTCCTACAAAACAAGGTGCCTGTGTATTCTCGGCGCCGGTGAATCTTCGACTTTCGTCCCCCTGGGCACCAACTCCCCAATCCTTATTAGCATTGACGTTAACGCTTAGGCAGCTCAGAAGGTTCGAGTATCTGTTGCTAGACCCTATCGAGGGGAAATCAAAGTAGTCTTGCCCTCAGTCGTTCCTTTCAAATTTCCTAAAACTCTAAACTATTTGTGTCCCCTAGCTCCTTTCCTACTCTTTGCCTAGCCCATAGCAAATTCTGACAGTACTTCGCTAAAGATCACTATTGTTACAAATGAGAGCAAGAGTACACTTAAGCTGAATACTGTGAATAAGAATTTCAATATTCTGTTACTAAAGGGAGCGGTTGCAAAGAGGGCACTGCTTTGCATCAGAACTCGAACCAAAACATACACAGTCAGAATGAGTGCTGACAATTCTAATGGAGGAGCATCATCAATCCAGGCCGAGCCTACCAGTATGGCGACTGCTATTGTCCTGAGCAACCATTGAAAAAAGAGCTCTTCAACCGGGATCAGTTGCTTCTCTATTGTGACAAGAAAGTTTTGCATAGTTCCTTCTCCAGTGTTAACAAGAGCTCGAAAAATTGATCCATCTAGTGATGAGCTGCATGAGAAAATCCTGAGGAAACTCTGAGATGTCGATAGGATGCTACAAATTTGAGAAATATTTCCTAAATATTAGGGAGCGCCAACTCTATGTGAATGGGAGTCCCATTGAGCTAAATGCTCGTTACTTTGACGCATTGGCACTACTACTTGAAAAAAACGGGGAGCTAGTGACGAAGGAACAGTTCTTTGAAGCCGTCTGGCTTGGCAGGCCGGTCACAGATGAAGCTCTGACACAATGTATTAAGACACTTCGCAAGGTGCTTGGCGATCATGCCAATAATCCTAGATTTATCGAAACCGTTCCGAAACACGGATATCGATTTAAGGCGCCTATCGAAAAGGCAAATTCCAAAATGATGTCTCCGAGGCCGCTATTAACTCAAGTAGTGCATTGCAGTGGAGCCGGCGCTATTGGTGGAAGCCTTGCAGGATTCTTGGGAGGTCTAATTTACGGATTCCCAGCCGCCCTCCAATCGCCTCAATCCGGAATGGGCGCGATATCAATCTTACTGGTGATTGTTACCGTTACGATGTTAGTCGCAGTAATCGGAGCCGTGGGTGTGTCCGCAGGAATAGGAGCAATTGAAAACACTAAATTGCGACCTCTATTACGATGCACTTTGGGCGGCGCTTTCGGGGGCCTAATTGTTGGTGCACTTGTCAAGCTACTCGGCACAGATGCATTCACACTATTATTCGGTAATACACCAGGCGATATTACTGGTGCTGCTGAGGGTCTTATCTTAGGATCAGCAGTTGGATTCAGTTTCTGGATTGGTAGGTACAAACTGGCTGCTCAATCGCTCACCCGTATCTTGATGTATGCAGTGTGTGTGGGTTGCATTGCTGGTATCGCGGTCTCTCTAACTGGTGGGCGGCTATTTGGGGACAGCCTTGTGTTACTCACTGAAAGCTTTCCTGACTCACAGTTGCGTATTACTCAGTTAGAAGCACAACTTGCTGATAGTCAAATAGGCTCCTTACTCCAGTCATTGATGGCTGGCCTTGAAGGTGCGCTATTTAGTGCTTGTATAGTAGGAGCTATGATAATAATTGTGCAAAAAAAGCAATCTAAAGATATCTGAGCAATTTGAATCACAGCCCTATAAATCTGTAGCACACTTCTTAGCACACTCTGATTTCCAACTTGCAACTCGCTGATCTAATTAAGGATTCGGTCAACACGCCAACTGAAGATCCTAATGTCGGTGGTTCGAACCCCAACGCATTCTCTTTAAATTAACTGCGTGAGCACTCTCGGCTACAGTGAATCGCCGACTACCGTCCTCCTGAGCACTATTTTGAAGCCTCTAGAATTTGAATTTGACGATCTCAGTAAACCTTGCATTGAAATCCCATCCTTAAGGGCGCTATTGGCTTCGTTCACTCAAATACATCGCTACAAAACTTCCAAACTCTTTGGAAACTTTTCGATATCGCCGTTTATCCTTAAAAATAAGATAATGGGTCGATAAGCCTCCAAAATAAATATCCAGGATTCGAATCAGGAAATCTCGATCTGTCTTTGTGAGAGGAGATTGAAAGAAAAATGAAATCTTCTCGCCCCAGCTCTCAAGGCTGTCTTCCATCATAATCTGCAGTCGTTTCTGATATTCAATATTGTGCTGGCTCTGACTGACAAAATAGTAAAGCGCGATGACCCGTTCTGGGTTTGTATCCAGGAACTCCATCATGTAATCGGAAACAAAATTGATATAGTCTCCCAGGTTCTTGTATCTGTAGGGATCTAGATCTTCGTTGAACTGCTCAATTGTAGAATCAAGTATGTAGAGATAGAGATCTTCAATTTGCGGAAAATGATGAAATATACCCCCTTTACTAACCCCAGCAACCTCGGCAATCCTGTTTGCAGATAGCTCTTGAAATCCATGTTGCCTGATTATCGACAGTGCCGCCGCTATCAGCTTGTTCTTGGTTTTGTTTGCTTGCTCTTGCCTAGAGTTCATACTTATGCTTCCGCTTCATATCCATGAAAAGCTCTTTTCTACTATTGATCTTGCATTTTTCTCAACACAGTGGCCATGCGAGATGACCAGGCGATCAAAATCCCAAGATAGTACTTTCTCCTTGCTTTGTCTTGCTAGTCTCCTGTCTGAAAAAGAAGCCTTCAAATCGAGCGAAACCCCACCTCCTCTTCCGAGTACTCCAGCAAAGCGCTTTACCATTCGCCAGAAAATCGGATTCTCCTGCGCAACATGCCTCTGAATTATGTCTGTGATAATCAGAGTTCGGGACAACTTATGGAAAAAGACAACTTCATCAAGGTAGAAACTTCCTCTGAATACCAGATGTTCGATTTCTTCCTCCCAAGCAGGGGTGGAATCAGAATCAAACACCGCGTCTACTACAATGTCCGGATGTGCCTCAGGAAATTTTGGTGAAACCCAAACTTCTGCATTTTGGAACTCTGCTTTGAATGGATTGACACCAAGGCTGTGGATTCTATTTGGTGCAACAATATATCTAACTGTACCCAGGCTTCTAAGTGCATCAATACGACCAGGAGTTGGCTGAATTGGCGAATGTACCCACAATTCTCCCGACTCCAATCGGACTATGGTCATTCGCGTTGAGAAAGGAATGGCGAACATATGAACCTCATCACCATCCATTGTCCAAAGTTCACTTCCAAAAGGTTTTAACATGCTCATTCAGATTCGTTTTCAGACAATAGAAGAAGAATTCTGAATTCCACGCTCGACCGCTTTGCATTTATGGAACTTGCATTGTGTTGAAATGACGTATGTGGACATGACCAATGCTTGGCCCCCGGTCTGGAATCATAAGTTTTGAATAGCAATGCTTCACTGCTTTTGAGCAAAGGAAACCAATACCATTGATGTTCGGGATTGAACCTGTAGTAACCAATTTGACCGATTCGATTGTCATAGGTGACTCGAATTGTCTCAAGATCATTATCAGAAACAGTGTTGATGTCTACGAATGCCAGAGGAGAGGACAAGATCACACCTGATATTGATTGCCACAAATTAACTATGAGATAGTGGCCATCTTGCCAGCGCTGGTAGTCTTCTGGCAGCAAATCACGAAGCCTCAACATCCCGGCCTTTTTTGCATAGTCGGCGTGGGCAAGATGAATCGGTTGCCTCCTGCTGGCACCAGGAATTGAACTTCTAACAGTATGGTCGAAAATCAGTATGTCTCTGGCTGCCATGTGCTTAAGAAGCTCAGCCTCAATAATCGGGTAGCTCGCACGAATCTCTTCATCTGATGGAGGTGTGTGAAATACCCTAGGTGAACTAACCAGTTCAAATCCTTGGTTGAGTAAACTGGGAGGTGTTTCAGCAGTTCTTCCATTTCTTATGGAGACTACCCTTCCTAAAACTCTTGATTCCTGAACATAGCCGTCGACCTCGGTTGGAGTGAGATCTGTAGCAAAGTTAATGATTGCTTCTATTTCAGGACGATTTACTTCATTTCGCTTCATTTAAATATTTACCTCTTAGCGAAGAAATTTTCATTAATCTGATTTCCATTGATTTGAATCTCTCGTTGTTGCAGATAGGCTTCTTTGAGAAACAGATAAGAGTCTCCGATGATGAGCTCATCAAAACCGAGGAGCTTACTGCGGAAATCTGCCGCTCTAGTTAGATTCAACGAGTTTCTGGTAGGCACGTAATCAATTGTGCGCAAAGGATCAACCACTAGTTGAAGCCCCTGACCAAAGGCATCTCGCAAGGTGGAAGGCCCCAGAAACGGTAGTACCAGATATGGCCCCGAGCCTATACCGTAGTGAGCGAGCGTCAATCCAAAGTCATGATTTTTGCGAGCTAGTCCAAATCCAGAGTTTGCAACATCTACAAGCCCTCCTACACCCATGGTGGAGTTGATCAACACTCTGCCAAAATTCACTGTAGCTCTCTCAAGCTCCAACTGCGCGAGATGACTAATTCCAATCGATAGATCATTCAAATTGCCAAAAAAACTACTAACACCTCGTTTTATAAAACGGGGAGTCACCTTTGAGTATGCACTGGCAAGTGGCCGTATAAGTATCTTGTCAACCACACGATTGAATTCGTGTGTACCGCGATTGAACTGTTCAAACGGGTCATCGCTGGCTGACGCTGTCTGGACATAAAGGCCAAGAATAAAAAAGATCGCCAATGCAATACCTGGAGGGAGTGGTAATGGACGCATTGGCAATCCAATGGGCGCGTTGCTTATAGGGGTAAAACCCACAAGTTTTCGAATGTACATATTTCAACTCTAGAATGCAGTACCTGCCTGCGCTGTACCGGACTATCGACCAACAAGCTTTAACCAGTGGTCTATGATTTCGGGCTGGTTGGTAACGTTGTGTGAATGGATTATTTCACAGACCAACTGGTCGGTCAATGAAAAATCTAGCTCATGGCGCTTTCCCGATCGAATACCCGAATCGGTAGTCAGTTGATTTGAGGAAATGTGTAGAATTGAAGCTAAGTATCTGTTGTTAGACACTATAGAAGAGAACGATCCAAATATACTTACCACAATTAGTACATTTTTTACTCTAACTTCATCTGTAGCGGACCACTGGCTATTTTGGTTTCACTTTTCGATTTTGAACTGCTGCTCGCTAAGAAACTGTCAGTAATTGATTTATCGCAAATAGCCTGCAGTTTTATTCGATATTCAAAATTGTTGAATACAGTAAGGAGAGCGGACTTGAATCAGAGCATATATACTCCCAAACCTTTCAATTCGAAGAAGTAATTTTTACCAAACCCTTTGGAAGGCCTTCATGAGCAACAGCAAACAAATCGCCGGAATCGTAGGGCCTACCCTCGTGGTAATGATCCTTACCGAAAACCCTTATGTAAATCCGAACTTATACGATGCCCAGATCCCGCCAGTTGTGTATTTGTCAGGAGCGCTCATGTTCGTAGCTGGACTATGTATCATCAGAGCACACAATCGCTGGCATTATGACTGGACCGTAGTATTGACGATTGTAGGTTGGCTGTCGCTGACACTGGGGACTGTTCGAATGTTGCTACCCCACGCCTATGCGGAAAACATTGAACCAAATGGTATTTCTGTCATTGTGGTGGAGGCCATTATTCTCTTGATTGGATTGTTTTTGACTTACAAAGCCTATTTCACCAATTCCAAGACTCAACACCCCGATGACAATTTGTGATGCCTGTATAACAACACGGGAGTTTCCGTTACATCTGTTCGAAATCTATAGCACACTCGAATTTTGTGCTTGTAACTTATTGCTTTAGTGAAGAAATCGGTCAGTACTTCTACTGAAAATCCTTCGCGATGGTTCGAACGCCAACGCGCTTCTTTGGTAATAGTGCTTTTTTATTCCCAGGGCCAACAAATCTTCAACTAACGTCCCCTGGGCACCATCATTCTTGATGGTGAAAACAACTTAGTAATCTATTCTTCTTCGGCTAATTTTCTCTCGAGTCCATCGAGAATCAGATCAAGCATATAGGCAAAATCACTGCTTCTATCTTTTCCTTCAAGGTGAAATTGAATGTGCTCCCGAACATAATGAAATTCATTGGGATCAAGCTCCTCAAGAAATCGATTACACAATGCAACGAATTCTTGCCTAGTTGAGAACGGTAGCTCGGTCGCTTGCAAGGCGAAACCACCCAGGTGCATGGTCAATGCATGAAAGCCACGACAAGCAAGTTCTTCAGAAAAATTCGCTTCACGCATAGTGCGCAATAGTGATTCATGAAATTGGTGCTTTGACGGTCCGGGAAAACGATTCCAAATACCAGGCAACCACCGATGATTCGACATAACTCCGTAGGCGGAAATCATCTTGGACCGCAATTCGTCCTTCCAAAATTGCCTGGTGATTTGGGCATTTTGCGATTCGATTTTTGCAGTAGCGGCCTCGACCATTGCATCCAACAAATCATCTTTATCACTGACATGGTTGTACAGTGACATCACTCCAAACCCTAAGGATTTTGCTATAGCCCGCATACTTAGTGATTCAAGGCCTTTCTCATTGGCCAGAGATATCGCCGCATTAACGATACGTTCGCGAGTTAAAGGTTCTTTCTTGGTTTTCTGCGGAATGCTGCTACTCCGAACTGGTTGACAAACGTACACCGTACGTATAGCTTACGTACAGTGTACTTATGGTAATTAGTTGGAGCGCTTATGTCTATTGCTATTGCAATGAATCCCCAAGAATCCGGCCTGCCTGGTTTATCTTTGAATCAGGCTGCACTTATCGCCGGCTATGGCTTGCTAATTGTGACGATCACAGCCCCTTTCGCTCAGTTTTATGCGTTTCCAAGCTTATTGGATGAATCCAGTCCGGCAACAACAGTTCAGAATCTGATGGAGAATCGGACACTATTTACGCTAGGTATTCTGTCCTACCTAATGAACTACACGTTCGACATCGTTGTGGCATGGGCGTTTTATGTGCTTTTTTTGCCAGTGAATAGAGCGTTGTCTCTACTGACATTTGTATTCTGTCTTGTATATGTCACTATGTCGTTAAGTGGACTACTAAACTATGTTGAAGTGTTTCGACTACTAGGTTCTACTGAAGTCATGGCGGCTTTAAGTCCCGAGCAGCTCAATTCGCAAGTCTACGTTTTGTTCAATTCATACCAATACGATTGGGGATTTGCATTACTCCTTTTTGGTGCAGTTCTTCTTTTACGTGGCTATTTAGCAATAGTCTGCAATTACATACCAAAGATATACGGCTATCTCCTAATGTTAGCCGGAATTGGATACATCGTGTATGTACTAGGTATTTATATTGCCCCTGGAATAAACCTTGGATTCATTACCCTAACCTTTGCGGCTGAGCCAATATTTATGTTTTGGTTAATCGTCAAAGGAGGAAAAATTTGTGCAAGTAAACCTGAATGATCTGAGAACAGATTAGGAAAGATCTATCAAACTGCAGACTATGAGCGTATTGGCCGAAATCCATAGCACACTCTGATTCTGAGCTTGCAACATACTGATCTAAATGAAAAATCAGTTAACACGTCTACTGGAAATCCTTCGCGGTGATTCGAGTCCCAACTTGCTCCATTCAGAATGCTTACCTCCTAACTCTCAGCTTCAGTGAACCTACCAGTATCGCCCGCCTGAGCACCAACCCCTAATTAAAAAATTCAATATTCAGTAACCATGCTTGGCGTGGTTTCGTCTAATCTCCAATCTTTCCACCAAACCATAAAAAGAGATATCTCAATGAGTCGTCATTCGTTTACTTCACTGCCTTTAAACCCGCTACTGAAATCTGTATCTATGCTGACTGACCAAAAGCTAGCCTGAAATCTAGAAATATCACATATAGATCAGCTTAACGTGCCCAGAATTTCGGGACCGCTTCTAACGTAGGAGGTAAGCATGCAGATTAGCAATGACAAACACAATTCGACACTTGGGGAATCAGCCTATCTGCCCTGGTGCTATCTTGTAGTTACCTTGATGTGCACAGCGGCATGGATTGGAGTGACACCTGACTCAGAGTCGGCCAGTACGTGGCTTCGACTCAGCCGATGGTTGCCGACGACAGTTGCCGTGGCATTTATTTTGTACTCTGGCAAACCAGCGATTGGCCCTGCAATCTCAAGTCTGACTGTTAAGAAACACCAGTGGGGCTGGCTATTAGCATCTGCCGCATTTTTTGGCGTATTGGCATTGATCGCTTCGTTCACCAACTTCGCACTAATTCATCCTGAGCTTACAGGGTCGCTAAGTGCCGTTCCTTTGAATGCAATGGCAATGATCGTTGTCTGGTCGATTGGAGAAGAGTTAGGCTGGCGTGGCTATGCACTACCTCGCCTGATGGAACAGATTGGGCCAGCGTGGGCCTCACTTGTCATAGGCATCATATGGTGGTTGTGGCATACCCCAGGATGGTTGGTAGGTTTTGGTGCTCCGACTGACATTTCGTATTTGGCTTTTGGCGTTTGGGTCGTTTCCGCCAGCTTCGTCTTCACTTACTTTTACATGAAGTCGAAGGGCAATGTTTGGACGGCAGTGCTGCTCCATGCAGGGGCAAATATCTCATTTGGTGCCGTGCCGATAATGCCATTCAACACGGGCGGTCCACAGGCGTTTTATGCCCTCTTGATGCTCAGTTCTATCTCGGCAGCCATTGCAGTGTTATTGATGCGCAAAAGCCATTCACAAGAAACATAGAACAGACAGCTAATAAAACTAGCTCTCGTCATTAATTATCCAATAGTCGGTAACTACCTCATTCTCAATCCTGACAGACAGTGTTTCTATTTGGTCAGTTTGCACATCCACATCAATCACAGGAAACATTAAGAACCGAACATCCCTGTTCCCCCGGTTTCGATATTTCCAGAGTTCACCTCCCTCACTGTGCACAAGCTGACTATCGGGCGTACCGAAAGTATCGCTTACCCATTCGCGCGTAGTGGATCCAATAACCATCCTGGCCACATCATTTCGATCAAATGCCTTGCGTGTGTACTCATGTTCATGGTCCCAAGACATGACGCAACCAGGCAACGTCAACATTGTTATCAGTAGTAAAGACCTGATGCTCATCGATCAATCTCCTTATTTCGAACTGAACTGTTTAGATACCAACCCATCCAATAATGCGACGGATACAGGAAATAGAATCTGCAATTCACATGCCAGCATATAAACCACTGATTTTATGGATAGTTCTATTACCATGCTTCGAATTCAATGAGATTGATGTCACTAGTGGGACAGTCAACTGTTTCAGAACTGGGACAACGGAACTATGGGATTGGTATGCATTGATTGCATTCAGGTCTGTACCCGTTTCTCAATTTGAGCCAGTTTGACAATATATCTCCAAAAAGCCCTTCATTGGCACGCAATTGTGTTCATGCACCTGCCTATTCATCTTCATCCAACCGAGCATAGGGAAGCCAGCATTTTTCGCACAGTTCTTGACATACTCTACATTCGAAGTAACAACACATTGCTTTGGGTGCAGCCCGCGATCATGAACCGCCTGTGTTAAACTTGCTGCTTCTATTTGCGGGCCCAACAGGAACCGTTGAGCCTGCCGTCAGTTCGCTTGAAGGGAGCAACTATGAGATTTCTACTTGGCCTCGCGTTTTTCAGTTTACTGGCTGCTTGTTCCGAGCAGGCGCCATCCCCTGAGAATGTAAGTTCGACGCGCACCGACTCTGTTGATGCAGTGGCAATTGCGGGAATCGTTGATGATGCTGCAACTAATTCGGATTGGCCTTTTGGCTACATGGCTGCAGTAGCCAACCCCTATGCAACAGAAGCGGCAGCAGAAATCCTCGCCCAGGGTGGCCACGCGGTTGATGCGGCGATTGCAGCCCATACGGTACTCGGACTTGTGGAACCTGAAAGCTCAGGACTTGGCGGCGGTGGTTTCATGGTGGTGTACCAGCAAGATGACCAGCAAGTTAAGTTCTATGACGGACGAGAGACAGCGCCTGCAGGTGCAACTGTCGATATGTTCATGCGGGATGGCAGTGTGCTGGGATACTTCGAAGGAAAAGAAAGCGGCCATGCAGTGGGTGTTCCAGGTGCAGTAGCGCTCTATAAATTGGCACATGATGCCCACGGCAAACTGCCTTGGGATGCGGTTTTCCAGCCTGCAATCCGACTCGCAAATGAGGGATTCGTGGTCACCGCAAAAATGGCGAACTTTCTGACAATGTTTCGCGAACCATCCATGCTTGATGAATTCCCTGGAAGTGCTGAGTATTTCTATCCAGGCGGTGAACCCTTACAAGCCGGCGACTTCCTGAGAAATCCGGAATATGCCGCGACGCTGACCCGGGTCGCGGAGGAAGGTCCCCGGGCCTTCTATACTGGAGAAATAGCAGAAGCCATTGTCGCTGCTACTCAGGCAGAGCCCAATCCTGGTGCTTTAACAATGGATGACATTGCGGCCTATCAGCCCGTAGTGAGAGATGCGGTTTGTGGTGATTGGCGCGACTTAAAGATTTGTAGTGCAACACCTCCTTCCTCTGGCGCCATGCAAATCATGATCGCCAACCTCTATGATGAACTGGTAGAAGAAGACGCTACACTGATGGAAAAGGTACAGGCCTTTGTGGATGCGCAAAGACTGGCTTATGCGGATCGGGATTATTATTTCGGCGATCCGGATCGAGTGGAGGTCCCCCTTGATGGATTACTGAATCCTGATTACCTGAACGATCGTGCGGACAATCCAATTCCTCCAGCCGCAATGCCAAGCCATGGTGATCCTGGATTAGTACTGGGTAACAGCACGGCTGCAGTATGGATGGAAGACAGTACCTTCGAACCCGCTGGAACGACGCATTACTCGATAGTAGACGATGAAGGGAATGCAGTCTCGGTTACCATGACTGTCGAATCCTTTTTCGGTTCCGCGCGCTGGGCTGCTGGCTTCCTGCTCAACAATCAGCTCACAGACTTCGCTCGCAACTACGATCCCGATGCACCTGAGGCAGCGAATGCAGTTCGCCCTGGTGCCAGGCCCCGGTCTTCCATGTCGCCAACGATCGTGTTGGACCGCGACGATGAGCTCTACATGGTCACAGGATCACCGGGAGGTAACTCCATCCCTGCCTATACGGCGAAAACTATTCTAGGCATCGTAGATTGGAACCTGTCCGTCGCCGACGCCATCAGCTTTCCCAACATCATTGCTCGCGGACAAACGGTGCGGGTTGAAACAGGTGTGCAACCAGGGGAAGAACTTGCTGGCTATCTGCAGGAAGCGGGTTATCAGGTGGAACAGAGCCAGGGAGAGAATTCCGGTCTGCACGTCATACTGGTACATGAAGATCGCCTCGAAGGCGGCGCTGATCCACGGCGCGAAGGTACAGTGCTGGCACGCACACCACAAGACTGAGTGGTACAGAACGTGCTACCTTTCTAAGGGTCAATTTAAAACGTGTCGAGGTGCTCCATGTCTGTTCGCAATCAACTCGTCTCCGTAGCCGCTTTTCTTGCACTCGCTGCTTTTGCCATACCGCAACAGTCCGTTGCTCAGAACTCCACGAATCCCTATGCGATCGTCGAAGGATGGGCGAAGTTGCCGGGCGGCAGAGTGATGGGAGCGGTAGGTAAAGCCAAGGTCGACCCCGATGGGCGCCATATCTGGGCCGTTATCCGTTGCGATGCCGGACCGGACCGTTTCGGTTCCGAGTGCCTTGATTCAGACCTGGACCCCATCCTGAAGTTCGATCCCGACGGCAATGTGGTCGAATCCTTCGGCAGCGGCATGTTTATCTGGCCCCATGGCATTGACGTTGATTCCGATGGCAACGTCTGGGTGACGGACTCAGTGAGTAGTAACAACATTCCCCCAGGCGATGATCGGGGCCATCACGTGATCAAGTTTAGTCCAACAGGCGACGTGCTCATGACACTTGGCACACCCGGAGAATCGGGAGACGGCCCGAACCACTTCACTTCCCCGAGTGATGTGGCAATCGCTGCCAACGGAGACATCTTCATCGCGGACGGCCACAACGCCAATGGCAACAACCGGGTGGTGAAGTACAACAGCCGTGGCGAATTTCTGATGACCTGGGGAGAGACCGGCTACGCACCGGGAGAATTCCGTGCCCTGCACGCCATCGCCATTGATCCAGACGGCCGCGTATTCGTAGGAGATCGCAGCAACAGTCGGATTCAGATCTTCGACCAGGAAGGCAACCACTCTGCCACCTGGACCCAGTTCGGGCGTCCGAGCGGCATCGCTTTTGACAACGAGGGGCGAATCTACGTGGCCGATTCTGAATCAGACAACGTACAGAATCCGGGCTATGAAATGGGCATTCGCATTGGCGAATATGAAACCGGTTGGGTGAAGGAATTCATTCGCTTTCCATGGGCTGATCCAAACATCCTTCCAGGAAATGGCGCGGAGTTTGTCACGGTTGATAGTCAGGGCAACCTGTACGGTGGAGAGCCCGTACCCAATCCTCATATCAATGCGCGAACACTCAGGAAGTACGTACGAGTGCGTCCCTGAGGGAACTCCCTCGGTTTGCATCCACGCCTCCGGCGCGGCCGATAGAAACAGTTGTCAATTAGAGATTGTTGCTGAAGGGTGGAGATTGACGGAGTCAGAGCAATAAACGTCTCTGACTCCATCAACTGGCAGACTTTAATTTTCGTTGGTACACCGGGGATCCATCGCCTGGACACCCCGAATTTGTTCAAGAGTAAATGGCAGTGGCGCACAACCGTGATTAATGCCGCATACCAGGTCCCACTCGGGTTGCGCCAACTGGTGACAGCCGAAGCAACTTCCTGCCTGGTTGGCAACTTCAACACCTCCTCGCGCCAATATACTTGTGCCTTCCGCGGAAACATCCAAGAGGAAAAATTCCCAATCATTGGTGGCTGGATTCCAACCCTGCTGGTGTTTAAGCATCACTTCATTTGGAACCAGAGTCAGTAGAGACCCGGGAGGATAGCTACCTCCACTGCTGGAATTGGCGACAGCCAGGGTTGCATCCAGATTGCCCAGCACGTTATCAACGAAAAATCTTCCGCTCGCGGCAAGTTCAGTTATACATTGAAAGGCGGATGCCGAGATATCAAGTTTCTTACTGTCGTCAGCCGAATGGCTCTGGCTGATAAGCAGTGATGAGACTACAACTAGAGAAAGCAATTTAAGTTTTGATTTGAACATAGCTGAACTAATTCCCGATCGGCAGCAATTGATTGACTAAAAACATTATGTATTGTGAAAAGCGCAAAATACAATTGTCTCTGCGCGCTCTGGTTTTCATCGACTATGTCAGGATTCTGTCTACGATGCCAATCTATCCTGATTGCTATGGCCGACCTCGGCTGGTGATCGACAACCCCAGCAGTATCGCGCAGTGAGCCTGGCGAGCCTATTATCCGGAAATCTATTCTGACGCTTTTTGGCTTTCCAGCTAGTTGCTGGTCTTGATGTCCATGACTTTGTCGGGATCACCCCTGAAAATAATATAGCTGATACTGTCAGTGGTAATTTCGTGCCAACCATGAGGCATGCCCTTGGGAATGATGGCGATATCGCCAGGCTCCACTTTCTGCAGCACGCCTCCACGAATTTCGCCACGCTCCATTGGGCCGAGGAGAGCACTGAAATTGGTTTGCATGTCCACGAACTCGCCACCGGTAACCATGGTGCCTTCTCCGGCTACGATATAGTAAATCTCATCCAGCGTGACATGGGCGATGCCGGTTTCAATATCCGTGACCTCCTTCTTGTCACGCTGCACCACTGAAACGCCCATGTTCTCTTCACCCACATCGATGTGTCGCACCACGATGTCACTGACTGTGCGGCCGGTAGCCAGATTGTCCAGGCCCTGTCGCAGCGTGGCATTGACCTCGGCCTTGGGAATAATAATTGAGCCGCCTTCGTGATCATCGGCGAAGGCATTACAGGCAAGCAGAGCCACGATCAGAGTCAGTAGTTTTCTGGCCATTGCGTTTTTCATTCTACTTTTCCTCTCATTTATCTAACTCAAACAAAAGGGTCAGAGCAAAAATGCAATGTTGCATTTTTACGCTGACCCCTTCTCGCCGTTGGCTAGTCCGAATCAGTCGAATGGTATGACAAATATCCGATGAACATCTCATCCCAGCTTTGCAGGCCGCCCCGCACTTCAATACTGGGATCAGGATTTCCGGGGTTGTACTGGGAGTTGTCGAAGGCGCCTTCAATAATGACCCGAGAACCTGCAGGCAAAACCATTGGTTCAGAGAGTCGATAAGTGGGCTGCCAGGCGAAATTGTAATCGGGCACATTCAGAATATTGGCCTTGCCTCCGTCCGGATAAACCACGCGGAACCTCATGTGCTTGCCACGGTAGTGCATATGAGGGCGTAAACCATGCAGCATGACTTCTTCATCAAACACATAGGAAGCGCTCATCTTGTGCTCTGATGCGCCAGGTGGAATGACGATATTGCTACCACCATGGCTCAATGAATAGGTGTGGTACTGATGCTCTGGCGTCTCGTCTGCGAAATAGAGCCCCAACAGGGTTTCGTCTACTGCTTCGGTGCCGAATGTGGTGTAGTGCAGTGACATCTGAACCGCCGAGCCTTCGGGCACAAACACACCGGAATTTTCAGGATAGGTGGCAGCTTCATCTTTACCAGGTGCGTATCCTTCCAGAAATTCCCGGTACTGATCATTTTCTCCCTCAACTATTTCTTCTTCAAAGTCAGCGGGAACAATATAGCTCAGCAAGTGATGCAGGACGCGCCTGTCTCCAGGGAGAAACTGAACCGACTTGACCCAGACATCCTCCTCGAAGGGTAAATCTATCGTGACATTCTTATAGTCAAGCACACCGGTTGGCGGGACTGTAGTGGCAGGGACATTCACAATATAGTCAGGCTCACCCAGTTCCCATTCTGTTTCGACCAATGGCAACGCTGCCAGCGGATCCTCAATGACATTTCCGAGAGGCGATCCTGCATCTATCCAATGCACCAGCGTTTGTAGTTCCTCAGGACTCATGTAACGCGCATTGCTAAAGTGATTAATTGAAGGATCAACCTGTGCGGGCGGCATACGCTTGGTCATCATGACCTCTTTCATCATGGGCGACCAACCTGTCACCATGAGATGAGAGTCCATGGCAAAAGGTGCAATGCCTCCCTCCCGATGACAGCTAGTGCACTTTTCCATGAGGATCGGTGCTACCTCTGTTGCGTAGTCGGGCACATCGGCAAGATGCACATCACGTGCAGGAAATTCGAGATCGCAACCGGTTCCCGCTGCCACCACAGTATCCTCCAGCGCGCTGATCTGATCTGCTGTAACAGCACTGAGCGTGTCCTGAAGAAATGTAGTCCCTGCAAAAGCTTCCACATTGTTCTCGGGATCAGCTCTTCGTGCCGGTATATCCAGATTGCCTCGATACAAAACCTGAAGCCTGCGTGGGTCCAACACAACGATTTCACCGGCTCGACTTATTCCCAGGTTCTCCGCAACCAGCTGACTGTCGTCGACAAGAATCGGCATTTCAATGTTATACAGCTCATCCCACTGCCGGATTTGTTCCAGGGAATCTTCCGCCGAAGAATTGATCGCGAGAAATGCCACGCCCTGGTTTTCCCAGGTAGTCTGTAGCAGGCGATACTTGTGCATATTGTTAATATTTGCATCACAACTACTTGCAGTAGACACAAGTACCACAGCCTTGCTACTGCCGTACTTCTGAAGCTGATGATAGACCCCCTGATGGTCAATCAGCGCAAAATTGGACACACGTTCCAAATTGCCAAACGCACTGATTGAGAGAAGGCTTGTGATCAGGGTAACTAGAGAGAGTCGCAGGGTTTGCATGATTGGTTTCTCCAATTTGTTCTCAGTCAAGGCCAAATGAAGTAACGCTTATCCCTTCTGGGCGCAGTGGGATTCAGTATATGCCCTAAATGCCATTTGGGGCTACCCTTATTGGGAGCGCAATCTGCTTTACCGTGGTGGAGAGTGTAATAGTGCTCATGCCGGAGACGGGCCGAGATTATGACCCCTTCAGAGACACCCAAAGTGCAGCAGATTCAGGGCCTACACCCCCAGTGGCACCAGTGCCTAAGACAAGAATTTCGACAAGGCCGATGCCACTGTCGATAGTGGCTGGACAGTGCCTAGAATTCAATGCCAAACCATTCGCAGCCATGCTGGATTGCCATGCTTCTTGGCCTGTCCTATCGCTCTGCCCGGGCATTTTTCTGGAGTTTTGCAACCACCAATATTCTGATAAGGTCCTAGGTAATGTCCTGGCCGTGAAAGCGTCTCATCGTTTTTTGGGGCGGCGCCATAACTAGCTGTTTTCCTTATGGAAATTTGCTTTTTGGGCACTTTGAGGTATAAGGATATTTATTGAAATCACAGAGATTTCAATAATTCGTCAGCGTTGCTTTGAAATTCGTCAGGCAAATCGTTGAATTTGGTCTAAATACTGACCTCGTTTGACCTTGCCAATCTGGTTTCTTCGATGTTGATTGATTGAAACTTTGTAAAAATAAAAACAGGCGCAATGCCCACCGTGGTCTGATATGGAATATATCCTTAGAAGATATACCTGCCCTGCCCCTCTCTCAAACAAGGGCCTGTATGTAGGCACCAACTCTGTTCCGTCAATAGAGAGGAGAGCTATTGCTGTTTAATAGAACTCTATTTGACTATCAATAAATAAAAGCAATTACACAAAGTCAAAGGAGAGATTATTTTGGAAACAAATAATTTTTGGCGCAAAAAAAGTAAGCACAGAGTGAGTTTGCTTTCTTCTGCAATATCCCTGGCTCTCGCCACCGGTATTGGAGATGTCGCAGCTCAACAGGACCAGGTAGAAGAAGTCGTGGTTACCGGTTCCTATATTCGCCGAACCGAAGGTTTCGATGCGGCTTCACCAGTCACTACCTTCACCGCCGAGGATCTCGAGGCGGAGGGCACGGTCAACATGGCCCAGATCGTGCAAAACCTCACATTCAACAATGGTACTGGCACAACCAACTCTATTCAGGGCAGCACCAACCAGATCGCCAATTTCAATTTGCGCGGACTCGGGCAGAGGGCGACCCTGACCCTGATGGATGGCAAGCGCCTGGTACAGCAAAATGTTCAGCAATTGTTACCAGCCGTAGCTCTACAACGCATGGACATCGTGACGGACGGTGCGGCAACCATTTACGGCACCGACGCAGTGGCCGGGGTGGTCAACCTCGTTCCGTACAAGGCCTATGACGGTTTCAAGGTTGAGTACTACGAAGAAGGTGACGATCGTGGAGACTTTCGCAGGAATGAAATCTCCTTCCTGGGTGGTACCAGCATTGACAATATCGACATCGTGGTCGCCGGTTCCTACCAGGACGGTGGCACTCTCAGGTGGGATGAACGACCTGAATATGTCTCGGCTGGACTGACGCATAATGGTGGATCCAATCCAGGCAGCTTTATTATTCCTGTCAGGGACGCCAATGGCGACCTGGTTTTCGAAGATGGTGTACAGCAAACCACCCAGAGAACTGACCCTAACTGCGGCAGGGATGCGGTAGCCGACCAGGTGTCATTTGGTAACAACGCCTGGGGTAGCCCGCTTGGTAATCGATGTTTCCTCAGTTTCGGTGATACACGCGATTTCATGGAAATGGCGGATACAACCAACCTGTATACCAACTTCAACTGGGAAATCAGTGAGGATCTGTCGGTCAATGCGCAGGTCGTCTACAACCGTCAGGTGATAAGAGGACGTCAGAACCCCGGCAACCCGGGCTTTCGTGAAGATGACCTGCCTACGGTTCGGGGAGAATTACCAGGTAATACTTTCCGGGCAGTGAGTGCAGATGGCGCAGAACTGTTTGCCCAACCCCTCAGAGACGCAGATGGCAATTTCGTGCTGGACGGCTACGGACGCCGCATGCCCATGCGTGATGCAAACGGCATGGTGCCACTAGCGCAGAATCGCTTCGCCGACATCAATACAGATCCGCTGGGTGGGGTACCGTTCTATGAAGATGTTCGGATTACCCAATGGCTGCCGTTTGGTAAAAACGGTATCCCCAATACCTTGCCCCTGAGAATGCAGCTGGATGATGGCCTCAACATGGAACTGGACGACAAGCGCACCTACAGGATGTCGTTTGGCGCCGATTTCACCGTACCGTTCATCGAAGGTTGGGAAGGCACAGCATTCTATACCTACGGCGAAACGGAACAGAACGACATCGCTAACCAGGACTTCAGCTTCAGCGCGGTTGAACAGGGCCTGAACTGTGACGTCATTAACGATGTGGATGCTTGTTTCAATCCTTTCGGAGCCGTGGATTCACGCTTCCGAAACTCACAGCAGGTTGCAGATGCAGTCTTCACCCAGCACCGCGAAAGAAACCTCGACTCGCTGCACACCTTCGATGTCATTCTTAACGGCGAATTGCCAATCGGCTTCGAACTGCCTGGCGGCGCCATTAACATGGCAGTCGGTTATCAACGCCGCGAAGAGCGCGACGAGGACAACCCGCCATTGGGTGATGTCATCAACGATCAGCTGATCGGTAACCAGGAATTGCCACAGACCGTTAGCCGCGACAGTGACTCATGGTTCGCGGAATTCGACTTTCCAATCCTGGAGAACCTGGCGCTTGCCGCCTCTGTTCGTGACGAGAGTTTCAGTACCGGCCAGGGCGAGGTCATCTCAAAGTTTGGTTTGACCTATCAGCCCACGGACTGGTTGAATCTGCGAGCCACACAGGGTGAGGCGTTTATTGTTCCCACCCTTCCCCAGCTGAATCGTCCGGAGCAATGTGGTCTGAGTAATTTCGACGATCCGTTTACACCGTCACAGGGCTTTATTACTTCCTGTGCAATTGGTAACCCGGATCTCGGTTCTGAAACTTCAGACAGCACATCCGTCGGTTTCGATCTGACGCTGTTTGAAGACCTGACCTGGTCTTTGACCTGGAGCAAGACGGATTTCCAGGACCGGATCGTCAGCACGACCACCCAGGATATTGCGCGTAGCGATTTTCGCAATTTTCAGCAAACCACCGGATTCGTTCCTACGGATGCACAGCCCGAACCTACGGAAGATCAACTGCGGGCATGGGTGAACAGTGGTCTCGCTGATCCACGCATCGTTCGAAACGCGCTGTTGCAGCCTGTGAGACTACTCCAGTCCGACAGCAATGCTTCCGAGATGGTGGTAAAAGCGTTTGATACTTCCGTGAGTTATGGATTCTCGCTGGATGATGTAGGCCTCGAAGGCTGGGGCAACATCAGCATGCTGTTGAACGCCACTTACGTGGATAGCTACAAGTTCCAGTTGCAGGCCGACTCTCCGGTCACTGAAGCAGTAGGTGTGCAGAACAACGACTTCGGAGCGGTGCCACCGATTCCGGAAGTACGCGCCAACCTGCGTGTCAACTGGAACATGGGACAGCACAATGTGACCATGATTGGACGTTACGTTGATGAGCTCATATTCGATGCCAACGAATTCAGCTTTCAGCGATTCTTTCCAGGTAGTGAGTGGGTGTCTACTGATGTCATCAATGCCTGGTCTCAAATGGATATGTTCTACTCCTACAGGGATCTGGAAGCATTCGGAGGCACACTCAACCTGACTGTCGGCGCCCGAAACCTGTTCGATCGAATGCCACAAAGAACGGGCATGATCGCAGGTGTCGTTGCGTCCCTTCAGGATCCATTGGGTCGCGTGTTCTATGTGCGAGCAAACTACAACTTCTAACTAGAAGTTTGCCCGAATGGGTATCAACATGGGGTGGCTATCATAGCCACCCCATTTTTTTGGGAAAGTTCTTGAAGAGAGCGCATTTGGATTATTCGATGCAGTATCAGGAACATCGACAGCCTGGCATCGGCTAATATACCATCAGACGCTGAACGTACTTGCAGTTAACAAGAACCAAAACAGGCACCCCAGATGGGCAATCTGTTTCAGGAACTCAAGCGTCGCAAGGTCTACAACGTAATCACAGCCTATGTGGTAAGCAGCTGGCTGTTATTGCAGGTTGCAGATACGCTGTTCCCAGCATTCAATCTCCCCGACAATGCCATTCGTATTCCAGCGCTTCTTCTGTTGTTGGGATTTCCGATCGTTCTCGTGCTGTCCTGGATTTTCGAGATCACACCGGAAGGTATTCGAAAAACAGTTTCAGCAACCCCTGAAGATACTGTTGAACTTCGCAATTGGGACTACCTTGTTATCGGTGTGGTACTGGCACTGATTGGCATAGTAGCCGCGCAACAGTATGTAATCTTCAACCGGCATACCGACGAATTATCAATCGATAAATCCATAGCAGTATTGCCATTCGTAGCACTGAGCTCAGGTGAGGAAGACGGCTACTTCGCTGACGGACTAACTGAAGAACTACTCAATTTGCTCTCTCAACTCTCCGACCTGAAAGTTGCTGCCCGCACATCCAGCTTCTATTTTAAGGGGAAAGATGAGGACATTCGTGAAATTGGCTCTGCTCTTGATGTGGCACATGTGTTGGAAGGCTCGGTACGCCGGGCGGCAAATCGAATTCGCGTCACCGCACAACTGATCGATGTGAATACCGGCTTCCATCTGTGGTCTTCAAACTACGATGCCCAGTTAGACGACATATTCGCCATACAAGATGAAATAGCAACTGAAGTATCTTCAGCATTGCAGGTGCAAATTCTGGGAGAAGAATCAATCTCTCTGAACTACCATGGCACGGACAATGCCGAAGCCGAAGCCTTGTACATGATCGCTTCTGCACGTCTGAGAGAGTTAAGCCGCTCTAATTCAATCGATAGCCTCGCAAATTTATATGATCCGGTCTCAACCGGACGCACCCGCGAGTTGTTTGAAGAAATTACCCGATTGGATCCGGACTATGCTGAAGCTTGGGCTGGTTTATCTGAGGTTTTACTACTCTTGTCCCAGAGCGGCTTAACAGATTCTACGGGGACTAACCTGAGCAGAGAAGAAGGTGATCGGCTTGCCAGAGAAGCTCTGTTAAAAGCGACTGCGCTAGCTCCCGACGCAAGCTCAACCCGGCTGGCTGCCACCTCCTTGATGCTCCGTGAGATACGCCGAAGTGGCGCTGATTTCCAGGTTCTGGCGGATGAGTACGATAGCATCCTGGCAGATGATCCGGACAATCTACTTGCACTGGAGCAGGCAGCCCGTTTTCACTACCTGTTCGGCAACATAGACAGGGCGTTATCACTGTTGGATCGGGTGCTTGAATTAGACCCACTCTCCACCGCAATGCTGGATCGGGCAAATGCACTGCTGTTATGGAGACCAGAAGAAGCAGCGCAACAATTTAGGCGCATTGGCGACCTATACCCGAATTCTGACTGGAAGTGGGGCCTGGCCCAGATCGCATTCCAGACAGGCAACCTGCATCATGCGATTCTGTGGACCGAAGGTG
This sequence comes from uncultured Pseudohongiella sp., assembly GCA_965267495.1. Classification (GTDB taxonomy): domain Bacteria; phylum Pseudomonadota; class Gammaproteobacteria; order Pseudomonadales; family Pseudohongiellaceae; genus UBA9145. The sequence continues at coordinate 425,979 of OZ254078.1, read as the reverse complement.
CTTATCTCAGAAATCCCCGTTATGAAGCCTTGTTTTTTGCACTCGGTGATGAGGACCGAGGATTTGAATTGAAAGAAAACCGAGCAACGCAGACTGGTGGCACACAGGCGCAGTACATAAATTTGGATCTGGATTTCTGGCGGCGGGACTACGAAAAAGTTCTGGGAAATACTGTCTATCAACAGGGTACACCTGTAGGTAGTATCCTTGTGCATATGCGCTATAGCGCACTACTTAGAATGGGCCGCTATGAAGAACTCATCGAGTATTTCGACGATGAATATGGGACAACTGATCTTGAGCTGCATATGTGGGATGGCCGTATCGAAATGGCAATTGAAGTCTCCCATGCCATGCAACAGATCGGAGATCACGAAAGGGCAGAGATATTGCGAACCGAGCTACGGAACACGATCTCTAATGAACCGCTAGCTGATTACCTTGATGAACGGATCTTGCGTAGATACCAGTCTGAAATCCTGTTCTTTATTTTAGCATCGGAAGGCCGGGTAGATGAGGCGATCGACCAATTTCAGATTATGGTCGATTCAGGTTGGCGCTGGCTGGCAGGCTTCTCCCCCCGTACGATCCGCACGCAATGGATTACCACCCTGCGATTCAGATTTGAAGAGCATCCTATAGTTAATTCGGTTCGCGACGACCCTCGTTTCATTGAGTTGCTTAACTTTGTCAAAGAAGACAATGCGAGGATGCTGGCCGAACTGAGAGCTGGCCTAACACTGGAAGACATCGTCGACGAATCAGCCCTGTAATGGTCTGACTGATTGAATGCAAAGGAATCAAATCTCTGAAGGCGGTACGGGATGACCAGATCCTGGAAATTGCAGAATCGCAGCAATCAGAGTAATTTGATTTGGTTGCGCGCAACACCGAGTGCTTATTGAAGGCCATGTAACTCTTAATCTCGTACTACCTTATTGTGCATTATTCTCCACACAGTCAAAGGAGAGTTGATCATGAATCGAATAATTGCCGCACTGCTCATAGCAAGCCTGACCAATATTGCCAATGCCCAGGATGCGACTGTTTTTACCAATGTGAGCGTTCTCACAATGCTCAGCGATGAGGTGTTGGAGAACCAGACAGTAGTCGTAACAGGAAACCAGATTTACGCGCTGGGAGATACTTCAGTTTCCATTCCCGATGGAGCAACTGTTATCGATGGTAGCGGGAAGTTTCTGATGCCTGGCCTGGCAGAAATGCATGGCCATACTCCAATTCCTGGTGGCGATCCGACCAGTCAATTTGTAAGCGACATGATGTTTCTTTATGCCGCCAACGGTGTGACCACGGTACGCGGCATGCTGGGTTCCGGAGGTCAGTTGGAATTGCGCGCAATGGTGCAAAGAGGCGAGGTGATCGGACCAACTCTGTATCTGGCAGGCCCAAGTTTCAGCGGCAATTCCATTAGTTCTCCGCAACAGGCTGAGGCTCGAGTCAGGCAACAAGTGGAAGAAGGCTGGGACCTGTTAAAAGTGCATCCAGGTCTGACAGTGGAAGAATACGATGCCATGGCACGCACTGCCCGTGAGCTTGGCATTCGTTGGGGAGGGCATGTCCCTGAAGAGGTGGGTCTACACCATGCCATTCGCATGGGACAGCATACCTTTGACCATATAGACGGCTATCTTCAGGCCCTGGGGGTATCAGCGGACGGCGTCGATCCACAGGCATTGTTGGAACTTGCGCAGCTCAGCAAGAATTCCGGTGTCTGGATAGTGCCAACGCAGGCTCTCTGGGAATACCTCAGAGGTGCCGGAGATCCAGAGGCAATGGCGGAGTGGCCAGAAATGCAGTACTGGCCTGCGGGCCAGATCAATAACTGGCGTCGATCTGCAGAGAACGCGATTCGTCTCGAAGGCCAACAAGCTCAGGCCATAACCCAGGCAAGAGACCAGGTGCTGCTCGCACTGCAGGAAAACGGTGTAGGGATACTGATGGGAACCGATTCTCCACAAGTCTTCAGCGTTCCAGGGTTTTCAATTCACCGGGAAATGCAGGCAATGGTTGAGGCCGGCATGTCGAATTACGAAGTACTGGTTTCCGGCACTCGAAACGTCGGCAACTATCTACAAGGGAAGGAAGCCTTCGGTGTTATTGCGCCGGGACAACGGGCCGATCTGATTTTAATGAACAGAAACCCTCTCGTTGACATTTCCGCAGTCGCGGATCGGGTTGGTGTGATGGTGAAAGGTCGCTGGTTACCGGAAGAGTTCATTCAAGCCCGCTTCGCCGAAATCGCTCAAAACATGAATCCGTAAACAGAGTCATTGGCACCATTGATGTTATCTTTCAAACCTAAGTCACTAAAGCTGCTGCTTGCTGCTGTCATAGCCTCCCTGACCAGCGCTGTTTCTTATTCTGCCTGCAATGCCAATGGTACCCAGCTTCAAGTGCTGGGCTCAGGTGGCCCGGGAGATTCGATGGGTCGTGCCTCTTCAGCCTATGTGCTGTGGATTGACGGGGAAAGCAAAATGCTGATTGATGCGGGTAGTGGCAGCAAGAACAACTTCCATCAATCCGGTGCGCGAATGGATCAGGTGCGCCTTGTGGCATTGAGCCACCTGCATCCGGATCATTCGGCAGAATTACCTGCCATTTTGTGGCCCGGGGGAGGCTCCTTTGATCTGGCAGGTCCTTCTGGCAGTAGCGTTTTCCCGTCTATCGCACGCTTTACTGAGCTGGTCTTTGGAGAAGGTGGTGTTTATGAAGTTCTCCAGGATCGGGTAGACATTGATGTCGTTGAAGTAATTCCATCACAGCTGACCCAAGTGTGGCAGGAGGATGAGGTGACTGTGACTGCTATGGGCGTGCCTCATGGCGGCGTTCCTACTCTCGGCTACAGAGTGGATATTGACGAAACCAGCATCGCCTTTACCAGTGACCAGAACGGCTCCAATCCTGAGTTTATCGATTTCATTCGCGGCGTAGATACACTGGTAATACATATGGCTGCTAATGAAGATGTCACAGGTGTTATGGCAGCATTACACGCCACGCCCAGTGTGTGGGGGCAGATGGCAGCCTCCGCCAATGTGGGACAGGTCGTCGTGAGTCACATTTCCACATCGAATCCTGTCCAGTTACAAACCAACCTGACTATATTGAGTGAAAACTACGCAGGCCCGGTTGTGGTATCAGAAGATTTGGTGTGCATCGAACTGCCATAAGATTTCGGAAAGCAATGAAACTACTAATAAGTACGCTCCTGTTCTGTTCGTCCGTTGCTTCTGCACAAGAGGACTATAGCAAGCCTCGCATCCTGTCAATCTATCATGGGCTCGACCCACTACCGCCGAGAGCCACTCGATTGTGCGGACTACCACCTGCAGCCAATCAGGACGGCATGCCCGTAGTCTTTTCTGAACAGATAAATGGCAGCACGATTTCTCCAGCTAGCTTTGCAGTTGAAATCAGCACCGGGGAGATTGTCACACCTCTGTGTGCAACCTTGCGCCCCGCACTGGAATCACTGGAACAGCGCACCGTCCTTCTGATAGGAGACTTTAGCCCTGACGATGCCCTGCCTGTCGGTGTTGAAATTGTAGGGCCGCTTGAAGATGTGCACGGCAACTCACTGGCAGGATTAAGGGGAGACCAAGTTACAGCACTTGAATCTGGACCCAGCCTTGTACTTGCCGAACGTCTGGCGCCTGAGACTCCTGGGCTTGAGGGTGAATGTCCGGAACAAACCGAACAAGCGATTCTACTCACCTGGGAAGGTGGGGTTACTGGACCCCAGGGCGCAAATCTTGAAGAAGCTCAAAGGTCAGCAATTTCAATTCTTCTGGAAAGCGGTGAAAGCGTAAACCCACTTTCACTGGGTGATGATGATCCTGATAATCATGTCATCGCCTGTATCGCAGAATCCAGCCCGGCAATCGAGGTCAGAGTAGAAGCCGGGTTTTTTCATGATCCCGGCGATGATGCCAATCCTGCCACGAGTATTTCAGTAGCTTCAGACTGAATTCGCATCGCCCCAATTCCTGCTGGGGCGAAACGGTCTAATTCTGGTACTGACCGGACTCCACGTCTGCCAGAAAATCACGCAGGACTTGTATATATCGCTCAGGTTGTCGGCTAATAGTACCGTGGGCCGCGTCCTCAATAGTCACATGTTGCGAGTTTCGAATCATAGCCTGAAATTCAGCCAAACGTTCTGGTCGTGCCTCGTCAAATTCTCCTCCCACCAGTAATACCGGCACATCAATCTGGTCCAGTTGACTGGTGAGGTCAAAATCCACCAGGGTACCTGTGGCGTTGAATTCGGTTTCGCCCCACATAAACTCGTAGATGAAACTATTACTACCAGCGCCAGCGCAGGACTCCGGTGATTCAATGCGTTCGCCTCCGCGGACGTATAGCCGGTAAAACTCTTCAGTTGCCGCTGCGTACTCTTCAGAATCTGTGGTACCAGCCGCTTCATGCTCATCCAGGGCACGCTGCATTTCTTCAGGCAACTGTGATCGCAGGTAGTTAGCATCTTCCATCCAGGCAGGCGAGCTTAACAAGGGTGATGACAGGGTCAATGAGGCAATGCCATTGCCGCCCTTCTCCAACACATAAGCTGCAGCCAGTGCACCACCCCAGGAGTGTCCCAGCAAATGGATTTCTTCAAGACCTAGTTCCTGTCTTAACGAGTGCAGCTCATCCACAAAGCGCTCGACTGTCCAGAGGGAAGAGTCGTCAGGCCTGCCGGATCGGCCGGAGCCCAACTGGTCATAACGCACTACAGGCCTGTCATCATCAAAACCGTAAAGTCGAGTGAAACCGCAGGACGTGCCGCCCGGGCCACCATGCAGCGTTAGCAGGGGAATGTCATTGCCATCTCCATGAACCTCATACCAAACCGGCCCGCCCGGGACCATAATAAATCCCTGGCCTTCTTCCAGAGCATTGGAATTGATTCCAATACACAGCAAGATAAGTGTGATTATCAACTGCGGAAATAAGGAATATTGTTTCAATTTCATAATGCTTACTCGCAGTATTGATTGCTTGCAGAGAGAATGTGGTAACAACAATAAGTTTCTCTAAGATGCCGACTTGCTGGCTGCTAACTTGGATTCATGATTCGCCAACCAGTCAGCCTCCTCCCCAGGTTCTGGCAGGAGGTCTCCCCCCTCCATCACCCAACTCGCGGGCGTATCATTAGTTCTCACCACAATTTCTTCCAACGCCACACCCGAGTGGGTGTTTATAGATTGGCGCATTTCGTTGATCATTTGTTGCTTCTGCTCACTTGTTCTTCCGGCCCTGATGTTTCCAACCAGAACCACTGACTTTTCGTTCAGGTCTATGAGCGGAAGCTCTTCAAAGAAAAATGCATGGACGAAGGTAGGCGGCGCGTCGGTAATTCTGCAATGAATCTCGGTAATATCTGCAGAAATCTTTGCCTTGGCAGCATCGTCAATCTCACCAGGTTTTGTATTGCACATGTATAAGGGCATAACTATTTCCAAATAATTTTCTAGGTGTCCCGGGGATCAATAATCGATGCGACAACTTCGTTTATTGAACATCCTGTTTCGTTCATCCAAATCTCACAAATTTCTTGCAGCAATGGTACGCGCTCTTCTTGAGTTAGTGGCCTGGGAGCGGTCACTGAAACAATAGATGAAGTTGATGGTTTGGCTGCTGTGTAGCCACTGCCCTGGCTGACCGTTTGCCAATACACATCTGCTTGCTCACCAAATGACGTCTGGGAAAATGTGTTGAGATTTTCAACTAACTTTTCCCGCAGTGCGTCAGGAGTCTGCCCTTCCTGAACCAGACACAAAAACCGAACCATTATTGCTCCTGACGTTGATTTAAACCTTTATCGAGGTTTTTATGGAAGTGGATTATGGCTTTCTCAAACTTGCCATAGGTGAAGTGAGAATTCGCACCGCTGCCAACACTCGCCTGTATGCCAGATACCATCGCATCATCTTCTTTACCTCCGGCGTTGGTGACAAACTCAGCATCTTTCTTCGCCTTTTCGGATAACTCAGCTCCTTCCCCTTTGTTGTTGAGCTTGAAAGTATGATAGCGAGTCTCTGAAGGCGAGATTGGCTCTGCCACCGACACGGAAGTATGGTTAGACAATACCGCGATCCTGACATTGGGAAAAAGGTGATAGACGTAGGTCACCATACCCAGAATATTTCGCTCCTTTTCCGGCACATCACGGAGTTTTTCGATTCTACGAAATGGATAAGTTATCCGGCTGTTCTGTCCGAAAGTCTCCACCAAGTTGAGATTGTCATAGCCATAGGGGAAAAACGTCTCCCGATGGGTAGGCTTTATGTGGTAGCCCTCGAGACTCGATTCCAGCTCCAGTTTCCAATTGACAGGGCTAACCGATTCTTCAGAAGCAAAGATCTTTTGATCATCACTGAGGAGTGGAGGTATCTCATCTATGGAATCCAGCGCACCACGATTCGTTGATTCTTCCTGGGTAACGAATACCAAGCCGTGGCTCTCGAATGCGGTCACTGGCACCAGGGAATGCTCACACTTATCCAGATCAGGAAAACCGTGTGCATGGGGAATGTGTTGCAAACCACCATCGAGGCCGTATGCCCAGGCATGATAAGGACAAACAAAGACGCGGGTCTGACCGGATCCCTGGGCAAGCTGCATACCACGATGACGGCAGGCATTGCGGTAAGCTCTGACTTCGCCTTGTTCATCACGGGTCACAATCAACGGTGTGCCGGCTGCACTTCTCGCCAGGTAGCTCCCTGTTTCCTGAATTGCTGCCGAAGGGCAGAACGGGACTGGCAATCTTTTTAGTAGTGCTAATTCCTGATCGAAACGCTCCTGCCTGCAGTAGTTCTCAACAGGCTCTTTCCAGGTTTCATCCGCAAGCTCGGTGGTTTCTTCGTCGATGTGACGAAAAATTTGTTGAATGACTTGCTGGTCGCTCAATAGGGGCATGAAATATTTTTCTGGTTTATTGCCAGTGCATATCTGGCTTGATAGTTAAAGGTAAAGCTAACAATAGGTAATAATGTTAATCAACAACCTTAGCCATTAAGCATCCCGCGCCAGACAAACCACCACGGACCGCTTTCTTGATCCGCTGAAAGGGTAGCGTCCGTGCATCACCCGGTGATTGTCTACCAGGGCAACGTCACCATCCTGCCAGTCCAGGGGCAGAACGAATTCATTGGCGATTCGATCCAGCTCTGCAAGCGCCTCATCATCAATCGCATCATCGTTACCGAAGGACAGCGGCTCTTCCTGTTCTTCACCTACTGGCTTCCAGCCAAGATGGGCAGCAAGCACCTGGTTGTAAAATGATTCACTGCCATCGGGGAGTTGCTTTATAGCTGGCATCACTGGCGTGGTAGTAACCAGGGACCCATCATCTTCCCAGCGCCAGGAATAGCCCAGGGCCGCAAGCCTTTCTTCTGCTTCCTCTACCGTCTCAACACTAAGAGTGCTGGCCCAACTACGCCCCTGTCCCGAATCTGCGTCAGCGTCAGCCGGCATCTGGATCTTGTATTTCAATCCGAGTGAAGCGAATTGCTCTGCCCACTTTGGATGTTGCTCCTTGAACCTGGCATAGAGCCAGTCCGAGCGACAAAGGGGTGTGGCTCCACCCTCTTCCGCTGCACTCAGGCAACAGAAAAAAACTTTCTCTGGCGACAGTGGTGTCTGCGCCATCTCATGGTGAAGAAAAATTTCCACATCTGGAGGCGCTTCATTGGCCGTAAAAACTCGAGGAGTAAAATTGATGCGTACCGCATTGGACAGGGATTCCTGATAAGTGAAATCGCCATAAGCAAAAGCCGCACTAAATGCATCGAAATCCTCAGCCGTTCGGACTGGAAAACCTCGAAACAAAATAGCACCAGCACTGGCCAACTGTTCTTTGTATTGTTCGACCTTAGGCCTAAGCCAATTCAACACATCAGACATAGCAGTCAAGCCGGCCTGATTTTCAATCACGATGGGAAAAGTGGAATCAGTCATAAATAGGATGAAAGGTATTGAAAGCTGCTTCGCAAAACACACCCGGATCATTGTAGCGGCGATTTCGATTAAGGGCAGAGATATTGTTCATGTCTTCTTGAGAGAGCTGAACTTCAGACACTGCCAGATTTTGTGCCATGCGCTCAGGATTCATGCTTTTCACAACAACAGATGTGCCACGTTGCACGCCCCACGCCAGTAAAACTTGCGCGGGGGTACAACCGATGCGATTGGCGATGTCTTTCACCACGGCCTGCTCGAGAATCGATTCGTCCTCATCGGCCATGTCCAACTCCACATAAGACAGGGAACCCAGAGGTGAAAAAGCAGTAACTTCGAGATCATAGCTTTTTGCCAGGCGAACAAGATTTTCCTGTACCAGGTAGGGATGGGATTCGATCTGCAAAACCTCGGGGGGTGTGTTGCTGTAATTCATCAGGTCATGAAGAAGACCAGTGCTATAGTTACACACGCCGATATGCCTGACCGTTCCATTCTCTTTCAGAGATTCCATAGCATGCCAGGTGGCACTCAAAGGTACTTTCGCTGGCTTCATAGAAGGCTGCGACCCATCCGGATCAAAAAACCACTCTGCGGGATATCGTGTCTCGAAAGGAACGTAGGCAAGAGCAATGGGAAAGTGAATAAGGTAGAGATCCAGGTAGTCCAGTTGCAAATCGTTCAGTGTACGCTCCAATGCGGCAGGCACATGCTCTGGCGCATGGTAGGTATTCCATAGCTTGGAAGTGATCCAGAGATCTTCCCGGGCACATAAGCCCTCTGCAATAGCGCGTTGTAATCCCCGACCTACTTCTGCTTCGTTTCCGTAGTCGCTGGCCGCGTCGAAGTGACGATAGCCACAACGGATTGCTTCCACCACGGCTTCTTCGCAGCTATCCGGCGCTATCTTCCACAAACCGAAGCCAATAGATGGCATGTCTTTTACTGATTCAAATGGCATGAGCTTTTGTTCTACTGATTACTCGTTAAAAGATTTTGTATGTCGATGGCTTGCCCACTCTCGATAGACTGCTGAGCCGCCATTCCTACCAGCACCGACATCAATCCATCTCGTGTCGTGACTGATGCAGGCTTGTCCTCTCTAATCGCGTTAATGAATTCCCGATGCTCAAGAAAACTGGAGCCATGGTGGAAGCCTTCATGCTTTACTCGTGGGTCCATTTCAATAGGCACAGATTTGCCTGAGTTTCTTTCTCGCTTGCTGATGAATAACTCAACTCCAGGCACTGTAGTCTCCAACTTTCCATCGTCGCCGGTCACTGCAATCATCTGCTCGTATTTGGAACCTTCGGCAAACATGCAAAGATCCAGCATTGCCCGGGCTCCACTATCGTATTCCACGATCACATACGCATTATCAAGAATATCGGGCACTTCACCATTGTACACTTCATCCAGATGATTCACGGACTGAGCACCAGAAGCAATCGCCCTTGTGGGATTTCCGGGCACAACAAGGTTCATCAGGTCAAAAAAATGGCAACACTTTTCTACCAGAGTACCACCCGTGTTGCGATTAAATCGGTTCCAGTCACCTACCTTTTTAAGAAAAGGAAAACGATGTTCCTGAATCGCACACATCTTCACATTGCCAACTTCGGGCAGGTGCTGCAGCAACGCACCGGTGGTAGGCATGTAACGATACTCGAGGCCAATCCAGACGATACCCTTGTGTGAACCTGCTGACTTGTCCAACTCCAGTGCATCAGCAAGTGTTGTGCACATGGGTTTTTCAAGCATCACATGCTTGTCAGTCTTGAACACGTCTCGCATGACATCGATGTGAGTGAAATTGGGTGATGCTATGATCAGCGCATCGATGGTGTCGTTATCGAGTATCTCACGGTAGTCTTCGTGGACACTCGGTGTAAAACGACCCGAACAAATTTTCCGTGCCCATTGCCGCGACTCTTCATTGGGGTCAGCGACCGCCACGACATCGACATCGTCCATAGCCGCGAGGTTGCGAATATGCTCGCAACCCATCATGCCGGTGCCGATAATGCCGTAGTGTAGGGTCAATCTGCACCTTTTGACATGTGTGCTAACGCTGATACAAGCTGTAAATTTCGGTACAGAGACATCAAAGACCGATCGGCCTTCTATCGCTGCCTGACTGAAAGCGCGGCGCCATGATAGTCAGAGAGTCTGACATTCTCGTATCGCTGAATTTGCCTGCCAGCAGCCGTGAGAAATGTAACCTCTACGTCAACAGCATCCTGATCGGGCAGTCCAAAGTGAACTGGCAGGTTACTTTGACTATTATAACCATCCCCGGTAGTAAGCTGACGTAGTCCGAGTAGCTTTCCTTCTCTGTCGTAGACTCGCACCTCTGCACCCGCACGATTGAAAATTCCCTCAGGGTCAGTCACGTTTACCTTCAGAGACTGTTTCCTCAGTGGCTCTGGCAGATTATTTCTGACCAGGGGATGGCGACCAGCAATGTTGTAGCCCTCGGTGAGGGATAAATCGAGATCACCGTCTTCATCATAATCTGCCCATTGCACCCCATGATCCGCGCCATTCAATGCCGTCTTGTGAAGATCCAGTTCTTCGAAAGTCTCGCCAAGATTATGGAATAGGCGATCATGAGGAGAACGCACACCGTCGTCGTCGTGATAACCAGCAGCGAACAGATCAAGACGGCCGTCATTGTCGAAGTCGCCCCAACTTGCTCCCACCATATGATCGTTACCACCAATACCCAAGGCAGAGCTGACTTCAGCAAAGCCTCCATTGCCATCACTGCGGTAGAGCTTGTTGATGCCATAGGTTGCTACAAACAAATCGAAATACCCGTCGTTATTGAAATCGCCGACGGTGCAATCAACGCCACCGTCTCCTCTCTCGCGGAAGCCTCCTTCCATATCCAGTAATGCTGCCACATCACGAAAGCTGTCTCCGTCGTTATGATAGAAGGCATCTTTACCTGTTCCCTGGTTGGCCAGAAACAGGTCCAGCAGACCATCCTGGTTGTAGTCGAACCAACAGGCGCCCACTGTTGCGCGAGAGTCATCAAGACCGGTGGCCGCGCTCACATCGACGAACTTGCCATTGATGTTGCTGAATAGGACATTGGGACCTACCCTGTCGGCAACGAACAGGTCCAGACTGCCATTATTGTCGAAATCGACCCAGCTGATTTGTCGCGTGCTCACGCGGGGGATTCCGACACCCATCTCGTCAGTGACATCAGTAAAGCCTTGCGACTTGTCGTTGTGGAACAGTTCATTGCCCTGACGGTTGCTACCGATATACAGATCCAGATAACCATCGGCATCATAGTCACCCCACGCTATAGCGCGCCGTTCTTTCCCACCTGTTGGTAAGCCCAGATAGCTACCGACATTGGTAAAACCACCCAGCTCATTGTTGTAGAGTCTGACTTCTCCGGTCTTGAATGCCACGACCAGATCAAGGTCACCGTCATTGTCATAGTCACCCCAGGCGTTGGACAGGGCCATATTGGCGCCGAAAGTGTCGGGTTGCACTCGTGAAAAATCGGGAGGAAGAGACTGAGCTTTCAAAACAGCCATCGCCAGTGCTAATGCGACGCCACATAGAGACTGGGACATTACTTTAGCTGGAATCATTGAATGATCGCTCTGAGCTGAACAAATTTCTGGATTATGGGCAAACAGCTAATTTTGAGAACTTTCAGTTCACAATACATAGCAAGTCTTCTGGGAATCTTACAACCGAGCTTCGCGAAATACCACAGGCCTCTTGCCATTCAATCAAGCTATCGAACTATTGTTTGGCGAAACTTCAGGCCCGCCTGTCTTGCGCATTAGCTAACTTCTACACTGTGTACTTGATCATTGACAACATTGGCTATCAGCCTGAATGCTCGCCCGGAAGTTAATTGCCTAATTTGGAGATCCCCCGAGATGTGCAGCAACGCAGAACCACCCGTCTTCGGTACGGACATATACGTCGGTGTATCTACCGCCCTGAAAAGTTGTACCGTCAGGTGCTGTTATAAGAGGAATAGCCCGAACAACTGCGGTGTCTCCAAATATCTGAATCTCAAGTTCCCCTGCTTCAATAGTCAATGGATCTGATGTGTTTCGCTGACTGGCAATTTTCTGGAGAAACTGTGATTTATTGAGAACCGTTCCGTCAGGCGCCGTTTCGCGAAAGTCTTCAGCCAACACTTGCTCAAAGAATTCGGGCAGCCCATTCCTGTAAGAGTGCAAGTAAGCCTCATTCAGCTCTGTCAGTCTTTGGACATCAGCATTCATCGCTTCTCCCGCATACGTCTGATTGGAACTATTGAAATGCGCATAGGCTCCCAGGATAAGAACCAATGCCAATCCTGAAAGGGTGGTCTTCATGATGGAGTCTCCTATTTGATTTTGAAAACACTGCTCCAATCCCAGGGTCAGTTGGAGTTTTTGGGCTATGGGCAAGTACTATACATAACATAATTATGTTATGCAAATGCCGGAGGGTGGCGTATAATCTGCTCTCAAAGCAAACAGATCTTACAGACTGAATATGCCGAGCCAACAGCAACGCCGGGAATCCACGCAGTCTCGCATCATTGAAGTGGCCAGAATGATCTTCGCCAGAGACGGATATGCCAAGGCCTCGCTTGCAGAGATCGTGGATAAAGCTGAAGTCACTACTGGTGCGATCTACCACCATTTCGGCGACAAAAAGGGCTTGTTTATTGCCGTCGCTGAGTTCCTGGAGCAACAGATTGTGCTGGAATCGGCGGCCGCCTCCAGCTCCTCAAACTCAATCTGGCAACGATTTGAAGACAATGTGCTAAAAACGCTGGAAGTCTGCGCCAGAGAAGACATTCAGCGCATCGTATTTCGTGACGCTCCCACCGTGGTCGGATTCTATGAGTGGAAGGAGATTGAAATGAAATATGGATTAGGTCTGCTTCAGCAAGCCATAGCAAAGCTTGCAAACGAAGGTGTCATTGAAACAGGAAATACTGATTTGACGGCTCACGTGCTGCTTGGCGCTATCATGCAGGCAGCTCATTATGTCGCTATGTCCAAGAACAAGAAAAAGGCATTGAAAGAGAGTCAACACACCCTGCGCCAATTTCTCAGGGCATTGAGTATTGAAGAATCTTCACCCGGAAAATAGGATAGGGACCTGTTTAAACATCAATACATAGCAATTGCGTGCCCTTGAAAGAGGTATTGATTAATCCTATGAAACGCAAACTCGCTCCTCTTCTCTGCATTCTGTTGTCCACCCTCAGCCTGCTTAGCAGCGCACAATCGAGTCGTCCCAATGTGGTGATGATTCTTGCCGATGATCTTGGCTTTACAGATATCTCGCCCTTTGGCAGTGAAATCAAAACGCCAAATATCGCCCGGCTGGCAGCAGAAGGTCTGTCCTTTACCAACTATCATACAGCTGGCAGCTGTGCACCTGCTCGCGCGATGCTGTTAACGGGCGTGGATAGCCACCGCAACGGTGTGCCGAATATTCCTGAAGCGCTGCCGGCAGAGCAGATGGCCTATGAACACTATCAAGGTGTGCTGAATCAGAAGGTGGTTACCCTGGCCAGCCAGTTGCAGGCCAACGGCTATCACACCTATATGACAGGTAAATGGCATCTGGGTCATAGCCCTGAGTTGCTGCCTTCCGCCAGAGGCTTCGATCGTACTATCGCCATGGCAGATACCGGGGCGGACAACTGGGAACAGCGAACCTACCTGCCGATCTACGAACAAGCTAACTGGTATGCAGATGGTGTAGAACACACACTGCCGGATGATTTCTATTCATCTGAGTATTTCGTAGACAAGACCATTGAGTTCATTGACTCGAACGCTGCAGACGGCCAACCATTTTTCGCCTATATCCCCTTTCAGGCGGTGCACATGCCGGTACAGGCACCGCGAGAGTTTTCAGACAAGTATGCCGGTGTCTACGACGAAGGCTGGACAGTGATGCGAGAGAAACGTCGGGTCGCCGCAGAGCAAGCCGGTGTCATCCCGCAAGGGACTGAAGCTGTGGTCACCCCGGGAACGCTGATCTGGGATCAGCTGACTGAAGAACAGAAACAACATCATGCGCGCCGCATGGAAGTCTATGCTGGCATGGTAGATGCAATGGACATGCATATAGGCCGGCTCATGACATACCTGGAAGAGATTGGTGAATACGACAATACGATTTTTGTATTCACGTCCGATAATGGTGCTGAAGGCAGTAATATCATCACAGCTAATGGAGGATCGATGCTCGGCGCCTGGTTTGAACGGGTTGGCTACAACGCCGACTATGACACCCTCGGTGAGCGCGGTTCGTGGAATGCCATTGGCCCGAGCAATGCCACCATTGCTGCATCGCCCCTGGCCTATTACAAGTTTCATGCAAACGAAGGTGGTCTGCGCGTGCCTCTGGTGATGTCCGGTCCCGGCATAGACAAGCAGGGCGAAATGACTGATGAGTTCGTATTCGTCACCGATATAACCCCTACTCTACTCAGCCTTGTTGGCATTGATGACCACGGAGGCAATTGGCAAGGGCGGAATGTAGAACCCGTTATTGGAACTGACTTCTCAGCCTTTCTGGCAAACGACGCAGCACAGGTACATCAGAGCTCCGAACCGATCGGTTACGAGTTGGGCGGTAACAGCGCCTTGTTTAAAGGCGATTATAAGATCGTGATCAACAGAACTCAGCAGAATGAAACCGAATGGCATCTGTTCAACATCAAGACAGATCCGGGTGAAACTACAGATCTGGTTCAGGAAAATCCTGACTTGCTCAATGAGATGCTCGCTGACTATGAAGCCTATGTTGAGACCAACAATGTCTTGCCAATGCCTGACAGCTATAACCGTATCAGAACAATATTCGGCGATTCGCTTCGACAACTACAACAACAGTAAATAAGAGAATAGAAGGCCAAGCTGGATAAGAAAGCATGTGGAACACGCTGACAGACAACCTGAAATCACGGCCTGTATGGATGAACTTCGTTTTGCTGTTCTGCGCTTTTATGACATTTCTGTATATGCCATTCGACATGTTTCTAAAGCCAGTGGCAGATGACCAGGAAGTCTGGTTTGGATTTATGCTTACTGGCTGGGCGGCCAAAGCGACGGAGCCACTCCACTGGCTGATTTATGGATTCGGCTGCTATGGCATCTGGCACATGAAGAAGTGGCTTCATCCCTGGGCTGCGCTTTACACCGTGCAGGTTGCAATCGGCATGGTAGTGTGGAGCCTGATCTATAGCGACGCTTCCATGGTCGCTGCTCTCGTTGCCCTTCCCTTTTTGTTACTAGCGTGGATGTTTTGGCGCGCCAAACCTGAATTTATCCACTAATACTAAAAAATTGCTACCAGGCAGCCTTTGGAATCAGGCACATCCTGCATATCTACCGTGCCTCCCGCCAACACAGTATTAAGCGCTTCTTTCAGATACTCGTCGTGTGCTTCATTGCGCTGGGTTTCATAGCCTAATTGATCGTTGATAGGGCCACGAAACAGCACATCCTGAGTCTTGGGGTTGATGATGAAAACTTCAGCAGTCCGCTCAACACCTAAGGCCTTCGCCAATACCTGGCCTTCATCCTTGAGTATGGGAAAGTCGATACCGAATTCGGTGGCTTCCCTATTTATGCGCTTTACATCGTCCTGAATATTGGCATTAAACATTAGAAACTCGATGTTCTTGTCCTGATACAGGTCTCTGACTTCCCGATATTGAGGAAGCGCTATACGAGCGATGGGGCACCCAACTCCCTGAACGTAAAACACCAATAGCTCTCTGTCCTGATACTGATCGAGAGTATGAGTCGCACCACTTTGGTCCTGTAGTTCGAAATCAGGCAGAGTTTTTAACCACTCATCTGCTGTACTTGCTGTTGCACAAACCGCAAAAACAGTAGCCAGAAAAATCTTTCTCAACATAATCATTCCTCTCAATTATTCATCAACATAATAGGTGAGATAACCAGTAAACATTTCTTCCCAACTCTCCAATCCCCAGGCAACCTCTTCCCGTGGATCGGGATTGAAAGGATTAGATAGCGAGTTATCAAAGGCGCCAACAACATGTACCGTAGTTCCAGCTTCCAGCACTGGAGGCTCGTTCAACCAGTAATGTGGCTGCCAGCCATAGTTATAGGCGGGAATACTGAATACGGTCTCCTTGTTTTCATCAGGGCGTTGAACCACAAATTTCATGTGCTTGCCGCGATAATTCATGCGCGCCCTCACAGCCAGCAGCTTCACCTGTTTATCGAAGGTGAATTCGGCGGCAATTGGGTGTTCGGGATCACCGGGAGCGATAGTAAAGCGTTGTGCAACGACACGTGTCAGTATCTCTTTCTCTGGAGCACTCTCACTGAAATAGAGGCCAATACTGGTATTGTCCCTGACCTGCAAGCCATTAGTGACATAGTGAAACTGCAGCGCCAATTTGTGGCCTGCGGGAATTCGAACGCCAGTGTTATCCGGGAAAATGGTTGCTGGATTTTCACCAGGAATAAAGCTGCCCAGAAAACGGCGTGATACCGAAGTCTCATGTTTCTCAGGACCCCAGAAGTCTTCTTCAGGGCCGACTACGAAAGTCATCAGGTGGTGCAGCACTCTCTCATCGCCAGGAGAAAACTGGAAAGCCCTAACCCATTTCTCCTCGGTGAACGGCAACTCAACTTCCAGATACTCATAATCCTGAATCCCCACCGCGGGAACCACATTGGTCGGGGATTCCACCAGGAAATCAGGTTCACCTAACTGCCATGAGAACTCTTTTTCCGAAGGAATCTGTTCCAGAGGATCGACTTCTCCGTCTCCCCTGGGTGCACCCGCGGCCATCCAGTGGAGTAATGTCTGCCGTTCTTCCTGGGAAATTGAGTGAGCGTTTGCGGAATTTCCATGTACAGGGTCTACCTGCATAGGCGGCATTCGCTTATTGAGAAGGACTTCCCGCACCATTGGCGACCATCCCAATAAAGAAACGTAACTATCGAAGGGAAATGGCCCTGCGCCACCCCATCGATGACAGACGGCACAATTCTCTACAATGATTGGTGCCACTGATGAGCTGTAGTCAGGCGGACTCTCTTTGTGTAAGGCCAGTTCGCTGAATTCGATGGGACAGCCTGAAACCTCAGAAGTGACTGTATCGGTAGCCTCGCCACTCCCAATCTCAATGAGCCGCTGTGCAAGCGCTTCCGATACACCACCACGATAGAACAGTGACATCCGCTCTGGATTAAACACCAGCACTTCACCCGCCTGACTCAGACTGAGGCTTTCGGATACCAGCTTCATCTCATCACCAAGCACTGGCATAGACAACGCCCATTGCTGGCGCTGATTGCGTGTTGCGCCACTGACATCGAGAGCCAGAAATTCAAACTGATCCCCAAACTGATCTTTTAAACGGGCTAACTCGATTGATGCCTCTCTTGCTGAGTCGCAAAGGGAATCGAAAGTTAACATCACCACCGCATCACGATGCTGATAACGGCTCAATTGATGAAATCGACCTTTTTCGTCCAACAAGGCAAAGTCACCAACGCGTTCAGTCGCCGCCAGAACAATGGAGCTCGCACCCAGCAAGGTGACAACAAATGTAATTACAATCTGAATAAGTTGGCTGGAAGCGCGTTTTGGAAACAACATAGAATTCATCCTTCAGCTATTGCGCCATCGCGCTAGAGCCGATGCTGACGTGGGGATTCTCCGTTTGTTCCCTGGTCCAGTTTCGATCCGGGCGATCCAGGCCACCGCGAGCGGGTCCACCTGCGTTGTATATTCCACCGCGCAATACGTAAAGCAGGTAATCCTGCTCATCGGCCAAGTCAGAAGTCTTGTTGGTATAGTTGGCAACAACCTGGTCGATAGCTTCCCACCTGTCATCTACTTCCGGGTGGGCAAGCAAGTCTCCAATTACTACCTTCAATAGTTCCAAATTATCGAGAATATAGGCTGCATCAGGATGCGCCGAATAGAAGTTTGGCGCGATAACCGGATTGGTCGGAATATCACTTGGTAGGGAGACGAAACTCCCATGCATTCGGGTGATTTTTTCTCCGTACAGATCCAGTAAAGCCTGCATATCCCTGTCTCTCGATTCCTGGTCAGGCGCAGTTATCAATACCTCCAGCAATGCAATCTTCAACCACTGTGATGCCCAGGTAAGACCACTTAACTGGGGAAACCCAGCCTTGTAAGCATAAGCGTGGGGATGATCAGACAGTAACTCGTCAGATTTGGGCTTGTCCGCAACCGAATGACTCTGGTCTGCCAGATAGCCCTGCACTGCCATAGAGACAGCTTCCTGCTTGTCCTCGTACACGGGATTCAGATAAATCTCAAAAATCTGTTCAACCAGCTGCCTGCCTCTTTGCAATGTTTCGACCGCAGCCGGTGGTAGATTGCCGACATCAGCCAAAGCTGTTCTGACTTCCTCGGCGTTGTGATCCTGGCGAATCACTCCCAGAAGCCCTGGAGTAGCTCTGCTTTCAAATACACGATGAGGACCGAGCATGGCGGAGTGATCGCCGGCAGAGTGATAATGGGAACCTTTCGTCTCTTCCAGTTCACGTAGGGTTTCCAGAAGTACACTCTGGCCTATTTCAGCCATAGGCGAATCATTGGTAAGCGTAATTTCCTCATACGCTCTTGCCTGGACTACATCATGCGCCAGCAACAACTGTTGTAACTCTGGATAGTTCTTCGCCAGAACTGTGGCGTCGTTCGCTTGGACTCCAAGAGAACAAAAGACTGTTAGCATCAAACCTAACTCTCTCCATATGGGGAAGTCGATTGTGCGTGTCATGAAATGCCTCATTTAATCTGGCCCACAGTTAGCTCGTTAGAGTCTGAATCTGGAGTACTTAAGTATATGCGAGCAAGACCTGATTTCTCGCTGCGACATAATGACTCAGGGAAATGGAGGAAATTCGAAGAGGCAGCAAATAATCCCAACTATCAATAAGTTACAAGATTTCCAAAAATTACCTGCTCGACTCAGATTACATATTGCTACATTTGGCCCCTTAGTTTGGTAGCTGGCATTGAAGTAACTCCCTCTCGCTTCGAGCTGCGGCAATTTGTCATATTGTTAGGCGACAAGCACAAATCTAATCTATCGAATCAATGCTGGTGATTTGCTAACTGCAAGAATTATTTGGAGGAAATCTGATGAATAGAATTACAGTGCAGGCTACTGTCGCTGCGACAAGAAAGATTCTGATCGCGATATTCGGATTGCTGCTGTTTTCTTGTGCCGCCAGCCCTCCCCCATCGCCTTTGTTGAGTGCTGAACCAGAGATCGACTCAACCTTGACGCGAGCACCGCGAACACTGCGATTGTACTACTCGGCATTACCCGATGTTTCCAAGAGCAGCCTGCGGCTCGTTGGACCTGAAGGAGACCTGGCACTGCGCGGCCTGCATACCATGGCAGCGGATGATCTGATGATTGAAATACTTGATCAGGTTACTCCAGGCAGCTACACAGTCTTCTGGGAAACTGTCGTGGAAGGCGACCCTTTGGAACACGCAGGCAATTTTCAATTCACCTACGCTCCCTGATCAATCTGAACATTTGGCACGCCCTGTGAAGTCTTCAATTTTCGAGCAATCATCATCCAATCCTGAACGGCCAGGACTCAATGGCTACTCTCGCGAGCAACTGCAGCGGGCGGTAAACACTTATAGTTCAAGTTTCAGGGATGAGGTGCCCTTGGGATTGCTCACGGCAGCAGCGAGCGCTTTTCGCTCCCGTGAGCTGATGTCAATTTTGTTGGATAGGGTGCAGGCTAACAATCCAGTGCAGAACTGGAATGAATTCACCGACAGATTTATAAGCGATTCCTCGACTGCCCCTCTTTCTTAGGCTTCAGTCGTTCTCGTAGTAGGTCCAGTATCCGGTGAACATCTCTTCCCAGCTATAAACACCGAATTCAACTTCAGCCTCGGGATTCGGATTGGTTGGATTAGATAGGGAGTTATCTAATGCTCCTGTCACATTGATTGTGCTGCCAGCCGGTAGCTGTACAGGTTCACTAAACAAATAGTGTGGTTGCCAGCCATAGTTATAGGCTGGCACGCTGAAAATTTCCTTAACAGTATTGTCGGGCAGGCGAGCTGAAAACCGCATTCGCTTGCCGCGATAATGCATATGAGCACGTACGCCCAAAATCGTCACAGCTGAATCGAATCGATGATTTACTGTTAACGGAAAATCCGTGACTTCGGGAGGCAAGGTGAAATGGGAACCCAATGCATGGGTCAGAATTTCCTTGCTGGGAGGAGTATCGTGAAAGTAAATGCCTAGTGAAGTCTGGTCAGTGGTGGAACGACCATTGGTGACGTAGTGAAATTGCATCGCTAACCGATGCCCGGCAGGTATCAGGACGCCAGTATCAGCAGGAAACTCCACGGCTTCTATTTTGCCCGGAGCAAAACCAGCCAGGAAGCGGCGGGCGACCACCTCCGTGTCATTCTCAGGTCCCCAGAAATCTTCGTCTTCTGGAACCACGTAAGCCATTAAGTGGTGAAGTACTGACTCATCTCCGGCCTGATACTGAAATGCTCGAACCCATCGATCTTCGTCAAATGGAAAATCAACAGTCTCGTAGATGTAATCCATGACACCGACTGATGGCACAGAGATTTCCGGTCCAACCACAGTATAGTCAGGTTCGCCGAGCAACCATTGATCCCTGTTTTCAAACGTGGCTACTTCCAAGGGATCTTCTTCACTATCGCCACGAGGCATCCCGGCGTCAATCCAGTGCACTACGGTTTGAAGTTCGTCTGCAGTCAAATAGCGAGCGGCATCCGAGTGGCCGATATAGGGATCAACCTGTGTGGGCGGCATGCGCTTGTTTATCAACACTTCCCGGATCATGGGCGACCAGCCCATCATCATAATGTAGCTGTCCATGGCAAAGGGACCGACACCTTCCCGGCGATGGCATTCAAGACAATTGTCGATAATGACAGGGGCGACTTCGGTGGCATAATCCGGTGGTGTCGCTTCATGCTGATCGCGCACCGGGTAGTCAATGGCGCAGCCAGACACTGGCAGCTTTGTTGTATCTTCAACGCCACCGTCAAGGAATGTCGTCAGGGTTGAACCGAGCTCAGGTGCTACTGGCCCGCGATACAGCAAAGAGCCACGTTGTGGATCAAGGGCAATTACTTCGCCGCTACTTACAATGTCGAGAGTCTCTGAGACCAGCTGCCCAACATCCTCCAACAGAGGCAAAGGCTGATCGGCGTTAGCCATAATGTCTCGGCCCTTGCCGTAAGAATCCAGTAACAGAAAACTCACATTTCTTTCCTGCCATTCCGCTGCAAGATCCAGATAAGCAGACAGCTGTTGTGCCTGGGATTCACACTGTGCATCGAAGCTCATCACTACCAATGCTTCACGATGCAGATAGCGGCTAAGCTGATGGAATCCACCCTCGTAATCGAGCAGAGCAAAATCCGACACCCTTTCCGGTGCAGCGCTGCTGAGCACCGGCAAACTCGCAGCAAACCAAACACAGACTGCCAACAACCTGAATTTAAGGAATTTGTTTCGCTTTATGATCATGGCAGGCGCATTGTACACGGGGTCTTTAGCAATTACACTCAAGCCGCCTGGATTAGCGGCAGTTCACCGAATCGTCGACGACAAATTCTCAAGCCCCAGGTGAAGCAGTCGAAGGCATCTGATTGCAACAATTCCCCGGGTTTACTATCATTTTTACAGCCCAGGCACACTCATTGCCCGTACAAAGCTATCTAGACTCACTAAACTCACTGAACACAGATTTCATAACTCAGAATGAAGACATTCAGCACAAAGGCCAAAATACTCCTTCTGTTGATGACCGCACTCATTGTTGGCACGCCGGGTAGCGCCCAGCACTCTCATGGCGTCCTGTCGCCATCTGTAACTTTCCCACAGGATGATGCGGTGCTACGTGATCCACCTCAAATGATTGCAATGAGTTTTAGAGTCGATGTTCAACTATTGAAGCTGACACTGTGGACCGACAAGGGCGAGTGGATAAACATAGGGTTTATCTATGTGCCTGACAAGTATGACGATAACTATGTAACGCAACTGCCAGAATCACTGCCTGAGTCGGAGTATTATGTGGCGGAATGGTCCGTGGTAGACGACTCACAAAGATTCCTGCAGGGAGAGTTTCGGTTTTCTTTCGGGCCTGACGCCCTTCCCCCATCAGAAATCATTGAAGCATCATACACATATGATGCCGAGGAAAACCTTCCTTCAACCGGTGCTTATGCAAGACCGCCCATTGTCCCCCGAGAACCAGACGACAACTAGCTAACGTGAAACGCCGCACAACTTATGGCGACACAATAGCAAACTCTGAAGTCTAACGACCAACCCAGGGTGGCTCTATCAACAACTCTGGGCCTGCACCAGGTTTTGCAATCCACTTTTGTACACGACCGTAGATATTGTCGCCGCCATACAGTACACCGTTGGTCACAACACTGAAACTGTGGACTTCGCGAAAGCCATCGGGCAATTCTCTGGGTACTATCCATGTGTATTTTTGGTTGCCATCGAAATCGAAATTGATAAACCGTAGTGGTGAGTGCGCAGTCATCCAAAAATCGTTTTCGTTAACGATCACATCCAGCGCCATGCCAGAAATATCAATTCTGCGCTCAAAATTGAATTCCTCCACGCCATTCCCAGTACGCCAGATATTGACTCCATACCCCGATCGGTCCAATACGAAAATACGACCACCGGGTCCTATACCTAAAGAGTGAATGCCATTGGTACCGCCAGGGCCGGAACCTTCGCTGCCAAACTCGGTGATGTAGTTCATGTGGCTGTCATAAACAACAACACGGTTGTTAATCAAGCCATCTGCAACCAGGATGCGTCCATCTGGCATGAACGCGACATCTTGCGGACTCCCATAATGGGTAGCGTCTTTTCCTGGCACACCTTTTTCACCATAGGTTGCAATAACTTCACTGCCATCTTTAGCAAGCACGTAAATTTGATGATGGGTTTGATTGATCACCCAAAGCTTGCCCTCCGGGTCGTAAGGATTGACCCTGATTCTTTCAGGGCCCGGACCATCAGCACCTTCACACAAGTAGTCCAGATGGTCCCAGACTTCAACCACGTTGCCATTGGTATCAAGAATAAAGATGCAGTTTTGCCAGGTTCTTCTTTCGCCCTCGCTTAGTACACTGATACCCAGCTCTCCGGCGAAGCCATGAAAATCTGTCGGCACATCCAGTGGTATTCGTGTTTCACCCCGTTGGCTGACAATCAGCCGACCAGGAAAATCTGCCAACACTCCCGATGCCCCACCAAAAGCAAATCCGGCTTCGGCAAAAGGTTCAGCCCAATACCTTACGATCTCGTAGGGACTCTCACCAACCTCACCTATATCCATATCGTCCTGAGCGTTTGAATAGTTGATTAGCAAGCTGATTGCAAACAACAAGGTAATTTTCTTGTAGCAGTTTTTCATGGCAGGTAAGCCCCATTGAGATTGATTTTTATTGGAGTAATTTTAGAATCTATTAGTCTAACACTTAGCGCGATGGCAGCCCCCCAACCCATATCGGGCTAGACCAGGCCAGGGCATCATTCACTTGCTCCACTCGTATATAGTAGTAGTCGCCATGATCAGGATTGTCCGCGTCAATGATTGAGAAACTTATATCCTTGTCTCCTCCATTTATAACACGCCGCAATGTCACGCCATCATCAGGATAATCGGTTTGAGGAATTTGCTGACGTAGTTGGCCGTCGGTGATATCCGCCAGCGCCAGGGACACTGAAGTGCCCGGTATTGTCTGATGTTGACGATATATAGGCGGCGCCGATCCTGACTCTCTTGTTTCAAAAAGGTTGATCGTTATTGAGGCATCGTTACTAACCTCGGACAGATTAAGGAGAATGGAACTGGTGTCACCGCGGGTGTGTGTTCGAAAACGTATCGAATTGCTATCGGTTTCAAAAAATTGCGTGCCGGGATTGATGAAATCCATCGGTGCTGCCCCGTCAAGAGAAGCACCTTCGATTACCAATTCACCCAACCAGTGACGCCAACCTCTGGGCACATCATTGTTGAAGTGTGGAACCTCGGAAGAGTCGAAGCTCAACAACAGTTCCTGATCAGTGCCTGGATTGTCATTTATGAGGTATTCCTCATGCCAGAGCGGTTCATTATTCTTGAACAGAGTGATAGAGCGAATTGCTTCTGTGCCAATAACCCGGCCACTGATCTCACGACTCTCAGCGAATGCCGTGCGCTCTCCCATATTCGCGCCATTTACATCAAACTGCACAATGATGCGTTCACCGGTGGTGGCATAGGTGCGGCGGTTCTTCATGCCATCGAAGATGGCATCTCTTGATCGTTCCGGCGCCATGACCGCCCCAAGCCCACCCCACTGTGCCAGGGAATCCCGATGAGTGGGCGAATAACCTGGGCGGGACAAGTGGTCATCGGACGCAGCAACCACGCCCACTTGTTGACCATGAGCAAGATACTGTTCCATAAACCATTGAAAATTTCCGTGCTGAGACATCATCTCAACCAGGGGCTCCAATTGTGGATCCGACTGGCGATAGTCGCCTGGATTGTGGGCATGGGGGATGACAACCACATCGTTGGCATTATGACGGGCATGAAGTTCTGCGTAGAGACTCGATAGCACCGGGTACTCCAGGGATGATACGGGTACCTGATCCTCGATATCCCGGAACAGCACATTATGGTGACCACCGAAGCGAGTGTGCCTGGTCCATTCCCATCCCAGATAGGTGATAAATTTACCTGGTTGGTCATAGTCGGCTGTAGCTTTTCGAATCAGCGCCCATTCGCCGGCATCCAGCCAGATGTCGTGTTCAGAGTGGGTCACAAAATCCAGGCGCGCATCGTCACGCGCATATTCCATGAATTGTTTTACGGTACCAATGCCCTCAGAGTAACCGGAGTGGGCGTGAGTATCGCCCCAGTAGATTCGTTGTTGTGGGCTCGCTTCTACCAGGATGGGATTGGCTTTGCCAACAATTCGACCATCGGCACTGCGCAAGCTGACCCATTGCACACCTGGCTCAGCGATACTCAGTTCTACAACATTGACCGCGCCCGAGCCGGCAGGTGTGGTCGCTACTACCTCATCATTGAATAACACTTCAAAGGCTGGAATTTCTCCAGTAGCACGATTGTAGTATTGATCTTCTGCTCGCACAGAAAACTCAAAAGTCTCATTCGGCTCTACTACACTGGGGCCAAACCCATGCACGCGAGTGACAGTGCCACCTGCCACAATGAATGGCGTAATATCCAATGGCCTCCACTCTTCTGACCCGTCCAGATCAATATAGATTGGGAAGGGCATGCGTTCACTTTGAAATGTTGGAATACGCAGTCCTGGTCCGCCCGCAGAGGTATCTCCATAAGTAATAGTGACACTTGACCCTCTGTCCAGTACGCCTTCAACTAATTGAAAAGAAATGGCCGGCTGTGGCGCTCGGAAGCCACCATGGGGACCTGATGCCATAATAGTGACTGGCTCGAATACAGCATCATCATCATTACTGGTGATGCTGATATAGCCAGGTGCCGCAGGATCAATTGCCTGAAACTGACCATAGTTCGCGGCAAAATGACGGGCAACCCAGAACCCACCTCCCGTTTCCATTGGGCGGGTGCCGACTCTCCAGGTCTGACGTAGTGTACCCATAGAGCCAGCTTCATGAGGACCTAAAGTGTCAGAACTCAGAAAGCCGAGCGCTCCTTCTTCTTCCCGCAAGGAAAATTCCCTGACAAACATATCCAGTCTGCGGGACTGCACCACTGCAGCATTCCCTCTCGGGGGAGTCGTGGCCTGGGCGCGAATTCGGGTGGGATCTACTCCGACCTCGCCTCCTGCCAATGCATAAGCATCAATCCAATCGGCCAGCAAACGCGCTCTTGTTGCGATGGTGGATTGATCCGTAGGATTGCTGACAACATCTGCCTTCAATGACTCTACTTCGACTCGCATAGCCGAGCTCAGGTAGTCATTACTATCGCCAGCGACATTAGGCGAATCATCTACTGGGGTTTCAGGAGAACATGCAAGTAAACCCCAGGCTAGCCAGGGTAGAACAGTGAACTGGTGGATCTTTATCGGCGGGCTGCCGTGAACCTTACTGGACGCGCCTAACATTTATTGCCTGACCGGTATCCACTATTCGCATTCTGGATATACCCATCCAGTTCGTTGTGATCACGACTTCTGGATCGACGGCAGAGTAACTATAGCGGCGAGTGCTTCTGGTTTCCCAGATTTGTCCATTCTGGAGAGTGAATCTTGTCGGGCCATTCCATCCGGAGAACTGGCCATCAATTCTGCTGTGAATGTCCTCGTTGTCTAGCTCAATCACAGCGGGGCTGTTCTTGAGCATCTCTTCGGCATCCTGCGCGGTATAACGCACCAACCAATCATTGATGGCTTCTATTTCATCATCACTCAAGCGGCCTATTCCGGAAGCAGCAAACTCTTCTTCAGTCATCAATTGACGGATGTCCGGATTGTCTGCAGACAAGGCCAACGGCGAGGCGACCAATAGAATCAGAATGACAGAGAATCGAAACATGGTTCTGGATTCAGGGCTGCATTTAGTTAGGGTTAGGATTCCAGGGATCACCAACACCAGCCAACTCACAAAAATCCCCGGTATCAAGGAAGTGTGTATGCAGGCACTCGAGGCTGGACCCCAACTCCAGAAGCAACTTTTCAGTCTCTGGATAAGCAACACGCGTAAAGAAGCCCGAACGACCGCCTCGTGCCATATCAGCAGTTGATTGTCCCAGACGAGTGATTACCGTGACATCGCCGCCCTGTGACACCAGATAGCGAATCAACTCGTTATCACCTCTTGCGGCGGCATAGTGCATTGGCGTGAAGCCCCAGGAATCCTTGGTATTCACATCAATGCCCTGTTCTTCGATTAAGTATTTAACCGCAGGAATAAAGCTACCTGGCACGTTGCGGATACTGAAGGAACCAAGCCCGGTAAAACCACCCCCGGCAGCAACATGTATGGGATAAGCATTGAAAGCATCGGTTGGTATGTACGGCAGACCAGAATCTTCCTGTTGTCTGCCATCCTGTTGTCGACGTTCACGCATCTCAGGTGCGGGCCAGGAAGTGGGGATATGGGGATCTGCTCCATAGTTGGTCAGTAGCCGCATGACTTCCAGATCTTGGGCATAGGCCGCACGCCAGAAAGGCGTGGCTCCCTTGAGATCCGTACCGATCTTGGTAAGCCCATATTCGAAATACCACAGGTGCGTATTGAGACGGGCATTGGGATCGGCTCCCGCTTCCAATAAGGCATTCACAACTTCGAGATACTCAGTCTTCTGCAAATCCTGACCTCTCGGTTGCGGGTAGTTTGATTTTGGCGCCCACTGAGTTTGCAGTGTTGCGAACAAAGGACCGGCTCCATCGGTATGAGCGACCAGGTTGGGATCAGCACCGTGCTCAATTAGCACCATCGCTACATCGAACTGACCATTGAGTGTCGCAATAAGCAATGGACTCGTTGCATCGCCGCCACTCACCTGATTAACATCCGCCCCACCTTCCAGCAATGCCAACGCCGCTTCTGAATGACCTTCCCGGGCAGCATGTAACAATGCCGTCATGCCACCAGTCGCGCCTACTAAAGTTTCCCGATACGGGGGCCTTGGTAAATCCGGTCCGCCCGGGTAATCGGGTCGCAGACTGATCAAGTCATCGCTATTGAAATTTTGGTAAGCCTGACCTGATTGCAGGAACTCCCTTTGCGCCTGAATAGCCGCCTGTATAGCGTCGACCGTGTTTGCATCAAGAGCACCACCATCGTTGAACTTACTCTGATAATCAGAAAGTTGTTCCTGCAAGAACCTCGCAGCCTGGCGGTCAGCAAACACTTCCTTAAGCACATCTACTACCGCCGTCGATAGCGACGGATCGGCTCCCGCTTCCAGGAGTAACTGAATTGATTCAACCTGGTTCTCAGCGGCAGCAAACATCAATGGTGTCTGCCCTGCTGATCCCTCGCGAGCATTTGCATCAGCACCATGTTGAAGCAGCAGGCCTACGGATTCGGCGCCACCCACAGTTTGTGCCGCAAGATGTAACGCAGTGACAAGGCTGTTGCTGGTGGTGGCAGTGGCGTCTGCACCTGCCTCCAGTAACAACTCGACCACATCGCCGTTGGCATGATCACTGGCAATATGCAGTGGGGTATAGCTGCCTATTCTTGTTGTTGGGTCGACCGCCGCCCCGGCATCAAGTAATGATTCAGCAATAGATGCATGTCCTGACTGAGCCGCCCAGTGCAATGGGGTCATGCCGTCGCCTGTTGCCTCATTCAAATCGGTACCACTCGAAATCAGACTGGCTACAGATTCTGTATCTCCAGCACGGGTCGCATCGATCAAATCAGTAGCATTGCTCGTGGAGATTCCAAAAAGAGACAACGCCAGACCTAACAAGGCAAAACGCAATTGTGTTGTCAGGGATTTCATGCTTTTAGCCTCAACGCTCCATTACTGTCACCGAAACTATCCAGCTCATGACCCAGTCCCTGCATCAGTGTGACAAATGCATTTGCCATGGGTGTGCCCTCAGGTGCTGCCACGTGCATATTACCCGCCAGCGCACCATTGGCATGACCCATCAGCAATAAGGGGCAGCGCTTGTGATTGTGGAGATTGGGATCCCCCATGGGTGATCCGTAAACGATTGCTGTCTTGTCCAGCAATGATCCATCACCATCAATGGTTGTCTTCATCTTCTCCAGGAAATAGGCCAGCGCACCGGTGCGATAGGTGTTAATCCTATGGAAGTCCATGATGTCATCAGGTACATTGCCGTGATGTGAAGCACCGTGAATAGACTTGTTGGTACCGCTCTGTGGGAACGTTCTGTTGGACTGATCGAAACCAGTCTTGAACGTAATGGCGCGAGTCATATCCGACTGCAAGGCCAACACCTGCAAGTCGAACATCAGTTGCATATGTTCTTCCCAGGTGCCTGGTATGCCTGAAGGCGCTTCCGGCATAGCACTGCCTTCACCACCTTCACTGCTACTTCTAGCTTCCATCAGCTGGATGCGGCGTTCCACTTCACGTATGTGTTGCAGGTACTCATCCAGCGCAATCCGGTCAGCCGGGCCCAGGGATTTACTCACCCTGTCTACTTCAGTCAGCATCCAATCCAGCATGCTCTTGTCTGTTTGTCGTCTTTGTTGCCTGTCCTGTTCAGAGTCACCGGCACCAAACAGTCGTTCAAAAACAGCCCGTGGTTCCCGAATTGCAGGCAGAGGCTGATTAGGAGTAGCCCAGGCCAATGATGTCGTGTAGGCACAATGGTAGTTGTAGGCACAGCCGCCGCCACGATCAATCTCTTCAATACACAATTCCAGTGAAGGCAGGACCGTGTCCTGACCAAATCGTTGCGCATGGAGCTGGTCGATAGATACACCAATGTGCATATCTGAGCCCTGGGTCTGCTTCGGCATTGCCTGGGTCAGAAATACAGCAGTAGAGCGATCGTGATCACCGCCAATCTGATCGGCATTAAAAGGGTCAGCCATGTGACAATCTGTTGAGCTGACAACTGTCAGATATTCGCGAAACGCTTCCAGGGGTTTAAGCTGGCTGTCATTGCCGATAGTGAAATCCTTGCCTGCCTCAGGAGGCGCGAACAGGCCTCTGGCGTGGCCCCAATCACTACCTCCAGCACAGCCCATTGACTCTTCTATGCAGACAAGTCTTGTGGGTGTTGAATTTTCACTTTGTGCCCTGGCTATTCCTGCCGGCACCATGGCGCTCAGAAACGGCAATGCCACTCCGTAGCCCATCCGCCCTATAAATGCTCTGCGTGAAAGGTGTTTTCCGGTGATGAATTTCATACCTCTGGACTCCCTTATAGTTCCACGTTTGTATTTGCAACTGTATTAGATGCCAAATCCGTGACCTGCATTTTCTGGAAGGGATCACTGCGCACTACTCCCAGAATGAATGACGACATGCTGTAGTCACTAGCCTCTGCTTCTCTAACTATTTTTCGTACCGTTGGTTGGTCAAAATATTCAATGCGTCTGCCCATGGCATAAGCCAGAAGATTGGCAGTAAAAGTTCGTACAATGGGAATTGGTCTCTTGATCAACACCGCATTCAAATCCATCGGCGTATTGATCGCCGTGCCATCATAATAAGTACCTGATGTATCCAGCTCTCTGCCATCTTCCCGAATTCGCCAGGCACCGGTGACATCGAAGTTATCCAGCGCCAGGCCAATGGGGTCCATAAACTGATGGCAGGCATTGCAAACGGGATTCTCCCGATGAATTTCCATTCGTTCCCGGGTAGTTAGAATTCTTCCGGGCTCAACACCACCAGTTGCCTCTAACGCTGGCACGTCCGGGGGTGGCGGTGGTGGTGGCGCTCCCATAATCACTTCCATCACCCACTTTCCGCGCAGCACCGGAGAGGTTCTGTTGGACATGGAAGTCAGCATGAGAACACTGCCCTGACCCAGCAAACCGCGTCGGTTGTCATCCGGGTAAGTAACCCGCTGGAATTCATTACCTATGATGCCTTCTATACCGTAGTGTTCGGCCAGTCTCTCATTCACGAATGTGTAATCCGCAGAAACAATCTCCAGCAAACTTCTGTCTTCTTTGATCAGTTCTTCGAAGAACAACTGAGTTTCCCGAATCATGTCCTCTTTGAGTTGGCCGGTGAAATCAGGATAGAGGTAAGGCTCAGGATCATTCTTGTCAGTTTCCTGGAGACGCAGCCACTGGGAGGCAAAGCTGGTTGCCAGGTTGCTGGCTCTTGAATCAGCCAGCATGCGTTTAACCTGGGCTTCCAGCGTATCGGGATCTGATAGGGTTCCCTGGTCGGCGAGTTGTCTGAGCTCTGCATCTGGCACTGTCCCCCATAAAAAGAATGACAGGCGCGATGCCAGGTCGATGTCGCTTAACTGATACAACTCGCCAGGGCCAAGATTCTCAGGTTGTTGCTCTAATCTGAATAAGAATGAAGGGCTGGCGAGAATGCTCTGCAATGCAGTTCGGATACCGATTTCAAAACCCGAGTTCTGGGCATAGCGCTCATAGAAAGCCATGGGTCCGGCGAGGTCCTCTTCGGTGATGGCTCGGCGATAGGCTTGTGTTGCCACACGGGAAACGATTTCCCGCGCACAGGCCAGCTCCTCTGCCTCTGCTTGGGGGTAGCAGGAAAAAATTCTTTTTCTGCTTCGTGTTTCGGAAACCGGACCGGCTGTCACTGGACCGGTAATCATAAGATCTGCCAAATGAGGCAGGGCCGTGATGCCGTAATTGGCCCACTGCTGCGCATCCTCGCCACCAACGAAAGACCAGAGGAATGGGCTCAAGCGATCTTCGTAGGGTCCTTCAATACGCTTAACAAAAGCGGCAGCAATATCATGTTGACCTGCTGTCACATAAACCGGCTTTGTCTGAATCGGTAAGGATTGGTCACCATTATGAGCAAGTGCCAATTGCGATACAGCAACGCCATCTATAGATATGTCGAGATCGTGCCCGGGAAGACCGCGACCGAAAAGAGTTTCGACAGAAATGACATATTCACCATCGGTGGGAAAATCATGGGTGACCACCATGCCACCTCGAGTGCCAAATGGGGTGCCTTCAAGATGATCCCATGAGTGTTGGGAAACATGGATGGGATTGGTGTATTTCGAAGAAGCGGATAGCGCATCAGGATTACCCAGTGCAATGCGGGTCACCTCTGCCGCCGCTCTTAAATAAGATTCTAATAAGGTAGTCGATAGGCCCTGGGCAGCAGATAGATTATTGAAGTTACCCAGAAATGTATCCGCCGGGAGCCAGCGAGACGCATCTACCTGCAAATCAAAAAGCTGCGCGACACTGCTTTCATACTCGGCACGGGTGAGACGCTGAAATCTTCGACTACCAGGGTTTGGATTTGCTTCCGCATGTTGATCGATTCTGGTTTCAAGTTCATTGACCAGTGCAATGAGTGTTTCATCACTCGGTCTTGGCATACCAGGTGGAGGCATCATGCCTGCCCGAAGTTTTCGAATCATCCTCTCGGCTATCTCGGGATGATCCGGCGCGTTCTCGACTTCGAATCCGGTCATAGACAGATTGCCAGTTCTCAAGGCATCGTTATGACAGACATGACAATAGGTCTGCACGACTTCGGTCAGACTGGCAGCGCCGGTGTCGGCAATCGCAGGAGAATGAACCGCGCTTGGCTCTGCAGTGGTAACAGCTTCCGGGGCCTGGTCAGTTGCGGAATCACAAGCTACTAAAACCAGTGCCAAAGCAAGGGAAGCAGTAATGGGTTTGTTCATCTAGAGCCCCTGTTTTTTGACATTTATAGAGCTTTAGGCCATTCGCAGCTGACCCAGACATTGTTCTGAAGCAGGCTCAGATGGCATCCCCCGAAGATTAGCATAGAGAACAAGCCCGGGCTAAAGATTTGCGATGCTCCTGCACTCTTCAGTAGCATGAGCCAAGGAACTCAGACTGCCCGGATTTAGCAGGATCGCAGCGAGTGTTAACGATGTTTAGATGGAGAATGGAAATGGCTATGGAACATCTCAGACTGGGTCTTTTGCTGGCAGTAAGCCTGGTGTTATCCGCGTGCGTCGTAGAAAGCCAGATTTCTGGTGGACGCTTTCCAGTAGCCAAGGGCGGTGATGACCGCAGCGGTCCCTATGAAGTCATCCCGGGATGGTGGAAACCAGCACCGGATCACAATCAGACCTGGACCTGGGGTCAGGCTGCCGGTGTTTGGCCAGATACCCCCGATAGAATTTTGGTAGTGATGTGGGGAGATCAAAGAAGGCAGCCACAGCAAGGAGGCGATAACGAGCTACAGCGAAATTTTCTGGTGGTTGTCGATCGGGATGGCAACATCATTGAGAACTGGTCTCAGTGGGATCACTTGTTTAACCGTCCACATCAGATCTATATCAGCCCCTATGATCCGGAGCGTGCTATCTGGGTTGATGAGCGCGGTGGTAATGGTGTCCACGAGGCTATCCTGAAATTCAGCAATGATGGCAGTGAGTTGCTGTTGCAGATGGAAGATCCTGAGCCTGTTTTTGGTGAAGGCGGACCTAACCCTCGTGAGAATCCAAACCCTGGACCCCTCAACTTTGGACAGAATTCGGTGTTGGCGTTCTTTCCCAATGGCGATTTCCTGCTCGGGGACGGTTACCAGAACGGCCGCATCGTTCGCTATAACGCAGAAGGTGAACTGCTTTATGAGTTTGGATCTGTTGGCAACGGACCAGGACAGTTTGACCTGATCCACGGGGTTGCAATCGATAAACAGAATCGAATCTACGTATCAGACAGGAGAAATCACAGAATCCAGATCTTTACTGAACGAGGAGAGCTTCTCGATACCTGGCCCGACATCTGGGACCCGGTAGCTATCATGATTGATGTGAACGACCACGTCTGGATTCTGGATGCGACCCTTAATCGCATCCTCAAATACAACCTGGACGGTCAATTACTGGACTATTTTGGCACCTATGGCGAAGCCTCCTCGCTCGGCCGTCCTGGCTTCACCTGTTCAAGCCCTGCTTACATCGCCGCGGCGGGTCTCAGCCCTGACCACACCGGCGCCTGTGGAGGTTTCTCCCTTCCTCATCAAATGAGCGTTGACTCGGAAGGGAATCTCTATGTGGCACAGTTCGGTGGCCCCTGGATAGACAAGTATGTGCCAAGAACAGACGCTGACCCATCAAGGTTGATCGGTCAGCCAATTGGTCATTGAGTCGCCAGGTAATTAGGGAAGATTCACCCAAAGGGGTCAGGTTTCATCTATTCGCAGTTTTCAGAATAGTAATGAAATCGATGCGATACGGATATGCAAGCTGATCAATTGTTGAGTGTAAAGAACAAGGCACTGCTGTTCCGGGTTTCGGCGCATTTGATTCTGGCGGCTCTTGCTGTCTCCCTTCCCGCTGTAGGACCGAACCGGTTCTGGCTTGCCGGCTTGCTGCTTTGCGTCGGCACCCCTACAGCGATCCTGGTCAATCAGCGTGTTCGAGGCATCGAGCGCAATTGGGCGGAGGCACTGGTTGACCTGACCATGGTGGTCACCCTGATCCACCTGGTTCCCCATTTGTGGATGGTAAGTATGGCGCTGGGCCTGATGGTCGCGCTGGC
The DNA here is from genome assembly GCA_965267495.1 of uncultured Pseudohongiella sp. Taxonomy (GTDB): domain Bacteria; phylum Pseudomonadota; class Gammaproteobacteria; order Pseudomonadales; family Pseudohongiellaceae; genus UBA9145. The sequence goes on along the minus strand of OZ254078.1, from coordinate 391,781 downwards.
ACCCAGCATCAGCCTGCACCCGCGTAGCCACTGGATCTACATGAGCTTCGGCGCGGTACTGTTGATTGGAATGACTGTCGCTGCTGCCACTCACGATGTGCAAAATTGGGAGCTGGTCGTGCTTGCCGTTGCAGTCACCTATCCTGCCTTGCTTTATTACACCTACTCTCAGATGCAGGCTGCCAATGAAATGCGCAAGCGTGCCGAGATGGTACGCGGAATGAGCCAGTTGGCGGGCAGTGTCGCCCATGACTTCAACAATATGTTGATGGGCATCAGTGGCCACACTGAAGTGGCACTTACAAGACTGCCTTCCGATCATGATGCCCGGGAAAATCTGCAGAGAGTACTGCAGGGAACCAAGCGCGCCAGCCTGTTAACAAACCGGCTACTCAGATTCGCTGGTCGCGAAATGGGCCGAAAGGAGCTGATCAATGTTATTGCCGAGTTCAGGGTAATCGCAGAATTGTTGCAGCCTGCATTGCCCGCTGGCACTTCTGTCGCTTACACCGGCATTGAAGATCCACTTTATGTCGAAGCCAATGTCACCGACCTGCACCAGGTCTGGATGAATGTCTTGCTCAATGCCGGGGAGTCCATGCAGGGGAAGGAGGCAATGATCGACGTGCGCTTCTCAAGAACTGTTAACAGGGAAATTGAGACGCCACCCCAAATTGAAATTGTGGTCAGTGATCGGGGCGGTGGTATTTCTGCAGATGCTTTGGAAAAGGTTTTTGATCCATTCTTCTCCACTAAAAAACAAGGTCATGGTCTGGGTCTCGCTGTCAGCAGCAGAATCATGCAGCAACTCAATGGCGACATTGTCATTCGTAAACGAACAGGGGGAGGCACAGAAGTTTTGCTCTCCTTCCCGGAAGCTCAGGCCAGACCTTTTGAGTCTGAATCACTGGACAGCAAGGACTCTTCACCCGCTCCTGACGCAAAAGCCCTGACCATCCTGGTGGTTGATGACGAGCCCGAGGTGCGGGATGTGACGGCTGGGCTGCTGACAAATCTGGGCCATGAATCGCTCATGGCCAGTAATGCGGAAGAAGCTGTCACCATATTTACCGCCCGACATGACAGTATAGGCGCCGTCATGCTGGACCTTCGTATGCCCGGTCGGGACGGATGGGCCTGCCTGGAAGATATACGCAAAATCGACGCTGCGAAGCCGGTGATAATCTGCAGTGGATTCAATCCTGCCAGCAAGCTTCCAGCCCCTGCCAGCAGCGATAAAAACCTACAGTTCCTCAGTAAGCCATTCAGAATTGAACTGCTCGCTGAGGTATTGGCCAAATCGCAATAGCGCAACTATTCCATAGCCAACGGACTGCCAGGCTTTGGCTCGGGAAGCAGGCTGTTAAAAGCCCCGGATTCCCTGGTCTGGCGCCCTGATGCAATTCGTTACATTGTGCTGTTGTGAGCGCCTCAATCCCCATGTATGCTCCCGTAGTTCTTAGTTAAATCGGGGTTATAACAATGAATTCACCTCTTTCCACACGCTCTGGCTCCCTGGCCGGAAAGCTAGCCAGCTTGGGCCTCGTCATCGCCAGCCTGGGATTCCTCCCGCTGACTGCGCAAGCCCAGAATCTGGTCACCGACGATACCGTCGAGTGGTATACCCAGAGCAGCGATTATTCCGGTACCCGTTATACGGCAGCCGATGAAATCACTGCCGAGAACTTCGATCAGCTCGAAGTCGCTTGGGAATGGGATGGCACCAGTTTTGGAGGCTATTCCGGTCGTGCAACACCTACTTATGTAGACGGTAAAGTATTTACTGTGTCTGGCCCCCGCCGGAACGTGGTGGCCATCGACCCCAAGACGGGCGAAACCCTGTGGTCCTATCGACTGCCAAATACCGGCCGCTGGGAGTATTCCATGCGCGCCTCCTACGGTAAGGGTATCGCCTACACACGCATCAATGGCCGCGGCGTGGTTTATATCTCCACACCGGGTTTCTTCCTGGTAGCACTGGATGCCGAAACTGGCGCCCCGCTTGAAGGCTTCGGTGGTCAGGTACCTGTTGAAGGGTTCCCTGAAACCGGCGTGGTCGACATGCTGGCGGATCTGGGTCATCCCTATGATCCCTATGAAGGCATCCCGCTGGAAGTCGGTTACATCACAACTTCTTCACCACCAATTGTAGTGAATGACACTATAGTGGTGGGCAACTCCGCCGAACAGGGTTACCTGCAGGCACGAGTCGAGAATGTGCCTGGCGACATCCTGGCTTATGACCGCGTGACTGGTGAGTTCAAGTGGAAGTTCAACGTGATTCCACGACCTGGCGAGTATGGTCATGAAACCTGGGAGAACGATGCCTGGCAATGGACCGGTGATGTGTCTTCCTGGGCGCCGCTGTCGGCTGATCCAGAAAACAACATCGTCTATGTACCAACTAATCCACCAACAATCGATTACTACGGTGGTTTCCGCCCCGGTGACGGTCTGTTTGGCACCAGCCTGATTGCGCTGGATACGGAAACTGGCGAGCGCCGCTGGCACTTCCAGACAGTGCACCATGATGTGTGGAACTATGACAACCCGGCCGTGCCTATTCAGCTTGATCTGAATATTCCGGGACAGGGTGTAGTGCCTTCTGTACACCAGGTCACCAAGCAGGGTTTTGTGTACTCCTTCAATCGCATGACTGGTGAGCCTATCTGGGGTATGGAAGAACGACCCGTTCCCCAATCAAACGTACCAGGCGAGAAGCTGTCGGCAACCCAGCCATTCCCCGTGAAGCCAGCACCTTTCGAAATGCAGGGTATTTCCGAAGAAGACCTGATCGACTACACGCCGGAACTGCGCCGTGAGGCACTGGAAGTGATGGCCAACTACGACATGGGGCCACTGTTCAATCCACCAATTCACGACACTGACCCCGACGGCAAGATTGCTGCGGCCATGTGCCCCGGTGATGGTGGTGGTGCCAACATCAACAACCCACCTGTGGCAGACCCTGAAACTGGTTTCCTTTATGTGACTTCAAGAAAGGCCTGCAGCTGGCAGCGCGTCATTCCTGGCGAGGAAGCGGATGCAAGCATCCCGAATCCAACTGGAGCGACATTCGCTATGTATGCCAATGATCGCGCCGGTGGCCGCCCACCGCGCCTGCGTTCTGGCCTGCCCTACTTCAAGCCACCCTACAGCACGATTACTGCTTACGACATGAATACTGGTGACATCGCGTTCCAGATTCCAACAGGTGAAACTCCTGATCGTATTCGCAACAATCCTGCCCTGGAAGGTGTCGATGTAGGTGATACCGGAACCGGTAATGCCATCACCATGGTCGCGACCAAGAACCTGCTGATTTATTCAGACATGGATCACGACGGTCAGACTGCCTTGCTCTACGCTATCGACAAGCAAACTGGTGAAGAGCTGGAGCGCATCGAAGTTCCTGCGCAGAGTCGCTACGGCATGAGCTCCTGGATGCACGATGGACATCAGTACATCATCCTGCAGACTGGTGCGAAGTTAACTGCCATGGCATTGCCAGGTGCGCAGCCTGATGGCGGAGCGCACTAAGCACTGACATGACGTAAAGAGCTGAAAATTAGTAAGCTTCTAAAAGGGCGAAAGAGTTTTCTCTTTCGCCCTTTTTCGTTTTTGACCAGGCTTTGCTAATCTCTTCCTAATCTCGTAACAAGAAAAAGAATATAAGGGGACCTCATGCGAATACTCATGCTATTGATGGCCAGTCTGCTGCTCAGCAAGAGTCTGGCCGCAGCAGTACCCTATGACCATATTCATCTGGCAGCTACCAATGCCCGGGAAGCCGTAGATTGGTATGTGAAACATCTGGGTGGCAGACCAGGTAGCTTCAATCGCGGTGACGCTGATCGAGTTTCATATCCTGTTGATCGTGTTTTCTTTGATGAGCTTTCGGTGATTTTCTTCGAACGGGAATCAACAGGAGGTTCCGTCGGTACTGGTGTCGACCACATCGGATTTTCAATGACAAATGTTGAAGAAGTCACCGCGTCAATTGTCGCGGATGGTGGTACCCAACTGGGAGACTTCGTTGAGTTTTCAGGGATGACAATTGCGTTCGTCGAAGATCCCTGGGGAACCAAGCTCGAATTAATAGACGATCCCGACACCCGGGGTTTACACCACCTGCATCTTTCCTCACCAGAGCCAATGGAAACCCTGAACTGGTATCAGCAGATCTTCGGTGGTGACATTGTGCAATGGAAAGGGGTATTACCCGCCATCAATTACAGCGATGTCTGGCTGATTGTGGCTCGTGCCAGCGGCGAGGTTGCACCAACTCAAGGCACGTCAATGGACCATCTGGGTTGGGCGACCGAAAGCCTCGACGAACTTGGTGATGTGTTCGCCTCAAATGGTGTGGAATTTACCATGGCACCTCGTCCGTTTAGAGGAATCCGAATATCATTTATTGAGGGACCTGATGGCGTGCGAATTGAAGTGGTCGAGCCAGATTGATATCGAGGTCTTGAATCGATTATGTGCGCTGTCAACACCTACATAAGGAAGTGCAAATGAATCAACTTATCGCCCGATTGTTCCTCTGCGTACTGGGATTGGCATACTGCTCTACAGCCTGGGGGCAGCAAGTCCTGCAACCCACTGATCATTGCCGGGATTTTGCAGCAGCTGACATCGTGAGCTTTGCCGATGCAGTACTGGAACAAGAAGTAAGAGACGCATTGTCCCTCGGACCGCAAGACAACTTGAGCTGCTCGCTGGCTGCTCAATTAAGCAATCTGGACGCTTCTGGTACAGGTGCCAGACGATCCGTTTCGGGATCACCTGAGTGGCAGGACCCAGAGCATGTGTTCCATGACTTGTCAGGCATACAGAACCTTACCGGCCTCACTGACCTCGCCTTGAGAAACAGGGGCCTGACCGACATCAGTCCCCTTGCTGAACTCACTGGACTGATCAACCTGAATCTACACACCAACTGGATATCCGACATCAGCCCGCTAAAGGGCTTGACCAATCTGGTACGATTGCGTGTTGCAGAAAATCCATTGACAGATATCAGTGCCCTCAGCAGTCTTACGGAACTAAGAGTGCTGAGAATGCATCGTCACGGCGATTTTATCGGGGGACAGGTGCCAAGAAATTACATGGGTGCAACTGGACTATTGTTTAGCAATGCCGTGACCGACATCAGCCCCCTGGCAAACCTGACCAAGTTAGTCGATCTCAATATCCACACCCAGGATATAAGTGACCTGACCCCTTTGAGCGGACTGACAGAACTGGAAGAACTGCGACTGGCCGGGAATTCCTTTACGGACATCAGCCCACTACGTGGACTCACCAGCCTGCAGTACCTCGAACTTACTGGCAACGACATTACCGACATCACGCCACTGAGTGGCTTAACAAACCTGATGCAATTAGATCTTCGATTTAATCCTGAGTTGCGCAATATTCAGGCTCTGATGGAAAACCCTGGCATTGGGGAAGGCGATATCGTCGAGCTCAGACACACCGATGTGTCCTGTGCAGATCAACAACGACTGGCAGAGAAAGGCGTGGAAGTTCGCACCGAACTTTTTTCTTCCTGCGCCACTGCCAGCAGGCAAAGATAAGGCTGGCTACTGAAGCTGGGAGAATCATATGAAACACTTAGCAATACTCATGTTGGGCTTCGCTTTCGGGACAACAGCAATTGCCCAGGATCTGGATGCCTATCAGGAAGCAGTCATCAAAGCTGAGGCTCAGCGCCATGTTGAGCTTTATTACAATTTCTACTATGAGCGGGATCCTGAGTCACTGTCGACGGAAATCTTCACCCTGCCGTGGTTCACTTTTGCTGCCAATGGCATCGTGGCTCGGTCAACTGTGGCAGAGAACAGGGAATTCTTCTCATCGGCTATTCAAGGGCTTCTTGATCGCGGTTGGAACAGGTCCATATTCACCACCAAGAACGTCTGCGTGCTGGGCGCAGGATCGGCAATTGTCAGCGGCACCAACACGCGTACGCGGGCTGATGGCAGCATCATGTCGGTGGGCGGCGTTTCCTATTTCCTCGGCACTACTGATGAAGGCTGGCGCATCAACTCTTTTGCAAGCCACCCGCCAGACAGAATAGTGACATGTCCAGCTCAATGAATTGTTCCGGGGAGTCACAATGAGAGATTCCAGGATGCTCCGCCTTCACAATCTAACTGCGATAGTACTCATCGCGGGCAGTGTCGCATTCGATACATCAGCCCAAACCCTCTTGCCACCTCTACCCGAAAGGGATCGCGCCATGACCATGCCAGGCGAGTTTGTGCTCGCCAGCGTTGGTGATTTGATGATAAGACGCCCCGCTTCCAAACTGGCAGACCCAGAGGTACAAGCCGTGTTTGATCTGATCAGGGGCGCCGATCTTGCAGTTGCCAACATGGAAGGTGAATTGGCCAACCTGAAAGACTTTGACGGGCCACTCAATGGTTTCGTCGGCACCCATGAGGTTGCTGCCGATCTCAAGTTGATGGGATTCGACATGGTTAATCGCGCCCAGAATCATCTGCTGGATTCTGAGTTTGAGGGCATGTTTTCCACCAACGCCTTGCTGGACGAGGCAGGCATCGTTCATGCGGGAAGTGGCAGCAACCTTCAGGAAGCGTCCGCTCCCGCATTCCTGGAACTTGCCAAGGGTCGCGCTGCTCTGATTGGCACCCATGCGCCCATCTTTCCGGAACATAACCGTCTCGCCGCCACACAGCGCATCGGCAATCTGGGTGGCAGACCTGGCCTCAATATGCTCAATTACAGCGAGACCATCCTGGTCTCCCAGCAGCAGTACGACGCCCTGCTCCAGGTTCGCGATGGATTCCTGCAGTACAGAGACAATTACGACAATCCACGTCCGGTCGCCAATGCCTCGCCTGACGCTGGCCTAAGCATTTCCGCCTCCAGTTCCGGTCGCAACGATCCGAGGTATCGGGTAACTCGTGGCGATGAGATTCCTGGCACTGTTGTGTACACAATGAACAGCGACGATGTAGACCGCATATTGCGGAGCATTCGTAATGCCCGGCAACTGGGGGACTTTGTCATTGCTGCTGCTCACATTCACCAGAGCCAATCTGTGGTGGAGATGCAGCATCTCAGCACACGCCCACCTGCGTTCTATATAGAACTGGCACATCGAGCCATCGACGCCGGCGCCGATGCCTTTGTTGGCACTGGCGTGCAAACACTGCGCGGCATTGAAATCTACCAGGGCAAGCCGATCTTCTACGGCCTTGGTGAATTCTTTCGGGAATCACAGTGGGAGTTGCCAATCTCGGCTGGCGCTGCGGACTCTGATCCGCAAAGAAGAATGCAGCAGTTCTCCAGAAATTTTGGCGGCTCAAGCCAGTCACTGGAAAGTCTGGTAGCAACAAGCCATTACGAAGACGGAGCGCTGAAGGAAGTTAGACTCTATCCAACTGAGCTTGGCATTAACGGACCTGATTCTCGGCTTGGCATTCCCCGGTTGGCGAGCGGTGAACACGCAGAACAGATACTGGAACGCGTAGCACGTCTCTCGGATCAGTGGGAAACTGATATCGAGATTGAAAGAGGCATCGGGATTATTCGCGTTGAATAGCTTGCGTTGACATCAGCCCGCGAGCAAAACTATCCAGTACTCACTTGTTAGAAGGATAACAGCCAGGCTCGATGCCATTGCAAACACCACAAGCGATTTAGTTGCTGGTAGAGCAAGTGCTGCTTGACCATTTTCAATGGCACAGGCACCAGGCTGCAGAAGTTTCCAACCTGCTGCGCCAATGAAAGCCAGGGACACGATGGCGAGAATGGGATAATAGGGCTCCAGCACCATCAATCGGCTCATCCAGGCGCCACTGATTCCAGTTGCCAGAAGCAATAATGGCCCTATGCAACAGACACTGGCAGCGACAGAAGTGAGTACACCACCGACCAGCAGTGGAGCCGATCCAATGCTTCTATGGGAGGCGTGGCTTGAATCGCTCATGAGGTTCCCGACGATTGCTTGCGCTAGTTTTCCGCAGCCGGTTTGATGACAGAGGGAAATCCAATATCCGTGGTTGCTTTGACCATTGCCTGGGTATTAACAAGCGCAGGCGAATAAACCACGATTGCTTCTTCTGCATCGTAATCAACGTCGATTGATTCAATCCCCTCGAGTCGCTTGAGTGAGTTGCGCACGGCAACAACACAGGCAGCTCAAGTCATATTATCTACTTTGAGGACAACTTCTTCCTGGCCGGCTTGCAGATCTGGCGAATCCGCCAGAGTGGGTGTGGCACACAGGAATAGTAGTGGGATCAAGCTGGATGCAATTGCTGTGAGTTTAAAAAGTTTCACAATAATTCCTCTTTTAAAAAAATTTGTTCCCTTAGGCTGAGCTGGCGCAACAGGGACATCCGGCTCCGCCGTTGACCATAATCGTTTCTGCCGATTTGAAGTTCTGTTCCGCCGTGCGTTTCGTCGCCGCGACAGTAGAGGCACTTGCTACTTGCATCGGATCTGGTTTCGCCAATGCGATATCCTGCCCAAAGTAACCAGTGCGGATTTGATACTGGTGTTGACCGATAGTTGTCTCAACTTCAATGCTGTTGGCATCAAGCACCCTCACATTACGCATGGCCTGGCCGTCCTGAATAACAACCGCTTCGGCTGCATCGGGCAGGTTGGTGATACGCCACCTGGTAGTGCGACCAGCGGCATTTCGGTCACCCACATAGGTGCCAATGTGCAGGATGCCATTGTCTTTATCGTTCCAGGCGGTATCCACACCCAGATTCGGATAGTCCACACCTTCCAGTGTAGGCGCGGTGTACTTGTCCATATGCCGGACCTGAAAGGCATTGATCCAGTCACCTTCAGCAATTTCACTAATCATCTGCTGTGCGGTGGAAGTACCTCGCGGCCACGGTTCGTCGCGGCCTGACCACCAACCAAACCGGTCCATGTCCTCACCAAAGAATCTGGGTTCGGAAAATTCTTCTGCTGCAGCTTGTAGCCGCTCGAACACCTGATCGTCACCCAATGCCTTTGCCATTGCCTGAGTCAGGGCGCTGGGCCTGACGTCGCTGGAAGGATCGCGCAAACCGCTGGCGTTGACGATGCCTTCGTAGATTTGAGTGCCCAGCTCGGTGGATTGGGGTAACAGGTAAAAAGCCGTGCCTCCTCCGGCTCCCGAACCTGGCAGAGCGAAATGAAAGCTTTCAAGCGGATCATAGTAAAAAGTCATCCGCTCAATTTCATTCTGGTCATTGAAGACCATGTAATTGTCTTTCATAAACTCGACCCAGTTTTCGAAGGCGCCATGGGCATTGGTCACACCTAACTGATCGGAAAGATAAATGCCAAGCCCGGCGGCAGAATTACAAAACGGCCAGACCTTGGTGTTCTCGCAGTGGGGACCTTCCGGATGGTCCGTGTATTGCTGGTGGAGATGTTCGACTATGCGAGGCTGTGTCCATTCAAATTTTTCGTTCTCGTAACCGGCGATTTCCCAGGGCCGTTCCCACTTGTCATCACCAGAGACGCACTTATAGATGGAAAGAACGAGATTAAGCCAGCCACGGAAAAACAGATTGCCATCTGCACCGATCGGGTCGGGCTGCAAACCCCAGGGCTCAACGCCATTGGCAGTCCAGCCAGGGCGATCATAATTGTCTCTGATGGTCTCGGGCCATGACTGGTAACCAAAGGCAGTGAGTGCGTTGTATTGGTCACGTTGCGGGCTGGGTCCGATAAATGTGTTCCAATCAATAGCTGCCCAATAAGAAGTGTGGCGACTAGCCAGTTCATCCATGATGCGAGTGTAGACTTCGCGCCAGGCCGGTGTCTGGTCGGCCATCAAAAGCACTGGATAGCTTGAATCGGCCAGGTCGAAACGGGGATAACTGAGCATGGGTGGTGCAGCGTACTGATCCCACCAGGGATGAGGACCAACACCATCGACGGTAAAATCAATTTCACCGCGAGGCAGCTGAATTCCCCAGGGTAATTCGATGTCTTCACGATAAGCCCAGTCATCGGGGGTCGTCGCTTTTTCCCAGATAAATCGTAGCCAGCCCTTGGTTCGGTCATTGTGTGTGGGGTAGAGGGAATTGCTTGAGGGTTGCGCGGTAACTTTGCCAACACCCAATGTCGCAGCGCCGCCAATAATCGCGCCGTTCTTCAGAAACGAACGGCGTGACAAGTTCTGTGTTTCACTCATTTCTTATTCTCCCCCAAACACTGAGTATTCCACGCGATTGCAGACTTTGTATCACTGACCGCAGGCCAGTACTAGTGGATTTTGGAATCACTCAGGTATAGGGAGAAATGAAGGGCAGAGAACAGGATTCGAATCGCTATCGGGTATTGCCTTCCTTCCAGCCAGGCAGCATGGAATTCCAGACTCCGTCTCTCAGCTGGCGGTGATAGACAGCCCCTGCTATGTGCAGAAAGATCAGATTCATACTGGTCCAGAAGCATATTTCGTGCGCCAGAAGTACTGCTTCCAACAAGGCGCCCTCTTTAGTGCCCGAACCGTACAGCGCCCCAATCATCAAGCCAGTTATCGCTATCAATGCGAGACTGATATACATACCCAGATGAACTGCCTTTGCCAACAGCATCATGTTTTTGGGCGTATCGTCAGGCAGTGCAGTAGGTCGGGTCGAGCGCATATACACAAAACGAGCTAGCAAGAGCGCTAGAAAAATGACAGCCAGAATCACTTCTTCCCTAAGCAGCGCGACATCTTCCAGCTCTTCAACCTCGTCTACCTGTTTGGTGAGCATATAGATAAATACACCAATAAACCCCCAGTGCATAAACTTTGCTACTGAACTGTGGGAGCTGATCTCCTGGTGTGGATTTCCAATGGAGTCCTGGGGAGTATCACTCATAGGCTGTCTCTCTGCTGTAGTTTGCTCAGTATCTATAAAGATAGACGATTAAAACAGGGAATAGTTTCAAGCACTGAATGAACTGCTGTGCGATAGAGAGCTGTAGTATGATGGGAAGGCATTTACCCCCGGGAATACCTGGGACCGCATCGGGAGCAATATATGACTCATCTCTTACGGCTCTTCATAGGCAGCCTGCTAGTGATCTGCACTCACCAGAGCCTGGCGCAGAAAACCGATTCCGGCATTGCGCTGGATGCGCAATGGAAACAAACTGTTTTCGACTTCGTCGCTGAGAATCTGCAGCACACGGCCTGGGGTCTTCAACACAGCGAACGCGACTACCTTCTGGCCATTGAACTTGCCGAGCAGGAAGGTCTCGAACTCGATCTTGATGTCCTGTTCGCCGCTGCATTCCTTCATGACATGGGGGCATTCCAACCTTATGCTGCACGGGGTAGTGACCACTCCCAGGTGTCAGCAGATTCCATGGCCGAAGTACTCGAACCTGCTGGTTTTCCTATGGAAAAGTTACCCCTGGTGCAAGGCGCGGCGCTTGGTCACATGTACTACTCCGCTGTGCCCGATGAGCCCCATGCGCAAGTGCTGCACGATGCGGACACGCTTAACTTCCTGGGCGCTGTCGGCATAGCCAGGATTATCTCACTCACCACTCGCTCGGGTATGGCTGAAAATCTGCCATCCGCGGTGTCCACGTTGGAAAACATGAGCCAGAACCTGCCGGATACATTGGTATTGGAAAGCTCCAGGCGGCTGGGGGCATTACGCGCAGATGAGATGCGGGTATTTCTCAATTCCTTACGAGCACAAAGTGCTGACGGTGCAGCACTTTGAGTAGCTGGACTTGCGCCTGATCAAGAGTCATCAAACTAGATCCAAACTTGCCCACAAACTGCGGTATGATTGCCCCAACCCCAACTAGCGAAATACAAAAACATGCGCGATAGATACATCATAGTAGACGACTTCTATAACGATCCCGATCGTCTGGTGAGCACAGCAATTGAAGAACTCAGAGAGGAAGATTCGCCTGACGGCGGTTATGCCGGGGTCATGACCACGAAGTCCTACCTGAGCGAACAGCACAGGGAAATATTTAAAAGGCTCACCATGGAGCCATCAATCAATACATCGACCAATGCCAATGGCCGACTGAGATTTACCAGGGCCGGTGACTCCTACCAGTTTCACATTCACTATGATGTCGAGCAGCAAACCCGGTGGGCTGGGGTCGTCTATCTGTCCAAAGACCACCCTAAAACAGAAGGCACCTGCTTCTGGAGACATCTGGAAACCGGCCTGGAAGTGGCGCCCAATACGGTGGAAGGTTTTGCCAAGTACGGCTGGGAATCGTTCAATGACCTGAGAAAATTTCTGGAAACAGAGGGAATCGATGAGTCATTGTGGGAAAAAACCATGTCCATTCCCTACCGATACAATCGATTGGTCTTGTTCCGCCCCTGGCTACTACATTCTCCCGGCCCGGCCTTTGGCGATACACTGGAAAATTGCAGGGTAGTGCAAACGCTATTCCTGGGTAACTAGCGCTTTACGAACTTCAGCACTTCGCGATCTCCAACTGAAGCTCCCCAGATTACACCATCATCGCCTACGGCAATCCCTTCGGGAAAACTGGTCGCGCCACTCGGGCTTGGATCAGGAATAAAGTCAGTAATCATGCCATCAAGGGTGCCCACATAAATACCCCGATGCCAACCTGGGTTGTAACCATACTGTCCTTCTGCAGCCCGGGATTCGGAATCCACCGCATAGAGGGTATCGCCGAGAATACGAATACCACTGGGTCTGCCCCAATGAGCCCAGATCGCCAGTAACTCTCCTTGCGGAGAAAGCACCTGCAGTCTGTTATTGCTTCGATCTCCAACATAGATTCGGCCCTGCGCATCCACAGCTATCGCATGAGGACCTTCGAATTGGAGCGGGCCGTAACCCTTCTCGCCCCAGGCTTCGATAAACTCTCCCCTGGCAGTCAAGTGCACAATACGTCTATTGGAATCAGGATTGATGTGGCCGTCGACAATGTAGAGTGAGCCATCTGGCCCAATCGCCAGATCCGACGGCTCATCAAATTCACCGGGACCAGTTCCGCGAATGCCCGGCTTACCGAGTTCGAGGAGCAATTCCCCCTCGGGGCTGAACTTGAAGATCTGGTTGCCTTTCTCACCATCAACAACCCCTGCATCAATCAGCCAGAGATTATCGTCATCATCGATGATGATGCCATGCGGCCAGACAAACATGCCGCCACCGAAACTGAAAAGAAGCTCCCCTTCTGGACTGAACTTGAGCACCGGATCAACATCAGATTCAAGACAGGCACCGTTGTTACCACCGCAACGTTCGAATACCCAGATATTACCGGCCGAATCGACGTCGATCGCGTTGCCGGATCCCATTGAACGCCCAGCTGGCATGGTGACCACGTCACGTATGATCTCGTAGCTGTTGGGATAATCGGGCAACAGGGTATTTTGTTGAGCTGAAGCAACACTACCCAGGCTAAGAGTCAGCGTTGCAAGAAGCACAACGATCGAAGTTGATGGAGTATTCATTTTGGAAACCTCTTATCCTGGCTTTAGTAAATTGATTCTGGTAATGCCGAGAAATTCAAACAGTATACCGCTGACAAATCTATATACACCTGGTTTCAGTCGAATCCGCATTGATCCTCTAGCGGGATATCCTGCAGTTGGTGTCTAACAGGACCAATCATCAGGTGAGCCTGAGGCGTGCCTGCACACATTATCCACGCCTGCGCGTTCTCCTCAGTAGCGATTCCGGAGACTGCGCTCGCTTCCTGCCCAAGAAAGACCGTAACCAGCACTTCCGTATTGGCAGCAGACGGACCTGATACCGTGTTTGCCAATGCACCCGGATTCGGTGCGGCAAGGACGCCACTGGCAAGTTCGGCATTGACGATCTGATTCGCTTCCCGAAGTGATTTACCTTCGGCTCTCAATGCTCCCAGTCGTTGTCCATAAGGAAACCAGCTCTCGTCTACACAGGAAGCATCGTAACCAGGCGCTGGTTCATCAGTCATACAGGTAATGCCATTGGAGCCCTGGCGAATCACTACTGATGGGCTGCTGCTGCGATCAATTACTGTGGCCCCATCCCGAAGATGTTCAGGTAGAGAGGCGGTGGCTGCGAGGATCTTCTCAGTAGCAGATTGCGCAACAGCGCCGCCACATAGAATGACTGAAAACGCAAAGACTTGAAGATATAAAGACATCGATTTATTCATATGAATCTCCCGAGCGTGAATTGAGCGATCTCGTAACACCTATTCAGCTCATATTGCATTGGGCAATGAGCCCAAAGTCCCACCTACTAAAATTGCCAGTAATCCGTAACGCATCCGGTTGGAAACTGGCTTTTTCTGTTGTGATCGCAGTTGAAAAAACCAAAATAGCACAGCCGCACAGAATATGATTTCTATCAGTATTCCAATTAGAGGTGCTTGACTGTACAGGCCCAAACCAATCAGACTACTGTCCACTCCCACCAGTCTTTGATCGTAAATTCTGTGGTGGAATCCGACGATCAGATCAAGGCACTCGTGAAATACTACCAATCCGAAACACCACGCAGCTACGATTCGGTTCTTGCTGATCAGGAATGCGAATCCTGCGAAGATTACTGACCACATAAGCACCGGAATGACGTCGTGACTGACGAACATATCTGTTTGCATCTCAACAAACTTGGGTATCAGCGGATTGTCTACCTCGAACGACTCGATTCCTAAGGTCACCAGCAGAAGCATGAGGATATCGAGAAACTGAGAAGCCAATAGAAACAGCCAAAACGGTGCAATTGATTCTTCGCGCGTTTTTGCGTAAGGAATCAGGGCGGTAACGTAATGACCCATGACCATCTATGCTTCCTCCTTCGTTACAATGAACAGAAGCAATGCGAAGCTGAGTACATACAACACCCACATATTAAGAATGAAATCCAATACTTCTCCTCCCTTGAGTGATATTGCCAATTTAAAACTCTTGGTTACTTTAGGTAACTAGCTTACCTAATTGCGCATAAGACGTAAATAAGTTACATTGGGGTAACCAGGTCATATCCGTGTACTACCTCTATGAAAGCAAATCAAAAAGGAAGAACATTTTTCAACACTGAGGACTGCCCGATCCGGGATGTTCTGAACAGATTGGGACAGCGATGGATAATTTTTGTCTTCATTTGCCTGAAAGAACGACCTCATCGTTTCTCTGAGCTGAAAAATCGCATCGAGGGAATCTCTCAGAGAATGTTGTCACAGACCCTGAAACACCTGGAGCGGGAAGGATTCGTCGATCGAACCGTCTATCCTGAAGTCCCTGTCCGGGTGGAATATTCGCTGACCCCACTGGGCAGGGATCTCACCACGCCCTACTTCAAATTGATTGGCTGGGCCCAGGAAAAGCATGGGGCTATCAGGAAGGCCAGAAAACAATACGACGCTGCTGCCCGGTAAACCCACGCTCTTCTGCGGATTTCACAATCGCAATCTCCCGATTCTTACCCGTTCTACCCGAAACCTTCCCCGATGCGCCCGGATTAGCCTGTGCTGGTGAATTCTGTGCTTGTTACAATTCGCTATTCTGAAATTTCGAGCTGATTCACCATCCAATGACAGACACCCCGAAACACCCTGACCTTGATACCATCCTCGCTTCCGATTTGCGGGCATTCGTTAACAACATTCTCCACGAAGAAGGCGGAATCGATCATTTTCGGGATCTACTCTCTGATGACCAACTGGCGAAACTGGAAAGTCGTCGCAAACTGGAGCTGGTGACACGCTCCGGCGTTATCTTCACCCGGGAACGCAACATCTCCAATATTCTGGAGACTACCCTCAACACGGCGAGAAACCTCACCTATTCTGATGGTGGAACGATCTACATTCTTGAGGAAGTCTTTGCCAATAATCCTATCGACCCGGGCGAACTGCAGAGCCGTAACCTGAAATTTGTCGCCCTGCAAAATGACACGATGGGCACCTATCTCAAAGGTGATGACATCGACATCATGCCAGCCGTTCCCCTCGAAATTGAAGGCAAGCCCAATCTGAACAATGTGTCTTCTTATTGCGCCAATACCGGCGAGTTGTTGAACTTCGAAGATGTATACGATGCTGAAGGCTTCGACTTCACCGGCACATCCAGTTATGACAAGGCCAATAACTATCGCTCAAAGTCAATGCTGGTCATCCCTCTTGAAGATCACGAGAACAATATTGTCGGAGTCCTCCAGCTGATCAATCGCCGTTTGCCAGACGGCAGCATTGGTGGATTCACCGGGGAAGATATTGAACTGGTGCAGTCTGTGTCATTCCCGGCAGCAGCTTCCATCACCCAGCAAAGACTGATCGATGAACAGTCGCGGCTTTTTAATTCTTTTGTCACCGTGCTGGCACAGGGCCTCGGTGAAAAGTCTCCACATACCTACAACCACATCCGTCGGGTGGCCGCACTGGGTGAAGCGATTTCCTCATCGCTCAGCAACTGGAATGAAGGTATCTATGCTGACATCTCATACGATGAAGACGAGATGGCGGAAATCAGACTGGCTGGATGGATGCATGATATTGGCAAGATCACAACGCCAGAACATATCGTATCGAAAAAAGCGAAGCTGCAGTTTGTGATGGACCGATTCGAGATGATCGTCGAAAGATTCAGCTCGAAGATGAAAGACTACAAGATCGCCTCGCTGGAGAAACAACTTGCAGCGTCTCAGGCGGGTGCCTCTGAGGAGGAAATTGCTGCGTTCGCCAGGGAATGCGACGAGCAGACCGAACATCTTGCCGTGCAACTGGAATCCCTGTTCGAAGCAAATCAAGGCAGTGAGAACATGCCGCCAGATCAGATTGAATTGATTGAGGCGCTTTCAACCCAGACTCTTGATGCCTTATATAAAACCGAAGTAGTAAGCGATCACGGCCTGCCTCTGCTCAAGACGTTTGTCGCAGAGAACCACCAGGCTCCGCTCATTGACGAGTGGGAGAAGAAGAACCTGCTTATCAAGCGTGGCACTTTGAATGAGGACGAAAGGAAGCAGATCAAGCAGCACGCGGACCGCTCCTGGCGCTGGCTCATGGAGTTGCCTTTTCCCCGCCGGCAAAAGCGACTACCTCTCTACGCCGGTGCTCATCACGAACACCTTGACGGCAGCGGCTATCCTAACGGTATTGAGGGTAAGGACATGCCCATGCAGGCGCGCATACTCGCAATCGCCGACATCTACGAGGCCTTGGTAGCCAATGACAGGCCTTACAAGAAACCCATGCGCCTGTCCGAGGCCATGAACATACTCGGCGACAAAGTGAAGAGTGGCAATCTCGATGGAGAATTGATGAGGATTTTTCTGCTGTCCGGAGACTATCTCACTTATGCCAAAGAATACCTGGACCCGGAACAGATTGATGAAGTGGATATCTCTGCCTGGCTGGAATCTTATTACGTAACACCGGAAAAACCACTCAAATGAGCGCTTAAGTGCAGAGCACAAGCAAGGTTCTACCCGGTTCGGCTAAAAACTTCATTTCATATTGTGGGCACCAGCCCTATTTGATCCGACTATTGAGTTGCTCAAGCAGCTAAACGGAATAAATCTTTGTTGTTGTAAATACCTAGTGCCGTAGTGATCTAATGATCACATCTGCCAGGGTACGCTCCAATACTGCAACCAGGTCTGTGCCATCGTCGGCAACACCAACATCACTATTCATCTGAAAGGCGATGGTCACATTATGGTCTGCGTAGTGGCGAAGGCTGGAAGTGTAACCCGGTACCCAGCCACCATGCCCATGAACTGGTCCATGGACAGATTCCTCCAAGATCCCAACTCCTGCTCCATATCGTGCGACTGAGTTGCCCGGCAAAATGGCCTCGCCTTCCAACAAGCGATCAATATAGGGCACAGATAAAGCCTGCGAACCGAACAATAGGTGACCCCAGCTTGCAAGATCGGTCGCTGTTGTTACCAAGCCGCCTCCTGTCCACTCTACTGCTGGATCCCACAATAACTTTCCCTGATCGTCCATAGTCCTGAAAGGCAATCCAAAAGGGTTGTCTTCAAACGTGTATCCCGGAGCAAGCCCGACCAATTCGCGATTATTGGCGGCGCTGGTGTCAACTAAACCTAAAGGTGACAACAGCTTCTCATTTAGTACTGCGTAGTAGCTTTCTTCTGTGACGGACTCAATTATCAAACCCAGTAACAAATATCCAGTGTCGCTATAAGACCAGCCCTCACCAACCTGAAATAATGGTGCGCTATCAAGCAAAAGACCAATTGCATCCTCAGCGGTCAAGGTCTCACGGTCATTTCTTACATGCGATTTCATCGCTTCACTAAAACTATCCAGGTAAACATGATCCTGAAGGCCAGAAGTATGGCGAAGGAGGTTTCCGATTGTCATTTCATCCTGATTCGGCATACGATCAAACCAGGATCGATCGCCCAGGTGAGACTTCACCAGATCATTCTGACTAAGCAATCCCTCGCTCTCCAACGAGAGAATTATCACTGCAACAAAACTCTTCCCAATGCTGGCGGCCAGCATGCGCGTCTTGTTCGTCATGGGTAGCTGAGACTCAAGATCAGCAAAACCGATCGCAATACTCTCAATGTGGTTGTTGGGCAAGGTATAGGCGACTGTAATTCCCGGAAAGTCATATTCTCTGCGTATATCGTGAAGGGTGTTTTCCACTTGCCGGGATAGATTTGCAATTCCCCCATCCAGCGCCTGAGCGCTCGATTCTTCCAGATACAGCAGGAGAACCAATACGACCAGAATGCATCGAAGTATCGAGTTCATTATTTGTTCCCTCGCCCTTGGGGTATAACTTCAGTGACGCCGCTTTCGATACTAAAAAGACTTTTTCTATTTAGCCAAACTATCGGGATGGCAATAACAACTAGCAGATACGTGTCAAAAGGTTGTGCGTCTGGCCAAAATGGATTGATGAGTTGCCAATGAAAGAGAACTGGCCACAACAAACTTCCTCTAGAACTGTTAAAAATCGGAGTAACGAGAAGTGCCAGGGTTACATTCCCGACAAAGAACGGCGCGAAACTCCAGCCCTCATGCACTGTTCCAGACAGATAGAAAGCCGGAAGATGCCACACTGCCCAAATGACACCGATAGTGATTCCCGCCCAGAATGGCACCATAAATCGTTGGAGTAAGGGCTGCGCCATTCCACGCCACCCGAACTCTTCCATTGGCCCGAGGAAAAGCATAATGAATAGAATCGCAAGAAGAGTTGAAACGTCCTCTTCGAGGGCAGTCGCTAGCAATGGGCCGCCTTTGATTAAGGATCCGATCATGAATACCACTGGAATACCAAGGGCTATAAACACCACCCAGCGAATTTGGCAGCGCCACAGAAAGAGTCTGCTAACAAACTTACCCGCTCCGGAAATCCCATTGCTGGCAACTATGAGCACGAATGCGCTAATAGCAGGAGACCAGGTAGCCAGGAAATAGACAGGATGGGTGGCACTGATTTCTCCAAAAAGTGCGATCGCTTGATCGGGGAGAAAAATATAAACGCCAGTTGAAATCCACGTAATCATGTAGGTCATTACAAAAAATATGGGAAGCAGCCTGACAGGAACATCTCTGCCATTTTTCGCTTTGGAATCAATCATAAAGAATCTCTCTGGAATCCGGGCCCTAGCTAAGCCAGGTCTTTGAACCCAGTTCCACCAAATAAAAATATTTTAGTCAACTAAATATATTATTATTGGCCTAATAGCCGATGTCAATAGTTTTTAGTTGACTAAATCATTTTTTGAGCTCTCGGTGGCAATTCGTTACTATTGAGTTCATGAATACCGGATCAAGAGATGGCACAGTGGAGTTTGGCAAAAGAGCAATCAATAAAGCCCAAACCAAACTCGATATTCTGGAAGCGATGCTGGATTTCATTGCCGAAACAAGTTTTCGTGAAATGAAAGTCAGGGACATAGCGGCGCGCGTTGGAATCACCGAAATGACATTCTTCAACTACTTCCAATCAAAAGACGACCTCTTGCGCTATTTCATGGCTATCTGGTCATTGGATCAGATGGCGTTGCAGCTTCAGAAGCCTCTAAAAGGCGAAGCAGCAATTCGGAGGATATTTAATTCGACAGCCCTGCTAATTCATGATCGCCCGGAAATCATGGTTACTTTGATTAGCCACCTGGGATCAATACACAAGGTGCCATTGGTTCTGAAAGTAGAAGCAGCAGAGCGCTTCTTGCGCTATCCAGAGTTAAAGGCGCTCTATGAATTACCCATGCAATCCGGAAACGATATGTTGCTTCAACACCTGGGTGAGATGAAACCGAGAAGAAACCATAGCGCCACCCTGATGCACCTGGCATCCTGCTTCTACGGAGATGCCCTGGTTGCTTATACTGGCGGAGAAGACATCAAGAAACTCTACAAAAGAAGCCTTGATCTGATACTGGATAATATCAGATAAAGGAGCATGGGGTATTTCGAGCGGCAGCGCGATTATTCAAAGGTCAAATGGTGACCTAAAAAATCTTTTCCCCTGATTAGAGGTGATTTCTAAAGACGGCTGTCACGAATATGTATCACTGGTCGGTCGTAACCCGGCGGTGGTGCAGAAAAGTAAATCTGGGGAAGATTCCCTCTGCGACTCTCGTAGCCAGTTCGGTTAACGTAGAAATTGTAATTGCCGAAGCCGGATTCCGGGTCTCTGTTTACGCCACCGCTGCCTGTGAGCCGGGCCAGCCTGCGCTTGTTGGCAGAACAAACTCGTCTGCTAAGCTGAACACCTTGCCGCAGATCAACACAGGCAATCTGCTGTGACTCAGGCAAGCTTTCATTGTGAGCAGCCAGTTCCTCAGCGCTGAAATTCGTATACTGCTGACTATAAGGTTGGGCGCAGGCCGCCAGGCAAAACGATGCAAGCGCCATTAAAATTGCCTTCATCATAGATCCTCAGACAGCTCACAATGTTTGGCTACTATAATGCTGGCCACACTAGAAGCACAAGCTGTTGATTCTCGCTTAGCCCACCAAACTTGTCCTTGATAAAGAAAAAGCCAGGAAGAGATCGCTCTCATCCTGGCTTTTTGTTTTCACTATCTAAGTGGTGATTCTGTCTAAGGCGTCACGTTAACCGTCAGGTACTGGTCTGAATACAAACCGCCATCATCTGCTCGTCCCCACAATACATAGGTGCCGGGCTCATCGAAGGTTGCGGAAACTTCAATTACACCATCCTCTGGCAACTCCGGTGGAACCCACAACCACGCCCAGGGAGAGTTTGCCGAAGGCCGCGTGTCTTCCCAGGGCTTGACCTGTGGCGGATCGAATTTTACGACTTCCTGTACAGGCGCCTCAGTCTCTGGTGCACGGTATACATTCCATGACAGATACAGACCGTTGTTCTTGGCCACAGTTGGCTTCGGTGGTGGCATTAACATCATGCGGTTGCGAATCATCTCGGGCGTGGCAAATGCCGCCGCGGCGCCACCGAGACTGCGAATGCGTCGCATGGGATCGAATGGCTCGGGAACACCGTCATCAGTTACACGGGTTTCAAATGTAAGCGGTTCTCCCACACGCACCGTGCGCACTTCGTCACCAATAAGCTCTGAGACAGGAGGAATATTCGCGCGAGTTTCCGCATCAGAAGATCCTGCACCCAGGGCGCCGGTCTCGGACATGATGATCATGTTGTCGATCTTGTAGTCTTCACGCAAGGTGCCATAAGCGCGTCGGGTCAGCCCATTGGGTGAAGTGACTTCCCAGACCAACTCTCTGTCGCCAAAATCGCCTGGCACGATAACATCAAATGTAAAGCGATTGCGTCGTGGCAGGAAATGCGTTGGCTGGCCTCGATCAGGATCACCTGGTGAAAAGAAATTGTTTTCACCTATGGGGATATCAAGCTCTTCACTCCAATTGTGATTGAAGTAGCCAAAAGTCAGAGTAATGGTGCCGTCTTCATTCTCTCTCCAACCTTCATAAGCAACCTCGGTGTGCTGGCCACTTTGGTAGGTGTTTCTGGCGTAATGATACGGTTGTTCCGCCATTGCATAGTTAGCTACTACTGTCAGTGCAGCAGTCGCCAGTACAGCAAATATTTTGGTTAATTTGTCAGCTTTCATAGCTAGCCTTCTTTGGAAATAGTTGGTTAATGCAAAAACTCATGCTGACGTTGCAAGCATTTGGAACCTGGCAACGTCAGCAATCACTGTCTAGTCGTCGCTGGCCGCAATGTCCTCTTCGATCGGCCATACCAGTGGCGTCAGACACAAGGGACAACCAATGACATGATCGTTCGGTCCCAGGTCCAGGTTCTCACGCCGCTTCTCCATTTCCTCCATGAATTGCTCATCAGTCATGGTCACGCGAATGCCCAGATCGATAAACATATTGGTCACAGAGCGGTTACCAGATCCCTGCCAGTTTCTTGGGTCAGGCACATTGGGATTGGCTTCCGTATTGTCGAAGTAACCTGTGATGTGCAGGATGGTGCCTTTTGGCAACAGTGGGGTGTAGTCATCGTCAAAGGGATAGCCTCTCACCCAGTTGTGGTCATAGCCAACACAGGAGAGTGTTTCCACCGAGAAACCCCAGATCGCTTCCAGGCACATACGCTCGCCGGGTGCATGCAGGTGAGGCTCAAAGGTAATAACCTTGGTGTGCTCGTCCAGCACCTGATAGGCATGCATCTCCTGGTCACGGGCATTGCCCTCAACGCTGAGATCAACACCGTTACCCAGAATACTGATGCCGCTGCGATACTTGGGTTCATAATCTTCAGGATGGAATGTGAAGCCAATTTCCAGATGGCCTGTGGTATCTCTGCCGTTGGAGTGCATGTGCACAGAATCAGTAAAGAATGCTGAATTCGCTTTCAACAGCGGCCCGGCATCGGGATCGAAGACATCTCCATTACGACCGACTTCATGAACCGGCCAGTTGGTTGCTTCACCTTGAATCACATTGCCTTCTTCATCCAGCACTTCTGTGCGCCAGATCATGTGGTGAAAGATAAACAGGCCACCAACGGTGTCACGGGCCTGCTCACCCACTCCCACGTCGTTGACTTCCACGATCTCTACTGATTTCACATAACGGTCTTCTTTCAAGCCTGTGGGCACTGAAGGAATTTCTCCCCACCAGTCTGGACGACCACCTGCCATGAAGAAATCTTCGGTGCTCACCACCAGGTCAGGTTCGCCCAGCTTCCATTTAATGGAATCGTCAAATACCAGAGGCTCGGGCGCATCAGCAGGATTACCTTTGGGTGCGCCGGTGCGCGCCCAGGTAGAAATTGCGGCCAATTCTGCATCGCTCAGCGATGGGTCATTCTTGAAATTCTGGATGCCGATGTCTTTCTCGGCGTACCAGGGGGGCATCGCGCCAGCCCGATCGCGCAACTGGGTCTTGTACTCGATCAATCCAGCGAAGGGTGCCACTTCTTCATAATCAACCAGTGACATCGGCGCTACACCGCCCTGCCTGTGGCAGTTCTGGCAGCTTTTCTGGAGGATTGGTTCGATATCCCGGTGGAAGGTGACTTCCTGGGCCAGGATTGTTGGTGAAAACACCATGCTCAACAGGGCGAGACCAATAAATTTGCTCACCATGGACAAAAATCGCATGTCTAACTCCTTACGTGTTGGGGCACATTCAAACAGGGATTTGCGGGTTGCTTTGCAGCACGAATGGCCAGTTTCAGGAATGAATTAAAAGCAGTTTGCAGACGAAATTCATCCGAAAATCAGAGGAATACTGACTGATTTCAAAAGAACTGCGGATTTATTGATATAGAACAACTTTAAGTCGCTCTAGAGAGCGAATTGATTCAACAGCCAGCCCAGTATCAGAACCTGGGGAACAGTGATCAGAGGCAGAAACAGCGCCATTTTCAGTGAACCCGTGGTGTCCCGAAGCACCATGATTTCTGTATAGTCAGTTGCCACGCCGCCCATCAGAAAGGTAAAGCTGTTACCCGGCGCGCCCGCTCTGGTCAGGATATCCGCAGCGATTGGTGTGGATCCTTCAGAGCAGACCTCCAGAATAGTTGCTACGGCGATGGTAACGCCAAGCCCCATCAGTGTGGGGCCAAAATAGGTGGTGAACATCTCAGGAGCCAGAAACGCCCGCACACCACTGGCCAGCAGCACGCCAAACAGTATCCAGCGGATCACCATCTTCGAATCCTTCAGCCCATCTTTCAGGGCCTCGGCTACATTGGCAGCACTGAAATCTGCCTGGGCGAACTGCGCCTTGGCTTCCCGCCAGAACTGGAAATTCTCCGGTAACTGGGTTTGTTGAGGATTGCCGGGTAGCACACCCCGGTGAACACACAGATCAAATGCCATGCCGGTGATGAAGGCAATGATCATGGACAGGAAGATAAACACCAGAGTCCAGGGTAATCCGATGAGCGCGATGAGGATCAGGGTAAGGGATAAGGAGTTCCATGGGCTCGCCACCAGAAAAGCCATCACTTGTCCGGCGCTGGCGCCACGTTCGTAGAGCTTGGCACCCACCATGAGAATGCCGTGACTACACAGGTCCAGCAGTACACCGGCAAATGTTGCTCGCCAGATGCCCCTGACACCTCGCTTGGTACCCAGGGCACTCATAACAAACTCTCTTGGTACCCTGCCCAGAATGGCGATCATCAAGATACCAATGACGATGCCCCACCAGATTGTGTTGATCAGCTCAAACACCGAGTGCGAAAGCATCATCGGCCAACCCTGTGGCAGCGCAATACCTGGCAACAGATGCAAAAAATACAACAGGCAAGTTGCAGCAAGACAAATTCGCAGAAACCAATCGGGCTTGTCGATATTGGCATGACAAGCCGGCACATGCGTAGCGGCATCATCTTGGCTGGCATGACACTGGTGGTCGCTCAAATTCAACACTCCTCAGTTGCGCACAAGCGAATTGGCAAGCAGCTTGTTATCAAGAGTAAACCTAATCTTTCGAGCTACTACAAAGTCAATAGTCAGCGTGTGGATTCACGCCGATTTTGAAATAGTGCGCTCATTCTTTTCCGACCAAATCCTCAACTGATCGAGTATCTTCAAGGCACTGCGACCGAACGGCGTGAGCTCATAGCTGACCGCTACCGGTCGATCGCTGACTACTTTTCGCAAAATCATGCCCCTGGCTTCCAGCTCCTTGAGTCTTTGATCGATCATTTTTTTGCTGGCCCCACCGAGCATTCTTGCCAGGTCATTAAACCTGACCGGCTCATCCTTAAGATGGTAGATGATTGAGCCAGTCCATTTACCACCGATCAGCCGCATGCCTTTCTCTATCGCACAGGGCTCATTACAGGGATCGATTACGTACTTCCTGCCTTTACTGTCCGTTCTGATCGCGCTTCTCATCTCTCCCTTCCGTCCCCGGGCAGGTTACCAAAAGTATACTGATTGAATTCCTGATTAGGTAACCATAATATACCTGGAAACTTTTTACTACCTTATAGGAATAGTTATGCATACCAGGAAGTTGCACGCAGGCAGCCCGTTTCCAGACATAAAGGCAAGCCTGCTGAATGGCACATCAGTTTCGCTTGCGGAGACGAGTAGCAGTGCAGATTGGAAACTCGTCATTGTGTATCGGGGCAGGCATTGTCCACTGTGCACCCGCTATCTCAACGAGCTGGAAAGCTATAAAGAGGAATTGCTGAATACCGGCGTAGAGATTGTGGCGGTATCTGGCGACAGCAAAGCGCAACTGGAAAACCATCTTGAAAAGCTCAATGTGAGCTTCCCTCTAGCCTACGGGCTGACACTGGCGCAGATGCAGGAACTGGGAGTCTATATTTCGCTGCCCCGCTCGGAACAGGAAACAGACCATAATTTCGCCGAACCAGGATTGTTTGTCGTCAACCAGGAAGGCAACATCCAGGTTGTGGACATCTCCAATAACCCTTTTGTGAGACCAAACCTTGAGAGTTTCGTCTCTGGTATCAAATGGATTCGTGATCCGGACAATAACTACCCTATTCGGGGCACTTATCAGTAGTTGGAGTCGTGACTCCTGGTTCAGAGCTCGCTACCACAGTGCGGGCATTGCGGTTCAATGTTGCGGCTCTGCCGCAACATGAATCGCAGGATATGCTCTGCGTCTTCTTCCGAGACGCCTAGCTCTGACTGAATCCGCTTCAGGGAAGTGATTTCCGCTTCGGACAATTCACCGTCCTCCAATGCGATGGCAAGTTCCTGCTCGAAACTCACTCGACGTCGGCGAAACGCATTGGCAAAACCGGAAGCCAGGATGCCGGCGGGCATCGCAACCATACCGACACCAACCAGACCCACCAGCGCGCCGAATAGCTTACCGCCGGGAGTTACCGGCGTAACATCACCATAGCCAACGGTAGTCAGGGTGACAATCGACCACCACATGGATTCGGGAATGCTGCCAAAGACTTCCGGCTGAACGTCCTGTTCAATGAGATAAATGCCGCTGGAAGCTAATACCAGCAGTATAAAAAGGATGAATGCGGCAGCAATCAATACGGATTTCTCTTCTCTCAAGACTTCCAGCATGGTGGTCATGGCTTCTGAATAGCGCGTCAGTTTGAATATTCTCAGCAAACGCATTACCCGGAGGAAGCGCAAATCTACCCCAATAATGAATGTGATGTAGAAAGGCAGTATGGCCAGAAGGTCTATCATCACCATTGGTGTCATCATGAACTTGAGCCTGGTTCGCGTTGCTGTGGTACCCCCCGCTCTTCTGAGTTCGACACAACTCCACACCCGGGCGATGTACTCAACAGTGAATACGAACACCGAGAACACTTCCAGGACATAGAACTCCCGCTGATAGGCCTGCATATAGGAAGGCACAGATTCCAGCGCAATTGCCACGACATTCAGCAGTATGAGTACGATCAGCGCAATATCAATGCTGCGACCAAGGGGATCCCGCTGACAGCGACCCTCGAGAATCTCAGCAACACGTGCTCGAAAATTGGGCGATTCTGATCTGGCGAAGCTGCCAGCTGCCATGATTCTGTCCATTCGATAAGAACCCTGTAGAGTCCGGAGCTGCATTCCATCCGGTGCCTGGTTTGAAAAACTGTAAAGCTAATTACGACAACAATAGCCAGGCAAAGGAGAGTTTTGTGCTGAACAAGTCGTGTTCAGTGCTCCCAGCCACTTGAGCCTGGAGAGTCTGGACAGGAATACCACCAAAATAGTGTTAAAGAATTTTCCCACAGATGTCGTAAGACTGCCCGAAGGCGGAAGAAGCCTGTAGTTGGCTAGCTTGTTGTTATGGCTGTAATTCTTCCGAAAATTCGCCGGGACTGCTGCCGCAACAGCCGACCGGCTCATCACAATGAATGTCGTGCGTCAGCGCATGACGCAGAGTTGCTGTTTTTTCCTTTAATGGCGAATACGAAGTATTGATGACAATGGAAAATAGAGAACAACTGCTTGGCCGGGAGCTACCCCCACTGATTCTGGTCGTGGATGATGATGCCATCATGCGCAGCCTGATAGTGCAGGCGGTGGCTAAAGAAGGTTACCGAGTCGTAGAAGCTGAGAATGGCGCTGAATGTCTGGCTCAGTATCGGGAACACGCACCCGATCTTGTCTTGCTGGATGCTGTGATGCCGGTTAAGGATGGCTTTGTCTGTTGTGCGGAACTGCAACAGATCAAAATGGATGCGGAGCGGGCGAACAGACACACTATCGAATTTCATGTCGAACAAGACAGTGACGATGAAGATCAGGAAGATTCGGAGTACTACGACAAGATTCCTGTGCTGATGATTACCGGCCTCGATGATGATGAGTCAGTAGACAAGGCCTTCGATGCGGGCGCCATTGACTATGTGACCAAGCCCATTCATTGGAAAGTGCTGCGTAGACGGGTAAACCGGATCATCGAGCAGTCGCGATTGCATCGCAATCTGGAGCGCGCCAATGCTGAACTGAATCGGCTTGCCTCAACCGACTCTCTCACCCAGATCGCCAATCGCAAGCGATTCGACGAGTATTTCGCAGCACAATGGAATCTGATGCAGAGACTGGATCGCGAAATCTCGGTCATACTTTGTGACATCGATTTTTTCAAACAGTACAACGACACCTATGGCCACCAGGCTGGAGATCGCTGCCTGAAAGTCGTGGCTGCCGCCATTGCAAAACAAGTACACAGACCTTCTGATGTGGTTGCTCGATACGGCGGAGAAGAGTTCGCGCTGATTCTGCCGAACACGCCTTCGAAAGACGCTGCCAATATTGCCCTCAATATCTGCAAGCGTATAGAGACCCTGGAAATGGAACATAAGGGCTCTGAAACCAGCGATTACCTTACCCTCAGTGTCGGGGTGGCTGGCGCGCTGCCGGATGCTTCAAAGAGTTATGAGGAACTGATACGGCTGGCAGATAATGCGCTCTATGAAGCCAAATCCAAGGGCAAGAATCGCGTCTACCTGGCTTATGATGAGCACGAAGAGAGCCTGCTGATCAGTAATCACTAGGTATGCCTGCCTGAGCTTGAGTCAACACAGCTGAGATACTTGGTACAGATCAAACAAGAATCTCTAACTATCGTCGTCAAGATAGGTTTTGAGTTCCGTGTTTGCCAGAGCAAGCTCTTGCTGCAACAACTCAAACAGTCCTTGCCCGCTTTCAAGCTCTCCGGCTCTGCCCATAGATTCAAGTTGTGCACAAATGTCATAGACTCTTGTAGCGCCTACGCTGGCACTACTGGACTTTAATGCGTGGGCGCTGGTCCAGAGCTGTTCAGGCTTGTTCTGTTCAATGCCCGCCTTGATCTCATCCATCAGCGTTGGCGTTTTGGCGAAAAACATACTGATGATCCTGGTCAGCAAATCGCTGCTGCCACGATCCTGCAAGGCACGAATATCGTCCAAGGCTTTTTGATTGAGTACAGATTCGTCCGACATCGGACTCCCCGAAAAAGAGTTTCCGCCTGAGCCTATCACGACATTCTGTAGGAAAATCTTAAGGGAAAAATCGCCGAATGCAGTTGAGAATTCTGCTTGCGGAAATAGTTCGCGTGCTAGCGAACACCGGGTCTCGCTGGATGCTGTGTAGACTGTCAATCAGTAAGCAGTGAGAACCCTTCGTCCAACCAACCGCTCACACCGCCAATCATTTTCTTCACTGGACGGCCAAGCCTTGCCAGTCTGATCGCCGCCTTGTCCGCCCCATTGCAGTGGGGGCCGGCACAATAGACAACGAATAACGGCTCTGTGCCAAAAGCACTGAGTGTCTCTTCATTAATGCGCCCATGAGGCAGGTTCACTGCGCCTGCAACGTGACCTTGCTGAAACAACTGTTCACCTCTTACATCCAGAAGCACGAAGTCTTTTCTGTCATTAGTAATGGCATGGTGCACATCCCAACAATCTGTCTCGAACTGCAGTAGTGATTCGAAATGCTCCAGCGCTGACTCGCTACTGGCTGCAGCGGGTCGTGAAACTGCTGATGACATAGAGATTCCGCCTCGACTCTTAATTCTTGTGTGGAATCGTGATTATGCCCTTTGCAGCAGTACCCGCCTATGGCTTGATATTCACTATTCGATAATATTCAGCCATAATCCTGGCCATGACAAATGTCGCGATCCTGGCTGTTGCAGACGGTGCACTATTCGAACTGGGTTGTGCCGTGGAATTGTTCGGCCTGCACAGGCCTGAATTTGAGAACTGGTACCGATGCCAGGTAGTGACATTCGATGACGGTGCTCTGGGCTACACCAGCGGCATTAGCCTGAATGCCAAAAGAATCAGCAACCTCAGGCAATTCGATATGCTGGTAGTGCCATCCTGGAATCCTGTACAGGCACCACAAGACAAGCAGATGGTGAACGCCCTGTTAAAGTTTCACCAGGCTGGCAAGCGAATCATTTCTTTTTGTTCTGGTGCCTTCCTGTTGGGATACCTGGGCATCCTGGACAATAGAGAAGCTACCACACACTGGCGTTACGCCAATCGTTTCAAGCAACTCTTCCCCAATACCAGCTACCTGGACGACGTGCTCTATGTTTACGATGGCCGCATCGGCTGCTCTGCGGGTAGCGCAGCGGGACTGGATCTGGGTATCGAAGTCATTCGCGAAGATTTCGGCTATCAACTCGCCAATCAGGTCGCTCGCCGACTGGTGCTGGCTGCTCATCGGGACGGTGGTCAGTCCCAGTTCGTGGAAACACCGGTACTGAAATCACCAGCCAAATTCTCGCAAGCCCTGGACTGGGGCATTAATAATCTCCCAACAATTGCCAATGTTCAGAGCATGGCAGACAAGGCTCGTATGTCCCGTCGCAGCTTTGATCGCAAATTTCGGGCAGCTTTC
The DNA here is from genome assembly GCA_965267495.1 of uncultured Pseudohongiella sp. GTDB lineage: Bacteria > Pseudomonadota > Gammaproteobacteria > Pseudomonadales > Pseudohongiellaceae > UBA9145. The sequence continues at coordinate 361,536 of OZ254078.1, read as the reverse complement.
GGCATGTCTGCAAATGATTGGCTAATTGAACAACGGCTTTTATTGGCGAAGTCACTACTGGAAGATTCTGCTGAAAGTATGGACAGGGTCTCGGAAGCTTCGGGATTTGGCAGCACTATTACCATGCGCTATCACTTCAAGCGCAAGTTCGGCATCTCTCCGCAGCAGTTTCGCAGGCAATTCCATCGGCATTAACAACAACAGAATGTGTCGAAAATGCGGAAAGTGTTTCAATTTGTTTCAGGCTGCCAAAATGTTTGTCGTCCTGTGTTCGATTTCTGCGCTCAGCGGCTAAATGCAGCATTCTCCTGTGGACTGTCGGCGCCAAAATACCCATAAACCGGGCATCAAGCTAGCGTTGTCATCTTCGACCCTGAAGCAGCCCCCTTGCAGCACCGAAATTGCGGCTTCATATCAGTCGGAAATGCCAACAATTACAATAAGTTAACTCATGATCAGAGGCCCGGGCCGACACCATGAAAAACATTGTTACAACTCCGGGTAATCTGCCGAGAAAACACCTGATTTAGATCAATAAATCGCGATCTCAGCCCTCTACACTCCTTTCAATGGCAGCCGGTGCGCGGCACCGCGGCCGTTCAACTTGCTTGAATCAAGGAGAAAAGAAGGTATGAAAACAACTAGAGCATTAGGACTGATTTCCGCAATGGCCCTCGTGCCAGCAATGGCAGGTGCACAAGACCATCCTACCTACGCGAATGAAGTCTCTCGAATCATTCAGGACAACTGCCAGATTTGCCACCAGCCAGGACAGATCGGGCCGATGTCATTTACCTCTTATGAGGAAGTTCGCCCCTGGGCACCACTGATTCAGTTGAAAGTGGCTCAAAAGGAGATGCCTCCTTACCAATATGACCACGACATCGGTGTGCAGGAACTCAAAAACGACTGGCGTATGTCTCAGGAAGACATCGATACCATCGTTGCCTGGGTAAATGCAGGCTCACCATTCGGTAATCCTGAAGATCTTCCCACCGAGAAAGATTTTCCCCAGGTTGGTGAGTGGCGTCTCGCCGCAGAGCTGGGCGAGCCAGATCACACTATCCAGTCTTCACCCTGGGATGTGCCTGCTAACGGCCAGGACCTGTGGTGGGAGCCTGAAGTGCCTTCCGGTATCACCGAAGAACGCTGCATTAAAGCTGTAGAAACACTGCCTTCCGCAGCGGCTCATGGCTCTACTCACCATGCGAATTCTCACTTCGTTGTGATGGACGAAGACGGTGAATGGGTTCGCGGTGATCGACTTTCTGAATTCGCTTTCGGAAAGCTCGGTGAGAAAGTACCCGAAGGTGCATGCCGTAAAGTACCAGCCAACTCCAAGGTGGGTTGGAGCATTCACTACTACCCTGATGGTAACGCCGTACCTAATGACCAGGTCACAGTAGGTATCTGGTACCACGATGAAGAAGACAACTTTGTGGAAGAAGAAACCTATCGCCAGGATTTACGCTCTTACAATCTGAGCAGCGGCGGCGACTACCTGATTCCACCTCACGGCAAGCTGATGACCCAGGGTTTCCATTCCTTTGATCATCCAGTGCGCATCGACAGCTGGCAGCCTCACCTGCACCTGCGTGGTGTAGCTATGAGCATGGAGATCTATGATCCCAATACAGGTCGACGTGAAGTGCTGAGCCAGGCATCAAACTGGAACGCCGGTTGGAACCACAGCCACACTTATGAAGATGGTTTCCAGCCTTTAGTACCAGCAAATGCTACAATTATCCTGACTGCCTGGTATGACAACTCCGCAGACAATCCTCTGAATCCAGACCCCGACCAATGGGTTGGCGCAGGTCAGAGAACAACTGACGAGATGTCGCATGCCTGGATTGCCGTGACTCACCTGGACGATGAGGGATACGAGCAAATGTTAGCGCAGCGAGAAGAACGTAAGCGTAATGAAGCCCGAGCTGGAGGTGGAGAATAATGTTAGGAAAAGTAGTAAAAGGAACCCTGGCAGTTTTACTGTCAGGGCTGGTGGCAACACCACTGTTTGCCCAGTTACCGGAACATCTGCGTGACTACCCGCTTGCGGTACGCGGATCTACTGGAGAATCTGTAGCACCTTTCTTCAATGGATGGATTCGGAACGATGATGGTTCTGTCACAATGATCTTCGGCTTTGCCAATCAGAATCGGGAAGCCACTATCGACGTACCTATAGGTCCGAACAATTTCATCGAACCTTCCAAGTACGATGGCGTGCAACCGACTCACTTTCCTGTATACAGGAGAGGCGGTTTCGTGGGCATGCAGGAACGGGGCGCCTTTGCGATCACGGTTCCCGCTGAAGAAGCTGATGAGGACGTGGTCTGGACCCTGACATCAGGTGGAAAAACCTGGTCAGTCCCTGGCCGCACTTCTTCAACTGCTTACGAAATGAGCAATGGCGAACGTGCCCTGGGCTCACTCAAGCCTGCCATTCGCTTTAGCCTTAACGGTCCGGAAGAAGCCAGCGTTGAGGGTATCTATGCCTCTCGGGTAACCACCTCTGTAGGTGATCCTATTAGCCTGACTGCCTATGTGCAGGACCGGGGTAATCGAGGTGACTATCCAGAGAATGAAATGATGGCCTACCCGCTTGGAACAGAATGGGTTCTGCATCAGGGTCCGGCAGAAGTTGAATTCTCACAGGCCAGAATCACGGGTCGTGAGCGAGCCAGAGAAGCTGGTGAAAGCGGTGCCAGCGGTAACAATGGTTGGGAAGAAGTCACCACTCAGGCGACATTCTCCGCACCAGGTGACTATATGGTCCGCCTGCGAGTAGACAACTTTCAGGCGCCAGACAGCCAGTTTGATAATGTGTGTTGCTGGTCCAATGGCTATGTACCGGTAACCGTCACCGAGTAAGACCTGCCTTTTCTCCTTCAAGCAGGTTAAAGCAGGGACGCCCCGGGCCAGAAATGGTTCGGGGCGTTTTTAATTGGGAACCGGTCACTTCTCGAAAATCCAGCTCAATCAAGTCCTGCTTATACCACAGCAACTCAGCTTGAACCGCGCTATCAGAAAGTCCCACCCCTACTATCACTTTGGCTGACAAATTGTCACAATCCAGTACCTGGCCTGGGGAAATAGTGTGGAGCAGATTGATCTCTCTCAACATGAGTTCGCTCAGTCAGCGTACCGTGTAAGCAAGGAGGCAGGTACAGCCAATTCCGCAAATTGTTCTGCCTAGAGGGGTCTATGTGATGCTAATCAAACTAAAACAATTACTGGCGATAATTTCGATGTCATTGCTGTCGACAATCGTTTCTGCACAAAGCGAGAATCCTTTTATTGGTACCTGGGACATCGATCTACAGCGCTCGAACTTCGGTAGCGCGCAAGCACCAGCAAGCATGGCACGCACCTATTATGATCATGGAGATGGTTCCTATTCCTATATTCTGGTGACTACCAATGAGGAAGGTGTGGTCAACGCTTCTTCGGCGCACTACTCCTACACTGGCGAAACTCATCCCATCGCAAATTTCAATCAGAATGTAAGAGCAACCATTTCCTACAATCGAATCAACGACACTACAGTGGAATACACTGTCTATGTTGATGGTGAGGTCACCCAGATAGGTGCAAAGTTTATCTCGCCTAACTACCAGCAGTTGACGATTGCAATTCAAACACCAAATTCCAATCAGGAAGACCAGATACTGATTTTTAATCGCCGCAGCGATTAACACCCGGATTAGTACTCTATTGGCTGGACTCGTGCTGGATGATCTTTCCTATCCGGCGCGAGTCGACACGGTCAGTCCCTGTTCAATACTTAAATTGCCGCTTCTCTGAAAAGCCGTTGTTGTGGATGTTGACCTATTCCTGAAGTCGCAGGTCGAACAAAGGCTCGCGAACTGGCACCACGGCTCTATGCCTGGCTACAGCGGCTTCGATATCTCTAACCACTTCCGGATTGTCAGCAGCCACGTTGAAGCGCTCGGAAGGATCTCGCAACAGGTTGTACAACAGTGGCTGGTCGTGAACTGTTCGCTCCGGCGGTTGACCGTAAGCGCCTTCGGTAATGTAGTGCAGCTTCCAGGAACCAAGCCGATAAGCCATAAGCTCACCCCTTCGATAATAGGGCATCTCCTGTCGCATCCCCTGCTTGCCTTCCAACAGCACCGATGAAAGATCGACACCATCTACGCTGTTTACAATTTCACCTCCTACCAGACTCATCACGGTGGAGAAGATATCCAGGGTAGAACCAATTTCGCTCACCGTGCCGGCTTGAATCTTTCCCTGCCAATAAAATATCGTCGGCACCCTCACGCCACCTTCAAAAGTTGTGCCCTTGCCATGGCGAAGTAATCCGGCACGCCCACCTTCTTCATTCATGGTCAGCCAGGGTCCGTTGTCGCTACTGAACATGATCAAGGTATTTTCGGCCAGGCCCAATGACTCGAGCGTACTGCGTATCTGACCCACACCCCAATCAATTTCTTCGATGACATCGCCATAACGCCCACCGAGACTTCGCCCGACAAAATCGTCGCTACGAAACAGCGGCGTGTGAGGCATCGAGTAAGGCAAATAAACCAGAAATGGCTGATCTTTATTACGTTCAATGAAATCTACTGCTGCTTCTGTAGCGCGCCTGGTCAGCAGAGATTGCCGGGTGTTGTCTTCAATCTCGAAATCGCCATCGACAGAACTGGTGATGAATGGAGTGGTCCAGGCTTCTTCCACGGGCTCGGCATAGAATCCCGTCCTGCGGGTACGAATTTGATCGAGGCGTTCAGTTTCTCCCTGTTCATTCAGAGCCCGCATATCCATCAGGTGATAGCCATCTTCCCAATCCATATCGTTGGAATGGGGCACTCCCTGCCATTCGTCAAACCCATGGCGGGTAGGCCAGGCATGAGGCGCATCACCCAGATGCCATTTGCCGAAAATCCCGGTGGCATAGCCAAAGGGCTTGAGTGCTTCCGCCAGGGTAACTTCCTCATCCGGAATACCACCGGGCTCCTGAGGAAAGAAAACAGCAATCTGTTCGCCGTATAAGCCGGTTCTCACTGGCAGGCGACCCGTTAGCAAAGCGCCGCGACTGGGAGAGCAGACTGGCGCCGCCACATAAAAGTCGGTCCAGCGCTGACCTTCGATGGCAAGTCGATCCAGATTTGGTGTGCGATTGTACGGATGACCGAAGATACCAAGGTCGCCGTAACCAAGATCATCCGCGAATACGATGACGATATTGGGTAATGCCGGGTCAGAGTTGTCCTGGGGAGTAGTACTACAACTTCCAACAAGTCCACAGATCGCTATTAGTACTATTCGTCCGAACATGCCTTGTCCTCTTGCTTCTTTATCACCGGGTCATGAGTTTCTTCAACCCCGGAGAAGGCTAACATATCAACGAATATTTAGAAGCAATCGCCAGTGGCAGGTTACCCTTGGTTTCAGTCTTGTCCTCACAAGTATTTCAACAGGCCGACCATGGCCTGGTACTACACGCCCATGGGCGTGTTTACGCTGACAATCTTCAGCTAAGTTCCGGAGAGAGCAATCTTTTCAGGCGCTGTAAGAACAAGACCTGTAGTTACGGTGGGGAATGTCTGAATTGCAAGCACTCATTGATTGACTGGCGTTATTCATGCCTATTCAATTCTGGGCGCTTCAATTTCCTGCCCGAACTGATAGAGAATCAGATGGCTCGCTTCGCCCTTTGCATCTTTGAAGAATTCGACCTGGGTATCTGCGCCTGTGATGTTGAAACGTGTCTCTGAGACAGGCACGAGTTCAGTTGCAGCTTGTCCGGTTCCCTGAGAAAAGAGTCTTGCACCTTCGACATAGACAGTCATCTGGAATTCTGGAATCGGCTGGTAAACTCCCGTGTAAGTCTTCAGTACATCTTCATCTATCTCAAACACATTGATCAACGCCCCCGTGTCAATGCCCTTATCTGCCAGCCTTTGCCTGGCGATTTCGTCTGTCGGATTCAGAGTCAGCGCAAGCGTGTTGAGCTCTATAGCACGGCGATTATTGCCATCTTCGTCGTATTTTTCAGCCAGTAAATTGAGGAAATATGATGGAGGTACGGTACCGAGTTCATTAAGGATGATGGCATCCGCTTCATCCAATCTGTTGAAACTAATCAGATCATCAGCGAGCTGCAATTTCGTGGTGATCGGTAGCTCCCGCTCATAACCAAACCGCACTCCCCCCTTGGCGTAAGTACTTTCAAGCCCCGCCAACCCGCCAATTTCATACACTTCCAGATAGTCCGGGATACTCCAACCTGCGAACAGGGATTCGAGCCCATAGTACACACTTCTCAGTGTCATTGAGTTGTGGTGCTCTTCGGGCATGTGATGAAATTTCCATCTTAGGCCTCGTGGCGTATCTTCTCCCAGGATGCCGGTGATTTTTCTCACGGCGCCCAATGTCTCCCCGCCTTCATTGCCTACCGATATAAACAGATCTACTTCCAACTCCTGCAGGTCTGGAAATACTTCGGCTGCTCGCTGTACCAGAGCCTGGTTCGACCAATCCAGGCTGGGGCTCATGATGATATAGCCATTGAAGCTTTCAGGCTTGTTTATCAGCGTATGCATAGCAAACAAACCGCCCAGCGAGTGACCTGACAACATCCTATGGGTGCTCGCTTGATAGTTTCGATCAATGTAAGGCAGAAGCTCGGTAGTCAGGAATTCCAGAAACTGGTCCGCGCCTCCATGCGCAGGCACATCGATAGCATCTTCGGGGTCGTCGGATGGTGGCGTGAAGTCCCTTCCCCTTTGCGTGCTCAACACGGCAACAACAATGATGCCTGGTATCCGGTTACTCCTGGCAAGATGCTCTGCACTGGTGCTGGCGTGACGAAAATGACTAGCACCGTCCAGTACAATCAACACTGGAAAGTTTTCATTGGAACGTTCATAGCCATAGGGTGTAGCAATCCAGATTTCCCTGGTTTCACCAAGCACTGCTGACTCTATAAAAGCTTTTTCACCCAGTTCGATCGCTTCCCCGCTTTGCGCATAAACCTGCAGGCAGAAGATACTGAATATCACACTGCTGATATTGGAGATTCTCATGACAGAACACCTCAGAAAATTACCGGTAGGCCGAGGATAGTAGAAGCTTGGAGAGGGTGGCGGTTACGTCAGGGGTACGCCAATAAGTGAAATTTCTCAATCAAATGAAAAATTATGAATCTGGTGCTTGCTGAGGATCTTTCCCGATCGGTATGCATCTACTCGCTTACGGCACTTCAGTGACTAATAGAATTTGAGAAGACATTCATTGTCACCACACCAGCTACTATCAATCCCATACCCAGTATGGCCGGCAGATCCAGCTTCTGTCCAAAATAGACAAATCCGACGGTTGCGATCAAGACAATGCCAAGCCCTGACCAGATTGCGTAGGCGATGCCTACCGGGATAGTTTTTAGAACGAGAGACAGAAAATAGAACGCAATGCTGTACCCTACAACAACAAGCACGCTGGGCAGAGGCTCTGTGAATTCATGTGAGGCTTTTAGTGCCGATGTGCCTACGACTTCTGCGACAATTGCTATAGCCAGATACAAGTAACCCATCTTGATCCCTACCTATGAGACTTCAGTTTTAGTTTCGTCTTTAAACGCAAACACGACAAGCGCTGCCGTAAGCAAGGCAATGGTTGCCAGCGTGAACCACATACCTGCGAAGTTGGTGACCACACCCGCTTCCCCGAACACATTGCCAAGCAGGCCGAGAAAAGGTCCTGCAATCATTGGCCCCAGACCGAGAATAATGATGCCGAAAACGGTCTGAGCTGAATTGCGGATATCATCGTCTGCGATTCGATCCACATACATGAATGCTGAAGCGAAGAAACAGGCATAGCACAAGCCGTGCAAAATCTGACTAAACACGCCAATCATCAGGGCGCCAGTCCAGACGAACTGACCTGCTGCGTCCACCGAAGGTCCGGAAGCTTCCTGTAAACTGATCAATCCCCAGATCGCATAGCGGGTGAAGTAAGCCAAGGCACCCAATGTGATCGTCCACTTGAATCCCAGACGAATCAGCAGGACACCTAGTATGGCGAGAAAACCTATCTCAGCGAACTGACCAACAGTCATGGCTGGTGCGATATAGGTAACCAGCATGCCTAACTGATTCTCAAAGAATGGGCCTGTCTGCATGAAGTAGATCTGATGGATGACAGCTATGGGCAAACTGGCTGCGACCAGAACAGCAAATGATCGGTGCGAGAGAAGACTGAAGGCTTTCTTGAAGGCAAGTTTCTCCACACTATCTTTCTTCGGGGGAGTATGGGGCAGGAACAAGCAGAAGCCTGCATAGAGAAAAGCAACGATGCCGGAAACTTTCAGCGTGTCTGCAAGGCGTGCAGTTGCATCGGGGACTTCGGTACCCACAAAGAATGGTGGCAATATCTGAAATTCCAGATCACTCTGCAGCCAGATCATGGGAAACAACCAGCTTGCAGCAATCCAGCCAATCGTTCCCCACACCCGAACACGGGGAAACTCTTCTTCCGAGTTGTCCAGGTGAGCGAATGCCATGGAATTGGTCAGCGACAGCGTGGGCATATACAGCACGCTGTAAAGCGTTGCCAGTAGCAGCCAGGCAGTGAAAGATTGTTGATAAGAGAGGGCGAACTTGACTGTGCCCCCGAGTACCAGCAATACAGCGAGAAATTTCTCCGTGGAGAAATAGCGATCGGCAAACTGCCCTGCTATGAATGGCGCGCTGACCGCACCGATTGATCCCGCGACACCGATGATCAAACCAACCTGCCCTGAAGTAAAACCCAGGCCTCCTTCGTCTACCGACGACTGCAGGTACGTGGCCAGCACAGGCAGCCAGACACCCCAAACAGCGTACTGGAGAAACATCATCAGGCTGAGGCGGCTTTTAACGAGATTCAATTTTGCTCTTTTCCGTTGTCATTATTATTTGCTGTTTGTCCCGAAAGCGCCTCGAAATTAGTCGAACAAAGGGTCGATTGCAACCGAATAGCGTTTATACTCTCTCTGCAGTTCGAAGAAACTGTGAGAAAAAGAACAAGATGAGAACCCTATATGAGGACTATTAAAGGCCCTGCGATTTTCCTGGCTCAATTCGTCGGCGATGAAGCCCCCTTCAATTCCCTGGAAAGCATTGCAAGCTGGGCAGCCGACCTCGGATTCAAGGGTATACAGATTCCAAGTTGGGAATCTTCTCTAATTGATCTGGAAACTGCCGCTACCAGCCAGACTTATTGCGATGAGCTGCGCGGCATGCTGGCAGACCGTGACATTGAAATCACGGAGCTCTCAACCCACTTGCAAGGCCAGCTGGTCGCCGTGCACCCAGCTTATGATGAGATGTTCGATGGCTTCGCCGCACCCGAAGTACAGGGCAATCCTGCTGCAAGGCAGGAATGGGCCGTACATCAATTATTGCTGGCTGCAAGAGCTTCCAGCAATCTCGGCCTGACTACTCATGCCAGCTTCCCCGGCGCCCTGGCCTGGCCCTATTTCTATCCCTGGCCCCAGCGACCAGCCGGGCTCGTTGAAGCTGCTTTCGATGAGCTGGCGAAACGCTGGCAACCCATTCTGGATGCTTTTGATGAAGAAGGTGTCGACATTGGATTCGAGATACACCCGGGAGAAGACTTGCATGACGGTGTTACATTCGAGATGTTTCTCGAGCGCGTCAACAACCATCCCCGCTGCAACATCCTGTTCGATCCCAGCCATCTGATCCTGCAACAACTTGATTATCTGGCCTTCATGGATGAATACAAAGACCGCATCAAGCTTGTGCATATCAAGGACGCCGAGTTTAATCCCACCGCCAAACAGGGATTCTATGGTGGCTATCAGAACTGGGTCGACCGCGCAGGTCGATTCCGATCACTGGGTGATGGTCAGATAGATTTCAATGCCATCTTCTCCAAACTTGCAGCCCATGATTTTGAAGGTTGGGCAGTGCTGGAGTGGGAGTGCTGTCTTAAACATCCGGAAGATGGAGCGCGAGAAGGTGCTGAATTCATCAGTCAACATATCATTAGAGTGACAGACAAGGCCTTCGATGATTTTGCTGAAAGCGGGAACGATGATGCAACTAACCGAAGAGTGCTAGGCCTGGAATAATCGCTAAATGGCACGATACTTCGTTAAAAGCTCGCTCAAAGTTGTCACGTATTCTTGTATACGCTCCGCCTTTTCGCTCACTTTTGCCTCGTCTCGCACTCATTTATCGATCATTCCTTACAAGGTGTCTCAGTCATGAGCAATAAGGCGAGAATACGCTTAGGCATGGTAGGCGGAGGTGTTGGCGCATTCATCGGCGAGGTGCATCGAATCGCCGCACGACTGGACGACAGATATGAGTTGGTAGCTGGCGCTTTCAGCAGCGACTCCCAACGTTGCAAGGAAAGCGGAATGCAACTGGGCATTGATCCCGCTCGGTGTTACGAAGACTTTGCCACCATGGCGAAAAAGGAAGCGAAAAAGAAGGATGGTATCGAAGTTGTTGCCATCGTCACGCCCAATCACTTACACCACGCCCCAGCCAAAGCCTTTCTCGAAGCGGGAATTCATGTCATTTGCGACAAGCCACTCACTTCTGATCTGGAGGATGCCAAAGAACTACAAGCACTGGTCGAGAAAACCAATCTCCTGTTTGCTGTGACTTATAACTACAGCGGCTATCCCATGGTGCGTCACGCAAGAGAATTGATTGCGAATGGAGAATTGGGTGGAATTCGAGTGGTACAGGTCGAATACCCCCAGGACTGGTTAAGCACTGATCTGGAAACTACCGGACAGAAGCAGGCGGCCTGGCGAACAGATCCTGACAAGGCCGGTGCCGGTGGATCCCTGGGAGATATTGGTACGCACGCATTTCATCTCAGTGAATTCGTTACTGGCCTGAAAGTGAAAAGTATCCTCGCAGACCTGAGCTCTTTCGTGCCCGGCAGAAAACTGGATGACAATGCACAGGTATTAATGCACTTCGATAATGGCGCCCGGGGCTCTCTGTGGGCGAGTCAGGTTGCAGTCGGCCATGAGAATGGTCTAAGACTGCGCGTCTATGGGGAGAAGGCATCACTGGAGTGGTTCCAGGAACAGCCTAATCAACTGCGATATTCAGTGCTGGGTGATTCCCCTACAACAATTACACGCGGCAGTAGTTCAGCTGGCAGCAGCGCCAATGCTGCAACAAGAATTCCCGGCGGACACCCGGAAGGATTTCTGGAAGCCTTTGCCAACCTGTACCAGGACTTCGCCGATCAGCTTGAAGCGACGCGGGAAGGAAAGAAAGATTCTAGTTCCCTGGTACCAGGTGTAGAAGCTGGCGTTCATGGCGTACAGTTTGTGGAAACAGCCGTCGCTTCTGCCAACAACGGCGGCGTGTGGCGCAGCCTGGATTAAGTCTGGCTCGCCTTTTTGCTGCTTCCTGCTAAATCGGTTAGGCTCGAACCTTCGGGGGAACAATCATGAATAGCGATCTTAGCAGAAGACAGTTTTTGAAAAATGGCGCACTGCTGTCCAGTGCTGCTCTCGTCCCTTCAATGACACTGGCTCAATCACGTCGAGTCAGTAAGCCTGGCCTGCAACTCTATACCCTGCGACAAAACATGGCGGCAGATTTTGAAGGGACTCTGGCACGTGTTGCTGAGCTTGGCTATAAGGAAATGGAGTTCGCTGGTTACTTCGATCATAGCGCTGGTGAAGTACGTCGCGTCCTGGATGCCAATGGGCTGGTTTCTCCCGCTGCACATATCCAGTTAGCTGCCGTACGCGCCGATTTGCAACGGGAGATCGATTTCGCAGCAGAGCTGGGTCAGCAGTACATCGTAGTGCCCTTTCTGGCACCCAATGAACGCAGCTTTGATGATTACCAGAGACTGGTTGAAACACTCAATACTGCAGGCGAAACCTGCCAAAGAGCTGGCCTGAAAATTGGCTATCATAATCACAGCTTTGAATTCGAGCGCACCAACGGTGTGATTCCCTACGACTATATTCTCGCAGAGACTGACCCTGATCTGGTGTACATGGAACTGGATTTGTACTGGATCGCCAATGCAAAGATAGATGCACTCTCCTACTTCAGGGATCATCCGGGCCGCTTCCCCATGCTCCATGTTAAAGACATGGACACTCATGGGCGCATGGCCGATGTTGGACAGGGCATCATTGATTTCCCCGAGATCTTTTCAAATGCAGATGTAGCAGGCTTCGAACACTATATTGTTGAACACGATAATCCTGGCAATGGAATTGCCTCGATCGCCAACAGCCTTTATGCGCTCAGGAACTTGAGGTTTTAACTGATTATGAAAACAAGAAGAGAATTTATTCAGGGACTCATCGTTTCTGTGGGTGGTGCCAGCGCGTTGAGTGCCTGTGGTGGCATGGCCACACTGTCATCCAGCGGCAGTTTCTACACCGCCAGCGAAAAGGCGCTGGTTAGCAGATTGAGCGATCTGATTATTCCCCGCACTGAAACACCGGGCGCTGTAGATGCCAATGTTCCCGGATACCTTGATGGTTTGATGACTGAATGGGCCAGCGCAGAGACACGCAGCGCGCACCGGGAAGCACTGCAAGGTATTGCCGCGCGACTCGATGCCGCCACGGGTAATTTTCTTGAGGCTGGTCTTGACGAGGCTGAAGCTGCGCTCACTGAACTGGACGCCGCGGCATTTGACGGCGGCCGTGACCTCTCCGGTTATCGCGCATTCAAGGGATATATCACGCAAGCCTACTTTGCTACTGAAGAAGGGGCAGTGCAGGAACTGAAATGGGTAGCGGTCCCTGGTCGCTGGGAACCCAGTGTTGATATCAACGCAGCGGATTGAGGAAACATACCATGGCAGATTTTGATGCAATCGTAGTGGGCTCTGGTATGAGCGGCGGTATGTCCGCCAAGGAACTCACCGAACGTGGCTTGAAAGTCCTTGTACTGGAACGTGGCCCGGAAATCGTTCCCGATCGCGACTACACAGACCAGCTCACTCCCTGGCAAACGCCGAATCTGGATAGCGTGCCCCAGGACGAAATCGAGCGACACTATCCAAAACAGTATGGCGGCGTCGCCTATGCCATCAAGGAATCCACCAAGCACTTCTGGGTTAAGGATGACGAACATCCTTACGAGGAAGCCGAAGGCACGTCTTATGATTGGCTAAGAGGCTATCACACTGCAGGACGTTCCATTATGTGGAGTCGTCAGACTTATCGTCTCGGACCCCAGGATTTCACGGCCAACAAGGATGAAGGCATTGGCGTCGACTGGCCCGTGCGCTATGAAGATGTCGTGCCGTGGTATGAAAAAGTCGAGACTTTCATCGGGATTGCTGGCTCCGAAGAGGGTCTGGAACAATTGCCCGACAGTAAGTTTCAGCCAGCATTTGCGCTCACCGATGCAGAAAATACTTTCAAGCAACGGGTAGAAACAAGATTCAGGGGGCGCAATGTGATTCCCGCACGCATCGCGCACCTCACCGATGCGACTGAAGAGCAACGTGCACTGGGTAGAACCAATTGCCAGGCACGCAACCGCTGCCATCACGGTTGTACTTTCAAAGCCTATTTTTCCTCTCTCAATGCAACGCTTCCTGCGGCGCAACGTACCGGCAATCTCACCATGGTGCACAACGCTATCGTTCAGGGTCTGGACTACGATGCTAATACCAATCGCGTAACGGGTGTGCGCGTCGTGGATGCGGAGACCAATGAGACTCGCACCTATACGTCGAAGATAGTATTCCTCAACGCATCGGCAATTGCTTCAGCGATGATCCTGTTGCAGTCAACATCAGAAGCTTTTCCAACAGGACTTGCCAATCGCTCTGATCAGGTCGGCAGAAACCTGATGGACCATGTGAGCAGTGCCAGCGTCTCAGGTATCATGCATGGCTTTGAAGACAAGACCACCTTTGGTCGACGCCCCAGCGGTGGTATCTACATTCCCCGCTATGCCAATGTCACCGAAAACAACAAGCCCTACAAGCGCGGATTTGGCTATCAGGGCGGTGCCAGACCACTGGGCAATGCAGGTGGTCAGATTCCCGGCATTGGTCGTGAATTCAAGGAAGCACATCGTCGTCCCGGACCCTGGCGCATCAATGTACTGGCCTTCGGTGAACAACTACCCAACCCTGACAATCGCGTCACCCTGCATTCATCAAAGCGTGATCGCTGGGGCAATCCTCTGGCATTGTTCAATGTCACCTACGGCGATAACGAATACATCATGCAGGAAGCCGCGGTGAAAGATGCAGTAGCCATGTTCGAAGCCGCGGGCGTCAGCAATATTGCTGTCTCCAATAGCAATCTGTCCAAGCCGGGCAATCGCATTCATGAGATGGGCACGGCGCGCATGGGGCGGGATCCAGCAACTTCGGTTTTGAATGGTATGTGCCAGGCACACGATGTGCCTAATCTATTCATTACCGATGGTGCCTTCATGACCTCGTCAGCCTGTCAGAATCCTTCGCTGACCTATATGGCATTTAGCGCGAGAGCTGCAGACTATGCTGCAGGGCTGTTAGCGGCAGGGCAACTGTAGGCAGGCTTCTGTTGCAGGCAGTGGCAGCAGATCGATTCGTCTGAATTCGGTGGGATGACTCTCTGCCTGCACGGCAATATAGCCTTCGCGCACATACAGGCTACGGCCAGCATCCAATAGGCGCCGTCCATCCGGGTCTTCCGGGTCCAGTTGCACATTGGAATACTCGAACACGGTCTCCCCATTTATCACGTGACGGATCAGCTCACTGCCACGTACTTCTATTTCCATGCTCACCCACTGATCTCCGTGATAAGTCTGGGAACTTGAATTGGTGCAGTGCACAGTGATCAGTTGTCGGTTCATACGGTAATGTGTGCCAGGAGAACACACATTGCCCGTTTGCCTCTCATCGCTTCCATTGCCACCCAGTAATTGCGCCTCTATTGAAGCGGGAAACTCCTGATCGAGGGTCATGGATTCCGGTGCCTGGCTATGAAACATGATGCCGTTATTGCGGAACGCCCAATCGGGACCATTGGTCACCTGATCTTCCACGAAACGATACTCGATTCTGAGCAGATAGTGAGAGAAGGGTTGTCTGTAAAAGATGTGACCAAACTCACCATTAAAGTCTGACCAGTTGTCATAGGACACCTTGAACACACCATCTTCGACACGAAAAGTGTCCAGATGGTTCACACCCAGTTCATAGCCGGTGAATTTGGGAATCCAGTCATCCAGGTCTTCACCATTAAAAAGCGCGATCCATTCCTGATCGGAATTTCCCTGCGCGAAAGCGGCATGCATCAGCATACTCAGCAAGACAGAAACTGTGACTTTATACATGACTTAAAGTTCTCTTACCCAGATATTACGGAAGGATACTACCTGTCCGTGATCCTGCAAGGTGATGGGCATCTTGCCACTACAATCCTGCTCTCGTTCCTGTCCATAAGGAACACAGCGGGCACCGTACTCCGGCAGGGGTGTATAGGTCGCACCTTGCAGCTCCACGTGATTCTGCACCAGCACCCCATTGTGCATGACTGTGAGCATTGCCGGTTCCAACAAATTGCCGCGGCCATCATATTCGGGTGCTTCGAAGATAATGTCATAGGTCTGCCACTCGCCTGGCTCCCGGGCTGCGTTCACCAGGGGTGGATATTGCAGGTAGACTGAGCCTGCCTGCCCATTCACGTAAGTGGGATTTTCCCAACTATCGAGAACCTGCACTTCAAAGATTGAATGCAGGAAGACACCGCTGTTACCCCGACTCTGCCCTTCTCCTTCGATCACATCAGTAGGACGCCATTCCAGGTGCAATTGAATATCACCGAAGCGCTGTTTGGTTTTGATCGTTCTCATACCCCGCCGCACAGTCATAGCGCTATCGGATATCTCCCAACCAGCGGGTTCTTCAGTTTCTGCGGTGATCCAGGCATCCATATTGCTACCGTCAAAGAGTACGATGGCATCTGAGGGTACTGAACCATTGACTGCGCCGCTGATCTTCTCCGGTACAGGACCCTGTTGTTGTCGATTTCCGGATTGGGCATAAGCAACCACAACCAGGAAGAGAGAACAGAATAGAACAAGTTTTTTCATAAGGAATCTCAGCTTATCAGGTTCATGTCGTCGTCCCATTCTGCAGTGATATCGCGACGGGACTGGTCGACACATTTATCCAGCCATTCCTGCTCGTAAGAAAGACCGTGTTTGTCTAATACATGTTGCGGCACACCGTCCCAGACATTGGGCGTATTGCCCTGGTAACCCAGGTCCCGAAATCCCATTTCGGTGGTGTAATAGCCAGTCAGGGTCAGATCGCGCATGAAACTGAAGAACTCAATTCCAGCTTGCAACTGTGGATCTTCCACATCGGGCCAGGCAATGCGATCGCAAATCTGTAAGCGTTGTTGCTCACTGATATGAATGAAATCAGCACCGAATTCGTCGATGGCATAGTTGTCCAGCCACCCGATACCTCCCCGAACCGGCAGTTTGTAACGTTCCCGATCCTTCACCATAAACTCGACAAAGTCCGGGAGGCCAGCATCCAGAGCACCACCATTGGGATGGTCAGAAGGCAGAATGATGTCGCAGAGTACGGCGATAGTGACTAACTCATGATCACTTAAATAGGTCTCTGCAAACAAGGCTGCATCATAATCTTGCTCCACCTCGGTTCGACCGTATGAGTAGTTTGTTGGCAAGGCTGTCCAATCGATTGAACCGGCACGCGAAGAACTGACTGCACTGGAAGCACATCCGGTTGACGCAATGACGCTGGCGCCCATGGAACCCAGCAGCAAGGATTTCAGTGTTTCACGTCTGTTCATTTGTTATGTCCGATATCCCCTACAAGTTGCGTTGGCTCATCTGCTCAATGATGTAGTCACTGGTGCGCCATGATAAAGCCATGATGGTCCAAGTGGGATTCTTGTCTGCCTGGGAAACAAAAGTGCCGGCATCGGCGACAAACACATTGTCAGCGTCATGGAGTTGACCAAACTCATTGGTCACCGATGTGTTTCGATCAGTCCCCATACGCGTAGTACCTACCTCGTGGATAATTTCGCCAGGTTTCGTGAGACCGTAGTCCCGGTCGACACCGGGTTTGGAGCCCAACAAAATGCCTCCCGCTGCAGTAAGTAATTCTTCCATGGTGTCCTGCATATGGCGTGCCTGGTTAATCTCGTGTTGTGTCCACTGATAATTAAAGCGCAACACTGGAATACCCCACTGATCGACAGTGGTCGGATCCAGCTCACAGAAATTAGAAAACTGGGGAACGCTTTCTCCCCGGCAGGCAATACTCAGTCGTGAACCATAAAAGCGTTTGATGTCATCTCGCAAACTATTGCCATAACCACCTACTCTTTCGCCGAGAAACTCGTTGTACTGATTGACGGCGAAGCCAAAACCATAGGAAGGCATTCCCATGCCGCCACCGATTTCGAGATGGTAGCCTCGGGTAAAATCCAGGTTCTCGCCTTCCAGCCACCAGGGTGTGTACACATGGCCACCTGCGGTACCGTCTTCATTGTAGATCTCCCGATCCATCAGTTCTGGAAGAAAGGCTGCGCGACTGGCGCCGGTGGAATCATGCAGGTAATGGCCCACGTGGCCGCTGCTATTGCCCAGGCCATCGGCATGTTGTGCACTCCTGGAGTTAAGCAGGATACGTGCGGTACTGCAGGCGGAAGCTGCCAGTACAACTGTTCTGCCGCGCAACTCATGCTGGCTGCCATCTCTGGTATTGATACAGGCCACACCAGTGGCGCGACCATCCTGGGCTGTTACAACTTCCCGCACCATGGTATTGGTATAGAGGTCTACCTGACCCCCTTCCAGAGCCGGATAAACCAGCACCGTACTGGAAGAAAAATCCGCATGGATGCCACAGGCACGGCTGCATTGACGGCAGTAGAAACACACACCACGCCGATCATTGATGCGTTTGGTGAGAATCGATTTGCGCATCGGATAAACGGGAACGTTTACCGATCTCGCGCCTTTAATGTAATACAGCTCATGGAGCCGGGGTTTCGGCGCTGGCAGGAAGAAACCATCGGGATCGTTGTGAAGCCCTTCGTTGCTACCATAGACGCCAACGAGCTTGTCCAGCTTGTCGTAATAGGGTTTGACGTCCTCATAGCCGATTGGCCAATTGTCCCCCAGCCCATCCACGTCATAGCGTTTAAAATCCAGTGGACCAAAGCGTAAAGAGATTCTTCCCCAGTGGTTGGTACGACCGCCCAGCATGCGAGCGCGCCACCACATGAAATCTGTGTTCTCTCCCTGAGTGTAAGGTTCGCCATCCAGCTCCCAACCACCGATGCAGGAATTATAGTCGCCGAAAGGACGGCGTCTGGTACTGGCACCGCGACGAGGCGATTCCCAGGGGTAACGCAACTGCGTGCGTTGAGCATCATCTGCCGGATCGTAGTAATCCCCTGCTTCTACCAGCGCAACTTTGAGACCAGCATTGGCGAGTCGATTGGTCGCCATGCCACCTCCGGCACCGGAGCCGACTACGATGACATCATATTGTTGTTCTGCCATGAGGAAACTACTGCACTCTCTGCATCAACCCTATTCAGGCGATGCCATAGCCCTGACGGTAGGTTTTGTCGAGCCAGGCATTGGCGCCTTCGTCATTGCTAAAGCGCATTGCCTCTGCATCATATTCCAGCACTTTATGCTCGCTGGCTCGTATGGTTGCAATATTGCCCAGCAACATGGTCTCAGTCAGACGGCCCGAGTAGTCGAAGCCTGACGTGGTCTGCTTGTTGCGATCCTTGATGGCATCGATCCACTCCTGATAAATGCCCGGTGAACGCGGCAGTGTTTTGGCAGGCGCGGTCGTTGCCAAGTGAGTGGACTCTGGAATGAGCTGTGGATCTCGACCATAGACGCCGTGCATCAAAGTGTTCTTCGAACCCACTATCAACACGCCACCGTCGTTGTCTCCCATCTGGCGGCCATTTTCCAGTTGCTCCGGTCTTTCGGGGAGCAAGCCGCCGTCATACCAGGTCAAGCTGAGTGGCGGCCGTCCGTTCCTGGCTGCAAATTCAAAATGAATCTTGGAAGCGATAGGGAAGGTCTCCATTTCGGCGCCGAATCGGGACGAGCTCGCTGAGACTTTTGTCGGCAAATCCAGGTCAAGCGCCCAATAAGGATGGTCAATGATATGGGCCCCCATATCGCCAACCACACCTGTGCCAAAATCCAGCCAGCCGCGCCAGTTGAAAGGATGATAAGCACGTTCCACATAAGGGCGCATGGGCGCAGCCCCCAACCATAGATCCCATCCCACGGTGTCGGGTATGAGCATCTCCCCTGTTGGTCTGCCGATACCTTGTGGCCACACCGGTCGATTGGTCCAGCAATGCACTTCTTCGATTGTGCCAAGCTCACCGGATGCGACCCATTCATTAATCTGCCGTGCACCCTCTTCTGCATGACCCTGATTGCCCATCTGGGTAACCACGTTATGCTCTACCGCTGCTGCTGCCAGTACCCGACACTCAGCCACTGTGTGGCACAGGGGTTTCTGCACATAGACATGCTTTCCCAACCTCATGGCATGCATGGCAATCGGCGCATGCATATGATCTGGCGTACTGATCAGTACGGCATCGATTTCGGGGTTGGATTCCAGCATGACGCGATAGTCACGATAGGTCTTGGTTTTGTCGCGAAATGCTGCGGCGAATTCCTGGTTCAGGGTGTCGGCCAAACGATTATCATCGATGTCACATATTGCATAGATATTTTCATGAGCAACACTCTCGATATCTGATCGACCCTTGCCACCAGCACCCACGGCGGCGATATTCAATCGATCGCTGGGGGCGATATAGTTCTCACCGCCCAGTACCGAGCGTGGCACAATCATGATGCCGGACAAGGCACCAGCCTGCTTCATGAACTGGCGGCGGTTGATATTTTTCTTCTGCATCGACAATTCCCCAGAGGCCACGACCTGTCGCTATCTTAACCGTGGATTATGGCAATTGCTATCAGACTACTGGACTCAAGTCCTGGAAATTTGACAAGATTGGCCTATACCTAGCGAATGACTGGATTCTGCTATGCCCACTCGCATTCTCCCATACCTGTTGCTGCTCACTGCCTGCTCCAGCAACCAGACCTCATTTACCAGCATGAGTGACGAAGAGCTGGCGTCCTACAACCAGACCCAACCACTTGAGAGCAAAGTACACTGTGTTGTTGAACCGAACACTTCTACCTATATCAGAAAGCGTACTTGCCGCACTGTTGCCGATTGGGTGCAGCACAATCAACGGCAGACGATGACACTTGATGTGCTGAACTCGCCCCCTGGATTCGGTATTCCTGATACCAATATTTTCGATGGGCCTCCCAGATAACCGAGGAGCTTGACCCCTTCTCTTTCCAGTTGCTAGACTGACGTCAGTTTAATGAAGCCCCTGCCTTCTTCTCATTCCAACATGAGTCGAGTGCGGGGGCTTTTTATTTTCTCTTCACACTGTAATTAATTTGAGGAGAACACCATGGCTGATCTATTTTCAAGCAGCGTAGTGCTGCAGCAAGATTATTCTGGAGAGGTGATCATCGATCAGGCTTTGCCAGGATTTGATTGCTGCTTCGATCTTTACTATCCCCCTGAAACCGATAGGCCACATCCTGTGGTATTGATGGTAATCGGTTTTCCCGACTATGGCAGGAAACAGGAGTCCGGCAAGGGCTTGAAAGATCTGCCTCCTTATCTCAGCTGGGGCAAGCTGCTTGCCAGTGAAGGTGTGGCGACCGTGATCGCCAGCTGCAGCGACCCGGCTCAGGACCTGCTGGCACTGCTTGACCATCTTGATGCCAAGCAGCATGAGCTCAATCTGGACATGACCAGGCTGGCACTGTGGACCTGTTCAGGCAACGGACCTGTCGCCATTCATTTACTCGCAAATCGCCCTGGCATAAAAACAGGCATCTTTCTGTATAGCTACATGGCTGACCTGGGTAAGCACGATGTAGTTGCCAGAACTGCCGAGCAATTTGGTTTCAGCTATCCGGAAAGCAACAAAGACCTGCTCATTGACTCACTTCCTTTGTTCATTGTCCGGGCTGGGAAAGATGAGTTTGCCGGACTCAACGAGACCATGGATCGTTATGTCGATGCCTTACAGAGCAAAGGCGCAACAATCGAATTCCAGGATTATCCGGAAGGCGTACATGGTTTCGACCTTGTGGATTCCTCGCCGCAATCTTTACAGATCCTCAGAAGCTTATTGCAGTACCTGAAAGAAAAGCTTTCTGACTAGATGGTTCGTTGTGGTCAGCTGGTTCGGGCTGATGGATTAGCCCGGACGGCTGGTTGCAGGATTGAGCTCAATCAGGACTGCTGAACTTCCAGATTTCGCCAACCCCAGGCGGCGAGCAAAAAATTGATATGCACCAGTAGAGCGATATTCCACTCGAAAGCGTTTTCGTAGTCGTCATAATTTGACAGCAATGCATCCAGAAAAAGCGTCAGCACGCCGATGCAGAGAATAAGCAGGCTTAGACCTTGTTGCCAGGGCTGACTAGGTTCTTTTCTGCCAAGCACCCCGAGTCGATAGACAATAAGCAGTTGGCATAAATAGGTCAGGGTGAAATAGAAGATGATGCCTATGCGTCGCGCCAGCCTGAAACTATCCCCTGCAGCCCCCAGCGAAACCACATAGAGAACCAAAGCGGCGACGGCAAAGAAACCCAGGTTTCTTATGGTATTGCGATCATATCCAAAACGTCTCAGATGATTGGCGCTTGTATACCAGTAGTAGAAGTAGAGCAATGCTAGCGGCAGCATAGTCGCTTTGAAAAAGAAGTATGCGGTTCCGTTTCTGCCAGTTGCACTGATGGAAGTACAGCTGTCCCAGTAAGGATTGCACCAGGGCACAAAGCCCTCAGTCGCGGCGATCAGGTAGTTGATGTTGATAGCTATTGTCGGCAGCAGGAAAAGCAGGATCCCCGCCAGAGAAAGACTGATAACAGGCTGACGCTTGCTTTGATTCATATTCGAACTGCCGCTGATTTCTTATGTTAACTTATCAAATTCTGATCAATTAGTTACCAGGAAATGGTGTAAGACTGAACCTGAGAGTCCATTGAACTCAAAGTTTCTGAACCACGAAATGCTATCGATGAGAATCTCCCTAACTGCTGGTTTGCTGGTTTTCTGCCTGTATGCAACAGAGCTGAGTGCTCAGCAAATTTCGGAATCCGATGCAAGCTGTGCACAAGCCTTAGCTCGTGCAGACGAGAGCTATCCATTCCTGCGGCAGGTACCTCTCACCGAATCGCCAGACACTCTCGTCGAGATCGAGGCTATCGAATACTCTGGATTAAAAATTTTCGATGAAAACAATCCTGATGAAAACAATCTGCTGTTTCGCTGGGCTAACCGAATTCATCTGTTAACCCGACCTGGCACGGTTGAGCAACTCTTACTCTTCGAAACCGGTGAGCAGGTGCCGGGTCGTCGACTGGAAGAGACCGCGCGTATCCTGCGTAACCAAAACTACTTTTTCGATGCTGATTTGCGGTTGGTCAGCAACTGCGATAACAGAGTTACAGTAGAGGTCATTACCAAGGACACCTGGTCCCTCACCCCCAATCTCTCATTCGATCGATCCGGAGGCGAAAACACGTTTACCTTTGGGCTGCGGGAGAGCAATCTGCTGGGCCTGGGTAAACAGCTGGCCATTGAGAGAAGCGAGGATCTGGACCGGGAATCGGAAGAGATCGCCTACACCGACCCCAATGTGTTTGGTACCTGGATCCGAAATCGCACTGTTTTCACCGATAGCGATGATGGTTCCAGAAAGCTGTTCGACCTGGCCTTACCCTTCTATGCGCTCGATAGCAGAAGAAGCTGGAGTTTTCGATTGGAAGACGAGTCCAGAATCGACTCCCAGTTTTTCCTTGGCGAAGAGGTCAGCGAAGTAGACCACAGGGTTGAACTAGCTGAATTCGCCTATGGCTGGTCGAGAGGATTGATTGACAGCCGATATGCACGCTGGTCCGCGGGTCTGAGCTACAGGCGCGACAGGTTTGCGGCGGGTCCGGAACTACCTGCCCCTGCGCTTTTCCCATTTGACCGTGAGCTGGTTTATCCATTCGTACAACTGGTATTGGGAGAAGATCGCTTTGTGACTGCATTCAACCTGGATGAAATCCTGCGCACCGAAGACCTCTACCTCGGTCATCGCTTACGGGCCCGATTCGGGTATGCCCTTGACAGTTTTGGATCAGATCAATCGAGGATAATCCTCGAAGGCGAGTTCAGTGACACCTTGTTCTATGACAGCCGACAGCTGTGGCAATACAACTTCAGCTGGGGTGCGATGCTCAATCAGGACAGTGGTCATTCAGAAGATGTTCTGCTCAGCTTCAATTCCCGCTACTTCTTCCGTCAATCTGAGCGCTGGTCGTTTTTCGCCAGGCTCCATGGCAGTTATTCACACGGGCTGAGTCGAGAACGGCAACTCTTCATGGGTGGAGACACCGGGGTTCGGGCTTTTGACAATCGCTTGCAGGCAGGAGACAGGAACATCGTATTGAGCCTTGAAGAACGCATTTATACCGATCTCCACATTCTCAACCTGGTGCGCGTGGGAGCTGCAATTTTTGCGGATATAGGCAGGGCCTGGACTCCAGGCTCTGCGAGTGGGCTTGAAGATCCCTGGCTGGCTAACGCAGGTTTCGGTTTACGACTGATGTCCAGCAAAGCGGCATCGAGCCGCATTGCCCATCTTGATTTTGCGTTCCCGATCAGCAATCGGGATAACCCGGCAGTCGACAGCTTTCAGATTGCATTCAACATCAAGGGAACTTTCTAGAAGTCTGGCCAGGGGAACAGGTCGGGCCTGGGAACATCCAAATCTACTTCATTGCCTCGCGCCATAACAAACGTTGGCTGGAGTATGGTTTCCAGTTCATCCAGGGGATTGTCGTTATAGGCGACAATATCAGCATCCTTGTCCGCTTCGATGGTACCGGCGATATCACTGATACCCATCAGGTCTGCCGCATTGATTGTGGCAGAGATCAGTATATCTCTGGCTGGCATGCCTGCTTCATTCATTAATACAGCTTCATAGGCATTAGTGCCATGATCGTTGACCCCGGCGTCGGTACCGTAGGCGATCTTCACGCCTTTTTCATGAGCAACCCTCAGGGCATTGCGCATAATCGGTCCAACCTGCAAGGCTTTCTGGGCAACTGCAGGGGTATAGAAAGAAGTACGTTCCGAAGCGATACGCTCAACGGTGTGGCCTGCTATGAGCGTGGGCACCAGGTAGGCGCCTGTTGCCACAAACAGATCGGCCACTTCTTCGTCCAGATAGGAGCCGTGTTCAATGGAATCAACTCCGGCTCGTAGTGCCGCCATAATGCCAGTCTTGCCGTGGGCATGGGCTGCTACCTTTCTGCCCATGGCATGTGCTGCCTCTACCAGGGCAATTTGTTCCTCGTCGGTAAACTGCTGTTCCGTTCCTGTTGCAGTCAGGCTCAGCACACCACCAGTGGCCACGTACTTGATGTGATCAGCGCCGTACTTGACCTGGGTTCTCACTGCCTTGCGACATTCCGACGGCCCATCACACACACCGGAATGGGGTTCCGGAAACACGTCGTCCCGAAAACCGCCACCATCACCATGTCCGCCAGTAGGCGTGATGCCCTGCCCAGCGGCATGAATTCGTGGTCCCATGACAATGCCCTGATTGATGGCGTCTCTGAGGGCGAATATAGCATTGCGGGAACCCCCAACATTTCTGATCGAAGTGAAACCCGCTCGCAAAGTGCGCATACCAAATTCGTAACCCAACAGGGTGCTGAACTCAGTGGTACGGGTGACCGCGATTTCGCGACGATTCGGCTCCTGTTGGCTGAGAATATGCGTATGTGAGTCGATCAAGCCCGCCATGACGAATTGATTGGACAAGTCGATAATTCGTGCGCCCGCTGCACCCGATACATCACCAGGCGAGACAAATCCATCGCGAATGTCAACGATGACACTATTCCTTACGATAATGCTTTGTTGAGTCTGCGGCTGCTCCCTGGCATCTGACAGCAAGGTGCCAGCATGAATGATCTTCCATTCAACGCCCTGTTGCTGCTGTGCATTCAATAAAGAAGAGATTATTAATGAGCCAATCAATAGGAATATTCTGGTCATGGGGTTCTGTCTCACTTTTCTGGTCTAAATCTGAATTTTTCATAAGCCCCAGATTCAGGGCATCAGGCAGTCCGGACAACCGGCTTCCGTGATAGCATCATTGATAACTACCGCCTGAGTCAACAATCATCACTCCCGCCAAGCTAACATGACTGTGCGCTTTAGCAAGAATTTTCAACTGCTACAAATACCCATCCTGTCCTCGACGCTGATGAGTCTAGCTGTTGTGTTGAGTATGTGCGCACGAGCACAGGACGAGTGGCAAAACCTCGATCCCAGCTGGCTGCAGGAAGTCATGCCTCAAGCCGATTCATTTTCCGACAAGCAGGGGGACCCGCTGGCGATTCATGCCTACCGGCAACTCAATGGTGAACAGATCCTGATAGGCTATCTGTTTACTTCTCCCGACATTCCACCCGAGGAAATCGGCTACAGCGGTCCTATCGATCTGCTGCTTGGGATTAACCTGGATGGCGAGATTACAGGCGTGAAAGCCCTTCACTACGAAGAGTCCCATCGGCTGGTGCGTGGAGATTTCATCACTGAATCAGGATTTCTCGATCAACTTACAGGCAAGAGCCTGGCCGATAACTTCAGACCGGGAGAAGACATCGACGGTATGTCACGCGCCACCATAAGCAGCTGGGCGGTGGCACGCAGTGTACGGGAAACTGCACGACGGATAGCGGTGGCCTATTTGCCCGGATCTTCCTACGCATTGGCTGCTAACGAACAGGCTACCGCGCTGCAATTCCTGCAGGCACAAAGCTGGTCTGAATTGATTGAATCCGGGTACGTGAGAGAAATGGCCGTACCCATCGAAGGCGAGAACGCGCTACATCTCGCCATCGCCTACATGGGGCATTTCCGTCTCGGCGAGTTGCTTATCGGCGCTTCCGATTACTCCAATGCTGATCGAACAGCCAGCGGCATGGTGGAAGATGGCCATATGATGCTTATCGGTCTGCGCGGTAATACATCGCGCCTGCAACAACTGCGGCTGGGCGGCAGGCAAGATGGCGTGGTCTATCCCAATCAGGACAACAGACTTGTATTCGCCGGCACCGCTCGTGACGGCAAGATCACGGGACAGGCACAGCACGCAGTCGCCCTGTTCCTTAACCCCGCCATAGATATCACCCGGCCATTCAGCCTGCTCTATGACATCAGTCCGCGTGTCGGTGCGTTTGAAGACGTGGTTGAAATCGACTACCAGTTACCGGAAACAGTCGTGGCGCTGGTGCAGGGTTTGCCAACAACAAATGAAACGGCAAACCCGGCAGCTGGTTTTAACTGGACGCAGATAGCACCCGTATTCCTTGTGCTGGTCTTGTTAGCCCTGGCACTACGACTGGCACCAACGATGAGGAGACATTCAAATTAGCGCGATGGATCAGAGCAGCTATTCGTAGTCTTCAGTATTGAAACGAACTTCCAAATAGGAAACTGAGCCTTCCACCGAAGTGTATTGATGCGGTGTGCCCACCGGTATCAATACTGCATCCCCCACAGTGACTCTCTGGGCGAGACCGCCCTCGATAATGGCACTGCCGCCACGCTCTGGTCGCACGATGGAACCTCCAGTGAGGAGCACACCAGCCCCTTCGGTGATGAAATGCAATTCCGTGCCGACATCATGCACAATGGCACCACCTGGCGCAGTTCGCTTAATCAGATTGATGCGAAAATCAGACCCATTGGCGACACGACCAACACCCATACCACCACGCTCCGCCAGCGATGTGGACAAGGCGGTAGCCAGGTCGCCAGATTGCCAATAGTGCGCGGGAGGCGTTTGGGTTTGTGCTTGTACCAGGGCTGCAAACACAATCACAGCAGTAGTGAGAGTTTTTTTCATAGACAGATTCCTCGCTCCTAGTCTTAGTGTGGCTATTCCAGCCAATCGCGGTGGCCCTTGGAAACGCTGGTGCCGCCGTCTACAGGGATTGTTGTGCCATTGGTATACGCACCTGCTCTGGAAATCAGATAGGTGACAATACCAACTATTTCCTCTGGTTTACCTACTCTCCCGAGAGGACAGTCTTTTTCAATGTCCTCCAGGTAGTGATCGAACACATAATCAGTCATTCGACTGGCAAAAAAACCAGGCGCTACTGCATTCGCAGTAATGTGCTTATTGGCCAGAAACACCGCCAGCGATTTCGTCAGGTGATGCAAAGCAGCTTTGCTCGCGGAATAGGCGAAGGTAGGAATCCTCTGTACGACAGGTACATGGATGCCATCCATGGAGCCGATATTGATGATCCTGGAAGGATCGTCAGCGCTGGCTGACTTCTCCAGCAATGGGGTCAGGTCTCTCGTCAAAGAAAAAACTGCGGACAAATTGGTATTCAGCACCTTTTCAAATGCTTCATCGGGATAGTTCTCAATCTGTGCCGCATAGTTAGTGCCCGCATTGTTGATGAGCACATCGAGCGAGCCCCAGGTCTCGGAAATAGTCTGAACTACTTTAGCCCGGCCTGGTGCTGTGGAAATATCGGCTGCAGTGCCATGGGCATCGCCGAGTTCTGCCAGACTCTGCAAGGCCTCATCTATTCGGTCCTGCTTGCGCGAAGCGATAATGACACTGGCATGGTTCTGCAGCAGCCCTTCCGCCATAGCCAGGCCGAGCCCAGAGCTGCCACCAGTGATCAGGACCTTTTTGCCTGCAACGGAGAATAGCTCTCCCAGCGCATAGTTCGCTGTGTCATGCGATGCCACCTGCTTACCCCTTCTTGATATGAGTTCTTGCGACGCCCCGAGTTTCTACGCTTGGACAAAGCTTTGCAAGCCAGAGTAGTATTAGCCACAGCACCCATGTGTGCTTATAAGAATAAAAGGAGCGCCCATGAGCACTGATGTCAATTCATCCGATCATCACGAACCCACCCTGAGCGAAGCGGAAGCGCATCTTAAATCCAATATGCGCAAGGTGGCGCTCACCGCGCTAGCTGGCACCAGTATCGAGTGGTACGATTTTTTCCTCTATGCAACTGCAGCGGCGCTGGTCTTTCCCAGTGCGTTTTTTCCTGACGCTACTCCGGCAGTTGGACTGATTCTTTCCTTCTCGACTTTTGCATTCGGATTTATTGCCAGACCTGTGGGTGGCATTCTGTTTGGTCATTTCGGCGATCGCATCGGGCGTAAGCGCACTCTTGTGCTGGCACTGGTACTCATGGGAGTAGCTTCAACCATGATAGGGCTGTTGCCTACCTTTGCCACCATAGGTATCGCCGCACCTGTTCTGCTCTCTGTTTTGCGATTTGCCCAGGGACTGGCCATTGGCGGCCAATGGGGTGGCGCCATGTTATTGGTCACCGAAAGCGCACCAGATGACAAACGTGGTTATTACGGCTCATTTGCACAAGCCGGCGCGCCAGTTGGTGTCATTCTGGCAAATCTGGCGTTTATAGCAATCAGTGCCTCCGTCTCAGAAGAAGCATTCATGAGCTGGGGCTGGCGCGTACCGTTCCTGGCCAGCGTGATACTGATCGGCATCAGTATGTATATCCAACTGCACCTTGAAGAAACTGATGCATTCAAGGAACTGGAAATGGTGCGGGAATCTCATCATCACGATGAAGCAGCGCCAACGGCGAAGCGATCACCAGTCATCGAAGCACTGGCGAAGTATCCCAAAACCATTGCTCTCGCTGCGGGTGCCTTTCTCTCCATCCAGGTGTGCTTCTATATATTGATAGGATTTATTCTGGCCTATGGCTCCGACCCGGGAGGTGCCGGGATGAGTCGGGACCAGGTGCTGGCCGCTGTGCTCATCGCTTCGGCAATACAGGTACCTTTCCAGACTGTAGCAGCCTCTTACTCTGACCGGCATGGAAGGCGCGGCGTATTCATGCTTGGTGCGGTGCTTATGGGTGCCTGGTCTTTTGCGCTCTTCCCACTGGTGGACACCGGCAATTTCGTTCTCGCAGTTCTGGGAATCAGCGGCGGGCTGGGTTTTCTGGGGATGATGTATGGCCCCCAGGCGGCTTTCTATACCGAGCTGTTCTCCACCGAGGTTCGCTATTCCGGCGCTTCACTGGGTTACCAGATCGGTGCGATTGTAGGCGGTGCATTCGCTCCTACCATTGCCACGATTCTGTGGACGGAATACACCATCGTGTGGGTTTCGGTGTACATGGCGATCGCATCCGCAGCTTCTTTTGTCTGCGTATGGATGCTTACAGAGACTTCCGGAAACAGTCTCAGCGCCTGAGCTGCAATCGAATCGAAGGTCGAAGCTATGATTGCTCAGGAGCCCCGGCTTCGATGCCGGGCTGCTTCTGTTCCTGCTCCCATTGTTGATTCAGCTCCCTGACTTTTTTCACATAGTCAGGATTTTTGTGAGCGGCTACGGTTGGGTCATAGACATCGGCCAGCTCGCGCATTTGCTTCCGATCAGTCTCAGTAAACTGTTCTGCAAGCTGGCTCGCTTCTTCAAGGGAGTGGCCCATATTCTCCAGTACCACACGCCCCATGCGCACTGAGCTGTCGAAAGTATCCCGAATGATCTCCCTTACACCTGCGAACCACAGGTCGTAAACATGATGTCTGGTGGTGGCGCGTGCGATGACTTTTACATGAGGATGGTACTTGATGACATGCCGGGCCAGCTCGGTAATCTGCTCGCGATTGTCTATTGCAATCACCAACACATCCACTTCATCGATACCGGCTGCATGCAGCAAATCCGGCCGAGTTGCGTCTCCAAAATAAACACGGAAACCAAAGGTGCGTAGCATCTCCAAGTGTTCTGAGCTGTAATCGATAACCGTGGTCTCGTGGCCGCTGGAACGTACCAGTCGATTGACTATGCCGCCGACCCTGCCGTGACCGGCAATGAGTACTTTCTGCTTCGAGTCGATCTCGTCCGCTTCCCGGTCTTCTCTCTTGGCATAACGCGGCGCGATAATGCGATCAAAGAGCAGAAACAGTATCGGAGTCAGCAACATGGAGAGCGCCACTATGAGCAACAACTGGTCTGCCAGCGCCGCTGGTATCACTGCGATTCCGACTGCATAAGACAACAATACGAAACCGAATTCGCCAGCCTGGGCCAATCCCAGGGCAAACAACCAGCGATCAGATCCCTGTAACTCAAACTTGATGGCGAGCATGAGCAATACGGCAACCTTGATGGCGATGAGCGTCAGGGTAAGCGCAAAGATTCCGGCGAAATTGGCAAACAGCAAATCGAAGTTGATACTGGCACCAACGGTCATAAAGAACAGTCCCAGCAGGAGGCCGCGAAATGGGTCAATATCCGATTCCAATTGGTGCCGGTATTCACTGTTGGCAAGAACAACGCCTGCCATAAAAGTACCAAGAGCAGGAGACAGGCCCACTAGCGTCATTAGCAAGGCAATGCCAATAACCATCATCAGGGCAGTTGCGGTGAACAGCTCCCGCAAATGGGCCATTGAAATAAACCGAAACAAGGGTCGGGTGAGCTGACTACCTCCAAGAACAACAAACGCAATCGCTGCCATTGTTATCAACATGGCGACCCAACCTGGCTGACCTTCTACCAGGCTGAATCCTGCTCCGTGGTCATCACCACCACTGTGTTCCGCTGCTTGGGCAAGTTCCTGACCAGCAACCGCGGTTTCTGCCAGATCAGGCATAGCCAGTAAAGGCAGCAGTGCCAACATCGGAATGACCGCGATGTCCTGAAACAGCAACACCGAAAAGCTGGCCTGGCCGCCATCACAGCGCATCAGACCCCGCTCATTAAGAGTCTGTAGCACGATTGCTGTAGACGACAGCGCCATGATCAAGCCGATGGCCAGGGCAATACTCCAGGGCTGTCCGAGTGCCAATGCGACGCCCATTACAGCGAGACTGCTCACAACGACCTGCAGGCCACCCAGTCCCAGCAATCGGGCGCGCATTTCCCAGAGCATGCCTGGCTCCAGTTCCAGCCCGACAAGAAACAACATCATCACCACGCCAAACTCTGCAAAGTGCTGTATGGAGATCACATCAACATGCAGCCAGGCCAGCAAGGGACTGATAGCGATGCCAGCCAACAGATAACCCAGCACAGATCCGAGTTTGAGTTTCGCCGCAATTGGCACCATGGCAATCCCGGCAAACAGAAAGATAAAGGCAAGCAACAGAAAATCAGTCATGATAATAAGTCAGATAGCGGTGAATGAGTTTAATGAAAGCGTGCGAGAGAGCTTCAGTCCATGCCATCGTCGGTGCTTGGGCTATCCCAGTTTTCTTCCATGTACTTCTTGAAGCGTTCACGCTCCTCTACGAATCCTTTTTTGTCACGTCGATAGTGGTCAATGCCCGGCAGTACCAGCATGGTAAATACTGTGATGAGAAATCCCGCCGGTGCGATCAGGCCCGGATAGGTCTCACTGGCACTCAAGTCTGTGGTCAATAACAACAAGACCGCCAGTAAACCGAGAACCAGATATTTTCCAGGCATCATTCCTTGTCCCCAGCATCAGCAGAAAAACTGTCATCAAAGCCCTGGCGAATAACACTTTCACTCCTGGCCCTCTCCGTTGAATGAATACTCGTTTTGGTTTTCACTTCACCGTTTGTGTTTTCCTTTTGGTACTGTCTTGACTCTCTGTGTTCAGTTGAATGAGAAGCCTGTCTGTATTCTTCCCGCGCCCATTCCGGCATGGAATCGTCGCGCAACCACCGCGAGGTCCACAGCAGCGGTATAGCGATCAGCAAATAGAGCACTGGTACCACTGCCCGCTCACCAGGCGAGTTGATGCGCGCCTCGGCTGGCCGACCTTCTGGCCAGGCAATCGTCACAGCCGATCCCGCCGCTTTCGACACATGATACGGCAACACCATCACTTCGGTTTCCCCATCGTCAACAGGCACGCGAACACGGACACCCCGACCACCATTGTCCGGGCCCGTTGAAGTAAACCATACCGTCGCTTCAACAGTCACAGCATTGCGGAAAAACAGCCAGTCGCTCACCAGCTCACTGACTGCCATGAGAATCAGTACGACGCCTATCACAAGGGCGCCAAGCCCCAGCCTTTTGCTAGTTATTGCGGTCATGACGAATTCCAGGATACGGCCCGACCCATATTGTTCGGTGTTCGAGACAGATCCAGCAGCTCACTATTGTCCTGCCCTGGTTCATGTTGACGGATTTCACATTGTAGCCCTTATCCTGATATGTAACACTTCGCCTTCTCTGCAATATCCAGTAGTAAGATGAGGAACTCCGAACATGCGCTTTCGTCACACGATTTCAGCACTCTTTCTAGCTACCGCAACAACTGCCTTATGGGCTCAGGACTATCCAGCGAATGTAGATGCCGAACGGCTTGCCAGCGCTGACACAGAACAAAGTGCCTGGCTCAGTTACGGCCGGACTTACGATGAACAACGCTACAGCCCGCTGGACCAGATTGATCGCGACAATGTCGATCAATTGGGCCTGGCATGGTTTGCCGATGTCACTACCAGCCGCGGACAGGAAGCGACTCCTATCGTGGTGGACGGGGCGCTCTATGTGTCCACTGCCTGGAGTCTGGTGCACGCCTTCGACGTCCGCAGTGGCGACAGCCTGTGGACCTACGACCCGCGTATAGATCGAGCCAAGGGCAGAGACGCTTGTTGTGATGTTGTGAATCGTGGCGTCGCCGTGTGGGACGGCAAGGTATTCATCGGTACTCTGGACGGTCGCTTGGTTGCTCTTGATTCCGGAACAGGCGAAGTACTCTGGGAAGTCATGACTGTGGATCCCACAGTGCCCTACACCATCACCGGCGCACCACGAGTCGTGAAAGGCAAGGTCATCATCGGCAACGGTGGTGCTGAGTATGGCGTTCGCGGCTATGTCACCGCCTATGAAGCTGAAACTGGTGAGCAGGCTTGGCGCTTCTATACCGTGCCTGGCAATCCTGCGAATGGATTTGAAAATGACATCATGGCCAATGCTGCCAACTCATGGACCGGAAGCTGGTGGAATCTCGGTGGCGGGGGCACAGTTTGGGATGCCATGGCCTATGACCCCGAACTGGACCTATTCTATATCGGAGTCGGCAATGGTTCTCCCTGGAACCAGGCGCTGCGAAGCCCTGGCGGCGGAGACAATCTTTTTCTTTCTTCTATTGTGGCACTTGATCCCGATGACGGCAGCTATCGCTGGCACTATCAAACCGTACCCGGCGAGACCTGGGACTACACGGCCACGCAACACATCATGCTTGCGGACCTGGAAATCGATGGCACCACGCGGCGAGTGGTGATGCAGGCTCCCAAGAACGGGTTCTTCTATGTGCTCGATGCAGCCACTGGCGAATTGATCTCAGCCGAACCCTATACACCAGTAAACTGGGCCAGCCATGTAGACCTGGAAACAGGCCGTCCAGTTGAAATCCCTGAAGCGCGATTCGAACAAACCGGTGTCGGAGCAGTTGTGCTACCTGGCCCCCTTGGCGGACACAACTGGTATCCAATGGCCTATAGCCAGAACACTGGCCTGGTTTACATTCCAGTCACTGAAAATTTCATGGGCTATGTTGCTGACAACGAATTCGTACCCGATCCCGAAGGCTGGAATACAGGTGTAGATTTTGGTCGTGGCTTCCAGCTGGTTATGAGCCAGCCGGAAGTACCGGTAAACGCCGCGCTGCTGAAAGCCTGGGATCCTATTGCACAGGAAGAAGTCTGGACTGTACCTCATGTGGTTGGCACGGGTAATGCGGGCGTACTGGCAACCGCGGGTGGCCTGGTGTTTCAAGGCACCCGGTCTGGAGAGTTCGTCGCCTATAATGATGCGACTGGTGAGCGTATCTGGTCCTCGCCCACCCAGGCCGGGGTGATGGCTGCACCGTCTACTTTCATGATTGATGGGCAACAACATCTGGCTCTGCTGGTTGGTGCACCCGCGCTCCCCGAAGGAGTCGATGCCACCACTGTCGCCTCGACCAACAATTCGCGCCTGCTCGTCTACCGAATTGGCGGTGAGGCGGAACTGCCCACAGCCCCTGCGGTTACCCTCGAAGACAGCGACTTCGAATTGCCCCGCATCGAGGCCACCAACGAATACATCTCCCAAGGAGAGACTGCCTATAATCAGAATTGTTCAGTCTGTCATGGACCCATGGCTGTTTCTCTGCGACCAGATACCTATCCAGACCTCCGCTTCAGCCGGCGCTTGGCAACTGAAGACACCTGGAACGCTGTCGTCATCGACGGAGAACTTCAGGATGCGGGTATGGTCTCATTCGGCGAGATTCTGGAAGATGGAGACGCGGAAGCGATTCGCGCATTTGTGGTAAACCAGGCAAATCTATTCGCCCAATAACTGCACTATTATCGCCTTAGTGTGCGACTCAGGGTCGTCCCATGAATGAGTACGCAAGCGACAGGGAGCAGGTTCAGCACCACAATCAGCTGGGCCTGTTCAGCCTTATTCATGGCGATCGGCTCGGCTCTGTGCTGGGGCGGTATGCAATCGGCTCGCCGGTCATCGCAGCACTGATAGCTGCACTTAGTGGTTTTTCAGCCGCTTTCGTGACCACAATTGAAGGCAGCCTGATCAACGATCAGCTCAGCCTGGATTTGATACACGACATCGGCTGGTGGAATCAGTTTGTCATAGCAACTGCCACCCTGACCTATATTGCCGGCGCCTATTTTGGCGCCTATCCACGAACCCTGCGCCAGCTCGTTGACGCTGGAGTCATTCTGGCTACTGAATCGGAGTGGAAAAAAGTCCGGCGCTTTGCCAAGGCTCGTCTCACCAATCCTACTACTGTTGCGCTGCCCTATGTTTGTGGTGGATCCGCTGCGCTGTTGTCGTTTTTTGTCATTCAATCACCAGGCACCTGGTTTGACGTAAACGCGTTCACAGCAGGATGGTTGATCCCGGTGCATTCTTTTCTTTTGTACTACCTGCTTACCTACCTGACCCTGCGACTCTATTTCGCTTATGTCATTCTCAGGATGCTGTTTGGCTACAAGGTCAATATCCAGCCCTTCCATATCGATGGTTGTGGAGGTCTTGGTAGCCTGAAGACACAATCGGCGAAACTCTACTTGGGAGTGTTGATCTTCGGATTTATTGCGGCCGCTGGAGTCATTTCAAATACTACCAACTATGGTTTACAACTATTTGATTTTTACAACCTGATCTTGCTCGGCGCTTATATTGTCATTACCAGCATCGCATTTTTTCTGCCCCTCTATGCGACTTCTGCACGCATGCAGGAAGCGCAATTGCAGTTTCTGGAATCTATCAATGACCGCTACCGTGCACTACAAAGAAACCTGGGTGAGGATTTGGCTTCAAAAGGCAGTAATGAAGACATCCTGGCGCTTGAATCACTCAAATCTACAGCCCGCGCTATGCAAGTGTGGCCGTTCAACTATTCTGCCCTGGCAAAGTTTGCGGTCGTCGTCGCCTCACCTTTTCTGCTGCTCCTAGTATTTTCCCTGCTGCGCCAGGTTTAATAGTGAAGTATCTGGCTGGCATTAGTGGTTCATACGCACTAGTATGAAGAACCAAGTCGTCCCTGATAACCAATTCAACAAAGGGAAGTCTCCATGAAGAACACGCTTTCACGATTGCTCATCCTTTGCTTCAGCTTGCAGGCCGCAACACTGCTGGCCCAAAGCGACGATATTCCCCGCACGCCGGAAGGCGTTCCCGATCTGCAGGGAATTTATACCTATCGCACACTGACACCACTGAACCGGCCAGCGGAACTGGCTGGCAAGGAAGTGCTCAGCGAAGTTGAGGCGCAGGAATGGCAGGCCTATGAGAATCGGCGCCAGAATCGGGATCTGATCATAGACTCAGTCGGCGGTGCCGGTTATCCGCCCGGCGTTATTTCCTACAATGAATTCTGGTATGAACGAGGCTCTGAAACGATCGCGGATCGCCGCACCTCGCTGGTGTATGACCCACCGAACGGACGCGTACCAGCGCTTAATGCAGCCGGGCAGGAGCGGGCTCGCATTCGTGCCGAAAACCGGCGGCTCAGTATCGGACCGGAAGCACGAACCCTCGCTGATCGGTGCCTGCGCAGCAATGGCGCAGGGCCACCTCTGGTGCCAGGTTCCTACAACAACAATATTCAGATCGTGCAGACGTCTGACCATGTAATGATCCTCAATGAAATGGTTCATCGTGCGCGCATCATTCCTTTTGCTGACCAACATCAACAAAGAAACATCAGGCGTTGGGATGGTGATTCAATAGCGCGCTGGGAAGGAGACACGCTGATTATCAGCACCAGAAACTTTTTCTATGATGACAATCCCCGGGGATTGTCCAAAGAGGCGGTGATCGAAGAACGGATTACCCGACTGAATGCCAACACCCTGGATTATGATTTTACAGTCTCTGATCCCAGGTCCTGGGATGTCAGCTGGTCTGCGCGCTTCCCTTTACGAAACATAGAAGACCCCATCTACGAGTACGCCTGTCATGAAGGCAACCATGGTCTGCTGGGAATCCTGGCTGGATGGCGCCGCTACGAGGTGGAGGGATTGAATGGTGATGGCACTGCCCTCGTCGCCGGCACTGATGACGACGAGTGAGTTCACTGGCAGGGGAAAGGACGATTGACGCGGTTTGCTGTTGCGATACTGCCACTGCTGCTGGCGAGCTGTTATATCGAGCCGGTAGCGGTAGGTACCTGGGACATCGAGACAGAAGCCGGCGGTGCCACCGAGACAGCAGTGTGGATCATTTCAGATCCACCCGCTGTCACCATCGAAGGACCACGCAGGATTGAAGCAGAGGAAGTAGACTTCGCTGGCAGCAGACTCTCCTGGTCGGTTGCCGGACCTTCCACAAGCAGCGGCGGCACAGACACCAGCTCCGCCTCCCGTATAAACTTCAGGGGTACGATCGATGGCAATCGTTTGATTGGTACCCTCTTTACCCAGTTCGGCAATTTTTCTGTCACCGGCAGCAGACGTCGCAACGACGAGTAATCGGCTGACGGTATCGGCCGAGAGTCAGTTAGCGGCAAGCAGATACAGGCTTAACTTAAGGTAGTCTGAACACGTATAAGGTATTACCACCACGACGCTGTCTAATTTCCGGCGTCATCACTCGATAGTTCACACCATCACCGGCGGCAATGGCCAGATACTGCACACCGTCCAGGGTATAAGTCATTGGAAATCCGCCTGCGGAAGAATTTAGAATCTGCTCCCACAATACATCACCGGTGTCTGCATCGAAGGCCCGAAACCTTCTGGCATCATCAGAGACAAACACCAGTCCGCCTCCGGTAGTCAGCACAGAACCGGTTACGCCCGCTCGTTGACTGTATTGCCATTTCTTCGCGCCAGTGGCCACGTCGATGGCAGTAAACAGCCCGATCTCTGCGTTCTCGTCTGGGGTTGGTTCCTTAATCGAAGTAGCGGAGCTGTGATACCCGCCGAGCACTGGATTGACCGGGTTAAGGTAATACTCCATGCACACATTGTTACTGGGAATATACAGCGCATTAGTATCAGGGCTGTATCCGACAGAATTCCAGTTGATCCCTCCTGTGGTTGAAGGACAAACATACTTGCGCTGACGAATCTCGGTAATATCCAGATCAGGATTGGTGATGCCCTTGTGGTTGGGTATATCAACACCAACGATGACGTTCTGAAAATTGGTCTCCGTTGCCCAGAGAAATTCTCCGGTAGCCGCATCCAGCGTCCAGACAATCCCGGTCTTGCCAGGCACACCAGTTACCAGTTTTCGACTGGCACTGGAAGTGATATTGGGATTCATCCAGGACACTTCGTCGGGGTCAGGTGTCACTTCTGATTCAACAACAATGCGCTCAAAGGGATGGTCGAGATCCCAGTTGCCACCGGGAATGTATTGAAAGTACCAGGCGATCTCCCCGGTATCTGCTTCCAGAGCCAGGGTGGAGTTGGTATAGAGCACATCACCACCACGCGTGTCTCTCTGGATCGAACCCCAGGGAATAGGCACCGCAACTCCCATATAAATCAGGTCGAGTTCCGGATCATAGCTGGCCGGCATCCACGCTGACCCGCCCCGCCGCTGTTCATTGGGCACATCGCCCCAGGTTTCCCCGCCTGGCTCTCCTACCCGTGGAACAGTGTTCCGGCGCCAGAGTTCGACACCAGTGTCAGGATCATGGGCAGTGATCCAGCAACCTGTATTGATGTAGTAGCAACCAGACATGCCAACAATGATCTTGCCATCCAGCACTTGCGGGCCACCTGAGTAGTGTTGACCAATTTCCCAATCCCCCATTCGGACTTCCCAGCTGAGCTCGCCGGTCTTGGCATTCAGCGATACCAGGTAGGCATCATGGGTAGCGATAATGATCTGATCCTTGTAGAGCGTTGCGTTTCGATTGGCGCAGGCCAGGGTTGCTGCGTGATCTACCTGCGGACGTCGATATTCCCATAGCGGTGTGCCATCACGGGCATCTACTGCCTCGATAAAGTCGCAGGCCTGGGGGAGAAACATGACACCGTCATGTACCAGGGGTGTTGTTTCCTGCTTGCCTGGCTCCATGGTCCAGGACCAGGCCAGGCGCAAGCTATCAACATTGTCTTTATTGATCTGGTCCAGCGGGCTGTAAGCCCAATGATTTGAGGTTCTGCGCCACATCAGCCATTCGTTGGGATCCGGATCAGCCAGGTCTTCCAGGGTAACGTCGGAATAGTTGTCCAAGAGTGACTGGCTATGGGCCAGGAATGGTATGACCGCCAGGAGACTGGCTAGCAGCAGCTTGAGGGGAGAGTTGAACGTACGCATCCTGAACTCCTTCTTGTTATGATCCCAAGGATACGAAGTAAACCGGGTGGCGTCCAATGAGGTCTATAGCAAATACCAGGAAATCAGGCTGTTTTGGAAAAGATTAAGCTCCTGGCAGGATACCTGCTGGCCTTTCTCATAGGACTTGGCTGTCAATGGCTGGTCATTCCCCTGCCTGCACCCACTGCCCTGCTGGGCGCATTCATCGTGCTGGCGCTGACATCCGGATATCTGCTTACCGACTGGATACTCAACAAACAGGACGCGGAGAGTCGTACCGATGCTTAATGCATTGCTCGGTCTGGTGTTGGCATTTGCTATCGGTGCAGGCTGTCGATTGCTAAACCTGCCACTACCGGCACCACCTCGACTCAGTGGCGCTCTGCTGGTGCTTGCCATGACAGTGGGCTTCGTGATCGGCGGCAAGCTGTTTGGCTGATTGGCGAACAGCTCTCGCCCAGTCGGATTGACCAGCAAATTGTGAGATGATCCGTGTCACTTTGCAGAATCGAATTCGGGGGAGTTCATTGTGGCAGACAGCCAAACTAGTTATCCAAAACCACGATTTCTGGCCATTGTGATAGGACTCTGCGGCCTGGGTCTGGGGCGCACGGGCGTGACGCTGATTGAAGCGGGAGGATCCTGGTATTACCTGATTGCCGGTGTTGTTCTCTTTAGTACTGCTGTACTTCTGTTTCTGGGTAACAAGCGCGGCGCACAACTCTACGGCCTCTTCCTGCTGGGGACCTATCTGTGGGCTTTTGTTGAAGTTGGTCTCGATGCCTGGGCCTTGATGCCGCGGGTCGCCATGTTCACAGTCTTGGGGCTCTGGTTTGTGATTCCTCGAGTTCGCCGTGGTCTGTTACAAAGCGAGGCGCCTCCCCTGTTCCAGCAGCATCATACCCGAGCCACGCTGGCTGCTTTCGGGATATTTTTCCTCGCCCTGCTCATTACGAATCTACGGTACGACATAGGCACCCCGAGCGCCGCTGGTACCGGAGAGAGCTTCAACGAAACCGGCGACTGGTTGCACTATGGCGCTACCAAGCGGGGCACCAGGTACGCTCCTTCAAGTCAGATTAATCGGGACAATGTAGCGCAACTGGAACCTGCCTGGCAGATTCGTACTGGGGTACCAGGTGAGTTCAAGGGCACACCCATCCAGGTAGATGACAATCTGTATTTATGCACCGGACGCAATGTCATTCTGTCTATTGATCCAGACAGTGGTGAAGAAAACTGGCGATACGATCCGGAAATTCAAACCGTACGCTTCGGATTCTGGGACACCTGCCGCGGTGTGACCTACTATGAAATCGAGGATGACGATAATCGTTCTGAATGCCTGGAGCGCATTTTCACCGCAACCACCGATGCCCGCCTGATCGCAGTTGATCGTGAGAACGGACGACCCTGTTCTGATTTTGGCAATAACGGTGAGGTTGATCTGATGGCCGGCATGGGTGAGGTGAAGCCCGGCTACTATTTTGTGACTTCACCACCCACAATCGCCAACGATGTGTTGGTACTTGGAGGCTGGGTTGCAGACAACCAGGAAACCGAAGAGCCGTCTGGTGTGGTGCGCGGATTCGATCCCGTCACTGGACAACTGGTATGGGCCTGGGATATGGGCAGGGAAGATCGCACAGGATTACCCTCCGCAGGAGAAACCTACACACGCGGCACACCCAATGTGTGGAGCCTGACCAGCACCGACGAGGAATTGGGTCTGGTGTATGTGCCAACCGGCAACGCCACGCCAGACTACTTCGGCGGCCATCGCAGTGAAGCCATGGAACGATACGCAAGTTCTGTGGTTGCACTCGATGCTGCCACCGGCAGGGTACGCTGGCACTTTCAAACTACCCATCATGATATCTGGGACTACGACGTTCCTGCCCAACCAACTCTGGTAGACATTCCCGTGGCTGGTGAAATACGCAAGGCTGTGATTGTGCCTACCAAACGAGCACAGATATTTCTGCTGGATCGCGAAACGGGCGAACCCATCGCCGAGGTCGCCGAATTGCCCACGCCGCAAACCGACATCCCGGAAGAAACCACCTCGCCTACCCAACCCTTCTCGGTAGGTATGCCTCGTTTTGATTATGAAATGTTGTCAGAAGCAGATATGTGGGGCATTACGCCATTCGATCACGCGGCATGCCGTATTC
Source organism: uncultured Pseudohongiella sp. (assembly GCA_965267495.1). Lineage (GTDB taxonomy): Bacteria > Pseudomonadota > Gammaproteobacteria > Pseudomonadales > Pseudohongiellaceae > UBA9145. Next base: position 320,433 of record OZ254078.1, on the reverse strand, counting down.
AGTTTGCACGGATGCGCTATGAAGGTCCGCTGACTCCCCCGACCACCGGATATGGCAGCCTCTATTATCCAGGTATCGCCGGCGGTATGAATTGGGGCAGTGTCGCAGTGGATGAACTGAATCATCTGATGGTGGTCAATACCATGCACAATCCCTCCATGGTGAGATTGATTCCGCGTGCAGAGACATCACCCTCAGACAATTACCTGTTAGGTGGTGCCCAGACTGGTACGCCTTACGCTGTCAGTTCTTTCTTCTTCTTATCACCTATCTTTGCACCCTGCCTGAGGCCTCCTTATGGCGAGATCGCTGTGGTCGACCTGGCCAATCAGGAACTCTTGTGGCGCCGCCCTCTGGGAACGACCACAGACATGGGTCCTCTCGGTCTCGCCACAGGGCTGCCGTTGCCCATGGGCATGTTCTATTCGGCCGGCTCTATCGTTACCGGTGGTGGACTGATCTTCAATGCGGGAGTCACTGACAGTTCAGTGCGCGCTATAGATGTTTATACGGGTAAAGAGCTGTGGAAGGCGCCCTTACCTGCATCTTCAACAGCAACACCAATGAGTTATGTCAGCCCCAGTACTGACAAACAGTATTTATTGGTTACGGTACCTGATGGAGGTGGCTTACTGGCACTTGAAACGCAGGTCAACGATATTGAAGAAGAGGAAATCGAACCAGGCGGTTATATATTCGCCTACGCACTGCCAGACTAGCAGTATCCGCGATTCAAACAGTTGCCGCTTTCGACCCACTGAATCGGAGGTGCGATACCTTGCGCAGTCAGGGTGTAGTTCGTGCCAGCCAATTCTGATCCGTCATCACGCCAGGTCACCCTGATCTCTCCATCAAAAACATGCACTCCGTGAGCAGTCGCTGTGCGCTGAATACCAGGGGGGATACCATTGGATTCTTCGTCTACATCGTTGAGCGATGTGAAGCGGCCGGATTCGGCGCCTACAATAATGAAGTTGCGGTAGGGAGACGCTGCCAACATCGCTTCGGCGAAGCGGGCCCGGTTGCTGTACATGTTATAAGCAGGCAGGGCAACGGCACCGAGAATGCCGATGATGGCCACCGTAAGCATCAATTCGATTAGCGTATAACCACGCTGCTGCCTGGATTTGCGCACAGTCATCTTCATTAGCTGTTGCCCACCAGGAAGACTTGGTGAGATTCGTTGGTGACGTAGATTTCGGACAAACCATACAGCCCCGGATTCGGATGATCAACTCGCACGATATTTCCGGTACGACGAATCAGGTTTGGCGAACTGCTGCCCTCACAGGTCAGGGTTTCATCAGGAACATTTCCCGCGCGCAGCACGTAAGTAATCTCTTCAAAAACCAGCCGACAATCTTCAAGCCGTTGCTCTTCTGCCCAGGCAGCGACCTGTGCCTGGTCCGCAAACATATTGGGAAATGCATAAATCAGCATGGCCCCGAACAGCATGGCAGCCGATCCGCCTACGCCTGCCCAGATATAGACCCGGTCGGCGTCCTTGCGTTTTTCAGCTGCGCTTGGAGGCAGGTCTGGCTCGGCGTGAATCCGCTCGGGCTCCGGCCTGTTCAGGGTGTCGGCACGTTCGGATACCAGGGCTTCACTTTGTGCGGCTTCTGCGCATCTTTCGCAGTAAGTGCCCTGATCAAGGAACACTGTACACATGCCACACAGCTCGATATTGCACGAACTACAGGTGGCCACCGTGGCGGCATTTGGATGGAATTGACAGGGCACGTTCTAACTTACGGTGTCAAACAGTTCAACTAGCTTTGTGTACGAATATTATAGCAACGCTCGCATCTGAATAGTGCGACATATCTCACCTTGTAGGCAAGAAATCTCTGATTTTCACTAGACATTTCACTACCTGCGGCCTGTGGAAGACCCTAGTGGAATGAGCCGCCAATTGGCAAGCCGGTCTCCTCACAGCAAATTCAAGGAGACCCGGCTAGTTCAAACAGCGCGTCGGATTACTTCAGATTGGAGTAATCAGATGCGCTCATCATGTACACCTCTATCGAGAGGGGTACTGGATATTTCTCGCGCAGTGCCTCCCAGGCCGGGTCGGCAGCAAATGCTGCCCAGACTTCCTGGCGATGAGCACGATCCCGATAAGCCAGCATCCAGACCAGCGTGTTGGGATCATCAAGTCTTTGCCAGACTGCGATCACTTCTGCGCCATGCTTTTCGAAGATAGCAACTTCTTCTTCACGGAAGCGTTGATGCAGGTTATCGATACCCCCCACACCATCAACTGCGGGTTCGGCAGTGTACATACGCAATTCGAAACAACGTGAATCAGAATCCACATTGCCAGATAGATCGTCACTCAGGTCTCCTGCTGGTCCGCAGGGTTCCATGTTCGCTTGACCGAAACTTACCGAACAGAGCAACACACTTATAATGAACAGAAGTTGTTTTTTCATTGTCTAGTCCTTTTTCTTTTTGGCTTTCTACTCTTGACCTTTCATTGTAGCTCTTCATGCCAACCGGCCTGATGCCTGCATCCTGTCCTATCTACGCGCTTTTGTCTATTACCCGTCGATCCTGTAGATTGCGCTTTTCGGTACTGATTTCCGCGCACTCAAGACACTCAAGCAGGAACACACATGCAACGTAGCCTCTTATTATTGCCTATCTCTATTCTGTTGATTGCCTGTGGTGACAGTAATCCCAACCAGGACACGGCGACCAATGCCGCAAGTACAGGCACAGCAAATGTAAGCGGCTGCAACAACGCAGACCTGGTCCTGTACAACACCAGCGTCTACACCTCCAACGATGCACAATGGACTGCGGAAGCCGTCGCCGTATCGGGCGATCGAATTGTTTACGTGGGAGACAATGCTGGCGTAGAACAATACCGTTGCGGCTCAGCGACCCAACTGGATCTTGGTGGCAGCACTGTCTATGCAGGGTTCACCGATAGTCACCAGCACCTCGAAGGCGTGGGCAGGAGAACCAAAACCCTGAGCCTGTTCGGCATCCCCACCTTGCAGGAGACGGTGGCTGCCATTGAGGAATTTGCCGCTACCGTGCCAGCGGGTGAATGGGTCCAGGGCAGAGGCTGGATAGAACGGGAGTGGACCGACGAACAGCGCTTCCTTAACAAGTATGATGTAGATCCCTTCACCGAGGACAAACCATTGTTTATGCCCCGGGCCGATGGTGTTTCAGCCCTGGTGAATTCCAGGGCCTTGGAACTGGCCGGGATTACCCGGGACACACCAGATCCTGAGGGTGGTCGATTCGACCGCGATCTTGATGGCACGCCAAATGGCTATGTGCTGGCCAATGCCATGAATGTGTTTCGGGAACTCATTCCCCGCGATTCTGATGCTTTCCTGAAAGATAATCTGTTGCGCGGCTTGCGTGCGAACGCGGCTATGGGTTGGACACAAACCCAGGATGCGGGCATGGCCTATCGGCTTGTGGATCTCATGAAGGAAATTCATGCTGAAGGCAATATGGCCCATCGCGTCTATGCGGCAGTACCTGTCGATGAAGCCTGGATCATGCTCGACGAACGGGGACGAGAAACAACCGACGATTATTTTTTCGATGTGAGAGGCATCAAGGTTTTTATCGATGGCACTCTGGGATCGAGGGGAGCAGCGCTGCTCGCGAATTACAGCGATGCGAACCACCGCGGTTTCATGAATCGCACCAGCAAGGAAGTGGTGATGCCGATACTGCACGAAGCCCTGCGCAAGGGCGTGCAGATTGAAACCCATGTAATAGGTGACCGTGCAGTTCGCTCTCTGCTCGATTGGTACCAGGAAGCTTACGATTTCGTACCGAGCAGTGAGTGGGCCAGTACCGATTTGCGTTGGCGCATGGAACACGCGCAGATCATTCCACCTTCAGATCAGCAGCGATTTGTGGAAATGGGTGTGATGCCATCCATGCAACCCAGCCATGGAATTGGTGATCTGAATTTTGCGCCCGATCGGCTGGGTCCCGATCGACTGGGTTATGCCTATCCCTGGCAGCAACTGATCGATCGTGGACTAATGATTATTGCTGGCTCCGATGCGCCTGTCGAAGCGGGTGATCCGCGCATTGAGTTCTACGCTGCCGTTGCCCGTAAGAGGCTGGATGGCACTTCCGGCCCGGGCTGGCATCCTGAACTTGCGGTTTCCCGGGAGTCCGCATTGAAGATGCTGACCATCTGGCCCGCCCATGGCGCATTCCAGGAACAGCTGCGAGGCTCTATCGAGGTGGGAAAACTGGCAGATTTCACTATTTTCGATCGTGACCTGCTCAGTGTCGCAGAACAGGACATCCTGGATGCGGAAGTGGTAATGACTATTGTCGGCGGCAAGATCACTTACCAGAGCAACTAGCTGCCCTGATCTGACTTAAGTAGCGCTTGCACATCGCTACCCCTGGCCATGTGCTTGAGCCAGGTGAACGATCCCTGCTCCAGCATTTCCTGCCCCGCTTTCAGTAATGGATTGACCGAAGCCCAGGCAAGCGCACCACCAACACTGATACGACATACTCCCGCATCGTTGAACTGCGCCATGCTTGCACCACGTACGAAGGGTGCCAGTACATTTAGCGGCTTGTCAGTTTCACTGACAAACTCACTCACCTGTTCCATTTCAACCAGTCCAGGCGCATAGAGCACATTGGCACCGGCAGCTGAATAAGCCTGCAATCGCGCCAGCGTATCTTCTCTATCATCCACACCACGAATAAGATTTTCCGCGCGCGCAGTCAACAGCGCAGGTACACCAGATTCACGAATCGTCTCCGCTGCAACTGCAATCCGTTCCACTGCCTGTTCCCTGGGATAAACAAGGTGTTGATCGCGACTGTAGTCTTCAATAGAGAAACCTGCCACGCCGGTGTCCAGCAACAGCTTGATGTTATCCGCCATGTCAGCAATGTCATCGGCGAATCCATTCTCGAAATCTGCATTGATTGGAATCGATGTGCCGGCACACAAGTCACGACAATGACTCAGCTTCTCCTCGAGACTGACCTCACCATCAGCCCTGCCCAGGGTGAAAGCGAATCCCGAACTCGTGGTAGCGAGAGCCTTATATCCCAGACCCTGCAGCAATCTGGCTGATCCCAGATCCCAGGGATTGGGAATCAGCCAGGTTTCCGTTGCTCGATGAAGATCGGCAAAGACTGCACATTTGTTCGCCTGATCTGTCATCAACGATTACTTCTCGAATAATAAAACGAACTTGCTGGTTTGGCCCTGGATCTCAGGATCGAACACGCCATTGGTCAACGGGTCTTCAGGATTGAGATGCATGTTGGAACTACGAATCAGTGTCAGGCCTGCTGCTTCAGCATACTGCCGAACTGATGATTCCACTCCACGATGCAGAGTGCCGCCAACTGAAGGATCAGCCCCATCAGCTGAAGCGTGGTCGAGTGCGAGAAAGCGGCCACCTGGCTTCAGGATACGGGCGATTTCGGCAAAGCTCTCACTTGGGTCACCCAGAGATTCCCCACCGGGTTCAAACCAGAGCTCGTGCGGCCCCAGAATCCAGGTCACCAGGTCCATGGAAGCATTGCCCGCATTGAGATCATCAAAGTTTGTCGTATCAAGGGTCACATTGGACAGGCTCGCGGCGCGATTGTCGTCGGCATCTCCTGTAAATCCCTCAAACGCGGGTGGGTTCTGCATAGTAACGCTGCCGTTTCGACCAACCGTACGCGCAAGAATCTCTGTGTACCAACCGCCACCGGCTTCCAGTTCATACACATCCATGCCAGCATCAATGCCAGCGAAAGACAACACTTCCAGTGGCATACGGCGGGCATCATCACCGGCATCTTCACTGGGACGATCGCTGTGGCTTAATGCCGCTGCAACCAGATCGGCAGATGACTGCGCATTGGCGATTCCAATACTGAAAACAGCGACAGAGCCTGCCGTCGCGATCAGTCCTAATTGCTTGATAATTTTCATATTCAACCCCTTTTCAATTGCTACGTGTTTATTAAACCAAATCAAGTGATGCTATTGGGCCCATTGAGCCGCACCATCAACTGCGATTTCTGCTCCGGAAACGTATTTTCCGGTGTCTGATGCCAGATAGACTGTGGCATTTGCAATATCTTCACCCTCACCAAAGGTGCCAAGTGGAATTTTTTGTAACACTTCCTCAGAGCGACCCTGGGCTATAATCAACCTGTCTACGCCTTCTGTCCCTTCAATCGGCCCGGGGGAAATCCAGTTTGCTCGAATGCCATATTTGCCCCACTCACTGGCCAGACTCTTCATCAGATTCTGTATGCCCGCTTTGGCCGCGCCAGCATGAGCCGCAAAGGGCCAACCGGAATTTGCGTGGGTGGTGCTGATGGCGATGATACGCCCACCACTCTCGGCCTCCTTCAGATAGGGGAGCGCTGCCTGACAGCAGTGGAATGTGCCATTCAGGTCTATATCGATCACGGTGCGCCAGGCATTGGCAGATAGCTCTTCGGTAGGACAGATGAAATTTCCAGCCGCGTTACAGACCAGGATATCCAAACCGCCCATTTCCAGAGCCAGCTCATCAATCGCAGCCTTTATTAAATCCTCCTGTCGCACATCACCAACGCGATAGAGCACATCGATACCGGCCTGTTGTTTAAAGGCGCTTACCGCAGCTCGCAGCTTCTCTTCCTTGCGGCTGATGATGCCAACCTGGGCACCCAACTCACCCAGCTTGCGCACAATTGATGAGCCTATGCCGGTGGCACCCCCAGTGACTATGGCGCGCTTGCCGGCAATAAGCTCAGATACGAAACTCATCTAAAATAATCTTCTCTATGTTGCTCTCAGGGTCTGACGCGCTCATATTTTTCGAAGCGTTGGCGCCCAACCTGCCCTGCGTAAATATTACCGTCTCCATCTGTAGCGAGAAATTCTATGCCGCTGCCATTCTGGATTTCATAATCCGGGATGAATTCAGTGACATAACCAGAACGCGCGTCTCCAATGCGAATGCCACGCTCCCAACCACGATTCCACTGCTCCCCGGACATGCCATCAGCCGCGTAGAGCATGTCATTGTCATCTATCCACAATCCGCTGGGACGTCCAAATTGTGTCCAGATGTCCAGCAACTCACCTTGTTGATCAAAAATCTGAATACGGTTATTGCCCCTGTCGGCGACAAACAGCCGCCCCTGTGCATCCATCTTGAGATCATGAGGATCATTGAAGCGCCCACTCTCCCTTGATAGCGAATCAATGCCACCACCGAGCTGGAGCATAAACTCACCCTGGGCTGAAAATTTCATAATGCGGTTGTTACCACCGCGATGGCCGTCAGCAATCCATACTTCGCCACTGGGCGCAACCAGAACAGCAGCCGGACCATTGAAATGTTCCGTATCGTCTCCCGGCACACCAGCTTCTCCCAGACGCATGAGAACCTCGCCATCCTGGTTCAATTTGATGACCTGATGGCCCATGCCCCGCTCCATACCGGGTCGCCCCCGGGCATCACCGGCTGGCGCACCTTCGGTCACCCAGAGGTTGCCATCCGCATCGATATCGAATCCATGGGGCCAGGCAAACAAACCGGCACCGAGGCTCTTCACGGTATTACCTTCCAGGTCGAGTTTGTGGATGGGATGGACATCGGAGCCGGCACACTGATTGGCACCACATCTCTCGACGATCCACAGGTGCTCACCATCCGGATCGGGATGGACACCGGTAACCACACCCATGGGTCGGTCACCCGGTAAGCTTCCCCAGTGATAGATCGCCTGATAAGGATTTGGCTGTGCCACTGCACTTGCACCCATCAGCGCCATCAGAAATACAGTCACCGCGTGCAGAACGTTTCTTATTGTTGTGCTTTGCATAGCAGAGTCTCAGTAGCTCAATTTGTTCTCGCAGATCAAAGCATTGTATTACCAATTAATGTGGAAATCCCGGCTGCACTGAACGAAGAGCAGAGACTGGTTTTGTTAGCCGCACCCCAATCAGATCACGCATAGCGCAGCGTTCGGTGTCGGAAACGGCGCGAGGACTGTCCGAGTCCCGAGCGCAAAGCGCGAGGTCGAGTTTCGCAGCGCCCGACGGAGAACGCTGCGCTGTGATCGGGGTGCGGCTAACAAAACCAGTCTCTGATCTGGCGAAATAGCTCAACGAGCCCGTCTCTGGCAATCACTGTCCCGCTGATTTATTCTCGCTGCCATGACTTCACTGCTCTATCCCACTACCAACCTCACGCAGGTCGAACAGCTCAACATCGTCCGGGGCGATGGCATCTACGTCTATGACGATGCTGGTAATCGCTATCTTGAAGGGCTGGCGGCTCTGTGGTGCTCAGCACTAGGCTACGGTAATGAGGAACTCATTGAGGCTATCACCGCACAACTCAAGACTTTGCCTTACAGCCATATGTTTGGCGGGCGCACCCATCCCCTGGCCCGGGAGTTAGCCGATCGCCTCGCGGACATGGTGCCAGTAGATAATGCGCGCATCTTCTTTGCCAACTCAGGCAGTGAAGCCAATGATTCCCAGATCAAGATGCTGCACTACTATTTCAATGTCATCGGCAAACCAGAAAAGAAGAAGATAATCGCCTTCGACCGCTCCTACCATGGCGTCACCATGGCAGCTGCAGCACTGACCGGACTGCCGGTTATGCATACCCATTTTGATGTGCCAGTCGACGCGCTTGGAATTTTGAGAGCTGAGTGCCCTCATTTCTACCATGGCCAACAGAACAATGAATCAGAAGAAGAGTATGTGCAAAGACTGGTAGCGGATGTTGAACAACTGATCGAACAGGAAGGCGCCGACACCATCGCCGCATTTATAGCAGAGCCAATCGGAGGCGCTGCCGGTGTGGTAGTGCCACCGGACAGTTACTTTGTTGAATTACAGAATGTATTAAACAAATACGACATTCTGTTCTGGGCAGATGAGGTTATCTGTGGATTTGGGCGCACGGGCAATGACTTCGGTTCAACCACCATGCAGATTCAACCGCAGATGATGAGCCTGGCCAAGCAGCTGTCTTCTGCTTACATTCCCATCAGCGCAGCAATTATTCCGGGCTTCATGTATGAAGCCATGCTGGAACCCAGCAATCAACTAGGCATCTTTGGACACGGATACACTTACACTGGACACCCGGTTGCTGCAGCAGCAGCGTTGAAAGCAGTGGAAATCTATCAACGAGATGAAATTTTCTCTCATGCAGCTCGGGTTGGAGAACACATGCAGAAGCGCCTGCGTGAATTTGCCGAGCATCCGCTGGTTGGAGAAATCCGTGGCAAAGGTTTGATTGGCGCGGTAGAACTGGTCGCCAACAAAGAGAGACGCGAAAGCTTTAGTGACGGCAAGGTTGGTGCTGCCGCCAAACAGTATTGTCAGGACAATGGCTTGTTGATTCGGGCAGTAAGTGGCAATTGCCTGGCATTCTGCCCGCCGCTGATCATAAGCAATGAACAAGTCGATGAAATGATCGAGATGTTTGCCACCAGCCTGGATCAGACGCTCGAGTTTGTGAGAAAAGAAAACTTGCTGAGCTAATCAATAGCGGATGATCTGTTTATCATCCAATTGTGCTACTCCACTCCTGTGTATCCAGGAATCGTATTCAATACCCCAAGCTGGCTGATTTGATCAGAAGAGCCATACATCGCTTCAACGGTCATGCATCGTCGTCGTCGCACACGACTGAAGGATCGGTTTTCTTCACTACACACAATCATTTGATTGAGTGGTTTTCCGTTGTTGTAGGCAGCCAGCTCATCGAAACTCATGCGTTCGAAATTTGGTATGCCGCTGGCCTCGCAAGCCACCAGCCCAAAAGACAGCAGCCCCAGTATGAAAAGCTTTTTCATCTGATTCACCCCTCGCACTGGTGGCAATTCTTTTTCCCTTGTCACCACTCAGTACCACGCCAAGAATAGTACCTGGGTATTGTGATTCTTTTTCCCTCCCAGGTTTGCTCAAGAATAGATGGGCTGAAGAGAAAAATACAGTACTATTACGCCCCAAGAGCAAGAACAAGACATGACATCATCATCTGAAAAATCCAGTTTCATCCGTGTACTCGGTCGCGCCGACGTCATTTCTCTCGCCTTCGGCGCCATGATCGGCTGGAGTTGGGTGGTACTGACCGGCACCTGGATTAGCTCCGCTGGCGTGGCCGGCGCCATCGTTGCCTTTCTGCTTGGTGGCGGCGCTATCGCGATTGTTGGCCTCACCTATGCCGAGCTCGCCTCGGCGCTACCCTTCGCAGGCGGCGAACATGTATATAGTGAACGAGCGCTGGGATACCACGCCTCGTTTATTTGCACCTGGGCCATCATCCTTGGCTATATGTCGGTTATTGCATTCGAAGCGGTGGCCCTGCCTACAGTCATGAGCTCACTCGTGCCAGGTCTGGATATTGGTTACCTCTGGACCGTTGCCGGTTGGGAAGTGCACGCCAGCTGGGTTGGCGTCGGCATACTTGGCGCCATCGTCATGACCACACTCAATGTGCTTGGGGTAAAGATGGTTGCCATAGTACAGACCACAGTCGTGCTCATGATTCTGATTGTTGGGTTTTTCTTCATCAGTGGAGCGACTGTCACCGGAACCACTACCAACATCGATCCCTTGTTTATCGATGGCATCAGCGGCATCGCTGTAGTGTTAGTCATGGTACCTTTTATGTTTGTTGGCTTCGATATCATTCCTCAGGCCGCAGAAGAAATAGATCTGCCCTTCCATGATATTGGCACTGCATTGATTATCTCCGTACTAATGGCAATTGCCTGGTATGCCCTGGTGATCTTTGGCGTTGGCATGGTGATGAACACGGAGGCTCTCAGTGCTGCGGACCTGGTAACGGCAGAAGCCAATGCAGTCATCTATGGAGAATTGGGAGAAACCATACTACTGGTTACAGGCCTGGCGGGCATTATTACCAGCTGGAACGCACTCATCGTGGGAGCCAGCCGCGCCATTTATGCGATGGCACATGCTGGCATGCTGCCTCATTTCCTTGGGGAAATTCATCCGCGCTATCACACGCCGAAGAATGCAATACTCCTGATCGGCGTCCTGTCTGTGATCAGTCCATTCTTTGGTCGACCTGCCCTGGTATGGCTGGTCAATGCTGGTGGGCTGGGTATCGTCGTCGCCTATGCCTTTGTTGCTCTTTCCTTTATCGCCTTGCGCAATAACGAGCCTGAACTCGCCCGCCCTTACACCGCACCCGGGGGAAAGGCGACAGGCTATCTGGCTTTGCTGCTTTCCCTTGGAATAGGCACATTGTATTTTCCAGGCAGCCCTTCGGCTCTGGTTTGGCCCCATGAATGGTCTATCATCTTTTTCTGGATTGCGCTGGGCGCGGTCTTGTTCTTCTTGTCTCGCGTCTATACCAAGCCGGCTACTTCAGCCGGTTAAAGGCTTCCAGTAACTTGCGGTGGCGGCGCCGACTGACTGGTACGCGGCATCCTGATTCAAGTACAACTCGCTGATTTCCAATTTCTCGTACCTTGCGCATATTCACGATGGCTGAGCGATGGGCTTGTTGAAAGTGATCTGCGTGGAGCTGTCTCAGCATCTCCTTCATCGTACCCCTTACGCGCAACTGGCGTTCATTGGCATGAACAATCACGTAGTTGTCATCGGCTAGTAGCCAGTCAACCTGGTCCTTGTCCAATCTGATCACTCCCGCATCTGTAGTCAGGGCAAGCTGCTCATCGCCTTCCTCGGCACCATTTCGATTGCCAGGATCTGTTTCCGAACTTAACTGCCTTCGCCACAGGAACAGCAGAATAAAGTAGGCGAGCAACTCAAAATGAACCCACTTTACTGCCTGTTCACCCAGTACAAACTGAAATGTAACCCTGCTTACTCTTTCCGGCCAGAACAGCCAGTAAGCACTGGTGAGCACCAAGACATGAATCAGTGCGAAGCTAATGGCAACCGGGAGATGTAACAGCAGCGATCGGCGATGGAATACTGAATAGCTCAAGGAAGTCGAAGCCAGCATGCCAGCGACGACACTCATCACAAACCAGGGCAGGTAAAGGTAAGTCCCGAACAGGAAGTAGTAGATAAGAGGAGTTTGCGCGCCATTAAAATAGAAGCCCTTACCTATCTCCATTGCCACGAAAGCTGACCAGACTAATCCCAGGCGCAGGACAAACTGATGATGTGTCTGGAGAAAATCGAGTGGAGAGCGGAGGGAATAAGTCACTGGACCAGCCATCCAAAAATTCTACGAATCGAGGGGCAAATGGTAAAGGGAAGCAAGGCTGAAGAAAGTATCCAGAGCCTGCCATTTGCCCCTTACCGCCTACCACTTATCCCTGCCCACTTCTCACATGCCCATAACAGCCTAAAACTGCGGACCTGAATTACTGCCGAGGAACGACATATGCGAATTCTTCTAACTACTCTGATACTTCTGCTGGGCGCGACTGCTTGCGCCGCAGAGCCCCCGGTACAGCCGATACGGGTAGATACTAACGGTGCGGCTATCGACGGTTACTCACCAGTCTCCTACTTTACTGAAGGCAAACCCCAACAGGGCGACCCGGCATTTGCTGCTTCTTTCGAGGGGGTGACTTACTGGATGGCGAGTGCTTCAGAGCAAGCCTTATTCGAGGCCGATCCCGAACGCTACATTCCCGCTCATGGAGGCTGGTGCACACTGATGATGGGTGGCTCTGGCAGAAGAACGCCTGGTCATCCTGAATCATGGGCCATAGTCGATGATCGTCTCATGCTGTTCTGGTCCGGAGACACTGAAGAAACGAAAGGCATGGGTATGAGCAATTGGTTGAGCAAGACCGGAAGCACGACTGAAGGCGCCGAGAGCGCAGTTCGCGCTGCCGACAGAAACTGGGAAAGGTTTCTCAGTGGCGAACGTCGATCCCGGATATTTCTCTATAAGGAACGAGACAAAATTTCCGTGACTCCGGAACAGCTGGAAACAGCGCAAATCAACCTGATCGAGTAAGCCAGCAACTCTTGCGCAAATTGTGTCCGGTGCCGTGAGCACCGGACAGCTTTTTTATTCAGCAGTCACTGTAAGGATATTTGTCGATACGGCGTCCAGTATTCTCTCTGCAGTATTCCCAACCACAGCTGCCTTGATACCGTCCCGCTTCGCTGTGCCAATGACAAGAATGTCGGCATTAATCTCCGCAGCCACTTCGGGAATCACTGTATCAGCAGAACCTTCAACTGAATGCGCATTCTTCAGGTCGATACCAGTGGTTTGGGCAAGGTCGTCAGGGTAAACAAATTTATTGGCACCGGCATAGGCATTCACCACGTGAATAGCGCTGCCTTCTGCTTCGCCCGCCAGCGAACTCCCGTATTCAAGCACCCGTGCATTCAAGGTATTGTGCAGGTCGTCAGAGACCTGAATATCCAATGCCACGAGTACGGTGACGGCTTCTTCAACCTGGTCTTTCTTAATCAGGTAAACCGGACAACTGGCGTTGCGCAGCAGAGTCCAGTCAGCCGTTTTCAAAAACCTTCGCTCTGCACCACTGTGTACCGAAGCTGCCTTGATGATCAGACCACATTCAGCCCTTGCTGCAGCGGGTGCTATCGCATCACGCCAATTCTGAGTCCATTCGATTTCCACTTCTACGCCAATACCCTGATCACGAATTGGTTTGACCAGGGTATCTATCCACGCCCGGTGGCGTGCAGTTTCAACCCGCTGCAAGGCTTCAGGGTCGGCATTGTCTCTGGTGCTGTAGATAGCCTCATAGACATGCAGGGAAGTGCCCGGGGCGCCTGTCGCAATCCGTTCGGCATTAGCCAACGCTGACTGCCGATCCGTGGTTGGATCTATCACTACAAAAATCTGACTAAAACTCGACATACAAACTTGCTCCTAATAGACATAAATGGGACCTATTCTTTAATTTTAGAAAGCCCCTGCAACGCCGTGTTGACGAGGATCAAGACCGGATATTGCGCCTGGAATCCTCGTTCATTGCGCTTGCCAAAGCGCCAGCAGTAGTTGAAACTAGGTCCAATTCCTCGATCAGAAGGATTCAGCTATGAAGAAGCCCAGTTCATTGATTTCCCTGGCATTTGCTGTTGCCATTTCACCTGTCCCACTACTTGCCCAGGGTGACTATGACGTACCCCGCACTATCGATGGCCACCCTGACCTGCAGGGTGTGTGGGAGAACAATACGATAACGCCTGTGGAACGACCCGATGTGTTTGGCGACAAGGAATTCCTGACTGACGAGGACGTTGTATTCATCAATCAGCGCATCGATGAGATCATGGCGGCGGGTGAAGATGCCCTGTTCGGTGGCGGCGTGTTGGAAGCCGTATTCAGTGGCGAGATCAATTCCTATGATCCAACCACCGGCAATTACGATTCCCAGTGGATGGCAGAACGCACCGTACATCGCCGTACCTCACAAATCATCGATCCACCCAATGGCAAGTTCCCTCCCCGCACCGAAGAGGCGATTCAGGCTGCGAGAGAATTGAGGGAGTGGCGCGAGGCACATCCTGCAGATTCCTGGACTGACCGCCCCCTGGGTGAACGTTGCCTTTCTTTCGGCGCACCGCGCCTGGGTTCCGGCTACAACAGCTATTGGCAGATTGTGCAGTCAAAAGACACGGTAGTGATCTATCAGGAAATGGCACATGATGCGCGCATTATTCCATTAGTGGAACAGCCTCACGCGCATGAGAGCATCAAGCTGTGGCATGGCGATTCCAGAGGCTGGTGGGAAGGTGACACACTGGTGATCGAAACCACCAACTATTCCGATGCCAGCAGCACCTCTCCTGACACTGACAAGAAAATCAATGTTGAAAAACTGACGCGTGTCAGTGATAGCGCCTTACAGTATCAACTCACCTCTCATGATCCTGGTAGCTATACAGCATCCTATACACGGGAAATTATTTTCGACTACACCGAAGACAAGATCTATGAGTATGCCTGTCATGAAGGTAACTATGGCATGTACAACATTCTCTCCGGTCACCGCGCCGAAGAAAGAATGGCAGCGAACAATCAGGACGACTGATTATCCAGGATTGATCAAAGAAAGGGCCGGTTCACCGGCCCTTTCTCATTTGTGGACTCTCACCTTGTATGGGTAAAACTATGATGAAGAAACTGGTTCTCTTCTTATTTGGCAGCTCGATCTCACTGTCCCTGTTCGCTCAGGAAGCGTTCTACATGGCAAATGAAGGCGTCATGGTTACCGATGGTGAAACCAAAATCTTGTTCGACCCTCTTTACCCCGAAAGCTATGGTCAGTATCTGCTTGTCCCGGAAGAGATGCGTCAGGCTCTGTTTGCAGGAGAAGCACCATTCGACGGTGTGGATGCAATCTTCATCAGCCATTTTCATGGCGACCATTTTTCTGCCGAGGACATTCTTGCCCTCATGCAGGTACAAACGAATATCGCCTTGTATGCACCACAGCAAGCCGTCATAGGGATGCGCACAATCGCTGATGACAGCGCTCAGTCTGTTTTTGATCGTGTGCATGCGGTCAGCCTGCAATACAAAGACTCACCGGTAACGCTAACAATGGATGATCTGCTGGTGGAAGCAGTGCGAATCCCCCATTCCGGATGGCCAACAGGTCGGGTGAATGTTGAAAACATAGTGTGGCGCGTTACTCTCAATGACAACAGCACCGTGGTGCATATGGGCGACGCAGATCCCAACGATGAACACTTCGCCCTGGACCCTGAATACTGGAATCGGGTAACACCCGATATGGCATTCCCGCCCTACTGGTTTTTCGCTTCCCCCCAGGGTCGCGACATTCTTGAAAACCGGGTAGCTGCACAACATGATGTCGGCATCCATGCGCCAATGCAGATTCCAGGCAATCCCACCTTGCGGCCGCTGGAGTTGCGCAGCGCAGACCTGTTTACCCAACCCGGGGAAACTCGCCAACTGGACTGATGAAGGGTTAGGGAATAGTTACCAGCACCACAGAAGCAATCATCAGCAAGGCAAACACTGTGCGCAAAATGCGAGCCGGCCTCTGCTGCCTGAACAAGGGACTGATGGCGCTTCCAAACCACAGCCAGGATGTATTCACTGTCAGACCCATGGCGAAACAGACCAATCCAGTTGCAGCAAAAGAAAGAGAAACTGATTCGGCAGGTAGCAGGAATTGTGAAAACACCGCCAGAAACACCGCATAGGCTTTGGCATTCAAAAGATTCAAAATGAATCCATCCATGTAACCTGGGCTGCTTTGACTGTTATTCACTGAGTCGGTGATCAAGGGTGCCGTCGCAATCTTGTAAGCCAGATAACAGATATAGACCGTGCCCAGCGACTGAACGAGCAAGCGGAGTTGTGGCAAATTCTCAAACAGGGTTGCCAGTCCGAGAGCAGCTCCACTAATCACCACAGCAAGTCCGCTCATGATGCCCAGGAAAAACGGCAGGCCACGGCGAAATCCCACACTTGCACCGGTCGCCGCCAGAGCCAGCGTGGCTGGACCTGGAGAACCCATTAACATAAGAGTTGCCAGCAACAAGCTGACAAGTGCTTCAGTCACCGAAGTGGCTCCGATAGTAGAAATGATCAAGAAACAGAAGTCTGCAATGGCTTCTGGTCACTGAATCTGCCCGGTAGTTGGCTGCCCCTGGCCTTAACATCAGACCAATTGCTGGTCCTGGGACGGCAGGGAGGGATAACATACAACAATCCCCGGGCGCAAACCAGCAAACGAATCCAGAGAGACAACGAATCCATGAAGGCAAACATCCTAGAAATCTGTGTCGGCAAACCTGAAGAACTTATCATCAACGGTGAGCCAATGATGTCTGCCATTTACAAGTCTCCTGTTGATGGTCCTGTCACTCTCTCCGAGACTAATCTTGAAGGCGATGAACAGGCTAACCCCGAACTGCACGGTGGCAGGGACAAGGCGGTGTATGTGTACTCCAATGTCCACTATCCCTACTGGCAGGAACAGTTGGGCAGAGCTGAAATGGAGCCGTCTCAATTTGGCCAGAATCTCACCGTGGATGGGCTGTCCGACGACGAGGTGAAAATTGGTGATCGCTTTCAGTTAGGATCGGCCAAAGTGACCATTGCACAACCGCGAATACCTTGCTCCAAGTTGGGCAAACGAATGGGAGATCCTACTTTTCCCAATAGCTTCCTGCTCACCGGTCGTCTCGGCTACTACCTTTATATAGATGAACCCGGCAGCTTGCAGGCAGGAGACGAAATGACGCTGTTGCAATCGGCAGATCACGAGGTCACCGTCACCAGCCTGTGGCGCACTGTCTTCACTCCCGCTCACGACCTCAAGATTGCCAAGGTCGCCATAGATTTCCCTCATCTGGACGAAGGTTGGAAAAAGCGGCTTCGCGCTATATTGAAGTCAGCCTAAATAGCATAGACTTGCCTGCAAGCCATCCAGGATCCCATAAGCCCATGAAAACACTGAAACATTGGCAGACACTACTGCTGGCCCTGTTGCTGATCTCCGCAACAGCCAGCGCGCAACAGGCCAGATATGTAAATCCGTCACTGGACGACAGCCTCTTACCTGGCGGGGATCCTTCCAGTGTGCTTGGCGATTCCGGCGATACCCAGATCGTGCGTTTTCGCAACTGGTGGCGGCTCTATCCCGGAAGAGAGATCAAGGCCGGTGACTCTCCCAGTTTGCTGCCTGGCAACGAATCAGATTTTTCCTCCCTACGTTATGAAGTCGATGGCGAGCAATTCTCTCTGGAAGACTACAAGATTCGTAATCATGTGGGTGGACTGCTGGTCATCAAAGACGGTGTCATTCGTTATGAGTTTTATGGCATGGGCAATGATGAAGATACCCGCTGGATTTCCTTTTCCATGTCGAAATCAGTCACTTCAATGTTACTGGGCGCGGCAATCGCGGATGGATACATTGGGAGCGTTGACGACAAAGTCACCGACTATCTGCCCTTATTGAAAGGCAGCTCCTATGATCAGGCAAGCCTCAAACATGTATTGCAGATGGCATCAGGGGTAGCCTGGAATGAAGACTATACAGACATGAACTCGGACGTGGCCAGCTACCCTGCCATGGATCTGGTCGCCATGATGAACTACCTGGGAGAAAAAGAACGAGTCGCTGAGCCCGGCACTGTATTCAACTACAACACCGGTGAAACCGACCTGGTTGGCGCCATCGTTCGTGCTGCAATTGGCAACAATCTGGCCAGCTATCTGGAATACAAGATCTGGAAACCTTTTGGCATGGAATCAGATGCGGTGTGGTCAACCCATGGCCCTGCCGGAGAGCGAGGTGGCTGCTGTCTCAACGTCACCCTGCGCGACTATGGGCGCATCGGCCTGTTTGCTCTCGGCGATGGCAAATTACCGGATGGCTCTCGGGTACTGCCTCAGGGCTGGATGACTGAATCCACTACTCCCTCCCCCGGGTCCGATGGTTACGGTTACCTGTGGTGGTTGTCTGAGGACGGGGATGGCAGGCCTACTTATGATGCTCGCGGCATCTTTGGTCAGGGCATTCATGTCAATCCACAAACCAATACCGTAATTGTCGTGTTGAGCGCGTGGGATCATGCAGCCGCGGGCGGCTCAGTATCGCAAGCTCATCGCGTGGCCATGTATAATGCCATAGACAAGATGTTAGAAGATTAAGTTCTCAGTCTGGATATTCTGAATTCACTGAAATACAAGCCAAAGCTGCTCAGTAGTAGCATAAATCCTAATGTGATCATGACGCTATTGGCTGGGTGACGCATCTGCGGCGTTGCGGACTGATAGTAGACTCGTATAGCAGTACTCCCTGCAGGAACCGGGCTCCCAAAAATATCCACGGCCCCAGTCGTCGTTGTTTCAGTTTCCTTAAAAAACGTTCCCAGGAATTCGCGGCTGGTAATTTGCTGGTAGTTTTCTCTACCAGATAACTCCATCAGCTTTCGGGCTCGCTCAGCATGCACATCTTCAACGTCTACCCTTGCGTCAATCCATGTAGCAATCAGATTATCTCTGTCTGTAAACAAATTGTCAGGTTCAGATTCAAATACCAGCCCCTCGGACTCATAAAGATAAAGTACATCCTTGAAGAATAATTCCGCTGCTCCTGACAACAGCAAGGAAAAACCGAATGCCATACTGACGGTAGCAGCTAGCAGCCACTTTTTTGCATTGTGGACGGTACTAAATTTTTTCTGCTGCAAAATACCGCGCACCTCAGGCAGTGAAGCCAGGGAGTTGGAGACATAGTTCGGATCCAGATCTTCCAGCAATTGCTGAAGTGTGAGGTCAAATGATTCTGCAATTTTATCCAGTAGCTCACTGGAGGGGAGACTCTTGTCATTTTCAATCTTTGACAGCCAGGACTGTTCAATACCCAGTCGCTCTGCCAGATCGGGCTGGGTCCAGTTTTTTTCCTGCCTGAGTCGCTTGAGTTTCTCGCCGAAATACATAACACCATCCTCTTCAGTGATTGGTGGCAGTATTACCAACTATTCCCATTGGAATAAACAGCGAAATATTGACTAATAAGGGAGAATATTTGGCTCAATCTGATTACGGCAGCGCCAACGCCATCAATCGTTCCACTTCACCACGCGCGCCACCGCCCAGAGCGAACACCAGATACTGTTTGCCATCAGCCATATAGGTGATAGGTGCGGCATGAAAACGCGCCGGGAGTTGCAACCACCAGAGTTCATCTCCGTTGTCTTTGTCATAAACTCCCAGTCGATTGGTTTCGAAACCCTGGCCGATGAACAACAGGGTTTTTGTCAGCAGGGGTCCGCCTAGCTTTTCAAAATTGCCCATAGGGGGTAACTCCAGTCCCTGCAAATCGGGATGATCCGTTGGTCCTTCACCTACAGGAATATGCCAGAGCTTGTCACCCGCATTCATATCAAAGGCTACCAGTTGCGAGTAGGGAGGTTTGAATAGAGGCAGGCCTCGGGGGCCAGCAAGATCGCGTACACGTGGCCGAATCGTGAGATCTGAAGCAGGATCCTCCGGCGGGCTCATATTGACCGTGGAAAAATGCGCCCAACTTGGTACATAGAGGCGCTGGGTCTCAGGGTCGAATGCCGCTCCCCACCAATTCGCGCCACCGCTCCAACCCGGTCTGATGATGTTGTCGCCCATAGCAGGCGGTGTATAGAGTGGTCCCGCGGTGTATTGCCTGAATATTTCCAGGGCCTCGGCACGCAAGGCTGGCGTGAAATCAATCAGGTCATCTTCGGTGGCGCCGTTACTAAGAAAGAGTGGTGGTTTGCTGGGAAAGGGTTGAGTGGGTGAAGTGCGCTCACCCGGTACGTTGGATTGTGGTACTGCGCGCTCTTCGATGGGCCAGACCGGTTCGCCAGTCTCCCGATTGAAAACAAAAGTGAATCCCTGCTTGGTGATTTGTGCTACTGCCTTGATGGCCCGGCCATCGACTTCGATGTCGATGAGGTTTGGTGCGGCAGGAGGATCGTAGTCCCACACAGAATGATGCACAAACTGAAAATGCCAGACCCGTTCTCCAGTGTCGGCATCCAGAGCCACAAGAGAGTTAGCGAATAGATTGTCCCCCTGCCGATGCCCGCCATAGTAATCGGGCACTGTTGTTCCTACCGGCAAGTACACAAGACCCAGGTCTTCGTCGGCACTCATCAAGGTCCACACATTGGCACCACCTGTATATTGCCAGGCATCTGCGGGCCAGGTGTCACTACCGTACTGTCCCGGCTGTGGAATGGTGTGAAAAATCCACTTCATCTCTCCCGTGCTTACGTCGAAACCCCGTACATGACCCGGCGGCGCCTCTCGAAAGTCGGTGCCTTCAGTCATGGCCGAGCCCACTATGACTGTGTCATTGACAACAATAGGAGGGGAACTGACTGCATAGAGAGAGGGATCGATGGTACGCCCGAGGCCACGCTTGAGGTCGACACGACCACCGCGACCAAAGCTGGGATCGAGACGGCCAGTCTGTGGGTCAATCGACAACAGGTAAGTACGACCACCGGCGTACAACAATCGTTCCTTGTCGCCATCAGTCCAGTAAGCCAGGCCTCGCGTCATGAAGCCATGCACCGCTGGCCTGCCATCCACGTACAACACCGGATCGAAACTCCAAAGGGTTTCGCCACTCACTGGATTAATAGCAGCGATCTGGCCAAGTGAAGTTGTTGTGTAGAGCACACCGTTTACCATCAGAGGCGTGACTTCATAGGCATAACTTCGAAACGAGCCGCGCTCACGGATAATGGCATTGTTGTCGCGAATCTCCTGATCCACGGAAGTCCAGGTCCAGGCCTCCCGCAAAAGATGCACGTTGTCGCGGTTAATCTGATCGAGTGGAGAGTATTTACTGTGGGCCAGGTCGCTACCGTAGTGACGCCATTCTGCTGCATCACTCCCAGGGGTTTGCGCTGAAATCTGTGCGGCACAGAATGCAATCAGGAGAAAATGAAGTGTATTACAGATCTTTGTAAAGACTTTTTTCATCACCTTGTGCCCCTGGCTGGAATCCTGGAGTTCCCTGAATCGCATGCATCTTTGCGCCAGGGGATAGCTGACAAACCCAATCTACACTGTCTGCGGCAATATGTCGCGACCCTGTGAAAGCACCGTCATCACTGGTATTGCGGACAGTTAGTTGTGCGCAGCTTCACTTCTGCGACGCTATGCCACACCTCAACAGGGGGTCATAAACCTAAGATACGCTGGCCCGACCATCTGGTACCCCTGCATTCCAGTGCTCGGTTCTTGGCAGTTTTGTCACGCAATATCACACAAGGGAAATGACAAATGAACATTCAGCGCAAAATGCTCTTTACCGGAATCTCTCTCGCCAGTCTGGCCCTGACGAGCGTCCAGGCCAATGCTCAAGAGAGAGTGGAAGAAATCTATGTCTGGGGAAGCGAAAGCGACCAACGCTTTGCCAACCTGAGCCCCTCCAGCCTCCTGACTCAGGAAGACTTTCGCAGCATTAATGTTGCGACTACCGAAGACGTGGTGAAGTTTGAACCCAGCGTGGTAATTCGCCGCCGCTTCATCGGAGACTCTAATGGTGTGCTGGGCATGCGTGGTTCCAATATGTTCCAGACTTCCCGCTCAATGGTCTTCGCGGACGGAGTACCCCTGCATTATCTGCTGCAATCCCGGTGGAATGGTGCGCCACGATGGACCATGGTCTCTGCCAGTGAAATTGCACAAGTAGAAACTCTCTATGGACCATTCTCCGCAGAGTACAGTGGCAACTCCATGGGTGGTGTAGTCAATATCGAAACCGCCATTCCGCAACAGGAGGAGTTTCACTTCGACAGTTCCTATTTTTCCCAGGACTTCCAGGACTATGGCTTTGATGACACCGTAGATGGTTACAAAAGCTTCATGTCTTACGGAAACAAGTTTGGCGACACCAGTGTGTATTTCTCCTTCAATCGCCTGGAAAACGATTCGCAACCACAGACATTCCGGGCAGGCAGCAGAAGCTCCAGCACAACTCCCATCACCGTGAGCGGCACAATTGTTGAGCCGGATGATCGTGGACGAACAGCGAGCTGGTTCATGGACACCGGCATAGTGGATACCGAAACCAACAACTACAAATTCAAGCTTGGCCATGACTTTGGTGACTGGAACACACTACTCAACATTGCCTATGAAGATCGCAGTTCAATAGCTGATTCAGCCAATACCTATTTGAGAGATTCATCTGGCAACCCCGTATACAGCGGCCATGTAGTCGACAATGGTCGCCAGTATTTCGTGCCGGCCAGTCGTTTTGCTACCAGCAATCTGCAGCGAGACAGCCTGAATGTAGGTCTTCGTTTGCGCGGGCAACTGACCGACACTATTGAGCTGGAGGCAAACGTCAGCAGGTTTGAAGTATTGAAAGACGAGAATCGACGTTCAGCCGCACACCCGAATGATCCTTCCTACACGCTTGCAGGTCAGGTACAGGATTTTGGAGATACAGGTTGGGATACTGCGGAAGTAAAACTGTATTTCGATGATCTCGGTATTGAAGGCCTGGGTCTGGTAGCTGGCATTAGAAAGGAGTCCTATGAACTCAATCTCGATATCTATAGTTCAGACAACTATATCGCCGGCCAGAAAACAGCTTTTGCATCCCGTAGCGGCGGCGAAACGGAAATTCTTGCAGGCTTTGCGCAATTCAACTACCAGATCAATGATCGCTGGGATGCTGCTTTTGGTGTGCGCTGGGAAGATTTTGAAAGTTCCAATGGATACTTTGACAATGATGATCCGCTGACGCCTGAATTCGATTTAACCCGGGTGCCCACACGGGGAGACGACAAAGTATCTCCAAAGTTCTCCCTGGGCTTCCAGCCCAATGCTGACTGGTCAATTCGTTATTCAGTTGCTCAGGCTTATCGCTTCCCCATAGTGGAAGAACTGTTTAGTCAGTTTGAGGCTTTTAATACCATCAGCATCTCAAATCCTGGCCTGAATCCAGAGGATGGTGTGCATCATAATCTGATGGTTCAGCGTGAACTGGAAAGTGGTTATGTGCGAGTTAACTTCTTTACCGAAAACATCAACGATGTGATCGAATCACAAACAGGCATCATTGACGGAGGCACTTCTCTAAGAACTTTCCTGCCAATAGACGAAATCGAGACTAACGGTGTCGAATTTGTCACCAATGCCAACGATCTCTTCATCCCTAACCTGGACGTGCGCTTCAACCTGGCTTACACCGATTCTGAAATCGTCAGGAATGCACCGAACCCGTCCATAGAAGGCAACGTTTATCCACGTATGCCGGAGTGGCGAGGAAATCTCCTTGCTACTTATAACATCAGCAATGACTGGGATGTTGGCCTCAATTTTCAGTATGCATCTGACAGCTTTGGCCGCACCGACAATACTGACCGGCAAGATAATGTATACGGAGCCCAGGACGGCTATGAACGTGTCGGCCTTAAATCCACCTATCGTATGAATAACGGACTGGCTCTGGGATTAGGAATTGATAACATCAGCAATGAAGTCGCCTACGTAGCACATCCCTGGCCAGGACGCACTTACTATGTCAATCTTTCCTACGATCTATAACTGCTCGTCGAAGGACATAACTAAGGAACAAAAATGACAAGTTATAAAAAATTGTTTCTGGGCAGGGTGGTATTGCTGATATTGCAGGGATTCAGTATTGCCATCTCGGCTCAATCTCCTGATTGCGAACAAAGTGTTTCGATTCATTGTGGTGGCGCTCCGAGCGCCACTTTCGATGCCTCAGGTCGACTGTGGGTCACCTTTGTTCAGAACGAACATGTCTATGTGAGTTACTCGGACGACAAAGGGGTTTCCTATGGACAAGCTGTGGTCGTCAATCCTGTTGCAGAAGATGCCGAACACAATGGCGAGAATAGACCGAAGATCATTGTCGACAAGGACGGAACGATTTACGTCTCCTGGACGCTAAAGACTTCTCCGCGGTTTACTGGCGAGATTCGTTTCAGCCGTTCCACCGATGGCGGACAGAGTTTCGAATCACCTCGCACAATCAATGATGATGGCCTGTTTGCCGGCCACCGCTTTGAAACACTCTATCTCAATGAAGCAGGCCAGCTGTATCTCACCTGGATCGACAAGCGTGACCTGGAGGCACACATCAAGGCAGAACAGCCCTACGCAGGCGCTGCCGTTTATCACGCGGTATCGAAAGATCAGGGCGCAACATTTTCGCCAAACTATCGCGTCGCTGATCACAGCTGCGAATGTTGCCGAATCGCTATCGCGCCTCGGGGTCCGGAGGATATTGTGATCCTGTGGCGGCAAATATTCGGAGAAATGACTCGCGATCACGCAATCGCGGTGCTGACCCCCGATGGTGAAACCCTGGAAACCCACCGGGCCAGCTATGACGAGTGGCAGATAGATGCCTGCCCACATCACGGACCCACAATGGTTCAGTCTGGCAAATCCGGTGATTATCACATGAGCTGGTTCAGCAATGGCGACCTGCACAAGGGCGTTTATTACGGTCGCTTCTCCTTCGATTCTGCCAAACCCGAAGATGTCTTCCAGGTGGATGGCACGCCTGGAGCCGGCCACCCTTACCTGGCGGAGTTTGAAGACAACCTGTATCTGATCTGGAAAGGATTCGATGGTCAGAAGGCGTCAATTAATCTGATCAAGTCTGAGGATGACGGTGGCAGCTGGTCTGGCAAACAAACCTTGCTTGAATCGTCACAGGGGTCTGACCATCCCTTGATTGTCAGTCATCATGACGGGCTGTACCTGAGCTGGAAGAGCGATGAGTATGGCTATGTTTTCGAGCGTTTCACAGGCAAAGCCGATGCTCTATTCAGCGACTAAGCGCTACCACAACCCGACAAGCGCAGCTCGGGTCATTTGCCTGCTATTGGCATTAGTCGCTCCTGCATCAAGCCAGGCGGACAATTTTCTGCCATTCACCAATGAGTCGTTTGCCACGATTAAACAACAATTCGCCGGCGGCGAATTTCTTCTGGGTTTGTGGTCTGTTGACTGTCCTCCCTGTCTGGTTGAGCTCGACATGATGGGAGAGCTATTGCAAAAGAATCCTGACTTACCATTCGTGTTAATTTCAACGGATCCTATTGAAGACAGGGAATCAGCATTGGAGTTTCTGGAAGAGTTTGATTTGCATGAAAGACAAAGTTACATGTTTGCTGACAGTTTCACCGAGCGCTTGCGATATACCATTGATCCCAACTGGTTCGGTGAACTGCCACGCAGCTACTTCTTCGACGCACTGCACAATATGCAATCTCATTCCGGGATCATGACAATCGAGTTGCTTCAGCAATGGTTCAAGCGGGAACTGAATCTCTGAGCTGATTTCAGACTCAACACTATTTCATTAGCGAGCATAGTGGGACACCCCTATAATGGCGCGATGTCCGCTGACAAGTTCCGCTTCCCTACCCTGACCGCTGTCGTCATTGCCAACATGGTCGGCACCGGCGTCTTTACCAGCCTTGGTTTTCAGCTACTCGATATTCGTTCCGGGTTTGCTCTCATTCTGCTATGGGCGCTGGGTGGCATAGCCGCTCTCTGTGGCGCCATGACCTACGGTGAACTGGGTGCCGCTCTGCCCCGATCCGGCGGTGAATATAATTTACTCAGACGGATCTATCATCCCGGGGCAGGATTCGTCTCCGGCTGGATATCATCAACGGTGGGTTTCTCCGGCCCGGTTGCGCTGGCGGCAATGACTTTTGCGGCTTATGCAGGGTCGATTTTTCCTGGCGGACTGGGTGAGGGACCGCAAAAGATGCTGGCTGTCGCGTTGCTGCTCATTCTGACGCTGGTGCACGCCAGCAACCACCGCAATAGCAGCGGTACGCAAGTGATATTCACGATTCTGAAAGTGGCCGTGATACTGGTTTTCATACTGGCGACGATGCTCATGGTCGATTCCCCGCAACCGGTTAACTTTTTTCCCGCCGCTGGAGATGCCTCGGTTATCACCAGCGGTGACTATGCGGTTGCATTGATCTATGTGAGCTTCGCCTACACGGGATGGAATGCTGCCACTTACCTGGTCAGTGAGTTGGAAAATCCGCAACGTACCCTGCCCTGGATTCTGATTTGTGGTACCAGTGTAGTGACTGTGCTTTATCTGGGTCTGAATTTTTCCTTTCTCTACGCCGCGCCAATGGATGCCATGACCGGTCAGGTTGAAGTCGGTGCCATCGCTGCCCAGGCAGCATTCGGAGATGTCGCTGGCAGGTTTACCGGCCTGGTGTTGGCCATGCTGCTGATCTCCACGGTAAGTGCGATGACCATGGCCGGACCCAGAGTGATCCAGGTGATTGGCGAAGACTATCCGGCCATTGGCGTGCTTGGCAGGACGAATAGCAACAGCATTCCTGCAATTGCTATTTGCATTCAATCAGGCGTAGCGTTGCTCTTTATTCTGTCTTCCACATTTGAATCAATCCTGGTGTTTTCAGGATTCACTCTGGCGCTGAACAGTTTCGCAACTGTGTTTGGCATCTTTGTACTGCGCCGCAAGCAACCGGACCTAGATCGCCCCTATCGTACCTTCCTCTATCCTCTGCCACCGCTGATCTATCTGTTACTTACCGGCTGGACCCTGGGATTCACTCTCATCAACCGACCTACCGAAGGGCTGTTCAGTCTCGGCATGATCGGCTGCGGGCTGCTGTTCTATTGGCTCGCAGCGAGAAAGCTCTCATTACCGAGCACTTCGCCCTGATATTCCATGCTTGTTTTTTGCCCGGGCGTTTTTATACTGAGCGGAATAAAAAGAACAATACAGATTCGGGGGTATGTTCATGCCCGTCACAAAGCTCGCTCTTGCTGGCCACTTCTCCCTGCTCCCTGTGCTGCTTGCACTGGGCATAGCTTCCAGTCTCTCAGCTGCGGCTGAAGACAATTTTCCACTCGTCAGTGATGCCATGCTGCAGGCGCCGGCCGACAGCGATTGGCTGATGTGGAGAAGGACCCTGGATAGCTGGGGCTACAGTCCCCTGGATGAAATCAATCGTAACAATGTAGATGAACTTCGCCTGGTGTGGACTCGCGACCTCGCTGCCGGCACTGGAGAAATTACACCGCTCGCCTACAACGGCGTCTTGTATGTCCCGCAGGCTCGGGATGTCATCGAGGCGCTCGATGCAAGATCAGGCGACCTCATCTGGGACTATCGCAGAGCGATTCCTGAAGGACTCTACCAACAGGTCGGCGGCAATGCTGCCAACAATAGAAACCTCGCAATTTATGATCGACTCATTATCAACACCAGCGATGACAACCACATCTTTGCCCTGGATGCGGTGACTGGTGAGCAGGTTTGGGAAACAGAAATTTTTGACTACCTGGTGAATTCTGCCACTCATAGTTCCGGCCCGATAATCGCAGATGGTCGCGCCATCTCCGGCCGCAGCTGTCGCCCCTGGGGCGGACCTGAAGCCTGCATCATCGCAGCACACGATGCATTAAGCGGTGAAGAGCTGTGGCGCCTGCGACTCATTCCGGCTCCCGGTGAGCCCGGCGACGAAACCTGGGGTGATGTGCCTTATGAGCAGCGGGGTCACGTGGGCTCCTGGATGGTGCCCAGCTACGACCCGGAGTTGGAACTCATCATTCTGGGCACTTCTGTCACCTCTCCGGCGCCTAAATTTTTTCTAGGGGGTACCAGTAACAGTCATCTGTATCACAACACCACACTGGCCCTGGAAGTTGATACGGGAAATATTCGCTGGCACTACCAGCATCTCAATGATCATTGGGATCTGGACCATCCTTTCGAACGCTTGCTGGTTGAGACGCCAGTGAACCCTGATCCTAATGAGGTGCAGTGGATCAATCCCGATCTGCAAGCCGGCGAAGTGCGCAAGGTGATTACCGGCATTCCAGGCAAGACAGGACTGGTCTATACCCTGGACCGGGCCACTGGCGAATTTCTCTGGGCAACCTCTACTGTCGAGCAGAATGTCATCCAGGATATTGACGCTTCAACCGGCACAGTGACCGAAAACCCGGAAGTCATCTTCCGGGAATCCGGAGAAGTTCTGTTTGTCTGCCCAACCTGGACCGGTGGTAAAGACTGGGAGGCTGGCACCTACAGCCCACTCACCAACACCATGTACTATCCCTTGCGCAATACCTGCGCGCGCATGATGGCTACCGCTGATGTGGAGGGCGAAGCGGCACGGGCGCTGACTGCCGGTGGGCAGGGTGGGCTAGAGATTTATTCGCTGGCTGCACGTCATCAAGTGACACCTGGCACAAATAATCTCGGCACAGTAAGAGCAATTTCTGCCGAAACCGGCAAAACAGAATGGTTGTATGAACAGCGGGCGGGAACCATGTCACTGGTGACAACAGGTGGCGGACTGGTTTTCGGTGGGGATTCCAATGGTCGATTTCGAGCTTTCGACCAGGACACAGGGGAAATTCTCTGGGAAATCAATCTTGGCTCTTCAGTAAGCGGCTACCCGATCTCCTACGCTGTCGATGGAAAACAGTACATCGCAGTTAACACCGGTAGTGGTCAGATTAACCTGACGCCGGAGTTGCGACCAAGCCGCGGCAGCAATCTGTACGTCTTTGCGTTACCGGATTAATTGGGGAACGAACCATGAAAAGTGGAAAGACTCGTATCACTCTTTGCTCCATTTCTCTGCTGATCCTGCTCCAGTGCAGTCAGGAAACTATCGAAACAGGCGTAGATAACACGGGCCAGTGGCATCATGCAGGTGGCAATCACTTTTCGGAAAAATACACAGCGCTTGACCAGATCAATCGGGACAACTTCGAACAACTGGAAGTTGCCTGGCGCTGGCAATCGCTTGACGCTCTGCTCCCTGCCGGGCTGGCCTTCCCTACTGGCGACTACCGCGCCGTCCCACTCTATATAAATGGTGTGATGTACACGAACACCAATCACGGCATCGTAGTTGCACTCGATCCTGCCAACGGAGCGTTACTCTGGTCCTTTGATCCGGAAAGTTATCGCGCAGGGCGACCCAACTTTTCTCCTTTGATGACCCGGGGTATCGAATACTGGACTGATGGCGAAATCGAGCGTCTGTTTATTGCCACTATGGGCAAGCAGCTTGTTTCCATCGACATTGATACCGGGCTCCCGGATCCCGAATTTGGTGATGACGGCTTTGTCGATCTGCGCAATGATTTTGGCAAGCTCGAATTTGAAATGAACAACATCACCCACGGTGCGCCACCCATTGCGGTCGGTGATTCGGTCATCGTGGGTTCGAAAATATTCGACTATACGCCGTTTAATCGCAGCCCTCCGGGACATGTGCGTGCATACGATGCCTACTCCGGTGAATTCAAGTGGCGCTTTAATACCATCCCCCAGGCGGGCGAGCCGTTTACCGAGACCTGGGAAAATGATGCCTGGCGAGAAGCGGGTAACACCAATGTGTGGACGTTCATGTCTGCCGATGACGAGGCAGGTATCGTTTACCTGCCAGTATCGACTCCCACCAATGACTATTGGGGCGGCAAGCGCCTGGGAGCAAATCTTTACGCAGAATCACTGGTCGCATTGAACGCGGATACCGGGGAGCGTATCTGGCATTTCCAGACTGTGCACCATGGACTGTGGGACTATGATGTTGCCTCTGCACCGAACCTGGTGGACATTGTAGTGGACGGCGAGCCAATCAAGGCAGTGGCGCAAGTGTCCAAGACCGGGTTCACCTATGTCTTCAACAGGATTACCGGTGAACCGGTCTGGCCCATCGAGGAACGCCCTGTACCGCAGAGTGATGTGCCCGGTGAACGCACCCATCCTACGCAACCATTCCCCACCAAGCCGCCACCATTTGAACGGCAGGGATTGAGCGAGGAAGACCTGATCGATTTCACGCCCGAGATAAATGCGGCCGCCCGTGAGCTCGCACAAAAGTGGGTACTGGGGCCACTATTTACGCCACCCATCGTCGCGGGAACCAATGGCAAGGAAGCGACAATCTTTATGCCTGGTGCTGGTGGCGGTGCAAATTTTCCTGGTGCTAACGTGGATCCGGAGACCAATATCCTTTATGTGCCCTCCCATACCCGTCCTTATGCCATGTCACTGGTACCACCAGACAATCCGGAATCCGATTTCGATTATGTTATTAATGTAGAGCGCAATGTTGGTCCTATGGGGCTGCCACTGACCAAACCACCTTATCGGCGCATTACCGCGATCGATCTGAACAGTGGCGAACATGTCTGGCAGATCCCACTGGGCAAGGGTCCGGCCAACCACCCGCTGCTGGCGCATCTTGATCTACCGGACCTGGGCAGCATGTTTACGGAAATGCCCGCCGAAGGTGGCATACTTGTCACCAAGACGCTGATAATTTCTTTCCTGGCACAGAAAGATGAAGTACATCCGGATGCGGATGGCTCGGTACTGGTTGCATTTGACAAGGGCACCGGCGAAAAAGTAGGTGAAGTCATGGTAGATCGACGCCTGCACGGACCGGTGATGAGTTACCAGCATGAAGGCAAACAGTACATTGCCATTGCCGGAGGCAGGTTCAATACTGCAGAGATGATGGTTTTTGCTTTACCCGAATAATTGACAGAAGCTTGGCTCACCGATCAGACAACGGAGCAGATCAATCATGAGATCCCCGATACTTCCGATAGTCGCTACATTCTCAATTCTTTGCCTGAGTACTGGCGCTGTTGCACAGAGCAGTTACGTGCCGAACAAATTGGCCGATGGACAGCCCGACATCACCGGCATGTGGAACAACGTTGGTGCAACTGCCACACCACTGGAACTTCCTGATCAATTCCAGGGCAGAGTGCCAACGGCAGAGGAGCTGGAGGCATTCATCGCCGCGAGAGATGAGCGTCGCAAGGGAGACGTTTGGCAAGGCTTTGAAAACAGCAGTGGTGTGGGCGCCTACGAAAATTACTGGTTCGACTGGTACTGGTCTGACCCGGAAGTGGATGCACCGGCACTGATAGTCGATCCCCCCAATGGCCGCCGGCCTCCACTGACCGATGCGGCCGCCGCCGTTCGCGCCTTTAATGTAGAACACGAACATGATTCGGCAGCCAACGTCGAAGCAGGCGATCGCTGCCTGTCCCGTGGTGTGTTTGGCATGATGATGCCCACAGCCTACAACAATGGCAAACTGATCATTCAATCCCCCGGCTACGTGGTCATTCATAGTGAAATGATACATAACGCCCGCATCATCCCTATTGATTCCGGTGAGCACGTGGATGAGAAAATCAAGTTATGGGAAGGTGATGCCCGAGGTCGATGGCAAGGTAATACACTAACGGTAGAATCTACTAACTTTCGATATGTGGGCAACATGCGCGCGCCGGGTACTGGCCAACCGGGTAATGCACCACAGCATGAAGGCAGGCGTATGATCGAAACCTTCACCATTGAAGATGAAGATACGCTGCGCTACACGCTGACAGTTGACGATGACAAGACCTACACGGCGCCCTGGACCGTGGCATTTCCTTATATTCGGGATGATGAATACCGCCAGTATGAGTACGCCTGCCACGAGGGCAACTACGCGATGACCAATCGCTTAAGTGGTGCCCGGGAACAGGAAAAGCGTGGTGAGGAGTAGTTCTCCCCCCTAGCGGGCCAGTTCGTCATGGATGGCCAGGATTCTGGCTCGGGCCAGAGGCCAGTTGAGCCCACCAATATCCAGGCGATCAACCACGTCAGAGCGGCTGACCCCGGCATCAATCAGCGCTTGTACGCTGGCTATTAACTGCTCGAACTTGTCACGAAAAACGCGAATATCGGCCTTACGCAGTATCGGCCCGTGTCCAGGAATGACCGTATCGAAATCCAGTGCGAGCAATCCATCCAGCGTTGCAGTCCACTCTGCTGCACTACCGCCGTTATCGTAATCGACGAAAGGCGCCAGTGTAGTTCCATCCAGTCGATCTCCCCAGATGAACAGATCACCCGTGTGAACTACCCCCTGGCTCGGAAAATAGATCACCGAATCGCCATTGGTATGCCCCCGGCCAAAATAGTGTGCCTGGACCTCAATCCCACCCAGGACCACGGCAGCACTCTGGTCATAAATAATCTCCGGGGCACCTCCCAGTTCATTGCGAATCCTGTTTATTCGAACATTGCGATGTGCCAGCACCGGAGCCACCTGCATGAAGTCTGCATTGCTGCCCGCATGGTCGAAGTGGTGGTGGGTATTGAATACATAGCGAACAGATTGCTCAGTTACCTTGCGGAGCTGCTCCATGATGTCCGGATAGCTATAGGAGTACTTGTTATCTACGACAAGCACCCCTTCATCCGTCACCAGAATCGCCACATTGCCACCTGACAGGTTGCCATCGAATCCGGGTATAACATAAAGGTTCTGTTTGCCAGGCACTGCTTGTATCTGAACCCGGGCAAGCTGCTCCGCGGTCAATACTGGTCTGTCCTGCCCGAACGAAACTGAAGCTAATGAAAATACTAAAGCCAGCAAAAAGCTTTTTACTGACAGTGAATTTATCGCACGCGTAAAAGATTTCATGGTTCTGCCTCCAATACCCAAGTTTGTACTCAGCTGGCGACCGCAGGTAGTATTGTTATTTATTCGAACATAATAAGGAAGATGCCAGAATTGACCAATCCCGAATTAGCTCGCTCACTATTTGATGCCTTTGAAGCTGGCGATGAACAAACCATCCGGTCACTCTGCAGTGAAGACATGACCGCCCGGCAGAACCTCAATCCCGAAATGAATCTGGATACATTGTTGGGATTCTCACTGGCAGTGAACAAGGTCATGCCTGATCTGCATTATGAGAATATCATCTGTGCAGACACAGGGACTGGTTTCGTCGAAGAGCATGAAGTCTGTGGCAGCCTGCCTGATGGCAGTGAACTACGAATCTGTGCCTGCGTGGTTGCGACTGTAAGTAGCGGCAAGCTGGTCAGTCTGCGAGAATATGTAGACACAGCGAGCGCCCAGGCCCTGCTGTCAGCACTATCGAATTAGGATTTACTGTAGTCGCTCGCTACCATCGAGCTCTATGCCAAGCGCACGCAACTGTGATTCGATCACCGGATCGTGAGAATTTAACCAGCGCTGGTAAAGGCCAAGAATTTCTGCTGCACTCATCTGTTGTTTCCTGGAACAGGCACTGGCAACCAATTCCAACATGCGAGTGAAGGTGCTGGCCAACTCAGCAAAGATATGATTGTTCGTTCTGGCATTGCCCGCCAGGTAGTCATATGCCCCACCTCCCATACCGACAAAGTAGTCTTTACCGATACCTTTTCTTGCCCAACGCTCGGGAAACAGCGCACCCAAAAACAGCGCCATGTCTCCCAGGTGCTGCAAGAGGAGACATCTTTGTCGTTCATTGTTTGCCTCCACAGCATCACTGTACAGCAGTGCCAGAGGTCGAAGAGTCATCTGTCCTTCCTGATAGGTGAACAGCTGATCACTTCGACCCAGTCGATCTAGAAGGTTTCCGATATACCACCGGGTATCGGCATGAGGCGGAGGCTGGAGACGCTCAGCATGAATGTTGAGCTGTTTGCAGAAGTAGTTGGTTAAGGATGTTTCTGCAATGGGAATTTCACCTGCATATTCCGTCATAACATCACCATATTCAGCAAGCCTACAGTACTTAGATCGACATGATTTACCAATTTGTTTAATGCTATGGCTCACCTATAATCGGAGGGGTACCCAAAGCAGTAAAACACAAAACCAATCCATGGCAGAGACACAAAACAAGTTAGCTTGCCCCTGCTGCTCTGGCAAAACATTCGACAGATGCTGCGAACCATTCCTGGCTGGCACAGCGAAACCGAAAACCATCAAGCAAACCATGCGGGCCCGGTATAGCGCCTATGCTCTGGGTGGCTACGGGGAGTTCCTCTACCACAGCTGGCATCCGCAATTCAGGCAGGGAATCACTCCAAACAGCCTGTCCCAGAAAACCATGGACTGGCAATCCCTCTGGGTTGGAGAATTCAAGCAGGAAGGAGATCGGGGGGCGATCGAGTTCAAGGCCATCTACCGGGAATCAAACGGCCAGCGCCAGTGCCATCACGAAATCTCCCAGTTTCTGCGCAATAAGGGCCTTTGGTACTACACTGCGGGCAAAGTCGAAGTGAACGCACTGGATGAGGGTGATTGAGCCAAAATCCCGCAAAGTTGCTGCTTCAGCCCTGATCTGACTTAATCTAAAGAGACGAATTGTGACGTACTAAGGTAAATCGAGACTCCTGCCGCTGTTATTCTGGTAGTTTGTGAGAACTGGACCCCTACCCGGTCATATAAAAACATGAAGAAAAAGATAACTGGCCTGATCTGCCTGTTGGCACCGCTGTTCACCGCAATTTCTGGCTTCGCCCAGGAAGCGGACGTGGAGCGCCAGCAGGTTAATCCCGGGGATGCAGACTCCACCGTCGTGTATTCGGCTGAGTTTTTCGCCCAATACAACCCTATCACCGCCAGCGACATGCTGGACCGCATCCCGGGAGTCAATATATTTGGCGGTGGCCCAGGTGGTGGCGGTGGCCGGGGCCTGGGAACAGGTGGCAACTTATTGATCAATGGCCAGCGAATCGCGGGCAAAGACAACTCTGCGAGAGATCAGCTCGATCGCATCACCGCGGCCGAGGTCGAGCGTATCGAAATCATTCGAGACACCTCGGGTGAATTGAATGTGCGGGGCGCTGGCGAAGTAATCAACATCATACTGACTGCAGTGCCTTCCCGCTCGAGTACAACAGCAGAACTGGTGCAACGACTCAACCACGATGACACATACGAAGTCGGTGGTTCACTTGCCTGGTCGCAACAGATTGGCAATTTTCAGTCTCTGGTTAACGTGGAATCGCGGCCCCGCTATGAGAATCGCGATAATCGCGAAGTCCGTGTCACTTCTGATGGAGAACTCCTGGGCACGCTTTTCGAAACACGAATACGCGATCAGGACGAACAGAGCTTTAGCACCAATATGAGCTACAGCACGGGACCTCACCGTATGCAGTTCAATGCCCTGATCAGCGAAGGAGACCATCCTCGTCCTATCCGCCGGGACTTTGTTGACTTTTTTGACTCCGGTCCGATTGAGAGCATTCAGGAAGAGCAAATCCAGAATGAAGAAAGCAACTGGGAAGTAGGTGGCGATTACGAGTTCAGTTTTGAAGACGGATCAAGACTGGCCGTACTCTTTGTTGTCAATGACGAGATCAGGAATTTTGTCCGCGAGCGATTCGAGGCCGACCCGGCCGATGAACCACTCACCAAGAATCTGTTCATCGATTCGAAGCGTGAGAACAAGGAATTTATCGTTCAGACCAACTACAATTTTTCTCTCGATGATTCGCAATCATTGCGCATTGGATTGGAAAGAGCGAACAATCAACTTGATTCAACGCTCCTCATCGGTAGTTCATTCGGCAGCGAACCTCCATCAGACGCGTTTGGCGGTCTTTCTCCCTTGCCAAGCATTTCCAATCCCGGCACTCACGTAGAAGAAATTCGCTATGAAGGATTCGCCTTTCATAACTGGACTATCAATGACCGTGCTTCGCTCGAGAGCAGTATCGTTTATGAAACCTCTGAAATTTCCCAGTCAGGGGTTGTTTCCAAGACACGGGATTTTCAGTTCTGGCGCCCTTCCTTCGATTTCCGTTACAACTTCGCAGATAACTTCAGGTTCCGTGGCACTGTGCAGCGCAACGTCTCGCAGTTGAGCTTTTCCACCTTCGCAGCCACCACGAATGAAGAAGACCGGGACAGGGATGCTTTTGCCGGCAACCCAGAGCTGGAACCGC
The DNA here is from genome assembly GCA_965267495.1 of uncultured Pseudohongiella sp. Classification (GTDB taxonomy): domain Bacteria; phylum Pseudomonadota; class Gammaproteobacteria; order Pseudomonadales; family Pseudohongiellaceae; genus UBA9145. Next base: position 284,205 of record OZ254078.1, on the reverse strand, counting down.
AGACCGGTTGGAACTATGAAGGAGAGCTGGAGTATCGCTTACCCAACGATGGGGGTGTTCTCTCGACCAGCCTGTTCTACAACGACATCGATAATCGAATTGGCCGCATCAATGCGACTATTGATCCCAATGAACCCCTGTCCGCAACCGGTAACGTGGGCCCGGCCTGGCAAATAGGCTGGTTTACTCGCGCAAGTATTCGATTGAATGCGTTTAACCTGCCCAATGCCATTGTCTCCGCGCGTATGGGCATCTTCGATTCAGAGATACTGGACCCCTTCATCAATCAGAAAGTACGTACCGGTGGCCGCGGCTTCGGCAACTTTGAATTCCGCCAGGACATCACTGAGCTGGGACTCAGTTATGGTGCGGAGTATCGCCATTCGATCTGGGGAGGCTTTTACGATATCAATATTGTGACGCGCACCCGCAATGATCGCCAGCGGACACTGGATTTGTTTGTGCAGAAAGTCTGGTTTGACGATTGGATTTTTCGCCTCGAGACAGACAATACTCTCGATGCATCCGAATGTCGCTATCGGGAGCGCTACGATCCTTCCATCATCAACGGCGCCATCGAGCTGATCCAGGACTCCTGTTCCAGTCGCTATCGCAGATGGATTCTGTCAGTGCAGACCACTTTCTGAAACACCCGCAAAGATTCGCGTCTCGCAATAACAGTCAGACCTCGCTAAGCTTCAGTGATCAACACTGAACCAGGTCCATGGTTATGCCCCTCACTCGTGTGCTGTTTGTCTCATTGCTGATCGCGAGCAGCTGTTCCGGCCAGGAACAAACTGATGATTCCGCTTTTATCCTGGCGACGGGCAGACGCCTCCCGTATCTCTACACGATCTCACTGGATCAGGCGCTGGACCCTGGCAACAACAACACAGCCAACGCAATCATCAGTCGCAACCTGGTGGCACAACCCCATCTCGATGGCCGCCTTCTTGGCGATCCTGCCAACCTGGTCCTGAGCGAAGACGGCGCAACACTCTATGTGATCAATCACCATGGCAGCGTCGACAATGCCCGATTTCGACAACACGGCGGCCGGGGACAAATTGCAGTCATCGACGTGGAAGCAGCACTGAACCCTGCCAACGATGGCACTGCCAGGGCATTGTTACGCCTCATGGACTCCGGTGGATTCGGTGCTATCGGTACGGTACTCACAACAGAATTGTTGATCGTGAACAACGCTGAGAATAATCTGACTGAAGACGGCGGCAATCGCATCGGGTTTATTGATCGCAACACCGGCAGCTTGCGCAACACTGTTGAGTTAGCACTCGGCACACCGGGCTTCAATTGCGAAGACTATCCGGTACCCTATGCTGCGCCTTATGGACCACCGGTTGATCGACCGATACTTGCGCCCAATATCAGGTTTGGTTGTTTCCCTAATCCCAATGGACTGGCCATGGGCAGGACCAGCGCCGGCAAGCGCTTGTTGTTTACTGCCAACGGCGGTACTCATGATGTGTCGGTAATCGACCTGGAACGGGCACTGGCCGGAGAAGTTGACGTTGAAATCAATCGCATTCCTGATCAGTTCGGTGCCTGGGGAATGACAAGCACATCCGATGGACGCTATGTGGTAGTGGCTCATGGGGGCAGTCAACGGGAATCCATGGCAGGCAATGCAATAGCCATTCTGGATGTGGATCGTGCGCAGGATGATGCGACGTCTGTAGAAGTTGCCCGGGTCAGGGTTGGTACCGACGACGCAAGCCTGGCTACTCATCCCCTGATTCCTGCGATCACCGCCGACAACCGGCGCATCATCGTCCCCAATCTGCGGGCAGACAATGTTTCCGTGGTCGATCTCGAACGCGCATTGACTGGAGACAATGAAGCCGAGATCGCCAGAATTCCGCTTCAACATCCCGGCGGTGGTCCTGTGAGGCCCAAAGCGGCCAGTATCACGCGTGATGGTCGTTACGCCATTGTCAGTGCCGGGCCAGGCTCATTGCCCTATTCGAATCCTACCGGGCTGCTTTATGTGATTGATCTGGAGACTTACAGCGTGGTCAGCACTGTAACCGGTGTGGGTAATGATCCCTACAATCTCACCCTGGTTTACCCTGGCGATAGACTTTGATTTCCGGGCTCAAAGCGCCTATTGTGGTGGTTTGCATCCATAACAAAAGCTAGAAATCAGGAGGTCAGGAATGCGCCATCTTAAAACCGGCATACAATTGCTCACTGCACTGACTATCGGACTCTCCAGCTCGCTGGTGTTGGCACAACGCCCGGACCTGGAAGGAACTTTCACCAATAAATCCCTCACCAATCTGCAGCGCCCTGCTGGTGTTGAGGAGCTTGTCGTTTCTGCCGAACAGGCTCGCATCATTGCAGCGAGAACGCCGATTGCGGGTATTGAAGGAGGCCTTGATGAAGGTGATGGCGTCAATGACACACCGGAAGCAGGTGCCGATGACTTTGGGGTTCGCGCTTACAACAATTTCTGGGTAGAACCGGGTAACAATCTTGCACTGGTAAAAGGTGAATACCGCACTTCCTATGTGATTGACCCACCCAATGGTCGGGTGCCGCGTCGTGAAGATCCCCAGTATGACTTCGAGCGGGATAATTTTGGTTCCCGCTATGCCACAGGCATCGCTGATTTCAGTGGCCCCGAGGCCTTCCCCAATTCGGAACGCTGCCTGCTGGGTTTCGGCAACAAGGCCGGCCCGGGAATGATGGGAGCGCTATATAACAATACCTATCAGTTTATTCAAACTGACGACTACGTGATGATACTTGTGGAAATGGCCCATGATGCCCGCATCATTCCCATCTACGATTCCCCTGACGAAGCACGAGCCAATCGCCGCCCTGTTGCGCACGAACCCTGGTTTGGTGATTCCGTGGGCTGGTATGAAGGGGATGAATTGGTGGTGGAAAGCGTCAACATCAATCCGCAGCAACTTCGGCAGAGTTCTGTACCGATCACTAAAGCAGGTCGCATCACAGAGCGTTTCAGCCGCTATTCTGAAGACGAAATTCTCTATCAATTCACAGTTGAGGACAGCAATATTTATCTGCAGCCCTGGACCGCAGAGCTGAGCTTCTACGCAACAGAGGACAAGCTCTACGAATATGCCTGCCATGAGGGTAACTACTCCATGCCAGGCTCACTGGCTGGTGCCAGAACTCTGGAGCTGCGGGAGGAATTCGGGCTCGACTAGAGGACGTAATTTCAATCAGGACCGAAAAAGGCAGGCTGGTTCTGCAATGTCCGGCGCATTGAAAACCAGACCTGCCCAATTTTTTACTTGATATATTCCTATAATGGAATATATTAGGCCCATGGCGAGAACAGCGACTACCTACGATGTCTTCAGTGCTATCGGCGAGCCCAAGCGACGCATGCTGATCGAGAAACTGGTACTGGAGGAAATGACAGTGAATGATCTGGTACGCGAGACCAGTTGGCCCCAGCCCATGGTGTCGAAGCACCTGGGTGTGTTGCGGGAAGTGGGGCTGGTAAGAGAACGCAGAGAGGGCCGCTGCCGTATCTATCGAATCCAGCCCACGGAACTCAGACCCATACAGGAATGGATTCACCAGTTTGAAAAATACTGGGGCAATACTCTCGATCAACTGGATGACTACCTAAAAGAATTACAACTTCGAGGAAAGAGCAATGAGTGAAGCAAAAGTAGAACCCTCGGTTATCACCCGTGAATTTGATGCACCGAGACAACTGGTGTTCGATGCCTGGACTCAGGTGGAGCACTTGAACAACTGGATGTTTCCGATGCCCGGCTGCAGCTGTGATTTCGTTTCAGCAGACATCAAGGATGGCGGCACTTCATTGCACAAGATCACCATGCCCAATGGTCATCAAATGTGGCTGTTCACCAGGTACGAGGAAGTACAATCCCCGGACAGGCTGGTGTTTCTGCAGTACATGTCCAATGAGGACGGTGACATCGTGCCCAATCCACAGATGCCCAACTGGCCAAGGGACATGGTGGCTACTCTGGAATTTGAAGACACCACTGCAGGAGGTACCAAACTGACGTTCTATTGGGAACCGCGCAATCCGACCCCAGAGGAAATTGAAGTCTTCGAAGCAAGCAGAGCCGATCACGGCAAGGGATGGGGAGCAGGTATGGAGCAACTCCACAACTATCTGGGCTCACTGGGATAGCGGCTATACAGGCGCCAGTCCCTAGAAGCGGAAGGTATAACGAAACTTGATACTGAGGTCCGATGACGCCGTCTGGAAATTGTTGTCCTGATCCCGGTCCTGCAAACCATAGTTGAGCACGATAAAACCTTCCTGACCTGCACGGGGTATCCATTGCAGGCGTGTATTGATTCCAATCTCCTCGGAGATATTGTCGTACTGAGCCAGCGTGATCCAATACAGGGTCGGTGAGAATGCTACCTGGGTATTTATGCTGCTCAATCTGGTGGTGAACTTGCCCTGTGGGAGTTCTATGTCATTCCAGTCGTAGCTCAGTGAAGCGACAAAGAAGCGGGATTGATTCCAGGTGAAACTGCCCCGCATGTTCACCCTTTCACCGTTGAAAAAATCCCCGGTTCGATAAGTGAAGCTTCCAGAGAACTCCCGTTGCCCACCGGTATTGATCCCTAACTCTGTTTCATCGAAGTCGTAACTACCAGGCTGAATAAACACTTCATTGCCTGGCTGGCGAAAAATGGGAAACGCACTACGCACAACTTCCTTGCTGGTGAAGTGGTTCAAGGTAAGCCTGTCTCGTGCCCTGGTTTCCAGTTCCATTAATCGATAGGCGACCACTTCAGTCTGCAGCCCGCCATCGATGAGCTCAATACGCTGCATGTCTATGCCACCAAATGCCGATTGAAACGGTCCACTGGCAAAGAAATGTGTATAGCCGATGTCAGCGGTGAGATCTTCGATGTTTGCATTGTTGACGAAACCCATCGCAGGATTGAAATTCTCTTCGACCACTTTGTAGCCGAAGCGGGTACGAAACCCAGCACTGGCCGGAAACGCCACACCAATGCCATAGGAAGCATCATCTCCTTCCAGGCCAGGAGTGTCCGATTGCTGAAAGAACACGGTGCCGGACAATCGTCTGCCATTGCTGAGCTGATTGTTGATGTACTGAAAGTCGACACCGGCGAGACTGTTGTCCAGATTTGAAGTCGGATCACCGTCGGTATAGATAAAACCGACCTGCGAGTCATCCAGCACATTGGCAGAGACACGGGAGATCAACAGATCCTTGGCAGCAACGTTCAACTGATCACCTTGCCGAATAGCGAGAGTACCGATATTGAAACGCCCAACCCGGCCACTGATCCGCCCCCCGTACTCGATATCAACTGGCTCACCATTGGCGGCCAGACCCAGCTTCCTCGAAAAGTAAGGTCGCGCGTTCTCCCGACCTGCTCCACCCGATGCATTGTTGCCGGCTGACATATTGCTGATGTTGCCAAACTGGAATAGCTCGGAATCGTTATTGAAGAAGTCCCGGCGTTCAGGAAAGAACAGATTGAAACGAGTGAGATTGACCTGACGGTTATCTACTTCTACCGCCGAGAAATCTGTATTTACAGTGAGGGCGCCGTTGAGCGAAGGTGTCAGACGATAAAAGGCATCAAGCGAGGGTTCATAGTTATTCTCGGTACCAGAAGGATTAAACTGACGTTGTCGAATGGCTGCAAAGCTGGGTACCACATCCAGACCCACACCCTGATTCATACCCTCCATGCCGCTCATTTCACCCATGATTGTCGGATTGTATTGGCGATCCAGTGAGACCCAGGCCATCTCTTCGTTGCGGCGCCGAATCCCACGACCGAAATTGAATCCCCAGGTATCAATCGAAGGGTCGAAAGGCAAAGACTTAAATGGAATCTCTACTTCGGCAACCCAACTGTTTCCATCGACGCTGGTGGCTGTTTCCCAGATCGTGTTCCAATTCAGACTGAACTGGGTCGGCGTGGTATACAAGGCATCGTGTCGAACTCCATTGAGGTTGGTTTCAAACCGATACCCTGCTCTGCCCTGATTAAAGGGGTCAAGTATAATTACCAGTCGATCATCAAAGGGCAGTCCCTGGCCATGGCGTATAGTAGGGGCCGCAATCAGATCAGGCTCGCTGTCGTACATACGTGCGCCCACATAGAGCGCCTCTGAGGTGTAAACGACATAAAGCTCTGTAGTCTCTGAAGGCACTGCATGGTCGCCAGGCCGGTTCTGATGAAAATCCGTTACCCGATGGGCTTGCTGCCAGACCGCATCATCGAGACGACCGTCCATGACTGGTGCAGTGTTTACCCGCACCGCGCGAAAGCTTTTCGGTTCTACCAGGTCATCCTGCACAATCTGCTGTGCGGAGGCGAAACCCGAACAAGTAGCGAGCAATACCACCAGCAGTTGAGTTGGAAAAACGCCGCCGGGGAGACGGTAGAAGGAAGACATGGCTAGTGGCCTTAACTACAGCGAAAAAACAGGGGCGGATTCTAGCAAATGTAGGTGGCGACACAGGACAGTGACACACAATGTTTCATCTTCTGACCCCTTCTATCAATCGCCTCTTCTGGTTTCTTTAGGCCGGTTATTGAGTATTATTAGGAGCCGCTTGCCATCAGTTTCAGTGATAAAGGTAGATGCCTATGAATGCCAACCATAACTTCACCTGCAAACGTATCATCCTCGCCTTAGCTTTCTTGCTGCTCAGCGTAGCTTCTGCGGCACAGGACATTCCCTGGGCCAGCAATGCCGAGGAAGTTGGCATGTCCACTGAAAGGCTTGGCCGAATCAATGACGCGATTCAGCGACACATTGACGCGGGCAATATCCAGGGCGCAGTCACCGCTGTCGCGAGACACGGCAAGCTGGTCCATTTTGAAGCCCATGGTCTGATGGATGTACCCAATAACCGACCAATGCAGCAGGACAATATCTTCATCATGATGAGCTCCACCAAGCCGGTACTCGGTGTGGCAGCGATGATGATGATCGAAGAGGGCTTGATCCGACCGACCGATCCCGTTAGCAAGTGGATTCCGGAGTTTGCGGACATGCAGGTCGCGGTGTTGGAAGAACCATTAGATGAAAACATCAGCCCGATTCGAGTCGATCCGGAAAATATTCCTCCTCATCGGCTGATACCCGCAGCCCGGGAAATCACCGTGCATGATCTGCTCACCCACACTTCGGGTTTGGCCTCGGGAGGGCTTGGCAGTGCCATATCCGCACAACGAGGATTACGCGGTCGTGGACCAGGCAGGACGCTCGCCACCAATGCGCCGGAGTACGGTAACTATATCCTCGATTTTCAACCAGGTTCCCGATGGCAATACAGTGCGGCAACCGGACTCGATGTCGTTGCCCGCATCGTGGAAATTGAATCGGGCATGCCATTCGATCAATTCGTCAAAGAAAGAATCTTCGAGCCACTGGGTATGAACAACAGCTGGTGGAATGTACCCGAGGAGTATCAGGATCGCAGAGTAGTCATTGTTGACCGCGATATGGCTCCCTTCTTCGATGGACCACCAACCACTTACTTCGCAGGATCTTACGGGCTCAATAGCACAGCCGAAGACTATATTCGCTTCGAACAAATGCTGGTCAATGGTGGCGAGCTGTTTGGCAACAGATTGTTGAGTCCCAGAACTGTGCGCATGATGAGCAGCAACCAATCCGGTGACCTGTTCAACCGAAATGGCCAGGGGTTTGGCTATACTGTCGCTGTCACCCTGGACCCGATTGTTGGTAATCAACGTCGCACCGAAGGGGCTTTCGGTTGGGGCGGCGCTTTCGGCACTCGCTCCTGGAGCGACCCTGAAGAAGGGCTCACTGCGGTGTTGATGCTGCAACAACCTTATCGACCCGCGCAGAATGATTTCGAGAATGCTGTACAACAGGCGATCATTGAATAAAGACTAGAACAAGAATCAGGATGAACTGCATGAATCTTCGACAAAGGCTGCCAACAAAATTTGCATCGCTCTTCTTGCTGACAGCCTTACTGTGGCCATTTCTAAGTTTGGCAGCTGATACAAGCTCACTCTCTGTCACACGACTGGGAGATGGTCCGATTATCACGCCGCACATGGACGATCGAATGGGCAGCAATATTCAGGGACCGTCCCTGATCAAGGTTCCCGACTGGGTTGAAGATCCCCTGGGTCAGTACTACCTGTATTTCGCCGATCACCGTGGCGAATACATTCGCATGGCCTATGCAGACTCGATTACCGGTCCGTGGACTATGTACACGCCCGGCGCACTGCAGCTGGAAGATTCCTACTTCCCGACCACCTGCCCACCCTGTTCCCTGGCGCCTGGTCGCACAGCTGCGCTCTATGCACATATAGCTTCACCGGATGTCCACGTGCGTGATGACCTGCAGCAAATCGTGATGTATCTCCATGGCCGGGATGTGGGCAGACAACTGACGCGACACGCCGTGTCCAGTGACGGTATTCATTTTGAAGGCCGTGAAGAGGACCTGGGTCGCGCCTATTTTCGGGTAATTCAACACGAAGATTACTACTATGCCATGAGCATGCCTGGATATTTATATCGCTCCCGTGATGGCTTGACCAACTTCGAAGCAGGACCGAATTTTTTTACTCCGGACATGCGTCATTCGGCGTTACTGATTCGAGACAACAAGCTTCATGTGTTTTTTACCAACAGGGGTGATGCACCCGAGAGAATAATGCTTTCGACTATTGATCTGGCCGGAGACTGGATGAACTGGACAGCCAGCGAACCGGTGGAAGTGATGCGCGCAGAGTTGGAATACGAAGGCGGAACCCTCCCCATAGAACCCTCTCGTGGTGGTCACATCGATGAACGGGTCAATCAACTCAGGGATCCCGGAATCTACCAGGAAGATGGCATAACTTACCTGTTATATTCGGTTGCAGGTGAAAGCGGCATTGCGGTCGCCAGGATTGATTTCGACTAACACGCAAGTACACAGAATAATAAATAGAAGGAAGAACAGTCGATGAAGCATCTGGCACAGCTCCTGACCTTCTCTGTCGGGATTCTCCTGACCGCACATACTGTCGCGCAATCCAGTACAGTACTTGCTCCTACCGATCATTGTCGGGACTTCACCGACGATGCTCTCATCAGTTTCGCCGATCCCGACCTGGAAGAAGTTGTCAGGGAGGCGCTGCAAATCCGACCTGACGATGCATTGAGCTGCGAACTGGCTGGGAGCCTGACCCAACTGGTAGTGCCCACATCAATTCAGCGGGTAGTCTACGGCGGTACGCTGCGCCCTTCTCCCGAGAAACCCTTTGAGAGTCTCGATGGCCTGCAAAACCTGAGCAATCTCAGCACCCTCAGCATCATTAACCGTCTCATCACCGACATCACACCGGTTGGTGAGTTGACCAATCTCCGGGTACTGAATCTGCATACCAACTGGTTCAGCGATATCAGTCCGTTGAGCAATCTCACAGACCTGGAACAGTTAATCATCAGCGAAAATCCCATTTCCGATATCAGTCCGCTGGCTGATCTGACGAAACTGCAACGCCTGCATGTACACGGACTCTATCCCTATCAGTTGCAGCACTACCTCAACTACAAGGACGGACGCGACCCGGATGTTGTGTTCAACGGGATTACAGACATCAGCCCACTTGCGGGCATGACCGAGATGCGCCTGTTACGCATCCACCTCAATGCGATATCCGACATCAGTCCGCTTGCGAACATGAAGGATCTCACGCACCTGCGTATCTACGATAGCGAGATAGAAGACATCAGCCCACTGGCTGAGCTGGATAATCTGGTCTTGCTGTGGGCACACAACAACCACATCAGCGACATAAGTGCCCTGCGCGGCAAGACCAACATGCTGCAGCTCAGCCTTAACGACAACAACATCACCGACCTGAGCGCACTCAACAGCATGATCGATCTGGAGTACCTGTTTCTCAGCAACAATCAGATCGAGGACATAGCGGCGCTGCGCCGGCTCAATGCATTGCAAGTGCTGCGGCTTGAAAACAACAACATTACCGATGTCAGCCCATTGGCAGGTTTAAACAATCTGCGTGAGCTGAGTCTTGCCCGCAATTGGTCGCTTTATGATGTGAGACCGCTGATTCTCAATGAAGGCATTGGTCGGGGTGACGAGCTGGACCTGCGTTTCACCTATGTGCGCTGTTCAGACATGGATGCCTTTGCCAGCATCGGCGTCAACCTGCTCAGAGTAACTGCACTGAATGGTTCATCCTGCGATGGCAGAAGGCTGGAAGATCCTTAGGAACTATTAATCTTGATAAAAAAGGGGCCAGATGGCCCCTTTTTTAATAAGGATAGCCCACAAGTCTTGGTTGATGTGGCAGCCACTCGGGCAGCTCGGCCCAATTGTCACGATTCGGCATTTGAATCTCAGGCAAGCTTTCCCTGTCGATGAGCTGCTGATCATCCTCGATCACGTCATTGAGGTAGAGCAGGAAGGCAGTGAGTGAGTACACCTCATCGGCGGTCAAGCTACCTTCATCACCCAGTGGCATGGCGCGATTGATGTAATCCCAGATAATCGGTGCATAGGGCGCACGTATGGGAAGAATACGCCCCCACTGCCAGGGATCATCCGGCGTTGCAATGTCTCGCTTCACCAGTCTTGGTGCCAGCATGCCCTGGCCATCGGTGCCGTGGCAGCCGGCACAACCCTTGGAGAGAAACAGCTCCGATCCCTGATCTGCAGTGCCACTGCCCTCGGGCAGCTCGTCACCAGTAATGGGTGAAATGGAGATGTCCCAGGCGCGAATCTCTGCGTCTGTTGGTGCTCTTCCCAGGCCGAATTTTGGCGATTGGGCTTCAACGACGACACCCAATAACAACAATGCGGGTAGTAAGAATCTAAGCAATCGCATTGTGCACACTTCCATCAGCATCGATACGCCAGGGTTGGATGGAATTATCCTGCCCTTTAACGCGATTCGAACCGCCCTTGTCATCCCAGTAGCGAATGGCTTGTTCCCGTGATGGCTGTATAGAACCCAACTCATCGATGCAACGGGACTGCAGCTCGCAGGGTGAACCATCCCAGGTCCAGTTAAAGCTGAACGCGGTATGGGCATGAGGATGGGCTTCGCCGCGTATGTCCGCATCGAACCAGCTTGCGCCGCCATCGGTGGTGACTTCAACACGGGAGACCCGTCCGCCCCCCGACCAGGCCAGGCCGCGTACTTCATAAAATCCAGGACCATCCAGCTGCTGGCCACCAGAAGGGTGCGTAATCACAGACTTGGGACCAATCTGCAAACTCAGCGCGGCATCATCAGAATCCTGACGCAGATGTCCGTAATCGTTATAGGTCATGTAGAACTGGTCAACGACTTTAATGCGTCGCAGCCACTTCACATTAAGAATGCCTTCGCCGCCGGGAACAATTAGACGTAAGGGAAATCCCTGCTGCGGACGCACGGGCTCACCGTTCATGCCGTAACAGACAATGCAATCTGCCATCGCCTTGGTCATGGGGATGCTGGAAGTGCCCAACACTTCCTCAACGCCTTCAGCGATGATCCAGTCGCCACCATCCTGCACCCCTGCTTCTTCCAGCAAAGTTGACAGCAAAACGCCGGTCCATTCAGCACAACTGGTCATGCCATGGGTTTCCTGTACCGTCACATGGCGACGATTTGCCCGGTTGCCGGCACACTCAATGAAGTGCAATCGGGTCACCGAGGGCAGACGCATTAACTCGTCCATGGTGAACACCAGCGGATTGTCTACCATGCCGTGAATCATCAGCCGGTGCTTGTCCGGATCAATATCGGGCACGAAGGAACCGCGGGTGGTACCTATATAGTGAAGTGAGGAAGGGGTAATCAGCCCCACCTGATCCTGCAGCGGCGTGGCGATATGAAAATCCAGTCCGAATGAATCCGGTGATGGTCGGCCACCATGGGGAATGCGCTCAGAGGTGACAAAGCGGGAGCGCTTGCCGTAGGCCACCGCTTCTGGTGTGCCGCGTATTTGGGCTTCCGGCCCAGGGAGCTGGCCAGTGGCTGACCGGGCTGTCGCGCCCAGGGCGGCGGCCCCAGCCATTGCGGCTCCCTTCTTGAGGAATTCCCTTCGATCTGACTTTTTGGAGTCTTTTGTAGAACCCATGGTTCGCTCCTTCTTATTCGAGGCCTTATGCCGAGGCCTTCTTAACGAGGACAATCGAAAGTACTACCGTTGGATTCGAGTATACGCCCCAGTTGGGAAAACCAAAAGCGTTGTGGCAAGCTAGGAATTCCGCTGCCTGGGGGGCATTATGACGAGGAGGAGAGGGAGAGAGACCCATGGAAGAATTACAGCTTAGCGAAATCGAACTTGAGATTTCTGCAGCCTATGACGCCTATAGCGAGTACTTTTTCTACTTCATCCTGCTCATAGCAGCCTGGGAAATTGTTTCCCGCGTCACCGGCCGCAAACTGAGCTGGCGTTATATCCTGGATTCTGTGTCCAGCATACTGACCTTACCGGCTGTCGCAGGTATGTCCTACCTGATGACCCTCATCGGCATAGGCTCAGTATTTTCGCTTGCCTATGTGATTCATGAAAATTACGCCATCTATCAGTTGCCGTGGAGTTGGTGGACAGTTGTGCTGGTACTGGTCGTTGCAGACTTTTGGTATTACTGGGAGCATCGCGCGTTTCATCGGATCAATTGCATGTGGGCGACTCATACGGTGCACCACAGCTCAGACTACATTAATATCCCGATGGCTTATCGCTTTGGTCCGCTGGATTCCTTCTTTTCTTCCGCAGTGCATTTACCATTGGCATTGTTCTTCGAACCTACCCTGCTCGGTATGGCAATTATTGCTGACCAGATTTATCAGGCCTGGATTCACACGGATCGCATCAAGAAAATGCCGGCCTGGTTTGAAGCTGTCATGAACACACCGTCTCATCATCGTGTACACCACGGTCGCAATGAGCAATACATCGACAAAAACTATGCCGGCATCCTGATCATCTGGGACAAGATGTTCGGCACATTCGAGCCGGAAGTCGAAGAAGTTGAGTACGGCATCACCAAACCGTTGAAATACCAGGATCCCATCACAGTCCTATTTCATGGTTTCTGGCGTTTCTTCAAAAAGCTGACTACCGCCCGCAGTCCGCTGGAATTCCTGTACTGTTTTGTTATGCCGCCGGGATGGCAAACAGGTGTCGAACAATCCCGGCACGCGGAGCTGGAAGGATTGCCATTTGAGCCAGCAAGCAATTTAAAGACCAGAGAGCTATGACATGCACCGATATTCCCTGTTAAGACGCTACATTCAGAGTTTCTTGTTGCTGCTACTTGTTGGTCAGTCGATCAGCAGTCAGGCACAACCTCATCCCGTGCGCAACGATGTACCACGTTTGGGCCAGCAGGAAATCATCATGATGCGTCATGCCTATCTCGAAGAAGGCAGCTACGACTACTGGTATGAACAGAGTTCGCAAAAAGTCTGGCCCTGGTTTGAGCGCCTCGGTGCCAGAATTCTGGGGGATTTTGAAATTATTTATCCTGAGGGTGAGGACGCCACACCAGAGCAGGACGAAGCGCTTCGCTTTGCCCGCTATGCGTCCTATGAACACTGGCAGGCGACCCGACCAGCGACATCTGCAAGCAGCGGTGATACCGGCGGTTCCCGACAGCTCGCTGGCGACGGCGCCCTGTTTGACGCCAACAACGATGGCTTGAGCAGCAGGCGCCAGGTCTCCCAGGGATCGCGCGGTGGCTTCTTCCTTCAGGGTTATATGGCAGAAACGAAACCGATCTACATGCCGGGGCTGGTGGAAAGTTTCGAAGCTGCGCCAGGCAGCCCCGATCCTTCATCTGATGCCCCGATTCCGGTACGACTGCAGCAAGCGCAGCCGGGAGATGAAATTCTTACCCTGGACTATCGCCGCATCAGAAAAGGCAGCTTCGAGGAATATCACGCTATCGTGGCAACCCGCGGTTGGCCCTATGCAGAAAAGATTGGTATCCGGCCTGTCGGACAGTGGAAGGTTGTGTATCTACCTAACAGCCCTGCTGAGGAAAGCGAAGAATACGATGAAATCTACAGCCTCATGCGTTACGCCAGTTACGATCACTACCTGGCAGCACGAGACAATGCTGTTGGCCTTGGCGGCAATGGGCCCGACTACCAGGCACTGCTGCAGGCACTTGATCGTTTGAATGAACTGACGCTTTATAACTCGACAGAATTCCTGCGAGGTCAACCTTTTGGCAGCCCACCTGTTTACACACCGGGCACCGGCGAGAACTTCCGATTGAATCAATAAGCGCAGGCACCATTCGAAGCGAGAATTGTTGCGCCTGATCAATTTGCCAACATGCTCAACTTCTTATCATGACCAGATATCAATAGCGCAATACTTGCGCGGCCAATCGATAGAAGGAGTAGTCATGATTCATGAAGTTGAGGGAGACATCTTACTCACCGGTGCGGAAGCGATCGCACACGGCATAGCAGCCAATGATCCGATGAATCAGGGTCTGGCACTATCGCTGCACGAACGCTATCCCGCCATGCACAAGGACTTCCACCACTGGTGTCATGTGAATCATCCCAAACCCGGAGAAGCCTGGGTGTGGGGCGGCGCAGAAGGCGCTCGCATCGTCAACCTGATTACTCAGGAAGGTGGCTATGGTGGTGGGAACAAACCCGGCAAGGCCACTGCTTCCAATGTAAATCATGCGCTGCGTGCGCTGAAAAAAATCATCCAGAAAGAAGGATTCAAATCCGTTGCCCTGCCCCGCCTGGCTACCGGCGTTGGTGGACTGGATTGGGAAGAGGTGAAACCCCTGATCCAATCACAACTGGGCGAGCTGGATGCTACTGTCTATGTGTATGTGGTTTTCCATGCAGGACAAAAAGCGAAGGAACCCTGATCGCTGAATAGAGAAGCTACAGAGGAAAAGAAAAGCCAGCATGGTGAATTGCTCTGCGTGACCTGAGACGCACAATCGGTTTAAGCTGTAGCTGATACGTCGCAGAGAAGGTAAGAACCATGTCCCGGTTCGGACAGAAGCTACTCTCATATTGCTGCATCTTTCTGCTTACCGGATTTTCCATGCTCTGCTCCCTGCCCCTGCTGGCTAAGGAGTCGGTTATCACCCGCGCATCGTCCTATGTGATCCAGGGCGATCCCATTAACGTGGATGCTGTTGCTATCAAAGAGGCATTGTCCGCGGAGAAACCGCTTACACTCCTGGTCTACGTCTTTGAAAGCAGGCGTTGGGTCTCCCTGGGATCCAGCCACTCGGATCGCGCCCCCGGTTTCGCCCAGGTCACCGGTAACAGAGTGTTGTTTACGGTCACGGATTCTGAATCCCTCGCTCCAGGTTCCACCTACTTTGGTACCAGCAGAAGCTGCACTGCCAACGGGATTTGCCCCCTGGACGTGGAGCCCGATGAGGCCCGCAGGGTCATCATTGTGCGACAGCCGGAATTGCAGAAATCGACGCCGGCAATTGCCCCTCGACAATGAGCCTTGATCAAATTACTCTCGACCTCTGAATCTATAAGAACTTCGCATGTTTGCTGGGCTGTGGAGGCCCGGCATGCAAAATGAGCGATGCACCACGGAGAATCCACAATGAGAATCAACTTTCACGCGAACATTCGTCTGCTGCCACTATTTTGTGCCCTGACGCTGCTGATTGCCTGCTCCCAGGAATCCACCGAAGTAGCCCAGGCCCCGGAAGCTTCCGCTTCCGCTGCAGGCGAGGAATCTGCCCCGGCTGCAGCAGCACCGACTCCTGATCGAGCGCAGACTATCGCCGGCGTAGAAGCCGGTAACTGGGCGAATATCCATGCCAGTGCTTCTGCCAATCGTTACTCGCCTCTGGACCAGATCAATGCAGATAACGTGGCTGACCTGGAAATTGCGTGGCGTTTCAATACACAAAATTTTGGTACCGCAACAGATTTCAATAATCCCTCCACCCCGCTGGCGGTAGATGGCGTGCTCTATGCCAATGTAGGCAACACGCGTAATGTGGTTGCGCTGGATGCCAGTAACGGACAGGTACTATGGGTTTACCGATACGAGGAAGGTGATCGCTATGATGAGGCGCCCCGCAAAGGAGCCGGTCGCGGTGTTGCCTATTGGAGCGATGGTGTTGAGTCGCGCATCCTGGACATCTCCCCCGGCTATCAACTGGTGTCTCTTGATACAGAAACAGGCTATCCGGATCCCAATTTTGGCAATAACGGCATAGTCGATTTATACGAAGGATTACGCAACGCCGATGATCCTCGCTACAAGTATCCCGACATCGGTATTTCTGCGCCGCCATTCGTGATGAACAATGTCATCGTTGTCGGTGCCGCTCACCGTACCGGTGGTCGCCCGCGCTCCAAGTTCAATACCAAAGGAGATATTCGCGGCTTTGATGTGCGCAGCGGTGAACTGTTGTGGACCTTCCATACCATTCCCGCCGAAGGTGAAATTGGTTTCGAATCCTGGATTACCGGCAATGACATTACTGGTAACTCTGGTGTGTGGGCAGCAATCTCTGGGGATCCTGAACTGGGCCATGTTTATCTTCCTATAGAAGACCCAACCGGCGACTACTATGGTGGCGACCGTCATGGCGACAACCTGTTCTCCAGCGGCATCGTTGCACTGGACATCCAGACCGGTGAACGTCAGTGGCACTACCAGTTCATCCATCATGACATCTGGGATTGGGATGTACCCTCTCCACCAATCATTGCGGACCTGCCCAATGGTCGCGAAATCGTCATGTCGGTCACCAAGCAAGCCTGGATTTATACCTTCGACAGGAACACAGGCGAACCCATCTGGCCTATTGTGGAACGAGAGGTTCCGCAAGGTGATGTGCCCAATGAATGGTATTCACCTACCCAGCCTTTTCCTACACGCCCGGCGCCTTTTGACCGCCAGGGATTTACAGAGGACGATCTGATCGACTGGACTCCCGAGATTCGGGCATTGGCACTGGAAGCGATCGACGGCTATCGCCTCAGCGAAAGTATTTTCGAACCGCCATCCTTGGCGGAAGCTGATGACGGGACCCGCGGACGCCTGGGACTACCTTCTTCTACCGGTGGCTCCAACTGGGAGAGTTCAGCACTGGATCCAGAGACCGGCATTTTGTATGTACCTTCAAGAACCCAGTTACAGGTGCTTTCCCTGGCCAAGAATCCCGATTCCGACATCGATCTGAGCCAGGCTTTTGGCGTGCGCTCCCCCCGCGTTCAGGGACTGGAAGTAGTCAAGCCACCTTACGGTCGCATCACCGCAATCGATATGAACACTGGTGATCACCTGTGGATGATCGCCAACGCGGATACGCCAGAGCGCATACGTAACCATGCGCTATTGGAAGATGTGGATGTAGGACGTGTTGGCGTACCGACCCGTTCCGGTATCCTGGTTACCAGCACACTGTTGTTCCAGGGCGAAGGTACCGGCGGTCCTGGCGCAGGCCCAACTTTCAGGGCAATCAACAAGGCGACCGGTGACATCATTGCCGAGTGGGAGCTACCCGACAACCAGACAGGTCTGCCCTTTACTTACGAGCATGATGGCAAGCAATACCTGGCGATGTTTGTTGGTGGTACTGGAAAGCCAGCAGAGCTGGTGGCCTACGCACTGCCCTGACAGTGTGAAATAGAGAAGTCGTCATGTTGAAGCAGAGCTTGCTTGTTGTCGTCCTTGCTACCATCAGCTCAGTAAGTCTGGCGGCTTCACTCGAGCGAGAAGAAGCAGTCATACGAGGTGTCAATTACATTGGCATCTCGGTGAGTGACCTGGATGCAGCGACCAGTTTCTACCGCGAAGCAGCAGACCTGTCTGTTGTGCATGAAAATGAGCTGGAATCGGCAGTCCTTGCAGCACTGAGCACAAACCCGGATCACACAGTTCAAACCAGACTGCTGAAAAGCGTCAATGCACAAATACGCCTGATGGAGTTTCCGCAACAGGCACAGTCAGGTCACTCCCCTGTTGCCGTAAATGGTCCTGGTATTGCCCATGTGTGTTACCAGGTTGCTGACGAAACCCTAACCTACCAACGTTTTATCAATCTGGGTGCGACACCCATAGGCGCAGAGGATCCAGTGCAGCTGAATGCCCGCAACCCGGTCGTCTATGCCTATGCCCATGATGCGGATGGCATCATGTTTGAAGTGGAAGAAATCGATTTCAGCCAGATCAGTCGCCCAAGGAAAAACGACTATCGCATTCGTCATGTCTCACTCGCTTCGCCAGACATGGAGTCCATTGTGGCTTTTTACTCCATCCTCATGGAAGAACCGGAACCACGTCGCTCCGGAATCGGCGGCACCTTGGGCGGAGAAGCTTTCGACCAGGTGTCTGGCTTGCCGGGAACCCGAATGGAAATGGCCTGGTTTCAGGTACGTAACCTGGAGCTGGAAATCGTCCAATACCACAGCCATCCTCCAGGATCGCCAGATGCGGACAGACCCATCAGCGCTCCTGGTTACAATCTGATGATGTTCGATGTGGCTGATCTGCAAGCCGCGGATGAACTTGTGCGGATGGCAGGAGGCGAAGTGATTACGGACATTCTGTCCATGGATGGTGGCGAAGCCTTCTTCGCCAGGGATCCTGATGGAAATTTATTGGGCTTCCAACGCTTGCCCGAAGACAACCCCTACTCTTCACGCAATTTTGCAGACAATGGCACCTAGCTGGTTCCACATTAGTGCCAATTAAGCAGTAGCTTGTTCTTCAAGCCCAAGCTCTTCGATGCTGATTTCCCGCATCTTGAACTTCTGCACTTTCCCCGTGACTGTCATGGGAAAATCCTCACTAAAGCGTATATAACGTGGCACTTTGTAGTGAGCGATCTGCTGCTGGCAATACGCCTTGATGTCAGCTTCTGAAAGCTCGTTACCTTCCTTCAGCTTCACCCAGGCAATGATTTCCTCCCCGAACTTGCTATCGGGTACACCGGTTACCTGCACCGCTTCGATAGCCTGGTGAGTCATCAGGAATTCCTCGATCTCCCGGGGGTAAATATTCTCGCCGCCACGTACGATCATGTCCTTGATCCTGCCTACGATATTTACATAGCCTTCTTCATCCATGATTGCAGTGTCGCCCGTATGCATCCAGCCATTGCCATCGATGGCTGTGCTGGTCGCTTCGGGATTATTCCAGTAGCCCAGCATCACGGAATACCCGCGGGTGCACAGTTCTCCCATCTGCCCCACCGGGCAAATCTCCTGTGATTCCGGGTCCATGATTTTGACCTCCACATGGGGATGCACCCTGCCCACGGTGCTGACTCTTTTGTCCAACGGTGAATCAACCCGGGTCTGAAAACTCACCGGGCTGGTTTCAGTCATGCCGTAGGCGATCTCCACTTCGGTCATGTGCATGAGATCGTTAACCTGCTTCATGGTCTCAACGGGACAAGGTGCGCCGGCCATGATGCCCGTACGTAAGGATCTCAGGTCGAAATCAGAAAAATTGGGCAATGCCAGTTCTGCAATAAACATGGTTGGCACGCCGAACAGCGCGCTTGCTTTTTCTTCCTGCACAGCCTGGAGAACAGCTTCTGGTTCGAATCCCTCGCTGGGGTAGACCAGGCATGCTCCATGGCTCAGACAGCCGAGATTGCCCATGACCATGCCGAAGCAGTGGTACAACGGAACCGGAACCACCAGGCGATCTTCACAACTGAAGTTCATGACCTCGGCGACAAAGTAACCATTGTTGAGAATATTGTGATGACTGAGGGTTGCCCCCTTGGGAAATCCGGTGGTGCCGCTGGTGTACTGGATATTGATCGGATCATCCAGATCCTGATCGGACTGTCTTGCCCGCAATGTCTCATCATCGACAGATGATCCCAGGTGCTGGAATTCATCCCAGCTATAAATGCCGGACTTCTCTGAGCTGGACAAGGAAATCACATGGCTGAGGTTGATGCAGGTCTTGCTGTCCAGCTCTCCCGCTGCTTGCGATTCAATTTCCGGACACAGCTCACAGATCATTGACTCATAATTGGAACTCTTGAATTGATTTTGTAACACCAGGCCCTTGCAGCCGGACTGATTCAGCACATAGTCGAGTTCATGTAGTCGATAGGCCGGGTTTATAGTCACCAGGATAACGCCGGCTTTTGCCGTGGCGTACTGGGTAATCAGCCATTCAATATTATTGGGGGACCAGATCCCTACCCGGTCCCCGGTTTGGAATCCAGCGGCGATAAAAGACCTGGCCAGGCAATCGACACTTTCTGCCAACTCAGCATAGCTCAGTCGCGTATTCTGATGACATGAGACTACCGCTTCCCTGTCGCCGAATTCGGCAACAGTCTTGTCAAACATGGCAGCAATAGTCAGCCCTAGCAGGGGTTTGTCTGAGGAGCCACTGGCGTAACTGCTTGCTTGCTTCATTGAAGGCCTCTGAGAGCTCAGGGAGTTCTGGGAAAAAGGACAAGCAAAATCTATCTTAAGGGATTTCGGTACGGAACCCCAGTAGAGTCCCGCTTAGAAGGAGCTACTTACCTTGAGCGACATCACCGTTCCGCGGATCCAGCAGCGATCTTCGATCTCCTCGAGAATATTCGCGGAGATGCGCCCTACGAATCGTCGCCGCTCCCGACATTGTAGATTACTGGTTACATCCCTGGCATCGAAACGAAAACTGATGCCACTATCGGTAATGTACTGAGCAAAAACACTGACATTGGGCTCTCCCAGTGAAGCAGTGTAGTCATCAATGTCATAGAAGTACTGGTTATGATCGAAACGGTTACTCCAGCTTCCGCCCCAGTTCAGGTTCCACTCCGGAATGTCGTGTCTGAAACTCAAGGTCCATCGTCCGCGCCCAAAGTTGGCAAAGCGGCGCTTGATACCCAGAAAGGGATCGGTGATTTCTGAATCAGCCACACTCCAGTTGGACGTCATCAGCAGGTTGGGCATGCCGATGTAGGTGCCGCGTATACTGGCGTTTACGGAGAGACCGGACATCCAGCCATCACCGATGTTGCCGTTAGCAGATTGCAGATTGTCTTCGGAGGGTGACACGTCGATTCGTGCGATACGGTCAAAATGCTCATGGTAAAACACGCGAGTATCAATCACGCCAATATCATCGGGTAATCGATACTGGGCGTTAAATGTATAGGCCCATAGCCATTCCTGACGCAGGTTTTCATTACCAAACAGAGTTTCGGAGTCATCATCCTGGCTGTCTGTTGAAGCAACAAAATCAGCAAAGCTCAATTGCCTGACCTGCTTTTCGATGGTGCCACGCAATTGAATTGTCGGTGTCATGTCATAGCGAAAATCAACTTTCGGTTTAATGAAATCGAAATCTCGCTTCTTGTTTACATCACCGGACTGGGCAATTTCTGAGTACTCATACAGCAGAGTGCTTTCCAGGGACATGCGAGGATTGATTTCCCAATTATGAATCAGGAAAGGTTCATAGCGTGTTTCTTCAACGACAGAGTTGGCATTAGTCAATGTAACAGGCACCAGGCCACCTACGCTATCCGAAGGCGTGCCGGTATCACTGGGTAATCCCAGCGCGAGACTCGAATCCAGAGTAGTCACCGCTCGTTCAACGCCCATTTCCAGATCCTGCTTGTCTCCGATATCGAAAGTGTAGGAACCGCGGATGATGTCTTCTTCCGTTGTGCTGGTATTGCGCAGAAAAATGTCTTTTTCTTCGATGGTAGGCGTGCGCAGCTGAAAACGTTCACGCACTCTATCAGTATTGTCCTGATTCATGACAAACAACACTTTAAAGCGCGCACCATTGTTGAAGAAATATTCGTAATCTCCACCAATTTCCCAGTTGTCCTGTTTACCGGGAATGTCCTCGCGCTCAATTCTCAGTTGATTGGGTGATACCGTCAGATCGGTGATGGTGCGAAACACATCGGTTGGATTGTCATTCTGTGACCACAGGGCATTGAAGCGCGCGCTACTGCGACTGCTTATTTCATAAGCCAGGTTAGCGGAGAGTTCATAGGTAGTCTGTTCGCGAATGCGATCTTCCGTCAGGAAATCGTTGGGTGAAAAATCGCCGAGAATACTTCGCTCGACAGTTTCCCGATGTTCATAGCGAGGTTCGGCAACCGCGCTAAGCACCATCTCGAATCCACCTATCTGATCGGAATAAGAAACGTTGGCACCGGGCTGGGTATGTCCATCACGATAATAGTCCGAGTTCACCTCCCAGGTGACGGCAGAATTATCCAGCTCTTCAAACAACACCACATTCACCACCTGTCCGGAACCGCGTACGTCGAGTTCACCGGATGTGCCACGAATCAGTTGAATGTAATTGACCTGGTCGGCGGTGATGCGCTCGAGCACGGCACTGGTCTGGTTGTTCTTACCAGCCGTGCGCTTGCCGTTAATGAGGATTTCGATGCCGCCGGCACCGCTGCCGAAACCACGGCCCCCACTGCCACCGCCACCGCCGCGGAATCCACCGCCGCCGGTGGGTGGTCCACCCCCGGTGGTATTACCCACACCCGGGATGCGATCAATCATGTCGCCAGCATTGACCGGCCCATACTGGGTGAAATAGTCCGCCTGATAGGTGACTGTGGTTTCGTCATCAGAGATGCTCTGGGCCTGAACTGTAAAGGGGCAAACAAGCAATGTGGCAGCAACGAGCAGGCTTCCTGTAAAAGAAAAAGCCCTGGCATTCGCTGGCTTCCTTGGAAGCGCGAGTCTATTGCATTGCACCATCATAGGGGGGATGTACTCCGGGCTGGGATTTGTAGTTTTTTTGGGCCCCAGCAAACGACAAATTATGCCTGTTTTTGCCGGCCAGGCTCTACTGGCTGGCACAGTTCGTAACATTTGCCCTGGTTCGACGAAATGAGTGATTTTGGGCTCTTTCATCCCTGTATTTTGGCCCGGCCTGCATTTATGCTATGGAGCCCCTGAACAGTTTAAATCCCAGAAGAGGCTTGTAACAATGACACGCAAACTGCACAAAGTTTTCCTCACTCTCACATTCCTGTTGGCATCATCATTCACCTTCGCTCAGGAAGAATCCCTGATGACCTACGATCTGGCCACCGCCGCCATGGTAGCCGCCGAAGCCTATGCTCGTGAGCAGGGCTGGAACGTGACCATCCTGATTACCGACCAGAATAACAACCCTGTTAAGTTGCATCGAATCGACGGCGCAGGTGGACGAACTTTTGGATTCGCCTCTGCCAAGGCTCTGGTTGTTAATGAAACTGGCATCTCATCCGGTGAGTACGGTCGCAGAGTCCAGGCAGGCGACATGGCAGAGATTGAAGGTGGTGTCACCTTTGCCGGTGGTGTTCCCGTGTTTGTTAACGGTCAACGCATTGGTGCGATCGCAACCAGCGGTGTGCGTGCAGCACAGGATGAAGAAGTTTCTATCGCAGGCGCCGAGGCAATCGGTAGCGCATCCAACTAATCAGGCAGGCAGAGTCATCATTGCTGACTCTGCCTGGCAATGTATTGCAAGAGCCGGAGGCACCATGAAAATTTTCCATTGCTTGAGAACTGTCATTGCATTCATAGGGATGACGGCATGCTCTTTTGTAATTGCGCAATCCGCTCCACCCCATTCACCTCCCGCTGACTGGGGGCCGGTTTCAATTAATCTGGAAGAAATTGAGTATCCCTATCCAGTGAGTTATATGAACTTCCGTGTCTACAACGAGGACGTTCGCCTTGCTTACATGGATGTCGCACCAAGTGGTCCTTCCAATGGTCGCACGGTGATTTTCCACCATGGCGGGCTCTACTACGGATGGTATTGGGAGAAGCAGATTGAAGCATTGAGCAACGAAGGCTATCGGGTGATCGTCAAAGATCGACTCGGTTGGGGAAAATCTTCCAAGCCGGTCATTCCTTACAGCATTAACCTGTGGGCATCCAACACCGCTCGCCTGATGGACCATCTGGGTATCGAGCAAGCGGCTGTTGTAGGGCATTCCATTGGGGGTCAGATGGTCACTCGTTTTGCCTTCCTGTATCCGGAACGCACAACACATCTGGTGACCGTCAATCAGGTTGGACTCACCGACCGACGCAAGGGTCGCGGCTTCCGACCACTGAACGGAGAAGTCGATACCAATCCTGACATGGAAGATGTCTATGCGGGCCTGGTGCGCTGGGGTGAAGAGAACTATGTCACCTGGAAACCGGAGTTTGCCAAGCACATGCGTATCCGCTACGGAAACCGTTTGAGTGGTGACTGGCCACGAATGGCCTACGTGAGCAGACTTACTGGTCAGATGCGCGGCATGGATACCGTTGTCAACGACTGGCAACACATCGAGACTCCAACCCTGATTCTCGGCGGTGCAGAAGACTATCCAAGCTATGCAGAAGAAGCGCGTCACGCAGCGAGCGTGTTTCCAAACGGTGAAGTGTTCAACATTCCCAATGTCGGACACAATCCACATGAGGAAGTACCCGAAATCGTCAATGCGGAACTGATTCGCTTCCTCGGTTCCTGATCACTGACGTCAGGGCAATCGGCATTGTTTGCTGATTGCTCTGGCGCTCGCTATAGGTGGGTATCAGATGGCTCTCAGAAATTTCCTTTCCAGAACCTTAAACAAACTCCTGCTCTCTCTTTGCCTGGTTTTGTTCCTGGCGAGCAATTCATCTTTTGCCCAGGAGCTCCCCTCAATCCAGGAAACGGTCTCCGACACCGTGGTCATGGAAGGCTACTTCAATCTTTATTGGGATGAGAACAGCGGCAAACTCTATTGGGAAATCGACCAGCTGGATTCGGAGTTTCTTTATCAGGTGTCCATGGCGTCCGGCCTGGGTTCCAATCCCATCGGAATAGATCGGGGGCAAATCCGCGGCACCTATGTACTGTCAGCTCAACGCATTGGACCGAGGGTGCTATTGGTAGAACCCAACTATCGCTATCGTGCCACCAGTGACAATGAATTGGAGAGACAGGCGGTAAAAGACGCGTTCGCGTCTTCAGTAATCTGGGGATTCGATATTGTCGCCGCCAGTGGTGACTCGGTGTTGGTAGATGCCAGTGACTTTTTCCTGCGTGATGCACGCAATGTCATCGGCACTATCTCCAGTCGCAACCAGGGCAACTTTAGTTTCGACAAGAGTCGCAGTGCCTTCTACCTGGACAATACCAAAGCTTTTCCGGAAAACGTGGAAGTAGAAGTGATGCTCACTTTCACCAGCAATAATCCTGGCAATCTGGTGAACGCTGTTGCCTCAACAGGAAGTTCTATTACTTTGCGACAACATCATTCCCTGGTGAAGCTGCCCGACGAGGGTTTCCGGCCTCGCCTTGCCGATCCAAGAATCGGCACCAACGGCCCCACTATCCAGGATTACGGCACAGCTATCGATGACGATATGCAATTGCGCCTGGTAGCCAGACACAGGCTGGAAAAACGCAATCCCAATGCCGCTCGCTCCGAACCCGTGGAGCCGATTGTCTACTACGTGGATTCGGGCACACCCGAACCCATCAAGAGTGCCCTGATTGAAGGTGCGTCTTGGTGGAACCAGGCATTCGAGGCGGCGGGCTTTATCGATGCTTTCCAGGTCAGAGAATTACCTGCTGGTGCGGATGCCCAGGATATTCGCTACAACATGATTCACTGGACCCATCGCCGCACTCGTGGCTATTCCTATGGCAACTCGGTCATGGATCCCCGCACCGGCGAGATTATCAAGGGCAATGTGAACCTGGGCAGCCTGCGCCTGCGGCAGGACTATATGCTCGGGCAGGGCCTCATTCCGGGCTTCGACTATCTGGAAGAAATCGTTGATAACAACGAAGCCTCCATCAATATGGCACTCGATCGTGTGCGGCAATTATCCGCTCACGAGGTAGGCCACACACTGGGCTTTCCCCATAACTATCTTGCCAGTGCCTATGGGCGCGAGAGTGTCATGGACTATCCGGCGCCGCTGGTGGAAATAACCGCAGCTGGTGAACTGGATCTCTCCAACGCCTACCCCCAACGCATCGGAGAGTATGACAAGCTGGCCATTCGCTATGCTTATGAACAATTTCCAGCGCTGAGTGATGAGTCCACAGAACTGGCGAAGATCGTGCAGGAGAGTTTCGATCGTGGCCTGTTATTCATGGCGCACAATAACAATCACTTTCGCGGCGCGGGCCATCAGTTCGCGAGTGTCTGGGACAATGGCAGTAATCTCGTCGATCATCTCAAACATGAGTATGAAGTGCGTCGTATCGGACTGAATAGCTTCAGCGCAGCAGTGATTCGCAACGGTGAACCTCTGTCTTCCCTTGAGAATGTCTTACTGCCTCTCTATATGCATCACCGTTTCCAACTCAATGCTGCAGCACAGAGTATTGGCGGTGCGAATTATCACTACGCCGTTCGCGGTGATGGCCAACAGCCATTCTCCATTATTGACGGCGCAGAGCAACGGGATGCACTGGAGACAATACTCGTTACCTTGACACCAGGATTCCTGGCATTACCGGAGTCCATACTCGACCTGATTCCGCCTCCAGCCTACCGCTATGGTCAGGGTGAACCTTTTCCCGGTCGCACCGGTTTGCTGTTTGACCCACTCGGCGCGGCGGAGGGTTCCGCTGCTTTATCAATTCAAACGCTTCTTCATCCTGCACGCATGGCGAGGCTGGTCACCTATGGCAGCATGGGGGACTATCCCGATCTGGAAGAAGTCATAGACCGATTGTTGGAGGTTACCTGGCAGGCAGACGAGCCGGATGATGAGTATCTCGAGCAGCTATTGCACGTGATCCAGAGAGTTACCATCGATGAGATGATGCGACAGGCAGGAAATACTGAAAACAGTGGTGAAGTCAGAGCAGTCCTTGCGCACCGACTCGACCAACTGGCCACTCGCATGGCGCGCTTTCCCGATGCTCACCGATCGAATGCCGCAGCAGATATTCGCCGCTGGCAGCAGCGCGTGGAAGATGCAACACCAGCACGTCCTCTGCAACTACCTGCAGGCGATCCGATCTAGAAGAATTGTGACTAGAAAGTACCGCTTACCTTGAAGGTGACCACGGGCCCGGTGGTGGAGCAGTAATTTTCCAGCTCTTCCACCAGCTGGTTAACGATGTGTCCCACATAACGCACCCGTTCCCGGCAGCGAATGGAATCGGTTGCGTTGCGCACATCGAGGCGCAGGGTATAGTCATCGAAGACGATTTTTTCTGCGAAAGCAGTCACCCAGGGCTCGCGAGTCTCAGACAACAGATCGTCAATATCGTAAAGATTGTAGTCACCGTCATAACGATCGCGAAACTGCACACCCCAATTGATCCTTTGCTCTGGAATATCGTGGCGAAATCCAAGTTCAACTTCGCCACGATGATAAAAAGTAAACGAGCGTTCCTGCAGGGTGAATGGATCAGTGACTTCAGAATCGCGCACACTGGCCCTGGCATTGACCAGCACATTGGGCAATCCCAGTGGAGTCAGACGCACGCTGGCCCTGAAGTCAGCGATGTGCATCACACCATCACCGATATTTCCGGCAGCCGATTGCAGATTGTCTGGTGACGGTGAGACATCAACCCGCTGCAGAAAGTCCCTGTGTTCGTGTCGAAGTACATTGGCACTCACAACACCAAGATCATCGGGCAGGCGAAATTCAGCAGTGAAATTGTAGTTCCACCAGTAGTCAGGTCTGAGATAACGATTACCAGCGATGGTATTCGTATCGTTGTCCTGGTTATCGGTTGTGGCAACAAAGTTGGTGAAGCTCATCTGTCTGACGAACTTCTCAACCACCATGCGCAATTGAATAGTAGGTGTGATATCGAAACGATAATCGAATTTGGGCTTGAAGAAGCTGAAGTCTCGTTGGTTGCTAAAGCCACCACTCTGTTCGATCTCGGAGAACTCATAGAGCAGTGATGATTCCAGACTCATGCGCGGATTGATGCGCCAGTTGTGTATGGCGAATGGCTCATAACGTACTTCTTCGACGGTGGTGTCATCGTTGTCCACGGCCACAGGCACAAGACCACCATGACTCGCTGCCGGTACGCCACTACTCGATGCCAGCCCCAGCTTCAGACTGGCGTCCATGGTAGTCTGGGCGCGCTCGGCACCTATTTCCAGATTGTGACCTTCGAGCAGGTCGAAGGTATAGGAACCACGAAATATCTGTTCCTGGATGACTGTCTGCGAATCGAGATAGAGATTTTTCTCGAGGCTATTGTCATCGAGAAGCCTGAATCTTTCGCGAGTTCTGCCGGTGTCATTCTCGTTGGCAATCCATAGAGCCTTTAGTCGTGCGCCGTTGCTGAAGTTGTATTCGTAATCGCCACCTATTTCCCAGTTTCGTTGTGTTGCCGGAATGTCTTCAAACTCAGCCAGCGGTACAAAACCATCGTTGCGCACATCGATGGTGGTGCGATCTACAGTTGAGGGATTGTCACTCTGTGTATACAGGGCATTGAAGCGGGCACTACTGACCGCATTGATGCTGTAATCAAGATTCGTGGACAGCGTATAAATGTCCTGGGTCACGATTCGGTCTTCGTAAATCCTGTCGTTGGGAGACCAATCGACGAGAACACTTTCTTCGTAACCCGCCGTGTGTTCGTACTGGGGCTGGGCAGAAGCACTCACCAGCAGATTCAGCTTGTTGAATTGGTCGCTGTAGGCGATAGAACCACCGGGGCGGGTTTCCTGATCCTTGTAGTAATCGGTAAGAACGTCGATCCTCAGTGAGGAAGTGTCCAACTGCTCTGACAGAATGATATTAAGGATCTGCCCGCTGCCCCGCACATCCAGATCACCACTGGTACCGCGTATCAGTTCAATGTATTCCACCTGATCCGCATCGATGCGAGTTAACTGTAGCTGGGTGTTGTTGTCTTTACCGGCGGTACGCTTGCCGTTGATAATAATCTCGGTACCGCCACCACCGGCACCGAGCCCGCGACCACCGCGGCTGGCGTTTCTGCTCGAACCACCTGCCTGACGAAAGCCTGCACCACCGCCACCACCTGCCACGTTAACTCCAGGAATACGATTCACCATATCCATGGCGGTAAGTGGTGCCCATTCGGTAAAGTAGGAGGCTGGATAAACGACAGTGGTATCGTCACCGACTGTATCTTGCGCAGTAGCGAAGGAAGAGAATCCGGAGAAAACCATTGCGAGCACGACAGCCGCAATACTCCGCTGGAGATTGGAAAGACTTGTAGCCAAGAATTTGCCCTAGTGTTTTTGTTGTGATCTGGCAGACACCGCAGCATCCAGGCTGGTGCCAGTCCTTCTCAAGCTCCCAAATTATAAGAAAAAACAGCGTACAGGTTTGTCACAAATTGCGTCAGGCTGCAGCAGTGAGGGCTGAATTCTGGCGCTCAAGTAGGCAGCTGACTACACTGAATCAAAGAGCAAATAGTGTCTTCATACAAGGAATGTATAATGGCTCTTTCGACGTTTGATACACACTAATTTGTGCGTCGCCTTGAACAGGCAGGCATGCCGCTGGAACAGGCGGAATTTCAGGCGGATGTACTCTCTGAGGCATTCACGGTGAATCTTGAATCGCTGGTCACAAAAGACTACCTGGAGTCCAGATTGGACGCGCGCTTTGCCGAACAGAAAGCCTACATAGACACGAGGTTTGCAACGCTCGAAGCCAGACTATCCGGGAAGATCGATAGCAACCAGCGTATCTTTCTTTTTACCCAGGCGATTATCATTGCTGCAGTAGTCCTGCCACAGCTTCAACGCTTTATGGCACTCTAAACTCGACTGGCTTAAGCCTCGACTACACACCTTCCCGGATCAGATTCCGCCAGCACACTGGTCATATGGCCACTGTGTATGTAGTCTGCGGCCAGCTTGCCCGCCATGGGCCCACGGCCAAATCCTGAGGAAGACAGACCGCTGACGATAAACAGGTTTTCGCGGATGGGAATCTTGCCAATGATCGGCGCACCATCGAGAGAGAATGGCATCACCCCCGCCCAGGTGCGTGCTATCGGCAGGCTTGCCAGCAGAGGAATGACTTCCGCCGCGTGCCCCCGGTTTACTTCTATACCCGACGACTCCGGCGTGGTGTTGTAACCAAGACTCTCACGATCTCCACCAAAAATAATTTCACCATTCTTCCGCTGCCGACCATAAAGGTGCCGGGTCACCCTTCTATTGTTCTTGTGAGTCAGGTTTGGCGGAGTGACATCGTCGGAACCATTGTCTTTGCTCCAGTCGAAAGCGGACTCTGCCGAGCCAATAGTATGGTGCACCCGCGCCGGCAGGCTCTCTGTCGCCCACATCTGTCCCCGTACAGGGACGATAGGAATCTTGATATCGAGCATCTCACCCACTGGACCACACCAGGCGCCGGTTGCCAACACCAGGGTTTGGCAGCGAAACTCGCCTGTAGTGGTCTGAACCGAATATCCTCCACGGCTCTGGGCGGAGATTGAAATCACATTACGTCCAGTATTGATGATTGCCCCAGCCGTTTCCGCGGCATGGGCAAACGCCTGTGTAGTTTTCACCGGATCGGCCTGACCACGCTGCGGCCTGTACAGATAGCCCAATAAGTCTCCACTGGCTTCCGGCTCGATAGCTCTTGCTTCTCGAGGTGACAGCAGCTCCACCTCATAGCCGCCCGCTCTATCATTGGTGACCTGGTCCTGGTAGTACTCATATTGCGCTGCTGTATGAATCGCCGTCAGGGTGCCTGATAAACGAAACTCAATGTCGTAGCCCAAATCGATCTGCATGCGTTTGAAGATTTCCACACTACCTGCAGTCAGATAGGACAGCAGGTTGGGATTATTGCCCCAGCCCGAACCACCGAGGCCACCCATATTCTGCCCCGAGGCTTCCGATGCGATTGCGCCACGTTCCAGTAATATGACATCGCGACCCTGTTCTGCCAGATGGAACGCGGTAGACGCACCGGCAATGCCGCCTCCGATAATCAGGATCTCGGCTTCATTCACATTTTCGTTCTGGGCCGACAGCCGTCCTGGCATCACGCTGGCAGCGGCGAGCGTACCGAAGCCGGTGAGCACACGCCGACGACTGGTACCCTTACTATTGTTATTCTGGCTATCTGACATGATGAATCCCTTTGCGTGGTATGCCTGTTCAGAGAGTAATTTGAACAGGGATGTTTGGCAATGTGACCAATCTCTGGCGGGGATAATCTGAAAAGCAGGTTTCAGCGTATAAGGCCTGTGCATCCCGGTTTTCGGGTGCTTAAGCTCAAAATATTCAAATAACAGCGCCAGTTCACCATGTTTACAGCCATAGCGACTCTTTCACGGTATTTCCCCAGATTGCCGATCAACTGTCTTTGCCGAACTGTATGCACAGCCATATTCGTATTATTGTGCAGCGCCAGCATGGGTGGCACCATCGTCGAAGTACAAACTTCCCTCGGTGAGTTTTATATAGAAGTCGATGAGCAGGCGGCGCCCGTTACTGCAGGGAATTTCCTCAACTATGTCAGGAGTGGCCGCTACAACAACACATTCATACATGGCGCAACGGGTGGCTCCGTGATCCGGGGCGGTGGCTATACCTTCAGCGACTGCAATGTCGGGCCGGAAGAGATTGAAACTGACGACCCTATTCCACTGGAACAGACCGGCCTGTCTAACCTTGATGGGACGATCGCGGCCTTGCGGCCATCAGCAGATATCAATGGCGCGACCAGCCAATGGTTTATCAACCTGGGCAACGATCCTACGCTGGACACCCTGAATGGTGGCTTCGCGGTATTCGGCAAAGTGTTGGGCAATGGCACAGAGGTGGTTAACGCGATAAGCATTGGTCAACCAGTTCGTCTGGCACCTTTTTTTCTGGAAACGCCTTCCATCAATTATTTCGAAGACAACTTCAGCTGTCAGAATTTCTCCCGGGATAATCTCGTGCACGTGCTGATGAATATCGTAGAAGAGGACAGCGGCAACGATGTGCCATCAGCGGACTATAATCCTGGGACCAGCACTCTCGGGGTAAACCTGGATCTTGGCGATGATGGTTATACGCATCTGAGTTTTACGGTTGAAGAAACTGCTGCCTCAATCTCACTGCGGGCCAATCTGGAAAGCGCCTTCGATCTGCAAACCCCACGACCTAATATGGCCACCTATAATAAGGTCAGTGGAGAACTGCTTATTCCTTCGATTGCTGTCGATGGCACTATTCTCTATCGCAATGTGGTACTGGATCTGCAGGACCTGATCTCGGCATCGTTCAGTTTACGCTCCTTCGAATAAACCTCCTCCCCAATCGCTCCTCGACCAGGCATTCAGCTTTTGTGGATGTTTTTTTCACTTAAATATCCGGTAATCAAACACTTGCGCATTGACTATTTCTCCCTGTTACAGATTTGGCGATCCACCGCGAGTTAAGCATTGCTCTTAGTGTGTTGCATCTGTAGCTCAAGCCCTCGGGATTAATCAGAACAGACCAGCAACACAGGTCATTGTCGGGAGAATTGAGAATGAAAGCAGTAATCAAACTAGTCAGCTTCTGCGCAGGGATTTCCCTGACAGCAATGGCAGCTGCAGAAGTGGAAACACGTCAACTGGATGAAGACAAGGTGCTGGTGTCCTACTCAGCTGCAGACACAAGTACCAGCCACGGCCGCGAAACCCTGGAACGCAAGATTCGACGAGCAGCAGAGCGGGTTTGTGGACCACAACATCTGCATGGTGCCGGATCGGTCAGACAATTGACGGACAATCGGGCCTGTTTCAATGCAGCAGTGGCGAATGCCATGAAAGACATCAACCGCACCGCGTAGGGAATTTGGCGTGCCTGGTTCCAGGCAGCGGACAAGCTGCCTGAATCCAGGTGAAAGCCTAAGCTCTCACGTGCTCATTAAACCAGTTGATGGTTCGTTGCCATGCCAGCGTTGCTGCTGCCTCGTTGTAGCGTTCAGGCGTGGCATCGTTGAAGAACCCGTGTACCGAGTCTTCATAGATGTGGCCTTCATAGGTAACGTTGTTGGCGCGTAGTGCTGCTTCATACTCCGGCCAGGCGTTGACCAGGCGAGTATCCAGCTCACCATGCTGCACCATGACCGCTGCACGAATACTTGGCACGTCAGCCGCATCAGCCCCGCCACCATAGAAGGGTACCGCTGCAGCAAGGTCTTCCCCGAGTTCCACCGCGAGCCGATTGGAAATACTGCCGCCGTAACAAAATCCAGTAGCGCCAATTCTGCCTGTACAGTCGGCACGATTCTTCAACCACCTGGCACAGGCAACGATATCCTGAAATCGCTTTTCCGGATCGAGTTGCCGGAACAGTTGTCCGCCCTGGTAATCATCGCCAGGATAGCCACCGACTGAGGTGAGCACATCCGGTGCAAAGGCCATGAAGTTTGCGAGTGCAAATCTTCTTGCTACATCCTCGGTGTGTGGATTCAGTCCACGGTTCTCATGAACAACGACTATGCCGGGCAATTGCGCCGATGTTTCACTTCGACTGTCGGCGCTATAGGGGCGCACCAGGTATCCACGAATAAAGCCATGGCCATCAGGGGAAGGAATGGTTTCGTAGCTGGCACTTATGCGTTCATCGTCCCGACGGATCTGTTGCCCCATGGCATAGTCGGGCATCAGCGCATCAACGATTGCGGTGGCCGTCAGTCCGGCCACCGCATACTTCTTTACACTACTGAGAAACTTGCGACGAGATATTTCACCGTGAATATACTGATTGTAGATTTCTACGGCTTCTCTGGGAACGGTACGTCTTTCTTTCTTGCTGTTATTCGACATCGTTGTTCTCCAAATAGTCTGACTTCCACTGCATTTAAGCATGGTTCAGCTGGCTAACCTAGAATATTACTGACTCGCCTTGACCAGCGGGCAACAGCTGGAAAAATGGGCAAGTCCCTGTATATTTTCGACAAGTTCTGACAGACTGTCAGCAGTTAATACCGCCCGGTCGGATAACAATAAGGCAGGAGCCCGGCATGCAATCGCAGATGCGCAGATTCCCATTCCTTTTCTTCAGTCTCGTCTTACTGGGCGCCAGTCCAGTCCTGGCGCAGGATCTCGAAAATGGGGAAACCCTGTATCGCACGCTGTGCGCACGTTGCCACGGCATTCTCGGTGAGGGCGGCGAAGGACCGAACCTGAAGCGGCCACAACTCATCCATGCACCGGACGATGAAACCCTGGTGTCTGTCATAGTCGGCGGCATTCCTGGTACTGGTATGCCTGGTTCGCGTCAGTTGCGTGGTGAAGATGGGCCCGATGTCGCTGCCTATGTGCGCAGCCTTGGCCAGCTCCCACCAGAAGAAATGCCGGGTGACCCTGTGGCCGGCGAAGTGGTCTACAACACTGCTGGCAACTGTGCCAGCTGCCATATAGTGAATGGCCAGGGTACGGGCATCGGACCGGAGCTCAGCAAAGTTGGCCAACGCCGCAACCTGGAGTATCTGCGCCGCTCGGTCCTCGTCCCCGAAGCCGATCAACCAAAACTGGTAGATCGATTCCGGGGATCACTCAATGCCTTTCTCACTGTACGTATTGTCTCCGAGTATGGCACTTACGAAGGCATGCGCGTCAACGAGGATGCCTTTACAGTGCAGATGCGTGACCTTGCCGGCGACTATTATTCCTTTCAGAAAGGCGACCTCATCAGTTACGAGAAAGCGCTGGGACATTCCTTTATGCCCGGTTACAACGCCGTACTCAATCAGCAGCAGATTGATGATGTGGTTTCCTATCTGATGAGTTTGAAGTAGATGGATCGCAGTATGCATAAACTAATCTCACTCTTCCTGGTTCTGGCCATCAACACACTTGCCTATGCAGATGTCCCCTACTCTGCATTACTTGCCGATGAAACCAATGGCGAGGACTGGCTTTCCTACTCGGGTGGCTACAGGTCGGAACGATTTTCACCACTGAGCCAGATTAACAGCAATAATGTAGATCAACTCAAAGTGATCTGGGCCTACCAGATGCAACCGACTGGAATCAGTGGCGCTGCACTGCAGGAATCTACACCGCTGGTGCATGACGGCATCATGTATCTGACCGAATCGCCAAGCAGCGTGACCGCGCTGGATGCACGCAGTGGCAGAATGCTCTGGCATTTTGTACCGGACATCACCAACGATGTGCTGAACATCGGATTTCCCCGCATCAATCGCGGTGCCGCCCTGCTCAATGACAAAGTATACGTCGCGACACTCGATGGTCGCCTGTTTGCCCTCGACGCAGGTACTGGCGCGGTACGCTGGGAAACTCATGTGGCTGACAATGCGTTGGGTTTCTCTTTGACCCTGGCGCCGCTGGCTCTGGAAGACAAGATCATCGTCGGCGTCAGTGGGGCCGAGGCTGGTGTGCGCGCTTTTGTCGATGCCTATGATGCGGAAACCGGTGAGCAGGTTTGGCGGACTTATACGGTACCGGCACCTGGCGAACCCGGCAGCGAAACCTGGCAGGGAGATGACTGGGAAACTGGCGGCGGCTCTACCTGGCTCACTGGATCATATGATCCTGACCTGGATCTGTTGTATTGGACCACGGGCAATCCGGCACCGGACTGGAACGGTGATCTGCGACCCGGAGACAATCTGTTCACTTGCGCAGTCCTGGCACTGGATCCCGACACCGGCGAGATGCGCTGGCATTTCCAGTTCACTCCCCATGATACCCACGACTGGGATGCCAATCAGATTCCCGTTTTGCTTGATGCCCCATTCGAAGGTGAAGATCGCAAACTGCTGGCACTGGCCAATCGCAATGCTTTCTACTACTTGCTGGACCGTGAAACTGGTGAATTCTTGCTGGGCGAAGAATACTCCTATCAGACCTGGGCCGAAGGGATTGACCAGAACGGCCGGCCCATCGTAATTCCTAACACTGATCCTACGCGGGAAGGCAACCTGGTGTGGCCAAGCCTGCAGGGTGCAACCAACTGGTTTTCACCTTCCTATAATAGAAACACGCAACAATTGTTTGTGCCCAACAGACGCATGGGTGCTATCTACTTCAAGGCAGACGTGGAGTACGAACCCGGTATGCCATTTCTGGGCGGCGGCGAACAACCCCTCGATGGCGATGATGCCAGCGGCGCGATTCTCGCCTTGGATGCATTGACCGGCGCGCAACAGTGGGAGTTCGAATTACAGACGCCGCTATGGTCTGGAGTGATGGCAACAGCCGGTGGGCTGGTGTTTGGCTCCAGCAATGAGGGAAATTTCTTCGCTCTCGATGCTGAAGATGGCGACCCCTTGTGGTTTTTTAACACCGGCGCGCACATTCGTACCAATCCCATGGGCTTCTCTGTGGATGGCAATCAGCGGGTTGCCATTATCGGTGGTCAGACTCTGTTTGTCTTTGGACTCGAATGAAGAAGCGAATGAGGCATAGATTATTGGTGATAAAATCTGGGCTTGTTCAAGTCCTGCTAATTTTCACGTTCACCAGTGAATTATTCGCCGACGAGAGCCGCAATATAGATCTGATCGGCTATCACCACTTGCAGGGACGTCAAGCCTTACAAGTCACGACAAAGTCTGACGCAAACAACGGCAACT
The DNA here is from genome assembly GCA_965267495.1 of uncultured Pseudohongiella sp. GTDB lineage: Bacteria > Pseudomonadota > Gammaproteobacteria > Pseudomonadales > Pseudohongiellaceae > UBA9145. The sequence goes on along the minus strand of OZ254078.1, from coordinate 247,713 downwards.
GGGTTTATATCGGCCACGTGCCTAATACACGCACCGGAGAAGCAACACTGAATCCCATCACCGGCCGGAACGAATGGAACGGCACTTCGATCGTGGAGATCAGTGATCCGACTAATCCGCAACTTGTATGGCATATTCCGAACGAGACCAACGCCAACTCTCGCTCAGTTTCCGTCGTCTACGACTATGCCTTCGATGCTGAGCCAGCAGGCAAAGACTACCTGATTCGTAATGTAGAGTTTGATGACACTTTAAAGTTTCAGATTTGGGACATCACCAGTCGTGAAAGCGATCCCTCGCAAATAAGCCTGGTAAGTGAAATTACAGCCACGCCTGAGAATTCATGTGGACAAGGTTGCGGCGGCAAAATTCAATACCGCGCACATAAAGGCTGGTGGTCACCTGACTCTGGTCTTTACTATAGCGCTTCTGGCGAACCAGGTTTTCGCTCCACTATCATGCACATCTGGGATTTAAGGAATCCAGCGGAACCACGATTCGTTGGCAGAGCCTGGTTGCCTGGACAAAAAGAAGGAGAGGTGGGCTACGAGGAACAATATGTTCATCACCCAATTGTGGATGAAGCTAACAACAGAGTGTATGCAGGGTTTCGAATAGGTAGCGGACATGTGGCAGCCTGGGACATCAGCGATGTCAGTAACCCTGCCCTGGTTTGGTCCTACGATACTTCACCGCCGGGTCGGGGACCACATACTGTTTCGCCAATTGTTTATGATGCGGTACCCAACGTAAGCAGTCAGGAAGAAGCGCTTCCCCGTACTTATGCACTGGTCACTGATGAATATGATGGTTTTGAATGCAACCATGGCATAAAAAGCCGTGTCTATATGTTCGATATCACCCATGAGACACATCCCATGCCGGTGTCGACCTGGCAAGTGCCAATTGGCGATTTTTGTGAGACTGGCGGGAATTTCGGCCCTCATCAACATGCCGAAACTGTTAATGGAGATCTCAATCCGTTTGAAGACAAACTGGCCTGGATTGCCTATATGAATGCAGGTGTGCGGGTGGTTGATCTCACTGACCCACAAACACTGACAGAAGTCGCTTACTATATTCCCGAAACCACAGCACCAGCTCGCCCAGGTGAAGACAGCGCTGCTGTCATACAACTTACCGATGTTGACATTGACCATCGAGGTCTTGTTTATGCTTCTGACAGGTCAGGTGAATCCTGCATGGGCCTGGGAGAAGATTGTTTAGGAACCGGCCTGTTCGTGCTTCAGCACACTGCCGATTAATGCATTGCAATAGGTACTCCATGAATAAAATAAAATTCTCACTGCTTGCACTACTTTTAGGATCGGCCAATGCCGTGGCCGATACCGATGTCCTGTTCGTAGGAAACAGTTTTACCTATGGATGGGGTTCTCCCGTACGCCATTATCGGCCAGATTCGGTCACCGATCTCAACAGCGAAGGCGTAGGCGGTGTACCTGCCCTGTTCAAGGCTTTCGCCGATCAGGCAGGTCTCGACTACGAGGTGTATCTGGAAACCCGCGGTGGTGTCGGCCTGGACTTCCATATTGAGAACAAGCTGGGTGTGATAGGTCGTCGTCCCTGGGACCAGGTAGTACTGCAAAGCTACAGCACCCTGGATGCGGACGCGCCCGGTAATCCCACAAAGCTGATCGGTACCGTAACCGAGATGACCAGTTTCCTGCGCGACAGAAATCCGGATGTCGAGGTGTTTATCACTGCCACCTGGTCCCGTGCCGACCAGACTTATCTTCCCGATCGCCCCTGGACTGGTCAGCCCATCGAACAGATGGCCCTGGACGTACGCGCCGGCTATGACCAGGCCGCGGCAGCCACCAACACTACCGTTAATGGTGTAGGTGAAGCCTGGAACCGGGCCATGGCCATGGGGCTTGCGGACCCCAATCCCTACGATGGCATTGAGTTCGACAAGATTGACTTGTGGTCCTACGACCATTACCACGCCAGTGCCTACGGCTACTATCTTGAAGCATTAGTCGTGTTCGGCAATCTTACCGGGCTCGATCCGCGCTCGCTGGGGGAGAACGAATGCTCTGGCTATGAGCTGGGTATGTCTCGCGAGCAGGTCAGCATGTTACAACAGGCCGCCTACGATCAGCTGGCCAGTGAAGGACGGGTGGAGGCGAATCCACTGGTCCTGACTGAGCGAGTAGCTTCCCAACGCTGCAACTAGCATCATTAGAAGGATTCAGTGGTATCGCTGCAGCTGCTTCGCCCCTGTGGCTTGCTACTGAACCCTGTTTGTCAGTAGTCGGAGAATTTCATCCCGGTTATTGACGCTCTGGTTGGTAAGAATGACAAACGGATATAGGCCGTCGGAACCAGAGATATAACCCGCATAGTTATAGACGCCAGTCAGCGTGCCACTCTTGCGCAGCGCCCCATTGGTTTCGGTGAGCAAGTTCGCAAAGGGCGTGAATCTCTCGAGGATGCGCATCATGCCCGCAGCGCTGGCTCTCTGTGAGCGAGCCAGACCCGAGCCTTCGATCATCAACAGCTTCTGTGGATCACTACCAAAACCTTCACCATAGAGCGCGGCCAGTTTGGTCCTCAAGGTATTCCGGGCGCGCTCGCTTGTGGCCGGGTAACCGTCCGCATTGGCGCCAAGTGTCATAAAAAGTTGATTGGCAATAAAGTTGTTGGAATAACGCAACATGCCTTCCAGGTTTTCTGAAAGGGAGCGCGAACTTTGATGCGCATACAGCAATGTCCATTCATCTGAAATTGGCTCATGATAGAACCCCGTCTCCATTACTGTGATACCTGACTCTTCCAGAAAATACATGAACAATTGTTGCACCTGTTGTAGTCCGATTTCTGGATCCTCTCCCAGGTTTATTCTCTGAGTTTCGCCCCGGGATAGCCTTGCACCCAGTCCACGAGCCACAGGAGTGAGCGGAGTCTGTTGTTCGGCAGAGATCAATTGCCCTGCCGAATCCCAGCTCAGGTTGACGGTGTTGAAATTGACTGCCAGAGCACTATTGCGTGCGGCATAGGGGTCATCCGCACCAGCTTCCAGGGGAAGATTCGGATTGGCCTCGAAAGCAGAATCATCGACTACTACTCTGCGAACTGCTTCCAAGCCCCGGCTGGCCAAAGTCGTGGCGATTATGGCTATCTCCTCAGACACGAGGAACGGGTCGCCCAATCCCCGAATCAACAGATCTCCATTGGCATTGCTATAGAAATGGGTCTCAAACCGGAAGTCTTCTCCAAATGTGGTAAGGGCAACCTGGGAAAGCGGTATTTTAACGATTGAAGCTGGCACCAGGCTTCTGTCCGGATTGTAGGAGACCAGTACTTCCCCATCTGGCGCATGTAAGAGCACAGCACCATCGCCAGCAAGTTCAGAGAGTCGATTCTGGGCTTCCGCAAAAAGAGGTAATACTGCGATGAACAACAGCAGCGATGTGACTGTTCTTCGATTCATAGTTCAGCGCTTTCGGTTCTCTACCTGTTGCAGACTGGAGTTGAGGTTGCGATCAGGACTCGCTGCCATAGTCAGGCACATTGCGCTGGTAGACTCGCCAGTAATGCCTGACACTGGCAATCTGTTCGCTGCCATCCGCAGCAGTCGTTGTTGCCACCGGATCCCTGCCGAACAGGGCAATGGCTTCATCTTTGTCCGTGATTCGCGCCACAGTCATCTCATAGATTCTGCCATCGATCTTCATTCGCACGCGTGGATCCCGCTCCACATTGGTCCACCATCGCTTCGAGTAGGGAAACTCTGTGGCCAGCCTGTCCCCAGCCTCACTGCCGCTGAAGTAAAGCTTGTCGCCACGGGGAATCGCATTGATGACTACTGAGTGAGGGATACCGTACCAGGTTCGCGTCTCCAACATAATCGTGTTACCCCTGACAGGATCGTTGACCTCGTTGATCCAGTCCCAGTTGGTCACGGGTTCCCGCACCACATCTCCGGCAAGCCACAGGCCAGGATAGCCAGTTCGACCACGCTCCCTGAATTCATCAGTGGCCGGATCCAGGTAAGGAGGCTCAAAACCGGTAATGCGTAATACCAGCAGAGGCAGGATTATCAATGCCGCAACGACCAGCAGGCCAATTTTAAGTGTTCGGTTCATCCCGACTCTCCTCGCAATGCTGTTGAGTTTAACAACTGCGGCCACTCGGTGTGTTCCAGGCCGGACTAAGCATCCAGTAGTTCATTCACCGCTCGATAGGCTTCGTTGATGGACGCGTCGGTGTGAGGGCTCGCTGCTGCATCCGAATTGGCAATGCTGATTTGACCATGCTGCTTTCGCCCTAACACACAGGGTCTTTCGTCAGTGGAAGTGTAAGCCCATTCCTCTGGATCGAATAAGGGGTTGTAGGAATAGCTATAGCCATGGGGCCAGCGATTTACCGTGATGCCCAGAATATCCCGCTCATCATCGAAGCCTGCATGGCCTAACACCCTTGTCATCTGATCCCGCAGATTGTTCTCGAAGGTATCGAAAGAAGTGGCGAGCATTTCATTACGGCCCAGCGTATGTTGCTCGCGACGATTCAGGCCACGCCCCGGCGCATCGAAATAGGCGGAGAAGCGCATGACTATCGGTTCATCTGGATTTCTCGGGGCCTGATAATCACCCATGGTCACCGAGGCCTGCAGCCCCAGACTGGAATAGAAACTTGTGGGCGCACTGACTCGCGAGATACCCGTGTCGACAAATGACTGCCAGTTGCGCAGCAGCACACCACCATATACCAGTGGTGACTTCGAACCAAAGCCCAGCGCTTCTTTCTGAACGGCTGGCAATTCGGGACAGATATAGGGAATGACTGTATTCCAGCAAGCCAGCACCACCGCATCACTGCTTACCGTGTAAGCCTGACCATTGTTCACATATTGGGTGCGCACCTGGTCCCTACCCTGGTGCTGAACATTGACTACAGTACTGTTGAGGCGCAGACGACATTCATGGTCGTGTCGGTCCAGCTGGCTGTAATCCACCGCCGCAGTGACAATGTCTTCCATGTCATTACCGGTCACTGCACCGGGAATCAGTGAGCGCACCAATAATCGTGTGATAGTGGCATTACCATCCGGGAAATACATGTCCGGATCTCCACTGCTCGCTCTTTCAATATTTTCCCGGCCATGTTGACCACCGGGCTCATTGATTAACAATTCAGGAGGCAGATCTTCCAGGTTAAGCCCATCGAAACCAGGAAAACCATCGTCGCGGTAGTAGATCGCTGGAATCGCATCCGGCCCTACAACAAACGAACCGTAGAAAGAGGCATGAAACAGTTTCACCACATCGGGATGGACTTTCACTACATTGAGCAGAAAATCTTCAAAGCTCATATGGGTCAATCGCTGGCGCGTTTCTGCTGCACTCAGGCCAGGAAAATAGTTTTCCTTTGATTCGTAGAAACGAATGGCATCACGCTTCGCTGCTTCACTCAGAGGGCTCTGCGCCATCGCCTCGGCAATCGGTATATTGTTGTATCCCACTACCAGGCTGTCTGTACCGAAAGTCTCGCGATCAAAGAACATGCTTCCGGTCAGGCCCATGTCGCGATAGAAGGAGAACATGTCGCGGTTTTTTTCAAAGTAGCGGGTGCGATCAATGCCCAGTTCCCACAGCAATCCAGCCGCGACGGTGCTGTATTGTGAAGGCGCTTCTACATTGAGAGTACCGCCATTGACCAGATACATGCGCCCGTCATGCCAGAACTCATTACGCTTGGCATGCCCGCCGAAGTCATCGTGATTATCCAGGATCAGAATGCGCGACTGGGGGCCGTGTTGTTTTCGAAAGAAGTAGGCTGCTGCCAGGCCGCTGATTCCCCCACCAACAACCACCAGATCATAGTGGCCGTCGCCGGCATCGACACTCTGAAAGGTCTGTCCATCCCGCATGGCATGTGCGAACTCGAATGAACCTTCATGACTGCCGCGTAATCCCTGTAGCGTCGGTGGGTAGTAGTCAGGAGCAAGTACTGGTGCACCGGGATTGATTTGCGCGAGTAACTCTCTTGGCGATAAGGCAGTGCCAGCAGTCAGGCTGAGAGCACAACCATTGAGGAAATCGCGACGAGTGATCTGTGGCCTGGATTTTTTTGCCATGACAGCCTCTCTTTTTGCCAGGACCTGGCGATGGCGGACCATTAGGTCCCGTATGCAGATTCCCGCTTATCTTAGCAGGAAAACAGGGCTGTCCCTAAGCTTGTACGCTGCCTTGCCTATGTCATGACAAGCAGGGTTTACCGATTCACCTGCCGCGGTAAAGATCGTGGCAGGTTGAGCAGGTCGCCTGTATGCCAACGATACCGGAGGCGAGCCTCGCTGAAGACATCTCTTCTGCAGCGCGAGCGAGGGCATCACTGGATTGCTGGAGCCGCGCAGACAGAGTCTGAAACTGTTGACGGGTTGACGCTGTCAAACTCGCGGTCTCGGGAAGTGTGCTGAGCGCGGTGAGCTCGACTGCCGCCTCACTCAAAGACCGGGCTGACTCGGCAATAGCGTCGGCCGCTCGCCGACGATCCTGCTCCAACTCCGGCAGGGAGCGATTTTGATCGAAGGCAAGTTCTTCAATGCGCTGATACAGGGTGCTGATGCGTTCGGCCATCAAGGCATGGACCGCTTCATCCCGCAAGCCCACGCCATCGGTATCCCGGAAGCTGTCGTTCTGCGTACAGGCAACTAGTGCGAACAGGAAACTAATAAACAACGCTCTCATAGTGTCTCAAATTCTAACGGATAGCCTGCACGAATCAAAAAACCAGACTGCGCTTCCAATGGCCTCCCTATGCTTCATTTGATACATATCAAGATGACTACCTGGCAACAGGCTCCAGGGGCATGTCACTGTCGACTCGCCAGTTTGTGATCGATACTCCATGCGCCACCGCCGAAACCGGCAGCCACCAGTAATCCAGCCATGATGCCCAGGTTCTTGACGAAGTTTTGCGTCTCGCTCGAAACTTCCCAGAAATTGTGCATTACCAGGCTGATGACCAGTGTCAGACCGGCCAACAGGAAAGCGGTAATCCTGGTCTGATAACCAACGATCATGTTGATGCCGCCAATCAGCTGAATAATGATGGTTAGAATCAAAAAGAAAGTGATGGCAAACATGCCCTTCTCGGCCATGGCCTGAGCGGTACCTTCCATGTTGAAGATCTTCAGTAGCGCACCTGGCAGCAAGAAATAGAGACCAAGAATGACACGACCAGAGGTCACACACAGTAGTTCAAAAGTTTTCTGCATTTGAAGTCCTCCAGTAAAAGGGAACTGATAATTAGTTTACGCGATGGCGGTTGTATGGTGTCTGGTGTGCTATGCATCCAGCAATGCAAACACGCCTTCTTCATCCAGCACACGCACGCCGAGACGCTGATCCGAAATACCGGGTCGTAACTGATAGTCGAAGGACAATTTGCTGCCGTCTACCTTGGCCTCGAAATGTGAGCGTACGATCTGCTTCGATTCTTCCAATTGATCATCCAGCTCAATGAGGTGAGAAGAAAACAGGAACAGGCAACCCTCCTTGGTGGCGAATCTTTTCAGTACCGCCAGCGAGGCATCCAGCGCATCCTTTACATTGGTGCCCTTGAACGGTTCATCCATCACCGCCACCACGGTGCGCCCTTCCGCGATCGACTCGGCTACTGCCCTAACACGCAGTGCTTCGGCTCGGAAGTAGCTGATCCCTGCATGAATGTCATCGTTCAGGGAGATGGAGCTGTACAGGCGTTCGATGGGTACGAAACCGAAGCTCCTGGCAGGCACGCCCATTCCCAGATGCCCCAGGTACAGGGCCGTAGCCACTGCACGCAGATAGGTTGTTTTGCCCGCCATATTCGGCCCGGTCAAAAACAATACCCGTTGTTCCTGATTGAGATTCACGCCATTCGGCACAGCATCTTCGAGGAAAGGATGAATGAGATCCTTGGCTTCAATTCTTATGGCGCCTTCCAGTACCTCGGGCATGGTGAACTGGTAATGCAGGGTGGCGTCAGCCAGTGATACCAGTGCATCCAGCTCATACACTAATTGCAGGATTCGCAAAATGACATCCTTGCCCTCTTGCCGGAATATCTGATCCAGCTTGAACATCTTCCAGGGGCCACTCCCGGCAGCTCTTTCTGCCGGTACTTCGTGCACCCACTCGTGGGCGAGTAACTTGCGCAATTCTTTTATCAGCGGAACGATCTCGCCGACGGCCAGATCCAGTTCCTGGTGCGCCATGAATTCCCGCAAGCCGCGAATCACACTGCAGGTGTATTGCACACCGCGGACAATACTGCGGTAGTGGCGATCATGATTGAAATAAATGTTCCAGGCCTGCAGAGCAAACTCGATGCGGGATCTGCGCGACACCCCCAACAAGACTTCCCGCTGGTAGTTCTCGACACTCTGCACGATATAGGCAGGCAACTTGTCGAAGACTGCCCGGTTTTCACAGATGAATACGATTGATTGTTGTGTGCTGCGAATGGCATCGGCTTCACACCAGGGCAGTTCCATACGCATGCGCAATAGTTTTGCACCCCCTTCTGTGCGGGTGAAGTTGCAATAGTCGTAAAGGCTCTTGTCTCCGGTGTCGGTCTGGAAGATTTCCAGATCTTTCAAGGTATGCTCATCGAGCACTAACGCAGCAAAACCTGAATGCAGATCTTCCAGAGATTGCGTTTGTCGATCGAAAGTGAGGTGGCGACGGCCGAGATTGGTGCGGCGAGCGCTTTCACCAGGAGTGGGCATGCCTGCTAGGCGCATGAGTTATTCTCGCGTGAAGCGGTCGCCAGGAGACAACTACTCGCCCGATTCCGCCGCACGAAGTTCTGACATGCGTTCCCCGCGGAGAATATTCATCATGCCGTAGTTCCCTTCGTGACAACCATACTCGTAAAGCTGGCCAGCAACTTTGGTCATGGGGATGGTGGCAGTGATCTTGTCGGAAAAGGTAGCCGGATCTTCCAGTGTCCATTCGTATTGAATGGAGTAAGGGCCGGTGCGAGTGAACTTCTCCGTCAGCGTCTTTTCCCGCGCATCGCCATAGCGACTGAAGCTCGGTGCATAACGAGTAAAACCATAAGTCTGCACGACCAGGGTATCGCCATCATAGAAACCCCGTGAATCACCAGACCATTGGCGAATATTGTCATCCAGTAAAGGCCGGTCAAGCAGAGGAACGATGCGTGCATCGTGAACCATCTCGGTCATGATCACCGCGTGATCCTTGTTCTGAAAAATCTGCAGATTGGCATTGTAACCACCGCCCATGATTGGCGGACCCGCATTGAATCCGATCAGGCAGCGCTCGGACAGGCCCCGATCTTCCGGTCCATCCTTACCGATACCACCAAATACAGCCAATACCGGTCGATCACCTTCCACATCTGGTCCCAGGTTGGCCGTATGTACGGCTGCTCCTTCAACTCGGGCAGGCATTTGCCCATCGAGGGGATAGATAATGCGTGAGGTTCGGGTGTTTTCACCAATCGCGGCAGTCTCATACCAGAAATTGTTGTAACCCCCGGTACTGGCCCCTGCAGGAGGAGCCTGGGGGTTGGTCACCAGCTCCGCCTCTGCAGCGTCTGCCGCTGCCGCTCGCTCTGCCGCACGAATACGATTGGCCTGCAATTCCTCTTCGGTGAGGAATTCCCGATTGCCAAATTCGGTGGGTCTTTCAGGGGTGTGCTGGAATTGAAATTCCACACACCCTGTAAATCAGGATGTCCCCATTCCGTACGTGGCACCTGATAGTCTTCCGTCGACTGGGCCGTCAGGGTCAAGGGTGCACAAAAAACGCCGAGCAAGAGCAATAATCTGGCGGACATGGGAGTTCTCCTCGTCAATCTGCCCTCAGATGCTAGAACAATTGTGGGGACATGGCTATTACTGGAGAAAAACCTCCCGAGAGCCGCTGATTCTCTGGCCCAGAGCAAATTCCGGCACAGGGTTTGTCAACTTTTCGGCCATTACCATCGTCTCACAGTAGTGCACCTGTAATTCACCAATAAGAGGCTGAATACCCACCATGGAAACCAGCTCACTGAAAATCACCCTGCGCTCCCTGCTGAAACACAAGACTTCGTTAGCCGTGAATATTGCCGGACTCAGCATGGGCATGATCTGTTCCATTCTCATCATGTTATTCGTGGTGGATGAGTTGAGCTTCGACAAATTCCATACTGATTCTGAGCGCATCTACAGAGTCAGAGTTGAACGCTTCTCCGGGGGCGGTGCACCTGAATTCACGTCCACTGCCTCTGGTCCAATGCTCCCTGCTGCACGCAATGACAGCGCACAGATTGAGGCGGGCAGCAGGCTGCTGCGTAATCCTGTCAGCGTGAAGAACGACGACGTGACTTATTTTGAAGAACGGGCTTTTTTCGCCGATGCCGAGTTCTTCGAGGTTTTTACTTTCTCTCCCTTGCACGGCAGTCTGGACACTGCGCTGGAAGCGCCCGATAGCCTGGTGCTGACCGCATCCACGGCAAGACGCTATTTCGGCAGGACCGATGTAGTCGGAGAATTGTTGGAAGCAAGGGATCGGGTAATGACAGTGCGTGCTGTGGTTGAGGACGTTCCCACACAATCCCATTTCCATTTTGATCTTCTCGGATCTTTTTCAACATTGGAGTCCATCAACGGCCCCAGCACGGAATGGAGTTGGTGGGACCTTTCTTTCCATACCTATCTGAAGCTATTACCAGGCAGTGAAGCGACCGTGAGCGAAATTGTTCATGAAATGCCTTCCCGCTATGTAGGAGAAGAGGAAGCCGGCAGTGGCTATCGACAGTTCCTTTATCTGCAGCCGCTGGAATCCATTCATCTCAATTCAAACTATCGCTATGAACTGGGCAGTAACAGCTCGCAGGAAACCGTGTTCGTGTTTGCGGCGATAGCCATTTTTGTGCTGCTTATCGCCGGCATCAATTTCGTGAACCTGTCTACAGCACGCTCCGCCGAAAGAGCCAAGGAAGTAGGTTTAAGAAAAACACTGGGTGCGGAACAAGCACAACTGATCAAACAATTTCTGGGAGAATCAGTTGTCGTCGCAGTCACGTCACTGCTGATCGCGCTGGTGGCGATACAATTACTGCTGCCCGCTTTTAACGCCCTGGCGGAAAAATCACTGAGCATCAATTATCTGGAGCAATGGCCGCTGCTGCTTGGTCTTTTACTGGGCGCCATGGTGATTGGCGTCATCGCCGGCCTTTATCCTGCCTTCGTGCTCTCTGCTTTTGTACCAGGTGATGCCTTGAAGGCGCAGTCTTCCAGCAGCTCGGCGAAGTCCTTGCTGCGGCAAACCCTGGTGGTCCTGCAGTTTGCCATCTCGGTGATGCTGATCGTCGGCGCCCTGATCGCCCAACGGCAACTGGATTTCATGCTCAATGCAGACATGGGATTCGACAAGGAACAGATTCTGGTAATCAATGCCAACAACAACGAATCTCTCGACGAACAGTTGGAACCCTTGCGGGAATCCATGCTCACGATTCCCGGCATCAGCAGTGTGACCGCCTCTGCATCTATTCCAGGGCGAATTATGCCAACCAATGTTGCCGACCTGCAACGAGGGCAGGATGAGGATGGGCAGACGTTCTACTTTCTCTGGGTAGATCACGACTTCATCGACACTTATGGGCTGGAAATCATTTCCGGGCGTGGCTTCTCCAGAGAATTTGAATCTGATGCAGACAATGCCTTTATTCTCAATGAGGCCGCCTATGCTGCGCTTGGCTGGAATAATCCCCAGGATCCCATTGGCAGAGAACTCACGCGGCAGTTTGGTGATAGTCGTGACATCATCGGCGTGATGCGAGACTTTAACTACGAGTCCCTGCAAAACGAGGTCGAACCGCTGGTGCTGTTTCTACGGGACAATCAGTTTTCCTTCGTCTCCATTAAGCTCAGCACCGAGAATTTGCAAAGCAGCATCGAACAGATAGAAACGGTGTGGAATACTTTCGAACCAGAGCTGCCTTTCGAATACTTTTTCCTCAGCGAAGATTTTGAACAGCAGTATCATCTCGAGATTCAGATCAGTCGCCTGCTGCAGGTGTTCACCTTCCTTGCCATAGTGATCGCCTGCCTGGGCCTGTTCGCCCTGGCAACTTTCACCACCGAAAAACGTCAGAAGGAAATTGGTGTGCGCAAGGTGCTGGGAGCCAGTGTGTCCCAATTGGTCACCCTGCTAACCCTGTCGTTTTCCAAACCGGTTTTGGTTGCCGCCGCAATCGCCTTGCCCACCAGCTACCTGCTGGCAAACCGTTGGCTCAATGTATTTGCCTATCGAACCAGCCTGAGTTGGGACATCTTCGTGATTGCGCTGGTCCTGGCCTTGCTGGTCGCCATGCTGACCGTGGCAGGACAAACCCTGAAAGCAGCATTGGCGAATCCGACTAAAACTATCCGCACTGAATAGAGAAAGGGTTTCGTCCCTTTATTGTTCCCGCTCCCACAACTGGCGCGTCATCACGCCAGTTGCATTCTCAATGACTTCCATAGCATCAAGAATCCAGTCTTCGCGCCACTTCTGGCCGATGAGCTGCACACCGGATGGCATGCCTTCCACCAGGTCCACCGGCACCACGCCTGCCGGCATACCGATGTAGTTAACGCCGTAGCTATAAATAGAACAACGAAAAAGATCCGCGACCCCTTCGAAGGTTTCATCGTAGTCGTAAGGATAACCCGGTCGCATCAGATAGGGCGTCAGCACCAGGGGATACTCAGCCAGCAACAGATTCCATTCACGCACCATGCGAGTCCGCTCGGCGATACCAAACAGATAACCTTCTGCATCCACCATCTTCTCGAGCTGATAATAGCCGTTGAAGATCTGATTGATGATATCGCTGCCGTGCTCAGAGAATACTGGCTCAAGGGTTCGCTTCATTTCGAAGTTGGTGTTCTCCAGCCAGGCTTTGGCCGGCTCCGCAATGGCTGGCGTTTCGATCTCTTCCACCTGGTAACCGGCAGCCTCGAGAATGCCCGCGGCCCGATCCAGGTTGGCGACGATACCCTCGTGCATGGGATAGCCATGGGATGTCTTGCAGAAGCCCACTTTCGGTAAGTCTGATTCACCGGAATGAAAGGGCATGGGCACGTGCCAGGGATCGCGTGGATCATGGCCCACCAGCACTTCCGTGGCGAGCCGTACGTCTTTCACTTCACGACAGATAACGCCCTGCACAGACATCAGCTGCGCCAGCATACCGCGCTCGGCTTTTGCCGAGGGCAGATAGGCAGGCACTCTGCCGAGACCTGGCTTCACCGTGCTCAAGCCACAGGCAGTGGCCGGGTAGCGCAGGGAGCCGGCAATGTCATTGCCATGGTGAATGGCACCGAATCCCGCTGCCGCGGCCGAGGCTGCACCACCGGAAGAGCCGCCCGGAGAGATTTCCGGATTCCAGGGATTACGGGTGAGACCATAGAGCGGATTGTCCGTGGTCAGGCGCATGGACATCTCCGGCGTGTTGGTGCGACCGATTATGATCGCACCGGCGTTCAACAGGTTCTGCACGATGGGAGAGTTATCCGGCGCGATGACATCCTTGAACACTGTCATGCCGTTGGTGGTCGGCCTGCCCTGGGTATCCACGTTCACCTTGATGGTGACTGGCACACCATGAAGAGAGCCAAGTGCAAGGCCACTCGCTACGTCGGCATCGGCTTTCGCCGCTGCCTGTAACGCCTGATCATTCAGCGGATCTACAATGGCATTGAGCGCAGGATTCTTCTCGGCGACTCGAGCCAGCACCGATTCCACCAAGGCAGTTGCCGTAAACTGTCCTTCACGAATTCCATTTGCCTGATCGACGGCGCTGAGTTGCCAGAGTTGTGTCATCGCTTGTTCCTGAATAGCCTTGAATCTGTATTGAGATTTCCGCAAAGTAGAAAAATATAGCAGAATCAAAATCCCCTGACTGCATCGGCTCACTAATTACCAGCCCCCTGTTCATGACAAATCCCATCGAACTGGATATCCACCATCCCTGGTCTTTGATCAATCACTGTCCGGTCTATCAGGCAACAGCAGTTCGCAGAATCACCACAGCGCATGGGCATCGATTGTTTATCAAAGATGAAACACAAAGATTTAATTTAGGCGCATTTAAGGCTCTGGGTGGGATCTATGCCGTTGCGGCCTTCCTGCTGGACCAATGGCAATCGGAGAATGAAGCAGCCAGTCCTTTAGATCCGAACTGTCTCTTCGACGAAGATCTGCAGAGGTGGGCCGGCGACTTCACCTTCGTCTGTGCCAGTGCGGGCAATCACGGCATGGCTGTTGCCAAAGCCGCACAACTATTCGGGACGCAATGTCGAATCTACCTGGCGGAGACTGTGCCTGAGATTTTCGCCGCAAAACTCAATGCACTGGGCGCAAAGATTGTGCGAGCCGGAAGCGTTTACGAAGACAGCATGCAAGCGGCGCGGGAAGATTGCGAGCACGGAAGTGAAAAGGAAGTGTTACTCGCCGATAGTTCCTGGCCCGGCTATACGAAAATGCCTTCGTTGGTGATGGCAGGCTACACGGTGTTGGCTGAAGAAATGCGGCGAGTGTTTTTTGATGAAAACGACTGGCCTGGCCATGTGTTTCTGCAAGCGGGTGTGGGTGGGCTTGCCGCGGCTGTTACCTATCACATTCGTCATTGCTGGGAAGTTCAGCCTCAGATTACTGTGGTCGAACCAGAGGCCGCCCCCTGTCTGTTTGAAAGCCATCGGCAAGGTAAACTGACAAGCGTTGCGGGACCAGTGTCGTCCATGGGAAGACTGGACTGTAAAGAAGCTTCCATGCTCGCCTTTGAGGTTCTGGAGCAATTCGCGGATAACTTCGTTTGCATCAGCGAAGCTGAAGCTGCCGATGCGGTGTTGATGCTGGCCGAACACGGCATTGCCACGACACCATCAGGTGCCGCGGGTGTGGCTGCACTCCTCGCAGCGCAGCGCCTACAGCTGGACACCCCCGCGAATGCCGCCAGTCTGGCTATCGTGACGGAAGCTCCACTGCAGTGATGCAAACACGCAGCCAGATTTATAACTCACTGGATCCAAACGCTTGCTGCGAGACCGTATTCCATCCTCTGGATTGCTCGCTTGAATCTACTGGTTTTCGGTAATGGAGAAATTCACTGCATCACTGTGATAATGAATTTCGCCTGGCTTGCTGTCGGCGGCGTAGCCAATAATGACAGCGATACTCTGTCCGGCAAGCCCACTGTTTTCACTCACCGCGAAATTCTCAAAAACTGAGACTTCTTCTACAGGATCGAAGGCAGCAGTTATCCGTGCCGCTGTCAGATTGGAAAAGTCCTGTTCGAGAAGATAGAACTCGCCTTCTCCGTTGCGGGCATAGATGCTGCCGTTGGTGAGCACAAGCACAATATAAATCGATCCTGGCGCACCTATGTGTTGAGGCTCTACTTTCAGATCTATAACAACGCTAAATGATTCAGTTTCGGCAAATGCTGACTTGTAGCTAGAGTCAGAATCTGATTTCGCTCCACCCCGAAACAGCGCCACGGTCGCAACGCCGGTACTTGTGGTCGATTGGGCAAGCCCGGGCTTTTCCTTCGCAGGAAACACCAGACTTCCCGATTGCTCAAGCTGATCGATAGTGGAAATCGTTTGGATTAGCAGACTCAATGTATCGGTCTGAACAAGATTGGCGAGAAGCGCCACGGTCATTTCTTTTTCCGGGAAGTACCACATTTGCGCCCCATAGCCTACTTCGGCACCGTTGTGACCAAAACGGGTGGCGTCGTCCTGAAATTCGATTATGCCCAGACCATAACTTTGACCACCACCAATCGCGAAAGTACTGGTCATCTCTGCCAACAGGGCCTGATTGAAGATCTGGCCGCCCAGTAATAACTGTATGAATCGCCGCAGGTCATCTACGGTAGAAATCAGACTCCCCGCGCCATAGGCGTAGGAATGAGAGATTTCGGTGGCATCACGTATTTGATTGTCGACTATTGTGTAGCCGCGAACGACAGGATCAGCCGCTTCAGTACCCCAACTTGCCGACGTGTCGGTGAGTCCCAGAGGTTCAAATAGCTGTTCGTGGAAAGCAACACCCAGAGGTTTACCGGTGACCACCTCCGCCACCAGTCCCAGGACAACATACCCGGTATTGGAATAACGATAGGTTTGACCAGGTTCAGCAGCAGGCCCCATGTCCACAGCGATTTGAACCAGCTCCTGCGGTGTCCATGAGCTGGCGGTATCCTGGAGTAAGGCATCGTAGATAAGATCTGTGTCATTGGCGTGATCTTTGATTCCACTGGTGTGATTGAGCAGCTGTCGAACTGAGGTACTGGCACCGCTGGGCAGCAAGCCAGGTAACAGGCTTTCGATAGAAGTGTCGAGGGTGACCGCCCCCTGATCCACCAGCTTCAGGATCAGCGCTGAGGTGAACACTTTGGACACGCTGCCAATCCGAAACTTGCCATTCAGTGGCATTGCTGTGCTGCTGGCAACATCCGCCTGACCACCCGCGAAGGACCACGTACCGAGGCCCCGGATATCTACCAGCAGATTCGAACCGATCGCGTTGGTCTGGGCGATATACCTATCGACCAGTTGCTGCAGCTCAGCGTCCAGACTCTGTGCAGCGGAATGTTTGGCAAGCATCAACAAAGACAATGCAAGCGCAAGCAGACTGAAGAGGCGCGCTTTAGCAAAGACTCTGTTACCTGGCTTGAATCGCTGGAATTCCATCACTTCCCCCAGCATCGTTACCACGCCGATTACCCTTGAAGACTTGCTAATTCTGCAATGGACGGCACAACGATTCCTCCTGCTCGATAGATCAGGAGAAAGCAGTGTTTAGAAATAGTGACTATTTAGGAGGGCTGGCGATCACGCCATTGGGAGGGCGTCATGCCGGTTTTCTTTTTGAATGCGTTATAGAACGCCGAGCTGGAATTGAAGCCAGACTCTTGTGCAACCTGCGAAATTGCCCTGTTGTGGGAATCACTGGACTCGAGCCACTTCTTGGCTTCCTCGACTCGATAAGCATTCACAAAATCATAGAAATTCTGGCCAATAGTATCGTTAAGAACCTGGGAAACAATATGAGTCGTTAACCCAAGTTGCTCGGCAAGGCCAGACAATGTCAGGTCAGATACCAGATAAAGCCTGTCTGTTTCAAATTTCTTGCGAATCGTTGCGGCGAGTTCCTTTGACGTCTCCACAGGCAATGCCGAATTACCATACTTTCCATTTGCCTCAGCTGCGGCAACAGATTTGTCGTTCTCTTGAATCTCGCTTGGGGAGACTGCACTTTTCTCTGCAGTAATTACGCCATAGCTGGTCGCGAGTTGGGGAGAAAATACTGTTGTCTGCATCAAGGCCTTGATACCAAGGTAGACGATGCCGCAACTGAGAGTGACATAAACCACAAGATCGATGGCCTTATCGTAGCTCGAAGTCGATAGCACATAGTTCGTCGCTAACTTCAGAACAAACATTACCGCAATTAGCATTAACGACATTAAAAAGGCATTCATCCAGCGCAGATCAATATTCTCTACCGACGAAGTTAGTTTGCGCAGATTGCTGGTGTGCTGTCTGACCTTCAGAAAGCAAAGGCCCGAATAGATCATCAGGGAAGCCACGATCATGTACCATTCCACTGAAGTCTGAATATTGAATATGAAAACCCAACCAACTGGACCAAAAGCTTCGATGGTTGTGTTTAATATCTCCGACTCCAGGAATATCACGGCGTGATAATCGAAGAAGCCGGAATTTAGCACGTCCAGGCTAACCTGAAGTGAATATGCCCAGCCGTAGTAGGCGAGCATTCTTGCGTTCGGTTCCGTATCAAAATAGAGCGGCCCCTCTGTGACCAAAATAAATGCGGCAGGCAGCAGATGCAGTAACATGGTGTGCCGATAACGCAGTGGTTTCGGACTGGTTACTGTGCGGACATAGAAATAGAGAGAAGGGCCCATCATAAAGCCGAAAGGAATATGCGCACTCATCAACGGGACCAGATAGTAGAAGTATCCGGTTGAGTCCAGAAAGTTTTCCAACAGAACGATTGCGATGCATAGCATCAGGACTGCCAGAAAAATATTCGGATTGAGTCCTCCGGCTGAAGTGCTATCACCAAGCTGAGATTTCCTGCGCCATAGGGCGATCGCAAGAAGAATCGCCAGTGCCGCGCCAATCACAAACAGCAGCGAGGTGAAGGTGATGGTAGGTTCGAATGGCGGTGGTATCGTGGGCAACATAGGTTCATCACGAAAGCGGTGTCACAAGTAATTCCTTGCCGGCTACGGATACCTGGCAAACCAGGCCAGAATGTTCTCAACCTTGCCAATCAGGCGTGAAGGTCGACCCGCGATGCCATGGGGTGAATCAGGCACTCGCACCATCACCACTTCCACCCCCTGAATCTTCAAGGCCTGATACATTTGTTCTGTTTCCGAGATAGGCGTACGGCGATCCGCCTCACCGGTAATCAATAATGTTGGCGTAGTCATATTGGGTACGAGAGAGAGTGGTGATCGTCGCCAGTACTCATCCAGATTCTCCCAGGGCAGGCCTTCAAACTGATTGGCGATCTGACCAATACCGCTATCAGCAGTCAGTACTTTCGATACCCAGTTCACTACAGGCTTGGCAACTGCTGCTGCCTTGAAGCGATCGGTCAGACCGATGGCATAGGCCGCAGCGATACCACCGGCAGAACCGCCTGTAATATAGAGTCGATCGGGATCAGCAATACCCATGTCGATTAGTGCATCGATGCCGGACATATGGTCGGCAAAGTCATATTCCGACGAATACTTGTTCTGTAACAGCAAGGCAAAGCGTTCACCGTAACTGGTGCTGCCGCGATGGTTATTAAAGAACACCACGTAACCCGCTTCCGCCATGCGTTGCATCTCTGCAGAGAAGTGAGGGCCGTAAGCGGAATGGGGACCGCCGTGAATTTCCAGGATCAGAGGGTAGGCCTGCCCGGGCTCATAGTCTGGCGGGGTCATGTACCAACCCTGGATCTCTTCGCCGTCGATGGAGGAGTTGTAAATAATTTCCTGCACCTGACCCAGCTTCTTGTGAGCCAACAAGTCTTCATTGAGCTGGGTGAGTTGGGTTTCACTGCGGCCGTCCACCAACACCAGATCTGCAGGTCGGGTGGCACTTCCGCGGGTGACTGCAACAAGACCATCGCGGGCATCATAGGAACCACTGGTATAGGGCCTGCCAAGAGATTCACCACCGAGACCGCTGGCCAGCCTGCGATGACCACCATCAAGGCTTACCCGAGCGACTTCGGTGATGCCGCGATTGGTGATCTGGTAGATCAGGGCATCATTGTCATCCCAGGTCCAGTTGGAAAGCGAGTTATCGATGTCCGCAGAGAGGTTGCGGTCATTGGAACCATCCACATTCATCACATGGAGATAACGATTGCGATAAGCCAGTTTCTCGTTGTCGGTTTTGCCATAGGCAATCAGCCGACCATTGGGTGAAACTACCGGGGCCGTTTCCACACCGGGCGCATCGGTGATCTGTCTCAGCTCACCATCGAGGCCGATGCCGAACACATCCGACTCGCGCGTTTGCAGCGCCCAGTTTTCATTGCGATTGGCAGAGAACAAAATTTCATTGCTATCGGGTGTCCAGCTCAGGCTGCTGCGGTGATTGAAATTTCCTGCGGTGAGCTGGCGTGGCGTACCGCCTTCAGCAGGCACTACAAAGATGTGAGAGTAAGCAGGTTCCAGGATGCCGCTGCCATCGGCCTGGTAGCGGGTTTCGGTGATGTACCTGAAGGACTCAGACCAATTGGCACCTTCCGGTTTGTCAGGCATGCTGACCGAAAAAGGTTTGGCATCGAACTCCACGTTCATGGTGAAGGCGATCTGTTTGCCATCCGGAGACCAGCTGATATTAGCAGCGGACTCCTGGATATTGGTCACCAGCGCGGTCTGTCCGGTATCCATCCAGCGCACATAGAGTTGCGAGCCCCGATCTTCATTCGAGATGTAAGCTAACTGTGAACCATCGGGAGACCAGCGGGGTGATGAGTAGTTGGCAGTGCCTGACAACAGAGGACGATGGTCAGTGCCATCCGCATTCACGATCCAGATATTAGATCGGGTGCGATCGGTCATGATGTCGTTGCTGCGCCGTACGTAGGCGATCACCTCACCGTCTGGCGCGATCTGAGGATCGGTAGCGTACTCCAGTTCGAACACATCGCGAGAGGTAAAGCGATCCTGTTCGTCCGCACTGCCAATCAGCGGCAAGGCTGCAAACATGATCAGCACAGCATTTCTGGTTACAACTGATAGACGAAGAGTCGACTGAGTATCCATGACGCTACTCCTGAGAATTCTTGTTGTCGAATAATATGAGACCTGGCTCTTTTCCAAAGCCTGGCCTGACTAAACGGCGATGTTGCTGACTTCGCCTGATCCGTTCACTGCCCAGCTCTGAATGCCAGGGTTGTGATAGAAGGCTCCGGTACCGCGATCTGCAATGACTGCTTCGCGAGTCAGTTGCACATTGCCGGCACTGTCGGTGGCACGGCTTT
This sequence comes from uncultured Pseudohongiella sp., assembly GCA_965267495.1. Taxonomy (GTDB): domain Bacteria; phylum Pseudomonadota; class Gammaproteobacteria; order Pseudomonadales; family Pseudohongiellaceae; genus UBA9145. Next base: position 227,170 of record OZ254078.1, on the reverse strand, counting down.
GCAGGATGGCATCGCCCCCTTTCCATTCCCAGGGGATGGCGAATCGGGTCAGTGCCTTGTCGAACTGCTCACTTTCTATCAGCGCATCAGCCCAGCTGCGACCGCCGTCTGCACTCACTTCCACTCGCCTGATGCTGCCGGCGCCGGACCAGGCGATGCCCGTGACCTTGTATAAACCGGTACGAGGCAAATTCATTTCACCAGAGGGGGAAGTAATCAGGGACTTGGTTTCCATGGGAAAAGTGAACTGACGACTGCTGCGATCAGGCAGGGTATCGGTGTACTTGCTGGTTTCATCGCGGAACTGAGAGGGCTTGTCGGTAAGCTTTAGCTGCGTCAGCCACTTCACACTGATGTTGCCCTCCCAACCCGGCACAAACAGCCGCATGGGATAGCCCTGTTCAGGTCTGACTGGTTCGCCGTTCTGAAACATGGCTACCAGTACATCGTCCATCGCTTTTGCGAGTGGAACGGAACGACCCATGCTGGCCGCATCAGCACCCACTGCCGCCACCCAACTCGCCTCAGGCAACACACCGGTCTCATCCAACAAGGTAGACAAGGGAATGCCTGTCCATTCTGAGCAGGACACCAGCCCATGAATGCTCTGGGCAGTACCACCGGGTACACCCTGGGTATTGGACCTGCCATTACCCGAACACTCAATGAAGTAAATCTTGTTCACCATCGGGTACTTGAGCAGATCCTCGTAGTCGAAAACCAGCGGCTGGCGTACCAGGCCATTGATCACCAGCTTATGTCCGGCGGGATCGATGTCTGGCACACCGGCGTGATGACGTTCGAAGTGCAGACTGTTGGGGGTGATGATGCCCTGCAAATATTGCAAGGGTGATTGGGAAATACCACCGCCGGGATAAATCGGATTGGGTGTACCGGCCAGCCGCTGCAAACCCGTATGCCGCGAAGGCCCACCATAGGCGCTTGGCCCTGGACCCGGCGTCTTCGACCAGTCGGGTATGTCGAGGCCAGCATCTGCACCCAGCACTGAGTTGGAAACAGCCATGCCCATGCCACTCAGTCCCAGGCCAAGCAGGTGACGTCGGTTGATCAGTCCGTTGCCAGCGACTTTCTCTAGTTCATTCTTTGCCATAAGCACTTTCCTTCTATTGCATCGTCACCAGGCGAGCCACGATCTCGATGCCCGTCCACAGGTTTATCAGTTTCAAATTCTCATTGGGTGCATGCTGATTGTTGTCGTGATTCACAATTGCAACACCAAAAGTGGGAATACCCAGGCCCTCGGAAAAATCGCCGAAAGGCAGACTGCCACCCAGGGTAGGTAATCTGACCGGGGTCACGCCATCCAGCGTTAAAGCTTCCGCAACCATGTTGCCCAGGGGCTCGTCCATGGACACCCGGGTGGCAGCACGGCCACCGCTATAATGCACACTGGCAATCAATGGGTAGGTCTGCATCTCTTCCAGAGTAGGTTCGCGATTCTCGACTACTTCATAGCCCTGGGCTCGTACATGGTCGATTACCGTCTGCAATTGATAGTTCGGATCGATGCCATTCACCAGGCGCATGGCGATACGCGCCTGGGCAAATCCTGGAATCGCAGTGCGGGACGGCGCAGCGAAACCACCACCTGAATCCATAGCCAACACATTCAGGGTCGGCATATTTAATTTTGCTTCCAGACGCTGATTGGGTTGTTCCGGCGCAGCAATGCCGAAGACCTGGGATAACTCATTCTCAATTTCCGGAATCTCTGCCAGGGCACCGCGTTCGGTTTCAGTCAGCGGTGTCACCTGGTCATAGAATCCCTCGATCGTCACCCTGCCAGTTTCGTCTTTCATCGAAGTCAACAGACGGCCCAGACGCACTGAGGCATCCGGTGCCCAGTTACCATAGTTGCCACTGTGCAGATCAGAAATTGCGGTGTGCACTTTCAAAGTCAGGGTAGCGCCGCCACGCACACCGTAGTACATGGTGGGCACTGTGCTGGGATGACGCGGGCCATCTAGCGTGATGGCCATGTCCGCCTGAAACTCTTCGGGATGCGTTTGGATATAGCGACGAAAATTCCTCGCCCCGCTCTCTTCCTGGCCATCGAGAATCACGATCAGGTTCCAGCGCGCCTGCTGGCCGGTTGCACGCAGCGCAGCCATGGCCTGCACCAGGGACATGATCGGCGCCTTGTCATCGGATGCTGCGCGGGCATAGATACGCCACTCCGGATCGTAAGTGTCGGTGGCATTGATATCGACAATGCGATCGCCGTCCACCAGGCAGGGTTCGAAAGGCTGGCAGTGAATCCACAGCTCAGGATTCACCGGCTGGCCATCGTAGTGGATATAGAGCAGCAAGGTGCCCAGGGCCTGTTCCGCCTGGTAACGGGCGAAGACCACCGGTGCATTGGCATCTTCCGGATAGCGATCGGCAGACGTGGTCACGGTAAAACCCTGCTCAGTCAGCAGAGAGCGCAGCACGGGCACATTGGCGCTGACATCGCCATTGCCGCGGGACACATTGGGTATACGGAGCAGGCTGAAATAGGTATTGAGGATGGCTTGTTCGTTGTCCTGGCGCCAACTGCGAATGGGCTGGGAATCCACTGGCTGTGCCAGTGCCACAGAGCAGCAAAGCATGAAAGAAGAAATCAATATCAAGGGTCGAGAGATTCTATGCATGATTAACCTTGCTGACTTGTGGTGTTGAGATCCCGCTCAGGCAAGAGTGTAAGCCAAGAACACAACGGCTGTCTCGCCATGCCAGCCAATGCCGACCGCCTTCAAACGGCTGCTGGCAACAGCGTCCGGCTTGGTTCATAGTAGTGAAAAATAAAAATGATCGATAACAAATTCCGCCAATTGCTCCCGCCCTATGTTGACCCCCTCGTTGGGTTGTTGAACAGACTGGGCCTGACACCAAACCAGATTACCTGCCTGGGCTTGCTAATCGCGCTGGCGGCTGCCTGGCAGGTACTGCAGGAAAACTATCTCGTCGCCCTGGCCATCTGGTGGTGTTCGCGTTTGCTGGATGCACTCGATGGCATCTATGCACGCAAGTACGGCAAAACCTCTGATTTCGGCGCGTTTCTCGATATCCAGTTCGATATGCTGGCCTACTCGGTGATGGTGGTGGCCTTCAGCATGGTGTGGCCGCAATACAGTACCCAGTGGATACTCATCCTGCTCTGCTATGTGTTGTGTATCAGTGGCGCGCTTGGCCTGGGCGCCTTTGAAAACAAGCGCGGACTGGAAGACAGCAGTGGTCGCGGCTTGCGCCTGGCGACTGGACTGGCAGAGGGCGGAGAGACGGGCATCGTGTACAGCATTTTTCTGCTGTTTCCCGCCTGGCTGTCGGTGACCACCTGGCTGTGGCTCGCGATATTGACCATCACCATAGTGGCGCGAGTGATGCTGGCACGATCAGAACTTACTGGCGGAGATGCGGCATGAGCTATGTTCAACCCATGCTGGGACTGCTGGTCTTCCTCGGATTTGTCTACGCAATCTCCCGTGACCGCTCGGCAGTTTCTCCCAAACGCGTGTTTATCGGCCTGCTCCTGCAATTGGGTATCGCCTTTTTTCTACTACGCGTGCCCCTTGTCGCCAATGGCTTGCTCAGCCTCAATGCCGTGGTGAGTGCCCTGCAAAGCGTCACTGACCGGGCGGCCCGTTACATGTTCGGTTATGTGGCCGGCGGCCCGGCACCATTCGAAGTGGTAGCACCAGACAATGCCTTTATTATCGCCTTTCAGGTATTGCCACTCATCCTTGTAGTCACCGTGTTATCCGCCATGTTGTTCCACTTCGGCGTGCTCAGTTTCATTGTCGAAATCCTGGGCAAGGCGCTGAGACGTACTTTTGGATTGTCCGGCGCCCTTGGGCTCGGCGCTGCCGCTACGATTTTCTTTGGCACCATCGAAGCACCACTGGTCATCAAGCCCTATCTGAATCGACTCTCGCGGGGCGAGCTGCTGGCATTGATCCTGTGTTCCATGGCAACGATCGCCGGCACCGTGATCATTCTCTATGCCAGTGTGCTGGAACAGACGCTGCCCGGTTCATTGCGGCATCTGTTAACAGCCTCGATCATCAGCGTGCCTGCGGCACTCACCCTTGCCCACATTTTTCAACCAACAGCACCTTCAGACCTGGAAGCCACCCAGCTCCATCGCACTGACAAAACCTGGATCGAAGTCCTGCTGGATGCGGTAGACGACGCGGTGAAGATGATTATTTCCATCGCCGCAATCATCGTCGTTCTGTTCGCTTTTGTTTATTTGCTTGATGATCTGCTGGCGCTGCTGCACCCGGACCTGAGCCTTGGGCTATTGTTCAGTCAGGTGCTCAGACCTGTGATGTGGCTGGTGGGTTTTGACTGGACCAATGCAGCCCTGGCTGGTGAACTCATGGGCACCAAGATCGTGCTCAATGAGTTTGTTGCCTATCTGGCACTGGCGGACGTCACCGCCTTTAGCGACAGGCAAGTGGTGATCATCGCCTACAGCATGTGTGGATTCGCCAATATTGCCAGCTGCGGCATTATTATCGCCGGGCTCGTGGTCATCATGCCCGAGCGACGCAAAGAGGTGGTGGACGTAACATTCACGGCGCTACTGCTGGGCAATATTGCCACCTTGATGACTGGTTGCGTGGTGAGTCTGATCATCTAGCGCTGATACCAGTGTTATCATCCAGAATCAATCTGTCCTTAGATCAACCAGAATAATAGAAGGAAGACAGCTCATGCCACGCCCTCAAAGCCACAGCACGCGACCACTCTTCGACTTAGTTACTTTGCGCAGCACACTGTACGCCATCATGATGCTGCTGTTCTGCTCAGCTACATTCGCCCAGCAACCAGCGGCGCCCTCCGGCTTCTACGAAGGTGCACCCTATCTTGGCGAGGTGCGTAACACTTATGTGTATGGCGAAGTCTGGGAGCGCCCCGGCCTCTCCGCCCGCGATCGCAGCATGATTACCGTGGCAGTCAACCAGGCACTGTATGCCACTAACGAACTGCGCCTGCATATGGGCCGGGCACTGGACAACGGCGTCACCCAGGCCGAGATCTCTGAGATTATCGCTCATACCCTGTGGTACTCGGGATTCCCAACTGGTGTGAATGCAGCAAGAGTCGCCGCAGAAGTATTCGAAGAAAGAGGACTACCAACAAGCCCTCCCGGTGCCTCGGATCGTCAACCACCGACGAACCCGGATCTGGAGTTTCCCGGCGCCTTTCCACAAACCCCTTACCTGCGGGATTTGCTCAATCAGGTCGTGTATGCGGAAACCTGGATGCGGGAAGAGCTCTCGCCAAGAGACCGCAGCATGATCACCGTGGCAGTGGGCACTGCGCTGTATGCCTCCAGCGAAGTGCGTTATCACACCGGTCGCGCACTGGATAATGGCGTCACGCCAGATGAGATTGCGGAAATCATTTATCACGTGACTTTCTATGCAGGATTCCCAACTGGGGTGAATGCCGCAAGAGTGGCAGCAGAAGTGTTTGAATCCAGAGACATCCCCATGGGCGATGGCCGCTTCCCTGCAGCGCCTTATCTCGATGAGCTGATCGACACCCTGGTGTTTGGAGAAACCTGGCCGCGCGAACAACTGTCGCGTCGTGATCGCAGCCTGGCCACGATTGCAGCAACGCTTGCCGGTTATCAAACTGATCAGCTGCGTTCACACCTGAACATTGGTCTGGATAATGGATTAACCGTTAACGAAATCGGCGAATTGATTTCCCATATTGGTTTGTATGCAGGCTTTCCTGCGGGAGTGAACGGTTCGCGAACGTTTGCAGAAGTGTTGCGGCAGCGCGGTATGGCACTGCCCGAGTAGTTGCTATAGCTTATGCTTAAAAACGTTCCAAAAACTTTTGCTGCTTAATCATCGAGTCGAACAATGAAATCAATCTTCAAACTCGCCTGCATCACTTGTCTGATTGTCCCTGGCATAGGCATGGCCGCTGACAACTATGTTGCACCCCGCACAGAATGGGGCTTGCCTGACCTGCAAGGCGTATGGAATTTTTCTTCCAATACACCCATGCAACGCCCTTCCCGATTTGGCAGCAGGCGATATCTCACCGATGAAGAAATAGCCGAGTTGCAATCCAGGGCGGCTGCCAGTGACGAAGCTTCAGATGCGGCCATTCCAGGCACTGGGGTCGATGAAGCCTATAACGACTTCTGGATCGAAAGTGCCGGCCTGGGCAGAGCCAGGCTCACTTCCCATATCATTTATCCGGAGAATGGCCGCTTGCCAGCCTTGCAGGAATCGGCATTCAGGAACCAGGCTGGTCAACTACCACAACGACCTGTCCGTAATGCCATCGGGGTGAACTTCGCCACAGATGGCCCTGAAGATCGGCCACTGTCTGATCGCTGCATCGTGGGATTCAATGCAGGACCGCCGGTGACTCCCAGTTTCTACAACAATAATCTGCAGATCATTCAGAACAGGGATCATGTGGTGATCATCACCGAGATGATTCACGATGCGCGCATCGTGCCCCTGGACAATCGCCCCCATACACCCGAAGAAATCGGATTCTGGACAGGCGATGCGCGAGGCTATTGGGATGGAGATACCCTGGTGGTAGAAACGCGTAACTTTAACGGCCTCACCACCTCATTCGGTGCCATCGGCAGCTCGGACAATAAACAACTCACGGAAAGATTTACCCGGGTGGCAGAAGACCAGGTAGATTATGAATTCACCCTGGAAGATCAAGGCACTTTCACGGACAAAGTCGTCGGCTTGATTCCACTGTACAAGGTCGCCGGCCAGATTTATGAGTACGCCTGCCACGAAGGCAACTATGGCATGGCGAACATCCTGCGCGGCGCGCGGGTCCAGGAACAACTGAGTAACAATTAGGGTCGGCTGACAGCGGGGCTGGGAACGCGTGCGTTTTTGTACCTTCGCCGGTCCTTCTTAATTCGTACTTTCATGCCCGGAGACAACCATGACCAAACTCAATCGCCGTGAATTAATTCAACTTGCCCTGTTGGCCGGCGCCTCTGCCCTGCCCTTGAGCGGTGCGGCACAGTCGGTGCCAGACTGGGCCGAGCGCAAAAAGAAGGTCAAGGTGCGCGGGATCGACATGGCCTATTATGAAGTGGGTACGGGTGATCCCATCCTCTTCCTTCACGGCAACCCCACTTCCTCTTATCTCTGGCGAAATGTGATTCCACACGTCCAACATCTCGGTCGCTGCATCGCGCCGGATATGATTGGACTGGGCGATTCAGATCCCTTACCCAACAGTGGACCGGGCGTGTACAAGTTCGAAACCCACCGTGACTATCTGTTCGACTTGTTCGAACAGATAGGCGTAACGGATCGTGTAACCCTGGTGATTCATGACTGGGGTTCGGGCGTTGGCTTCAGCTATGCGCAACGTTATCCAGAACGGGTGAAAGGCATTGCTTACATGGAAGCGATCATCAGACCAAGCTCGCTGCCCCTACCCCCCGAACCACAGCAAGGTGCTTTTTCCCTGTTTCGATCGGACCGTGGTGAAGAGGTGGTGCTGCAGAACAATATGTTTATAGAACAAATACTCATCGGTGGCCTGGGCTACTTTCTGACGGAAGCAGACAAGGCCGAATATCGGAGACCTTTTTTGCAGCCAGGCGAAAGCAGAAGGCCTACACTGACCTGGCCGCGGGAATTACCATTTACCGGTGGACCGGCAGATACAACAGCGCTGGTACAGAGTTATTCCGACTGGCTTGCTGAATCTGATCTGCCCAAGTTATTCCTTAGAGCTAATCCGGGCGCGCTGCTTTCCAATTCGCCGAACAACGCGCCTTTGCTTGAGTATGTGCGGAGTTTTCCCAATCAGACAGAAGTGCAGATATTTGGGACCCATTACGTGCAGGAAGTCTCTCCCCATGCCATAGGGCGGGCGGTGGCTGATTGGATGCAAACGCTTTAAAAAAACTTTGAGAAAAGAAGAAAAGAGGTCAGAGTAGAAACTAGGGTACTCTCACCAGTCTCACTCTAACCTGTTTAATCGACACAACATCCGCGCAGGAGCGCTACATGAAACTGATACCCCATCTCTGTTCTCTGATATTGCTGCTAGTCTCAGCAACAGCCAATGGCCAAAGCCTGGAAGATGAAGCCGTCAACTGGCTGCAGGAATATATCCAGATTGACACCATTAATCCGCCTGGCAATGAATACCGCGCCGTAGATTTTTTCGCCGAGATTTTCGAAGCCGAAGGTATCGAGTATGAAACCGCCGAGAGTGCTCCCGGTCGCGGCAATATCTGGGCCCGCCTAGAAGGGGGTGATGAGCCCGGCCTGATCCTGCTGCAACACAGCGATGTGGTGCCAGCCAATGAAGAATTCTGGACGATTCCGGTACTTTCGGGCGCGATTCGCGATGGCTACATTCTCGGTCGTGGCGCACGGGATATGAAAGGCCTGGGCACCTTGCAGCTGGCAACGTTTCTTGCCCTGCATCGTTCCGGCGTTGAGCTTAATCGTGACGTGGTGTTTCTCGCCACAGCCGATGAAGAAGCCGGTGGCATGTTTGGCGTGGGTTGGCTGATTGAGAATCGCCCGGAAATTTTCGAAGACATCGGCATACTGCTTAACGAAGGCGGTGGAGGCAGCCTGACCCAGAGGGCCGAAGTCGTATTCAACGTGGAAGTCACACAGAAAGTCCCCGTGTGGCTGCGTCTTACTGCAATCGATACCCCGGGGCATGGTTCTTCACCGCGCCCCACCAGTGCTGTGACCCGCATCGTGCAGGCACTCAATTCCTTGCTGGAGAATCCCTTTCCGCCACGCATTATCGGCCCAGTAAATGACTACTTTGCTGCCCTCTCAGTCGACATGACAGAAGAGTGGTCGTCTTCCTATGCCAACATCGACGCGGCGATTCAAGATCCCGCGTTTATCGAAAAACTACATGCAGCACGCCCGGGCCATAACTCGCTAATTAGAGATACCTGTTCCATGACTCGTATGAGTGGCTCTACCAAGATCAACGTGATCCCACCCACCGCATGGGCTGAACTGGATTGCAGAATCCTGCCGGATAAACCGGCTGAGCAATTTATCAGTGAACTGGAAGACCTCATCGGACACACGGAAGTCAGGATCAGTACCATTATGGCTTTCACGCCAGCCATATCAGAAACGAACACCAGACTGTTCCGCGCTATCGAAACCGTGACCCAGGAACTCCACCCCGGCTCAAGAGTCCTCCCCAGTGTGAGCACTGGCTTTACGGATAGCCACTTCACCCGAGATTTAGGCATCATCAGCTACGGATTCAACCCGATAATTACCAGGTTTGGTGAGCATACGGGCGTCCACGGCAATGACGAACAGGTCTCTGAAGAAGCTTTCCGACGGGCGGTAGGTGACTTTTATGCGGTTATAAGGAATGTGGTTTTGGACTGAGAAAGAGAAAAGGGTCAGACTTCTGGATTCTTACTCTGACTCTTTTTATTTGATTCGTCTGACTTTCTTCACAAATGTTCACTCTGTATTCTCAGAAAGTCGTAGATTTGGTTTCTTTAGAGACCGAAAAACCAATCTCCGCGCTTTACTTCTGATTTGTAATATATATACAAGATCAATATTCTCAACCTGACTCTTCTTAAGCAACAAAATGGGAATCTTTGCTTACAAATTCTGATGCAGAACTGATCCTGACTGAATTGCAAGGATCTCCTCTATAAGTGTAAAAGAATATAGTCCGCTCAATCATGCACACTATCAAAGCTTTATTTCAGATCCACAATCAAATTGTTAAGTTAGCCTGCATGTCTTAATATCAGTATTTACATCCTAGGACCTATAGATCCCCATGAAGAATAAGAACCAAGCTCCAAAAAATCACAAAATTAGCTCAAAGACTTTAAATGCTCAGATAGAAAAATTCCTCCAATCAGGTGGAGAGATCAAGGAAATCGAAAGAGGTGTAGGAGCTTCTGCAAAAGACAATCAGAAAGGAAAAATAGTAATCACTCCTCCTAGTGATATTTCCAAAACTCCTCCGTCTGCGGAATCAAGAATACTTTTTGGAAACCCAAGAAACCGAAAGTAGTGATAACCTAAAATAAAGTGTGTAGCCTCAGATTGTAAGAGCGTATCACCGAAAAATGAATGAAAGAGATACTAATGCTGCTTTGTAAATGCAGATTGAGCTGCTTCCCGCAGAAGCGATATGCCTGATAGGGTAGTTCAGAACCGAGCCGTCAAATCGAAAAATACTAAACTGGAGGTTGCTATTCGGTCGGGTTTGCATCGTTCCGGTTTTAGATTCAGACTACATGTAAAAGAATTGCCTGGCAAACCAGATATAGTCCTAAAAAAGTACAACGCTGCTATATTTGTAAATGGCTGCTTTTGGCATGGGCATGATTGTGAAATCTATCGCCCACCATCGACGAATACTGACTACTGGAAAGAAAAAATTGCTAACACGCAACACAGAGATCTGCTTAATAAAACAACTTTGACTCTAAATGATTGGAAAGTACTGACTATTTGGGAGTGCTCGCTACGCGGGAAAAATAAGCTTAGTGATTGTGAATTGATGCGGAATATTGTTGATTGGATAAGATTCGGTATTGGCAATGCCGAGGTTCGAGGCAAACACACAGCTACCTCTGAATTGTTGCCAACGCTTGGTTTGCGGATAACCCATCTGTGATCGCATATAGCGTATCTACAGCAGACTTAGGTCTCTCGTTTACATTTGTTATAGAATGAGTTGCAATGGTTTTGAGCGCTTCTATGTCCGCATCTGAAATGCTGGTGGACACAGCAAAATAGGAGATGCCCCTAGCATCAAGGACCCAATCACGTGTTTGCAGGTGGGCATAAAGAGCTTTCATAAGGCTTCCTTCATGTGCAATTTGAAGTCTACGGTCTGGACGTAGCGAATATTTCGCTGACATATAGCCCTTTATGTCATTGAAATCACATTTGTTTACGAGGCTTTGATAAATCGATGTTACTTTGTCAATTGATTCTGGATCAATATTCTGAATAAGTTGACGGTCTTCGAAAAGCCCGCTCCTGACTATTACAAAATCTGGATTCGAAGTAATTAAACTGACATCTAGGGGCTGAAGCTTTCGCCTCAAGTCAACCACGAAACCCAACAGTCTTTCCTGGTAGAGTGATGAGCTGTCAAACTGACTTATATTCGGCAGATTCACCGCGGTATATTGCAAGTTGTGTTGAATGGAGATATTCCAGGCGTAAATAGCTAGGAGCCACTCATACCAATCACCGTGACAATTGCTAAGAGCTTGAGTAGAAACGTTTGGGTCAATTTGTTTAGCGATTTGATCACAATCGCTTATTAGTCGTAAGAAATCCAGCTGTGCATTAATCTGCACACCCCTTGCTGCTTGTATAAACACAGCTTGCTTGTCAACTGCCATTCGAGAGCCCAGAAAGATAGATTTCTGGTCAGAATGAACTAATGAGCAATCTAATTCAATCGAATTGTGGAAATCCTACATGTTGTGATCTAAATTAACTAGTATCACCACATGGAGGGCAGGATCTCAAAGGATTAGCGTTATTGGTATGGTATCGACTATTTTTTCTTTTTTCTCGGGAGCTGGATTCTTAGATTTAGGATTTGAAATCGAAGGATTCAAGGTTGATTACGTTAATGAATATCACCAACCATTCCTAGACGCCTACATACATTCGAGATCAGTAATGAATCTCGAGAAACCGAAGTACGGCTACTCTAGCGAATCTATTGAAGACCTGTTAGTTCAAGGAGATTCTAGCGACTTGTCGAAAGCTGTGAGGGAAGTAAAGAGTTCTCAGAACCTACTCGGATTTATTGGGGGCCCGCCATGCCCAGATTTTTCTATAGGAGGAAAGAACAAAGGGCATGCAGGTGAGAACGGCCGCCTTTCTAAAACTTATGCCGAACTAATCAAGAGGTACAAGCCAGATTTTTTCCTATTTGAGAATGTGAAAGGACTTTGGCGTACGAGGAAACATCGCGAGTTCTACGATAAATTGAAACATATGTTGGATGAAAGTGGCTATCTCATGACAGATAGATTAAGCAATTGTATTGAATTTGGCGTAGCTCAAGATAGAGATCGAATTTTATTGTTTGGTGTTAATAAAAGTTCAAGCAAAATCGTGAAATCAAAGAGGTTAAGCTTTTCCAATTTCAACTGGGAAAAGGCAATTATCTATCCAGAGCGAGAGGCATTTAGCTATGCGTGGCCTGACACTTCTCCTTTTAGACCTCACTCTAAGCGAGCAATTCCTAAGAACATACCTGTCGAATTAACAGTTCAGCATTGGTTTGATAGGAATAAGGTTGAGAGACATACAAATAGTAAAGATCACTTCAAGCCAAAAGCTGGACTAGCTAAATTCAAGATTATTGAAGAGGGAGATGACAGTAAAAAATCATTTAAAAGACTTCACAGGTGGCGTTATTCACCTACCGCAGCATATGGAAACAATGAAGTCCATTTACACCCGTATAAGGAACGCAGAATTTCAGCAGCAGAAGCTCTAGCAATTCAGTCACTCCCGATTGAGTTTGAGCTTCCCGCTGAAATGTCGCTCACCAATATGTTCAAGACTATCGGAAATGGAGTGCCATTCTTAATGTCAAAAGGAATTGCAATTTCCATCAGAGACTTCCTTGAAGATACCTCTACTTAACACGTTCCTAGAAAATACTCCCAGAACCTTCGATTTGCTTCTCATCTAAATTCAGGTTCTTGTGCCTTCCTAGGACCTGGACATCTCTAATAGACTTACTTTGTGAAGTCTTTTTCCTGCTTCAGCATAAGAACGCAGAAAGCCCGCCTCTATATCAAAGGGGCCGGAGTGCTTTCACGTCTTGCATTCAATCGATGACGTCCCAGCCCACTTTCTGATCCTGTTTGTCAATAATCTCTTGACGAGCTTGAGTTTCAGTAAGGCTCATGGGAATCTGAACTGTTGTCAGAGTTATTAGTTTTCTGGAGCAAGGTAATAGACAGGCCTAAGTGGCAGTAGGGTCCGTTCTGCCTCAGGGATGTCTTCGTAATGTGTGACCCACAAATCAACGAGGTCTTGTAGGTCTATAAGAGTCAATCGCCGATTTTCTTGTTCACGAGCCTCTTTCTCAGCATCTTTTGTAAAGCCACCTGCGGCGACATATAGTCCAACATCGTTCTCGCCCAAAGTTGACATAAATGCGCGCATGGGCTCAGCAGAAATCTTCGAGCCAGTAGTTCTTTTCACTTGAACCTTTATACGGGGCCCTTCGAATCCAAGAGGGTCGGTATGAGCGAGAATGTCAATGCCCTTATCTGGACCCGGGGGAGATATCCACGAAACGTGATATCCCATACCTTTCAAGAGCCCGCCTACGAGTTCTTGGAAATCAAAAGGGTTCATGTTGCTCAGATACTCACTAATTTCGCTCCAAGCATTTTCCTCAGCTTCTTCAAAAGTTGTAGATTTCGGTTCTGCTTCTTCATCTCCTTCCTGGTCTTGTGGTTGCTCCTTCTTCCATGCCTTGTATAGTCTCCCAGCTTCGATATTAAGGGCTGTAGGATCGGTGAACTCCTTTATCGCATTGCTACCTGCTTCAGTAATAGACCAAGTTCCTTTTTCTTTTACTAACCAGCCTGCTTTCACAGGACCAATTGTGCAGAATCTCACTATCTTATCGAATCTCCGCACGTTTGGATTACTAGGATATGTGCTTTGTTCAAAAGGTGAGAGGATTAGTGTACTTGAAACCTTAGATATAACTTCCTTGGCTTGACAACCATCCGGCATCTGTTCAAGCACCTCGAGAACTGCCTTCTGGATTTGCCCTTTTCGCTCTTTTGTTATTTCTGCCATTTTTCATTTCCTAGAAACTAGCAGCTAATGATCATGAGGGGCTGACTCAAGCTCCAGTCATCATCGTCTTGACGGGATACAGGTAGATGCTGGCTCTTCTACCGAATGGTGTCAACACTGTTCCTCTGATGGATTAGTCAGTCTCTATTTCGCAGCGTTGAACAATCGATCAATTCGTCTCATCTACACGTTTCTCTTCGTCTCAAAGACCTATTCCATTGATCCACATCGGTTTATCCTGCTTCCCAACCTACGCTAGACTGAACTCACCTATTTGTAACCAGTGACAAAGAGCCCCATGAAACAATACACCCTGGCCACCGACTCCGGCGAGATCACCTACACGGATAACAAGCGCTATCTCTGGCTGGCGTCCCTGGCCTATGCCCTGTTTCCCTTTGTGGGCATTGGCGCCCATGCCCTGACTAGCAACGAGCTTTGGCTGGCTTTGCCTTTGTTTATTGCCTATGGCGTGGGGCCGGTGCTGGACTGGTGGTTGGGGGAGGATGAGAACAATCCGCCGGAGGAAATCGTGCCGCAGCTGGAGGAGGATTCCTACTACCGGCTGCTGACCATGATCACTGTGCCGTTGCATTTTGCCTCTCTGCTGGGGGCGGCTTATTGGGCGGGCACCCAGGATCTGTCCTGGTGGGGAGTGCTGCTGTTGGCGGTGTCGGCCGGGATTGCCAATGGGCTGGGGATTAACACCGGGCATGAGCTGGGTCATAAGAAGACTCAGCTGGAGCGCAACCTGGCCAAGATCGTGTTGGCGGTGCCGGCTTATGGGCATTTTTGTATTGAGCATAATCGCGGCCATCATCGGGATGTGGCGACGCCGGAGGATCCGGCTTCATCCAGGATGGGTGAGAGCATCTACAAGTTTGCCAGGCGTGAGATTCCCGGGGCGTTTCGTCGGGCCTGGAAGGTGGAGGATGAACGCCTGACTCGCAAGGGCGTGTCGGTGTGGAGCTGGGAGAATGAGATTCTGCAGTCCTACGCCATCACCTTTGCGGTGCAGATAAGCCTGGTGGCTGCCTTTGGCTGGGTGATGATTCCCTTCCTGGCGATTCACAATTTCCTGGCCTGGTGGCAGTTAACCAGTGCCAACTACGTGGAGCATTACGGACTGTTGCGTCAAAAACTGGAGAATGGTCGCTATGAACGCTGCCAGCCTCATCACTCCTGGAACAGCAACCACAAGTACACCAACCTGGTGTTGTTTCACCTGGAAAGGCATTCCGATCATCATGCCCATCCGACCCGGCGCTACCAGTCCCTGCGTCACTTCGAAGATCTGCCGCAATTGCCCAACGGCTACAACGGCATGTTTCCCCTCGCCTATGTGCCGCCCCTGTGGTTCAGGGTGATGGATCCGCGGCTGATGGCACTGCCACACATCGATGGCGACATCACCAAGGTGAACGTGGACCCGGACAAGAAAGACGAACTCTATGCCAGGTATCTGCCTCCTGCGAATGATGAAGCAGAAGCAGAGTCGGCATCGCAGGCAGCCTGATGGGCAAGGTGTTTGAATGCCCGGGTTGCGGGTACCGCTATGATGAAGAACTGGGGGATGCCCATGAAGGCTATCCCGCTGGAACTGCTTTTGAAGACCTGCCTGACGACTTTGTCTGTCCTGACTGTTCTGTCAGGTATAAGGAAGACTTTGAGGAAGCTGAAGCCCAGAGTTAGAGGCAGGTGCCGAGAGGGTTTTGGGCGCTCACCCCGATCGGGTCGAAGTTGGTCGAATTGAGGAAGAATCAGGGGATAGCGACTACACTTTGGAGACTGGACGCGGATTACAGGGAGAGTATGATGGCAGTCACAACGTTTGATACGTTGAAGTTTGTAAGACGGCTTGAGCAGGTAGGGGTACCATCTGAGCAGGCTACAGCGAAAGCGTGAAGAGAGACCCAGGCTGAAGTGCTGACCGAGGCATTTAATGTGAATCTGGAAGAGCTGGTTACCAAAGAATTTCTGACCGCTGAGTTTGCAAAAGAGCGTGCGTATATGGATACCAGATTTGCTGAGCAAAACGCTTACATTGATAAACGCTTTGCTGAAGTAAATAGCAATCTCAAAGTTATCTACTGGATGTTAGGCATAGTCGTCGCCACAACTGTAGTACCCGTTCTAGAAAGACTAATCAGCCTCTAGCCAGGTAATCTCAATCAGGAGCGCAAAACATGAAACTTCTGAACAACAAGAAACTGATACATGCTGCTGCCCTTCTGGTTTTCTTTGTTGGCTCATCCGTGCTGAGCGCACAAACCCGAGAAGCAGTGGACGTACATTCCCTCGGGCCACAGGTCGGCGAGCGGGTCCCTGACTTTGAATTGCCAGACCAGAACGGCAGAATTCATACTCTCGATTCCATCATGGGCCCCAATGGCGCGATGCTACTGTTTCATCGCTCTGCGGACTGGTGACCCTACTGTAAAGCGCAACTCGTGGAGTTGCAGGACCAACTTGATGAGCTAACCGAGGCTGGCATCGGCGTGGCTGCGATCAGCTATGACTCTGAAGATATTCTCTCAGCCTTCGCCGAGCGGCGCGAGGTTACTTATCCACTGCTATCCGATGACAACTCGGCTGTCATTACCGACTATGGCATTCTCAACACGGTGGTGAAGGAAAGCCTGGGACCGAACGGCAACGATCCTGAGTTGCTGGAAGATGTATATCGCTATGTAGCCGCTTCGGTATTTGATTCACCACAGCTTAGACAGATGATTAATGGCACGCCATTCCCAGGCACCTTTATGCTGGATGCCAATGGTGTGGTGACTTCGCGTTTCTTTGAAGAGTTTTATCGGGAACGTGCATCCACCACGACCATCATGCTGGAAAGCGGCATTGATCTCTCTCCCATCGAAGCGATCCAGGGTGAAACCGCACAGCTGAGTTTTACCGCCTATCCCAGTACCACTATCGTCACCAACGGCACGCGCTTTTCCCTGGCCGTAGAAGTGGCACCCGGACCCAACATGCATGTGTATGCACCTGGTGCTGATGAGATGGGTTACCGGGTAATCGGCTTCAACATGGCGCCATCGAAATTCGTGCGCTTTGAAGAAGTTGAGTACCCCGAGTCAGAGATCTATCACTTCAAACCCCTGGATGAGTATGTCGCTGTGTACCAGGAGCCTTTCACCATCATGCAGGCAGCGGTGGTGGAAGCCGCGCCGGAAATTGAAGATGAGCTGGATGGTATTGATGCCCTGACCTTGTCCGGCACCCTCGACTATCAGGCCTGTGATGATGCGATCTGCTATCTGCCGGTGTCGGTGCCCGTCTCGTTTACCCTGGAGTTTACCCATCTGGATTATCAGCGCTCGCGCTGATTGCTTGTTCCGATAGCTTCGCTAGTCTTCAGATCTGTGCGGTCGAGTTGCCATCGACCTTGAAAAATATCGCGTACAGCACGGGCACGAATACCATGGTCAACACAGAGGCAATCATCAAACCAAAGATGATCGTCACTGCCATGGAGACGAAGAAGGCGTCGAACAGCAGCGGGATCATGCCAAGTGCGGTGGTGAGTGCCGCCATAGCCACGGGGCGAAGCCGGCTGACGCCGGAGTTGACGATGGCCTTGAGTTGTTCGAGGCCGCTGCGTTTCTGGGCCTCAATCTCGTCAATAAGCACGATGGCGTTCTTGATCAGCATGCCGGACAAACTCATGAAGCCGAGCAAGGCCATGAAGCCGAAGGGTTGATTGGTTACTAGCAGGCCGATGGTCACACCAATCAGGGCAAGGGGTACGGTGCACCAGATTACGAGCGGCTGTCGGAAGGAATTGAACAGCGCGACAACGATTAACACCATGGCCAACAGGAAGAATGGCATGCTGGCAGCGATGCCGCCCTGGGCCCGGGTTGAATCACGGTATTCACCCCACCACTCCATGGTGTAGTCGGGTCCGAAATCGATGGCTTCAACCTGAGATCGAATCCGGCCAAAAACGACACTGGTGGGCTCGCTGCCGGGTTCTGCCAATACGCTGATGGTGCGTTGGCGATTGAGGCGATGAATAATCTCGTCCTCGTACACCGTGTCGAGACCAGCGACTACCTGGCTGATACTCACCGCTCTCTGCACCCCGGAGCTGAAAATCTGGATGTCCTGCAGGTTGCTCACATTGCTGCGTTCCGGTTCCGCTTCCCGAAACACGATGGGAATCAGGTCGTCCCCTTCCCGGTATAAGCCCCCGATCTGACCCTCGAAGGAATACTTGATGGCACCGGCCAGGTCCGGCCGGCCGATACCGATGCGGTTGGCCTCGTCGTTGGCCATGATGGGGCGGATCAGTTTGGTGCGCTGGCGCCAGTCGGTGCGAATGGCTTTGGCGCCACCATCGGCATGCAGCACGTCTTCCACCTGGGTGGCAAGATTGCGCAGCTCATCCAGGTCTGGACCGCTAATGCGTACCTGTATAGGTGCCGAGCCCGGCCCCAGGCGAAAACGCTTGGCCAGCACCATGGCATCGGGATAGCGGGACATGAGTTCGCGTTCCACCGCCGGCATCAGCTGATCGATCACCCGGTAATCTTCCACATCCACCAGAAACTGGGCGTAAGCGGAGTTGGGGCGTTCGGGACCATAGGTGAGCATGAAGCGCAAACCGCCAGCACCGATAAGACTGGTGACATGAGTGGTTTCCGGCAGCTCCAGCAGATACTGCCCGGCCTCGACAGCGATGGATTCGGTGTAGTCGATGTGAGTGCCCTGGGGCAGCCACAGGTCCACCATGAACTGGGGGCGGGTGGAATCGGGGAAGAAACTCTGGTTGACGAATCCGAAGGCCCACATGGAACCAACGAATACCCCGATCACGACCACCAGGGTGCGCCACTTGGCCTTGATACTGGTGGTGAGAAATTTGCGGTAGGCGTTATAGAAACGATTGTCATAGGGGTCATGTATCCCGCTTTCTGCGCTGGGCGCTTTGGTTTTACCCAAAATCATGACACCCAGCACCGGCGTCAGCGTTACCGCGGTCACCCAGCTCAGGGATAGAGAGATCAGTACTACCTGAAAAAGGGAACGACAAAACTCTCCGGTGGAATCGTCCGAGAGACCGATGGCACCAAATGCCATAATGGCCACCGCGGTGGCACCCAATAGTGGCAGCGCGGTCTGATTCACCACTTCCTGGGCGGCATCTTCTGCTGCCATGCCCTTCTGGATGCGCACCAACATGCCATCCACCACCACGATGGCATTGTCCACCAGCATACCCAGAGCAATGATGAGCGCGCCGAGGGAGATGCGCTCCAGGGCCACGTTCCAGGGACCCATAAATATAAAGGTCGCCGAGATAGTCACGGCTAACACGCCCCCAATCAACAGACCACTGTGCAGACCCATGAAGGCCAGCAGCACGACAATGACAATGATGATCGCCTGCAACAGACTGGTAACGAAGCCACTAATGGCCGTGGACACTGCATCGGACTGCAGGGACACGACACCATACTCGATACCCAGTGGCGTTCGGGGGAGCAATTCATCTAGCCGGGCCAGTACTGCTTCGCCCATGCTGACCACGTTGCCACCAGAGACGGTGGAAATACCCAGACCTACTGCCGCCTTGCCGTCGAAGCGCAGCACTTCATTGCGGGGCTCCATATAGCCGCGGCGGATCTGGGAGACATCACGTAAGTAAATTTGCTGAGCAGACGGAGTCGCCAGCAACAGATCACCTATTTCATCCACCGAGGTGAATGCACCGGTGGGTTCGACTGGGATGTATTCCCGGCCCACCTGCACGCGTCCGGAGTCTACCACCACGTTGCGGTTCTGCAAGGACTGCAATATCTGTTGCGGCACAATCTGTAACTGTGACACCAGGTCCCTTTGTGGTTCTACATAAATGGCTTCGGTGCGTTCGCCCCAGAAGTCGATCTTGGCCACATCTTCCACCATTAATAACTCGCGGCGCAGCATATTGGCGAAATCCTGCAACTCCACGTAGTTGTATTCGGGTCCGGTGATGGCGATGAAGATGCCGTAGACATCGGAGAAATCGTCTACGACGATAGAGGGCCCGGCACCGGGAGGTAGCCTGCCCTGGACGTCGTTTACCTTGCGCCGCAGTTCATCCCATACCTGTGGCAGGGTTTCCTTGTCGTAGTTGTCCTTGATGCGCACAGTGACAGTCGACAAACCCCGTTCGGACTTGGATTCCACTTCATCAAGTTGCGCAAGTTGTTGCACCGCGATTTCGATCTCGTCGGTGACTTCCTCTTCCACATCCGTGGCGGCGGCTCCCGGATAGGATGTCACTACCAGGGCTTCCTTGATGGTGAATTCCGGATCTTCCAACCAGGCCAGGTTGGAAAAGGAATTGATGCCGCCAAGGAAGAACACGGTGGTGAGGACCAACACGGTCGTGCGGTTGTCGAGCGCTATTTTGGCGAGATTCACGGCCCGTTTCCTTTCAACGCATCTGCATTACAAGCGGGCCACTTCCATACCGTCCCGGAGTTGGCTCACTCCGGATACGGCCACCTCATCCCCTGGCGTCAGACCGGCGAGTATCTGCACCTGATCCTCTATCAGCGGCCCCAGGGTGACCTGCCGGGGAGAGACCGTCATGGAATCGGGATTCAGCAGCCATACATTGGCATTGCCGGTGGCATCGGAAAAGGTGGCGTGGGAAGGCAGGGTGATTGCTATTTGATTGATGTCGCTGTAGAACACCCGCGCGGTCATACCAGGCAGGATATTCAGATCGGTGGGTGTATCGAACTGCATACTTACACTGAAGGTGCGAGTGCCGGGATCGGCGGTTGTTGCGAATTCCGAAACCCGGGCCGGAAAGTCCCGATCGGGTATTGAGGAGATGCGGACCACGGTACGGAATCTCTCCGTGGCTTCTTCCGCCGACAGACGCCTTCCGGATAACACGATATCCCGCTCTGGCACCGCCACTTCTATTTCGAGTACTGACAGATCCTGTAAAGTCAGCACCGGCTGCAGCGCCTGCACTGTTTCGAAGTCAGTCACCCGGCGCCGGGCAACCAGGCCAGCGAAAGGCGCGCGCAGCACCGTGTCTTCCAGGGCTTTTTCCGCCTGTCGAAAATTGGCTTCTGCCACCTGCACTGCTTCCCGATTCGCTTCGATGGCACTGGTGGATATGGCCCCTGAGTCCTGGCGGAAGATGCGTTCGGCCCGTTCCAGTTCTCCCTGGGCCCGATCGAATGCAGCCTGCGCCTGATCGAAGTTGGCCTGATAGTCACGAGGATCAATGCGGGCCAGCTCAGTACCGGCAGTAACCTCCTGTCCCTCGGCCACCATAAATTCGATGATGCGCCCGGGTACCTGAAAGGCCATGTCTGCGTTCTGCACCGCCGCGATGGTGCCGGGCATATTGCGATTGAGTCCTGTGCCCGCGCTTTCGATCGCCTGGATCTTGACCGGTCTCACCACATCGACCTGGGGTGGCGGCGGTTCACTACAGGCCTCCAACATAGCTAATAAAGAAGCAAGAACAGTTGTTGCACAGAGCCGATTGCCAGTCATGTCAATCATGTGAGTTCTCCGGTTTGAATGCAGCACATTATTCCAGCACTCCCTGCCAGTAGTTGGTGCGCTGCAATAGTTCCTGGCGCACGTCTTCGGGTACGTAATCGTCGCCAAAGTTTTGCCAGCCGCCACCCAGGGCACGATACAGCGAAATGAGGTTGAGTGCGATGGCACCCTGGGCTTGGGCCAGGCGGTCCTGCTGGGCATTGGCCGCTTCCAGGGCTGCAGCCACGCGATTGAAATCTGTTTGCCCTTCCTGGTACTGAATGGTCGCCAGTTCCACGGAACGAGCCGCCGCATCGGCGCTAGATGCCAGGAAGTCAGCCTGATCGATGGCCTTGTCAAAGGCAGCGATGGCGCTATCGGTTTCCGCCAGGGCACTGATCACTGTGTCGCGATAGATCACCAGCAGTTGCTGGAAGCGTGCATCCTGCACCCGTATATTGTTTGTTATGCGATTGAAGTTGAGCACATTCCAGGAAAGGAAAGGACCGAATGCGCTGGTGCTACTGTCTGAGTCAAACAGATCATCCACCTCCGGGCTGGCTCCGCCGAAAGGATTGGCGGCATCGCTGGACTGAAATCCCAGCGAACCATTGAGTCCGATGTGGGGATACAACTCTGACATGGCAACGCCAATGCCGGCACTCTGAGCGGCCAGGTTTCTCTCCGCTACCTGCACATCAGGGCGACGACGCAGCAGATCTGCAGGAATGCCCACGGTGATATTCTGCGGCGTTACCGGGATACCTGTATTGTCAGAGAGCAACGCATCGATCTCTGGATAGGTCTGGTTGAGCAACACCGCCAGGGCATTCTTTGCCTGCACCAGGGACGCTTCCAATGCGGGAATGGCCGCGCGGGTCGCACCGAGAATGCTGCCCGCCTGCGCCACATCAAGTTCGGTGGTGGCACCATTGTCGAATCGCACGGTGGCAATTTCCAGGGCGCGGGCCTGGGTCGCTTCATTAGCCTGGGCCAGTCGCAGACGCTCTTCCAGAATTCTGACCGTGGTATAGGCCCGAGCCGTTTCTGCGGTTACCAGCACCAGGGCATCGGCGAACTGGGCCATGTCTCTTTCCAACAGGGCTTCTGCCGCTTCGATGTCGCGACGAAAGCGCCCCCAGAAGTCTATTTCCCACCTGGAATCGAATGACACGCTGGCATCGGTGAAACTGCTGTCGCCGAAGGCGCCATTGGCTGAGTTCTGGCTGATATCGATGCGGTTCAGACCGGCATTGACCTGGCTGAACGGGTAGAGCTGCGCCTCCGCCAGGCCCAAGGTGGCGCGGGATTCCAGAATGCGTAGCCCGGCCACCCTGAGGCTCAGGTTTTGTGCGCGCATACGCTGGATAAAAGTGTTCAGCCCCGGATCATCGAAACTCTCCCACCAGGCTAGATCCACGGTAGCGTCGGCCAGTTGTTCCCTCTCCTCATTGTCCAACAGGGACTGCGGCGTGGCAGGGTCCGGAGCGGAGTAATCTGGCCCCACCAGGCAAGACTGCAGCACAGCACTCGATAGCAAAACCGAAATGAGTCGGTAAATTCGTAACATAGGGAAATCAGCAGGTTTAAGGCCATATACATAGCACAGAAAGGTGACGAAAACTCCAATTTTTATGACTCTCAAACTTCTGCCGGCCGGTCGCCTGTGACGGTGCTTTCTATGCCCGGCATGATAGTCTCTCTCAATGGTCAAGAAATCCTCTGATGATTCCCCAACTTCCCAAACCCGGCGCGAGTTCCTGCAACGCCTGGGCGGCATTGGTGGCACCTCGGCGGTGTACCAGGCCATGGTCTCCATGGGTCTGCTGGTGCCGGGAGATAGTGAAGCCGCGACCAACAAGGCCCGCTGGCTGCAAAAATCTGTACAGTTCATGGAAGGACCGAAACCCCATGTTGCCGTGTTGGGCGCAGGTATCGCCGGGCTCTGTGTCGCCTATGAACTGAAGAAGGCTGGCTTTCCTGTCACGGTCATCGAACCGCGGGATCGGCCCGGTGGGCGTAGTCATACCGTTCGGGCTGGGTCCGTCATTCAGGAAACCGATAGCCAACAGGTCTGCGGCTTCGACGCTGGCGACGAGATGTACTTCAATGCCGGCCCTGCCCGTATCTCCCAACACCACAGCAATGTATTGAGTTACTGTAATGAGCTGGGTGTGCCCTTGCAGGCATTCGTGAATGACAATCGTGGCGCTTATATACATAGCGCCTCTGCGTTTGGCGGGCAGCCGGTGCGTGCCCGTGAAGTGATTACGGCGATGCGCGGCAATATTGCCGAGCTCCTGGCCAAGGCAATAAACGCCGGCGCCCTGGATGATGAAATCAGTTTAGGTGAGCGAGCCAGTGTGCTGGCTGTGTTGCGGGACTTCGGTGCCCTGGATGGCTTCAATCAGTTTCTGGGCTCTACTCGCGGTGGACTCGCGGAAGGTAGTGGTGGTCTCACTCCTGAAGTAGCCTCGGCGGCATTGGATCGAGATGCCGTGTTACTCGATCCCAGTATTCCTTTTGTGCCCAGTTTCATTGAAGGATACAACCAGGCCGCCACCATGATGCAACCAGTGGGGGGCATGGATCGTATCGCCTATGCCTTTGCCGATCAGTTGCAGGCAGAAATATTTTACGGCGCTGAAATCACCGGCATCTTTCGCTCTGGCACTGGGGTGCGTCTGCAAGGTCGCGCAGGTACCGAGGAAGGTGAGCTGGAGGTCGACTATGCCATCGTCACCATTCCACCGAGTGTGTTGCGCAGCATTCCCAATGACTTCAGTGCAAGCGTGCAATCGGCAATCGCCCAGACGCAATATGCCAATCCCACCAAGATCGCTTTTCAATCGCCGCGCTTCTGGGAAAAGGAAGAGCAGATCTACGGCGGCATCTCCTGGACCGATCCGGACATCCTGCAGATCTGGTATCCCTCCGGAGGCTTCGGGCAGGATCAGGGTGTGATTGTGGGTTCTTATTTATTCGGCGGCAGCAATGCCACGGTATTTTCCAATCTCAGTCCCGAGGCGCGTATTCAGTTGGCGTTGTCTGCCGGTGAAGAAGTACATCCCCAGTATCGACAGAATCTCAGTCAGGGTATTTCCATCGCCTGGAGTAAGGTGCCCTTCACGCTGGGTGGTTGGGCTACTTCCAATCCTTCCCCTTTACTGCAGGCACCCGATGGGCCCTTCCTGTTTGCCGGGGATCACCTGACTTACCTGCGCGGCTGGCAGGAAGGCGCGATTATTTCCGCATTGAATGCGCTGTCGAACCTGACGGACTTAATCGGATAACAGAAAAAATTCAGAACCCGCCACCGAAGACCTCGAAGCCGAGGCGATCTGCATAGCGTGCTTCAGTGATGTCTTCTTTCTGCAGCTCGCCCTCGAATAACTGGTCAATATCATTGGCGACTACATCGATAGCTTCCATTCGCTGCTCCGCATCTTCCATCAATTGCAAGGTAGAACCCCATAGTGCCAGCATGCGGTTGTCGATCAGGCGCGCATCATTCTCCTTGGCCCATTCGGCGCCGATCACGATGCCTAGTTCCTCGAGACGTGCATCGAGCTGTGCCTGCTGTTGGAGTGGTGTGCGTTCCAGTAACTGTTCTTCCACATCCAGCCAACCGCTTGGATAAATTATCGTGCCCTGATAGAAGCCGAGAATCCATTCCAGGTATTCCTGTCGGGATTGATACTGCTGGTTCACCTCATCGGCGCGATAAGCGCGTTCGAACAATGCCTGCCTTGGCACTTCATCAGGCCAGTTGCGAATGCTGGGCGTGATGCAGGCTGTCAGGAAAACGCCAAGCAATGAAATTGTGAAAATGTTTTTCATGATCAGATAAATGGAATGTGACTAGTACACTGCCTGCAATATCAAAACGGCAATAGTCTGAACACCAGCGCCGCAATCACTGCGCCTATAATTGGTCCCACTACTGGCACCCAGGCATATTGCCAATTGCTGTCGCCCTTGCCCTTGATAGGTAACACCGCATGGGCGATGCGTGGTCCCAAATCCCTGGCCGGGTTGATGGCATAACCAGTAGTGCCACCTAGTGACATGCCAATACCAAAAACCAGCAGGCCAACGGGCAAGGCATCCAATGCGCCCAGCCCGACTTCGGGAGTTGCGATATAGAGCACGCCGAGTACGAGGATAAAAGTGCCAAGAATTTCCGAGTACACATTGTTGAGTGTATTGGGAATGGAAGGCGCGGTGCTGAATACACCAAGCTTGGTGGCAGGATCGTCAGTGGCGTCAAAATGATCGCGGTATTGCAACCAGATACTGGTAGCACCGAGAAAGGCGCCGATAAATTGCGCCGTAATATAAGCAGGCACCTGTGACCAGGGGAACTGTCCTGCTGCGGCCAGCCCTACGGTTACGGCAGGATTAATATGGGCACCGCTGATACTGCCGGTGATAAACACGGCGACAAAGACGGCGATCCCCCAACCCCAGGTGATGACGATATAGCCGCTGTTATTGCCTCCAGTCTTGGCCAGGGCCACGTTGGCGCAGACGCCGGCGCCGAGACAGATCAGAATAAAGGTGCCGAGAACTTCCCCAATAAAAACTTCCATGAACTCTTCCTTCTTTTTGTTATACGCTCAAGCTGCTTGCGCAAGCGAGGCTATAGAGTACAACAAAAGCTGCTGACAGGCAGGATGGAAGCGGCAAGCCAGCCTGAGAGACTGGCCTTGTCGGGAAATCTGCTTTGGAGCTTACGAGAGAAGCAGCTTATTTGCTTCGGGTCATGCTCCAGGCTGCGGTCGTGCCCATCGCTGCCGCGGTTCCTGTCACAGAATCGCCATCGACAGAAGCGCTCATCACATAGGTCATGGTCATCGCGCCTTCGCGCGTGATACTGAAGGAAAGCGTATTCCCTTCAACGCTGCCATCCTGAATCTCCAATACCCGACCATCGCCGAGATCGAAGCCACCGGTCAGCTTGTCACCCGATGCCATCATGGTGACCTTGGCGCTTACTTGGCCGAACGGACTGGCCATGGAGAAATCCCAATCGCCATCCACTTCGGCTGTCAGCGCCAGGGGTGCTGCGGCGCACAGTGCCAGAATTGCCAGTATTTTATTGATCATTTGAATGCCCTCCACAAAGTACCGTCGCTACGGCATGTTCGGTATTACGGTGAGCAACAAAAGTCAGATCAGCATGCCAGCCGATCCGATTATCGTAGGGCAGGGTCACAGTCTGTGAGCGCCCGAAGGGTCGGGCACCTGGCCTAGTCCGGCGCCCGCGCGAGATCCTCATCCAGGGTGCGGGAAGCCAGGTAAAAGTGGATGCTGGACCACACCATCACCGTTGGCAGCAACATCACCATGGCATAGCGCAGAGATTCAGCACCCAGTGAAGGAGTCAGCATATCGCTGACAAAGCCTACCGCGAAGGGACCCATACCCAGGCCGATGATGTTGAGGATCAGAAATAAAATTGCCGAAGCGGTGGAACGCCAGCGCAAACCTACCAGGTTGTGTGTGGTGGCGATGGAATTGCCCAGATAAATGTTCTGCAGGAAGCCAGGCACAAATACACAGACCAGCGCCACGTACTGATTGCCGATCAGCAGGAAGGTCAACAGGAATGGGACTACCAGTAAGGTTGAAAGTCCCGGCACCCATAGGTACCAGCGCTTGTCTTTCTCGCCCAGCTTGTCGCCCAGTACGCCGCCAACAAAGATGCCGATGGCACCCGCCAGGCCTGTTGACAGGGCCAGCCAGGTACCCAGCTCGCCAGTGGTCATCTCGTGGCTGCGAATGAAAAAAGAGGCCACCCAATTCACCGTGCCATAGCCGGCAAAGGCATTCAGGCCACAAGCCAAGGCCATGTGCCTGAAAGTTTTTCGCTGCCATAAAACCGAAACCACTTCCCTGAATGGCACCTGCTCATCGGATACTTTCTTGTTTTCCAACAAGCCACGAATGGGTTCCTTCACCGTGGCGGCGACAATACCCGCAAGCAGAATGCCCGGCACTCCGACCACCAGGAAGGCTACACGCCAACCAAAAAATTCGTTCAGCCAGCCACCCGCCAGAAATCCGAACATGATGCCCATGTTCACGCCGGTGGAGTAAAACGCCAGGGCGCTGGCGCGCTGTTTGGGTGGAAAGATGTCGGAGACGATGGAATGGGATGGCGGACTGCCACCTGCTTCGCCAATACCCACTCCGATTCTTGCCAATAATAGTTGCGTATAGTTTTGTACGAAGCCACTGATGGCGGTCATGAAACTCCACAGGCCCACGGAAGCAGCAACGATGTTTCTGCGATTGCTGCGATCCGCCAGTCTCGCGATGGGGATACCGGCAGTGACATAGAACATGGCGAAAGCGAAACCGGTTAACAGGCCAAGCTGACTGTCGGACAAGGACAGCTCTACTTTGATGGCTTCCTGAAGGATAGAAAGCAACTGCCTATCAATGAAGTTAAAGGTGTAGACGATGGTGAGAATGACCAGTGCATAGTTTCTGACACTGGGTTTCTCATAGGGATTGTTCAGCGGTGCAACCAGCGAGGCTTGATGATCCGTCATGGCGGGTCCTTTTTGTGTTCTTGTTATGACTTCAACGCCGCGCCATAGCGGGCAGTGCCCCGATGCTGCGCCTCTGTGCAGGATGTGTCAACCGGGATAGCAGCAATGCTGCTGAATCCGGGCAAATCAAGCGGAAGCGAACTACACTTCAGAGGCTAGACGCTGTTTACAAGGAGTGTATGATGGCTGTGACAACGTTCGATACTTTAAAGTTCGTAAGGCGCCTGGAGCAGGTGGGCGTTCCATCTGAGCAGGCAGAAGCTCAAGCTGAAGTTCTCACTGAGGCTTTTAATGTGAATCTGGAAGAGTTGGTGACCAAAGACTACCTGGCCGCACAGTTTGCTGGCCAAAAAGCTTATGTGGAAACCAGGTTTGCAGAGGAGCGAGCGTATATGGATAAGCGCTTTGCTGAAGAACGAGCGTACATGGATAATCGCTTTTCAGAAGTCTATGCCTATATGGACAAACGCTTCGCCGAAATAGATGCAAACTTCAGAGTGGTCTACTGGATGCTGGCCATCAATACTGCGGCAACTGTCTACCCTCTACTGGAACGGCTCGCAAATTTGTAAAGCTACACTAAGGAAAACGCATTAGAGCGCGAACTTCCGGGCATTCTCCACATCGCAAGGCAGGTTCACATACTCAAGGTCCGGACGATAGGTCCACTCGATCTGGTCCGTCACCTTGCCGACCAGGTATTCGGGATCTTCCAACTCGTAGCTGTAAGTGAGTCGTGACCCCTCTTCATTTAGCACCAGCCGTTCGACCAGATGCTTCTGTTCCCCCGATGGCAGAGCGACCGCATTCCCCTGTCGATGAGGGGTGAAGTGCGTGGTATCGATAAGCAGTGTATTGCCCTCCCAGCGACCAATCGAATGACCGAACAGGGATTCTGCCGCACCCTCGTGGGAATCCTGATCCAGGTAGACAGTTCGAGCGATGTCTTCGTGTTCACCACGAATCACAACAGTATTGTCGTTAACCTCAATGAGTTTAATATCAGGGACCAGCATGACAGCGGGTGGCGTAGAGCCCGGCATACAATTCAGGGCCGGGTTGTCTGTTACTTCCACATAACTTGCCACCGCCTGTTTGCCTTTCTCTGTTAAGGCCAGTTGCGAGGTAGCAATCAGCTTCACATTGGCTTCATAGCTGAAGTTCGTTCCCCATATACCGGCAATGCTGGAACTTGTCTCATTCCTGCCGGCATCCATCTGCGCCGGATTCTGAATGATCTGTTGAAGGCTGAGCGACTCCCCTTCACCAAGTGCCAGGGTATCAAACAGGAAGATATTGTCGGCCGGGTTGCGGCCAGGATTGCCGGTGATGGTAACCTGCGCACCGATTTCGATTGTCTCCCGAGACCAGCCGGCACGTCGCAGCGTCGCCGGAGGTGGTCCTTCAACTTCCCAGACAACCTGCTCGTTGTTGTCATTGGGCGCTTCTACGTACATGTAGACATGAGGATTGCGCCAATCGACTCGTGTGATGGTACCGCTGATTGAGGAATCTGCTTCGGTATCGAAGCGCACATTGGTCAGGTGATGACTGCTGGCTGCGATTGGCAGCAGAATGGCAATAACAACGGCCAACAGCAGGGTCATGGCAAGGCTTGCCCTTTCGGGATCAGGCTTGATCATAATAAAACTCTCGACTTAGAAACGTTGTTGTTGGCGGTCTTGTATCTATCTAGACGATTGTATCTGCTATTTATTACAGCTTTTCGCCACAATTCCTTGTTCCGGGCAGCACGACACCCAGAATCCTGCCCGTTTCCGCTGCTGCCGCTTTTTCTATATCCTCCCTGTAATAATTCCCCCTCCCGCTCGTCTGTAGAGATATGGGAGATCATGCCATCACAGTACTCAAGGACACCGGCTCCGGCCCCGACCCTATGACTCCAGGTTTTGATGAGCTGTTTAGCGAACATCACCAGAAGGTCCTGTCGGCGGCCTACCGGGTGACTGGCAATCTGCCGGATGCTGAAGATGCGATGCAGGCGGTGTTTTTGCGCCTGTTGAAGAATCGCGATCAGCTGCTTGGCAGTCATGACCCCGCACGCTATCTCTGCCGGTCTGCAATTAATGCAGCTATCGATTTATTACGGGCAAGAGATCGCGCACCGACAGAAACTCTCATAGAAGAGAC
This sequence comes from uncultured Pseudohongiella sp., assembly GCA_965267495.1. GTDB lineage: Bacteria > Pseudomonadota > Gammaproteobacteria > Pseudomonadales > Pseudohongiellaceae > UBA9145. The sequence continues at coordinate 197,103 of OZ254078.1, read as the reverse complement.
ACTGCAATCGGAGACCGGCGCCGCTGATAGCGAGACGCGGCAACGGGAACAGCGTCGCTGGCTGCGTGAGGCCATGCTGACACTGGAACAACACACGGCGGAAGTCTTCGCGCTACGTTACTTTGAAGACTATACCAATGCCGAAATCGCCGAACTGTTGGAGATCACTCCCAACAGTGTGGCTGTCACCATTCATCGCGCACGTAATCAACTACAGCATTTACTTGGTGAACTCTCTGGAGAAGACCGATGACAGACAAGATTAATGATCAACTTGATGACGCGATAAAAGCCATCAAGGCCGACACGCTCTCTGCGATGGAAATCGCCGATGCAGCGGACCGTGCCCGGGCTGCCCTTGCCGCCCAGCGTGGTCCACAGGGTGTGATTGGTGAAGAAACAGAATCCCATGAACGTTGGAATTCTATCGACGATTATATTGCCGCGATTCCCGCTTACCTGGCGAAGCAGCTTTCGCCTGAACAAACGCTGCTCTTCGAAGAAGAGACGCGACAGTCTATTCCTCTACGGCGTGCCCTGAATGAGGCGCGCGGTCGTAACGAGAAGGATCGTAAGGAACAACAAACTACCGGCAGCAGCGAAAGCAAATTCAGCACTCGCTGGATGTCACTTGCAGCCACTGTAGCCGTCATGGCGATTGGCCTGTTTATTTTGTTGCCACAGCTACCCTCATTTAATCAGACCGCACTTGCCCAGGTGGACTCGATCAATGGTCAGCTCTACCAGCTTGTAGACGGTCGCCTGGCAACACTCGAACCCGGTACCTGGGTCGATGGCCGCCAGCGTATTCGTTCTGCTAATGGCAGCAAGGCATTCCTGACGCTGGATGACGGATCAGTCATCGAGGTGGACGAACGTTCCGAACTCAGCCTGACCCGACGCAGCTCCGGAAACCGTATCGACGTGTCCCGGGGACGCATCTTGGTGCACGCGGCGCCGCAGGCATCCGGCACCCTGGATGTGTTCACCGACGAGATGGAAGTCTCGGTTGTGGGTACCATTTTCGAGGTTGCCCATGGCGCCAAAGGCTCGCGGGTTGCCGTGGTAGAAGGTTCTGTGGACGTGTTGCTGCAGGGCTCAAAGACTTCCCTGGAACCAGGCGATGTGATGGGTTCCCGTACCCAGTACCTGGCCAGGAACGCGGCAGATGAAATCTCCTGGAGTGACAATGCCGATGACTACATCGCCATGCTGCAGGAAGTTTCAGCCTTGCAGGAAGATTTGCAGGCGCTTATTGAAACACCACCGCGCTACTCCACCAGACTGTTAGATCTGGCACCTGAAGACACTGCAATGTATATCGCTGTACCCAATGCACCCGAGAAGATTGCAGAAGTGTATGAAGTGATTCAGCTTCGCGCCCAGAGCAGCGAATTTCTGGCCGATCAATGGTCAGAGTTCGAAGAGGCAACCGAAGGTCAGTATCTGGATGAGGTCATGGCCTGGCTGCGGGAGATTGGTTATACCCTCGGTGAAGAAACTGTTTTTATCATCACGCATGACGGCGACAGGAACAATGAAGACCTTTCTGTGCCCATCGTGTTGTCGGAAGTAGACGCCGAAGCTTTCGCTGCCTCTTTCGAAGCGATGGAGGAACAGCTGGAAGAGGTACTGCTGGCCGAGGGGCTGGATGCCGATGAGTTTGAGATGGCCCTGATCGATGATCCTGCCGATGCACAGGATGGCGAGCTATCCATCATGCTTATCGATGACATCATGGTGGCGACTATCGACGCCGCCTCATTGGCGAATATGACCGCCATCGTCGAAGCTGGTGGCAGTGCATTTGTTGACTCCGAACTGCATGAGCTGCTCACTGCCTCTTATCTACAGGGCACCCAGATACTGGGCGCCGTGGATATCTCTTTGCTTGTCAATGATGTGGACGAAGATGAGGCGGAATTGCAGCGCGCTGGCCTGGAGAATCTGGAATACCTGGTGGCCCAGCAACATATTGACGACGGCTGGTCTACCATTACTGGTGATCTCTATTTCGATGGCTCACGTCAGGGCGCCATGTCCTGGATCGCAGAACCTGCCCCCATGGGCTCGCTGGAATTCTTTTCTGCTGATACCACGGTGGTAGGCGCCATGTTGCTCAAGGAACCACTTGCCATCATTGAAGAGCTGGAACTTGAGTACGAGCTCGATGAGCCTGGTGCTCAGGAAGCGTTTGAGCTGTTCATGCAGGTAATGGCGGTGCTCGGTGGTGAGTTTGCCGTCGGCCTCGATGGTCCTGCCCTGCCCACGCCAGCCTGGAAGGGTGTGGTTGAAGCCTACGATCCTGAAATCGTGCAGGCGGGTATCGAATGGAGCATCGATCGCATCAATGCCGAAGCCGCAGAAGAAGGCGGTGAGTCTTCTGTCGAGATCGCAGCTGCCGATGTGGGGAGCTACACCGGTTATCAGGTGACCCTGAACATCAATGAGGCAGCACTACAGGATTCCGAGATTGAACTCGACATCGGTTCCCTGTCATTCCAGTACGCCTATGTGGACGGCTATCTGGTGGCAGCGCCCGACGCGGCCTTGATCAATCGCGCTATCGACTTCTATCAGTCCGGTTCTGGCCTGCAGACTTCCAGCGAATTCCGCGAGCTGTTGGCCCGGGATGGTTACCTGGATTTCTCGGCCGTCTATTTCAGCCGACTAGGTGAGCTGTTCAGCAGCATCATGGGTGCCCTGCCTTCGGATATTACGGAAGAGCAGCAGGCTGCCATCGATTCACTGAATACGGAAATCGGTCCTTCCATGATCAGTGTGCTGGCCCTGGACGACAAGATGCATATTGCCCACAGCGGCAGCACCGAGTTCCCGGCCCGCCTGCTGTCGCAACTGACCTTGCTCGCACCACTGCTTGAGGATCTTGAAGAGGAAGTTCAGATTATCGATTAATTGTTTGTGCGCTTGAGCAAGATGGTAAGCTCTGTACCTGGGGCTTGCCATCTTGCTCGTTTATAGTGCTGAACACGGTATTGGCAAGTTAAAGGGACAGATTCGAATTCTATCCCTTCAACAGCAAAAGCAGCCGCTTCAAACTCATCAATAAGGACATGTTCTTTTGAGTGCAGACACCAACACCAGCGGAGTCAAGGAAATAGAAGACAGAGAACAGGCATCTGTCATCGCTGGTACCTCACCATCTACTGAACACCAGAGCGCTGCCAGTGGCAGCAATCAAGCGCCGGTGATCGAGCTGGATAATCTCTGTGTCAGCTATGACAAGCCGGTGCTCGATCATCTCACCGCCCAGATGCACGGTCGCTGCATTGGCCTGCTGGGACCCAATGGCGCTGGCAAGACAACCCTGCTCAATACCCTGCTCGGCTTTAACAAACCCACCTCTGGCAATGCCGCCATGCTTGGTTACGATCTGAGCAAGCAAAGCCAGGTGGTAAGAAACATGGTGGGCTATATGCCAGAGCGTGATGCTTTTATTAATGGCATGACTGGCATTCGCTTTGTACGGATGATGGCGGAGCTCTCCGGATTAAACCCAAAAGTTGCCCTGGAACGGGCTCATGAAGTGTTCTTCTACGTGGGCCTGGGTGAGGCACGCTATCGGAATCTGGAAAGTTATTCCCTGGGCATGAAACAACTGGCCAAACTGGCCCAAGCCATCGTACATGGACCACGTCTGCTGTTTCTCGACGAACCTACCAACGGTCTGGATCCACCCGCGCGTGCTCGCATGTTGCAGCTGATTCGCGAGATTCGCGATTCGGGAGATACCCATATCGTTGTTGCCTCACACTTGTTACATGATATTGAATCCTGTTGCGACGAAGTACTGGTACTCAAGGATGGCCGCATTGCCAAGTATTGCAACCTTGAAGAAGAACGGCGCAGCAACAAGAAATTCATGCTATTGCAGATTCGCGGCAACGAAGATGCATTCGTTGCCGGGCTGCGGGAGTTGAACTGCGAAGTTGCCCTGCCCAATCGCCGCCGCATCAAGGCGATCCTGCCGGAAACTGTGGAAGTCAAACATCTCTACACATTGGCAGAGAAGCTGGATGTGCAGATTCGCAATCTCGATTACAAGCGCGATTCGCTGGAAGACATTTTCCTGCGCGCCATGGACGATGACTAAAAAGGCTTAAGCGACTCATGGCAATTTTCCAGAGAGCCTATAAAGGATACGACGGTGACATCACGCCACTGTGGGAGCGGTCCCTGGTGATTTTTCGCTATGCCCTGGCGGATGTATTTCAGTCAAGATTGTTTGCCGGTTTCTTTGCCGTTTGTTTCCTGCTTCCACTGGCGCTCATCTCCGCTCTCTATGCCTATCACAATCTGGATCTGTTGCTGCAGTTCGATGTAGACATCAACGACCTGGATGCTATCGATGGCAATACCTTTGCAGTGCTGATGCAACTGCCCCAGATGTTTCTGATTTTCATTATGGTAATGACCATCGGGCCGGCGATGATTTCACCGGATATGCGTAACAATGCCATGCCCCTGTATCTGTCTCGCCCGATCAGCAAGGGCAGCTACATAATCGGCAAACTGTTGGTGTTGCTCTATCTGGGCTCGCTGATCAGCTGGGTGCCGGCCATGCTGCTCGTCGGCATACAAGGATTCCTGGAAGGTGATGGCTGGCTGCTCGACAACCTGCATATTCCTATGGCGGCGATTATCACTTCCGTGATCTGGATTATCAGCCTGACCCTGATTGCCTTCGCAATTTCTTCCATCGTGAAGTGGAAAGCGGTTGCCCGCATTGCCTTCTTTATGGTGTACACCATGGGAACGACAGTGGGTGAAGTGATACAGGAGATTTTCGGCGGCTGGGGAGGACAGATGTTAAGCCTCAGTGCGGCCAGCCAGTCGCTTGTAGCGGTGCTGTTTCAAACCGAAGCCTCACAAGTGGGTATTCGCGCAGAAATGCCCGCAGGCCCTGCATTCGGTGTGTTTGTACTGGTCGTCATCATCGCGGTGATTGTGATGACCAGGCGCATACGTGCCTACCAGGTGGTGTCATGATGAACGGCCAGACAACGAGCAATCGCATCGAGCTGGATGCCGTATCAAAATTCTATGGCGACATCCTGGGTGTCAACCACATCACGATCGATATTGAACCAGGCATAACAGGCCTTGTAGGGCCAAATGGCGCGGGCAAATCCACACTGATGAACCTGCTTACCGGTTTGATGCATCCGACGCGCGGTTCCGTGCAGGTGCTAGGGACGACTCCCGATGATCCGGAAATCTTCTTTCGCCAGGTGGGCTATTGCACCCAATATGATTCATTCCCCGCCGGCATTAACGGCTATGACTTCATCTTCAACACCTTGCTGATACACGGCTACGACAAACAGGCAGCCCGACAGATTGCCGAACACACCCTGGAGCAGGTGAATCTGCTTTCTGCGGCAAAGAAATCAGTGGATGCGTATAGCAAGGGCATGCGACAGCGCATCAAACTGGCCCAGGCAATCTGCCATCGCCCCGAGGTGCTGATACTCGACGAACCACTCAATGGGCTCGACCCCATGGCGCGGGCCCAGGTAATTGCACTGTTTCGGGAATTCGCCGATGCGGGCAAGATCGTACTCATCTCCAGCCAGATTCTCCATGAAGTTGATTTGATTTCAGACCGGGTCATCCTGCTCAACAGCGGTTACCTGGTGGCGGAAGGGGATCTGACCGCAATCCAGAGCGAGACTGGCGAGCCCATGAAGATCTTTATTCGCAGCACCGATGCCAGCGATATCGCAGCGAAAGTCTTCGATCTGGAACATGTGGTTGAAGCCCAGCTTCACTACGATGGCGAAGGACTCTTCATTCGTTCCGGCAATGCGGATGCATTCTTTCTGGCCTTCAATGAGCTGGTCATGAATGAGAACTGGCACATCGAATCCATGGGCCCGGCCGATGAAACCGTTGAAGCCGTTTATCAGCACTTGATCGTCGAACAGCAGGTGTCCACATGAGTCAGCTCGACCTGAGTAGCGATACGCCACTGGCCGCCACCTTGGGCAGCGGCTTTACCCTGTGGTTGCGTCAAGCCCTGGCGATATTCCGCATCGAGTATGGCAAGACGATCTTCTCGCGCCAGGCATTTATCTGTTATGCGTTGGCTGGCATTCCACTGATCATTTATACGGTGGCAACCTATGAGTCAATGCAACTGAATGAATCGGTGTTTGGCACCATCGAAGAAGCCAGGACCGTATTTGGGCAGATCTTTTCTACCCTGATCCTGGGCGGGGTTATCTACCTGGGCTGTGCGTCAATCTTCACTGCCCTGTTTCGGGGTGAGATATTGAATCGCAGTATCCACTACTACCTGTTGGCCCCCGTGCGCAGGGAAGTGCTGGTAACCGGAAAGTTTCTGGCTGGCCTCGCTGGCGCCTTGTCACTGTTCATGTTGTGCACCCTGCTCTGCTTCCTGCTGATGTACGTGCCATTCGGCATGGGCCAACTCATCACCGACATCACCACGGGCATTGCCGTGCAACAGATGGGACAGTACCTGGGTATCACCCTACTCGCCTGCCTGGGCTATGGTTCGGTGTTTATGGCTGCCGGCCTGCTGTTTCGCAACCCGCTCATCCCCATCATCTTTATTTCCGCCTGGGAATTCCTGCACTTCATCCTGCCGCCCTGGCTCAAGGTATTCAGCATCATTCACTATCTGAAGGGCTTGTTACCTATTCCCCTGGACGAAGGCCCACTGGCAGTCATCGTGGCACCGCCACCGGTATGGGCCTCCTTTGTGGGCATGTTTCTGCTCAGCGCGGCCATGCTGGCCAGCGCGTTCTATTTACTGAAACGCATCGAAGTGAAATATACGGACGAATAGCCCCTTTCCTGCGAAAAAATTGTCGAGCGACGGGTCAGTCAGACTGCTAGAGCTGCAACGCGGGAGAGGGCCAACAAATCTCCACCCATTATCAACTCATCCTCTACTATTCTTAACAGCTGCTTGTTGTCCCAGGGCTTGGCTACATGCCGGTGAATCACTTCGTTGTTGAGCGCTTCTACTACTCTATCGTGGTCACTATAGCCACTAATTAGAATGACTCTGGCCTCAGGCTGTAGTTCCTTTGCCATTGCTGCGAAGTCTGTACCATCCATTACCGGCATTCGTTGATCGGTAATTATGAGGTCGAACTTCATCTTTTCACAAAATGAAAGTGCCAACTTTGGGTCCGGGCAAACACTGACATCATAGAGCTTACCGCGCAGCATGCGTGCCAGGGAATTAGCGACGAGCCTGTCATCGTCAATCAGAAGAATAGAAACTTTTCTGCTTGCGTCTTTTGTATTCATGAATAACTCCTCAAGTTGATTTATCCAGGAAAGGTAAGTGCAAGACAAATGCCAGCTTAAGAATCTCCTGACGAGTCTGTGAACTGATTCATAATTTCCGAGCCGTTATGCCGAGTCAATGGCTCGCCAGCCGAGAAAACACCGTCTGCTGCCTGCAGCGTGGGGTGTTGTGGAGTATTGTTGATACATTCGCATGTGCGCTGATGTATCAAAGATGTAACAGGCTTATCAACAACTAGTCGCGGTTTTTACGCATCTCTATGGGAAGTTGCACGGTGAAACTGGCGCCTTGCTTCTCGTTGTTTACCGCTGCCAGTGTGCCGCCATGATTTGCAACGATGCCATGACTCACATACAGACCTAGCCCGGTCCCAGAACCAACTTCTTTGGTTGTATAGAAGGGGTCAAAGAGCTTGCTCAAAGTCTCTTCATCCATGCCCGGGCCGTTGTCGACGAATGAAACAGCTACATTCTCGTCGCTTTGCATGGTGACTATTCTCAGGGTACCTTCTGAGTCCATTGCCTGGGCAGCATTTACCACGATATTCACAAATACCTGGCGCAACTGACCGGGGCGCCCATATATTTGTGGTAACTCTCCATAGTCTTTCTCTATTACGCATTTGTACTTGATCTCATTCCACACAAGCTTGAGCGTGTTTTCAATCAAGTCGTTAATATCACACAGCACCCGACTGTCATCGTCCTCGCTTCGGGCAAAGTCACTGAGATTGACAATGATCTCCTCAATGCGCTCAATGCCGGAAAGACTCTCTTTAATGCAATCGATACCGTCCTGGGCAATGTGATCGAGATCCGTGGCTTGAAGCAACGCTTCGACGGACGACAGTTGCTCCTGGACCTGCGTGTCATCTCCGTCCTTGACAGCACTGGTCAATCCGTAATGCGCATTGAGTACTGCCATATAAGATTTTGTGTAGTCTTCCAGGGTTTGCAAGTTGCTTTTCACGAATCCAACAGGATTATTGATTTCGTGAGCAACACCAGCGGCAAGCAAGCCAATAGATGCGAGCTTCTCCTGCTGCACAAGCTGGTTTTTTTGATCCTGCAACTTGTTGTATGCAGACTTCAGGGTTTCGTTGGCCTCATAGAGCTCACGCGAGCGAACCTCCAGCAAAGATTCGGCTCTCTCGCGTGCCTGCCTGGCTCGCTCGTAAGCACGCTTGTAGTCTTTGCTCTCAGTCATCGCAGTTTGATTTCAAAGCGACAGTGATCGTGACCATCATGCATACAGATTGCGTGATCGAAGCTGTAATCCACTTCATATCGCTTGGCCGCTCCACGAATCAGACCGTCCGCAAGATGGCAGAGCTTTCTAGGTGATCGGTAATACATGGTGAGTGAATTCGGGTCCGACTGTTCCCATTTCAGGGATGGCAGATTGGGGTTGGGATAAAGCTTCTTCACTTCTTTGTGAATCACATCCTCAATACTCTTCAAAAACTCCAGGAAATCCGGCTTCTCTTCCACAAATACAGGGTGCTTCATGGCAAGGGCATGAAACAGATACTGGCCGAAGGCAGTGACTAGGTCCATCACTGGTGTACCAGTGATTTTCGAGAGTTCTCCTACCATGGCAATGAGCTCTGCATCGGGAAAATCCTCCACAGAGGTGTACACACCCTGGGAATCGGGATTGACCGAATCGAGGATCTGCTCCCAGACCTCGATACCGATTTCCTGCTCGATCATGTCATTGAACGTAGTAAATACGATGCCTTTCATGAATCTATCATCTTCCTTCCATTTCCCGTTCGCTGCTGTCCTACTTAGGCCCTCTTGAATCGTGCAATCAGTTCACGACTCACACAGGTTCAATGCATTATACTGACTCTCACTTGATTGCAGCGTGAATTTTCTCGCAAAAGCACCATAGATAGTTCCTGAGTATGTACAGCCTCTTACTCCTTGATGACGATGAACACGTCCTGAAATCCCTGTCCCGCCTATTGCGCTCAGAGGACTACGCTCTGTCCCGATTTTCCGATCCCATGGAAGCTTTGATTCAGTGCACTACTCGCGAATTTGATCTGATTCTCTCAGACCAAAGAATGCCCGGTATGACGGGTACTGAGTTTTTTGCCCAGATCGCAACCTTGTACCCTCAGTCACGCCGTCTCTTGATTAGTGGTTACAGCGATTTCGAGGCAGTCACGGAGGCATTTAATCTTAATGTGATTCACAAATTTATCGTCAAGCCCTGGGATAATGATCAGCTGAAAGCCCTGATCGAAGAACAACTTGCGATAAAAGATGCTGGCACCGAAGTATCCATCAAGCCTAGCGAATTGAAGCCGGAAAAAGCTTCCCTGCGCCCTAGCGACGACGAATCTTTTCACGGCATTGTCAGCGCGGATCCTGCAGTTCACCAACAAATCGAAATCATCAGAAAAACTGCAAACAGCGAAGCACCTTTCTTCATCAATGGCGAAACCGGTACGGGCAAGGAATTGATTGCGCGTGCCATCCATCTGGAGAGTAATCGCGCTGACAAGAACTTTGTCGCACTGAATTGCGCCAACCTGACGGAAAGCCTGCTTGAATCCCAGTTATTTGGCCACAAGAAGGGCGCTTTCACCGGCGCGGATAAAGACCAGAAGGGTCTACTGGCAGAAGCCGAAGGAGGCAGCCTGTTCCTCGATGAAGTCACCGAAGTTCCCCTGGCGCTACAGGCAAAACTGCTTCGCGTATTGCAGGAGAGAGAGTATTCACCTGTTGGCGAAACAAAAGTAGTTCCATTCGATGTAAAAGTGATTTCGGCCTCGTCATTGAGCCTGGAGCAGGCAGTGGCCCAGGGTAAGTTTCGCGAAGACTTGCGCTATCGCCTGGAAGTCATGCCCATTAACCTGCCACCGTTACGGGCACGGGAAGCTGACAAGGGAATTCTGTTTGATTACTTTCTCCAGAACCAACTACTGCGCCATGGTCGGGACGAGTTGAAAGTCGATGTTGCTGTTTATCAATGTATCGATGCCTACCACTGGCCAGGGAATGTGCGCGAACTGGTGAATGTCTGCACCTATGTGGCAGCACTGGCAGGAAGTGATGATGTATTGGTCACTATAGACAAGCTGCCGCCGACCTTGCGCTCACCAATAAAAATTCCACCCACCGCCAACGCCGCAGTTTCAGCTCAAGCTGAAGAAAGAACTGAACTCACCAAAGAGTCCCTGAAACTCGCTATCAAGCAATTCAATGGCCACAGGGAATCAATAGCCAGCCATTTCGGTATTAGTCGCATGACTCTCTGGCGTCGCATGAAAGAATTCGATCTCGCCTGAGACGTATCAACTGATACATCTACAACGTATCTGATACAGAGTTGATACGTGTTAAAAACCTGTTGTTTTTCAATAAGTCATTGTTTTTTCTCGAATAGTCAAAGTTGGCATGGTCGCTGCTCTTACTAGCGCGAACCTTTTGTTCAAGCTCATGATTTTTATGGGCACATATCAACTTTTAACTTTTTGAGGATATCGAAATGATTAACCGTAAACTCGTAACTGCAATCGCACTGGCTGGTTCTGTATTCGCAGCTCCAGCTTTCGCAAACCTGGATCAGGAAACTGCCACTGTCAGCATGAACGTTGGCTTGTTCGCTGCACTGACTGGTCTTGATGACTTCGTTCTGACCACTACTGATCCTGATGGTTCTGCTGGTGCCGTCTACAACGGTAGCGACAGCTTTAACCTGGAATCTAACGGCCAGGTTCGTGTTGCCCTTTCCGGTGGCAACCTGAAGTCTGCAGCTAACACCGAAGTTGCTACTACTTACGCTTTGGATAGTGCTGGAATTACTTTCGACACTACTTCCAACGCTGTTCACAACGCAGCTCACTCCGTATCTGCACAAGCTACTCTGGGTGCTATTTCTGCCCAGGAAGCTGGCGGCTATTCAAGTGTTATCACGCTGACTGTTTCAGCTATCTAAGTTGTGCCCAGAAAAGCAAGGGGGTGAAAACCTGAGTAGCCCCCTTGCCTTTTCACCCAGGTACGTCAATTCACTGTAAAAACACTCACTTCGGAGGGCACACGAATGAGCAAATTTACCAAGATTATTCAACACAGCCTGTCAGTTGTATTGCTAACTGGGCTGATTTCTCCAGCTTTCTCAGCAGATTTCGCGGTCTCCCCCATGATGATTGAGATGGAAGGCGTCGAAAGATCCAGTCATGACTTCGCTTTCTCTATCTTTGGAAGAAGCGACGCCCGGGTGAAGCTGGATCTTTTTGACATGAGCCAGTTGGAAACTGGCTACATGGGATTTGTCAAAGCGGACCAAGACAATGCCGCATCCATGGCGAACTGGATCGAGTTGGAGCGAGACAACTATGAAATTCGCGACGGCGAAACGACTACTGTCCGCGGTACTCTGACCGTTCCATCACGCTCAGCTGGGACCTACCTGGTTGGTGTCATGGTTGAGGAAGATGTGCCAGAAGAAGAGCAAGGCGGTATAACCGTGCGAGTACGCTATGCGGTGGTCCTGAATATGCGCGTCGAAGGCACACGCAATAGCCGTATCAAGTCCAGCTTCGACGAGCTCGTCGCTGTTGAACAGGAAGATGGCATCTACCTGCAAGGTCTATTTAACAACGAATCTACTACCGATGAGTGGCTGGTTTCCCAGGTTCAGATCCGGGGCGAAGACAATCGCCTTCTGGAAAGAGTAGAGATGAAGACTGAGTCTGCCTGGCAGCGCAACGATCCTGCTTCGCGTGTCTTTCCTGGGGCCAGGGTCCGGGTCTTCGGCAAAATCAGCAGAGAAGTTGAGGATGGCAATTACAACGTCCTGGTGAGAAATCGCTTTGCCGACAAATCACAGCCGGTCTATCGCGACACTGTTCGACTTGCGTCGACTGCTAAAGAAGCAATGGCAGACGAGATAAGCGAATCGCCCGCTGAAGGCGCTGTGGTGGAAATGAGTCCACCGGCTGTGGAAGTTGATGTGCGTGAAAATGGCACGTCGTTCTCAACATTTTTCCTGACTAACAACAGTGATGTTGAGCTGACCGTTGAGCTGCCCAGCGAACTCTCTAATCTCGCCGCCAAAGGTGTAAAAGAGTTTCAATTCTACCCTGATTCCGTGGTCATAGCTCCGCAACAAAAGACTCGAGTAGTCCTGAAGCAGACACATCTGGATCAAACTGACTATAGCAATATTGTCTTTCCGGCCCAGATTATCAGCAGCCGTCAGGATGTTGCCGGTGTGTTGGAAATCTCCACCAAAAGAGGGTTTTGAACATGAACACACACATGAAAAGTTTCTACCTGTTCACTGTGCTGGTGCTGTTCATCCTGATGATGGCTGGCTGTGCATCAAGCCCCAAGATGGCGACTGGTGTAAGCGATGAATCATTTTTCCAGGAACAAATGCCCGAACCTATAACCCAGCGCTACCCTGCACTGGATTATCTGCCAGTAAGTGAAGTACAGGCGATCGTTCCAGAACCAAAACCCACTGAAGCTTACTTCAGCTGCAATGACGAAGAAGTCTCCGCCATTACAGATGACATTCCGTTGATAGATGTGTCCTTCATCGAAGCGGACATCATGGACGCTCTGCTTGAGCTGAGCTTGCTCACTGGCATCTCTATAATCACCGATGACAGCATTGGCGGCATGGTTTCCGTAAATTTTGTTGGCAAGACTCTCGATGAAGTTCTGGAAGCGATCATTGCTCCTGGTAACTTTGGATATAAGAAATATGACAGTTTCATTTATGTAGGCAGCCAGAGCCCTGTCTCACCTTCGTTCCATCTGTTGTCAGAAACCTGCATGTACAAGCCTGTGTTTCTGCAACCCAGACAGATCGTGGAGCTGTTAACTCCCTTCTACCAGCAGTACGTAAACTACTTCGAGGGTCACGATCATATTTCGATCGTTGCGCCGCGCACTATTCAGAATCGGATCCAGCACGATATCCGCGTATTCGATCAATCTCCACAGCAAATCCTGTTGGAGATGAGCATAGTCGAGGTCAGTGAGGAAGTGCTGGAACTGCTGGGCGTGAAATGGCGCCAGGAAGCAGATTCTCGTGAGCTACTGATGCGACAAGGTCGTGGCGGCGGCAGTGTATTAAGCTTCTACGATCCAACTTCAACTGCCAGCCCTGTGGCTCAGGCATTTATCGATTCTGTCAGCGCACTGGACTCGAACGAAGAAGTTCAGATTCGTGCCATGCCCAGCATGGTGACGCTGAATGGCAGAGAAGCCAATTTCAGCTCCACACAAACCGCCTGGTTGCCGGTACTTAACATGGTCGGGAACAATCAGGCCAATGCAGTGAACTATGGTGTAGACCTGCGAATCGTACCCTACATCTCACAGGACAGTCAGGTTCGCCTGGAGATTCTGCAGGCTTCAGTCAGTGATTTAAGCGAGGCGCAAGAGAATGATCCTCGGCTAATCAGCCACGCAATTTCGACTTCAGTGCTGATGATGGATGGAGAAACTCTCGTGCTGGGTGGGTTGCTGCAGAAGAAAGTGAGAAACCAGAACGCGCGCGTACCTGGTGCTTCCAGAGCACCGGTGTTAGGTGGATTGTTCAAGAACAAGGAACAGGAGGCTGTAACGACTGAAGTGCTCATCGTAATTCGACCCAAAATACTTTCCAGCTAGTAGACCGAGGTGAACCATGAATTACTGGACAACAATCAGGCTCGTAGTGCTCTGGTTGCTGGTGCCCGGAATCACCCCGGAGGCTGCTGAAATTATTCTGGATCAGGATTTCGTAGAAGTCTGCATGGATGTAGCCGTCAGGGCACGAATCCGGGGTCTCGAAGACTTTAAGCTGACCACATCACAGTCAGACGGAAGCCCGGGTGCACGTTATTCGGGTAGCGATCGGTTTGAAGTGGAGTCTAATGCACCGGTTCGACTAATTGTGGAAGGTACAGCTCTCAGCAATGGTGTACATAGACTAGCCACAAGCTATTCGATCGACGGAAAAGAGGATTTTATTGAAACTGGCTCTGGCACACACCAGGGCACACACCGTTTGAGAGCACAAACTGAGTTAGGAGACATTTCTGACCAGTTAGCTGGTGAGTACTCCGCAGGCATCAGCATAACAGTGATGCCGCTGGTGAGTTCGGTGCGCAGCTGCCGCAAGGTGAAGAGAAGTAACGAAGCTAAGAAATCGACAACTGAGGAAGCGACGACGGAAGCGACACTGACGGTGCCAGAAACAACAGTATCGGATACGACCACGCTGACACCAGCACATCAATTGGAATCAGCTGTGAAGTCTCTGGATCCCAGCAGAACCAGCGAGCTGATAGATTTTGCAAAGAAAGTTTTAGAGAACAAAACCATGAACACAACTAGCACCAACCAACTAGGTGGCTTTGGAAACTAGAAAACAGAAGGACATAACAGTGAAGAAAATTCTTGATCACAGGCCATTTGTCATTGCCAGTTTGCTGGCCAGTCTGATGCCAGCAGATTCTGTTCTGGCTGCCAGTTTCGGCGATCCTGGAGACAGCCAACTGCACAGCGAAGCTACCGTATGCATGAATATTGGCGCCCAGGCCAGCCTGGCCGGGCTCGATGATTTTACCTTGTTGCCCAGAGGCAGCGATGGCACCGCAGGTGCTATCTATGAAGGAGAAGACAATTTCTCCCTGGAAGCCAATGCGCCAGTGCGGGTAATTATCGATGGCGAGTACTTAAGTAACGGAGAAAACGACATTGGCACAATTTATACAATTGATGGCAGTAGAAATTTCTTCGATACCTCAAGTGACGGCATTCATAGTGAAACTCATACATTGTTGGCAAGTGCCCAGTTGGGGCGGATTTCACAGCAACGCTCAGGCGACTACTCGGCGAACGTGATCCTAACGGTCACGCCACAGCTTGGGGGTCTCGGGGGTTGTGGTGAATTCAGCAATACCTTTAACACCATAGACGGCTGGGCCACGCTGGCGTTCGAAGATCTATACCCACGCGTTGGTGATGGAGACTACAACGATATGGTAGTGCGCTATCACGTTCAGGAAAATTACAACGCTCGAAACCAGCTGGAAACAATCAGCCTGCAGTTTGAACCCCTGGCGCGCGGCGCGGGTTATGTGCACTCTCTAAATCTGGCACTGGATGGCGAAATAGACAAGACTCGAAACGCCACTGCCATCACGACAGAAGCATTTGCAGGTGATGCCATGATCAGTGTCACCTATACCACGCCCAATAAGGGTAGCCGAACCTTGTACGGCCTCGATAAGGAAGATGATATCTCCATATTCCATAACACCCTGGCGTCATTGGAACGATTCGCCAATGTCTATGATCGCAGCGAATGGGTCGAACCAAAATTCACTGCGCAAGTGGATATTACCCTGGCGAATCCTGAGTTAAATCTCTACGAAGATCGGGCTAATGACAGCCTAAACTGGTTTAGACCTTATCTGAGTGTGAAGAACACTCGCTACGACATCGACCTCGCCAACGTGAATCCAGATAATGGTATGATCGATCGCAACGGCAATCCATTCGGACTACTTGTGCCCGTGACCTGGGAGTGGCCACTTGAAAGAGTGAGTATCGATGATGCTTACCCGCTTTTCAATGAATACACTCGCTACCTTAATGGCGAAAATCCTGATATCAGCAGCAAAGCAATGGAGTGGTACAACCATCCTGCTGATGCGAGCCTGATCATAAACCTCGACAGATAGCTAGCGGCGAAATAGATCAGCAATCCGATCTGACTCTGCCCGAGTCTCTCTCGCCCTTGCGGCCCGCAACATATTGCCCATGCCGTAGTTGCCTTCGTGACAGGCATATTCATAGAGATGCGAAGCCACTTTGGCCAGTGGGAGGGTTGCCGTGATCCGGTCGGTGAAGGTATCCGGATCATCGATAGTGAACTGGTACTCTATGCTTGCCTCATCGGTGCGGGTAAAGCGTTCGGTGAGTGTCTTGTTCATGGAGCTACCGTAGCCTTCGAAACTCTGGGTCAACCCGTTGAAGTTGCGCGTCACTACAACGAGCGTATCTCCATCCCAATGGCCGCGCGAATCTCCTGACCATAGTACGACCTGTTCATCCAGCAGCGGTCCGTCTGCAAGCTTAATGATGCGTGCGTCATGAACCATCTCGGAAAGAATCACCACATGATCTCGATGCTGCACGATCTGCACATTGTTGTTGTAAACGCTGGGCATCAACTGTGGACCATTGTTGAAGCCAACCAGGCAGCGCTCGGACAGACCCCGGTCTTCAGGCCCATTGCGACCGATACCTCCCACGGTAAAACGCACTGGCCGCTCTCCCCTGGTATCACGCTCACCACCCGGTTCATATTTGATGCCTTCTCTTAGTGGAGGAACGCGACCATTTATGGGGTGGACAATGAGTGAGGTACGCACATTACCGTTATTGCTCCTGTTCTCCGCCCACATGCTGTCGTTGTAGATCGCTTCCACACCATTCTCGGAACGTATCGGTCGCCGGCTGCCAATACGCTGCAGGCGCTCCCCCTGTTTGGCAGCGATCTCTTCTTCCGTAAGAAATTGACGATCACCAAATTCTTCCGGGCGCTGCATTGGGACTTCTGAGGAAAAGTTCCATACACCTTGCAGATCCGGCTGACCCCATTGTGTTCGCGGAGTGACGTAGTTTTCACCCGCTGTGGCAGTAAGGATGGCGAATAGAGTGGTACTGGTGAAAACCAACAGATTGGGGAAGGTTTTGACGCTGGACCTGGCGCGTTGAAATTTCATCAGAAAGCTACGCACGGCAATTTGGGAGAGACAGTGACTCCAGTCATCTTACTTTCTGAATCTCACCAGAGGCAATAGTCCGAACACGATCTGACCTGCCAGGCCGAACGCACCTGCTGTGGTTCCCCAGCGCGCCATTGCTTCCAGGGGACTGCTGTTAAACATCAGCACGTACAAGCCCAGATCGACGACCATCAGGCTGGCGAATGCGGTCGCACCCATTGCGGCCCTGATGCGCGTCTGTGAATCGACATGCCAGATCAGGATAGCCCGCCCGCATAACAACCAACTGAAGACGAGCATAATTGGTAGTTCGATCACTATGGCTGCCAATTCGCCAAACAGAGGCAGCAGAAACATGAATCGAATGGCGCCCATCGCAAAGCCAATAGAGAACATGCCAATGGCGTATACGGCGCCTGCCTTTACAGCGGTGATGTAGGGACTCATAGCATTCTTGACAGCCTGGAAACAGAACCTGCTCCGAAATGAGGTTCAGCCAGGAATTACCGACTCCATTCCTGGTTCACGTTCTCAGGCGTTAAACAGTGTTTTCAAATGCTCATTCAACATGCGACCTTCAGGATCCAGTTCTTCACGAACCTCCATGAAGTCACGGTAACGGGGGTAGAGCTCGCTGAGTTCACGGTGAGTGAGACTGTGAATCTTGCCCCAGTGGGGTCGACCACCGTATTTCCAGAAGATGGGTTCAATGATGTCGAAGTAAGGACGGTAGTCTTCACTGGCGGTGCGGTGAATAGAGATTGTGGCGTGGGGTTCATCCCCATAGGCCATGCTGAGCCAGGGATCTTCCGGACTCACATAGCGAAACTCCAGTGGAAACGCGACCTCGATCGCCTGATCATAAATAGTACGAAGAATTTCCCTGACACACTCGGCACCCACTTCTGCCGGTACAGAGTATTCCATCTCATTGAAAGGATTCGTGCGGATATTGGACAGCAGCTTGTAGGACACATCGACTGCTTCGGTAACCTCTGCGTTTTCCGCCAGGGCATTGTTCATGGCCAGTTTCTCGGCAGGCGTTGCATCGACACCAAGTCTACGCAGATCAGACAACTCTACTTCTTCCGCCGGAATGATGGTCTGGCCGATAGGTTCATCGGACTCTTCGATCTGCAAGGCCAGGGAATAATCGGAATACACCAGGGGGAATATTTCAAAATGACGATTATTCGCCGCTCGTTCATCGAACTCGGCTAACAATTCTTCCGTGGGCGCGGTCCATTCTCTTTTCTTCAGCTTGTAGGCATCACGATTCTGCATGCGAATCTGGGTTACCACACCCAATGCTCCGACATTGACTCGCGCGGCATCGAACAGATCACCATCGCTTGCATCGATGTCCAGCACCTCACCCTGGGGTGTGATTAGTCGCAAGGCGGTGATGTAGCCAGATAAACTCTTGAAACGAATACCAGTGCCATGAGTTCCGGTGGCCGTTGCACCAGCAACAGTTTGGCGATCGATGTCGGGCAGATTCATCATGCCCTGACCTATTTCATACAGGGGCTCGCCAAGATCTCCCAATCTGGATCCCGCGCCGAAAGTTGCCTGCATACTGATGTTGTCATAGTCCAGTATGCCGCTGAGCTGATCGATGACCACCAGGTGACCATCGGTAGGTACCAGGGGACTGAAAGAATGACCGGAGCCAACGGGACGAATGGGTCCACAGGTGCTGGCAAGAATGTCGGACAACTGGGCTTCGCTGCTGATGTCATGCCGGCCGGCCGGTTGACAGGACAAACCGCCCGACCAGTTGCGCCAGGGAGTGGACTGGGCCAGTGCCGCGCTGTTGATGGCAACCGAACCGAACATTGCGGCTCGCAGGCTTGAAGCCAGAAAGCTCCGGCGACTGATTTTATCGAGCAGCTGTCTGTTCATGATCAACGCCCTGCCATAAACGCAATCATGGCGCGAAAGTCTTCAATCTCGCAGGCCATGCAGTAACCCAGTGGCGGCATGGAATTCACACCTTCCAGGACATTGCGCATAACCGCCTCCTCGCCCTTGGCCAAACGGCGACGCCACTCCTCCGTGTCGCCGGCCAGCGGTGCGTCGGCAATGCCATCTACATGACAGAGTGCGCAACTTCTCGCCCATTTACCCATCACTTCTGCATTGGCCGCTGCACTGACGGCTGCAGCACTTGACGGGGGTGCGGGTGCCTGACTGCTGGCGCAGGCACTCAGCAACGTAACAAGGAAGAGGAAGAATGCTCCGCGTGAGAGTCTTGTTGTCGTGCTTGTGGCAGTCATCGTCTGCCTAAAATACCTAGAGCTTGCCCAATAAGCAAAGGCTCTGCAGCTACCAATTAAAGCAGGCCGAGATTGATGGCTTTCAGCACTGCCTGGGTGCGGTCTCTGACGCCCAGCTTCTCCAGGATCGAAGAAACCTGATTCTTCACAGTGCCTTCAGACTTGTGAATAGCGCCAGAAATTTCCCTGTTGCTGTAGCCACCCGCCATGAGTCGCAGCACTTCCAGTTCCTTGGGGGATAGATCTTCGACGACATCCGAGTCCTGTTCCTGACCGGCCATGGATGCCAGGCCCTTGAGAATGCGTTCGGTAATGGCTGGCTGCACCAGGGTCTCACCGGCGTGCACCTTTTCAATAGCATCGACGAGACTCTCCAGGGAAACATCCTTGAGCAAGTAACCACTGGCGCCCGCCTGCATGCCTTCCAGCACCAGCTGATGGTCATCGAAGGTAGTGAGAATAATCGCAGGCGTATCGATGCCTTTCTCCTGCATGGCCAGCAGGGCTTCAATACCATTCATCTTTGGCATGCGGATATCGGTGAGCAGCACATCGGGCTGAAAGCGTTCCAGACCTGCCAACACTTCCGAGCCATCGCTCACCTCACCAACAACATCGATGTTGTCACTGAGTTGCAGAAGATTGCGCAGCCCTTCCCGGACCAGGTTCTGGTCTTCCGCCAACATGACTTTGATCTTCATGAAGCTGGTACTGCAGACAGTGTGATGTGCAATTGAAATCCCTGCTCGTCCTGTTGCCAGGAGAGTTCACCACCCTGTGCCTGCACCCGTTCCCTCATACCGGTCAGGCCATTGCCCGGTTCGATCTTTGTGACGCTGCTGCCGTTATCCAATACCGACAGGGTACTGCGCTCCTCGTCACCGGTCATGAGAATACGGCAATGATCAGCATTGCTGTGTCGCAACACATTGGTGACAGCTTCCTGGGTACAACGCAGGAATGTTTCCGCTGTTTCCACATTGGCGATATCGGGGGCTTCACTGAAGTCGACTTCGAAAGCGAAGTCTGGAATCCCTGCAATCAGTTTGTTGACGGAATCTTCCAGATTAATGGCTGACTCATCCCGCAGCTCACTCACAGTATTGCGCAAATCGGTGAGCAGCAGTTTCGCCAGTGCCAGGGATTGTTCTACTTTTTCCTTCGGCTCCCCTGCCACGCTGTGGCTGGCAACTTCCAGGTTTAGGATCAACGCGGTCATGTGATGTCCAAGAATATCGTGCAGGTCACGAGCGATGCGCAGGCGCTCACTTTGCGCAGAAGATTGTGACAGCAATTCTCGCGTGGCGATGAGTTCCCGGTTCATTGCCGCCATCTGTTCCCGCTGCGCGCGCTCATTGATGGCGCGCTGAACAACACTGATCGCGAACATCTGCAGCAATCCATAGAGGAAGAAGCTGACCAGAATATCCAGGGCATTCTCAACACCAAAATGTCGGAACTGTGCAGCGACAAAGAATGCCAGACTGGCGATCGAGTACGGAATCGATTTCCTGATGCCGTGCAACTCGACGGACTGGACTAACCAGACCACCGTCAGAATAACTATAAAGGAAGAAGGAATCAGGAATACCAGTCCTGCGATACAGAACGCCTCCATCCAGAACAGCAGGTTCAGGGTCGGCCTATGCTCAACCCGGCTGAAGACAATAAAGAGAACAAACTGGGCAACGGCCAGCAAGGCCACCACCGGGAACACGGCCGCGTTGACCATGGTGTAACTGCCAACGCTGGCGACCACGGCAGTGATCAACATGCCGGATATGTTCAGCGCCTTGTTGCTGTCGAAGTTCGAATCCTGAGTCGCGAGAGTCTTTGCCATTTATGCCGTCAAAATTGCAGTCTTTAGAATCAAAATTATTGCACAGGCCCCTATGTCCACCTATAGGCCAAAAGTCATAGTGCCGGTAATGACTTGTGGCACTGATGCTCCCTGTGCACAGCCTTTATGCTAGGCACCATGTCTTTTATCACGTGCTGCCTGGGAGTTCATCATGTTGTCAGTTCATCAATTAGCTCTGTATCTCCACATCGCCGTGGGTTCCTGCGCCCTGCTTTTATTCTGGGTCCCAGTGTTCACCCGTAAGGGCAATCTGAATCACAAACGCTTCGGTCGTTATTTCGCGATGTGCATGTACACGGTTTCAGCCTCCGGCATCGTCATGTCCAGCCTGGACCTGATGTTTCCCCTCTCCATGCATGCTGCGGGAGTTGAGCTGAGCCCCGCAGCAGAGGCCGATGCGATTCGCCAGATCCGGGAATTTGGCCTGTTCCTGTTGTCTCTCAGCATCCTGGTATTAGTGAGCACAAGACACGGCTGGCTCACCATCCTGCACAAGGACGACCGCTCCGCCTTGCGTCATCCTGTTAACCTGGCAATGAATCTTGCCCTGATCATGGTAGGCATTGTCCTGCTGGCGACTGGCATCAGCACCGGGACGATTCTGTTCATGATCTTCGGCGCCTTGCAGATTGGTTCTGGTAGCGGTCACCTGCGCTACATCTTCAGGAAGGAAATTCGGCCAAAGGAATGGTGGATGCAACATCTTGGAGGACTCATCGGAGCCGGCATTGGAGCCTACACTGCCTTTACCGTCTTTGGTGGCAGACGCCTGTTCGAAGAAATTTTTTCCAGCAATTTCGAAAGCGTTTCCATCTTTCTGTGGATCGCGCCAGGTGTGATCGGTGGCATCGCTATCGCCCTTTCATCACGCCACTACAAACACAAGTTTGGCGGAGCATGGCTGACTCAAAGAGCAAGCTTGCGAAGCGCCTTGTTTAATTCTTGACAGGAAAGTTTCAACAGGGTCAGGGTGCTGATCTGAATGGTTCCCCAATCAGATTACACCGCGCGCATGGTTGAGTGCCCTGACCCTTTTTTACTAGCTGGACGAATCAGGCTCTGCTGATTTCGTAGGTGATACCATCGCGGCCGCGACCTGTTACACCTTTTTGAGAGCTGAAGTAGAGACGCTGATGGGACGGATCGAAAGCGGGACCACAAATCTCGGAATCATCCTGGCCGATGATTTGTAGCAGAGCAACAGGTTCAAGTTCAGGAGTGATGGCAACGATCTGCATATCACCACCGTCTTCCGCGACCAGCACATCACCAGCCGGTGTGATCACGACATTATCCACGCCAGTGAGAATGGGATTACTGCTGCTTGCTGCATCGTAGATGATATCGAGCTGATGATTGTCAGTACGATAGGCCCAGACCCTGTTGTCACCTTTAGTGGTGAAATAGACCACGCCTTCATGCATGGCTATCCCTTCACCGCCATCAAAAGGGTGATAGGAAGGCACCTGGCGCCTGGTAGGCACAATACTGGCATCAGGATCCGGTACCTGGGTCCAGGCGATAAACTGTCGGCCCTGTTTTTCAACGACTGATGCAATTTCGAGTCGGCCATTATCCAGATCAGGCATGCCACGCTCTGACACATAGCGATAGAAACCTCCATCGGGAGTATCCTCGGTGAGATAGGCACAGTCATTAGCGAGATCGATGGCGACAGCCTCGTGTTCAAACGTTCCCAGGGCAGGTCGCAAGATCGCTTCCCGCTCTCCAAAGGGGTCGCATTCGTAGACCTGCCCACGATCATACTCTTCGCAGCTCAGCCAGGTGCCCCAGGGTGTTGCGCCACCGGCACAATTTCTGCTGGTACCGGAACAGATCGAATAGCTGTCAACGACCGTGCCATTGGCATTGAATCTCAGCGCACCGACTCCACCTTCACCCCGGGACACTTCCGAGTTGGATACATAGATCCAGCCGCCGTCGTCGGTAGCAAAGCAATCCCCACCATCAGGCAAGTTATGCCAGATATAGGAAGAAGAACTCACCGCTGGCTCACCGGATCGGGCCACAATGCGGGACTTGAAGCCACTGGGCAGCATCACGCCATTTGCATCAGGCGGCAGTAGTGGTCCGAGATTGCGCAGGGAATAGAATGGCGCATTGGCGTCAGCGGTGTTGAGCCGGGTGATGCCGCCTGCCGCGAAGAATCCCGCGCCGGCAATACCCATGCGCAGAAATTCCCGGCGTTTGAGTGCAGTTTTATCCATGCTTTAATTGTAACTGTTCGTTCATTGCAGGAATTTGACATGGCGCAGGCCCAATAATTCCCGGCTCTGGGCCTGATGGACTCATTCCATAATTCCCGATATCCTCAGTTCACCCAATAACAATAACAGGTCTCTCCCATGCGATATCTAACTGCCCTATTCCTGGCGGCTGTGCTGGCAACACCAGCGCTGGCGCAGCGACTGGCTACCCCTAACGACGCTGGCCTGACTTACGGACACGTTCACCTGAACGTTACTGACATAGAACTCCACAAACGGCTCTGGGTAGAACATTTCGGTGGTCGAGTCGTGGAGAAAGGCCGCAATGCGGATGGCGAGCCAATTCTTACCGCGGTAGTGATGGAGAACTTTATCGTTGCCCTCTCGCAACGAGAGCCTTCCACGCCTTCTAACCAAACCGTGATGGATCATTTTGGTTTCAAGGTTCGCGACGTATCCAAATTCATGGAGAAATGGGAAGCTGCTGGACTGCCGGTTAGCACCCAGGCGCAGGGATTCGCTGCTGATGTATTTCTTGGTGCCGAAGGTCAGACCAATGCCTATATAGATATGCCGGATGGGGTGCTGGTAGAGTTGCAGGAAGATCAGGGATTGCATGTTGAGATTGCCGGATACCACATTCATTACCGCACCGAAGGTCACGAAGATTTACTGCAGTGGTACACCGATGTGTTTGATCTTGAAGTCCGCCCCCGTGGCCGTATTGCCACAACCACCAATGTGCCCGGTATGAACCTGAGCTTCGGTGGATCCATGACACCCAGAGCCGCAACCCAGGGTACGGCGATAGATCATATTGGATTCGAGCTGGATGATCTGGAAGCTTTCTGTCAGCGCCTTGAAGCGATGGGCATTGAATTCGATATCCCTTATCGCGAAGTGCCCGCTATTGATCTGAAGATTGCATTCTTCACCGACCCCAGTGGTGTGCGTATCGAGCTGACGGAAGGTTACGACGAGTACTAAGTTCCCGCCGCTAACCGATCTCGAGCCTCGGCCGCGAGCCGGAATGACTCCAGTCTCTTGTTGTGATCATAAATAGATCCGACACAGATGAGTTCATCCGCTTTGGTGCGCTCAAGGAATGCACGCATCTGATCCGTCACTGACTCAACGGACCCTACCGCAGAACAACTGGTAATCATCTTCAACATGGCCTGCTCAGGGGCTGTGAGTTGCGCTTCAAAATTTTCGACCGGTGGCGGCAACTGTACCGGCATGCCTCTTCTTAACTGCAACATCGCCTGCAGTGCCGACGAACGCAGATAGACTGCTTCCTCATCGCTGTCTGCAGCGAATACGTTGTAGCCCAACATCACATAGGGTTCCTGCAACTGCTCGCTGGGTTTGAAGCGATCTCGATAAATGGCGATGGCGTCCATCATTTCCTGAGGCGCAAAGTGTGAGGCGAAGGCATAGGGTAAACCCAGTGCTGCGGCCAGTTGTGCGCCGAATAAACTGGAACCCAGAATATAAAGCGGCACATTGCTACCGGCACCGGGAGTGGCCACAACTGCCTGACCTTCCTGAGCCTCTTTGAGGAAGTGTTGCAACTCCACCACATCATCAGGAAAGCGATCGGCACTGCTATTCAGATTGCGTCGCAGGGCATGGGCAGTTAATTGATCAGTACCTGGTGCGCGACCCAGTCCGAGATCGATTCGATCAGGAAAGAGGGCAGCCAGGGTACCGAACTGTTCTGCAATCACCAGGGGTGCGTGGTTGGGCAGCATGATGCCGCCGGCGCCAACACGCAGGGAAGACGTTCCCCCAGCGAGATGAGCGATCACCACTGCGGTCGCCGCACTGGCGATGCCTTTCATGTTGTGATGCTCCGCAACCCAATAACGCTTGTAGCCCCACTGCTCTACATGACGAGCCAGGTCCAGGGAGTTTTGTAGTGCGGTGGCAGCCGTGCTGCCTTCAATAATTGGCGCAAGATCGAGAACAGAAAGTGTAGGCATGAAGTTGTTGTGCTGGAAACAAAAAAGAGCCGGCGGGATTGTAGCTCAATCCAACCGGCTCTTTATATGTTTATCGCGACTCGTTAAACGAGCGCGAGTGATCTGCTAGGGGAAGTGCTGTGCCAGAGTAGCTTTCGCTTCGTCGCTGGCCACATGATTCACACTGGCAATAACACCTGCCAGAGCTTTTGCACCTTCTGGTGCTGCATCATTGGCTTGAATCGCAGCCATCTGCTCCTTGGCTTCTGCAGAAGCGGAGTGATTGATGTTAGCGACAGCATTGGCCATATTGCGAAGACCCTGAGGATAGGCATCGTTCCCTGCTATCTCAGCAAGTGTTGCCTTATCCGCATCAGAAGGGAAATGGTTTAAAGATGCCACAATATCAGCGATCTGCTTCAAGGCGGCCCCGTTGTCCTGGGCCAGCGCCTGTTGTGAAAACAGACCGATCAGCGCGGCGACGGACAGAATTTTCAACATTGTTGTTTTCATAGATAGCTCCGTTTGCAGGGGAAGTAATTAAGAGAGCCCGGTCAGTGTAATCCACCGTCAATGACAGTGATAGCTCTTTTTGCCTGATGAATAACCCTCGAATTTGTGATGTTTTTGAATCACTGTCGTTAATCTTTTATCTGTCTTTCTGTGTCACTGCAGATTCAAAGCGGACAGATTTTTGAACGCATTGATGTTGTCGTCTCGCTGCAGCCCTTACATCACCTGCCCCGCAGCAATCTCATTTAAAGGACACCCATTTAATTTTCATCGAAATCGAAGACGCATTTAAATGGGTGTCCCCTAAATTGTTTAAATGGGTGTCCCCTAAATTAGATTTCTGAAAAGAACTAGTCGCCGGAGCTGGAGAGTGCGCTGGATTCCGGGGTGTCGATGAGTTCGAAGTGAATTTCATTACGACGCATGAACGGCGGCATGAAGGGTGGATGGTAGGCGGCGAATATGGATGGACCTGTGGTGGTCAGTTGTCTCTGGCGAATGTCATCGATCAACCTGTTTTCATTCTTCACCAGGTTGCGCTCGGTCCAGCGACCGGAAAAGCGAATCGCAGCGACGACCCTCTCCGGCATCAGCCTGACTTGCACCGTCGAATCACGGGGGATCGGTGCACTGTCCATGGAATACTTGCTTGGCAACATGAAAGCCATACGGACGCCATTGGGTGTTCTGCTGGTTTGCACAGTAGCTGTTGGCGAGATCTGCTGACCGGTACGAGCGATCTCAACCGGAACAGTCATGCTGACCTTCTTTTGTTGCGTGTTCTTGCCTGAGATATAGGCAAACAAGCGATCGAAGCCCTCTTCCATCGCCTCTTCCATCTCATCCTGGGCGCCCTGATAGGCAACTTCCGTTTCTACCACCAGATAAGGCTCATAGAGTCGATATTCGATCTTGCCGTTCTCAAAGATGACTTCGTACTCAGGCTTCTCCAGTGCACTGGCGTCTTTCGCCACGACCAGCGCCATCAGCAAGAGCGCTGCGCCCAGGTTTGCTTTTAATGTGCCTACAGGAAATTTCATTGCCATTGCTCTCAGTTCAAAGCTTCAAATTACACCCCCTACTACGCGAAATAAGCCTCTCTGGTTCAATCTGCCAAGTTGCGCCATACTAGCTGCCTGCCCCGACCGGAGGAGCTTTGCTACCATGAAAATCATCCTGCGCATATTAATTGTCATCATCGGACTGGCGCTCATTCCCGTCACCGCGGTGGCTACTGCGGCCTTCAAACAACGCTTTGAAGATGGGCCCAATCGGGTATTTTCAGGAGGCCCTCTGGTAGCCGGTGAACTCCATCAGGGGCCAGAACCGGACTGGAACTTCGTCAACGATATTCCGACCATCGAGTTGCAGCTCGAACAACCCACCACATCGCGACGCATATGGATTGCCTCGGCCAATGGCAAGCTCTATGTGTGGTCCGGTTATATGAACACCACGGTCGGTCGACTGTGGAAACAATGGCCGGTGCAGGCCGAACAAAATGGCCGGGCGATTCTGCGCATCAACGGCATCCGATACGAACGGCAACTCAATCGAATTCAGTCCGGCCCGGAACTTGATGCCATCACTGACATTATCAGCAGCAAGTATCCATCAGCCACCACCAGGGAAACTATTGAGTCAGGACAGGTCTGGTTGTTCGAAGCTGCACCCCGCGCGGGAGCAGGGGCATGAAACAATACTACTGGTTTGTAGGCGCTGCCATTGTCGTCACCGTGTTGGCCGTCTGGTTTGTACCCGGTGTAGACGATTTTGTGGAACAGACGTTCCAGCGTTACCTGGGGCGAGCGGCGCGATAAGCCTGCGATAGAAAATCAGTGATTGTGTAGTGAGTTCGAATTACTGATCCTGTTCAGCACAATAGCTGATCGAGATCCTTCAAGTTTCCAACTCTGAGACCATCATAATTCTGATGCAGATTCTCTCTGTCGATGAGCACCGGGCGCATGCCAATTTTCTCACTCCCGTGTACATCCCATATCAGGTCATCGCCCACAAAGATGCACTCACTAATCGAGGTGTTGAGGTTCTCGACTGCTCTCTCAAAGATTTGAGCCGCCGGTTTTCGCCAACCCACATCAGCGCAGAGCGTCACATCATTAACCAGATCTGCTATGCCACGCTTTTGCAGTTCTGCCCGCCATAGATCCGGTGAGCTACCCCAGGGGAGATTCGACACAACGCCCAGTTTGTATCCCTTGTCGCGCAGCGTGCCAAGCGCATCCAGTGTGTCAGGATAGAGGTGAGCGATCTGAAAAATTGGCTCCAGAAACAGAGCGCCCAACTTTTGCGACAATTCGGCATCTTCAACTATTGGAATGCCAAAGATTCTTTCGAGTCGTTCTGACAACGGCGTGAAGCTGAAGTCCTCAGCCTCTCTATTTTCCCCTTTCGCCAGATTCAGAAGTTCCTTGCCGTTGCCCGAGGATATGAGATTTCTGTTTACCAGTTCTACATGGACGCTACTGATCGCCTTCTGAAGAATTGGAACAAACTCTTCCTTTCGATAGTAGCGAACAAGCGTGTTGCCCAGATCGAATAAGATTGCTTCGCTCATAATCGACTTTGCGGACTACAACTAGGCGGGTCGTCGTTTGTACATCACGATCGGATTGAACAACAAGACCACTTCATCTTTCTGATTCAGCACTTCGTTCTTCATCACCATCGATCCCATTTCCGGGCGGGAACGAGATTCTTTCTTGCTCACGATCGTACTGCGGACTCGTAAGGTGTCACCGGGGAATACGGGTTTCAGCCAACGCAGCTCATCAATGCCAGGTGAGCCAAGAGATCCGGAACCTTCCGGCATATGGTCCACAACCATGCGCATAGTCATGGCGCAGGTGTGCCAACCTGATGCACACAGTCCTCCAAAGATCATGGCCTTGCCAGCCTCGTCAGAGAGATGGAAAGGCTGGGGATCATACCTGGAGGCAAACTCGATGATTTCTTCTTCGGTGACGTGATACTCGCCGAACTCCTGCGTGTCTCCGACTTCGAAGTCCTCAAAATACCTGGCTTCCGACATATGGCTGGTCCTGCTTCTTTTCTGGGCGGGGCAGCAACCATAGCACAAGCCGGATCTCGTGGGCTTGAGGCTTCTTTTCATCAGTACCTTGCATTGCAAGGTAGCTTGTACTATATTGGCCCCAATGCAAGCTCAGAATACTATTTCCCAAATGCGTAGAGGCATCCTCGAATACTGCATAGTCAGCCTGTTGGCGGAGCACGAGGTTTACACAGCAGAACTCATCGATCGCCTGAAAGGCGCAAATCTGCTGGTGACTGAAGGCACGCTCTACCCCTTGTTGAATCGTCTGCAAAAAGCGGGTGTGTTGCAGTACCGATGGGAGGAGTCCGAATCCGGCCCGCCAAGAAAGTACTACTCACTCACCGAGATCGGCCAGGAGTTTGTGTCTGAGTTGGATTCTGCCTGGAACGATATCACTGGGTCAGTGAAGTCAATAAGAGGAACCAAAAAATGAATAAGGTCCTGACTATAGAAATAGCGCGCCAGGTATTTCGTCTAGAAGAGCTGGCCTATGAAAACCTCACTACTTATCTGGAACAAATCCGAAAGCAGTTGAAAGGCTGGGAAGGCTCAGAAGACATATACCGGGACATAGAGTTGCGCATCGCCGAACTACTATTCAATTTCAGCGCAGAGAGTAGAGCAATAAACTGCGAACAGGTTGAGGAAGTCATCGAACAAGTTGGTTTTATCGATTCAGATGTTGATTCAGAAGACAGTGCGCCGAGACGTAGTTACCGCGACACCGAGAACAAAATCCTTGCCGGAGTCTGCGCTGGACTGGCCCTGCGATTTCAGGTGCCGGTAATCATCTTGCGTTTGTTGTTTGTCGCCCTGACGCCACTGGCAGGAATCGGTCCGATTCTCTATATCATTTTCTGGTTATCCCTGGACAGTATCGATTCTCGTAATGCCGCTCTGGCTGCGCTGGGCAAACCACGTACAGCCAAACAGTTGGCCATCTATGACGACAGCGAGAAACCCAAACCTGTTGCTTCATTCTTCAGCTCTCTGCAGAGAGTAATCTTCCTGCCCATCTCTATAATTGGCGCATTGCTCGCTGTCATTGGAAACCACCTGCAACGCCGAAAACACAACTATTTCCTCACCATCAAGCTGCTCGTAAGTGGATTCCTGTTGTTTCTGACCAGCGTGGCAGTAGTCTTCTCGATCATTATCGCAAGGGGGCAAGTGTTCCCCTGGGTCATTAATCTGATCCTCGGTATCTCCATTGCTTATCTCCTGGTCCTGGCATGGGCAATGTATATTCGCCGCCTGTTTTTGTTTCACTCGGGCATCGTGATTGCACGTTCTCTCAAACTTGGCGCCGCACTGCCTGCTACAGCACTGGCGCTGGCATTCGTCTTTATGATTAACAGCAATATCCAGGAACAGCGTCAGCTAACTGAACGAAACTTTGTTATCAGTGGCAACGCTATAGAGTTGAAATTCGAACAGCAGAGAGACGAGAATGGTTACCACGGCCACCCAAGATTTGTCATCAAGCCCAAAGCCGTCAACGATGGCCAGCTCACCCTAACCATGGACTACGGAGCGAGAGGAAGAACATCTGAGAATGCCGGAGAGAACCTGGAAGGTATCGAATATGCATTCTCCTTCGACGGTCGCACATTGACTCTTGATGATCATTTCACCTTACAGGACGACTATTATTTCCGCGGGCAATCGGTAACGGTTACGGTAAACGTCCCGCAATCGACAAATCTCAACTCACCCAGAAGCCTGCATATTCGGCAGATTTCGGGTAATTATCATTATGTCCCCAGACTGAGTTACGGCGACCCCGGCGCTACCTATATGGCAAGCGGAGCCTTCCTGCACGAATTGGATGAAGACTACATCAATCGCTTAAGTGATAACGAGCGAGAGGTTCTCGAGGACAAGTTCTGTGAAGAATTCTTCATCAGCGAAAGCTGGGCATGTACGCAGAATGTTCGCAGGCCAGTATCTAACAACCGCTTCTTCGATCTGGCATTTCAGAACGATTCAGAAATCGTCGACGAGTTGCGCAACTATATGACTCCCCAACGCAGTGTTCTGGTTAGCAATTTGTTCGAGTTGAATGCACTAGTCGATTCGCTCAGCGTTGACTTCTCGATCATGAGTGATTTTCAGATGTACCTTAATCACCTGATCGAAGTGAAATCAATCTGACAGCGGAGGCATGTCAGGAAACAACACCCTGTGCCCGCAGCTCACTGATGGCTGATTGATCAAGGCCAAGTCTTGAAGCGAGCACTTCATCGGTGTGTTCTCCCAATTCCGCCACCCAATCTGCAGCTCGATTATCAAGGTTCGCGAATTTCACCGGCATATTCTGAATCAGAAATTTGCCGAGTCGATCATGTTCGACGCCAGAAAATGAACCTCTTTCCTCAGTCTGTGGTAAAGAAAACAGATCTTCAGGTGTGACATAGGAACTGCAGGGCACTCCCGCATTATTGAGTTGCTCAACACAATCTTGTGTGGGCAACAGGCAGGACCACTTCTCGATTTCTTCCGCCAAATCCCGAAAATGTCGAGTGCGCGGGCCAAAAACAAAACGAGGATCTTCCAGCAATTCCGGTCGCTGCAGCAACTCACACAGACTTTCGAAATTCTTGTTGGAGATAGGCGTCACCATGACATAACCGTCCTGACTACGAACCGGATGGAAGCGACCAATGGGAATCGAATCTTCGCTCTGGACGTCCTGTAACTGTGCCGGAATCAGGGTCATCATTGCGTCCATCATGCTGACATCGATATGTTCGCCTTCCCCTGTCCTTTCCCGTCCCAGCAATGCAGTTTGCACAGCGCCAAAGGCATAGGCGCCGGTAAGAATATCCGCCACCATAATCTCCCAGTTCGGAGGACGTTCATCTGCTCCTTCCTGAGCACGTGCGAATACACTGTCGAATCCGCTGGCAGCATGCACAATCGGTGCGAAGGCGGCGCGGTTTACCCAGGGGCCACTTTGTCCGAAACCAGAAATTGAACAGTACACCAATGCCGGATGCTCTTGCTTCAGGCTTTCATAGTCGAGCCCGAACTTGCGCATAATGCCCGGGCGAAAATTCTGAATGAGAATATCCGATTGACCGATGAGTTCACGGACTATCTCCTGTCCTCGCAGAGTCTTCAGGTCGATCGCAACACTTCTCTTACCCGCATTAAAATGAGCGAAGACTGGCGTCAGACCATCAACACTTCGGGTGATATCACCAGTGCCGGGTGGCTCGATCTTGATCACTTCAGCGCCGCAATCCAACAGGAAGCGAGCGCAAATGGGTCCAGCATAGACTGCGGAAAAATCGATAACTTTGTATCCGCTGAGGGGTTTGTTTCTGCTCATCGTGAGCGCCTGCATTTTTGAAAACTGGTTTGTACCACAAATTGTAAGAATAGTTCTTATTAACTGGGCTGCCACAATGACATGCCCTGGATTTCCGGCAGTAATGGCAAATCCCTGCTGCTACAATGGCTGCACCAAAGCATCGGCACAAGCTTTTATGAACAGCCCCAGTAACAAGCAAATAGAGAGTATAGAAGTTGCCAGGCTGTTTCGTGCTGCCTTCGGCCATCTGCAGCATGGGGTCATTATCTACGACGCCAAGCTCACAATTCTTGAAATTAACGATCGCGTACGTGAACTCTTGGAAATTTCGAAAGAGCAAATTGACATTGGCGACAACTTTGAAAAAGTCGCTCGCCTGAATGCTGAGCGCGGAGGTTATGGCAATTCTGGCAGTATTGAAGCGCGATTGGCGTGGCGCATGAAACGAGCCCGCTCATTCGAACCATTTCATGAAGATCAACTGTTATTCAATGGCCGGCATTGTGAAGTGTACGGCCAACCAGTCCCGGGCGGTGGTTATATCCTGACTTACACCGACATCACCGATCGTGTCGAGGCAGAACAGGCCAAGAATCAGTTCCTGGCCAAAATGAGCCACGATCTGCGTACGCCACTCAATGGTATGCTTGGCATGGCAGAATTACTGGAATTGTCGGCGCTGTCCGAAGCACAGGAACGCATGGTGAATACCATCATGCGCTCATCTCAAATACTGCTGCGCTTGATTGATGACATTCTTGATCTCGCAAAGATTGAGTCAGGCAAGCTGGAATTGGAACAGGAAGCTTTCCAGTTGTCTGAGGTCCTCAATGATGTAATCGCCACGCTCCAGATCATTGCAAGCAAGAACAATGTTTATCTGCGCCTGGAAATCGATTCTGAGGTGCCCGACCGACTCTACGGTGATTCGGTTCGTCTTGCCCAGTGCGTGATTAATCTGGTAGGGAATGCCATCAAGTATTCGGCTGAGGCAGATGACTCACAAACTAAACCAGTCGATATCAATGTGTTTCTCGCCGGTGCGAATCAGTATTGCATTCGCGTACGGGATAAAGGCATAGGAATCAGTGCTGCGCAACAGGAATCAATGTTCCAACCTTTCGTGCAGGCTGCACTTTCCACGGATCACCAGGCGGAAGGAGCCGGATTGGGTCTGAGCATCGTCGCCGAACTTACTCAGCTTATGGGTGGCGCAGTGGCGGTCGAGTCTGAACCGGGGCAAGGTTCTACCTTTACGCTCACCTTGCCTATTGCTGAGAATTGCAGTGATGGAACCAAGACAAGCAACGGAGAAACTGAAGTCGAGAGTTCCGAGCCAGCGCTTCAGCAAGCAAGGGTATTGCTGGTAGAAGATAATTATGACAACCAGGAGGCCTTGCGCTTGCAACTGGATGTACTGGGCTGCCAGGTCGAAGTCGCTGAGAATGGCCGGGTTGGCCTGCAAAGGTGGCGGGAAGGCAATTACGACCTGATCTTTTCAGATTGGAATATGCCGGTTCTCAATGGCCTCGATATGGCCAGGGCGATTCGCGCAGAAGAAAAACAGACGGATGCCAGTCCGACTCCTATTATCGGAATAACAGGCAACGCCATTCCCGGCGAAGCACAACAGTGTCTCGATGCGGGCATGGATGACTACCTCACCAAACCACTATCCATTGCGGACCTCAGAGCCAAGCTTGTTCAACACCTCAAGACAAAACCACAATAGAGTCACCCCATGTTTTACCAACCCAAGAATTCCGACCATGGTCTGGCAAAGAACCCATTCAACAGCCTGGTCTTGCCCCGGCCGATTGGCTGGATCAGCACTGTCGATGCGAATGGAGTGTTCAACCTGGCTCCTTATAGTTTTTTTAATGCGGTCTGTTATCGGCCTCCGGTAGTGATGTTCTCTGCCGGAGTTGGAGTGGATGACGATGCGCTCAAGGATTCCGCCCGCAACGCGGAGATGTCCGGCGAATTTGTTTGTAATATGGCCACCTGGGACTTACGCGAACAGATGAATGCGTCTTCTGCCTCCCTGCCGAAAGATTCCGATGAGATAGCCCTGACCGGACTCACGCCGGTGGCGGCTGAGCTGGTAATGGCACCTAGAATTGCGGAAGCACCAGTTCACCTGGAATGCCGTTACATGCAAACCACGGAAATCAAAGGCTGGAGCGAAGGGGACATCTACAAAGTCATCTTTGGCGAGGTGATCGGTATTCATATCAAGGATGAATACATCACCGACGAAGGCCTGCTGGATATCGCCGCGATCAAGCCTATCGGTCGCCTGGGATACAACGACTATACCCGTGTGGACACGGATTCACAGTTCACGCTGATTCGCCCAAGCTGAGGCGCCAGAAGACGCGCTGCAGGGATGGCTCAATTTGCCTCAGGCGTCGGCAAACTGGGCGATTCCACTGGTCAGGCTTTCTATACATCAGCCGCTGTGAGAGCTAGACTTAAGGATTCAGACTTCATCTGTCGCTGTCAAAAAACATAATAATTACAGGCGGATATCAGCGAACGCCAGCCTTACAACATGGAGTATCGAATGAAGGCTACTGCCACCTATTCCACTTTTTCCGGTAAGTTGCTACTTATCACCTCTGCGTTTCTTTTCAGTCTCTCCACTGCCGCTCAGGAAATCCCCCGGCTGCCCGATGGCAAGCCGGATTTCAATGGCATCTGGCAGGTCATGAATGAGGCGAATTGGGACCTGGAGCCACATATCGCTCGTCACTCGGTGATGATGCGGGAAGGTCCGGTCAATCCTGTGCCCGCTGCAGAAACCCTGAGAGCTGGTGCCGTGCTTTCAGTTCCTGGTTCCATGGGAGTCATCGTAGGTGGAGGCCGTATCCCCTATAACGAGCAGGCACGCAGAGTCAAAGAGGACAATGCGGCTAACTGGATTACTCGTGACCCGGAAGTGAAGTGCTATATGCCTGGTGTACCCAGGGCCACTTATATGCCCCACCCTTTTCAGATTGTGCAAAGTGAACAAGATTTTTTCATTGCTTATCAGTTCGCCAATGCAGTGCGTGATATCTACATGGAAGATCCTGGTCCGGCACCGGTGGATTCCTGGATGGGGTGGTCAGCCGGCCGTTGGGAAGGCGACACCCTGGTTGTGGAAGTTACCGGCCTGATTGATCAGACCTGGCTGGATCGTGCTGGTAGTCATCACAGTTATCAGATGAAGGTGACCGAGCGGTATACCTTGATGGGACCGAATCATATCGACTATGAAGCGACTATCGAAGATCCGCTGGTGTTAACAGAACCCTTCACCATCAAGATGCCTATCTACCGGCGCATGGAACCCAACGCGAGGATCATGGATTTTCGCTGTGTGGAGTTTGTCGAAGAACTAATTTACGGTGAGCATCGGCGTTATCCGTTGCCACGAGACTAAACAAGAGGAGTATGGAAATGAACAATCCATTAAAAACACTCTGCCTCGGCGTGCTGGCTTTTGCCGGTCTGGTATTCGCGCCACTCACGTCAGCGCAAAGTGGCGATATTCCCCGCACGCGCGATGGCAAACCGGATTTTTCCGGTACCTACGACGTGTCTACCCTGACACCTTTCCAACGGCCCACCACTTTCGGCAATCGACTCATTCTCACCGATGACGAAGCATTTGCTATCGCCAACCGGGAATTTGAGCGTAAGGAAGACAATCAGCAAGGCAGTGACCCGAACAGAACTGCGCCGCCTCAGGGTGGTGATGGCTCAACAGGTGCGGCAGGAAATGTTGGGGGTTACAACACTTTCTGGATAGATAATGGCACTGACGTGGTTCGCATTGATGGTGAATTTCGTTCTTCTATTATTACCGATCCGCTCAATGGCCGTTTACCATCGGTAACGGATGCAGAACGGGACGCCAGGCGCGCTGCCCTTGGTGCGGGTGAAGCTCCGAGACGGGAAGGTGGTGCAAACGACGGTACCGCATACTGGCTGGACGCAGGACTCGATGCGCCTGGCCCCTATGACAATCCAGAGAACAGACCATTCGCTGAACGCTGCATATTGTCCTTCAGCTCCACTGCCGGACCACCCATGCTGCCTGCGCTCTATAACAATCACAAGCGCATCGTGCAGACTGAAGACACGATTATTATCAATGTCGAAATGGTGCACGAAGCCCGTATCGTCCGCATGAATGCGGAACATGACCCGGCTCACATTCAGAAGTGGCTGGGTGATTCAATCGGCTGGTGGGAAGGTGACACCCTGGTGGTAGAAACTACCAACTTTCGCGATACACCGGCATTCTCGCGCGGCTCGGCCAACATGAAAGTCACCGAGTACTTCCGCTATGAGAACCCGGACAAGGTGATCTACAGCTTTACCGTGGAAGATCCAACAGTCTGGGAAGCATCCTTTAGTGGTGAGTATTCCTGGCCTCGCACCGACAACAAGGTTTTCGAGTATGCCTGCCACGAAGCGAATTACGCGCTTGAAGGCATCATGCGAGGTGCGCGCGTCATGGAAATGGAGTTCCGCGGTGAAGATCCCGGCGGTATACCCAATCCTACCAACTAGTATGAGCCTGTGAGGAACAAATCATGAAACATAAATCCTTAATCTTGAAACTCGGAGCAGCCATAGCAGCCGCTGCCGGAATCTGGATGGCAGTAGGCACACAGGCTGTTGCACACCATGCATTCAGTGCTGAGTTTGATCCCAATCGACCAGTGCTGCTGCGCGGCCCTATCGTCAGAGTGGAGTGGGTAAATCCCCACACCTGGATACACCTGGAAGTGACCAATGATGATGGCAGCAAGACCGTGTGGATGGTTGAAGGGGGCACGCCTAATACTTTACTGCGTCGAGGTCTGGCAAGAGATACGATCTTGCCCGGAACCATGATCGTGGTAGATGGCTATCAGAGTAAAGACCGAAGCGCGCGTGCGAATGGTCGTGACATTACCTTTGAAGATGGTCGCAAGTTCTTCATGGGTTCTTCAGGTACTGGCGCACCCTACGATAACGATCCTGGTCGCAACTAGGGTACTGATTCACCGTTCAAGAAAAAGGCAGCACCGTGGTTTAACAGTGCTGCCTTTTTTGATGCCTTACACCCGGGATTGCAATTACTGCTCTCGGGACCTCCTGCCAACCCTGGCTCGCGTTGCCGGCAGGATCACATCGCCCAGGGTCTCCGTGACGATACCCTGGATCATATCCGCCAGCTCCCGGTAAAAATTCCTGGCAGGTGATGTGTTCCGCCACACCAATGCGTGATTTCTGACCACATTGATGCCCTCCACATCGGTCGTTCGAAGTTCTTCACTGCTGCGAATTTCAGACTTCACATACAGCGCCGGCAAGAATGCGACACCCATGCCCATCACCACCATCTGCCGCAGGGTATCCAGGCTGGTTCCTTCGTAGTCCCGTCGCACCACGGCCCCAACCCGCTCACAGAGTTCAGCAATCTGTCGGTGAAACAGATGGTGTTCGGTGACCGTCAGAACCGGCTCCCCTAGTAAATCCATGCGGTTGATACGAGCCTTCCTGGCCATCTTGTGATCGGTGGCCATGGCAAGTTTCAGGGGCTCGCGGAACAGCGGCGCGACTACCAGCTCATTGGACATAATGGGTTGAGTTGAAAGAATCAGGTCGTGTTGGCCATTAATCAGGCCTGTCTCAAGATCACTGGGTGCATCTTCTCGCACATATAACTTGAGATCGGTATAGCGAGCGTGAATAGGGGTAAGGATGTGGGGTAGCAGATAGGGGCCCAGTGTTGGGGTCACCCCGAGTCGATAAGTACCCATGCCGCCACCGGAAAGCATCGCCGCCTGGGTGGTGAATCCTTGCGCTTCCTCGATGACCCGACGGGCACTGACCAGCAATTCCCGTCCCTGAGGGGTGGTGTTGATACCCTTTCGGGATCTCTCAAATAACTGAATTCCCAGCGCTTTTTCCATGGCAGCCACCTGATTGCTCAGGGTAGGCTGGGTGATATTGAGGCGAAATGCGGCCTGGCGAAAACTGCCGTATTCGGCGACGGCCGTGAAGTACTGAATCTGCTTGAGAGACAGACTATCCAGGGTTTCCACAGATTTTCTCTCCTGGGTGCTGGGAATTGTATGATAGACAAAATCTATAACGAAATTGCGAAGTATTCAATATTCTTATCATATCCCCGGACGTAATATGCCTCATCACATTTCGAACACTAAATTCGAGGCAAATTGCGATGGAGAAATTGATTTCTGGAATCGTGCAATTCCGGAATTCCTCCTTTGAGGAACGAAGGAGTCTGTTTTCGGAACTGGCCAATGGCCAGAGTCCAGAAGTGCTTTTCATCACGAGTTCTGATTCGCGGGTCGACCCAAACCTGATCACGCAATCTGAGCCTGGCGATCTCTTGATCATCCGAAATGCCGGCAACATCGTTCCACCCCATGTCCGCTCCGCTGGCGGCGTCACCGCCTCAATCGAATTTGCAGTCTCAGCACTGGGTGTAAGACACATCATTATCTGTGGCCACAGTGACTGTGCTGCCATGAAAGGTGCATTGAATCCTGGCGCGTTGTCAGATCTGCCCCATGTTCAGGACTGGCTGGAACACGCACGCGGTGCAGTTGAGTCCGTAAGAGCACGCACTGGAGACAGCGCCTCGGATACCCTCGAACAAGTCATTGAAGACAATGTCGTGTTGCAACTGCAGCATCTGCGTACACACCCCGCAGTGCTGGCCAAACTGGCGACACGAGACATAGAACTGCACGGCTGGGTTTACGACATTGAGCACGGCACCATTACCGCGTTTGATGAAGAGACTGGCCAGTTTGTACCCGTAGAAGAACGCTACGCTGAATTCATGAAAACAACTACGCCAACTCTAAAGTCGGCATAAGGATCACAAGGAGTTATACATGCTCGGATTTCGAACTGACAATCTAAAAGGCGATATTTACGGCGGCATCACAGCCGGCGTAGTCGCGCTGCCATTGGCGCTGGCCTTTGGTGAAGCATCAGGAGCTGGCCCTATTGCAGGCCTGTATGGTGCCATCATTGTGGGCTTCTTCGCCGCACTGTTTGGCGGCACCGGCTCACAGGTAACCGGACCAACCGGACCGATGGTCGTTGTTTTCGCAGGTGTTTACGCTGCGCTTGGTGGCAACCCCTCTCTGGTATTCACCACGGTAGTCCTGGCGGGCGCGTTCCAGATTGCCTTCGGTGTATTCAAGCTGGGCCAGTATATTCGACTGGTTCCCTACCCTGTGATTTCAGGTTTCATGAGCGGCATTGGCTGTATCATCATTGCCCTGCAAACCAGCCGACTGTTCGGGCATGAGCCTGAAGGCAGCGGCACCATCCCGGCGCTGGTAGAAATTCCGAGCGCGGTGATGGATCCAAACTGGGTTGCCCTGGGTATCGGTGTCATGACACTTCTTATCGTGTTCAAGTGGCCTGCCTCTCTTGCCAAGATCGTTCCGCCGCCTCTGGCCGGCCTGATCATCGGTACTTTAGTGAGTGTATTTGTTGTTGGTGCGCCGATACTCGGTAATATTCCAACTGGCCTGCCCAGCTTCATCATGCCAAGCCTGACTCAGGAGAGTCTCCTGATCGTTGTGGAAGCGGCATTCATACTCGCGCTTCTGGGCTCAATCGACAGCTTGCTGACTTCGCTGGTTGCGGACAATATGACCCGTACCCGTCACAACTCCAATCAGGAGTTGATCGGTCAGGGTATCGGTAATATGGCGGCTGGCCTGTTTGGCGGTATCGCCAGTGCAGGTGCCACCATGCGCACCGTGATTAATATCCGTACTGGTGGCCAGACCAAGATTTCCGGCATGTTGCACAGTGTGTTGTTGCTGGCCATCGTTGTCGCCCTGGCGCCTCTGGCATCCAATATCCCACACACGGTACTCGCCGCTATCCTGATCAAGACCGGTTGGGACATCATTGATCGTGCCTACATCCTTAAGGCACACCGTGGTCCTCGCTGGGATCTGGGCCTGATGCTGCTGGTACTGACGCTGACTGTATTTGTCGACCTGATCACTGCGGTAATGGCTGGAGTCGTGATGGCTTCGCTGGCATTCGTCAAGCAGATTGCGGACGAGCAGCTTAAGCAACTGCGCGACATCACCAGCGAAGGTCTGGCGCAGCACTTCAGCGAAGAAGAAGCCGAACTGATGACTCATTCCCATGAGCGCATCAACGTCTTCGATTTCGGTGGCCCGCTGAGCTTTGGCGCTGCTGCCGACGTTGGTCACCAGGTGCGTGAGAAGTCTGGCAAGCTCAGCCAGGTGACAATTCTCGACTTCTCACAAGTGCCCTTTATCGATGTATCCGCTGCGCGAGCGGTGGAAACAATTGCCAATGACGGCAAGATTTCCAACAAACTGGTGTACATCTCAGGCATGGACGACAAGATTCGTACCATGCTGACTGACTTGATGGGCGATGTCGTCCCTCAGGAGCACTACTTCGACAAGCGTCGTGATGCGATCGCGGCTGCGGTTGAATTCGTGGAGTCCACTGAGGAAAAGCCTGAACAGGCCAGTGGCGAACCGGCGCTGGCCTGATCCCGCAAGGGACAGCAACTCTCCCCTGTAGTAACTTCTAGACCATCCATAGAAGTTGGGCAGATACCGAAAAGGTATCTGCCCTTTTTTTGGCTCTGGGAAAGTGCAATACGGACGCAGATTTTGGAACTGCAGAAAAGAAAAAGCCGGCTTCAAATCGAAGCCGGCTTAAAGGAGAGTTACGTACGAAAAGAAAGTTGTGCCTAGAGTTCGAAGTCCATAGCGTAGCCGACAACAAACTTCACGTTGTCGTTGTCACGAGGACCCTGGCTTGCGTAGTCGATAATGCCATCGCCATTATCATCGTCGCCCAAAGTAGTAGTGGTGACCATTGCTGAGAAACCATCCTTGGCGACACTGATGTTGAAGTCCCAGTAGTCGTCAGTTGCACCATTAAAGGCGTACATGAAATCACCTTCATGGAAACCCGCATGGAGACCGATCTCTACA
The DNA here is from genome assembly GCA_965267495.1 of uncultured Pseudohongiella sp. Lineage (GTDB taxonomy): Bacteria > Pseudomonadota > Gammaproteobacteria > Pseudomonadales > Pseudohongiellaceae > UBA9145. The sequence continues at coordinate 155,789 of OZ254078.1, read as the reverse complement.
CCACTGTCCAGTGGAATTGCGTAATCCAGAGACCAGTAGGAAGCTTGTGCAAATCCGAAGTCCTCACCTGGACCTTCGTCAGGTTCTGCATTGGCGAGCAGGTTGACGGTGAGGCTGAAATTGCCAACACCAATAGAGCCGTAGACTTCACCGAAGTCGAAACCTGCATTGGAGTCGTAGTTGTAGTACAGGTAACCGATGTCCCAGGAGAACGTGTCAGTCTCCCCGGCCATACCGAAATACATGTCGTGCTCATAAGAATAGACATCGTCTGAATCATAGGAAACGTTTGATGCCCAGGTACCCACGTAGAAACCGCTCTCGGCGGCATAGTCGATGCCACCTGAAATAGCGCCTTCGTTAATTGATTGAGTCAGGCCGCGCCAGATGTAGTTGTTTGAAGCTGCAAAATTGGCAGTCCATTCCTGTGCCTGAACGGCGCTCGCGGAGAGTAATAGTCCTGCGGCCGCCAATGACGCGATTCGAGTTTTCATAGCTTGTCTTGTCCCTTGATTGGTTCAAATAAAACGGCAGTGCCTGCCACCTGACACTGACTTGAGCAATAAGCGGGCCAACAAGGAAAAGTCTGCGGTTTACAAGGGCTGTAGCGATTTCAGCCGTGTTTTCTAAGCAATGAATGAAAAACAACGCGCACCATGAAGGTGCGACGATCTGCTGTGCGCCCCTATTTAAGGCGAAGCCAAAGCGCTGCGTTCAGGTGCCCATTTAAAGGACACTCATGTATTAGCGCCAGGAGAATTTAGGGGACACCCATTTAAACTGCTTATACACAAGTACGGCCAGGACCTGCTTTTTGCCGAATAGAATCAACAGCTTAATGGGTGGCGGTTAAATGGGTGTCCCTTAAGTTGTTTAGCCTGTGAGGCGGTGCAGGGCGCAGATCTTGTTGCCGGAGGGGTCGCGCAGGTAGGCGATGTAGAGTTGCACGCCGGTGCCTTCGCGGATGCCTGGAGGATCCTCGCACTCGGTGCCGCCGTTGGCCAGTCCCGCTTGATGCCAGGCGTCCACGCTTTCCGGACTGTCTGCCCGAAATCCCAGGGTGCTGCCATTGCCGTGGGTGGCTGGCTCGCCATTGATGGGATCGGTGATGCCAAAGACACCGGTTTCAGTGCGGTAGAAATAGCGACCTTTTGGATCCTGTACCGGTTCTCCATGGCCAAGCACGGAAAGCGTAGCGTCGTAAAACTTTTTGGATGCTTCCAAATCATTGGCACCCAACATGACATGACTGAACATCAAGAAATCCTCTCGTCTTGTGAAATAGTGTTTTGAATTTATTGTTAGCTTGGATCGAGTCGTAAAAATCGTCGCGGTGGAAAACCCGTGCGAAAACGAAAGTTAAAACCAAAGGCGTATTCCGTGCTCACCCTTTCCAACTCAGCACCTTCCAAAGGCACGGCCATATAGGATTCGAATTGATCATCGCCAGGCATCTGCACTTCCACGGCAGGATTGTTCAGGGCGTAGCGATACCAGCGACGGGGCCAGTGATTTACAGCGATGTAATTGTTGCCGTCAATCTGTTCCAGGCGCAAAACCCGCTCATGACGATCGTTGTCTGGACTGAAAGTGGCGAGGACAAGTGAAGTAGAGCCTTGCGGCTGATTAACCCCCAATTGGGTTTCAAACCAGACGATTGAACCAACATAGATCAGGAACAGCGCAGCAACCCCGATGCCGCCCCACTTGGCAAGTTTCTTTCCATCCATTGTTCTCTCCCAGAGGATCACTTAGTGGTGATGTGAATTCAGGAGATTATACGAATTGCACGGCCGCGCGAAAATGGCCAGCAGTGGCATGTGTTCAGAAAATGCAGTCCCAGAGCCGTGCTGCGCCTGGGACTGCTTCGATCTGAAGGTCAGGGTGAGTAGGACAATTCGGGCCGATCGACTATCAGAGAATAAGTCGCACTGGCGGTTGCCCCCTGACCACGGGCCAGTATGGAGCTCCCTGCAAGCGGACCATATTGATCCATTACCCGCTGTTGAGGCGACACTGGCGCCTGGTCCAGATCAGACCAGGAAGCCATCGGAGACCTGAACACATAATTCGGTCCTTCTCCATAACCCTTGGTGAACGTGTTCCAGTAGTTCACATCGGATGCACCGACGACTCGCTGAATCCACTCTTCAAATTCCAGGTTTTTCCCCGGCTCGATGTCAACAGCGATACTGACGATGACTTCAGGGTTGGAGATGGCCTGCGCTGGCGGATTACTCAGATCTTCTCGTGCATAGTAGGTACCAGTGACCAAAGTCCTCACCGAATCCCGCAGATCCTGAACCACCTCGACGACTTCGTCCGGGGAATGCACTTGCGTCAGTAGCGCAGTGACGGGTGTTGCCAGCTGCGAATGGCTCTGGAACGGTGACACGAAGACATACTGATTTGTATTTCCTACCGCCACCTGGGAAGCAGTCCAGCCCGAAGGCCAATTGGCTTCTTCCGCAGCAGCCTTGAAGTTGCGGATAAACGTTTCGAACTGTCCCGCCGCACCGGGCTCGACTTCAACTCGTGTGACCGTGAACCCAAGTTGAGCACTTGCGATTGAACTTAAAGTCAGCAATCCGCAAGCAAAAATGGTTTTTAGAAATTTCGTCATTGTTGAGCTCCTTACATTCGTTGTTGAAACTCATCGAGAACTCACTACCGATTGAGAGTTGTATAGCGCAAGCATTTGAAAAACAAACAGCGCGCTTTACATCTGCCTATCAAATTACTCCCCAACAACACTGCGCAATATGGTTTGAACGCACCATATTCTGAATCTGCAGAACAGGACTAGACTGCAATCTTTACTTACAGCGAATTGCTCGCCGTCATCCCGCCACTTTCGAAGGAACATCTGATAAGACCGGACAACTATTGGAACAATAGTTTTAAAAGCTGGGGAATACCCTAGTGAATAGGGGCTTATTACAGACATTGAAGGCCTTTGATCTTTATCTCCTATCCAGGTTTTAGTTGATACTGTGGAATTCAGTAGCTCTATTCTGTATCCAGCTCACCTAGTATCTGTGCTGTGGAGGGGTTCTGGTAGTTTCATTCAAAAAGCTGTAATGGATGCAATGGAAGTACTGTAAATATTCTCATGGTACCGGTGGACCATACTCACTTGCAGTAGATCTCAGTAGAGTGAGAGTCGTGAAGGGTTTGTATAAAAACAGCCCCATAGGAATGACCAACAACTGAAAGGATACTTATTCATCGATTTAAGCGCAGTCTGCTTTTAGGCAACAGAAGCACTCCCGAGGATTTGTAGTCAACAAGACCAATCAACTAGCAAAAGGAAAATACTATGAAGTCTCTCGTTACCGCAGTTCTACTCTTGTTCTCCGCTTCGGCATTAGGTCAGGCATTGATAGTCAACGTGTTCGAACCACTGCCAGGTGGCGCCCAAAAGACTGCAGCTTACGCACAGGAAGCCAAGGCAATTCATGAAGCGATGGGTGCCGGGGTTATCATCGGCTCGACTGTAGATGGCAAGATGCACTATGGGGTCACACTGGCGAGCTGGGCAGACTACGGACGCTGGGCGCAAGCCCTGGCTGGCAACGCCGACTGGCAGGCATTTCAAAGAAAGATCAATGCCGATCCCTCGGCGGTGCAGATCGACAATCACATTCTCTATACCGCAGCTGCAGGTGAAGGTGTAGGGCCGGGCGGTGTTTACCAGGTATATATCTGGGAGGCCAACAACGGCAGAGTCGGTGAACTGATGCAGGGAGGCATCGGCGCGAAACCGATCCATGAGCGTGCTGGAGCAAAAGTCACGGTGCTTCGTGATGAGCTGAACCGTATGCACTATGTGATGCAGTTCGACAGTTGGGAAGCCTGGGGTGAATTCCAGGACACGCCCAATCCAGAGTTCAATGCCTATATGCAGGCGCGTACTGCCGAAGGCGCTGGCAGACTGGTCGAAGTGTACACAGCGACAGTCCAACCCTGATTGTCAAAAAGGAAAAGGGTGTGCCAGTAACTGGCACACCCTTCTACTTTCATTTCCCTCAAGCCCCATGAGATAGCAGCACGCCTCTGTGTACCTGCCAGCACTATACTCAAGTGAATCGTAACTTAGTCAGGTACGCCTGATGGGGTCGCAATCCCGAGGTTTGGGCCAAGTGCATACCACAACCATACGCCTGCATTGATCACAATCAACATCGCCAGCAGACTGTAAAACCCTGTACTCAGACCACCAACCAGACCGATTGGAGAAAACAATAGATACAGGAAGACCACACAGGATAACAGCGTAGTCGCGCAAGGCACCGCATAAGACCAAGGCGTCATATCGACCATTTTATGCTGATGGAAAGTCCAGTCTTCCGTCCTTGGATAGAAATGGCCGACAAGCAGCATCATGGCAATCTCGACGAAGAAGAGAATTGCGTATAAGTGCAGGAAGTGAATCGTAACCACGTCATCGAGTACAAATTGAAACAATCCATAGGCGATGATATGGAATCCAACGACCAACTTTGGGCCAAGTGATGGCACGCGTCGGGTAAAAAGCCCTACCAGCACAATAGCAATCACTGGAATATTATAGAAGCCAGTAAATATGCGAATAATCTGCCATAGGCCTTCCGGTGCATATTGCAGCAGCGGCGCAACGGTAAAAGAGAACAGCGCTATCACGACACTGGCCCGTCTCGCTACCTTCACCATGGTTTCATCACTGATAGTCTGCTTACTCAGTGGCGCCCAGACATCGAGGCAGAACAGCGTTGCAGCGCTATTGAGCAGAGAGTTGAAAGAACTGAATACTGCACCAAGTAGCACTGCCAGGAAGAAGCCCGTAGCCCAGACAGGCAGCACATCCCGAATCAATGTGGGATAGGCCAGATCGATGGACTCCAGCCCCTCCCCATACAGATGATAGGCAATGACCCCCGGTATCATCATGAAGAATGGAACCAGCACCTTGAAAAAACCAGAGAACAGCACCCCCTTCTGTCCCTCTTTGAGATTGTGGGCTGCCAGGGTTCGCTGAATCACATACTGATTCGTGCACCAGTAGAATAGATTGGCAAACACCATACCGGTAAACAATGTAGCAAACGGTGTCGGATCTTCCGGCCCGCCAATTGCGTTCAGTTTTTCGGTATCGGTGGTTGTGATAATGCGCAGTCCTTCTCCGATGCTCCCCTCGCCCAATGCAGACAATCCCAACAGGGGGACAGACACGCCCACGATGAGCAGGCCAATTCCATTGATCGTGTCCGAAACGGCAACTGCTTTCAGGCCACCGAAGATGGCATACATGGCACCGATACAACCCACCGAGACAATAGTGATCAACAACCCGGCGCTATAACTGACGTCAAGCAGGGTGGGCACATCGAAGAGTTGCAGGACGGCAATGGAGCCCGAGTACAACACCCCGGGAATCGTGACCAGCCCATACCCCACCATGAACAAGATAACAGTCATGCGACGCACACTGTCGTCAAACCGGTCACACAGAAATTGTGGCAAGGTAGTGAAGGCGCCGGCCAAATATCGCGGAAGGAAAATAAAAGCCATGCAAACCGTCGCGAACGCGGCAGTGACTTCCCATGCCATGCTGGAAAGATTGAAGCCATAAGCGCTGCCATTGAGACCGATCAACTGCTCTGCAGAAAGATTGGTGAGCAACAGGGAGCCAGCAATGAATACGGCGCTCAATCCCCGCCCGGCGAGGAAGTAACCATCCTGGGTACTCACCTCCCCCCGAGTTTTGCGCCAGGAGACAAATGCCACCACTGCCATGAAGAAGACACAGCTGACTAGCGTGAGCGGGAGATTACTGGAACTCAATTTTCAGACCACCAGGCAAGGAAGTGACTATTATTGCACAGTCGAAAGCCATTGCAGCGGGCAAATCATACTACGCGAGGCTTGATTTTCCCTTGGCGTTGCTGCTTTCATCAGCCCTGAAATGGAAATGCAATCGAGCACCGCTTCTGTCATGACTCAGCACACTGACTCTCAATCCCTATTGATAGATCTGGGTGGCACTCACCTGCGGTTTGCCCAGGTGAAAGATCGGGAGCTGGTCCATTTGGAGAAACTGGTATGTGCAGACTTCGATTCCCTGGCAAGTGCGATAAGCCACTACTTGAATTTGTACCCTACCGACTCGCCTCTCAACGCTTGCCTGGCTGTCGCGTCACCACTGGAAGGGGACAAGGTGCAGATGACCAATAGCCAGTGGTGCTTTTCACTCTCAGAGTTACAAAAGCAGCTCGGTTTCCAGCAACTGCATGCGCTCAATGATTTTGAGGCCATTGCCTTCGGGGTTCCTCATTTAAAGAGAGAACAACTGAGGCAAATTGGCGGTGATCAACGGGAAGCCGATGGCAATATGGCAGTGCTGGGCCCGGGCACCGGGCTTGGTGTCAAGCATCTCACACACACGACAGATGGCTGGAAGGTATTACTGGGCGAAGGGGGCCACGTGGATTTCGCACCAGTTGATGATGGGGATTTGCAAGTGTGGCAATACCTCAAGCAATCTCACTCCCATGTGGCAGCGGAAGAGGTACTCTCTGGCAGGGGGCTGGTACAAATCTATCGGGCTAACTGCCAGGCGCATCAACGAGAAGCTGAGTTTGAAGACGCCGCGGCAATTATCGAAGCCGGCAAGTCAGGGCGCTGCCCTGTATGCAAGACAAGTCTCGAGCAGTTTCTGCGTATCCTCGGTTCATTTGCAGGCAACCTGGCACTGAATCTTCGAACCACCGGCGGGGTTTATCTCTGCGGCGGCGTAGCCACTGCACTAGCAGATCTGATCGATGGTTCCGGATTCAGAGCCCGATTCGAAGCCAAAGGCAGGTTTGAGTCTTACGTGGCCGGCATACCCGTGTACCTGATCACCGAGCCTGAACCCGGATTGTTGGGTGCATTTCGGTACTTACAGACTATGCAGGGCTAGTTGCTGCGTTGAATATCCAGCCAGGCGCGCATCATCTGGCTCACCAGTTCCGGTTTCTCATGATGCGGCCAGTGACTGACGCCGGGAATCGTCATCAGGGTCCAGTCTTGTGCCAGATGTTCCCAGGTACTGTTCACTCCCTCGGCCAACAAAGCAGTGTCGAGCAAACCGTGAAACTGCAGTACCGGTGCCTGGACCTCATCCAGTTCCAGGAAGGCACCGCTGGTGTAGGGATCGCGGGGGTAGTTGGCCCGGTAATAGTTCATCATTGCATCGAAGCTGGAGCGTCCGAATGCTTCGGCGTACTTTGCGAACAGCTGATCGTCGCCCCGGGACAGCGCGGTTGCCAGACCTTCTGCAGACAGGTTTTCATGGGAAGTGGGTTGCTGAAAGTTGCGTGCGTACACTGAATTTTCATGCTGTTGCCCGAAGCGCGCCAGCTCACGCACCAGGTTTCTGGGATGGGGCAGATTCATGATGATCAACTGTTCAGTCATTGCCGGTTCCATGGCCGCAAAACTCCAGGCGATACCGCCTCCCCAGTCATGCCCGACTATGACGGCACTCTCTTCCCCCTGGTCGCGTATCACGGCCGCAACATCGCTCACCAGTATAGACAGCTCATAATTTTCAACCCCGCTGGGCTGACCGCTCAGGTTATACCCGCGAGTGTCCAGGGCGGCGACAGTGTATTGATCTGACAATGCTTTCATCTGATGGCGCCAGGTATACCAGTAATCAGGAAAGCCGTGGATCATCACCATCAATGGGCCATCGCCCAATGTTACATAATGTATTTCAACACCATCGTTATCTACATAGTGATGAGTCACCTGGTCTGAAATATCCTGGGCTAATGCGCTTACAGAAAACGAAAGCACTAGCAGTAATTTCAGCACGCCGGCAAGCATATGATTCTTGTTGCTCATACTAATTCCTTCATAACTCAAGATTCGGAATCGAATAGGGAGAGTCGGCATCAAGCCACTGGCGCAGAGCAAAGACATTGCCATCCACATCATTCGCGTAAACCTGGTAGTAGTCGCCCATCAGAACTGGCTCACTGACAAACTCTACACCCAATGCTTTCATGCGCGCATATTCGGCCTGGATATCGCCAACCTCAATGGAATAACTATAGCCAAATTCGGTGACCTCCCGCTTGCCCCTGAACTCCTGGGTTATCGGATTGCGGTACTGCCAGAACTCCAGGGTCTTGGACCGGGCATTCATACGAAACCAGGTTGCCATCAGAGACAAGCCGTCTTCATCCGCAATTTCGATCATGCGTGGATGATCCACGTAGTCACCTTTACGATAAGGCGCGAATGCCAGAATCTTCTCGTACCAGCGAGTCAATCTACGGATGTCATGAGTGACAAGCGCAACCTGGGTCATCCACATGCGATGCCCTTCCTCAACCCAGCGCACCTTGGACTGTACTTCAGCCATGGGGCCAGCATCGAGTTGCTCCAACTCAAACATATTGCCCTCGGGATCATAGGCATAAGCATAGGTGACACCGTAGCCACCCAGGTCTACCGGGCCCTCGCCACGGGATAACATGTCGGCGCCTTCGTCTACAAACAGGTCATAGCCGGAATTACTGGATGCGGACTGGAAACAGGTGTGGGTCATACCGGGCCCATAGACCGGCATTCTCCGTTCCGGTTTGTCGGCGTTGTGGGCAAACTCGATGAGCTCGAACAGCATGTTCGGCGCTTCCAGCACGGCAATTTCATAGCGTACATTGGGCACGGCGAAGAGCCTGTCTGCTGCGGGATTATCAGCGACCTGTTCGCGGTGAATGAGTTTGTAACCCGTAGCACCCTGATAGAAAGCCAGGCTGGCATCCAGGTCTTTAACCGAAATACCGATATGATTCACACCCAACAGTGTGGTTGGTGAATCATAAATAGTGGCATCGGGATCGATGACTATGTCCTCCACGGATGCGACCGTATAACTGGACAGCGCTAACGCGGCGAATATCAAGCAGCGTGGTAGTTTCATGACCCTGAATCCTTCTTTTTCGCTCTCTAGTTAGCTCACTAGATAGCCTCGTTTACCGGTGATACTAGCACACAAAATATGATACAAAAGACGTCCAGACAAGCACCGGAAGGAAAAGTGAAATGCGCATGTGGTCAAGCAAACTCTTCGTGACTGGCTTCCTTATTCAATTGGCCCCACTGGCTGCTGTTGCACAAGACTCCTCACCCGATAGGGATTTTGCCGAAGGCGAGGCCCTCTACCAGGTGATCTGCGCCGAATGCCATGAAGGTGCGTTATTGGAAGCACCCCGACGTGCGGCATTCGAACTCTATACGCCACAACGTATTGTGACTGCATTGGAGTCCGGCTCCATGGCAACCGCTGGAATGCCATTGTCCCGCGACCAGAAACGCAAGGTCGCTTACTTTCTTACTGGTGAGATGTACGACGAATCCCGAACTGTGACTGCGAATTTTGAATGCCAATCCAATCTGAACGACAGTTCAACTTTAAGTGAAGCAGTGGCCTGGAATGGTTGGGGATCTGATCTGAGAAACACCCGACATCAATCAGGTGACGAGGGAATCAACAGCAATAATGTGTCGCAGCTGGCACTGAAGTGGGCCTTTGCCTTTCCGGATGCGACACGGTCAAGATCGCAAGCGGTAGTCACTCCCGAAGTCACCTTCATTGGCAGCCAGGAAGGCAATGTCTATGCCCTGGACAATAGTAATGGTTGCCCCTGGTGGACATTCAGTGCAGATGCGGAAGTGCGTGGCGCCATTTTCGTGGACAGCGATGACCAGGGTGTGCCGGAAACCTTGTTGTTTGGCGACTTTGCTGCAACGGCCTATGCAATAGATGCGCAAACCGGTGAACTGCTGTGGAAAACGGAAGTGCACGATTTTCCCCAGGCTACGATTACCGGCTCAGTCACGGCCCATGAAGACACATTGATCGTCCCGGTTTCTTCAACCGAGGTGCTGCTGGCATCCCGTAGAGATTATTCCTGTTGTTCGTTTCGGGGCGCCCTGGTAGCGCTGAGCATTAGCACCGGTGAAATACTGTGGCGCACCTATACCGTTGACGAACCCCGGCCAACTATCATCAGTACGGCAGGCACGCAGCAATATGGCCCTTCCGGCGCTCCTATCTGGTCACGACCCACTATCGACACAGCACGCAATCTAGTCTACGTGGGCACGGGAGAAAATTATTCCTCGCCAGCAAATGACTACAGCGATGCAGTGCTTGCTATTGACCTGGATAGCGGCGAGATTCGCTGGTCCACACAACTTACCGCCAATGATGCCTGGAACGGGGCCTGCTCAACCAGAACACCTAACTGTCCAGAAGAAGATGGGCCCGATTACGACATTGGCGCATCACCAATTCTGACTACAGATGCCAGTGGGCGCGAGCTCATACTGGTGGGCCAGAAGTCCGGCATGGTCTATGCGCTGGACCCAGCCAACGATGGCGCGTTCGTGTGGGAGCAACGGGCCGGAAGTGGTGGCACCATGGGTGGTATTCACTATGGTATGAGTGCCAATGGCGAGAAAGTTTTTGTCGGCATCTCCGACCTGCCAACCAATAATCCCTACAACGTGGGCCCTGCCCACCCGGGTATACACGCACTGGATGCAACAACTGGAGAAGTGCTGTGGCGCAACGACTTACCCAATCAGTGTGAAGAGAGCCCCTTTCTGTGCTGGCCTGGAATTTCTGCTGCAGTAAGTAGCACAGCCGATGTGGTATTCGCCGGTGGCCTGGATGGCATACTGCGCGCCTTCCATGCTGACAACGGGGAGATTCTGTGGGAAACCAATACACGTCAAAGTTTCGGTGAGCGCAATGGCATTCCCGCACAGGGAGGGTCGATCGAGTCAGACGGACCGGTGATTGTGGATGGACAGGTATACATTACCTCGGGCTACGAGAAATGGAACGAGGCGCCGGGCAATGTGTTGTTGGTGTATTCAATTAATGGCGAGTAAAAAATTACCAATCAGTACTTAAGCTTCATTGCCGATGACTGAACCGCTAAGCAAACGTGACCGAATGCTATTCGGCCTGGTTCTGCCAGTCCTTATTCTCGGGTTTGGATTGGTGATCATCATGGTCATGCCGACCCGGGCAGGAGCGGCAGAGTTTGCCTCTCTGGGTGTCATGCTCATCTCCATTACCCTATCCCCACTCATACTGGCGGTGACCGCGGTGATGGCATGGACAGCAAAAGGGTCGAGACAATCCTGTTTCAGGAGGGGAATGATTGCGCCAGGGTTTGTGCTGCTGTTTGCCTTCGCCTATCAGATGGGCCTGCTAGATCTCTGACTGAGCGGCGTTCGAATGCCAAGTCTGTGACGGATATCGCCACCTGGGGCTATTGCCTCTACTACCGCACTTCGGCGAACCAATTGTCCACCATGATGAATTGTGCGTTGGAGCGAATTCTGATTGCTACAAATTCCCCATTGGGCATTACATCGTACATGCGGCCAGGGCCCGCGAATTGAAATCCGGCAAATGAGAACAGCGGCTCCTGGTTATTCCAGGCAAACTCATCTCCCGCCTCCAGTTCTACAGCAACAAGCTGACTCGACGGATTGATGTAATAGAGTTCGGTTCCATCCCGGGACCACAAGGGATTGCTACCGCCTGCATTGGAAACCAACCATTTACCGGAATCTGGTTGAGACGGCGTGGGAATGACATAAATTTCACTGTCGCCAGTTTCGTCAGAGGCATAGGCGATCCAGCGACCATCCGGTGATACTTCTGGATTGGCAGTACCAAAATCGTCATCGACGAGTGGCGTCTGCACTTGTTCGCCCTCTATCTCCATGAAGAACAGGTCCGACTCTTCATTGTTATTGTTGGCCCTGAAAATGAGATGGCGTCCATCTGGCGTTGCGACTACATTGTTGATGTTTACCCGCGCATCGCTCAGCAAGATTTCGTTCGCCACACCTCCGCCGTCGGCACGTCTCGACCAGATGGTATTTCTGCCATTGATTCTTCGAGAGATGAACAACAAGTCTTCTCCATCAGCACTCCAGGTTGGTCTGACATTCTCGCCGGTAAAGGTCATGCGCGAAAATGGCCCCTGGTTAAGATCTTTTACCCACACATCAGAGGAAGAGGCATTCCTCATCAGATTGATGGCCAGTCGATCGGCCTGGGGAGAGAGCGCCAAACCCCATGTGCCAACATTACCCCGCAGGCTCCAGCCTTGTTCCAGTTCCCGCTCTTGTCCGGCCCGGTCAATCAATGTCGGTACCAGGGTTGGTGAGATATCTCCGTAGCCTCTATAGAGTAATCGCCCGGTATCTGACAGGCCGATATTTGCTGACCCACCAATTCCTACCTGAAAAAGACTCTCGGCAATCTGTACTGGCTCGCCGGTCAGCTCCATGACTTCTGCGTCGAAAGGCACAGCGTAGAGAACCGTGTCCCCTACTCCCTGGAAAAGTAAATGGCCAGTATTGCTGTAATTGGGATTCATGCCTTCCACGATGGCTTTGCGATCTCCGCTGGCCAGGTCCAGCCCGTAGATAATATCGTTGCCGTCAAGTTGCATCGCCTGGAACAGTATCTTTTCTCCATCTGGCAGTGGCTCAGGGAAGACGTGGAACAACTCTCCCGCCTGGGTGTTGACCCGGGTAAGCTCTTCAATGTCTCCCCCTTCTGCAGGCACCCGGCTAAGGCCGATGTCACCGTCCCGGAAAAAGATAAACTCGCCGTCGGAACTCCAGTTTGGTGTATCACTGCCACCATTGGTTAGTGTTCTGGCAATGCCACTTCCTATGGGGACAGCTCTGATCCTTCCTCTGGAATTAAAAGTCACCATGCTGCCATCCGGTGAAATACGCGGACGAGTTGGAGACTCGGTGCCGGCAATAGGCGTTGCTTCCAGGGAATCGAATCGTCGCAGCCACAAGGCAGTGCGCTCGTTGAGCCCGGAGGTGTAAACGAAAAAGCTGCCATCGGGCGCGATGTCAAAATCACCCCTGCTCAAACTGAAATCCTGATCGGGCGGCATTGCGATAGAGATGCGCAGCAGGGATGAAGCATCATCCGCGCTGCCAAATCCAAGCGATGGAGACGAAGACATGACGCCGGTGCGGTCGTAGATCTGTACCCCGGTCATTACCAACACAACGACGAGGATCAAATAGTTGATGGGTTGAGCAGATGTTGCAGCTGACCCCGTTGATGCCTGTACACCATGTTCAGGCCTCATGCCCTCGGGCGTTCGATCATAGGCCCAGGCAGCAACCATGGTTGGGAAGAAGCCAAGAATCAGCAGCACGGTGACGAAAGTCACCGTCCAGTCCGGCATCTGTAATGCCGGAAAGAGTGTGTCGGCAACCTGAATCACTACCCAGGAAACGACGGCATAAACCGCACCGACCCGGAAGACACTGCGTCTCTTTAGCTCTTCATAGAAGCTCATCGCGGATTCGCCTTGTTGTTATTCCCTATGGAAATCAGGAGTATTTTGAATCCAGTTTAGTTTGCAGTTTCCTGGTGCATTCATTGTGTGCGAACAGGCACGGCAAACACTTTCACTTACTTAATACTCAACAAATGATCGCCTGAGTCTACCATAGCCTAAGAGCAGCTTGGATTGCTTTGACTCAGAATGCGTTCGTTCAGGAGTTCCTGTCAGTCCTGAATCCAGGATGTACCGCATCAGGAATCTTCTTGGCGATCTCGTTTTCTACATAGCTGATGAAATCAGGACTCAGAACAAGCTTCGCCTGGTTCCACCAGTCCTTGTTGCGGCCAATTATTGACAGTAAGGAATGTTCAAAGCCAGCAATCATTTGTGGATCGACAAATCCCAGTGTACGTTGGAAATAAAATCCTTCGAATCGTCTCACCAGCATAAGCAGAAGATAGTAGTACCTGCTCTTTTCCAATTCAGTTAAGGGTTCGCCTGAATCGGTTTTTATCATCAGCTCCAACACGTCGTTGTTGGCAACAAAAAACTCAATATTGGACACCATTGCGGTGTTCAGGCTGTCAATTGTTGCCGACTTGAGTGCCCGTGTGTTTTGTTTAAGTTGCACGGTGAGATAGATCAGCGTCACTACAACCGCTATGGCGCTGATGACTTCGGCAATTGTAGCAAACGCCTCCCAATTCATATTTCCTACCCGGCGCCAAGCCTATGGCGCCAGACTTGAGCGCGCTTGTGTGCCCCAATGTCCGTCCTGCAAGGTCACGATATACAGGGATTCATAAGTACCAATGACTTCATTGTTGGCGTTGTAGCGCTGAAACACCGTCTGCACGTGGACCTTTCCCGCTGAAGCCATAACAACATCGCGACTCAACCAGTCACTATGATCCCATCCGGTTCGTGGCAATCGGGTAAACGTCGCGCCCTGGGCAAACTCGTCAGCGGATTCCCATACGGTCACGTTGCCACTGGCAAAGCGAACATGGGGATAATTCAGGGTGCTTGCCCAGTCTTCCATGTCACGACGATTGAAGTGAAACATAAACTCATCCAGTGCCTGCATGGCACTGGCAATGGCTGCTTCAACATCACCATCCTGAGCGTGCAGTACTTGTGCGGGCAGCATCAAAGTAAACAGCAGCAGTAATATCGGTAGGCGTTTGGATTTCATCTGTCTTCCTCAAAAAGCATGTTCGGCTGTTAAAATATAGCCAGAGGATTCATGGGAGACCCGGTACCTCCTTCAACGCGCAAAGGAGACCCGACAAACAGAAACTCCCAGCGGTTTTTCTCTGCTGCTGTCTGCGCCACTGCATCAAGGTCCAGGTTATCCAGGATTGGCATGCCAAGGCCTACCAGCACCAGTTCATGCAGCGGATTGAGCAAACCTTCTATACCACTGGGCATCACATCGCTCACCCCGTCTGATCCGATTACGGCGACATCGCGCTCCTTAAGCCATAAGGCCAGTGAAGCATGAGAACCAGCTGCGCTGCCAACAAACATCCACTCTCCCTGCTGGCGCACTTGCTCCCAACGCCCGGTTCGAATCAGCAACACATCACCGCTGCCAATTCGGACACCTGTTCTCTCTTCCCAGGCCTCAAGATCTGCCGCTGTGATGGCCGTGCCCGGCTCCAGATAATCGACACCGCGAAACCAGGGCATATCGACGATGATCCCACGAGTAAAAACGCCCTCAAAAGCATTTTGAATGCCCAGACGATTTGACCCGGATTCCTGCAGCTCGCTCACCGAGAAGCCGTTGTACATCTGACCCTTGTGAGCAAAGTGAGGAAGTCCGTCCATGTGCGTGTGGGCAAAGCCGTGGTACTGCACGGCATACTCGTCTCCTGCCACCTCGTGCTCTCCAAAACGGGAGACAGCGAGAACATGTCGAAAAGGATTGCCATTCATAGGACGCTGCACCTTATCGGCAAACCTCGACATGGAAACTGAGACGCCGTCGCTGACTAACTGGGCAGCTTCGATTCGCTTCTGCGGCGTGATGAGATTCAGGGTGCCCAATTCATCTTCGTCTCCCCATCTCCCCCAATTTGAAATATCCTGCATCCACTGGTCGAACTGTGCGCGGGAAACCGGTTCCGCAGTTTGTGCAGAAACGATTGCAGAACCCAGGACCAAAAAGAGTAGCAGTCCAAAGCCCTCTGTTATTTTTGTTAGGCTTTTCATAGTTATCACCTGTTAATTTTTCAATCGATGATGGATTGCGTTACGACATTGGTATAGCGCTGACGAATGTTAAGAGGCGTGTGTCCTGGTAGCTGGATAAACATCAACCCAAGCAGCTCCTCTTCCGGGTCTGCCCAATAGAGCGTGCCGTAGGCACCACCCCAACCGTAACTGCCCCGGGACATGAAATCGTAAGACTGGGTGGGGTCTTCCAGCACACCAAATCCCAGACCGAATCCATAGCCACCGCCGCGTACGTAGACAAACTTGTCGTCGGTGTGATTCTGGGTCATGAGCTCGACAGTCTTGGTGCTGAGCAAACGCACGCCATCCAGTTCGCCGCCGTTGAGAATCATCTGTGCATAACGGAAATAGTCAGATGAAGTGCCATTAAGTCCTGCCACACCAGCAAAATATTTTCGCGCCGGTGTTACTTCCGGACCACGCACCAGTTCCGAAGGGCTGCCTTCAACAGGGCGATAAACTGCGGCCACCCGATTCACTTTTTCTTCCGGCACATAGTAATGCGTGTCATGCATACCCAGTGGTTCGAAGATGCGCTGGCGTAAAAATTCATCGATAGTCTGTCCGGAAATCTTTTCGACAAGCACAGCAACATAGTCTGTTGACGCACCATACTGCCATTCGTCGCCGGGATGGAATGCCCCTGGAATCATGGCGGCTCTCGCTACCCGTTCCTGGAGCGTATCGAAGCGTTCGCCGTTATTGCTAATCCAGGCGACTTCTTCGTCAGACAAGCCTCTGTCGGCAGGATTGAGAGTCAGGCCTGAAGTGTGGGTCAACACATGACGAAAAGTAACGGGTCTGGTTTCAGCAACTTCGCTAGTACGTGCGCCGTCGCTTACCAGTACCTTGTGGTCCTTGTATTCTGGAATCCAGTCTGAGATTGGATCGTCCAGACGGAAATGCCCTTCTTCGAACAACATCATCAATGCGGTTGAGACGATGGGTTTGGTCATCGACATGAGGGTAAAGATTGTGTCGGTGGTCATGGGAATATTTTCTTCCCGATACCTGTAGCCCACTGCCGAGTGATGCACCACGCTGCCCCTGCGTGCTACCAGCGAGACGGCTCCGGCGATTTGTCCCGCGTCGACAAAACGCTGGAAGTAATCATCGATGCGTTGCAAACGCTCGCTGGAAACACCGACCGATTCCGGTTTTGCCATAGGAAGTTCTGCTGCAGTTGCCAGAGGAATAAGCAGCGCGAGAACAGAGGCAATGCAGAGGGCAGACGTTCTATCAAAATGTTTCTTGTTATTCATTATTTAAGCCTGCAATGTTTAAACGGGAGGAACGGTTGCCTGCCTGATTTTCAAGGCAGGCATTAATGTCTTTCTAATTGCCTGCTCCCAATACTTCCAGAACCAGGCGAGCCATCTCCTGGTGCCCTTCCGCAGTGGGATGATAGCGCGTGCCGGAACTGGCGATGGTCGCACCATTGATCCAGCGTTCACCACTGGCACAGGGTCCATGCCCCTGTGCACGCACATAGGCATCAGCAATTAACGCCTTCCCGCCCGAGGTAGACGCGACAAAAGCTGCTTCGAGTTTCTCGCCCATGTCCGCCAGGTAACGCGTGTCGGCTGGACTGAGTTGAAGTTCACTGCAGTCGACTGCATCTTCGGGAAATACGCGTGGATAGGCCACCAGTACAATGGTCGCGTCAGGCGCCCTGGCCCTGAGATCATCAAACATGCCTTCGAGCTTTGCCGGCAGACCTTCGATAGCTGCATTGATTGCAGCCTGATCCAGGTTTGCCGTACAGCGATCACTGGCCGGTGCACCAGAGCAGGCGAAGGTGGAAGCGGTGTAGCGAATGTCGTTACCACCAATAGTGACGGTAATTAGCTTCGTGTCGCTGCTAACAGCCTCGATCTGCAGGGGGTTATCACCCTGGGGTGTCGTGGCGACGTGGTCAATCGTGGCACCATTACAGGCGGAGACAGTGAGATCGAGATCCAGCGCCTCCGCAACCAGATGAGCATAGTTATGATCGGAGCGACCGCAACCGCCGAGTTGATTGTCGATACCGGGACCTGCTGCAAAGGAGCTGCCCAGTCCCGCGTACTTGTCCCCGGGAGACAGTTCGGCGGCAGAGGTCTGAGAAGAGCTGAGCGATGCAGCGAACAGAGAGCTTATTGTTATAGCGCTAATTATTATTTTTCGCATGTGATTCTCCTGTTTCCCGATTTAAAACGGTAGTTCGTAGGTTGAATTAAAACGCAGGTCTCTTACAGTATTGTAGCTGTAGGCCATGGAATTGATGCCATCACTGGGATTGTCGTGTTCGATAAAGTAGTGTCTGAATCCGCCCTTCCTGGCGTAAGTGAACATCTCCGCAAAGTTGATCTCTCCCCTGCCCACATCGGCCATCTCCCCCGTATAGGATCGATCTTTTACATGCAGCATGGGATAGCGCCCGGGATACTTGAGGAAGAAAAATTTCGCATCGTAGCCAGCGTGCTCAGCCCAATACAGATCCATCTCGAACACCACCAGATCATTCTCTGTCTGCGAGGTGAGAATGTCATAGCCAATGCGCCCCCCTTCCTGCACATCAAACTCGTAGTCGTGATTGTGATAGGCCATGGTAATTCCGGCTTCCCGGGTTTTTTCTCCGGCACGATTCAGAGTTTCTGCATGACGTTGATAGTGATCCAGGCTTCTTTCATCTGCGGGCAGTGAGGGCACCACGATATATTGTTGGCCAAGCGTGGCAGCAATTTCGATCTCCCGATCCAGGTCCTCGCGAATTGCATTCAATTGCACATGGGCGGCGGGTGATGTGAGTCCGAACCCATCCAGTATGCTACGCACCTCTGCTGGCGACTTACCGTGGTAACCGGCAAATTCCATTTCCGTGAATCCAATCCCGGCCAGTTGCTCCAGGGTGCCTTCGAAGTCTTCCGCCATCTCCCGCCGCAAGGAGTACAGCTGCAAGCCAATCGTTTCGACTCGGCGTATCTGGGCCATGCTGGTACTCAGGGGGCTGGCAGCAATTGCAGCGGAAACCGCGGCTTTCTTGAGGAAGTCACGGCGTGATTGGCGCGGGGATTGATAGCGTTTACGCATGTCTTTTCATCCGGATTTGAATCACCCTGGGTCGATATTCTCCAGAGTCTGGACACTATAACCGCTCCCGCGCAGTTCTGCCCACGATTGATGACATTGTTTGCCCCGTCTGGCGCGATTGTCGAGCCCAGCGCCGATACTGGACAAAGCGTCCTTCCCGGCATACCTTCTATTATCTGGCTCCTGGCCAATCCAGCTACCTATATATAAGAAGAAAGAAGTAGAGGTTTTCATGGGAAGACGCAAGCTATCCCTCCCGCTCCCCCGCACCCTGGCACTGGCTGCCGTGGTGCTGGCTTTTTCAAGCCAGTCCCTGGCTCAGGCCGTCATCGAGAACTATTCACCAGTTACTGATGATCGCCTGATCAATCCCGAGGATCACAACTGGCTCTCCTACCGGGGCAACCTGGAAGGCTGGGGCTACAGCCCGCTGGATGAAATCGATTCCGGCAACGTGGAAGCACTGGAGCCTGTTTGGTCATTCTCAACCGGTGTACTCGGTGGTCATGAATCCCCACCGATCGTGAACGATGGGGTCATGTTCGTGACTACCCCGGGCAACCTGGTGTATGCCCTCGACGCAGCCAGTGGCGATTTGCTGTGGCGCTATCAGCATGACCTGCCCGAAACCTATATTGCTTTTCATCGCACCAATCGCGGTGTCGCCCTGTATGAAGACAAGGTGTACACGGCGACGCTCGATGCCCGTGTGATAGCTCTGGATGCGGCTACCGGTCGCAAGCTCTGGGATACGCCAGTGCAGGACAACTATTTCGGCTATTACATCACCATGGCACCGCTTGCTATCGACGGCAAGATCATGGTGGGAACATCCGGTGGCGAACTGGGCATTCGCGGTTTTGTCGTGGCACTGGATGCAGACACCGGTGAGGAATTGTGGCGCACCTATACCGTACCCGCACCCGGTGAACCAGGTAACGAGACTTGGCCCGGCGAGTCCTGGCGAACTGGTGGTGCCGCAGTCTGGGTGCCCGGTCACTACGATGCTGATTTGGGCCTGGCCTATTTTGGAACGGGTAATCCAGGACCCTGGATTGGTGATCAGCGTCCGGGCGACAACCTCTATACCAACTCTGTCATCGCGCTTGATGTTGAGAGTGGTGACATTCGTGCCCATCACCAGTATCACTGGAATGGATCCTGGGACTGGGATGAGGTTTCAACACCCATACTCATGCCAGTGGAGAGAAACGGGCGCGTGTTTGATGCCCTGGTCCATGCTGGGCGCAATGGTTATCTCTGGACTTTGGAACGACATAGCGACCGTATCGGCTTTATTGATGCCGAGCCCTATGTCTATCAGAACGCTTTTGCCAGCATCGATCCGGAAACCGGGCGCCCGACTTATGATCCTGCCCACAAACCAACAACCGGTTCGTCTACCGACTTCTGCCCTTCTCTATGGGGTGGCAAGGACTGGCCACCTGCCGCCTACAATCCCGACACGGGATTAATGTATATCCCCGCCAACGACAATCACTGCGGCGTGATCGAAGGGCGGGAAGTTACCTACATGCCTGGCAGTTCCTATACTGGCGCACGTACGCAATTCACACTACGTGAAGGCGCCGATTCTATCGGTGAGATTCAGGCCTGGAACATGAATACCGGCGAGGAAGTCTGGACCAGGGAATTCGAAGACCATAACTGGGGCGGCATTCTTACCACCGCTGGAAACCTGATCTTCAGTGGTGGGACACCGGATCGATTCTTCCGTGCCCATGATGCCTCAACTGGTGAAGAGCTGTGGAGCTTCCGCACCAACTCCGGAATCATCGGTGTGCCTTCAACCTTCGCAGTCGACGGTAAACAGTATATTGCCATCCAGTCGGGATGGGGTGTCGACGCAGCCTCGAAAACTGCACGTATCGACCAACAACGAGGTACCCGAACCTTTGTACCACAAGGGGGTGTGGTCTGGGTTTTTGCCTTGCCAGAATAGTCGTATAAAAAAGTGACCAGGCACCTTATGAACAAATCAAATCATGCGCTTGTAGTCCTTTTCACACTGCTTTTTGCAAATATCGCGATAGGGCAATCTGCTCCCCAGTGGTCATACTGGGGTGGCAGCAAAGCCTTCAATCGCTATTCACCCGCCAGTCAAATCAATGCCAGCAATGTAGACGACCTGCGGATTACCTGGACAAGGAATGCAGTCGATGCATCGATAACCGATGCATTTCCACGCCTGCGTATCTCGGGCAACTTGCGCGGCACACCGATTTATCATGAGGGCCTGCTCTATGCCTCCAATGGCATCGGTCTGGTAGAGGCCTTCGATCCTGCAAATGGCGAGACTGTCTGGGTACAGGCTCTGGAAGAGAATACATTGCAGGCTGCTCGCGGCCAGGGCAGCCGCGGCGTCGAGATCTGGGAAGATGGTGCCACCGCCCGCTTGTTGGCGGTGCGAGGTGGCACTCTCTATGCCCTCGACCCTGAAAGCGGCGCCGTTCAAAGCGACTTTGCTGACAATGGCCGACTCAATCTCATACCTGAAGGCGCCAACAGTTTCAGCCTGGTATCCTCCGGTCCGCTGGTAGTCAATGATGTCATCGTCATCACCGGTACAGTGGATGGCGCCGGCGATAGCGGCACCACCTGGCGGGGTGTGCTCTCAGAAGACGTGCGTGGCTTTGATGTGCGTAGCGGTGAACAGCTCTGGACTTTCCATGCAGTACCCAGAGAAGGTGAGTTTGGCACCGACACCTGGGGCAATGAAAGCTGGCGTGAGTCAGGAGATCTGGGTTCCTGGTGCTGCCTCAGTGCCGATGAAGAACTGGGTATGGTGTATGTACCATTCACTGCACCCACTTCCGCTTACTATGGCGGCCATCGCCCCGGAGACAATCTCTATTCCAATAGCCTCGTTGCAATCGATGTCAGCACAGGTGAACGGGTATGGCACTTTCAGATGGTGCACCATGATGTCTGGGAATACGACAATGTCGGCCCACCAGTGCTGGGCGACATCATTGTAGACGGCCGCCCGATCAAGGCAGTGATGCAAGCCAACAAGACTGGCTGGGTCTATGTCTTTGACCGGGTTACCGGAGAGCCAGTCTGGCCGATCGAAGAGTTGCCGGTTCCACAATCAGACGTACCCGGAGAACAGTTGTCGGCGACACAACCCTTTCCAACCAGGCCTGCACCCATGGCAACCCAGGGTATTACACTGGAAGACATTATCGATTATCCGGAGATTGGACAGATTGCCCGGGCAACTGTGGCTAACTTCGTCATCGGCCCTATATTCACCCCTCCGACAATCGTCAGCGAGGAGCCAGGTGGCACACAAGGCACCCTGACCCTTCCAGGCTCTTGGGGTTCTGCAAACTGGAACACAGGCGCCTTCGATCCCGAGACTGGTTACTACTACGGCTTTACCAATGACATCCCTCGTGTGTATCGCCTGGAAGCAACAGACGATCCGGATGCGGAGATGGAATACTGGAGCCCGAACCGGGAAGCGCCCTACCTGGATGGCATTCCTCTGACCAAGCCACCCTGGGGTCGCATTACTGCGATCGACATGAATCAAGGGGAACATATCTGGCAGGTAGCAAACGGGGACTCACTCTCCGACCATCCGGACCTGGAGAACCTAAACCTTAGCGACCTTGGTATTGCCAGCCGTCCCGCCGCACTGGTCACCAGCACCTTGTTGTTTATTGGCGATGGCAGTAACAACCATGGCGGTACGCAGCCGAATATGTGGGGAACCAACTTTCGCGCCTATGACAAATCAAGCGGCGAAGTACTGTGGACGACGAATCTGCCCTCCGGCACTACCAGCTCGCCCATGAGCTATATGCATGAGGGCAAACAATACATAGTTGTGGCTGTAGGAAGCCTCGGCGACCCGGGCCAGTGGGTTGCACTCGCTTTACCATAGGGCAAGACATGAGTTTCGGTATCACCAAAACCATTCCCGCCTCACGAGGACAGGAAGGTATCGACTGCCTCTATGATGGTTCTCGCAGTGACTTCGAATTTCACATGGCTGGTAGCCCGTCGAAACTGCAGGTCGGCGACTTCGTTTATACCATCTTCAAGGATGAGCTGGTGGGACGCTGCGTGATCACCGAGTTTATAGGTGGCGCCACCAATCCCAAGTCCGGACGCGCTCGCACCTTGATCATGGTGGCCTGTCCTGGTGAACGCCTCAAGAAATCAATTCCCCGAAAGGGACATCGCGGTACCCGTTACTACGATGGTGCCGACTGGCCAGGCTAGTCCTATGACCCGGGTCTTTCTGATTCTGCTTTTGGTTTCATGCTGGCAGCAAGCGGTCGGACAGAACCGGCTTTTATCCCCGGTCACCGACAGCCTGCTACAAAATCCTCCGACTGGTTCCTGGCTCAACTGGCGAGGCGGACCCAACGCCTGGGGATATAGTCCACTGGCGCAGATCAATCGCGACAATGTGGATGCTTTACGGCTGGCATGGTCCTGGGCGATGGATGATACGGGTGCTGGTGAAGCTGCGCCGCTGGTCCACGATGGTGTGATGTTTCTGCCTAATCCGCGGGGCGTGATTCAGGCCCTGGATGCGGTGACAGGAGATTTGCTGTGGGAATACCGTCCCGGGATCACAGCAACAGCCGAAGGAGCCAATCCCATTACCGCGGAAGAGCTGGGCGATGCAGCAATGCCTGCCACAGCCTATGCCGGTGTGGGGCGTGGTGTTCAAAAGAACATCGCCATCTATGGCAATCGCATCTTCTCGGCCACCGAAAACGCCAGCATCATCGCGATCGACGCCAACAATGGCGAATTACTCTGGGAAGTCCGGGCCGCTGACCCGGCACTCGGCTATCACTACACCGCGGGCCCCATTGTAGCCAACGGTGTGCTGGTAACAGGTATTACTGGCTGCACACGCTTCAAGGATGATGTGTGTTTTATTACCGGCCACGATCCGGAAACCGGTGCAGAGCTCTGGCGCACCTCAACAGTGGCTCGACCAGGAGAACCAGGCGGTGATAGCTGGGATGAGCTGCCATTGCGATTTCGTGCTGGCGGGGATGCCTGGGTCGCTGGCAGCTACGATCCGGAAACCAATCTGGTCTATTGGGGCACGGCACAGGCCAAGCCCTGGGCACGGGTAGTTCGCGGTACTGATGGCGATGCCCTGTATACCAATTCCACCCTCGCACTGGACCCTAACAACGGTAATATGGTGTGGTACTACCAGCACCTCCCCGGCGAATCCCATGATATGGATGAAGTGTTCGAAAACGTACTCATCGATATCGATGGTCAGCGCTCGCTGTTCAAGATAGGCAAACTCGGCATCTTGTGGCAACTGGATCGCGTTAGCGGTGAGTATATTCACGCCACAGACCTGGGCTACCAGAATATAGTCTCCCTGGATCAGGCTACCGGCCAGGTGCGCTATCGTGATGGCATGATTCCCCGAATTGGCGAGCAGCTGGACATGTGTCCAAGTACTTCCGGATTCAAGAGTTGGCGCGCCATGTCTTATGCTCCGGAATTTGGAGCACTCTATATTCCCATGACCCTCAATTGCGAGCTCGCCACCTTTGGTCCAGTAGAACAAGTGTTAGGTGGTGGCGGCACCGGACCAGTGCGTCGCATCAACACACCTCACCCGGATGCGGGCGATGCCCTGGGCGAGATACTGGCAGTCAGTATTCCTGACGGCGAGGTGCTGTGGCGATATCGTTCAAGACCCACTGTCAACACAGCAACCTTGAGCACCGCCGGTGGCCTGATTTTCGCAGGCGATTTCGATCGCTACGTGTACGCGCTGGATGCGCAAACGGGAGAGAAGCTGTGGCAGACTCGTGTTAACACCTCCGCGCAGGGATTTCCCATCAGCTACGCCGTCGATGGCAAGCAATATGTGGCTATCCCTGCTGCTACCAGCGGGGCAAGCTGGGCGTCCATGTTGCCCCGCGATCTGTCACCGGAAATCAGTCGGCCCCGCAGCGGCAATTCGATACATGTATTCGCATTACCGGAATCGCAGAATTGAGCAAGTCACTCTTTCGGTCCTTAGTAATCAGCGTGTTTCTGGGTTTTGGTGGTAGCAGTATCGCCCAGTCCGAAAACCCCTTGCATCAGGGCATCTACACAAGCGAGCAGGCCGCCAGGGGCGAAACTGCATTCATGGCCAGTTGTGCCTCCTGCCATGCCAACGATCTGCGCGGCAACAGCAACAGTCCTGGACTGGTAGGCATGGGCTTCCTGTTTCTTTGGGAAGGGCGACCGCTGGCTGATTTGTTTGAGAAGATGCGCGATGAGATGCCGACCGATCGCCCGGGCAGTTTATCGGCCACGACCTATGTAGATTTGCTGGCGTTTATACTGCAAAGAAACAGCTACCCCGCAGGCAATATGGCATTGAGCCCCGATACCCTGAGCAGCCCTGAATTGCTGATTGTGGCACCCCCATAAAATGTGAACTGGGTCACACTTCCTGCCTGGTGCTACGGCCACTGGCCTGCCTGCCACGACACTTTTTCCCCCCGATATCCCCTTCAGGCTGCTAGAATAGCGGACCCTATATTCTGCGCGGTAATGCGAAACAATGGGAAAGCCCATGCTGCAGGAAGCAAGCAACGAACTCGGCGAACTACTCGCCCTGCTGGATAAAGCACACCAGACCCTATCCCGCTACTGGCTCGGTCAGGACTTTGTGATCGAAGTGTTGCTCACCAGCGTAATAGCTAAAGGACATGTTTTGCTGGTCGATGTGCCGGGCGTGGGTAAGACCACCCTGGCCAAGAGTATGGCGCAGGTACTGGGATTGGATTTCAATCGCATTCAGTTTACCAACGATATACTGCCCGCTGACATTCTCGGCGGCAGTATCTACAACGCGACAGATGGCAAGTTTAGTTTCGCGCCGGGACCCATATTTACCGATTTCCTGCTGGCAGATGAAATCAATCGCGGCCCGACACGATCCCAGTCTGCATTCCTGCAGGCAATGGAAGAAGGCTATGTAGCGGCGGAAGGCAAAAACTATCCACTCTCGGATCTGTTTACGGTTATCGCAACTCAAAACCCAATTGATTTCGATAGCACCAATCCGTTACCGGAAGCGCAGCTGGATCGGTTCCTGACTTCCATCAGCCTGGGTTATCCAGATGAAGAGGCGGAGTTGCATCTGCTCAATGACTACAAGTCTGATGTGCGCGCAGAGCCCGAAGCAATTCTGAACAAGGAATACGTGGCTCGATTGCGCCAGGCTTGTGATGATGTGTTCCTCCATGAGGACCTGATGCGCTACATCATCGATGTCAGCAGAAAGACCCGGGAAGACCAGCGCATCAATCTTGGCATCTCACCACGAGGTTCCATGCACCTGGCAACTGCGGCGAAAGCCTATGCCCTGGTGCAGGGTCGACAGCAGGTGCAGGCCGAAGATATACAGAAGCTGATGCCTCCGGTCTGGGATCATCGCATTCTGCCCCGCCACGGTCGGGACAATGACAGTACGCATGCGCATGAGATTTTACAGGACATCCTGCAGCAAGTCGCAGTGCCACGCTGAGCAGCTCAATCGCCTTGAACTGATCGCTGGCATCTGCTTACACTGACAATACTTCATTGCACTGGGACAAAATGATGACCAGGCGATACAGAACCAACAGCGCTATCTCTACCAGCTGCTTGCTCAGCGCAGTCCTTATTTGCAGCAGTGTTCTCGCTAATCCGAATCTGATGAGTGGTCCAGCTGCTGAGCCCGAGAGTGCGATCGAGCTGAGCAATCGCCTGATCCGACAAAGCGATGCCTACCGCGAGGAGATTGCGCGCCTGGAGACTCTGTACGGTCCTTATGATCCCGTACTGCTTGAGCCGCTGGCATCGCTTGCCAGCACAATGGCAGCACGCAGGGACTACGAAACTGTACAGGAACTGCACGAACGCAGTTTGCAGATCGTCCGCATTGAGTTGGGCCTCGACAGCTTGTCGCAAAGACCTATTCTGGAACGCGCAATCGAGAACGACATCCGATTGGGAGACTGGTCTTCTGCCAGTGCACGCTTCGAATCTATTTACAATCTGATGGATGAAAACACGCAACAGATGTCAGCTGCGCTGCTGAGCCAGGCACGAGAGATGAAGTCCTGGTATCTGCATGCCATTCTGCTGGACAGTCCAGACTTGTGGGAACAACAGGGACGTCGCATCGGTGAGCTACAGCGCAATGTGATGGCCGAAGCGGATGAACTGTTCGCTGATGATCAACAGAACCTGGTGCCCTGGCTTTATCAGGATGCAATTGATGAATACCGCTCTGTCTCTGTTCGCCGTATTCGCGGATTTCTCGGCAAAGCGCCGAGAATCTTCCTCACCGAGATATTTTTTCGCAGCAGAGAACAATCCATCGCCAACACTTTCGACAACTTGAAGCGTATACGCAGAATCTTTGCGGATCATAATGACCTGGAAGGAGAGGCGATGGCGATGATTTACCTGGCTGATCTTCGCCTGATGACAACCAAGGGCTCCGCCCCTTTCCTGTACCGCGCTGCAATGGACCAATTGCTTGAAGCAGGTATACCAGATCAAAAAATAGCGGAATTTTTCAGCAGACCTGCGATGCTGCCTACCCTGGAGTTTCATGCAACGCTGGACGCGGC
The DNA here is from genome assembly GCA_965267495.1 of uncultured Pseudohongiella sp. GTDB lineage: Bacteria > Pseudomonadota > Gammaproteobacteria > Pseudomonadales > Pseudohongiellaceae > UBA9145. The sequence goes on along the minus strand of OZ254078.1, from coordinate 128,461 downwards.
TCTTGCAGATCAGGAAGACAAAGGATTTCTGACTACAAGCAATACCGATACCGGGAGTGGACACACTTTTAATCTCGGCAGTTATTACGCCTGGCACCCCTACCTGCCTGGAATCGAGCGACCTCCGCTACCAGAAGCCGCATCGAATCTGCAACTGAATTACGAAACTGTGAAATTACGGTTTTCACTGAATTCCCGAGGCCAGGCTAGAAATGTTGAAGTCCTTGAATCGTCAACGGTAAGTGCTGTGGAAGACCTCGATGCAATTCGGGGTATCGAAGCCATACGCTTTCGACCCCGCTTTGAAGGTCGGCAGTGGCAGAGTACTGATGAGGTGACTGTCGATTATTTCTATCCCCGGCTTTCCAAGAGTTCCCTTGCTGCACTTAACTGAGCTTAGCTTGCGGGCCTGAAGATGAGCGAACTAGCCGATCGCCCAGTACGGGTAAGCAATGAACTGATACTGATTCATTGGTGGCGACTGTTTCGCTGGTTTGCCAATCTGAGACTCGTTCCCCGTATTCGCGAGCATGCAGCACGACCCTTGATGCGGCTCTACCGCGTCGCGTTCTATGACAGCCTGACCCGGATTGGCAAGATCATGCTGATCTGTTCCTTGCTGATTTTTCTGTTCAGCTACCGGGTCAATAGTGATTTTCTGCTGCTCACGGCGGCGATCAGTACCAGTCTCCTCGTCTGGAGTATTGTGCTGGGCTTCGTGTTCAGGCCCCGTGTTGAAGTCAAAAGAAATACACCTGACACGGCAGTGGCTGGTGAGATGTTCGGATCACAGATTACTCTGCTCAACACCGGGAACAGGGCCTTATACAATTTTGCAGTCAGAGAGATGGTAGTACCCGATGGACAGTGGCCGAAAGAATGGCAACGTCCTTACCAGGAGCAGCTCCCTGCGGGACAACAGACCACAATCTCAGTGAATTTCATGCCTCGCAAGCGCGGCATACTGAAACTGTCGGGTCTGGCTATACAAAGTTACTTTCCTTTCTTCCTGACTCGATTTACCCGGCGCCTTGCCGCTGATGCCACTGTCTATGTGCTGCCTCCCAGACTGAATGTCTCCATCCCATCGCTTCGGCAGCTGGCAGAACAGGCCAGCAAGCAACTTACCCTGGGCTATGAAAATACCCGGCAGGGGCCGGCGCTGGAATACAGTTACTCTCGCCCTTACCAGACTGGTGATTCCCTGCGCAGACTGGATCATCGCGCCAGCAGTCGCTACGGAGAACCCATGAGCAAGGTATTCGAGGGATCCGAAGAAATCCGTCGGGATCAGGTGTACCTGATGGTCGATCTGAGCCTGGATGACTTTCTGCTCTGGCAGCGCCGGCCCAGCAACAGCGAACCACTGGACGAGCGACTGGCGCTGGCGGTGGAGCTGGGGCTCTCTGCACAGAACGAGGGCTTCAGCCTGGCTGCGCTCGCCACTGGTAGTCAATGGCACAATATTGATTCGCCTGCTGAGTTCAATCAACACATTGCAAGCTGCTTGCCTCAGCAGGCTGCCGCGCATCCAGATTCAAAACTGCCCGAAGCGATCCCGAATGAACACGGCCTGTGCGTAGTCGTAACCGGCCGTTGGACTGATGAACTGCAGGCCAAGGTGGATCGCTGGCAACGGACAGGCATCGTGGTGTTAGTGTTTCTTGTTGCGGAAAGGGAACAGGACAGGGACAGTCTGCCGAGCGGCAAGCAGTTCATCGAAGTACAACTGGGAGAGCGCAAATAATGTCCCTCGGTACGCTCTGCCTTACAGCCTTCCTGGTGCTGCTTTCCTGGCATCTGGGGCTTTCCATGGAACTGCCCCTGGTGAGCTATCTCGGTTCATTGTTCAGTGTCATTGCGGCGTTGAAGCTGGGAAAAGTGGAACGACCAACCGCGGGACTGGTATTCGTTCTGCTTGCCACAGGCGCCTTTGTTGGCAATCAAATTCTGGAGGACTGGGCAATCGAGGGCTCATGGCCACAGGATAACGGGCTAGGTGCGGGATTGATCATTGGCATGCTGATCTATCTGCTCTGGGTATTTGCCGCCCGCGAAAGCGAGCGTATCGAACTGGCGCTGGATCGCGATACGCAGACGGTACTGGTCGCGGGTTTATTGTTGTTACTACTCATGGCGCCTCCCGAAAGCACTATTGTATTCCTGCTGGACGAACGTTTGGGATTACTGACCCTGGGCGGGCTGTTGTTGGCAAGCCTGAGCCTTTTAGCCGATCGCTGCGGGGCCCAATTGCGTTCGAGGTTACTGTTATTGCTCCCGGTCGTACTGACGATTCCCCTGTTTAACGGTTTTCTCGAGATCAGTCAGCGCCCAGCGATAGCAATGATTGGGAATTTAATGCCACCTCCCCGCTCATTCACCTCTACAGGGTTTTCTCCCAGCCAGCAACTCAACGCCTCCTCGTTTCTGCGACCATCTTCCCGCGCAGTAATGCGCATTCATGGCGAGCAAGATCCGGGTCGCTACCTGGTCGGCAATCGCCTCTCGGTGTTGGACAGCGATATGGTGTGGAGACCGGTGGGCTCGGAGTATCAAGCGCTGACCAGTTTCGACGCAATACTGACCGAATCCAATAACTGGCGCTATCCCATCTCCAATAGCCAGAGTCCGGCCGATGCGCCACCAACCAGTTATACCGTGCACAGCCTGACCAGCGATTACTTCTTATTCTCCAGCCCTGGCACTACGCACATCAGTGGTCAGTTCGAAGCGCTCAGTAAAGAACCTTCTTATTCTTACGTGTGGACTGCCGATTTCGAGCGCGGTGCGGACCGCCGCTGGCAAATTGAAGCGAGTGGTGAAGCACAACCTGGAGATACGGGCCCCGAGCATCTTCTTTTACCTGATTTTTGGGATGACGCTTTGCAAGACAAGAGCGAGGAGTTTGAGGCCGGCAATCGTGCGGCCACGGTGCAGAACATGATCAGCTACTTCACTACCCGCACTTACTCCCTGAGTACCAACTTCGACAGTGAACAACCATTCCATGACTTCTTCCTCAATGACCAGCCAGCTTATTGCTTCTGGTTTGCAACCGGTGCTGCCCTGGCCATGCGAGCCAATGGTATACCCAGTCGCCTGGTCAGCGGTTACGCGCTTAATGAACAAATCTCTTCTGACATCTGGCTGGTGCGGGACAGGGACGCACATTCCTGGGTTGAGTGGCAGGACGAGAACGGATACTGGCACACAGTGGATCCGACACCGCCCAGCATCGAAGCCTTCTTTGGTGGCTATGAGTCCAACCGGGCCAGTCAGTGGTATCACTACCTGGCAGGAGAATGGCAGAACCTGATCGATCGTATCCTCGAAGATGCCTTGTTGGCCAACCTGATTCGCTTTGGTGGCATCATGATTCTGGTCTTTCTGTTCGTCAGAGAATATCGACGCCTGCGCGGTGAGCGGGCCTCACTGGATACACGGGCACGACGCTGGCAGAAACTCTGGCTGCGTTTTCTGCACAAGGCCAATCTCCCTTCGCAACCTGCCTGGACTGTGAGCACCTATGCAGACAATTTGCCGGAGAGCTGGAGTGAATCCAGTCGCAGGGCGGTGCGGGAATTCCTCGAGCAGTACAATCGTCTGCGTTTTGCACCGGACGACGAAGCGGCAATCAGGGAAGTCGAGCAGTCACTGAACAGCTGCATACGTGCCATGACTGTCAGCTGATGCTGCGCCAGCGCAAGGCGCGCAGGGCGTGAATTGCTAAAATTGCCCTGCAATCGGGTTTACAATTCCAAACGTAATTATAGATAAGCAAGTAGAGCAAGGATCCTGACCCATGCCTGAATACAGAGCTCCGGTTCGTGACATTCAGTTTGCCCTTTACGATGTACTGGCAGCAGAGCAACACTATGAACGTATCAACGCTGAAGAAGCCAATCGCGAACTGATCGACGCCATCATCGCCGAGGGAGGCAAGTTCGCCCAGGAAGTTTTGGCTCCCCTGAATCAAAGCGCTGATGAGGAAGGCTGCCAGTTTGATCAGGGCGTGGTGACTACACCAAAGGGATTCAAGGAAGCTTACCAGCAGTACGTGGAAGGTGGCTGGCCTTCTCTAGCTGGCGATCCAGCCTACGGTGGTCAGGGATTGCCGGAGTCATTATCTGTTGCACTGGATGAATTGGTCAGTACTGCAAACTGGTCTTGGGGCATGTATCCCGGGCTCAGCCATGGCGCGAAGCTTACTCTCACTGCCTATGGTAGCGAAGAGCAGAAACAAACCTACCTGAGCAAACTGATCAGCGGCGAATGGACCGGCACCATGTGCCTCACCGAACCTCACTGCGGTACCGATCTCGGCTTGTTAAAGACCCGGGCAGAACCCCAGGCCGATGGCAGCTATCGAATCAATGGCACCAAGATATTCATCTCTGCCGGCGAACACGACATGGCAGAGAATATAGTGCATATCGTATTGGCGCGCCTACCGGATGCACCCGGTGGCACCAAGGGCATCTCTCTGTTTATTGTGCCCAGAAACAAGGCCAGCAATCTGGAACCCAACAATGTGAATTGTGGTTCTATCGAACACAAGATGGGTATCCATGGCAACGCCACCGCTGTATTGAACTTTGATGACGCGGAAGGGTTTCTCATTGGTCCACCCAATGAAGGATTGCGCTGCATGTTTACCTTCATGAACTTCGCCAGGTTGGGCACAGCCATGCAGGGCATGACAGCAGCGGAGTTAAGCTACCAGGGTTCTCTTGCCTATGCCAAAGACCGGCTCGCCATGCGTGCACTTTCTGGACCGAAGTTTCCAGAAAAACCTGCCGATCCCATCATCGTCCATCCCGATGTGCGACGCATGCTGCTCACCCAGCGCGCCATCGCAGAGGGCGGACGCGCCATGATCTATTACTGCGCCCAGATGGGCGATATTGTGCACGCCGCGAACGCGAGCGAAGAAGAGAAGGAAGAAGCAGATGCCATCATGAGTGTGCTGACCCCTATAGCCAAAGCATTTCTTACCGAGGCAGGCTATGAGTCAGCAAATCTGGGACTACAGGTGTTCGGCGGCCATGGATACATCAAGGAATGGGGTATGGAGCAGATTGTGAGGGACACTCGCATCTCTACCCTCTACGAAGGAACCACAGGTATTCAGGCATTGGATCTCTTAGGGCGCAAGGTGCTTTCTGACCGTGGCAAGATGCTGCGTTTCTGGACCCGCATTATTCACCGCTTCTGCCGCGACAATGACAAGAAGAAGATGCAGGAATTCATTCGGCCCCTGCGTCGCCATTATCGGGAATGGGGAAGCTTTACCCGTAAACTGGGACTCAAAGCCTACAAGAATCGGGATGAAGTCGGTGCGGCGGCTTATGACTATCTGATGTATGCAGGTTATGTGAGTCTTGCCTACTTCTGGGCGAAAATTGCCGATGCTGCCTATACACAACTCGAGCAGGGCACTGAAGATCCTGCCTTCTATCAAGGCAAGATCAAGACGGCGCGCTTCTTTTACAAGAAACTGCTACCCCGGGCGAAGATGCATAAGGAAGTCATGCTCAGCGGAGCGAAGACTGTACTCGATGTAGGTGACGAAGAATTCTAGTCATTTTCCCGAATGCAGCTGGTTTAGTCCGACTGCCCTGACGCTTTTTCCATACCTTTGATCGGTCTATCGCGCCGCTTTTCTACAGGGCTACTATTCTCTGCCTGGTAACCATTCTCGCCAATAGTTCGTCTTAATGCCCAAAAGCTGCCTGCCTGGTCCATGCAGTCCTCCTCAGACTATCGGGATTTCCTGAGTTGGCCCATGGATTGCTTTGTAGTATCAAGCTGGTGGGTACCAGCAGGCAAGATCAGCAACAACAACGGCAATAGCCACGAGAGCACCTGGATTCCATGCTTCAGCAAAGCACCCCAAGCACCATGATCACTGTGGAAACAAAAGATGTGCGCCTGGATTATGGCGAACTGACTGCGGTCAACAATGTCAGCCTGCAAATCACGGCGGGACAGATTTATGGTCTGGTTGGGCCAAATGGTGCCGGCAAGAGCAGCCTGCTGAGAATGCTCGCCAACCTGCACAGGCCCACCTATGGAGAGATCTTCATCAACGGCATCGACCTGGCAGAAGATCCATGGAGTATTCACCAGGACCTGGGTTACATGCCCGACCTCTCACCCGTCGCGCCGGAACTGAAAGTGTGGGAGTTTCTTGAGTTCTTTGCAGCCGCCTATGGCGTACCCAGATCACAGCGCCGAGCGAGAGTCGATGAGGCGCTTGAGAGAGTCAAGATGACCGAACACAGAGAGGCTTTCGGCAAGGGTCTCTCCAGGGGAATGACACAACGGGTAGTGCTGGCCAAGACCTTGATCCCGCAACCGAGAATCCTGTTGCTGGACGAACCTGCCAGCGGCATGGATCCAATCGCACGCATCAATCTGAAGCACATTCTGCTTGAGCTCTGCAGGGAAGGCGTCACCACCATTGTTTCCTCTCATATCCTTACCGAGCTAGGCGACATGTGCACCTCTCTGGGCATTATGCACAAAGGAGAACTGGTCAAGACCGGCGACAAGGCGGCCCTGCTGATCGACCATCCGGTACTGACGCGATCACTGACCGTGCTGATGGATGATCCCGAGCTCGAAACTGCTAATGTCACCGCAGTGCTCGAAGCCAGCGAGCAAGTCTCTGATATTGCCCACGAAGGCAATGTTTTTGTCATTGAGTTCAGTGGTGACGAAGTCGCTGAAGCCAATCTGCTGCGCGAGTTGATCGACGCTGGTGTCAGGGTGACGTCTTTTAGCAGGGAGACAGCAAGCATGGAAGATGTGCTGATCAAACTGGTCTCACCGGTTGAGGAGAGCCAGCATGACTGATCAATCCCTTGCCCGGAACTTCCCCGGCAATTTCGCAGGCGACTGGATTCAATCTCTGGCGGTCTGGAATAACCCCATTGTGTGGAAGAACCTGCAGGCACGAACCCGCAAGCAGGCGATGTTCAGCTTCCTGTTCGTATTCGTTATTTCAGCCTTCATCACCTTTACGACTTATGGGGGGATCATGCGGATCCAGGGCGATCCTATCGTCGCTGCCCGTACAACAATCGTACCGCTGGCATTCGTGCAATGGCTTATCATGATGCTGGCTGCTACTGGTCGAATTACCTCAGGCATCATTCATGAGCGGGTAACGGGTACTATCGAGTACACCAGGCTCACTCCACTTAGCCCGCTAGACAAAGTCATCGGATATCTGTTTGGGCTGCCGGTGCGGGAGTATTTGCTGTTCTTTCTGACCATGCCGTTCATGCTGTTTTTGTTGATCAGGGGGGAGATTCCCCTGTCGGTGATATTCCCGGTGTACCTGGTGTTCTTTTCTTCGGCGATATTGTTTCACATGGTTGGCATGGTATTGGGGCTGGTGATGAAAGAGTGGCGCCTTTCTGTCGTGTTTACCATTGCGCTGGTAATCGCCATCAACTGGGTACTGCCTTTCTTTTCCTTTCTCGGTTTTCCCATCCTCCAGTACCTGACCGTTCGGCCGGTGTTTGCAGAGAAAATTACACCCCTGCTACCTTCTGACGCTGTCCCGAGTATCGAAGGCGCCCCGCAACTGATTACTGACCTGACCGCAGGTGTAGACTTTTATACCTGGGAGGTGTCCACGACGGTCTTCTCGCTGCTTCTTCAGGGCCTACTGATATTCACACTGGGCCTCATGGTGTATCGAAAATGGGAGAACGACTTCGGCCATTCCCTGAGCAAACTTTATGCGATGTTCTTCTATATTGCAGTGCAGCTATTCTGCATCGGTACGCTGTGGCCCAATCTGACTTTCACTACCGATGAGCTGGTGGCCATTGGTGTGATGAGCAATGACTCGCTGGTGGACCAGTACGCCTTCATTATTCCCCTCATCTACGGTTGCTTTTCCATCGCACTGGCCCTGTGGCTGGTGTACGTGGTGACACCCAGTCACGAAGAATACCGCAGTGGCTTGTTGCGTTCGCAGAAGCTCAGGCAAACTGGTCAGCCAGCTCTGTCGAGGTTTGATGATCAGGCGGGCGGACTCATCTCCACGTCTGTGCTGGCGCTAAGCACATTCCTGTTCCTGCTTCTGGTTGAGATGGTCATGGTGCGTTCAGGACCTCTGCAAGAGGTATCACCAGATCTTATTGGCATCCTGCGTATGCCACTGTTCGCGCTACTGGTGATCTACTACTTTGCCACATCCCTTGAGTATCTGGAGATGCGCCGCTTTGCACTGCTGTTCCTGATGGTCTGGATTGTACCTATCCTGCTCGCCATCTTTGGCGCGGTAGTACTGGAGCTGGAAGAAGAGATGTTGTACATCGCCAGCGGCTCTCCGCTAACCATGATAGTGTTGTCGGCTCAGGGTCTGCTCAATGACTGGATGAATGCCGACGAAATCGGCATTGTCCGCAATGCCTACTGGATTGGTTTTCTGTTTATTACCGGGGTGACCGCTTACCTGGCTTACCGGTTAAAAAGCCTGAAAACACGGACTCACGAGCAGATCACGAGTTCAACAATCTACCAGGCCTGAAATAACTACCCGAATGTAACTATTGTGACGCCGGTGTTGTCACGGGCACGCCGATAGTCTTGATGATATGGACCAGGAAGCGGGCCGGTTCGGAATCGCTGGCATTCTGAGAAACCGTGTGAATGTCAGTTGGGTTTTCATAGAACATCTCACCCGGGCCAAGCGTGACCAGCTCACCACCGGCAACCTGCATATTGATGCTACCGTCGAGTACATAAACAAACACATGGCCATTGTGGCGATGGGGTTGTGATTCCTGACCAGGTGCCAGATTGATCTCGAGCACGAGCATTTCTTTGTCATCTCCCATCTCACCAAGCTCCAGATTCATCAAGGGTCCGTTCTGGGCCAGGCTGCAGGCGCTGACAAAATACAGTAGTAATGCAAACAGGGTTGGAGTGGCTCTCATAGAATTTCCTCCGCAATAATTCATTCAGGGCGCCGGCACTGCATGGCCAATCATGGTGCTGCCTTCGAATGCAGCAAGGTCCATGACGTTCTGTTCATCAATGAAGATGAAATCAAACTCGCCATTAGCATTGCTGTCCTTGTGCAACATGACGATCATCATCTCACCACTCTCGAGTCCCTTGGGTACTTCAATGCTTACCGATTCATTGAGGCCCGCCTTGAGAAAGGTTCTGCCGACAACGCGGTCACCATTGGGTGCGCCATTCTGAAAGGGATGAATCACCAGCCAGCCGTCCGTGTCGATCTGAATGCTGGCAAAGGACAGGGTATTGCCGTTTCTCTGCATGCTTTCAATATCTATCCAGTTGTCTTCACCATTACCGATACCGAGTTGCGCATATGTCACCGCAATCACCCCAAATTGAAGTATCAAAGCCAGGCAAAACTGACCGATTTTCAAACTATTCCTGATTGAATCCAGCAAAGCATGTTCCTCCTACAGAGATCAGAAACAAAAAGGGCAGCTAGTGCTGCCCTTCAGGTCTTGTTTGTTTAAGTCTAAACGACTTTATTAACGGCATTCGCCATGGCATTCAGCACGTCACTGACAACCTGCCGTGATGAAGCGATGTTCATACGCATGTGACCTTCGCCACCTTCACCATAGCTGGAACCCGGATTCAGGTAGACGCCTGAGTTGTGCACCATCCAATCCTGGAAGTAGTGCTCCGGTGTGCGCTTGCCATGGCTCATGTATTGCTCTTCTGCACCGATAGCAGCCATGACCTTGCTGAAGTCCAGGAAAGTCATATAGGTGCCTTCGTTACGGGTATAGGTAACAGCAGGCATATTCTGCTTGATGTAATTTTCAATCATGGTGTGGGTGTCGTCCATGTAGGCATTCGCCTGCTCGAACCACTCCCGGCCATTCTTGTAAGCCGCTTCTGTTGCGACAACACCCAGTGTGCTGATCTCGGCGCGATGGTGTTGGTTGATTCGGGCCAACAATTGCGCATTCTTGGAGTAGTAGTGCGCACACTTCATGCCCGCGAGATTGAATGTCTTACTGATCGCTGTGGAAGTGACACTGTTGTTGACCACATCACGATCCGGCAAGGAAGCGAATGGTACGATCTCGTGTCCGTTACGTACTACGTCACAGTGAATCTCATCGGAGATGACCAGAACATTCTTCTCCAGGGCCAACCGACCCAGTCTGAGCAGTTCATCTTCCTTCCAAACGTTACCGGTCGGGTTCTGAGGATTACACAGAATCAATGCCCGCACGTCCGGCGTCATCTTGGCTTCGAGATCATCGAAATCGAACTCATAGCGGCCATTCACACGCTTCATCTTGCTGTCCACGGTGCCTATGTTTGCGGCCCGCGCCATGCTGTAGAAACCACTATAGGCTGGTGAAGGAATCACCACCTTGGAACCGATGGGCACGAAAGCACGCATCGCAGCAATCACACCGGGATAAACACCGTCAGACAGGGTAATCTCATCAGGCCCAATGTCTACGCCATGATGCTCACCGGTCCACTTGACGATCTCGTCACGCAGCGGCTGGGTTGTGCTCATGTAGCCCCAGCTGTGGTGCTTGACCCGCTCCTGTAGCGCTTCGGTGATGCAGGGCGCACACTCAAAGTCCATGGATGCGACACCCATACCAAACTTGAATTCACCATTAGGATAGTTTCTTGGTGGTGAATCCCAACGAGAGCAGTTTGACCCTACCCGGTTGTAGACCTTATCAAAATCATAATTGCCGTTGGCCAGGCGCGGATAGCTGTCGGCTGCGCCTTCCTGCGCCGATGCCTGGCTGGCAACTGAGGCGGTGGCGCCCGCCAGAGCGGTTACGCCGGCACTCTTCATAAAATCTCTGCGGTTAAGTCCAGTTTTTCTGGTCATGGGTTTGCCCTCTTGTGATGTTCTCTAATTCTTTTGATCAAACAGGTTTATGTAAATTTATTATGGTCCCTCGGCAGCTAACTGCTCCTGCACGCGGGCACCGCGTAAGATATTGACCATGCCATAGTTACCTTCGTGGCAGGCGTATTCGTAAATTTGTCCACCCACCTTGGTCATGGGCACAACACCCGTAAACTTGTCAGTGAAGGTTGACGGATCTTCAACCGTAAACTCGTAGTCTACAGTCAGGGGACCAACACGAGTGAATCGCTCGGTTAGGGTCTTGTCCAGAGACGTTCCTGCGCCGCCGAAGCTGGTGGACAGGCCATTGAAATTTTCAGTGATGACTACCAGGGTGTCACCATCCCAGTAACCTTTCGAATCGCCAGTATAGAGCCGGACTTCGTCTGCCAGTTTGGCGATCTCATTAGCTGATTCGAACAGCGGCACAATGCGCGCATCGTGAATCATTTCAGTCATGATCACTGCAGTATCGCGACTCTGTATTATCTGCACATTGTTATTGTAAAGGCTGGGCGTAAAGGGCGGACCGGCATTGAAACCGATGATGCAACGTTCTGACAGGCCGCGGTCTTCCGGACCGTCAGTGCCTATACCGCCGGCTGCGATGCGAACCGGGCGAGATTCGCCGGTAGTTTCACCACCATACATGCCCTGGCCACGAATCGCGCCTTCCACGAATGCAGGCAAGCGACCGTTCTCCGGGTAGACGATATGGGAAGTACGCACGGTGTCGCCGATGCCGGCGTTCTCTATCCAGAAATCATTATAGGATTCATCAACACCTTCGATGGGCAAGGCCGAATCGGAAGCGGCATCCCGGGCTGCCTGGCGCGCCTTGATCTCTTCGATTTCTTCCGTTGTAAGAAACTGGCGATTGCCAAATTGTGCCGGGCGTTGCATTGGCACATCGGAGGAAAAGTTCCACACACCCTGCAAGTCAGCCTGGCCCCATTCGGTTCTGGGCACCGTGTAGTCATCCTGAGCCATCGCTTGGCAAGCAAGAAGAGACAGGGTACAGAACGCAAGCGCTTTCTTCATAGATGTGGATCTTCTGTTTCGAACTGATTGAACTGATCCTGGAAGCGAGTTGATTGATGAACAAGCAACTCGCACCGGATCAGATATTTACGCGAGCACCTCGCGGAACACTTTCACCGCAACTTCCATTTCTTCCATGCTGCCCAGCGAAATGCGGCAATGGGTATGTTGCAGTGGTGGAAAATCGCGTCCCACAATCAGCTTGTGTGGCGTACACAGGTTTCTCACCTCGCTTGCAGGTCGGCGCAAGTTCGGGAAGATATGATTGGTGTGGGATTCCGGCGTGTCGTAACCCAGGTCGGCAAGTGCGCCCACCACAAAGTTGCGCACACGGGTATTCTCTTCGCGCTCCCATTCCAGATGATCGACGTCTTCGAATGCAGTCAGGGCCGCCACGGCGCTGAGCATGGCCACATCGCCCATACCCCAGGCGGAACGAATCTCCCGCAGGGTATCTTCATGGGCAAGTGCGTAGCCGATACGCATACCTGCCAACGCATGAGCCTTGGAGAAAGAACGCGTGATAAAAACATTCTTGTTGGCTTTCACCAGCGGCAGGCCGGTCTGCATCTTGGCCGGATCGGCGTAGTCGATATAAGCCTCATCCAGGTGAATCTTGGTATCTGGTGATTCACGCAGAATGGTATTCACAGCCTTGGCAATGGCTTCGGGGCCATGAACCGTGCCGGTTGGATTGTTGGGATTACAGAAGTAAACCAGACCAGCACCCTTGGCGACTGCCACCATGGCATCCAGGTCCAGCCTCGCTTGTGCATCCAGGGGAATCTGCTTGATCGGCGCGCCGATTGTGCGAGCCGTGCCTTCACTGGTGGAGAAAGTGGGCCCCGCGGTGACCAGTGGCTTGTCTGCACTACAGTAGGCCCGTACTGAAGCTTGCAGCAACCAGGTGGAACCAGATGCCAGCAGTACATTGTTGCGCGGCAGATCATAGCGGGACGCGATGGCATCCTGCAGCTCAGGCACGAAATCCGGGGCGTAGCCGCGACCCATGCGCATATTGGTGTGCTTTTTGATCGCTTCCAGCGTCTTTGGGCCAGGTCCGCGACCACTTTCGTTCTGATTCAGATGAATCTCACCGCGATCAAAGACCCCTTTCATGTGGTCAGCGCGGGTTTGGGCGAACGCGGGAGTGGTAATCAGGGAAGTGCCGCCAATCAGTCCGGCTGCTGTGCCAAAACCTGCTGATTTGACGAAACCGCGGCGTGTTATTTTCATTCTTTTCCTCCTGGTCCGGGAAGGCCGGAGCCATGATTCGGTGATTTAGGCGCGATGGCCTCATCATAGCGCCGGGAAGGGCTAAATTCCACGGAAATGAGCGACTTTATAGCGCATTTTTCGGCGTCTGGCGGCGTCGGAAAATGCAGGATTTTCGGGCATTTTTACTCGCTACTGATGCGTTGACCAACTGCCATTTTGAGCATACTCTGAAAATCCATTGCTTCGGGGCAATGGACGAAAGGGCCTATCCCATGAGCAGCAACTTACATCCATTGGCAAAAGCCGCCATTCCCGCATTTTGCCTGGCTTTGAGCCTGCCCGCGCTGGCCCAGCTTGCCAGCGAAGATACAGCTACACAGGCCAATGATCTGAGCGCAGAAGCCGCCCGATACGAGCAACAGCTCCAGTCTCTGGAAGGCAGCTACAGCCAATCCAGCGCAGAGCTGTACCGAAGCCTGGGCAATCTCTATGGACAAATGGGCCAGGGAGAGGAAGCGATATTCGCCTATCGCGAAGCGCTGCAGTCCTTGCGCATCAATGAGGGACTGGCCTCAGAAAGCCAGCTTGAGGTCATCGGCGAATTCAACGGGCTGTTGTTCGAGGAGGAAGCCTGGGAAGAGCTGGATACCAATTTTCACCTGGCATCTGATATGGCGCTGCGACTTTACGGTGAGCAGGATTCCCGCTACATACGAGCGGCCAGTGCCCTGGCGAGTTGGAAAATTCGAGCCTACCAGACTGGCCTGTATCGGCCCACCGGCGATCGTTCCATTCAGGAAGCGGCAACAATTTACAGGCGTCTGGCCGCTGGCCTCTCACCGGAAGATAACAGCTACAACAGTAAACTTGCCGACTATCTGTCGGCGCGAGGACTGGCCTATTTTTACTCAGCCAGCCACACGGCGAATATTCCGGTTGAAGAGTTTCAGGGTACGCCGGCAAACAACTTCTACCAGAGCTGCTTCGACACCATTCTTTCCGCCGATTCCAGTGCACAACCCTCCTCTGCCGCCTGCCAGATGAATCAGATCAGCGATCCTGAATTTTTCGCCTCCAAACAGCGCGACAAGAACAACACAGTACGCAGGCATCTGGGTAATATGCGCCAGAGCTTCCTTGAAGCCATTGAAGCAACCGAGTCGAATCCGAATGCCAGTGTGCGGGACATGGCGATAGCGATTCTCAACTATGGGGATGCCAACCTGCTCGCGGAGGACTATCCACGAGCGCGCACACAGTATGCCCGGGCATACGAATTGCTAAGTTCTGACAATGATCTGATCGCTTTACGCAATGAACTGATGGACAAACCGGCCAAGGCACTTCAGGGAATCGTAGGAGAGCTGCCTTTCGATGACCTGCTTCCAGAAAATGTGTCACTTGGCACTATTTCATTTGATGTGTCAGAAGAAGGCGGCATTGAAAACATTAATATCGAAGGCTCAAATGAGGCGCTTGCCCAGGAAAATGTAGCCGCCATGGCCATGATGCTGCAGCAGTCGGCCTATCGACCTCGTATCGTCGATGGCCTGCCAGTCAGAAGTCGGATCACCCTGTCGAGCGAGGAGCTCTGAGCCAGGGCCGGTCGCTCAATCAGATTGAGAAGATTCAGATTGCCAGTGGTGCATCGAAGCGCATCTGGTATCCAACTTTGTCATCCGAAAATCCCGCAGATTTATAGAATGCCTGCATGGCTTCGCTGCGCTGCTGTGTCATCAGGGCAACCTTATAGCAATCTTTGCCAATCGCAGTTCGGCTGGCGACCAGCAAGAGATATTTGCCTATGCCCTGATTGCGTTCAGCTTCGGTGACAATAATATTTTCGATAATGGCATAGGGGCGACCGGACCAACTGAGATTGGCACAGATGTTCAGCGTGCAGGTGCCCATAAGCCTGTCGCCTTTGAATGCACCCAGCACCACACCTCCCGTGGACAGAATCTTGCTGTAGATACTGCGGATATCATTCTCCGTTAGCGCCTTCACTTCCGGAAGCTGGAACTCGGCAATCAGCGCCATTGCCTGAGGCAGGTCGTCGACCCTGAGGGCGCGCACTTCGATGCCAAGACTACGTTTCAGCAACATGACCCCGGGCTCTGTTTCACGCAATTGTTCATAGCGGGCACGTAGAAAGTCCGGGGCTGTCAGTCCCCCAATCACTCGCATGGAGATTTTTTCGCCCAGCACTTCCTGCCCTTGTCGACACAGACAGTAAGCTTCACCGATTCCCAGCTCGTTCTCCACGGCACGCAGCAGGCTCAGAGCTACTCCCTGATTTCTTGCGGATTCAGCCACATAGAGACTGCGAATGACGAAGGCCGGCTGCTCAAATGCCAGGTTGATCACGCCCAACAGAGAACCAGCAGATTCTGCGACCAGAAAATGATCATTGCGGGACTGCCCGAATGCCCTTCCCCATTCCTGGTAAAGAGATTCGATTGCAGCATAGTCCTGGGGACCGGCGGTGCGGGTACTGATCTTCATACTACACCTTCGTTCGATGCCAGTGAGCTGTGCATCTTCAGTGGAAGAAACTGAAAACCCTGATTCTCAGTCTGCTGGTGGAGAAACCCGCTGTGAAGTGAAGGCGACTCCAGATAATGTCCAGACTGCCTCGCCGCCGCGGTTCAGCCGACTGAATGACAGGGTGAATTTCTTGTCAGTTTGTAACAGCCACGAGGAATTGTGAGCAGTTCCCAGTAAAATCCCCGCCTTTCCAACATTGTGTGCAGATCCAGCAGGAAGCTTTTCATCAATGCAGTTCGATTCAGGACCTAATCTTGCAACGATGCCATCCAATACCGTGACTATGACTTCACTGCGGTGGTTTATTCTCGCTGCACTGTGGGTCATCTCCATGACAGGGCTGGCACAAGACACCATCGGAGACGGTTCGACGGTGGTCTATCCAGCAAACTACTTCGATGAGTGGCAGCCAATCACTGCCCAGGACATGTTGGCCAGGATTCCCGGTCAAGACACACGCGGACCCGGAGGTCCCGGCGGCGGACCGCCGGGAGGATTCAGCGGCAGTCCCACCCGGGGTGGACGTGGTCTGGGTGCGGGCAACAGCGGCACCGACATCCTCATCAATGGCAAACGAACTGCTGGCAAGAACCAGTCCACCAGTAGCCTGCTGGGCCGCATCGCCGCTTCACAGGTGCAGGAAATTCAGATCATTCGTGGCACATCGGGAGAGCTGGATGTGCGCGGCAGTGGCCAGGTCATTAATGTGGTGCTGTTCGAGGCGCTCTCCTCCAGCACTGTTTCCTATCAGGCTAATGTGAATTACGCCCAGGACGACACGGTGAATCCCGGTGGCAATCTGGCACTCAATGGCCAAAGGGGTAATTTTGATTACCTGCTCACCATCCGTAGCCAGCCTCGCTATTCCAACGACCTGAACAATGAAAGTTCTATCCTGGGAGACTTCTCTCCCAATGATACGGTTATCGAAGAACGTACCCGGGATGGCGAAAACAACGAACTGAGTTTTAACCTTGGCTATGCCTTTGCCAACAACAGCAGGTTGCAGGTCAATGGCTTGTACGCGCAACGGGATGCACCCACCGATTTCGAACGTGTCACCACCGACCTGCGCACCGACCCCGTTGGCTATCTGGTCGAGAGAGAAGACTGGCCCAATACCCGAGACAACTGGGAATTCGGCGGTGACTATGAACTCACTTTCGCCAATGGATCCAGATTTAAACTGCTGGGTATCGCCAATAGTGATGACAACGCGCTGCAAAGAAAACGCTATCAGCAATTTGGAGACAATTCCGAGGAACTGAATCTGTTCCTGGATACCAAATCCATCACTGAAGAGAGAATTGTTCGCGGCTCCTATACCTTCGATGTGTTTGGCGGCCAGAACATTGAGCTGGGAGTCGAGCGCGCACAAACTACGCTGGACTCGAATCTGCAGCTGGGTCTGCTTGGTTTATCTGGCACGCCTTCACCGGCGTTGGGCGGACTGGTGCCCCTGGAAATTTCCAACGCCAATTCTGTCGTTGAAGAAATTCGGGTGGAACCTTTTGCCATTCATAACTGGCGAATTAACAATCAACTTACCCTGGAAACTTCGCTGGTTTATGAGACTTCTGAGATCACCCAGACTGGTGACGTATTCAACCAGCGTGATTTCGATTTTGTGAAACCCAAAATTGATTTACGCTATGACATCACACCAACTTTTCAGGTTCGGGGTACGGTAGAGCGAATTGTCAATCAACTCAGCTTCGCCGATTTTGTCGCTGCCAATGATGAGCAGGACAATGATTTAACGACGCTGGCGGGCAACGCCAATCTTCGTCAGCAGACCCAATGGCGCTACTCATTCAATGGCGAATATCGCCTGCCCAATGATGTCGGTGTGTTGAGTGCAGAATTCTGGTACGCCGATCATCAGGATGTCATCGACTGGCTGGACGTTTCGACTTCAGAGGACAACCTGGTTTCAGTGAACGGTAATATTGGTGATGGCGTCGAGTATGGCACCAACCTGAATGCCAGTATTCGCATGGGCATGATTGGCCTGCCGAACCTGCTGGTGAATACCACGGTCAATCTGCAGGACTCTGAAGTCACCGATCCGTTCCGAGGCTTCAAGCGACGCTTTCGTTTCTATCAGCGCGGCCGATTTACGTTGACGACACGTTGGGACATACCCCAGTGGCGCTTTAACTGGGGCATACAAAACTTCGACCGAATCGACGGCGGCATGTTCATGTATGACTTGCAGGATTTTGAATTCACCGTCGGTGAACCTTTCTTCGGCTTGTTCGCCGAGTACCGTGATCGTCGCGGCATCACCTATCGACTGGATGTGCGCCAGATTACCGATGGAACCCAGTGTCGGGAGCGCTGGCGCTTCATCGGGCGCCAGTCTGACAGGAATCTGGAAGAGCTGGAGTACCGCTGCACACATGGCGGTGTGCAACCGGCATTCACTGTCACTGGCACTTTCTAGCCTATCGTTCTCTTAATCAGGCAATGGGATCAGGGATAGCTGCCGAATGGTGCGGCCAGCACTTCGCCTTCGTGCACATAGAAAACTGTATCGTCCACCAACACTGATCGATCACCGAAACTACTGAACGGCGCGAACAGATCAGTCTGCTCACTGGAGTCTCCTTCTATATAGCCCCGCTCTTCCACCCCTTCACTGGTGACTTCAAAGGAATACAAGCCCTTGTTGGTGAAGCTGTACCAGGCACTGGGAGACTCCGGATCAAATCCTTCAAAATCGGGAACGGTTTCATTCACCTGGATAGGAATAGCGAATCGAAATGCAGCGCTGTCCGTCGCTGGCAGGAAGGAGATGCCATGATGGTCGGTGAGAATTTCTGATTCGGAACCACGCCGGCCATACAACAAGGAATTAAGCTCAGTGGGATTGGACAGGTCGGAGACATCGAACAGACTCAGCTTGACTCCCTGATACCAGGCGCCACGGGTGAACCCAAAGTCAGAAGAACCATCATCAGGAATGGCGTCTTTGCCAAAGCCGAGTAGTAGGTCTTCTCCCACCGGATGCAGATAGTCTGAGTAACCTTCAATCTCCAGTTCCCCTGCGATCTCAGGTGCCTCCGGATTGGAGAGGTCGATCACATAAAGCGGATCAATCACTCTGAAGGTCACCAGGTAGGCCCGCTCACCCAGGAATCGGGCAGCAAAAAGCTGCTCTCCTGGTTTGCCTATGCCATCGATAAAATCTACCGTCTGCAGCTGGGAACCATCGTCCCTGAGTACCGTCAGGCGCGTGCTTGAATCATCTCCCCAGGTCGATCCTATTGATGTCGCGATTGCCAGGTACTCATCCTCATCACCAACTGTGCCCATACGAAACGATCGCTTGTCTTCACTCCAGCCCAAATGCCCCATCACATCGCCAGATCCTGCGTAACTGACTCCACCATCAATCAGCGCAAACTTGTGAATCGCCGTGCGGTGCTGGGGATCGTAAAACAAGGCATCGGCCGCCTGGACCTCATATTCATACTGGGTAGTTGCCAGAAACAGTGAATCCGTGGTCATGAACACCGTTTCCGTATTACCGAGAAAACAGGTGCTGGAAAAACCCGAAGGCTCGTCGATGGGAATCGTAGTGACGGTAATCATGGTCGGATTGCGATTAGAGTCGAGGGAATTTGTTGCCACGTAACAATCCTTGCTCTGCACCAGGTCTCTTATTTCCTCATCGGAGATCTCCACCTTTGGCAGCAGGCTTGTCAGCGTGGCCGTCGCCAGGGCCTCTGCATTGGCCTGTTGGGATTGTTGATCGAAGGCATAGGGCTGAAATCCTTCCAGGCCCGGTGTGTAGCGGGTCACCACATAGAGTTGATCACCGATGCGTCGAGATGAGATCAGGTTGCCATCGATCAGCATTCTTTCGCTGAGTGTCAGCCTGGCAGGATCACTGGCATCGATGAATTCCAGCTCCACCTGGTTGCCCGACCATCCCCAGATGTCCAGCCAGGCAATGAAGTGATTGAATCCGGACAGGGTAACGAGCATGTCATTGCCATCGGCGGCATCCTCAATCAGGTACATGCTGTTGGTCGCGCTGGAAAAATTATTGATCTCTGTGTCTGGCTGATAGACACCGATTTCTTCCGCTGCCGGGGTAGCTGTGTTCAGTTCGAATGTGGCGATGCAATTTTCGAATCCGCAGGATCTTAATGCGTACAGGAACTCGCCATCAGTCTTGACGCTATCTGCTTCGTCGACCCCCGCAATCTGCACATTCGTGGCCGACACCTGAGACTGGGAAGCTGCTGAACTGTCTTCAGCAGCGGAAAATGTGGCCAGGGCAACACGGTTGAATTCACTGCTCGCACCATCGGTCATGCCCTGCTTCAGGTAAGCTTCCAGTGCCTGATCGGAACGGAACTGGTGCAGAATATCGACGGCTGAATCCTGCACGCTGAATATCTCTGGCGCATTCCCCTGCACTATCTCTTCATTCTCTGGCTGGTAAGCAACAAACACTTCGTACTCACCTGATGCAAGCAACTCATCATCGAACAGCTCAAACTCAACAGTGGTACCTAGCTGAGTGACTCCATAGGAAACCAGCGTTGAGATATCGCCTGACCAGGGCAGCCAGGCATCAGCATCGCGGATATACCATGCATTCTGGTAGCGGGCAGCAACATAGAGATTCGCGGATTTTCCCACGTCGGCCGGATTCACATTCAGGGTCAGGGTGCCGGATACCTGGTCTGTATCCAGCAAGGCATCGCTAAAACTGTGCGGCTGCGCAGGATTGAGCGCTAAGGCAGTGTCACCCGGTTGCTCTGCCCCCAGTAAAGCCGGGCTGAGTGCAGTCAGCACAACAGTCAGCAACAGCAGTGCAGCAATGTAAGCAAACCGCGAAGCAGTGTTCTGATGGAGGCTGGGACAGGCCACGATAATTCTCCGAATCATCAAGCTCACTAAAACATTAGCGCAGTAATCAGTATACGAATCCTGATTAACAAGACCCGTAGAAATGGAGTTTTATGTGATTCTCCTCACAGAGAATGGCACAGACAGCGCCAATCTGCGGGATGGCGTTCAACAGCCTTGATCAGGAGAGTTTTTCTGCACGTTTCTCTTTGGATTCGCGCAGCATGTCCCCGTACAGTGTTTCCTTGCAGGCAGGACAGAGCGCATGGCTGACCTGGGCAGACTGTGGTTGTGACTCGATATAGTCTTCGATAGACATCCAGTTGCCATCCGCATCCCGGGTCTTCTTGCAACTGGCGCAAAGTGGAACGATCGTTTCCAGTTCTTCGACCCGATTCGCCAATTGAAAATTCTGCCGCATATGAGACAGGCGAGTAGCCTGCACCCAGAAAGCTACCGCGGCGGCTGCGACAGCCAGAACCAGGGTCACCAGATAAGTAGAGGTCAACAATGCTTCACCCGCAACGAACGCCCAGATTGCCAGCGTAACGATTTGACTGGCGAAAAGATGGCTTCTGCTTAGAAACAATAAACTGGTAGCAAAAATTACCGAGCAGAGAATCAATGTGGCTGGCGTTCCGTCGAACTGCACGATGATTGAAGGCCTGAAGGCCACACCGATATAACAAAGAAACAAGAACGCCTTGGCATCTGCCGCACGTAGCCACTTCATGCTGATCACCAGCATGGTAACCAGCAGCACTGCGATACCGCTGAGGTCGAGAACGATTAACCACAGTGGTGGTTGGAATTCGCTGAATACGAAATCCCTGGAAAATGAAAGCAACAGGAATACACCCAGGCAGACCAGGGATATGGGCAGGAATGAGAGTTGGATCTCATCCCGGTAGTTCTGCCAATTTTTTCCGGCCATAAAGTTGCTACTCAAGCGATAAATAGTCTTACGGCACTACGGGTGATTTCCCAGAGCAGTTTTCTTACATTACGCGCGCGCACTCCACTACTTCAAATACTGATCATACCAGTTCAGATAACGTTGATAGCGATCCAGGACGAAGCTTGGTCGGCTGATACCGTGGTGCTCGTCGGGATACACCACGAGCTGTGTTTCTACACCCAATCGCTTTAATGCCTGATAGAGTTGTTCTGAATTCAGTATTGGTACGTTCCAGTCGTGTTCGCCACCCATGATCAAGGTAGGTGTCACTACATTGGCCACATCGTTAAACGGCGAGATTCGCTCCCAGTTCTCCGGCGTTTCCCAGGGCAAACCAAGTTCGGCCTCCCACTGCAGTTGATAGTGATCATGGCCGTAGTTGCTTCGATAGAGCACCTCACTTGCACCAGTGATCGCCGCTGCGAATCGATCACTCTTGGTAATCACATAGTTGGTAAGGATGCCACCATAGGACCAGCCTCCAACGCCCAACCGTTGAGGGTCTGCATATCCCTGGGCGATAGCGTAGTCCACGCCTGCCTGCACATCTTCAAAATCTTTCACTCCCCAGGCTGCCCAGAGTTGCTGCGAAAATTCCTGACCATATCCCGATGAGCCACGAGGATTTGTCATCACCACCACATAGCCGTTGGCAGCGAACAGCTGCGCATCGAAATTGAAGTTGAAGTCATACTGTGACACCGGACCCCCATGAATGCGCAGCAAGGTGGGGTAACGAAAGTTTTCATTAAACCCGGGTGGCTTGTAGATGAACCCTTCGACTTCCGTACCGTCTTCACTGTTGAACTGTACGTTCTCGACTTCACTCAGCTGCAGCTGTTGAAGAAAGGGCTGATTGGTGAAGGTAAGCTGTTCGAGATTGCGTCCCTGACCGATATAGACTTCGGTAGGTTGTGTTGCAGTACCAATCAAGGTCGCCAGATCACCATCGGCATTGAAGGAAAAATCGCGCAAGCTGACCTCGCCTTCTACAAGGCGCTCGAATCCTTCTCCACTGCGATCGATACTGGCCAGGTGACGCTCCCCACTGTCTTCCAGAATAAACAGGATGTCATCGCTGTTGGCAGCAAACTGGGGCGAACTGACATTCCGATCCAGGCGGCTGGTGAGTACCCGGGCTGGTCCGCCTGCTGCGGGTGAAACCGCCAGATGACTGGTGGCATACCAGATAAGTTCCGGCTCGGTGACAGTCACATAGGTAAGAAAATTCCCGTCCGGACTCCAGGATGGAGAAGAATCAGCACCTGGGTTATCGGTAATCTGCAACAGCGTGGCACCGGCATCTGGGTTGTCTGCGGAGACCACCCAGATGTCGCGATTGCTGTTGGCATCCGGCTCCGCGGTGCGATTGCTGGAGAAAGCAATCAGGCTGCTGTCGGGACTCCAGGCTGGTTGCGCATCATCATAATCACCGGATGTGAGTTGATTGACTTGTTCTGAGGCCAGATCGTAGACATACAAATGAGTTCGGCGGCGATCCAGATAACCCGCATAGTCGCGCTTGAACTGGAGTCGATCGATTACCCAGGGGGTGGGTTTATCGTCGTCTTCTGTTTCTTCTTCGGCATCGCGAATCAGCAGGGCCAGCCGTGCGGAATCCGGTGACCACACATAGTCAGACACGCCCTGTTCAACATCGGTTAGCTGAACCGCCTCACCGCCGCGTCGATCCAGAATCCACACCTGTGTCTCACCGTCATTGCGGGATGCAAGAAAACTGAGGTATTTGCCATCGGGACTCCAGGCGGGACTACTCGCCGAGGACCCGGTCCCGGTCATGGGCAGCGGCTCACCACCATCGCTCGCCACCATCCAGATGCGGGTTTCGGAAGAGTCTTCATCCAGGTCAGTTTCTCTTACAGTGTAGGCGACCCAATCACCATCGGGACTCATTACCGGATCGGCGACCCGCTTGAGTGCAAAAAAGTCTTCCGGCGTGAGCAGGCGCTGTTGTTCAGATTCTTGTGCAGTGGATATCGGAGCAAGTAATAGCATGCTCAACAGAAACGGGAGTCTCCAAAGAGTCTTCATCATGGTATACCTTTAAGGTTCACGAGAATTAAACTTCACGAGATTGGCCTGGAACTACCCTACCACTGATGAGCCAGCTGCAACAGATTTGGGATCTCGACTTCGAAGTCCCCATTATTCAAGCCCCGATGGCGGGCGTGCAGGACAGTGCCCTCGCTATCGCTGTCAGCAACAGTGGCGCCATCGGCTCCCTGCCCTGTGCCATGCTGAGCCCTGAGGGGGTCCAGTCCGAATTGGAGAAACTAAGCGCAGCGACCAACAAGCCCTATAACATCAATTTTTTCTGCCATAGCCCGCCTGTTCACGATGAAGCACAAGAAGCCAGATGGCTGGAACTGCTGCAACCCTTCTACACAGAGTTAGAGATCGCAGCAGCAACGACTGCGAAGAAAAGCCCTGCCCGCGCCCCTTTTTCAAACGCTATTGCCGACATCGTTGAACCCTTTCGACCGCCCATTGTGAGTTTTCATTTTGGCCTGCCAGAACCCGCCTTACTGGACCGGGTCAAGGCCTGGGGCAGCAGAATACTCGCCTCTGCCACCACTGTTGCAGAAGCCCGGTACCTGGAAGACGGAGGAGTCGATGCTGTCATCGCACAGGGAATTGAGGCAGGCGGTCACCGGGGGATGTTTCTCAATGACGATCTCTCACAACAAGTTGGCTTGCAACAACTGTTGCCCGGGATTATTGAACAGACTGATCTCCCGGTGATTGCGGCTGGCGGCATTGCGAACGCGCAACAGGTTAAGGACTGTATTGCCAGCGGAGCGGCGGGCGTGCAAATCGGGACAAGCTACCTCTGTGCCACAGAAGCGACCACTTCAGCGCTGCATCGTCAATTGTTGTTGCAGGAAAGCAAGCTGGAAACTGCCATCACCAATCTGTATACCGGCAGACCAGCAAGAGGCCTGGTCAATCGGCTCATGAATGAACTGGGTCCCATGCATGAAGCAGCACCAGAATTTCCTCTGGCAGCCTTTGCGATCGCACCATTGCGAAACAAGTCAGTTGAACTGGGTCTGCCAGATTTCCTCCCCCTGTGGTCCGGTACCAATCAATCCGGCTGCCGAGAATGTGACGCCGAAGAAATTACCAGAACCCTGGCCAGCGAACTTTCATAGCCCTCTATTCAACTGGCGTTGGCCTGCTTTCCATCACACTCTATACTTGCCCTCATTCCTGGAGGAGAGCCTGGCCAACAATAAAAACTACCAGGCAAGCAAGACAGACAATGATTAACCGACTCGTCCGCTATTTCACTAACAAAGGAAGCCTCGCAGAAACCGCAAGCGAGTCCTTCCACGTGAATATTTTGCTGGGTTCCTGCATCACGTCTATATTCCTGATCTTTCCTTTTCTCATTTACTGGGGCTATCAAACCCAACTACAAAGCCCGCAATTTGCGTTATTGTTCGTGCTGACAGTAGCGTTGGTCTGCACGCCATTTCTGTATCGCAGTACTGGATCCGTTCCTGTTTCCGGCCTCTTTATCAATGCCATCTCCATTCTGGTTCTGATTGTGTTTACCTGGATTGATGGCGGTCTCTATTCAACGGCGCTGGTGTGGTATCCCATCCTGCCTCTCTTTGCCGGATTCTATGCGGGATTGAGATACGCATTCATGGCCACCGCAGTTCTGTTATCCAGCCTCGTGGTAATGTACTTCAGCCATCAGGCTGGACTGGTTCCTGAACCCAGGATCACCGGCTTCACCCAGATGCTGATGTACTTCGGCAGCGCACTCGCAGTCACCATTCTCGCCCTGGTGATCACGCAGAACTTTGTCCGTTGGTCCGAAGCAGTACAGAACGAATTGATTCAGGCTAACGAAGCGAAAAACGAATTTCTTTCGGGCATCTCCCATGAGCTGCGCACACCCCTGAATTCGATACTGGGTTTTTCAGAAGTACTCAATGAAGGTTATGCAGGTGAGCTCTCTGAGAAACAGTCGCGCTATGCTGACCACATCCATTCCAGCGGCAAACATCTGCTCACGCTCGTCGATGACCTGCTTGATATCACCAAGATCGAAGCTGGCTCAATGGCGCTGCAACCCCATCCTGTCGATGTACCGGAGCTGGTGAGCTCCAGTCTTGAAATGCTGCGCGGTTCTGCATTGAAAAAAGAGATCGAGATGCAAACGGAAGTTGCTGGGGATTTACAGGACAACAGCATCGTACTTGATGAGATCAAGGTCCGTCAGGTGCTTATTAACCTGATTGGCAATGCCATAAAGTTCAGCCCGAATGCCAGCGTCATTACGCTACGCGCGGCTATCAACGACGAAAAGCTGGTACTGGAAGTCATCGACTCCGGCCCCGGTGTACCGGAGAAATACCATCAGTCCGTGTTTGAGAGATTCTTCCAGTTACATAGTGACAGTGACAACAAGGAACCTGGCACCGGCCTGGGCCTGACAATCTGTAAACATTTTGTTGATATGCACGGCGGCTACATCTACCTGAAAGAATCACTAAAAGGCGCGCATGTCGTTTGCGAGCTGCCGACCACGCTCGATCCTGCACCGGTTGCATGATTCAGGCGACAAGCAGATTTTATGGCTACCATACTCATCGCCGAAGACAATGACATGAATATGGAGCTGTTGTGCACCATACTGACTGCGAACGGTCACCATGCTATTTGTGCCAGCAACGGTAAGGAAGCGCTGGAATCAATTGCAGACACTGTGCCGGATATGGTGCTAATGGATATTCAAATGCCGGTGCTGGATGGATACCAGACCCTGAAGGCAATTCGAATCAATGAAGCCATGGACACGGTGCCGGTAATTGCTGTAACCGGTAATGCCATGATTCATGATCGTGACAGGATTCTGGGGGCAGGATTTCAGGATGTGGTGACCAAGCCATATTCAATCAAGTCAGTGCTTGATGTGATTGGAAAGCATCTGTCATGATGATCAATGAACAATTAATTCGTTCCGCCGCTCAATTGACTGCGAGAAAACCATGAAAATAGTAAAGATTGTGCTGCAGGTTCTTGGCATCCTGGTGCTGATTCCGGCAGTAGCCATGGCAACCCTGCGCTTCGAAAAGCGCAACGATGATGGTCCCTCCATCATTTTTCCAGGGGGTGCGCTGGTGGCGGGTGAACTCTATACGGGACCAGAACCAGACTGGAGCTTCACGGCCGATGTCGACACCATTGAACTGGAACTGGATGAAGAAGACACTTCAAGATTGATCTGGATAGCGGATGCAGAAGGCCGTGCCTTTATCGCCTCGGGTTATATGGACAACTTTCTTGGCCGGCTATGGAAACACTGGGCAGTGCGGGTTGATGCGGGTACCGATCTGGCGGTGTTACGCATTGGTGACACACGCTATGAGCGACGACTGGTGCGCATTCAGCAAGGCGATATTCTCGATGGGGTTGCCGCCAGCATTATTCGCAAGTATGCCGGCGGTAACGTGACTCCCCAGGCGGTAGCTGGTTTTCGCACTGCAATTGAGTCCGGATCTACCTGGATCTTCGAACTGGCGCCAAGAGGATAAGCGTATGAAGGCTAAAACCTATTTGATTACCTGCGCTGGCGTCACCCTGGTCACTGCACTCGGGATTCTGTTGATCCCCAGTGTCGCCGATCTGTTCGAGACAGTGCTGCTGGTTTTCCTGATGACCAACGCCCGCTAGACGGGTTCCTCCTTCCTGCAAAAAAAGTGTTGCATGTTCATTATATTTCCAATATATTGGAAATATGGAAATTTATGAAGCAACCGAACTTCTCTCCGCCCTGGCCCACGAAACCCGGCTGGAAATCTTTCGCTATCTGATTCGCAAAGGCCCGGCTGGTGAGGCCGTGGGGGTAATCGGCGAGGAGTTTGACCTGCCTGGTGCCACGCTTTCCTTCCACCTGCGCAATATGAAGCAGGCTGGGCTCATTCAGGTAAAACGGGAAGGCAGGTCCCTCATTTATTCTCCAATCTTCGATCACATTAACGCCATGCTGGCATTCCTGGTGGAAGACTGCTGCCAGGGTAAGTTTGATGTCAGCTCGTGCGCAGGAGGCCAATGCAAATGAAACGATTACATGTCCATGTCGCGGTCAAGGAATTGGAACAGGCGATCAACTTCTACAACACATTGTTTAATCAACAGGCAACGGTGGTCAAAGACGACTATGCCAAGTGGCTGCTTGACGACCCTGCCATTAATTTCGCTATCTCTGATCGTGGCAATCAACCAGGACTCAATCACCTGGGATTTCAGGTAGACAATGATGATGAGCTGGAGGAAATCTCACAGCGACTGGAAAAAGCAAACATCGACACGCTGGCAGATCTTGATGCCCAGTGTTGTTATGCACATTCTGACAAATACTGGACCAAGGACCCGGCCGGAATTCCCTGGGAAAATTTTCATACCCTGGCGGACGTGCCGACCTACTATGGCGAAGTTGGCGAAGCGAACGGAGAGGTACCGAGCAGTGAAAGGTGTTGCAACTAGACTTAAAACTAGGCTGCCTTATCCGCGGTGGAGCTGGTTTCAGAGGTTGGAGCATCGCTACTGTCTGCTGCGCTACCCAGAAATTGCAGGACGCCATCTTCGACAGGGCCGTGCTTCAGCAACTTTTTGTCCAACAAGTAGTTCTGGGTATTCTGCCAGGGAGGGTGATCGCCCTGTTGGGGCAGTAAATGAAACGCACGCTGGAAGTAGCCCGGATTAAAATCCGTGACCCAGTCGTGCCGTGGCATGTCTTGCTCGAACTCGCGAATAATCGGCACCACTGTGGTGGTGCCGCTTGCATCCATCTTGTTGAGCAGACCACAGACGAAGCTGGAATTCAGATCAGCCCTGAGTGTCCAGGACGCGTTGATATAACCGAAAGTCTGAATCAGATTGGGTATCTCTGAAAACATCATGCCCTGGTACATGAGATGATCGTGAAAACGAATTTCCTCGTTATCTTTGCTAAACCGAACGCCACCCAGCACTTCCAGCTGTAATCCAGTCGCGGTTACCAGGATATCGCACTCCACCAGGCTGCCATCATCGAGTCGTACACCCTGCTCTTCAATTTGTTTTATGTGGGCGGTGCGAACTTCTGCCTTTCCCGAATTCAGCGCATGAAACAGATCCGAATCAGGGACCAGACACAACCTCTGGGTCCATGGGTCATAGTCAGGCGTAAAATGTTTTTCGATATCGATTTCATCTTTAAGGGCTTTACGCACACGTTTGAGAATGTAGTCTTTCATCTTCTCCGGATTTTTGCGTGAACGCTTATAAATGAAATTTTGAAATCTCACGTTTCTCCAACGGGTAATCCCATAGGCCCAGGTATCGGGAAGCAGCTTACCTAGAAGATTGGCGAAACGGTCCTTGCCAGGCAATGACACGATATAAGTAGGCGATCGCTGAATCATGGTGATCCGTTCAACCTCATCAGCCATGGCAGGAACCAGGGTGACCGCAGTGGCCCCACTGCCGATTACTGCGACTTTCTTGTTCTTGTAGTCCAGATTTTCCGGCCAGTGCTGAGGATGTACCAGGCTGCCCTTAAAATTTTGCAGGCCGGGCAACTCTGGCGTGTAGCCGGCTTCATACTGATAGTAGCCGCTGCACATGAATAAAATTCTGGTGGTGAATGTTGCCGTGCTGCCATTTTCATCCCTGGTGGTGACAGTCCAGCTTGAAGAAGCGGAACTCCACGCAGCCTCGATGACTTTGACACCAAACTGAATATGCCGCTCTACATCGTATTCGCTGACGGCTTCCTGCAAATAAGCAAGAATGGACGGCCCATCGGCAAGGGCTTTTGGATTGGTCCAGGGTTTGAACTGGAAACCAAAGGTATGCATATCACTATCTGAGCGAATACCAGGATAGCGAAACAGATCCCAGGTGCCTCCAATATGTTGCCGCGCTTCGAGAATGCGATAACGCTTGCCTGGGCAGTATTGCTGCAAGTGACAGGCTGCTGAGATGCCTGAAATGCCTGCACCTACAATGAGTACATCCAAAGTTTCTGTTGTCATGGCTGCTTCGCTGGTTTCTTCTCCGGATTTCAGGGACTGCTCACCGGTGAGAAACGCTGCACCCGCCTTCCTTCCTGCTCCGCCACATAGACATTTCCCTGGGAGTCCACCCCTATCCCATGAGGGAGTTCAAACTGTCCGGGATATCTTCCTGGCCCGAGACCTATCGATGCAACATGCTTTCCTGTGGCGCGTTCGAGCACTTCAACCTTGACGCTGTTCTGATTCACTACAAAGAGGTAGCGCTGTTCGGGATCCGGAGAGAAATCAAGCACGACAGCGGAGCCACGTGCGCCACTGTTCCGCCCTTCAGCGTCACTGACCGGATTGAATCCTACTGTCAGCAGTTGCTGCAAATTACCGAACCTGTCGAAAACCTGGATTCGGTCGGCACGCCGGTCACACACATAGACCAGACCGTCATTGGAAAGCCTGAGGCAATGGGGAAGTTCGATCATCATCCTTTCATTGCTATCACGATACAGCCGCCACTGACGAAGGAAGGCACCCGTTTTGTCCATGACGGCAATGCGAGCATTACCTCCAGGAAGCTCTCCGTCCGCCACATAGACCTCGCCATTTTCAGGATCCACATCGATAGCAGCCGGGAGGAAGAATTGCGCTGCGTCAGAGTTGAGTGGCTGCCCCTGACGAGTCCCGTCACTGGAATCAAAACGCCCGGTAACGCCGATTTGTAATAGCAGCTGCTCGCCGCGGGGGGAATATTTCTGCACATAGCCGGTTGCGGCCGCCACTACCCACACATTGCCATCTTCATCCACATGACAATCGTGCAGGCGACCTCCCAGCAGGGCAGGATCACCCCAGCCTCCTGTCACTTCTCCAGCGGCGTTGAGCATGATGACCGGTGGTGCCATGCGGGCCGCATCGAGATCGTCTTCCACCACGTTCTGCCGGTTAAGCAAGTACACCTGATCCTGCCCATCGACGCACATGCCCCCAAGCCCGCCCGTCAGCCAGTCGTCTCCCAGCGGAAGCTGGGGCCAGCTGCGGTCCAATTGATACTGTGGAAATCCCTGAGAATAAGCGGGCATGGCCACTGCCAACAGTGCAATGGCAGGCAACAGTGTTCCGAAGATTCGCTGCAGTGCTGGGCAAATAGTCTTATAAATCATGTGGATGATTCTCTAATTGGTAAGTGAGGCCTTGCAAGCTCTTTTTGGAGAAGCAATTCAGCCGCCAGGACCTCCCACGGTCCCTCATCCTTTAGAACCTTGTACGCCAAAACGATATAGAATAGGTGTGATGCAGGGGCCGGATTACTGTTGATCAAAAAACAGATTCGCCCAATGCGAACTCAGTCAATAGTTCGTGACTCGATTCCTGCTACATTTATTAGTGCTTGCACATCCCCAGGTACGACAGCTTTGATGAAATGCCACAATCACCCCAGCGCTCCTGCGATTGAGAATTGCGCTCGTTGTGAGATTCCCCTGTGTGGCATGTGTGCAAACTTTGTCGGCAATGAAGTATTGTGCGAGCCCTGCACGGAAGTGCGCGAACACGAAAAGACGGTCGCTACCAAAGCGGAGGAACTGGAGAGGCCAGACCCGGTTCCCGTTCAGGCCGAGTACGATGAGGCACTGATTGAGTCTGCCCGCAAGAAGGAAACCAACTGGCAGATCGTACAAATCGGCATTATCGCGCTTTGCGCGATCATATTGATTGCCAGGGCATTCTTGCTCAGTGGTGACGAACAGCCAGTTGAGATCAATGCGGAAGAACAGGCACAGATGCAGATATTGTCGTCCCTGGCCCAATGCATGGTGCTTTTTCAGCAAATTGGGGAATCTCTGACCGCCGGAGAAACGCCTGACCCTGCGACCACCTGCCCGGGATCCAACCTACCCATTATTATCACCGAGACTTCCGATGACGTATTAGTCGAACACCCCGAACCGGATGTGTATGGCTATGCCGGTATCGTCGTATCCCGCAGCGACCCCGCCCCGAGAATCATTCAGTAAACACCTGCTTGTTGCACCAAACTGCCTGCTGTATTAGTTTCAGTCTGCCGGGCAAACGGCCCAGACCAGCCTCAATTAGATAGCCGAGACTTCCTCCATGCCATTGTCAAAATTCCGATTCAGTAAGTTGCTTGCCTTGTTCTCGACTTTACTGATTCTGCTTCCCACGCAGGCAGCCGAAAATGTCCCGGACATAGAGTCACTGATGACTGAGGATGAATTACGTGCCACAGGTGTTGAGCAACTCAATGCGGGTCAGATTGAAGCATTGAATGCCTGGTTACTGCGTTACCGCAATGGCGAGATTGGGACAGCAGTTGATGAGGTGCCAGTTAGCACAAGTAACGATAGCTCAAGCAATACTGCACCCGCAGCAACACCGGTTCCTGATGTCTATCCACCTCCTCGGGAAAGGGTCG
The DNA here is from genome assembly GCA_965267495.1 of uncultured Pseudohongiella sp. Lineage (GTDB taxonomy): Bacteria > Pseudomonadota > Gammaproteobacteria > Pseudomonadales > Pseudohongiellaceae > UBA9145. The sequence goes on along the minus strand of OZ254078.1, from coordinate 96,476 downwards.
AGATCTTCTCCCGCATTGCTGGAGAATTTGAGGGCTGGGAAGGTCGAACCCGGTTTAGCCTGGAGAATGGCCAGGTATGGGAACAGCGGCGCCGTGGACGTTGGAAGACCAGTCTCACCAGTCCGGAAGTTCGTCTTTACCAGAACTTTATTGGCGCGTGGGAAATGGAAGTGGTCGAGGAAGACCGAAGAATCGGCGTACGACGCATTCGCTAAATCTCACCACCAGCCCGGTTTATAACCCTCTCCCGGCTATGCTGCTCCGGCTTGTACCCGTCAGCAGACAGCAATACACTAGACCCACTATTGGCGAAAGCTGCCTGTCCCCTTTCGCATTCCAGTCGGGGCGGCAAACTGGCCCAAGGAGAATAAAAAGCATGCGCCTCATCCCTTTTCTGATCTTTCTGCTTCCCGCAATCGCAGCGGCACAGATTACACCCGAAGAGATCACAGTGGAGACCATGGATTCTCCCGGTGAGAACTGGTTCATCTCCAAAACCGGTAATGGTGCCTACATATTTGATGCCGAATCCGGTGAGATGCAGGGATTACTCTCCCTCTCCCGACGCTCCCCGGCAGTCACTACTTATGCGCCAAGAGAAGAGTTTTATGCGGCTGAGTCCTACCTGGCCAGGGAAGTGCGCGGCGAGCGTACCGACCTGGTGGCGATCTATGATTATGAGAACCTCAGCCCCATAGCCGAAATTGTCATTCCCAATCACATGGCCAGATTGCAGGTGCGTCGTCACCTGGGCCTGATGAATGATGGCAGGCACCTGGCCGTACTCAATATGAATCCGGGGCATTCTGTCTCCATCGTTGATGTTGAAGACCGGGTATTTATTTACGAAATCTCGACACCTGGTTGTGCAGTCATCATGCCGGTCGCTGACAGCGACTTTCTGCAGGTCTGTGGCGATGGCACCTTGCAACTCATCCAACTTGACCTCAGTGGTTTCGAGGAAAATCGTGTGCGCAGTGACGTTTTCTTCGATGTGATCGAAGATGCGATTTTCGATCGCGCAACACCGACGGCAGACGGCTGGATCCTGATCACACACGCAGGCATGGTGTTCGAAGTCAGCACCGACGATGACGAAATCGATATCGAGGATGGCTGGAGTGTCGTCGGGGAAGATGAGGAATCCTGGCGACCCGGTGGAGAAGAATTTATTTCCGCGCATCAGGCATACGGATTGCTTTACGTGGGCATGCACCAGGGTGAAGTGGATACCCATCATGAAGAAGCCGAAGAAGTGTGGGTCTACGATATTGCCACCCGCAACAGAATCTTCAGGCTGGAACTGGAAGGCACGGCCCAGAGCCTGATGGTGACCCAGGAAGACAATCCTAAACTGTTACTGAATGGTGCTGAGGGTGGCATCGATGTGTATGACGCCATCACCTTCGAGTTTGAACGCAATATCGTGACACCGGGCGCGTCACACTTCGAGGATTTCTGAGCTGCTTATGATGCTGGATACTGCCATCCTGTTGCTGATCAGAGTGTTGCTTGCGCTGCTACTGCTGGGCGCATCGTTGCACAAGTTTTCTGATCGTAATCAGTTCACTGGCATTCTTGCGGCATACCGGTTGGTACCCATGGCTTTGCTCCCGATGCTGGTTGTTGTCATTCCCCTGGTAGAGCTGGCCCTGGGCCTGGCCTGGTTAACAGGCATCCAGACTGGCAGTGCCGCTATTGCCACCGCGCTATTGTTATCGGCCTATACCCTTGCGATTGCCATAAACCTGCTACGGGGCAATGTGGATATTGATTGCGGCTGTGGATTTGGTAGCAGCTCCCAGGCAGCCACTGGATACCAGCGACTCTCCGCTGCTTTGCTGCTCCGCAATGGCCTGCTCATCAGTGTGGCGTTGGTTGCGATTCTTCCTTCCAATGAACGCTTGTTAGGAATTCTGGATTACAGCTACGTTGGGCTCGCCAGTTGTGGCTTGCTGCTGCTGTACGGCGCCTTTAATCAGCTACTGGCAAACACGCAGATTATCAATAGTTGGAATACCACCGAAGGAGAGAGGAGATAGCGGTGACTGAAGCCTTAATACTCTCCAATATCGTTCTCTGGGTGGTGGTGATCATTCTTTCCCTGCTGGTTTTCGCCCTGACCAGGCAGGTCGGTATTCTTCACGAGCGGGTGGCACCCGCCGGCGCACTTCAGCCCACCAATGGACCCAAGGTAGGTGAACTTACCGATGCCATGGAACTCCGCGCATTGGACGGAACGGATATCAGCATCGGTGGAGAACAAAGCAGTGGTCTGGCGAGTTTTGTCCTGTTTATTTCTCCCACCTGCCCGGTATGCAAATCCCTGGTGCCGACCGCACAGTCACTGGTCAAGTCCGAACGAGACCGCATGCAATTGATTTTCGCCAGCGACGGCGCTGACACTGGAGAAGATGTGCAGAGACACCGGGACTATGTAAAGTCACTGAACATCGAGAATTACCCCTACATTATTTCCCAGGCCCTGGGCATGACCTACCAGGTCAGCAAACTCCCATTTGCACTGCTGATCGGCGCAGACGGTACGCTACAGAGCAAGGGCCTGGTCAATACCAGAGAACATATGGAAAGCCTGATAGAATCCATGGACAGCGGCATTAGCACTGTGCAGGAATTTGTTGGCAAGATTCAAACTGAAAACGCTATGGAACAAACCCCATGATGCTCGACAAAATAGTTGATCGAACCTACTACTGGGTTGATGAGAAAGCGAGAGCTACCAGTCTCGCTCTGGCCAGAAGGCTTTCCCGCAGGAGCTTTCTGTCCCGGCTCGGAATGTTTATCGCTGGTGCTGCTTCTTTTCCCTTGCTACCGGTTGCCCGTTCCTTTGCACAAGAATCAATCCAGGAGGTTGGTGATCCCCAAAGCTGTGACTACTGGCGCTATTGCGCCATGAGTGGCACCCTTTGTAGCTGCTGTGGAGGATCCCATACGTCCTGCCCTCCTGGCGCCCAACCTTCGCCTATCACCTGGGTTGGTACCTGTCGCAATCCTGTTGATGGTCGCGACTACCTGATGTCCTACAATGATTGTTGCGGCAAGGCGGTTTGCTCCCGTTGCGGTTGCCATAACACGGAAGGCGACAAGCCAGTCTATTTCAATAGCAACAGCAACACGGTGTTGTGGTGTTTCGGCACTGAGGACACCAGCTACCATTGCACCGTATCACTGGTTCTGGGTGCTGCCGACGAGTAGCTCTACATGCCTTACCTGATTCTGATTTGCTCACTGCTGCTTAGCCTGTCGGCCCAGGCGGCCAGCCCGCGCACCAACTACCTGCTGTACTGCAGCGGCTGCCATCTGGTCAATGGTGAAGGTAAGCATCCCAATGTTCCTACTCTCCACGACGAGCTTGGCAGGATGATGACCGTACCTGCCATGCGTGAATACCTGGTGCGTATTCCTGGCGCTTCCCAGGCACCCATCGATGATGATGAATTAACTGATGTGATTAACTGGGTACTGGAGCAATGGAACAGCAATACACTGCCAGCCAACTTCGAAGCCCTCTCCCTGGATGAAGTCTCCCAGGCAAGGAAAAACATCCTTGCCGACCCGCTCCGCTATCGAATAGAAAACTGGAAAGACTATAGCGACTAGATCGGTCTGCCTCATTCAGCAGCAGCTTCGGCCGATACTTTCCATACTTCACAGGGGTGCTTTTGAATTCTCTTGTGATTTAGGGCAAAGTTTAAGCCCCTGAATTTGACACAATACTTCCTATGTCAGTCGCCTACAGCATCGCTCGTGCCAGCATGACCTCAGTGTACAATGCATTTGTGCACACGCCGTCCGTGCTTGCGGCAGAAGAGTTTTTCCCGGGCGCCAAAGAATTCGTCGCCAGCTGGGAAACTTTACGCCAGGAAGCGTTGGCACTTACCAGTGAGCTGGACAATGTGCCCCGCTTTCATGAATTGATGCCAGAGCAATACAAACTATCCGCTCACGGCGAGAAAGAATGGCGCATGTTTGTCTTACGAGCCTACGGCCTCGACATCAAAGAAAACATGCACAAGTGCCCTAAGCTCACGGAGTTGGTCACAGCAAATCCCCTGATCAAGTCCGCATCGCTTTCTTTCCTGGCGCCAGGCAAGCAGGTACCGACACACACCGGGCCGTTTCGCGGTATCACCCGCTTCTATATGGGACTGGAAGTGCCTGTCGACGAAAACGGGCAGCCAGGGGTGGTTCTCACCATAGATAACAAAGACTATCGCCTGGGCAACGGTGACGCGCTGTTGTGGGACGACACCTATCCCCATAGTGTCAACAACACCACCGATCAATGGCGCATAGCACTATTGCTGGATGTCTATCGCGCCAACATGCCAGCACCCCTCCGCGGCTTCACCAACTCCATCATTGGCCTGGCTAAACTCTCCATCAAGTGGCGCGGCATCTTCCCTGAAGAATTCGCTTAAAGCCTTCTTCGTTTTAACAGTCAACATCTATCGATTTCAGGTTAACTAAATCGAAAGAGCGCCACCAACACCATTCAAGACACGCCGTGAACCCATCCCTGGGGGCTCGGGCGCGGCATCCCTGCCGCGCACGGTCTTGAATGGTGCTGCTGCCCCTCTTTCTTGTACAGGACAACTTCCAGTATCGCTAAGAGCTTGATCTGCACATGCGACTTAATTTCCTCATTAAGTTAGAAGTCTTATTCGTAGATGGGCAAGGTCGGGTCGCTCTGAAAAGCTTAAGTCGTCATTTAGGAAACTGCACTGGACGGAGGCGGGCGAGAGTCGAAGACGAAATTTGGGACCGTAAGCGGCAGGGATGCCGCGCTCGAGCCCCCAGGGGTAAGACCGAGCGATTTGCAAGCGCTAGCTTGCAGCGAGAATCGAACGACACCGATCTTTGATCGGTGGCTGGGCCCGGGTTCACGGCGTGTCACGACATAGGCTGCCGACTGTCGTCCGCCGGAAAAAGAACTCACTACTTTAAAACTACTTTTCGTTCGCCCAAAGATACGCAGGCAGTGCGCAAGACAAACCAATAGTCAGGTTCAGCGCGATAAATACCCAGGGCTTGGGTCCTTCGTTCTGGCGGCTAAACATGAACAGCCAGAATACGAATGAAGAGATCAGCAGGTCGGCAGTGAATCCGCCGGCTGCGCCATTCACAAAGAGGGCAGCGATGAAGCCGATAAGATCGAGGCCTTCACTACCAAAGAAGTTGATAAAGAAAACGTAGGGTACGACCGCGCCCAGGATTGCCAGAATCAGATAGAGGTTTTTCATAGTGGTTCTCGTTGTTATTCAGAAGTTTCCCTGATGTTGTCGCCATTCTCCGGGAACAGGAGAGCAATACAATTACCTGCGAGGTAATGAAACTGAGTCTGCTGGGCTGTGCGCTCCAGCGGAAAGAAGCTAAATGAGGGTTCGCGGAGACAGAGACTCAGCCAGGGTACTTAGCACGCTGCCACAGTCTTGCGACACTTTCATTGTCAGCAGCTCATCGGCGCGGGTCAGGCCCTGATTGATGGCTGCAATAGGGATGCCGTGATCCGCTGCGAATTTACAGAAGCGAAAACTGGAATAGACCATCAGTGAGGTACCCACCACCAGGACAGCATCCGCCTCAGCCAGTTTGCTGTACAGATAGTTGACGATCTCCTTGCCTACAGATCCGCCATAGAACACCACGTTAGGTTTCAACAGGCCGTCACAGCGGAAACAAGCAGGGACTTTTACATCAGAGATCAGCTCATCGGCAACATGGGCGTCCCCATCGGGGGCCATTTCCATCTTGATGTCATCCATATGGGGATTGTGCTGCCAGAGCCAGTGCTGAATATCATCCCGGGGTGTCAGTGCACCGCAATCCATGCACACCACCTGATCCAGGCGGCCATGAAGGTCGATGACCCTGCGGTGCCCGGCTTTCTGATGCAGGCGGTCAACGTTCTGCGTCACCAGGGTGCTGACATAACCACTTGATTCGATTCTTGCCAAAGCCCGATGGGCCCGATTGGGTCTGGCATTGCCGACGTTTGGCCAACCGCCAAAGCTGCGTGCCCAGTAGCGCTGCCTGATACCCGCCTGCTGCAGGAAATCTCCGTGCTGGATGGGTGTGTTTGTCATCCAGTTCCCTACTTCATCACGGTAAGCAGGAATACCAGAGGCCCGGCTGATTCCGGCTCCGGTAATGACGAAGAGCTTGGGATGGCGTTCGATGAACTGCTTTAGCTGACCCACATCGGCAGATGGAGCCTGCACTAATTGGAAGTTGTCGTTATTCAGCGGTACTGCGCGCATGGTGTGCTACTCGCTAGCGGGCAATTGAAAACAAACATTACGTACCTGAACGTTATCGGGTTTATCGTTTATACCATTGCCATTTTTAGTTTTTCTTACTGCGCTACCGTTCCGGGCAGAATTTCGAAGCCTGGATTGAAATTTACCAGCACCGCACCGAGTTGTAACAAAACTGCAGCATCGCCACTGACACTGCCAATACCATTTTGCAATTGTTCCGGCAGTGTCGCCTGTCCCATGATGACCGTGTCCAGGTCGCTGCGATTGATATTGATAGTGGCATCCGGTGCTTCCGCACTATAGCCCTCGATATGTGACAGGGTGCCACCACTGAGCTCGACCACAAACTGTTGTCCCGTATCCGGTGTATTGAAATTGATAATGAAATTTCTGCCATCCGCCAAACTGCTATCTACACGCGTTGCCACTGCATCCCACCACTGGGATGTGGTCATTGCACGGGCCAGGCTGGGGCTTGTACCGCGAGGCGCGGCGATCGGTGGCGCACCGTTGCGGAGTTCCTGGGCAGCAGACAGAAAAACATTACGCATACTGGCGCTTTCATACTGGTAACCCAATTGTTCAAACGTGGCTGCCAATAAATCCTTGGCATTCTGATTCTGGGGTTCTGCGTAGACCAGCTTGTTAAGAATCTCCATGGCATGGCGATACTGACCTGCATCAAACAGCTCCTGTGCCTTGCTAATAATTGCTGGCCCGCCACCCATCAACTCAACATACAAAGGAGCTGAGTCACCTGGCGAGAGAGGTGCCAGAGTAGCTGGATTGCCATCCCAGTATCCTAAATAACGATTCAGCACTGCCCTGGCATTGTGAAATTCCGAACCGTGATACTGCCTGACAGACCACTGCTGTTGCAGAGATCGCGGGACCTCGTACTCATTGTGAATCTCGTTGATGGTGACTCCCTGGTTGGCGAGATTGAGTACCTGGTTATTCAGATTGGCATAGGCATCTCTTTGTGCACGCATAACCTGTTGAATGCGGGCATTCCCCCAACGTGGCCAGTTATGAGATGACACCATCACTTCAGCCTCACGGCCGAATCGATACAGCGCCTCGTTAATATTTTTTGACCAGGAAAGTGCATCCCGCACCAGGGCACCGCGCAAGGTATAAATATTATGAATGGTGGCAGTGATGTTCTCTGCAGCCCAAAAAACTTTCTGTTCCGGAAACCAGGTATTCATTTCCGCCGGGGCTTCGGTGCCTGGAGTGTTTTGAAAAACCAACTGCACACCATCGATGGTATGTTCCTCATAGTCTTCCGTGATCACCAGCGTTGGTGCTATTAATCCTGTCGTTCCGGCGGCCAGACCTTTACCGATTGCAGAATCAACCTGGCCGAAAGGACTGGAAGGCATGACGCGCCCATACTGAAATCCAGCCCGCCGCGACATGGCATTTCCCGCGTAAACATTCTCGGCAATGGCTTCTTCCATAAAACCGGATGGGGCGATGATCTGCACATCTCCCGCCTGTACCTGTTCTTCACTGACCACGCCGCGCACCCCACCGAAATGATCAATATGTGAATGGGAATACACCACTGCATGAATGGATCGCTCACCCAGGTGCTCCGTTGCCAACGCAAAAGCCGCTGCTGCTGTTTCACTGGTGAGGAGCACGTCGAAAATGATCCATCCTGTATCACCTGCAACCAGGGTCATGTTCGCCAGATCGAATCCGCGAATCTGATACATGAAATCCGGTACCACCTCATACAGGCCGAAGTTCATGTTCAAGGTGGCCTGTCTCTGCAGGGAAGGATGAATACTGTCGTAGCTTTCGCCCTGTAGCAGAAAATCATAGCGACTCATATCCCAGACCACATTGCCGGCTGCGCCGAGAATCTGTCGGGAATCCGGTTCGGCGATGAATCCTCGTGCTGACTCTTCAAAATCGCGCTGGTCGGTGAACGGCAGGGTGATACGTAACTCCTCCTGCAGAGCTGCCGTGGCTTCGCTGGCGGGAGCACCCTTGGGGTTGAAGTGATCCTGGGCAAAAAGGCTGCTGTTGAAAAATATCGTGGTAAAAACGGCCAGTCTGATCAAGGGCTGACCCGGTATGAAACTTGCGGACATGAGAGTATTCCTGGAGTGAGCTGGAGCCAGCGTCGATTATAACCAACTCGCTGCTTCACATTTCGCCCCTTCACTGTTGGTGTAATTCGCCACTAGTTGTTTTGTACAGGAACTGTTTGCAGGACAGCCAGCGCGGAGCATATTGTAAGTCATTGATTTTAAAGAAGAGATAAACTGGCATGGAAATCGCTTAATAGCAGGGGTGAAGATTCGCCAGAAAAGGTAACCATTCCGGCTGAGACGCGTCATACAAGAACAGCGAGTAATTCAGAATCAGTTCAGGGGCAGTCAGCTAAAACTGCCCCAAAATACAAAAATACCGAGCAGGAGTTCCCCCCGTGATAAAGCTGAAGAATTTGAGCAAGGTCTATCGTACTGCTTACATGGAGACCACCGCACTCCACGACATCAATATCCACATTGGCAAGGGCGAATTCGTCGCTGTCATGGGGCCATCAGGTTGCGGCAAGTCCACCCTGTTGAACGTGGTGGGCATGATCGACAGCCCTAGCAGCGGTGAATACTTTTTTGATGGTGTCGAGGTTGGTCACAGTTCAGAAAACGACCTGGTCGACGTACGCAAGAAGAACATTGGATTCATCTTTCAGAACTTCAACCTCATCGACGACCTGTCGGTTGCCGAAAACGTGGATCTGCCTCTGCTCTATCTGGGTGTTGCCAAGAAAGAGCGCCAGGCGCGGGTGCAGGAAGCGCTGGAGCTGGTTGGTCTGGAAGCCCGGGCCAAACACAAGCCCCAGGAATTGTCAGGCGGTCAACAGCAACGTGTCGCCGTGGCCCGTTCCGTGGTCAGCGAACCCAAACTCATCCTCGCTGACGAGCCTACTGGTAACCTGGATACCAAGAATGGCGACGAAGTGATGGCCATGCTCGATCGCCTGAAGCAAAAAGGCGTGACCATACTGATGGTGACTCACTCACCGGATCATGGACAGCGTGCAGATCGCATTATTCAGATGCTGGATGGCGAGGTCGTCAATGGAGACAGCGCCGCTAATCTTTCAGTAGTAGCCGACAACAGCAGCGCCGAAACAGCACAAGAAGAACAAGCCTAAACGCCGGGTCAATAACCATGTTTGCTCATTACACCAAGATGGCGCTCAAGGCGCTGATGCGATTCAAGCTACATTCGGTGATCAGTCTCACCAGTCTGACCGTGGGTTTCCTGTGTTTTCTGTCTGCCATATTGCTATCAAACTATGCGGACAGTTTTGATCGCGGTTTCGATAATTCCGACAAGATTTATAACGTGATGATTCGTGCCGTGGGAGACAGCCCGTTTCCCGATCGGTTTCCCATCATCAACCAACCTGCTGCCCGTTACCTGCGTGCAGCTTTTCCAGAGATTCCGAACATTGTTCGCGCTGGCAGTGGCTTTCCTCAGGCGGTCACCGTTGATGGCCAGTCCATCACCATTGACACCAAATATGTAGAACCGCGCTTCTTCGATATCTTTCCGATGGAAACGATCTATGGCCTCGAAAGCGGCGAGGACCTGCCGCCCAACACTGCCATGTTGACCGAAGAAGGCGCCATGCTGATCTTCGGTCGCACCGATGTAGTGGGCGAGCGAATGCTGATTGAGAATGAGCACGACGTCACCATTTCTGCCGTGGCTCGCACGCCGGATTTTCCATCACATTTATCATCTGGTATTGCTTTTTTTAACACCGATTTGTTTGTGCCTATCGCGATGCCGGACGAGGTAGTTCGACAAGAGGTCCTGGCCAATGGCGGCGATCCGGACCAGGACCAGTGGGGCAACCAGTCTGACTTCGTCTATCTCGAATTCCCTGAAGACATGGAAGTGGACGTGAATGATTTCAATCAGCGTCTTGATGAATTTGTTCAAACCACAGTGCCTGAAGATTTCAGGGCCATCATGACTTACGAGTTACTACCGGTTAACGAGCTGGTAGCGACACAGCTTGCCTTTGTCACCGGAGGTTTCGATCTGCCCGACATACTGATAGTTGCCGGTGCACTGGTGTTACTGATTGGCTGCCTGAATTACTCCAATCTCGTCATTGCACAACTGTCATTGCGCAGCCAGGAAGTTGGCGTGCAGAAAATTCTTGGTGCCAAGCGCAGCTCCCTGCTCGTGCAGTACTGCTACGAGACATTCCTGTTCCTGCTCATCGCCCTGGTGCTCACCTTAGTGATACTGGGCGGCATTATCCTCAACCTGCAATCCGCCGGTACCAGTGGAGTCAGCCTGGGCTTGCTGTTTAATCCAACAATGTGGAGCACGCTGGCCATGGTCATGGTGGTCATTGTTGCCATCGCCGGGGGCTATCCTGCGCTGCGCACTGCGCTGGTGCCGCTGGTCACCATGATGCGACCGAAAGGGTCCAGCGGTTACTCTGCCCGACTGCGTAACCTGATGGTAGGCGTGCAGTTTTTCATCTCCGTCACGCTCATGATCATGGCAACGGTCATGTTCATGCAGAACCAGGCTATGACCAATCAGCTGGATGCGGGTGTACTGGATCCCAAGATTGCCCTGAACGTACCAATCGATACCTTCGATGTCAGTCCGGAATTGCTCACCAACGAGCTAAAGACCAATCCGGCGATTCTGTCCGTAACCCAGGTGGGTATCCTGCCCTGGCAGATCAGCAATTCTTCCTCAACCTTCTCAAGAGAAAGGGACGTCAATGCCCAGGAAGCCGAGTTGTCACGCCATGCGGTCGGTTACGAATACACAGAGACCATGAGTCAGCCACTTATCGGGGGCCGGGATTTTTCCCGTGATCGCAGCAGTGATGTACTGCCCAATTCCGGTGACCTGTATTCCAGCAGTGGTCCCTTCAATGTGATCATCGACAACCTGGCTGCGCAATCTCTGGGTTGGGAAAACGCCACCGAAGCCATCGGTCAAACCATGTATCGCCGTTATAGCGAGAACAACAACCGCGACGAAATCAGTGTCGAATTGACAGTCATTGGCGCCATGAGTGAGAAGAAGTACGAGTTTCTCGACTTCTCCAGTTTCGGGTCGGAAGGCAATATCTATTTGCTGCAGCCGCAGAATGCCAACTACATGATCGTCAAGGTGGATCGAGACAATCTCAATGCAGGGCTGCGCCATATTGATGACACCTGGCGACAGCTTATGCCCGATGTGCCGCTCAAGCGCGAGTTCGTCGACGATATTTTCTACCAGACCTATGGCATTTTCCTGGGAATCAGCGCCTCGATAGGCGTGCTATCTCTGTTCGGATTCTTCGTGGCCAGCATAGGACTGCTGGGCAATGCCACGTTTATTACCAACATCAGGAAACGTGAAGTCGGTATTCGCAAAGTGATGGGGGCCAGCAGTAATCGCCTATTGCGCATGCTGCTACTGGATTTCGCCAAACCCATCCTGATTGCCAATGCCTTGGCCTGGCCGGTAGGATATTTTGCAGGCCAGATTTATACCTCCTTCTTCGCTGCGGCTGTGAATATCAACATTCTGCCCTTTCTGATCAGCCTGTTGCTGTCTGCCGCGATTGCTTTTGCAGCAGTCTTCTCCCAGAGCCTGAAGAGTGCCAGGGTGAGACCGGCGATGGTGCTACGCTATGAGTAGTCGTTAATCGTGGCTTATCTGACTCACTATACGCGCATGGCGCTGAAGGCAATGCTCCGCTTCAAGGGGCATTCCCTGGTGAGTCTGTTCAGCCTGGTGTTCGGCTTTCTCTGTTTCATCTCAGCCACGCTGCTAAGCAATCACGTTGACAGTTTTGAGCAACATTTTCCCAATGCGCAAAACGTTTACAGTCTGGTGCAGGTAGCCACGACACCCGATGCACCGTTCGAAACTTTCCCTATAGTGAATGAGCCGGCGGCGCGGTATCTGCGCGCTTCCTTTCCCGAGTTGGAAAATGTGGTCCGCAGTACCGTTTCCATCCCAAGCGATGTCACTTTCGAAGGTCAGACCGACTCCTTCAACATGCGTTATGCAGAGAAGGAGTTGCTGGACATATTCCCCATCGAATTGCTCGATGGCACTGCGTCCAGTGACAGCCTGCCACTGGGTTCTGCGCTGATTACCGAAGCTGCAGCCATACGACGCTTTGGCAGCACCGATGTCATTGGCAAGACAGCGACCTTGAATAATCAGCTGGATGTCATCGTCACCGGCGTTATCGCCGAATTCGAGTTTCCCTCTCACCTTGACTCCGATGTGCCGCTGTTTGCCACAGACATGATCGCGTCAATAGAAAACTTCGACATATTGAATGGGAACACAGCAAGCAATGAGATGAATCCACAGACGGATCGCTGGGGTAACCAGTCCTACTACGTTTACCTGGAATTCCCTCCAGGGGAACAGGTGAACGTGGCGGCATTCAATGACAGGCTGGATGATTTTGTGCAGGACAATGTGCCACCGAACTGGAGCGACTCAATGACCTATGAGTTGCTGCCGGTAAATCAGTTAATGACCAATACGCTTGCCCTGTTCACAGCCGGCTTGAGTATCCTGACTATCCTGCAGACTGCCGGTGCCCTGGTGTTGCTGATTGGTTGTCTGAATTACTCCAACCTGGTGATAGCACAGCTTTCATTACGCAGCCAGGAAATCGCCGTGCAAAAAATTCTGGGTGCAAAGCGCGGCATGTTAATCGTTCAGTATTGCTGGGAGAGTTTTCTCTTTGTAGCCATCTCTCTGGCACTTTCACTACTGATCTTTGTCGTGCTGTTGTCCAGCCTGGGTCAGATGGGCCTGGCGGGAGTCAGCCCGGCGATGTTACTCAATAGTCAGTTGTGGTTAACGCTGGGCATTGTTGTTGCGGTGGTGGTGATGATTGCTGGTTTTTATCCTGCCATTCGCACCACCATGACCGCCCTGGTAACCATGATGCGACCCAAGGGATCCACCGGCTACTCAGGAAAACTGCGAGCCGCAATGGTAGGTATCCAGTTCTTTATTTCCGGCACCTTGATGATTCTTGCCATTGTCATGTACCGGCAGAATGTCGCCATGACCAACCAGCTTGATGGCACCGTGGCTGATCCCAGGATCGCCATCTCAGTGCCCCTGGACACACTGGAAATTGATCGCGAGCTGTTGATAGCCCAACTGCAGTCTCATTCCAGCGTAGTGTCCGTCACCCAGGTAGACCAGTTGCCCTGGACCCTGGGTATGTCCACCAGCGGGTTTGCTACCACGCCGGACCTGAATGACGACGCACTGCAATTTACCGTGCACAGTGTTGGCTACGATTTTCCGGAAACACTCAATATTCCCTTTTACAACGGACGGGAATTTTCGAGAGATCGCAACAGTGACATATTGCCCAGGGCAGGTGAATTCGATCGCAGTACCGGACCTTACGGCGTCATACTGGATGACCGGGCGGCTCGCGCACTGGGCTTTAATTCTGCAGAAGAAGCAATCGGACAACCACTGTACCGCCGCTATGGGCCCCCTTCAGTGCCCGAGCGGATGGCGGTTGAATTCAATATTATTGGCACGGTAGGACAACAGAAGTACCAGTTCATTGACTACGGCAGCTTTGGCATCGATGGCGATGCCTACCTGTTACAACCTGAACTGGCAAACTACCTGATTGTGCGGGTCTCGGTGTTGAATGTGAATGATGCCCTCAGGCACATCGATGAAGTGTGGGCCAATCTGTTGCCTGACGTGCCCATTAAACGAGAGTTTTCTGACAATCTGTTCTATGAGACTTATCAATTGTTTCTCTATCTGACGACCGCAATCGGTGGCCTGGCAATCTTTGGCTTTGTGATTGCCAGCATTGGACTATTAGGCAATGCAACATTCATCACCAATATTCGTCAGAAAGAAGTTGGCATTCGCAAGGTCATGGGTGCCAGCACCCGAAGACTGACCATGATGCTGCTGTTCGATTTCGCCAAGCCGGTCTTGATCGCCAATGCGGTTGCCTTTCCACTTGGCTATGTGATTGCAACGACTTATGTCAGCCTGTTCAATGCACAAACCCCGGTGAATGCGGTGCCGTTCCTCATCAGTTTTACTTTGTCTGTACTGATCGCGGTGACTGCTGTGCTATCCCAGTCCTGGAAGAGTGCGCGAGTGCGCCCGGCCATGGTGCTGCGCTACGAATAGTAAAAGGGGGAAACAGGGACAGGTTTATTTTTTCAAAGAAAAATAGATCTGTCCCTATACCTTTCTTTCCACCTTCCCTTACAATTCTGACCCTATCTATCCAAAGGACATGGAACCGTCAGAATTGCGCGTGCCGCCTACCAGTCTTGAAAGAATCTGCTGAAACTCTTCCTGGCTGATATCGATCTTTTCTACTACCCTGCCATACAAGGTGATTGTCGGCACGCTGCGGCCACCGAATTCCTGTTGGGCTTCATGCAGGCAAACGAGGATCGCGCGCTCTTTCTTATTGAGCCCATCGCGCACGTCGGGCAAGTCATCATAGATGCCTTCGTCAGTCATAGTGTAGTTACAGGCCGGCGTACCAGATTGCATTGTCGTAGTCTTCCCACCAGCCGCCTCGACCATCGTGAACAGTCAGCAGGCTATCGACCAGTTCCACGCGTTCGACGAACTTGGCATGTTTGTAACCGATCTGGGTTTCGATACGCAGCCGAAGTGGTGCGCCATTCTTCTGCGGCACCGGTTCGCCATTGAGATCGTAGGCGAGGATGGTTTGCGGATGGCTGGCCGCAAACAGATCGATACTCTCGTAGTAGGGTTTGTCATTGAACTGGGTGTCCATGCAATGAAAGACAACATAACGTGCGCTTTCCTGCACGCCTGCCCTGGACAGCAATTGTGCGAGTGGTACACCAGTCCATTCACCAATCGCGCTCCAGCCCTCATCGCAAGTGTGCATGGTGATCTGGGACTGTGCTGGCAGGGCCCGCAGCTCACTTAAAGACAAGCTAAGCGGATTGTTCACCAGGCCATCCACCGCTAGCCGATAATCAGTAAAACTATTTTCACGCATCAACTGATAGCGCTCATCTCGCGGTGCGGTGACACCACTGGTTGGAAAATCCAGTACCAGATCGTTGCGAGTGAATTCCCGCACCCGCGGTTGGCCGGACAACATCAGGTCATGCAAGCCATAGTTCAATGCATCGGTCACATCGTGAATGCTCTTGATCTCGCCGGGATAACGCCTGGTGGCCAGGGCGACACTCACGGCGGCACCGCCGAGCAGTACGCCATTCACTATCTGCCTTCTGTTGAATTTCTTTGTCATCAGTGACTACTCTTTCCCAGTTCCAGTCGCCCGGTAATCATGCTGCGAAAATGATTCACGAATCCTGCCACAAATACCTGAATCACATGTATCAGCACGAACAAGATCAACAGGGACATGAAGATGAAATGCAGTGTGCGCGCAGATTGTCTGCCGCCGAACAGATCAAACAGAATTGGCCAGGCTGTGGTGACGCTGTTCGACATGGTGAGCCCGGTGAGAATGATCAAGGGAATCAGGATAAACATCACGGTGAGATAGCTGAGCTTCTGCAGGATATTGTATCGCTTTGCTTCTTCACCTGTGGCCCGGTGAAACTTCAGATGCCTAACAATATCCCGGCCGATATGGCGAGGGCTAAGCTCATGGACTCTTGGCAACCACACTTGTCTCAGTCGACCACTTTCAATCAGATGATAGAGATAATAAAGCCACGCCAATACCAGTGCCCAGGCTGCGGTAAAGTGTAGCGCACGATTCTCACCGAAGGCGAAACCCTCGGGATAACTGAACATTCGAATATAGGGCTGGCGATTGATGCGTCCGATAATACCGGTGACATCCATGGAGAGACTGCCGATTCGCAATTCGATTTGCGGTTCTTCCGTTGTGGTGTCTCCTACCAACTCAGCCACGGCAGGTGCACCGAAGTAGCCCACCTCACCCCAGTACAGGCGCGGGTGGATATTGAACAGCATCAGGCCGCTCCACAGCAAAGTGAAAACAGCGATGACTGCAATCCAGTGGAGTACGCGCGTAGCTAATGGAAAGCGAAGATACGACAGGGTTTCGCTACTGCTGGACGAGGGCTCGGGTTCGTGAGGCTGATCATCCATAACAGACAATCGCTAGACGCTAGAACCGATTGTAGGGGATGCTTGAGCTGGAGCTAGGGGTATTCAATGATCGAATGGTTCCCCACAACATATCCTGCACAGTGACACAAACCCGCTTGCGAATATGGCTACCGACCTGGACTTCCTGTCGGCAATAGACCTGTTGTTCGAAAGGAACCGATTCGTTGTAGGCAATGAGTTCATCCTCACTCATCTGCTCAAAACGCGGTTGCGGAGTGGCACAAGCGGATAACAGGATAATTGACATACCTGCCAAAGCCAGAGCTTTCATAGTCCTACCCTCGCTAAAATCGGTCTGAGGGCTATTCTACACCAAATTCGCTACGAAGTTCCTTAACCCGCTCACCGCGCAGAGCGCCGGCCATGGAGTAGTTGCCTTCATGGCAGGAATACTCATAGATGTGGCCGCCCTCGTCCCGGGTGAAAGAAAACTCACCACGCCAGGGTTCGGTGTAATAAGTGGGATCATCGACGGTGTATTGATAGAACAACTCATCCTCGGCAACGCGAGTAAAGCGTTCGGTCACGGTTGCCTCGGCGCTGATCAGCATGGGCCGGTCGATCGTGGCCCGATCCGGAATATCTCCTCGGAAGTGCGTGGTTTCCACGACCAGGGTATCCCCTTCCCAGTGTCCAACCGAATGGCCTTCAAGAGATGTAAGCGCAGCGGGCCGCTGTTGTCCGTCCATATGAATGACTCGTGCCAACCCCATGTCTTCACTGATGATGACTACCTGGTCAGGTAACTGCACAAAGGCGTGAAAGAGTTGATACATGAATGCACGCATGGGTGGTGAGCCCCAGCTTTCAATACAGCGCTCAGTGCCCGGTCGTTCCTCCGGATGATCGAAGCCATGGTCACCTTTGAAATAATGATGACTGGCCGCTTCCAGTCCCCGCTCATTGAATGGCATGCGACCGTCTTCCGGGTACACCACTACTGAGCTGCGATACTCACCTTTCACTCGAAAAAGCCTCGGTGGTCCGAACTGATCGATATCGGGATCATTGTTCTCTGGCGATCCGTTATAGACAGCCTGGGCAAAACCGGCTGCCTGTTCCGGACCAAGTACCAGTGGCAGGCCCGGTGGGCGTTCCAACATGGTGTAAGTCACGGTGGTCCACACACCCTCGAAACTGGGCTGGCCATCAACGGTGCGGGGAACGGTGTAGGCCGGTGCTGCAGATTCTTCAGATTGGGCCACTGCCAACGGGGCCAGCAGGCACGCGGCCGCTGTGATGAGTAAAGATCGTGTTGTCATTGCCATCTCCTGAACAGATGATCACTGCACAATTAATTAGACTACGAATGGTTCTATGTTGCCCGATCAGCACAGGCGTGAATAGTGCCAAAAGTCATAAAGAAGGCAGCTCGTCAGTGCCTGGCACAGAGGCATTCTGCCCTAATCATCCAGTTCATAGTTGTAGCCGACAAACTTCTCCACTTCATCTGGGTCCAGAGATTGATAAAGCGCATTCGCTGGCTCATTGTCCAACTCGGTACCCAGCCATAACTCTTCGCAATCTGCTTCCTTTGCGATCTCCAGCAGCTTTTTCATGATCGCAGTGCCAGCACCTTTCTTGCGCTGGTCCACACACACATCGACTTCATCCACATACAGCCAGCGTTGGTTTTCATAGGGTTTGATTTCAATACGTGCAGAAGCCATGCCGACAAAAGTGGTTTCGGTGCCCTGCCGATCGTGAGCAACAACGAAAACCGTGTCCTGTCGACTGAGATAGTTAGTCAGAGACTCGACTGCATAGGCACAGACATCGTTAGCTGCATCCCAGGAGGCAGCATTGATTTCCTTCACCAGTGTTTCGAGATCACTCTGTTTTGTGACGACGTCGACTTCAATCAAGAGTTGTCTCCCACAGACTAGAACGTGGTCGCCGCATTACCGATGTCTGCATAAACATTACAGGGATCCTCTCCAGCGGCCAGCCTTGCAAGCCAGTCTTCCATCAACACCCGGCGAGATTCCCGGCGCTCTGGTCGACTGGACTGGTCGTTCACTGCCTGGCGTGCCACATCAATCATGGATTGAGCAGCCATACGGCAGCTGCTCTGTTCCGCGGTATCGTTTGCTCCCTGTGTGATGGTGGAATCGCCACTGCTCGAGTCCGGCGAGCACGCCAGTACCAGCACCGGCAATAAACAGCATATTAAAGACTTCAGCCTGGATACCATGCCCATGACACTATGCTGCCGGAAATTGATAGTCTTCGTAAGTCTTGCGCAAGCCCAGTTTGTTGATCTTGCCGGTTGCCGTATGGGGCAGTTCATCAATGAACACCACATCATCAGGCATGGCCATCTTGTAGAGTTTGTCTTCCAGAAACCCTAACACATCTTCTCGGGTCAGGGATTTGCCTTCCTGCTGCACAACAATCAGCAGCGGTCTTTCCGTCCACTTGGGATGATAGCGTCCGATCACAGCCGCTTCGGCGATATCGGGATGGGCAACTGCAGCGTTCTCTATTTCAATGGAACTGATCCATTCGCCACCGGACTTGATCACGTCCTTGGTGCGGTCTGTAATCTGCAGATAGCCTTCAGGCGTAATAGAAGCCACGTCGCCGGTCTGGAACCAGCCTTGCTCATCCACCGGGCAATCTTCTGCACCAGGCACATCGGACAATCCAAAGTAGCCTTTGGCCACCCAGGGGCCTCTGACTTTCAGGGCACCGAAGGCGACACCATCCCAGGGCAATTCTTCATTGTTTTCATCGACGATGCACATCTCGATACCAAAGACGCCCCGGCCCTGGAGACATTGCAAATCGGTCATCTCTTCCGTTGACAGATCTTCCATGCCTTTCTTGAGACAGAACACCGTGCCCAGCGGGCTGGTCTCGGTCATGCCCCAACCCTGAACGACGGTGCAGTCATGCTGTTCACGGAAACGCTCAACGATGATTCTCGGACAGGCAGCGCCACCCACACTCACTCTATAAAGAGAAGGTACAGTCTTGTTGTTGGCCTCAAGGTAATCCAGCAGCGCCATCCAGATGGTGGGGACACCGGAGCTGAAGGTCACTTCTTCTGCGTTCATCAATGCACAGAGAGTTTCCCCGTCAGCCATCTTGGGTCCAGGCAAGACCAGCTTCATACCCACCATCAGGGCCGCGTAGGGTGCACCCCAGGCATTCACATGAAACATGGGTACGACCGGCAAGCTGGTTTCCATATTGGAGGCGCGAGTGACATCGGGTAGTGATCCCGCGAGGGCATGCAACACAGTAGAGCGATGACTGTATACTACGCCCTTGGGATTGCCTGTGGTGCCCGAGGTATAACACATACCACTGGCTGTGTTCTCATCGAACTCCGGCCAGTCATAGTCATCAGACTGTGCATCCATCAGCTCTTCATAACACAGCACATTGTCCAGTCCCGATTCGGGCATATGGGCCTTGTCCGTCATCACGACAATGGTTTCGACCTTTGACAGGTGTTCTTTCAGGGCTTCCAACAGGGGTAGCACCAACACGTCGACAAACAGAATCTTGTCTTCAGCATGATTGATGATATAGGCCACCTGTTCGGGAAACAGTCTCGGATTGATTGTGTGACAGACCATGCCGGCGCCAGAGACAGCGTAGTACAACTCCATATGACGATAGTCATTCCAGGCAAGCGTACCGATGCGGTCGCCAAACTTTGCCCCCAGTGATTCCAGCACATTGGCGAGCCGTCGACAGCGTTTAGCGAAGGTCTTATAGCTTTGACGATGCAGGGGATTGTCCACCGTTACCGACACCATCTCCACATCGGGAAAGTTTCGCTCAGCATGCTTCAGAATCGAAGAAATCATGAGCTGGGAATTCATCATGAGCGCTTGCATAAATTTACCTGTCAAAATAAAACTGAATTTCTGATGGCAGCTATTCTTGCTGTTTTAGGAGGAATTTGGAAGGGCGCCAGGTGAGCAGCCTATTCATCACCCGGACTGGCAAAGTGGCGATCAACCAGCGACCTGGCATAGCGCCAGAGTTCAGCCGACCCGGCTTCAATTGTGGGGCCGTATCTTTCCAGCACTTGCTGTCGGGTCACCCCGGCTTCGGTCCAGGTACCACCGTCGGTCATGATGTTTTGCAACAGGGGCTGCAGTCTGTCCAGTGACTTGGCGAATCGAGCGTCACTGGTTTCAGCGGCCTCAAACTCCAGCCACAGAGCTTGCAAGGCATCCGTTTGAACAGCGGGCAGCAATCCGAAAATGCGCTCCGCAGCCAGCATTTCTTTTTCCAGTTGTTCCGCCTGGCTGTCCTGCTTGTGGAGTGGTGTGTCTCCCGCATCAATCTCAACGATGTCGTGAAGCAGCAACATCCGGATTACTCGCTCAAGATTTATCTCATCATCAGCGAAGTCTGCAAGGATCAGTGCATACATGGCCAGATGCCAGGAATGTTCGGCACTGTTTTCCTTCCGTGATTTATCCGCCAGAGGTGATGCACGGACGACAGTCTTGAGTTTGTCAATTTCGACAAGAAACTGCAGTCGTTGGTCGAGATCCGACATAGGGGTAGTCAAGAGTTGAAAATTATCAGGCTTGCAGCAGATGCTACACCAACAATGTGCTTAATCCAGGCTTATTCGGTCAGGCACTCGTTCTACGGGAATTGAATAGCGAATGGTATTTCGACTGGCGACAGCTTCGCCATCAATCATCTGCGGGCGAAATCGCAACTGGCTGAGTCTTTCCAGCGCAACTTCATTGCCTGCCGGGATACCTCTGAACCCCTGAATGAGATCCATCTCCTCGGCCTTGCCAACTGTCTGCCTGAATCGGTTCCTGTACAGGAACGTGGGTTCATTTTCTGCCGGCAGCTGGAAAGACAGTTGTGCAAATATAGAATCTTCGGCTGTGCGACTGTAAAAATGCGTTGGGGTTCGCAGGGTTGGATAGTCCACAGACCATTCATCAATTGTTAGTTCGTGGCTTGTCGATCCATTCTCGGATACTGGCAAATCGGCGAGCGCCGCCGCTACGCTGGGATAGAACTGTTGCTGCGGCAGTACGCGCGGCCGGCTGAACAGCGCATTGATCTGATCATTGCTCACGCCAGCTTCCAGTAATTCGGAATAGGCACTCGCGTAGCTTTCCATCGCCAATCCCGCATGCTCGAACAACAGGAACCAGTCGGCTATATACAGCTCGCTCATGGCAACTGCTTCCGGATTTGCTGGTTCTACCTGGTTATAAATCGATCGCATTTCCAGCAACAGACGGAGACCTTCGGAATAGAACCGATTCTTGGTAGCAATTCTCCTCCAGCCTGTAGTGCGTCCATTCAAACTGTAATAATAATTGGCATTGGTACGATCGCGACCCCCTTCATCACGACCCTTCTTGAACAGGTAGTAGTGTTGGACCTGACGGTACATATAAGGAATAAGCTCTGGTGCGCTTCTGCCATATAGTTTGCGTGCGGTATTGATCATTGCCCAATTGAGTTGATACACGCGCGACAGGTGGCGTCCCTGCTCCAGCTCTTCGTCCTCACTGGCACCGCGCAAGTGTTGTTCCGTCAATACCATAAAATCATCCAGCAGGCTGGAGTTGAGCAGCACTGGTACACGCAAGTAATAGGTGAACAGATACTCCATCTGGTCACGGGCATCGTCCCAGGCCTGACGGTTGGAAAAATTGTCGATTCGCGATCTGATCAAATTGAGCTGGGCCGGCGTATGCAGGCCATTGTTGATGCGGGTAATCTGAACTGCCCGGTCCAGCAAAGCATCCGCCTCTCCAAACTGATTGAGTGACATCAAGCGATTGGCCAATTGCTCGAGGGGCTCGACCAGCTCCAGAGAATAGCGCCCGATTTCCTCTTCCGTCGCGTCCAGAATCTCCCGGGCCAGGTCCAGGTCATCCAGGGCTTCAAGATTCTCAACGGTTCGATCCTGAGCGAGTGCCAGGGAGCTCATGAACAGTAGCCAGAACGGAATTTGGGGCTTGGCAAGCATGATAAAAAGCCTTCTGAAGGCAATTTACAGTGATTTACAGGTTATTCTGATCCCGGCAAAGTTGCAATGTTGTGTACTTAGAGTTGAAAGGAAATCGCTGGAAAACCAGGTGCTTAGAACGGATGCACCGAGCCGCTCCGCTAATTCTCTTTCCGCCAGGTTGCCCTGATCAGTTGCAAACTGCCTTTCTTCAACAACACCTCGGCATCAAATCCAGCCTCGTTGAGGCACGAAAGCTGTTCTTGTGCCGTCATGAACAATTCTGCATTGGTCGCAGCGTCCGGGCCAAAATAGTGATCGCAAACCAGGTAGACGCCGTCGTCGGCAAGCACGTTTTTCACTTGCTTGTGCAGTGCGTTTGCCAGTGATTTGTGCCGCAGTTCATGTACGGCCTGATTGGAAAAAACACAGTCAAACTTGTTCAGGCCCTCTGTCCAGTTCGGGTCTTTGAAATCCCTGCAGAGATGTTCAATCGCTTGGGTGCAGGACTCAAGCCTCGCTCTGGCGAGATCATGCATCGCCTCCGAGAAGTCCAGCAGGCTGAGTGAGATTTCAGGGAATCGATCGCACAGATATTTAGCCAGGAAGCCAGGGCCGGAGCCCAGCTCGAGGACATTACTGAAACCGTGCGACGCAAAGGCGTTTGCAAATTCTGCAAACATATCGATGCGAAAAGGTCGGTCCATCGCCGTACTCTCCCACTCTTTAGCATCCTGCATGAGGTGAAAGTTGATGGGGCTTGGTACTTCAGGTGCAGCCATGTGGCTTAACTGGCAAGCTGGGTAAGAGAATCTTCCATAAACAAGTTATTGATGTCCTTACCAAACACATCTCTGCAAGCAAAGTTGCTATAGGCGACATCTATTTCTTCGAAGCTGCATTTTCTGTAGTGCACATTCACAGAATATGCTGATCCAAGCTTATTGCAAAAGCTGTTTACGGTTTCTGGTATGGCATTGTCGGGAGCCGTGATCAATACGCAGTCCCCCATGGTTTTGATAATTTCCCAGCCGTTTTCTTTGCAAAGTGCAAACACCGCATCATAGTACTGAAGAAGATAGTCTGCGGTATCTTCTGGTGCATTAGATTGAGCTACAGCGTTGTATCCGTCTATGTCTACTTTGATGATGGTCGATTCTTTGCGCATGTCTCCGCCGCCTAGGTTCAGAAAGTGGTTTGCAAGGGTGACCCGGGTTAATCAGGCCCCGGCCTGGTCTGTTATTTAGTTTTCAGCACTCAAAAACTGCATGACTTATTTCGGCTGCCAGAGTTCAACCTTATTGTCTTCAGGATCCATAAACCATCCGAACGAGCCAAACTCCATCTCTTCCGTATCGCCAACCAGTGTCGCTCCGCCTTCCTGAACCTGAGAAAGGGCTTCAGCGAGATCATCTACGATCAGATTGATCATGAAGGACTGATCAGAAGGACTGAAGTAGTCCGTGTCTTTATCAAATGGAGACCAAACAGTATAAGACTTGGCCGGGAGCTTCTCCGGGAAAAAGCAGCAGCCGTTAAAAGTCTGTTCCAGGTCGATTTGCAGCCATTCCTTGTACCAGGATGCCAGCGCCGCTGGATCAGATGACTTGAAGAACACTCCACCGATAGCTAACGCTTTAGCCATGTACTGTCTCCATCAGAGCGAATAAGGCATTCAGCAATCTACGCTGAACTCTCGATTGATTGAATTGTTCGCCGCATGCTAATCGTTTTGCAATGTGCTCAGTGCGGCTTCCTTTTCCGATAAATCCGCGTCTGCAGGACTTCGATCAATCAGGTTCTGCAGCATCTCCCGATGCGCTGCAGGTAGTGCTTCATCGGCATCCACGCTATTGTCCGGCTGAATGCCGACATACTGCCAATTGCCGCCAGTTCTGGGATCGATGGTGGTGGCGACCGGCATCCTGATCATCAGGTGCTCATCGAGACGCATATTGTCTGTAGGATGGGCACCACCAATGGTTCCTTCCCCGAAGACGACTACTCTTTCCAGTGACTGCAATGCATAGGTAAATGCTTCTGCAGCTGAGAAGGTGCGATTGCTGATGACGAGAAAAACCGGTTTGTCTGTTGCGTATCTGGGGCCATCAACCCGATCGAGCGTCCAGTATTCAACGCTTCTGTTGTTCTTTCTATATTGCGTGGTAGCTATGAGAACGCGTTCGTCCAGCAGATAGCTTATCAGTAGTTGAATGGCTTCAGCCTGACCGCCGCCATTTCTCCTCAAATCAATAATGAGGCCATCGGTGTTTTCGATCATGGTCATCACCGAAGCCAGGACTCTTTCGGAGTGAGGATTCTCATAGAAGAAATCCCTGACTTCTATATAAGCAATATTCCCGGGCAGACGCTCTACTTTTTCAAAACCGTAATTGCGGCTCCTTAACAGTTCTTCGCGCTCTGCAATTTCTTCTTCCGTTGGTTCCCAATAGTCGTAGTCTTCCCGAATTGGCTCAGGGTAATAGTTAACCCCAAGATGCCAGTCATCGATTATATCGAGTGTGCCAGTGAGTCTGTTGGCGAAGGTCTGCAAATCGGTAATTGGGTCGTAGACACCCGTCTCCAATCTCCGCGCCACTTCTTGCGCTGCGATTTCGGCTTTATCGGCCAAGACATACTCGTCTCTGAGTAATTGCATCACCCGAGAGGCGATTTCTGCCTTGTAAGCAGGCGTGAGTTCAACAGCATCGCTTTGTGCCGCCGCTGAGCGACAGAGCGCAAGCAGCATTGAGACCAGGAAGAAACTGTGTCGCAGATTCATGGCTGTAGGTACACGTTAACATTCACAGTGGTACACAGCATGGTGTGCCTGATGGCGTGGCAGGTCAAGCTTCGCGCCTGAATGCATGATTAAACCTGACCAGTAGCACGATTACGACTGGCCAAAACAAGGTGTTCACCAGATCGTGCAGGCTGTTTCCCCAATACATGGAATCCATTGTTTGATAGTTGCCATACAGGTCAATGACCTCCATGGCAGCTGCGACGACAAATACCGGAATCAAGGCGATCGGCTCGATTTTTCCTTTCCGAATGAAGCCAACAAATGAGAAGAAAACGAATAGCCCGACATAGATATGGATCGCATCTCTGGAGAGACCAGTCAGGTCGATGACTCTCAGCTTGAACTCCTGGTAAATCTGCAAAGTATCTCCTGAATCCGTAGCACCTTGTATCCAAGTGCCGCTAGCTATCTACTCGCCGATCTTGTTGATTATGAGCCTTCTACTCGTTCCAGGCTACTCGCGGGCCACAACTCGGCGGCATCATACTCTTTCTCAAAGGAGGGAATATCATCGGGAATACTGACCCAGTCCTGTTTTTCGCATATCCAGATATGCGCTTGCGGTCTAATCACTGAGGTATCATCGAAGCTGCCTGGCCGAACCACCATCACACTGGCTGGTGTAATGCTCTTACCTGCCACAGTGCATCCACATTTCGAACAACCCCAAACCTCATATTCATTGCCACTCTTGCGGGACACATAGCTGATGTCCGGCGCGCAATCTTTGAACCTGAAGTCTGCGGACAGGATTACGGTAGAAATGTTAAATGCACCGCCTGAGTCGTGCTGACATTCTGTGCAATGACAGACATGAGTAAACAGTGGTTCAGCGAGCAGTTCGTAACGAACAGAGCCGCAGTTACAACCTCCGGTCATGTACATAACTACGTATCCTTCTATCCGAGATGTTTCAGAATGGTGTGGAAGCAGCCTTACCTGATTGCCATCGTTTCTGCTCAGCCCCTGGTTAGTTGCCAGTGCACAAGCGCAATCGGACTATTCGCCAATCAGGAAGGAAACCACTGCCGAGCTTACAGCAAAAAACAGGCAAACCATGAAAAACGGAATCGCATGGGCAAGCAATGCCGGGCATTCAATCACGTCTCTGCGGGGTGAAATAAAGAAATACGGATCGAGTTTCTGAATTTCCACAATCAATAGGCGGCCGTAGAACAATACTGGCACTGAAAGCGCGAAGACAAATAATTCGAGTCCCAGCAGATTCACCAGCGCCACTAACTCCAGCGCGATACCGAATTCCGGACCAGCCAGAATCAGGCAGAAGATTATAAAAAGAATTTTGAATAGTGTTGGTTTTTTCATTTCTAACTCAATCTTGTTTTCGTTATCGGACAATCAACGGCCTGGGTGGTGGATTCAACATGCGGTATAAATTCTGTGCATAACTTATCGGTGATGCGTTTTTAATATGACACTACCCTGATTTATTCTTTCGGCGATCATGCATAAAAAACAGTGCACCACCTATTGCGATCAATTGGATGATCAGCGTGGTCAGCACGAATCGTGTCGCCACAAATTCCGGAATCAGACCCGCATACTCAGCCTGTATTTCCGCCACGAGCTGGAAAATCTGAAATGCGCCAACAGTCAGCAATAAGGAGAAAATAACAAACAGTGAATTGATAAAGAATAACTGGAACCTGGAAAGGTTCTCTCCAACCATATAGGCCGCGATGATGTAGCCGGAAAGCACACTCAGATAGATGGCAATCAGACTCAGTGCATTGTCGTTCAGCGCTGCAATACTTGAAGCTAGTTCACCGGGTGTCACTTTGTTTCTTACTCTTTGAAGCCTTAGCGAATATCGCGCTAAGCAGAGGCCTGCGCGTCAACGCGTTCTGATTGATTCTATTGTTGCAAGTCTGCGATGGTCGACAAGTAATCTTTAAGCCTGCTTTGCAGTAAAGGAATTCCTTCTGGATGTTCCAGATACACTCCGATTGCCATCATTTCCCAATACTGGCCTTCAGTGCCAAACTCGATCGCCTTGACCTCTTGCTCCGAAACCCTGCCCGCGAAAAAGTAGCTTGAAGTTACGCCATCCGTATTGATGTATCTTCTGCGATAGCTGAGTCTGCTTTCAGAAAGGAGCAATCCAAATTCCTCCTGCAGTTCGCGAAGCACGCATTGTTCAGGAGATTCTTCTCCTTCCCTGCCCCCTCCAGGCATGTCCAACAGACCCGGGAAGGGTATGCCTTCCTTTTGATCACGCCTGTAGATGACCAGTTGGTCATCCTTAATCAGGGCCAGCTTGGCGCCCCTGAACGCTTCGGTCTTCACCGATACCTGCCTGGGCAACTTGCGCCTTTAATAATGGATTAGTGTCCGATCACTGCCTCAGACCTGTTCGATCAGATCCTCCCGGAAAGTCACACCGAGGCCGGGGCCCTGAGGTACTTTAATCATGCCGTCCTCTTCCAGAACAGGTGGGTTCTCGAAAACCTGCCAGCCCTCGAAGATATCCGCATGCGGCGGCTCGTGGATGAACTCGGTGATCGGGCCGTTGGGCATGGACGCGATCAGGTGGATGCCGCAGATATTGACCAGTCGTCTTTCAAACGGTGCCGAGTGCGGTGACACCTGTCGGTTGTAAGCTGCCGCGAGAGTGCCCACCGTACGGGACATGAGAGGCCCTATATCACCAATCTCAGGCATCAGGATGTCGAAACAACCCTGCTCCAGCAGCCACCTGAATTCATGGATGCCCCAGTTTGCCTCAGCACCAGCCATGGGCATGGCGAGGAGCCGATTGAGTTCCGCCAGGCGTTCGTAGTCATAACGGGGCAGTGGCTCCTCGAGCCAATAGACGTTGAGTCGCTGGTATTCCATGGCCGTGTCGTAGGCACGCTTGAAGTTCCACAGTGTGGGATCTTCCCCGTTTGCGTCTGCGTCGCCGGGCGCTTTGTTGCCATCGCAGAGGATGTGGAAGTCATCACCCAGGGCATCCCGCACCAGCTCCACCACGCGCACGTCTTCCTCCATGGTCCTGAATCCGGAACGGAGTTTAATAGCACGCCAGCCGTCCTCTTTGAGTCCAATGGCGATTTCGACCCGGTCTTCCACCGTGCCAATGCCCCACATGGCTGCATAGGGCAGCACCCGATCGCGTCCTCCACCCCAGAGCTTGTAGAGGGGCAAATCTGTTGCCTTGCCCAGCAAATCCCAGAGCGCGATTTCTACCGAGGCACCCCATCTGCGCTGGGGGCGGTACAGGGCTGTGGCGTGTTCATTGATATCGAATGGGTCTCTGCCAACGAGCAGTTGTTTCACATACTCGATGTTCTCCGGAGGGATGCCGGGCCCGATGCCCACCAGGCCCTGATCAGTGTGGACTTCAGTCACTGTGAAGTTGCCAATCTGAACGTGCAGCCCGCCGCGGGGCGTATCGACACGCCGGGCAAGAATGCCTTTGTCTTCGACCAGCTTAATCCTGATCAAGCGGACATCGGTGATTTTAAGACGCGCCGATTGCGCCGCCTTTGCTGCCTGAGGCAGCATCAGCGGCATCGCCGCAAGGCCTGGTAATGTAGATAAAAAATCTCTTCTCAGCATTGCAGCTTCCTGTGTGTGGTCAGTTAGGAAGAATCACCATATGACTTCCATTGCCTATTTTCAACTACAAAGAGAGCTGGTGGGGAGATGAGCGGCGCTGGGAGAGATGGCAGTTAAGAGTGGAAACTTCTAGCTTTCTAGCAAGCATTGTTAACGCATGCTTTCGCGAATCTGAACCCTGGCCAATTCGAATAACTCTTCCAACTCAGTAAATCTGGTCGATGGATGATTGTTGAATTCCATCAGGCGGTGATTGCTGTATCTGTCAGGCCATCGATCGCCAATTATCTCACGAATCACCTGCATGGCAGGTTGTCTGTGATAAGGCTTGCCCATGACCTGCTCAGAAGCTCGCAACAATGCGCAGTACAAACTGACTGCAACTGCATTCTCCGGGCATATTCTGTTATCAGCACGATTCCAGGACTGGCCTCCATTGAGAAAATCTTTGGCGATATCCAATACCTGGATATCTCTCCCTGAAGGCGCCGCCTCGTTCGCCATATTCCAGATCAGTACTTGCGAGGAGTCGAACTCAGTGACGTAGAACCAGCCCATCTCGTAAAGGACAAGCAGCTCGTCTCCATCGGCATAGCGCAACGAAACAACATCGATCGGCCACACCAGATCGTTTTCAGATGCCGAGCCTTCCCACAGCATAAAGGAATTCTCAGCAGCCTGTGTCAATTCCAGATTGGGGGGAATAATGCCTTCACAACTGCCTGTTATCCGGGATTCTGAATCTTGGGTGAGCGAGCAAGTCACTTCCTGTCCCGATACCGACATGCCGAACATCGTGATCAGCATAATCGAAAATATTGCCTTCAAAGTGTGTCTTCTGGACATGGGTAAATAACCAGACTGGAATTTCATTCTATTTACTTTGACGGAAGAAATTTGAAAAGGTCACCGCTTTTCGGTGCTCAAAAACAGTTAACGCTCTAAAGAAACGGCAACAACGTCAGTCCTGTCTTTACTTAAATTGGTTTTTGACTTTCATCCCCATCCGTACAAGCCCGTTCACTCTGAACTATTGCGTGTATTGCTCCAGAAGTGAATCGATCTGCTCGTACACACTGATTGCGATTTCCACTACTGAACCTTCTCCATTGCTGAGTACCACGACACCTTTGAAATCTGAAGGATTGAAAGCCATATAGGAGCGGACGCCGATATCTCCTCCGCCATGCTGATAGACGACCTGTCCCCACGGCAGGCCACGTTGGAACCAGGTATGAAAACCGAGATCCGGATCCGTTGGAGATAGTATGTCGATGAGTTCCTTATCGATCACTCTTCCACTACTGGAAGTGCCGCCGTTCGCATAAACCGCCAGGAAACGAGACAGATCACTTATGCTGGTGCGGAGTTGCCCTGCGGGCCAGTCCGGATAACCGTTATGTCCATAGGCCACGTATCCATCAGTCTCATCGTAGCGGTAAGGCATGGCTATTTCCTTGTCACGCAATTCTCTCAGGAACCATGCGGTATCGTTCATTCCCAAAGGTGTGAACAATGACTCTTCCGATACCGTCTCAAACGGCTGTTGCCTGATCGACTCTGCAATTAATCCCAGCAGGGCGTAACAGGTATTGCAGTAGCGTTTTGATGTGTCTGGAGCCTCGTCTAAAAAGTTTTTCTCAGCCGAATAGTGCTCTCCACCTGGGTTGAAGTAATTCTCCAGGTAGTCATGCAGAGAAACAGCAGGATCACCATCGGCAGTACTCCAAAAAGGACCCAGGTATTCAATGTTGTCGACGATGCCGGAACGATGGCGCAGAAGCTGTCGAATGGTAATCGGTATGTCCGGGTAGTTCGGGTTCCTGACCTCGAATGGCAGGTAGGTATTGATGTCGTGGTCCAACCATTCATATTCCTCGAGGGAAGATAGTAGAACAGTAGCTGTGACTGGTTTACTGACCGAGGCAATATGGAATAGCGTATCTTCTGTTACAGGGACTTGCTCTTCCACATCGGCATAACCATAGACACCGGTCCAGATCACTTCACCTGAAAAGACAGCCGCCACTGCTACACCTGGAATGTGATTTCTGTCCATGTGCTCGGTGATCAGATTGTCCAGAGAATCTTCTGCAGCTCCTGGTTCAACTGAAACCAGAAGTACAGATATAAGTAGTAAGACAGAGGAGAGCATCGCTCTTAAGCTGACCTGGCTACAATTCTTGTGTTTCTTCATTGATTGCACCTTCATTAGACTCTCAAGCTGCATAAAGTCTTGAATATTGGGCTTGATAGGCGGTGCTGATCCCTGTGACCTGAAAGTCTGGTTGGTCCGGCAACAACCATATCCTTGATTGGACTCATTGTTATGTCATGTTCCAGAGTCTTCCGCTAGTCCTCGAGTAGTTTCCAGGTGTCTGCACCGTCAAAGGTGCGTATTTCGAGCTGTTGATAATCGGCTGGAGAAAACATTCTGAAGTTCACGGACAGTCTCTCGGTTGGCGTCTTCTCTCTGCCTTCATAGTGGGTTACACAACCACAGCTGTTGCAGTGGTAGAACTCAATTAGCTCGTCATTCCAAACATAAGCGGTTGCAGCTTCTGGCGCAAAGGTTACGCTTGCAGTTTTCCTGGTCAGGTGCCCCCAAAGGGCGCCATAGCGTCGACAGATTGAGCATGTGCATTGAATGAGTCTCTCTGGAAGCTCGCTAAGCTCAATTTTTACTGCACCACAATGACATGACGATTTAAGCAAACTCTTCTGACAACCTCTTAGTTAGCTGACGCACTGAATGCTGGGCTCAGTGTCTAATGAGCCCCTGATTGTTCTGTTAGTTATGTGACGGGCCGATTCCAATTCAGTCATTATTCGCCGGTGATTCCATGCAACTGATTTCCCAGGGAGTGCCGAATCTGTCGACCAGGGCCCCATAGGCAACTGTCCAGAACTCTTCCTGCAATGGTATTTGAACATCCCCGTTTTCTGCCAGCGCGACAAACAGCCTCTCTGCTTCTTTCTCGTCCTCGGGTTCGAGCAGGAGATAGATTCCCTGCGCCTTGAGGAATTCATCGGGTGGCACGTCGGCGCCTGCCAGTTCCATTCCATCCAGCGTTAAGGTTGCATGGACAATTCTCTCCCTCCACTCCTCAGGAACCTGGCTCGCAGCTGGAGATTCTCCGAAGCTAGTCATTGCCAGCGATCCACCTAAGAGATCACGATAGAATTCGAAGGCTTCCTTGCAATCGCCATCGAAGGTGAGATGTGGAACCAGTTTCATTGTGGAATAGCCCTTTGTTTGGTTTCTGTAGTTATAGAAGAGAATCCAAGATCGTTCTGACTACTGTGTACTGCTCGCGATATCCCTAACTTATCTGTCGCTAGTGTGTCGTTTGCAGATAATTCTGCGTCAATCAATTATTCAATAGCCATTGACCTGGGTCACTATGTCCTGCACGGCGTTAACGATGAGATTGGGTTGACCCAAATGCACACTGTGGCCACTTTCGCTGGCAATCACATGTACACCTTCAGAAGACAGCGCAACCAGTTCGGTTTGTAGTGCGCGCCACTCCCTTTCATTCTCTTGCAAAATTTCAAGCGTATATAGAGAGGAGGGCGACGCCTGCGTTACCTCCCTCCCCCGGGATACAACGATAAGCGGCAGATTCCCGAGCGAACGCGGGTTTCTATTTAATGCCAGTTCCTGTTCGAAGGTGTCAATTTCATTGTAGTAGGCCTTTGCCCAGTGGGATTGGTTCTGAACCGCCTTCAGCCGCGCCTTCTGTTCCTCGGAACCGGGTCCCAGTTCAACCAGTCTGTCTACCTCGCCACTGATGCGTATCAAGCCAAGATAGCCCAGTGGACCGGCGACATCACTTAGTTCGAAACTACTCTGCGGCGGCACCGGATCGATCAGCCTGCTCCGCTGTTGCTCATGGCTTGAGTCCACCAACACCATGCCAACCACTTTATCGGGGTACTTGCGGTAGAACTCCCGAACATAGATTCCACCAGCAGACCAACCCACCAGCAGCAGAGAATCATCGATACCAGCTTGCTGCAATAAGCTGAAGAGTCGGTCAGCTGTTGCTTCACTGTCCAGTGAGGTACCTACGGGCTCGCTATAGCCTGCACCAGCTCTGTCATAGGCACAGACACGGGTAATGGAAGCCATTTCGCAGTTTACGTCCTGCCAGGTATCGTAGTAACCACCCGTGCCTTGTTCTACTATTACAGTGGGACTCCCCTCGCCCTGACAATAGATGTGCATCAGGCTGCCATCTACTTCAACCAGCTCTCCTGAAGGTGGCCAGCGCCTGATATCCGAAGCTTGTGCAAGATACTGATAGACCAGTCCCGTAACCACAGCAATGAGCAACAAACTGGCAACACTTATTGAGACCCACTTGAGCAGTTTTCGAACCAGCGCCACTTTAATTCCTCTTAATTGTCGAACTAGTCAGAGTGTCCTGGCGTAACTAGATTGTCATCTGCCGATATCAATGCGCAGGCCGATGAAACTCAATGACATTGTCATCGGGATCTCTGATGAACAGAAAAGAAGCGCCATCAGGCGTGGTTATTGGACCTTCCGTGATCCTATAACCAAGTTCGTTAAGCTGCGACTGGGCTCGATCCAGATCATCGACTTCCAGCGCGATATGGGTATACCCGGTATGTTTATCGGGGACATCCATTAAAACGTTTTTCTTTTCTGAGTCATCTGAGTTGAGAATAAAATTGATATCGACGCCCGATGGATGTTCCATGATGGCGACAGGCTCTGGTCCGACCGGGCCAACCAGAAACACAAAACCGAGGGTCTCGTAGAACTGCCTTGTCGTTTCCAGGTTTGTTACTCGCAATCCTACGTGGTTGATTCTTTTTATGTCGATCATTTTTTTGGATACCTCGGGAGGTGTGCCGATAACGCCCTGAATAGTGGGCTGGCTCGCTATATAGGTATTGGGTATAAGATGGCGAAGCCATCCTCAAACCCTATATAGTGAAGCAGTCCTTGATTGATTTGTTAGTTAGCTAGCCGTAGTTTATCTAAGGATTTGTGCTCTGGTCTCAACAATTCCCTGAGCAACCTTAGAGTAGTTTCGATTCAACTTTTCAGTCAACTGATCAATAGCGGCTGAGAAAATACCATTCCGATCTTGCACCAAAACTTGGTTTTCAGCCATCTCAAATAGAGCATCAATCAGGCTGGTCCGCACTCCATTATTCTTCAATACAAGGTTGGCCTCATGATCGGAGTTTGATTCCGCCTCTCTAACAATTTCATCTGGAGTGTCGAAATATTCAACTATTCCCGTTGTAATTTTTTCAATTGCTTCGTTGTGGATTGCGAATTTTTTTAGTTCATTATTAAGTAATCGCAGTTTTTCTCGATGTCGAAAGCTAATTCGGATGTCTTGCTCCAATCTGTCAATTAGAAGATGCATGGCTTCATACGACAATGTCTGGTAGTTTGTTTCATACCGCAGCTTCTCAAACGTATCTAAGTACGATTGGTGAACGTCCTCAAACTTTTCTTCTAGAGGGGTAATTAGGATTTCGTTCAAGTTGTTCTGATTGGCTTTTCCCTCACGAATAAGTGATATCAGGTGTTCAATCAATTTGATAAATAGTTCAGTCATATTGAATGTACGCTATTGGTGGCTTGCTAACGCCCTGAGTAATGGCCCGCGCGTCAGCGCAGTCCTTGATTGATTTGATTGTTATGAAGCTATTCTCTAGACATTAGCCAGTCGACGCAGCACGTTTCGAAATCTCCGGATCTGGCTCTGTTCAGAGGATACCCCCTCAGTAAGTTCTTCATAGTGAATTCCAGACTGCCCATGAGTCAGTCCAATTCGTTTTAGCACCACTCTGATCTGTTCTCCTTGGAGTACGGAAACTCTAGGGAGGTTATATGATTTATCTCCCTTAGGTCCCCACACTACCCAAGCCCCATTTGCCGCTTTTCTGTACCGCCCTCCTGCTGCTTCTACTCCTTTTAGGAATTGTTCGATAGGTGCATTATTGGTCTGGGTATTTACTTTGTGGGAGTGAGATCGAAACCAACTTTCTACAAATGCCACTTCATCATCTGATGTTCCAGGTTTTCCTGATCTTGTGTATCTCTTTGCTGTAGAGATTACGAAATCAAATAGCTCATCATCGGTTGATTCAACTGTGTATTTGTTTAAATCGAGAAATACAACAACTGATACCAATGCAGTTCGTTTGTTTCCATTATGAAACGGGTGATTTAGTACAAGAGAGTGAAATAGTGCCGCCGCCTTTCCACACAAAGTTGGATATTTTTCAACACTTGACAGGGATGTTTGAGGTCTATGTGTTGCAGACTCCAAGAGTCCCATATCCTTTGGCCCGGAGGGAGAAATCGGGTCGTCCTCTTCGGCAAAAATCTCTACCAGCTGATTGTGGATATTTAGAATTTGATCACAGTCCAAATAGTGTACAGAGGAATTTTTTAGCGCAAATTTGGATGTGCCAAGGTTCTGTTTAAAGTCATCGATAGAGTCGTCTGGTCTAATAAATGGTTGAGATATTGGGGACCTATGTTCTTTCTCATCAGTTAAGAGAAGGAATGCAGCGTCTACGGAGTGGAGACTGATCTGGTCATTGATATTTCGTACTTTGTATCCTGCATTTTGCAAAATAACCAGCGCTTCATCTTCACCCAATGACGCGAACTTTGCTAGGTGGCGAACTCGGCGATTCCTTATTAATGCTCTATTTTGATTCATAAACCTTCAGGCCTGCATACTACATTGTTTAAACTGACAGCATGAATCAAGTCAACTTATTCCAATTATCTGTCTCCATTAGCGGAGTAATAACTCGATACATGCAGATTCCCGTTGATGCCAACGATCTCAATGAAGCTTCATAACGCTCTGAGCAATGGGGCAGGACGCTAACCCTGTCCTTGATTGATTTGTTTGTTATGTGCGCGATTCTGCTCACTTTCTTTCTAATGTGCTAACCAAAGACAATAACTTCTCCAACTTCCTGTCGAGGTCTTCGATAGTGTATGTGCCTTTGTTGGTAAATCTATCTATTTCATCACCAATATCTGATTCAAAGTACGATGGGCCATCCCACATTGGTGGAATAAACTCTAGCTTGCTAGCTATTTTTTCGGCTAGTTCTTCGTCCTCTAAGAGCAGTTTGGCACCGGTGGCAACCGATATGGGAGAATCGGGAAGATGGCCTTTATGAATTTCTTTAATGTAATTCCCTATTAATACCTTTGCTTCCTCGACATTATCTAGATCAGTATGATCAATCTCTACAGTTCTGACAGCACCTATATCGAAAGGAATTTTTTCTCCTTTCTCGATAACCTGGATATATGGTCTGCCAGAAGCATGGCGAATTGCTAATTCATAGAAAACGTTTGGATTGCCCCCTGTAAGGTCCGCTATTACTAATGGGCTATCAATTATTAGATTAATGATCTGTGTTGTAATAAGACCCGCCTTTGGAATTTGGTCAGCTCGAATTGCCTTATATTTGAAATTCTTGAGCACAGGGCTTAGAACGTGTTTCAGCATCAAGTCGCTTCTCTTTCGAATTTCAGTCCCTGCTTTATCAAGCGGGCAAATAATGAAACATTCCTTCATTTTGTTTCTCTAAATTCTTTCTTCTTCTAAAGTTGCTGGTGCTCAGCACATAACGCCTTGGTTAATGGGCGCGGCTTGCCGCGTCCTTGATTGAATTAATGGTTATGTGTTTTTACACTTTTGCGAAACTTTACCGTCTAACATGGTAAGACCGCACTCAAAGGATACATACTCGTGATCTACATCCAACTCTCGGCCCTGATATTCCACAGATTCGGAGTGATAAGCTCGCTCAGCCATGGGCGCTCTGCAATCAGGGCAAAAGAATTCAGACATCAGTTCACGTGCATTCGATAATTGTCTACTGAACTCATCAGCAACTCCCAAGATCTTGTCAAGCTCACCTTCTCTTTGCTTAATAAGGTCTTGATTTGCTTGTTTGTCCTCTAATAGCCGATGAATTTCACTATTCAAAGTATCTACTCTTTCAGAAAGCGATCTCGCTAATACATCTGGTGCTTCAGCTGAGGCATGATCAAGTTTCTCTTCCAGAAACTTACATTTCTCTCTGAGTAGCTGGATCGTTGCATCTTTCTGGTTCACCAAGACTCTATAGGCGGTGAATAGAGATACAATAAATAAAATAATTGTCCCGACCTGTGTATAGAAAACTGTTTCGATTGCCACGATCTCTCCTAAACACACATAACGCCCTGGATAATGGGCTCGGCTTTGCCGAGTCCTTAATTGATTTATTGGTTATGTGGCATTCACTAAACGACTGCCGCAAGTTCTGAATGACATTAGCACTCAAAAGAATCTGGGAGAACATCGCGTGTTTGATGTAGCCATATTCGCGGACACCTAAATGGTGGTGAATCTATATCGTTTAGTTGAATTCTGTTAGTTGGCACTCCGGTTACATCAGCTTTTAGCAAATCAAGGACTTCAACAAAAAACAGATTCGTGTCTTGAGCCTTATGACAGCTCGCCGAAAAAGGTATTTCTTCTTCTCTAGTTCCGTCGTACTGATAGCGGAAAAACAGCTCATCAGTGTTCGGGGTTTTTATATTCGAAAAGTATTTATATTCGTGATAGATGTTTCCTTGATCCTCAAGCACTACATGATCAAACGCTATATAGTAATATTTAGCCCCATTCCAGTGAACTGCCACTGGGTGAGGAACTGCAAGTGGGTTATCTAAGTTTGGGCTTCTGGACATATTCGATTCCTTTTTTGTGATATTGGATACGCGATACTGCTGCTATGGTTCTAAACTATAAAGCCAAGGCTAAAGAACGGAGCAAGATCTCTCTGGTTATCGCAAGGGCGGCCACATAACGCCCCGAATAATGGGCTCGGCTTTGCCGAGTCCTTGATTGATTTGTTGGTTATGCGCCGTTTGCACCGGTATTTTCTTGCTCCCATTTTTGACGCTGAATTGGGATAGTGACGGCAAATACTAGATAAGTCAGTGCAACAAATGCTGGTAGTAACGTCAATCTAAACTCTGGCAGGAAAAACCAAATTGCAGTCGCTCCAACGATTCTTATGCTCGCGCCCACTATGAATATGCCGCTTCCAAATACCCACCCGAATACATAGAAGTCAAGGCAGTACAAGATCGCCATTACGAGAATTTGTCCATCTGGGAAAAATATCAACGAGATTAGGACTATTGGGAATCCTAATGTAGTTACTGAACCGTGAGTTTTACCTGCCAAGTCAGCGAGCGTATTGTTCTTAGGAAACGGCTCTGCTCCGAGTAAATGAGATATCGGAATTGCCAGCGGAACCACAAAGAAGCCGGCCACTAGCCAAGCAAACTTGGCTGTATCAAGAGGGTACAAGTTGCCAACCACTAAGACGAATATCCAAAATGCCAAACCAGACCAAAAGAAACCTACGTTCCACTTGCCTCTTTTGGCCAGATCTACACGAAGTTCTCGTAAGTTTTCCAATGATCCTCCATAGATGTTTGAGGATGGGCTAAGCACTACAGCTTAGCTGGGCGCATAACATTTGTATAAATTGCACGCCCTCTTTCTTTGTGGGAGCTACTTCAAGTGTATGCCCCAATATCATGAAATGGAACAATTAGTCACCAAAGCGTTGGCACACTTATTTGAGCTAGAGAGGGGGTCCCAGTATGCCAAATAATAGGGGTCTCAGTATTTGACACTGAGGAAACCCATTATCTGGACATATAATTTGGAAAGTCATTGAAAATACT
Source organism: uncultured Pseudohongiella sp. (assembly GCA_965267495.1). GTDB lineage: Bacteria > Pseudomonadota > Gammaproteobacteria > Pseudomonadales > Pseudohongiellaceae > UBA9145. The sequence continues at coordinate 57,906 of OZ254078.1, read as the reverse complement.
GGATTTTCACCGCCTCAAAGAATATGGATGGAGCAAGTCATGTCGAGAAAATACGCCAGAATCGATGAAAACGGGGCATTAGGTTTGTTGCGAAGAACAAGGCATAGGGTCGCTGACTTCCCGTTCAGGAAAATAGGATTTACCCACTAAGAATTGGTCGGGATGAGAGGATTTGAACCTCCGACCCCTGCCTCCCGAAGACAGTGCTCTACCAGGCTGAGCTACACCCCGAATATGTTGTTCCTTGATCCTCACATGCTCGCCTGACGGCGAGAGATGAGAGGAATTGATCACGCACGTCCTGTGCGTGACCCTGCGGGCGCCTCAGCTTTGCTTCGGCGTCCAAAATCGTTCCCGACGATTTTGTGAACCTCCGCCCCCTCCCGAAGACAGTGCTCTACCAGGCTGAGCTACACCCCGAATTGGAAAATGAAAGTGGCGCGAAGGCTCGCGCCACTTTTTGGTTTGGTTAGATGCGCGAGCGGGTTAGCTGCACGTCTGCATTGCGCCATAGTGAATCGAACTGCCGCTTGGTGATGATGGCTTCCTGTTCCCTGCCCTGGGCTTCCAGTGACTGGTACAGACCGAAAGTTGACCAGCCATTTTGCTGGTTCCACTGCAGATCCTGCAGATAGATATCTTCGGCTTCTTCAGGACGACCGGCATCCAGTAAGGCGGCACCCTGGTACAGACGCATGGACTGACTCCAGTCGGGTGGCTCGGTGTAGTTCAGGTTGTCCTGGTACTCTACCGCGTGACCGTAGTGCATGATGGCTGCATCGAGATTGCCCTTGGCTTCTTCGATTTCACCCAGCAGTGCGTGCATGGCCAGGTTAAGTACGTGCGATGCTGGTGTAGGACCTACACCTGAATCATCCACATCATCGGCAGCGATCTGGTCGCGGATGTTCTGCAGCTCTGCTTCCGCCGGACCCATGTGACCCATGGCGACATGGGCGCTGCCCATTACGTAGCTCCACATGCCGGAAAGATAAGGATTGTCCGCATTCTCTCGATTGGCAGCATTATCTGCATGAATCTTTTCCCACCTGCCGAAGACTTTGTCAGTAATCCACTGGTGTGCAACTGTCTTGGCGCCGCGCAACATGCCATCCGGACCCACTGCGTTGCGTGAAGCTGCAGCGTAAGAGGCCTCATAGTTGCCTTGCAGCATGTTGGCATAACGGACGAAGTCCAGAGCATGGGGTTTGTGAATCTTGTGCGACAACGGATAAGTACCAATCATGGGGAAGTTGTTATCACCCCAGATTTCAGCAAACTGATCATCAACAATCTGTGAACGCTCGTTGATATCGATCGCCTTTTCATATTCACCAACGCGCAGATAGATATGTCCTGGCATATGCACCATATGACCACTGATAGGCATGGTGGCTTCCAGCTTTTGCGCTGCCGGCATGGCCAGTTCAGGCTGGGCTGACATTTCCATCAGGTGAATATAAAGATGGTTGGCACCGGGATGATCGTGCTCCAGGGTCATGGCTGTTTCCAGCGCGGCCTTGGCTTCTGCAGTACCGGGCTTGGCGGAGCCATCCAGGTTCCAGTAGTCCCAGCGGGTGGTGTTCATATAAGACTCTGCAAACACCGAATGGATATCGGCGTCATCGGGATACTTGGCAGCGAGATCGCGCATGGCATCCAGGTAGGCAAAATCTCTTTCCCGGTCATCGGGAATCGCATCCTTGTTATAGAGCACGAACATGGCGTTGATCATGTCACGTTCTTTGGCGGTACCGTTGTTGGCTAGTTCCAGTGCTGTGCGGATAGCTTCCAGACCTGCACCTTGTGGATCGTCTGGCATGCCCGCGTAGCGGCTGTTGGGATTGGGGCCGATGGCATGGGCCATGCCCCAGTAAGGCATGGGATGATCCGGCTCCAGTCGTGAGGCTTCCTGGTAGGAAGCAATGGACTCCGGAAAATAGAATCCCCAGGCCATTCGCAGACCCTGGTCGAAGAAGGCCTGGGCTTCTTCGGAAGTTAAAGAAGTAGGATAGCTATAGTCGCCTCCCCCCGGGACCATAATGGCCAATGGCTCGTCTTGCGCCTGAACCGAAAGACTGGCCGCGAGTGCGACAGTCATAGCGGCAGCTATGGCTAACAACTTGCGCATGGAACTCTCCTTTCAAGTAATAGTTGTGTCACTGCTCTGTAATGTCACAGCTCAATACCTGGCTTGTGACCCCGACAGACTGGCACGCAGTATAACCTATTGATTGGGGTTTTCAGACTTTGCCCCTCGGGCGGATGAGGAAGGAGTATCCCATTGCAGGACACGCCGTAAACCCATCCATGGGGGCTCGGGCGCGGCGTCCATGCCGCGCACGGTCCTGCAATGGGACACTCCTCCCCCACCCCACAAGCCAGGTGCAACACCGAATCTGAGTACCGGTTTCTCATCTTTGATACAGTACCAATCGAGAATTGATGGAGCTGTAAATTGAGTGATCTCGTACTGGACGTCTTCACCGACTACGTCTGACCCTGGTGTTATCTCAGTACCGTGAGTATTGAAAAACTGAAATCCAACTACCCGGTGACTATCCGCTGGGTGCCTTTCCCTTTGCATCCGGAAACCCCTATCGAAGGGAAGTCCCTGGAGGAGCTGTTTGCCGGACGCGATATTGAACCCATGCGGCAACGCATGAAGGGATTGATGGCTGAGGCAAGACTGGATTATGGAGATCGTACCCATACCTATAATAGTAGACTGGCCCAGGAGCTGGGTAAGTGGGCTGACACGCAGAGCGATGGTGAAGCAATTCATGATGCGCTGTATCGCGCCTACTTTGTGGACAACATCAACCTCTATGATATTGACGCGCTGGTAGCAATCGCTGAATCGGTTGGCCTGGATGGATCTGCGGCAAGAACGGTACTTGAAGATCGCAGCTTTAAAGAACAGGTAGACGAAGACTGGCAGCGCGCCTATCAGCTTGGTATTACTGGTGTGCCCACCTTCTATCAGAACGATCTTGTGGTTGTCGGTTGCCAGCCTTATGAAGTGCTGGAACGATTTGTAAAACATTTGCTGGATGAAAGCGCCAAAGAGGAAAAGGGAGAGGAGAGAACATCGTCATGACACAACGCACTGCATTGATCACTTGCGTGGATCGCTATATGGGAGAAGCGATCAAGGTGAAATTTGAAGCACTCGGTATTCAGGTCGTGACCGGCGGCAGTCCCATGGAATCGGAAACGGATCTGGAAGCGCTGGTCAACCGTGCAGGTGATATCGATATTCTGGTAGCCAACCTGGCGGAGCCTCCCATGACCGGACCGGTGCAGCTCATCAACAACAGCGACTGGAACAAGTTGTTCGACTCCCTGGTGCATCCATTGATGTACCTGGTGCGCGCCGTGGTTCCGCAAATGCTGGAACGCAAGTCAGGCAAGATCATTGCCATAACCAGTGCGGCACCCTTGAAAGGGATTCCCAATAATTCAGCCTATTGTGCAGCCCGCGGTGCTCAGAATGGTTTCATCAAAGCCGTCGGCCTGGAACTGGCCCGTTCCAATATCCAGGTGAATGCCATCGCCCAGAACTACATCAACAACAATACCTACTATCCTGACGACATCCTGGATAACGAGAAATTTCTCGACCATGTGAAGCGTAATGTGCCGACCAATAAGGTCGGTGCCGCAGAAGAAACTGCCGAACTGGCTGCCTATCTGGCCAGTGAGCAGAACTCGCATATGGTTGGGCAGATCATTCCCCTGGCCGGCGGCTGGGCGACCTAGGAAGCCGTAACTCAGGAATCCCGCAGAATCTTCTCGGCGATGCCAGGCGCGATGCGATGCAACAGGCGCAATAGTTTTGCCTTGCCCACATAGATTTCGTGACGATCTGCGGCGAAGCCTCGAATGAATTCATCTGCCAGCTGTTCCGGGCTGATCTTGCCGGTGCCACGCCCCTCGGTCATGGCGGTATCTACCAGGGGCGGGATGATTTCGAACAGCGCAACACCGGAGTCCTGCAACTGATAGGACAGGGCCTTGCCATAAGTACGTAATGCGGATTTGCTGCCGCAGTAAACTGGCGCCGAGCGCTTGGGTGTGATCGCCAGGGCTGAGGTCACATTGACGATTGCTGCGGGTGTGTTGTTCTTCAGTACCGGTAGCAGTTCCTGAACAATTTGCAGGGGGCTGATGAGATTGGTGCGAATCTCTTTTTCCAAGCGACTGCGGCCCTGCTCCTCGTCGATTGCATATTCGAACTGCACGCCGGCGTTGTTAATCAGCACGTTCAGATCCGCAAATTCCTTCTTGCAGTATTCGATCAGCAAACCTACCGAGGTGCCATTGGCCAGATCGCAACGGAATGTCTGTATGTCTTCGAATTCTTTTTGCAGCTTGGCCAGGCTGCTTTCACTACGGGAAGTCACCAGCAATTTATTGCCGAGACCGTGCAAGCGTTTCAGCAGGGCGTAACCAATGCCGGAAGAAGCACCGGTGAGGAGTATGGCATTCTCAGTGGTTCGCATTCTTATCCCTGCTCACTTCCTTCTGCGCCAGCGACGATACCCTTGTCATGCAGCTTGCCAATGGCTTCATCATTCAATCCCAGGATGTCACTGAGTATTTCATCCGTATGCTGGCCCAGTAAAGGTGCCGGCTGGATTGCCTCTCTTGTCATGGCTGAGAATTCCAGTGGCTGGGCTGGCATCAGGTATTCACCAATGCCGGGTTGCTCCACGCGCTGGAACAGGGGATTGTCGGCAGAACAATCTGCATCGTTACTGACCATCTCTTCAATCGTTTGATAGGGTCCCCAACAGGCACCCGCCTCCTGCAGTACTTTGCAAACTTCATCGTATTCCCGTGCTGCAAACCAGGGAGCCATCACAGCGCAAATATGTTCTCTTGCCTGGAAGCGATCGCCTTCCTTTTTGAAGTCCAGCTTCAACTCCTGCTCCAGGCCGATCATGGCTAATTCTGTTTCAGTCACATCCACCAGAGACTGCCACTGATTGGGGCTGACGCCAACTACCATTATCCGGCGGCCATCACTGCAGGCAAAGTCATGACCGAAAGTGCCGAAGACATGGTTTCCCATGGGCTGGCGTGCTTCATTATTGATCTCTGTCTCGGCGATATAACCCAAATGTCCCATGGTCGCCATGGCCACATCGGCGAGAGCGAGGCGAATAAACTGACCTTCTGCAGTGAGCCGGCGGTGCCGCTCTGCGGCGAGAATGCCTAATGCGATTTGTTGACCGGCGATGACATCCCAGGCAGGAAAGGGATTGTTCACCGGCTCGACACCATCACCAGTCAGAAACGGGAGCCCTACCCGGCTGTTCACCGTGTAGTCCAGGGCCGTACCACCATGACGGTCACCGACCAGGTTCAGGTAGATAAGGTCTTCCCGATGGGATCGCAGTTCGCTATCTGCGAGCCAGCCCTTGGCGGGAAAGTTGGTCACGAAGATTCCCGCGTTCTCCCCATTCGCAGTGACCAGTCGAGTCAGCAACTCTCTGCCAGCGGATTTGCGGAAGTCGATGGCGATGGAGCGCTTGCCCTTGTTCAGGCTATGCCAGTAAAGGCTGGCGCCATTGTCTGCTACCGGCCAGCGGCGATAGTCAATGCCGCCACCTATCTGATCGAAGCGAATCACATCGGCGCCCAGTTGCGCCAGGGTCATGCCACCAGAAGGCGCGGCGATGAAGGCACTGCCTTCTACGATTCGAAGTCCTGTCAGCAGATTTTGCACTTTGTGTTTGTCTACGCGATCGATAGATAACCGTTGTTGATAACCACCTTGTCCTGCTCTACGGATTTGCAACGAAAAGCAATGTGATCATCTTCCTCCCAGATCTCGGTGCGAATCGTTTCACCGGGATAGACGGGTGCGGAGAAGCGCAGGCGCAGATGCCTGAATCGCTTCGGTTCATAATCACAACAGGTTTTCAGCAGGGCATGGGTCATGACACCCATGGTACTCAGGCCATGGAGTATGGGTGATTTGAATCCGGCATCGCGGGCGATACTGGGCAGCACATGCAGTGGATTGTGATCACCAGAAAGTCTGTAGAGTAAGGCCTGCTGCGGAGAAGTGGCCAGGTCACACAATTTATCCGGATCGCGGCCAGGAATCGGATCACTCTTTGGAGTGGGCTTGCGCTCGCCACCAAAACCGCCATCGCCTCTCGCCAGTACGCTGGTGATTACCGAACACAGGGGCTCATCTGTTGCTGCATCGGTAACGATGCGTTCCGTATTGAGCTGTGCGCCAAGCCGCTTGCCGCGATCGAAGATATCCGTGAAACGCGTCGTGGCCTTCACCGTCCCGGCTGTTGGCAAAGGCTTGTGAAAAATCATCTCTTGGCCCAGATGGAGAATCTTCACCCAGTCCAGGCCGATGTCATTCTCCGATGCCCAGAATCCAGGATGTGCCATCACCACGGGTTGGCTGGGCATCACCTTCAGGCCTTCCTCGTAAACGAAACGAAGCGCTTCTTCATCCTCGGGGTCCATGCCCATGCCCACGCCTAGCGCATAAAGAATGCAATCGGTTTCGGTATAGGATTCGGTTACGGTGGGGAACTCCCTATTGAGCAGATAATCAGGGTCGATGATCATGGTGTTGCGCCTGGAACCTCGCCTGGCGATATCTCCTTAAATTGTTCTATCAGTTCCCGCGCGATGACGCGAATTGCCAGTACTTCTTCAGCACCCTCGAAAATCGACAGCACCCTGGCGTCGGCAAAATAGCGACTCACCGCAGATTCTTCTGCATAACCCATGCCGCCATGAAGCTGCATGGCTTCCCGGGTCACCCATTCAGCAGCCCGACAGGAAAACAGTTTCACCAGGCTGGCTTCCATCTGGCCCCTGCCCTCATCCATCAATGCCGCAACCGCGTAACTGAACTGTCGTGCTGCAGTGACTGTGGCCAGCATACGACTTAATTTGCTTTGGGTCAGGGCAAAGTCGGCGAGTGGTTTCTGGAAGATGCTGCGATCACAAGCATAACCTATTGCCTGCTCCAGAGCTGCCTGCATGATGCCGGTCGCTCTGGCGGCAGTCTGTAATCTGCCACCGGCAAATCCTGCCATGGTGAAGTAAAAACCTTTTCCCTCTCCTTCCGATTCGCCGATCAGACCACTGTCTGGCACAAAGTAGTCTTCAAAGAACAGATCGAATGAATGCATGCCCCGATAACCCAGGGTTGCGATTGCACGTCCGCTGAGACTGCCACCCTGTTGCTGCTGGTGACGAAACTCGTGGCCAGGATAGGCAGGTTTCTCCAGCATAAACAGGCTGAGACCCTTGTGACCGGCAGCGTCGTTGGAACGTGCCAGCACAACGATCAACTCGGATCGCCCGGCAAAGGTACACCAGGTCTTGCTGCCATTAAGCAGCCAGCCTCCTTCGGTCGCGCTTGCTTTCAGGCTCACCGCGGCCACATCGGAACCGGTGTCTGGTTCGGTTATGGAAATAGCGCAGAGCTTTTCTCCACTGGCCAGTTGCGGCAACCACCGCTGTTGTTGCGCTACGGTTCCCCCCGCCAGCAAGGCGCGTGCAGCGATCTCTGGTCGTGTAATCAGACTGCCGGCAGCACCGAGAGAGCCACGGGACAGTTCTTCAGTCACGATAATCATGCCCAGGCTGTCGGGTTTGTCGTCCGGTTGCAAACCACCGAAACGTTCCGGGATACAGGTGCCGAAACAACCCAGCTCTGCTGCCGGCCGCAGAATCTCTTCCGGTATGTCCCGATCTTCCCGGTGTATTGCTTCTGCAAGCGGCGCGACGATGTCATCGGCAAAACGACGGAAAGTGCTGCGCACCAGTTCTTTTTCTTCATCCAATCCGGTTGGTAGCTGCTGCACACCTGATTCAATGCACATGGCCGCAAGCTGCTTGCAAGACGAATCAACGAAATCGAGCCAGCAAGTGATGTCTTCCCTGGACAATAAGGCAGCTACCTGGGGACGCGAGACTCCCAGCGCGCTGCCACCACTGACATAAGTAGCCAGTATCGACTGCACAGCCTGTCCACAGAAAGACAAGGTGGTCAAATTCAGCAGATCAGAAAAATCTTTTGAAGTATAAGCATCAGCATGACGCAACAAGGCCCGGGCTGCTTCCAGTTCCGCCTTGGTCACCGCCAGGGTGTAGCAAGCTGATTGATAGCGATCGAAACTTTCCTGGTGAAGCTTGCCGTCCCGATAACAATTTGTCCTGACATGGGCTATTGCTTGCTGAATGACAGCTTCAGTTTCATCGAGAATCGCATCTGCCTGTTGGAGCAGCTCCTCAATGGGCGGCATGGTATGGATTTCGGTTAGCGACATGAAGAGAGAGAAGCCGGATAACAACGGCGGACACTTTGTGAGAACTGGCGAATTTTATGCGAATTACCGGGGGAAAGCGAAACAGGACAGACGCAGCCTACTTGTTTAGAATGCCTGCCCCATTGAAACAGGTAGCATGATGAACAGACCCCGAAACAAGAAACCCCGCAAGATCAAGCCCAAGGTGGTTCGCTGCTTTATCGGCATACAGTTTTCTCTGGTCACCGAGATTGACCCCCTGCGCAAGGCCATTGCAAGGCTCGCCGAAGTCAGCGAGACCAACATCCGTCTGGTGCCTGATGAAAACCTGCATGTGACTCTCAAATTTGTGGGTTCAATAGAAGAGAGTAAATTGGCTGCTGTGGAAGGCTTGATGAAACAGGTGGCCGCACAACACAAGCCCATGATTTTGCACTCGAAGGGCATGGGCTTTTTCAAGAATTCAATCTGGGTGGGTGTTGATGCTCAGGAAAACCTGTCTGCACTGGCAGCAGATCTGAGTCTTGCCTGTGTGCCTCTGGGTATCGCCCAGGAGGAAAAATCCTATCTGCCCCACGTGACTGTTGCGCGTCTCGGCAAAGGGGCCAAGCTTGCACTTTCTCAGTTGCTGAATGAGTTCTCAGAAAAAAACTGGGGGGAGATCGCAGCGAGTAAAATCTGTCTGTATCGTTCCGACACCCTGCCCGAGGGTGCCAGATACACGGTCATCTCTGAAGCCAAACTTGCTGCAGGAAATTCCTAACAGTTCTTGTACTTGTCGTTGAGCCCTGCGCCAGCCAGTATCAGCGGCCTGGCTTTTTCCAGGCGTGTCTGACGCGTCTTCTCCTGCTTGGCCGAGCCGATATGCTGGGCATATTCCTTTTGTTTACCTGGCGTGAGTGCGCTAAACGCCTTTTTCAATTTGGCGTTGCTTTGTAATGCCTCACCCAGCTCAGCGGGAATCTCCAGCTTGCCGATTTGCTTCTTCGGTTTGATCTCCTTTCCCGAACGCTGATTGGCAATTGCCTCTTTGATGAATCCTTTAAGCGCCGTCACGGATAATTTGTCTCCAGCCTCGAAGCGCCACTGACGCAGGCCGCGAGTCCTGCCTTCCTGGGCATTCACCAGGCGCTTGTCCGGATCTTTCAGAAACACGCCATTGTGAAACCACAGTGCACAGTGGTTCTTGAAACCCGCCATGCCGATCAGATTCTTGCCGTCGAGGGTGTAAGTTGGTGTGCCCCACTTGATGGTTTCTTCAAGTTTTGCGGCAAGCAACACTTCACGTGCTTTTGAAAATAGCGCAGACCATTGTTCATGTTTCTTTATATAGGCATCGACACGTTTTGAATCATCTTTGCTGCTCATGGGCTTACCTTAAGTAGTGAGGATTAATAAGTGAATTGAGCACGTGGTCTTCCCACTTGCCGTTGATGAGTATGTAGTCTTTGGCATAGCCTTCTCGCTCAAAGCCCAGACTGGCAAGCAGTTTTTCGGATCTCTCATTGTTTGGCATATGATCCGCCATAATGCGATGCATCTTGAGGTCCTTGAAAGCATAGTCTATCGCATGGCGGGCGATCGCTTTCATGTAACCCTTGCCCTGGTAGCGTTCGGCTACCGAGTAACCCATCCGGCAGGCCTGAAAGACGCCGCGAACCACATTGCTCAGGGAACAGCTACCGATGACATGAGACTCCTCTGCATCAGTACCAATAAAATGTGCTGAGAGTCCATTGTCGAATTCGATTTCTCTTTCTTCCAGGCGGCGACTCCAGGACTCTTCACTGTGATGATCCCGGGGCACCAACGGACTCCACGGTTGCAGGTGTTCTTCATTGACTGAAAAGTAGTTGGCCATAATCGTTTCATGGCCGGGTCGCGCCCTGATAATTTTGAAGTCCTTGTCCATCAGCGCAGGTTAATCTGGGTTTGCAGCTGCTTGATCATCAGCAGAGTCTCTTCACCTTTTATAGTGAGCGTCTGTAAGGGCTCCCAGCCCAGTTGTCGGTAGAGACCTCCGGACAGATTCTGGGTTTGCAGATAGAGGTGAGGCAACTGTCGTTCCCTGGCCAGTTGAATGATCTGCTCGGTAATACGCGAACCCAGTCTGGCACCGCGCTGCTGCTCTGTAACGAAGACTGACCCCAACCAGTACAGGTTTTGCGGAAAGAGATCCTCCAGCTCATGCAGCTTCAGCGCTGCTGTAGCCACGGGCTGTTCATCTTGCAGGGCAATCACATGCACTGGATAGTCTTCCGCGCTTAAGGACTCGGTGAGTTGGCGCTCAAGGCTGTCGAGGTCCGGCCCCATCCGGTCAGACCAGACGCTGTGCCACCAGCGAATGACAGTGGGCACAAGATCGGGATGATCGGCAAGATTGGCGAATTGCAGGGACATGGGAATACAGCTCAGTTCACAATGCCGTGAGTGTAAACTCAGCCAGAGGGAATGAGAACCTGCTTACTTACTGCAGCAGCTGGACCCGCTCCACATCTTCCATCTGGCCATAGCCAGACGTGATGACTCGCTCACCTTCCTGCAGACCATCGCGGACTTCGATAAAGCGATTGTTGCGACGGCCCACGCGGATGTCCCTGCGGACAGCAGATTCACCGGTAGCATCCAACACGAAGACCCAGTTGCCGCCGGTATCCTGGATGAAACCACCCACCGGTAGCAGTAGAGAGTCAACGGGATTGCCGAGGGTCAGTTCCATCTGCAGGGTTTGACCGCGGCGGATGTTGGCAGGTGGCAGACCCTCGAAGATCAGGTCCACTTCGAAAGTACCTGCGGTGATTTCAGGATAGACGATGTCCACTGTTGCGCGGTATTCCTGCCCGGCCAATGTGAAAGTGGCCGATTGATTGGGTGCAACCCGGGATACATAGAATTCATCGATCTGGGCAACGATCTTGTAGCGATCCACTTCGTCTATCTGACCAAGACGCTGCCCGGTCTGTTTGCTCTGACCAATTTCCGCATCGAGTGAAGTGAGCTGTCCCGAAATGGGTGCCTTCACCAGCAGGCTTTCAAAACTGGCCTGGGAAATCTCCAGGTTCTCGGTGAGCATATCGATCTGCTCTTCAATCTGCACCAGTCGACGGGAGCGCTCATCGTTCTCTACCTGCTGCCTCGACTTCAGGTTCAGCAGCACCTGCTCCTGGTAGGCCAGCTCATCGATGATCGCATCATACTCTTCTTCTGAAATCAGACTGTCGTCAACGAGTTGTTCGAAGCGACGCTTCTGCCGGTTCAGGGTGATGATGCGATATTCGGTATCAATGATCTGACGCTCTGTCGCCAACTTCTGGTATTCAAAATTGGTGGTGATGTTATTGAGAAAGTTCAACTGCTCGGTGGTGCCCGCATCAGCCTGCGCGGCACTGAGCCTCGTTTGTGTGTTGGACAGTTGTACCAGAGGCTCTCCTTCTGCGACGAAGTCACCCTGTTCAACGAAGACTTCTTCTACCGAGCCACCAATGACCGCATCGAGAAACACGCTCTCGAAAGGTTGAATGGTGCCGCGAATGGGAATGAGGTCTTCGAAGGCGCCATATTGAACGTCCGATACAATCACCTGTTCCGCAGACACGCGATAGGTACGAATCGACGCGTCCGATAACAATTGCACCGCGCCGTAGCCAATACCGGCGACCGCAAGCACAATGATTCCCCATTGCCATAGCGGGCGTTTCTGTTTCTCAATTGCTTTATCCATTGCCATAACAGCAGTATAACTCCACTCTAGTTCCTTTGCTTCATTCTATTCTGTGCGCAGTGATTGAATCGGGTTAGACACCGCAACATTGTAAGCACGCTGAAATGTGGTCAGCAGGGCAACAAGAAAAGTTGCCAGCCCAGCAAGCACAAAGATCGCCAGGTTGATGTCGGTCCGATAGGCAAAATTCGCCAACCACTGCTGCATGGACCACCAGGCCAGTGGCCAGGCAATGACATTGGCGAGCACCACCAGCTTGGAGAAATCCCATGCCATGAGTGCCGCCAGATGTTGCACGGTTGCGCCCAGCACTTTGCGAATACCTATTTCTTTGGTGCGCCGCTCAGCGATAAGTGAGGCCAGCGCATACAAACCCAGACAGGCGATGGTGATGGCGACGACTGACAAACTAATAAACAGGAAGAAGGTTCTGTTTTCGCCCGCATAAAAGGCAGTGTAACTGTCTGACAAAAAAGCGCGCTGTATAGGAAAGTCAGGAATCATTTCCTGCCACACCGAATCCAGTTCTGATAGTACTTCTGTCTGGGAGCCCTCTCTGATTTTCAGGATCATCACATTGGTTCCGTTTTCCATGGTGAAGGAAACCGGTCCAATGTCTGAACGTACTGATTGAAAGTGCGCATCAGCGACTACACCAACAATGGTCGACTCATTGCGGTAAACGATGCCACGAAATGGACCTTCAGAGACAAACCTGTCCCCAATGGCATCTTCAGGGCTCGCCCAGCCGCCCTGTCGCACCGCTGTTTCATTGAGCACGATGCCGCCAGCATTGGAAGTGTTCGTGTTTGACCAGGGAATAGTGCGATCACTGGGAAATTCTTCACCCAATGCGCGCCCCGCCACCATTTCCATACCGAGGGTATCGAAATAGGAATCGTCGACGCGTACCCAACGTGTGGCGAGCGCATTGCTCGGGTCACCACCTTCTACTATCCAGCCTCTTCCATCTGAAAGATCTCTGGTTGGAATAACTGATCCCGAGGACACAGATTCGACACCCTGGAGTTGCATCAGCCGATCGCGCATGACTGGATAGGCTTGTCTTGCTGCATTGTTTGGTAACTCGACCGTGACGACATTGTCAGGGTTGAATCCCAGGGATTTTGTCATCGCGTAGTTAATCTGGGTGTTGACGATGCCGGCCGCAACGATCAGCCCGATCGATATGCTGAATTGCGTAATGATGAGCCCCGATCTAAAACGGCTGCCAGTACCGACACTGATCGACTCACCTTTGAACACCTTTGAGGGCGAAAGACTTGCAGCTGTAGCTGCAGGATAAAACCCGGCAATCAATCCGACCGAGATTGCTACCGCACTCACCACGATGACATTGAACGGCGTGAGAAAAGTGGCTGCTTCCATGGTGCTGGAAACAATAGAGTTGAAGTACGGCATGGTCAGTTCACTTAACAATAGCGCCGCGATCACTGCGGCGAACGCGATCATCGCGGTTTCCAGTTGAAACTGACCGGCAAGCTGCGCAGGTGATGCGCCAGAAATTCGTTTTACGCCAATCTCCCGGGTACGCCTGGTGAGTTGCACTGCCTGCAGATTCATGAAATTGAATGCGGCAATGACCAGGGTCAGAATTGCTACTCCTAGAAAAATCATGACGTCAGAACGCTGACGCTGCCCCTTCACCACGCCGGTAATATCATCCCGCGTGGACATTTCGTTTTGTAAGTCTGTGGTGAAGTGAATGTCCAGCATGGGCTGCAGGGCTATCTGTGCGGTGGATCCAGGCACAATGTTCTCTGAGTAAAAGGCTTCAGCGTTTCTGGCAACCACTTCAGGGTCCGCGCCTTCTGCCAATCTGGCGTAGTGATACATCACATCAGAGCCAGCGTTTTCCCAAAAATTGGGAGAGTTCCAGACAGTGGTCAGGTTCTCAATATTGATATAGATGTTGGAAACGAGATGGCTGTTGCCAGGGTTGTTGCTAATAATCGCCGCAACCCGGAAGTCATGGACACTGTCGATGGTGAACACCCTGCCTATGGGTCGTGCATTACCAAACAGTTCCAGCGCTGCCGCTTCAGTGATAACGGCGCTGCCCATGTCTCTGATGACTTCGGTAGCGTTGCCAGCCAGTGATTCATAGGCGAAAAAATCGAAGAAGCTGTCATCCACCATGGACAGGGTCTTGTACTGATTCTCACCATTGATGGTAAACAGTCGTTGATTGCCTGCCAGTCGCGTAACACTTTCAATCTCGGGTAAGGCAGTTTCCAGGACAGGAGAAACCGGATTGAAGAAGGTGGCGAAGTGGCTCCCCGCGGCACTAATCCAGTTGAAACGATAAATCTGTTCCGGATCTGCATGCATACGATCAAAAGCCTGTTCATAACGAACGAAAGAAAAGATCAGCATGCTGATGGTCAGCCCGATGGCCAAACCCATCACACTAACCAGGGAGCTGAATGGTCGATTGCGAATACTACGCCAGGCACTCTTGGTGAGAAAACTGTTCATGGTGCTTCTCTCCTATTCGTGACGAAGTGATTGAGTGGGATTGATATTGGCCGTTATCGCCGACAGACCACCCACTGTCATGGCCGCTATCAACCATGCAAGCACTGCGGCAAACAGATAGATTCCCAAGCCGGTATCGGTTCGATAAGCAAAATTTTCCAGCCAGCCATTCATGAAGTACCAGGCTGCCGGCCAGGCAATAAGGTTGGCCAGTAACACCAGTTTGCTGAAGTCTTTGGTGAGCAGTGTGACGATATTGGTGACGCTGCTACCCAGCACCTTGCGAATGCCAATTTCCCGGGTGCGCTGCTCAGTCATGTAAGACGCGAGGCCGAACAGGCCAAGGCTGGCGATGAACACTGCCATGATAGAGAAGGCGGTGAATAACTGTCCCTGTCGCCGCTCCGATTCATACAGAGCCTCAAATTTTGCGTCCATGAATTCCAAGCGAAAGGGTACGCCGGCACGAAACTGATTCCAGATTGTTTCTATGGCATCCAGAGTTTCTGTGAGATTGTTGCCAGAGAGACGTATGGCCATCTGACTGAAATTGGAGAACTGGTTATTCGGGTTGTCGTTTTCCATGACCCGATAGTAGACAGGATTGACGACTTCCCGGATTGAAGAAAAGTAGATGTTGTCTGCTACACCGATAATCGGCCCGCGCACGGTACCGCGACCATTATCAGCACCCAGTCCGCGACTCACTTCAAACCACTTGTTCAGGGCTTCCTCCGGGGTATAGCCGATTACGCCAACCGCCATCTCATTGAGCACGTAGGCGCCAGTGGTTTGGCGATTCTCTGTACTGGGTTCGACGAACAGGTCCGTACCCCGCTCCTCTGAAAAACTGCGACCGGCAATGATGTCGATATCAAAAGTCTCGAAGAAGTCGAAGTCCACATTGAGATAAGGCATGCCCATGAAAGGATTGGTGGCATTGTCATAGCCTTCATAGCGCACGCCATCCGAGTTGGTATTCTGATCGCCAGGCATCAGATTAGCCGCTGTTACTGAAAGAATGTCCGGGTGACGCAACAACTCCCGTTTCATGGTTGGGTAGTCCGAACCCAGGCCATCCAGATTATTGCCCTGGAGCGTGATGACCTGTTCACGACTGAAGCCGGGATCCATGGTCAGGGCATAGCGCAATTGCGACAGCGCGATACCCGATGCGATGACCAGGGCGATTGAAATGGCAAACTGTACAACTACCAGCAGGCGGCGAAAGTTGGCACCGCCCGAACCTCGTGTGAGTTCTCCCCGCAGAATGTTCACCGCCGGGAAAGCGGAGAGATAGAATGCAGGATAGCTGCCGGCAACCAGTCCAACTACCACACCTACCAATAGCAGCGAGAGAAACAAGCCCGATTCATCCAGCGGATTAAACCGCAACTCCAGGCCAATCAAGGCATTGAACCAGCCTATGGTCAGGGTAACGAAGACGATAGCCAGCACTACGGCAATCAAAGAAAGAAAAATCGATTCACCGAGAAACTGCGCCATCACCTGGGTTCGGTCCGCACCGAGTGTCTTGCGCAAGCCGACTTCCCGCGCGCGACTCGCTGACCTGGCCGTGGACAGATTCATAAAATTGAAACAGGCAACCAACAGAATGACTACTGCGATCGCACTGAAGGTGTATACGGTTGTGATGTTGCCATTGGCTTCCAGTTCATTGTCTCGTTGAGAATGCAAGTGAACATCGGTAAGAGGCAGTACATCGAAGCGGGTAAAGCTTGTCGCATTCTCGTCGATGTGGCGATTGAGGAATGCGGGAATCTCATCGATGAAGGTATCGATACTGTAATTCTCAGGAATGACAACATAAGTATGAAAATTGTTGCTACCCCAGTTATTGAGAAAGCCTTCGCCGAACATGGCCACCAGGGTATCTACTGAAACAAATCCTTCTGCAGCCAGGTGGGTATTCTCGTCGAGAGACGCCATGACACCAGTGACCTGCACCGGGGCCTGACCCGCTGCGATCAGTGTGCCTCCCACCGCGTTTCCATTCGGGAAATATTTGTCAGCCAGGGTTTCGCTGATGACCATACGAAATGGCCCTTCCAGCGCGCCCTCCCAGCTGCCTTCCAGCAGGGGAATATCAAATACCTCATGAACATGTGGGTCGGCGAAGTGCACGCCCGTTTCAACGAAAGACTCGTTGCGTTCCGGATCGGTCAGTATCAGCTCGCCGGAATTCAGGATGCGAACCACCTGCTCAAATTCGGGAAAGTCCTGAGCCAGCAGTGGACCGGTTTGCGGCGCATTGGTGGCCAGCTCCAGATCTGCATTCCGTGAACCTCCCATGAAGGTACGCATGACTTTATAGGTACGGTCAGCCGTGACCCAGTGCCGGTCATAGCTCAGTTCATGGCGCACGAACAGTGCAATCAGAATGACGCAAGCCAGCCCAACCGCGAGCCCAATGATATTGATCAGGGCAAATAAACGGTTCGCAGACAAGTTACGCAGAGTGAGGAGCAGGAAGTTCTTTAGCATGGCTTGGGTACTCGTGCTTTTCTTCTCAGGTTCTAGGCAAAAGCGGTTCGTTCTGCATTGTCCGATTCACTGATAACCTTTCCGTCCAGCATTCGGACAATACGTTTACCCACAGCCGCATCCTCGGGTGAGTGGGTCACCATCACGATGGTTGTGCCTTCATCATTCAGGCCTGACAGGATTTTCATGACTTCTTCACCATGTTCACTGTCGAGGTTACCCGTGGGCTCATCGGCGAGAATCAGGTTTGGCTGATTGACGATTGCGCGAGCGACGGCAACTCTTTGTTGTTGACCACCTGACAGTTGTTGCGGGAAGTGATTGTTGCGATGCGCCATATCCATCTTTTCCAGGACATTCTCAACTTTGGACTTGCGCTCGGCGGATGGGGTCTTGGTATAGATGAGTGGCAGCTCAACGTTCTCATAGACGGTGAGTTCATCGATGAGATTGAAACTCTGAAACACAAAGCCGATGTTTTCTTTTCTCAGGTTTGCCCGCTGCCTTTCTGAGTAGCTGGCCACTTCTTCATCCAGAAACCAGTACTTGCCACCATCAGGGTTATCTATCAGACCGAGAATGTGAAGCAATGTGGATTTGCCACAACCGGATGGCCCCATAATCGAAGTGAATTCCCCTTCCTCGACGGTGACATTGACTTCATCGAGTGCCGTTGTTTCAACTTCCTCTGTTCGAAAGAGTTTAATCAGCCCTTCAGTTTTTATAATCATGAAAATATTCCTTACCTGTTCCTTGCTATTGGTAAGAGAAGGCCCGAAGGCCCTCTCCAGCCAAGTTCACAATTGAGCGGTCAGTTTGCTCAACACAGCTCCCCCTGGTTTTAAACAATCTGACACGTTCATTGCTGGTCGGCTGTTAATCTTATGCGCAATACTTGTACCAACATTCAGACTTTGATTTGCTGCAGTTGAGAGTCTGATTTCCCCAACACTCCGCTATGTTGTTTCAATGTGATGCGGCATCCTGTTTCTAAATGGAACACAGACAGCAAGCAATCCCTGGGCTTAAGTTCGCAGAATGCGCAGCATCTACCGCATGCTGATTGAGAAGCCATGGAAGCTGACTTTCGCTTACACTGCTACTGTCACTGTTTGGAAAATGGCCCCGAAATTGCTCTTGTCAGGTTTATTTGTACTTTTGTTCTCCGAGCCTGCTGCATCACTCAACTTACACTGGATTAGACGAAAGTTAACAGGGTCGGTTACTAAAAGTATTTTCTTTTATTTTCAATAGCTTATAAAAATATGACCGCAGCACTTGAGGGGACCTGCCGGGCATTGTTTCAATATGGAACAGTCTGCACATTTTCGATGGGATTTGCGGTTTGAAGCAGAAATGGTGAGGTAAGGATGGCAAGACAACAAACAGCTAATGGACTATCAGACGGGACAATACTTGTTGTCGATGATGACCGGGATGTATTGCTCACCGCCGAGCTGGTTTTAAAGGACGGCAAGAAAGTCATTCATACACTGAGTAATCCCAGTGATATGCCAGCCCTGCTGGAAGAGCATGATGTCCGTGTCGTATTACTGGATATGAATTTCACTCGCGGATTTACTGCGGGCGATGAAGGTTTCTACTGGCTTAACAAGATCAAAGAGCTGTCCCCGCATACGCAAATCATTATGGCCACTGCCTACGGGGAGATCGACCTGGCAGTCGAAGCGATAAAACAAGGTGCGGCAGATTTCCTGGTGAAGCCCTGGGACAATGAGAAATTGATCAGCACCGTGAACGCTTGTCTGGAACTCAAGCCTGCAAGACCTCAAGCCAATCAGTCGCAGGAAGGGCTGAGTGATCTACCGGGAGAGATAATCGGACAATCGCAGCTGATGCAGCAGGTGTTCGACCTGATTGACAAGGTGGCGGCCACCGATGCGAGTGTGCTGATTCTGGGTGAAAATGGCACCGGCAAAGAGCTTGTGGCTCGCGCTATCCACAATCAATCAAACCGTAAAGCGTCACCGCTGGTCAGCGTTGATCTCGGTGCTATCGCTGAGAATCTATTCGAATCGGAGATGTTTGGGCACAAGAAAGGCGCCTTTACCGACGCGCGCGAAGATCGCGCGGGTCGATTCGAAATGGCCACTGGCGGTACCCTGTTCCTTGATGAGATCGGTAACCTCTCACTCCCTTTGCAGGCGAAACTGCTGGGTGCATTGCAGTCGCGCAGTGTATCCCGGGTCGGATCTGATGTTGCAGTGCCTGTAGATATCCGTCTGATCAGCGCAACAAATTTGAATGCTGAGGCTTTGGCAGATGAATCGCGATTTCGACGTGATTTGCTCTATCGAATCAACACAGTAGAAGTCGTCCTGCCTCCCCTTCGGCACAGAGTGGAGGACATTCCACTACTTGCCGCGCACTATATTGAAATCTATGCCCAGCAATACAACAAACCAAAACTGGAACTGGATAAAGCGGCAATCACCCGTTTGCAGAACTATAGCTGGCCAGGCAACGTGCGGGAGCTGCAGCATGCCCTGGAGCGGGCCGTCATTATTTCAGATAACGCACAGGTGGATTTTCAGGACATCCTGGTTGGCAGGCACCCAGGCAGTGACAGTTCCGCCGAACTCAATATCGCCAAACTGGAACATCAGGCTATCGAGAAAGCGATCAGGCAGTACAGCGGGAACCTGACTCAGGTGGCCAAGGCCCTGGGCATGGGGCGTACCACCCTGTACCGCAAGATGGAAAAGTATGGAATCTCTGACTAGCCTGTTGCGCAGCCAACATGGGCGGCTGATGTTTCAGGTGGCTTTGCTTGTCGCTGCGGTATTCGTTTTTTGTTACAGCCTGCTGGAAACCGATTGGATTGGCACACCCATAATCAGTCTCATCGTTGTTGCGATCATCATTGCCAACATTGTGCGCCTGGTTGAAAAAAGCAATCGCGACTTCGCACAGTTTCTCAACAATGTCTCTCATAACGATTTTGCCAGCTCCAGCGGCTCGTCGAATCAGGGGTTCAGCGCGCGGGACTTTATCGATGCGCAGAAGACACTGCTGGGTAAGTATCGCAAGTTGAAGGCCGACCGCAGCGTACAAACCGAATACCTGCAAATGGTTGTAGAGCATGTGGATGCTGCACTGATCTGTTTCGACAGCGATGGCAAAATTGAGATTATCAATCGCGCTGCCGAACAGCTGCTGAACAAGAAGTATGTGAGCAGCCTGAATATTATTGCCAAGCTTAACAAGGAACTGGCCGACGCCTTGTGGGCGATAAGAGCCGGAGAGACTCGTGTGCTCAAGCTGATCATCAACAATGAGTTGCATCAACTCATTCTTACCGCGACAGAGTTCATACTGTTGGAAAGCAAGTACAAGCTTGTTTCGCTGCAGAATATCAAGCGTGCGCTGGATGAAAGGGAAATAGAGAGCTGGCAGAAACTCATTCGCGTGCTGACTCACGAGATCATGAACTCCATGACACCTATCGTGTCACTGAGTCGGTACATTGGCGGCGTCGTTGACAATGAAGAATTGATCCAGCGAATAACAGACCACGAGTCCGAGCAATACAAAGACCTGCGTCAAAGTATCGAAGCCATCTCATCGCGCAGCCAGGGACTCATGGAATTTGTGGATTCCTACCGCAGCCTGAGTAATCTACCGGAGCCAGTGTTCGATGAGATTAAAATTATTCAGCTGTTCGAACGCATCGAGTTGATGTTCAAGGAACAGCTGGAAGACGAGGGCATCAAATTCAGCTCAACAGTCGATCCAGACAACGCGGACATTCTTGCGGATGTAAAGTTAATGGAACAGGTACTGATCAATCTGATCAGCAACGCGATCGATGCGGTTGCTGATAAGGACGTGAAGCGGATACATCTGGAATGTAAACAGGACCTGTACGGAAAAACCAAAATCAGGGTAATCGACAACGGCTGCGGTATCGACAAGGATACGATCGACAATATCTTCACGCCTTTCTTCACGACCAAGGAAAAAGGCAACGGCATTGGGCTCAGCCTGTCGAGGCAACTGACACGCCTGAACAATGGGACTCTGTCGGTGAGCAGCTCAGAAGGGGAAGGCAGCCAGTTCACTCTGTCTTTCTGATGTACCCGGATAAAGCTGCCTATAGACTCTGCGGTGTTCAATATCGGGACAGTCTTGTTCCAAATTGGAACATACGCGCTAAGCAACGATCCTACATGCCCGTCTAGCCTTGCCTAAAATACATTTTTAGGGGAATAGTTCTTGCTTGTGACTCCAGTAACATTCGTATCAGGAATCTGTTTGTTCATAAGCGATAGTCCAGCAAAGGCTATAAAGCTCGACATCAGCGGTATTGCATGCACGGTGACCGCCAGATTGACAGTCGCCAATAAATCGTTTGCAACAGCATTTCGGAATCCTGTCATCTTGTTGCGATGCCAATAGACTAATTTCATACGTACCTTCCAGCCATGTTTAAACATTACTTGTTACATGCCTATCGCACTCTCCTGAAGGAGAAGGTGTACGCCTTCATCAACCTCATAGGCTTATCCCTGGCTATTGCCTGTTGCCTGATTCTGGTCTTGTACGTGCGTAGTGAGCTGACCTACGACCAGTATCATGAGAATCACGGACAGATTTACAAAATCAATCAGGACCACACGATGGGTGGAAACCTGGTCCCTTACGCCATTACTTCTGCAGCACTTGGTCCCTATTTCTTTCGGGAATACCCATGGGTAGGAGATTTTGTGCGCCTTCGCGATACCTTCGTTGACAATGAATTGTTTCGCAGCGAAGACAGGGAGCTCTATTGGGATGACGTGTGGATGGCTGATGATAACGTCTTTGACGTGTTTACCCATGAGGTGATTTACGGAGATCTCGAGGGTGCGCTAGTCGATCCCTATACTATGGTGATCAGTGAATCCTTTTCGCGAGCCTACTTTGGTGATGAAAATCCGGTCGGCCGACGCCTGAGCACGGATGTGACCGATTACACAGTGGTTGCCGTCTTCAGGGACTTTCCAGACAACGTCCATCTGAAGTACAGCGCGCTGATTTCCTGGAACCTGAACGATACAGTTGGACGGCCAGATTCCACTCGCGCGCCGCGAACCTTGTTCGGGCAGGCCCCCAACACTTACTTTCATGTCACTGCCGATATTTCCCAGCAAGAACTTCAGGAGCTGCTGGACGACTTCTACGAGAATCTCATGGCGGAAATCGGCGAAGGACTTGGCAGAGAGATAAAGTACCACCCTGTACCTCTACTTGATGTGCATTTCGACAATAGTTTCACCAGGGGTCCGCCTACGGGGAATATTTTCTACGTTTATGGGTTTATTGCAGTAGCGATTTTCATCATGCTGGTTGCCTGCATCAACTATGCAAATCTGGCGATCGCTCGAGGCACAAAGCGCGCAAAGGAAATCGGCATGCGAAAAATGCTTGGCGCGAGTCGTGGTCAGTTGGTAAGCCAGTTTATTGCCGAATCGGTTGTCTATGCCCTGCTGGCGCTACTGGTTGGCCTCTTGCTTGTCGAGTTTGCCGAACAGTACACACCCTTGGCAGACTGGCTTGGCAAGAGTCAATTAATGGATTTTGGGAGTGAAACAGTTCTCATCGGTTGGATTACTGTTGGTACTTTGCTAATTGGCCTGGTCTCCGGAGCCTATCCAGCATTCTATCTGTCGTTCATGGAACCGCTTACCGCAGTGAGTTCCAACAAACAACCTAAGGGCTCCGCCACTCAAACCCGCCAGGTGCTGACCTTTATCCAGTTCCTCGTTTCAGTCAGTGTAGTCGCAAGCACGTTGTTGATGCTGCTGCAGATGGAATATATGACCAATAAACCACTGGGCTACAGCATTGAAGACAAGATTAGAATCAAGCTTCGCGGCATCGAGATGATCGAGAAAGTGCCACTGATTCGCAGTGAGCTCATGACAGACTCCAGTGTGTTAGGGGCAGTGGATACTTACTTCGTGCCCGGAAACAATGCGGGGAACGGTTTTCGGACCTTTGAGGGTCCAACTGGCCAGCCTCCGATACCAATGGTAGTGGCCTTTCTCTATGGTGGTTTCGACTTTCTGGACGTAATGGGTATCGACCTACTGGAAGGGAGAAACTATTCTGAATCCATACCAACAGACTATGAGCAGGCTTTGCTGGTCAACCAAAGTCTGGTTGACGCAATGGGTTGGGAGAATCCGATCGGGAAACAGGTTACTACGCCTACCAATACCAGCTTCGTCATCGGGGTAGTGAATGATTTTCATATTGCATCGCTGCATGATCCGATCAGACCGCTCATCATCTCATCCATCCAGTATGACTATGACATTGACTTTCGCGCACTTGATATCGCCATGAGCGAACTGGTCATTCGAATTTCGACAGAGAATATTCCCCGCACTATTGCGCATATTGAGTCGGTCATGCGAAGAATGGACCCGGAGCATCCATTCGAGTATCAGTTTTTTGATAATGCCATCGCAGAGCAATATGCAAATGAAACGCAACTGATGACTCTAACTGGCATGTTTGCTGTCATATGCATTGTGATTTCTTCTCTGGGACTCTTTGGACTCACTGCATTCACGACGCAGCAGCGCACTAAAGAAATCGGCATACGAAAAGTACTTGGCGCAACAACGGCGCAGATCATCATGTTCCTGGCCCAGTTTCAGATGCTCCTGGTAGCAGGAGCAGCCATTGCCGCATCGCTTGTCTCGTACGCGGTAATTGACAACTGGTTATCCAGCTTTGCCTACCGTATTGATATCCCCTTGTGGGCATTTCTTGCAGCCGGGGTGGGTGTCGGTGCGATCGCCTTTCTGACGATTGCATTGCAGTCTATGAAAACAGCGCGGTCGAATCCTGTTGAGGCATTGAGGTACGAATAGATAGGGTTCGAGCCAGTATTATCATCGTCTTAAAGAACTTTCTGTCACATGCACTGTGTTAAGTCCTACTCATAACGGAGTGCTAAAACAGGATTCTCAAATGCCGCCCTTATGGCTGTGCTACACACGGTTACCCATGCGATGCACAAAGCAACTGCTCCACCACCCAAGAACACTAAGGGAGTGAGATCTATGTGATATGCGAAAATTTGCAGCCATCGCGAAACGACCATATATGCCAGTGGCCAGGCAATAAGATTTGCTAGTAAGACCAGCCTGCTGAATTCTCCAGACAATAAAAGCAATATATTCCAGGCACTACTACCAACTACCTTCCTGACCCCTATTTCCTTGCGTCGATTCTGAATTGCAAAAGACACCAGACCATAGAGACCTAGACAAGCGATCACTATAGTGAGCACCGCAAAAAGCGTGAACAATTGACTCTGGCGTTCTTCATCCTGGTAGAGCAGCTCGAAATCTGACTCGAGAAAATGAGAATTAAAGGGCATTTCCGGAATAAGCTCATTCCATCTATCCCGCACGAAATTAACAGTATCTTCCGTGTTGTTTCCTGAGAGTTTGACTGACGCGATATTCAATCTAGGTGTCTCTCCCCAGTACAAGGCTGGTACGAAATAAACTAATGGTTGTATCTCTCTGCGCAACGACTGTATGTAAATATCTTCCGCCACGCCTATCACAGGACCAGAAACCGTCCGAGAAAAACTTGCGGAGAAATCCACATCCAATTGCTTGCCTAACACTTCATCTGGCGTGAAACCGAGCTCCCGAACCGCGGTCGCATTCAAAATATAACTGCCCGTTAGTGGATTGTCGTCAGGGTCATCCGTTGGAGGATAAAATACATCACTGGAGATTTGCTCGTTAAAACTCCTACCCGCAACAATATTAATGTCGTACATCTCAAGAAAGCCGAATCCCACTTCTTTAACCTGAATGTTCATGGCATTTAGAGGACTACCTTCGACACGAATCCGGCGATTGGCTACGGAGCCAGGGTACATGTCCGCCTTGGCAACGTGAGTAATATTTGGATGTTGCAGTAACTCTTGTTCAAACACTTCCCATTGATTGCCCAATCCATCTCGATGGGTCCCCCACAATACCAATACGTTTTCTCTATTGAATCCCAGCTCAGTATTGCTCACGTAGCGCATTTGCAGATTGATCACTGCAGTGATAATGATGAGTGAGATGGCTAATACAAACTGGATGGCTACCAAGAAGTTCCTTATCAAAGTATTTCTACCGGCTCCTCTGCTCCCAGCACGAATAGTGTTTGTAGGCTGAAAGTTGGCAAGATGGATTGCGGGATAACTTCCTGCGACGAGAGTAGTCAGAAGCATTACTATAATAGAAAATGCAATTAGTTCTGGTAGCAACAGCAAGCTAAATGTTAGTGGTCGTTCTATCAGGGCACTGAAAGCTGGTCTCAGTACTTCAGTCAGTGCCAACGCTACACACATAGCAAAAACCACAATCAATGAAGTTTCCAGCATAAATTGGGCAATCAAATGAATTCTATTCGCGCCCAAAATCTTACGCATACCGACTTCTTTGCTTCGACGCATGGCACTGGCAGTAGATGAGTTCATAAAATTGAAACAGGCAATCAATAACAGGCAGCCCGCGATGGCAGAGAAACCAAAGACGAACGCCATGTTTCCCGAACGCTTGAATTCGAGAATGCGGTCTGAGGACAGATGTATATCGGCAATCTGATAAGGGGTCAGGGAAAACGACTCTGGCGATATTTCCCAGAAGTCCGGAATCGTACTTTGTGCAGCACCGGCAATTGCACCTTCTATACGTTCTACAACATTTCCAATTTCGGCTTCGCCATCCAACAGCACATAACTATGGAAATTTGTATAAGACCAGTTGTTTCCATAGTCGAAGTCCAGCATTTGCCATGCCGTCTCCATTGGCACGATAAGATCGACAAAGAGATGTGAATTTTCCGGAATGTCCTCAAACACGGCGGTTACGGTCATAGGCCAGGTATTTTCCAGTAACAGAGTCTGACCAATAGGGTTCTCTTCACCGAAGTATCTACGCGAGGCACTGCTTGAAATAGCTACTGACTCTGGCTGAGAGAGCGCGGTAGTCGCGTCACCATGAATCCACTCAAGCTGGAAAATCCGAAAGATCTCGGGGTCTGCCCATCGAAATCCATCTTCATAGTAAAAAGTATCATCTCTGGCCACCAAGGCATGCATTCCGCCAATTCGGGCAATTTCCCGAATGCCTTCAATGTCATTCTGAGCCACAAAGGGAACAAAAGGGGCAACATTGCTCGCAGGGTGCCGCTCCCGACGATTCGATGTTTCAAAGAAATCAGGTGACAAGCGATAAATGTTTTTGGAATTCGGGAAGAATGAGTCGTAACTAAACTCATATTGCACAAACATGCCAATCAGAAGGCAACATGCCAACCCAATCGATAGCCCGAAGAGGTTGATCAGTGAATGGACAGGTGATCGAGTGAAATACCTAAATCCACTTTTAATTTTCTGTTTCATTGTCAGAAGTACTCTTCTAAATATTCTGTTCGAACAAAAGTGTTAGAGATCCAACGAAGGCAGAATCACACTTCATTCATAGCGCAACGCCTCGATCGGATTGGTAATGGCGGTCCGGTATGCCTGACTGCTCACCGTAATAAACGCAATCAAAGTGGATATCCCTGCAGCGAATGCAAATGCAATCGGATTGATCGCGTCTCGATAGTAGAAGTTTTCCAGCCACCCACTAATGATCAAATAGGCCAACACTGTCGCAATCAACGATGCAATCAGAATAAGTCGAAATACCTGTCTAAATAGCAACAGCACTATTTGATATGTCCAGGCTCCAAGGACTTTTCGAATCCCGATCTCTTTGGTTCTTGACGCAGTTGTAAACACCATCAGCCCGAATAAACCCAGACAAGAGATAAACACGCAGACAAGTGCAAGAATTCCTATCAGATTCATCTGTTGATTGTCAGACTGGTAGAACTGCTCAACCTCATCTTCCAGGAACTCGTACTGCAGAGTGTAAAAAGGTGAAAGCTCATTCCATTGCTCCTCTATATAAGCAAGGGTTTCATCTGTCGAGTCGCCCGATAGGCTGACGATTAGCTCTCGCGTAGCTATCTCTCTAGCACGCGGCGATGCTTCTGAATAATCGTACACATCTCTGAATATGACAAAGGGATCGATTGACAAGTGCATGTTTTGAAAATGAAAGTCATCAACGACACCAATGACAGTGTAGGGCCCATTCGGGCCCAAATTGAATGTCTTACCCAGAGGATCTTCCCAACCGATTTGTGAAACAGCTGTTTCATTCAAAATGACCTGAGATAGAGGTGAAGCCGCAAAGTCATTCGTGACTCTCTGAGGCCCAGACGCCTGTGCACTAAAATTTCTACCGGACGTTAAGCTTAATCCGAGACTATCAATAAAGTTCTCGTCAGCAAGAACATTGTAAATATTGACATTGGCTATGGTTCCATCTTCCCTTATGGCTTCTAATGCTGCATTGAACGGAGCGCCTATCGGGCTACCTCTTACTAAAGACGCGTTGTCGATTTGGGGGTGGGAAATCAGACTGGTAGTTAGGGCTTCGATTTGTTCAATAGCATCTGCACCACGAATCTGAATCACCAGTTTGTTTTCTTTCTCAAATCCCAATGGTTTGCTGTTGATGTATTGCATCTGCAGATACATCAAAGTCGCCGCTGAGATGATCGCAATTGAAACGGTAAATTGGGTCAATACGAGACCTTCTCTGACCTTGTTACCAAAAGACTTTCGCCAGGACTTAAATTGGGTATGAGTATTTATCGTTGCCAAATACATTGCTGGGTAAAATCCTGCAACGACTCCTACCGCTAAACCAAGCGCTACAAGTGCTACAAAAATCAATGAACTATCCCACATGCCCAGGCTCAGGTCAGCGCCGAGATACCTTGCTCCTATTGAACCTATCAGAACTAACTCAACCAGGCAGACTGATATCACCAGTGCCAGTAGTGAGTAAACGATGGCCTCGGCCAGAAAATGCCCAACCAGTGCTTTTCGATTGGCACCCAGTATCTTCCTGACCGTTATTTCCCTCGCCCGCCTTGTCACACTGGCAGTAGCCATATTCATATAGTTAGCGCAGGCAACCAGCAAAATGAAAATTGCTACAATGGCGAAGGCATAAAGGTAGTAGATATTCCCTCGGGGTAAATCGTTCTCTGAGTTTGACCACAGGTGGATGCTCGTCAGCGGCTCAAGATAAAACCTGGCTCGATATCCAGGTCGGGTAGATTCTGCCATTACTCTGTCGAAAAAATCTGTGAATACCTCTTCTCCATCAGCTGCGAATGAGTTCGGTGTGAGTCTGACGTAAGTGAAACCCCCGAGGTTCCACAAGTTACCCCTGAAGTTCGCCAGTGCATTAGCTGAAGGTGCGAGGTCTCCCTGATTGGCGATGATAGCGGTGTATTTGAGATGAGAATTTTCAGGCACATCTGCAAATACCAATGTGACTTCAAAGTCTGAATTCGCTGTGGACAGAATTTCACCAACTGGGTTGGCTTCCCCATAAAAGAGTTTGGCTGTCGATTGATTGATCGCGATTGTATTCGGGCGGGTCAGGGCATCTTCCAGGTTTCCGAATATGATGTCGTGAGTAAATATGTCGAACAAGCTGTTGTCTGCGATATAAACTGACTCCAGGTAGAACGCGTTGTCTCCTGATCTCAACATGGTCGTAGTCTGCGATGCTGGACGCAATGAAACGTAGGTATCGATTTGAGGATAGTCTCGTGCCAGCAGAGGTCCCAGGAAATTGGAGGAGCGCGCTCCGAGAATTCGTGTATTGCCATAATCTGTCTCATGCAAAACACGGAATATGCGTTCCTTTTCATTGTGATAATTGTCAAAACTGAGCTCGTGCCTCAGATACAGTGTCAGCAGAATGAAACAAGCCATTCCAAGGCTCAGCCCGATAATGTTCAGAAAGGCATATGTCTTGTCACGTAATAGTGTTCTAAAGATATATTTCATTGCTTAGTCCTTAGCGGGACCCTAAATTCACAGGTTATTCGCTGAGTCGCAGTCCATCCACAGGATTGCTTACCGCTGCCCGTATTGCCTGCCAACTCATTGTCACCAGCGCTACTGTCACTCCAGCCATACCACCAATGGCGAACACACTCCACTCAACCTCAGTGCGATAGTAAAAGCTATTGAGCCACTGGTTCATGCCATACCAGGCGATCGGTGTTGCCAGGGCGAATGCCATAATTACCAGACCCATAAAGTCCCGACATAGTACAAATGTCACGTTGCTGATGGATGCGCCCAGTGTTTTTCTTACTGCGATCTCCTTGCTACGCCTTTCTGCCGCGAATGCGGTTAGCCCTAGCAAACCAAAGCAGGAAATGAGAATAGCGACTACAGCAGCTGAGAAGATCAGATCGCCCATGCGCTGTTCAGGCAAATAGTCAGACTCAATTGCATCTTCCATGAAGAAGTACTCCAGGGGTTCTCCTGGATTGACCGCCTCCCAGGCTGCTTCAATATCTGAAATAAGCGTTGCTGAATTTGCCGTTGTCACGTCTGCAACCACATAGCTGGTAGACGCACCCATGCCGTTGTCCCAGAAGAACGCCTGGCCCAGTATTTCCTCATGCAGGGCAAAGGCATGAAAATCCTGGACTACCCCGATTATTTCGAACTCGGAACGACCGTTGGGGATGTTGTAGAGAATGGTTTTGCCTACCGCTTCTATCGGGTCATAGCCCACACCTCTGGCCAGAGTCTCATTGATGACGGTCTTGCCGCCTGCATCACTGGGGCGGTTCAAATCAAAATTCCTGCCAGCAACGAAATTGAATGCCATTAATTCCATATAGTCGGTGTCTACAAAGGAGGTGTAGCCCACAACAGCTTCTTCCGGTGGTCGTCCAGGCGAGTTTATGAGTCCATTTTCCAGGTTCACCGCGCTGGGATAGGTGGAGGATCCGCCTACCGCGACTATGGCACTATTCTGAAGCAGCAGATTTTTCAGTTCGAAAAAGTTTTGTTGCGCGGCTAAGCTATTATTCGGAATGACCAGTTTACTTGTCTTATCAAAACCCAGATCCCGGGTATCGATATAGTTCATCTGTTGGGTAATGATTAGAATGCCCTGGATCAGCGCAATTGAAACAATGAACTGCAACACCACAAGTCCCTTGCGTAAACCCTGATTGGACGAACTTCCGCCCAGATAACCGCGCAGCACGTCGATGGGTTTGAAGCTGGCCAGATAGAGTGCCGGATAGGCACCCACCATCAGTGTGGTCACCACAATGAATGCCGCAAGAATGCCTGAATCGTACCCGGTACTCAGGAGGTCGGTGGAAAGCGATTTGCCAACCACCGATGAAAGTGTTGGTGCTACAGTATCTGCCAGCATATAGGCCAGCGCTACGGCAAGAATGGTGTAAATAAAGGCTTCCAGCATAAACTGTCGGACCAGCACGGAGCTGGATGCACCAACAACTTTGCGAACACCGACCTCTTTAGCACGTAACAAGGCTTTGGCAGTGGCAAGATTGGTAAAGTTGATGCAGGCAATGACCAGTATGAATAGAGCAATGACACCCAAAGTGTAGAAGTAAGTCGAGCTGCCAGTTGGGCCTATCGTGGTAGGTAAGCCTGAATGCAGGTAGATGTCTTCTACAGGTTCAAGGAAGTGGCGTTTACTGAAACCCAATTGTGCCAGACGCTCGGCAGCATACACCTCAAGCCAAGCTGGCAGTTGCGACTCCAACAACACCGGATCCACTCCCTGTTGAAGCCGGACAAAAGTATAGAAGAAGTTGTTTCCCCCCCATTCCTGTAACTCATAGAAACGATCACCCAGCGCACCACTCATGGCCGATATGTAGTAGTCGCCATCTATCTGGGTTTTGTAGGCAGCTTTGTCGAAAACACCGGTGATGGCATAGAGGTCTGTTCCCCAGGTGGTACTTTCAATCTCGACTATCTCACCTATGGGGTTTTGACCGGGAAACAACTTCTGTGCGATTTCCGAGGACACCACTACAGAGAATGGTTCGTCCAATGCCGTCCCAGCATCTCCGGCAACGAAGTCATAAGTCATCAGGTCGAAAAATGCCGGGTCCGCAAACCGCACCTTCTCTTCCAGGAAGAAGCGGTCTGCTACCGAAACCAGAAATTTGTCGACACCTGGCGCGTTGAACACCCGGGCACTTTCGCTAACCTCCAGAAAATCTCGCTTGATTCCCGCAGCCAGAGCCGGCGGAGACGTCGCTGCCCTGTCCTGCCTGTCACTGAAGGTAAATTCCGTGGCAATTCGATAAATATCGCCTTCGTGGTGGCGATCGTAGCCGAACTCGGTGCGCAGATATTGCAAAATAAGAATGCAACAGGCTAAACCCACAGACAGACCGACGATGTTTACAAAGGTGTAACTGCGAAGTTCTCTGAGATTTCTAATGGCTAACTTGAGATAGTGTAGAAGCACAACTTCCCCTTCCGCTATTCATATTTAAGCTTGACCGCAGGACTGGCATGAGCGCTGCGATAAGTCTGTGCTATAGAGACAAAAATACTGAATGCGCCGATGAGCAATACAGCAATAATGTAGGGGGCGAAACTGAACTCGACACGGTATGCAAATCGCTCCAGCCATAGAGAGAAAATATAATACGCACCCAGCACCCCTGGGAGTATCGCTATGGCCAGGACCTTGCTTATATCGATGGACAGAAGCGCCAGAAGATTATTCACTGAGGCGCCAAGTACCTTGCGAATAGCAATCTCCTTTTGGCGCTGTTGTGTTCCATACGCAGCGAGACCGGCAAGACCGAGGAGTGAGATAGCAATACTCAAGAGACTGAAAAATCCAACCAGATTTATTGCACTGGTATCGCGAGCATAGAGCCTGTTCCACATAGCTTCGAGCGAATCTATCTCAATAATGAACTGGTTGGTAAAGCGACGTGTTGTTTCTTCTATATAGGAACGGGTTTCCAGTGGATCGATGCCATTTGTGCTTACAACAAGATCGACTCGCTGTCGGGCTCGCCCTCTTTCTGACATGCTGCTGAAGCGTTGATCATTGTAGGGTGCAAGGAAAAGAGGTTCGATAGATTCATGCAAGGGCTTGAAATGGAAATCTTTGATAACGCCAACGACTTGCGATCTTCCAATCAGCTTTCCAAGCGGCTGATCCCATTCCATTTCATCTACGAAAGTCTCATTGACGACCACAGGATTTTCACCATTGAGGAGCTGTTCGCGACGAAACATGACGCCATCAACCAACTGAATATCCATCACATTCAGGAACTGGTCACCCACATTGAAGCCATACATTCGCTGATTTCGCCTCTCTCCATTGTTGGTGTCCACGGGCACAACGGACAGACTACTGATGCCGCGACCAAAAACGCTACTGATCTCCGTTGCTCCCAGAATATTCGGATGTTGTGTCAATTCGTTAATCAATGCCTCGCGCGCGGTAATCGCATCGGCCCCAACAAGCTGAACTACGACCTGATCGGATTTCTTGAAACCCATGGATGAAGATTGAAGAAATTCTGACTGTCTCAACATAGAGAGCACGCATGCCACGATAATCAGAGATACAGTGATTTGCATCAGCACCAATAGCTGGCGGATTGGGAGTCCTCTTCTTTGCTGTTGCGGTTTTGATCGCAGGTTAGACAGTGTTGACTGCCTGGTCAGATAGAATGCGGGGTACAAACCCGCGACCAGCGCCAGCGTAAAAACGGCAAGCAGAAATACGGCCACACTCCAGGGTGAGGCAAAAAGCGTGCTAAAACTGGTGTTGCCCACAAAAGAAGCTATATAGGCAATTTCCAATGCCAGCGAGCACAGAAATAAACCCAGAGCCACGGCCAGAATCACAAAGACAAAGGACTCCAATAGAAACTGCTTGATCAAGGTGTCGCGTTGCGCCCCAAGCACTTTCCTCATCGCAACTTCTCTGCTCCTGACCGAGGCCCGTGCTGTTGCCAGATTGATATAGTTGATAGCACCTATGGTCAGAAGCGTAATAGCGACGGCAGAGAACAGATAGACATTGACGATGCTACCCCCTCCTTCGCCAAACCCTCCGGTTCCATCAATACTGAAATTTGGACCGAAGTGAATTTCGGTCAAATTTTGTATGGCCAATCGATAAGTGCCGACGTCGATGCCGCCCATGGCTCTTGAAAAACCTTCTGCAAGGTAAGTATCGAAAGTGTCCTGCGAGATCGCGTCCATTGTAGCTGGATCAAAGTCGTTCGCCGCAATGAGATAAGACGCGCCTGTCATGGCAATAAAGTTTTCTGCAAAATCATTGGCGAAATTGGTCCGGTAGACTTCAAGCATCGCCATCGGAATCAGGGCGTCGTACTTAAACGTGGTGTTATTGGGCAGGTCCTCAAAAACGAGTGTCACACGAAACTCGTGCTGTTCTGTGCTAACGACTTCTCCTATGGGGTTATTGTCTCCAAAGTAAAACTGCGCAAAGGAGTCGCTGATCGCGATTGAATACTGATCATCGAATGCCGTGTTGATGTCGCCATATTTAACATCGAAAGTGAAATGCTTGAATGCTGATGCATCAGCCAGATAAGTGTCTTGCCAAATTTGCTCATTTTCACCAGCCCTGAATTGTCTTTCGTCCGCCTGCTTAAAGCGCACATGATCAATAAACTGGGGATAGTTGCGGACAAGCAGGTCGGTAATCTGATAACCCGTGAGAGGCGCTGCAATCAAGGAACCGATGTGTGTTTCGACCCGATAGATCTGTTCATAGTTCTTGTGATAGCGGTCAAAAGTGAGTTCGTGAAAAAGATAGAGTCCGATGATCATTGATCCCGCAACACCAATGGCGAGACTCAACACGCAAATCAGGGCGTAAAACTTTTCTCTGGCCAGCCGCCGAAAAGTGATGAGGAAAATTCCAGGCATGTAGTTCATGAGAATCTACTCTAGTTACTCATACCGCAAAGCAGCAACGGGATTTCTCATTGCACTTTTGAGAGACTGGGATGCTACGGCTATCGTGGCTATCGCTACCGACAACAATAGGCTTATCAGGAACGGGACGGCATTTATCGAAGTCTGCGTGGAAAACAGACTTATATAGACGTTGGATACCAGATAACCCAGTGGCCAGCCAATAGCATTGGCAAATAATACTGGTTTAGCAAAATCGAATAACAGCATAAGCAACAGTCTGCCACTGGTTGCACCCAACACTTTTCGAATACCAACCTCTCGCCGCCGGATATTGGTGATGAATGTCGCGTTTCCGATCAATCCGATGCTGGCAACCAGAAACCCTGCAACAGAGAGCGCTCCAATTGCCGCTCCTATAGAGAGAAACAGCTGATAGGTACTATAGAACAGATCATCGGCGAACTGCCGCTGTATTGGCACGTCTGGCAACAGACGGTTCCAGGTCTCATCGATGTGAGCGATGGCTCCCTCGATATTGTCCTTTGAGATTCGAATATTCAGGTGGTTAGCATTGTCGGGCCTTAGTGAATACACACTGCCTCCGAAGCCAAACGAAGAATAGTCAATGAACTTGAATTTCTGCTTACCTACAACACCAACGATCTGCTGCTCTACGGCCATAGCATCCAGAACCTGTGGCGGCCGGTAGTGCCGGTACACGGTTTGTCCCACTGCGGCCTCTGCATTCTCCCAACCAAGACTTCGCGCTGCGATATCATCGATTATCAAGCCATAAGGACCACCGCTGGATTGGGATAAGGCGGAGAGCTGGGGAAAGACATCATTAACCCTGTCACGTGCAAACTCTCGGCCAGCCAGAAGTGGAATGTCGAGTGTCTCCGTAAAGTCGAAGCTGACATTGTAGTTCTGAGCTTGCGACGAAGTGGCATTGAGATCTGGTGACCGGGAAAGGCGCACGGTGTTGAGAACAGTAAGGTCCCAGGGTATGGCATCAATCTGAGTAGTCGACAAAACTGCTGGGTGTTGACGCAGTTCCGTCGCCAGGAGCTCAGGATCCACATCCAGCGTATTTAGAGGCACAGTAATAACAATCTTGGGATCAGTGACTTCGCCATCAAGCTGTCGCGTCATGATCAGGTTTTGGCTGAATATCACAATGGCAATAATCATCAAGGTAACAGAGATAACGAACTGTGCTCCTACCATCAAGGCACGGAGTTTACCCGAATAGCCGCTGGAACCTTTGGGGCGCATCAATGAGACCAGATTGATTGTTGCCGTACGAATAGCCGGATAACCACCAGAGATAGCAACAACCATGATTACAGCGCCAGTCAGCACCAGCCATAGAGATGAATTCAACAACATCGCTGGCCCAACTCCAACCATGCCTGTCTGTTGCAACTCACTCAGAATTTGCCAGGCGATATAAAGCGTGGTCATCAAGGCGAAACTCACAAACAGAAGACTCTCGAAACAGTACTGGAGGATCAGCAGAATCCTCCCGGCACCAAAAATTTTCTGTATTCCTATTTCCTGTGTGCGCAATGACAGCTGGGCAATCGTGAGATTCGTGTAGTTCAAACAACCAATCAACAGCACCAGACTTCCCGCCATGATGAGTATGGAGACTATGCTGAATCCAGCGGTTATGCCGGCCAGTTGACCGGTAACCAATTCATTAACGGGTTGTAGGACGAAGGCAACATTGTCCCTGTATCGCGGTGGAATGGTCTCCTGTGCAAAGCTGGCCAGGCGCGCATTAAAGGCTGATTCGTCTACGACAGTATCAGGTGCAAATTGCAAATAGGCGTAAAACCCCTGATGACCCCAGCGATCAGCGGTCAGGTCCGCGTAAATGGCTGTAGCGCGAATCTCATAAATACGATCATAAACTTCTATGGGCACGATTAGGTCAGTGGAGAAAACTGAGATTGCTGAGTCGATGTGGGACGGCTGATCAAACTTGGCCATGACGCCAGCGATTGCGACATCCACCTGATTGTCAATAACGAGGCGTCTACCAACAACATCAGTGGTACCAAAAAAACGCAGCGCAGCGCCTTCTGTAATCAAGGCTGTATTGGGTGCCAGGTTGTCCCCTTCCAACGCACCGCTTAGCAGGGGAACGGGAAATATATTAAAGAAGCC
This sequence comes from uncultured Pseudohongiella sp., assembly GCA_965267495.1. GTDB lineage: Bacteria > Pseudomonadota > Gammaproteobacteria > Pseudomonadales > Pseudohongiellaceae > UBA9145. Next base: position 21,839 of record OZ254078.1, on the reverse strand, counting down.
TTCCTCGACGTAACGAATACCAAGAGATTGGGTCATTCCGTCGAAGGTGACGTCGGTTGCCTGTGACCCTGTGGCGCGAACAATATAGGGAACTTCTGGAAAAGCGGCTCGTAGATAGCGAGCTAAAGGGCGACCCACATACGCTGTTGAAATCGGCGTGCTTGCTCCCGTAAGCTCTTGAACCACATTATAGGTGTTATGTGAGTTTGGAAACTGCTGTTCAAAACTTTGCGTGTACTCATAGAGCAATATCGCTGATATAAAACAAAGAAAACCGAAAACAAGGCTAACCAGGTTCACCAATGAGTGAAACTTGAAGCGCAAGTATGTTTTCAACGCCATGCGGAAGAAATATAAAAGCATGGACCGCTCCTTACGATCTGCACGGATTGTCACATCAAAAACAGTTACCTGTTCGCGCTTTTTCGCTGACACGAAACTGGCATACTGGCATGTAGAGAAAACGATTCCCTGCAGGTTTAACAGCAACTGTTGTGCCAGTTGATAATTCTCAGGAAATCAGGAAGTTAAGTCCACCGGGAAGATGGTATTCGTGTGTATCGTGCTAGATTGAAACAGCGGACTGTTTCAATCCAGCACAGCGAATAAGTAGGACAGAAACGATCTGGAGTCGGAAAAACTCCCGGATCTGTTGGGAGCAATAAGAGAGGCTACATCCGTAAGGTACCGGCTTTCTCTTTTCAATTGACCCAGCTATCGCCGCTCGACGATCGCCGCATCCACCAGTTCGGTGAAACTCTCCCGGAAACCACCGCCCCGGGAAGGAGAGACCTGGCCCATGATGACCATAATCATATCCTGCTGAGGGTCAATGAAATAGCGGGTTCCAGCAGATCCATCCCACCAGATCGTGCCTTCTGAAACGGGCCAGCTATAAGCTTGTGGATCCATCACCACATTGAAGCCGCCCAGGGTCCAGCCCGAGCCCAGCCAGTAACCGCCGGTGCCGATTGGCATGGCCTGGTCTGTTACGGCGTTTTGATACAGCAGGCTTGCAGTTTCTTCGCTGATGATCTGATTGCCGTTAAAGCGGCCGCGGTCCAGCACCATCTGGGAGAAGTTCATGAAATCCATGGTTGAGGACAGCAGGCCAACACCTCCTTCAATCAGACGTGGTCGCGCAGTCCAGGGTACTGCTTCGATTTGATAGGGGAGTAACTGACCATTGGTGGGACGGTACAGTTCAGCCAGCCGCGCCACATCATCGCCCTCGGCCCAGAACATGGTGCTGTGCATGTCGAGAGGTGTGAAGACATGCTCCTGCAGATATTCTTCCAGAGGCATACCCGACCAGACTTCGACCAGCTTGCCCAGAATGGTTGCATGAATGCCGTAGCGAAATGCAGTACCGGGATCATGATAAAGAGGGACACGTGCTGCGTTTTCTACCATCTGCTCCAGGGGTATGTTCTTGTCCCGCACTCTCTGTTCGCGATAGAGACGAGAACTGCGGCTACCCAGGCCGGAAGTATGAGTCAGCAGATGTGCGACGGTGATATCACCATCACGGGGTCGCACTTGTGTGATGTCGGTAGATTCGGGATCGAGTAGCACCTGTTGATCTTCGAACTCAGGCAGGTACAGCTTGATGGGATCATCCAGTTGGAACAGGCCCTGCTCATGTAACTGCAGTACAGCAAAGCTGGTGATCTCGCGAGTCATGGAATAAATGCGAAACAGGGCATCGTCCCGCATGGGCTTTGCTTGTTCGATATCCATCATGCCCAGTGATTCGAAATAGACGATCTTGCCGTCTCTGGCCACAGCTGCGACGACTCCGGCGATATCTCCATCGTCCACATGCTGTTGCAGACGTGCAGTGACTTTCGCCAGACCCTCTGCCGACATGCCAACACTCTCGGGAGAGCCCATAGACAGGGATTGCGCAAAAACCGTATTGCTCAACACGAACAGAGGTACTGCAAGGAATTCAAATCTAAGTCTAGGCATTATCAATTACCATCAATTACCGTTGAGAGAGTTTGTCATTAACCCAGCGCTCCACCCTCGCATGCATCATGGGCATGGGTACGGCTCCGGCACCGAGAACCACATCGTGAAATTCCCTGATGTCGAAGTCATCGCCAAGGGCTGCTTCCGCATCGGCACGAGCCTGCTGAAAATTTAGCATGCCAATCTTGTACGCTGTTGCCTGTCCAGGACCTGCAAAATAGCGTTTCACTTCCGAGCGCACCGCACCTTCGGGAATCGGTGAGTTGTCCAGAAAGAACTGCACCGCCTGCTCTTCCGTCCAGCGTTTCGAATGGATACCTGTATCTACTACGAGACGAATGGCGCGCCAGATTTCTCCAGCCAGTCGCCCGAACTCTGAATAAGGATCCTGATAGCCGCCCATTTCTTTCGCCAGCCATTCCGCATACAGGCCCCAGCCTTCGGTGTAGGCAGTGGTGCGATACTGGGTGCGGAATCGCGGAACCTCGGTTAGTTCCTGCTGAATTGAGATCTGCATATGGTGACCGGGATTGCCTTCATGGTAGGCGATATCCTCGATCTGCCACTTCGCCAGGGTCGACATATCAGACATATGAGAATAGAACACGCCCGGTCGCGACCCGTCTGGTGCACCCTGTCGATAATGCTGGGCGGCCCCATCCTGTTCCCGAAATGCTTCTACCCGACGCACCACCAACGGTGCCCTTGGCAGTCGTCCGAAGAAATCCGGTAGCTTTTCACCGATCGCATCCAGGTACTCGGTATTCACATCCAGGTATTCCTGCCGCTCTTCTTCAGTATTGGCGTAGTAGAACTGGGGATCTTCGCGTACGAAGACAAAGAATTCCTGCAGACTGCCTTCGAAATCGGTTTGCTCTTTCACCGCTTCCATCTCGCCCAGGAGACGCTCTACTTCCGCAAGACCAATATTGTGTATCTCGTCTGCAGTGAGCGGTAAGGTAGTCATTTGAGCCAGGCGCTGGTTGTAGTAGTTCTCACCATCAGGCAGTGCCCACACACCCATCGAATCTGGCGACGCATTCACCATGTCCTGTTCGAGCCAGGCGCGAATCTCCGCGTAGGCAGCCATGACTTCGCCGGATAGCACTTCCCGTGCTTCTGCCAGGTATTGCTGTGCCGCCTCATCATCGATGACGTCGTTCTCTACCAGAGAAGAAGTCTTGGTCTGCAGATCAACCCAGATGGGAGAATTGGGTGAATCATCGCTGGTGTTAAAAGGGACACCCGCGGTAACACGATCTATCTCAGTCAGCGCAAACTCGTAGTTGAAGAGTGGCTGACGAATACCCTGCTCAACCTGCATGCGACTACGGTCCAGCAATTCACCAAAGACCCGGTCCATTTCCCGCAAGCGGGAGATGTAGGCCTGCAGGTCTTCTTCGTTCTCAACCCGGTGAAAGCTGATCATGAAGCTGGGCAAGCTGGCATGTGGCCCGCCTCTGCCAAAGATGTAGCCATAGTTGCGATAGGGCCAGGCGCGCTCTGCCTGCTCCAGCGCATACTCCCACATATCCCAGGACACCTTGCCGTCTTCTGTTAAGGCCTCGTAGTTAAAATCTGCCTGCATGGTGGCAACGCTCTGTCGACGCCACTGCAGGACTTCTTCTGCAGATTCCAGTGTGGAGCTGTTGAGCTGGTCATAGCCGGTTCGTTGACCGAGTATGGTGCGAGTCTGGGGACTGAAGTCCAGCTGCTCCTCATATTGTTCGTCCAGCCAGACATTGAGCCGCTCGGTTTCGCTAAGGACTTCGGGCGCCGGCGCTTCGGTAGCCGCGACAGGGGGAGTTGTGCTCTCCTGACTACAGCCAAGTAAAAACAGGAGACACGCAGCAAATAGGGTTCTCACAGGAATAACTTCCTAATATCTGTTACTGGAAATGGGTGTTGTATCAATATTTGTCGATTCAGGCTATCACTGTACGCTGAATCGAGTAGGTACAGACGTCAGGTCCATGCCGAAAGAGACATTGCTAAACTCTTGTGTACTCACCCCATTTTCGACCACGATCAGCCGCGAAATACTCATGACTGCAGTGGAGGAGTTGAAAGTAGCGGCCGGGTTACTCTGCGCTGGAATTTCCCGGGACTCGATGAGTTTTATGGTGATGCCGCTCAAGGGAGTTAGCTTGTACTTTTGCGTGTAAAAGACGCCATCGATTTCCATGGCAGGCACATGCAGTATTTGATCTTCCGCGAAGAAAGTTGGCACATCAGGCTCTGGTGAAACTGCAAGATAGGCGTTGGCGAGATTCGCGAAACCATCACCTGCTCCGCCCGCGATATCTCTGCTGACCTGGTCTGTCAGCTCAACAAAAACCTGGTAAAGCCCAACAGCAGAGAAATTGACAGTGAGTGAATCCGGACCATCTTCAATCTCGTAGTCACCAGGCACAAACCAGTTCAGCGTAAAGGGATCGTCTTCCTCATCCGTTGCTGCAAGCTGAAGTTCAAACTCGCCACCTCCAAGATTGTCAACAGAAAGATCTACTACGGGTGTTTTGTTGTAATCAGGCGCCTCTCGATCCACCTCGAAAGTCGCAGTGCTGAACAAAGCGCCTTCATAACCTGCCGTTATACTCCAGGTTCCTGACCCGACTGACAGATTTTCTGCTCTACCGAGATACACCCATATCCAATCAGATGATGATTCCACTTCATCTTCTTCAACATAGGCAACATTACCTGCAGGGTCTGTGACATAAGAAGAAATAACATCGCCTACAACAGCATTGGAAATGCGCATCAGGTACCAGACAACAGCCTCATCACCAACGCTGTCATCGATTCGGTCAGTTGCTATCAGATTCCCGAATTCATTCTCAGCGCCTTCGGGTAAATAAAGCACACCACTTTCTGTTGTGTTCAGAACGGCAGGAAAACTTGAATTGGAAAACACCATGTTCATTGAAACTACTGGGGGCACGAAAACGTCCGGCGGTCCATACAATGCTTGCAGGGCATTGATGTCATCTTCGGCAGGAAGCTCATAGTTGGTGACGGTGTAGTTCATAATTGTCTGGGGGTTCTCACTATGACCCAAACCCAGCACGTGCATGAGCTCATGAATTATCGTACTCAGGGAACCTTTAATGCCATCTCCATGATTATTCAGCCAGACATTGCCATCCTTATATGGAAGAAATCCCAGTTGCAGTCTTTCACTTGCAATTTGTTCGCCCCATCTGGGACCGCCCAGGCCTCCGGACGTCAACCTAGCCCAGCCGATTACCGCGATCTCATCGTCATCATCCTCAAGCTGCAGATCCATGACGCCGCGATAGTCGAAAGTGACTCCGGCGACGCCTTCAAGAATTCGAAATGCCTGGAGGATGCGCTGCTCCATGAGCTCTTCTGACAGGTCGTCGGGTGCATCGTTGTGGTTGTAGGCAATTGGCACGACGCCGTCTCTCCACCTGCCAAAAGTTGTCCCTATGCCGAGAAAAGGGAGCACATAGTCTGTCTTGAATTCACCCTTGTACACTGGCTCGATTGCTTCACTGGTCGTGTCAAACTGCGTAAGCACAAGTAGCAGCATGGCTGCAGCCAGCGTTCTAATCTTGGACATGATGATTGCCTCTCAACATTTTCCTGCTCAAAGATATGTCGTTTCTTTATTAGACGCCAGCCAGCTTAGCAGTTTTTCAACGCTGTGGGCTGTGCGGTAATCCATAGTTTTCTATTTCAGACCAACTACTGACTCACAATATTTCGCCAATCAAAACCTGAGTCTCCAAGCACCAGAAAGTATGGGTTTAGCAGACTCTCTTTCTGGTTGTAACGCAGCGGCTGCAGGCCGGTGGTCACTACTTCCCCGCCCGCAGCCAGAACCACAGCATGGGCCGCAGCCGTGTCCCATTCACTGGTGGGTGCCAGACGGGGATAGAGGTCGGCCTTGCCTTCGGCTACCAGGCAGAGCTTGAGCGAGCTTCCCATGCTCACCACTTCTACTGTGGAGAACAGCCCCTCCGCACGACTGATGATTGCATCGATCTGCTGATCCCGGTGGCTACGGCTGGCAACAATGCGAAGACAGGCAGTGTCCTTGCTGACGCTGGCAGATTGCAGGATTTGCGGAGTTGGGGCTGCCTCGGATTTCCAGGCAGCGCCCACCTGCATACCACCATAGTAAGTAATACCAGAAACTGGCACATGTACGACGCCAAGTACTGGCTCTCCATCTTCTATGAGGGCGATATTTACTGTGAACTCACCATTTCGATTGATGAACTCTTTGGTGCCATCCAGGGGGTCAACCAGCCAGTAGCGTCTCCAGTGCTGGCGTTCCGCCCAGCCAGGCTGCTCAGACTCTTCACTGAGAACTGGAATACTGCTATCCAGTGAAGCCAGACCCTCGACGATGACCGCATTGGCTCGCCGATCAGCGAGTGTTAACGGTGAACTGTCGTCCTTGATTGTCACATCCACAGGCCGACTATCATGGTAGACCGAGAGGATTTCCTGGCCCGCGGTTTCAGCTATTTGCTTAATGGTGTCGAGATCGATTGTCACTGCTTGTTATTATTGGCAGATTCTCATGCACCGCAGGATTTGACCGACGCGCTGCAAACACAAGGAACTTGCGACACTACCATGCTTCCCTGGGCAAACATAGACACTGTGATGTTCGATATGGACGGCACGGTGCTGGACCTGCATTTCGACAACTACTTCTGGTTGCAGCTGGTGCCGGAGCATTACAGCCGCCGCCATGACGTGTCTGTAGAAGAAGCGCGTCAGCATGTGCGTCTCAAGTACTCTGAAGTGCACGGTACCCTGGACTGGTATTGCATCGACTACTGGGTGGATGAACTGAAACTCGACATTCCACAGATGAAACACAGCATCACGCACAAGATTGCAGTGCGCCCCAATGTTGAGCGCTTTCTGGAAGCACTCCATGCGCTGGACAAGCATGTGCTGTTAATTACCAATGCGCATCCGATCAGCCTGGATCTGAAAATGCAGCATACGGGTATCGGTGAATACTTCCATCAGCTTATCAGCTCACACAGTTTGCAGCTCGCTAAAGAGAACCACGGCTTCTGGGAAAACCTGCAGGCCATGGCACCCTATGAACCGGAGCGCACCGTGTTGTTTGACGACAATCTCAATGTCCTGCGCCAGGCGCAGCGGGAAGGTATTGCACACCTTTGGGCGATCAAGCAACCAGACAGTCAGCAACCTGCAGTCGAGGCAGCAGAGTTTCCACAAGTGGAAGATTTCGATCACATCATCCCCGAACCTCAGTCTATTAACATCAAATGAGCAAAGAACACAGTGGTTCAAACACCAGGGTGCGGCTGGACAAGTGGCTCTGGGCAGCACGCTTTTTCAAGACTCGCGCTATTGCCAAGCAAGCCATCGAAGGTGGCAAGGTCCACTGCGAGGGGGGACGCAGCAAACCCAGTAAGGAAATCGAAATCGGCACGGTCATATCATTGCGCCAGGGATTCGATGACAAGACGGTGGTGGTCAAAGCCATTAGCGATCAAAGACGCGGGGCGTCGGAAGCCCAACAACTCTATGAGGAAACTGAACAGAGCATCAGCTTGCGGGAAGAGAAAGCACTGCAACGGAAATCTCAACCCAGTCACTGGCCATCGCCAGGCAGACCTAACAAGAAGCAACGCCGGCTGATCACCCAGTTCAAGAAAGGCTACGGCTCTGAGGGTGAGAATTCCTGAAGCGACAGGCGGTTAGCACCGCTGAGGCTTATCTGACATAATGCCCGGGCTTTGCCAGCCACGACGTGACTCAGCAACAGATTGCACCGGGTCTCGCAACAAGGAGTGACGTTGACCAAGCAATTCAACGAGAGCCTGCAGCGATACGGATTACCGTCTTTTGATGCGGACTGGGGGCGGATTCACCGCGGTATAGAAAAGGAAAGCCTGCGCGTTTCACCTCAGGGCGCGATTTCCGAACTTGGCCACCCCGCAGCACTGGGTTCCGCGCTCACCAATCCCTACATCACCACAGACTTCGCCGAAGCCCTGTTGGAATTCATCACACCTGCTTACACGGACCTGGACGAATGCCTGGGCATGCTGGAGAACATCCACCGCTTCTCTTTGCAAAATCTGGAAGATGAGGAAATGTTGTGGGTGGCCAGTATGCCCTGCCCACTGTCCTCTGATGCCAATATCCGTATTGCCGAATATGGCAGTTCCAACATCGGACGCATGAAAAATTTGTACCGGCGTGGTTTACACAATCGCTACGGTAGCCTGATGCAGGTGATCGCCGGATTGCATTACAACTTTTCCATGCCTGAGTCATTCTGGCAGCCCTATCAAAAAATATGTGGGGACGACCGCTCTCTGCAGGATTTTCGCACCGACAAGTACTTACACCTGATTCGTAACTTCCATCGTTACTCCTGGCTGCTGATCTATTTGTTTGGCGCCTCGCCGGCTGCCTGCAGATGTTTTGTGCAGGGACGCGATCATGGCCTGCAGGACTTTGATGACAAGAGCCTGTACCTCCCGGAAGCCACCTGCCTGCGCATGGGTAATCTCGGCTACAAGAGCGAAGCGCAAAAGTCTCTTTTTGTTTGCTACAACCAACTGGATATTTATGCGGACTGTCTCTACACGGCCATGCATGAGCCTTATGCAGAGTACGAAAAGATTGGCTTGCAAAAAGACGGAGAATACTTGCAGATCAATGCCAATCTTTTGCAACTGGAAAATGAGTTCTACTCAACCATTCGACCCAAGCGCAATGTGAGCAGTGGTCAACGACCCCTCGATGCACTCACCGAAGGTGGCATTGAATATGTGGAAGTGAGAGCACTGGATCTCAATCCCTACCTGCCGCTTGGTATTGATGCAGAACAGATTCGCTTCATGGACAGCTTTCTCCTGCATTGCCTGTTGGCGGAATCGCCACGCTGCGACCAGCGAGAGTTCTTTGAAGTAGCGGCAAATCTGGCTGCCGTTGTCGAACGAGGGAGGGATCCCGAGCTGGAGCTGAAACTGGAGAGCAACCCGAAAGGCTTGCGAAGCTGGGCCAGTGATTTATTGGCTGATATGGAACACAGTGCCAAGCTGTTGGACAAGGTGCATGGGGATGATGGTCACGCAGATGCCTTGCAGAAGCAGAAGGACAAAGTACAGAACGACAAACTCACACCATCCGGCCGCATGCTGAATGAAATGCAGGAGGGTCAGCTGTCATTCTTTGAATTCGCCATGGAAAGATCGAAGGAGACCAGAGACTATTTACAAAACAGCGCTCTCGACGCGAACACGCTTGCTGAATTTACTGCAGCCAGTGAACAGTCTCTAAGGCGACAAGCGGAAATCGAACAGGCTGACACCCAGAGTTTCGACGACTACCTGCGCGAGTGGAACCAATTCTAAAACTCAAGCACCTCTACGCCAGCGAAAGAACCTTTCCATAAGTGGGAAGTACTTCTCAGGCAGTCTGGCATTGCGCCATGCGTTGGCCGAAAACTTGTTTGCTTCCAGCAGAGTCGGATAAATATGGGTCACCGCGGCGATACTTTTCAGTCCCATACCATGGGTCATGGCGAATACAAATTCTCCGATCAGCTCGCCGGCGTGGTATCCCACAATCGTAACACCCAACATCTTGTCTTTTCCTGGCACCGTGAGCACCTTGATAAAGCCGTGTGCTTCGCCATCGGCGAGGGCGCGATCCAGATGATCAAGGTCATAGCGCGTGACTTCATAGGCAATGCCCTGCTCTTTCGCTTCTGACTCCGAGAGCCCAACGCGAGCCACTTCCGGATCAGTAAAAGTAGCCCAGGGAACCACATTATATTTCGCTCGCAGACTCCACCAACCACCGAGCAATGAATTGATGCTGGCGAAGAATGCCTGGAATGAGGCCATGTGCGTAAACTGGTAGGGCCCGGCAACATCTCCACAGGCGTAGATGTTCGGATAGGCGGTACGCATTGCTTTATCAATCTCGATTGTGCCCTGGGGAGTGAGTGGCATATTCAGCGCTTCCAGCCCGAAGCCTTCCACATTTGCCTTGCGACCAATGGCCAGAATCACCTGATCGAATTCAACACGAACCGTTTCACCCTGATGTTCTGCTTCCATGAAACTGCCCGTGTCACTCTTGCCGAATCGTTGCAGGCGATGATTAGTGAGTACCGTGATGCCATCGTTGGCGAATCGTTCAGCAACAGCGGCTGAAACTTCGGGATCTTCCCTGGGCATGATGCGTGGTGCCATATCCACCTGCGTCACCCTGGCGCCAAGATTACTGAAAGCCTGTGCCAGCTCACAACCGATGGGTCCGCCACCAACTACCAACAAGCTTTCTGGCAACTCCCGCAAATCCCAAACCGTATCCGAGGTGAGATACTCAATCTCATCGAGACCGTCAATCGGTGGCACCAGGGGACGAGCACCCGAGGCAACGATGATTGAACGGGTAGTGATCTCCCGACCATTGACTTCGACGCTATAGGGGGATGTGATCCTTGCATCACCGGTAATGCACTCCACACCCAGAGACGTGAATCGTTCGATGGAATCATGGGGCTCAATCGTTTTGATAATACCTTGCACACGTTCCATTACCGCAGGGAAGTTGACCTGGCCCGCACCGCCTTCGATGCCAAATTCTCGCGCCCGACGTATATAGGACATGATGCGTCCACTACGGATGATGGACTTGCTTGGCACGCAACCAGTATTGAGACAATCGCCACCCATCTTGTGCTTTTCGATAAGAATGGTTTTTGCCTTCGCGCCTACAGCAATGATGGCAGACACCAGGCCAGCAGAACCTCCGCCTATTACGACCACATTGGCGTCGAACAGTTTCGGTTTGCTATACGCCTTCATGATCTTGTTTTTCTGCAATGTGTTGATGATCAATCGCCCGATCAGTGGAAAGATTCCTACCAGCACCACTGAGAAGATGACAGAACCGCTCACCAGTCCTGACAGAGAAGTAATTTGCGCCAGCTCGGAACCTGCATTCACATAGACTGCTGTGATCAACAACATGCCCGCCTGGCTGACGAAATAGAATGGTACGACTCCTATAGTTGTTAAGCCCATCAACAGGTTGACCATAAAAAACGGAAACAAAGGCACCATGCGAATGCTGAACAGATAGAAGTTGCCGTCTTTTTCTATGCCTCTGTTGATTGGCGCCAGGTAGTCTCCAAACCTTGACTGGACCCAATCCCGCAATAAGGTGCGCGAAACCAGAAAAGCCAGAGTTGCACCAATTGAACTGGCGAAGGAGACGATAAGTGTTCCCCACAACACACCAAAGATCGCACCACCCAATAAGGTGATAATTACCGCGCCTGGGATAGATAGTGCAGCAATCAATACATAGAAGAGGAAATAAACAACGACAGTGAGAGAGAAGTTCTCATCCCGGAACGCCTGCAGGGAGCCGATCTGGGATTGCGCGTATTCGAGAGTCAGAAAACGGCCGAGATCGAAAATGAAGTAACTGGCAATCGCGGCCAGAATCAGTAGTACTATGAAAGTCTTGAGCTTGTTCAATTCAGTGTCCGCCTTCTCCGCAATTATGCGGGCAATTCGCCAGCGCCGGGTCCATCAACTATAATCCTCTGCCCGGCAACAAACAGAGCGAGAGCGTCACGGTGCCCAACTTCGATTTTAGCCGCAAATTCCCAGACAGCCGCATGCGCAGAATGCGCCGCGATGATTTCAGCCGCCGTCTGATGCGGGAAACAAAGCTGTCGACCGATGATCTCATCTTTCCTGTGTTCATTGTCGAAAGCTCGAAACAGAGACAGCCCATCGCCTCCATGCCTGGTATGTCCAGATTGAGCATCGACAGTCTGCTGGAAGAAGCCGCTGAGTTAGTCGACCTCGGTATTCCCGCAATAGCCTTGTTCCCTTCACCCGATGCCAATGTAAAGACCGATAATGGGCAGGAAGCTTTCAATTCAGACGGGCTTGTTCAAAACGCGGTACGCGCACTTAAAGAAGCACACCCCGAATTAGGTGTTATAACAGATGTTGCTCTCGATCCCTATACCAGCCACGGACAGGACGGACTCATTGACGATTCAGGGTATGTGCTGAATGAAGAGACCGTGGAAGTGTTGGTTAAGCAGGCCGTGTCACACGCCGATGCCGGTGTTGATATAGTCGCCCCTTCCGACATGATGGACGGACGCGTTGCTGCCATCCGCCAGGCCCTGGAACAGCACGGACATATCCATACCCGCATACTCGCCTACTCTGCCAAATATGCTTCCAGCTACTACGGACCATTTCGCGATGCGGTGGGATCAAGCGGAAATCTCGGCAGCGGAAACAAGTACAACTACCAGATGGACGTCGCCAATAGCGACGAAGCACTGCAGGAAGTTGCCCTGGATCTTGCCGAAGGTGCAGACATGGTCATGGTGAAGCCAGGCATGCCCTATCTCGATATCGTCAGGCGCGTTAAGGACGAATTCGGTGTTCCGACCTTTGTTTATCAGGTGAGTGGTGAATACGCGATGCACATGGCTGCGGCCCAGAACGGCTGGCTGGAAGAAGACGCGATAGCACTGGAGTCCCTGCTGTCCATTAAGCGCGCAGGTGCCGATGGCATCCTCACCTATTTCGCCAAAAAGGTCGCCGGCCTGCTATAAGGCCCGTGTGCTTTGCTGTATTCAGTTAGTGGCAATGTAGAACGAGCGAGCAAGAAATCCTTAATTGGACGGGTCTAATGGAGCACTTAATCGGTGCAAGCATGGAGTCTTGAAACCTGCGGTTTTGGCCTTATTATTAGCCCCATGACACGGTAGTCAGTCGCTCAGGCGACTCAGACAGCTCTGACAAATACGCCACCGTTTCTCTTTAATCCCTGACTTTAACAGAAGGAAAATTCGTATGAGCGACAACATCGTTCACATCTCAGACAGTAGTTTCGAGCAAGACGTACTCCAGGCAGAAGGCCCCGTAATTGTTGATTTCTGGGCCGAATGGTGCGGCCCCTGCAAAATGATCGCGCCAGTATTGGAGGAGATTGCGGATGAGTACGACGGTCGGCTAAAGGTCTGCAAGATGGATGTAGACGCAAATACCGATACTGCACCAAAATTTGGCATCCGCGGTATCCCGACCCTGATCGTGTTCAACAACGGCGAAAAAGTCGGGGAAAAAGTAGGTGCCCTGTCCAAATCCCAGCTCTCGGCATTTATTGACAGTGTGCTCCCACTTGATACGGCATCAAGCGGATCATAAGTCGCGAAAGTCCGCGGAAACCTTGCAGTAGAGCCAAAACAGAGGCCACTGCATTTATTGACAGCTCCTTATAAATTGCGTTTAATTGCGGTGTCTCGTTACCTGCGAGGCACCGAATGGAAGCGGAAATCCTTGAAATTTATAGTATTTCCTACATTCTTCCACCTGAATCCGAATTGCCAATTTTAGCCCTGGCGCCCAGGCCGATACCTCATAATTTGTAGTCGGCGTGGCTCGGAAAAAGACATTAGAGATTGAAACAATATTGATTTTTGATTGAGGAGTGAAACATCATTGAAACAGTGTAGGTAGCATTCCATTTGAAATGCGCCAAAAAATAAAAAGCGAAAATTAAAAAATACTAAAGCACTGGACATCGGATTCCGATAGTCACTAAAAAATTCAAGCTTCACTTCTCTGCATTACCTGGCAGTTTTTTAAACTCCTTTTTTAACTTCTTAAGCACAGACACTTTCTCAATACCTACAGGATATTTATCTTCGCCATGCGGACTCGTCCGTGCTACGTGATTGTGAATCATCCACAAGCCAATTTTATAAATTCTAAAGTTTTCCAACTATGAACCTCACCGAACTCAAGCAAAAGCCAATCGCCGAACTCATTGAAACGGCACACGAGATGGGACTGGACAATGTTTCCAGAACCCGCAAACAAGACATCATCTTCGTAATACTGAAGAAACATGCCAAGAATGGTGAAGACATCTATGGCGATGGGGTGCTGGAAATACTGCAGGATGGATTTGGGTTCCTACGCTCAGCAGATTCTTCTTACCTGGCAGGACCCGACGATATCTATGTCTCTCCCAGCCAGATAAGACGTTTTAACTTACGCACCGGCGATACGGTGGCTGGCAAGATAAGACCTCCCAAAGATGGCGAACGTTATTTTGCCCTGTTGAAGATCAGCGAGATCAACTTCAGCAAACCAGAAAACTCCAAGAACAAAATCCTTTTCGAAAACCTCACTCCTCTTTTTCCTCAAGACAGACTAGAACTCCAGGTTGGTAATGGCAGCACCGAAGATCTCAGTGCCAGAGTTATCGATCTCACTGCACCGATTGGAAAAGGTCAAAGAGGCTTGATCGTGTCGCCCCCGAAAGCGGGTAAAACACTTATTCTACAGAACATCGCGCAATCGATTACCCGAAACAATCCCGAGTGTCGGCTCATCGTGTTACTCATCGATGAGCGGCCAGAAGAAGTAACTGAAATGCAGCGCTCTGTGCGCGGCGAAGTAGTAGCCAGTACTTTCGACGAACCACCCTCTCGGCACGTGCAGGTTGCCGAGATGGTGATTGAAAAAGCCAAGCGCCTGGTTGAACACAAGGAAGACGTTGTTATTCTGCTCGACTCAATCACTCGTCTTGCCCGGGCCTATAACACTATCGTTCCCTCTTCAGGCAAGGTACTGACCGGTGGTGTTGACGCACACGCACTGGAACGACCCAAGCGCTTCTTCGGTGCAGCAAGAAACCTGGAAGAAGGTGGCAGTCTGACCATCATCGCAACGGCGCTGATTGAAACCGGCTCAAAGATGGACGAGGTGATCTACGAGGAATTCAAAGGCACCGGTAACATGGAACTGCACCTGGATCGCAAGATCGCAGAGAAACGCGTCTACCCGGCAATCAATGTGCGTCGGTCCGGTACCCGCCGCGAAGACCTGTTAACTACCGAAGAAGAATTGCAGCGCATGTGGATTCTGCGCAAATTGCTCAGCTCCATGGAAGATGTGCAGGCAACCGAGTTTATCCTCGACAAGCTGAAAGACACCAAAACCAACGATGAATTCTTTAATGCCATGAAACGCAAGTAAGCAATTCATTCCTGACGACCCGATCGGCCTTCCATGTCATTCAAAGACCTACGCGACTTCATAGATCTTCTGGAACAGGAAGGCGAACTTAAAAGAATACCGACTGAAGTCGATCCCTACCTGGAAGTAACTGAGATATCTGATCGGACGCTGCGCGCCAACGGTCCGGCTCTGTTGTTTGAAAACCCGAAAGGCTCTTCCATACCCCTGCTGGCTAATCTGTTCGGCAATACGCGTCGCATCGCCCTGGCTATGGGCCAGGAAGACCTGGAAGGGCTTCGTGACGTAGGTAAGTTGCTGGCATTTCTGAAGGAACCTTCTCCGCCCAATGGCTGGAAAGAACTCTGGCAGTCCTTGCCCAGTTACAAAAACGTCCTCAACATCTCTCCCACAGTCAAGAAGAAGGCAGCCTGTCAGGAAGTGGTCATCGAGGAAGCAGATGTCGATCTGACCATGTTTCCCATTCAGACTTGTTGGCCTGGAGATGCAGCGCCGCTGGTTACCTGGCCACTGGTTATCACCAA
This sequence comes from uncultured Pseudohongiella sp., assembly GCA_965267495.1. Lineage (GTDB taxonomy): Bacteria > Pseudomonadota > Gammaproteobacteria > Pseudomonadales > Pseudohongiellaceae > UBA9145. Next base: position 6,274 of record OZ254078.1, on the reverse strand, counting down.
AGGACCGCACAAAGAGAGACAGAACCTCGGCATCTATCGCATGCAGCTCATCGGCAAGAACAAGCTGATCATGCGCTGGCTGTCCCATCGAGGCGGGGCACTGGATTTCCGCGAGTGGCAACAAGAGTTTCCTGGCGAACCGTTTCCTGTTTCCATTGCCATCGGCGCAGATCCGGCAACGATTCTTGCCACGGTGACACCCGTGCCCGACACACTTTCGGAGTATGCCTTCGCGGGTTTGCTGCGCAATGGCAAAACTGAAGTGGTGAAGTCACTGGGCAACGAGCTACAGGTGCCTGCCAGTGCGGAGATAGTACTCGAAGGCCTTATCAATCCAGGCGAGCTGGCCGAGGAAGGCCCCTACGGTGATCACACTGGTTATTACAACGAAGTCGAGAAGTTTCCAGTCTTTACAGTTACTCGTATTACGCACCGTCGCGATCCCATATATCACAGCACTTATACGGGCCGTCCACCGGATGAACCGGCCATGTTGGGTGTGGCATTGAATGAAGTGTTCGTACCTTTGTTGCAAAAACAGTTCCCCGAAATTACTGATTTCTATTTGCCTCCTGAAGGATGTTCGTACCGCCTGGCGATTGTCAGCATGAAGAAACAGTATGCCGGTCATGCGAAACGAGTAATGATGGGTGTCTGGTCGTTCCTGCGACAGTTCATGTATACCAAGTTTGTTGTTGTCGTTGATGACGATGTGAACATTCGGCAGTGGGAAGATGTCATCTGGGCAATCACCACGCGCATGGACCCGATAAGAGATACCGTGCTGATCGACAATACGCCCATCGACTATCTTGATTTTGCCTCTCCGGTTGCGGGCCTGGGATCAAAAATGGGACTCGACGCGACCAACAAATGGCCCGAAGAGACACAGCGTGAATGGGGCTCGACGATCACAATGAGTGATGAAGTGAAGAAGCGCGTCGATGAGCTCTGGCAAGAGCTGGGTCTGGATTAAACTCGCTAGTGAGTAATCTGTTCTGGTACCGGCATAGGTAACTCGGGCAAACTGCTGCCGGAAAGATCGCTGTAGTTTTGCAAACAGCTCTCACCTGCTGCCACCTCCCCGAGATGTTTTAACAGACGGCCCAGTTCGCCATAGGCTTCTGCCGATGGCGCAATCTTGATACTTGTCTCATAGTATTCCCTGGCCTTTCCCCAGAGTTGATTGCGCATTGAGAGACGAGCCAGAGCAAGCAATAACTCAGCATCCGCTGGCCTGGACTTTAACCAGTTCTCCGCGACCAGCAGTTGCTTGTCGCTGTTTTGATAATCCTTCTCTCCATAGAGTCTGATCAGCTTGCTGTTCCATTGTTTTCCAAGAGAGGATTCGATTACTGCAGTTGCTTCCTGCCCTTTCTCCAATTGCAGGAGCAAGCCGGAATAATGGCTAACTATTTTTTCATCTTCGAGATAATGTGCGGGTGCCTTCTTCCACTTCTTGTTCAGCGCATCAATGGCCTGTTCCGGTGAGTCTTTGGCAGCATCGAATAGCTTGTAGACCTGTTCCATGAAAATGCGTTTCTTGACCAGCTCAAGATCTTCAGTATCAAGAAGCTTGTTCTTCTCCAGCACGGGTAACAGCTCTTCCAGGTGTTCCCAGTCGTTGAGCTCCACATACACTTCCTTGAGCAGGCCGAGCAATGCGCGGTCATTGAGTGCATGACGCTTCAATTCTTCCAGCACCGCCAGACTTTGCTCCAGCTGGCCGGCATGAAAGTGCAGTCTCGCTTTCAGATAATTAATCGTTGAGTGGGCGGTGGGGTATTTCTGCTCGGCAGTTTCCAGCAGTTGCACCCATGTCTCCTTGTCCTGCAATTGGTAAGCAGCATAGGCCGCCGCCAGATAACTGATCACTGTGGCGTCTTTGTCGTTCATACCCTTCTGCAACAGGCTGAGACTGGATGACCAGTTGCCTCTGGCAAAATAGAGTAGCCCTTCCACCGTATTGCTTCGAGACCTGGCACGCCGCTGAGAACTCAGCTCTTTTCCGGCCGCGAGCCAACGCAGGGGATTGGCCCAGCCAAATACCAACAAGAGTACTCGCAGCAAACCGTAGATTACGACGGCTGCAATCAGCAAGGCGAACAGGCTGGTTTCAAATGTGTAGTTACCGAAGGCAATCAACAGGTAACCAGGATCGGAAGGGAAACCCAGATAAAGCGTCACCCAGAGTGCGAGAACTATCGCCAGCAGACTGAAGATGAAGAGTCTAATCATGAGCGAGTCAGCGCAGCCCCGCGGCAAGTTGTGCTACACGTTCCAAACTCGCGGCGAGGGACGGCAAAACGGGGCTGATATCAATTTCCTGCAAGGCACGAAGGTCAGATAAAAGGGATTGGCTGGCAGGATTGTCGACCACGATGTAGCTCTCGAACAATCGCAGCGACTCGCTGACACCACTGGCAAAAAGTGCTCCATCTCCTCCGGTAAGCGCAAGTTGCAGCTGTTCAAGGGAAAGGCGCAGTCGCTGCTTGATTAACAAGTCCTGTCCAGGAGCCAGCATCGCTTCTGGCATTTCTTCCCACTCCCGCCAAACAAATACTGAACCCAGAAATGCAAAGGTGCGATCAAGCACGCCTGTTTCTCCATCCGGGGTGGGCTGTACAGCATTGGCTTGCTCGCTTCCACGGTTTTGAAACTCTTCCTGCATGGAGCCGCGCAGCGGTAGATCACTTACCTGAGTGATCAGACTCTGCAGTCGGATGTACAGCCCTTCGCGATCAACAGGCTCAAGAGCCCGAAGGGTCGACAGATCCGCACTCACCGCCTGGCGCGCGCCGAAGACATCACTATTGTCAGACTCCAGCAAGGCCTTGTCCGCCTGTTCCAAAAGCAGGATCGCAGTGTTGATGTCCGACTCGAATTGCAGCTTCCGAGTCGCGAGTTGCAGCAGATATTCTGCCTCGAGTATTTTCCACTGAGCAGTTTGCGGTTCATTATCTTGTTGTTGCGCGGCACTAAGGGATCGCAAAGCGCTGCGCACTGCGTCGAGCTCTGTGTCCAGTCTATTGCCGAGCTCGACGGTTGCAGTCTCGTCAATCTGCACTTGTTCAGGCAATGCAGCAATCTCTGCTGTGAGTGTGGCAAGTTGTTCTTCAAAGCCGGCCAGTCTGCTGGACAGGCCGATATTCTGGTTTTCAAGTTCACTCAGTCGTTGCTGAATGTTGAGCTGAAAGTAGGACACATAGGCGAGACCGGCGAGCACCGGAATAAACAGCAGCATCACAATGAAGAACCTGCGACGGGCATTCTGTTGGCTGCGGGTACTGCGGCTGCCGGTACCCTTGGCTATTTGATCCAGTATCTTGGGTGTTTCGGTGTTTTCTGACACTTAAGGTTCCGGTTTCTCTCTCGTTTAACTCGCTGTTCCCTCAAACAACTCGCTCAGGGCCTTAATCATGGCGCCATCATCTGCGCCCACTGCATTGATGACTTGTTGAAAGCCAGCTTCTCTTGCCTGGTCCGCAATTCGCAGTGAGGGCACAATCAATGGTATCAGAGTGACTTTGTCTATGTTATCGGCGCTGACAGCAATGAGCCGATTCAGGGACTCACCGCTGTGTACAGTGATGGCATCGATGCCTTGCTCTTCTACCAGAACGCTGAGCGCTGCGGGATCCACATTGCTGGCATTGCGCTCGTAGACCTCAATGTAGTCGACCCTGGCGCCGCGTTCCCGCAGGGAACTGGCAAGTAATTCCCTGCCGCCGCGACCACGAACAATCGCGATTCGTTTGTCCCTTACTCCCTGCAGTGCCGGCAAGGCCAATACTGCTTCGCTGTCACTGCCCTGAGTCGGGCGAATCACGTCACAGGCAAACCGGGTCGATGCAGCCTGCGCAGTTGATTCACCAATCGCAATCACAGAGATGCCCACGGGAAACTGAGGCCAGAAATCATCGATGAGATCGCCACCAAAACTGACCGCATTGCTACTGATGAAAATCACGATGTGGAATTGGTCGAGATCCTGAACCAGTGTCCTGGCGCGTTGCAATACTTCCGAATCAACAATTCCTTCGATAGTCAGCAGTGGCAAACTGGCAACCGAACCGCCACATTGTTGTATCGCGTTTTGCAGGCTTTGTTGCTGTTGCACCGGACGCGTGATCAGTATGCGCCGATTAACAAGGGAGCGTTCAGGATTACTTGCTGTCATCTGCATCTATCTGCAGGGCATCAAGGATTTCCCGGGCGCCCTGAGCCAGTAGGTCTTCCGCTGCAGCTACACCGATTTGTTCGGCTTCGTGAATACTGCCGTTACGCTCGCTACGATAGATACATTGACCATCCAGCGCGCCCACCAATGCACTCAACATCAGTGTGTCTTCCTGCAACTCGGCATAGCTGGCAATCGGTACCTGACAACCACCCTGTAAGCTTGCAACTACTGCGCGCTCCGCTGTGACCCGTGCTGCTGTTTGAGTGTGATGAAGACAGTCTATGAGCTGCAGGGTTTCCAGATCCTGAGTTCTGCATTCAATGCCAACTGCACCCTGACCACCAGCGGGTAAACAAAGGTCCTTGTCCAGGCGCTCCTGGATTCGATCCTCCAACTGCAAACGAATAAGGCCCGCTGCAGCCAGGACGATTGCATCGTACTCCCCGGCATCCAGCTTAGCCAGACGCGTGCCTACATTGCCTCGCAGGTCAACAATCTCCAGATCGGGACGCAGGTGTTTTAACTGACACTGACGCCGAAAACTGGATGTACCAATCCGGGCTCCGGCAGGTAATTTATCGAGACTTTCATAATTGTTTGAGACCAGGGCATCAGCAGGATCTTCTCGCTCGCATATCACAGCGAGGCCCAGGCCATCGGGAAATTCCATGGGGACGTCTTTCATTGAATGGACTGCAATGTCTGCCTCATCATTCAACATGGCGCGTTCTAACTCTTTAACGAATAAGCCCTTCCCTCCCACCTTGGCTAGTGGGCTGTCAAGAATCTGGTCGCCCCTGGTAGTCATCGCCACCAGTTCCACCTCGAGGTCAGTATGATTTTGCAACAGGGCGTCTCTGACATAGTTGGCCTGCCACAAGGCCAGAGGGCTCTTGCGAGTCGCAATACGAAGGGTCCTGCTCATTGGTGGCTAGTCTCCGGCCTGGCGTCAGATCGCCCCATTTTACGGGAATCAGCGAGCTTTGTCTGATGGTGGCATCCCGCTTATGAAGCCTGCAGCTTCCTGCTATAATCGCGCCCCTGTTGCAGCGTGCCCGCTGCGCCATCGACCTTCAGGTCACGTGAAATCCGATGAGCAAGACCAATAAGCCCGAAAAACTCTGGGGTGGCAGATTCAGCGAAGCAACTGACGCTTTCGTGGAACGCTTCACCGCCTCTGTTGATTTCGATCAGCGGCTCTATCAATACGATATTGATGGATCGATTGCCCATGCCCAGATGTTAAACAAGGTGGGTGTGCTCACTGACGACGAAGTCGACAAGATTGTGTCCGGACTGGAAAGCATTCGCTCGGACATAGAAGCGGGCAAGTTCGACTGGTCTGTTGCACTGGAAGATGTACACATGAATGTGGAGGCAGCGCTCACTCAGAGGATTGGTGATGTAGGCAAGAAACTACACACTGGCCGGTCACGCAATGATCAGGTTGCAACTGATATCCGACTGTATGTGCGAGCCGAGATAGATGCGGTGTGCGATCTGACTACCCAATTGCAATTGGCTTTGTGTGAACTGGCAGAGCAGGAAGCGCAGACAATCATGCCAGGATTCACTCACCTGCAAACAGCACAACCGGTCAGCTTTGGTCATCACATGATGGCCTGGTCGGCTATGCTTGATAGAGATTATGATCGTCTTCAGGATTGTCGCAAAAGAGTAAACCTGTCACCTTTGGGTGCAGCAGCTCTAGCTGGAACAACTTTCCCAATTGACAGAGCCTATACTGCAGCATTGCTTGGATTCGATGCGCCAACAACAAACTCTCTTGATTCCGTCAGCGACCGGGATTTCGCTATTGAACTGGCGGCAGCTGCCAGTCTGATTATGACGCACCTGTCCCGCTTCTCTGAAGAATTGGTGTTGTGGTCTTCGGTGCAGTTTGACTTCATCGACCTGCCAGACCGATTCTGCACCGGCTCTTCCATCATGCCACAGAAAAAGAATCCTGATGTACCGGAGCTGGTGCGAGGCAAAAGTGGGCGGGTGTTCGGACATCTGACTTCATTGCTGACCTTGATGAAGTCACAGCCATTGGCCTACAACAAGGATAATCAGGAAGACAAGGAACCG